>NZ_CP104578.1:4127500-6690000 GCF_036826855.1 Streptomyces sp. SJL17-4 | reverse complement strand
ATCGGGTGACACTCGCGTTGAGCGGGACAGTCAGGCCGGAATAAGGCCGACTGTCCACAGCGTCCTCGCTGTGTATGTTGCCTACCCACCACAAGGGCCGGCAGGACTTTCAAAGGAACCTCGCCATCCGAAGATGGACGGGGTATCAACTAATCTGGCGTTGATTTTTGGCACGCTGTTGAGTTCTCAAGGAACGGACGCTTCCTTTGTACTCACCCTCTCGGGCTTTCCTCCGGGCTTCCCTTCGTGTTTCCAACCTTACCAGATCATTTTCCGTTCCGTTTCCGGTTCGGAGTTTGTATCCGGTGGCCTGTTGGCTGCCTTTCGCCTTTCGGCGTGTTCACTACTTTAGCTGATTTCTTCGGTGACTCATAATCGAGTCAATCGAATTCGTATTCCGGCATGCCGAAATACGCCCCTGCTGGGGAGTCGTCTTGAGTAGTGGGTGGCCGCTGCGGGGTGCTCGAACAAGCAGGCCCGTAACCAGCTGCTCGGGCTACGTTAGGCGCTCGGGGCCCCCGAGTCAAGTGGACGTTTCCGGGGCGTGTGGGGGCGATACGGACTCACCGTCGGGTCGTCGTCGATCCAGAAGCGCCAGGGGTGCGGGGCGCCGTCGCCGCCGACTCCTGTGCGGGGGCCGTTGCGGATGCGGTCGGGCGCCGGCGGGGTGCCGGTCAGGAGGGAGAGAGGGGCGTCCGGGCCCGCGCAGGTGTCGGTGCCGTTCAGGGAGAGGCCGATGTCGAGGGCCGTGGCGAGACGGGCGGGGCCCTTGGCCAGCTCGTGGTCGTACCGGGCCGAGCGGCGGCGGGGGCGTGCCTGCTCGGCGCCCCGAAGGACCTCCCCCGCGCGGAGCAGTACCCCGCTCGCCTCGCCCTCCGGGCCGCACACCAGGTTGAGGCAGTGCCACATGCCGTAGGTGAAGTAGACGTACGCGTGGCCGGGCGGGCCGAACATGACGGCGTTGCGCGCCGTCCGGCCCCGGAAGGCATGCGAGCCGGGGTCGATCGCGCCGGCGTACGCCTCCACCTCCGTGAGGCGCAGTTCCATCCGTCCTCCGGGGGAACGGCGGAGGAGTGTGCGGCCGAGGAGGTCGGGGGCGACCTCGAGGACCGGGCGGTCGAAGAAGGTCCGTGGGAGCGGCGTACGGTCGGGGCTCTCGCTCATGGCGCACGAGCGTAGTGGGGGTCCGCTGGGGAACCGACTACGGTCGTCGCGCGTATGTAGGGGTCAGGACTGAGAAGGAGTGAAGGTCATGGGTTTCAAGAAGCTGCTCGCGAGCCTGGGTGCTGGTGGGGCCACCGTGGAGACGGTGCTCACCGAGGAGAACGTGGTTCCCGGCGGTGTCGTCCAGGGTGAGGTCCGGATCCAGGGCGGCAATGTCGACCAGCAGATCGAGGGGCTTTCCGTCGGGCTGCAGGCGCGGGTCGAGGTCGAGGGCGGTGACCAGGAGCAGAAGCAGGACATCGAGTTCGTCAAGGTCCGTCTGGGCGGTGCCTTCGAGGTGAAGGCCGGCGCGGTGCACGTGGTGCCGTTCGGCCTGGAGATCCCGTGGGAGACGCCGGTGACCTCGGTCTCGGGGCAGCAGCTGCGCGGGATGAACATCGGTGTGACCACCGAGCTGGAGATCGCCCGCGCGGTGGACTCCGGTGACCTGGACCCGGTCAACGTGCACCCGCTGCCGGCGCAGCAGGCGATCCTCGACGCGTTCCTCCAGCTGGGCTTCCGCTTCAAGAGCGCGGACATGGAGCGCGGGCAGATCCGGGGGACGCGGCAGAAGCTGCCCTTCTACCAGGAGATCGAGTTCTTCGCGCCGCAGCAGTACCGGGGTCTGAACCAGGTCGAGGTCAGCTTCGTCGCGGACGACCGTGAGATGGACGTCGTCCTGGAGATGGACAAGAAGCCGGGTCTCTTCGGTGAGGGCAGCGACTCGTTCCGTGCGTTCAAGGTGGGTCTGAACGACTTCCACACCACCGACTGGGCGGCTTACCTGAACCAGTGGCTCGCCGAGGTCGGCGGCCGCCGCAACTGGCTCTAGGCTCGGCCCCGTAAAGGCTGCTGAGGCAGTACGGGCGAGACGGAGGATTCGACGTGTCCGAGGGCAAGAGGGCGCCGCTCCCGCATGACTTCCATCCGCCGGTGGCGGCGTTCACCCTGGTGAGCGACGACATCGCGCCGGGCGGGGTCCTGAAGGACGCTCAGGTGTACGCGGCGGGGAACACCTCTCCGCAGCTGCGCTGGGAGGGGTTCCCGGCGGAGACGAAGAGCTTCGCCGTCACCTGCTTCGATCCGGACGCCCCCACGGGCAGCGGGTTCTGGCACTGGGTGCTGTTCGACATCCCGGTGTCGGTGACCGAGCTGCCCGCCGGTGCCGGGTCGGGGGCGTTCGAGGGGCTGCCGGCCGGGGCCGTGCACGTCCGGAACGACTACGGCTCGAAGGACTTCGGTGGCGCGGCTCCTCCGGCCGGGGAGCAGCATCGCTATGTCTTCACCGTGTACGCGGTGGACAGCGAGAAGCTCGGTCCGGACGGCGATGTGTCGCCGGCGGTGGTCGGGTTCAATCTGCGCTTCCACACGCTGGGGCGTGCCCAGTTGATCGGTGAGTACGCGGCTCCCGCGGCGGTCTGATCGTTCGTTTGTTGTTTGCCCGCTTCTGGTCTTGGAGAGATCAGAAGCGGGCATCTTTTGTTGCGCGGGAAATATTGCGTTGTCCGACCCGGGCCGGCCCGGCCATCGTTGATCCAGGCCCCACCGCCCCGCTCCGGGGCCGGGCCTGCACACGGGAGGTGGGCACAATGCGGGACACGCTGGTACTCAACGCGAGCTTCGAGCCGCTGTCGACGGTCACTCTGAACCGTGCGGTGGTGCTTGTCCTGACGGACAAGGCCGTCGTCGAGCACGCCCACCCCGATCTGCGGGTCCGAGGTGCGGCCGTCGATCTTCCGGTGCCGCGGGTGATCAGGCTCTGCCGCTACGTCCGGGTGCCGTTCCGAAGACAGGCGCCGTGGTCGAGGAGGGGGGTGCTGGTGCGGGACCAGCACCGGTGCGCGTACTGCGGGCGGCGGGCGACGACCGTGGACCACGTGGTGCCGCGGGCCCAGGGCGGTGGGGACAGCTGGCTGAACACGGTCGCTTCCTGCGCCGAGGACAACCACCGCAAGGCGGCCAGGACCCCGGAGCAGGCGGGGATGCCGCTGCTGTTCCAGCCGTTCGAGCCGACGCCCGCGGACGCGATGCTGCTGGCGATGCGGGCGAGCGAGCGGTCGGAGCTGCCGGAGTGGCTGGCGAAGGCTGCCGCGTAACCCTGTCTCGTAGCGGAAGGGCCCGCCTCCCCCGGTGTGGGGAGGCGGGCCCTTCCGCCGTTCCGGGCTCCGGAACTAGCGGAGCGTCAGCTGGAGGATGGCGATGACGCCGACGGTGATGATCACTCCGCGCAGGACCGTGGGCGGCAGCCTGCGGCCGACCTTGGCGCCGATCTGGCCGCCGATGGTGGAGCCGACGGCGATGAGCAGGACGGCCGTCCAGTCGAACTCGGCGACGAAGAGGAAGAAGACGGCGGCGACGCCGTTGACGAGGGCGCCGAGGATGTTCTTGACGGCGTTGATCCGCTGCAGGGTGTCATGGAGCAGCAGGCCCATCAGGGAGAGGTAGAGCACGCCCTGGGCGGCGCCGAAGTACCCGCCGTACATGCTGGCGAGGAGGAGGCCGACGAGGAGGACGGGGCCGCCGTCGGGGTGGGCCTCGGTGCCGGTCTGTTCGCGGCGGCGCTTGACGGCGGCGGCGATGCGGGGCTGGAGGACGACCAGGACGAGTGCGAGGCCGATGAGGACCGGGACGATCGCGTCGAAGGCGTCGGACGGGAGCGCGAGGAGCAGGATCGCGCCGATCAGGCCGCCGATGAGGGCGGCGACGCCGAGACGGATGATGCGGCGCTTCTGGCCCTTGAGTTCGGCCCGGTAGCCGATGGCTCCGCTGATGGAACCGGGGACGAGGCCGAGGGCGTTGGAGACGTTCGCGGTGATCGGAGGGAGTCCGGTCGCGAGAAGGACCGGGAACGTGATGAGCGTTCCCGATCCGACGATGGTGTTGATGGTGCCGGCGCCGATGCCGGCGGCGAAGACCGCCAGGGCTTCCCAGATGGACAACGCCATCTCCTTACATGGTCAGCGAGTCGCCTCCCCGCCCTGGCGTCGCCGGGGTCGAGGGGCTCGCACCGATCATGCACGAGGATTACGTGTACGTGTCAGTCAACCGGCGGTTCGTCTCGCCTTTCGGCCGCGGCGCCCTTGGTGTTGAAGCCGGGGAGGCTGCCGTCCTTGTTGCCGAAGGCGCCCGAGAGGCCCTTGAGTGCGTCGCCGATCTCGCTGGGCACGATCCAGAGCTTGTTGGCATCGCCCTCGGCGATCTTCGGAAGCATCTGGAGGTACTGGTACGAGAGCAGCTTCTGGTCCGGGTCGCCGGCGTGGATGGCCTCGAAGACCGTACGGACCGCCTGGGCCTCGCCCTCGGCGCGCAGGGCGGCGGCCTTGGACTCGCCCTCGGCGCGGAGGATCGCGGACTGCTTCTCGCCCTCCGCGGTGAGGATGGCGGACTGGCGGGTGCCCTCGGCGGTGAGGATCGCGGCGCGCTTGTCGCGCTCGGCGCGCATCTGCTTCTCCATCGAGTCCTGGATGGAGGTCGGCGGCTCGATCGCCTTGAGCTCGACGCGGTTGACGCGGATGCCCCACTTGCCGGTGGCCTCGTCGAGGACGCCGCGGAGGGCGGCGTTGATCTCCTCGCGGGAGGTCAGGGTCCGCTCCAGGTCCATGCCACCGATGATGTTGCGCAGGGTGGTGACGGTGAGCTGCTCGATCGCCTGGATGTAGCTGGCGACCTCGTAGGTCGCGGCCCTCGCGTCGGTCACCTGGTAGTAGATGACCGTGTCGATGTTGACGACGAGGTTGTCCTGGGTGATCACCGGCTGGGGCGGGAACGGGACGACCTGCTCGCGCAGGTCGATCCGGTTGCGGATGGAGTCGATGAACGGGACGACGATGTTCAGTCCGGCGTTGAGCGTGCGGGTGTAGCGGCCGAAGCGCTCCACGATCGCCGCGCTCGCCTGCGGGATGACCTGGATCGTCTTGATCAGGGCGATGAAGACAAGCACCACCAGAATGATCAGGACGATGATGACTGCTGACATCGTGTTCCCCGTGCCCTTCGCTGCCGGTTGACTGCCGGATCGCTTTCGATGATCGAGTTTCCCAGATGGCGGAGCGTCATGGGTGAGGTTCGGTCACATGACGACGGCGGTCGCCCCGTCGATGTCCACGACATCGACCTGTTCGCCCGGTTCGAAGGTCTGTCCGGTGTCGAGTGCGCGGGCGGACCAGATCTCCCCCGCGAGCTTGATCCTGCCGGCGCCGCTGCCGTCGACCCGTTCCAGGACCACCGCCTGACGCCCCTTCAGGGCGTCGACTCCGCTGGCCACTTGGGGTCTTCCGTCGCGGTGACGTGCGGCGATCGGGCGCACCACCGCCACGAGCGCCACGGAGACGACGACGAAGACGAGAACCTGGGCGACGACGCCGAAGCCGAGGGCCGCGGTCACCGCCCCCGCGATCGCGCCGACGGAGAACATGCCGAATTCGGGCATCGCGGTCAGGACCAGCGGAATGCCGAGCCCCACCGCGCCGATCAGCCACCAGACCCATGCGTCGATGTCCACATGGTCATGGTAGGGCGGGTGGGGTGCTCCGGGACAGGGCGCGGGCGGCTGTGCGGGACGCCGGCGCTCCGGCCGCTTACTTCAGGGGCAGTCCGTGGGCGGTCCAGCGGTCGCCGACCCGCTCGACGACGAGCGGCAGGCCGAAGCAGTGCGAGAGGTTGCGGGAGGTCAGTTCCATCTCCACCGGGCCCGCGGCGAGGACCTTGCCCTGACGGATCATCAGGACGTGGGTGAAGCCGGGCGCGATCTCCTCGACGTGGTGGGTGACCATGATCATGGAGGGGGCGTACGGGTCGCGGGCGAGGCGGCCGAGGCGGCGGACGAGGTCCTCGCGGCCGCCGAGGTCGAGTCCGGCGGCGGGCTCGTCGAGGAGGAGGAGCTCGGGGTCGGTCATCATGGCGCGGGCGATCAGGGTGCGCTTGCGCTCGCCCTCGGAGAGGGTGCCGAACTTCCGGTCCAGGTACTCGTTCATGCCGAGGCGGTCGAGGAAGGCCTTGGCGCGCTGCTCGTCGACCGGGTCGTAGTCCTCGTGCCAGGTGGCGGTCATGCCGTACGCGGCGGTGAGGACGGTCTGCAGGACGGTCTGGCGCTTGGGGAGCTTCTCCGCCATGGCGATGCCGGCCATGCCGATGCGGGGACGGAGCTCGAACACGTCGGTGCCGACGCCGCCGAGACGCTCGCCGAGGATGTCGGCGGTGCCCTTGGTGGGGAAGAGGTAGCTGGAGGCGATGTTCAGAAGGGTGGTCTTGCCGGCGCCGTTGGGTCCGAGGATCACCCAGCGCTCGCCCTCCTTGACCGACCAGGAGACCTCGTCCACCAGAGCCCGTCCGTCGCGGACCACGGATACGTCCACCAGCTCCAGTACATCGCTCATGAGCGCGTTGTCTCCCCTTGCGGTCGAGTCGTGTCGTCGCCTTGCGCCGGTGGGCGCGGCGTCCAGGGGAAAACCTACGTTATCGACGGAGCGGGCCCGTCCCTAGGGCTTCCTTTGAGTCCCCCGGTGCGCCCAGGACTCCCCCTAGTCTTGGGGAATGCTTTCGGAACCACGCTCAGGACGCCTGGCCGCTTGGGGCAATGCCCTGCTGGCCGGGGCGGTGTCGCCGGACGAGGCGGCGCTGGCCATTGTCGGGGAGGACGCGGTGCACCGCGTGGAGGGGCTGCCGGGTGAGGCGCGGCCGGTGGGGCTGACGCTGGCGCTGGGCCGGCTGCGGCGGCTCGGGGTGACCGGGTGGCGGGTGGCGCTGCCCGCGCCGGGGCATCCGCTGGGGCTGAGCGGGCCGCCGGACTTCAACGCGCGCGCGTTGGAGGCGGAGGAGGCGGTGGTGGGCCACGGCGCTCCGTACGGCCTCGTGCCGGAGGTGTCGGAGGCGGGGCCGGTGGGTGACGTCCATGTGGAGGTGGTCTGGCGCTGTCTCGCGGTGCGGGAGGCGCCGCCGGCGGACGTGCCGTCGCTCGGCGAGGCCGAGCGGGAGCTGGCGGAGGCCCTGCGGGACGCGACGTCGGTCCTGACCCGGCTGGACGTGGCGGCCTCGGGCCCGGCGGCGGACGCGGCCCGCGAGGCGTACCGGGCGCGGGCGGAGGTGGGCCGCGAGGTCCTCGCCCCGGGCTACCCGCCGCGGGCGGTGCGGGTCCTGGAACTGGCGCAGCGGGTGGGCCTGCTGGTGGACCTGGCGTACGACCACGGGCACGGGGGCGCGGTGAGCGCCTCGGAGATGGCGGCGCGGGGGGCTGCGCTGCGGCCGGTGGAGCGGGTGGCGCGACGGGCGCAGGTGGCGGCGTACAACGCGTATGTGGAGGAACGGGAGCGGGAGCGGGATCGGGGGTTCTGAGCCGGAACGGCCTCGGCACCACGGTGCGGCTCGGTGCGCCGGGGCGACGGGCGCGGGTCGCCGCGTACAGGGCTTACGGGTCCTGGGGCGGAGGTGCGGGGAGCGGGCGGCGCCCTGGGGGGTTGTGCCCACCCGTTCCGCCCTGCGGAACGATTGCCCGCAACGGGGGAAAGGGGCCGGCCCCCGGGGGGATCGTCCGGGGGCCGGTTGTTCTGGGGGCGATCAGCCGTTGACGGCGTGGTTGCCGAAGGCCGGGTTGAGCAGGCCGATCACGTTGACCGTGTTGCCGGAGACGTTCACGGGGACGTGGACCGGGACCTGCACCAGGTTGCCGGACGCGACGCCCGGCGAGTTGAGGGCCTTGCCCGTGGCCTCGGCGCCGTGGGCGGAGGCGACACCCGCACCGGCGGCGACGATGCCACCGGCGACCATGGTGAGGGCAGCGGCCTTCTTGAGGTTCTTCACTTGGTACATCCTCCTGGTCATCGCTGCGGCCGGTCAGCCGCAGCACGCCATGGAGAACGCGGCACCCCCCGTCAGGTTGCGCCGAACGGGGGACATACACACGACGGTATGAAGGACAGAACGGTCGTGCGCCCGGCGCACGGGGGGCGCACGCGTCAGTTGGTGAGGCCGTGGCGGACCGCCCAGAGGGCCGCCTGGGTGCGGTCCGCGAGGTCGAGCTTCATCAGGATGTTCGAGACGTGCGTCTTCACCGTCTTCTCCGAGAGGACGAGCGCGCGGGCGATCTCGCGGTTCGAACGGCCGTCCGCGATCAGGCCCAGTACCTCGCGCTCCCGCTCCGTGAGGGTCGATCCGCGTCCCGTGCCCCCGTGGGAGTCGTCCTGGGCGAGGAGCGCGCCCGCGACCTCGGGCTGGAGCAGGATGTGCCCGGCGTGGACGGAGCGGATCGCGCCGGCCAGCGCGTCGGGGTCGATGTCCTTGTAGACGTAGCCGGAGGCGCCGGCGCGGAGCGCGGGGACCACCGTGCGCTGTTCGGTGAAGCTGGTGACGATCAGGACCCTCGCCGGGTTGTCCAGCTCGCGGAGCCGCTTCAGCGCCTCGATGCCGTCCGTCCCCGGCATCTTCACGTCCATGAGGACCACGTCGGGGCGGAGCTCCTCGGCGCGCGCGACGCCCTCGGCGCCGTCGGAGGCCTCCCCCACCACCTCTATGTCGTCCTGCACCTCCAGAAAGGTGCGCAGGCCTCTGCGGACGACCTGGTGGTCGTCGACCAGCAGGACACGGATCTGCTTGTCAGCCACCGGGAACCTCCATCTCGATCGTGGTGCCCTCGCCCGGGGCCGAGGTCACGGTGAGCGATCCGCCGACGCCGCCCGCCCGGTCCCGCATGGAGACCAGGCCGAGGTGGCGCCCCGCACTGCGGACCGTACGCGGGTCGAAGCCCTTGCCGTCGTCGGTGACGGTGAGCCGCGCGCCCTGGCCGGCGCGGGTGAGGGAGACCGTGACGAGCGCCGCGTCCGCGTGCCGCAGGGCGTTGTGCAGGGCCTCCTGGGCGACCCGGAGCACCGCTTCCTCCTGCGCCGCCGGCAGCGCGCGCGTCCCGGGGCTCTCGAAGGTGACCCGGGCGGTGTGGGCGCGGTCCAGGACCTGGATGTGGGTACGGAGGGTGTGGACGAGGCCGTCCTCGTCGAGGGCGGCGGGGCGGAGCTCGACGACGGCGGCGCGCAGCTCGTCGGCGGCCTCGGCGGCCAGAACGGCGACCTGCTGGAGCTCGCCCTTGGCGCGGGCGGGGTCGCGGTCGACGAGCGCGGCGGCGGCCTGGGCGGTCAGCCGGAGCGAGAAGAGCTTCTGGCTGACGGCGTCGTGCAGCTCGTGGGCGAGGCGGGAGCGCTCCTCGGCGATGGTGAGCTCGCGGCTGCGCTCGTACAGCCGGGCGTTGGTGAGGGCGATGGCCGCGTGCTGGGCCAGGATCGAGAGGAGTTCCTCGTCCTCGGCGGTGAAGCCGCAGCCGCCGTTCTCCCGCGGGCAGCGCTTGTTGGCGAGGAAGAGGGCGCCGAGGGTCTCGTCGCCGTCCCTGACGGGGAGGCCGAGGAAGTCGGAGAGTTCGGGGTGGGCCTCCGGCCAGCCCCCGAAGCGGGGGTCCTCGCGGACGTCGGCGAGTCGCTCGGGCTCCGCCTTGTGGAGCATCGCGGCGAGGATGCCGTGCTGCCGGGGCAGCGGGCCGATCGCCTTCCACTGTTCGTCGCTGACTCCGTCGACGACGAACTGGGCGAAGCCGCCGTGGTCGTCGGGGACGCCCAGGGCCGCGTACTCGGCGTCGAGCAGCTCGCGGGCGGAGGCGACGATCGTCTTGAGGACGTCGCGGACCTCCAGATGGCGGCTCATGGCCAGGAGGGCGGTGCTCACGGCGGCCAGGCCGGAGCTCGGTCGATGGCTCATGTGTTCACCGTACCGGCGGGCCGTGACGGTCCGTATCCGTCCGGAGACCGCGAAGGAGGGGGACCGGGGACCTAGGTCGTACGGCCCGGGGGCCCTTGTCCTCCCCCAGGAGGAGGGGACTCTCCGTGGGCTCACTGTGCGCATTGCTCACGCAACGCCTGGTGAGTTCGTTACGTGCCCGATGTGAGCCCGCGCATAGGACCCACGTCACTTACGAAGCCCCCTAGTGGACTCCCGGAGGGCGGGTCAGGGTGGGGTGAGCCCGACATAAGGGCGCTTCCGTGGCTCGTGCACGAGGCCCTGATCCACTACCCGGGATCGTACGTCACACCTTTGCCACGGGATTTTGCTGCCGCTAAGAATTGCCCCCGTCGCCGCCGAAGCAGGCGCACCGCCATCCCGGCGAGCGACGACCCCCAGCGATTCGAAGAGGTAGTCCGTTATGTCTGCGAACACCCCTGGCCACAGTCGTGGTCTGAAGAAGACCCACAAGGCCACGATCGCCGGCGTCGCCGCTCTGGGCGCCGCCGCGCTCACCCTCTCCCTGGTCCCCGGCAACGGCTCCACCGAGACCGAGCCCCAGGCTCTTTCCGGTACGCAGCAGGTGGCCTGGTCGTACGACGCGAGCAGCCCGCAGGCGAAGGCCCTGGCCGCCAGCGTGACCGAGCAGCACACCACCGTCGGCCTCCAGGCCAAGCAGGCGGCCGAGGCGAAGGCCAAGGCCGACGCCAAGGCGAAGGCCGCCGCGGCGGCCAAGGCGAAGGCCGACGCGCAGGCCAAGGCCGCTGCGAAGGCGAAGGCGGACGCCAAGGCCAAGGCCGCGGCGAAGGCGAAGGCCGACGCGAAGAAGCGCGCCGCGGAGAAGGCGGCCGCGAGCCGTTCCGTCGCCCGTACCCCGGTCTTCGCGAACAACCTCGACGGCTGGATCCGCGAGGCGCTGTTCATCATGGACAAGCACAACATCCCGGGCACGTACAACGGCCTGCACAAGAACATCATGCGTGAGTCCAGCGGCAACCCGCGGGCCATCAACAACTGGGACATCAACGCCATCAACGGCGTCCCGTCGAAGGGCCTGCTGCAGGTCATCTACCCGACCTTCAAGGCCTACCACATCCCCGGCACCAAGTTCGACCAGTACGACCCGGTCGCCAACCTCGTCGCCGCCGCCAACTACGCGGCCGACCGCTACGGCTCGATCGACAACGTCAACAGCGCGTACTGATCGCACTCGGTCCGCTGTCGTACGCCGAAGGGCGGCACCCCCCGCACTGGGGGTGCCGCCCTTCGGCGTACCGGTCGTTCAGTCGATCACTTGCGCATGACCTCGGGCTCGTGGCGGCGCAGCAGTCGCGCCACGGCGACGCAGCAGATGGCCGCCATGGCCAGCTGGATGCCGAGGTCGAGGCTCCACTGTGCGACCGTGTGCTCCCAGAGCGGGTCGGTGTTCGTGGGGTTCTTGTGGTCCCACGGCGGCATCAGGTGTGCCAGGTCCAGGGTGGCGCCGGCGCCGGCGATGCCCCAGCGGGAGGGCATGAGCCAGGCGAACTGCTCCAGGCCGGGCGAGTCGTACACCTGGAAGAGGATGCCGGTGAACACGACCTGGATGATCGCGAACATGACCAGCAGCGGCATGGTCTTCTCGGCGGTCTTCACCAGCGCGGAGATGACCAGGCCGACCATCATCGAGGTCAGGCCGAGCCCGATGACCTGGATGCACAGCTCGACGGCCGGCGGCATGAACAGGCCCTCTTCGGGCAGCGCGCGCGTGGAGAAGCCGATACCGCAGATGATCACGCCCTGGAAGGCCGTGATCACGCCGAGGACGATGACCTTGGACATCAGGTACGCGGAGCGGGACAGGCCGACGGCACGCTCCCGCTCGTAGATGACCCGTTCCTTGATCAGCTCACGGACCGAGTTGGCCGCGCCGCTGAAGCACATGCCGACCGCGAGGATCAGCATGATCGTGCCGGCGTCGCCGTTGAACCGGGACGGGGGCGTGGGCTTGCCGAGGCCGAAGTCGGCGGGGATGACGACGGACACCGCTCCGAGGACCGCCGGCAGGATCACCATCAGGGCCATGAAGCCCTTGTCGGAGGCGATCACGGAGACGTAGCGGCGGATCAGCGTCCACAGCTGGGAGCCCCAGCCCTGCGGCTTCGGCGGCCTGGCCATCGCCTGCTGCGGCATCTGGACGGGCTGCGCGGCGACGGCGTCGATGTCGGCGGCGTACAGCTGGTAGTGCTGCGAGCCCTTCCAGCGGCCCGCCCAGTCGTAGTCGCGGTAGTTCTCGAAGGCGGAGAAGACATCGGCCCACGTGGAGTAGCCGAAGAAGTTCAGCGCCTCGTCCGGCGGGCCGAAGTACGCCACCGAGCCGCCGGGGGCCATGACGAGCAGCTTGTCGCAGAGGCCCAGCTCGGCCACCGAGTGGGTGACGACGAGGACCGTGCGGCCGTCGTCGGCGAGGCCGCGGAGCAGCTGCATGACATCGCGGTCCATGCCCGGGTCGAGGCCGGAGGTCGGCTCGTCCAGGAAGATCAGCGACGGCTTGGTGAGGAGCTCCAGGGCGACCGAGACGCGCTTGCGCTGACCACCGGAGAGGGAGGTGACCTTCTTCTCCTTGTGGATGTCGAGCTTGAGCTCGCGCAGCACCTCGCCGATGCGGGCCTCGCGCTCGGACTCGGCGGTGTCGCCGGGGAAGCGGAGCTTGGCGGCGTAGCGCAGCGCCTTCTGGACGGTCAGCTCCTTGTGCAGGATGTCGTCCTGCGGGACCAGACCGATGCGCTGGCGCAGCTCGGCGAACTGCTTGTAGAGGCTCCGGTTGTCGTAGAGGACGTCGCCCTCGTTGGCCGGGCGGTAGCCGGTCAGCGCCTTGAGCAGCGTGGACTTTCCGGAGCCGGACGGGCCGATGACACCGATCAGCGACTTCTCGGGGACGCCGAAGGAGACGTCCTTGAGGATCTGCTTGCCGCCGTCGACCGTGACCGTGAGGTGGCGGGCCGAGAAGGAGACGGAGCCGGTGTCGACGAACTCTTCCAGCTGGCCGCCGACGAGCCGGAACGTCGAGTGGCCGACGCCGACGATGTCCTGGGGGCCGAGGAGGGCGGTGCCGCCCTTGGTGATCGGCTGACCGTTGACGTACGTGCCGTTGTGCGAGCCGAGGTCGCGGATCTCGAAGCGTCCGTCGGGCGTCGCGTGGAACTCGGCGTGGTGCCGCGAGACCTGGAGGTCGGAGACGACCAGCTCGTTCTCGAGGGCACGGCCGATGCGCATGACGTGGCCGAGGGCCAGCTGGTGGAACGTGGTGGGGCTGCGGTCGGCGTACGCCGAGGAGGCACCCCCGGCTCCGCCGGCGGCGGGAACCTTCTGCGCGAGCTGCTCGACGGGGCCGCCCTGGCCCGGGTGGCCGACGGGGCCCTGGTGGCCGCCAGGGCCCTGCTGGTGCGGGACCTGTTGGTGGGCGGGCGGCTGGGCCTGCTGCTGCCAGTTCTGCTGCGGCGGCGCCTGGTGCGTGGCCCAGTCGGCCTGGGCCGCGGCGGCCTGGTGGGCAGGGGCCTGCTGGGCGTGGGCCGGAGCCTGCTGGTGCGGGGCCTGCTGGTGCGGGGCCTGCTGCTGAGATGCGCCGGCCGCGCCGACGGCGGCGAGATTCAGCCTCGGGCCGTCGGTGGCGTTGCCGAGGTGGACGGCCGAGCCGGGGCCGATCTCCACCTGGTGGATCCGCTGCCCCTGCAGGAACGTGCCGTTGGTCGAGCCGTGGTCCTCGATGACCCAACTCCGGCCGCCCCAGCTGATGGTGGCGTGGCGCCACGAGACCCTGGCGTCATCGATGACCAGGTCGCCCTGCGGGTCGCGGCCCAGGGTGTACGACCTGGACGGATCGAGCGTCCAGGTCCTTCCGTTCAATTCCAGTACGAGTTCTGGCACTCCATGCCCCACTACTTGTCCCCCGATGTACCCCCGTCGCGGGGAGTCCAGGGATGCGAATCATCCTGGGGAACTATTTCAGGCCCGGTCCCCTCTCCGAAAGTCGGGCCGCGTGAAGACCCGGCGCAGGCTCTCCGAGAACGCTCCCGGGATCAAGGGCACGGCCGCTCGGGTGTCCGCTGGGCGGGACGGGGGGTCGGGTGGCACGCGGTGCCCGATACGGTGGAAGCACCATGAGCGCATCGCAGACCTCAGACGTTCCCACCCTTCTCGTCAAGATCTTCGGGAAGGACCGTCCCGGGATCACCGCCGGACTCTTCGACACCCTCGCCGCCTACTCCGTCGACGTCGTGGACATCGAGCAGGTCGTCTCCCGCGGCCGCCTCGTCCTGTGCGCGCTCGTCACCGAGCCGACCGTCGCCTCGCAGGGCGAGCTCCGCGCGACCGTGCACAGCTGGGCCGAGTCGCTGAAACTCCAGGCCGAGATCATCTCCGGCACGGGCGACAACCGTCCTCGCGGTGAGGGGCGCTCGCACGTCACCGTGCTGGGCAACCCGCTGACGGCGGAGCAGACGGCGGCCATAGCGGCCAGGATCGCGGAGGCCGGCGGCAATATCGACCGTGTCTTCCGGCTGGCGAAATACCCGGTGACGGCCGTCGAGTTCGCCGTCTCCGGCTGTGAGACCGAGCCGCTGCGGACCTCCCTCGCCACCCAGGCGCACTCCATCGGGGTCGATGTGGCCGTGGTCTCCGCCGGGCTGCACCGGCGGGCCCAGCGGCTCGTCGTCATGGACGTCGACTCGACGCTGATCCAGGACGAGGTGATCGAGCTCTTCGCGGCGCACGCCGGGTGCGAGGACAAGGTCGCCGAGGTGACGGCCGCCGCGATGCGCGGTGAGCTGGACTTCGAGCAGTCGCTGCACGCGCGCGTGGAGCTGCTCGCCGGGCTCGACGCCTCGGTGGTCGACAAGGTCCGCGCCGAGGTGCGGATGACGCCCGGGGCCCGGACCCTGATCCGTACGCTCAAGCGGCTCGGCTACCAGGTGGGTGTCGTCTCGGGCGGGTTCACGCAGGTCACGGACGATCTGAAGGAGCGGCTCGGGCTCGACTTCGCCTCGGCCAACACCCTGGAGATCGTCGACGGCAAGCTGACCGGTCGGGTGACCGGCGAGATCGTGGACCGGGCGGGCAAGGCGCGGCTGCTGCGCCGGTTCGCGGCGGAGGCGGGGGTGCCGCTGGCGCAGACCGTGGCGATCGGCGACGGGGCGAACGATCTGGACATGCTGAACGCGGCCGGTCTCGGCGTGGCGTTCAACGCGAAGCCGGTGGTGCGCGAGGCCGCGCACACGGCGGTGAACGTGCCGTTCCTGGACACCGTGCTGTATCTGCTGGGGATCACACGCGAAGAGGTGGAGGCGGCGGACGGCGGCGCGGAGGACCTGCTGCACTGAGCCGTGTGTGAACCCGTACGCGGGTGAACCGTACGAGGGAGGGCCCGGTCGTCGAGTGACGGCCGGGCCCTTTCCCGTACGGCTGCGGAGGAGGCGTACGGAAGACCGAGAGTGCGGATCAGACGTGCGGGGTCCAGAAGTCGACGAGGCGCCCGGTGCCGTGCTCCAGGGACTTCCACGAGCCGGTGAAGGTGACGACGGCGAAGGCGGAGGTCGGGAAGCCGCTGCGGTTCATCCGGGCCAGCGCGTCGCCCTCCGAGTCGCCCGCGAGGGCGTCGGCGAGGGCGTGCATCCCTGGGTTGTGGCCGATGACGAGGAGGTCGGACACGTCCTCCGAGGTCTCGTTGAGCAGGGCGATGAGCTCGCCGAGCGAGGCCTCGTACAGCCGCTCCTCGTACACGGTCTTCGGGCGCTCCGGGAGGGCCTGCACGGCCAGCTTCCAGGTCTCGCGGGTCCTGGTGGCGGTGGAGCAGAGGGCCAGGTCGAAGGCGATGCCGGTCCCGGCGAGCCGACGGCCGGCGACGGGGGCGTCCGCGCGGCCTCGCTCGGCGAGGGGGCGCTCGTGGTCGGACTCCTGGTTCCAGTCCGCCTTCGCGTGTCGGAGCAGCACGATCCTGCGGGGTGTGTCGACGCTCATGGTCCTCAGCTTCGCACGAAACGGCTCGCGCCGACTCAGAGAGAGAGCGTTTGCTGGATCCGCTCCAGGAACCCTCCGGCCCCTGGGTCGCCGACCGCCGCGTGGGCCTCACCGGGGCCGGTCATCAGCAGCAGAAGAGCGACGAACGCGGCCGCCGGGAGGGCGAGGGCCCACCAGGGCAGCCGGGTGTCGACACCGGTCGCCTCGGGCCGGACGCGGGTGGACGTATGGGCCGACATGACCGCCTCCGTGGGTGAGAACTCCGCTTTCCCTGTTGTCTCCAACCTAGGGATCGCGGGCCCCTCGGCCCATCCGGTGATCCACCCACTTCACCCTGAGTCCCGCCCCCTAGGGGATGCGGGGGTTATCCCCACCGCGGGGCGCGGGGAGCCGCCTCACGGGGAGGCGAACGAGGCGATGAAGCCGATGACGACCGTGATGCCGATCATCGCGCCGAACACGATGAGCAGCTTCTTCTGGCCGTTCGGGGGATTGGGTTCGAGAACTGGCATGGCGACAGTCTCGCATCTCAGGATTCGTCCTCGACCGTCCGGTCCCTGCCCGCCAGGGTTCCGACGATCATCTGCGGCACCATGAGCCCGCCCATGAGGGCGATCGGCAGTCCCCAGCCGCCGCTGTGCTGGTAGAGCACGCCGACGAGGAGGGGGCCGGGGATGGAGATGAGGTAGCCGACGCTCTGTGCGAAGGCGGAGAGCCGGACGACTCCTGCGCCGGTGCGCGAGCGCATGCCGATCATCGTGAGGGCGAGCGGGAAGGAGCAGTTGGAGACGCCGAGGAGCAGCGCCCAGATCCAGGCTCCGGCGGCGGGGGCGAGGAAGAGGCCGGTGTAGCCGGCGAGGCCGCAGAGGCCGAGGGCGACGACGATCGGGCCCTGGTTCTTCATACGGGTGGCGAGCCGGGGGATCACGAAGGCGAGCGGGACGCCCATGACCATGGTGACGGCGAGGAGCACGCCCGCGGTGGAGGCGGGGACGCCCGCGTCGCGGAAGATCTGCGGCATCCAGCCCATGGTGATGTAGGCGCCGGTGGCCTGGAGGCCGAAGTAGCAGCCGAGGGCCCAGGCGGTGCGGCTGCGGGTGATGCGCGGGGCGGCGGTCCGCGTCGCGACGGCGGTGGCCCGGGTCGCCGTGGCGGCGCGGTCCCGGTCGCGTACGAGCGGGATCCAGGGCAGGACGGCCAGCGCGGCGATGGCCGCCCAGACTCCCAGGCCGATGCGCCAGTCGCCGCCGAGGGCGGCGGTCATGGGGACGGTCGCGGCCGCGGCCATGGAGGTGCCGAGGGCGAGGGCCATGGAGTAGAGGCCGGTCATGCTGCCGATGCGGTCGGGGAAGTACCGCTTGACGATGACCGGCATCAGGACGTTGCTGACGGCGATGCCCATGAGGGCGAGGGCGCTGGCGGCGAGGAAGCCGACCGTGCCGCCGGCGAAGGGGCGCAGGATCAGGCCGGTGAAGATCGCCGCCATGCCCGCGCAGACGACGGCGGCGGGGCCGAAGCGGCGGGCGAGGCGCGGGGCCGTGATGCCGAAGACGGCGAAGCAGAGCGGGGGGACGGAGGTGAGGACGCCGGCGACGGTGCCGCTCATGTGGAGGCCCGCGCTGACCTCTTCGAGGAGGGCGCCGAGGCTGGTGATGGCGGGGCGCAGGTTCAGCGCGGCCAGGACGAGTCCGACGGTGACGAGGCCGAGGGTCCAGCGCTGCGCCTGCCCCTGTGCGGGAGAATCGCCGGCGACGGCGGCTCCGGGCGGGGTCGTGGTGGCCGCCGGGACGGTGGTCGTGGCCGGTCGTGCGGCTGGGTCGAGGGTCTTCGGCTCGTCAGGCATGGGGCCATCATAGAATCATGGGATGATTGGTTGTCCAATCTCGAACGACTTGGGCGACTCGAACGAATGGGAAGGTGCTCCATGGCCCTCGGCCACCCCCGGCGCGCAGGCCTCTCCGATCAGGTGATCGCCGAGCTGCGGAACCAGATCACGTCCGGCGAGTGGCCGGTGGGTTCGCGCATCCCGACCGAGCCCGAGCTGGTCGAGCAGCTGGGCGTGGCCCGCAACACCGTGCGCGAGGCGGTACGCGCGCTCGCGCACAACGGGCTCCTCGACATCCGCCAGGGCTCCGGGACGTACGTCATCGCCACCAGCGAGCTGGCGGGCGTCATGCACCGCCGCTTCGCCGGCTCCGACCCCCGGCACGTCGCCGAGCTGCGCTCGACGCTGGAGTCCGCCGGGGCGCGGCTCGCGGCCGCCCGGCGCACCGAGCGGGATCTGAAGCAGCTCGACACCCTGCTCGTACGACGCGAGGAGGCGTGGGAGTCCGGTGACGCGGAGCGGTTCGTGAGCGCCGACGCGACCTTCCACCACGCGGTCGTCGCCGCCTCGGGCAACGAGGTGCTCACCGAGCTCTACGCGGACCTCGGCGATCTGCTGCGGGAGTGGCTGCGCGACGACGTCGGGCAGGAGCTGCGCCCGGAGAACTGGATGGACCACGCGCGCCTGGTGGACGCGATCCGGGAGGGCGACGCCGAGCGGGCCGGTACGGAAGCGGCCGGCTATCCCTACATGTGCCTCAGGAGCCCCGTACCGGAGCCGGATCGGGAGCCTGGTCGGCCGGCTGGTGAGTGATCCAGGCGGACCGGACCTCCTTCCAGCAACGGCTGGTGATCTTGCCGTAGTCGGCGGGTCCGACCTCCACGGGGGCGCTGTCGGAGTCGATGTCCCACCAGCGCTCGCACTCGACGTGGAGCCGGACCCGGTCGGTGCGGGGGTACGGGTTGTGGCAGTGGGCGGTAACGGTCGAGCCCTGGACGACGGTGCGGCAGGAGGCGCCGAAGTTCTCCGGCTCCTCGGCCGCCGGGACGGTGACGGGGACTTCCTCGGCCGGGGCGGGTGCGGCCCGTACCTCGGCGGCGACGGCGACCCCGGTGAGCAGTACGGCGACGGAGGCGAACGCGCCGAACCCGTGACGTATCGCGCGCATGCCCGTACCTCCTCCCCGTCAGCAGCAGAAGCATCACGCTCTGCCCCAGTCTGGGGTGGTTCGCTCGACTTTTCGAGTCGGGCAGGAGTTGCGGAACGGCGAGGGCCGTGTGTCCGCCCGCTCCGGGCGGGCACACGGCCCTGACGCTCTGACGAGAAGCGGTTACGCGCCGATGGCGTGCAGGCCGCCGTCCACGTGGATGATCTCGCCGGTGGTCTTCGGGAACCAGTCCGAGAGCAGCGCGACGATGCCGCGGCCGGCCGGCTCCGGGTCCGAGAGCTCCCACTCCAGCGGGGCGCGGCTGTCCCACACGGACGCCAGCTCGCCGAAGCCGGGGATCGACTTCGCGGCCATCGAACCGATCGGGCCCGCCGAGATCAGGTTGCAGCGGATGTTCTGCTTGCCCAGGTCACGCGCCATGTAGCGGCTGGTGGCCTCCAGGGCGGCCTTGGCCGGGCCCATCCAGTCGTACTGCGGCCAGGCGAACTTCGCGTCGAAGGTGAGGCCGACGACCGAGCCGCCCTCGCTCATCAGCGGCAGCAGTGCCATCGTCAGCGACTTCAGGGAGAAGGCGGAGACGTGCATGGCGGTGGCCACGGACTCGAACGGGGTGTTCAGGAAGTTGCCGCCGAGCGCGTCCTGCGGCGCGAAGCCGATGGAGTGCACGATGCCGTCGAGGCGGTCGCCCAGGTGCTCACGGACCTGGCCCTCCAGGCGGGCGAGGTGCTCGTCGTTGGAGACGTCGAGCTCCAGCACCTTGACCTTGTCGGGGTGGGGCAGCTTCTTGGCGATGCGCTCGGTCAGCGTCGGCCGGGGCCAGGCGGTGAGGATGATCTCCGCGCCCTGCTCCTGGGCCAGCTTCGCGGTGTGGAAGGCGATGGAGGACTCCATCAGCACACCGGTGATGAGGATGCGCTTGCCCTCGAGAATTCCGCTCATGGTCAGTGACCCATGCCCAATCCGCCGTCAACCGGGATGACGGCTCCAGTGATGTACGAGGCGTCGTCGGAGGCGAGGAACTTCACCGCGGCGGCGATCTCCTCCGGCTGGGCGTAGCGGCCCAGCGGCACCTGGGACACGATGCCCGCGCGCTGCTCGTCGGTGAGCACCGCGGTCATCGCGGTGTCGACGAAGCCGGGCGCGACGACGTTGAAGGTGATGTTGCGGGAGCCCAGCTCACGCGCGAGGGAACGGGCGAAGCCCACCAGGCCGGCCTTGGAGGCGGCGTAGTTGGCCTGGCCGGCGGAGCCCAGCAGACCGACCACCGAGGAGATCAGGACGACGCGGCCCTTCTTGGCGCGCAGCATTCCGCGGTTGGAACGCTTGACGACCCGGAAGGTGCCGGTGAGGTTGGTGTCGACGACCGAGGTGAAGTCCTCCTCGGACATGCGCATGAGGAGCTGGTCCTTCGTCACGCCGGCGTTGGCCACGAGGACCTCCACCGGACCGTGCTTCTCCTCGATCTCCTTGTACGCCTGCTCCACCTGCTCACCGTCGGTGATGTCGCACTTGACGGCCAGGCAGCCGAGCTCGGTGAGGGCCGCCGGCGGCTCGCCGGAGCGGTACGTGATCGCGACCTTGTCGCCGGACTCGGCGAACGCGCGGGCGATGGCGAGGCCGATGCCCCGGTTTCCTCCGGTGACGAGAACCGAGCGGCTCAACGGATCACCCTTTCGATAGCGGTCTGGTAGCCGAAAACCTATCGGTATCGCCCCCGACATGAGGAATCGACCTCCCACAGTGGCTCCCGGGTGTCACTGTCGGGTCCCTACAGCTCAGGCCACCCGACGTCGGTAATGCGCCGACTCCGCGGGCCGTCCCGTGATTGACTTCCGGGGCAGATCAACGACAGCTCCACCACAGCTCCACCACAGCCTTCCGATCACCGAGAGCGAGGCCGCTCGTGGTCCACCAGATCGACCCTTCGTTCGTCGCGCTGCCCCTGCGGGCGCTCGCCGACGCGGCGCTCGCCCGAGCGCGCGCGCTCGGTGCCGAGCACGCGGACTTCCGCCTGGAGCGGGTGCGCAGCGCCTCCTGGCGGCAGCGCGACGCCAAACCGTCCGGTTCCTCGGACACCACGGACCTCGGCTACGCGGTGCGGGTGGTGCACGGCGGGGCCTGGGGCTTCGCGTCCGGGGTCGACCTGACCATGGACGGGGCCGCGAAGGTCGCCTCGCAGGCGGTCGCCATGGCGAAGCTGTCGGCCAAGGTGATCGCGGCGGCGGGCTCCGACGAGAGGGTGGAGCTCGCGGCGGAGCCGGTGCACGAGGAGCGCACCTGGGTCTCCTCGTACGAGATCGACCCCTTCTCCATCCCCGGCGAGGAGAAGAGCGCGCTGCTCGCCGACTGGAGTTCCCGGCTGCTTCGGGCGGAGGGCGTGGCGCATGTGGACGCCTCGCTGCTCACCGTCCACGAGAACAAGTTCTACGCGGACACCGCCGGCACCGTGACCACCCAGCAGCGTGTCCGGCTGCACCCGCAGCTCACGGCGGTCGCCGTCGACGAGACGACCGGCGAGTTCGACTCGATGCGGACGATCGCGCCGCCGGTCGGGCGGGGCTGGGAGTACCTGACGGGCACCGGCTGGGACTGGGACAAGGAGCTGGACGAGATTCCGGCGCTGCTCGCCGAGAAGATGCGGGCGCCGAGCGTCGAGGCGGGCCGGTACGACCTGGTCGTCGACCCGTCGAACCTCTGGCTGACGATCCACGAGTCGATCGGGCACGCCACCGAGCTGGACCGGGCCCTCGGCTACGAGGCGGCGTACGCGGGCACGTCCTTCGCGACCTTCGACCAGCTGGGCAAGCTGGCGTACGGCTCCTCGATCATGAACGTGACGGGTGACCGGACCGCCGAGCACGGTCTCGCGACGGTCGGGTTCGACGACGAGGGCGTCGAGGCGCAGAGCTGGGACCTGGTGAAGGACGGCACGCTCGTCGGCTACCAGCTGGACCGGCGGATCGCGAAGCTCACCGGCCTCGGCCGGTCGAACGGCTGCGCCTTCGCCGACTCCCCCGCGCACGTGCCGGTGCAGCGGATGGCGAACGTCTCGCTCCAGCCGGACCCGGGCGGTCTGTCGACCGAGGACCTGATCGGGGGTGTGGAGCGCGGCATCTACGTGGTCGGTGACCGGTCCTGGTCGATCGACATGCAGCGCTACAACTTCCAGTTCACCGGGCAGCGCTTCTTCCGCATCGAGAACGGCCGGCTCGCCGGTCAGCTGCGGGACGTGGCCTACCAGGCGACGACCACCGACTTCTGGGGATCGATGGAGCAGGTCGGCGGCCCGCAGACGTACGTCCTCGGCGGCGCCTTCAACTGCGGCAAGGCGCAGCCGGGCCAGGTCGCCGCGGTCTCCCACGGCTGCCCCTCCGCCCTCTTCCGGGGCGTCAACATCCTTAACACGACGCAGGAGGCCGGGCGATGAGCCGCGTCAGCAAGCCGTACGAGATCGTCGAGCGGGCCCTGGAGCTGTCCCGTGCCGACGGGTGTGTCGTCATCGCCGACGAGGAGTCCTCGGCGAATCTGCGCTGGGCGGGCAACGCGCTCACCACCAACGGTGTCACCCGCGGCCGTACGCTCACCGTCATCGCGACCGTCGACGGCGCGCAGGGCACCGCCTCCGGTGTCGTCTCCCGGTCCGCCGTGACCGTCGACGACCTGGAGCCGCTGGTGCGGGCCGCAGAGGCCGCCGCGCGTGCCGCCGGGCCCGCCGAGGACGCCCAGCCGCTGGTGACGGGCGTGCCCTCGTCGCCGGACTTCACCGACGCGCCCGCGGAGACGTCCTCCGCCGTGTTCGCCGACTTCGCGCCGGCGCTCGGCGAGGCCTTCGCCCGCGCCCGGGTCGGCGGCCGTGAGCTCTACGGCTTCGCCAACCACGAGCTGACCTCCACCTATCTGGGGACGTCGACGGGCCTGCGGCTGCGCCACGACCAGCCCAAGGGCACCCTGGAGCTGAACGCCAAGTCCCCCGACCGCTCGCGGTCCGCCTGGGCCGGCCGCTCGACGCGGGACTTCAAGGACGTCGACCCGGCCGCGCTCGACGCCGAGCTGGCGACCCGCCTCGGCTGGGCGGAGCGCCGCATCGAGCTGCCCGCCGGGCGGTACGAGACGCTGCTGCCGCCGACGGCCGTGGCCGACCTGCTGATCTACCAGCTGTGGTCCTCCACGGCCCGGGACGCGGTCGAGGGCCGTACGGTCTTCTCCAAGCCCGGTGGCGGCACCCGGCTCGGCGAGACCCTGTCCCCGCTGCCGCTGACCCTGCGCAGCGACCCGAACGAACCGGGCCTGGAGTCCGCGCCGTTCGTCATCGCCCACTCCTCGGGCGACGACTCCTCCGTCTTCGACAACGGTCTGCCGGTCGCACCGACGGACTGGGTGCGCGACGGGAAGCTGGAGCGTCTGATCACCACCCGGCACACGGCGGAACTCACTCGCCTGCCGATGGCTCCCGGAGCGGAGAACCTCATCCTGGACGGCGGGGGCGAGCGCTCCCTGGAGGAGATGGTCGCCTCGACGGAGCGCGGTCTGCTCCTCACCTGCCTCTGGTACATCCGCGAGGTCGACCCGGCGACGCTGCTGCTCACCGGACTGACCCGGGACGGCGTCTACCTCGTCGAGAACGGCGAGGTGGTCGGCGAGGTGAACAACTTCCGGTTCAACGAGTCGCCGGTGGACCTGCTGTCGCGGGCCTCCGAGGCGGGCCGGACGGAGAAGACGCTGCCGCGCGAGTGGAGCGACTGGTTCACCCGAGCCGCGATGCCCGCCCTGCGGATCCCCGACTTCAACATGAGCTCGGTCAGCAAGGGGGTCTGACCCACCTAGACTGAGACAGCTGTTCCCCCGAGTTTTTCCCACCGGCATCACCGGCATCACAAGGAGACGGACGACGTGACCGACATCGTCGACGAGCTGAAGTGGCGTGGGCTCTTCGCCCAGTCCACCGATGAGGACGCACTGCGCAAGGCTCTCGCGGACGGTCCCGTCACCTTCTATTGCGGTTTCGACCCGACCGCGGCCAGTCTCCACGTCGGCCACCTGGTCCAGGTCCTCACCGTCCGCCGGCTCCAGCAGGCCGGGCACCGGCCGCTGGCGCTGGTCGGCGGGGCCACCGGTCAGATCGGTGACCCGCGGCCGACGGCCGAGCGCACCCTGAACGACCCCGAGACGGTCGCGAACTGGGTGAACCGGCTGCGCTCGCAGATCGAGCCGTTCCTCTCCTTCGAGGGGGAGAACGCGGCGGTCATGGTGAACAACCTGGACTGGACCGCCGGCCTGTCGGCGATCGAGTTCCTGCGGGACATCGGCAAGCACTTCCGGGTCAACAAGATGCTGACCAAGGACTCCGTCGCCCGGCGCCTGGAGTCCGAGCAGGGCATCAGCTACACCGAGTTCAGCTACCAGCTGCTCCAGGGCATGGACTTCCTGGAGCTGTACCGCCGGTACGGCTGCACCCTCCAGCAGGGCGGCTCGGACCAGTGGGGCAACCTGGTGGCCGGCCTCGACCTGATCCACCGCCTGGAGCCGGGCGCCGAGGCGCACGCGCTGGCGACCCCGCTGATGGTCAAGGCGGACGGCACCAAGTTCGGCAAGACCGAGAGCGGCGCCGTCTGGCTCGACCCGGAGATGACCACGCCGTACGCGTTCTACCAGTTCTGGCTGAACGTGGACGACCGGGACGTCTCGACGTACATGCGGATCCTGTCCTTCAAGTCCCGCGAGGAGCTGGAGGCGCTGGAGGCGCAGACCGCCGAGCGGCCGCAGGCGCGCGCCGCGCAGCGTGCGCTGGCCGAGGAGCTGACCGCTCTGGTGCACGGCGCCGACCAGTGCGCGGCCGTCATCAACGCCTCCAAGGCGCTGTTCGGCCAGGGCGACCTGGCGGAGCTGGACGAGGCGACGCTGGCCGCCGCCCTGTCCGAGCTGCCGCACGCGCGGGTGACCGAGCTGGGTCAGGTCGTCGACCTGTTCACCGAGGTCGGCCTCGCCCCGAGCAAGTCGGGGGCGCGCCGCACGGTGAAGGAGGGCGGGGCGTACGTGAACAACGTGAAGGTCACCGCCGAGGACGCCGAGGTGTCGGCGGACGAACTGCTGCACGGCCGCTGGCTGGTGCTGCGGCGCGGCAAGAAGAACCTGGCGGCGATCGAGTTCACCGGCGCGTGATCCCGTAGCACCGCACGGACACGCCGGGAGGCCCGGTGCGGCACATCGCGTGCCGTACCGGGCCTCCCGGTTCTCGTGGAGTCGATGAGCGGAGCTAGGCCCGCTGTCTGCTGCCCTTGATCGAGGCCCACAGCATGTCGCCCACTCCGACCACCGCGACGGCGCCGATCAGCTGGAGCAGGTGGCGGGTCCAGTCGATGCCCTTGGTGTCGTTGACACCGATCCAGGTCGCGACGGCGTTGCCGAGCACGCTGCCGAGAATGCCGAACACGGTCGTCAGCCAGAGCGGGATCTGCTGCTTCCCCGGCAGGATCGCCTTCGCGATCAGGCCCAGGACGAATCCCACGATGATCGCCCACAACCAACTCATCGTCGCCTCCTTGTACGCATGTGCGCCCAGTCTCGGCGCATCCGCCATACGACGCATGTCGGACAGCGCCATCCGTGCCCCGGTCTCGTCGGCGGAGAAGGGCGGGCGTACGGTGGAACGAGGTCCGGACCGGGGAGAGTCCGGCGCGACCGGTGGGTGGTGGACGGCGATGCCGAAGCGTGGCGGGAGCGAGGTCTTCCGGATCACGGGGGCCCGGCAGGGGCTCGCGGACGACGTCCGGGGACGGCAGCGGCGCTACATCATCTCGATGACGGTCAGGACGCTGTCGGTGATCGCGGCCGCGGTGCTGTGGAACGTCGAACGGCACGTGGCGATCGTGGCGCTCGCCCTGGGCATCCTGCTCCCCTATATCGCGGTGGTCATCGCGAACGCGGGACGTGAGACCTCTCCGTCCCTTCCCTCCACCTTCGTACCGGCACCGGTACGGCCCGCGATCGGTGCCGCGGAGGCCTCCGCGGACGGGGACACGGAGCGACCGTACGGCCGGAACTGATCACGGACAGTGGCCGGAAAGCTCAAGAAAAGCTCAGATCAATCGTGAAGTTCCGGTGCACGACACCCCATGTGCCGTGACATACTGCCTACGCGCTCCGCATCCCCCGTCGGAGCGACGGACCGATGCCGGGCAGCTCCCCCCGTGGCTGCTCGGCATCGCCCTTGCTGGACAATGATCAGGTGAGCGAAGAGAAGCCGATCTGTTCCGCCAAGGGCTGCCGCGCCGACGCCGTATGGGTGCTCGCGTGGAACAACCCCAAGCTGCACACGCCCGAGCGTCGCAAGACCTGGCTCGCGTGCGAGGAGCACCGGGAGCACTTGTCCCAGTTCCTGGGTGTACGGGGTTTCCTCAAGGACGTCGTACCGCTGGCCGACTGGGAGTCCGCCGAGGCCTGATCCGACAGGCGGGCCCAGGGCTGCGGGCCCTGGGGCCGCCTTTGGCCTTCCCCGCTCAGCCGCCGATCGCCGACATCGGACGGTCGGGCTGGAGGAATTCGGGGTCGTCGAGGCCGGAGCCGGCCTTCTTGCCCCACATCGCCTTCCGCCAGAGCTCCGCGACCTTGGCGTCGGAGGCGTCCGAGCGGAGCGTGGCCCGCAGGTCGGTCTCCTCGGTGGCGAACAGACAGGTCCGCACCTGGCCGTCGGCGGTGAGCCGGGTGCGGTCGCAGGCCCGGCAGAACGGACGGGTGACGGAGGCGATGACGCCGACCGTGTGCGATCCGCCGTCCACGACCCAGCGCTCGGCGGGGGCCGAGCCCCGCTCGTCGGCGCCTTCCGGCGTCAGGGTGAAGCGGGTGCGCAGGGACTCCAGGATGTCCCCGGCGGTGATCATGCCGTCGCGCTTCCAGCCGTGCTGGGCGTCCAGCGGCATCTGCTCGATGAAGCGGAGCTCGTAACCCTCCGCGACCGCCCAGGCGAGCAGGTCGGGGGCCTCGTCGGCGTTGAGCCCGGGCATCAGGACGGCGTTGACCTTGACCGGGGTGAGGCCGGCCTCGCGGGCGGCGGCCATGCCGTCGAGGACGTCCTGGTGACGGTCGCGCCGGGTGAGGGTCTTGAAGACCTCGGGGCGCAGGGTGTCCAGGGAGACGTTGACCCGGTCGAGACCGGCGGCCTTCAGTGCGGCGGCCGTGCGCTTCAGCCCGATGCCGTTGGTGGTGAGGGACATCCGGGGGCGCGGCTCCAGGGCCGCGCAGCGCTCGACGATGCCGACGAGGCCGGGGCGGAGGAGGGGCTCGCCGCCGGTGAAGCGGACCTCGGTGACGCCGAGGTCGGTGACGGCGATGCGGATGAGCCGGACGATCTCGTCGTCGGTGAGGAGATCGGGCTTCGCGAGCCACTGCAGGCCCTCTTCCGGCATGCAGTACGTGCAGCGGAGATTGCAGCGGTCGGTGAGCGAGACGCGCAGGTCGGTGGCCACCCGGCCATAGGTGTCGATGAGCACTGTGGGCCCCCTCCCCGTCGTGGTGATGGCGTGTGGTTCGAGCCTACGTGAGCACGCGGCCCACGAGCAGGGCAGATTGTCACGAGGACCGGAGCGGCCGCGTCGTAGAACTCTACGACGCGGCCGTCCGGGAATCGCGGACCGTATACGGTCGGCTGCGCTCCGGTCAGTGCTTGATCGCCGCGGCGACCCCGACACCGGTGAGGGACTTGACCTCCAGCTCCGCGTACTTGCCGGCGTCCGGCTCCTCCTTGGAGAAGAGCGAGCCGAGCCAGCCGAGGAGGAAGCCGAGCGGGATCGAGACGAGGCCGGGGTTCTCCAGCGGGAACCAGTGGAAGTCCACGCCCTTGAACATCGAGGCCGGGCCGCCGGAGACGACCGGCGAGAAGAGGACGAGGACGACGGAGGAGATCAGTCCGCCGTAGATCGACCAGAGCGCGCCCTGGGTGGTGAACCTCTTCCAGAACAGCGAGTAGAGGATCGTCGGCAGGTTGGCCGAGGCGGCGACCGCGAAGGCGAGGGCGACCAGGCCGGCGACGTTGAGGTCGCGGGCGAGGGCGCCGAGCGCGATCGAGACGATGCCGATGAGGACGGTGGACCAGCGGGCGGCCCGCATCTCCTCCTTCTCGGTGGCCTTCCCGCGCTTGATCACGTTCGCGTAGATGTCGTGCGCGAAGGACGAGGACGAGGCCAGGGTCAGACCGGCGACCACGGCGAGGATGGTGGCGAAGGCGACGGCGGAGATGACGGCGAGGAGGATCGCGCCGCCGGTGGAGTCGGCGCCGCCGCCGACCTCCAGGGCGGTGAGCGGGGCCGCCGTGTTGCCCGCCTTGTTGGACGCCTTGATGGTGTCGCCGCTGAGCAGGGCGGCGGCGCCGAAGCCGAGGACGATCGTCATCAGGTAGAAACCGCCGATGATGCCGATGGCCCAGTTGACCGACTTACGGGCGGCCTTGGCGGTCGGCACCGTGTAGAAGCGGATCAGGATGTGCGGCAGGCCGGCGGTGCCGAGGACGAGGGCGATGCCGAGGGAGAGGAAGTCGAGCTTCGAGAGGGCGCTCACGCCGTACTTGAGGCCGGGCTCCAGGAAGGCGTCGCCCTTGCCGCTGTTGGTCGCGGCGGCGCCGAGCAGCTGCGAGAGGTTGAAGTCGAACTTCAGCAGGATGAGGAAGGTGATGAGGAGCGTGCCCGCGATGAGCAGGACGGCCTTCACCATCTGCACCCAGGTGGTGCCCTTCATGCCGCCGATCGTCACGTAGACGATCATCAGGACGCCGACGAGGGCGACGATCGCGATCTTGCCGCCGTCGCTGGTGATGCCGAGCAGCAGCGAGACGAGCACGCCCGCGCCCGCCATCTGCGCGAGCAGGTAGAAGATCGAGACGACGATGGTGGAGGTGCCGGCGGCGGTGCGGACGGGCCGCTGGCGCATCCGGTAGGCGAGGACGTCGCCCATGGTGAACCGGCCGGAGTTGCGCAGCGGTTCGGCGACCAGGAGCAGCGCGACGAGCCAGGCGACCAGGAAGCCGATCGAGTACAGGAAGCCGTCGTAGCCGTAGAGGGCGATGGCGCCGCTGATGCCGAGGAAGGACGCGGCGGACATGTAGTCGCCGGAGATCGCGAGGCCGTTCTGGAAGCCGGTGAACTGGCCGCCGCCGGCGTAGAAGTCGGCGGCGCTGCGGGTCTGGCGGCCGGCCCAGACGGTGATGACCAGGGTCGCGATGACGAAGGCCCCGAAGAGGGCGATGATCAGCGGTCGGTGCTCGCTGGTGGCGTTGCCCGCCGCGAGCAGGACGGGGGTGCTCATGCGTCGCCCTCCATGCGCATTCTGATGGCGTCGGACTGGGGGTCGAGCCGGTTCGCCGCGTGCCGCGAGTAGAGCCAGGCGATGAGGAAGGTGGTGGCGAACTGGCCGAGGCCGAGGACGAGGGCCACGTTGATGTTGCCGAAGACCTTGGTCCCCATGAAGCCGCCCGCGTAGTTGGAGAGCAGCACGTACAGCAGGTACCAGGCGATGAAGGCCAGGGTGAGCGGGAAGGCGAAGGAACGGTACGTACGGCGCAGTTCGCCGAACTCCGCGCCCTCCTGCACCTCGACGAACTGTTCCGTCGTGGGCGTTACGGGAGCGGATGCGGCATCCGTCCCGTTTCTGGGCGGCGGCGGTGCTTCGGTAGCCACGGAATCTCCTCGTGACGCGGGGACGGACGGCATGGTCAAGGGGGCCTCACCAGGGGTGCGGGAACCGGCGCTCCGATCGGAGCTCCTCCCCTGCACAACGGCACGGAGCGCGAAGCGAAGCGGTTCACACGAGGGATTTATTCGCACAGATCTTCATGAAGTCTTCTCAACTCATTGAAGCGCCGGGAAGATCAGCGATAGCTTCACTCGTCATGCACCTGCCCGCGCGCAAACCCGCGCGCGAGCAGTACATACGGATGATGTGGAGAACCCATGGCTCATCTGGGATCGAGGCGCGGCCGAGCTCTCGCTCTGCCGGTTGGTCTCGCGCTCACGGCTTCGCTCGGCTTCCTTCCCTCCGGCGCCGCCTCCGCCGCGGATCTGAGCGACGCACCGGCTACGGCAGCGGTGGCGACGAACGGGCCGAAGCTGACGTACGTCGTCAACGTCGAGGGGGGTCGCTGGACGGCCGCCTCGGTGAAGAAGGCGATCGCCGCCGCCGGCGGCGAGGTGGTCGTCTCGTACGACCAGATAGGCGTGATCGTCGTCCACTCGCAGAACCCCGAGTTCGCGAAGACGATCCGTCAGGCGCGTGGTGTGGTGTCGGCCGGTTCGACCCGTACCGCCCCGCTGTCCGCCCAGGCGGACGACGCCGTCGACGAGGGCGCCCAGACGCTGTCCGCGGCCGAGGCCAAGGCCGCCGCGGCGAGCGCCACGGACGCGCAGGACCCGCTGGAGCCCCTGCAGTGGGACCTTCCCGCCATCAAGGCGGACAAGGCCCACGCGAAGACGCTCGGCAGCAAGCGCGTCACCGTCGCCGTCATCGACACGGGTGTCGACGACACCCACCCGGACCTGGCGCCGAACTTCGACGTCGCCGCGTCCGCCAACTGCGTGTCGGGCAAGCCGGACACCACCCCCGGCTCGTGGCGTCCGAACCCGGGCGAGAGCGACCACGGCACCCACGTCGCCGGCACCATAGCCGCCGCCAAGAACGGCGTCGGCATCACCGGTGTCGCCCCGGGCGTCAAGGTCTCCGGCATCAAGGTGTCCACCCCGGACGGCTTCTTCTACACCGAGGCCGTGGTCTGCGGCTTCATGTGGGCGGCCGAGCAGGGTGTGGAGATCACGAACAACAGCTACTACACCGACCCGTGGATGTTCGCCTGCAAGACCGACGAGGACCAGAAGGCCCTCATCGAGGCGGTCACCCGTGCGACCCGCTACGCGGAGCGCAAGGGCACCGTCAACGTCGCGGCGGCCGGCAACTCGAAGTTCGACCTCGCGGCCGACTCGATCGTCGACAAGAGCAGCCCGAACGACACCGTCCCGGCCGAGCGGGTCATCGACCCGAAGGTGTGCTTCGACTACCCGGCCATGCTGCCGGGCGTCGTCACCGTCTCCGCGACCGGTGCCAAGGACCTGAAGTCGTCGTACTCCAACTACGGCCTCGGCATCATCGACGTCGCCGCCCCCGGCGGCGACCGCACCGAGTACCAGACCCCGGGCGCCCCGGCGGTCAACGGTCGCATCCTGTCGACCACGGTCAACGGTGGCTACAACTACAAGGCCGGTACGTCGATGGCCTCGCCGCACGCGGCGGGTGTCCTCGCGCTCATCAAGTCGACGCACCCCTACGCGAGCCCGGCGGCGCTGAAGGCGCTGCTGTACGCGCAGGCCGACGACCGCGCCTGCACCAACCCGTACGACATCGAGGGCGACGGCACGATCGACGCCGTCTGCGAGGGTGGCAAGAACAAGAACGGCTTCTACGGGGCCGGTCTGATCGACGCGCTGGACGCCGTCCGCCGCTGATCGGTGACTGAATGAGCGAGGGCCCTGGTGGGGTGTGCCACACCAGGGCCCTTCGCATGACGCCTGGCACTCAGTGCCACACTGCCGTCATGGACAACACAGTGCGCACCGGTACGGAGTTGTTGTGGTCGGCCCTCGGCGGTGATCCCGCCCTGGTGGACCGGGTGGAGTACGGCGGGCCCGCGGGACTGCTGGCCGCGCGGCTTCCGGTGATGGAGCTGGCCCGGTCGGCGGTCGCGGTCGCCGGACTCGCCGCCGTCGAGCGGGCCGGTCTCCCGGGCCCGGTGCGGGTGGACGACGGGGCCGTCGCCACCGCCTTCGTGAGCGAGCGTCATCTGCGGGTCGACGGGCGGACCCCGGTGAACTTCGCACCGCTGTCGCGGTTCTGGCGGGCGGCCGACGGCTGGGTCCGTACCCATGCCAACTACCCGCACCACCGGGCCGCGTTGATCGCCGCTCTGGGCGTGGGCGAGGGGTCGGTGGAGGCCGTCGCGGCCGCGATCGGCGAGCGGAAGGCCGTCGAGGTCGAGACGGCGGTGTACGCGGCCGGGGGCCTGGCCGTCGCCCTGCGGACCCCCGCGCAGTGGGCGGCGCACGAGCAGGGCCGGGAGGTGGCGGCGCGGCCGCTGCTGACCCGGGAGCGGCTCGACGAGGCCCGGCCCCGGCGTCGTACGGGACCCCTGCGGGTCCTTGACCTGACCCGGGTGATCGCGGGTCCCGTCGCGACCCGGACGCTCGCGCTGCTCGGTGCGGACGTGCTGCGGATCGACCCGCCGGGCAATCCCGAACTGCCGGACCAGCACGCGGACACGGACGTCGGCAAGCGGACCGCCGCGCTCGATCTGGACCGCCCGTCGGACCGGCGTACCTTCGACGAGCTCCTGGACGCGGCCGATGTACTGGTCACCGGCTACCGGCCGGGCGCCCTCGACCGCTTCGACCTCCACCGCCCCGGTCTCGTCACCGCACGGCTCTCCGCCTGGGGCGACTACGGGCCGTGGGCCGGGCGGCGCGGCTTCGACAGCCTGGTCCAGGTGGCGACCGGGATCGCGACGGCCGAGGGTTCGGCGGAGCAGCCGGGCGCGCTGCCCGCGCAGGCCCTGGACCACGGCACGGGCTATCTGCTCGCGGCGGCGGTCCTGCGGTCGCTGACCGAGCAGGACCGGGACGGCGGCACGCGGCTCGTCCGGCTCGCCCTCGCCCAGACGGGGCACTGGCTGACGCACGCGCTGCCGAGGTACGAACCCGAGCGGTACCTCACCGAGTCGGAGGGGCCGCTCGGGCGGCTGCGGCACGCGCTGTCGCCCGTCGCGTACGAGGGCGGCCCGACGGGCTGGTCCCGCCCGCCGGGCCTCCAGGGTGGGGACGACGCCGTCTGGACTACGGCTTGACGAGGACCTTGAGGGCGGTGCGCTCGTCCATCGCCTTGTAGCCGCCCGGGACGTCGTCGAGGCCGACGGTCAGGTCGAACACTGGCGACGGGTCGATGGTGCCGTCGAGGACGTCGGGGAGCAGCTCCGGGATGTACGCGCGGACGGGGGCGACCCCGCCGCGGAGCGCGATGTTCCGGTCGAACATGACGGACAGGTCGAGCCCGGTGCCGCTGCCGTGCGGGACGCCGACGTAACCGATGGAGCCTCCGTCGCGGGCGATGGCGACGGCGGTCCGCATGGACTGCTCGGTGCCGACGGCCTCGATGACGGCGTGGGCGCCCTGGCCGCCGGTCAGCTCGCGGACGGCGGCCTCGGCGGCCTCGCCGCGCTCGGCGACGACGTCGGTGGCGCCGAAGCGGCGGGCGATGTCGGTGCGGGTGGTGTGCCGCCCGAGCGCGATGATCCGCTCGGCGCCGAGGCGCTTGGCGGCGAGGACACCGCAGAGGCCGACGGCGCCGTCGCCGACGACGGCGACCGTGGAGCCCTTGCGGACCCCGGCGCCGAGGGCGGCGTGGTGGCCGGTGCCCAGGACGTCGGAGAGCGCCAGGAGCGCGGTGAGCAGGTGGTCGTCGGAGGCGGCGTCGGCGGGCAGCTTGACGAGGGTGCCGTCGGCGAAGGGGACGCGGACGGCCTCGCCCTGGCCGCCGTCGGAGCCGACCGAGCCCCAGAAGCCGCCGCTCGGGCAGGAGGTCTGGAGGCCCTCGGCGCAGTAGTCGCAGGTGCCGTCCGACCAGACGAAGGGGGCGACGACGAGGTCTCCGGCGGTGAAGCCGGTGACCTCGGAGCCCGCCGCCTCGACGATGCCGAGGAACTCGTGCCCGATGCGCTGGCCGGGCTGCCGGGCCGACTCTCCGCGGTACGCCCACAGGTCGCTGCCGCAGACGCAGGCGCGCAGGACGCGGACGACGACGTCGGTGGCGTCGCGCACCACCGGGTCGGGCACGTCCTCCACGCGCATGTCGAACGGGGCGTGGATGGTGGTGGCGCGCATGGCGGGCGTTCCTTGCTGTCAGACGGTTGTACGACGCTCACCGTACATCGCGTGGAGCGCGCCCGCCGGCAGCAGGTACTGCGCCGCGATGTAGGTCAGCATGACCCAGAAGTCGGGAGCGGGCAGCTGGGGCCACTCGGCGACCCCGGTGGCGATCAGGGTGTCGGACAGCAGGAAGAGCGCGCCGCCCACTCCCGCGAGGAGACCGCGGGCGCTCGCGCGGTACGCCATGGCGGTGAGGAGCAGCGAGTAGCCGGCGACCGGGACGCGGAGGTCGGCGGGGAGGTCGGGCCAGAGGAGCACGACGGTGCCGACGAGGACGGCCGCGTACAGGGCGCCGAGCGCCGGGGACGTACGGCGTCGTCCGAAGAGGACCAGGTAGCAGACGTGGCCGGCGGCGAAGGAGCCCATGCCGACGAGGAAGGCCCAGTCGGCGTCGGAGAGCAGGAACACGTCTCCGCCCCAGCCGAGGAGCAGCGCGGCGGTCAGCGGCCTGGGGGCGCCCCGGGTGACGGCGTACGCGGCGAGCAGCGGCATCAGGAGCGGCTTGGCGATCTGGTGGCCGAGCTCGGCGCCGGCGAGCAGCGAGATCAGGTCGACGGCGGTCGCGAGGCCGAAGGCGGCGAGCAGTGCGCGGGAGAGCGTGGAGGAGGAGGTCTTCACGCGGCGCGCTCCGGGGTGGCCTTGTCGGTACGGGATTCGGTACGGGTGTCGGTACAGGTGTTGGAACGGGTGTCGGTGGCGGCTGCCGGCGCGGCGGCGGCCGGTTGCCAGCCCGGGCCGCGGAGGACCCGGCCGGCCCGCTCGCGCCAGTCGTGGGCGGCGCGGAGGTCGCGGGCGATGGCGGCGTACTCGTGGGTGGCGACGCGCAGGGGGTTGTAGGTCTCGATGTTCTTGGTGAGGCCGTAGACGGGCCGGTCGGTCTCGCCGACCCAGGAGCCGAACATCCGGTCCCAGACGATGAGGATCCCGCCGAAGTTCCGGTCCAGGTAGCCGCCCTGGGAGGCGTGGTGGACGCGGTGGTGGGAGGGGGTGTTGAGGACGTACTCGAAGGGCCTGGGCAGCTTGTCGACGCGCTCGGTGTGGATCCAGAACTGATAGACGAGACTGACCGAGGAGCAGAAGGCGACGGCGGCCGGGTGGACGCCGAGCGCGATCATCGGCAGATAGAACGGCCACGAGGTGAAGCCCGTCCAGGGCTGCCGCAGCGCGGTGGAGAGGTTGAACCTGCGGCTGCTGTGGTGCACGACGTGGGACGCCCACAGGATCCGGACGACATGGTGGCCGCGGTGCTGCCAGTAGTAGAAGAAGTCCTGGGCGAGCAGCATCAGCGGGATCGTCCACCAGAGGAGGGGGACGCGGAGCGGGGTGAGCTCGTGGACCGCCGTGTAGATCGCGACGATCGGGATCTTCCACACGAGGTCGACGAAGAGGCTCCCGAGCCCCATGCCCATGCTCGTGGCCGTGTCCTTGGCCTCGTAACCGGCGGCTTCCTCGTCGGGATGGAGGCGGTAGCCGACCATCTCCAGGACGGCGAGCAGGACGAACGCCGGTATGGACCAGAGCACGACATCGGGCAGGTTGGGCATGCGGTCGACGGTAGGGGCGGGGGCGGGGGTGCGGATAGACGTCGTTACCAACAAGTATGCGAGACGAGTTGTCAGCAAGCCTTGGCACCTTCTGACAGCCGCCCCCGGGGCAACCTCCGGGACAACCGGCTCCGGGACAACCGCCCCCGGGAGGCCTACACGCCCGTCGCTCCCAGCAACGAGCCCGCGCCGTAGGTGACCGCCATCGCCAGGGCACCTCCCGCGACGTTGCGGAGCATCGCGCGGCCCGTGGGGGCGGCGCCCAGGCGAGCGCTCCACCAGCCGGTGAAGGCCAGGGCCGCGAGGACGGAGACGACCGTGACCCAGAGGCGCGCCGAGGCCGGTGGAAGGACGATCGCGAGGAGCGGGAGCAGGGCGCCGACGGTGAAGGCGAGGAAGCTCGCGGCGGCCGCGTGCCAGGGGATCGTGAGCTGGTCCGGGTCGATGCCCAGCTCCACGCGCGCGTGGGCGCGCAGGGCGTCGCGGGCGGTGAGCTGCTCGGCGGCCTCGCGGGCCACGTCGGCGGAGAGGCCGCGGGCGGCCAGGAGGCCGGTCAGTTCGGCGAGTTCCGCCTCCGGATCCTCGCGCAGTTCGCGCTTCTCCTGCGCCAGGGCGGCCTTCTCGGAGTCGCGCTGGGTGGAGACCGAGACGTACTCCCCCGCCGCCATCGACATCGATCCGGCCAGCAGCCCCGCGAGACCCGCGGTGAGCAGGGCGGCCTGGGACTCGGTGGCGCCGGCGACGCCGACGACGAGGCCCGCGGTGGATACGACTCCGTCGTTGGCTCCGAGCACGGCGGCCCGGAGCCAGTTGAGACGGGAGCCGAGGCCTCCGCCGTGGGCCTCGTGTTCGGGGACGTCGGTCATCTCGGGCGCGTCGGTCACGTCAGGAGCGTCGCACCGGGCGGGTCACCAGACGCGGACCGACCCGCCCGGGGCGAAGGCCGGGCTGGTGGCGCCCGCGGGAACCTCCTTCAGGGGCTCGGCGATCTCCTCGACGGTCGGTCCGTGGACCGCGGCGAGGGAGTCCAGGTACGGCAGGTCGAAGCCGTAGACGCGGGCCGCGTTGCCGCCGGCCATCGCCGCGACCTCCTCCCTCGGCAGCCCGGCGTAGGCGATCCGGAGGCCTTCGCGGGAGTACGGGGTGGTGCCCTCGTCGTGCGGGTAGTCGCTGCCCCACATGATCTTGTCGAGGCCGATCCGGTCGCGCAGCGGCACCTCGTGGGGGCGCATGAAGCTCGCGCCGACGAAGCAGTTGTCCCGCCAGACCGCGCTGGGGCCCTTGCCCATGGCCTCGGCGAGGCCCGCGCCGAACTTCGACTCCGCGGTGGAGGCCCCGGGGGCGCCGGTGGCGCCGGGGGAAGCCCCCGCGGAGGCCTTCGTCGCCGCCGACACCAGGCGGCCGTGGTAGTAGTCCAGCATGTCGAGCACGCCCGGGATCCAGCCCGAGCCCTGCTCGGTCAGGACCAGCTTGAGCCCCGGGTGGCGCCGGAACGCCCCGCCGAAGACCAGGTGCCACAGCGCCCGGTGCGAGAACCAGGTGGTCTCCACCATGAAGACCGCCCGGGCGGCCGGTTCGTCGCCCAGCGGCGGTGACGCCGAGCCGCCGTGGTGGTTGACCGGGACGTCGAGCTCGGCGCAGACCGCCCAGATCGGGTCGTACGCCTCCGAGTACAGCTCGGGCACGGTCGAGCCGGGCGGCACACCGGGCAGCAGGATGCCGCCGGTGAGCCCGGCCTCGCGGGCCCGGCGGATCTCGCCGACCGCCGCGTCCACGTCGTTGAGGAGGATCTGCGCCACGCCCGCCCTGCGCCCCGGCGCGGCGGCGCAGAAGTCGGCGAGCCAGCGGTTGTGCGCCTGGAGTCCGGCCCACCGCTGCTCGTACTCGGCCGCGGTGGGCGGCTGGGCCATCAGGGAGGCCTTGGGGAAGAACGGCGGGACGGTGTTGGGGAAGACGACCTCGGCGACGATGCCGTCCGCCTCCAGCTCGCGCAGCCGGCGCTCGGAGTTCCAGTTGCGGTCGGCGGTGTCGGCAAGCAGATCCTCGTACGGGTTGACGTAGGTGGCGGCCCAGGCGTCGAAGGCCTCGTGGTGCTTCCTCTCCAGGTAGGGGCGGTAGTCGAGGAGGTCGGCGCCGGCGTGACAGTCCGCCGAGATCACGGTGTAGCGGTCCATCAGCTCACCCCCAGGGTGGGGAAGTCGTGGTCCGTCAGCCAGTGCCGGCCGACCTCGCGCGAGCGGGCCCAGGAGGCCTCCACGGCGGTCTGGTCGGCGGGCTGGCCCAGGTCGGCGGGGGTGGGGCCGATGCGGCGGGCGATCGGATCCAGCTTCTGGACGTCGAATCCGAAGACCTCGGCCGCCGCGAGGCCCAGCATCCGGCGGGTCTCCGTCACCGGAATGTCGTGGAAGGTCTTCCGGAGCCACGCGCGCGTGTCCGGCCAGGTTCCCTCCGGGTGCGGGAAGTCCGAGCCCCACAGGATGTTGTCGACGCCGATCTCGTACCGCTGGGCGAGTTCACGCCGCTTGGTGTTGGTGGCGCAGATGAAGACCTGCCGGTCCAGGTACTCGCTCGGCGGCCGCCTCAGCTCCGCGAACGGGGACAGCTTCTTGCCGCCGTGCGCGCCGAGGTAGAGCCGGTCCATGAACCAGAGGAGGTTCGGCAGCCACCAGCAGCCGGACTCGGCGACCCCGAACCGGAGGCCGGGGTGCCGCTCGAAGACGCCCGACCAGAGCAGGAACCACAGCGGCCTGGCCGGCCACCAGGTGACCTCGGAGACGTAGATGCCGAGGTGGTCGCCGTACTCCTCGCGCGGTGCCGCTCCGGAGTGGGTGACCAGCGGCATCCCGGTCTCGGCGGCGGCCGCCCAGACCGGGTCGTAGCGCCGGTCGTGGTACGGCTCCTTGTCCACCCACATGGAGGGGATCATCAGCGCCCCGAGCCCGGACTCCTTGGCCCGGTGGATCTCGGCGACGACCTTCGCCGGCTCGGCGGTGATCGGCAGCAGCGCCACCCCGCAGTGCCGCTCGGGATTCCGTCCCACGAACTCGGCCAGCCAGCGGTTGTGCGCCTGCGCGCCCGCCATGCCGAGCTCCGGGTCCTGGTCGCCGGAGAGCCCGAGGCCGACCCCGAAGGGCGCGGCGGTCTGGCTGTCGACGGCGTCCGCGTCGGGGAAGACGACCTCGGCCGCCACCCCGTCGCCGTCGAGCTCCTTGAGCCGCTGCCCGGCGTCCCAGCCGCCGCGCAGCCCTTCCTCGTTGTCGCTGAACCACTTGTTCGCGAAGGCCTCGTTGCGCACCCCGAGCCGGGTCATGGCCTCCCGGCGGGCCTCGCGTCCGGCGAGGAAGTCGTCGAACGCGCCGTGGAAGCGGGAGTCGAGGTAGGGCCGGTACCGCTCGGTGGGCAGCCCGGCGTGGCAGTCGGAGGAGATGATCAGATACGGGTCGTTCGGATCGGCCATCGGGGCCCCCTCAGTCGAGGATGAAGTTCTCCAGGTACGACGGGTTCGAGCGGTCGAGCATCGACCGCGAGCGCGCCCGGATCTGCCGGTCGCTGTGCTCGCTCTCCGGCAGCATCCAGAAGCGGTCGGCACGGATGCCGTCGACGACGTGCTCGGCGACCTCCTCCACCGGGGTGAAGGCGACCTCGTGCCCGGCCTCCTTCATGGCGGCCTCCCACTGGTCGAGGCTGCGGTACGGGGTCCTGCGCGGGCGCTCCTTGGCGTACCGCTCGGGGCGGTTGCGGTGCGACTCCCAGAGGCCGGTGCGGAGCATGTGCGGCCCGGGGAAGAGCACGGAGGCGCTCACGCGCGCGTGCTCGGCCCTGAGGTGGGCGTAGAGCGACTCGGTCATGGTGACGACGGCCGCCTTGGTGACCGCGTACACGGAGGCGGTGGGCAGCGGGGCGATGCCGCCGTCGCCGGAGGAGGTGTTGACGACATGGCCGGGTTCGCCGCCCGCGAGCATCCGGGGGACGAAGGCCTGGATGCCGTGGAAGACGCCCCAGACGTTGACGGAGAACGCCCACTTCCAGTCGTTGGGCTCGTGCTCCCACATGCGGCCCTCGGCGCCGGAGCCGACGCCCGCGTTGTTGCAGAGGACGTGGACGGCTCCGAAGGTGTCGTAGGCGGCCTCGGCGAACGCCCGTACCCCGTCGGCGTCCGAGACGTCGACCGTCCGGGCGAGGACCTGCGCCCCGCTCGCCATCAGCTCGTCGGCGGCCTCGGCGAGCGCGCCCTCCTCGACGTCGCCGAGGACGACGGCCAGGCCCTCGGCGGCGAAGCGGCGGGCCATCGCGAGCCCGATGCCGCTCGCCGCGCCGGTGACGACGGCGACCTGTCCCTCGCGGAGCTCCATCAGACGCTCCCCTCGGGCGGGCCGTCGAGGATCTGCTGCGGGTCGTCGTACCGCTGGTGGATGTACGGCAGGAGGGCCTGCGCGGAGACCCGCTCGGCGACCGTGCCCCGCTGGTCGGTGGTCTTCTCGCCGATGGTGATCTCGACGAGCCGGCGTACGGGGAGGTCGGCGACCGGGTCGTACATGGACTCGCGCAGCACCACGTCGCCGGTGATCCGCTCCAGCTTCCGCACCTTCTCGTTGCGGACGCAGTGGACGAGGACGGGGTCGGCGTCGAAGCCCGAACCCTCCACGCCCGGCAGGAACTTGAAGTAGAAGTCGGTCTTCTCGACCGGCTCCGGGAGCGGCAGTGGTCCGGAGACCGCGCCGCGCACCTCGACGAAGTCGATGCCGTGCCGCCCGAGGGAGGCGCGGACGACGAGCCCGTCGCGCTCGACGACGACCGCGCCGAGCTTCTTCGGTTCGCCGAAGACCTCGCGGCCGCCGACGAGGGCGCGCTCGTGGGTCATCGGCATGACCAGCGGGTACCAGCCCTCGCGGTCGCCGTGGGCGGCGGCGACGGCCACCGAGCCGGCGCCGAGGGGGTAGCCGGGCAGGTCGACCTGGGAGATGTTGGCCCGCACGAGGGGCCGCTCGGTGGGCTTCAGCGGGGGCGGCAGGACGGCCGCCACCACCTCCGGATCGGTCTCCCAGACGGCTACCACTCCGGTGGACCAGATGTCGGGGAGCTTGGCGCTCTTCGTGCGGGCCGCCGTGATCTCGGCGTCCGTGCGAGCCCCGTACCGTACTCGTGTCATGACGTACCACCCTTCGGGGGGTCGGGTCTGTAACAGAGTTACACCGGCGGCGATGAAGGGTAAAGACCCGTGCACGCGACAGAGTTGGGGGAACGGATGGCGCGCACCGCACTCACCCGGGAGGAGGTTCTCGAGACGGCCGCCGCCCTGGTGAAGCAGCACGGCCCGGACGCCCTCACCATGCGCAGACTCGCGGCCGAGCTCGGCACCGCGGTCACCTCGATCTACTGGCACGTCGGCAACCGGGAGTCCCTGCTCGACGCCCTGGTCGAGCGGACGGTCGCCGATCTCGACACGATCCGCCCCCGCGGCGCGACCCCGGCCGAGCGCCTCGTCTCGGTCGCCCGCGCGCTGCGCCGCGCCCTGCGCGAGCGCCCCCACCTGGTCGCGATGGTCCACGAACGGGGCCTGACGGAACGCATGTTCCTGCCCGCCCAGCGCGCCCTGGTCCACGAGGCGCACGCCGCGGGACTGCGCGGGGCGCACGCGGCGCGGGCCGTCCGCGCGGTGCAGTTCCAGGTCGTCGGCTATGTCCTGGTGGAGCGCAACCGGGAGCGCGCACCGGCGCAGTCGCCCGCCGAGGAGGAGCTGTGGAGCGCCGAGGACGCCGAGTCCGACGGCCCCCTCGCCCGCGCGCTGGCCGCCTCCATCGACACCGAGCGCCTGTTCGTCGACTCGGTGCGCGCCCTGGTGGACGGGCTGCTCGCCGGGGCCGCCGGGGACACCGGGGACGGAGTTGTCGGTCGCGGGCCGTATTCTCAGTGACCGTGCTTGACGACCGTACGACAGCAGCGACGTGGCCGGCCGCCTACCCACAGGGGTACGCGGTCGTCGACGTGGAGACCACCGGACTCGCCCGCGACGACCGGATAGTGTCGGCTGCCGTCTATCGGCTGGACGCCCAGGGGAACGTCGAGGACCACTGGTACACGCTCGTCAACCCCGAGCGTGATCCGGGACCCGTCTGGATCCACGGGCTCACCACCGACGTCCTGGAGGGCGCGCCGCTCTTCCCGGAGATCGCGGCGGAGTTCGCGACCCGGCTGGACGGGCGGGTGCTCGTCGCGCACAACGCGATGTTCGACTGGCAGATGATCGCCCGGGAGTACGCGCGCGCGGAGTCGGCCGCGCCGGTGCGGCAGCGGCTGTGCACGATCGCGCTCGCCAAGGAGCTGTCGCTGCCGCTGCCCAATCACAAGCTGGAGTCGCTCGCCGCGCACTTCGGTGTCGTGCAGCAGCGCGCGCACAACGCGCTCGACGACGCGCGCGTGCTCGCGGAGGCGTTCCGGCCGAGCCTGCACGCGGCGGCCGAGCGCAACGTACGGCTGCCGCTGCTCGAATGCCGGCCGCTGACCGAGTGGGCCGCGTCACCCGCGCAGCAGCCGCGGATCGGCCACCAGGCCGGGTACGCCTCCTCGTACCGGGCGGGCAGCTGGCGTCCCTCGCGGAAGCGGCCGCCGTGCCCGTACCCCAACCCCGGCCGGTACGAGACGGACAAACCGCTCAAGCAGGGCATGCGGGTGGCGTTCTCGGGAGACACCTCCGTCGACCGGGAGCTCCTGGAGGACCGTACGGTCGACGCCGGACTCCATGTGGCGGGGAGCGTCTCCCGGCTGACGAGCCTCCTCGTCACCAACGACCCGGACTCCGCCACCTCCAAGACCGTCAAGGCCAAGTCCTTCGGCACGCCGATCGTCGACGAGGCGGCGTACACCCAGCTGCTGCGGGACGTGGCCCCGGCAGACGGGTGACACCCCCGGCCCTGCGGGCGTGCCGAGCTGCGCACGCCCGCCGGGAGCCCTCACCCTGTGGCGCATGGCACGTTGTGAGGTCTGCGGAAACGATTACGGCATGTCCTTCGAGGTACATGCGCAGGGCGCGATCCATGTCTTCGACTGCTTCGCCTGCGCCATCCACCGTATGGCGCCCATCTGCGAGCACTGCCGGGTCCAGATCATCGGACAGGGCGTCGAGGTCGACGGCAGCTGGTACTGCGGCGGACACTGCGCCCGCGCGGAGGGAAAGGTGGGCATCGTCGACAGGGTGTGAGTCGACAAGGTCTGAGTCGACATGGTCCGAGGAAACGATCCTGGGCTCGTCTCCCGCGAGCCGCCCCCCGTGCGTGCACCCCATGGACCGAGTTGTACGGTCATGGGGTGTACCGCTTCTTGTTGTCCCGGCAGTGGGTGATCCTCACCCTCATCGCCCTCGTCCTCGTCCCGACGATGATCGAGCTGGGCTTCTGGCAGTTCCACCGGCACGAGCGCCGGGTCGCCCAGAACGCCCTGATCGCGGACAGCATCGCGGCGAAGCCGGTCCCGGTCGAGGAGCTCACCTCCCCCGGCCACACGGTCCCGCGCTCCGACTACTGGCGGCCCGCCACCGCCACCGGCACCTTCGACACCACCCATGAGGTGGTCGTCCGCCGCCGCACCTCCTCCGACGAGCGGGTCGGCGTCCACATCCTGACCCCGCTGGTCCTCCGGGACGGCCGGATCGTCCTGGTCAACCGCGGCTGGGTCCCGGCCGCCGCCGACCAGCACTCCTTCCCGCCGGTGCCGCCCGCCCCCAAGGGCGAGGTCACCATCACCGGCCGGCTCAAGGCCGACGAGACGACCGGCGCCAGCGGCATCAAGGACCTGAAGGGGCTGCCGGACCGTCAGGTCATGCTCATCAACAGCGAGCAGCAGGCGGAGCTCATCGGCCGCGAGGTGCTGGGCGGCTACCTGGAGCAGACCGGGCCCGAACCCGCCGGGGACACCCCCGAGCTGATCCCCGAGCCCGACCACGCATCGATCGGCGCCCACATGGCGTACGCGGTGCAGTGGTGGCTCTTCGCGGCCGGGGTGCCCGTCGGCTGGGTGATCCTGGTCCGCCGCGAGAAGCGCGACCGGGAGACCGAGGCCTCCGCCGGCACCACGGGGAACGACACTCCGGGCACCCCGGGAACCCCGGAACGGGACTCCGAAGCGATCCAGGCCACTCCGTCCCTCTGATTGACCGTCGCCGCTTCCGGGAACAGCCCAAAGCGTGACGCAACGTATCGACGACTACGCCCTCATCGGCGATCTCCAGACCGCCGCGCTCGTCGGCCGCGACGGATCGGTCGACTGGCTGTGTCTGCCCCGGTTCGACTCGGCGGCCTGCTTCGCCTCGATCCTCGGCGACGAGGACAACGGCCACTGGCGGATCGCCCCGACGGGCGCCACGGCCTGTACCTCCCGCCGGTACGCCGAGGACTCCCTCGTCCTGGAGACCTACTGGGAGACCCGGACCGGCACCGTCAGGGTCGTCGACTTCATGCCGCAGCGGGACAAGGCCCCCGATCTGATGCGGATCGTGGAGGGCGTCAGCGGCAGGGTCGAGATGAGCTCCGTCCTGCGGCTCCGCTTCGACTACGGATCGGTCGTGCCGTGGATGCGCCGCTCCGACGGCCACCGGGTCGCCATCGCCGGGCCCGACGCGGTCTGGCTGCGCAGCGAGCCGCCCGTGAAGACCTGGGGCCAGCAGTTCTCCACCTGCTCCTCCTTCACCGTCACCGCCGGCGAGAAGGTCGCGTTCGTGCTGACCTGGCACCCCTCGCACGAGCCGCGCCCCGACCTCGTCGACCCCTACGAGGCCCTGGAGCAGTCCCTCGCGGACTGGCGGGACTGGTCGGCCCGCTGCACCTACCGCGGCCCGTACCGGGAGGCGGTGCTGCGCTCGCTGATCACCCTGAAGGCCCTCACGTACGCCCCGACCGGCGGGATCATGGCCGCCCCCACCACCTCCCTGCCGGAGGAGGTCGGCGGCGTACGGAACTGGGACTACCGCGCCTGCTGGCTGCGCGACTCCTCCCTCACCCTCGGCGCGCTGCTCGCCGCCGGATACGTCGACGAGGCATGCGCCTGGCGGGACTGGCTGCTCCGGTCGGTCGCCGGCGACCCTGCCGACCTGCAGATCATGTACGGGCCCGCCGGGGAGCGCCGGCTCCCCGAGACCACCCTGCCGTGGCTGCGCGGCTACGCCGACTCCTCGCCGGTACGGACCGGGAACGCGGCCGTGGACCAGTTCCAGCTCGATGTGTACGGCGAGGTCATGGACTCGCTCCACCGCGCGCGTGAGGCCGGGATCCCCGCGGAGCGGCACGCCTGGAACCTCCAGCTGAGCCTGCTCGGCTTCCTGGAGTCGACCTGGCGCGAGCCCGACGAGGGGCTGTGGGAGGTGCGCGGGCCGCGCCGGCACTTCACCCACTCGAAGGTGATGGCCTGGGTGGCCGCCGACCGGGCGGTGCGCACCCTGGAGGCGGACCCCTCGCTGCCGGGCGACGCGGCACGGTGGCGGACGATGCGGGACGAGATCCACGCGCAGGTGTGCGCCAGGTCGTACGACCCCGTCCGGAACACCTTCACCCAGTCGTACGGCTCGCGGGAGCTGGACGCCGCGACCCTGCTGATCCCGCAGGTCGGCTTCCTGCCGCCGGACGACCCCCGGGTGGTCGGCACGGTGGACGCGGTACGGGCGGAGTTGATGCACGGCGGGTATCTGCGCCGCTACAGCACGGACTCGGGCAAGGTGGACGGCCTCCCCGGCCAGGAGGGCACCTTCCTGGTCTGCTCCTTCTGGCTCGCGGACGCCCTGCGGCTGACCGGCAGGTCCGAGGAGGCCCGGGAGCTGTTCGAGCGCCTGGTGGCCCTCAGCAACGACGTGGGCCTCCTGGCGGAGGAGTACGACCCGGTGACGGACCGCCAGCTGGGCAACTTCCCGCAGGCCTTCAGCCACATCGGCCTGGTGGGCACGGCGCTCGCACTGGCAGCCGAGGATCAGGACCCGGCAGGATAGCTCCATGGATCTTGGACTGAAGGACCGTGTGTACGTGGTGACCGGGGCGACGCGGGGGCTCGGGCGGGCCTCCGCCGAGGCGCTGCTGGCCGAGGGGGCCAAGGTGCTGGTCACCGGTCGCGAGGAGAAGACCGTCGCCGAGGCCGCGGCCGAGCTGGGCCCGGGCGCGGCGGGCATCGCCGCCGACAACGCCGACCCGGAGACCCCGGCGCGGCTCATCGCCGAGGCGCGGGCGCGGTTCGGCGGCTTCGACGGCATCCTCATCAGCGTCGGCGGACCGGCTCCCGGCTTCGCGGCCGACAACACCGACGCGGAGTGGGCCACCGCCTTCGACACCGTCTTCCTCGGGGCCGTACGACTGGCCCGCGCGGCCGCCGAGACGCTCGGCGAGGGCGGTGTCATCGGCTTCGTCCTGTCCGGCTCGGTCCACGAGCCGATCCCCGGCCTGACCATCTCGAACGGTCTGCGCCCGGGTCTCGCCGGCTTCGCGAAGTCCCTCGCCAACGACCTGGGCCCGCGCGGGGTGCGCGTCATCGGGCTGCTGCCCAGCCGGATCGACACGGACCGGGTGCGGTTCCTGGACTCCCTCTCCGGCGACGCGGACGCGGCCCGCGCGGCCAACGAGCTCACCATCCCGCTGCGCCGCTACGGCACCCCGGAGGAGTTCGGGCGGACGGCGGCCTTCCTGCTGTCGCCGGCCGCCTCGTACCTCACGGGGCTGATGCTCCCGGTGGACGGCGGGGCGCGCGCCGAGTTCTGATCCGCAGGAACCCAGGAGCCTCAGGTGACCCTGCGGGCCCGGTGCTTCACCGCCCGCAGGCGCGCCTCGGTGGGCAGGGCGGGCAGGCCCGTGGACGTCCGCGCGTGGGCCAGGGCCTGGGTGCTGAGCGTGGTCAGGGCGGCCCCCGGGGAGGCGTACGGCTCCAGGAGGAGCCGTACGCGGGTACGGGGGGCCGCGCGGCGGCCCGTGAGCGAGACCCGGGCCCGGGCCACGCCGTCCTGGGCCGTGGCGTCCGCCTCCAGGACGCCCTCCAGGGCCCGGCCGCGCAGCACCGCCGCATCGCCGTCGCCGCTGTCGACGACGACCTCGGCGAGCCGGGCCCGCCGGAACTGGACGAGCAGCCACCACAGGGCGAGCAGGACGACGAGTCCGAGGGCCGCGATGACCACCGGCCACCACCAGCCCTCGTCGCGCCAGCGCTGCCGGTCCGCGGCGGAGAGCAGCACGTCCGCGGGGCCCGACCAGGGCCACCAGGACGGTACGGACAGATCGAGGGAGGCGGCGAGGACTCCCCCGCCGACGAGGACGAGCAGCAGCCCGGCGAGGCCGAGCAGGACGCGGTTGACGCGCCGGAGGACGACCGTCACCGGAGCACCTCTTCGTGGCTCATGGCTCATGCCTTCCTGGGCGGCCGGGCCACCCGTACCGTCAGCGCGGGCGCGTGGGCGAGGGCCAGTTCGTCGACGCCGGCGGCGAGGGCGGTCTCCACGTCGGCGCGGACCTCGTCGAGCGCCCGGAAGTGGGAGACGGCCCTGACCGCCACCTTGGCGCGGCCCACCCGGACCCGGACGGACTGCACTCCGGAGACCTCCATGGCGCGGTCCCGCAGGGCCAGGGCCGCGGCCTCACGGTCGAGTCCGGCCCGTACGTCGGCGTGTTCGCGGCGCATCGGGAGGACTGCGCGCAGGCCGGGGGTCGTGGCCAGGACCAGGAGCCAGAGGCCGAGGACGACCGCGAGGGCCGCGCCGAGCACGACCCAGGTGTCGTCGAGCGGCCGGGTCGCGAGGCCGTCGGCGAGCTCGCGCCGCCAGGCCATGGCGGTGCGGTCGGCCCGTACGGCCGCCACGTCGTAGAGCAGGAGCCCGACCCCGCCGAGGACGAGCGCCGCGAGAACGGCGGCGGGGATGCGTCGGACCGCCCAGAAGCGGCGGACGCGGGGCGCGGGGGCGTCGGTGTCGGTCAGGACGGGGACGTCGTCGGAGGGAGAGCCGGAACCGGAGTGGGAATGGGGATCGGAGCCGGAGTGGGTGCCGGAGCCGGAGCCGGAGTGGGGGTCGGAGCCGGGGTGGGAGCCGGGAGGCGAGTCGGGGTCGCCGCCGCGGGCCCGGGTCGGCTCGCTGCCGGGGGGCGGGGTGGGCTCGTGCCTGGGGGACGGTTCGGGGGGAGTCGTCATGACAGGCGGCCCCTCGGTCCGGACTGGCGGGTGAGCGGGGAGTGGAGGCGTTCCACCTGGACGGTGACCTCGTGGACCTCCATGCCCACGAGCTTCTCCACCCGCGCGCGCACCCGTCCCCGGACGGCCCCGCACCGGGCCCCGATGTCGGTGGGGTAGTCGAGGTCGAGGCTCACCGCGACCCGGGCGACGTCCCGGTGGACGACGACCGAGGCGTGCGGCTTGGAGCCGCCCTCCGGGACGGTGCCCACCGCTTCCCTGGCCGCCTGGGCCGCGATCTTCGCCACCACCCGGTCGGCGATCGAGGTGGCGCCCCGGTCACGCACCGGGTCCGGGGAGACCAGGTCGGTTGCCACCCCGGGTCACCGCCGCCGGTCGCCGCGGTCGCGGCTCCGGAACAGGTCGCCGGGTTCGAGGTCGCCGTCGAGGAAGCGGCCCGCCACGAAGCCGATCGCACCCAAGGCCGCGACCAGTACAAACGCCCCGAAGCCGCCGAAGTATCCGGCGAAGCCGAGAGCCATGCCGGCCACCAGGCCGACCACCGCCATGCTCATTACTGACTCCTTTCCGAGTCATCCCGAGCCCCCCGCGCAATGCCGTCCGCGGCTACTGCAGCCGTGATTCCGGCTCGTCCTCCTCCTCGTCGGGCAGCTTCACGTCGCTGACGGCGATGTTGACCTCGACGACCTCGAGGCCCGTCATGCGCTCCACGGCCGCGATGACGTTCTCGCGGACATCGCCGGCCACGTCGGCGATGGAGACGCCGTAGTCGACGACGATCTCCAGGTCGAGCGCGGTCTGCACCTCGCCGACCTCGGCCTTCACCCCTCGGGTGACGTTCGACTTGCTGCTGCCCCCGCCGGGCACGCGGTCGCGTACGGCGCCGAAGGTGCGGGAGATGCCGCTGCCCATGGCATGGACGCCGTCGACGTCACGGGCGGCGAGTCCGGCGATCTTCTCGACGACTCCGTCGGCGATGCTGGTCCGGCCGCGGGTCGCGGCAGCGCCGCCTCCCCGCTTGGTGACCGAGGTCCGGCGCGGTTCGCCGCCGGTGGACTCGGTGGAATGCGTGGTGTCCGTCATCACGTTTCGCCCCTTCTGGGATATTTCGGGGTTCCTCGCCCACACTAAGGGCGCTTACCCGACCTCGCCCCGGGGATACGGCAGGCTGGGGTAATGACGACGGGTGACGGTTGGACGGCTGCGGTACGGGACCGCCTCGCTCCGGGCAGGCTGCTGCCGCTCGGAACGGCGGCGGAGGGGGCTTGGATCACCGAGCGGGCGGTGCGCGAGGTGCTCGACGTGGCCGCCTCGGCGGTACGGGGTGTGGTGCCGGGCAGGCTCCGCATCGGTCCTGGCGACGTGCCCGACGAGCCGGAATCGGGCGGCCTGCTGATCACGGCCTCGTTCGGCGCGGTCGCCGGGCGGGAACTGCCGGAGCTCGCCGGGGAACTGCGGGCGGCGCTGCTCGCCGCGGCCGAGGACGGGCTCGGCCTGGTGGTCGCGGTGGTGGACCTGCGGGTGACGGATCTGCTCGACGCGGCGCCGCCGGCGCCGGATGCCGGTGCCGCTCCCCCGCCGGGCCCGACCTCGCCGGCGACGGACGATCCCGCGGCGCTCGCCGCGCTCGGGGTGGCGGGGGTCGCGGCGGTGACGGACACGCTGGGTCCGCCGGTGCGCCGGAAGCCCGACGAGGTGCGGGTGGAAGTGGCCGTGACGGCCGGGGCCCGCCCGCTGGACGTGGCCCGCGCGGTGCGCACGGCGGTGGCCGCGGTCGCCCCGGAGGGGACCGCGGTCACGGTCGTGGTGTCGGGCCTGCGCTAGGCCGGGCCCGGCGCGTGCGGACCCGGCGTATGCGGCCCCGGCGCGTGCGGGCAGGCGTCAGTCGCCGAGGCCCGCCAGGTCGCGCAGGCGGCGGGCCTGGGCGGCGCGCTCGGCGACGCGCTGCTCCTCGTACGAGCGGCCGGAGGCACCCTGAAGGAGCGCCTTGGTCTCGGTGACCGCGTCGCGCGGCGCCGCGAGCAGGGCGGCGCCGAGGTCCCGTACCGCCGCGTCGAGCTCGTCGGCGGGCACGGACAGGTTGGCGAGACCGATGCGCTCGGCCTCCTCCGCGTGGACGAAGCGGCCGGTGGCGCAGATCTCCAGCGCGCGGGCGTAGCCGACGAGCGAGACGAGCGGGTGCGTCCCGGTCAGGTCCGGGACGAGGCCCAGGCTGGTCTCGCGCATGGCGAACTGCACGTCCTCGGCGACGACCCGCAGGTCGCAGGCGAGAGCGAGCTGGAAGCCCGCGCCGATGGCGTGCCCCTGGACGGCCGCGATCGACACCAGGTCGCTGCGGCGCCACCAGGTGAACGCCTCCTGGTACTCGGCGATGACCGCGTCGAGGTCCGCGTCGGAACCGCGCGCGAGATCGAGGAAGGACGGCTCTCCGTCGAAGCCCTCGGGCGTGAACGCCTGCCGGTCGAGTCCGGCGGAGAAGGACTGTCCCTCACCGCGCAGGACGACGATCCGCACGCTGCCGGGCAACGACCGGCCGGCTTCTGTCAACGCCCGCCACAGAGCGGGAGACTGAGCGTTGCGCTTCGCCGGATTGGTCAGGGTCACCGTGGCAACGGCGTCCTCGACGGTGAGCCGTACACCGTCCTTGTGGAATACGAGCTCAGAGTCGTCGAGCGTAGTCATGGGGCGCCTCCGGTTACGGTGCAGCACATTGCATGCGAAATGCTAAGTGACTGCACAGTAACCACCTGGTCGGCGCGATGACCGACCGGGTGGCCACCGGGAGATCCGGTGGCCCGGTCGAGGCGTCCCGATGTCAGGCCGAGGCGGCTTTCTTGCCCCGGGTCGCTCCGCCGCGTCCGCGCAGCGTGACTCCGGACTCACTGAGCATCCGGTGGACGAATCCGTAGGAGCGGCCCGTTTCCTCGGCCAGCGCCCGGATACTCGCACCGGAGTCGTACTTCTTCTTCAGGTCTGCCGCGAGCTTGTCGCGCGCGGCGCCGGTCACCCGGCTGCCCTTCTTCAGAGTCTCGGCCACCCGTGCCTCCTCATGGGAAGTGCGCTCTGGACTTCTCATGATCACCCCTCCCGTCCGTCCTGGCCACCCATTCGACAAGGTCCATGCCGCCGGGTTTGTGGACGAGCGCGCGTTCATCACGACCGGAAGCTTGGATTCCGCTGGGCCGGAAACAGGCCTTCGCGCCGCCCGGCACAGGAATCAGCAGGTCAGCGACACAGGGGGAACACACGTACGGCGCGGGTCTGCCGGAAGGATTCGGCAGAGCACCGCGCCGGGGTGTACGAGACGCCCTCACTCAGATGAAGGATCACCCGTGGGCCGAATGATCCAGCCGGGCATGATCACCCGGTCCTCTCCGGGTCAGGCGAGCGCGACCAGGTCCGCGTAGTCCGGGCCCCACAGGTCCTCGACGCCGTCCGGGAGCAGGATGATCCGCTCCGGCTCCAGCGCGTCGACCGCGCCCTCGTCGTGGGTGACGAGGACGACGGCGCCCTTGTACGTCCGCAGGGCCCCGAGGATCTCCTCGCGGCTGGCCGGGTCGAGGTTGTTGGTGGGCTCGTCGAGGAGCAGCACGTTCGCCGAGGAGACGACCAGGGTGGCCAGGGCCAGCCGGGTCTTCTCGCCGCCGGAGAGCACCCCGGCCGGCTTGTCGACGTCGTCGCCGGAGAAGAGGAAGGAGCCGAGCGTCTTGCGGACCTGGACGAGGTCGAGGTCGGGCGCGGCCGAGCGCATGTTCTCCAGGACGCTGCGCTCGGGGTCGAGCGTCTCGTGCTCCTGGGCGTAGTAGCCGAGCTTGAGACCGTGGCCCGGGGTCACCTCGCCGGTGTCGGGCTTCTCGGCGCCGGCGAGCAGCCGGAGCAGCGTGGTCTTGCCCGCGCCGTTGAGGCCGAGGATGACGACGCGCGAGCCCTTGTCGATCGCGAGGTCCACATCGGTGAAGATTTCGAGAGAGCCGTAGGACTTGGAGAGTCCCTCGGCCGTCAGCGGGGTCTTGCCGCAGGGCGCGGGGTCGGGGAAGCGGAGCTTGGCGACCTTGTCGGAGGCGCGCACCGCCTCCAGGCCGGAGAGCAGTCGCTCGGCACGCTTGGCCATGTTCTGCGCGGCCACGGTCTTGGTGGCCTTGGCGCGCATCTTGTCGGCCTGCGAGTTGAGGGCGGCGGCCTTCTTCTCGGCGTTCTGCCGCTCGCGCTTGCGGCGCTTCTCGTCGGCCTCGCGCTGCTGCTGGTAGAGCTTCCAGCCCATGTTGTAGACGTCGATCGTGGAGCGGTTGGCGTCCAGATAGAAGACCTTGTTGACCACGGTCTCGACGAGGTCGACGTCGTGGGAGATCACGATGAAGCCGCCGCGGTAGCTCTTCAGGTAGTCGCGCAGCCAGACGATGGAGTCGGCGTCAAGGTGGTTGGTCGGCTCGTCGAGGAGGAGCGTGTCGGCGTCCGAGAAGAGGATCCGGGCGAGCTCGACCCGGCGGCGCTGACCACCGGAGAGGGTGTGCAGCGGCTGACCGAGGACCCGGTCGGGCAGACCGAGGGCGGCCGCGATGGTGGAGGCCTCGGCCTCGGCCGCGTACCCGCCCTTGGTCAGGAACTCGGTCTCCTGGCGCTCGTACTGCCGCATCGCCTTGTCGCGGGTGGCGCCGGAGCCGGTGGCGATGCGCTCCTCGTTCATCCGCATCTTCTTGAGGAGGACGTCGAGGCCACGGGCGGAGAGGATGCGGTCGCGGGCCAGGACGTCGAGGTCGCCGGTGCGCGGGTCCTGCGGGAGGTAGCCGACCTCGCCGGAGCGGGCGATCTGGCCGCCGGCGGGGACGCCCTCGCCTGCGAGGCACTTGGTGAGGGTCGTCTTGCCCGCTCCGTTGCGACCGACGAGGCCGATGCGGTCGCCCTTGGCGACGCGGAAGGAAGCGGACTCGATGAGGACTCGGGCGCCGGCGCGCAGCTCGATGCCGGAAGCGGTGATCACGGACAGACTCCAGGGCGATGGGAAACGGCGGAAGGACGGCTGGTGAAGGGCTTCGACGCCGCTAATGCACGGGGAGAATGGCCATACGGCCAGTCTAACGGGCCCCTGCAACTGCTTTTCGGCCATCAGGGGGCCTGAGGGGCGATCGGATCTTTCTCACATAACTTCCCTTGACGGAAGAAAAGGGGCGAGCGGTGAAAGATCGGCCGATACTCGGCGCAGGGCGGCGGCCTCTGCCGCGGCAGTGACGCGGAGGATGGTGGACCGTGCAGTTCGACGACGACGCCGATCTGGACACCTCGGAGGTCAAGGACGTCCGGGGCAGTCGCATCCCAGGCGGGAAGGCGACCGTCGGCGGCGGCATCATCGGCTTCATCGCCCTGATCCTGGGCCTGTTCCTCGGGGTGGGGCCGGACCAGCTGGGACTCTCCTCGGGCGGCGACGAGCCGGTGGCCAGCTCGTCCGGGGCCGCCCAGGTGGCACAGACCTGCAAGAAGGGTTCGGACGCCAACACCCGCGAGGACTGCCGGATCGTCGCCGTCGTGAACAGCGTCCAGGACTTCTGGCGGAGCGAGTACACGCGCCGGGGCGGCACGTACGGGGGCGCCGCCACCGTGATGTTCAGCCAGCGGGTCCCGACCGCCTGCGGTTCCGCGACCTCCGCGGTGGGGCCGTTCTACTGCCCCGGCGACCGGCAGGTCTATCTGGACCTGGGCTTCTTCGACGAGCTGCGCACCACGTTCGGGTCGAGCGGCGGGCCCTTCGCCCAGGCGTACGTGGTGGCGCACGAGTACGGCCACCACATCCAGAACCTGATGGGGACCCTGAGCCGCGCCCAGGACGGGCGCACCGGGGCGAACTCCAACGCCGTGCGGGTCGAGCTCCAGGCCGACTGCTACGCGGGCGTGTGGGCCCGGCACGCCACGACCACGCCCGACGACCGCACGGGCCGGCCGCTGCTCACCCGGCTGACGGACGCGGACATCCGGGACGGCCTGGACGCGGCGGCCGCGGTGGGCGACGACCGGATCCAGGAGAGGTTCCAGGGCCGGGTGACCCCGGAGGACTGGACCCATGGCTCCGCGGCCCAGCGCCAGCAGTGGTTCTACGAGGGCTACCGGACGGGCGACATGGCCCGGTGCAACACCTTCCGCTGATTGCCGGTGGGGACTGCCAGACTGAGACGCGGATCACGTTCGACCGGATCGAGAGGAAGTGATCGGGATGGCTGAGGCACCCCACATCTGTCCGACGCTGACGTACGAGGACGCGAAGGCGGCGATCAGCCTGCTCACGGAGGGCTTCGGCTTCCGTGCCGACGCCGTGTACGAGGCCGAGGACGGGCGCGTGGCGCACGCCGAGCTGTCGTACGGGAACGGCATGGTGATGCTGGGCAGCAAGGGCACCGGCAGCGAGTTCGACAAGCTGATGACCGACGCCGGCCCGGTCGGTGTGTTCGTGCACGTGGACGACGTCGACGAGCACCACGCGAGGGCGGTGGCCCACGGCGTGGAGATCGTGATGCCGCCCAAGGACCAGGAGTACGGCTCGCGGGACTACATGGCGCGCGACGCCGAGGGCAACATCTGGAGCTTCGGGACGTACACCCCCGGCGCCGCGGAGTAGCCGGGCGCCGGGGAGGTCTCCCCCTCGGGATCCCCGGGCGGGGATCCCGTCACGCGCCCCCGGTGTGGACCTGGAAGGCGGCCCGGCGGACGGCCTTGGCCAGAGCCGGGTCCGGGTGGGCGGCGGCGAGGGCGACCAGGACCTGGACGGTACGGGGGTGGCCGACGGCCCTGATCTCGTCGAGGAGCGCCGGGACGGTGCCCTGCACGGCGGAGTCGAGGTGCCGGACGAGCAGTTCGCTCTCCCCGTGGTCGGCGACGGCGGCGGCCGTGTCCACCCAGAGCCAGGTGGACTCCTCGCGGGTGAGGACCTCCTGGGCGTCGTCGGGGTCGGCGCCCTCGTACTCGGCGAGCCAGAGCAGTGCGTACGGCCGCAGGGAGGGTTCGGCGACGGTGGCCCGTACCTCGGCCTCGGCGGGGGCGCCGACGACCCGGAGCGCCTCGAAGGCGAGCCCGCGCAGCAGCGCGTCCTCGCCGCGGGCCACGGTGAGGAGTTCGGTCACCGCGCTGGAGAGGGTGCGGGCCGCGAGCCAGGCGCGGTATTCGGCGCGGGCGGGGCCGGGGGTGAGCCGGGCGCAGCCGCGGAGCATGTCCTCGGCGGACTGCTCGATGTTTCCGGCGGGGCTCTGCGCGGCGACGCAGATCTGCTCCAGCTTGACCCAGACCGCCCAGTTGCCGAGCGGGGTCAGGGTGGCGTGACGCCCCTCCGCTCCGGGGTCGAGGGTGAGCGCGCCGACGGCCGCCAGGCCTTCGAGCGCCCAGTCGAGCAGGGCCGGCAGCCCGTCGGTGCCGTGCACCACGGGTGCGTCGGAGGTCGCGGCGGCCTCCGTGGCCTCGGGGGCCTGCTCGGCGCCCGGGACCTCGCAGCGCTCCTCGCGCAGCTCCTCGACGCGCTGGCCGAGCAGATCGAGCAGGGCGGGGACGAGGACCGGGCCCTGGGAGAGCTGAAGCAGTGACAGGACCTGCGGGAGGGCCTCGACGACCTCGGCGACGGCGCTCGGCTCGACGCCCTCGGGGGCCGGGTGCACCAGGGACCAGGCGTCGAAGAGGGCGACCCAGCCGCGCAGTACGGCGGAGTCGTCACGGTCCCAGGCGTGCAGCCGCCAGCCGGGGCGGGCGGTGTCACCGTGCAGCTCGACGAGACCGGCGAGCCGGGCGCGGTCCCAGCCGGCCCGGATCTGGCCGGGCGTCAGGTTCAGTGCGGCGGCGGCCCGTTCCTGGGCGGGGGCGGCTCCGGGGCCGCTGCGGGGTGCGGCTGTGGCGCCGCTCTCGACGGCGGCCCAGCGGGCGATCCGTACGGCGTCGGCGAGGACGTGGCGGGCCTGGCGGGCGAGCTCCGCACGGGGCGGAGTGCCCTCGGGCGGCCGCGGCGCCGGCCGGGTGCGCCGGGTCGTCACGGCCCGTCGGGCGGTGGCCAGCGCCCGCGGGCGGACGAGTCGGAGTCTGGAGTTGCGCGCCAATGGTTCATCGGGCTTTCGAGACGTCACGGGGGCAGTCTTCCCGCTGACGGCCCGAAAGCCCAATCGGAATCGGCCGTGCCGTCCTCGCCGCCCGCTGCCGGGCCCCTAGAGGAGCGGGGTGAGGAAGCGGCGCAGGGCCTCCTCGTAGCGGACCGGGTCGGCGTTCCACATCGCCGCGTGCGGGGCGTACCGGACGGTCTGGAGGGTGACCAGATCGGGGCGGCGGGCGGCGAGTTCGACGGACGGCTCCCAGGGGGCGATGGTGTCGTCGGGGCCGTGGAAGAGGAGCACGGGGACGCGCAGCGCGCCCGGTTCGGCGGCGGCCTCCAGGAGGTCGCCGTGCGGCCCGGTCCTGCCCTGGGCGGCACGGACGGCGAGCGGGAGCAGGGGGGTGGGGACGTGGCGGGCCGCGGCGAGGTTGCGGAGGGTGGCCTCCCAGTCCAGGACGGGCGAGTCGAGGACGAGGCCGCTGATCCGGTCGCGTACGCCCGACTCGGCGGCGGCGCGCAGGGCCATCGAGGCCCCGGTCCCCCAGCCGTGCAGCACGATCTTGGAAGCGCCCCGGTGGACGGCGTAGCGGATGGCGGCGTCGACGTCGCGCCACTCGGAGTCGCCGAGGTGGGCGAGGCCGTCCGGGGAGGCGGGTGCCCCCTCGTCGCCGCGGTAGGCGGGGACGAGGACGGGGATCTTGCGGCGGTTGAAGAAGGGGACGACGTTCAGCGGGTGCTCGCGGGTGGTGCCGAGCCCGTGCAGGGCGATCACCCAGGTGGTGCGGGGCGCGGCCACCAGCCAGGCCGGCAGCGGGCCGAGCTCGCCGGGGATCTCGACGTCTTCGTGGGCGAGCCCGAGGGCGCTGATCGGCGTGCCGATGTGCAGCTGGGGGGTGAGGCGGACGCGGGAGCCGGGACCGAGCACCCCGCGTTCGACGCGTTCGAGGCGCCGGACGACGGTGTCCGCGGTGTGCGGGACCCGGTCGAGGACGGGGCCGACGACGGCGTGCTGGCCGTGCCCCTCCATTCCGTACGTCCCGGGGCGCAGCGAGGCGAGGCTGCGGGTGAGGGTGATCCGTTCGGGGCCCGTGGCGTGCACGGTGAGTTTGGGATCCCCGGGCAGGGGACGTCCGGACGGCGCCTTGAGGGCGACGTCGCTGGCGTACCGGCCGACCGCGAACGCGGCCGCGCCGACACCGAGCAGAGTGGTGACGGCCGCTGCCGTCGCTGTAGCCGGGCGCACGCTCCCAGTCTCGGCAGGGTGGGGGCGGACTGCCACCGGTGGGACCCGTACGGCCCCGGCCGGGGGGCCGGAGGGGAGGCCGGGAGGGGAGGTGCGGGCGGGGTCTTCGCGCACGGGGCGTGCCGTGGCCCGCCGGGGCCCGCGGGCCCTCCGGGAGAGTGACATGGGTCTCGTCCGCGGGGTCCCCCGGTCGGATGGTTCCGTCCAGGGGTCGGAACCGGGTGGCGGAGGAGGAACCGGGGCAGGTCGCATGTGCCCGGTGATAGCCGGTATTACCCGGGGTTGCGGGGTGACCGCATCGTGGACAGCCGACGGGCCGGAGCCGTAAACGGAATCCCTTGACGCCGGTTTGAGACACCACAACGCCCGACCCAGTTCACCTTCCGTTCACTCAGGTTGCTTACGTTCGTCCAGCCACTGACCTCAAACGATTGCCTGGGTAAATGGAACACATCACGCTGCTGCTCGCCATTGTGGTCGTGACAGCTCTCGTGTTCGATTTCACGAACGGTTTCCACGACACCGCGAACGCGATGGCGACGACCATCTCGACCGGTGCTCTCAAGCCGAAGACGGCGGTGGCCATGTCCGCCGTGCTGAACCTCGTCGGCGCGTTCCTGTCCGTGGAGGTCGCCAAGACGATCTCCGGCGGGATCATCAACGAAGAGGGCATTCGTACAGAGGTGATCTTCGCGGCGCTGGTCGGCGCGATCCTCTGGAATCTCCTGACCTGGCTGCTCGGACTTCCGTCCAGCTCCTCCCACGCCCTCTTCGGCGGTCTCATCGGTGCCGCGGTCATGTCGGCCGGCTGGTCGGCCGTGAACGGCTCCACCATCGTCACCAAGGTCCTCATCCCGGCCGTCGCCGCGCCGCTCGTCGCCGGCCTCGCCGCGATGCTGGCCACCCGGCTGACGTACAAGATCGGCGCCAAGACCGACGAGAAGCACACCGCCAAGGGCTACCGGGTCGGCCAGATCGCCTCCGCCGGTCTCGTCTCCCTCGCCCACGGCACCAACGACGCCCAGAAGACGATGGGCATCATCACCCTGGCCCTGGTCACCGGCGGCGTCCTCGCCCCCGGCTCCAACCCGCCGATGTGGGTCATCGTCTCCGCCGGTGTCGCGATCGCCCTGGGCACCTACCTCGGTGGCTGGCGCATCATCCGCACCATGGGCAAGGGCCTCACCGACCTCCGGCCGCAGCAGGGCTTCGCCGCCCAGACCAGCGCCGCCACGGTCATCCTGGCCTCCTCGAACCTCGGCTTCTCCCTCTCCACCACCCAGTCCTGCTCGGGTGCCGTGATGGGCGCCGGTCTCGGCCGCAAGGGCGGTGTCGTCCGCTGGTCGACCGCGACCCGGATGTTCGTCGCCTGGGGTCTGACCCTGCCCGCCGCGGGCCTGGTCGCCGCCGGTGCCGAGTTCCTCACCAAGCAGGGCCCCTGGGGCATCGCCGCCGTCGCGGTCCTGCTCGTCGCCGGCTCGGGCGTCATCTGGTCACTGTCCCGCCGCAAGCCGGTCGACCACAACAACGTGAACGCCGCCGCCGACGGCGACGACACTGCCGCCGAGCCCGCGGGTGTGGTGACCACCGCGATCGCGGCCGTCACCCCGCCGCCGGCCGCCGGTTCCGTCGCCGCCGTCGCGGACGAGGAGCTCAAGACCACCATCCCCGCACCGGCTCCCACCGACCCGGCCGCGCCCCCCGCCCCCGCCGCAGCGGTGTAAGGAACGAACGACATGAAGATCGACTGGGCAGCTCTCGGCTCCGTCTTCGGAGTCAGCCTCGTGGCGACCGTCGCCCTGGTGGGCCTCTTCACCCTCGGCATCATCGGCCTCTCCAAGCAGGAGCAGGCCGCCGCCCAGGGAGGCTCCGCCACCCTGGCCCGCACCGGCGCCTACGCCTGCTTCGCCCTGTGCCTCTCGGCCGTGGCGTACGGCATCTACCTGATCGTCGTCTGACGGTCCGAGCGTGACCGGCGGGGCGGTCCGTACCTTCGGGGTGCGGACCGCCCCGCCGCCGTGTTTGTGGTGCTTCGCACAGTGACCCGGTGCAGGTCAAGAGTGAGTTGACGGGTGTTCTCGGGCCGTGGTGGACTGCCGAGGCCATTACGGCGGCAGTAGAGGAAGTCCGGTGCGAATCCGGCGCGGTCCCGCCACTGTGACCGGATCCGAAGGGTCCGGGAGCCAGGAACTCTCGCCGCCGGTCACGTCGATCCAGGGCGCGGACCCTGAGTGAGGACATGCGCCATGCCCGGCCGCAGCAGTACCAGCCGCCTGTCCCCGGACGGATTCGCGTACGGAGCGGCCGCGGGTCTCGCCGTCGATCTGCTCGTCGGCGATCCACGCCGCGGACATCCCGTCGCCGCGTTCGGCCGGGCGGCCGCCGCGGTCGAGAACCGCCTCCACCACGACCACCGCGGCTGGGGTGCCCTGCACACCGCCGTCTGCGCCGGCTCCACCGTCGCCCTCGGAGCGCTCGCCGCCCGGGCCGTACGGAACCGGCCGGCCGCCGCCGTCGCCCTGACCGCCGCCTCCGTGTGGGCGGTCGTCGGCGGTACGACCCTGGGCCGGGAGGCCCGCGCGATCGGCGGCGCGCTCGCCGCCGGGGACCTGGACGTCGCCCGGGAGCGGCTGCCGCATCTCTGCGGGCGCGACCCGCAGTCCCTGGACGGACCCGCGATGGCCCGCGCGGTCGTCGAATCGGTCGCCGAGAACACCTCCGACGCCGTGGTCGGCGCCCTCTTCTGGGGCGCGGTCGCGGGCGTACCCGGCCTCGTCGGCTTCCGGGCCGTCAACACCCTCGACGCGATGGTCGGCCACAAGTCGCCGCGCCACCGCCGCTTCGGCTGGGCCTCGGCCCGGCTCGACGACGTGGCCGGCTGGCCCGGGGCCCGGCTGACGGCCGTCCTCGCGACCGTCGCCGGCGGAAACCCGCGCGGTGCGCTCAACGCCTGGCGAACCGACGCGGCGAAGCACCCCAGCCCCAACGCGGGCCCCGTCGAGGCCTCCTTCGCGGGCGCCCTCGGCGTACGCCTCGGGGGCACCCTGTCGTACGCCGGACGGGTCGAGCACCGGCCCGTGCTCAACGGGACCGGGCGGGCCGTCGAGGTGGCCGACATCGACCGGGCGGTCCGGCTCTCCCGCCGGATCACCGGACTGACCCTGGCCGCCTGCGTGGGCGGCCGGACCATCGTGAGCGCGCTGAAGCGGAGGAACGCATGAGGGGTGGGGGGCTGCTCGTCGCCGGGACCACGTCCGACGCCGGCAAGAGCGTCGTGACGGCCGGCATCTGCCGCTGGCTGGTCCGCAAGGGCCTGAAGGTGGCGCCGTTCAAGGGGCAGAACATGTCCCTCAACTCCTTCGTGACCCGCGAGGGCGCCGAGATCGGCCGCGCCCAGGCCATGCAGGCGCAGGCCGCGCGGGTGGAGCCGACCGCCCTGATGAACCCGGTGCTGCTCAAGCCGGGCAGCGACCGCTCCAGCCAGGTCGTCCTGATGGGCAAGCCGGTGGGCGAGCTGTCCGCCCGCGGCTACCACGGGGGGCGGCAGAAGGAACTCTTCGAGCCGGTGATGGCGTGCCTGGAGGAACTCCGGGGCATGTACGACGCCGTGATCTGCGAGGGGGCGGGCAGTCCGGCCGAGATCAACCTGCGGCGCACGGACATCGTGAACATGGGCATCGCGCGGGCCGCGCGGCTGCCGGTGGTCGTGGTCGGCGACATCGACCGGGGCGGGGTCTTCGCCCAGTTCTTCGGGACGACGGCGCTGCTGAGCCCCGAGGACCAGTCGCTGGTGGCCGGCTACCTCGTGAACAAGTTCCGGGGTGACGTGACCCTCCTCGAACCCGGCCTCGACATGCTCCACGGGCTGACCGGGAGACGGACCTTCGGCGTCCTGCCGTACGCCCACGGGCTCGGCATCGACGAGGAGGACGGGCTCCGGGTCTCGCTGCGCGGCGCGGTGCGCGAGTCGGTCGTCGCGCCGCCGTTCGGCGAGGACGTGCTGCGGGTCGCGGTCTGCGCCGTACCCCTGATGTCGAACTTCACGGACGTGGACGCGCTGGCCGCCGAGCCGGGCGTCGTCGTCCGGTTCGTGGACCGGGCCGAGGAACTCGTCGACGCGGACCTGGTCGTCGTGCCGGGCACCCGGGGGACGGTCAAGGCGCTGGCGTGGCTGCGGGAGCGCGGCCTCGCGGACGCGCTGGCCCGGCGGGCCGCCGAGGGGCGGCCGGTGCTCGGGATCTGCGGCGGCTACCAGGTGCTCGGCGAGCACATCGAGGACGAGGTCGAGTCGAAGGCCGGGACCGTCGACGGGCTCGGGCTGCTGCCCGTACGGGTGCGGTTCGCGCGCGAGAAGACCCTGGCGCGGCCCGTCGGCGAGGCACTCGGGGAGCGGGTCGAGGGGTACGAGATCCACCACGGCGTCGCGTCGGTGGACGGTGGGGAGTCGTTCTTGGACGGGTGCCGGGTCGGCTCCGTGTGGGGCACGCACTGGCACGGCTCCCTGGAGAGCGACGGGTTCCGGCGGGCCTTCCTGCGGGAGGTCGCGGCGGCGGCCGGGCGGCGGTTCGTGCCGGCTCCCGACACGTCGTTCGGGGCGCTGCGGGAGGAGCAGCTCGACCGGCTCGGCGACCTGATCGAGGAGCACGCGGACACGGACGCGCTGCTGCGGCTGATCGAGGAGGGGGCCCCGGCGGGGCTGCCGTTCGTGCCGCCGGGTGCGCCGTGAGCATGACGACCGCCGAACATCAACGAGTTGAAGGAGTGACCGACCGATGAGCACCCGGTACCCGTTCACCGCCGTCGTCGGTATGGACGACCTGCGGCTCGCGCTGCTGCTCAATGCCGTCAGCCCGGCCGTGGGCGGTGTGCTCGTCCGGGGGGAGAAGGGGACCGCCAAGTCCACGGCCGTGCGGGCGCTCGCCGAGCTGCTCCCCGCCGTGCCGGTCGTCGCCGGCTGCCGGTTCAGCTGTGATCCGGTCTCGCCCGACCCCGGCTGCCCGGACGGGCCGCACGAGGCAGGCGCCGGTGCCGAACGCGCCGCGCGGATGGTCGAGCTGCCCGTCGGCGCCTCCGAGGACCGGCTCGTCGGCGCGCTCGACATCGAGAAGGCGCTCGCCGACGGCGTGAAGGCCTTCGAGCCCGGGCTCCTCGCCGACGCGCACCGCGGCATCCTGTACGTCGACGAGGTCAACCTGCTCCACGACCACCTCATCGACCTCCTCCTCGACGCCGCCGCCATGGGCTCCTCGTACGTCGAGCGCGAAGGCGTCTCCGTGCGGCACGCCGCCCGGTTCCTGCTCGTCGGCACGATGAACCCCGAGGAGGGCGAGCTGCGGCCCCAGCTCCTCGACCGGTTCGGGCTGACCGTGGAGGTCGCCGCGTCGCGCGACCCGCAGCAGCGCGTCGAGGTCGTCCGGCGGCGGCTCGCCTTCGAGGACGACCCCGCCGCCTTCGCCGACCGCTGGGCCGGGGACGAGGCCGCGCTGCGCGAACGGATCGTCACCGCACGGGCGTTGCTGCCCCAGGTGAAGCTCGGCGACGCCGTGCTGCTCCAGATCGCCGCCACCTGCGCCGCCTTCGAGGTCGACGGCATGCGCGCCGACCTCGTCATGGCCCGCACCGCGACCGCGCTGGCCGCCTGGGCCGGCCGCACCGAGGTCACCTCCGAGGACGTACGGCAGGCCGCCCTCCTCGCCCTCCCGCACCGGCGGCGCCGCTCCCCCTTCGACGCTCCCGGCCTCGACGAGGACAAACTCGACGAGACCCTGGAGGAGTTCAAGGGCCAGGACCAGGACCAGGAGCCGGAGGTCGACCCGGACGAGGACCCCGAGCCCGACGGGCCCGGTGACGGTGGTCCCGGGGACGGTGGTCCCGGGGACGGCGGACCCGGTGGGGGTGTTCCGCCGCAGGGCGACGGGCCCGCCGCCGAGAACTCGCCCGCTCCCGAGGAGACGTCCGCGCCCGAGGAGACGTCCCCGCCCGCGCCTTCGCCCGAACCCGCCCCGCAGGGCGCCGGTTCCGGTGAGCGCGCCGCCGTCGCCGCCTCCGAGCCCTTCCGTACGAAGATGCTCAGCGTTCCCGGTCTGGGCGAGGGCGCGGCCGGGCGCCGCTCCCGGGCCCGTACCGAGCACGGCCGTACCACCGGATCCGTACGCCCCCGGGGCGCGCTGACCAAGCTGCACCTGGCGGCCACCGTGCAGGCCGCCGCCCCGCACCAGAAGGCCCGTGGCCGGAGCGGGCCCGGCCTGGTCGTCCGCCGGGACGACCTGCGGCAGGCGACCCGGGAGGGGCGCGAGGGGAACCTGGTGCTCTTCGCCGTCGACGCCTCCGGTTCGATGGCGGCCCGGCAGCGGATGAGCGCCGTGAAGGGAGCGGTGCTCTCGCTCCTGCTCGACGCCTACCAGCGGCGCGACAAGGTCGGCCTCATCACCTTCCGGGGCCGCGGCGCCGAGGTCGCGCTGCCGCCGACCTCGTCCGTCGACGCGGCCGCCGCCCGGCTGGAGAAGCTCCCGACCGGTGGCCGCACCCCGCTGTCGGCCGGTCTCCTCAAGGCCCATGACGTCCTGCGCGTCGAGCGGCTGCGGGACCCCTCGCGCCGCCCGCTGCTCGTCGTCGTCACCGACGGGCGGGCCACCGGCGGCGGCGCCGACCCGGTGGCGCTCGCCGCCCGCGCGGCGCGGCTGCACGCCGCCGACGGCACCGCCTCCGTCGTCGTGGACTGCGAGACCGGGCCGGTGCGGCTCGGGCTCGCCCGTGAACTCGCCCGTGAACTCGGCGGCACCGCCGTCACCCTGGACGAGCTGCGCGCCGACTCGATCGCCGGCCTCGTCAGGGACGTACAGGCAGCAGGACAGACACCGCAGACAGCATGGAGGGCCGCTTAATGCCGCAGGGACAGCCGACCGTCGTTCCCGACGACGGTCTCACCACCCGCCAGCGCCGCAACCGCGCACTGGTGATGGTGCACACGGGCGTCGGCAAGGGGAAGTCGACCGCCGCGTTCGGCATGGCGCTGCGCGCCTGGAACCAGGGCTGGCCGATCGGGGTGTTCCAGTTCGTCAAGTCCGCCAAGTGGAGGGTCGGCGAGGAGAACGCCCTCAAGGCGCTCGGCGAGACCGGCAAGGGCGGCACCGTCACCTGGAACAAGATGGGTGAGGGCTGGTCCTGGATCCAGCGCGAGGTCGCCGAGGGCGAGCAGTCGCACGAGGAGAAGGCCCGCGAGGGCTGGGAGCAGGTCAAGCGGGACCTCGCCGAGGAGAAGTACACCTTCTACGTCCTCGACGAGTTCGCGTACCTGCTGCACTGGGGCTGGATCGACGTCAAGGAGGTCGTCCAGGTGCTGCGCGACCGTCCCGGGCAGCAGCACGTCGTCATCACCGGCCGCAACGCCCCGCAGGAGCTCGTCGACTTCGCGGATCTCGTCACCGACATGTCCAAGGTCAAGCACCCGATGGACGCCGGTCAGAAGGGCCAGCGGGGCATCGAGTGGTAGCACGTCTCGTCATCGCCGCGCCTTCGTCGGGCGCGGGCAAGACCACGGTCGCGACCGGTCTGATGGCCGCGTTCGCCGGCCGTGGTCTGGCGGTCTCGCCGCACAAGGTCGGACCGGACTACATCGACCCCGGCTACCACGCGCTCGCCACGGGGCGGCCGGGCCGCAACCTCGACGCGTACATGTGCGGTACGGGGCTGATCGCGCCGCTCTTCGAGCACGGGGCGCGCGGGTGCGACCTGGCGGTCGTCGAGGGTGTCATGGGCCTGTACGACGGGGCCGCCGACCAGGGCGAACTCGCCTCCACCGCGCAGGTGTCGAAGCTGCTCAAGGCGCCGGTGGTGCTGGTCGTCGACGCGTCGTCGCAGTCGCGGTCGGTGGCGGCGCTCGTGCACGGGTTCGCGTCGTGGGATCCGGAGGTGCGGATCGGGGGCGTGATCCTGAACAAGGTCGCGACGGATCGGCACGAGCACTTGTTGCGGGAGGCGCTCGGGGAGTCGGGGGTGCCGGTGCTGGGTGTGTTGCGGCGGGCTCCTGCCGTTGCGACGCCTTCGCGGCACCTGGGCTTGGTGCCTGTTGCCGAGCGGCAGGCGGCTGCGGTGGAGGCGGTGGCCGCGCAGGCGGAGCAGGTTCTTGCCGGGTGCGATCTGGAAGGGCTGCTGGCCCTTGCGAGGTCGGCGCCGGAACTGCACGCCGAGCCGTGGGTGCCTGAGGTCGGGGAGCGGCTGCACGCCGGTGGTCCCGTTGTGCCCACCCGTCCCGCCCCGGCGGGACGCATGCCCACAACGGGCGGGGCGCGGACCACAACGGGGCCGGTCGTCGCCGTCGCCGGGGGTGCTGCGTTCACGTTCTCCTATGCCGAGCATGCCGAGTTGCTCACCGCTGCCGGGGCCGAGGTCGTGACCTTTGATCCGTTGCGGGACGAGAGTCTTCCCGAGGGGACGCGCGGGCTCGTCATAGGTGGCGGGTTCCCCGAGATGTACGGCGAGCAGCTGTCCGCCAACGAGCCGTTGCGGAAGGCCGTCGCCGCGCTCGCGGCCTCGGGCGCTCCCATCGCCGCCGAGTGCGCCGGGCTGCTGTATCTCGCGCGGTCGCTCGACGGCAACCCCATGTGCGGGGTGCTCGACGCTGACGCGCGGATGTCCGAGCGGCTCACCCTCGGTTACCGGGACGCCGTCGCCGTGAACGACAGCGTGCTCGCGCCCGCCGGGGCGCGGATGCGGGGGCACGAGTTCCACCGGACCGTCATCGAGCCGGGCGCCGGGGCGCGGGCCGCGTGGGGGCTGCGGCAGCCCGAGCGTCGCGTCGAGGGCTTCGTGCAGGGCGGGGTGCACGCCAGCTATGTCCACACCCACTGGGCGGGATCCCCGGAGGCCGCCGCGCGTTTCGTGGAGCACTGCACGTGAGCTCAGCCGCCGGAGACGCCCACCACGAGCCAGATGAAGCCGACGCCCCCCACCGTGCACAGCAGGGTGGAGCGGGCGGGGTGGTCGTGGTGGGCCTCCGGCAGGATCTCGGCGGCGGCGAGGTAGAGCAGGGCGCCGCCGAAGAACCCCAGATAGCTGCCGAGAAGTTCCACCGGAAGGGTGAACAGCAGGGTGGAGGCGGCGCCGACCAGCGGCGCGAGGGCGTCGGCGACGAGCATGCCGATGGCCTTGCGGCGGGCGTTCCCGTAGAGGCTGGTGATCGTGTACGTGTTGAAGCCGTCGGCGAAGTCATGGGTGATGACGGCGACGGCGACGGTGGCCCCCATGCCGCCGCCGACCTGGAAGGCCGCGCCCAGCGCGATGCCGTCCATGAGGCTGTGACCGACCATCGCGGCCGCCGCCGTCATGCCGACCTGCGGGACCCTCTCGTCGGCCGCGACGCCGTGTGCGGCCCGGCGTACGGCGAGGAGTCGCTCCACGACATGGGCGAGGAGGAAGCCGCCGACGAAGAGCAGCAGCGCCTCCGGGACTCCGAAGACCTCGTCGCCCGCCGCCTCCAGGGCCTCGGGCAGCAGGTCGAGTCCGACGACGCCGAGCATGAGTCCGCCGGCGAGGCCGAGGACGAGGTGGCGCCGGTCGGTGACGCGTCCCGCGACCCAGCCGCCGAAGAGCGTCATGAGGAACGCGCCGAGCGCGACGACTACAGCCATGGGCCTTTGGTATCGGATGGGGTGGCGTCCGCGCACCTCGGTGTCGGCGCCCGGGCCGGCGTCCCTGTGGACGAGGTCCTCGCCCTGGTCGAGTCGGTTCTGCGGGAGGCGGGGCTGACGCGTGCGGCCGTCCGTACGCTCGCCACGCTCGACGCGCGGGCGGCGGAGCCGGGCGTCACGGGGGCGGCGGAGGCGCTCGGCGTCCCGCTGCGGGCGTTCACGGCGGAGGAGCTCGCGGCCGTGCCCGTACCGCATCCGTCGGAGCTGCCGCTGGCCGCGACGGGCACGGCGTCGGTGGCGGAGGCTGCGGCGCTGCTCGCGGCGGGCGGGGGCAGCTCGGTCGTGCTGCTCGTACCGAAGCGGAAATCCCGGCGCGTAACGTGCGCTCTCGCCGCTTCCGTCCCGGTTCGTCCGAACGAAGACGCCCCAGGCGTACGGTTGTTGCCCCGAACTCACGGGTACATCGCTGGCGAGCCTGGCTCACCCCCCACCATCCCCACCCCCCACACGACGGCGGCCATGGACATGCATCTGCATACCGACGCCCACGACCTGCGCCACCACGGTGACGCCGAGGTACGGGACGAGAAACTCATCGATCTGGCGGTCAACGTCCGGACGAACACCCCACCGGACTGGCTGCGGGAGCGGATCGCCGACTCCCTGACCGGACTCGCCGCCTATCCCGACGGCCGGGCCGCGCGGGCGGCCGTGGCCGAGCGGCACGATCTGCCCTCGAACCGGGTCCTGCTCACGGCAGGCGCGGCGGAGGCCTTCGTGCTGCTCGCGCGGGCGCTTCCGGTGCGGCGGCCCGTCGTCGTGCATCCGCAGTTCACCGAGCCGGAGGCGGCGCTGCGCGATGTCGGCCACGAGGTGGGCCGGGTGCTGCTGCGCGAGGAGGACGGCTTCCGGCTGGATCCGGCGGCGGTCCCCGAGGACGCGGACCTGGTGGTGATCGGGAACCCCACGAACCCCACGTCCGTGCTGCACCCCGCCGCCTCGATCGCGGCGCTCGCGAGACCGTGGCGGACGCTGGTGGTCGACGAGGCGTTCCTGGACGCGGTGCCGGGCGAGCGCGAGTCACTGGCCGGGCGGACCGATGTGCCGGGGCTCGTGGTGCTGCGCAGCCTCACCAAGACGTGGGGGCTCGCCGGGCTGCGGATCGGGTACGTGCTGGCCGAGCCGGCGACGATCGCGGCCCTGGAGCGGACGCAGCCGCTGTGGCCGGTGTCGACGCCGGCCCTGGTGGCGGCGGAGGCGTGCATGTCGCGGGCGGCGCTCGCGGAGGCCGAGCACGCGGCGCACCGGATCGGGGTCGAGCGGGCCCATCTGCTCGCCGGGCTCGCGGAGTTCGACGAGGTGCGGACGGTGGAGGGGTCGGAGGGCCCGTTCGTGCTGCTGCGGATCGACGGGGCGGACGCGATCCGGGAGCGGCTGCGGTCGCTGGGCTTCGCGGCCCGCCGGGGCGACACCTTCCCGGGGCTCGACCGGAACTGGCTGCGGATCGCGGTCCGGGACCGCGTCACGACGAACCGCTTCCTCCAGGCCCTCGACCAGGCCCTGCTGATGGGCGGCTGAGCCGGGCGGGAACGGACAGGGGTCCGGGGAGGGCGACGTCGTCACCGTCGCCCTCCCCGGACCCCTGCTTCCCTCCCGAGGCTCCCCCCAGAGCCTCGGTCGCCCCCAGGCGCCCCCCTGCGCGTCCCCCTCGGGCCGTCAGCCTCGGGAGCGGGCGCGCGAGCGGGTCAGCGCGAGTGCGCCGCCGCCTGCCACGAGGAGAGCGAGCGCCCCGCCCGCGATGTACGGAGTGGTGGAGCTGCCGCCGGTCTCGGCGAGGTTCTGGGTGGGAGTGGTGCCGCCGTTGTTCGTCTTGATGCCACCGGCGTCGCTCGGCTCGGCCGAGGGCTGCTGCGTGGGCTGCTCCGAGGGCCGCTCGCTGGGCTCCTGGGTGGGCTGCTCGGTCGGCTTCCCGGTCGGCTGCTCCGTGGGCGGCTCCGTCGGGGCCGTGCCTTCGGGCGTCTCGCAGGTGGCCTCGGCGAGCGTCACGGTGCCGTCGACCTCGGCGACGCCGAGGTTCAGCGGGTTGACCTCCACCTTGAGTTCCAGGGCGGTCGCCGCCGCCGTCCGGGAGGTCGTGGACGTACGGGACAGGTCGAGGGTCACCTGTCCGACACCGGGCACGGCGACCTGGGTCCGGCCGCCGGTGGAGAGGGTGGTCTTCTTGCCGAAGACGGTGACGTGACCGAGGACGTTGGACTCGGCGACCGGCTTCTTCCCCACCTCGCACAGCGCCTTGGAGGTCACCTTCTCGACCTCGATGAGGGAGAGCAGCGGGATTCCGGGGACGTGGACCCGGGCCTTGACGAGGTTCACGTACCCCTCGGCCTTCTCCTCGTCCACGGTGGCCTTCGACGTGGCGACGTCGGCGGCGAGGATGTCGATCGGCTTGCCCTCCTCGGCCCCCTGCACCTTCACGGAGAGCGCCGTCTTGTTCTCGGTCTCCGGCGCCTCGACCTCGTTGAGGGAGACCCGCAGCGGCACGTCGACCGTCTTGTCGAGGAGGGAGACGTCGAGGCCGGTCCGCAGGACGACGGCGGTGGCGCGCCCTTCGCCGCCCGTCGCCTGTGCCGCCGGGGCCGCGAGGAGCACGGGGCCGACGGTCAGGGCGGCGACGGTCGCGGCGGCGGCGGTACGGCGTACGGGCATGCGGAAGGTGTTGCTGTTCAAGGTGGTGGAACCCCCACAAGAGACATGGCGTCGCCGGCCGCTCACCACGGGGACGGTGGGTCGGCGCGGCCTCGGCGACTTGAGACACCGGAATCTTTACGCACGGAGAGTGAACCGACAGTCGCCTGACGTGAGTTCACTCCAAAGGGGGGTTTCCGTGTTCATATTCGATTTTTTTCGACACAACCGTTCCCGGGTGTCCCGCGTCTTTCGCACGCGTGGACACACAGGGCGTCACAGCGGGTCCCATGGGAAAGGTGTGAACGAGCCGCCGAGCGCCGGGGTAACGGATCGTCAACCCGGCGCATCAGGAGAGGACGGTCAGCTCGCGCGCCAGTACCCGAGCGCGTGGACGCGCTCCTTGGGGAGGGCGAGTTCCTTGCGCGCGTACGTGGCGAGGGTCCGGGTGGTCGCGGTGTCGCAGGCGATCCAGACGTACGGGTCGGAGTCCGCGAGTCCGGGGAGCTCGGCCTTCACGCGGGCGACGAGGTCGGCCCCGTCGTTCCGGCGCGGCACCCGGCGCAGTTCGTGGTGCTCGGGGTCGAGCCGGACCGGGAGCTCCTCGTCGGAGGCGTGCTGGGTCTCGAACCAGACGGTGGCGGGGACTCCCGGGAGCGCGTCGAGCAGGGAGTTGACGGCGGGCAGCGAGGCCGGATCGCCGACCACGAGGAGCCGTCCGGGGCGCGGCTCCGGGGCGTCGAAGCCGGTCCCCTGGAGGGTCGCCTCGACGGTGTCGCCCGGGGCGCAGGTGCGGGCCCAGCGGCTGGCGACGCCGTCGTGGAGGGCGAACTCCAGACTGAAGGTGCCGCCCTCCTGGTCGGGGTCGACCAGGGTGTACGCGCGCTGGTGCGGCTTGCCCGCGTTCTCGAACCAGATCCGGACCCACATCGTGGGGTGGACCCCGGCGGCGGCGAGCAGTCCGCCGTCCGTGAAGTGCACCCTGCGGTAGTCCTCGGTGACCTGCTCGGCCCCCGTCACGGTGAACGTGAAGTCCTTGCCCCGCATCAGCTTGAGAACGGCACCCTGCCAACCGTGACCCACCGCAATCCCCTCCCCTGAACTCCTGTAGATTAATTTAGGTCAGCCTAACCTAAGAAAATCGCAGACGACATGGACGGGATCGGGGTCTCCGTGAGCATCGAGGTCTACCGGGACGCGTGGGGCGTCCCCCATCTGCGCGCCGCGGACCAGGACGAACTCGCCTTCGCGCAGGGCCGGGTCACCGCCCGCGACCGGGCCTGGCAGCTGGAGGTCGAGCGGCACCGCGCCCAGGGCACCACAGCCGCCTTCCTCGGCGCCGCCGAGCTCGGCTGGGACACCTTCGCCCGGCGCGCCCGGCTCGCCGACACCGCCCGCCGCTGCTTCGAGCGGCTGGAGCGCGACGACGCGCGGACGGCGGCGTGGGTACGCGCGTACGTGGACGGCGTCAACGACGGGCTGGCGGAAGGGGCCGGGCGGGCGCCCGAGTTCACCGAGACCGGCCTCGCGCCGGGCCGGTGGGAGCCGTGGACCCCGCTCGCCGTCTGGCTGACGACCCACATCCTGTTCGCCGGCTTCCCCACCAAGCTGTGGCGCGAGGAGGTCGCCCGGCGGCTCGGCGAGGAGTGGACGGAGCTCTTCGCGACCGACGGGCCGGGGACCTCGGGCTCCAACGGCTGGCTGGTCGCGGGCGGACGGACCGCGAGCGGGGCGGCCCTGGTGGCCGGCGACCCGCACCGCTTCATCGAGGCGCCCGGCGTCTACCAGCAGATCCGGCTCGCCTGCCCCGCGTACGACGTGGTGGGCATCGCCGTGCCCGGCATCCCCGGACTCGCCCACTTCGGCCACACCGGACCGGTGGCCTGGGCGATCACCAACGCGATGTCGGACTACCAGGACCTCTACCGGGAGCGGCTGCGGCGGCTCCCGGACGGCGGGGTGGAGGCGTACGGCCCCGAAGGCTGGCGCCCGGCGACGAGGCACACCGAGACGATCGAGGTCGCGGGCGGGGAGCCGGTCGTGGTCGAGGTGATCGAGACCGAGCGGGGCCCGGTGATCATCGGGGTGGACGACGAACCCGAGGACGGTACGTCGGATGACCCGGCCGCGGAGCGCGGTGCACCGGAGGACGCCTCGCGGGACGGGGCCGCGCAGGTCCGGACCTCGCAGGACCGGGGCCCGCGGGACGCTGCCGCGCAGGACCCGGCCTCGGGCTGGGAGGGCGTCGCTCTGCGGTACCCGCCGCGCGTCACCGGTCTGCTCGGGTTCGAGGTGCTGCCCGCGCTGCTGCGTGCCCGGACCGTCGCCGACGTGGACGCGGCCCTCGACGGCTGGGTCGAGCCGGTCAACGTCGTCCTGGCCGCCGACACCGAGGGCGGACTGCTGCACCGGGTCGCCGGCCGGGTGCCCGTACGCCACCGGGCCAACTCGCTGCGCATCGTGCCCGCCTGGGACCCGGCGCACGCGTGGGAGGCCGCTCCGGCGCCGCTGCCCCGCGCCGAGGTGGACGGCCACGCCGTGATGGCCAACGCCCGTGGCCTCGCCGCGCCGCTGGGCATCGAGTTCGCAGCACCGCACCGGGCGGACCGGATCGACGCGCTCCTCGGCGCCTCGGCGGACTGGACCCCGGAGAGCATCACCGCCGTCCACCGGGACACCGACAACCGCTCGGCGGCCCGCCTCCTGGCGGCCGTCGCGCGGGTGGGCGGGAGCGAGGGCGGGAGCGAGGGCGGGCAGGCCCTTGCCGGCCCCTCCCCTGCCGGTCTCTCCCCCGCCGCCTCCGCCGTACACGACCGGCTGCTCGCCTGGGACCGGCGGATGGACGCGGAGAGCACCGACGCCGGTCTCTACGCCGCCGTGCGCGGGGCCGTCGTCCGCCGGCTCGCCGCCCACGAGGCCTTCGCCTCGCTGCGTGAACCCGCCCCGTACCCCGAGGTGTTCCGGCCCTGGCTGGCCCTCGGGCCGCGCGTCGCCTACGCCCTGGAGACCCTGCTCGTGGCCGGGCCCGTGCCCGCCGGGGACGTCGACCGGATCGTGCGCGAGGCGCTCGACGAGGTCGCCGCCGGTGAGCCGCCGGCCGCCTGGGGCGTGACGCACCGGCTCGCGCCCTGGCAGGCGCTGCCCGACCCCGACGACGCGCAGTGGCCGGGGCTCGGCGGGGACCACGACTGCGTGCTCTCCACGTCCAGCGTGCCCGGCTGGACCGACCGCAGCGCCCGGGCCTCCGCCGCCCGGTACGTCTGGGACCTCGCCGACCGCGAACGGAGCGGCTGGATCGTGCCGTTCGGCGCGTCCGGCGTGCCCGGCGACCCGCACCACCGCGACCAGCTTCCGCTGTGGCTGAGGGGCGAACTCGCCCCCGTCACCACCGACTGGCAGAACCTCACCAAGGAGCAGGGATGACCACCGCCACCGCCGCCTACGTCCGGCGCATCGACGGCTTCGGCACCGTCACGGTCCGGCCCGTCGAGCCCGAGCGCGACGCCACGCTCCTGCACGCCTGGGTCAACGAGGAGCGGTCCCGTTTCTGGGGCATGGTCGGCACCACCGTCGAGCAGGTCCGGGACATCTACGCCCACCTCGACTCGCTCACCACCCACCACGGCTTCCTGGTGAGCCTGGACGAGGAGCCGGTCGCCCTCCTCCAGACGTACGACCCCGAGGCCGACCGCGTCAGCGAGTGCTACGAGGTGCTGCCCGGGGACATCGGCGCCCACTTCCTCATCGCGCCGCACTCGACCCCGCGGCCGGGCTTCACCGGCACGCTCCTGTCCGTGCTCATCGCCTTCTTGCTCCACGACCACACCCGTGTGGTCGTGGAGCCGGACGCCTCCAACGAGAAGGCGATCGCCCGCATGGTGCGGGCCGGGTTCGAGCTGGGACCGGAGGTCGTGCTGCCCGAGGTGGACCTGCCCGAGGTCTTCATCCCGGAGAAGAAGGCCCGACTGGCGTTCCTGACCCGCCGCTGATCATCCGACGGCGCGGCGGGGGCTACCCCACCACGCGGCCGTTGACGACGACCCGGCGCGGTGCCGCGAGGACGCGGACGTCCGCGCGCGGGTCCTCGCCGTAGACGACGAGGTCGGCCGGGGCGCCCTCCTCCAGGGAGGGACGCCCCAGCCACGCCCTGGCTCCCCAGGCGGTGGCCGCGAGCGCGTCGATCGGCGGGATGCCGGCCTTCGTCAGCTCCTCCACCTCCTCGGCGACCAGGCCGTGGGCGAGGGAGCCGCCCGCGTCGGTGCCGACGAAGACCGGGATGCCCGCGTCGAAGGCGGCGCGCACGGTGTCGTACCGGCGCTCGTGCAGCCGCCGCATATGGGCCGACCAGCGGGGGAACTTCTCCTGGCCGCCGTCGGCGAGGTGCGGGAAGGTCGCGATGTTGACCAGGGTCGGGACGATCGCGACGCCCCGCTCGGCGAAGAGCGGGATGGTGTCCTCGGTGAGGCCCGTGGCGTGCTCGATGCAGTCGATGCCGGCCTCGACGAGGTCGCGGAGCGAGTCCTCCGCGAAGCAGTGCGCGGTGACGCGGGCGCCGAGCCGGTGGGCCTCGGCGATGGCCGCCTCGACCTCGGCGCGCGGCCAGCAGGCGGTGAGGTCACCGGCCTCGCGGTCGATCCAGTCGCCGACGAGCTTGACCCAGCCGTCGCCGCGCCGGGCCTCGCGGCCGACGTACGCGACGAGGTCGGCGGGCTCGATCTCGTGGGCGTAGTTGCGGATGTAGCGGCGGGTGCGGGCGATGTGCCTCCCCGCGCGGATGATCTTCGGCAGGTCCTCCCGCTCGTCGATCCAGCGGGTGTCGGAGGGCGAGCCCGCGTCCCGGATCAGCAGGGTGCCCGCGTCCCGGTCGGTGAGGGCCTGCTTCTCGCTGGTCGCCTCGTCGACGGGGCCGTGCCGGTCGAGGCCGACGTGGCAGTGGGCGTCGACGAGTCCGGGCAGCACCCAGCCCTCGACGGTGACGGCCTCGGCGGCGGGCCGGTCGAAGGTGACCCGTCCGTCGACGCACCACAGCTCGTCCCGGACGTCCTCGGGGCCGACCAGCACCCGTCCCTTCACGTGCAGCACCGCGTGATCACTCATGTCTGCACTGTACGAGGACGGGACCCCGGCCGGGGAGGGCCCCTCGGTACCCTGATCCGGAGTTCCGCCCGCACGAATCCGAGTCGAAGAAGGCACCGCCGTGACCGTGACACATCCGCTCCTGGACCTGGCCCCGCTGACCGCCGCGCATTTCGCGTCGATCGAGCGGCGGGTGGCCGCGCTGCTCTCCACGGAGCAGGACGTGGTGATCACCCAGGGCGAGGCGCTGCTCCCCCTGGAGGGGTGCATCCGCAGCGGGGCGCGGGCCGGTTCGACCGCCCTGAATGTGGTCACGGGGCCGTACGGGCAGACCTTCGGCAACTGGCTGCGGGACTGCGGCGCGACCGTCGTCGACCTGGAGGTGCCCTTCCACACGGCGGTGACGGCCGCCCAGGTGGAGCAGGCGCTCGCCGCGCACCCGGAGATCGACTTCGTGTCCCTGGTGCACGCGGAGGCGGCGACCGGCAACACCAACCCGGTGGCGGAGATCGGTGAGGTCGTACGGGCCCACGGCGCCCTGTTCTACCTGGACGCGGTGGCGTCGATCGGCGCCGAGCCGGTGCTGCCGGACGCCTGGGGCGTGGACATGTGCATCATCGGCGCGCAGAAGGCGATGGGCGGGCCCGCGGGTGTGTCGGCGGTGTCGGTGAGCGCGCGGGCGTGGGAGCGGTTCGCCGCCAACCCTGCCGCGCCGCGCCGCTCGTACCTCTCCCTCCTGGACTGGAAGGAGCGCTGGATCGACGGCGGCCGGAAGGCGCTGCTGCACGCTCCCGCGCAGCTGGAGATGCTGGCCCTGGAGGCGTGTGTGGAGCGGATCGAGGCGGAGGGCCTGGGCGCCCTGATGGGGCGGCACGCCTCGGCCGCCGCCGCGACGCGGGCGGGCGCCGTGGCGCTCGGCGGCGGCCTTGAGCCGTATGTGTACGAGGCGAAGGACGCGGCGCCGGTCGCGACGACGCTGCGCGTACCGGCCGGGGTGGACGCCTCGGAGCTGGTGCGCGAGGCGCTGGCCGCCGATCCGTCGCTGCCGCTGATCGCGGGCGGCGGGGCGCTCGCGAAGGAGATGATCCGGGTCAACCACTACGGGGTGGACGCGACGCCGGGCGCCGTGCAGTCCTCGCTGGCCGCCCTGGGCGCCGCGCTCGGCGAGACGGGCCGCGCGGTGGACCTGGAGGGCGCGCGCCGGGCGGTCACGGAGGCGTGGGCGGTCTGATCGGTCCGCGTACGCCGAGCCGCGTACGGGAGGGGGAGGGGGAGGGGCGGGGTCCGATGTCGGACCCCGCCCTTCCCTGCGTTTCCGGGTGCTGCGGTACTCCGGTGCGTACATCCTCCGCCGACGCGGTAGGGGGTCAGCCCGCCAGGACCTCCAGGGCGCGGTCCACGTCCGCCGCCGTGTTGTAGAGGTGGAAGGACGCGCGCAGATTGCCCGCGCGGGCGGCGAGCAGGACGTCCGCCTCGCGCAGCGCCTCCGCGTGGTCCCCGAGGCCGGGGACGGCGACGACCGTCGAGTCGTCCATGACCGGCGCGTGGCCGAGGGCGAGGAGTCCGGAGCGGAAGCGGGCAGCGAGCCCCTTGTTGTGGGCCTCGATCCGCTCGATGCCGATCTCCTCCAGGAGCGCGAGCGAGCGGGCCGCCCCGTGGTACGAGAGGAACGCCGGGGGCTCGTCGAAACGGCGTGCGCTGCGGGCCAGTTCGCGGACCGGGCCGTAGCTGTTCACCCACAGCTCCTCGCCGGTGACCCAGTTGGCGTGGATCGGGACCAGCGCGTCCTGCGCCTCCTCGGTCACGGTGAGGAAGGACGCCCCGCGCGGGCAGAGCAGGTACTTGTAGCCGCCGGCGACCGTGTAGTCCCACTCCCCCGCGCGCAGCGGCAGCCAGCCGGCCGACTGGGTGGCGTCCAGGAGCGTACGGGCGCCGTGCGCGGCGGCCGCGGCCCGGATCGCGGTGAAGTCCGCGGTCCGGCCGTCCGCCGACTGCACGGCCGAGAAGGCGACGAGCGCGGTGTCGGGGCCGACGGACTCGGCAAGCCGGTCCAGGGGCACGAACCGGGTCCTGAGGTCGCCGCGGATCGTGAAGGGGGTGATGACGGAGGAGAAGTCGCCCTCGGGGAAGAGGATCTCGGAGCCCGCGGGCATCGACTGGGCGATCATGCCGCAGTGCACGGCGACCGAGCTGCCGACGGCGACGCGCTCGTGCGGGACGCCGACGAGCCGGCCGTACGTGGCGCGGGCCTCGGCCACGGTCTCGAAGTCCCCGGCGCCGCCCGGACGGCCGGCTGCCGTCTCCTCGGCGAGAAGCGTGATCGCGTCGATGGTCCGGCGGGGCAGCAGCCCGCAGGTCGAGGTGTTGAGATAGGTGTGGTTGGGCGCGAACTCGGCACCGCCGAGCGGCTTTTCCAGGGGTTCCATGAGCCCACCCTGAGGTTCCCCGCGATCACCCGTCAATGGGGGCCGATCGTGGGGAATCTCCAAGCGCCTCTTATCGCCGCAGGTGAGAGGGGTGCGGGCCGGTCAGGCGCCCGGGACCTCGCAGCTGCCGTCGGTGTCGCAGACCGCCGCGTCGCCTCCGACGGTCTGCAGGGTCCGGCCCTGCCAGGCCTGCTCGAGAGCCTGGGTGAAGACCTCGGCGGGCTGGCCGCCGGAGATGCCGTAGCGGCGGTCGAGGACGAAGAACGGCACGCCGTTCGCACCGAGTTCGGCGGCCTCGCGCTCGTCCTCGCGTACGGCGTCGGCGTAGGCGGAGTCGTCGGCGAGGACGGCCCGCACCTCGGCCTCGTCGAGACCGGCCTCGACACCCAGCGTCACCAGGGTCTCGGCGTCGAAGACGGAGCGCTCCTCGGCGAAGTTGGCGCGGTAGGCCAGGTCCAGGAGCTCGTTCTGCCGTCCGCGGTCCTTGGCGAGGTGGAGCAGCCGGTGGATGTCGAAGGTGTTGCCGTGGTCGCGGCCCTCGGTGCGGTAGCCGAGGCCCTCGGCGTGCGCGTTGGTCGCGACGTGCGCCTCCATGGCGCGGGCCTCGTCGAGGGTGCGGCCGTACTTCGTGGCGAGCATCTCCAGGACGGGGCCGGTGTCACCCTTGGCGCGGTTGGGGTCGAGCTCGAAGGAGCGGTGCACGACCTCGATGTCGTCGCGGTGGGCGAAGGCCTCGAGTCCCTTCTCGAAGCGGGCCTTGCCGATGTAGCACCAGGGGCAGGCGATGTCGCTCCAGATCTCGACGCGCATGTGACTTCTCTCCGGGGTGGGGCGGCGGGGTGTTCGGGGTGTTCCGTCGCGACAACGATCCCGGCGGCGGATTTCATTCCGTTTCCGGCCGGAGTGTGAGCCGGAGCACGAGGTGGTCGCCGTCGCGCGGGGTCTCCGGGTCGGGGGTCCAGCCGTGGGCGGCGTAGAAGGCCTGGGCGCGCTCGTTCTTCTCGAACACCTCCAGGCGCGCCTCGGTCGCCCCGGCGGCCCGCCAGATGTCGACGCAGGCCGCGTGGAGCTCGGCGCCGACGCCCGAACGCCAGCGGGCGGGGAGGACGTGGAGCTGGGTGAGGTGGGTGAGGCCGTCGCGCTCCCCGTACGCCGCGATGCCCGCGAGCTCCCCGTCCCGTACGGCGCAGAGCACGGCCCCGCGGTCGACGGCGGCCGCCCAGCCGGCCCGGGAGCGGGCGATCTCCTCGGGGCCCAGGAAGTCGGCGTCGGGGATGTGGCCGCGGTAGTAGGTGGCGCGGGCCTCGGTGTGGAGGGCGACGACGGCGTCGAGATCGGCGGGGCCGGCGGGTCGGATCATGGTTGTTCAGGACGCGCGGGAGGGCGGGGCGGTTGCGGCCGGGACGGTTGCGGCGGTCGCGGCTGCGGTTGCGGTTGCGGCCCGGGTGGCCCCGCCTGCGGCCGGCAGACGGCTGAAGGCGGACCGGTAGGCGCTCGGGGTGAGGCCCGTGCGCCCCAGGACGTGCCGGCGCAGGGAGTCCCCCGTACCGAGGCCGCTCGCGCGGGCCACCCCGTCCATGGCGAACGAGGTGGTCTCCAGGAGCTCCTTCGCCCGCTCCACGCGCTGGTGCAGCAGCCACTGGAGCGGGCTGACGCCGGTCTCGGCGTGGAAGCGGCGGGAGAGCGTGCGGACCGAGACGCCGGCGTGCCGCGCGAGGTCGGTGAGGCCGAGCGGTTCGTCGAGGTGTTCCATCGCCCACGCGCGCGTGGCGGCGAAAGAGACCCCGCGCTCGGGCGGCAGCGGGGTCTGGGTGAACTGGGTCTGACCGCCGGGCCGTACGGGTGCGACGAGGGCGAGCCGGGCGACCCTGTTGGCGACAGCGGCGCCGTAGTCGGTGCGGATGACGTGCAGGCAGAGATCGATGCCCGCCGCGTATCCGGAGGACGTGAGCACGGACCCGTCCTGCACGAACAGCACGTCGTCCTGGAGGTCGACCGCGGGGTGGCGGGCGGCGAGCAGTGAGCGGTACGCCCAGTACGTCGTCGCGGCCCGGCCGTCGAGCAGTCCGGCCTCGGCGAGCGCGAAGGCACCGGTGCAGATGGAGGCGATCCGGCTGCCGGCCGTGGCGGCGCCGCGCAGTGCGGCGAGGATGCGCGGGTCGGGGTCGGTGTACGAGCCGCTGCCCGCGAGGACCACCGTGTCGGCCCCGGCGACGGCGTCGAGGCCGTGCGGGACTACCAGGTCGAGACCGCCGGTGGTGGTGACGGGCCCGGGGTCGGGGGCGCAGATGACCGTCTCGTACCCGGGAGCGCCGTCGATCTCGACCTTGCCGAACAGCATCTCGGGGATGGCCAGGTTGAACATCGAGACGGGCGGGGCGGCGATCACGGCGACGCGGCGGACGCGGGACGCGGCCGCGGACTCGGCCGCGGACTCGGCTGTCATGTGGCCAGAACCTCCGGGCATATGGCATTCGGGCCACTACTGTACGACTCCGCCGATCATGAAGCTGGGGGCATGTCATCGACCGAACGCGCAGAAGCCCCTGTCGCCTCCTCTACTTCCTCCGGTGTCCCCTCCCCGGGCCCGGCCCTGGCCGCCGCGATGCTCGGCTTCGCGCTGATCACGCTGGACACCTCCGTCGTGAACGTCGCCCTGCCGGCGATCGGCGCCGATCTGCGGGCCGGGATGTCGGGGCTCCAGTGGGTGGTCGACGCGTACACCCTGGCCTTCGCGGCGCTACTGCTCTCCAGCGGGGCGCTCGCCGACCGGGTCGGGGCGAGCCGGGCGTACGGGATCGGGGCCGTCGTCTTCGTCCTCGCCTCGGCGGCCTGCGGCCTCGCCCCGGGCCTTCCGGCGCTCCTGGCGGCGCGGGCGGTACAGGGTGCGGCGGCGGCCGTGATGCTGCCGGCCTCGCTCGCGCTCGTACGGGAGGCGTACGGCGATCCGGGGCGGCGGGCGCGGGCGGTGTCGCTGTGGGCGGCGGGCGGCACGGTCGCGGTGGCGCTCGGGCCGGTCGCGGGCGGGGCGCTGACCACGGCGTGGAGCTGGCGGGGCATCTTCTTCGTCAACCTGCCGCTGGGGCTGCTCGCGCTGGCGCTGCTGAGCCGGGTGGCGCGTTCGGAGCGCAGGCCCGCCCCACTGGACCTGCCGGGGCAGCTGACGGCGATGACCGCGCTCGGGGCGCTGACCTTCGCCGCCATCGAGCGCGGTACGGAGGGGTGGTGGGCGCTGGGGCTCGCGGGGGTCTCGTTCGCCGCCTTCCTCCTGATCGAGACGCGGCGGCGGCACCCGGTGGTGCCGCTGGGTCTGTTCCGGAACACCACGGTGGCGGTCGCGGTGGCGGCGGGCTCGGCGAACAGCGTGGCCTTCTACGGGATGCTGTTCGTCTTCAGCCTCTTCTTCCAGCAGGTGCTGGGGCTCTCGGCGCTGGCGGCGGGGCTGATGTTCCTGCCGATGACGGGGCTGCTCGCCGGGGTGAACATCCTGTCGGGGAGGGCGGCGGCGCGGTACGGGGCGAGGCTGCCGATCGTCCTCGGCCAGACCGTCGCGGTGGTGGGCCTGCTCGGCCTGCTCACGGTCGACGCGCACACCTCACGGACGGCCCAGGCCCTCCTTCTGGTCCCCCTCGCCCTGGGCGCGGGCTTCTCGCTGCCGCCGCTGATCGCCTCGATGATGGAGGCCGTACCGGCGGACCGCGCGGGCACGGCGGCGGGTCTTCTGAACGCGGCCCGGCAGACGGCGGGCGCGCTCGCCATCGCGGTCTTCGGCTCCCTGGCGGCCACGTCGATGGAATCGGCCCTCCGCGCGAGCCTCCTGATCAGCGCGTCCCTCCTGACCCTGACGACCCTGGCGTCCCTCCGCCTGCCGGGCCACCGCACCTGAACGGACGGCCCGGCCGGCATGCGGCCCGGCCGGCCGGGCGGCCTCAGGCCCCCTTGCGGTACTGGCCCGGGGCCAGCCCGTACTCCCGCTTGAAGGCCTTGGCGAAGGCGAACTCCGAGGAGTAGCCGGAGCGCTGGGCGACCGCGCGGAGGGGGAGGTCGGCGGTGCGGAGGAGGCGGCCCGCCGTGGTCATTCGCCACCAGGTGAGGTACGCGAGGGGGGCGCGGCCGACCAGGGTGGTGAAGCGGCGGGCGAAGGCGGCGCGGGAGAGGCCGGTCAGGGCGCCGAGCTCTTCGACCGTCCACGCGCGCGCGGGGTCGCCGTGCAGGGCCCGGAGGGCGACCGCGACCGCCGGGTCGGCGAGGGCGGCCGACCAGCCGGTGGAGCGGTCGGCGCGTTCGGTGAGCCACCAGGTGCGCAGCAGGTACAGCAGGAGCGTGTCGAGCAGGGCGGGGACGATCGCGTCGGATCCCGGCTGGGGTTCGGCGAGTTCTGCGCCCAGCAGGTCGACGGCGGCGCGCAGCCGGGGATGGCCGCCGGCCCGCGCGGGGATGTGCACGTACGGCGGCAGCTCGGTGAGGAGCGGGTGGGCGCGGGCGCGGCTGAGCTGGTAGGAGCCGCACAGGAGGAGGGTCTCGTCGCTGCCGATCGGGCCTCGGTCGGGCGAGGTGGGCCAGGAGCCGTCGGGGGCGGGCAGGGCCTCCAGGAGCGGGGTGTCGGGGCTGTCGGCGAGGCCGTGCCCGGTGCCGTGGGCGAGGAAGACGACGTCGCCGGGGCCGAGCCCGACGGGGGCGGCGCCGTCCGGGGGCAGCAGCCAGGCGGTGCCCTGGACGACGACGTGGAATCCGGCGCCCTTGCCGGCCGGGAAGCGGAAGCCCCAGGGGGCGAAGCGGACGGTGCGGGAGGAGTGGGGCCGTCCGGTGCGCATGGCGGCGATGGCATCGCTCAGTACGTCCATCCCGGCACCGTACTCCGCGTCGACGCGCGCGAGACGATCGGACATCAGGGAGAGTCACGGGGACATGGATCGTCTTCCGTCCTGCTTCTAGCGTCGTCTCCATGACGACAACAGACATGACAACAGGCACGACAACAGGCATGACGACCAAGGCAGTTCTGTTCCATGAGACCGGCGGGCCCGAGGTCCTCTCCGTGGAGGAGGTCGCGCTGCCCGCTCCCGGTCCCGGCGAGGTGCTCGTGCGGGTCGAGGCGATCGGGCTCAACCGCGCCGAGGCGCTGTTCCGCGCGGGCACCTACTACTACCCGGCGACCCTGCCGGGTTCGCGGCTCGGCTACGAGGCGGCGGGGGTTGTCGAGGCGGTCGGGGCGGGAGTCACCGCGTACGCGCCGGGTGATCCGGTCATGGCGGCGGCCAACTTCGAATTCGGGACGCACGGGGTGTACGCGGAGCGGGTCGTGCTGCCGGAGGAGTACCTGGTGGCCCGGCCCGAGGGGGTGGACGCGGTGACGGCCGCGGCGGTCTGGCTGACGTACTCCACCGCGTACGGCGGCATGGTGCTGACCGGTGGTCTCGGCGCCGGCGACCATGTGGTGATCACGGGGGCGTCCAGCGGGGTGGGGACGGCCGCGATCCAGACGGCGCTGCGGGTCGGAGCCGTACCGGTCGCGACCACGCGCGGTGAGGACAAGCGGAAGCGGCTCCTGGAGCTCGGGGCCGCGCAGGTGATCACGACGGAGAGCGGGGACGCCGATGCCCTGGTCGAGGAGGTACGGCGGATCACCGGCGGAGCGGGCGCGGACCTGGCCTTCGACGCGATCGGCGGGCCCGGGTTCGCCCGGCTCGGCGACGCGCTGCGGCCCGGTGGCACGGCCGTGCTGTACGGCTGGCTCGACCCTCGGCCGGTGGCCCTGTCGATGAACTGGCCGCAGACGGTCCACACGTACGCCAACGGGGCGTTCGTCGGGACCGAGGAGGGGCGTCGCCGCGCGGCCGGGTTCATCGGCTCGGGGCTGCGCGACGGCTCCCTGGCGCCGGTGATCGCCGAGACCTTCGACGGTCTGGAGCGGATCGCCGACGCCCATCGGCTGATGGAGTCCGACGCGCACCTCGGGAAGATCGTGGTGCGCGTCGGAGGGTGAGGCGGTGCCGGCTCAGTGGCGGGGCAGGCCCAGCGGGTTGCCGTCGCGGAGTTCCGGCGGGAGCAGGTGGTCGGGGGTCGACTGGTAGGTGACCGGGCGCAGCCAGCGCTCGATCGCGGTCGCGCCGACCGACGTGCCGGTGGAGGTGGTGGCCGGGTAGGGGCCGCCGTGGTGCTGGGCGGCGGCGACGGCGACGCCGGTGGGCCAGCCGTTGACGAGGACGCGGCCCGCGAGCGGGGTGAGTTCGGCGAGGAGCGGGGCCGCGTCCTCGTCCTGGTCCCGCTCACCGATGTGCAGGGTGGCGGTGAGGTTTCCGGGCACCTGGGAGAGGACCTCGGTGATCTCGGTACGGGAGTCGTAGCGGGCGACGACGGTGACCGGGCCGAAGACCTCCTGCACGAGGCTGGGGTGCTCGCCGTCGAGCAGGGTCTTGGCGTCGACGGTCAGGAAGCCCGCCCTGACGGTGTGCGGCCCCCCGGCGGCGGGGGTCACCGGCGCGGTGACGCCGGGGATCCGGGTCATCTCGTCGGTGCCGGTGACGAAGTGGTCGCGCATCCGGTGGTCGAGCATCACGGCCGGCTCGATGTCGCTCAGGGCCTCCGTCAGCGCCCCCACGAAGCGGTCGCCCGCCTCGCCCGAAGGGGCCAGGACGAAGCCGGGCTTGGTGCAGAACTGGCCCGCGCCCATGGTCATGGAGCCGGCGAGTCCGGCGCCGATCTCCTCGGCCCGCTCGTCGACGGCGGCGGGGGTGAGCACCACCGGGTTGAGGGAGCCGAGTTCGCCGTGGAAGGGGATGGGGACGGGCCGGGCGGCGGCCGCGTCGAAGAGGGCCCGTCCGCCGCGCACCGAGCCGGTGAAGCCGGCGGCCGCGACGAGCGGGTGGCGGACGAGTGCGACGCCCGCGTCGAAGCCGTGGACGAGGACGACGACGTCCTCGGGGAGACCCACCTGGGCGGCGGCCTCGCGCAGCAGCGAGGCGCAGAGTTCGGAGGTGGCCGGGTGGTCGGGGTGGGCCTTGATCACCACGGGGCAGCCGGCCGCGAGGGCGCTCGCGGTGTCTCCGCCGGGGACGGAGAAGGCGAGCGGGAAGTTGCTGGCGGCGTAGACGGCGACGACGCCGAGCGGAATCTTCCAGCGGCGCAGGTCGGGCCGGGGCGGGATGGCTCCGGCGTCGGGCAGGTCGATCCGGATGTCCAGGAAGGAGCCCTCGTCGACGACCTCGGCGAACGCCCTCAACTGAGCTGCTGTACGGGCGAGTTCGCCGTTGAGGCGGACCGGACCGAGGGCGGTCTCGACGTCCGCGGTCTCGACGATCCGCTCGCCGGCCCCCTGGAGGAGGTCGGCCGCGGTGCGGAGGAAGGCGGCCCGTACGGACCGGTCGGCGAGGGCCCCGCGGACCTCGTGCGCGGCCCGTACGGCCCGGTCGACGTCCTCCGTCGTGGCCTCCACCCCGACCTGCTCGCGCGGCTTCCCCGTCCGGGGGTCCACACTCCACACTGGTTCTGCCGCCACTGCCACGCCCCTGTTCGCTATTCTGAACACAGTTCCCGTAGATGAACGCCATCCGTACGGGACTCTAGGGACGGCCCGGCCGTCTCCACAAGGGGCTCTGTCCGGCCACCGGGCAGGGGAAGACCGCAGGACGGAAAAGGGGCGAGGGTCATGGCGACTGCCGACGCGGGCGGAGCGCAGGTGAAGTCCGCGGTGCGGACCGTGGAGCTGCTCGAGTACTTCGCCGGACGCCCGGGGATGCATTCGCTCGCCGCCGTCCAGGAGGCCGTCGGCTACCCCAAGTCCAGCCTGTACATGCTGCTGCGCACCCTGGTCGAGCTGGGCTGGGTGGAGACCGACGCGACCGGCACGCGGTACGGCATCGGCGTACGGGCGCTGCTCGTCGGCACCTCGTACATCGACGGCGACGAGGTGGTGGCCGCCTCCCGGCCCACCCTGGACCGGCTCTCCGACGACACCACCGAGACCATCCACCTGGCACGGCTCGACGGGACCAACGTGGTCTATCTGGCGACCCGTCAGTCCCAGCACTACCTGCGGCCGTTCACCCGCGTCGGGCGCCGGCTGCCCGCGCACTCGACCTCGCTGGGCAAGGCGCTGCTCGCCACCCACACCGACGACCAGGTGCGCAAGCTGCTCCCGGAGACCCTCCCGGCGCTGACCGAGCACACCATCACCGACCGCGAGCAGCTCATCGAGGAACTGCGCGTCATCCGCGAGCAGGGCATCTCGGTGGACCGCGAGGAGAACACGCTGGGGCTGCGCTGCTTCGGCGTCGCCATCCCCTACCGGACCCCGGCGAGGGACGCGATCAGCTGCTCGGTGCCGGTGGCGCGGCTCACCCCGGCCCACGAGCAGATGATCAAGGACGCGCTCTTCGACGCGCGGGACCGGCTGACGCTGGCGACCCGCCGCCTCTGAGCCCCGGGAAGGGGTCAGCCCGCCACCTCCGAGCCACGGGAAGGGGTCAGCCCGCCACCTCTGAGCCACGGGAGGGGTCAGCCACCACCTCTGGGGCCCGGAGGGTCAGCCGCGCTCGGCGAGCGCCTGCTGCCAGACCGGGCTGTCCACGTAGTGGTTGTCGTACTGCTCCGAGGACGCCTTGATCTCCTCGAAGCTCGCCTCGCCCCGCATGACCCGGCCGAGCAGACGCAGGTAGTCGAAGCGGGCCATGCCGGGCGTGAAGACGAAGAGGACGTCGGCCTCGGCGCCGGGCGCGGCCGCGAAGGCGTGCGCGGTGCGCGGCGGGACGAGCAGGAAATCGCCCTTCTCCAGGACGGACAGCTCCTCGCCGACGAGGACCTGGAGCGAGCCGTCGAGCACGTAGAACATCTCCGACGCCTTGGTGTGGAAGTGCGCCGGGGCACCGACGGCTCCCTCGGCGAAGGTGGAGCGGTAGCTGGTGAGCTGACCGCCGGTGGTGTCGGAGTCGGCGAGGAGGGTCATGACGCTGCTGGGGTCCGCCGTGGTCTCGGCGGTGGCGGCGCGGGTCAGGAGCGGGGCGAAGGGCGCGTTCTCGTTCATGATCACTACCCTAGAGGGCCATTGACCCCCGCGAAGGGTGCAATTTATCCAGAAGAACGTGGGTCAATTCTTGCGCCCGACGCGCGCGCCCCTCGGCCGGCCTCCGCCTCCCACGGCCCTTTCGGCCGACCCCGTCTCCCCCGTGCGGCGGAGGCGGATCACCGGTGGGCAGGACGTGGCTCCCGCCCTCCCCGTACGAGCCTGGAGCCATGACCGAGACCGAGCTCCTCCGCTCCCCCGCGCCCTCTCCCGCGCCCCGCACCGAGGGCCGCGCCGGCCCCGCCCGTCGGGCCCTGCGCCTGCTCGCGATCCTCGCGTGCGTCCCGTACATCTCGATCAAGATCGCCTGGGTGGCGGGCAGCGAGATCGGCATCCCCGCCGGGAGCGTGCTCCTGGAACACCGGCAGCTGCTGATCGTCGGCAACTCCGTCTCGGTGGTGGCCGACGCCCTCGTGGTCGTCCTCGCCCTGCTCCTCACCCAGCCCTGGGGCCGGCGGGTGCCCGCCTGGCTCCTGGCGCTCCCGATGTGGGCGGCGACCGGGCTGCTCGCCCCGATCATGACCGGTTACCCGATCCAGCTGGCGGTCGCGGCCCTCAGCGGCGACGAGGCGGCCGCGGCGCCCTCCGAACCCTTCCTGCACTCCTGGGTGTTCGCCGTCGTCTACGGCGGCTTCATCCTCCAGGGCCTCTCCCTCGGAACCCTTTTCGCGCTGTACGCGCGCGACCGTTGGGGCCGGCTCCTGCGCGGCCGCCTCGGTGACCTGTCCGCCCGTACCGCCGGGCGGGGCGTACGGGCCACCGCCCTGGCCGCCGGCGCGGTCGCGCTCGTCCCCCTCACGGTCCACACGATGTGGCTGTCCGGCGGGACCGAGGGCCTGTCTCCCCGGCAGATCGCCGACCGCGACGCCGACTTCACCGTCCTGGAAGCCCAGTGGATCGTCTTCCTCGTCCTCGCCGTGACCGCCACCCTCCTCCTCGTCCTGCGCCGGCCCGCCGCACTGAAGACCCGTACCGTCGCCGCCCTGGCCTGGACCGGCTCGGGCATGGCGGGCTGCTGGGGCGCCTACATGTCGCTGGTCGCGCTGATGCCGGACACGGATCCCGCCAAGCGGCTCACGGGCCTGTCGCAGCTGACCTACGCTGGCGAAATGATCACCGGTCTCCTCCTCGCCGCCTGTCTGGCCGCGGTCCTGCGGCGGCGGAGCACCGAGGCGTGAGGCGGTACGCGCCCTCCCGTCCCGCGGTCGCCGGCCTCGCGGTCGCCCTCCTCGGGCAGCGGGCCCGGCGGCGCTGGCTCCATCTGATCGTGGGCGGCGCGCTGTTCATGCCGTTCTGGATGGTCGGTTCCGTGGTCGTGGCGATGTTGTTCGGCGCGGGCGGCCTGTTCACCGGGAGCCTCGCGGTGCAGTTCGGGGCGTACGCGGTGGGGCTGCCGCTGGTCGCGGTCGCCGCGCTGTTCCCGCTGGCCCGGCCGATGTCGGTGGCGGCGGCGCGGGCGCTGTGCGGGGTGCCGGCGGACCGGTTCGCGGACGGCCCCGCCCAGGGCCGGGAGGCGAAGGCCCGGACGGCCGGCTGGTTCACGCTGCACCTGGGCGCCGGGGCGCTGATCAGCGGGGCGACCCTGGCGCTTCCGCCGTTCGCGGTGACCGTGCTGGCGCTGCCGTTCTCCCCGTCGCTGCGGGAGTCGGAACTCGGCCGGCTCTGGGGACTCGACCGGCCCTGGTGGAGCTGGGCCGCGATCCCGGCGGGGCTCCTGATGCTGCTCGCGCTCGCCGCCGTGGCCGCCGCGACCGGGGCTCTGCTCGCCCGGGAGGCGCCGCGGCTGCTCGGGCCGAGCCCGGCGGACCGGCTCGCCGCGGCCGAGCGGCGCGCGGCGGAGGCGGAGTCCCGCAACCGGCTGGCCCGGGAGCTGCACGACTCGGTCGGTCACGCGCTGAGCGCGGTCACCCTCCAGGCGGGCGCCGCCCGCCGGGTCCTGGACGGTGGCGAGGGGGCGGACCTGGCGTTCGTCCGGGAGGCGCTGACCGCGATCGAGGAGACCACCCGGCGCACGGTCGGCGAGCTGGACTGGGTCCTCGGGCTGCTGCGGCACGACGAGGACGCCCGCGACGGGGCCGGGGCGGGCTCGGCGCCCGGCCCGGGGCCGGGGCTCGACGCCCTGGAGGCCCTGGTGCGGGGCGCGGGACCGAAGGTGGCGCTGACCGTCTCCGGCGACCTGGCCCCCGTACGGGAGGCGCTGTCCCGCGAGGCGTACCGGATCGTTCAGGAAGGGCTGACGAACGCGGCCCGGCACGCGGGCGGGGAGCCCGTGACCGTACGGCTCGATGCCCGTACCGAGGAGTTGGAGATCACCATGGAGAACCCCCTGCCCGCGCGGCCGCCGGTCGTCCGCCCGAACGGCGGGCGCGGCCTGCGCGGGATCGCGGAACGGGCCCGGCTGCTCGGCGGCACCGCCGAGGCCGGCGCGGCGGACGGCGTCTGGCGCCTCGTGGTCAGGATCCCCCGATGAGCGCCCCCCTGAGGATCGTGCTCGCCGACGACGAGCGGATGGTGCGGACGGCCCTGCGGGTCATCCTCGACGCGGAGCCCGACCTGGAGGTCGTCGGCGAGGCGTCCACCGGGGCCGAGGCGGTGTCGGTGGTGCGGGCCGAGCGGCCGGACGTCGTCCTCATGGACGTCCGGATGCCGGAGATCGACGGGATCCGGGCCACCGAGCAGATCCTCGCGGGGATGGCGGAACCGCCCCGGATCGTGGTGGTGACCACCTTCGAGAACGACGCGTACGTGTACGACGCGCTGCGCGTCGGCGCGGCCGGCTTCGTCCTCAAGCGGGCGGCGGCGGAGGAGCTGGTGAGCGCGGTCCGGCTGGTCGCCCGGAGCGACTCGCTGCTCTACCCGGCGGCGGTACGGGGCCTGGCCGCCGAGCACGCCCGCAACCGCCCGCCGGTGGCGCCGCCCTGGGTGGCGCGGCTCACCGAGCGGGAGGCGGAGGTGCTGCGCCTGGTGGCGACGGGCCTCACGAACGCGGAGATCGCGGGCCGGATGGGCGTCGGCGCGGCGACGGTCAAGACGCACGTGGCGTCGGTCCTGGCGAAGTCGGGCGCCCGCGACCGCACGCAGGCGGTGATCCTGGCGTACGAGTCGGGGTTCGTACGGACGGGGTGACGGCGGCCGGCGCGTTTCGTCCGGCGGGTGACGGCGGCCACACGACGGTCCGCCCCGCATGAAGGTTCGCTGAGAAACCGGCCACCTCTGGAACGTCCCCCATCGGCTCGTTCGTCCCCCCAAGTGCGATGAACAAGACGATCAGGCGCACCTCGGTCTTCGTGCTGCTCCTGGTGCTCGCCCTGCTGGGCCGGGCCACCTGGGTGCAGGCGTACGAGGGGAAGGCGCTCGCGGACGACAAGAAGAACCGGCGGAAGACGATCGCGCAGTACGCGCAGCCGCTCGGGAACATCGTCGTGGCCGGTTCGCCGGTCACCGGCTCGAAGAAGACGGAGGGAACGGACCTCGAGTACCGCCGTACGTACACGGACGGCGAGCTGTACGCGGCGGTGACCGGATACAGCTCGCAGGCGTACGGGGCCACCCAGCTGGAGGGCATCTACTCCGACGTCCTCGACGGCACCGACGACCGGCTGAAGAACCCGCTCGACGCCCTCACCCGCAAGCAGCAGCAGCCGGGCACGGTCGTCACCACGATCGACCCGGCCGTGCAGAAGGCCGCCTACCGGGCGCTCGGGGACACGAAGGGCGCGGCCGTCGCCGTCGACCCGGCCACCGGCCGGATCCTCGCGATGGTCTCCACCCCGTCCTACGACCCGTCGAGGATCGCCGGGACCTCGGACGGCGACGCCTGGCAGGCGCTGACCACCGACGAGGACAAGCCGCTGGTCAACCGGGCCCTACGGCAGCCGCTGCCGCCCGGCTCCACCTTCAAGCTGGTGGTCGCGGCGGCGGCCCTGGAGGACGGTCTGTACGGCTCGGTGGACACGGCGACGGAGAGCCCCGACCCGTACACCCTGCCGAACACCCGGACCGTGCTGAAGAACGAGAACGCCTCCGCGCCCTGCGAGAACGCCACGATCCGCACCGCCCTCCGCTACTCCTGCAACAACGTCTTCGCCAAGATGGCGGCCGACCTGGGGCAGGACAAGGTGAAGGCGATGGCGGAGAAGTTCGGCTTCAACGACGCCGAGCTCGACGTCCCGGTCCGCGCCTACGCGAGCGTCTACCCGTCCAACATGGACAAGGCGCAGACGGCGCTGACCGGCATCGGCCAGTTCGACGTGACCGCCACCCCGCTGCAGATGGCGATGGTGTCGGCGGCGATCGCCAACGACGGCCTGCTGGCCGCGCCGCACATGGTGTCGGAGGTCGTCGACTCCGACGGCGACCCGCTCACGACCTTCGAGGACGGCGACAGCGAGCGGATCGTCTCCTCGTCGACGGCCGAGCAGCTGCGCAGCGCGATGCGGACCGTGGTCGAGGAGGGCACCGGCACCAACGCGGCCATCAGCGGGGCCGAGGTCGGTGGCAAGACGGGTACCGCGCAGCACGGTGAGAACAACAGCAAGACGCCGTACGCCTGGTTCACCTCGTACGCGAAGGCCCCCTCCGACGGGACGCCCGGGAAGCAGGTCGCCGTCGCGGTGCTGATCGAGGACTCGGGCGCGGCCCGCTCCGAGGTCAGCGGCAACGGTCTGGCGGCGCCGGTGGCGCAGAAGATGATGGCCGCGGCGCTGAAGTGAGGCGGTGAAGTGATGCGGCGGGGGCCCCGATTGGCCGTCGGGGCCCGTCACACGATATGCAGGGTCACGCTCGCGACCGAGCGCGCATTCGAATCTCGTTCAGTGATCCGCTGATCCTGCTCTCACCTCGCGGAGGACCGCCGTGCGCCTGCCCCGTTCCCTGTCCGGCTGGACGATCGCGGTCTTCGGCGTGCTCGCCGCCGCTCTGGGCGTGGTGGGGCTGGTCGTACCGGACGCGCTGCTCACGGTGATGGGCTTCGAGCCGGTGCCCGACGGCGGGCGCGCGGACGGCGACCACACGCTCGTCTTCCTCACCGCCTCCTCGATGGCGGCGCTCAACATGGGCGTCTACTACGTCCTGGCCGCGCTGGCCGACTGGAAGCCCTTCTTCCGGTGGACAGTGCCCTTCCGGCTCCTCACCTGCGCCGTCTTCACCCTCGCCGTCGTCACCGGCCGCGCCCCGGCCGGCTTCCTGGGCGTGGGCCTCTGGGAGGGCCTGGGCGCGGTGGTGACGGGGGCCGCGCTGCGGTACGAGAAGCGGGGAGCCGTGCCGGACGCCGCGAGCCCGGCCTGATCGACACGACACCCCTAGGGCATGTGACCGATCCGCCGGAGGCCCCTCAGACGCCAGCCTGAGCCCATGCGCTGGTATCTGACAGGTGTCGTCGTGTCCGGATTCGGTACGACGGCGATGTGGCTGGTCTCCGGGATATGGGTCAAGTCGCTGACGGGCTCCGACAGTCTCGCGGCCCTGACCGCCTTCGCCCTCTGGGCGCCCGTCCTCCTCGGGCCGCTGCTCGGCACGCTCGCGGACCGGGTGCGGCGGCGGCCGCTCCTGGTCGGCCTCGACCTGGCGATGGCCGCGCTCCTCCCGGTCCTGCTGTGGGTGGACTCGGCGGACCGGGTGTGGCTGCTCTTCGCCGTCCTCGTCGTGTACGGGGCGCAGGGCGCCGTCCACGAGGCGGCGGAACAGGCCCTGGTCGCCACCGCCTTGGACGAGAAGCGGCTCGGCACGTTCAACGGGCTGCGGATGACCGCGAACGAGTCGATGAAGCTGATCGCCCCGCTCATGGCGGCCGGCCTCTTCGCCGCGTACGGCGGCGGGACCGTCGCCCTGCTCGACGCGGCGAGCTTCGCCCTCGCGGCGGGGCTCTTCGCGCTGATGCCCGTACGGGAGGAGCGCCCGGCGCGGCCGGGGTCCGGGCACTGGTGGCGGGAGACCACCGAGGGCGCCCGCCTGCTCCGCGCCTCGCCGGTGCTGCGGCCACTGGTCGCGACGGGCGCGTTCACGATGCTGCTCGCCGGGGTGAACGGGGCCGCGATCTACGCGGTCGTCGACCGGGGGCTCGGGCACGCGCCCGCGTACGCCGGTGTGCTCTACGCGGTGCAGGGCGGGGGCTCGGTCCTCGCGGGCCTGGTCACCGGCCCGCTGCTGCGCCGGATGCCGGAGCGGACGCTCGCCGCGGCCGGTCTCGCGCTGTTCGCGGTGGCGGTGGGCGTACGGGCGCTGCCGTACGAGGCGACGGCTCTGGCGGCGAGCGCGGCGATCGGACTGGGGATGCCGTGGGTCCTCGTGGCGGTCGCGACGGCCGTGCAGCGGGAGGCGCCGGCGACAGCGGTGGGCCGAATGGCGGCGACGGCGCACACCCTGGTCATGGCACCGAACGCGCTGGCCCTCGCCCTCGGCGCGGGCCTGGTCGCCCTGGTCGACGTCCGCGTCCTGCCCCCGCTGCTCGCGCTCGCGGGGACGGGATGGGCGGCGGCGGTCGCGGTACGGGGGCGGCGCGGGCGCGACCGGGCGACGGGCACGCCGGACGCGTCCGTACCGGTCCGCTGAGGGCCCGGCTCCGCCCGCGCCCCGGGGGCGCTCGCGGTGCGGGGCGACCGGCGGGCGGCGAGCATGGAAGGAGGCGCGGCGGGAGGAGGGCAGCGTGACGGCCGGTTCCTTCCCGGGGACGACGGGGCAGGTCGGTGTGCCCCTGGACGGCAAGGGCCTTCTCGACGTGCTGGGGGTCGCGGCCGTCGTCATCGACGCCCACGGCCGGATCGTGCTCTGGAGCCCGCAGGCCGAGGACCTCTTCGGCTTCAGCGCCGAGGAGGCCCTGGGCCGGTACATGGCCCGGCTGGTCGTCGACGCGGACCACCGCGAGGAGGCGATGCGCCTCTTCGGCGAGGTGCTGCGCGAGGGCATGACCTGGGCCGGCACCTTCCCCGTACGGCACAAGGACGGAAGCGTACGGCCCGTGGAGTTCCGCAACATGCGGCTCACCGACGACCTCGGGGGGCTCTACGCGCTCGGGATCGCCGCCGACCGCGGCGCCGTCGAACGGGTCGAGACCGAGCTGGCGCTCTCCGACCGGCTGGTCTCCCAGTCCCCCATCGGCCTCGCCGTACTCGACACCGACCTGCGCTACGTCCTGGTGAACCCGGCCCTGGAGCGGATCAACGGCGTACCGGCCGCGCTGCACATCGGGCGGCGGATCGGCGACATGCTGCCGCGGATCGACGCGGAGGCCCTGGAGACCGCGCTGCGCACCGTACTGGCCACGGGGACGCCGCTGCTCGACCATCCCACCGTCGGGCGGACCCCGGCCGACCCTGACCGCGACCACTCCTGGTCGGTGTCCTTCTACCGTCTCGAAGGGGCCGAGGACCGGGTCCTGGGGGTGGCGGCCTCGGTGATCGACGTGACCGAGCGGCATCTGGCGGACGCGGACGCCGACCGGTCCCGGCGGCGGCTCGCGCTCATCGCGGACGCCTCGGCCCGGGTCGGCACCACCCTGGAGGTGGAGAAGACCGCCGACGAGCTGGCCTCGGTGGTGGTACCGGAGCTCGCCGACATCGCCGCCGTCGACGTCCTCGACTCCGTCCTCGCACTGCGCAGACCGGGCGCGCCCGACGAGGGGCCCGAGCTGTTCCGGGCGCTCGCGGTGAAGGCCGGGGCCAGGACGGAGGCGCTGCCCGCGGCGGACCCGCCCGGGGCGATCACCATGTACGGGGCGGACCGGCTCGTCACCCGGTGTGTGCACACCGGGCTGCCGGTCCTGGTGGAACACGTCGGCCCCGGTGACCTGGCCCGGATCGCGCGGAGTCCCGAGGCGGCGGAGCTGCTCGCCCGTGCGGGGGTGCACTCGTATCTGGCGGTGCCGCTGATCGCGCGCGGCGAGGTGCTCGGCGCGCTCGACCTCAAACGGGACCGCAACGAGCTGCCCTTCGACGGCGACGACGTGCTGCTCGCGACGGAGCTCGCGGCCCGCGCGGCGGTGAGCATCGACAACGCGCGCTGGTACCAGAGCGTGCGGAACTCGGCGGTGACCCTCCAGCGCAGTCTGCTGCCGGGCTCGCCGCCGGATCGGGCGGGTCTGGAGGTCGCGGCCCGCTACCAGCCCGCGCAGGCGTCGAGCGAGGTCGGGGGCGACTGGTACGACGTGATCCCGCTGCCCGACGACAAGACGGCGCTGGTGGTCGGGGACGTGATGGGCAGCGGGATCGACGCGGCGGCGACGATGGGGCGGCTGCGGACGGCCACCTGCGCGTTCGCCGACCTCGATCTCCCGCCCGCCCAGGTCCTGCGGCACCTGGACCGGATCACGGCGGGCCTGGAGCACTACATCGCGACCTGTCTCTTCGCCGTGCACGACCCCGCCCTCGGCCGGTGCCGGATCTCGAACGCGGGGCATCTGCCGCCGGTACGGGTCCCGGCGGACGGCCCGGCCGAGCTGGTGACCGTACCGCCGGGGGTGCCGCTCGGGGTGGGCGGCGGCACGTTCCGTACGACGCGGGTGGCCTTCCGGCCCGGGGACCGGCTCGTGCTCTACACGGACGGTCTGATCGAGACCCGCCACGAGGCGATCGACGAGCGGCTCGCGCTGCTCGTGGGCCTCCTCGACGACATGCGCGGGCCTCTGGAGGAGACCTGCGACCAACTCCTTCGGGCGCTGCGCCGCCCGGGTGCGCCGGACGACGTGGCGCTGCTCATCGCCCGGAGCACGGGATGACGGCCCGGGGCGGGGCACGCGCGACGGGCCCCGGGGCGCGGGGGAAGCGCTCCGGGGCGCGGGAGAAGCGCTCCGGTGAGCGCGACGGGACGGGTCTGCGGAGCGTGGCCGGGCAGGTGTTCGCCCTGGAGGCGCTGATCGCGCTCCTGGTGATCGCGGCGGCCGTGTTCGTGACGTTCTACCAGGCGCGCAGCGACACCGAGCGGGACGCCAGGGTCCGCTCTCTCGCGGTCGCGGAGGCCTTCGCGAAGGCGCCCGGCGTCGACGCGGCGCTCGTCGCGCCCGACCCGACGGCCGAGCTCCAGAAACGGGCGGAAGAGACGCGGCGGGCGACGGGGGTGGACTTCATCGCGGTCCTGAGCCCGGACGGCGTGCGGTACACCGACTCGGAGCCGGAGCTGATCGGCCTCAAGGCGACCGGCGACCTCAACCGGGCGGTGGTGGACGGCGAGTCCTACACGGAGCTGTTCCGTGGAGAGCCCAACGACGCCGTACGGGCCGTGGTCCCGGTCGTGAACGACCAGGGCAAGATCGTCGGCATGGTCACCAGCGGCGTCGAGGTGGAGAACATCACGGACGCGGTGCGGGACCGGCTGCCGATGCTCATCGGCGCGGCCGGCGGCGCGCTCGTGCTCGCCGTGGGCGGGGCCGCCCTGGTGAGCCGGCGGCTGCGGCGGCAGACGCACGGACTCGGTCCGGCCGAGATGACCCGGATGAAGGAGCACCACGAGGCGGTCCTGCACGCGGTGCGCGAAGGGGTCCTGATCGTGGGCCCGGACCGCCGGCTGCTGCTCGCCAACGACGAGGCGCGCCGGCTGCTCGGCCTCACGGTGGACATGGAGCGGCGGCACGTCTCGGAGCTCGGACTCGATGCCCGGACGGTCGAACTCCTGGAGTCGGGCCGGTCGGCGACGGACGAGGTGCACCGGGCGGGCGACCGTCTCCTCGCGGTGAGCGTACGGCCCACGCTCCCGGCGGGGCGGGAGTCCGGATGCGTGATGACGATGCGGGACACCACCGAGCTGGCCGCCCTGACCGGCCGGGCCGCGGTGGCCCGCGGCCGGCTGCAGCTGCTCTACGAGGCGGGGGTACGGATCGGGACGACCCTGGAGGTCGTACGGACGGCGGAGGAGCTGGCGGAGGTCGCGGTGCCCCGGTTCGCGGACTTCGCGACGGTGGAGCTGCTCGAACCGGTGCTGCGCGGCGAGGAGCCGCCGTCGTCCGCGCCGGCGACCACGGAGATGCGGCGGACGGCGCTGAGCGGGCTACGGCCCGACCAGCCGCTCCAGCCGGTCGGGGACACCATTCGGTTCGACGTGCCCAGTACCCCGATGGCGACGGCCCTGAGCGCGGGGCACGCGATGGCGCAGGCGGAGCTGGCCTCGGCGGAGGGCTGGCGGGAGCAGGACCCGGAGGGGGCGGCGCAGGCCCTCGCCTACGGGATGCACTCGCTGCTCACGGTGCCGCTGCTGGCCCGTGGGGTGGTCCTGGGGATGGCGAACTTCTGGCGCGCGGACACGCCGGAGCCGTTCGGGGAGGAGGACCTGTCGTTCGCGGAGGAGCTGGCGGCGCGGGCGGCGGTCGCCATCGACAACGCGCGCCGGTTCACCCGGGAGCACGCGATGGCGGTGACGCTCCAGCGGAGCCTGCTGCCCCGGGTGCTGCCGGAGCAGAGCGCGGTGGACGTGGCGTACCGCTATCTCCCGGCGAAGGCGGGCGTGGGCGGCGACTGGTTCGACGTGATCCCGCTGCCGGGCGCGCGGGTGGCGCTCGTCGTCGGGGACGTCGTCGGGCACGGGCTGCACGCGGCGGCCACCATGGGGCGGCTGCGGACGGCGGTGCACAACTTCTCGACGCTCGACGTGCCGCCGGACGAGCTGCTCGGGCACCTCGACGAGCTGACGGGCCGGATCGACGACCGGGAGTCGGAGGGGCAGGACGGCGAGGGGCGGCGGCGGGAGGAGGGCATCACCGGCGCGACCTGCCTGTACGCGATCTACGACCCGGCGTCGGGGAGGTGCACGGTGGCGAGCGCGGGGCATCCGGGGCCGGCGCTCGTGTGGCCCGACGGGCGGGTGGAGTTCCCCGAGCTGTCGCCGGGTCTGCCGCTGGGTCTCGGCCTGGGTGACGCGCCGTTCGAGGCGACGGAGCTGCTGCTGCCGGAGGGCAGCAAGCTGGTGCTGTTCACGGACGGGCTCCTGGAGGACCGGGGCCGGGACCTCGACACGGGTCTGGGCATGCTGAAGTCCACGCTCGCCCGCCCCGACCGGAGCCCGGAGCAGACCTGCGCGGACGCCCTCGCGACGCTCCTGTCGCCCACGCCGCGCGATGACATCGCGCTCCTTGTGGCCCGCACCCGGCTGCTCGACCGCGAGCGGATCGCCGAGTGGGAGGTGGCGCGTGACCCGTCGGCGGTCTCGCCGGTGCGCAACGCGGCGGCGGAGAAGCTGTCGGAGTGGGGGCTCAACGGGCTCGCGTTCACGGCGGAGCTGGTCCTCAGCGAACTGATCACGAACGCGGTGCGGTACGGGGCCGACCCGGTCCGGGTACGGCTGCTCCACGACCGGACGCTGATCTGCGAGGTGTCGGACGGCAGCAGCACCTCGCCGCACCTGCGGCACGCGGCGGCGACGGACGAGGGCGGGCGCGGTCTGTACCTGGTGGCGCAGTACGCGGAGCGCTGGGGCACCCGCTACGGCCGACGCGGCAAGACGATCTGGGCCGAACTGCGGGTGGGCGCGGACGACGCGGAACCGACCGTGACGGCGGTGCCGGACCTGGACGCGCTGGAGGACCTGGCCTGGTGACGGGGCGAGGGGCGGCGGGGGCGGGGGCCGGCCGGGGATCGGCCGGGGACGAGGATTCGGCCGGGCGGGGCCAGGAGCTTGCAGAACCCCCGTGGTATACCAGATCGCGGCATCGCCTTCCGTACCGTCGACCGCTCCGAGGAGACTCCCGTGACCCCGCCGGCACCCCGCACCGCGACCCTGTTCCACGACGTTCGGCCCTTCGGCGGGCCTGCCGGCGACCTGATCGCCGTGGACGGCGTACTGGTGCCGGAGGTCCCGGAGGGCGCCGTCGTCGAGCGGGTCGACGGCGGCGGGCGGCTCGCGCTGCCGACCCTGGTCGACGCGCACATCCACCCCGACAAGACGTCCTGGGGCGAGCCCTGGCGCAGCAGGCGCCCGGCGGACGGCATCGCCGAGTACGTCGCCGGGGACGTGGAGCTCGCCCGCGCGCTGCCGACACCGGTGGGCGAGCGGGCGCTGCGGCTGATGTCGCACGCGGCGGCCCAGGGCACGCGCGCGATGCGCGCCCACGCGGACGTCGCCCCGGCGTACGGCCTCTCCGGGATCGAGGGGGTGGCGGAGGCGGCGGCGCGGCTGGCCGGGATCGTGGACGTGGAGCTGGTCGCCTTCCCGCAGCACGGCGTGGTCCGTACGCCGGGGGTGGCCGAGCTGCTCGCGGAGGCGGCGGCGAGCGGTCTGGTGACGCACATCGGCGGCATCGACCCGGCGGGCTTCGACGCGGCAGGCAACGCGGGCGACGGCACGGGCGACGGCGCGGGCGACCAGCTGGGCACGGTCTTCGCGCTCGCGGAGAAGCACGGCCTGGGGCTCGACATCCACCTGCACGACCGGGGCGAGCGGGGCCTGGCCCCGCTGCGGGACATCGCGGCCCGCACGCGCGCGCTGGGCCTCCAGGGCCGGGTGAGCGTGGCGCACGCGTTCGCGGTGGCCGGTCTGTCGGCCGATGCCCTGGACGAGACGGCGGACCTGCTCGCGGAGGCGGACATCACCGTCACGACGGTCGCCCTGTCGGCGACGACGATCCTGCCGTTCCGGCGGCTCGCCGAGCGCGGGGTACGGGTCGGGCTCGGCTCGGACGGGGTCAGGGACAACTGGAGCCCGTTCGGCAACGCGGACATGCTGCACCGCGCCTGGCTCGCGGCCTGGGCCCTGGACCTGCGGCTCGACGAAGAACTGGAGGCCTGCTTCCGGCTGGCGGCCGACGGCGGCGCGGCCCTCCTGGGCCTCCCGAAGGCGGACCTCCGCCCCGGCTCTCCGGCCGACTTCATGCTCGTCGACGGCGAATGCCTCCCCCAGGCGGTGGTGGACCTCCCGCGCCGCGACGTGGTGGTCCGAGCCGGCCGGGTGGTGGCGAGGGACGGCCGGCTGGTCTGACAGTCGGCCGTTCCGCCGCCCCCTGCGAAGATCGAGGGAACACGACATCCACCCGACTGGAGCCGCCCCCATGACCGTCCACCGCCCCGCCGCCGCCCCCGGCACCGCCATCGGGGACGGTCACCGGTCCCTGCGGGAGCAGGTCTATGTGGAGCTGCGCGAGCGGATCATCGAGGCGGAGTACCCCGCGGGCCGGCGGCTCGTGGAGCGGGAGATCGCCGACGAGCTGCGGGTCTCCCGGGTGCCCGTGCGCGAGGCGATGCAGCGCCTGGAGTCGGAAGGCTTCCTCTCGGTGCAGCCGCGCCGGGGGTCGGTGGTGGCGGACTTCGGCCCGGAGGACGCCGAGCACCTCTTCGACGTACGGGAGAACCTGGAGGGCCTGGCCGCGCGGCTCGCCGCCCGGCACGCGAGTCCCGCTCAACTGCGGGACCTGGAGCGGATGTTGGCGAGGGCCAGGAAGGCGGCGGAGTCCGGTCGGCTCCGCGAGGCCGTCTCCCTCAACGCCGACTTCCACCGGCGGATCGTCGAACTCTCCGGCAACCCGCTCCTGGTGGACCTGATGGCCCCGCTCGACTCCCGGCTGCGCCGGCTCTTCCGGCTCACCTCGGCGCAGTCGGACGGCGAGCCGATGTGCGGGGCCCACGAGCGGCTCTACGAGGCCGTCCGCGACCGCGACGAGGACGGCGCGGAGGCACTGGCCCGCGCCCATGTCGCGGACACCCGCGCCTCCGCCGCCCGTCTGCTGGCCACGCCCCCGGGAATCTAGCCCCGCCCCGGGGGTCTGGCCCCCGGGATCTGGCCCCGCGGGATCCGGCCCCGCGGGATCCGGCCCCGCGGGGATCTAGCCCAGCTTCCGCAGGGCCGTCCGGACGGCGGCCAGGTCCTCGTCCGAGGCCAGCCCGGCGTGGTAGAGCCGCAGTTCGGTGGCGCCCGCGTCGCGGGCCCGCTCGGCCTCCTCGGCCAGCCGGTCGGGCGCGCCGCCCATGCCGGTGACGACGGACAGGTTCGCCGCGAGGACGGTGTCCACGCGCGCGTGGGCCGCGAATTCGGCGACCCGGTGCGGCCGGGCGACCACCCCGTCCGCGAGGCCCAGGACGTGCGCCGGGTCGGTGCCGGCGTCGGCGCCGCAGCGGTACGGGTCGGGGTCGGCGTGCAGCAGGACCCGGAAGCCGGGCGGGGCCTCGGCGCGTACGGCGGCCACGGCGGCCTCCTGGAAGGTACGGGCGGTCCCGGCGCGCCAGGCCAGGGCCGGGGCCTCCAGGGCGCCGAGCCCGCCCGGCGGACCCGATCCGGCCCATACGGGTTCCAGTGCGCCCCGCACGGCGGCGGCCAGCTCGTCGGGATCGGCGCCCTCGCCCCCGTACCCCTCCCGGCAGGAGGGGCAGAAGCAGAGCGACATCAGGTACTGCTCGCGCTCGCCGAGGGCGACGCCGCCGGTCTTGTCGTGGGCGTGGAGATGGGCGAGGCCGTACCAGCCGCAGGACTCCAGCTCCGTGCCGACGGCGCCGGGCCGTACGGCGGCCTCGGCGGCCAGGTCCACGAGGAGGGCGCGGACCTCGGGGCGGGCGACGCAGGGCGCCCAGGGGTAGCGGTCGCCGTAGGCGTTGACGACGGAGGTCTCCGGGTGTTCGGCGCCGAGGCGGGAGTTGTGCGCGAGCACGACCCAGCTGTGCACCTCCAGGCCGGTGGGGGCGAGGGCCTCGGCGGCCCGCCCGAAGGCGTCGCCGGGGGCCCACTCCCCCGCCGGGTACGGGCGGAGCGGGCGGCCGGCCCAGCGGTCCGGGTCCGGCGGGTAGAGCACGGCGGCGTGCTCGGCGGTGACGATCCGGTGGGCGGGGTGCCGGGGGGTCAGGGCCCGGGTGGAGTGGTAGGCGGCGGCGAGGGTGACCTGCGCGAGGCCGAGCTCGGCGAGCAGCGCGGGCGCGGCGGGGTCGCCGTCGACGTCCCAGGGGTAGACGAAGGCACCGGCCCGCACGCCACCGCCCCCGCCGACACCCGAGGCCCCGTCGGTCCTGGAGGCCTCGGCAGCCCCGCCGCCCCCGACAGCCCCTGCGCCCGCCGTCTCCCCGCTCACGCGCCGAGCTCCTTCAGGGCGGCCCGTCCCTGCTCGACGAGGAGCATGAGGGCGTCGACGTGCTCGGGTGCGGGCTCGCTCAGCGGAGGCCGTACGAGTCCCACGTCCAGGCCTCCTCGCCGTACCGCCGCCTTGACGAGCGAGACGGCGTATCCCCGGCCCTGGGCGCGGAGTTCGACGAGCGGTCGGTAGAAGTCGTCGACGAGCCGGTTCACGGTGGTGTCGTCGCCGCCGGTGAGCGCGCGGTGGAAGGCGAGGGCGATGTCGGGTGCGAAGCAGAAGACGGCGGAGGAGTAGAGGGTGACGCCGATGCCCCGGTAGGCGGGGCCGGTGAGTTCGGCGGTCGGCAGGCCGTTGAAGTAGAGCAGGTCGAGGCCCTCGGCGCGGACGGCGCTGACGATCCGCTGCATGAGGTCGAGGTCGCCGAGGCCGTCCTTGAGGCCGATGATCCCGTCCGTGCGGGCGAGGGCGACGGCGGTGGCCGGGGTGAGGATCGCGTTGTCGCGCTGGTAGACGATGACGTCGAGCGAGGTGGCGGCGGCGAGTTCGGTGTAGTGGCGGAGCAGTCCGGCCTGGTCGGCGACGACGAGGTACGGCGGCATGGCGAGGAGTCCGTCGGCGCCGGCCTCCTCGGCGAGCCGGGCGTACCGGACGGCGAGGGCGGTGCCGTAGCCCGCGCCCGCGACGACGGGGACGCGGCCGGCGGTCTCCTCGACGGCGGCGGCGACGCAGTCCCGGAACTCCTCGGGGGTGAGGGCGTGGAATTCGCCGGTGCCGCAGCAGGCGAACACGGCGGCGGCACCCGCGTCGACGCCCGCGCGCACATGGGCGCGGAAGGTGTCGAGGTCGACGGAGCCGTCCGGCGCGAAGGCGGTGACGGGAAAGAACAGCAGGCCGTCGAGCCGGCCGGCGAGCGGGGCAGTGGTCACGGTCGCTCCCAGGGAAGTCCGTCGTGCAGGGCCATCTCGTGCACAGTTATGACTGTCATCCATATTCTTGAACGATGACGTCTCGCACGCTAGAACAGCGCGGAAGGGCCGGTCAAGGAGAGAACGCGCCCTGTCGCACACTCTTGACGCTCCGTCGGGCCGCTCCCTAGCGTGTCCACGGTTGTGAATGCCACTCAGGTGGCAACTCAGATGACTGCTCAGGTGACTACTCAGACGCCTGCCACGGGCACGCGGATGAACGCCATCACGTGCCGCTCGACGGAGGAGATCCGCTCCATGGCCGCACCCCGCACCGTCCTGCTCACCGGCGCCGCCGGAGGCGTCGGCACGCTGATGCGGGAGCTCCTGCCCCCGTACGGCTACGAGCTCCGCCTCCTGGACGTCGCCCCCGTGCCGGGAGCGCCGGACGCGATCGTCGCCGACCTCGCGGACCGCGCGGCGCTGCGCGAGGCCGTCCGGGGCGTCGACGCGATCGTGCACCTGGCGGGCATCTCCCTGGAGTCGACCTTCGACAAGATCATGGCCGCCAACATCGCCGGCACGTACAACCTCTACGAGGCCGCCCGCGAGGAGGGCGTCCCGCGCGTGGTGTTCGCCTCCAGCAACCACGCCGTCGGCTTCACCCGGCAGCCGCGCGAGGGCGACCCGCTCGTGCCGGTCGACACCCCGCACCGCCCGGACACCTTCTACGGCCTGTCCAAGTGCTTCGGCGAGGACCTGGCACAGCTCTACTGGGACCTGCACGGCGTCGAGACCGTCTCGGTCCGCATCGGCTCCTGCTTCCCCGAGCCCACCTCGGTCCGGATGCTGTCGATGTGGCTCAGCCCGGCCGACTGCGCCCGCCTGCTGCACGCCACGCTCACCGCCGAGGACGTGGCCCACACGGTCGTGTACGGCTCGTCCGCCAACACGCGCGCGTGGTGGGACCTCTCCTCGGCCCGGGCGCTCGGCTTCGCCCCGCAGGACGACTCGGAGGTCTACGCGGAGAAGCTCATCGCCGACAAGGGCTTCCCGCCGGAGGACAGCGCCGACGCCCTCTACCTGGGCGGCCACTTCTGCGTGGCCCCGCCCCGGTGGCCGCACTGAACGACGACAGGAGCACCCCCATGGACCACCGTCCGCTCGCCCTCGTGACCGGCGTCGGCCGCACGGTCGGCATCGGCGCGGGCATCGCCGACCGTCTCGCCGCGTCCGGCTGGGACGTCGCGTTCACGTACTGGACCGCGTACGACCGGCGCATGGAGTGGGGCGAGGAGCGGGGCGCGGCCGCGGCCGTCGCCGGGCGGCTCGCCGAGCGGGGTGCCGCCTGCACGGCCGTCGAGGCCGACCTCGCCGACCCCGAGGCGCCCGCACGCGTCTTCGACACGGTCGAGCAGCGGCTCGGGCGCCCGGTCAGGGCCCTCGTCATGTGCCACTGCGAGTCGGTCGACTCGGGGCTCCTCGACACCACCGTCGAGAGCTTCGACCGCCATTTCGCGGTCAACGCGCGCGCGTCCTGGCTGCTGATCCGGGAGTACGGCCGGCGGTTCACCGGCCCTCCGGGGACCGGCCGCGTCATCGCCCTGACGAGCGACCACACCGTGGGGAACCTCCCGTACGGGGCGAGCAAGGGCGCTCTCGACCGCATCACCCTGGCCGCCGCGCGCGAGCTCGCACACCTCGGGGTCACCGCCAACGTCGTCAATCCGGGCCCGGTGGACACCGGCTGGATGACGGAGCCGCTCCGGGAGGAGATGGCGCGACAGACGCCGCTGGGCCGCCTCGGCACCCCTCGGGACACCGCGCACCTGGTCGACTTCCTCTGCTCGCCCGAGGGGCAGTGGATCAACGGGCAGCTGCTGATGAGCAACGGAGGGCTCGCGTGAGACTCCCGGCATGAGGGCCCGGGGCAGCGGGAGCAGTGGGAGGAGTACGCAGGAGTACGCAGGACCCGGCCGGACTGATACGGGGGAGCCGGCCGGGGCCCGGGTCACGGCGCACGCTGGCGGCCGGACCTGCTCACCGTAGGCCCGGACGAAGATCATCGCGAGCCGCGGAACGCGACCTCTGTCCGGAATGCGCGGTGGATTGAGGCATGGAAGTCCGCCGGTCAGCGAATTGCGCGCCCCCTTGCGCGCCCCGGCGCACGCCTGGGCCCCGGCAAGGGCGGACACCCTCGGCGCGGGTGCGGCCGAACCCTCAGCGGCGGCCGCGCAAGGTCTCCGACGGCGACTCGCCGAACTTCTCCCGGTAGCGCGCCGCGAAGCGGCCCTGATGGGCGAAGCCCCAGCGCCAGGCCACCTCGCTCACGCCCACCTCGTCCGGCGCGGCCGCCCGCAGCTCCTCGCGGACCCGGTCGAGCCGGACCTCGCGTACGTACGCCATCGGCGACATCCCCACGTACTCACGGAACGACTCCTGGAGGCGGCGCACGCTCACCCGGGCGAGGGCGGCCAGCTCGGTGGTCGTGAACGGATGCTCGGGGCGCTCCCGCACCGCGTCCATCACCCGCTTGACCGGCGCCGGCCGCCGCGGCTCCCCCGGGTGCGCGAGCGCCTCGCGCCAGGGGTGCTCGGCGGCCAGCAGCAGCCCGTTCAGCAGGGCCTCCTGCAAGGGGCGCGCCACCAGCTCGTGCCGGGCGAGGCCCTCGCCGGCGAGCGCCTCCGCGGCGACCTGCCGGGCGAAGCGCACCCAGCTCAGACCGGGACCCCGGGTGATGTCCAGGCCCGGCGCGAAGACGAGCGGGCCCCGCGGCGGGCGGCCGATCAGCTGCTCCAGGCGGTCACGCAGCTCGGCCGCCCCCACCTTCACCGACAGGGTCCGGCAGTCCCCGCTCCAGCGGTCGAGGAAGGTGTCGCCCGCCGGGTCGAGCAGCACGGCCTCGGTGTCCGTCGCGACGATCGAGGCCCCGCCCTGGCGCATCTCCATCCGCCCGCTGAGCGGCGCGTTCAGGTGGTACGCGCCCAGCTCCCCGAAGCTCATCCGCACATCGGCCCCGCAGCTCAGGTCGCCGATGACCAGCGGGCCGAGCGCGACCGTGTCGAAGCGCGCCGCGAAGGGCCGCCGCTCGCGGTCGACGAGGTCCATCCGGTTCGCGTAGTAACGGGCGTCGAGCTCCACGCGCGCCTCGTCCACGTCCTGTGTCCGAAAACAGTTGCCATCGACCGTGCCCACAGCGCCCGCCACCCCCGCCGGTCCCACCGGCCCCTCCGCCCCCACTGCACCCATGGGTCGAAAGAATATTCATATGACGGATCTGACCGGGAACGGCAGGATGCCCGGCATGCCACGACCCCATGGATTCACGTACGAACAGCGCCGGGACGGTTCGGTGGTCCTCACCCACCTGGGCCGCGCCGCGGGCGTGCTGCGCGGCGCCCGCGCGGAGAAGTTCCTCGCCGAGGTCGGGTCGGGCGACGCCCAGCTCGTCATGGCCCGGTGGACGGGCTCGTACCGCTTCGGCAACGAGCGGCAGGCCAGGAACCACCCGCGCAATCAAGGTGGCCGGTAATCAAGGTGGCCGAACCGGCCGAGGGTAAGGGAACGGCAAAGGTACCCGGTTCGTTAGCTCAGGCATGACCGCTATGACCCCCGGCTCGAACATCCCTCTCACCGCCGCGCGCGTGGCGGTGGACGTCGCCGCCCCGGTGCGGCTCGACGTCTCGGGCCTGCTGCTCGGCGCCAACGGCAAGGTGCGCTCGGACGACGACTTCATCTTCTACAACCAGCCCTCCGGCGCCGGTGTCACCTACCGCTCCGGCGGCGGTGCCGCCCCCGACGCGATCCTGGTGGACACCGGCGCCGTCCCGGCCGGCATCGAGAGGATCGTCGTCACCGCGAGCCCCGACGCCGCGGGCCAGACCTTCCAGGGCATCGAGCCCACCGCCACCCTTCGCAACGCGGACGACGGCACCGTCCTCGCCACCTTCACCCCGCCGCAGCTGGCCACCGAGACGGCCCTCGTGGTCGTCGAGATCTATCTGCGCAACGGCGCGTGGAAGGCCCGCGCCGTCGGCCAGGGCTATGCGAACGGCCTGGCCGGCATCGCCACCGACTTCGGCGTCTCGGTGGACGACGAGCCCGCCGCCCCGGCCGCGGCCGCGCCGGTCGCGCCCGCCCCCGTCGCCCCGCCCGCCCCCGTCGCGCCGCCGGTGGCGCCCCCGGTCCCGCCGGCGCCGCCCGTCGCCCCGGTGGACCCCCGGATCGCGGCCGGCACGCCCGCTCCCCCGGCCCCCGCCCCCTCCGGCAAGATCAACCTCGACAAGGGCCGGGTCAGCCTCCAGAAGAACCAGACGGTGTCCCTGGTCAAGGGCGGCCGTCCGCTGCTCTCGCAGGTCAAGATGGGCCTCGGCTGGGAGCCCGCGTACCGGGGCAAGGACATCGACCTGGACGCCTCCGTCATCGCGTACGGCCCGCAGCGCAACCACCTGGACAGCTGCTACTTCGGCAAACTGTCCATCCTCAACGGCTCGGTGAAGCACTCCGGCGACAACCTCACGGGTGAGGGCGCGGGCGACGACGAGGTGATCGTCGTCGACCTCGGCCGGCTGCCCGCCGACGCGACCGGTCTGGTCTTCACGGTGAACTCGTTCTCCGGCCAGAAGTTCACCGAGGTCGCCAAGGCCTACTGCCGGCTGATCGACGCGGCGACGGGCGAGGAGCTGGTCCGCTTCGACCTGACCACCGCCGAGCCGCAGACCGGCGTGATGATGGCCAAGCTGATCAAGCAGTTCACCGGCGAGTGGGAGATGACGGCGATGGGCGAGTTCGTGAAGTCGCGGACCGTCCGCGGCATGGTGAAGCCGGCCGCCCAGGCACTCTGAGCAGCCGGGTCCCCCGCCCTGGCTGGAACGTCGGCTGGAACGCCGACTAGAACAGGGCGCTGTAGGCGTTGAGGGCGGGCTGGCCGCCGAGGTGGGCGTAGAGCACGGTCGAGTCCCGGCCGATCTCTCCCCGGTCCACCAGATCGATCAGTCCCGCCATCGACTTCCCCTCGTACACGGGGTCGGTGACCATGCCCTCGGTGCGGGCGGCGAGCCGCATCGCGTCGAGGGTCGTCTCGTCCGGGACGCCGTACACCCCGGCGTGGTAGCGCTCGTCCAGCTCGACGTCGGCCGCCGTCACCGGGCGCTCGACCCCGATGAGGGCGGCGGTGTCCCGGGCGATCCGGGTGATCTGCTCGTGCGTCGGACCGGGCTTCGCGGAGGCGTCGACGCCGATGATCCGGCGGGCCGGGCCGCCCTCCTCGGCGAGCGCGGCGAAGCCCGCGACCATGCCGGCCTGGGTGGAGCCGGTCACCGAGCAGACGACCACCGTGTCGAAGAGGACGCCGAGCTCGCGCTCCTGCTCCGCCACCTCGTACGCCCAGTTTGCGAAGCCGAGCCCGCCGAGCCGGTGGTCGGAGGCGCCCGCCGGGATCGCGTACGGCTTGCCGCCGCTCTCCTCGACCTCGCGCAGGGCAAGCTCCCAGCTCTCCTTGAAGCCGATGCCGAAGCCCGCCCGCACCAGGCGCACGTCGGCGCCCGCGAGACGGCTGATCAGGATGTTGCCGACCTTGTCGTAGACGGAGTCGGGCCAGTCGACCCAGCTCTCCTGGACGAGGACGCAGCGCAGCCCGGCGCGGGCGGCGACGGCGGCGACCTGGCGGGTGTGGTTGGACTGGACGCCGCCGATGGAGACCAGGGTGTCGCAGCCCTGGGCGAGGGCGTCGGCGACCAGGTACTCCAGCTTGCGGGTCTTGTTCCCGCCGTACGCCACCCCGGAGTTGCAGTCCTCGCGCTTGGCCCAGATCGTGGCGCCGCCGAGGTGGTGGGTGAGCCGTTCGAGGGGGTGGACCGGCGAGGGCCCGAAGAGGAGCGGGTAGCGGTCGAAGTCGGTGATCGGCAAAGCGGCTCCCGGTGAGTGACGGCTGCTGGTCGACGTTCCTGGACGCGGAGACGGACGCGCAGAGGGACGCGGAGAAGGACGCGCGGTGACGGACGCGGAGAGGGGCGCGCGGTGACGGACGCGCTACGGAGCCGCGGATCCCGACGACGTGGGCGCCGGAATGCCCGTCACCTCCGCCACCTCGATGGCGTCGTCCGCGAGCTGCTCCAGGGCCGCCCAGATCTCCGTGGTGACCCGCACCGCCTCCGACGCGTCCCCCGCCGCGCACGCGTCGATGAGCCGCGCGTGCAGCTCGGCCGAGCCGCAGCTCCCGGCGTCGCCGAAGAGGCGCCGCTCGACACGGCGGATCAGGGGGGTGTACCGGGCGATCGTGGCGGCGGCGGCGTGGTTGCCGCTGGCGACGACGAGGACCTGGTGCAGCTCGTCGTCGGCGTCGAGCGCCGCCTCGACGTCGGAGGCGCGGACGGCCGCGGCGAAGCGCTCGTTGGCCTCGCGCATGGCCCGGATGCCCTCGGGCCCCAGCAGGGGCACGCCCGTCCTGGCGGCGAGTTCGTGCATCACCCGGACCACCGAGGCGGCGTCCCGGACGACCCGGCTGACCGGCCGGGTGACCCGGGTGTAGCTCTGCGGTTTGGACTCGACGAGCCCCTCGTCGCCGAGCCGGGCCAGGGCCTCGCGCACGGGTGCGCGCGAGAGCCCCAGCCGGTCGGCGAGGTCGGCGTCCTTGAGCGGGGCGCCGGGGGCGAGGTCGCCGCGCACGATGGCCTCGCGCAGCGCCTCGTAGGCCCGGTCACGCAGCAGGGTCCGGCCCACGGGCCGTAATGCGTCCATGGACTGACATGTTAGATGTCAGTCCATGGAGCTGACCAGAGGTCAGAGGTGAAGGTCGGGTGCGGGTCAGCGGCGCGGCTGGCGGCGCCACGGGCCGGTGATCGCCACCATGATGCCCGGGGTCTGGATGCAGGCGAACAACGTGTCCCCGTCGGGCGAGAAGGTCACGCCGGTGAACTCGCTGCCGTTGAGGTCGTTGCGGGCGATCGGGTAGGTGCGGCCCGAGTCGGTGGCGCCGAAGAGGTGCTGGACGCCCTCACCGTCCTCGGCGATGACGAGCCCGCCGTACGGGGAGACGGTGATGTTGTCGGGGCCGTCGTAGGCGCCGTCCACGTCCGGGTTCGCGTTCACGCCGAGCAGCACCTTGAGGGTGAGGGTGCGACGCTTGGGGTCGTAGAACCAGACCTGTCCGTCGTGGGCGGCGCCGGGGCTCTCGTCGCGCGCGTAGGAGGAGACGACGTACGCGCCGCCGTCGGCCCACCACATGCCCTCCAGCTTGCGGGCGCGGGTGACCTGGCCGGCCGTGAACTGCTTGCGGACGGAGGTGGTACGGCCGTCACGGTCGGGGACGTCGACCCAGTCCACGCCGTAGACGGTGCCGATCCGGCTCGCCCGGGAGAGGTCGTCCACGAAGCGGCCCGCGGAGTCGATGCACTTGGCGGCCTGGAGGACACCGGCGTCGTCGGCGAGGGTACGGAGCTTGCCGCGGCCGTGCTCGAAGCCCTTCGGCGGCACCCAGCGGAAGAGCAGTCCGTTGGGGTTGGAGGCGTCCTCGGTGAGGTAGGCGTGGCCGCGCTTGGGGTCGATGACGACGGCCTCGTGGTCGTACCGGCCGAAGGCCTTGATCGGCTTCGGGGCGCGGTTGGCGCGGCGGTCGTGCGGGTCGACCTCGAAGATGTAGCCGTGGTCCTTGGTCATGCCGTTGACGCCGGCGCGGTCCGAGTTCTCCTCGCCCGTCAGCCAGGTGCCCCAGGCGGTACTGCCGCCCGCGCAGTTGGTGGAGGTGCCGGCGATGCCGACCCACTCGGCGACGGTGCCGTCACGGTGCACCTCGACGACCGTGCAGCCGCCGGACGCGGCCGGGTCGTAGACGAGCCCCTCGGTGAGCGGGACCGGGTGCGCCCACTTGTCGCGGGTGCCCTTGAGCTCGTGGTTGTTGACGAGGTACGTGGTGCCGCGCGGCCCGGCGAAGGCGGCGGTGCCGTCGTGGTTGGAGGGCGTGAACTCGCCGGACTCCAGCCGGGTCACCCCGCTGTGGGTGATGACGCGGTACGAGAACCCGGCGGGCAGGGCGAGCATCCCCTCGGGGTCGGCGACGAGCTCTCCGTACCCGAGCCGGTGGCCGTGACCGTGCCCGTGACCGTGGTCGTGGTCGTGGTCCTGGTCGTGGCCGTGCCCGGCTCCGTACGTCTCCAGGTCGTCGGAGGCGAGGGCCTCGGGCGCGGTGGCGAGAGCACCGACGACACCGGTGAGGGCGAGGCCCGCACCGGCGACGGCGGACTGCTTCGTGAACTCTCTGCGGTTGAGGGGCATGTGTGGCGTTCTCCCTGTGCTGGCCCGGCTGTCGCGGGCCACCCTCCCGCGCCGCCACGAACACCGCCTGAACGCCGTGGGAACACCGCCGGGCGCACAGCCCGGCGCCCCCGGCCGCCGCCGGACCGGACGCCCCGACGACCGCCCGCCCGGCGCCCCGGCCGCCGCTCCCCCGGCCGCCGCTCCCCCTCGACCGTCGCCCGGCCCCTCCGGCCCCTCCGGCCGCTACGACCCCTCCGGCCGCTACGGCCGCTACGACCCCGACCGCGACCGGGCCTTGAAGGCCGCCTTGCGGGCCTCCTTCGCCGCGCTCTTGTCGCGGTGCAGCCGTCCCATCGCCTCCAGGACCTCCGCGGTCGCCGGGTGCTCCACCCGCCAGGCCGCCTCGAAGAAGCCGCTGTGGCGCCCCGTGAGCCCCTCGATCAGCTCCTGGAGCTCCTCCAGGTCGCCGTCCGCGTCGAGCTGGGCCGCGATCGTGTCGATCGCCAGCCAGAAGATCATCGACTCCGGCGGGGCGGGCACGTCCGCCGCGCCCCGCTCGGCGAGCCAGACCCGTGCGAGGCCGCCGAGTTCCGCGTCGTCCAGGACCTCCCGTACCGCGGGCTCCGCCTCCGCGCCCACCAGGGACAGCGTCTGCTGGCAGTGGAGGCGGCGCAGCGGCGAGCCGGCGTCCGAGCCACGCGCGGCGTGCAGCAGCTCGCGGGCGGCGGCGAGCGCGTCGCGGCCGGTCAGCCAGGCGGCGGTCTCCTCGCGGGCGGCGGCCTCCGGGTAGCCGGAGATCCCGTCGAGCAGCGCGTCGGCGCCCTTGTCGGCGAGGTCGCCGACGGCGGGGGCGTCCACGCCGGCCTCCAGCATCCGGGCCCGGACGCCGTAGAGACCGAGCTCGGTGAGCCGGACCATGCCGTACCGGGTGACGTCCTCGTCGTCGATGGGCGGCGCGGGCTCCTCGCCCTCCTCGGCCATCAGGGCCTCGTCGACCGGCTGGTACTCGACGAGCCCGATCGGTTCGAGCAGCCGGAACTGCTCGTCGAGCCGCATCATCGCGTCCGAGACCTGCTCCAGGACGTCGTCGGTCGGTTCGCCCATGTCGTCGGGGACGACCATCGACGCGGCGAGCGCGGGCAGCGGCACCGGGCCCTCGCCGGGCCCGCCCTCGCTGACGGTGAGCAGGTAGAGGTTGCCGAGGACGCCCTCCAGGAACTCGGCCTCGATCTCGGGGTCCCAGTCGAGCGACTCGATGTCGATCTCGCCGTCCTCGCCGACGATCGCGTCCAGGTCGTCGAGGACGGGGGCGACGGCGTCGGCGAAGACCGCGTCGAAGCCGTCCAGCCAGAGCGCGAGGACGTCCTGGGGCGAACCGGTCGTGACGACCGCGAGGTTGTCTCCGGCCGAGGCCCGCCCGGGGGTGTCACCCGCCTCGTCCTCCTCGCCGTCCTCGACGTTCACCAGGCCGGTGTCGACGGCGAGGCGCCAGGCGTCGCCCGCCGAGATCTCGCCGTCCTCGTCGTCGGTGAGACCCAGGACCTCGACCGCCTCGGGCAGTTGCTCGTCGACGAGCTCGCCGCCCGCGTCGACCCGGGTGTCCGGACCGGCCCAGCGGGCGAGCCGTACCGCGTGCGCCAGGAGGGGGGCCGCCAGCGCGTCCCGCGCCAGCTCCGCGTCCGCACGCAGCCGAACGGGGGGAAGGGTGGGGTGCTCCGCTGACATCTGGGGGGTCTCCTCGACGCGTCCGTGGTGAAGGTGATGAGTGGGAGGGGCTCGGAGCCGGGCTCGGAGCGCGGCTCTCAGCGTAGACGCATCCGGGGGGACGTCCGCCGGTTCATGAGTCCGTCAGCCTTCGTACACCCGTCGACTCTTGACAAGTTGGGCGCATTGCCAAGAGATTGACGCGCGTAGATTCATCTGCCGTTCCTCCAAGCACCCTCGGAGTCCCTGATGCCTTCCTCCATACCGAGATCTGCCGGCCGCACCGTCGCGCGCTCCGCCGCGGTCTCCGCCGTCGTCGCCGCCGCCCTCGCCGCGGGCCTGCTGGCCGGTTCGACGAACGCCGCCGCCGATGACACGGCCGGTGTCCGCATCCACGACATCCAGGGCACCACGCGCGTCTCGCCGCTCGTCGGCAAGCAGGTCACCGGCGTCACGGGCATCGTCACCGGTGTCCGCACCTACGGCTCGCGCGGCTTCTGGATCCAGGACCCCGAGGGCGACGCGGACCCGGCCACCAGCGAGGGCCTCTTCGTCTTCACCAGCTCCGTCCCGACGGTCGCCGTCGGCGACGCGGTCAGCCTGAACGGCACCGTCACCGAGTACGTCCCCGGCGGGCTGAACTCCGGCAACCAGTCGCTGACCCAGATCTCCAAGCCGGTCATCACCGTGGTCTCGAAGGGCAACGCCGTCCCGGCCCCCGTGACCATCTCGTCCTGGTCCGTCCCCGACGAGTACGCCCCCGAGGGCGACGCGGCCGCCGCCGGGTCGATCAACGGCCTGACCCTGGACCCGGAGACGTACGCCCTGGACTACTACGAGTCCCTGGAGGGCACCAACGTCCGGATCGGCTCCTCGCGCGTGGTCGGCGCCACCGACCCGTACTCCGAGCTGTGGGTCACGGTGAAGCCCTGGGAGAACCCCACCTCGCGCGGCGGCACGGTCTACGGCTCGTACGAGTCGCAGAACACCGGCCGGCTCCAGATCCAGTCGCTGACCCCGATCGCCCAGCAGCCGTTCCCCAAGGCGAACGTCGGCGACCGGCTGACCGGCACGACCGAGGGCCCGCTCGACTTCAACCAGTTCGGCGGCTACACGCTCACCGCCCGCACCCTCGGCACGGTCGTCGACCGGGGCCTGGAGCGCGAGTCCACGGACAAGCAGCACAAGAACGAGCTGTCCGTGGCCACCTACAACGTGGAGAACCTCGACCCGAGCGACCCGCAGGAGAAGTTCGACGCGCTCGCGAAGGCCGTCGTCGACAACCTCGCCTCGCCCGACATCCTCGCCCTGGAGGAGATCCAGGACAACAACGGCGCCAAGAACGACGGCACCGTCGCCGCCGACCAGACGGTGAAGAAGTTCACGGACGCGATCGTGGCGGCCGGCGGCCCGGCGTACGAGTGGCGCTCGGTCGACCCGGAGAACAACAAGGACGGCGGCGAGCCCGGCGGCAATATCCGTCAGGTCTTCCTCTTCAACCCCGAGCGGGTCTCCTTCACGGACCGCGCGGCCACCGACCCGAGCTCCGCCACCGCCGTGACGGGCCGCAAGGGCGACGCCGCCCTGACGGTCTCCCCGGGCCGGATCGACCCGGCGAACTCCGCCTGGGAGAGCAGCCGCAAGCCGCTGGCGGGCGAGTTCGTCTTCCGCGGCCGTACGGTCTTCGTGATCGCCAACCACTTCGGTTCGAAGGGCGGCGACGAGTCGCTCGTCTCGCACCACCAGCCGCCGGTCCGCTCCTCCGAGGCGAAGCGGCTGCTCCAGGCGCAGTCCGTCAACGGCTTCGTGAAGCAGCTCCTCGCGGTCGAGAAGCAGGCCGACGTCCTCGTCGTCGGTGACATCAACGACTTCGAGTTCTCCGGGACGACGAAGGCCCTGACCGAGGGCGGCGCGCTGTACCCGGCCGTGAAGTCGCTGCCGCGCGGCGAGCGCTACTCGTACGTCTTCCAGGGCAACAGCCAGGTGCTCGACCAGATCCTGACGAGCCCCGGCGTGCACCACTTCGAGTACGACAGCGTCCACATCAACGCCGAGTTCGCCGACCAGGACAGCGACCACGACCCCCAGGTCCTGCGCTTCCGCCCGTAGTCACCCCGGACGGCCCGGCGCGGCGACGAGCCGCTCCGGGCCGTCCGGCCGTGTCACACGCCCGCGCTCAGGCTGAGCGCGGGCGTGTACCGCTTCACCCGGCCGCCCACGAGCCCCGGGTAGTGGTGCACCCGCGTCCAGGCCTCGCTCGACCGGCCCTCGTCGGCCAGCCACTCCTCATGGGCCCGCTCGCTCTCCCACTCGGCGTAGTTCAGGACCCGGCCGCCGTCGGTGGACAGATGGAAGTGGGCGCCTGCCCCTCCGGACCGCGGCCGCACCGCCGCGTCCTCGTCCGCCGCGTCCTCGTCCAGGGCGGTGAAGACGGCGTCGACCCACTCCTCCCGGCTTCCCGCGTCCGGCCCCTCGAAGTCGGCCTCGACGATCACGACGATCCCGGGCAGCTCCTCCGTGCCCGTCCGGTCGCGGACGGCGGAGCGGTGGATCGGCGCGTAGCGGCGGAGCTCCACCCGCTCGATGCCGGGCACGGCGGCGTCGATCTCGGCGTTCCGGTCGTCGCGGTAGGTGCGGACGAAGTCCTCGTAGGCCTGCTCGGCGGTCCACTGCGAGTAGTGCAGCAGCGTGTCCCCGTCGGTCCCGAGGGAGACGCTGTACGAGAGCAGCCCGAGGTCGGGCCACTCCCTGCTCTCCCAGGCCTTGCGGATGGCGTCGACGGCCGCGCGCTGGCGCTCGGGGGTGCCGACCCGCCAGGTGCTGACGAGGACGGCGCCGACTCCGGGGCGGTGGAGGTCGGGACGGGCATCGGGGTGGGCGACGGCGTTCATGGGGTCTCCTGTTCCTCGGGGGTTCCTCGGCTGGCTCCACCGTCGCCCCTCAACCATGGTTGAGGTCAACCCCCGTTCCCGTGCGAGACTTCGCGCCATGATCCTTCGTGACCTGACCCTGCGCCCCGCGACCCGCACCGAACTTCCCGCCGTCCTCGCGCTCCTGGCCGACGAGGACAGGGTCGTGGACCCCGCCTCGGTCACCGTCACCGAGGCGTACGACCGGGCCTTCACGGACATCGAGGACGATCCGCGCAACGAGATGCTGGTCCTGACGGACGGTGAGCTGGTCCTGGGCTGCCTCCAGGTCACGTACATCCCGGGGCTCGGCCGGGGCGGCGCCGAGCGGGCCCTGGTCGAGGCGGTCCGGATCAGGGCCGACCGGCGCGGCGGCGGGCTCGGCCGGGAGCTGATGGAGCGGGCCGCGGCACGCGCGCGGGAACGCGGCTGCGCGCTGGTCCAGCTGACCAGCGGCAAGCGGCGGACGGACGCCCACCGCTTCTACGCCTCCCTGGGGTACACGCGCAGCCACGAGGGCTTCAAACTCGCGCTCTGACCCCACGAGCGAGGGCTTCGAACTCGCGCTCCGACCCCGCGGAGCCCTGCCCGTCCGCCGGACGCCTCCTAGCCGAGCAGGTGGCCGCCGCCGTCCACGAGGAGCACCTCGCCGGTGATGTACGAGGAGTGGGCGAGGTCGTGGACGGCCCCGGCAATGTCCTCGGCCCGGCCGACCCGGCGCAGCGGGACGACCTCGGCCACATGGGCCTTGGCCGCGTCGGCGCCGTCGACCCCGTCGAACCAGGGGGTGTCGATGAGTCCGGGCGCGACCGCGTTGACCCGGATGTCGGGGCCGAGGGTCTTGGCGAGGAGCTTCGTCATGTGGTTGACGGCCGCCTTGGAGACGGCGTACGGGATCGAGCTGCCGCCCGGCCGGACGCCGGCCTGGGAGGAGACGTTGACGATGGCGCCGCGGGTCTTCCGCAGGTGCGGGACGGCGGCGGTGATGGTCTGCCAGACGCCGATGACGTTGACGTCGTAGAGGTGGCGCCAGACGTCGGGCGAGGCGGCTTCGAGGTCGTCGTGCGGGATGAACCGGGTGGTGCCCGCGCAGTTGACGAGGAGGTCGAGGCGGCCGAGGGCCTCGACGGTCCGCTCGACGAGGGCCTTGGCCTGGGTCTCGTCGGAGACGTCCGCCTGGAGGTAGCGGGCGCCTGGCAGTTCGGCGGCGAGGCGTTCGCCCGGCTCGACGGAGCGGGCGGAGTTGACCACGACCCGGTATCCGGCCTCGGAGAGGCGGCGGGCGACGGCGGCGCCGATGCCCGAGGACGAACCGGTGACGAGGGCGACGCGGCCGCCGTCGGTGCTGTGTGAGCTCATGCTGTGCTGTTCTCCCTGTCCCTCTGCCGCGCGCGTCGATCATGCCAGAGCTGTCACGCTTAAGTAACCGTGATCTTTCAGCCGAAGCAGATCTAAGTGGACCTTCACTGTGCGATCCGCCCAGACTTCGAGGATGAGCCCTTCCCTTTCCCACCCGGCCCGTCCCTTCGGCCGCGCGCTCTGCGCGATGATCACCCCGTTCGCCCCGGACGGCGCGCTCGACCTCGACGAGGCGGGCAAGCTGGCCGCCCGGCTCGTCGGCGAGGGCTGCGACGGCCTGGTCCTGAACGGCACGACCGGTGAGTCCCCTACCACCTCCGATGCCGAGAAGGCCGCGCTCGTCCGCGCCGTCCGGGAGGCCGTGGGCCCCGGCCCCTCGGTCCTCGCGGGCGTCGGCACCGCCGACACCCGGCACACCGCCGAACTGGCCCGCCAGGCCGAGGCGGCGGGCGCGGACGGCCTGCTCGTCGTCACCCCGTACTACAGCCGCCCGCAGCAGTCGGCCGTCGAGGCCCACTTCCTGAAGGTCGCGGACGCGACCGGTCTCCCGGTGATGGTCTACGACATCCCCGGCCGTACGGGCACCCGCGTCGAGACCGCGACGCTGCGGCGGCTCGCCGAGCACCCGCGGATCGTGGCGGTCAAGGACTGCGCGTACGACCTGCTGGGCTCGGCCCGGGTGATCGCGGAGACCCCGCTCGCGTACTACTCGGGCTGCGAGGAGATGAACCTGCCGCTGTACGCGGTCGGCGGCGCCGGCTATGTCAGCACGGTGGCGAACGTGGTGCCCCGTCAGCTGCGCGCGGTCCTCGACGCCTTCGACGCGGGCGACACGGCGGAGGCGGCGCGGCTCAACGCCCGGCTGCTGCCGCTCGCCGAACGGATGATGGCCGCGGGCCTGCCCGGCACGGTGACCGTCAAGGCGCTGCTCGGCGGCCCGCTGCGCGAACCGCTGCAGCCCGCCGACCGGGAGGCGGTCGACGGGCTGCGTGGTCTGTACGAGGCGCTGCTTCAGGCGGAGTCGGTGGTGTAGGTCCTGCCGAGGATGGCGGCGTGCTCCAGGACGTCCTCCAGCGGGTCGTCGATCTGACCCGTGTGGAGCGAGAGGCTGGGCCCGTTGTTCACGGTGGGCCCGTTGTGGGTGTGCGTCTCGTCCGCCGCGGCCGTCCCGGCCGGCAGCAGGACCGCCGCCATCGTGAGCACTCCCGCGACCATGGACCTCGTCCTCATGTCGACTCCTCGCCTCGTCTGCGTGCGGTGACTCCGCGCTCTGTTAACGCAGAGTCACCGGATCAGTTGTGGCTGTGGAGGATGTCGTTCAGCCCACCCCAGACCGCGTTGTTCGGGCGGGCCTCGACGGCGCCGGTGACCGAGTTGCGGCGGAACAGGATGTTCGAGCCACCGGAGAGGTCGCGGGCCTTCACGATCTCGCCGTCGGGCATCGTGACCCGGGTGCCGGCGGTGACGTACAGACCGGCCTCGACGACGCACTCGTCGCCGAGCGCGATGCCGACGCCCGCCTCGGCGCCGATCAGGCAGCGCTCGCCGATCGAGATGACGACGTTGCCGCCGCCCGAGAGGGTGCCCATGGTGGAGGCGCCGCCGCCGATGTCGGAGCCGTTGCCGACGACGACACCGGCGGAGATCCGGCCCTCGACCATCGAGGTGCCGAGGGTGCCGGCGTTGAAGTTGACGAAGCCCTCGTGCATGACGGTGGTGCCGGCCGCGAGGTGGGCGCCGAGGCGGACGCGGTCGGCGTCGGCGATCCGGACCCCGGCGGGGGCGACGTAGTCCGTCATCCGCGGGAACTTGTCGATGCTGGTGACGGCGAGGTGCAGGCCCTCGGCGCGCGCGTTGAGGCGGACCTTCTCGATGTCGTCGACGGCGACCGGGCCGAGCGAGGTCCAGGCGACGTTGGCGAGCAGGCCGAAGACGCCGTCCAGGCTCTGCCCGTGCGGCTTGACCAGGCGGTGGCTGAGCAGGTGCAGACGCAGGTACGCGTCGTGGGCGTCGAGCGGCTTCTCGTCGAGCGAGGCGATGACGGTGCGGACGGCGACCACCTCGACGCCCCGGCGGGCGTCCACGCCGAGGGCCTTGGCGGCGCCTTCGCCGAGGGCGTTCACGGCCTCGTCGGGGGTGAGCCGCTCGGTGCCGGCGGGGCCGGCCGCCTCGGTCAGCTCGGGGGCGGGGAACCAGGTGTCGAGAACGGTGCCGTCGCCGGCGATGGTGGCGAGGCCGGCGGCGACGGCGCCGGTGGTGCGAGGAGCAGTGGTCATGACGGAAAACCTAACCGGCGGGGCCCCGCGCGGGCCAACCGGTCTCAGGTGTCGGTCGAGCCGATGGGCGGTTCCGACGAGCGCGGAGGGACCCGTTTCGGTTCTTCCTTCAGGATCGCGGCGGGCCCGCGCCCGGAGCCAGCACCCGTGTCAGCATCTCCCGCGCGTACGCCTCGTCGTACGGGTCGTCGGTGAGCAGGCACTGGAGGCAGACGCCGTCCATGAGGGCGACCAGGGCGCGCGCGGTGACGGGGTCGGTGTGGTCCGCGAGGGCGGAGATCACGGTCGCGGCCCACTCGGCGGCGACCGGGCGGAGCGCGGGGCGGCGCAGGGCGGCGAGGTAGAGCTCGTACTCCAGCTCCACCTGGGCGCGTTCGCCTCCCAGCCACTCCCCGAGAAGGCGGGCGAGCACGGCCGCGAGCTCGGCACCGGGCACGGCCGCGAGCTCGGCACCGGGCACGGCTCCGAGGCCGACGCCGGGCGCGGCGGGGGTGAGCCGCTCCCTCAGCAGCTGCCCGAAGCCCTCGTTGGCCTCGCGGAGGGCGGCGACGAGGAGTTCGTCGAGGGAGGCGAAGTGGTACGTGGTCGAGCCGAGCGGCACGTCCGCCTCGGCGGCCACGGTGCGGTGGCTCAGCCCGGCGATCCCGGACCGCCCGGCGACGCGGAGGGCCGCGTCGACGATCCGGTCCCGCCGTTCGGGGTCGTGCCGGCGTGCGCGGGCCATCAGTGGGCGCCGCCGAGGTTGAGGACGACGACCCCGGCGACGATGAGGAGGATGCCGGCGACCTTGGCGAGGCTGAGGGTCTCGCCGAGGAAGAGGATGCCGATCACGGCGACGGCGGCGGTGCCGACGCCGGCCCAGATGGCGTACGCGGTGCCGACCTGGAGCGTCTTGAGCGCCTGCGCGAGGAGGGCGAAGGCGATGAGGTAGCCCGCGCCGGTGACGATCGAGGGCAGGAGCTTGGTGAAACCCTCGCTGTACTTCATGGAGGTGGTGGCGAGTATCTCGGCCGCGATGGCTCCCGCGAGGAGTCCGTATCCCATGCGTACAAGCGTACAGAAGGATGCGTACGGTCGTACGCATCGCCGACCGATACGGTGTCCCGCATGACGATTCCCCCAGGGCCGCCGCCCTACGGCTACGGCTATCCGCCGCCGCCCCCGCCGCCGAAGCCCGGCGTGATACCCCTGGCGCCGCTCACCATCAGCACGATCCTGACCGGTGCCTTCGCGACCTTCGGCCGCTACTGGAAGCAGCTCCTCGGTGTGGCGGCGGTGATCTACCTCGGCGCCCTGCTGGTCGTCGGAGCCTCGATCGGTATCGCGTTCGCGGTCGTCGGCGACGTCTTCCCCGCCGTGTTCGACCTGCCCCCGGGCCAGGAGCCGCAGTGGGACGACATCCGTCCACTGATCATCGCCTTCGTCTGCGTCTGGCTGGCCGGCACGATCGCGATCGTGTGCGCGAACGCCCTGGTGGCGGCGGCCTGCCCGGCCGTGGTCCAGGAGGCGGTACTCGGCCGCCCCACGACCTTCGGCGCGGTCTGGCGCCGGGCCTGGGACCGGATGCCGGCCGTGCTCGGCACCGTGTTCCTGACGAGCCTGGCGCTGCTGATCCCGATGGCCCTCTTCCTGAGCGCCTTCGTCGCGATGATGGTCGCGTTCTTCCGCGAGCTCGCCGACGCGAGCACCGGGGCGGACTCCACGATCTCGTTCGTCCTTCCCCTGACCCTGTTCCTGATGGCGCTGGCGACCCTGCCGTTCGCCCTCTGGATCTGGGTGAAGTTCAGCCTGGCCCCGGCGGCGGCCGTGATGGAGGGTCAGGGCCCGGTCGCCTCGATGCGCCGCTCCTCGCAGCTGGTCCGCGGTGACTGGTGGCGCGTGTTCGGCTGCCTGCTCGCCGCCGCGGTCATGGCCTCCGTCGTGGGCATGGTGATCCAGCAGCTGCTCTCCACGCTGGCGTCGGCCCCGCTGGCGGCCACCGACTTCTCCAGCGAGGACTCCGCCGTCGTGGTGGCGTCCCTGATCGTGATCGTCACGCTCCTCATCGTCGGCCAGCTGATCAGCCAGGCGGTCGTCTCCGTCTTCCCGCCGCTGGTCACCGCGCTGCTCTACGTCGACCAGCGGATCCGCAGGGAGAACCTGGCACCGGAACTGACCCGCGCGGCCGGACTCGGCTAGCGCCGCGAACAACCGCTCGGAGACGCGAAAACGGCCGTGCCCCGAAGGGCACGGCCGTTTCACGCGTGGTGGTGTCGCGGTGGTGTCTCAGACGTTGAAGCCGAGCGCGCGCAGCTGCTCGCGACCGTCGTCCGTGATCTTGTCCGGGCCCCACGGGGGCATCCAGACCCAGTTGATCTTCAGTTCGCTGACGATGCCGTCCGTCGCGGACTTCGCCTGGTCCTCGATCACATCGGTCAGCGGACAGGCCGCCGACGTCAGGGTCATGTCCAGCGTCGCGATGTTCGACTCGTCGATGTGGATGCCGTAGATCAGGCCCAGGTTGACGACGTCGATGCCCAGCTCGGGGTCGACGACGTCGTACAGCGCCTCACGGACTTCTTCCTCGGAGGCCGGCTTCATCGTGGCCTCGGCGTTCTCGGTCATGCCGACTTCCTCTCCGCCGCGTCGCCCAGGGCCTGGGCGGTCGCGTCCTTCCACGCCATCCAGCTGAGCAGCGCACACTTCACACGGGCCGGGTACTTGGAGACTCCGGCGAACGCGACCGCGTCCTCCAGGACCTCCTCCATCGCGTCGTCGGGCTCGATCTGGCCCTTGGACTGCATCAGCTCCAGGAAGGTGCCCTGGATCTTCTGCGCCTCCGCCAGCTCCTTGCCCACGAGCAGCTCGTTGAGGACGGACGCCGAGGCCTGGCTGATGGAGCAGCCCTGGCCCTCGTACGACACGTCCTCGATGCGCGAGCCGTCGTACTTCACGCGGAGCGTGATCTCGTCGCCGCACGTCGGGTTGACGTGGTGCACCTCGGCGTCGCCGTCCCGAAGACCGCGCCCGTGGGGGTGCTTGTAGTGGTCCAGGATGACGTCCTGGTACATCGAATCCAGCTTCACGACCAGCCCCTACCCGAAGAAGTTCCGTACGTGCTCGAGGCCCGCGACCAGGGCGTCGACCTCGGCCGGGGTGGAGTACAGATAGAACGACGCCCGCGTGGTCGCAGGAATTCCGTACCGCAGGCAGACCGGCCGCGCGCAGTGGTGGCCGACCCGGACCGCGATGCCCTCCTCGTCGAGGACCTGGCCCACGTCGTGCGGGTGGATGTCGCCGAGCGTGAAGGAGATCGCCGCGCCGCGGTCCTCGGCCGTGGTGGGGCCGATGATCCGCAGGTCCGGGACCTCCTGGAGGCGCCGGACAGCGTACTCGGTGATCGCGTGCTCGTGGCGCGCGATGTTCTCCATGCCGATCGCCGAGAGGTAGTCCACGGCCGCGCCGAGGCCGACGGCCTGGGCGATCGGGGGCGTACCCGCCTCGAACTTGTGCGGGGCCGGCGCGTACGTCGAGGAGTGCATCGAGACGGTCTCGATCATCTCGCCGCCGCCGAGGAAGGGCGGCAGGTCCTCCAGGAGCTCCTGCCGTCCCCACAGCACGCCGATGCCCGTCGGGCCGCACATCTTGTGGCCGGTGAAGGCCACGAAGTCGGCCTGGAGCGCCTGCACGTCCAGGACCATGTGCGGGGCCGCCTGGGAGGCGTCGATGCAGACGAGCGCACCGACCTCCTGGGCGCGACGGATGATCGTCTCGACCGGATTGACCGTGCCCAGCAGGTTCGAGACCAGCGTGAACGAGACGATCTTGGTCTTCTCGGTGATGACCTCTTCGATGTTCGAGAGGTCGAGACGGCCGTCGTCGGTGAGACCGAACCACTTCAGCTTCGCGCCGGTGCGCTGCGAGAGAAGCTGCCACGGCACGATGTTGGAGTGGTGCTCCATCTCCGTGATGGCGATCTCGGTCTCGTGGTCCACGCGGTAGGGCTCGTCGGCCCAGCCCAGCATGTTGGCCACCAGGTTGAGCGACTCCGAGGCGTTCTTGGTGAAGATCACCTCGTCGCGGCTCGGGGCGTTGATGAAGGCCGCGACCTTGTCACGGGCGCCTTCGTACAGCGCCGTCGCCTCCTCGGCGACCGTGTACACGCCGCGGTGGACGTTGGCGTTGTGACGCTCGTAGTACGTGTTGAGCGCGTCGAGGACCTGCCGCGGCTTCTGCGAAGTCGCCGCGGAGTCGAGGTACACGATCTTCTTGCCGTCGTGGACCACGCGATCCAGGAGCGGGAAGTCCTTGCGGATCGCCTCGGTGTCGAGGAGGCCGGAGAGCCCCTGGTGGGCAGATGTCACGCGGATGCGCCACCCTTCGTGCTGTAGGCCTCGTAACCCTCGTTCTCCAGTTTGTCGGCGAGCTCGGCGCCGCCGGACTCGACGATGCGGCCCTCGGAGAAGACGTGGACGAAGTCGGGCTTGATGTAGCGCAGGATGCGCGTGTAGTGCGTGATCAGCAGGGTGCCGACCTCGCCGGTCTCGCGGACGCGGTTGACGCCCTCGGAGACCTGGCGCAGCGCGTCGACGTCCAGGCCGGAGTCGGTCTCGTCGAGGATCGCGATCTTCGGCTTGAGGAGCTCCAGCTGGAGGATCTCGTGGCGCTTCTTCTCACCGCCGGAGAAGCCCTCGTTGACGTTGCGCTCGGCGAAGGCCGGGTCCATCTGGAGCTGCTCCATCGCGGACTTGACCTCCTTCACCCAGGTGCGCAGCTTGGGGGCCTCGCCGCGGATGGCGGTGGCGGAGGTCCGCAGGAAGTTGGAGACCGAGACACCGGGGACCTCGACCGGGTACTGCATGGCCAGGAAGACACCGGCGCGGGCGCGCTCGTCGACCGACATCTCCAGGACGTCCTCACCGTCGAGGGTGACGGTGCCGCCGGTGATCGTGTACTTCGGGTGGCCGGCGAGCGAGTACGCCAGGGTCGACTTGCCGGAGCCGTTGGGGCCCATGACGGCGTGGGTCTCGCCCTGCTTGATGGTCAGGTCGACACCCTTGAGGATCTCGCGGGGGCCGTTCTCGGCCTCGACGGAGACGTGCAGGTTGCGGATTTCAAGCGTTGCCATGGGTGACTCAGGACTCCTGGGTGACGGAGACGAGCACATCGTCCCCTTCGATCTTTACGGGGTATACGGGGACGGGGCGCGTCGCGGGAAGGCCGGAGGGCTTGCCGGTGCGGAGGTCGAAGCTCGACCCGTGCAGCCAGCACTCGATGGCACAGTCCTCGACCTCGCCCTCCGAGAGGGAGACGTTCGCGTGCGAGCAGATGTCGTTGATCGCGAACACCTCGCCCTCGGTGTGCACGACCGACACCGGCGTGCCGTCGACCTCGACCCGCTTCGGGGTGTCGGCCTCCAGCTCGCTCAGCGCGCAGACTCGGACGAAGGCCATCAGACGGAGGCCTCCAGCTCGGCCTCGATCTTGGCGATGAGGCGCTCCTCGACGTCCGGCAGACCGATCTGCTGGACGAGCTCCGCGAAGAAGCCGCGGACGACGAGGCGGCGGGCCTCGGCCTGCGGGATACCGCGGGACATCAGGTAGAAGAGCTGCTCGTCGTCGAAACGACCGGTGGCCGAGGCGTGACCGGCGCCGGCGATCTCGCCGGTCTCGATCTCCAGGTTCGGTACGGAGTCGACCCGGGCGCCGTCCGTGAGGACCAGGTTCCGGTTGAGCTCGTACGTGTCCGTGCCCTCGGCCGCGGCCTGGATGAGCACGTCGCCGATCCAGACGGCGTGCGCGTCCTGGCCCTGCAGCGCGCCCTTGTAGGCCACGTTGGACTTGCAGTGCGGGGTGTTGTGGTCGACCAGGAGGCGGTGCTCCTGGTGCTGGCCGGCGTCGGTGAAGTACAGACCGAACAGCTCGGCCTCGCCGCCGGGCGCCGCGTAGGAGACCCGCGGGTGGATGCGGACCACGTCGCCGCCGAAGGTGACGATGACGGACTTGAAGGAGGCGTCGCGGCCGACCAGGGCGTTGTGCTGGGCGACGTGGACGGCCTTCTCGTCCCAGTCCTGGACGGAGACGACGGTCAGCTTGGCGCCGTCACCGAGGACGTAGTCGACGTTGGCGGCGAGCACCGCGTCGCCGGAGTGGTCGAGGACCACGACGGCCTCGGCGAAGGCGCCGAGCTCGATGACCTGGTGGCCGAAGGCGACACCGCCCTCACCGTGCACGGTGATGCGGATCGGCTCGTCGAGGACGGCCTCCTTGGCGACGGTGACGACCGAGGCCTTCTCGAAGGAGGAGTACGCCTGCGCGGCGACCCGGTCGACGGGCGTGCCGGCCTTGCCGAGGCGCTCGTCCTCGCGGCCGACGGTCTCCACGGTGACGCCCTCGGGGGCCTCGATCTCGACCTTGACGCCCTCGCCGGAGGCGACGGCGGTGCCGTCGTGGAGGCCACGGAGGCGGGCGAGCGGGGTGAACCGCCACTCCTCCTCGCGGCCGTGCGGGACGGGGAAGTCCGCGACGTCGAAGGACGGGGGCGCGCTCATGCGCGTGGCGACGGTGGACTCGGCGGCCACCGCGATCGAGCCCGCGGTGGTGGAGCCCGCGGGGATGTTCTGAGCCTCAGCCATGGCTGTCGTGTTGCTCTCTTCCTGCGTACGTAAAGAAAATCGGTCGCTGCGGGGCGGGGTGGGGCTCAGCCCACCGAGCCCTCCATCTGCAGCTCGATCAGCCGGTTGAGCTCCAGGGCGTACTCCATCGGGAGTTCCTTGGCGATGGGCTCGACGAAGCCGCGGACGATCATCGCCATGGCCTCGAACTCGGTGAGGCCGCGGCTCATCAGGTAGAAGAGCTGGTCCTCGGAGACCTTGGAGACGGTGGCCTCGTGGCCCATGGAGACGTCGTCCTCGCGCACGTCCACGTAGGGGTACGTGTCCGAGCGGGAGATCGTGTCGACGAGCAGCGCGTCGCAGAGCACGTTGGACTTGGCGCCCGGGGCACCCTCGCCGATCTCGATGAGACCGCGGTAGGAGGTGCGGCCGCCGCCTCGCGCCACCGACTTGGAGACGATGTTGGAGGAGGTGTTCGGAGCCATGTGGACCATCTTGGCGCCGGCGTCCTGGTGCTGGCCCTCGCCCGCGAAGGCGATGGACAGGGTCTCGCCCTTGGCGTGCTCGCCCATCAAGTAGACGGCCGGGTACTTCATGGTGACCTTGGAGCCGATGTTGCCGTCGACCCACTCCATGGTGGCGCCCTCGTAGGCGACGGCGCGCTTGGTCACCAGGTTGTAGACGTTGTTCGACCAGTTCTGGATGGTCGTGTAGCGGCAGCGGCCGCCCTTCTTCACGATGATCTCGACCACGGCGCTGTGCAGCGAGTCCGAGGAGTAGATCGGGGCGGTGCAGCCCTCGACGTAGTGGACGTAGGCGTCCTCGTCGACGATGATCAGCGTCCGCTCGAACTGGCCCATGTTCTCCGTGTTGATACGGAAGTAGGCCTGGAGCGGGATCTCGACGTGCACGCCCTTCGGCACGTAGATGAACGATCCGCCGGACCAGACGGAGGTGTTCAGCGAGGCGAACTTGTTGTCGCCGACCGGGATGACGGTGCCGAAGTACTCCTTGAAGAGCTCCTCGTGCTCCTTCAGCGCGGTGTCGGTGTCGACGAAGATGACGCCCTGCTCCTCCAGGTCCTCGCGGATCTGGTGGTAGACGACCTCGGACTCGTACTGGGCGGCGACACCGGCGACGAGGCGCTGCTTCTCCGCCTCGGGGATGCCGAGCTTGTCGTACGTGTTCTTGATGTCCTCCGGCAGGTCCTCCCAGGACTCGGCCTGCTTCTCGGTGGACCGCACGAAGTACTTGATGTTGTCGAAGTCGATGCCGGAGAGGTCGGAGCCCCAGGTCGGCATGGGCTTCTTGTCGAAGAGCCGCAGACCCTTGAGACGCAGCTTCAGCATCCACTCGGGCTCGTTCTTCTTCGAGGAGATGTCGCGGACGACGTCCTCGTTCAGACCGCGCTTGGCGGTGGCACCGGCGGCGTCGGAGTCGGCCCAGCCGTACTCGTACCGACCCAGGCCCTCGAGCTCGGGGTGGCTGATCTCGGTGGTCATGCGGGGTTCCTCCCGGCCGTGCTTGCGGATGCTGATTCGTTGGTCTGTGGGGCGCTGTGCGGGATGAACGTGGTGCAGACGCCGTCACCATGCGCGATGGTGGCCAGACGCTGGACGTGCGTTCCCAGGAGGCGGGAGAAGAACTCCGTCTCCGCCTCGCACAGCTGTGGGTACTGCTCGGCGACGTGGGCGACCGGGCAGTGGTGCTGGCAGAGCTGCTCGCCGACCGGCGCGTTCCGCGCAGTGGCAGCGTACCCGTCCGCGGTCAGGGCCTTGGCGAGCGCCTCGGTGCGCTGCGCGGGCTCCGCCGCCTCGACGGCCTCGCGGTACGCGTCCGCCTGGGCCTCGATCCGGTCGCGGGCGAAGGCGGCCACGGCCGCTTCCCCGCCGGCGTTGCGCTCGATCCACCGGAGCGCCTCGACCGCGAGCGAGTCGTACGACTGGTCGAAGGCGTCCCGGCCGCAGTCGGTGAGCGCGAAGACCTTCGCGGGGCGGCCGCGGGAACGCGCGCCGTAGACGCGCTGCTCGCGTGCCTCGACGACGTTCTCGGCGACCAGCGAGTCGAGGTGGCGGCGGACGGCCGCCTGGGTGAGGCGGAGCCGGCCGGCCAGATCGGCGACGGTCGACGGCCCGTGGTCCAGGATCGACCGCGCGACCCGGTTGCGCGTCGAACGCTCTCGGGTCGCGAGTTCCTCCACCGGAGCCGCGCCAACGTTTTTCACAACGCCATTGTTGCGTAATTAATCTCGGACTGACAAGCGGCGCCGGACGCGCCGACCGTGCGGTGCGTCACTCAGGTAAGGCTTACCTGACCTGCGGAAATGATCATTCGTAGGACGAATGAGTGGCCGGATCCGACCGCCCCGCGACCCCGTACGCGCAGGCCACGAGGGGGGTCCGCCGCGGCGAAGAGCACGTCGGGGCCCGCGTCCGGGGACCCGGGCCCCGCGCCGGGAGGACCTCCGACCCCTCTCTAGACTTCCCGTCATGCGAAACGAGTCCGTCGGGTCCGCCGTCCAGGTCCGTGGCCTGGTCAAGCGGTACGGCAACAAGACCGCCGTCGACGGCCTCGACCTCGACGTGCGGTCCGGCACCGTGACCGCCGTCCTCGGCCCCAACGGGGCCGGCAAGACCACCACCATCGAGACCTGCGAGGGCTACCGGAAGCCCGACGCCGGCACCGTGCGCGTCCTCGGCCTCGACCCGGTCGCCGACGCGGCCGCCCTGCGCCCCCGCATCGGCGTCATGCTCCAGTCGGGCGGCGTCTACTCCGGCGCCCGCGCCGACGAGATGCTCCGCCACATGGCGAGACTGCACGCCCACCCGCTGGACGTGGACGCGCTGATCGAGAGGCTGGGCCTCGGCTCCTGCGGCCGCACCACCTACCGGCGGCTCTCCGGCGGCCAGCAGCAGCGCCTCGCGCTCGCCATGGCCGTCGTCGGCCGCCCCGAGCTCGTCTTCCTCGACGAGCCGACCGCCGGACTCGACCCGCAGGCCCGCCGCGCCACCTGGGACCTCGTGCGCGAGCTGCGCGCCGACGGGGTGACCGTGGTCCTCACCACCCACTTCATGCAGGAGGCGGAGGAGCTCGCCGACGACGTCGCCATCGTCGACGCCGGCCGGGTCGCCGCCCAGGGCAGCCCCGAGCAGCTGTGCCGGGGCGGCGCCGAGAACACCCTCCGCTTCACCGGACGCGCCGGACTCGACCTGGGCTCCCTGCTCAAGGCGCTGCCCGACGGCACGGCCGCGGCGGAGCCGCTCCCGGGCACGTACCGGATCTCCGGCACCGTCGACCCGCAGCTGCTGGCCACGGTCACCAGCTGGTGCGCCCAGCACGGCGTCATGCCCGACGGCATCTCCGTCGAGCGCCACACTCTCGAGGACGTCTTCCTCGAACTGACGGGCAAGGAACTGCGGTCGTGAGCACTGGTACGTACGCCCCGAAGCCGGGCGCCGCCCCCGTCGGCCGGATGATCGCGGCGCAGACGGCGCTGGAGACCCGGATGCTGCTGCGCAACGGCGAGCAGCTCCTGCTCACCGTGATCATCCCGTCGCTGCTCCTCGTGCTCTTCTCCACGGTCGACATCATCGCCACCGGCGCCGACAAGGCCGTCGACTTCCTCGCCCCCGGCATCCTCGCCCTCGCCGTCCTCTCGACCGCGTTCACCGGCCAGGCCATCGCGACCGGTTTCGAGCGGCGGTACGGGGTGCTCAAGCGCCTCGGCGCCTCACCGCTCCCCCGCTGGGCGCTGATGACCGCCAAGACGCTCGCCGTGCTGGTCACCGAGGTCCTCCAGATCGTCCTCCTGACGGCGATCGCCCTGGGCCTCGGCTGGTCCCCGCACGGCAACCCCCTGTCCGTGCTCCTCCTCCTGGTGCTCGGCACGGCCGCGTTCTCCGGCCTCGGCCTGCTGATGGCGGGCACGCTGAAGGCGGAGGCCACCCTGGCCGCCGCCAACCTGGTCTTCCTGCTGCTCCTGGTCGGCGGCGGGGTCATCGTCCCGCTGGACAAGTTCCCGGACGCCGCCCGCTCGGTCCTGGAGCTGCTCCCGATCTCCGCCCTCTCGGACGGCCTGCGCGCCGTCCTCCAGGACGGTGCGGCCCTGCCCTGGGGCGACGCGCTGACCCTCGCGGTCTGGGCCGTCCTCGGCCTCGGCGCGGCGGCGAAGTTCTTCCGCTGGGAGTGACCGAAGAGGTTCAGAGGGTGACGTTTCGCGACAAGCCACCCCCCTCGTGAAAGCGTGCACAAGCCCCGTCCTACGATGGGGCCCGTGCTGACCCCCCTCGCCTCCATCGCCAGGCGCTGGACCCCGTCCCCCAGGACGCTCCGGCGCGCCGCGCTCTCCGCCGTCGTGATGAGCGTGCTCATCATCGTCACCGGTGGCGCGGTCCGACTGACCGGTTCCGGTCTGGGCTGCGACACCTGGCCGAAGTGCACCGACGACAGCCTGATCGTGACGCCCGAGCAGGGCTACCGCGGCGTGATCGAGTTCGGCAACCGGATGCTGACCTACGTCCTGTCGGCCGCGGTCGGCTGGGCGATCATCGCCGCCCGGTCCACCAAGCCGTGGCGTCGCGGGCTCACCCGGCTCGGCTGGGCCCAGTTCTGGATCGTGATGAGCAACGCCGTCCTCGGTGGCATCACGGTGTGGATGGGCCTCAACCCGTGGACGGTCGCCGGCCACTTCCTCGCCGCGAACGCGCTGCTCACCGTCGCGGTCGTCACCTGGCACCGCACCGGCGAGGGCGACACCGAGCCCCGCCCCCGCGTGCCCCGCCCGGTCCGCAAGCTGTCCTGGGCGATCACGATCACCGCGGGCCTGCTGATCGTGCTCGGTACGGCGGTGACCGGCGCCGGCAAGCACGCCGGTGACAGCAGCGACGTGCCGCGCATGCCCTGGGACTGGACGAACGCCGCGCACCTCCACGCCATCGCCGCCTGGGTCGTCTGCGCCCTGGCGCTCGCGATGTGGCTGGTCCTGCGTGTGGTGGACGCCCCGGTCGACACCCGGGCCCGCGCCCGCGACCTGCTGATCGTGCTGCTCGCGCAGGGCGGCATCGGCTACGTGCAGTACTTCACCGGGGTCCCCGAGCTCCTGGTCGCCGTCCACATGCTCGGCTCGTCCCTGATGTGGATCGCGGTCCTGCGGCTGGCCCTGAGCATGCGCGAGCGCCCGGTCCCCACGGCCGACATCCCGGCCCAGGCCGACGCCGAACTGGCGAAGGCCTGACCGCTCCGCCCGACCCACGAGAACGACGGGTCTACCGGCTCCCCGCGAGCCGGTAGACCCGTCGTGCGTTTCCCGCCGCGATCAGGGCGGCGACACGCTGGGCGTCCGTACGGGACCAGGCGCCGTCCATGACCCATTCGCCGAGCACCCGGGTGAGGGCGGTGCGGAAGACGTTCGCGGCGACCACATGGAGCTCGGGCAGTCCGTGGGCTCCGCTGGAGAACAGCAGCTTTCCGAACGGCGCCCGCTCCAGGACCTCGGCGAGGACGGCCGCCGCCCGCGCCCCGGTGTGCGCGAGAACGGGACCCAGGTCCGCGTACACGTGCGGGTGCACACCGGTCAGGTGCGCGGCGGCGCGGTGGTACGGGTAGGAGTGGAGCAGCACCAGGTCGGTGCCGAGCCCCGCGGTGGCGGCGGCGAATCCGGCGAGCGGGGCCGGGTCCCGGTCCCCGGTGTGCAGTTGCAGGGGCCGTCCGGCGGTGACCGCGATCCAGAGCAGATGGCGCAGCAGGACGGGGTCGGTGAGCGGGCCGCCCGCCGGGCGTCCGGCGAGCCAGCGCCCCGCGGCCCCGCGTACCTCTCCGGGTCCCGGCGGTTCGGGCGTGTACGTGAGTCCCTGGCGCACCCCCGCCACGGAGGCGAAGGCCACGGCGTGGACGGCGGCCCCGTGGACGGCCTCGGCGAGGTTGGCGAGGAAGGCCTCGACGGTCCCCGAGGTGTCGGCGACCTGCTCGGCGAGGGGTTCGAGGCGGACGATCTCATGGGCCTCGGCGGCCCCGGTGGCGCCGAGCTCGGCCGGTCCCGTGAGGTCCTCCGGGAGCCCGGTGTCGACGAGGTACGTGGCGATCCCGGAGGCGCGCAGCAGCCGCCGGCCCGTCTCGGCGACGCCCAGTTCGCGGCGGCGCGCGAGATACCGGGCGGGCGGGCAGTGCGCTTCGAGACCGAGCAGCGGCGGGCACCAGCGGCGCACGGCGAAGCCGGTCTGGGTGTCGAAGAACGTGGTGCCCGCTGCGGGCAGCGCGCCGCTCCCGCCGAGCTGGGCGCCGAGGTGGGCCTCGAAGGTGCCGAGGCCGAGCTCCGTACGGAGCACCCCGTGGCAGTACTGGTCCACCAGGCTCGGCGTGTCGATCATCTCGGGGGGCTCCCTGCGTGGCCGTGTCGCTTCTCCACACGTCCTAACGGGTGAACCCCGCGCGAGGTTGTTGCCCCAGCCTCGTCAGCTGTTGGAGGGGCCGCCGATCTGGAGACCGGCCATCCGGGTCCACTCGTACGGGCCGGTGGCGACCTTGGCGGCGAACTCGCCGTCGAACTCCTCGTGGAGGGTGAGCTCGGCCTTCTCGGCGGCCTGCCGGGCGATCTCGTACGTCGGCGCGACGAGGTCGCCCCAGCCGCCGTCGGTGCCGACGAGGACGATCCGGGTGCCCGCCTGACCGATGTGCGCGAGGTGCCCCTCGGAGCCGCCGTGCTCCTTGGAGAAGGCCTTGATCTCCTTGGCGAGCCTGGCCGCCTTGCGCTCTGCCTGCTTCGTTTCTGCCATGAAAAGGATGCTACCGAGGGGTAGATCTACTGGCGACGGCCGGGTCACGTGGCCTATCCCACGTGACCCGGCCGCCCGCCGAGCAGATCATCTGAGCGGAGACGTCGGTCGAGACGTCCCGGAAAGTCCCTCCTGGGACGTTTCTGACGGGCCCTACCGGAGGAAGGGGTCCACCGCGACCGCCACGAAGAGCAGCGAGACATAGGTGATGGACCAGTGGAAGAGGCGCATCTCCTTGAGCTTCGCGCCGGTGGCGCCCGCCTTGGCCCGGTTGAGCAGACCGTGCGCCTCCCAGAGCCACCAGCCGCCGGTGAGCAGCGCCACCGTCAGGTAGAACCAGCCGGTGTAACCGAGCGGCGTGAGCAGCAGCGAGACGGCGACCATCACCCAGCTGTACGCGACGATCTGCTTGGCGACGACCTTGTTGGAGGCGAGGACCGGCAGCATCGGCACGCCGGCGCGCGCGTAGTCGTCCTTCACCTTCATCGACAGCGGCCAGTAGTGCGGCGGCGTCCAGAAGAAGATGACGGCGAAGAGGATGATCGCCGCCCAGGACATCGAGTCGGTGACGGCCGACCAGCCGATGAGGACCGGCAGGCAGCCGGCGATCCCGCCCCAGACGATGTTCTGCGCGGTGCGGCGCTTCAGGATCATCGTGTAGACGACGACGTAGAAGAGGAGCGCGCCGAGCGAGAGTGCGGCCGAGAGCCAGTTGACGAGCAGGCCGAACCAGAGCGTGGAGACCACGGCGAGGGTGAGGCCGAAGACCAGTCCCTCGCGCGGCGTCAGGACGCCGGTGACCAGCGGACGCTGCGAGGTGCGGTCCATCAGCGCGTCGATGTCGCGGTCGATGTACATGTTCAGCGCGTTGGCGCCGCCCGCCGACAGGTAGCCGCCGAAGCAGGTGGCGAGCACCAGCCACAGGTCGGGCACGCCCTGCTCGGCGAGGAACATCACCGGAACGGTGGTGATGAGCAGCAGTTCGATGATCCGCGGCTTGGTCAGCGCCACGTATGCCTTGACGCGGGCCCCGAACGGCCGATGGCCCCCCGGGCTGGGAGTCAAGACGACCCCTGCGGGTCGGGACTCGACGGCCGTCACGCACACCCCTGACAGAGAAATTCCCAGCAAGCTCCCCGGATGAAGGCGGGGTGAAGCTTGCGCGTACCACGCCACTGTAGACGTTGCCCAGACGCCGATCTTCGCGGGGGTGGGGTCGTGTTGAGGGGGTGTGTCCCGGGTGTGTCCCAAGGCGTGGACACGCCCGGGTAGGGCTTCGGGAGGCGAACTCACACGGGCGGCGGCAGTCTTGCTGTGTCCGCTCATTTGAGGGGCATGCACACGAAAAGAAGGGCGTTCCGGCGGGGGTAGGCTCGACAACGCCGGTACACCCTCAGTCACCGGCTTCAGACATGTGGAGAGGAGCCCTGACCCAGGGTGAGCACTAAGCCGACCACCACAGACCTCGAGTGGACCGAGTTGGACCAGCGGGCCGTCGACACCGCCCGCATCCTGGCGGCGGACGCCGTACAGAAGGTCGGCAACGGCCATCCCGGTACGGCGATGAGCCTGGCGCCCGCCGCGTACACCCTCTTCCAGAAGGTGATGCGGCACGACCCGGCCGACCCCGAGTGGGTCGGGCGCGACCGGTTCGTCCTCTCCGCGGGACACTCGTCCCTGACCCTCTACACCCAGCTGTACCTGGGTGGGTTCGGTCTTGAGCTGGACGACCTGAAGGCCTTCCGCACCTGGGGCTCGAAGACCCCGGGTCACCCGGAGTACGGTCACACCGCCGCGGTCGAGACCACCACGGGCCCGCTGGGCCAGGGTGTCGCCAACGCCGTGGGCATGGCGATGGCCGCCCGCTTCGAGCGCGGTCTGTTCGACCCGGAGGCCGCCACCGGCGCCTCCCCGTTCGACCACCACATCTACGCGATCGCCGGTGACGGCTGCCTCCAGGAGGGCATCTCCGCGGAGGCGTCCTCGCTCGCCGGCCACCAGAAGCTCGGCAACCTGATCCTGCTGTGGGACGACAACCACATCTCGATCGAGGGTGACACCGAGACGGCCGTGTCCGAGGACACGATGAAGCGGTACGAGGCGTACGGCTGGCACGTCCAGCGCGTCGAGCCGCAGGCCAACGGCGACCTGGACCCGGCCGGTCTGTACGCGGCGATCCGGGCCGCCGAGGCCGAGACCGAGCGCCCGTCGTTCATCGCGATGCGCTCGATCATCGCCTGGCCCGCCCCGAACGCGCAGAACACCGAGGCCGCGCACGGCTCGGCGCTCGGCGACGAGGAGATCGCGGCCACCAAGCGCGTCCTCGGTTTCGACCCGGAGCAGACCTTCGAGGTCACCGACGAGGTGATCGCGCACACCCGCTCGCTCGGCGACCGCGGCCGTGAGGCCCGCGCCGCGTGGGAAAAGTCGCTCGCCGAGTGGCGTACGGCCAACCCGGAGCGCGCCGCCGAGTTCGACCGCATCCAGGCGAACGAACTCCCGGCCGGCTGGGCCGAGAAGCTCCCGGTCTTCGAGCCGGGCAAGGGTGTCGCCACCCGTGCCGCCTCGGGCCAGGTCCTCAAGGCGCTCGGCGCGGTCATCCCGGAGCTGTGGGGCGGCTCGGCCGACCTCGCCGGCTCCAACAACACGACGATCGACAAGGACTCGTCGTTCCTGCCCGAGGGCAACCCGCTGCCGGAGGCCGACAAGTACGGCCGCACGATCCACTTCGGCATCCGCGAGCACTCCATGGCCGCGGAGATGAACGGCATCGCGCTGCACGGCAACACGCGCATCTACGGCGGCACCTTCCTGGTGTTCTCCGACTACATGCGCAACGCCGTGCGTCTGTCCGCGCTGATGCACCTCCCCGTCACGTACGTCTGGACCCACGACTCGATCGGTCTGGGCGAGGACGGCCCGACGCACCAGCCGGTGGAGCACCTGGCCTCGCTGCGCGCGATCCCGGGTCTCAACGTGGTCCGTCCGGCCGACGCCAACGAGACGGCCATCGCCTGGCGCGAGATCATGCAGCGCCACACGAAGGTCTACGGCAAGGGCGCCCCGCACGGCCTCGCGCTGACCCGTCAGGGCGTGCCGACGTACGCGCCGAACGAGGACACGGTCAAGGGCGGCTACGTGCTGTTCGAGGCCGAGGGCGGCTCGCCCGAGGTCGTGCTGATCGGTACCGGTTCCGAGGTGCACCTGGCCGTCGAGGCCCGCGAGCAGCTCCAGGCCGCCGGTGTCCCGACCCGGGTGGTCTCGATGCCGTCCGTCGAGTGGTTCGAGGAGCAGGACCAGGCGTACAAGGACTCCGTCCTGCCGCCGTCGGTCACGGCCCGCGTCGCGGTCGAGGCCGGTATCGGCCTCACCTGGCACCGCTACGTCGGGGACGCCGGCCGGATCGTCTCCCTGGAGCACTTCGGTGCCTCGGCGGACGCGAAGGTCCTCTTCCGCGAGTTCGGATTCACGCCGGAGGCGATCGTCGCCGCCGCGCGGGAATCGATCGACGCCGCCGCGCGCTGACGCGCATACGTACGACTTAATGGAGATGGAATTCTCATGACAGACGCTCTCAAGCGCCTCTCCGACGAAGGCGTCGCGATCTGGCTGGACGACCTCTCGCGCAAGCGGATCACGTCCGGCAACCTGGCCGAGCTCATCGACCAGAGCCATGTGGTCGGTGTGACCACGAACCCGTCGATCTTCCAGAAGGCCATCTCGCACGGTGACGGTTACGAGCAGCAGCTCGCCGACCTCGCCGCCCGCAAGGTGACCGTCGACGAGGCCATCCGCATGATCACGACGGCGGACGTCCGCGACGCCGCCGACATCCTGCGGCCGGTCTTCGAGGCGACCGAGGGCCAGGACGGCCGGGTCTCCATCGAGGTCGACCCCCGTCTCGCCCACGAGACGACCGCCACCATCGCCGAGGCCAAGCAGCTGGCCTGGCTGGTGGACCGCCCCAACACGCTCATCAAGATCCCGGCCACCAAGGCGGGTCTGCCGGCGATCACCGAGGTCATCGGCCTCGGCATCAGCGTCAACGTGACGCTGATCTTCTCGCTCGAGCGCTACCGCGCGGTCATGGACGCCTACCTGGCGGGCCTGGAGAAGGCCCGCGAGCGCGGCCTCGACCTCTCCAAGATCCACTCGGTGGCCTCCTTCTTCGTGTCCCGGGTGGACTCGGAGATCGACAAGCGTCTGGACGCCCTCGGCACCGACGAGGCCAAGACCCTCAAGGGCAAGGCCGCCCTGGCCAACGCGCGTCTGGCGTACGAGGCGTACGAGGAGGTCTTCTCCTCGGAGCGCTGGGCCGCCCTCGACAAGGCGCAGGCCAACAAGCAGCGTCCGCTGTGGGCCTCGACCGGCGTCAAGGACCCGGCGTACAAGGACACCCTGTACGTCGTGGACCTGGTCGCCCCGGGCACGGTCAACACCATGCCGGAGGCCACCCTGGAGGCCACCGCCGACCACGGCGTGGTCGCCGGTGACACCGTGCGCGGCACCTACGACCAGTCGCGTGCCGAGCTCGCGGCCGTCGAGAAGCTGGGCATCGCGTACGACGATGTCGTCCAGCTCCTGGAGGACGAGGGCGTCGAGAAGTTCGAGGCGTCCTGGAACGACCTTCTCAAGTCCACCGAGGCGGAGCTCTCGCGCCTCGCACCTTCGGAGGCGTAAGCACTTTGAGCGCAGTCCACGGAGCCAACCCGCTCCGTGACGCCGCAGACCGACGGCTCCCGCGCATCGCGGGGCCGTCGGGTCTGGTGATCTTCGGCGTCACGGGCGATTTGTCCCGTAAGAAGCTGATGCCTGCCGTCTACGACCTGGCCAACCGCGGCCTGCTGCCGCCGGGCTTCTCGCTCATCGGCTTCGCCCGCCGTGAGTGGCAGGACGAGGACTTCGCGCAGGAGGTCCACGACGCCGTCGAGCAGCACGCGCGCACCCCGTTCCGCGAGGAGGTGTGGCAGCAGCTGATCCAGGGGATGCGTTTCGTCCAGGGCGACTTCGACGACGACGACGCCTTCGAACAGCTCAAGGACACCATCGAGGAGCTGGACAAGGCGCAGGGCACGGGCGGCAACTTCGCCTTCTACCTGTCGGTCCCGCCGAAGTTCTTCCCCAAGGTCGTCCAGCAGCTCAAGAAGCACGGGCTCGCCGACCAGAAGGACGGCTCCTGGCGCCGCGCGGTCATCGAGAAGCCCTTCGGCCACGACCTGGTCTCCGCCAAGGAGCTCAACGAGGTCGTCCACGAGGTCTTCCCGCCGAACGAGGTCTTCCGGATCGACCACTACCTCGGCAAGGAGACCGTCCAGAACATCCTGGCGCTCCGCTTCGCCAACACCCTCTTCGAGCCGATCTGGAACCGGTCGTACGTCGACCACGTGCAGATCACCATGGCCGAGGACATCGGCATCGGCGGCCGCGCCGGCTACTACGACGGCATCGGCGCCGCCCGTGACGTCATCCAGAACCACCTGCTCCAGCTGCTCGCGCTGACCGCGATGGAGGAGCCCGGCTCCTTCGACGCCGACGCGCTGGCCGCCGAGAAGACCAAGGTCCTCGGCGCGGTGAAGGTGCCCAAGGACCTGGGCAAGTCCACGGTCCGCGGTCAGTACGCGGCAGGCTGGCAGGGCGGCGCGAAGGCCGTCGGCTACCTCCAGGAAGACGGCATCGACCCCCAGTCGAAGACCGACACCTACGCGGCCATCAAGCTGGAGATCGACAACCGCCGCTGGGCGGGCGTCCCCTTCTACCTGCGCACCGGCAAGCGGCTCGGCCGCCGCGTCACCGAGATCGCGGTCGTCTTCCAGCGTGCCCCGCACTCCCCCTTCGACTCCACCGCGACCGAGGAACTCGGCCGCAACGCCATCGTCATCCGGGTCCAGCCGGACGAGGGCGTGACGGTGCGGTTCGGCTCCAAGGTGCCCGGCACCCAGATGGAGATCCGGGACGTGTCGATGGACTTCGCCTACGGCGAGTCCTTCACGGAGTCCAGCCCCGAGGCGTACGAGCGTCTCCTCCTCGACGTCCTGCTCGGTGACTCGAACCTCTTCCCGCGCGTGGAGGAGGTCGAGCTGTCCTGGAAGATCCTCGACCCGATCGAGCAGTTCTGGGACAAGCACGGCAAGCCCGCGCAGTACCAGTCCGGGACCTGGGGTCCGGTCGAGGCGGACGAGATGCTCGCACGAGACGGACGGAGCTGGCGCCGGCCATGAAGACCGACCTGACGGACACCACGTCCTCCAAGATCAACAAGGCGCTGGTGCTCGGGCGGCGGGCGATCGGCACGCCGGCCGTCGGCATGGTGCTCACCCTCGTCATCGTGACCGACGAGGAGAACGCCTACGACGCGCTGAAGGCCGCGAACGAGGCGTCCCGCGAGCACCCCTCGCGGACCCTCGTCGTCATCAAGCGGGTCTCGCGCTCCCCGCGGGACCGTTCCAAGGCACGACTCGACGCCGAGGTCCGCCTCGGCGCCGACGCCAGCACCGGTGAGACGGTGGTCCTCCGGCTGTACGGCGAGGTCGGCGACCACGCCCAGTCGGTGGTGCTGCCGCTGCTCCTCCCGGACGCCCCCGTCGTCGTCTGGTGGCCGGTGAACGCGCCGACCGACCCGGCGAAGGACCCGCTGGGCGCGCTCGCCCAGCGCCGGGTGACCGACACGTACGCCGCCGAGCAGCCCATCCAGGAGCTGACCGCGCGCGCGGACGCGTACACCCCGGGCGACACGGACCTCTCGTGGACCCGGATCACCCCGTGGCGTTCGATGCTCGCCGCCGCGCTCGACCAGGTCGTGTGCGAGGTGACCTCCGCCGAGGTCGAGGGCGAGGAGTTCAACCCGAGCGTCGAGCTGCTCGCCATGTGGCTGGCGGAGCGGCTGAAGATTCCGGTGCGCCGCTCGAAGTCGGCGGGGCCCGGTCTCACCTCCGTACGGATGCAGACCAGCTCCGGCCCGATCGTCCTCGACCGGCCGGACGGCTCGCTCGCCACGCTCTCCATCCAGGGGCAGCCCGACCGTGCGGTGGCGCTCAAGCGCCGCGACACGGCCGAGCTGATCGCGGAGGAGCTGCGCCGGCTGGACCCGGACGACACCTACGCGACGGCACTCAAGTTCGGCCTTGAGCGGCTCGACGAGGAGGCGGCCGTCACCGCCCCCGACGTCGTCGTGGAGACCGCCGTGGAAACCGCTGCGGAGTCGGCCGCCCCGGCGGCCGAGCCCGCCGCGAAGCCCGCCGCGAAGCCCGCCGCGAAGAAGGCCCCGGCCAAGAAGGCGGCGGCCAAGTGAGCACGCCCCAGCTGGTCGTCCACCGCGACAAGGAGCTGATGGCCGAGGCCGCGGCCGCCCGGCTGATCACGAAGATCGTGGACGCCCAGGCCGCCCGCGGCGCCGCCTCGGTGGTGCTCACCGGCGGGCGCAACGGCAACGGCCTGCTTGCGGCGCTCGGTTCGGCGCCCGCGCGGGACGCGATCGACTGGTCGCGGCTCGACCTGTGGTGGGGCGACGAGCGGTTCCTGCCCGAGGGCGACCCCGAGCGGAACGTCACCCAGGCCCGGGAGGCGCTCCTCGACCGGGTGCCGCTCGACCCGGCACGGGTGCATGCCATGCCGGCCTCGGACGGCCCGTACGGCTCCGACGTGGACGCGGCCGCGGCCGCGTACGCGGAGGAGCTCGCCGCCGCCGCGGGCCCTGGTGACCATGGCGGGGTGCCGACCTTCGACGTCCTGATGCTGGGCGTCGGCCCGGACACCCATGTGGCCTCGCTCTTCCCGGAGTTGCCCGCGGTCCGCGAGACCGAGCGGACGGTGGTCGGCGTGCACGGCGCGCCCAAGCCGCCGCCGGTACGGGTCTCGCTGACGCTTCCGGCGATCCGGGCGGCCAAGGAGGTCTGGCTGCTCGCGGCAGGTGAGGACAAGGCGAAGGCGGCGGCGATCGCACTGTCGGGCCCGGGCGAGGTGCAGGCCCCGGCGGCCGGCGCCTACGGCCGCTCGCGCACGCTGTGGCTGCTGGACGCGGCGGCGGCCTCGGAGCTGCCGCGGAGTCTGTACCCGCCGGCGTCCGCCTGACGCGACGACGCCATGGAGGCCCGGTTCACCTTTCGGTGGACCGGGCCTCCTGCGTCGGTACGGGTTCGAGGAAGGGCGTGAGCAGGTCCGGTACGGCCCCGGCGGCGAAGGTCAGGCCCTGGCTCCGGCCCACGTCGAGGATGTCGTACGCGCCCGCTCCGGCGGCCGTGGTGGCGGTGAGGGTCAGCACGCCGGCCCGCCGCTGGAAGTACGACTGCTTGACGGTCCAGCCGATGACGCCGGAACGCTGGAGGGCGACCGTGGCCCGCCGGACCGTACCCGAACGGGTCACCAGATAGGCGCCGCTGACGCCGTGTCCGAGTGCGCGGTACGCGTCGAGGGCGAACAGCACGGCGACCGGGACGAGGACGACCGCGCAGCCGGCCGCCACGTACAGCAGGACCGGGGTGAGGAGCAGCCCGAGAAGGACGAGGACCGTCACGGGCACCAGGACGCTCCACAGCGCCCAGCGCACCCTCCGGGTGCGGGCGGCCCGGGGGTGGGGGGCGAGGGGCGCCCCGGTGGGCGGCTCCGGCTCGCGCAGGACCTGGGCGGCGACCCGGTCGGCCACCGGCCGCTCCGCGGCCGGCAGCAGGCTCTTGAGGTCGGCGTGCTTGTCGGCGTCGTCCTTGACGAGACCGGTGGCGACGGCGTCGACCCGGGCGGCCCCGAGCAGCCGGACGCCGAGCGGCTCGACCAGCTCGATGCCGCGCAGCCTGCGCTCCTCTATGGAGACCGAGCGGGCGGTGAAGAGGCCGCGGGAGACCCGCAGGGTGCCGCCGGGCTCGCGCTCCAGACGGTAGTTCCACCACATCTCGACCCAGAGGCCGAGCGCGCCGACGGCTCCGGCGACGGTGGCGAGGAGGACCAGGGCGACGATCATCCAGGGGATGGAGACGTCCTGGAAGCGGTCCCCTATCCAGTCGATGACCTCTCCCTGGGCGCCGAACCACTCACTGACCTGCATGACGGCGCCGGCCGCCGCGCCGCCGAGGGCGGGGGCGAGGAAGGAGACGGGGGCGTAGCGGATCCAGCGCGGGTCGAGGGTCGCGAGGGTGTTGTCGTGGTCCGGTTCCTCGGGGGTGACCGCTGGGCGGGCGAGCAGTTCGTGGCGCAGCCGCTCCCCCTCGGCCCGGGTGACCAGGTCGAGTTCGAGCGTGGAGTCGCTGCCGCCGGTGTGCTCGCCGGTGCCGATACGGACCTTGACGAGGCCGAGGACACGCTGGAGCGGGTTGGCGGTGAGGTCGGCGCTGCGGATGCGCTCACGGGCGAGCGAGCGGCGCTGGACGACGAGGAGTCCGGTGTGGAGCTCCACCCTCTCGGTGCCGACGCGGTAGCGGGTGCGGCGGAGCCGGAGGGTCTCCGCGACGATGTCGGCGAGCAGGGCGAGGGCGACGCCCGCGGCGACCCAGGCGGCGGCCTGCCAGAGCGGGCGGGGCCCGGCCAGCGCGAAGGTGACGGGCAGCGCGGCGCCGACGAGGACGCCGGCGAAGAGGACGACCCGGACGAGGACGGTACGGGGGTCGAGCCGGAGCCAGTCCGTCTCCTGGCTCCCGTGGGCGGCGGCCTCCGTCACCGTGTCCGGTGCCTCGCTCATGTGGCGTCCCCGGGGGTGGCCTGGGTGATGAGGGTCAGCCGCTCGGCGAGCCCGGCGGCCAGCTCGTGGTCGAGGCCCTCGATCCGGATGGCGCCCTTGGAGGAGGCGGTGGTCACCGTGACGGTGGCGAGCCGGAAGGCCTGCTCCAGCGGGCCGCGCGAGGTGTCGACGGTCTGGATCCGGGACATGGGAGCGATGCGCCATTCCTGCCAGATGGCCCCCGTGCGGACGTAGACGGCGTCCTCGGTGACCTCCCAGCGGTGCACCCGGAACCACCAGGCGGGGAAGAACGCGGTACTGGCGAGGCCCACGGCGGCCACGGCCGCGGCCGAGACCAGCAGCCAGAACCGGGCGGGCCCGATGAAGGCGCCGAGGACGCCGAGGACCACCACCGGTACGGCGGTGGTCACGAGCAGCCGGCTCCGCCACCAGGCGACGGCCCGCTCGTCCACGGCGTTCCTGGGCGGCCGCAGCCGCACCGCGTTCTCCCCCGTCATGGCTCTACCGTCCGCGCAGCGTGCGGTAGGCGGACACGAGTCCGGCGGTGGAGCTGTCGAGCTGCTCGCCGCCCTGGGCCCCGTCAGCGGCCGTCAGGACCGGCTCGATCCGCTTGGCGAGGACCTTGCCGAGTTCGACGCCCCACTGGTCGAAGGAGTCGATGTTCCAGATGGCGCCCTGGACGAAGACCTTGTGCTCGTACAGCGCGATGAGCTGGCCGAGGACGGACGGGGTCAGTGCGTCGGCGAGGATCGTCGTGGTGGGGTGGTTCCCCTGGAAGGTCTTGTGCGGGACGAGCTCCTCGGGGACGCCCTCCGCCCGTACCTCGTCGGGGGTCTTGCCGAAGGCCAGCGCCTGGGTCTGGGCGAAGAAGTTGGCCATGAGCAGGTCGTGCTGGGCGACGAGGCCCGGCAGCAGGTCGTCGACCGGCCGCGCGAAGCCGATGAAGTCGGCCGGGATGACCTTGGTGCCCTGGTGGATCAACTGGTAGTAGGCGTGCTGCCCGTTGGTGCCGGGGGTGCCCCAGACGACGGGGCCGGTCTGCCAGTCGACCCGGTTGCCCTCGCGGTCCACCGACTTGCCGTTGGACTCCATGTCGAGCTGCTGGAGGTAGGCGGTGAACTTGGACAGGTAGTGCGAGTACGGCAGGACGGCGTGCGACTGGGCGTCGAAGAACGCGCCGTACCAGAGGCCGAGGAGACCGAGGAGCAGCGGCGCGTTCTCCTCGGGCGGAGCCGTACGGAAGTGCTCGTCGACGAGGTGGAAGCCGTCGAGCATCTCGCGGAAGCGCTCCGGGCCGATGGCGATCATCAGGGAGAGGCCGATGGCGGAGTCGTACGAGTAGCGGCCGCCGACCCAGTCCCAGAACTCGAACATGTTCGCCGTGTCGATGCCGAACTCCTCGACCTTCTCGGCGTTGGTGGAGAGGGCCACGAAGTGCTTGGCGACGGCGTCCTGGTCGGCCCGCAGCCCGGTGAGGAGCCAGTCGCGGGCCGAGGTGGCGTTGGTGATCGTCTCGATGGTGGTGAAGGTCTTCGAGGCGACGATGAACAGCGTCTCGGCCGGGTCGAGGTCGCGGACCGCCTCGTGGAGGTCGGCGCCGTCGACGTTGGAGACGAAACGGAACGTCAGGTCCCGCTGGGTGTAGGAGCGCAGCACCTCGTAGGCCATGGCGGGGCCGAGGTCGGAGCCGCCGATGCCGATGTTGACGATGTTCTTGATCGGCTTGCCGGTGTGACCGGTCCACTCGCCCGCGCGGACCCTGTCGGAGAAGGCGCTCATCTTGTCGAGGACGGCGTGGACGGCGGGGACGACGTTCTCCCCGTCGACCTCGATCACGGCCCCGCGGGGGGCGCGGAGCGCGGTGTGGAGGACGGCGCGGTCCTCGGTGGTGTTGATCTTCTCGCCGCGGAACATGGCGTCGCGGAGCTCGGCGACGCCGGTGACGGCGGCCAGTTCGCTCAGCAGGGTCAGCGTCTCGTCGGTGACGAGGTGCTTGGAGTAGTCCAGGTAGAGGTCGCCGACGCGCAGGGCGTAGCCGGTGCCACGCTCGGCGTCGGCGGCGAACAGGTCGCGCAGATGGGTGTCGCCCAGCTGCTCACGGTGCTTGCCGAGGGCCGCCCACTCGGGCAGCCGGTTGAGCCTGGTGCGGCCTTGGTTGTTCATCTCGGACATCGCCCATTTCTTCTCGTACTGCTTGTCTGCCCCGCTGCGTCTCCAACCTAATTGATCAGAGGGGCCAGTGACGCGACGGCGAGCGCGAACAGGGCCGCCGCGAGCAGGGCCGGGGTGAGCGGTCCCCAGCCGGCGGCCGCCGCGCCGCCCAGAACGGCCCCGAGCGGGGCTCCCGCGACGGCGAGGGTGCGGAAGGCCGCGGCGATCCGGCCGAGCATGCCCTCGGGGGCACGCTCCTGCATGAGGGTCGTCTGCTGGACGTTCCACACCGTCCCCATGAAGCCGAACACCGCCATGGCCCCGATCGATACCGCGAGGACGGGCACCGTCCCCAACAGGACCAGGCAGCCGGTCTGGACGGCCCCGGCGAGGAACACCGCCCGTATGCGTCCGGTCCGTTCGGCGATCCGGCGGGCGAGGAGGCCGCCGGCGACACCGCCCACGGCGAAGGCGGTGACCGTGGCCGCGTATCCCGCGTTCCCGGTGTGGAGGCCGTCGGTGACCAGGACGACGAGGGTGGCGATGAGGGCGCCCATGCCGATGTTGCAGAGGGTGGTGGCGGTGCAGAGCCATCGCAGGGTCCGGTCGCGGCGCAGCACGGCGAGTCCCTCGGCCATCTCGGCGCGGAGGGTGGATCCGGCGGGCCGGGGCGGCCGCTCGGGCGCCCCGGCCCGCAGGGAGGCGATGAGCAGCGCGGCCAGGACGTAGGTGGCGGCGTCCGCGGCGTACGGCACGGCGGGCCCAACGAGGAGCAGGGCGGGGACCAGGGGCGCGGCGAGGAGCCCGCCCGCGAGCTGCTGACCGGTCATCAGGCGGGCGTTGGCCCCGGCCAGGGTCTCGGCGGGTACGAGGGCGGGGAGCAGCGCGGTGGCGGCGTTGTCGAAGAGGGTCTGCAGGGTGGTGAGTGCGAAGGCGAGGACGAGCAGCAGGGCGATGCCGGCGTGTCCGAGTGCGACGGCGAGGGCGAACCCGGCCATGAGCGCGCCGCGTACGAGGTCGACGGCCCACATGGCCCGCCGCTGGTCGACACGGTCGGCGACGGCTCCGCCGAGCAGTCCGAAGAGCAGCCAGGGCAGATGGCCGCAGGCGGTGACGGAGGCGATGAGGAGGGGGTCGTCGGTGAGCGAGGCGGCGAGCAGCGGCATCGCGGCGGTCCGCAGGGAGTCGCCGAAGCGGGAGACGACCGCGGCCGTCCACAGCCTTCCGAAGCCGCCGCGCCAGGCGGGCACGGTCGCGCCGCCCGCTGTCGCCGTCATCGTCATGGTGTGCGCCCCCGTTCGTCCGCCGGATCCGAAGTCCCTTCACGACCGACGTTGGAGGGCACCACTGACAACGGGCCTTGCCCGCGAACCGAGTTCGCGGGCAAGGCCCGTTCGTCACATCGTCACACCGTGCTCAGATCTCGCCGCGCAGCTTGGCCAGCGCCTCGGCGAGGATCGCCTCGCCGTCCGCGTCGCTGCGCCGCTCACGCACATAGGCGAGGTGGGTCTTGTACGGCTCCGTGCGCGGCGGGTCCGGCGGGTTGTCCCGGTCCTGACCGGCCGGGAAGCCGCACCGGGGGCAGTCCCAGGTCTCGGGGATCGCCGCGTCGCTGGCGAAGCTCGGCTGCGTCTCGTGCCCGTTCGAGCACCAGAAGGAGATGCGGGCGCGCGGCGCCGATTCGCCCCGCTCGGCCTCGCCCATCGGCCCCGCCCCGACCCGGCTTCCCCGGATCGCGTTGCCACTTGCCACGGTCGTAACTCCCTGCGTGATGGTGCTCGAAGATGCCCCAGTCTACGTAAGGCCCAACGCGCGTCCAGTGTTCGGAGTTACCCGTCCAACTTCATCAGCAGACCAAGCACCACAATGCAGGCGAACCAGAGCAGACCGACCACGACGGTGATGCGGTCCAGGTTGCGCTCGGCGACCGAGGAGCCACCGACGGAGGACTGCATTCCGCCTCCGAACATGTCGGAGAGGCCGCCACCCTTGCCCTTGTGCATCAGCACGAGCAGCATCAGCAGCCCGCTGAAGACGATGAGGGCGATCGAGAACCCCATAACCACGGCTGGACCAACTTCCTCGGACTTATACGGACGGGGGCCGGGCACCTGCCCGACCCCCGCAAGGGTACGACGTATCTTATGGCTCGGCTCCCCTCCGGGGCGCTTTGTGCCGAGCTCACAGGATCGTACGTGCTCGCCTCCTCGTTCCTCGGAGGCTGCACGCGCTCGATCCTGTTCCCTCGGCGCGCCCCTTCGGATCGCTCGCCGACTCCGCTACCGCATACTCACTGGTCGCGGAAGCGGACGATCTTGACGAACTCGTCGGCGTCCAGGGCCGCGCCGCCCACCAGGGCGCCGTCGACGTCCGGCTGCGCCATGATCGCGCCGACGTTGCCGGACTTCACCGAGCCGCCGTACTGGATGCGGACCTTGTCGGCCAGCTCCTGCGAGTACAGCTCCGCGAGGCGGCCGCGGATCGCCCCGCAGACCTCCTGGGCGTCGTCGGGGGTGGCGACCTCGCCGGTGCCGATGGCCCACACCGGCTCGTACGCGATCACGATGGTCTCGGCCTGCTCGGCCGGGACGTCCTTCAGACCGCCGTCGAGCTGGGCGAGGGTGTACTCGACCTGGTTGCCGGCCTTGCGGATGTCCAGGCCCTCACCGACGCAGAGGATCGGGGTCACGCCGTGCTTGAAGGCGGCCTTCACCTTGGCGTTGCAGACCTCGTCGTTCTCGGCGTGGTACTGCCGGCGCTCGGAGTGGCCGACGGCCACGTAGGCGCACTTCAGCTTGGACAGCATCAGGCCCGAGATCTCGCCGGTGTAGGCACCGGAGTCGTGGGCCGAGATGTCCTGGGCGCCGTACTTGATCTTGAGCTTGTCGCCGTCGATCAGGGTCTGTACGGACCGCAGGTCGGTGAAGGGAACCAGGACCGCGACCTCACAGGCGTCGTAGTCCTTGTCGGTCAGGGCGAAGGCGAGCTTCTGGACGTGGGCGATGGCCTCGAGGTGGTTGAGGTTCATCTTCCAGTTGCCCGCCATCAGCGGGGTGCGGGTGCTGCTCATGAAAGGGTCAGTCCTCCAGTGCGGCGAGGCCGGGAAGCGTCTTGCCCTCGAGGTATTCGAGGGAGGCGCCGCCGCCGGTCGAAATGTGGCCGAATGCCTTCTCGTCGAAGCCCAGGTTGCGGACGGCGGCGGCGGAGTCGCCACCACCGACCACCGTGAAGGCCGGGGAGTCGACGAGCGCCTGGGCGACGGCCCTGGTGCCCTCGGCGTAGTCGGGGTGCTCGAAGACGCCCATCGGACCGTTCCAGAAAACGGTGCCGGCGTCGGCGAGCTTCGAGGCGTAGAGCTTACGGGTCTCCGGACCGATGTCCAGGCCCTCCTCGTCCGCCGGAATGGCGTCCGCGGCGACCGTGGTCGGGTTGGCCGGAGCCTTGGTCTTCAGGTCCGGGAACTCGGCCGAGACCAGGACGTCGACGGGGAGGACGAACTCCACCCCGCGCTCCTTGGCGCGCTTCAGGTAGTCCAGGACCGCCGGGATCTGGTCCTCCTGGAGCAGCGAGATGCCGACCTCGTGGCCCTGGGCCTTGAGGAAGGTGTACGCCATGCCGCCGCCGATGAGGATGCGGTCGGCCTTCTCCAGGAGGTGGTCGATCACACCGAGCTTGTCGGAGACCTTGGCGCCGCCGAGCGCGACCACGTACGGCCGCTGGACGTCGTCCGTGAGCTTCCTCAGGACGCCGACCTCGGTGGCGATGAGGTAGCCCGCGGCGTGCGGCAGGCGCGCCGGGAGGTCGAAGACCGAGGCGTGCTTGCGGTGCACGGCGCCGAAGCCGTCGCCGACGTAGACGTCGGCGAGGGCGGCCAGCTGGTCCGCGAACGCGCCGCGCTCGGCGTCGTCCTTCGAGGTCTCCCCGGCGTTGAACCGCAGGTTCTCGATCACGGCGACCTGGCCGTCGGCGAGGCCCGCGACGGTGGCGGTGGCGGACTCGCCGACCGTGTCCGTCGCGAAGGCCACCTCGGCGCCGAGGAGCTCGCCGAGCCGCGCGGCGGCCGGCGCGAGCGAGAACGCCGGGTCCGGGGCGCCCTTCGGGCGGCCCAGGTGCGAGGCGACCACGACGCGGGCACCCGCGTCGGCGAGCGCCTTGACCGTGGGCACGACGGCGCGGATGCGGCCGTCGTCGGTGATGGTGGTGCCGTCGAGCGGCACGTTGAGATCGGCGCGGACGAACACCCGCTTGCCGGAGACGCCTTCGGCGAGAAGCTCGTCGATCGTCTTCATCTGTCACAGACTCCTTGGTACGCGGTGGAGCACACAAACAGGGCTCGCACAGCGCGGCGTTGCGCTGCCCGAGCCCTGCTCACATCGAAAGCCTGCCCTGAACCCTAGAGCTTAGAGCTGGCCGCCGACGAAGACGGTGAGGTCGACGAGACGGTTGGAGTAGCCCCACTCGTTGTCGTACCAGCCGAGGATCTTGACCGTGTTGCCTTCCTGGACCATGGTCAGGGAGGCGTCGAAGGTGCAGGACGCCGGGTCGCTGACGATGTCCGAGGACACGATCGGGTCCTCGGTGTAGAACAGGATGCCCTTGAGGTCGCCGTCGTCGGCGGCCTTCTTGAACGCGGCGTTGACCTCGTCCTTGGTGACCTCGCGGTCGAGCGTCACGACCAGGTCGGTCGCGGAACCGGTCGGGACCGGGACGCGCATGGCGATGCCGTCCAGCTTGCCCTTGAGCTGCGGGAGGACCAGGGCGGTGGCCTTGGCGGCGCCCGTCGTGGTCGGGATGATGTTCTCCGCGGCGGCGCGGGCGCGGCGCAGGTCCTTGTGCGGGAAGTCCAGGATGCGCTGGTCGTTCGTGTACGCGTGGACCGTGGTCATCAGGCCCTTGACGATGCCGAAGTTCTCGTCGAGAACCTTCGCCATCGGCGCGACACAGTTGGTGGTGCAGGACGCGTTCGAGATGACGTTGTGCTGCGCCGGGTCGTACTTGTCCTGGTTGACGCCCATCACGATGGTGATGTCCTCGTCGCTGGCCGGAGCCGAGATGAGGACCTTCTTGGCGCCACCGGCGATGTGCTTCTCGGCGTCGGCCTTCTTGGTGAAGATGCCGGTCGACTCGATGACGATGTCGACGCCCAGCTCGCCCCAGGGGATGTCGGCGGGGTTGCGCTCGGAGAGCACCTTGATGGTGCGGCCGTCGACGGTGATGGTGTCGGCGGTGTGGGTCACCTCGGCCTTGAGGCGGCCGAGGATGGTGTCGTACTTCAGCAGGTGTGCCGTGGTCGCGGTGTCACCCAGGTCGTTGACAGCCACGATCTCGATGTCAGCACCCTGCTCAAGGAGCGCGCGGAAGTAGTTCCGGCCGATGCGGCCAAAGCCGTTGATGCCTACGCGGATCGTCACGAACCGATCTCCTCGTTAGGTACGCCGGTGTGCTCGACGCCGGCGAGATTTTTGTTTTTTGGGATGTCCCCGACCGCTTACGACCCTACCCCCACAGGACCCCCGGAGTGACATCGACCGCATCCGTACGAGCCCGGAAAGTGAGGGAAAACGGCCGACGGCCCGTACCTACCAACGGGTACGGGCCGTCGTGGGACCTTTGTCCCCACTACTCTCCGTCAGCGGCGGAGCACCCCGAGGGCGCGGCCGACGAGACGGGCCCGCTCACTCGCACCGGGCACCTGCTCCAGGCCGTAGCCGAGGAGGACGGTGTCACGCGTGGTGACCGCGGCCTGGGACTGGAAGAGCGCCGCGGAGCGCGTCCAGTCGGAGCCGTTGCCGGGGCTGCCGGCGGGCGCGCCCGGTACGGACCAGGCGCCGAGGGCGGTCTCGAAGCCCTCCGCCTCGGTGGTGGTCCCGGTGACGAGGCGGGTGTCGTCGACGAAGGCACCCATCTCTCCCGTACCGGGGTCGGAGATGTAGGAGATCGAGAGCTCGACCTTCTTCCCGGCCCAGGCGCTCAGGTCGACGGAGGCCTGCCGCCAGCCGTTGGAGGGGCCGGTGAAGGCGTTCCAGGAGCCGGTGGTGCCGGTGCCTGCGCAGCCGTCCTCGCCGACGGTGAGGTAGTGGGCGAGGAAGGGGTGACCGCGGACGTAGTAGCCCTCGCCGCAGTCGGCGGGGGGCTCGGTGGAGGTGCCCCCGTTGACGTCGGGCAGGGTCGTCCAGTCGTCCTGGCCGACGGTGTGGGCCTCGACGACGAGGTTGTCGTAGCCGGGCTCGGTGTCGTAGCTGACCTGGAAGTCCAGGCGGGGTGCCGCCGCGGCGGCGACGCCGGTGAGGTCGACGGTCCTGCCGAGCCGGGCCCAGGTGTTGTCGGCGTGCTTGACGGCCGCGAAGGTCGCGCCCTCGGCGGGCTCGAAGGGCATCCGGATGCCCGGGTAGGAGCCGGCGGAGGCACTGCTCGCGAACTGCGGGAAGTCCTTCGCGTTCAGGGTGTCCGAGGTGACGGTGTACGCGCCCGCGTTGTCCAGCGGGTTGTCGGCGGCGGCCCCCAGACCGGCACCGATGCCCGTGAACGCGCCGGCACCGGCGAACGCGGGCGGATTCTTGAGGCCGGCCCGGTGGTAGGCCCCGAGGTAGTACTGGGCGAAGTCGTTGGACTCGGCCCGGCCGACCTGGGTGAGTCCGCCGGACTTCTCACCGGTGTTGATCAGCTTGCCGCCCTCGTTGAGGTAGGCGCGGACGGCCAGCTGGGCGGCTCCTGAGGGCCGCTCCGCGCCGGTGTACCAGACGACGGTACGGAAGTGGGAGAGCACGCCGAGCGCGTCCGGGGTGCCCTGGGTGGCGATGTCCCAGACGGCGGCCCTGCGGCCGTTGTCGGCGAGCGCCTTCACGTACGTGGCGGTGTGCTTGCCGGCGGTGGTCCCGCCCTCGTCGGCCAGGACGAGCACGTCACCGCGGGGCCGCTCGGCCACCTCGTAGGTGAAGGGGGCGGAGGCGGTGGCCCGGCCCTCCCTGGTGCGGGCGGTGAACCAGACCTCGACGGAGTCGCCGGGCCGGGCGTCCCCGACCTCGGCGCGGTACTCGTCGAAGTAGAGGTTGTCCTCGCCGCCGTAGGTCTCGCCGCCCTTCCAGGCGTCGAGCTCCTCGCTGTGGGTGCGGCCGCCGTTGATCCGGTACTTCATGGTCTTGCCGCGCAGGGACTTGCGCGCGGTGACCGCGACCTCCTGCTCCTCGCCGCGGGCGTAGGAGGTGGTGAAGGTCTTCGGGGTGAAGTCGGGGGCGTCGATGCCGACCGGGGAGACGGGCCGGTCCGGGTGGGCGGCGGTCTCGGCGACGGCGAGCGCGAAGGGGATGTTCTTGGCGAACTCCGCCTGGATCAGCTTCTCGTCGTCCGGGAAGGTGAAGACGGAGGCACAGTCGGCCGGGTTCCAGGCGTCGTCGGGGTCGACCCGGGAGGCGGTGGCACAGGTCGACATCTCGGGGGTGAACATCTGCGTGCCGTTGACGTTGGCGGCGTGTCCGTCCGCCTCGCCGTTGGTGATGTACAGCTCGGAGGAGACCTGCGGCCGGTAGCCGGGCACGGCCGAGTTCTGCGGGGTGCCGGCGAGGGCCTTGAGGGCCACGTCGTCGGGGGTGTCGGTGGCGACCTGCCAGCCCACGCCGTACAGGATGAGCTGGGCGGCCGAGTGGTAGTTGATGCCGTACACGAAGCCGATGCGCTTCTGGAAGGCGTCGATGGCCTTGGTCTCGGGCTCCGACATGGGACCCGTGCCGCGGAAGGTCTCGTCGGCCGGGTCGGGCGACGAACCCTCGTTGTCGTAGCCCCACTTGTAGGCGAAGTTGCGGTTGAGGTCGACGCCGTCGCCCGGGGCGGTCTTCCCGTCGCCGTTGTTGTCGCGGAGGTTCTTGCGCCACTGCCGGTTGGCGGGGTCGGCGTGCGTGAAGTCGTAGCCGTCCGGGTTGGCGGAGAGCACGAACCACAGCTCGGTGGAGTCGACGATCCGGGTGATCCGCTCGTCCTTGCCGTACCCGTCGAGGTAGTGGTGCATCAGCCGCCGGGTCATCTCCGGGGTGATCCACTCGCGCGCGTGCTGGTTGGACATGTACAGCGTGGCGGGCTTGGAGCCGTCCTTGACCCGCGGGGCGCCCTTGCTGACCTTGAGGGCGAGGATGTCCTGGCCCTTGAGGGTCTTGCCGAGGGAGACGACCTTGGTGATCCCGGGGTTGGCCCGGGCGGTGTCCAGGATCTCCTGCTTGAGGCCGCTCGGGCCTCCGTACGGGCGGAAGACGCCGTCCCCCGCGGCGGCCACCCGCTTCTCGGCGGAAGCGGTCAGGCTGTGCTCGGCGAGCTCGACGCCCTGGCCGCGCAGCTGCCCGGCCTGCCGGCCGGTGAGGAAGAGCTCGACCGTCGCGGAGCCCTTGTCGGGCACCTGCTCGGTCATCTCGTGGGCGTCGGCACCGGCTTCGAGGAGCAGCGGGACCTGCTCCTGGGTGACTTCGGCACGCCATACGGAGAGGGCGTCGCCGCCGTCCCGGTCGTGCGGCTGCGCTCCGGCGACGGGTGCCGCCGCCACGCCCGCGATCAGCAGTGAAGCCGCGGCGAGGATCGATCTCGCTCTACGTCTCATGAGCCCCCCTTGCTGTTGTCTGTCACGAAGGTGAACAGACGCCAGGCTCATGGGCACCCATGGACCTGTCAAGGGTGCCTCGCGGGTGTACGAAAAAGCTGCCGGCGCCTCAGAAAGACACCGGCAGCCCGGAGTTCGAAGTTCCGTGCGGTGACGGTTCCGGTCAGCCGACCAGGCTGTCGTCCAGCTCCTCGGTCAGGTTGGACTCGGTCCCGGGAATGCCCAGGTCCTGCGCCCGCTTGTCGGCCATCGCGAGCAGCCGGCGGATCCGGCCCGCCACCGCGTCCTTCGTCAGCGGCGGGTCGGCGAGCGCGCCCAGCTCCTCCAGGGAGGCCTGCTTGTGCTCCATGCGGAGCCGGCCGGCCGCCGCGAGGTGCTCGGGCACCTCCTCGCCGAGGATCTCCAGGGCGCGCTGCACCCGGGCCCCGGCGGCGACCGCGGCCCTGGCCGAGCGGCGCAGGTTGGCGTCGTCGAAGTTGGCCAGGCGGTTGGCGGTGGCGCGGACCTCGCGCCGCATCCGCCGCTCCTCCCAGGCGAGCACCGACTCGTGCGCGCCGAGCCGGGTCAGCAGGGCGCCGATCGCGTCGCCGTCACGGACGACGACCCGGTCCACCCCCCGTACCTCACGGGCCTTCGCCGCGATGGAGAGCCGGCGCGCCGCGCCGACCAGGGCGAGTGCCGCCTCCGGACCCGGGCAGGTCACCTCCAGGGAGGAGGACCGGCCGGGCTCGGTCAGCGAACCGTGCGCCAGGAACGCGCCCCGCCAGGCCGCCTCCGCGTCGCAGGTCGCCCCGGAGACCACCTGCGGGGGGAGGCCCCGGATGGGGCGGCCCCGGCCGTCCACGAGACCCGTCTGCCGGGCCAGCTGGTCGCCTCCGGCCACCACCCGCACCACGAAACGCGAGCCGCGCCGCAGCCCGCCCGGGGCCATCACGATCAGTTCCGAGCTGTGCCCGAAGATCTCCAGGATGTCCCGCTTGAGCCGGCGTGCCGCCATCGCGGTGTCGAGCTCCGCCTCGATCACGATGCGGCCGCTCACCAGGTGCAGCCCGCCCGCGAACCGCAGGATCGACGAGACCTCTGCCTTCCTGCAGCAGGTCCGGGTGACGGGAAGCCGGGAGATCTCGTCCTTCACCGCTGCCGTCATCGCCATGGGCCGATCCTTCCATGCATCCGAAAAATACGGTCGTACGCGGCGGCCAACAGCTCCGGGTCATGCTTCGCGGAGCCGTCGGGCCCGGCCACCGGCGCCAGCTCGACCGCGGCACCGAGCCGCTTGGCGGCATCGGCGAGGGACTCGCGGTCGGGCACGGCGGCCTCGTCGGCCAGCACCACGTCCAGGGCGAGTTTAGGGGCGTGTCGTCCCAAAACCTCCAAATGACGCTGCGGGGAGAAGCCCTCGGTTTCTCCGGGCTGCGGCGCGAGGTTCAGCGAGAGCACCTTCCGGGCCTTCGTCTCGGCCAGCGCGTCGAGCAGTTCGGGCACGAGGAGGTGCGGGATCACCGAGGAGAACCAGGAGCCGGGACCGAGGACCACCCAGTCCGCGTCCAGGACCGCCTCGACCGCCTCGGGCACCGCCGGCGGGTCGTTCGGCACGAGGTGCACGGACTGCACCTCGCCCGGGGTGAGCGCCACCGTGGCCTGGCCGCACACGGTGTCCACGTCGTCGGGACGCTCCGGGTCATGGCCCCTGACCAGGGCCTGGAGCTCCAGGGGTACGGCGGACATGGGCAGCACCCGGCCCTGGGCGCCGAGCAGCCGGCCCACCAGGTCGAGGGCCTGCACGGGGTCTCCGAGCTGCTCCCAGAGGGCGACGATCAGCAGATTGCCGACGGCGTGGCCGTTGATCTCGCCCTTGGACTGGAAGCGGTGCTGGATGACCCGGGCCCAGGTCTGGCCCCAGTCGTCGTCGCCGCAGAGCGCGGCGAGCGCCTTGCGGAGGTCGCCCGGGGGCAGCACGCCCAGCTCCTCCCGGAGCCGGCCGCTGGAACCCCCGTCGTCGGCGACGGTGACGACGGCGGTGAGGTCGCCGGTGATCCGGCGGAGGGCGGCGAGGGAGGCCGAGAGGCCCATGCCGCCGCCCAGCGCGACCACCTTCGGCTGGGCGCCGCGCCTGCGGAGCGTACGCCGCACCGAGAGGGTGGAGGCACGTCGACGGTAAGGCTTCACTCGCGCCCCATGTCCCGGTGCACGACGACGGTCTCGACCCCTTCGGCGGCGATACGGGCGGCGAGCCGCTCGGCGGTGGCCACGGAGCGGTGCTTGCCGCCGGTGCAGCCCACGGCGATGGTCACGTACCGCTTGCCCTCGCGGCGGTAGCCCGCGGCGATCAGCTGGAGGAGCTCGGTGTAGCGGTCGAGGAACTCCTTGGCGCCGGGCTGGTTGTAGACGTAGTTCGACACCTCCTCGTTGAGGCCGGTGAAGGGGCGCAGCTCGGGGACCCAGTGCGGGTTCGGCAGGAAGCGCATGTCGACGACGAGGTCGGCGTCGACCGGCAGGCCGTACTTGAACCCGAAGGACATGACGGTGGCCCGCAGCTCGGGCTCCTCGTCGCCGGCGAACTGGGCGTCCATCTTGGCGCGCAGCTCGTGGACGTTGAGGCTGGAGGTGTCGATCACCAGGTCGGCGTCGCCGCGCAGCTCGCGCAGCAGGTCGCGCTCGGCGGCGATGCCGTCGGTGATCCGGCCGTCGCCCTGGAGCGGGTGCGGCCTGCGGACCGACTCGAAGCGCCGGACCAGGGCGTCGTCGGACGACTCCAGGAAGACGATCCGGCGGGTGACCTGCTTGGCGTCCAGGTCGGCGAGGGACTCCCTGAGGTTGTCGAAGAACTGCCGGCCGCGGACGTCCACGACGACGGCGATCCGGGCGACGTTGCCCTGGGAGCGGGCGCCGAGCTCCACCATGGTGGGGATCAGCGCGGGCGGCAGGTTGTCGACGACGAACCAGCCGAGGTCCTCCAGACACTTCGCCGCGGTGGACCGGCCGGCTCCGGACATGCCGGAGATGATCACCAGCTCGGGAATGGCCGCCTCGGCGCCGTTGTCGCCGGGGGTCTCCTTCGTGCCCGTACTCACGTGTCCTGCTCCGTCTTCTCGGTCGTGCTCTTCGTGCGCGTGCTGGTCGTGCTCTTCGTTCCGGTCCTGCGGTTCGTTCCGGTCCTGCTCGTGCGCGGTCATGCCGTGCCGCCCCCGTCGTCTTCCATGATCTCTCCTGTCGCCGTGTTCACGGCGGGTGCGGCCGGGGCCGCCTGTGCGAGGGCCACGACGACCGCCTCCGCGGTCTTCCGGCCCATGCCGGGGACCTCGCAGATCTGCTCGATTGTCGCCTGTCGGAGCCGCTTCACCGAGCCGAAATGCTTGATCAACGCCTGTTTCCGGGTGTCACCGAGGCCGGGCACCGCGTCGAGAGGGCTGGTCCGGATGCGTTTCGCGCGCTTGGACCGCTGGTAGCGGATGGCGAAGTCGTGAGCCGTGTCACGTACCCGCTGGAGGAGGTACAGGCCCTCGCTGGAGCGGGGCAGCACCACCGGGTCGTCGTCGCCGGGCAGCCACACCTCCTCCAGCCGCTTGGCGAGCCCGCACACCGCGATGTCGGTGATCCCGAGCTCGTCGAGGGCGCGCCGGGCCGCGGCGACCTGCGGCTGCCCGCCGTCGACCACGACGAGCTGCGGCGGGTACGCGAAGCGCTTGGGCCGCCCGCTCTCGTCCGGGTCCTCGACGACGCCCTCGGGGTCCCACTCCCCCGTCTTCTCCTTCTCGGCGAGGTAGCGCCGGAAGCGCCGCCCGATCACCTCGTGCATGGACCGGACGTCGTCCTGGCCCTCGAAGCTCTTGATCTGGAAGCGGCGGTACTCGCTCTTGCGGGGCAGTCCGTCCTCGAACACCACCATCGAGGCCACCACGTCCTCGCCCTGGAGGTGGGAGATGTCGAAGCACTCGATCCGCAGCGGGGCCGAGTCCAGGTCCAGGGCCTCGGCGATCTCCTCGAGGGCCCGGGAGCGGGTGGTCAGATCGCTGGCGCGCTTCGTCTTGTGCAGGACGAGCGCCTGCTGGGCGTTGCGCGCGACGGTCTCCATCAGGTCCTTCTTGTCGCCGCGCTGCGGGATCCGCAGCGAGACGTTGGCTCCGCGGCGGCCGGAGAGCCAGGCGGTGACGGCCTCCGTGTCCTCCGGCAGCGCCGGGACCAGGACCTCCTTGGGCACCGTCTCCCCGCTCTCCTCGCCGTACAGCTGCTGGATCGCGTGCTCGACGAGCCCGGCCGTGTCGACGGCCTCGACCTTGTCGGTGACCCAGCCGCGCTGGCCGCGGACGCGTCCGCCGCGCACGTGGAAGATCTGCACGGCGGCCTCCAGCTCGTCCTCGGCGAGCGCGATCAGGTCGGCGTCGGTGGCGTCGGCGAGCACGACCGCGCTCTTCTCCATGGCCCGGCGCAGCGCCTCTATGTCGTCGCGGAGCCGCGCCGCCTTCTCGTACTCCATGTCCTCGGCCGCGAGCATCATCTGCTTCTCCAGCCGTCGGATGTACGTACCGGTGCGGCCGGCCATGAAGTCGCTGAACTCTTCCGCCAGTTCGCGGTGCTCCTCCGGGGTGACCCGGCCGACACAGGGCGCCGAGCACTTGCCGATGTACCCGAGCAGACAGGGCCGTCCGGCGGAGGCGGCATTCCGGAACACCCCCGCGGAGCAGGTCCGCACCGGGAAGACCCGCAGCATCAGGTCGACGGTCTCGCGGATGGCCCACGCGTGCGCGTACGGCCCGAAGTAGCGCACGCCCTTCTTCTTGTGGCCGCGCAGGACCTGGACGCGCGGGAACTCCTCGTTCATCGTCACGGCGAGGTACGGGTAGCTCTTGTCGTCCCGGTACTTGACGTTGAACCGGGGGTCGTACTCCTTGATCCAGGAGTACTCCAGCTGGAGCGCCTCGACCTCGGTCGACACGACGGTCCACTCCACGGACGCCGCGGTGGTCACCATGGTGGCCGTCCGCGGGTGCAGGCTCGTGAGCGGCTGGAAGTAGTTGGCCAGCCGCTGGCGGAGGGACTTCGCCTTCCCTACGTAGATCACCCGGCGGTGCTCGTCGCGGAACTTGTAGACCCCCGGGGAGTCGGGGATCTGACCCGGCTTGGGGCGGTAGCTGGAGGGGTCTGCCATGCTCCCCACCCTACTGGCGGGCACCGACACTCCGGCCTCGCGCGCTCGTTGGCGAAGCATGGCGAATCAGGTGACGGGACGGGCCGCGGGGCGGCTGGCGGACCGGGTGTGCGTGATCACGGGTGCGGCGAGCGGAATCGGCCGGGCGACGGCGGAACGGTTCCTCCGGGAGGGCGCGCGCGTGGTCGCGACCGACCTCGACGGGGACCGGCTGGCGACGCTGGAGGGGGTGGTCCCGGTGATCGGTGACGTGTCCCGGGAGGAGGACGCCCGGCGCATGATCACCACGGCGGTGGACCGATTCGGAGGGCTGGACGTCCTGGTGGCGAACGCGGGCGTGATCCCCCTCCTCTCCGTCACGGAGGCGGAGGGCGCGGACTTCGACCGGGTGATGGCGGTGGACGGCCGGGGAATGTTCCTGACCTGCAAGTACGCGATCGAGGCGATGCTCGTCTCGGGTGGCGGGGCCATCGTCTGCACATCGTCGATCTCGGGCGTGGCCGGCCAGGCCCGGCAGGCGGTCTACGGCCCGGCGAAGTTCGTGGCCACCGGTCTGACCAAGCACCTGGCGGTGGAGTGGGCGGAGCAGGGGATCCGGGTGAACGCGGTGGCCCCCGGCACGATCGAGACGGAACGGGTGGCGGCGGCGCGGGAGGAACCGGGCGGGCCGGAGTACCTGGCGGAGGTCGTCCGCGGCCACCCGATGGGCCGCTTCGGGACGCCGGAGGAGGTGGCGTCGGCGATCGTGTTCCTGGCGTCGGAGGAGGCGTCCTTCATCACAGGCGCGATCCTCCCGGTGGACGGCGGCTACCTGGCCCGCTGACGCCCCCGCGCACCGCTGGGCGCTGCCCTTCGCCCACCCGCCGTGTGGGCAATCGTCCCTCCCCCAGACTTCGTCCGGGGGGACCCCCAGGGCGGGACGGGTGGCACACGGACGGCGCCCTCTGGCGGCGCCTCCGCCCCTTGTGCCTGGACCCGCACCACCAGTGCGCCGTGCACAGGGTGCGGGTCAGGGCGCAGGGAGCCTAGGCCCGGCAAGGGGCACCGCCCGTTGTGCCCACCCGTTCCGCCCTGCGGAACAGTTGCCCACAACGGGTGGGCAGGAGCGAGGGTGGGCGCCGCCCCTGCGGAACGAATGCCCACAACGGGGGGGGCGGGGTGTGAGGGTGGGCACCGCCCTGGGGGTCCCCCCGGACGAAGTCTGGGGGCAGGAACGAATGCCCACAACGCGGGCTCAGGTCTCCCTGGAGGCGCGTCGGCGGCGTATCGCCGACGTGGATATCAGGGCCAGGGCCAGCACCGCCCCCGCACCCGCCGCGCCCGACGCAACAGTGACGGCCGGCTCCCCGGCCGAAGGCCCCACAGCCGGAGCCGCAGCCGGAGCCGCGGTCGGAGCCGCCTGCGCGCCGTACCCACCCGCCGTGCCCTTCCTCGCGTAGGCCGAGCCAGGGAGCTTGTCCCCGTACGCCCGGACCACCCGCTCCCGGTACGCCGCGAGGCTCGTCCCGTTCCGGCCCACCGCCCGCACCGCGTCCTCGTCCAGTGGCAGCACCTTCGCCCCCTTCTGGACGTACCACGCGTCGATCTGCGGCTCGCGGAACACCAGGCCCTCGCCGCCCAGCTCCGCGTACCGGATCTCGTCGTCACCGGTGGCGATGTTGACGACCTGCCAGCCGCCCGACTGCTTCACGGTCCACAGCGAGGCCTTCTGGCCGTCCGAGGACACGGCTCTGCTGGCCCGGAACTCGACCCGGGCGACGGGCGCCCCCGGCTTCCCGGCGACGAAGTCCGGGGAGAGGATCCGTACCGGTACGGACCGGCCCTCGACCCGCGGCGCGGCCGCCGAGCGGGCGACGGCGCCGTCCCGGGCGAAGAACCGGGACAGGGTGTCCAGGGTCCCCGGCGCGGCGGCGGCCTGTTCAGGGGTGGGCGCGGACGGAAGGGCCTCGGCCGCGTCCGCCGGAAGCGCGCCGAGCAGGACGAGGGCCGCGGCGGTGAGGAGCCCGGCACCTGTGACACGTGCGTTCATCGTCGTCACGCCCCGATCCGGTAGAGCGAGTGGGTCCAGGAGAAGGAGTTGTTGTCGACGTACCAGGCGTGCGAGGCCCAGTTGTAGCGGTCGCTGGAGGGCCAGGGATCGCCCCAGTAGACCCAGCTGTTGGCGTCGTCGTAGCCGTAGAGCACGTGCATGTGGCCGCCGCCGCTCGACCACTGGATGCGGGTCTCGATCGGCCGGTTCGCGTTGATCTCGGTCTGCACGGTCGGGTAGCGCAGCCAGCCGGTCACGTACGAGCCGGGGTTGACGCCCGCCCAGCTGAGTCCCGTCTGGACGTTGCCGAGGGTCGCCTGGTTGTTGGGGCAGTCGTAGCCCTGCTGGCGGTTGAAGGCGGCGTTGCAGAACTGGTTCTGGCTGTAGTTCCGGCCGAACCAGGTGGCGATGGTGTTGCCGCCGGCCGCCCAGCACCAGTTGGTCTTCTGCTGGGCCTGCATGGTGATGTTCAGCCGCTTGGAGCCGAGGGCGGCGACGTCCTCACCGGCGGGCGCGGCGGACGCCGAGGTGGTGGGGACGAGGAAGAGGGCGGCTGCGGCGAGTGCCGCGAGGGAGAGTTTCCTGCTGCGCATCGCGTTCCTCCCGTGGAGGGGGGTGGGGATGTGGGGAGTGGAGGAGCGCGTCCGGACGCTGGTCAGGAGCATCTGCCGTTGTCCGGATCCGGTCAACACGCTTCAATGCGGGGTGACATCGGACTGTGAACGGTGTGACCCGGGTGTGAACGGACGCCCTCGGCCCACCTGCCCGCCCACCCCACGCGGCGCCGCGGTCCGCTCCCCCACCGTGAACGTTCACTGAGGAGTCTCGTGAGCCACACCGAGGCCGATCTGGCGCAGTTGCTGCACACCGGCCCCTTCCATCTGGCGCTGCGCACCGCGCTGGCCGTGCGCGGGCTGCCGCTCCAGCGGGTCCAGCACCATCTCGCGCACCGGGGGATCAAGGTCGGGGTGACGAGCCTGAGCTACTGGCAGCAGGGTGCCCGCCGCCCCCAGCGGCCGGAGTCGCTGAAGGCGGTCCGCGCGCTGGAGGAGGTGCTCCAGCTGCCGGGGAACTCGCTGCTCCGGCTGCTCACGGAGGACGGGCCCGGGCGGTCCGAGGTGGAGCGTCCGGCGGCCCGTTCGTACCGCTCGCTCGTGGAGGCGTCCGGCTCGGTCGAGGGGCTCCTCGCGGGCCTCGAGTCACCGACGGACGGCGGGCTGCACACGGTGGGGCACCACGAGCGGGTACGGATCGGGGCCGGGCGGGAGCTGGTGGGGCGCGAGTCGCAGCAGGTCGTACGGGCCCACCGGGACGGCGTGGACCGCTATCTGGCCATCCACCACGGGGACCCGGGCTGCGACCCGTCACGGGTCGCGGTGCGGGCGGCGGAGAACTGCCGGACGGGGCGGGTGCGGTGGGACGCGGGAACGGGGGTGCTGGTCGCGGAGCTGCTCTTCGACACGCGGCTGCGCGCCGGGGACACGTACCTCTTCTCGTACGGCTTCGAGGATGGTACGGCGGGACCGAGCGGGGAGTACGTGCGCGGGTTCAGCTTCGCGGGCGGGCAGTACGTGCTTCAGGTGCGCTTCGACGAGGCGGCGCTGCCGGTGCGGTGCCGACGGTTCGCGCAGGCGTCGGCGGGTGCGCCGCGCGGTGGCCGTGCGGAGCTGACCGTGAGCGGCCGGCACCGCACGGTCCACGTCGTGGAGCAGGGCGTACGCCCGGGGATCCTGGGGATCGACTGGGACTGGACCTGACGGGGGCGGGCCTGCCCGGTGGGAGCCCGAGGCTCAGGCCTTGGGCGCGGTCTCGGGGCCCGCGATCAGCGTGCCGTTCTCGACGCGGACCGGGACCTCGGGGAGCGGCACGGTGGCCGGGCCCTTGAGCGCCTTGCCGGTCGTCACGTCGAAGCGGCTGCCGTGGCAGGGGCAGTTGCCCTCGTTGTTCTCGATCTTGTCGAGGACGCAGCCGGCGTGCGTGCACTGGGCGCTGAACGCCTTGTACTGGCCCTTGGCCGGGCAGCTCACCAGGACCTTCTGCTCGCGGTAGAGCTTGGCGCCGCCGACGGGGATCTCGTCCGGGGCGCCGAGGGCGACGGGGGCGGTCGGGGTCGGGACCCCGGCATGGCCGAGCTTGGACTCGGTGGAGCAGGCGGCGACTCCCAGCCCGGCGGCACCGGCGAGAGCGGCGCCCTTCAGTACGGTGCGGCGGCTGGACTGGCCGGACATGGGCGCTCCACGGTGGATCGGGGCAAGGCGTGACCGAACCGACGATACCGGCGGGGTGTCCGGCGCCGGAGACCGGGCCCGGGGGGCCGCTCCGAGACGCCGAGACGCGGCAGGGCCCCCGGGGAGGGGGCCCTGCCGGGAACGTCAGGCCTTGCGGGCCCGCGTCGTCGCCTTCTTCGCGGCGACCTTGGTGGCGGTCGCCTTCGTGGCCGTCTTCGTGGCGACCTTCGTGGCCGTCTTCCTGGCGGCCGTCGTGGTCGCCGCGGCCGCCTTCGTCGCGGCGGCCTTCTTGGCGGGCGCCTTGGCCGGGGCCTTCTTCGCCGCCGCCTTTCTCGTCCCCCGGGCCGCCGGGACGGTCACCCCGGCGTCGCTGACCCGGTCCGCGCCGAGGACCTCGCGGAGGAACTTGCCGGTGTGGCTCGCCGGGACCGAGGCGACCTCCTCCGGCGTGCCCTCGGCGACGACCAGGCCGCCGCCGCTGCCGCCCTCGGGGCCCATGTCGATGAGCCAGTCCGCGGTCTTGATGACATCGAGGTTGTGCTCGATGACGATCACCGAGTTGCCCTTGTCGACCAGACCGGACAGGACCTTGATCAGCTTCGAGATGTCCTCGAAGTGCAGACCGGTGGTCGGCTCGTCCAGGACGTAGACCGTGCGGCCCGTCGAGCGCTTCTGGAGCTCGGAGGCGAGCTTCACGCGCTGCGCCTCGCCGCCCGAGAGCGTCGGCGCGGACTGCCCGAGCCGGACGTACCCGAGTCCGACCTCGTTGAGCGTGCGCAGGTGGCGCGCGATCGTCGGGACGGCCTCGAAGAAGTCCAGGGCCTCCTCGATCGGCATGTTCAGGACTTCGGCGATGGACTTGCCCTTGTAGTGGACCTCCAGGGTCTCCCGGTTGTACCGGTCGCCGTGGCAGACCTCGCACGGGACGTAGACGTCCGGGAGGAAGTTCATCTCGATCTTGATCGTGCCGTCGCCGGAGCAGTTCTCGCAGCGGCCGCCCTTGACGTTGAAGGAGAACCGGCCGGGCAGGTAGCCCCGTACCTTGGCCTCCATCGTCTCGGCGAAGAGCTTGCGGACGTGGTCGAAGACGCCGGTGTACGTCGCCGGGTTCGACCGCGGGGTGCGGCCGATCGGGGACTGGTCGACGTGCACGACCTTGTCGACGAGGTCGTCGCCGTCCACGCGCGTGTGCCGGCCGGGCACCGACTTGGCGCCGTTCAGCTCGCGCGCCAGGTGGGTGTAGAGGATGTCGTTGACCAGGGTCGACTTGCCGGAGCCGGAGACACCGGTGACGGCGGTGAGGACGCCCAGCGGGAAGGACACGTCGATGTCCTGGAGGTTGTTCTCGCGGGCACCGTGCACGGTGAGCCTGCGGCCGGGGTCCACGGGACGGCGGATGTCCGGGGTCCGGATCTCCCGGCGGCCGGACAGGTACTGCCCGGTCATCGACTCCTCGTTGCCGAGGAGTTCCTTCAAGCTGCCGGAGTGGACGACCTTGCCGCCGTGCTCACCGGCGCCGGGGCCGATGTCGACGATCCAGTCGGCGACCTTGATGGTGTCCTCGTCGTGCTCGACGACGATGAGCGTGTTGCCCATGTCCCGGAGGCGTACGAGGGTCTCGATGAGCCGGTGGTTGTCGCGCTGGTGGAGGCCGATGGACGGCTCGTCGAGCACGTACAGCACACCGACCAGGCCGGAGCCGATCTGGGTGGCGAGCCGGATGCGCTGGGCCTCGCCGCCGGAGAGGGTGCCCGCGGCGCGGTTGAGCGAGAGGTAGTCGAGGCCGACGTCGACGAGGAAGCGCAGCCGCTCGTTGACCTCCTTGAGGACCCGCTCGGCGATCTTCTTGTCCCGGGCGTTGAGCGTGAGGCGGGAGAGGAACTCGGCGCAGTCGCTGATCGACATCGCGGAGACCTCGGCGATGGACTTCTCCATGACCGTGACCGCGAGGACGATCGGCTTGAGGCGGGTGCCCTCACAGGTGGGACACGGCACCTCGCGCATGTAGCCCTCGAAGCGCTCGCGGCTGGAGTCGCTCTCGGCCTCGGTGTGGCGCCGCTTGACGAAGGAGACGGCACCTTCGAAGGCCGGGGTCGTGTATGCCCGCTCCCGGCCGTACCGGTTGCGGTAGCGCACCTCGACCTGGGTCTTGTGGCCGTACATCAGGGCCTTCTTGGCACGCTGAGGCAGGGCCGCGTACGGCAGGTCCGTACGGAACCCGAGGGCCTGCGAGAGGCCGCCGATGAGCCGGCCGAAGTACTCCTTGGTGTGGCCGTGCGACCAGGGGTGGATGGCGCCCTCGTCGAGGGACTTGTCCTCGTCGGGGACGATCAGCTCCGGGTCGACCTCCATGCGGGTGCCGATGCCGGTGCAGTCGGGGCAGGCGCCGAACGGCGAGTTGAAGGAGAAGGAGCGCGGCTCCAGTTCCTCGAAGGACAGGTCGTCGTACGGGCAGTAGAGGTGCTCCGAGTACATCCGCTCGCGCTCGGGGTCGTCCTCGGCGAGGTCGACGAAGTCGAGCACGACCATGCCGCCGGAGAGCCCGAGCGCGGTCTCGACCGAGTCGGTGAGGCGGCGCTTGGCGCTGTCCTTCACGGTGAGGCGGTCGACGACTACCTCGATCGTGTGCTTTTCCTGCTTCTTCAGCGTCGGCGGTTCGCTCAGCTGTACGGTCACGCCGTCGACGCGGGCGCGGCTGTAGCCCTTGGTCTGGAGGTCGGCGAAGAGGTCGACGAACTCGCCCTTGCGCTCGCGCACGAGCGGGGAGAGCACCTGGAAACGGCTGCCCTCGGGGAGCTCCAGGACCTTGTCGACGATGGCCTGCGGCGACTGGCGGGAGATCGGCCGGTGGCACTCGGGACAGTGCGGCTTGCCGATGCGGGCGAAGAGCAGGCGGAGGTAGTCGTAGACCTCGGTGATGGTGCCGACCGTCGAGCGCGGGTTGCGCGAGGTCGACTTCTGGTCGATGGAGACCGCGGGCGACAGACCTTCGATGAAGTCGACGTCCGGCTTGTCCATCTGGCCGAGGAACTGCCGGGCGTACGAGGAGAGCGACTCGACGTAGCGGCGCTGCCCCTCGGCGAAGATCGTGTCGAACGCGAGGGAGGACTTGCCCGACCCCGAGAGCCCGGTGAAGACGATCAGGGAGTCGCGCGGGAGGTCGAGCGAGACGTTCTTGAGGTTGTGCTCACGAGCGCCACGGACGATGAGACGGTCGGTCACGCCGGTCCGCACCTTTCTTCAGAGAGCGGATGCTGCAGAGGGATGCCGCGGAGAGCTGATGTGCCTGAAACACCCAACGCTTCAAGGATGCCGGATGCTTCCTTCGAGCCTATAGCACGCACATTCGATTTCCGGACTCGCGGAGACCTCTTCACCCGAACGAGTGGTGGCGCCCCGGCCGGCACTAGGGTCGGCGCCATGATCGACCACGAAAGCGACCTTGCTCACGTCCGCGCGGCGACCGAACGGCTGCTGACGGCGGCCGCCTCCCTGGACAACGCGGCGGCCGCCGAGCCGTCACGGCTGCCCGGCTGGACCCGTGGCCATGTGCTCGCCCACATCGCCCGTAACGCCGATGCTCTGGTGAACGTCCTCCAGGGCCTCCCCATGTACCCCGACGCCGCCACCCGCGACGCCGACATCGAGCGCGACTCCGGCCGCCCGCTCGACGTCCAGCTCGCCGACCTGCGCGAGACCGCCGACCGCTTCCAGGCCGTCGGCGCCGAGCCCGCCGACTGGAGCCGGACGGTCGAGCTCCGCAACGGTGTCCTGGACAGCGCCTCCCGGATCCCCTTCCGCCGCTGGGTGGAGGTCGACCTGCACCACGTCGACCTGGGCATCGGCTACGAGCTGGAAGACCTGCCGGAGGAGTTCACGCACCGCGAGATCGACTTCCTCGCCGACCGCTTCGCGGGCCTGGAGACCGTGCCGACGACGGCCCTCTGGACCGACGACGGCCGGGTGTGGCAGACCGGCGGCACGGCGGGCGGCGTGGTCGTCACGGGCAGCCCCGTCGAGATCCTCGGCTGGCTCGCCGGACGCCGCGACGGCTCGGCCCTGAAGACCAAGGGCGGACCCCTGCCGAAGCTCCCGGCGCTGTAGGCCGTCAGATCCCCCGCTGTCGGTGGGCGGAGCTAGTCTGATCACATGACGTACAGCGGAGTGGTGAAGGTCGGCGGGGCGGCGGACGTGCACGAGCTGACGGACCTGATGATCTCGAAGGTCGCGGTCGGCCCGATGGACAACAACGCGTATCTGCTGCGCTGCCGGGCCACCGGCGAGCAGCTGCTGATCGACGCGGCCAACGACGCGGACACCCTCCTCACGCTGATCGGTGACGACGGCATCGCGTCCGTCGTCACCACCCACCGGCACGGGGACCACTGGCAGGCGCTCGCCGACGTCGTCGCCGCCACCGGCGCCGTGACGTACGCGGGCGCGTACGACGCGGAGGGCATCCCGGTCGCGACCGACGTACCCGTCGAGGACGGCGACACGATCCGGGTGGGGCGGGTCGAGCTGACCGCGCGCCGCCTGGTCGGGCACACCCCCGGCTCGATCGCCCTGATCTTCGACGATCCGCACGGCCACCCGCACGTCTTCACCGGCGACTGCCTCTTCCCCGGCGGGGTGGGCAACACCTGGAAGGACCCGGAGGCCTTCGCGAGCCTGATCCACGACGTGGAGACCAAGCTCTTCGCGGTCCTCCCGGACGAGTCCTGGGTCTACCCGGGCCACGGCAAGGACACCACGCTCGGTGACGAGCGGCCCTCGCTCACGGTGTGGCGCGAGCGCGGCTGGTAGGCCGTCGGGAAGGCCCTCGGAGGCGGAAAGCGCGCGGCTGAGCAGCCACGCGCTTCCGCACGCCCCCGTAACCCGGACGGCGGCGGGGTAGTTGGCGCGACATGAGCCTCAGTAACGCTCCGTCGCCACCCGCTTCCCCGGTTCCGCCCGTCCCGCCCACCGCGCCGTCGATGGGCAGGCTCGCCGCCGCCTCGCTCGTCGGCACCGCCATCGAGTTCTTCGACTTCTTCGTCTACGGGACCGCCGCCGCGCTCGTCCTGGGGCCGCTCTTCTTCCCGACCTTCTCCCCGCTCGCCGGAACCCTGGCCGCCTTCGGCACCTTCGCCGTCGGCTTCGTGTCCCGGCCGCTCGGCTCGGTCCTCTTCGGCCATGTCGGCGACCGGTACGGACGGCGCCCGGTCCTCTTCGCCTCGCTGCTCCTGACCGGTTGCGCCACGGTCGCGGTCGGCTGCGTGCCCACATACGGGACCATCGGCATCGCCGCACCCGTGCTGCTGCTCGTGCTCCGCTTCCTCCAGGGCCTGGGCCTCGGCGGCGAGTGGGGCGGGGCCGTCCTGCTCACCGCCGAGCACGCCCCCGAGAACCGGCGGGCGCTCTGGGCGAGCTTCCCGCAGATCGGCCCGGCGATCGGCTTCCTCCTGGCGAACGGGGTGATGCTGGCGCTCTCGGCCGGCCTGAGCGACGCGGAGTTCCGCTCCTGGGGCTGGCGGGTGCCGTTCTGGGCGGCCGGCCTGCTCGCGGCGGCCGGTCTGCTGCTCCGCTCCTCGCTCGCGGAGACCCCGCAGTTCGAGAAGCTCTCCGCGGCGGGGCAGACCGCGGGCGCCCCGCTGGCCGAGGTCGCCCGTGACCACTGGCGGCTCGTGCTGCTGACCGCCGGGGCACTCGCCGTCGGGTACGCCACCTTCTACACGGTCTCCACCTGGGCCCTGGCCTACGGGACCGAGCGGCTCGGGGTGAGCAGCACGGTGATGCTGACCTGTGTCATGGCGGCGGTCGCGATCAAGGGTGCGGCCACGCCGTTCATCGCGATCCTCGCCGACCGCTGGGGCCGTCGGCCGCTGTGTCTGGCCGGGTGCGCGGCCTCCGCGCTGTGGATGTTCCCGATGGTGGCCCTGCTGCACACGGCGCGCCCGTTCCTGATGTTCCTGGGCTTCCTGGGCGCGCTGCTCGCCTTCATCACGATGTTCGCGGTGGTGGCCGCGTACCTCCCGGAGCTGTACGAGCCCCGCGTGCGCTGCACCGGCGCCGCCGTCGGCTACAACCTCGCCGGTGTCCTGGGCGGTGCCCTCACCCCGATCGTCGCGACCGCCCTCTCCGACGGCGGCTCGGGTCCGCCCTGGGGCGTCGCGGCCTATCTGACCGTGGTCGCCCTCGTCAGCCTCGGCTGTTTCGCGCTCCTCCCGGAGACGCTGCCGGCCAAGGCCGGGCAGCGGGCGGAGCCCGAGCCCGCCTCGGCGTGAGGGACGGAGAACGGCGACGGCCGGCCGGGGAGTCCCCGGCCGGCCGTCGTCGTGTTCATGTCCTGCGTCGAGCGGGTCAGGCGTCGACGCTGTCCTTCTTGGCATCGTCGACGCCGTCGGCATCGGTCACGCCCTCGGCCGCGTCCCGCTCCGCCTGCCTCTTCGAGGCGATCAGGCTGGTGATCGTCGTGATGACCAGGACACCGCCGATGACGGCGAGCGAGAACGGGATGCTGATCTCCGGGACGTGCACCCCGGACTCGTGCAGGGCGTGCAGCACGAGCTTGACGCCGATGAAGCCGAGGATCACCGACAGGCCGTAGCTGAGGTGGACCAGCTTCTTGAGCAGACCACCGATCAGGAAGTACAGCTGTCGCAGACCCATGAGGGCGAAGGCGTTGGCGGTGAAGACGATGTACGGGTCCTGGGTGAGGCCGAAGATCGCCGGGATGGAGTCGAGGGCGAAGAGGATGTCGGTGGTACCGATGGCCAGCATGACGACCATCAGCGGGGTCATGATCCGCTTGCCGTTGTTCCGGATGAACAGCTTGGTGCCGTGGTACCGGTCGGCGACGCCGAACTTCTTCTCGACGGTCTTGAGGAGACGGTTCTCCTCCCACTCGTCCTCGTCCTCGTCCGCGCGCGCCTCCTGGATGAGCTTCCAGGCGGTGTAGATCAGGAACGCGCCGAAGATGTAGAAGACCCAGGAGAAGCTGGCGATGATCGCGGCGCCCGCGGCGATGAAGATCGTGCGGAGCACCAGGGCGATCACCACACCCACGAGCAGCACACGCTGCTGGAGGTGGGAGGGGACCGCGAACTTCGCCATGATCAGGACGAAGACGAAGAGGTTGTCGACGCTGAGCGACTTCTCGGTGATGTAACCGGCGAAGAACTCGCCGGACGCCTGACTGTCGCCGAAGAACAGCAGGCCGAGGCCGAAGAGCCCGGCCAGCACGATCCAGACGACCGTCCAGATTCCGGCTTCCTTGACCGACACGTCATGGGGCTTGCGCCCGATGAAGAAGTCGGCACCGATCAGGGCAGCAAGACCAAGAATGGTCACTACCCACAGAGTCATTGAAACGTCCACTGCGCCTCCGGCGTCGTACGGCTACTGATCAGCGTCGTCGCTGCCGGAGGTCTCTTCCACCCGGGCGACGGACGATCGCCACCGGGCCGACGCCCCGGGATCGGATCATGGATGATCCGTCCGTATTGACGGGTACGCCGCGCATGGGGAGTACTCCCCTCCGCACTGAGAAGAGTACCCGAACACCCAAGAGAAGGTAAAGGGAAGGGTAAAGGGCCACCAAGAGGCCAGGTCAGAGCTGTCGGGGCGTCAGGGCCGCTTTCCATGGCGAGCGGCCGCCACCTGCCCCAGGACCTGACGGAGCACCCCGCTGCCCGGCGGGAGCAGCGGAGGCTCGTACGACCAGGAATGGCCGACCCAGGGATCGGCGAGGTGGTCGTCGGCGACGGGGGTGAGCCGGAGCAGCGAACGCCACAGCGGGTCGAGGAGCGGCCCGTACGCGGACGCGTCCGCCCGGTCCGCCACCATCAGCAGATGGACGCCGACCGACGGGCCCTCGTCGGCGAGGTACCGGAGGCGCGTGACCGCCCGGTCGTCGAAGCCGTGCGGGAAGTCGTGCACGAGCAGCAGTTGCCGGGCCGCGTCCAGACCGGGCGGCAGGGCGTCGGCGGCTCCCGCCCGCACCGCCATCTGCAGCAGGTCGACGCGCTCGGTCAGCTGCTCCAGGACCGCCGAGACCCCTGCCGCGCCCCGGGCCGGCGGGGCCGCGAGGACGCCCGTCTCCACGAGTGGCGCGAGCGCGGCGGTGCCCGCACCGGCCGGGTCGACGACATGGACGGTGAACGCGCCCGCCGGGTGCGCCGCGAGCAGCCGGGCCGCGTGCGCGACCGCGCAGTCCAGGGCGAGCCGCCGCAGTTCGACCTCGTCGAGGAGACCGGCGGCCTCGGAGTGCCCTCGGCCGCTGTCCACCCAGAGCCCCCGCTCCAGCGGAAGCCGGACGAGCATGGGGATCCGCAGATCGGTTCGCTCGGGGAGGTGGAGGTCGCCGAGACGGACGGCCATCGGCTCCTCGGCCGGGACACGGTAGGCCTGCCAGACGGGGTTCTCCCAGCGGGCGAAGGCGACGGGCAGGGCGGGCTCGACGACCTCGGACTCGGCCACGAGCTGGGCGAGGTCCCGGTCCAGGACCTCCTGCGCCCGCGCCACCAGCTCGTCGTGCCGGGCGCGTGCGGCGGCCCGCGCCGCGTCGTTGGCGCCGTCGGCGCGGGCACGGTAGTCGGAGAGCGTCTGGTCGAGCTCCCGGTCGAGCCGGTTCTCGGCGAACTCGCAGGCGCTGCGGTAGGCGGCGGCGGTGCGGGCCAGGTCTTCGAACATGCCCCACACCTGGTTGTACAGGCGCTCGTCCATGGACCAGCCCGACGCGTCCCCGGCAACCGGCGTGGGCGGCCCCTGCCGGGGCTCGCGCTCGGGCTCGGGTGCGGGGGTGGGGGCGGGACCGGGTGCCGGGGCGGCCTGGCGTCGAGGATGCGCGTAGTTGACGGGCCCGCCGCTCGTCGACGGCGTGGGCGCGTCCGTGGCGGTACCCGACGGAGGGGTCGACGGCGGGGTCGGCGGGGTCGGCGGCGGGTTCGTCGGGCCGGTCGTGGCCGGGTCCGTGGCGGTCACCGGTGCCGTGCGGCGTACGCGCTCCGCCTCGGGGACGTGCTGGGCCGGAGCGGCGACCGGGGCGGTGGGCCCCGGCGTGACGGTCTCCAGGATCGTCGCCGCCAGGTCGGCGGCGCGCTCCAGGCCCTGGTCGCCGAGGAGGGCGGCGAGCCCGCCCTCGTACCCCTGCCCCATGGCACGGACCTTCCAGACGCCCTGGCGGCGGTACAGCTCCAGGGCGACGACGGCGGACTCGCTGTCGAGTCCGGTGATCGTGAAGGTGGCGATCTCGGCGCCGTCGGGGCCGGCGACGGCGACGAAGGGGGCGGCGACCGTCCCGAAGCGGGCGGCTCCGCCGGCCCGCGGCCCGGGCAGCGCGAGGAGCACCGAGACCCGGTGGACGGCGCCGGGGACGGCCTCCAGGTCGACGGTGAGGCGCTGGTCGGCGGCGGCCTGTCCGGGGACGTCGACACCGGGCAGCGAGGGCGCTCCGGGGTGGGCGATCCACTCCACGCCGGGGACCCTGCCCTGCTCGTCGCCGAGGGTGGCGCCGGCGAGGACAGGGTGACCGGCCGACACCCGGATCTCCAGTCGGGTGTCGGGCAGGGGGTGGTTCTGCCCCCGGACCAGCTCGGCCGTCATCGACTCTGTCCCCTCGGCTTTTCGGTGTTCTCGGTGTGCGCGTTCTCGGTGTGCGCGGCGTTCTCGGTGTGCGCGGCGTTCTCGGTGTGCGCGGCGTTCTCGGTGTGCGCGGCGTTCTCGGCGTTCTCGCGTTCGCGGCGTTTCAGCAGGCGCGGGTCATGCGGGACAGCTCCCGGTGGCCTGCTGCCTCCGGGAGCTGTGGGTATTGCGGTGCGGTCCTGACTACAGGTGCGGCAGGATCGCGGGCATCAGGTCCTGGAACGTGCGGCCGTTGGCCGGGTTGCCCAGGGCGGTCATCTGCCAGCCGGAGCCGACCCGGTGCACCTTCGCCATGATCTGCGCGGTGTAGTTGCCGCCACCGTCGAGGGTGTAGCGCGCGAGCTCCTGGCCGTTCGCCTCGTCGACGATGCGGCAGAACGCGTTCTGCACCTCCTGGAACGTCTGGCCGGTGAAGGAGTTCACCGTGAAGACGATCTGGTCGATGTGGACCGGGACCCGCTGGAGGTCGACGAGGATCGCCTCGTCGTCCCCGCCCTGGCCCGCGCCGCCGACCAGGTTGTCACCGGTGTGCTTGACCGAGCCGTCGTCGCTGACCAGGTGACGGAAGAAGACCACGTCGACCGGCTGCTTGTCCGCGAAGAGGACGGCCGAGGCGTCCAGGTCGATCTCCTGCGTGCGCTTGCCGAAGAGACCCCGGCGCGGCGCGGCCTGCCAGCCGAGGCCCATCCGCACCTGGCTGAGGCTGCCCCCACCCTGCTTCTCCAGGCTGATGGCCTGACCCTTGGTCATGTTGACCGACACGCGTTTGCCCCTCTCGTTAGCGTTCCCCGCGCCCGCTGTTCCGGTGCGTGCGGTTGTCGAGCACATTACGCAGCACCACTGACAGCGCGGAGGTGCGGTCCGGTTTTGTGTCGGTCTTGCAACACACCGGACCGCGCGCCGGACACGCGCCGGACCACGCACCCGTTCCCCCACCGGACCGCGTCCGGTCAGGCGAGTCCCGCCTCCTTCATCTGGCGCAACTCCTTCTTCAGCTCTCCCACTTCGTCACGGAGCCGGGCGGCCACCTCGAACTGCAGCTCGGCGGCGGCGGCGCGCATCCGGTCGGTCATCTCCTCGATGATCGCGGCCAGTTCGGTGGCGGGCCGGTCGCCGAGCTCCACAGTGGAACCGGCCTTGCCCCTGCCCTTGACGCCGTGCGCGGCGAGCGAGGGGACGGGGGCCTTGGCGCCCTGGCCCTCCTTCCCCTGCCGGTAGCCGGTGCCGAGGAGTTCCTCGGTGTCGATCTCCTCGCGCGCGATGGTCGCGACGATGTCGTTGATCTTCTTGCGGAGCGGCTGCGGGTCGATGCCGTTCTCCGTGTTGTACGCGATCTGCTTCTCGCGGCGCCGGTTGGTCTCGTCGATGGCCTGCTCCATCGCAGGGGTGATGCGGTCCGCGTACATGTGGACCTGGCCCGAGACGTTTCGCGCGGCGCGGCCGATCGTCTGGATCAGGGAGGTCCCGGAACGCAGGAAGCCCTGCTTGTCGGCGTCGAGGATGGCGACGAGGGACACCTCGGGGAGGTCGAGGCCCTCGCGGAGGAGGTTGATGCCGACGAGGACGTCGTACTCACCGGCGCGCAGCTCGCGCAGCAGCTCGATCCGGCGCAGGGTGTCGACGTCGCTGTGCAGATAGCGCACCTGGATGCCGAGCTCCAGGAAGTAGTCGGTGAGGTCCTCGGCCATCTTCTTGGTGAGGGTGGTGACGAGGACCCGCTCGTCACGCTCGGTGCGCAGTCTGATCTCGTGGACCAGGTCGTCGATCTGGCCCTCGGTGGGCTTGACGACGACCTCGGGGTCGACGAGCCCGGTGGGGCGGATGATCTGCTCGACGAAGCCGTCTCCGCGCGAGAGTTCGTACGTGCCGGGGGTCGCGGAGAGGTAGACCGTCTGGCCGATGCGCTCCTGGAACTCCTCCCACTTCAGCGGGCGGTTGTCCAGGGCGGACGGGAGCCGGAAGCCGTGGTCGACCAGGGTCCGCTTGCGGGAGGCGTCGCCCTCGTACATGGCGCCGATCTGCGGCACGGTGACGTGCGACTCGTCGATGACGAGGAGGAAGTCCTCGGGGAAGTAGTCGATGAGGGTGTTGGGCGCGGAGCCGGGGTCGCGGCCGTCGAAGTGCATCGAGTAGTTCTCGATGCCGGAGCAGGAGCCGATCTGGCGCATCATCTCCAGGTCGTACGTGGTCCGCATGCGCAGGCGCTGGGACTCCAGGTGCTTGCCCTGCTTGTCGAGCTCGGCGAGGCGGCCCTCCAGCTCGCGCTCGATGTCGTTGACCGCGCGCTCCATGCGCTCGGGGCCGGCGACGTAGTGGCTGGCGGGGAACACGTACAGCTCGCGGTCCTCGCTGATGACCTCGCCGGTGAGCGGGTGGAGGGTGGAGAGGGCCTCGATCTCGTCGCCGAACATCTCGATGCGGACGGCGAGCTCCTCGTAGACCGGGAAGATCTCGATGGTGTCGCCGCGGACGCGGAAGGTGCCACGGGTGAACGCCAGGTCGTTCCGCGTGTACTGGATGTCGACGAAGCGGCGGAGCAGCTGGTCGCGGTCGAGCTCGTCGCCGACCTTGAGCGGGACCATCCGGTCCACGTACTCCTGGGGCGTGCCGAGGCCGTAGATGCAGGAGACGGAGGCGACCACGATGACGTCCCTGCGGGTGAGCAGGGAGTTCGTCGCGGAGTGGCGGAGCCGCTCCACCTCCTCGTTGATGGAGGAGTCCTTCTCGATGTACGTGTCCGACTGCGGCACGTACGCCTCGGGCTGGTAGTAGTCGTAGTACGAGACGAAGTACTCGACCGCGTTGTTCGGCAGGAGCTCGCGGAACTCGTTCGCCAGCTGGGCGGCCAGGGTCTTGTTCGGCGCCATCACCAGGGTGGGGCGCTGGAGCTTCTCGATCATCCACGCGGTGGTGGCGGACTTTCCGGTGCCGGTGGCACCGAGGAGCACGACGTCCTTCTCGCCCGCGCGGATACGCCGCTCCAGGTCGGCGATGGCCGTCGGCTGGTCGCCGCTGGGCTGGTAGGAGCTGACGACCTCGAAGGGCGCCACCGAACGTTCGATCTTGGAAACGGGCCGCATGCAACCACCGTACGACCCGGCACTGACACTCGGGTGGTGATCGGCTCGGCGGCGGCCCTCCGTCACCAGTCCTGGGAGCGGTGGCCGGCCCGGGGGACGCTCCTGCGGGCCCCGCGTCCGGCGGGCCGGGCCGTCCAGTTGGCGGGCTCGCCGTAGGACGGTACGTGGCGCGGGGCGGGGACGCCGGGGCGGTGCGGGGTACGGGCGGCGGGGCCCTGCCAGTCCGGATCGCCCATCACGAGCAGCGGGTCGAACATGACGACGACGGCGGCGAGGATCAGGAAGACCGCCGGGCCGATCAGCATCGGCAGCAGCAGCGAGGTGGCGGTGTCGCCGGTGCCCTTGACGGGCTCCGTGCCGTGCAGGTGGACGCTGACCGCCGACATGGCGGTGTAGTGCATACCACTGACGGCGACGCCCATCACCAGGCTCGCACCGAGGCTGGCCAGAAATCCATGGACGGAGACGGCCGCCCAGAGGGCCGTCGTGGCCGCCACGACGGCGATGACCACGGACGTCGCGACGGTGAGCGTGTCGTACTCGATGCGCCCCTGGAGGCGCATCCCGGCCATGCCCAGGTAGTGCATGGTGGCCACGCCGAGGCCGGTGATGGTGCCGCCGGTGACCAGGGTGAGGGCGGTCGCCCCCCGGTATCCGACGATGAAGATCCCGATGCCGACCATCAGGACGGCCACGCCCAGGCTGGCGAAGGTGATGGGCAGGTCGTAGTGGATGGGCGCCTGCTGGACCGAGAAGCCCATCATGGCGATGAAGTGCATGGTCCAGATGCCGGTGCCGATCGAGGTGGCCCCGAGGGCGAGCCAGCCCGCCTTGAAGCTGTCGCGGTGGCGGAGCGATCTCGTGGTGCACCGCAGGCCGAGGGCGCCGCCCAGGCACGCCATGAGAAAGGCCGCCACCGGAGTGACGAGCCCGTAGCTGAATCCGTCGACCGTGCCCTGCATGAGCGTGTGTCCTCCACCCCTGGTGCCACGTCGTCCGAAAACAGTCGGTACCGCTGGGTAGTACTACCGGGGCGAGATTATGGCGCGCCGGGGGCCACGCGACCATGTGACCGGGGAATTTCCGCTCGTGAGACCTGAGCGAGACCGGTTCGTGATCTTGCGTCCGCTTTCCGGGCCCCGTTGTCGGTGGTGGGCCGTACCGTGGGCGGCATGGACATCGAAGCGGGGCCGGAGGGCGGCGGGCGGGCCGTCCCGGTGGAGTGGACGGTCATGGAGTGCGCCATCGGGCCGCTCTTCCTCGCCGCGACCGAGCGGGGACTCGTGCGGGTCGAGTTCCACGCCGACGCGGCGCGGCGGGACCGGATGCTCGACCGGCTGGCGGCGCAGCTCGGCGCGGAGCCGGTGGAGCGCGCCTCGGGGCTGCTCGCGGGCGCGATACGCCGGCTCGACCGGTACTTCGCGGGCGAGCCCGGCGATGTCGATCTGCCCCTGGACTGGAGTCTGACGGCGGGCTTCAACCGGCAGGTGCTGCGCGAGCTGGCGAGCGGTGTGCCGTACGGCACGGTCGTCGGGTACGGGGAGCTGGCCGGACGCGTGGGGCAGCCGGGGGCGGCGCAGGCGGTCGGCGCGGCGATGGGATCCAATCCGCTGCCGGTCGTGGTGCCGTGCCACCGTGTGGTGGAGAGCGACGGCGGTCTCGGCGGCTTCGGAGGCGGTCTCGAGACCAAGCGGCAGCTGCTCGCGCTCGAGGGCGTGCTGCCGGCGCCGCTGTTCTGAGGGCCTCTCCCCCGCCGGGCCGTCGGCTTCCGGCCTCCCCGGGAGGCGTTCCCATCAGTCCGGCCTCACGGGGAGGCGTTCCCATCAGGTGGGACGGCTGGCACACTCACGTAAGTGACCCACACCCCCGGCACCCCTGACGCCACCCTGCCCGGCCACATACCCGGCCCCACCCCCGTCACCGACGCCGAGCTCCCCGCGCTGCGCCGGCGCGTTCAGGCCGTGCTCATCGCCACCCAGATCCTCGGGGGCCTCGGCATCGCCACCGGCGTCGCGCTCGCCGCCGTGCTCGCCAGGGACGTCAGCGGTTCCGAGGCACTGTCCGGTCTCGCGTCGACGGCGACCGTGGCGGGGCCCGCGCTGCTCGCCATGCCGCTGGCCGCCCTGATGGCCTCGCGGGGCCGCCGGGCCGGTCTCGTCCTCGCCTACCTCATCGGCGCGGTCGGCGCCGGGGTCGCCGTGCTCGGGGCGGTCGCCGCGAGCTTCCCCCTGCTGCTCCTCGGCCTCGTGGGCTTCGGCGCCGGATCATCGGCCAACCTGGCGGCCCGATTCGCCGCCGCCGACCTCGCCGCACCGGACCGCAGGGCGCGGGCCATCTCCACCGTGGTGTGGGCGACGACGATCGGGGCGGTCCTGGGCCCGAACATCGCCGCGCCGGCCGGGAAGAGCGTCGCGGGCCTGGGGATACCCGCCACCGCGGGCCCCTTCGTCTGGGCCGCCGGAGTCTTCGTGATCGCGGCGGCCATGGTGGCCGTGCTGCTGCGCCCCGACCCCCTCCTCACCGCCCGCGCGCTCGACGGGACCGGCGCGGGCGAGGCGCCGGAGGAACGCTCCCTGCGGGCCGGGATGCGGGCGGTACGGGAGTCCCCGAAGGCCCGCCTCGCGGTGGTCACCGTCGCGGGCTCGCACACCGCGATGGTGTCGATCATGTCGATGACCCCGGTGGCGCTCACCCACCACGGGGCGGACATCCAGCTGATCGGGCTCGTCATCAGTGGGCACATCGCCGGTATGTACGCCTTCTCGCCCCTGATGGGCTGGCTGTCCGACCGGCTGGGGAGGCTGTCGGTGATCGGGCTCGCGGTCGGGCTGATCGGCGTGGCGGCACTCGTCGCGGGCACGGCGGGGCCCAGCCACGGCCGCACCGCCCTCGGCCTGTTCATCCTCGGCCTCGGCTGGTCGGCGGGTCTGGTGTCCGGCTCGGCGCTGCTCACGGACTCGGTGCCGCAGGCCGCGCGGGCCGCGGTCCAGGGGCTCTCCGACTTCATCATGAACACCGCCGCCGGTGTCGGCGGCCTCGCGGCGGGCCTGATCGTGGCGCAGGCGGGCTACGGACCGCTGAACGCGATCGCGGCCTGCCTGCTGCTGCCGATGGCGGCGCTCGCGCTCCGCGGCTCGCTCCGGAAGGCGTGAGGCTGCGGCAGGCGTGCGGCTGCGGGAGACGTGCGGCTCCGGGAGGCATGAGGCTTCGTACGGTCGGTCAGTGCGGCACCGCCGGGGAGGAGGCCCCGCTCGCCAGGCGGCGCGGGGTGCCCGAACCGTCGGCCGGGACCGACCAGACCGCTCCCCCGTAGCCGTACGCGAGGGTCTCCCGGTCCGTCCACAGCGCCTGGTCGTCGATGCCGCGCCGCTCGGCGACCGCGTGTTCGCGCCCGGTGCCCAGCTCGTACACGTACAGCCGCCACGGCTCGCTCGGGCCGTCGGAGACCCGCTTCTTGAAGGCGAGCCGGGTGCCGTCCGGGGAGAGCGAAGGGCATTCGACGTTCTCCCGCAGGGCCCTGGCGGACCAGTTCCGCATGTCGCCCTCGACGAGATGGGTACGGCCGCCCGTGGAGACGGTGGCGTAGAAGCGGTTGTCGTCGGCGGCGAAGCTGACGCCCCAGTAGTTGACGTCGGGGGCGTGGTGCCGGCGGCCGCCGAGGGTGAGGGGGATCTGCTCGATGTTCTTCACCAGATAGCCGGTCCGCAGATCGAGGATCGAGGTCCGGGTGGAGAAGGACGAGCGGGCGTAGGAGTCTCCGGTCGCGAACATCGTCCAGGCGAGCATGTTCCCCGAGGCCGAGACCCGGGCCCGGCTGGGGATGCCCGGCAGCCCGATCCGCCGCACCTCGCGCAGCTGCCGGTCGAGCACCAGGGCGTACGAGCGGGCCGGGACGCCCGGCCTGCGCTGGAGGCAGAGCGCGGTGGGCCCGGCGGCGTGGAAGCGGTCGCAGGAGGGGCCGCCGACCACCCGGCCGCCGGGGGCGGACGGGTCCACGCGCGCGATGCGGCCGCTCGCGGTGTCCCGCGCGTAGAGCGCGCCGGTGTCACGGTCGAGGGTGAAGCCGGGGGCGGCGGTCCCGGCGACCGCGGCCTCGCGGCCCGAGGCCGCGCGCAGCGTGTAGGCGGTGGCCCCGCCGCCGAGCAGCAGAAGGGCGAGTACGAGGATCCACACGCGCGTACGGGTGGACGGGCGGGCGCCGGTCAGGTCGGACATGGGTCGGTCGCTCCTCTCGGAGGGCTCGAATCGGAGGGCTCGGAAGGAGTCGTGGGGAGCAGCCGCGCGGCGCAGCACAGGGCCGCCGTGAGGGCGAGCAGCGCCGTGACGAGCGCGGTCTCCGGCCCGCTCGCGGTCCAGACGGCGCCGAACGCGACGGCGGCGCCGAGCCGGGCGAGCGCCTGCGCGGTCTGGACGACGGCGAGGCCGCTCGCCTGCCGGCCCTCGCTCAGGAAGGGCCCGGCCAGGGCCATCAGGACACCGTCGGTGGCGGCGTAGAAGACCCCGAGCAGGAGGAGGACGCCCAGGAGGACCACGGGGTCGGGCAGCGGGGCGAGGAGCAGTCCGTAGGCGAGGAGGAGGGCCCCGTGCCCGTACAGGAGCGGTGCTCGCCGCCCGATCCGGTCGGCGAGGCGTCCGGCGGGGACGGCGAGCAGCAGATAGACGCCGGCCGCGCCGAGCGGCAGGAACGGGAACCAGGTCGCGTCGAACGCGAGCCGTCGCTGGAGCAGCAGGTAGACGAAGGCGTCGCCGATGGTGGCGGCGCCGAGGATTCCGGCGCAGATCACGATCCGTCGGTACCCGGGCGAGCGCAGCCCGCCCAGCAGTCCACCGAGGAAGCCGCCACGCGCGCGTGGCTCCGCGGACCCGCCACGCGCGCGTGGTTCCGCCGGGAGGACGGGTGCCTTCTCGTCGCCCCGTGTCCGCCCGGGGACGAGCAGCACCCACAGCAGGACGCCGAACGCCCCGACGCTGAAGCTGACGGCGAAGACGGCGTCGTACGCGTCGGCGGTCGCCCACAGCAGCGCGAAGGCGGCCAGGGGGCCGAGGAGGGCGCCGGTGGTGTCCATGGCCCTGTGCGTGCCGAAGGCGCGGCCCAGGTCCTCGGGTGGGCTGTGCAGGGTGATGAGGGCGTCGCGCGGGGCGGTGCGGACGCCCTTGCCGAGCCGGTCGGCGGTGATCGCGGTCGCGATCCAGCCGGTCGCGCCGCCGGCGAGGAGGAGGCCGAGCCGGGAGCAGGCGGACAGGGCGTAGCCGAGTCCGCCGATCTGCTTGTGGCGGCCGCCGCGGTCGGCGGTGGCGCCGCCGAGGAGTCGTACGAGCGCGGTGGCACCGGTCGAGAGGCCGTCGAGCAGCCCGAACTGGAGTGGGGAGAGGCCGAGTCCGAGGACCAGGTAGAGCGGCAGGACGGCCGTCACCATCTCCGAGGAGACGTCGGTGACCAGGCTGACCGCGCCGAGGGCGAGGACGGTGCCGGGGACGCGCCGCCGGACCCCCGAGGGGGCGGGCGGCGCGTCGGGGCGACCGGTGGTCGCGAGGTACATCAGTGGCAGGTGTAGGTCGGGCCGGAGTCCTTCACCTGGTTGTCGGTGCCGACGTACTGCCAGGTGTAGGTGGTGTCGGTGAGGTCGAGCTTCAGGACGCCGTACGAACCGGTGATCCGCTTCTGGCTGTTGGGCTGGACCGTCTCGATGTCGTAGGGGTCGGCGCCGCCCATGCCGCCGACGATCTCGACGATGCCGTCGGCGGTGGCGCGACCGTTGGGGTCCTGCGGGGCGAAGCGCTCGTAGTGGTGGTCGTGTCCGTTGAGCACCAGGTCGGCCTTGGCGTCGTAGAGGATCTGCCAGACGGGCTTGGACACGGGGTCGTTGCCGTGGCCGCCGGAGGAGTACAGCGGGTGGTGGAAGTAGGCGGCGACGCAGCCCTTGGTGTTCCGCGCGAGGTCGTCCTTGAGCCACTGGATCTGCGCGGCGTCGTCGAAGGAGTTGGAGTCGAGGGCGACGAAGTGCCAGTTGCCCTGGTCGTAGCTGTAGTACGGCTTGCCCTGCGGGTAGGCGATGGAGCCGAAGTAGGCCTTGTAGCCGGCGAGCGGGCCGGCCGGGTCGTAGGTCTCGTGGTTGCCGGGCACGGGGCGGGTCTTCGCCTTGAAGGCGCCCCAGGACTTGTCGTAGTAGTTGCGGAAGTCGGAGAGCAGGGCGTCGTCGTACTGGTTGTCGCCCATCGTCAGGTAGAAGGACGGCGCGATCCGCTGGGCCAGGGCCGCGGTCTTGGGGTGGGCGCAGGAGCTGCTGGAGGCCGTGCACTGGGCGGCGATGTCGCCGGCCGCGACGACGGTGAAGGCGCCGGTGGGCGGCTCCGTGGTGCCGGTGGTGCCGTAGACCTCCACCGTGAAGAGCGAGTAGCCGTACGAGGTGCCGCGGGCGGTCCCGTACACGCGGAGGTGGCGGCCCTGGCCGGTGAGTCCGGTCCAGTCGTCCGTGCCGCCGTTCCCCGCGGTCTCGGTGGCGAGGCGGGTCCAGGTGGTGCCGTCGGCGGAGATCTCCACGCGGTAGGCCTTGGCGTACGCGGCCTCCCAGACGAGCTTGACGCGGGAGACGGTGGCCGAGGGGCCGAGGTCGACCCGGATCCACTGGGGGTCGACGCCTTCGGCGCTGGCCCAGCGGGTGGTGGAGACGCCGTCGAAGGCCTTCTCCGGGCCGAAGGTGCTGTCCTCGACGGAGGAGGACGTGGCCGGTCGGCCCTGGGAGATCAGGACGTCGGCGGCGGCTCCGGCCCGGTCCGGTAGGGCGAGCAGGAGCCCGCCGACGAGCAGCAGCACGGCGGCGAGGACGAAGGGGAGAGGGGTCGTGGTGCGGCGGGGTGGGGCGGAGGCGTTCAGGCGCATACCTGGGCTCCCTGGCCTGTGGGGTCGGCGAGAGCTGGACACCGGTGCGGCGCACCACGGGCCTGCCGCGCGGCAGCGGGCCGGGGCGCCCGTGCCGTGGGGTACGGACACGGGCGACCGGCCGGGTGGCGATTCGGGATGCCACACGGCGGGTGGTGCTCGGCGGCCGGGTCAGAGCTCTCGCTGAGCGCGTCACGCCCCTTGGGGTGGGGCGCCGCGCCAAGCCGCTGCCGCGGATGCTAGCCGATAGGAAGGTTTCCTACCAGACCTCAGGTCGAGGCTGCCCACGGTGACTTCAGAGACTGATGTGGTACGCCTTGCGCAGGGTCTCGTGCACGGTCCAGGTCGTCCGGTCCCCCTCGCGCAGCACACAGGCGTCACCGGGCCCGAGCTCCAGGGTGTCCCCGCCCTCGACGGCGACGGTCGCCCGGCCGGAGACCACCACGAAGAGCTCGTTGGCCTCGGTGTCGGTGACGACGCCGGGCGTGATCTGCCAGATGCCGCGCAGCTGCTTGCCGTCGGCGGACTCCCACAGCACCTTGCCCGTCACCTCGGGCGTACCGGAGACGATCTGGGCGGGGTCGAGCGGCTCCACCTCCAGCTCCTCGTCGGGGATGTGTACGGCGAAGGAGGGCTGGTCATGTGTCGTCATGGGCGGTGACTGTAGCGGGGGTCCAAGGCCGCTCCGAGGCCGGGACCAGCTGGACGAAAGCCCTCCGCTTCGCCTTCCACCAGGCGTGACGCCCGGAACCCGAGACGACGACGAAATCCGCACGACCCCTTCGGCGAAGCACCGGACGGGTGGCGCGGCCGCCCCGGACGATCCCGCCGGGCACCCCGTGACGGAATCCGAAGGCGCCCCCACCGTGTGGCTGGAGCTCGCCAACGAGGTTTGCGGGGCCGGTGGTCGCGCCAGGAATGGGACATGTCCACACAGGTGTCCGAAGAGGTCCGCGAGGCGCTCCACGAGGGGCGTCCCGTCGTCGCGCTGGAATCGACGATCATCGCCCACGGTCTGCCGCGCCCGCGAAACCTGGCGGTGGCCCTGGAACTGGAGGAGCTGGTACGGGACGGGGGCGCCGTCCCCGCCACGATCGCCGTGGTCGACGGCACGGCCAGGGTCGGCCTGGACCGGGCGGCGCTGACCCGGATCGCCGAGGACCCGGCGGTGCGGAAGCTCGGGCACCGCGACCTCGCCCCGGCCCTGGCGACCGGCGTCACCGGGGCGACGACGGTCTCGGCGACGGCCTGGCTCGCGGACGCGGCCGGCATACGGGTGTTCGCGACCGGAGGCCTCGGCGGTGTGCATCGCGAGTGGACGGACACCCAGGACGAGTCCGCCGACCTGCGGCTGCTCGCCCGCGTCGGAACCACCGTCGTGTGCGCCGGGGTCAAGTCGATCCTCGACGTGCCCGCGACGCTCCAGCGCCTGGAGACGCTCGGCGTGACGGTCGTCGGCTACGGCACGGACCGGTTCCCCGGCTTCTATCTCGCCTCCTCGGGCGAGCCGGTCGACTGGACCCTGCGGACCCCGGAGGCGGTGGCCGAGGTGATACGCGCCCAGGACCGGCTCGGCGGGTCGCGGGCGGCGCTGATCGTGGCCAACCCGGTGCCGGTGGCGGAGCAGCTGGATCCCGCGCTGCACGACCGGGTGCTCGCGGGCGGTCTGGCGGCGGCGAAGGAGAAGGGGATCACCGGGCAGGCGGTGACGCCCTTCCTGCTCGAATACCTGACGGTGCACACGGAAGGGGCGTCCCTGGAGGCCAATCTGGCGGCGGTACGGGGCAATGTGCGGCTCGCGGCGAGGATCGCGGGGGCGTACGGGGCGGGGAGGGCGCCCGGTACCGAACCCGCGCCCGGTACCGAACCGGCGGGCGGCTCCGGGTCTGCGCCCGGTGACGAGCCCGCGCGCGGCTCCGGGCCCGCACCGGGCTCCGGGTCCGCACCCGGCGCGAGCGGCCGGTGAGCCGGGCAGCGGGTGCGCTGCTCGTCGTCGGGGACGTGGTCACGGACGTCGTCGCCCGGCACCGGACACCGCTGGCGCCCGCGACCGACACGGCGGCGGAGATACGGACCCTGCCGGGCGGTGCCGGAGCCAACGCGGCGTGCTGGGCGGCGCGTTCCGGCTGCCCCGACGTGCGCGTCCTCGGCCGGGTGGGGACGGACGCGGCCGACTGGCACGAGCGAGCACTTCGGCACGCGGGCGTGCGTCCCCTGCTCGTCCCGGACGCGGAGGCGGCGACGGCCACCGTGATCGCGCTGGTGGACTCCTCGGCGGAGCGGACGTTCCTCACCGACAGCGGCGCCGCCCTGCGCCTCTCCCCCGGTGACTGGTCGGCCGGCCTGCTCGACGGCGTGGCCCGGCTGCATCTCTCCGGCTACCTGTTCTTCGCCGAGCCGAGCCGCGAGACAGCCCGGCTGGCACTGCGGGACGCACGGGAGGCGGGGGTGCCGGTGAGTGTGGACCCGGCGTCGGCGGGGTTCCTGGCGGAGCTGGGAATGGAGCGGTTCCTCGCGGCGACGGACGGCGCGGAGGTGCTGCTGCCCAATGCCGACGAGGCCCGGTCGCTCACCGGGCGTGACGAACCGGAGGTGGCGGCCGCGGAGTTGAGCCGCCGTTTCCCGCTGGTCGTGGTCACCCTCGGGGCGGCGGGGGCGCTGGTCGCCGAGGACGGCACGGTGACCGCGCGAGTGGCGGCGCCTGCGGCGCGGCCGGTGGACTCCACGGGCGCGGGCGACGCGTTCACCGGCGCCTTCCTGGCGGCCCGGCTCGCGGGCGCGGACCCCGCGAAGGCCGCGGAGGAGGGCTGCCGCGCGGGCGCGGTGGCGGTCACGGTGGTCGGCGGGAGACCACCGGCCGGACCGCCGGCGCCGGGCGCCTGACGCCAGACGCCTGGCGTCTGATGCCTGACGCGAGGAGCTTCACGAGCACGGGGCGAAGCCGCGAGCGCGAGGCGAAGCCCCCCAGCCCCCGCCCCTCTAGCTGCCGAACCCCGTCCAGGCCGGGTGGCGCGGGTCGTCCGCGCGGACGACCACATCCGCCGCGTCGCCGGGATCGACCTCCGACTCGTACCGGGCGAAGGCCGGCAGCGTCCAGGCCTCCTCGGTGCGCCGGGCGAGCGCGGCGGCCGAGAGCCGCAGGTGCACGGTGAGGTCGAAGGGGAACCAGTGGCCGAGCAGGAAGGGCCCGTGCAGCACGAGCACCCCGCCGGGCGGCAGCGTCACGTACGGGCTGCGGGTCGCACGGTCCTTCACCGGGTCCCACAGGTCGGGCAGCACCCGCCCGGTGCCGCCGGGCTCCAGCGGCCCGAAGACCTCCCGCCACAGCGCCCCGGTGTCGGTCCACCCGTCGTAGTACGCGTCCGGGTCCTGCTTCCCGTACTCGTACCGCAGCGACGCGGGCCGCAGGAAGCCGCCGGTCCCCGCGACGAGGACGGAGCGCCCGCGCGTCCGCAGCGCCCCGGCGAGCTGTTCGGCGAACTCGCCGCCGGGCGCGGCGGGCGGCCCGTCCACGGCGACCTTGAGCCAACCACTCCCGTCCGCCGGCGCGGCCCCGTCGAGCCGCCGGGCCAGCGCCTCCGCCAGCCGTTCCCAGGTGATCGCCTCGTATCGCATCCCGCTCATCCCACTCGACCCGCGTCTCCCGACCATCCTGCCCGCATGTCCGGCGGCCCGTCGTCGCCGGGACCGCGCAGGGGAACCCCGAACCGGTCCGCCAGGGCCCGTGCGGTGGCGAGGGGCCCCGCCCAGTCGACCCCCTGCCACCGGGCCAGCGGATGCGGCCGTTCCGCCTCGCCGGGGAGGACGGCGCCGAGCAGCAGGATCCAGCCCCAGGTGTCCCCGTCCCACTCCAGTTCCAGGGCGACGGGCCGACGGGGCAGCGCCGAGGCCTGCTCGGCGAGCGCGTCCACGTCCTGGCGCGGCAGCGGTACGAGCCGGTCCGCCAGGATCTCCTCGCGTACGGCGCCGAGGGCGACGCAGTCGTTCAGGTCGGGCCGCGGGAGAACGCCCGCCTGCCAGATCTCACGGACCGCCATCAGCCGTTGCCGCCGGATCACCAGGGCGTCCACCCGTTCGCGGGTCTCCCACGGCAGGGCCGACCAGAGCTCGTGCGCCAGTTCGTACACCACGGCTTGACCTTGTCACTGGCGTCACTGTTTGACCATCGGATTCATGGACACCATCACACCCACCAGGGTCGCCGTCGTCACCGGTGCGGGCACCGGCATCGGCCGGGCCACCGCCCGCGCCTTCGCCCGTCAGGGGGCGACGGTCCTCGCCGTCGGCCGCAGGGCCGAGCCGCTGCGGGAGACCGCCGAGGGGCATCCAGGCATCCACCCGCACGTCGCCGACGTCACGGCGGAGGGCGCGGCCGAGGAGATCGTCCGTGCCGCCGTGACCGGCCACGGCCGTCTCGACGTCCTCGTCAACAACGCCGGGATCTCCCTCGGCGGCCCGCTCGGGACCCTCGACCGCTCGGTGATCGCCCCGCTCCTGGAGACCAATCTCGTCGCCCCCGTCCTGCTGACCCAGGCCGCCCTCCCCGCGCTCCGGGAGTCGCGGGGCGTCGTGGTGAACGTGACGACGACGATCGGCCAGCGCGGCTGGCCGGCCAACTCCTTCTATCCGGCGACCAAGAGCGCCCTGGAGACCCTGACCCGCTGCTGGGCGGTGGAGCTCGCACCTGACGGTGTACGGGTGGTGGCGGTCGCCCCCGGCCCGATCGAGACCCCGATCGCGGACCACATGGGTCTCTCCCCCGAGCGGCTGGAGGCCTTGCGGGCCTGGCAGCTCGCGCACGTTCCGCTGGGCCGCATCGGCCGCCCCGAGGAGGTCGCCTGGGCGATCACCTCGCTCGCGGCGCCGGACGCCTCCTTCCTGACCGGCACCGTCCTGCCCGTCGACGGGGGTGCGCTGGTCGCGTGATAGGAGTGGTCGAGGAGGTGGCGTCCTTGCGCATCGGTGAACTGGCCCGGCGGACCGGGGTGTCGCCGCGCGCCCTGCGCCACTACGAGGCGGCGGGACTGATCACGTCGACCCGCGCGGCCAACGGATACCGGGTGTACGACGAGGGCGCCGTGACGCGCGTGTCGAACATCCGGTACCTCCTGGACGCCGGCCTCACCCTGGACGACGTGTCCGCGTTCCGTTCCTGCCTGGACGGTGACGTGCCCTCGGCCCCACCGTCCCCCCGCGGCCTGGAGATCGCCCGCGAGCGGCTGGCCGTGCTCGACGCGCGGATCGCGGCCCAGACCGAGGCCCGGAACCGGCTGGCACGAAGCCTGGGCGTGGTGTCGGACCGGTCCTGATCCCCCCGGGGGCCCGTCGTTACGCCTGTGCGGCCCGCACGGACCGTTCCAGCGCCGCGCGCCCCGTCGCGATGGCCTCGGCGAGCGTCGACTCCCCGCCCGCGAGGGCCCGGCAGGTCGCCGCGTCGGTCCGCAGCCGGGCGTCGGGCACCTCGGCCGTACCAGAGCCGTACACCCCGTCCCCGTACGACACGGCACCGTCGCCCCCGACCCGTACGAAGAACTCGCCCTCGTCCAGGGTCACCTGGACGACTCCGGCGCCCAGTTCGGCGAGCGCCCCGAGCAGCGGGATCGCGTACCAGTGGGCTCGGACGGCGTCGGTGGGCCGCGGTTCGCCCAGGTCGGGCGCCCCCCAGGCGGCGAGGGTGCGCAGCACGGGCAGCAGTTCGCGGCCGCGCGCGGTGAGCTCGTACACGAACGCCGAGGCGGGCGGCGGCAGTCGGCGACGGGTGACCAGCTCGGCGCCCTCCATGTCCTTGAGGCGGCCGGCGAGCATGTCGGTGCTGACGCCCGGAAGGTCGGCGTGGAGGTCGGTGTAGCGGCGCGGCCCGGCGAGGAGTTCGCGGACGACGAGCAGGGTCCAGCGGTCGCCGACGAGGTCGAGGGCGCGCGCGGCGGCACAGTGCTGGTCGTAGCTGCGGCGGCGTGGCTGACGTGGCATGCGACGCAGTCTAGACATGTTGTTGGACTTTCCAAGCTCGAACTTGGTAAAACCAAGCAACACTGATTCCGGGGACTTGGGGAGGTCGGACATGGAGTTCCGGCAGTCGAGCAAGCTGAGCGAGGTCTGTTACGAGATCCGGGGCCCGGTCATCGAGCACGCCAACGCGCTGGAGGAGGCGGGCCACAGCGTCCTGCGCCTCAACACCGGCAACCCGGCGCTCTTCGGCTTCGAGGCCCCCGAGGAGATCGTCCAGGACATGATCCGGATGCTCCCCAAGGCCCACGGATACACCGACTCGCGCGGCATCCTCTCCGCCCGCCGTGCCGTCGCCCAGCGCTACCAGTCCATGGGCCTGCCGGACGTGGACGTCGACGACATCTTCCTCGGCAACGGCGTGTCCGAGCTGATCTCGATGGCCGTCCAGGCCCTCCTGGAGGACGGTGACGAGGTCCTCGTACCCGCCCCCGACTACCCGCTGTGGACGGCGGTGATCACGCTCGCGGGCGGCAAGCCCGTGCACTACCTGTGCGACGAGTCCGCCGACTGGTACCCGGACCTCGACGACATGGCGTCGAAGATCACCGACCGCACCAGGGCCATCGTCGTCATCAACCCCAACAACCCCACGGGCGCCGTCTATCCGAGGGAGGTCCTGGAGGGCATCTTCGACCTCGCCCGGCGCCACGGCCTGATGGTCTTCGCCGACGAGATCTACGACCAGATCGTCTACGACGAGGCCGTCCACCACCCGGCCGCCTCGCTCGCCCCCGACCTGGTCGTCCTCACCTTCGGCGGGCTCTCCAAGACGTACCGGGTGGCGGGCTTCCGCTCCGGCTGGCTGGTCGTCACCGGCCCGAAGCAGCACGCCAGGAACTATCTGGAGGGCCTCACCATGCTGGCCTCCATGCGGCTCTGCCCCAACGCCCCCGCGCAGTACGCCATCCAGGCCGCGCTCGGCGGCCGGCAGTCGATCCACGAGCTGACCGCGCCGGGCGGCAGGCTGCGCGAACAGCGCGACCGGGCCTGGGAGAAGCTCAACGAGATCCCCGGCGTCTCCTGTGTGAAGCCGAAGGGAGCGCTGTACGCCTTCCCCCGCCTCGACCCCGCCGTGCACAGGATCCACGACGACGAGAAGTTCGTCCTCGACCTGCTCCTGCGCGAGAAGATCCAGGTCGTCCAGGGCACCGGCTTCAACTGGCCCCGCCCGGACCACTTCCGCATCCTGACCCTGCCGTACGCCGACGACCTGGACGCCGCGATCAGCCGCATCGGCCGCTTTCTGAGCGGCTACCGGCAGTGACGCGCCACCCCCTCAACTGTCATGATCTGAGGGCCTGAAGATCCTTCGGGCCGATGAACGGACGGCAGGACGGGAGGGGGCGCCCGGTCATGGATGTGGCGCTGATAGCGGTGGCGGGGACCCTGTTGGGCGTCATCGCCACGCACTGGTTCCAGGGGCGGGCCACCGAGCGCACCGCCTCGCTGGCCCGGACCGAACAGCTCCGCCAGGAGCGGATCGCGACCTACAGCGCCTACGCGGGCGCGGTCGTCGACTACCGGCACAGCCAGAACGACCGCTGGTTCCGGGCGGCCGAGGAGCCCGGCTCGGAGGAGGCGGAGGAGTCCCGCCACGCCTCCTACCGGCAGCGGACCGCCGCCCGGCAGGCCCTCTTCCGCGTGCAGCTGGTCTGCGACGACCCACAGGTCCGGCGGCTGGCCGAGGCCGCCTTCGAGCAGGCCCACTGCATGCACGAGGCACGGGGAGAGACCGAGCGCGCCCGTCGCTCGGCGGAGGCGAAGGAAGCGCTCGCCGAGTTCATCGCCGCGGCCGCGCCCGGCGTGCGCTGAGCGGGGCCCGGACATGGACCTCGTCGCACCCGTGGTCGTCGAGCCGCTCAGGCGCCGCCGCTGCTCGGAGTGCCGGCAGGGGCCCCTGGAGCGGATGATCGTCGAGTTCAACGCCCCGGTCTGTCTCGACTGCGCCGACCTCGGGCATCTCGTCTTCCTGCGGCGGGGCGACACGGCGCTCACCCGCCGGGCCCGCGAGGGCAGCACGCTCTGGGCGGTGGTCGTACGCCACAACCGGCGCCGCACCCGGTACGAGCGTCAGGGCCTGCTCGTCGAGGAGGCGGCGCTCGCCGCGGCGGAGCTGTCCTGCCTGGCGGACGCGGAGGCCCGGGCCAGGCGCCGGGCGCGGGACGCCGTACGGCGCGCGGCGCTCGACGTGGAGATCACCGAGGTCCTCCGGGCGGAGATCCTGCGGCTCTTCCCGTCCGTCCCGGCGGACCGGGCCACGGAGATCGCCGTCCACGCCTCGGCGAAGGGCAGTGGACGGGTGGGGCGCACGGCGGCGGGCCGCTCGCTCGACCGCGGCGCCGTCACGGCCGCGGTGCGCGCCTCCGTACGCCATGTCGACACGCCGTACGACACCTTGCTGATGCGGGGTGTTCCTCGGCACCAGGCCCGGACGAGGGTGGCGCCCGCCATCGAGGCGGTGCTCCGGGCCTGGCGTCGCGGCGGCGGGGACGCCGACGGCCGGGGGCGCGGCTGACAACTCGGGTGTCAGCCCACGTCGGCCCGGCCGCGAGGACGGAAGCGTCAGGCCTGGTCCCCGGCGCGGCGGGCGCGACGGTACAGCAGGGCTCCACCGAGGAGCAGCGCGGCGCTCGCGGCGCCGGTGTACCCGATGCTGTCGGAACCGGTGGCGGCCAGCGCGACCGTGCTCTTCTCGCCCTGCGGAGCGGGGAGCGGAACGGGCTTCGCCGTCTCGGTCTCGGTCTCCGGCTGGGGAACCGGCACGTTCCGGACGGGGGTCTGCGGGCGCGGCGTCGGCGTCTCCACCGGCGGCGTGGGCTTCGAGGGGCCGTTGACCGACGTGTTGCCGAAGACCGGGTTGAGGATGCCCACCACGTTGACCGAGTTGCCGCTGACGTTCACGGGGAGGTCGACGGGCAGCTGGAGGCCGTTCCCGGAGAGCACGCCGGGAGAGCCCGCGACGTGGGTCTCGGCCGTGGACCCGCCGCCGTTGGCGGAACCGGCGTCGGTGGACCCGCCGCCGTGCGAACCGCCTGCCTGCTCTCCGCCGCGCGGGGTGCCGGGCTCGTCCTTGTGGGAGCCGCCGTCCTCCGAGCCGTAGCCGTCGGGCTCCTTCTCCGCGGAGCGGTTGGCGCAGCCGTTGCCGAAGGCCGGGTTGAGCAGGCCGACGACGCTGACCGTGTTGCCGCAGACGTTGACCGGCACGTGCACCGGCAGCTGCACCGTATTGCCGGAGCCGACGCCCGGCGAACCGACCGCGGCGCCCTGCGCGCCGGAGTCGGCGTGCGCGGCGCCGGCCGAGAGGGCGATCGCCCCACCCGTGACCAACAGTGTGGCCAGACCACTTCGGCGAATCTGCCTCATGGCTTCCTGCCTTCCGGAGGTGTGCGGGCAAGTGCCCGTACCGGAATCAACGCGACAAACGCACGTGCCGGATCAGGCCATTGATGGGTTTCACTCCATCGAGTGAGCCCCGTTCGAGTGTCGGTCAGCGCCCCAGAAGATCGGTGAGGGCGCCGACCGGGTCGTGGTCGGGGGCGCCGCGCGGCCACCAGTCCTCGCGGCCGGCGTCCGACTCGTAGCCGTACCAGAGGCCGTCCCGGCCGAGGCGGAGCTGGAGGGACTCGGTGGAGAGCCGGTTGCGCCAGGGGCGGAAGGCCGGGAAGTCGGCGGCGATCAGGGCGGGTCTGGCCCGGTCGAACGGACCCGCCGGCGGATCCCACGGCTCCTCGAGCACGGCGAGACCGGCGGCGCCGCCCTGCCGCCAGGCGGCGACGGCCCGCGCGAGGTCGGTGGGGGTGCGGTCGAGCGCGTAGGCCAAGTCCCGGTAGAGGGCGCGGGTCGAGGCGGTGAGCCCGGAACCGGGGTGCGCGGCGGCCAGCCGGACGGCGTCCTGCCACGGGGTGAGCGCGGCGACCGGATCGTGCCCCGTGGTGAGGAACACATGGGCGCGGGCGGCGGCTTCGGAGGCGAGGAGGTCGAGGGCGAGCGGGTCGGGGGCGTCGGGGTCGGGCGGGAAGACGGCCGGGCGGCCGGGCCGGTCCGGAGGCGACAGCGGAGGAGGCAGCGACAGCCCCGCCCGCTCCGCGGCCTCGAACACGGCCCGGGCGGGAACGGTGGGCATCGGGGGTGCGGCGGCGGTCGTCTCGGCGGCGGACAGGGCGGCGTTGCGCCGGGTCAGCTCGGCGAGCAGCTCCTGCTCCCCTCGGCCACGCATGAGGAAGAGGACGAACGGGTCCTCGTCGAGGAGCCGGGCGGCCTGGTAGCAGAGGGCGGCGGCGTGCTTGCAGGGGTAACCGTCGTCCGGGCAGGAACAGTCGGGGACGAGATCGCCCGGCGCGGGCAGCAGTCCGGTGACCGCCTCCAGGGCGTGCGGCACGTCCTTGTCGAGCAGGGCGGCGATGTGGTCGGGGCGGGCGGTCGTCTCGTCGAGGAACCGCTCCCAGCCGTCGTCGCCGAGGGTCCGCATCCTGATCTCGGTGCGGTACGGGCGGGGCCGGCTGCCGTGGACGTACGCGACGACCCGGCCGGGGGTGACGGTGATCGCGTCGACATGGCCGCGCCCCGCGTACGCCTTGCCGCGGGCGAGGCGGGCCGGGTCGAGGGCGGCGTCCTCCAGGGCCTCCACCCAGGCGTTGCCCCACCAGGTGGCGGCGAACCGCCCGTCGGGGGCCTCGCGGGGTGCGACCTGCGGGAAGCTGCGGCGGCGGTCGTCATGGCGGGGCACTGCTCCGCGCGCGCCCCGTGGCGTGGTCACGAGGGCCTCCTCAGGGACACCAGGTCGGCGAGCTCCCGGTCGGTCAGTTCGGTGAGGGCCGCCTCGCCCGAGCCGAGGACGGCGTCGGCCAGGGCCCGCTTGGCACGGAGCATCTCGCCGATCCGGTCCTCGACGGTGCCCTCGGCGACGAGCCGGTGGACCTGCACCGGCTGGGTCTGCCCGATGCGGTAGGCCCGGTCCGTGGCCTGCTCCTCGACGGCCGGGTTCCACCAGCGGTCGTAGTGGACGACATGGCCGGCCCGGGTGAGGTTGAGGCCGGTGCCCGCGGCCTTGAGGGAGAGCAGGAAGACGGGGACCTCACCGGCCTGGAAACGGTCGACCATCCGCTCCCGCTCGGCCACCGGAGTGCCGCCGTGGAGGAGTTGGGCCTGGATGCCGCGTGCGGCCAGGTGGCCGGCGAGGAGCCGCGCCATCGTCACGTACTGGGTGAAGACGAGAACCGAGCCGTCCTCGGCGAGGATGGTGTCCAGGAGCTCGTCGAGCAGTGCGAGCTTCCCGGAGCGGCCGGCGAGGCGTGCGGTGCCGCTGCCGCGCGGCGCCTCCTCCTTCAGGTACTGCGCGGGATGGTTGCAGATCTGCTTGAGGGAGGTCAGCAGCTTCATGACGAGGCCCCGGCGGGCGATGCCCTCGGCCTCCTCGATCCGCGCCATGGTCTCGCGGACGACCGCCTCGTACAGCGAGGCCTGTTCCCGGGTGAGGGAGACGGGATGGTCGGACTCCGTCTTGGGCGGCAGCTCGGGGACGATGCCGGGGTCGGACTTGCGGCGGCGCAGCAGGAAGGGCCGGACGAGCCGGGCGAGCCGCTCGACGGCCTCCTCGTGCTCGATCTCCTCGTGGTTCTCGACGGCGCGGGCGTGCCGGGAGCGGAAAGCCTTGAGCGGGCCGAGGAGACCGGGCGTGGTCCAGTCGAGAAGCGCCCAGAGCTCGGAGAGGTTGTTCTCCACGGGGGTGCCGGTGAGGGCGACCCGGGCGGGCGCGGGGATCTCGCGCAGCGCCCTCGCGGTCGCGGAGAACGGGTTCTTGACGTGCTGGGCCTCGTCCGCCACGACCATCCCCCACTCCCGCCCGGCCAGTTCGGCGGCGCTCGTCCGAAGGGTGCCGTAGGTGGTGAGGACGAACCCGCCCTCGACGCCGTCGAGGTCGCGCTCGGCACCGTGGAAGCGCCGGACGGGCACGTCGGGGGCGAACTTCCCCACCTCCCGCTGCCAGTTGCCGAGCAGCGATGCCGGGCAGACGACGAGGGTGGGGGCGCGCCGGGCGCGGCGCAGATGGAGGGCGATGAGGGTGACGGTCTTGCCGAGGCCCATGTCGTCGGCGAGGCAGCCGCCGAGGCCGAGCGAGGTCATCAGGTCCAGCCAGGCGAGACCGCGCAGCTGGTAGTCGCGGAGGGTGGCGGTGAGGCCCGGCGGGGCCTGCACGTCCTCGGGTCCGGCGAGGAGCCGGTCCCGGAGCGCGGCGAGCGCCCCGACGGGGACGGCGGGCACGGTCTCGCCGTCCACCTCCGCGGTGCCGGTGAGGGCGACGGCGAGGGCGTCGACCGGTTCGAGCAGGCCGAGTTCCCGCTTGCGGGCCTTGCGGACGAGATCGGGGTCGATGACGACCCACTGGTCGCGAAGGCGCACGATCGGCCGGTGGGCCTCGGCGAGGTGGTCCATCTCCCGCTCGGTGAGCGGGTCGCCGTCGAGGGCCAGCTGCCAGTTGAACCGGAGGAGTTCCTCACTGTCGAAGAACGCGGTGCCGTCGGTCGCCGAGCCCGGCGCGGTGTGGGTGGCGCTGACGACGGCGGAGGCGCTGAGGGAGCGGGCGAGCTCGCGCGGCCAGTGGACGGCGACCCCGGCGTCGGCGAGCCGGGCGGCGGCCGGGCCGAGCAGTTCGTACAGCTCGTCCTCGGTGACGGCGAGGACGTCGGGCACCTCCCGCTCCAGGAGCCGGGCGAGCGGCGGCCAGACACGGGCGGCCCGGCGCAGGGCGAGGACCGCGTCGATCCGGGCGCGGGGCCCGAAGTGCTCGCCCTCGCCCGCCCACAGCGCCGTGGCGTCGATGACGAGGGTGGGGTCGGCGAGGCTGTGGACCTGGAGGAGCGCGGCGGCCGCGTGGCGCTCGCCCCGGGAGGTCACGGAAGCGGCGCTCGTACCGTCTTCGCCGTCGGCCGTGTCGAACAGTTCGTACGGCGAGAAGTCCAGACGGAGCGAGACCCGGACGCCCGCGTCCATCCCGGCCGCCGCCTCGGCGGCCCAGGCACGCGCGCGGGGCAGGTGCTGGGGCGCACGGGCCGCGAACGGCGCCCCCACCGCGTGGGCGGCGGCCGGGGTCCTGGGCAGGATGTCGGCGACCGCGTCGAGGAAGGCGCGCACCAGGGCCTCGGGGTCGGGCAGGCGCAGTTGCCCCAGCCCGGGGACGGGCACGGCGTGCGCCTCGTACGGCAGGGCCGCGGCGACGGCCCGCAGATGGGCGATGTCGTCGGCGTCCAGGGGGCCGGCCCGCCAGGCGTCCAGGTCGTCGGCGGTCAGCCCCGGCAGCATGCGGCCGCGGGCCACCAGATGCAGGGCGTGCAGGGCGGCGGCGCCCCAGCCGGCGGTCGCCGGGTGGGCGGCCGGGTGGTGGCGGGCCGCGACGAGGTGGGGCAGCGCGGCGTCGACCGGCAGGGTCAGCGCGGGGACGGACCTGCTCCGGGCGCCGCTGCCGTGCCGCCGGGCGACGGTCAGCTCGACGCGCTCCGCGCCGCTCTCCGCCGGGTCCGGCAGCGCACCGCCGTCGGGGGCCCAGAAGGCCACACGGCCCTCACGGGGCAGGGCGGCAGGCAGGAAGACGGCGGCACTGGTCGTCCAGGTGTGTGCCACGGCTCCGCGCTCCTTCCCCTCGGGCGACGAGTGTCGACTGGATGTCCGACCTTACGGCGGGGGTCTGACAACGGCCGCCAGGCGGGTTCGCCCGAGCGGCCCAGCAGCGGATGACAAGGGCCCCCGGGGGCGCGAAGGTGGCCTGGACCGGGTGCACCCGAGGTGCCGCCGGAACACCGACCTGGACTCCGACAGAAGAGGAACCGCCATGTCCGTTCGCCGGCGTCTCACGACCGCCACCGGGGCCGTGCTGCTCACCTTCGCCGTCGCCGGCTGTTCGAGCCTGGGCCGCACCATGGTCGGCACGCTCTCGTACGAGACGGAGCGCGAGGTCGTGGTGACCGTGACGAGCCCCTCGGTGAACGGCTGCCACCGCCTCGTCGCCCCGCGCGGGGTGACCAGGGTCGAGAACAACACCCTGGTCGACATCAGGCTGTACCCGACGCGCGACTGCAAGGGGAAGCACAACATCTACCTCCCCACCAACAGCAGCAACCAGATCGCGCCGGGCGCCCTGCCGTGGCGCAGCTACAACGTCATCCACTAGCCGGTTCCCTCCACCCCGCCGCAGGGTCCATCCTGGAAGAGCCCTTCGGGGCTCGGACGGGAGATGGTGACCGTCATGCGTTCCGGGAACGAACCGGCGACCGCGCGCAGTCCCCTGCGCATGCGCTTCTGGCTGGGCCTGTGGGGACTGCTCTGGGCCGCCTTCGGCACGACCGTCTTCTCGCTGCTCGGCCGGCCGGGCTGGGCCGCGGCCTGCGGCGTGCTGTTCCTCGTCGTCCTGGTCGACCTGGCGATGGTGGTGCGCCACATCCACCAGGGCCCGCACTGGCAGCCGGGCCGGGACATCCCGCCGTACGAACCGGATCACGGCGGTACGGGGCGCTGAGCAGGGCGTCTCCGCGCTCTCCCGGTTCTCCGGGTTCTCCGTGCTCTCCGGGTTCTCCCGGTTCTCCGTGCTCTCCCGGTCAGTTCTCCGTGCTCTCCCGGTTCTCCGTGTCGAACCCGGCGGCCTGGAGGTACTCCGGCTTCGGGTCCAGCGCGGCCGCGAGGCGGAAATGCCGGGTGGCCTGGGCGGTCAGCCCGGAGCGCTCGAAGGTGCGGGCGAGGGCGAAGTGCGCGAACGCGTTGTCGGGCTCGCGCTCCAGGACCAGCTCGAACTCCAGCTGCGCGGGACGCAGCTGCGCGGCCGCGAAGAAGGCACGGGCCCGCAGCAGACGCGCCGCCGTGTTCTCGGGATGGGCGGCGATCACCGAGTCCAGGAGCTTCACCGCGCCACGAGGATCCCGCGCGGCCAGCAGATGTTCGGCTGCGCGGAAGTCGATGACGTGCGTTTCCGGGTTTCTGTCGGCCACCATGGCATCCTTCCCCTCGATCCGGTGGTTGAACACCGGACCCGGCACCCTCATTCCACCGACGCCCGGCGCTCCAGCTCGTCCCAGACCTTCCGTACCTGCGGTTCGAGCGCGTCGAGCGGCCCGTCGTTGTCGATCACGAGATCCGCGACGGCCAGTCGCTGCGCCCTCGTGGCCTGGGCCGCCATCCGGGCCCGTGCCTCGGACTCGGCCATGCCCCGGAGCCGTACGAGCCGGTCGAGCTGGGTCTCCGGAGACGCGTCCACGACCACGACCAGGTCGTACAGGGGTGCGAGCCCGTTCTCGGTGAGCAGGGGTACGTCGTGGACGACGACGTCACCCGTGCCCGCCCGGCTCTCCAGCTCCGCCGACCGGGCCCCGACCAGCGGGTGGACGATGGCGTTGAGGGTGGCGAGGCGGTCGGCGTCGGCGAACACGATGGAGCCGAGCTTCGGTCGGTCGAGCGTTCCCCCGGCGGTGAGGACGTCGTCCCCGAAGGCCTTCACGACGGCCGCGAGCCCCGGCGTTCCGGGCTCGACGACCTCGCGGGCGATCCGGTCCGCGTCGATCAGCACGGCCCCGTACGAGACGAGCAGCCGTGACACTTCGCTCTTGCCGGCGCCGATCCCGCCGGTCAGGCCCACCTTCAGCATGAGCGGCAGCTTAGGGCCTGCCCCGGGCGGGTCAGGAGTCGCCCTCCCGCTCGGCGAGGAAGCGCTCGAACTCGCGGCCCAGCTCGTCCGCCGACGGCAGGTCGACGGGCTCGGCGACCAGGCTGCCGCGGGTCTCCGCGCCGGCCACCGCGTCGTACTGGTGCTCAAGGCCCTGCACGAGCGCGACCAGCTCCTCGTCGCCCTCGCCGATCTGGCGGTCGATCTCGGTCTGGGTGCGACGGGCCTCGGTCCGCAGGGAGTGCGCGACCTCGGGGAGGACGAGGCCGGTGGCGGCCGTCACGGCCTCGAGCGCGGTCAGTGCCGCGTCCGGGTACGGGGAGCGGGCGACGTAGTGCGGGACGTGCGCGGCGACACCGAGGGTGTCGTGGCCGGACTCGGTGAGCCGGTACTCGACGAGGGCCTCGGCGCTGCCGGGTACCTGCGCCTCGTCGAAGGGGCTGCGGTGGCCCGGCATGAGGTCGGTGCGGCTGCCGTGCGGGGTGAGGCCGACGGGCCGGGTGTGCGGTACCCCCATGGGGATGCCGTGGAAGTTCACGGAGAGGCGCACGCCGAGGCGCTCGATGATCTGCCGGACGGCGGCGGCGAACCGCTCCCACTCCACGTCCGGCTCCGGGCCGGAGAGGACGAGGAAGGGGGCGCCGGTGGCGTCCTGGACGAGGCGGACCTCGATGGACGGCGTCTCGTACGCGGTCCAGCGGTCGCGCCGGAAGGTCAGCAGCGGGCGGCGGGCGCGGTAGTCCACGAGCCGGTCGTGGTCGAAGCGGGCCACGAGCTGGTGGGGCAGGGTGTCGAGCAGGCCTTCGATGATCTGCTCACCGGTCTCGCCCGCGTCGATGTAGCCGTCGAAGTGGTACAGCATGACAAGGCCGGCCGACTCCTGCGCCAGTGCCAGGTCGACGACAGCCAGGCCCTTGGCGTCCCATTCGTACAAATCCTGGGGATCAAGCACGATTACCGCTCCTCCTCGTGTTCTCTCTGGGAACGTCTCGCGCGGCAACGCCATTCCCTGACGGCACGATCTTCCGTACGAGCGCGGTCTTCGAAGGGCCGGAACATGACCGAGGCCCGCTCCCCCGAAGGGGAACGGGCCTCGGTTCGCTAGCGGCTAGCGCTCAGCGGAGAGCCTGTTCAGCTCTGGCCGCCGGCCAGCTTCTCGCGCAGGGCGGCGAGCGCCTCGTCCGACGCCAGGGCGCCGGAGTTGTCGTCCGACTCCGAGGAGTACGAACCACCCGAGATGCCCGCACCGGCGTTGCCACCGGCGGCCGGGGCGGCAGCGCCCTCGGCAGCGGCGGCCTCGTCGGCCTCGCGGGACTTGATGACCTGAGCCTGGTGCTGCTCGAAACGAGCCTGCGCCTCGGCGTACTGGGTCTCCCAGGCCTCGCGCTGGGTCTCGAAGCCCTCGAGCCAGTCGTTGGTCTCGGGGTCGAAGCCCTCGGGGTAGATGTAGTTGCCCTGGTCGTCGTAGGACGCGGCCATGCCGTACAGGGTCGGGTCGAACTCGACCGAGGCCGGGTCGGCACCGAAGGACTCGTTGGCCTGCTTCAGCGAGAGGCTGATGCGACGACGCTCGAGGTCGATGTCGATGACCTTGACGAAGATCTCGTCGTTGACCTGGACGACCTGCTCCGGGATCTCCACGTGGCGCTCGGCCAGCTCGGAGATGTGGACCAGACCCTCGATGCCCTCGTCCACGCGGACGAACGCACCGAACGGAACCAGCTTGGTGACCTTACCCGGGACGACCTGACCGATCTGGTGGGTCCGGGCGAACTGCTGCCACGGGTCCTCCTGCGTCGCCTTCAGCGACAGGGAGACACGCTCGCGGTCCATGTCCACGTCGAGAACCTCGACGGTGACCTCCTGGCCGACCTCGACAACCTCGGAGGGGTGGTCGATGTGCTTCCAGGACAGCTCGGAGACGTGCACGAGGCCGTCGACGCCACCCAGGTCCACGAAGGCACCGAAGTTGACGATCGAGGACACGACGCCGGAGCGGACCTGACCCTTCTGGAGGGTCGTGAGGAAGGTCTGGCGAACCTCGGACTGGGTCTGCTCCAGCCAGGCACGGCGGGACAGGACCACGTTGTTGCGGTTCTTGTCCAGCTCGATGATCTTCGCCTCGAGCTCCTTGCCCACGTAGGGCTGGAGGTCGCGGACGCGACGCATCTCGACGAGGGAGGCCGGCAGGAAGCCACGGAGGCCGATGTCGAGGATGAGACCACCCTTGACGACCTCGATGACGGTGCCGGTGACGATGCCGTCCTCTTCCTTGATCTTCTCGATGGTGCCCCAGGCGCGCTCGTACTGGGCACGCTTCTTCGAGAGGATCAGGCGGCCTTCCTTGTCCTCCTTCTGGAGAACCAGGGCCTCGATCTCGTCGCCGACCTTGACGACCTCGTTCGGGTCGACGTCGTGCTTGATCGAGAGCTCGCGGCTCGGGATGACACCTTCGGTCTTGTAACCGATGTCGAGCAGGACCTCGTCCCGGTCGACCTTCACGATGACGCCGTCGACGATGTCGCCGTCGTTGAAGTACTTGATCGTCTCGTCGATCGCGGCGAGGAAGGCTTCCTCGTTACCGATGTCGTTGACCGCAACCTGCGGGGTGGTGCTGGTGGCGGTGGTCTCGGTGCTGCTCGTCATGTGGGAAAGGGCTCCGGTTACGGACAGAAAGTCGTAGGTACTGCTACGCCGAGAGCCCGTATCGCACCAAGAAGCCGGACAGCCAATGAGGCCCCCTTCCCGCGAACGGGAGGAGCCTCGAAAACCGAGGGGACATACAACAGGTACGAGCGCGGCCTGCTCCGTCTGAGGCGCGCAGGCCCGCAGCGCAACCTTTAGCATACGGGGGCGGCCGGACAGGGTCAATGCGCGAAGCGCGCACCCGGGGCAGATCGGCTCAACTCCGGCACCAACTTGTGTCCTTCCACGCCTCATCGGCGTGATCCGCGCACAGCGGCACTGAGCGCAAACTACATCGGCGGGCGAGATGAACCAAGAGTACGAACACGAAGTCCCCTCCGACTCGACCGAGGACGAGGCGGAGGCGACCCGGCGTGACGCGGGGGACGCGGAGAGCAGTCGGGCGAGCCGCGGCTGGTGGGACAGGAACGCCGACGACTACCAGAACGATCATGGATCGTTCCTGGGCGACGACCGGTTCGTCTGGGGTCCGGAGGGGCTCGACGAGGCCGAGGCCGGGCTCCTCGGGCCGGCCGCCTCGCTGAAGGGTCTCGACGTCCTGGAGATCGGGGCGGGCGCGGCGCAGTGCTCGCGCTGGCTGGCGGCGCAGGGGGCGCGGCCGGTGGCCCTGGACCTGTCGCACCGGCAGCTCCAGCACGCGCTGCGGATCGGTGGGGACGTGCCGCTGGTCGAGGCCGACGCCGGTGACCTGCCCTTCAAGGACGGCTCCTTCGACCTGGCGTGCTCGGCGTACGGCGCGGTGCCGTTCGTCGCCGACCCGGTGAAGGTGTTCCGGGAGGTGCGGCGGGTGCTGCGGCCCGGCGGCCGGTGGGTGTTCTCGGTGACGCATCCGATCCGCTGGGCGTTCCCGGACGAGCCCGGTCCGGAGGGCCTCTCGATCGCGGCCTCCTATTTCGACCGCACCCCGTACGTGGAGCAGGACGAGCAGGGGCGGGCGGTGTACGTGGAGCACCACCGGACGATCGGCGACCGGGTGCGGGACGTGGTGGCCGGCGGGTTCCGCCTGGTCGACCTGGTCGAGCCGGAGTGGCCGGAGTGGAACAGCCAGGAGTGGGGTGGCTGGTCCCCGCTGCGGGGGAACCTGATCCCGGGCACGGCGATCTTCGTCTGCGAGCGCGCGGAGTAGCGTTCCCGCACTTGTCCTATTAATGGGTGGGTCCTGTGGACAACGGGACCCACCTTTTTCGCGTCCCGTACGAGACTGAGTGCGTGATCCGAAACGACGCACTCGACCGTCTCCCCGTCCGCCATGCCGTCCCCGAGCTGCTGGCCGCGCTCGACCGGCGCGGTACGGCCGTGTTGTCCGCGCCTCCCGGCACCGGCAAGACGACGCTGGTGCCGCTCGCCCTCGCGGGTCTCATAGGGGAGGGACCGCGGCGTCGGGTCCTGGTGGCCGAGCCGCGGCGGATGGCGGTGCGGGCGGCGGCACGGCGGATGGCGTGGCTGCTCGGCGAGGAGGCGGGCGGCACGGTCGGCTTCTCGGTGCGCGGCGAGCGGCGGACGGGCCCCTCGACCCGGGTCGAGGTGGTGACCACGGGCATTCTGCTCCAGCGGCTCCAGCGCGATCCGGAGCTGGCGGGCGTCGACGTGGTGCTGCTCGACGAGTGCCACGAGCGGCATCTGGACGCCGACACGGCGATGGCGTTCCTCGTGGACGTGCGGGCCACCCTGCGGCCCGAGCTGAAGCTGATCGCCGCGTCGGCGACGAGCGACGCTGCGGCCTGGGCCGATCTCCTCACGGTCCTGGAGGGTGGCGGGCCCGCGCCGGTGGTGTGGAGCAGGGGCGAGGGCCACGGCTGCCGGGTCTTCTTCGAGGCGCCGCCTTCGGGCATCCGGCCCGCCCACGGCACCTGGGTGGATCCGGCGCTGCTTCGGCACGTCGCCGCGACGGTCCGGCTCGCGCTGGAGCGGCACGAGGGGGACGTCCTCTGTTTCCTTCCGGGTACGGGGGAGATCGCGCGGACGGCCGGGATGCTGGCCGATGTGGACGCCGAGGTGCTCCAGCTGCACGGCCGGGCGCCGGCGGCGGTGCAGGACGCGGTGCTGCGCGGTACGGAGCCGGGCGGGCGGCGGCGGGTGGTGCTCGCGACCTCGGTGGCGGAGTCCAGCCTGACGGTGCCGGGGGTGCGGATCGTCGTGGACTCGGGTCTGGCCCGTGAGCCCCGCATGGACCACGCCCGGGGGCTCGGCTCGCTGGCGACGGTGACGGTCTCGGAGGCGACGGCGACCCAGCGTCTGGGCCGGGCGGGCCGGGAGGCCTTCGGCTTCGTCTACCGCTGCTGGGCGGAGGCGAGCGACGGGGGCAGGCCGCGCTTCCCGTCGCCGGAGATCAAGGTCGCCGACCTGGCGGACTTCGCCCTGCGGGCGGCCTGCTGGGGTGACCCGACGGCGGAGGGGCTCGCCCTGCTCGACGCGCCGCCCGCCGGGGCGATGGCGGCGGCGCGTTCGGTCCTCGGCTCGATCGGAGCCGTGGACGAGGCCGGGCGGGCCACCGATCGAGGGGTACGGATGTCCCGCCTCGGTCTCCATCCCCGGCTCGGCCGTGCGCTCCTGGACGGTGCGCCGGAGGTCGGGGTACGGCGGGCCGCCGAGGTGGTGGCACTGCTCAGCGAGGAGCCGCCGCGCGACTACGGGGACGACCTGGCGGCGGCCTGGCGCGCCGCGCGCCGGGGCACCGACGGGTACGGCGCCCGGTGGAAGGCGGAGGCCCGCCGCCTGGAGCGGTCGGCGGCGGAGGCGGTGGGCGACGGAGGCTCGGGGGCTTCGCGGACCTCGGCGACGTCGGCCGCTCTGTCGGCTTCGGCGACTCCGGGGGCTTCGGCGCACCTCGCTGCCGCCGGGGCTTCGGCGGGGCCGGCGACCGGGGACGACGCGGTGGCCGGTCTCGTGACGGCGCTGGCCTTTCCGGAGCGGGTGGCGAGGGCGCGGGAGCAGGGGGGCTACCTGATGGTGTCGGGGAGCGGAGCCCGGCTCGGTGAGGGTTCCGGGCTGCGGGCCACCCCGTGGCTGGCCGTGGCGGTGGCGGACCGTACGGCGCGGGACGCGACGGCGCGGGTGCGGCTGGCGGCCGTGGTGGACGAGGACATGGCGCGGCGGGCGGCCGGGCATCTTCGGTCCGCCGGCGAGGAGGTCCACTGGGAGGACGGGGACGTGGTCGCGCGGTCGGTGGACCGGCTCGGTGCGGTCGAGCTGACGGTCCGGCCGCTCGGGTCGAAGGCGGAGCCCGCGCTTGTGCGGGAGGCGCTGCTCGACGGGCTGCGGCGCGAGGGGCTCGGGCTGCTGCGGTGGAGCCGGGAGGCCGGGGAGCTGCGGGCGCGGCTCGCCTTTCTTCACCGGGAGGTGGGGGAACCCTGGCCGGACGTGGCGGACGAGGCGCTCGTCGGGCGGGCCGGGGAGTGGCTGGAGCCGGAGCTGTCCCGCGCCGCGCGGCGCACCGACCTGGGGCGGATCGACGCCGGTGAGGCCCTGCGGCGGCTGTTGCCCTGGGCGTCGGGCGAGGCGGGGCGGCTCGGGGAGCTGGCACCCGAGCGGATCGAGGTGCCGAGCGGTTCGCGGATCCGGGTCGAGTACGGCGGTGAGCGGCCGGTGCTCGCGGTGAAGCTCCAGGAGTTGTTCGGGCTCGCGGAGACGCCTCGGGTGGCGGGGGTCCCGGTGCTCGTCCATCTCCTCTCCCCCGCCGGGCGGCCGGCGGCGGTCACCGCCGACCTGGCGTCGTTCTGGCGGGACGGCTACCGGTCCGTGCGGGCGGAGTTGAGGGGGCGGTACCCGAAGCATCCGTGGCCCGAGGACCCTTCCGCGGCGGAGGCGACCCGGTTCACGAGCGCGCGGCTCAGACGGGAGGGGTGAGCGGGGCGGTGCGGGCCTCCGGGACGGTGCCGGCCTCCGGTGCCGGGCCGGCCTCCGGTGCGGGGCGGCGGGAGCGTGCCTCCAGCCAGAGCGCGAGGGCGAGGAGGAGCAGCGCGAGGAAGGTGAGGCTCCAGGGGACGTAGGAGACGAGCAGGAGGACCGTGAGGCGGTTGGAGGAGACCATCTCGCCGACGCTCTCGATGTAGTCCTCGCGCATCTTCACATGGCCCTCGAAGACGGTGAGGGTGTCGACGCCCATCAGCGCCTTGGCGTTGCGGAGCTCCTCCTTGTGGATCTCCTCGCCGTTGACGGGGGCGCCGGTGACGGGCTCGATCCAGAACATCCGCTTGGTGGTGTACCAGCGGGTGAGTCCGGATTCGGCGATGACCTCCGGGGGGATCTTGACCGGCATGGTCTTGGGCATGGGGACCCGGGTCCAGGGGATGGTCTGCTCGAAGTAGTAGACCTCCATGCCCCGGAAGGTGCGGGTGCCCTTGTAGTGGATGGGCGACGAGGTGCGGGTCTGGGCGTCGAAGTACTGGTAGTCCCGCTTCTCGGTGAGGAAGGGCCACTTGAACTCGATGCCCTCGCGCCGGACCGGGTCGCCGTCGACGGATTCGCCGGTGGCGTTGACGGGGTCCTGGGTGTGGGCGTCGAAGATGTACCGCTCGGGGACCTTGGAGACCATCTTGCCGTCGGGGCCCGTGATGTAGGCGAGGGCGTCCCAGACGACGACGTCGCGCCCGGCGTCGCGTTCGATGCGCCGCGACTCCTCCACGTTGCCCTTGAGGGTCTGGATGATCGTGATCTTGTCGACCTTCTCCGCCTTGAGGGTGGAGTAGTTGAGCAGGGTCGCGGGCTGCGCCTCCAGGACGGTCTCCTGGTACTGGTTCGGCGGGATCTTCGCCAGGCGGGGGAAGGCGTACCAGCGCAGGGTCGGGGCCATCGCGACGCAGAAGACGGCGAGGGCGAGGAGGACGAGGCTGGCTCGGCGGCGCACGGTCGCCCCCCTACTTCTTGGGGCCGGGGTCGGCGGTCAGCAGGGGCTTGGGCGAGGTGGGCCCGTCGGGCGGCAGATCGACCACGGAGACGAGGAGGATGAAGAGGAGGACTGGGGCGAGTCCGATGGCGGCGGCGACGAGGGCACGCATGGTCGGCCTCCCGGGGTGCGATCTGATAGGCCGTCAGGGCGGGGGCACCGTAGCAACACGACCGCGAGATGAGAACACGTTGCACCGCCCTGCGCGGGGATCCCGGTGCCACCCGCCGCCGCCCGGACATCCCGGAAAGCCGTTCGCCCGCACGGGGAACGCGAAGCGCCGCTCCCCCGCCCGGTGGGGGCGGAGGAGCGGCGCGTGGGGAGGAGAGGGAGACGCGGGCCGGTCAGGCCGAGGGCGAGGGGGAGGCCTCGGGCGAGCCGGTGCCGGAGGAGGTGGGCTCCGGGCTCGGGCTCGGGCTCGGGGTCGCGGTGGGCGCGGTGACCGTCATCTTGATCTCCGTGGTGCCGCCGCCGGGAGCGGTGAGGCGGAGCACGTACTCGCCGGCCTTGTCGCCCGCGAGAATGGCCGGCAGCGAGATCAGGCCGTTCTCGTCGGTCTTCAGGACGAGCGTACGGACGCCGCCGTCCTTGAAGGTCGGGCCGTCGGCGCTCTCCTGGGTGCCCGCGGAGTCGGCGATCACGGCCGTGACGAGCACACCGGGAGCGAGCACGCCCTTGGCGGTGGCCTTCACCTGTACGGACTGGCCGAACGTGGTGCCGGTGGTGGCCGACAGCGGGTCGCCGCCGACCCGGGCGAGGGCGTCCGCCTGTCGTTCGGTGACGGTCGCGGTGAACGCGGTCGCGTCCATGCCGCGGCCCACGACGGTGGCCTTGACCGTGAACGACCCGGTCTTCTCGCCCGCCCGCAGGGTGGGGGCGGCGGCGATGCCGGCCGAGCCCGTGGTGACGGTCGCGGTCGTCGCACCGCCGGAGAAGCGGGTGTCGGTGGTGCCGCTGATCTCGAAGCGGATGCTCACACCGGTGATCGGCGCGCCCGCGGCGTCGAGCGCCGCGACCGTCGGGGTCTTGGTGAAGGCGCTCTCGGTGGTCGCGGTGAGGGGGCCGGAGGAGACGACCGCGAGGCGCGCGACCTTGAGGGCCGGCGGCACGGTCGGCGGAACGGGCGGCTTCGTCGGCGGCGTGACCGGGGGCTTCACCGGCGGGGTCGGCTTCGTCGGCGGCTTGGTGACCTCCGAAGGCCCACCCGGCTTCGTCGGGTCGGGCTTGGGCGTGCCCGTCCCGGGCGGCTTCGTGGCGGGGGTCGTCGGGGACGGTGTGAGCGGCGATGTGGGGAGGGGGCGGTTGCCCTGGCCCCGGTTGTCGCTGCGGTCGACCGGCAGCACTCCCGTGCCGTCCGGGACCTGGTGGGTGCCGCGCCGGTAGTACTCGAACCACGACATGACGGTGTTCAGGTACTCGGTCGAGCGGTTGTAGCTGAGGATCGCGCGGTCGAGGTCGGCCTTGAGCGCGAGGTTGCGGTCGTTGGCGCAGAGGTAGAGACCGGCTGCCTGCGCGGCGTCGTAGATGTTGTTCGGGTCCTTCTTCCCGTCGCTGTTCGCGTCCTGCCCCCAGGTGGCCCAGGTGGACGGGATGAACTGCATCGGGCCGACGGCGCGGTCGTGGGTGGGGTCACCGTCGTAGAGGCCGTCGTCGGTGTCGGTGATGTTGGCGAATCCGTTGCCGTTGAGGGCAGGGCCGACGATCCGCTTGAGCGTCGTTCCGTTGGCGTCGACCCGGCCGCCGCTCGCCTGTCCGGACTCGACCTTTCCGATGCCGGCGAGCAGCTGCCAGGGCAGGTTGCAGCCGGGGGTGGTCGAACGGATCGACTGCTCGGCGCGCTGGTAGGCGGCGAGCACGGACGCGGGTATGCCGGCCTGGGCGGGCCCGGTTATCACCGGCAGCTGGACGGGCGGCAGTCCGGGCTTGTTCGGCGTGTTCAGCGGCGGCAGCTCCGTGTAGTACGGCGAGTTGCCGGTGGCGGAGCCGTCGCCGGAGGGCGGCGTGGCGGAGTCCCCGGCGCCGACGGCCCGGTCTCCGCCGGCGTTGTCGGTGGGCGGCGGGGTCATCTCCGGCGCCTGTGAGGCGGCGAGCGCGGCGACCGCCGCGGCCACCACCGCACCGCTGGTGGCCCCCTTGCGCAGCCTGCGACCCAAGTGCGCTGACATGTCCGTGGTCCCTTCCCCCTCGACTGGGGTCCCGCGCTCCCCGCGCGAGACTCTGGCGACCCTATGCCAACTCCGGTCCACCGGACACCGGCGCCTGACCGTGTTTCACGCTTTCGTCACCTCTCGGCTGCCTGACGACTGCCCCCGCCGGGCACGGAGAGCGACCGGAGCGGGAACCGGGCGGAGGGTCGGGCACCTCTTGCACTGCGGCCGATGATGCACTCCGGCCGTCGCCACCGGAACCTGGGGGAACACCCGTTGCCGTTCACGCTGAGCCATGCCGCTGCCGTGCTGCCCGGACTGCGCAGGAACGGGACCGCACGCGGACCGCTGGTCGCGTCCGCTCTCGTCGCGGGCTCCTTCGCGCCCGACATGACCTATTTCGCGGCGACGGCGTTCCCCGGGGCGATGGTCTTCGGGGACGTCACCCACTCCGCCGTCGGGATCGTCACGGCCGATGTGCTGATCACCGCGCTGCTGGTGGCCCTGTGGCTGACGGTCCGTGAGCCGCTCGTGGTGCTGCTGCCCGCCCGGTGGCGCGGGCGGGTCTACGCGTTCGTCCGGGGAGGTGTCTGGCGCGACCGGCATCCGGCCGCGCTCGCCGGGTGGTTCGCCCTCTCCGCGATCATCGGCGCGACGACCCATGTGGTGTGGGACTCCTTCACCCACATCGACCGCTGGGGCACCCGGGCGATCCCGTTCCTCGGAGACGTCGTGGCCGGGTTCCCCGTCTATCTCTATGCGCAGTACGGGGGTTCGGCGCTGGCCCTCGGACTGCTGATCTGGTTCACCGCGCGGGCCCTCCGCTCCGCCGCCCCGGGCGTGGAGCTGCCGGCCGGGGTACGGGTCCCGGGCCGGCGCGGGCGGCTGCTCGCGGCCGGACTCATCGGCGGCTGCGTCCTCGCCGGAATGGCCCACCGGGTGCTGCGCTGGGCCTCGTACTGGGGCTGGGACCGGATCGAGACGCCCCTGGACGTCATTCCGACGGCCTGCTTCGGGGCCGGTGCGGGGCTCGCCGTCGGGCTCGTGCTGTACGGGGCGGGGGTACGGCTCCGGGGATCGTCGCCCACGCCGAAGCCGGAGGCTCCGGCCACGACTCCCCCGGCGCCGGAAGGAGGGGACCGCCCGGCACCTCGGCCGGAGCGCTCCCGTCAGGGATCTCGCTGATCCTGTCCGGCGGGGTGAAGCCGCGGGCCGCGGCGCCGCCGGAGAGTCTGCGGTGCACGGCGAGGGAGACGCCCTCCAGGGTGCGGACGCCGTACTTCATGGTGGGGTTGTCGTGGCTGAGCAGGGCGATGCGGTAGTCGACCGTGCCGCCGCCCGTGGTGGTGGCGGCCGCCGGTCGTGCGACGCCGATGCTGTGGACGCGCCAGGCATGGGTCGCGCGGGGCAGCCAGCCGTTCTTGAGATGAACCTTGACCGTACTGGGGGCGCCCGCCGTGACGCCCCAGGCCTGGTCGCGGACGATCTGCCCCATCAGGTCCATCGCGATGGTGCGACGGGAGACGGCGGCGAGCAGGGCAAGTTGGTCCCGGGCGGTGGTGCGGGTGAGGCCCCAGTAGCGGTCGTGGCCGAGGACGGTGTCCTGGGCGCCGGCCTCGCGCAGCACCCTGTTCAGCCGGGCGCGGGAGAGGCCCGCCCACAGCTCGCCGGCGGCGGTGTTGTCGGAGCGGGTGATCATCGCCTTCATCCGCCGCGACTCCAGCGCGGTGGGCTCCCGGCCGAGCTCCTCGGCGCGGCCGAGGACGGCCTGGAGGATGAGGACCTTGGCGATGCTGGCGGAGTCGTACGCCAGGGTGTCGCCGAGCCGGCAGTCCAGTCCGCGCTGGGGGTCGTGGACGGCGACGGAGACCCGGCCGTCGCGGCCCTTGAGCGCGGCCGTGATGTCCTGGGACAGGCGGGCGGCGAGGGTGGGTTCACGGGTGGAGGTGCAGAGGGCGGGGGCGCGGTGCGCCTCGGCCGGCCAGGTGGTTCCTGCCGCCCCGAGGAGGGCGGCGAGGAGGGCGAGGGCCCGGAGGCGGCTCGTGATCATGCCCCCAGTCTCGGGAGCGGGGGCGCGGGCCCGCCCCCCTTACTGGTCCACCTGGCGCACACCTGCCGGTACCGGTCCCGCACCACCCGCACGGCGTGCACGTGGTGCGGGTCCAGGCGCGGGAGCCTAGGCGCAGCAATGCGCGCCGTCCGTTGTGCCCACCCGTTCCGCCCCAGCGGAACGAATGCCCACAACGGGGGCGGCGTTCGGCGTCAGTGGGCTGCTGAGTCCCAGTCGTGGCCCACGCCTACCGAGACGTCCAGGGGGGCGCGGAGGTCGGCCGCGGCCGACATCTGCTCGCGGACCAGGGCTTCGACCTGCTCTCGCTCGCCGGGGGCGAGTTCGAGCACGATTTCGTCGTGGACCTGGAGGAGCATCCGGGAGGCGAGGCCCGCCTCGGTCAGCGCCCGGTCGACGCCCAGCATCGCGACCTTCACGATGTCGGCGGCCGTGCCCTGGATCGGGGCGTTGAGCGCCATCCGCTCGGCGGCCTCGCGGCGCTGGCGGTTGTCGCTGTTGAGGTCGGGCAGGTAGCGCCGGCGGCCGAGCATGGTCTCGGTGTAGCCGGTGGCGCGGGCCTCGTCGACGACTCGGTGCAGGTAGTCCCGTACCCCGCCGAAGCGCTCGAAGTAGGTGTCCATCAGGCCGCGGGCCTCGCCCGGGTCGATGTTCAGCTGCTGCGAGAGGCCGAAGGCGGAGAGGCCGTAGGCCAGGCCGTACGACATGGCCTTGATCTTGCGGCGCATCTCGGCGTCGACGGCGGACCGCTCGACGGAGAAGACCTGGGAGGCGACGGTGGTGTGGAGGTCCTCGCCGGAGGTGAAGGCCTCGATGAGGCCCTCGTCCTCGGAGAGGTGGGCCATGACGCGCAGCTCGATCTGGCTGTAGTCGGCGGTCATGAGGGCCTCGAAGCCCTCGCCGACGACGAAGCCGTGCCGGATGGCGCGGCCCTCGTCCGTCCGTACCGGCACGTTCTGCAGGTTGGGGTCGGTGGAGGAGAGGCGCCCGGTGGCGGCGACGGTCTGGCTGAAGGTGGTGTGGATGCGCCCGTCGGCCGCGATCGTCTTGATCAGGCCCTCGACGGTGGAGCGCAGCCGGGCCTGCTCGCGGTGGCGGAGCATGATCACGGGCAGGTCGTGCTCGGTCTGGCCGGCCAGCCAGGCGAGGGCGTCCGCGTCCGTCGTGTATCCGGTCTTGGTCTTCTTGGTCTTCGGCAGGTTCAGCTCGCCGAAGAAGACCTCCTGGAGCTGCTTGGGCGAGCCGAGGTTGAACTCGTGGCCGACGGAGGCGTGCGCCTCCTTCACGGCCTGCTGCACGGCGCCGGCGAACTGCTGCTCCATGGCCTCCAGATGGTCGCGGTCGGCGGCGATGCCGTGCCGCTCCAGGCGGGCGAGGAGGGCGGAGGTGGGCAGCTCGACGTCGTGGAGGAGCTCGCGGGCGCCGACCTCGCCGAGCTTCTCGTCGAAGGCGGCGGCGAGGTCGAGGACGGCCCGCGCCTGGGTCATGAGGGCATCGGCCTCGGCGGTGTCGTCGGCGCCGAAGGCGAGCTGTCCGTCGGCGGCGGCCGCGGGGGCGAGCTCGCGGTGGAGGTACTCGACGGAGAGCGCGTCGAGCGCGAAGGAGCGCCGGCCGGGCTTCACGAGGTAGGCGGCGAGGGCGGTGTCCATGGTGACGCCCGCGATGCTCCAGCCGTGCTCGGGGAAGACCCGCATGGCGCCCTTGGCGTTGTGCATGACCTTCGGCCGGTCGGGGTCGGCGATCCACGCGGCCCAGGCCTGCTCGTCGGCCTCGTCGAGCGCGCTCGGCTCGAACCAGGCGGCGGCGCCTCCGGCGGCGGCGAGGGCGATCTCGCCGACGTTCCCCGTGCCGAGGGCCCAGGTGTCGACGGTGGCGATGCCGAGGGGCTCGGTGCCGTGCTCGGCGAGCCAGGGGGCGAGCTCGCCGGCGCCGAGGACGGTGCCGTCGATCTCGACGCCCGCCTCCGGGGCCGGGGCGGTGTCCTCGGCGGCGCCCGGGTCGACGGCGAGGAGCCGCTCGCGCAGCGAGGGGTTGCGGATCTCCAGGGTGTCGAGGACGAGGGCGACGGCCCCGCGGTCGTACGGCTCGCGGGCGAGGTCCGAGACGCCCTTCGGCAGCTCGACGTCCGTGACCATCGCGGTCAGCCGGCGGTTGAGCTTGACCGACTCCAGGTGGTCGCGGAAGTTCTGGCCGGCCTTGCCCTTGACCTCCTCGGCGCGCTCGACGAGCTCGTCGAAGGAGCCGAACTGGTTGATCCACTTGGCGGCGGTCTTCTCGCCGACGCCGGGGATGCCGGGCAGGTTGTCCGACGGGTCGCCGCGCAGGGCCGCGAAGTCGGGGTACTGCGAGGGCGTGAGGCCGTACTTCTCCTGGACCTTCTCCGGGGTGAAGTGGGTGACCTCGGAGACGCCCTTGGTGGGGTAGATCACGGTGGTGCGCTCGGAGACCAGCTGGAAGGAGTCCCGGTCGCCGGTGAAGATCCGGACGTCGAAGCCCTCGGCCTCGGCCTGGGTGGTGAGGGTCGCGATGACGTCGTCCGCCTCGAAGCCGTCGACGGCGAACCGCGGCACGTTCATCGCGTCGAGGAGCTCGCCGATCAGCTCGACCTGCCCCTTGAACTCGTCGGGGGTCTTGGAGCGGTTCGCCTTGTACTCCGGGAACTCCTCGGACCGCCAGGTCTTGCGGGACACGTCGAAGGCGACCGCGAAGTGCGTGGGCGCCTCGTCGCGCAGCGTGTTCGCCAGCATCGAGGCGAACCCGTAGATCGCGTTCGTCGGCTGCCCGGTCGCGGTGGTGAAGTTCTCCGCGGGCAGCGCGAAGAACGCCCGGTACGCGAGCGAGTGCCCGTCCATGAGGAGCAGGCGGGGGCGGGTGTCTGCGGGGTTCTTCGATGCTGTCTCGGCCACATGACGATCCTGCCACGGACGACTGACAATCCCGCCCACCGTCCCCGCCCGCACCGGCGGGGTGCCGGGCTGTCACCGCCGCGTGACAGGATCGGAGACGTACGCCGCAGGATTACCGCTCAAGGGAGAGCGTGATGGTCAGCAAGCCGCCGGTCGGCGACCCGGTCCAGGACGCACCGCAGGTCACGCCGCCGCAGCACGCCGCCGCCGGGCTGCCCGCCATCGGGCACACCCTGAGGATCGCCCAGGAGCAGATGGGGCTGCGCCGCACCGCGCGGACCCTGCTCAAGGTCAACCAGAAGGACGGCTTCGACTGTCCCGGCTGCGCCTGGCCCGAAGAGGACAAGCGGCATGTGGCGGAGTTCTGCGAGAACGGCGCGAAGGCGGTCGCCGAGGAGGCGACGCTGCGCCGGGTGACCCCGGAGTTCTTCGCCGCGCACCCGCTGGCGGACCTGGCGACCCGCAGCGGGTACTGGCTGGGCCAGCAGGGCCGGATCACCCAGCCGATGCTGCTGCCGGAGGGCGGCGACCGGTACGAGCCGGTGACCTGGGAGCGTGCCTTCGCGATCGTGGCGGAGGAGCTCCGGGCGCTCGCCTCCCCCGACGAGGCGCTCTTCTACACCTCGGGGCGGACGAGCAACGAGGCTGCGTTCCTGCTCCAGCTCTTCGCCCGCGAGTTCGGTACGAACAACCTGCCGGACTGTTCCAACATGTGCCACGAGTCCTCGGGCTCGGCGCTGACGGAGACCATCGGCATCGGCAAGGGCAGCGTCTCCCTGGAGGACCTGCACCGGGCGGACCTGATCATCGTCGCCGGGCAGAACCCCGGCACGAACCATCCGCGGATGCTCTCGGCCCTGGAGAAGGCCAAGGCGGGCGGCGCGAAGATCATCTCGGTCAATCCGCTGCCCGAGGCGGGCCTGGAGCGGTTCAAGAACCCGCAGACCCCGCAGGGCATGCTCAAGGGCGCCGCGCTCAACGATCTCTTCCTCCAGATCCGGATCGGCGGCGACCAGGCCCTCTTCCGGCTCCTGAACAAGCTGGTCCTGGAGACGGCCGGGGCGGTCGACGAGGAGTTCGTTCGCGAACACACCCATGGGTACGAGGAGTTCGTGGCGGCGGCCGGGGAGGCCGACTGGGACGAGACCCTCGCCGCGACCGGTCTGGACCGTTCCGAGATCGAGCGGGCCCTGGAGATGGTGCTCGCCTCGGAGCGGACCGTCGTGTGCTGGGCGATGGGTCTCACCCAGCACAAGCACTCGGTGCCGACCATCCGCGAGGTGGTCAACTTCCTTCTCCTGCGCGGCAACATCGGCCGGCCGGGCGCCGGGGTGTGCCCGGTGCGCGGCCATTCGAACGTGCAGGGCGACCGCACGATGGGGATCTTCGAGCGGCCCGCGCCCGCCTTCCTCGACGCCCTGGACAAGGAGTTCGGGATCGTCTCGCCGCGCCACCACGGCTTCGACGTGGTCCGGTCGATCCAGGCGCTGCGCGACGGCGAGGCGAAGGTGTTCTTCGCGATGGGCGGCAACTTCGTGGGGGCGACACCCGACACGGAGGTGACGGAGGCGGCGATGCGCCGGGCCCGGCTGACCGTCCACGTCTCGACGAAGCTGAACCGCTCGCACGCGGTGACGGGCACGCGCGCGCTGATCCTGCCCACGCTGGGCCGTACCGACAAGGACGTGCAGGCGGGCGGCAAGCAGTTCGTGACGGTCGAGGACTCGATGAGTCTGGTGCACGCCTCGCGGGGCAATCTGCCGCCCGCGAGCCCGCACCTGCTGTCCGAGCCGGCGATCGTGGCGCGGATGGCCCGCGCCGTCCTCGGTGACGGATCGGCCACGCCCTGGGAGGAGTTCGAGGCCGACTACGCCACGATCCGGGACCGCATCGCGCGCGTGGTGCCCGGTTTCGAGAACTTCAACGCCCGTCTGGCGGCGAACCCCGGCGGCTTCCGGCTGCCGCACGGACCGCGCGACGAGCGCCGCTTCCCGACGAAGACCGGCAAGGCCAATTTCACGGCGGCGCCCGTGGAGTACCCGAGGGTGCCGGAGGGGCGGCTGCTCCTTCAGACGCTGCGCTCGCACGATCAGTACAACACCACGATCTACGGTCTCGACGACCGCTACCGGGGCATCAAGGGGGGCCGCCGGGTCGTCCTGGTCCATCCCGAGGACGCGGCGGCGCTGGGCTTCGCCGACGGGACGTACGCGGATCTGGTGAGCGAGTGGACGGACGGCAGCGAGCGGCGGGCGCCCGGCTTCCGGGTGGTGCACTACCCGACGTCCCGTGGGTGCGCGGCGGCCTACTACCCGGAGACGAATGTGCTGGTGCCGCTGGAGTCGACGGCGGACGTCAGCAACACCCCCGCGAGCAAGTCCGTGATCGTCCGTCTGGAACAATCACCCTCCGCCTAAGCGTTTGCTCAGGCAGCTCAGGAAGACCAGCCGTACGAAGCCATACGAAGCCGTACGAAGACGAACGGAGCCGGGCATGGGTGAGCAGCAGCACGTGAAGTTCCCGCAGGAAGTCCTCGACGAGTACGCGGCGCTGGGCGTCGACCTCCCCGCGCTCTTCTCGGCCGGACACCTCGGGAACCGGATGGGTGTCCAGATCCTGGAGGCCTCCGCCGAGCGGGTCGTCGGCAGCATGCCGGTGGAGGGCAACACCCAGCCGTACGGTCTGCTGCACGGCGGCGCCTCGGCGGTGCTCGCGGAGACGCTGGGCTCCATCGGCTCGATGCTCCACGGCGGGGTGTCGAAGATCGCCGTGGGCGTCGATCTGAACTGCACCCATCACCGGGGGGTGCGCAGCGGTCTGGTGACCGGCGTGGCGACGCCGGTGCACCGTGGGCGGTCGACGGCCACGTACGAGATCGTGATCACCGACGAGCAGGACAAGCGGGTCTGCACGGCGCGGCTGACGTGTCTGCTGCGTGAGGTCACCACGAAGGACGCGTCCACCATTCCGGACACGTCGAACGCCTGAGCGGTGACACACAAGGCCTGACCAGCCATGAACGACCAAGGGGCGGCACCCGCGGGTGCCGCCCCTTCGGCATTCCCACCCCGGCCCCACCCTCGATTTCGTCACGCTGTGTCACATGCACAAGGGGTGTCGCCGACCGAAGCGGAGGGGCCGGTTCGTCCGCTCAGGTTTCTGCCGTTGTCCGATATCCGGAGAGTCCGCTGAGCGGACCGTCAGTACCAAGAATCGCTCAAGCCCCTTAGCGGAACTGCGCGTTCTCAGTATGTGAACACCGCATTACAGACCCTTACGTCCCGGTTTATCCACCCGACGCGCACACTCTTCCCCCCTCGGCATAACAAGACAGTCACATCCTGTCCTCGGCGCTCCCCGACCCTCCCCACCTGCGCTTAGAGTCACCGCCAGTCACCGCGCCGCCGGGCGCGTTCTACTGCACGGCCCTGTACCAACTCCAGTACGGCCCGGCGTTCCAAAACGGCACCCCTCGCTCCGCAGCTTCACGGCACCGCCTCATCCGAGGGGGCCGCGCCAGGGAAAGGACCCTTCGTGCGAAACCGTTCGATGCTCATACTCACCACCGCGGTCACCGCGGGAGCACTCACCCTCACCGCCTGTGGTTCGCGCGACGACAAGGGCGCCGAAAAGGGCGGCGACGGCGGCAACGTCACCGTGACCATCGGTCTCGACGCACCCCTCACCGGCGAGCTGTCCGCCCTCGGCCTCGGCATCAAGAACTCCGCCGACCTCGCGGTCAAGACGGCCAACGAGAAGGCCTACGTCAAGGGCGTGACCTTCAAGCTGGAGTCCCTGGACGACCAGGCGCAGCCCTCCGCCGGCCAGCAGAACGCGACCAAGTTCGTCGCCGACAAGAGCGTCCTCGGCGTCGTCGGCCCGCTGAACTCCTCCGTCGCCGAGTCGATGCAGAAGGTCTTCGACGACGCCAAGCTGGTCCAGGTCTCCCCGGCCAACACCAACCCGGCGCTGAGCCAGGGCATCAACTGGAGCAAGGGCGAGAAGAAGCGCACCTACACGTCGTACTTCCGCACCGCGACCACGGACGCCATCCAGGGCCCGTTCGCCGCGCAGTACGTCTTCAACGAGGCCAAGAAGACCAAGGCCTTCATCATCGACGACAAGAAGACCTACGGCGCCGGCCTCGCGGGCACCTTCAAGGGCGAGTTCGAGAAGCTCGGCGGCAAGGTCCTCGGCACCGAGCACATCAACCCCGACACCAAGGACTTCTCCGCGGTCGCGACCAAGGTGAAGAGCTCCGGCGCCGACGTCGTCTACTACGGTGGCGAGTACCCGGCCGCCGGCCCGCTGGCCAAGCAGATCAAGGAAGCCGGCGCGAAGGTCGTCGTCGTCGGCGGCGACGCGATCTACAGCCCCGAGTACGTGAAGCTCGGCGGCGCGGCCGCCACCAACGGCGACATCGCCACCTCCGTCGGCGCGCCGATCGAGTCCCTCGCCTCCGCCAAGGAGTTCCTGGCCAACTACAAGGCCAAGGGCTACAAGGAGGCCTACGAGGCCTACGGCGGCTACGCCTACGACTCCACCTGGGCGATCATCGAGGCCGTCAAGAAGGCCACCGAGGGCAACGGCGGCAAGGCCCCCGAGCGCGCCAAGGTCGTCGAGGCCATGCAGGGTGTCTCCTTCGAGGGCGTGACCGGCAAGGTCTCCTTCGACGAGTTCGGTGACACCACCAACAAGCAGCTGACGGTCTACAAGGTCGAGGGCGGCGCGTTCAAGCCCGTCAAGTCCGACACCTTCGGCGGCTGATCCCAGCCCCCACCCCAGCACCACCAGCACCACTCAGCACCACTTTCACCGCGCGGGGGGCCGCACCAGGCTCCCCGCGCGGTGTCACATCCGTCGAAAGTCTCGGAGGACAATGCGGTGAACGAACTGCCGCAGCAGCTGGTCAACGGCCTGCTACTGGGATCCATGTACGGGCTCGTCGCCGTCGGCTACACGATGGTCTACGGCATCGTCCAGCTCATCAACTTCGCCCATGGCGAGATCTTCATGACCGGCGGCTTCGGGGCCCTCACGGTCTGGCTCATCCTGCCCGGCGGCACCAGCATGTGGGTCGCGCTGCCCATCATGATCATCGGTGCCGTGATCGTCGCCACCACCATAGCCGTCGGAGCGGAACGATTCGCCTACCGTCCGCTACGCGGCGGCCCCCGCCTCGCCCCCCTCATCACCGCCATCGGTCTCTCGCTCGCCCTGCAGTACGCGGTGTGGGTCTGGTACCCCGAGGCGAAGTCCGCCCGGACCTTCCCGCAGATCCCCGGCGGTCCGATCGAACTCGGCCCGGTCACCATCCAGACCGGCGACGTCTTCCTCCTGATCGCCGCCCCGATCTGCATGGCCGTCCTCGCCTTCTTCGTCATGCGCACCCGCGTCGGCCGCGGCATGCAGGCCACCGCGCAGGACCCGGACACCGCGAAGCTCATGGGCGTCAACACCGACCGCATCATCGTGATCGCGTTCGCCCTCGGCGCCGCCATGGCCGCCGTCGGCGCCGTCGCCTACGGCCTCAAGTACGGCGTCGTCGACTACAAGATGGGCTTCCTCCTCGGCCTCAAGGCCTTCACCGCCGCCGTCCTCGGAGGCATCGGCAACATCTACGGAGCCATGATCGGCGGAGTCGTCCTCGGTATCGCCGAGACCATGGCGACGGCGTACATCAGCCACATCCCCGGTATGGAGCAGCTCGGCGGCCAGTCCTGGGCCGACGTCTGGGCCTTCGTACTCCTCATCGTCGTACTCCTCGCCCGGCCACAAGGCCTCCTGGGCGAGCGCGTCGCGGACAGGGCGTGAGCACCATGACCACCATCTCCGAGAACCCCCAGGCAGCCCCGGTCACCAAGCAGGACGAGGCCACCGGTCTCATCGGCTTCGTGCCGGCCAAGGCCGCCCGCGCCCTCGTCCTGGGCGGCGCCGTCCTCACCGTCGCCAGCTGCTTCCTCTCCTGGACCTGGACGGACACGTTCCCCGGCGACCTCACGTACTACGGCTCCCCGGCCGGCCTCCAGCTCCAGGTCCTCGTCCTGGGTCTGCTCACCACCCTCTTCGCCCTCTCCTCCTACGGCGTCAAGGGCACCCGCTGGCTCACCCCCGCCGGCGCCGACGCGGCCCTCAAGTTCGCCGCACTCGCCACCTTCGGCACCACCTGGTACACCGTCGCCGCCATCAGCATCTCCCTCGGCGGACCGGTCAACCTGGAACCGGGCGGCGCAATCGTCGCCTTCGCCACCCTCATCACCCTCCTCGGCGCCCTCGCCCTCCCCTTCGAGCGGCCCAAGGTGCACCCCGTGGACCCCGAGGACACCGGCTGGGACCAGTTCAAGCACCGCGCCGGCAACGGCTGGACGGCCTTCAAGGGCGCCTTCGCCGCCACCGGCACCGCCCGCAAGCTGCCCCCGATGCACTCCTCCGTCGAGATCCTGATCATCACGGGCATCCTCGCCGTGGCACTCGGCGTCTTCACCTACGGCGTCGGCACCGAGTACGACGAACTGTTCCTCGGCTTCCTGATCACGGCCGGCCTCGGCTTCGCCGCGGTCAACAAGTCGGGCCTCATGCAGCAGGCCACCCAGCTCACCAAGAAGCACCAGAACCTCACCATCGCGGGCGCGTTCACCGCGGCGGCACTCTTCCCCTTCACCCAGACCGACGACCAGTACGCGACCCTCGGCGTCTACATCCTGATCTTCGCCACCGTCGCCCTGGGCCTGAACATCGTCGTCGGCCTCGCCGGTCTCCTCGACCTCGGATACGTCGCCTTCCTCGGCGTCGGCGCCTACGCGGCCGCCCTCGTCTCGGGCGCCCCGACCTCCCCCTTCGGCGTGCAACTCCCCTTCTGGGCCGCCATCCTGGTCGGCGCCGGAGCCTCCCTGGTCTTCGGCGTCCTCATCGGCGCCCCCACCCTGCGACTGCGCGGCGACTACCTCGCCATCGTGACGCTCGGATTCGGTGAGATCTTCCGTATCGCCGTCATGAACACCGACGGCACCTCCGGCCCGGACATCACCAACGGCTCCAACGGCATCGCGTCCATCCCGAACCTGAACATCTTCGGATTCGACTTCGGCGCCGAACACGTCATCGCCGGCTTCACCATCGGCCGCTTCGCCAACTACTTCTTCCTGATGCTGCTGATCATGGCAGTCGTCGTGCTGGTCTTCCGGCGCAGCGGCGACTCCCGCATCGGCCGCGCCTGGGTCGCCATCCGCGAGGACGAGACCGCCGCACTCGCCATGGGCATCAACGGCTTCCGGGTCAAGCTCATCGCCTTCGCACTCGGCGCCTCGCTCGCCGGCCTCGCCGGCACCGTGCAGGCCCACGTCACCTACACGGTGACCCCCGAGCAGTACCTCTTCGCCGGTCCCATCCCGCCCAACTCCGCCTTCCTGCTCGCGGCCGTCGTCCTCGGCGGCATGGGCACGATGAGCGGCCCGCTGGTCGGTGCCTCGCTGCTCTTCCTCATCCCGAACAAGCTCCAGTTCATGGGCGAGTACCAGCTCTTCGCCTTCGGCGTCGCGCTGATCCTGCTCATGCGCTTCCGCCCGGAAGGCATGATCGCCAACCGGCGCAACCAGCTGGAGTTCCACGAGAACGACGAGACGCCCGCCACGCTCGCCAAGGCAGGTGCCTGAACCATGACGACCACCACGAAGACCGCCGACGCCACCACCGCGCCGGCCGCAGGCGAGACCGTCCTCGACGCACGCGGTGTCACCATGCGCTTCGGCGGCCTCACCGCCGTACGCGACGTGAACCTCACCGTCAACAGCGGCGAGATCGTCGGACTCATCGGCCCCAACGGCGCCGGCAAGACCACCTTCTTCAACTGCCTCACCGGCCTCTACGTCCCCACCGAGGGCGAGGTCCGGTACAAGGGCACGGTCCTGCCGCCCACCTCCTACAAGGTCACCGACGCCGGCATCGCCCGCACCTTCCAGAACATCCGCCTCTTCCACAACATGACGGTCCTGGAGAACGTCCTCGTCGGACGCCACACCCGGATGAAGCAGGGCCTCTGGTCGGCGCTGCTCCGTCTGCCCGGCTTCAAGAAGGCCGAGGCGGAGGCGACCGAGCGGGCCATGGAACTCCTCGAGTTCATCGGCCTCCAGGACAAGGCACAGCACCTCGCCAAGAACCTCCCGTACGGAGAGCAGCGCAAGCTGGAGATCGCCCGCGCCCTCGCGAGCGACCCCGGCCTGATCCTGCTCGACGAGCCCACCGCCGGCATGAACCCGCAGGAGACGCGGGCGGCCGAGGAACTCATCTTCGCCATCCGGGACATGGGCATCGCCGTACTCGTCATCGAGCACGACATGCGGTTCATCTTCAACCTCTGCGACCGGGTCGCCGTACTCGTCCAGGGCCAGAAGCTGATCGAGGGCGACAGCCAGACCGTCCAGAGCGACGAGCGGGTCATCGCCGCGTACCTGGGCGAACCCGTCGCGGACGCGCCGGCGGAGGAAGCCCCCGCGAAGGAGACCCCGGCCGAGGAGGCTCCCGCGGAGGAGACCCCCGCCAAGGCCGCGCTCTCCAAGGACGCGCCCGCCGAGGAGGACGCGGCTTCGGAGGAGGACGAGCCTTCCGACGAGGACGCGCCCGCCGAGGACGCGCCTTCCGACGAGGACGCCCCCGAGGCCCCCGCCGACGAGGCCCCGGCCGACGAGGAGACCTCCTCGGAGGACACCACGCAAGACCCTGCTTCGGGCAAGGAGAACGACGCATGACCGCACTGCTCGAAGTCGAGGACCTGCGCGTCGCCTACGGAAAGATCGAGGCCGTCAAGGGCATCTCCTTCTCCGTCGACGCCGGTGAGGTCGTCACCCTCATCGGCACCAACGGCGCCGGAAAGACCACCACCCTCCGGACCCTCTCCGGGCTCCTCAAGCCGGTCGGCGGCCAGATCAAGTTCGAGGGCAAGTCCCTCCGCAAGATCCCCGCACACAAGATCGTCTCGCTGGGCCTGGCCCACTCCCCCGAGGGCCGGCACATCTTCCCCCGGATGACCATCGAGGAGAACCTCCTCCTCGGCGCCTTCCTCCGCAAGGACACCGCCGGCATCGCCAAGGACGTCCAGCGCGCCTACGACCTCTTCCCCATCCTGGGCGAGCGTCGCAAGCAGGCCGCCGGCACGCTCTCCGGCGGCGAGCAGCAGATGCTCGCCATGGGCCGGGCCCTGATGTCCCAGCCCAAGCTGCTCATGCTCGACGAGCCCTCCATGGGCCTCTCCCCGATCATGATGCAGAAGATCATGGCGACCATCGCCGAGCTGAAGGCCCAGGGCACCACCATCCTGCTCGTCGAGCAGAACGCCCAGGCCGCGCTCGCCCTCGCGGACCACGGCCACGTCATGGAGATCGGCAAGGTCGTGCTCTCGGGCACCGGCCAGAACCTGCTCCACGACGAGTCCGTCCGCAAGGCGTACCTCGGCGAGGACTGAGCCACCCCAGACAGAAGGCCCGCCCCACAGCGACGTGGGGCGGGCCTTCTCATGTACGGGGGCGGGCCGGGCTACTGCCCCTTGGCCGCCTTCTTCTCCTCGGCGTCCTCGATCACGGCCTCCGCGACCTGCTGCATCGACATGCGCCGGTCCATCGACGTCTTCTGGATCCAGCGGAACGCAGCAGGCTCCGTCAGGCCGTACTGGGTCTGCAGGATGGACTTGGCCCGGTCGACCAGCTTGCGGGTCTCCAGACGCTGGGAGAGGTCGGCGACCTCCTGCTCCAGGGCTCGGAGCTCGGAGAAACGGGAGACGGCCATCTCGATCGCCGGCACCACGTCGCTCTTGCTGAACGGCTTCACGAGGTACGCCATGGCCCCGGCGTCCCGGGCCCGCTCCACGAGCTCGCGCTGCGAGAAGGCGGTGAGCATGAGGACCGGGGCGATGGACTCGCCGGCGATCTTCTCGGCCGCCGAGATGCCGTCCAGGATGGGCATCTTCACATCGAGGATGACGAGGTCGGGCCGGTGCTCACGGGCGAGCTCGACGGCGGTCTGACCGTCTCCGGCCTCGCCGACGACCGTGTAGCCCTCTTCCTCCAGCATCTCTTTGAGATCGAGGCGGATGAGGGCCTCGTCCTCGGCGATGACGACACGGGTCGTCAGCGGCGGGACGTGCGACGCGTCGGCGTCGTCGGCGGGCTGGGGCGACTCGGGGGCGGTCACGGGGGCTCCTCGTTGCGGGGCAGTGCGCTGCACTAGGAAGCCTACCTAGCTGCTGGCCGGGCCAGTGACCGGGTACACTCCGATTGGCGATCTGCCGGGTTGGTGGAATGGCATACACGGATGTCTCAAACACATCTGCCCGTGAGGGCTTGCGGGTTCGAGTCCCGCACCCGGCACAGCTTCTGAAGCGGACGTTCACCTTCGCGTGAATGTCCGCTTTCTGCTGCACATGGCGACGGACCATTGCGCAGAGTAATCGCATGAACTTTCACGGCACAGAAGTGCGACAGCGGGCACTCACACTGCTGCGCGACGGCGCCAAGAACGCGGACGTGGCACGCAAGCTCAACGTCCCGCAGGGCACGATCAGCTACTGGAAGCACGAGGACCGCGCGAAGCGCGGCGAGTGCCCCGGGCGGCCCGACCCGAAATGCCCCCGCTGCGACGGACGGGAGCTGGACGGGGCGGCATACGCGTACCTGCTCGGGCTCTATCTCGGCGACGGACACATCAGCCAGTACTCGTCTCACCGGGTACCGAGCCTGATGATCAGCCTCGACGACGCCTGGCCCGGCGTGCAGGACGAAGCCGAGGTCGCCATGCGCCGGGTGTTCCCAGACAACGCCACATGCCGCGTGCGCAGGAAGGGCTGCCACAACGTCAAGGTGTACTCGCTGCACCTTGCCTGCCTCTTCCCCCAGCACGGGCCGGGAAAGAAGCACGAGCGACGCATCGCCCTTGAACCGTGGCAGCAAGTGATCGTCGATGCGAATCCCTGGGAGTTCATCCGCGGCCTCATCCACTCCGACGGGTGTCGGATCACCAACTGGACCACACGCCTAGTCGGGGGCGAGCGCAAGCGGTACGAGTACCCGCGGTACTTCTTCACCAACAAGTCGGACGACATCCGGAAGCTGTTCGGTGACGCCCTCAGCGGGGTCGGTGTCGAGTGGACGACTACCGCCCGGGGCACCGACCCGTACAACATCTCCGTCGCCCGTAAAGCATCCGTCGCGCTCATGGACCTTCACGTGGGGCCCAAGCACTGAACTACGTCAGCGCCTCACCGATGTGGTGGACCCGGACCATGTTGGTCGAGCCCGTGACTCCCGGCGGGGAGCCCGCCGTGATCACCACGACGTCGCCCGGCCGGCAGCGGCCGATCCGCAGCAGTTCCTCGTCCACCTGCGCCACCATCGCGTCCGTCGAGTCCACGTGCGGGCCCAGGAAGGTTTCCACGCCCCACGTCAGGTTGAGCTGGGAGCGGGTCGCCGGGTCCGGGGTGAAGGCGAGGAGGGGGATCGGGGAGCGGTAGCGGGAGAGGCGCTTGACCGTGTCGCCCGACTGTGTGAAGGCCACGAGGAACTTCGCGCCGAGGAAGTCGCCCATCTCGGCGGCCGCGCGGGCCACGGCGCCGCCCTGGGTGCGGGGCTTGTTGCGTTCGGTGAGGGGCGGGAGGCCCTTGGCGAGGACGTCTTCCTCCGCGGCCTCGACGATGCGGCTCATGGTGCGGACGGTCTCGATCGGGTAGCGGCCGACGCTGGTCTCGCCGGAGAGCATCACGGCGTCGGTGCCGTCGATGACGGCGTTCGCCACGTCGCTGGCCTCGGCGCGCGTGGGGCGGGAGTTGTCGATCATCGAGTCGAGCATCTGGGTGGCGACGATGACCGGCTTGGCGTTCCGTTTGGCGAGTTTGACGGCGCGCTTCTGGACGATCGGCACCTGCTCCAGGGGCATCTCGACGCCCAGGTCGCCGCGGGCGACCATGATGCCGTCGAAGGCGGCGACGATCTCCTCGATGTTCTCGACGGCCTGCGGCTTCTCGATCTTGGCGATGACGGGGAGCCGGCGTCCCTCCTCGTCCATGATGCGGTGGACGTCGTCGATGTCGCGGGCGCTGCGGACGAAGGAGAGGGCGATGACGTCGGCGCCGATGCGGAGGGCCCAGCGGAGGTCTTCGATGTCCTTCTCGGAGAGGGCGGGGACGGAGACGGCGACGCCGGGGAGGTTGAGGCCCTTGTTGTCGGAGACCATGCCGCCCTCGATGACGAGGGTGTTCACGCGGGGTCCGTCGACGGAGGTGACCTCCAGGGTGACGCGGCCGTCGTCGACGAGGATGCGTTCACCGGTGGTGACGTCGGCGGCGAGGCCGGAGTAGGTCGTTCCGCAGCAGTGGCGGTCGCCTTCCATCGGTTCGACGGTGATGGTGAACTCGTCGCCGCGTTCAAGGAGTACGGGGCCTTCGCGGAAGCGGCCGAGGCGAATCTTCGGGCCTTGAAGGTCGGCGAGGACTCCGATGCTGCGGCCGGTCTCGTCGGAGGCTTTGCGGACGCGTTGGTAGCGCTCCTCGTGTTCGGCGTACGAGCCGTGGCTGAGGTTGAAGCGGGCCACGTCCATTCCGGCCTCGATCAACGCCTTGATCTGGTCGTATGTTTCGGTGGCGGGCCCAAGGGTACAAACGATTTTCGCTCGGCGCATGGTTCGAGACTAGGCCTTACCCACCAGTAGCGAGTTGGCGAGACATGACTACTCAACAACCTTTCCGTGAAAGGCTGTTGACAAGTCTTGAATCTGTGCGCCGGGGTGCTCCGATGAGCGATTTTCGCGCCCCGGCGCCCCGTGTCTCAGAGTGCGGGCGGTCGCATCGTGAAGCGCGCCACGACCTCGGCGGTCACCGTCTGGCGCTGGGGTTCGAGGTCGAGCGGCGGGGCCTCCCCGGCGCTCTCCGCCGAGTACGCCACCTGCGCCGCGCCGAAGGCCGCGCGCCTCGGCATCAGGGGCTCCGCGACCCCCGCGTCCGACAGTTCGAGGAGTGAGGAGAGCGTGGTGCCGAGTGCCTCCGCGTAGGCCCGTGCCCGCTGCACCGCCTCGGTCACCGCGAGCCTGCGGGCCTCCGCGTACGCCGGGGAGGCCGGGCGCAGGAACCACCAGGGGCCGTCGACGCTGGTCAGTTCCAGGTCGGCGAGTCGGGTCACCAGCTCTCCGAGGACGGTGAAGTCGGTCAGTTCGGCCGTGACCCGTACCCTTCCGTGGAAGGCGTGCACCCGTTCTCCCCGGCCTTTGCGGGTGAGCTCGGGGGAGATGGAGAAGCTGCCCGTCTCCAGTTTCTCCACGGCGGAGCCCTGTGCCTTGACCAGGTCGAGTACCAGGGTGTTGCGTCGGGTGAGGTCCGCGAGGGTGGTCGACCGGTCGGGGCCTCGGGCGGAGACGGCCACCCAGATCCGGGCGAGTTCCGGGTCGACCTCCAGCCGTCCCTCCCCACGGACCGTCACCTGGGGCGTGTCCGGGGTCGCGTGTTCCTGCGTCACGTCCTGACTCCTCCGTGTTCGACGGCGATCGACGGCGATCGTTCTCCGAACACTTTCCCACTCCGTAACCCGAAAGCTCTGTTGCCGACGTGACTGTCCGGGCGAGAATCTACGCGCGTTGTGCGCCATGGTCGGCGCCGACGGCACGGAACCACTAGGGGAGAGATCACATGCCGCTGAACCGCAGGACGTTCCTGGAGCGCTCGGCCGCCGCCGGGGCCGGGGTGGCCGTCGCCGGAGCCGTCGCCGTTCCCGCCGAGGCCCACGGCGGCCCCGGCCGTCCGCGTCCGCGGAAGCGGTACTCGTTCACGGTGATGGGCACCACCGACCTGCACGGCAACGTCTTCAACTGGGACTACTTCACGGACAAGGAGTTCGACGACAAGGCGCACAACGACGTCGGCCTCGCAAAGATCTCCACCCTGGTGGACCAGGTCCGGAAGGAGAAGGGCCGCCGCAACACCCTTCTCATCGACGCGGGCGACACCATTCAGGGCACCCAGCTGTCGTACTACTACGCCAAGGTCGACCCGATCACCGCCCGCAGCGGCCCGGTCCACCCGATGGCCCAGGCCATGAACGCCATCGGCTACGACGCCGCCGCGCTCGGCAACCACGAGTTCAACTACGGCATCCCGGTGCTCCGCAAGTTCGAGGAGCAGTGCGACTTCCCGCTGCTCGGCGCCAATGCGCTGGACGCGAAGACGCTGCGGCCGGCCTTCGCCCCGTACAGCATGCACCGCCTGCGTACCCCGCACGGCAAGGACGTCAAGGTCGCGATACTCGGCCTGACCAACCCGGGTATCGCCATCTGGGACAAGGCGAACGTCAGCGGCAGGATGGTGTTCCCGGGGCTTGAGGAGCAGGCGGCGAAGTGGGTGCCGAAGCTGCGTTCGATGGGTGCGGACGTGGTGGTCGTCTCGGCGCACTCCGGCTCCAGCGGTACCTCCTCGTACGGTGACCAGCTTCCCCACATCGAGAACGCGGCCGGGCTCGTCGCCGAGCAGGTGCCGGGCATCGACGCGATCCTCGTGGGTCACGCGCACACCGAGATTCCGGAGTACCGGGTGAAGAACAAGGAGACCGGCAAGGACGTCGTCCTGTCCGAGCCCTTGAAGTGGGGCCAGCGCCTGACCCTCTTCGACTTCGACCTGGTGTGGGAGAAGGGCTGCTGGACCGTGGAGAAGGTGGCCGCGCAGGTCCTCAACTCCAACACGGTGGCGGAGGACCCGGAGATCACCGGGCTGCTGGGGGACGAGCACGAGAAGGTCGTCGCGTACGTCAACCAGATCATCGGCACGTCCACGGCGGCCATGACCACGGCCGACGCGCCGTGGAAGGACGAGCCGATCATCGACCTGATCAACGTGGTCCAGGCCGAGACCGTGAAGGCGGCGCTGGCGGGTGGCGCTCACGGGGCCCTGCCGGTGCTCTCGCAGGCCTCCTGTTTCTCCCGTACGGCCCGGATTCCGGCCGGGCAGGTGTCCATCAAGGACGCGGCCGGTCTGTATCCCTTCGAGAACACCCTGGAGGCCCGTCTGATGACGGGCGCCCAGCTGAAGGACTATCTGGAGTTCTCGGCGCGGTACTACGTCCAGACCCCGGCGGGTGCTCCGGTGGACACCGCGAAGCTGACGAACGCCGACGGCATCCCGGACTACAACTACGACGCCGTCTCCGGGCTCACGTACGACATCGACGTCGCCAGGCCGGCCGGTTCGCGGATCGTGAACCTGTCCTTCGAGGGCAGGCCCCTCGACCCGGCGGCGAAGTTCGTCCTCGCGGTGAACAACTACCGGGCGAGTGGTGGCGGCGCGTTCCCGCACGTCGCGGGCGCCCAGCAGCTGTGGGCCAACTCGGACGAGATCCGTAACACCATCATCCAGTGGGTGAAGGCGAAGGGGACGGTCGACCCGTCCCTGTTCGCCTCGGTGGGCTGGAAGCTGACGCGGGACGGCGTGCCGGTGTTCTAGGAGTCAGCTCTCCACGAGAGGCGTCAGCTTCTGGCCCTGGGCCGGGATGCTCGGCGCCTCTCGTGGTTCCAGGCCGAAGCTGGTGAAGGCGGTGCGGCGGGGCAGCGGGTACGGCTCCTTGCCGGTGATCGAGTTGAGGATGGTCGCGCTCCGCCAGGCCGCCAGGCCGAGGTCGGGGGCGCCGACGCCGTGGGTGTGTTTCTCGGCGTTCTGTACGTGGACGGCGCCGGTCACCGAGGGGTCGAGGACCAGTCGGTACCGCTCGTCGACGCGGGCGCGGCCGGCGGAGTCGTGGCGGAGGTAGGGGTCGAGGCCGGCGAGCATCCGGTCCACCGGGCGTTCCCGGTAGCCGGTCGCGAGGACGACGGCGTCGGTGGTGAGCCGGGAGCGGGTGCCTTGCTGGAGGTGTTCCAGGTGCAGTTCGACCTGGGTGGTGGCGACCCGGCCGGCGGTGCGGACGCGGACGCCGGGGGTGAGGACGGCGTCGGGCCAGCCGCCGTGCAGGGTGCGGCGGTAGAGCTCGTCGTGGATGGCGGTGATGGTGTCGGTGTCGATGCCCTTGTGCAGTTGCCATTGCCGGGGCACGAGGTCGCCGCGTACGGGTTCGGGCAGGGAGTGGAAGTAGCGGGTGTAGTCCGGGGTGAAGTGTTCGAGCCCGAGCTTGGAGTACTCCATGGGGGCGAAGGCCTCGGTGCGGGCCAGCCAGTGGATCTTCTCGGCGCCGGTGGGGCGGGCGCGGAGCAGGTCGAGGAAGACCTCGGCGCCGGACTGGCCGGAGCCGATGACGGTGACGTGCCCGGCGGCGAGGAGCGTCTCGCGGTGTGCGAGGTAGTCGGCGGCGTGGAGGACGGGGACTCCGGGGGCGTCGGCGAGCGGCTTGAGCGGCTCGGGGACGTACGGTTCGGTGCCGACGCCGAGGACGACGTTCCGGGTGTAGGCGCGGCCGAGGGCCTCGGCTTCGCCGTCCGGGTCGATCTGGGTGAAGTCGACTTCGAACAGGCGTCGTTCGGGGTTCCAGCGGACCGAGTCGACCTGGTGGCCGAAGTGCAGTCCGGGGAGTCGCTCGCTGACCCAGCGGCAGTAGGCGTCGTATTCGGCGCGCTGGATGTGGAACTTCTCGGCGAAGTAGAAGGGGAAGAGGCGTTCGCGGGTCTTCAGGTAGTTGAGGAAGGTCCAGGGGCTGGCGGGGTCGGCGAGGGTCACCAGGTCGGCGAGGAAGGGGACCTGGAGGGTGGCGCCCTCGATGAGGAGGCCGGGGTGCCAGTGGAAGGCCGGCTTCTGTTCGAAGAAGGCGGTGGCGAGGCCGCCGGGGACACCGTGCGCGAGGGCGGCGAGCGAGAGGTTGAAGGGGCCGATGCCGACGCCCACGAGATCGTGGGGGCGGTCGAGGTCGTCCTTGGGGGTGCTGCCGGTCATCGCTGCGTGCTGCCTTCCACGAGGGTGATGAGCTGAGCCAGGTCGCCGGGGGTGGCGTGGGGGTTGAGCAGGGTGGCCTTGAGCCAGAGGCGGCCGTCGGCCTCGGCGCGGCCGAGGACGGCGCGGCCCTCGGCGAGGAGGGTGCGGCGGATTGCGGCGACGGTCTCGTCGGTGACGCCGGGGTCGTTGGGGCGGAAGAGGACGGTGGTGAGGGTGGGGCGGGCTCGCAGGTCGAGTCCCGGTGTCTTCTCCACGAGGTCGGCCAGCTGCTGCGCCAGGTCCATGCAGGTGTCGACGAGTTCGCCGAGACCGGTGCGGCCGAGGGCGCGGAGGGTGACGGCGGTCTTGAGGACGTCGGGGCGGCGGGTGGTGCGCAGGGAGCGGCCGAGGAGGTCGGGGAGGCCGGCTTCGGTGTCGTCGTCGGCGTTGAGGTAGGCGGCGGTGTGCCCGAGGGCGGCGAGGTCGGCCGCGTCGTGTACGGCGAGGAGTCCGGCGGCGGCCGGCTGCCAGCCCAGTTTGTGCAGGTCGATGGTGACGGTACGGGCGCGGGTGAGGCCGTCGAGGAGGGGGCGGTGGGTGCGGCTGAGGAGGAGCGGGCCTCCGTAGGCGGCGTCGACGTGGAGTTCGGCGTGTCGTTCCTCGCAGAGGTCTGCCAGGGCCGGGAGCGGGTCGATGAGGCCTTCGTCGGTGGTTCCTGCGGTGGCCGCGACGAGGATCGGTCCGGTGAGGGAGGTCAGTGCCTCGTGCAGGGCGGCCGGGTCGATGGTCCCTCGGGGTGTGGGCACCACGACCGGCTCCGGGAGGCCGAGGAGCCAGGCGGCTCGGTGGAAGGAGTGGTGGGCGTTGGCGCCGACGACGGTGCGGACCGCCGGTCCGTGGCGTTCCCTCGCGAGCAGCAGGGCGAGCTGGTTGGACTCGGTGCCGCCGGTCGTGACCAGCGCGTCGGGGTGGGTGGCGTCCGGGTAGACCTCGGCGGCGAGGGCGGCCGTGACGAGGGCCTCGATCGTGGAGGCGGCGGGGGCCTGGTCCCAGGAGTCCATGGAGGGGTTGAGCGCGGAGGCCGCGAGGTCGGCGGCGGCGGCGAGGGCGAGGGGTGGGGTGTGGAGGTGGGCGGCGCAGAGGGGGTGGGCGGGGTCGGCCGCGCCTTCCGCGAGGACGCGGACGAGGGTGCGGAGTGCCTCGTGGGGGCCGTGGCCGGTTTCGGGGAGCGGGTCGCCGAGGGCTTCGCGTACCCGGTGCGCCACGGTGTCCGGGCCGCCGGCGGGGAGGGGGCCGCCTCGGATCTCCGCGCCTTCGCGCAGGGCGTCGAGGGTGGTGCCGAGGAGGCGGCTCAGGGTGGTGGGATCGGCGGCCAGGGGTGGGGGCGGGGCACACATGGACGACAGAGTGCCGGGGGTTGTCGGGGTATGTCCGGGGAGTCGGTGCTTGTGACCCGAACGAGGGACGGCGCCCTGGGTTCAGGGCGCCGTCCGGTGGGGCGGGGGGGGCGGGGGTGTCAGGCTTCGCGGGTCTTCAGGGCTCGGCGGAGGTCGTCGAGCTGGTCGACCAGTTTGCGGCGGAGGGCCGGGATCATGTCGTCCGTCGTGAGGTGGTGGTCGCCCAGGGTCAGAGATTCCTGGTCGATCGCGTACGACGGGAAGGCGTACCGGCCCGCCGCCTCGGCCATCGCGGCGCCCCGGCGGGCGCCCATGGCGATGGCCGCCGGGTAGAAGCGGGGGACGTACGCGCGGAGGAGTTCCGCCTGCTCCGGCTGCCAGAAGCCCTGGGCCGTGGCGGTGAACAGGTAGTTGGAGAGGTCGTCGGTGTCGAAGAGCGCCGACCAGGCCGCCTCCTTCGCCTCCGGGGTCGGGAGGGAGGCCCGGCAGCGGGCCGCGCCTTCCTGGCCGGTGGCGCTGGGGTCCCGCTCCAGTTCGGCGGCGATGGTGGGCTCGTCGGTGGCGCCGAGGACGGCGAGTCGGGCCAGGATGCGCCAGCGCAGCTCGGGGTCGAGCTCGGGGCCGCCGTGGACGGTGCCTTCGTCGAGCCAGGAGGTGATCTGGTCGGGGGTGGTGGCGCTGTCGATGAGGGCGCGGACGGCGGTGAGGCGCAGGCCGGGGGCTTCGCCGTCCTCGGTGCGGCGCAGCAGGGCGCGGGCGATCTGCCGGATGGTGGAGAGGGCTGCGGGGCGCGCTTCCTCGGTGAGGTACCGGTCGGCGATCTGGGTGCGGGCGAAGCCGAGGACGCCTTGCACGAGGGCGAGTTCGGTCTCCTCGGTGAGGTGGGCCAGGGCGAATTCCAGGTAGTCGGCGGGGAGGAGGTCGCCGTCGCGGACCATGTCGCGCATCGCGTTCCAGATCACGGCGCGGGTCAGTGCGTCGGGGATGCGTGAGATGCCGCTCAGGGCGGACTGCTCGGAGACCTCGTCGAAGCGGAGTTTGGCGTAGGTGAGGTCCTGGTCGTTGAGGACGACGAGGGCGGGGCGCGGGCCGGTGAGCTCGGCGGGCTCGGTCTGGGGTACGTCGAGTTCGCGGCGCTCGCGGAGGACGAGCTCGCCGGAGGGGTCGCGGTCGTAGAGGCCGACGGCGATGCGGTGGGGGCGGCTGCCGGCGCGGTCGACGGCGAGCTGCCAGCGGAGGCCTTCGCCGGTGAGGGCCGGGGTGAGGGTGTCGACGCCGGTGGTGCGGAGCCATTGGTCGGCCCAGGCGTGGACGTCGCGGTCGGTGGCGGCGGCGAGGTTGTCGATGAAGTCGGCGAGGGTGGCGTTGCCGAACTTGTGGCGCTTGAAGTGGATGTTGATGCCGGCGAGGAAGTCCTTCTCGCCGAGCCAGGCGACGAGCTGGCGGAGGGCGGAGGCGCCCTTGGCGTAGGAGATGCCGTCGAAGTTGAGGAGGGCGGAGGCGGTGTCGGGGACGGCCTCGGGGTCGGGGGCGACGGGGTGGGTGGAGGGCCGCTGGTCGGCCTCGTAGCCCCAGGCCTTGCGGGTGACGCCGAAGTCGACCCAGGTGTCGGGGAAGAGGTCGGAGCAGGCTTCGTTGACGGTCTGGTAGCCCATGTACTCGGCGAAGGACTCGTTCAGCCAGATGTCGTCCCACCAGCGCAGGGTGACGAGGTCGCCGAACCACATGTGGGCCATCTCGTGGGCGATGACCATGGCGCGGGTCTGCCGCTCGGTGACGGTGACGGCGGAGCGGAAGACGAATTCGTCGCGGAAGGTGACGAGGCCGGGGTTCTCCATGGCGCCGGCGTTGAACTCGGGGACGAAGGCCTGGTCGTACGAGTCGAAGGGGTACGGCTCGTCGAACTTCTCGTGGAAGCGGTCGTAGCAGGCCTTGGTGACGGCGAGGATCTCGTCGGCGTCGGCGTCGAGGTGGGCGGCGAGGGAGCGGCGGCAGTGGATGCCGAAGGGGAGTCCGGCGTGCTCGGTGCGGACCGAGTGCCAGGGGCCCGCCGCGACGCACACGAAGTAGGTGGAGAGCGGCGGGGTGGCGGCGGAGTGCCAGCGTCCGTCGGGTCGCTGCTCGGTGATGCCGTTGGCGAGGACGGTCCAGCCGTCGGGGGCGGTGACGGTCAGTTCGAAGACGGCCTTCAGGTCGGGCTGGTCGAAGGCGGCGAAGACGCGCTGGACGTCTTCCATGAAGAGCTGGGTGTAGACGTACGCTTCGCCGTCGCTGGGGTCGGCGAAGCGGTGCATGCCCTCGCCGGTGCGGGAGTACCGCATGGTCGTACTGATCCGCAGGGTGTGCTCGCCCTCGCTCAGGTGCAGCGGGAGGCGGTTGCCGTCCAGGGTGGTGACGTCGAGGGGCTCGTCGTCGAGGAGGGCGGAGTGCAGGGTTTCGGGCTTCAGCTCGACGAAGGTGTCCCCGGCGGTACGGGCGGTGAACCGGACGAGGCTGGTGGACTCGAAGGTCTCGTCGCCGGTGGTGAGGTCGAGGTCCACGCTGTAGTGCTGGACGTCGAGGAGCTGGGCACGGGTCTGCGCTTCGTCGCGCGTCAGTACGGACATGGCCCTATGCTGCCCGATGCCTTCGGCGTGGGGCAGGGGTGGTGGGGTGCGGGCCTTCTCCGGGCAGGTCCTCCGGGGCGTTTCCCGGTGTTCTCAGGCGAGTCCTGAGCCGTTCAGGTGGGCGAAGGCGGCGGTGATCCGGGGCCGGTCGTATCCGGCCGGGCCGGCCGCTCCGCTGGACAGCAGGGTGTGGAGCAGGATCCGGGCCTTGGCGGGGTCGAGGGGGCCGGCCGGGATCAGTCCGTGGTGCAGCAGGTCGTATTCGGATCCGGGGCTGCGGTAGGTGTCCGAGAGGGTCGCGCCGCTTCCTGTGCGGGAGGCGAGGACGACGGGGATGCGGCGGGCGAGCTCGGCGAGCGGCTCGACGAGCCAGGCGGGGGCGTGGCCGGCGCCGAAGGCGGCGACGACGAGGCCCTGGAAGCGGTCGTCGACGGCGTCGAGGAGTTCGCCGCGGTCGCCGAGGGAGAGGGTCACCAGGGCGACCCGTACCTCGGGGTCGAGCTCCAGCGGGCAGAACGCGGCCTGTACGGCGGGGCGGAGCAGGATGCGGGGCTCGCCCTCGACGACGGTGCCGAGGGGCCCGGCGCCGGCCGAGGTGAAGGTGGCGACGGAGGTGGTGTGGGTCTTGCGGGCGAGGCGGGCGGCGTGGATCTCGTCGGCGAGGACGACGAGGACGCCGAGGTTCCGGCAGGCCGGGTGGGCGGCGACGGCGAGCGCGGCGGCCAGGTTGGCGGGGCCGTCGGCGCCGGGCAGGTCGGGGCGGCGCATGGCGCCGGTGACGACGACGGGCTGCTCGGTGGTGCAGAGCAGGTCGAGGAGGAAGGCGGTCTCCTCCAGGGTGTCGGTGCCCTGGACGACGACCACGCCGGAGCCCGCGGCGACGGTGGCGCGGACCTCGGTGGCGAGGTCGGCGAGGTCGGCGTGGGTGAGGGTGGAGCTGGGGACGCGGCGGAAGTCGTTCAGGACGATGTCGTGGTCGCCGCCGAGTTCGGCGAGGACTTCCCGGCCGCTCATCCGGGCCGCGTCACCGCCTCGTGCGGAGATGGTCCCTCCGAGGGTGAAGACCGTGACGCGGGCCATCAGCGTGCTCCGTCCGCAATCGTCTCGTGGTGGCGGATGACCTCCGCGATGATGAAGTTCAGGAGTTTCTCCGCGAAGGCCGGGTCCAGTTTCGCGCTGCCGGCGAGTTCCCGCAGCCGGGCGATCTGCCGGGCCTCGCGGGCGGGGTCGGCGGGCGGCAGCCGGTGCTCGGCCTTGAGGACGCCGACCTGCTGGGTGCACTTGAAGCGCTCGGCGAGCATGTGGACGACCGCCGCGTCGATGTTGTCGATGCTTTCGCGCAGCCGGGTCAGCTCGGCCCGTACGGACTCGTCGGGCTGGGAGGGGGCCGGGGGCGGGGTGGGCTGGTGGGGTCGGGGGGACTCGCTCATGATCTGCGAGCTTAGACGGATCTCGGGAGGATCGTGGGCGGGTGTTCGGGATCCGGAACGGTGTTGCTCCAGCCGCCGTGCACGGACCGTCCCTGCTGGTCGCGGAAGCGGATGGGGGCGGTGCCGACCCGGCGGGTGAAGAGCCGGGAGAAGTAGGCCGGGTCGTCGTAGCCGACGCGGCGGGCGACGGCGGCGACGGGCAGTTCGGTGGCGGCGAGGAGTTCCTTGGCGCGGCCGAGGCGCACGGTGAGCAGGTAGTCCTTGGGGCTGCATCCGGCGGCCCGGCGGACGGTCGTGCGGAGTTCGGCGGCGGTCATGCCGTGCCGGGCGGCGTGTTCGGCGACGGAGAGCGGCTGGAAGGCGTCGCGGGCGAGGGCGGCGAGGACGGGGTCGCCGTCGGCGTTGGTGTCGGCGCGGGCCCGGCGGAGCGCGACGAGCAGTTCGTGGACGGCGGCGCCGGTCTCGACCTCCAGGAGGGGGTTGCCGGGGCGGGCGGCGCGGGCGATCCGGCCGATGGCGGCGCGGGCGGGCGCGGCGTCGGAGAGGGGGACGACGGGCCGGTCGGGTTCGATGTAGCCGAGTTCGGTGTAGGTGGTGGTGGCGGGTCCGGTGAAGTCGACGAAGGCCTCGTCCCAGCCGGTGCCGGGGTCGGCGCCGTAGTGGTGGGGGGTGCCCGGGGTCAGCCAGAGGAGGGCGGGCGCGGTGACGGTGGTGCGGCGTCCGTCGGGGCCGCGGTACCAGCCGCTGCCGGCGGAGACGACGACGGCCACGTGGTGGTCGAGGGTGCGGGGTCCGACGGTGGGCAGGGTGCCGTGCTGGAGTCCGACGCCGAGGCAGACGAGGCCGAGGCGGTGGTGGACGGGGCTGGGTGTGAAGTAGCGCATCCAGGTGTGGTACATGCGGTGGTGCCCCTCCCCAGCCGTCCGGCGGAGGGGGGCCGGGCGGGCTCTAACGTCCAAACTGCGACGATCTTTGTCCATGGACCGGTTCGCCGCCAGAGGGCGAGGGTGAGGCCATGAGCACGTTCGCTGTGGGTGACGAGGACTTTCTGCTCGACGGTCGGCCGGTGCGGCTGCTGTCGGGGGCTCTGCACTACTTCCGGGTGCACGAGGAGCAGTGGGAGCACCGGCTCGGGATGCTGCGGGCGATGGGCCTCAACTGCGTCGAGACGTACGTTCCGTGGAATCTGCACGAGCCGGAGCCGGGGCGGTACGTGGACGCGGACGCCCTCGGCCGGTTCCTGGACGCGGTGGAGCGGGCCGGCATGTGGGCGATCGTGCGCCCGGGGCCGTACATCTGCGCCGAGTGGGAGAACGGTGGTCTGCCGCACTGGCTGACGGGCCCGCTGGGGCGGCGGGTGCGGACCCTGGACCCGGGGTTCCTGGCGCCGGTGGAGGAGTGGTTCCGGCGGCTGCTTCCGCAGGTGGTGGAGCGGCAGGTCGACCGGGGCGGCCCGGTGGTGCTGGTGCAGGTGGAGAACGAGTACGGCAGTTACGGCAGCGACCGGGGCTATCTGGAATGGGTGGCGGAGTTGTTGCGCGGCTGCGGGGTGGGTGTTCCGCTGTTCACCTCGGACGGTCCGGAGGACCACATGCTGACGGGTGGTTCGGTGCCGGGGGTGCTCGCGACGGCGAACTTCGGCTCGGGCGCGCGGGAGGGTTTCGCGACGCTGCGGCGTCATCGGCCGACGGGGCCGCTGATGTGCATGGAGTTCTGGTGCGGCTGGTTCGACCACTGGGGCACGGAGCACGCGGTGCGGGAGGCGGGGGAGGCGGCGGAGGCGCTGCGGGAGATCCTGGAGTGCGGGGCCTCGGTCAACGTCTACATGGCGCACGGGGGCACGAACTTCGGGGGCTGGGCCGGGGCGAACCGGGCCGGTGATCTGCATGACGGGCCGCTGCGGGCGACGGTGACCTCGTACGACTACGACGCGCCGGTGGACGAGGCGGGGCGTCCGACGGAGAAGTTCTGGCGCTTCCGCGAGGTGCTCGCGGGGTACGCGGAGGGGCCGCTGCCGGAGGTTCCGGAGCCGCCGGTCCGGCTCGCGGGCCCGGTGCGGGGCGGTTTCGACGGCTGGGCTCCGCTGGGCGGGGTGCTGGAGGTGCTCGGTGGGGAGGAACGGGTGACACCGGTGCCGCCGACCTTCGAGGAGCTGGGGGTGGACCGGGGCCTGGTCCGCCACCGGGTGACCGTGCCGGGTCCCCGGCAGCCGTATCCGCTGGGGGTGACGGGGTTGCGGGACCGGGCGGTGGTGTACGTCGACGGGGTCCTGGCGGGGGTCCTGGACACGACGGACGGTGAGGACGTGGCACTGGCCGAACCGGTGGCGGGTCCCGCGCTGGTGGACCTGTGGGTGGAGTCGCTCGGGCGGGTCAACTACGGGCCGCGGCTCGCGGAGCCGAAGGGGATCACCGGGGGCGTACGGCACGAGCGGCAGTATCTGCACGGGTTCCGGTCGCGGGGGCTGCGCCTCGACGCCTTCGAGGCGGCGGCCGTGGACAAGGTGCGGTTCGAGCCGGCGGCGGGCCGGAGCGGGCCGGGTCTCTACCGGGGGACGCTGGAGGTCGTCGGCGCCGGAGACGCGGTGCTGCGGCTGCCGGGCGCGACGCGGGGGTTTGTGTGGGTGAACGGTTTCTGCCTGGGCCGGTACTGGTCGGCCGGACCGCAGGACGTGCTGTTCGTGCCGGGCCCGGTGCTGCGGGAGGGCGCGAACGAGGTGTGGGTGCTTGAGCTGGAGGGGGACGCGGGGGCGGGGCCGGCGCTGGATCCGCTCTGAGCCTTCACGACCGGCAAGGGCGTCGAGTGCGCGACGGTGCCCCGGAGCCGAGGCCGCTCCGGGGCACCTGTTCGTGCGGTCGGCTACAGCGTGGCCGCCGCGGACTTGATCGCGGAGGCGAAGGTCGAGACCTCCGTGTAGACGCCCGGGTAGCCGGCGCGGGCGCAGCCCTCGCCCCAGCTCACGATGCCGACCTGGATCCACGCTCCGGCGTTGTCCTTGCGGAACATGGGGCCGCCGGAGTCGCCCTGGCAGGTGTCGACGCCGCCCTGGGTGTAGCCGGCGCAGATCTCCTCGGCGGGGACGAGGTCGCTGCCGTACGAGTTCTGGCAGGAGGCGTCCGAGACGAACGGGACGTTCGCCTTGAGCATGTAGCGCTGCTGCGCCCCGCCCTCACGGGCGGCGCCCCAGCCGGCCACGGTGAAGGTGCCGCTGTTGTACGCCGTGGTCTCGGCGATCTTCAGGGTGGGCAGCGAGGTGATCGGGCTGGCGAGCTTGATCAGCGCCCAGTCCTTGCCCTTGCCGTTGTAGCCGGGGGCCTGGAGGACCTTGGTGGACCTGACCTTGATCGCGCTGCTGCTCTGCAGGTCCACGACACCGGCGGTGGCGGTGATGCTGGTGTTGTTGCCGGAGCCGCTCACGCAGTGGGCCGCGGTGAGGACGACCTGCGGGGTGATCAGCGAGCCGCCGCAGCCCATGGAGAGGCGGACCATCCAGGGGAACTCGCCCTGGACGGCGCGGGTGCCTCCGACGACGGGGGCGGGGGCGGCGGAGGCGGTGGTGGGCTGGAGGCTGACGGCCGCCAGGACGACGGCGCCGGCCGCGGCCAGCTTCTGGAGCGCACGGACCATTCGGTTCTGATTCACGTGTCTGCCTTCTCTCATGGGGGGTTGCCTCGACGGCCAGTGACATGTGCCCGTCAAGTCATGTCCGGATTATGGGCAACTCCCAACTGCCCCCACAAGGAAGCCTTTTCGGCCACGCGGCACCGGAACCGTAAAATGGACCGGAGGGGGTCCCGTATGCCGAACCGTCAGGAGGGCGACCGCGTCGCCCACGGATTTCCGCACCGCGCCGGCGTCGCGGCCTCGCTCACCGCGCTCTACCGGCGCCTCTCCCCCGACGGCGTGCACCGCTACCCGGCGAGCGTGCCGGCCTCCGACGTGGCCCTCGGCGACGACGAGGACCTGCATCTCGGCACCCAGCGGGTGGCCCACGCCCTGGTCCGGCACCTGCGGCTGCCCGAGGCGCGGATGGTGGTGAGCTTCCGTCCGATGGAGCACGCGGCGGCCGTCGAACTCGCCGCGGGACCCGAGTACTTCGTGGAGCTCAACGACCGCTTCCGGACCCGTCGCCGGGACATCGGCGCGGCCCTCGCCCACGAGACCACCCATGTCCTGCTGCACCGGCTCGGCCTCGGCTTCCCCGGCACCGCCGAGAACGAGATCCTCACCGATGTCGTCACCACGTACCTGGGTGCGGGCTGGCTGCTGCTCGACGCGTACCGCCGGGACGGCGTGGAGAGCCAGAAGCTCGGCTATCTGACCCCGGAGGAGTTCGGCTACGTCCTCGCCAAGCGGGCCGAGGTGTTCGGCGAGGACCCGTCACCGTGGTTCACCAGCGCGGTGGCGTACGAGGCCTGGGTACGCGGCCGGGCCGAGGCCGACCGGGAGCGGATCACGCCACCGCTCGCCGGGGCGGGCTGGGCCGAGCGGCGCCGGTACGGCTGGGAGCGACGCCGGGGCCGGGCCGGCGAGGGCGCTCCGTACGCCTTCCAGGGCGGCGCGCCCGCGACCGGCGTCTCGTTCCTCTGCCCGGTCTGCCGGCAGCGCCTGCGGATCCCGGCGGGCCGGGCGCTGAAGGCCCGGTGCGGGGTGTGCCGGACGGTGCTGGAGTGCGCGGGCTAGTCTCCAGAAGGGGCTTGGACCGCCAGACTCTTGTGGAAGTGGACGTCCTCGGCGCCGCCGGGGATGCCGAGCACCCGTCCGGTCTCGACGTAGCCGTGCCGCCGGTAGAAGTCCGGGGCCTGGAAGGTGAACGACGAGACGTTGGCGCGGTCGCAGCCGCGCCGCCGCGCCTCGTCCTCGGCGGCGCGCAGGAGCCTGCTCCCCCAGCCGTCCTTGCGGCTGTCCTCGCGGACCCACAGCATGTCGATGCCGAAGAGGCCGCTCCAGGTCCAGCCGGTGAGACCGCCGATGAGCTCGCCGTTCTCGTCGACGGCCTTCACGGACAGCTCGCCCTGGTCCTCGGGGGTGGTGTTCGTGGCCGCGAAGTTGAAGGCGTCGAGCCCCTGGTCCAGGAGCTTCGCGAGGGCGGCGTCACCTTCGCCGACATGGAGCGTCGCATGGTCGTGATCGTGCGTCATGCGGCCCGATTCTGGCACGGGCGTACGAACGGGCCACGACCCGGGCGGCGGGGGTGGGAATCGATTTGCGCCAGGGCCGGACGGCGGGTCAGGGTCGGTGCATGAGCACGCTGTTCGACGCCATCCGTGACGGGGACGAGGACGGGGCCGTACAGGCCCTGCGGGACGGGGCCGACCCCGAGGGCCGGGAGGACGGGGAGACCGCGCTGTACCGGGCGGCCGTCGGCAACGAGGCCGGAATCGTACGGGTGTTGCTGGCCGCCGGGGCGGATCCCGGCCGCGGCAGCGGTGAGGAGGGCGACGATCTGCCGCTGTGCGGGGCGGCCGTCGGCGGGCACACCGAGGTGGTACGCGCCCTGCTCGCGGCGGGCGCCGCGCCCGATCAGGAGGAGGCGTACGGCTTCACGGCCCTCGCCTGGGCCCTGCGGCTCGGGCACGCCGACACGGCCCGGCTGCTCCTTGAGCACGGGGCCGACCCCGACCGGCGCGGACCCGACGGGGTCCTGCCGCTGGTGGCCGCCGCCCGGCGCGGCTCCACCGGCTGCGTACGGGCGCTCCTCGACCACGGGGCGAACTCCCGGGAGGCCGCGCTGCGGGAGGCCCGGCGCTGGATCGGGGTCGACATGGCGGCCGAGCTGCGGCGCGGACTCGTCGCGGGGAACGAGGGCGGCCAGACGTTCGAGGCGGTGGTCCGCCGGGTCCGCGAGGACGGCGGGGTGACGGTGGTCGTCGAGCTGCTGCGGGAGGACGGCGCGCCCGGCCGCGGCGACGACCGCCAGACCGGGCACGCGGCGATCTCCACCCTCATCGAGGCGGCGATCGGGCTGCACACCCCGCACGAGGAGCTGGCGGCGCGGGCGCTGCGCTGCGGAGATCCGGAGCTCGACGACTGGACGACGGCGGTGGCCGAACTCGCCGGCCGGGCCGACGAGGAGACGTTCGTGGCGGCGGCCGCGTGGTGCGCGTACCGCGACCCGCTGCGCCGGGCGCTCGGCGCGCGGGTGCTCGGCGCGCTGCCGGGCTTCGCGCCGAGCGCGGTCCCGGTGCTGCGCCGGCTCGCGGCGGAGGTGACGGTTCCGGAGTGGGATCCGCTCTCACCGGCGCGTTCCGCGCGCCGGCAGGTCCCGTCCGCGCGGGAGCCGGGTTCCTCGACGGTGTCGGCGCGGGAGCCGGGGCTTTCGGCGGTGTCGGCGCGGGAGCCGGGTTTCTCGGTGGTGTCGGCTCGGGAGCCGGGTTTCTCGACAGTGCCGGCTCGGGAGCCGGTGCTTTCGGCGGTGTCGGCTCGGGAGCCGGTCCTGTCGGTGGTGTCGGCGCTCGGGGAGTGCGCCGACCAGGCCGCCGTACCCGAACTCCTGGCGGCGGCCGGGCATCCCGACCCGGCCGTCCGGCGGGCGGTCGCGGGAGCCCTGGCCGGGATCGTGCCCGCCGGGCATGTGGAGGCGCTCGGGGTGCTGCTCGCGCTGAGCCGGGACGGGGACGCGCGGGTACGGGACTGGGCGACGCTCGCGCTCGCCGAGCTGCCCGACGACACCCCCCTCGTACGGGAGGGGCTCGCCGAGCGGCTCGGCGACACCGATCCGGAGACGGCGGCGGAGGCCGCGCGCGGGCTGGCGATCCGTCAGGACCCGCGCGCCGTCGACGCGCTGGCCTCGGCCCTGGCGGACGGCGATCCGGAGGGCGCGGCGCGGGAGACGGCGCTCGCCGCCCTGGAGTACGTCCACGATCCCCGGGTCAGGACCCGCCTGGAGTGGACGTCCCCGCGCCGCGCCTGACCTGTGCGGTCGGGCTCAGCAGCCGTAGTCGATCAGGTCGAAGGACGCGTAGTGGTCGGCGGTGTAGTAGTCCTCCTGCGCCGAGTCGCCGGTCACGATCCGGCGGGCGCCGCGGGTGGAGGACCCCGGGGTCTTGACCGTGTACTCGTGGTAGTAGCCCAGCGAGTGGGACGGCAGGATCCCCTCCCGGTTCTGGAAGACGGAGCCGTCCTGGCGGTACGGGAAGGGGCCGCCCGCGTCGATCAGCCGCAGGGTCGTGTACGCCTGGTCGGGGAGGTCGGAGTAGCAGATGTCCCCGACGGCCGCGGTGGCCGCGACCGAGGTCACGACGGTGGCGGGCGCGGGGGCCGGGGAGGCGGCGGTGGCGGGGGCGCCGAGGAGGAGGGAGGTGACGAGGGCGGCGGTCACACCGCCGGCGAGGGTGAATCGAGGGGGGATTCGCATGGCTGAGATTTTGACGCGCGTAGATCTGGTCGGGAAGTCCAACTCCCTTCAATTCGCCGGACGTTAACTCCTTGCCCGCGAACGTGCGGATCCCGTGTACGCGGGAGTGACCCGGCGGGTCATGGGGAACGCGGGGTCCGAGCAAGACTCTGGTTCAGGCCCCGTACACCGGGTGCGGCGGCTCCGCGTCCGCCAGGAGGCGCCGGGCCGTCTCCCCCGCCTCCGCGGGGGTCCGGCGGGTGCCCTTGTCGGCCGTCGGGCCCGGCCGCCAGCCCTCCATGACGGTGAGGCGGCCGCCCTCGGCCTCGAAGACCCTGCCGGTCACGCCGTCCGACGCGGCCGAGCCCAGCCACACCACGAGCGGCGAGACGTCCTCGGGCAGCGCGTCGAGGCCGTCGAAGACCTGCTCGGTCATCCGGGTCCTGGCCGCCGGGGCGATCGCGTTGACCTGGACCCCGTACCGGGCGAGCTCCTCCGCCGCGACGAGGGTGAGGCCGACGATCGCGGCCTTGGCCGCCGCGTAGTTGCCCTGCCCGACGCTGCCGAGGAGCCCGGCGCCCGAGGTGGTGTGGACGACCCGGGCCACCGGAGTGCGCCCGGCCTTCGCCTCGGCCCGCCAGTACGCGCCCGCGTGCCGCAGCGGCAGGAAGTGGCCCTTGCCGTGGACCCGCATGACCGCGTCCCAGTCCTCCTCGTCGAGGTTCACGAGCATCCGGTCGCGCAGGAAGCCCGCGTTGCTGACGAGGGTGTCGAGCCGGCCGTACGCGTCGAGGGCGGTCGCGATCAGCGAGGCGGCGCCCTCGGTGGTCGCGATGTCGCCGCCGTGGGCGACGGCCTCGCCGCCGGCCGCGCGGATCTCCTCGACGACCGCGGCCGCCGGGCTGTCCGGCCCGGGGCGGCCGTCCAGGCCGACCCCGAGGTCGTTGACGACGACCCGGGCGCCCTCGGCGGCGAAGGCGAGCGCGTGCGCCCGGCCGAGTCCGCGGCCCGCTCCGGTCACGATCACCACTCGCTCGTCACACAGACCCATCTCGACTCTCCTTGTTGGCGGTTGTGGCGTCGGCGGTTGCGACGCCGGCGGTCGCGGCGTTGACCGTCGTGGCGTTGACCGTCGCGGCGTTGACCGTCGCGGCGTCCAGGAAAGCGGGGCGCTCCCCGCCGCCGTGCACGAGCAGCGAGGCCCCCGACACGTAGGCCGCCCGGTCGGAGGCGAGGAAGACGGCGGCCTCCCCGATCTCGTCCGGCGCGGCGAGCCGGCCCAGGGGTACGGTCCGGCCGACGGCGGCGATCCCGACCTCGTCGCCGTAGTGGAGGTGGGACAGTTCGGTCTCCACCATGCCGAGGACCAGGGTGTTGACCCGCACCTCGGGGGCCCATTCGACGGCCATCGAGCGGGCGAGGTTCTCCAGGCCCGCCTTGGCCGCGCCGTAGGCGGCCGTGCCTGGGGAGGGCCGGGTGCCACTGACGCTGCCGATCATGACGACGGCGCCGCGTGAGGCCCGGAGGAGCGGATGGGCGGCGAGGCTGACGGTGAGCGGGGCGGTGAGGTTCAGCTCGACCACGCGCGCGTGACGTTCGGCGGCGCCCTCCCCCAGGAGGCGGTACGGCGTGCCGCCCGCGTTGTTGACGAGGGCGTCGAGCCGTCCGTACCGCTCGGCGAACCCGGTGAGGAACTCCCGTATGGCGGCGGGTTCCCGCAGGTCGACGGGGTGGAACTCGGCAGCTCGACCCGCCGCCTCGACCGGTGCCTCCGGGGGTCTGCGGGCGCAGACGGCGACCCGGGCGCCGGCCCGCAGAAAGGCGCGTGCGATGCCCGCGCCGACACCGCGGGTTCCGCCGGTGACGAGCACGACCCTCCCGTCCAGCTCCATCGGCTGCTACCTTCCTCCCGAGAGGGTACCTAACAAACGTTTGGTGGAAAGGTAGCTGATCCACTCATGGGTGTCTGCACCTCGCGCCCCGCTCCGGGCGTGGCCCTGGTCACCGTCGACTTCCCGCCCGTCAACGCCCTGCCCGTCAAGGGCTGGTACGCGCTCGCCGACGCCGTCCGCACGGCGGGCCGCGACCCCGAGGTCCGCTGCGTCGTGCTCACCGCCGAGGGCCGCGGTTTCAACGCGGGCGTCGACATCAAGGAGTTGCAGCGCGACCCCGGGCACACCTCCCTGATCGGCGCCAACAGCGGCTGCGCCGAGGCCTTCGCCGCCGTGTACGAGTGCGAGGTGCCGGTCGTCGCAGCGGTCGCCGGGCACTGTCTCGGCGGTGGCATCGGGCTCGTCGGCAACGCCGACGCGATCGTCGCCGCCGAGGACGCCGTCTTCGGACTGCCCGAGCTGGACCGGGGCGCGCTCGGCGCCGCCACCCATCTGGCGCGGCTCGTGCCCCAGCATCTGATGCGGGCGCTCTACTACACCTCGCGGACCGCGACCGCCGCCGAACTGCACGCCCACGGCTCGGTGTGGCAGGTGGTCCCGCGCGCCGGACTGCTCGCCGCGGCCCTCGGTCTGGCCGGGGAGATCGCCGCGAAGGACGGCAGTCTCCTGCGGCTCGCCAAGGCCGCACTCAACGGCATCGACCCCGTGGACGTCCGGCGCAGCTACCGCTTCGAGCAGGGCTTCACCTTCGAGGCCAATCTCAGCGGGGTCGCCGACCGGGTCCGCGACAGCTTCGGGAAGGAGGGCTCCCGGTGACCGACAAGACGATGACCTGCGAGGACGTCGTGGGCCGGCTCCGCTCCGGCATGACGATCGGGATCGGTGGCTGGGGCTCGCGGCGCAAGCCGATGGCCCTGATCAGAGCGCTGCTCCGGTCCGAGATCAGCGATCTCACGGTGATCTCGTACGGGGGCCCGGACATCGGCCTGCTCGCGGCCGCCGGCCGGATCCGGCGGCTCGTCGCACCGTTCGTGACCCTGGACTCCATCCCCCTCGAACCGCACTTCAGGGCCGCCCGCGAGCGCGGCGCCTTCGAGCTCACCGAGCTCGACGAGGCGATGTTCATGTGGGGGCTGCACGCCGCCGCCAACCGGCTGCCCTTCCTGCCGGTGCGGGCCGGCCTCGGCTCCGACGTGATGCGGGTCAACCCGGGCCTGCGGACCGTCACCTCCCCCTACGAGGACGGCGAGGAGTTCGTCGCCGTGCCCGCGCTGCGCATGGACGCCGCCCTGGTCCACCTCAACCGCGCCGACCGGCTCGGCAACGCCCAGTACCTCGGGCCCGACCCCTACTTCGACGACCTGTTCTGCGAGGCCGCCGACACGGCGTACCTCTCCTGCGAGCGGGTGGTGGAGTCCTTCGGGCCGGACACCGTGCCCCAGACCCTCCTCGTCAGCCGCCACAGCGTCACCGGCGTCGTCGAGACCCCGAACGGGGCCCACTTCACCTCCTGCGTCCCCGACCACGACCGCGACGAGCCGTTCCAGAAGCTCTACGCGACCACCCCCTGGCCCGAGTTCGCCGAGCGCTTCCTCTCGGGCAAGGGCGAGGACGACTACCAGGCGGCCGTCCAGGCCTGGCACAAGGAGCAGCCGAAGTGACGACGGAAGCGACGACGGACGCGGCGACGGACGCGGCGACGGAAGCGACCAGCCGGGCCGAGTACTGCGTGATCGCCTGCGCCGAGGCCTGGCGCGACAACGGCGAGGTGCTCGCCAGCCCGATGGGTCTGATCCCCTCCTTCGGCGCCCGACTCGCCAAACGCACCTTCTCCCCCGACCTCCTCCTCACCGACGGCGAGGCCCTGCTCGTCGGACTCGACGGGGCGCCCGAGGGCTGGCTGCCCTACCGCAGGCACCTCACCATGGTCACCGGCGGCAAGCGGCACGTGATGATGGGCGCAAGCCAGATCGACCGGTACGGCAACCAGAACATCTCCTGCATCGGCGACTGGGAGCGGCCCACCCGGCAGCTCCTCGGCGTCCGCGGCGCGCCCGTCAACACCCTCAACAACCCGGTGAGTTACTGGATCCCCAAGCACTCGCCCCGGGTCTTCGTCGAGCGTGTCGACATGATCAGCGGCGTCGGTCACGACCACGCCGTCGGGCCGTACCACCGCCTCCCCCGGGTGGTGACGGACCTCGCCGTCCTCGACTTCGAGACGCCCGACCACGCGATGCGGCTCGTGTCCGTGCACCCGGGCGTCACCGTCGACGAGGTCCGGGCGGCCACCGGCTTCGAGCTGGTGACCGGCGAGGACGTGCCGTACACCCGCGAGCCGAGCGCCGAGGAGCTCCGGCTGATCCGCGAGGTCATCGACCCGCACGGGCTGCGGAACCGCGAGGTCAGGGCCTGATGGAGACCGCTCTGACCGAGCTGGTCGGCGTCCGCCACCCCCTCGTGCAGACCGGCATGGGCTGGGTCGCCGGGCCCCGGCTGGTCTCCGCCACCGCGAACGCGGGCGCGCTCGGTGTCCTCGCCTCCGCCACGATGACCGTGGCGGAGCTGCGCGCCGCCGTCCGCGAGGTGAAGTCCCGCACCGACCGTCCCTTCGGGGTGAACCTGCGGGCCGACGCCGGGGACGCCCGCGAACGGGTCCGGATCATCGTCGACGAGGGCGTACGGGTCGCCTCCTTCGCGCTCGCGCCGTCCCGGGACCTGATCGCCGAGCTCAAGGACGCGGGGGTCGTGGTGATCCCGTCCGTCGGCGCCCGGCGGCACGCCGAGAAGGTCGCGGGCTGGGGCGCGGACGCGGTGCTCGTCCAGGGCGGCGAGGGCGGCGGTCACACCGGCGAGGTCGCGACGACCGTCCTGCTGCCGCAGGTGGTGGACGCCGTCGACATCCCGGTGATCGCCGCGGGCGGCTTCCGCGACGGGCGGGGCCTGGTCGCCGCCCTCGCCCACGGGGCGGCGGGCATCGCCATGGGCACCCGTTTCCTGCTGACCTCCGACTCGACCGTGCCGGAGGCGGTGAAGGCCCGCTATCTGGCGGCCACGGTCAAGGACGTCACCGTGACGACGGCGGTCGACGGGCTGCCGCACCGGATGCTCCGTACGGACCTCGTCGCCTCCCTGGAGCACGCGGGGCGGGTACGGTCCCTGGCCCGGGCGCTGCGCCGGGCGGCCGGCTTCCGCCGGATCTCCGGGCTCTCCTGGCCCGCGATGATCCGCGACGGCCTGGCCATGCGCCACGGCAAGGACCTCTCCTGGAGCCAGGTCCTGCTCGCCGCGAACACCCCGATGCTGCTGCGGGCGTCCATGGTCGAGGGCCGCACCGACCTCGGCATCATGGCCGCCGGTCAGGTCGCGGGAGTCATCGACGACCTGCCCAGCTGCGAGGAACTGGTCACCCGGATCATGACGGAGGCCGCGGAGGTCCTGCGGGCGCTTCCGCGTCCCGAGGAGTGATCCGGAGAAGAGACCCACACTCCGCACCCCATGCCGCACCCCACTCCGCACCCCATGCCGCACACCCACCCTCAACCCCCTTGAGCCGCAAAGGAGTCCGGCCGTGCACCTGTCTCGACGCGCGCTGCTCACCGCCACCGGCGCCACCGCCCTGCTCGGCGCCCTGCCCACGGAGGCGCTCGCCCTCCCCCGGTTCCCCCAGCCGCCCCCGATCCGGCAGGTCCCCCTCCAGGGCGCCGTCAACGTCCGTGACCTCGGCGGCTACCCCACGTACGACGGGAGCCGGGTCCGGTACGGCCTCGCCTACCGGGGCGACCACCTCGCCAAGCTGACCGACGCCGACGTGGCCACGCTCGCCGGGCTCGGCCTCGGCACCGTCGTCGACCTGCGGATCCCCCTGGAGGTCGGGTACGACGGCGCCGACCGGCTCCCGGCCGGTGCCGTCCCGGTCCCCCGGCCCGTCACCGACAACGGCCTGTTCGGGCAGCTGCTCACCGCGATCGGCTCGCGCGACCCGGTGCGGCAGGAGGAGATGCTGGGCGGCGGACGGGCCGCCGCGTTCATGCGCGAGGTGTACCGCACGTTCGTCACCGACCCCGCGAACCGGGCCGCCTTCGCGGCGACCCTGCGGGACCTGGCCGACCCCCGCCGGGGGCCGCTGCTCCTGCACTGCACGTCGGGCAAGGACCGCACCGGCTGGACCGGATGGCTCCTGCTCACCCTCCTCGGCGTGCCCGACACCCTCGCCCGCGCGGACTACCTGGCCTCCAACACCTTCCGCGCCACGTACGACGCGCGGCTGCGGGAGGGATTGAAACAGGCCGGGCTCATGCAGAACCCGGCCCTGATCATTCCGCTCCAGGAGGTGCGGGCGGAGTACCTCGACACCGCCCTGGAGCAGCTGCGCTCCTCGTACGGGAGCGTGTTCCGTTACGTGTCGGACGGCCTCGGCCTGGAGTTCCGCGAGCTGCTGGCGCTGCGCGAACGGCTGGTGCCCGCGGCCTGACGACCGGCGCGACCGGCACCGGCGCCCGCGGCGGCAGCGCGTCCGCCGCCCGTGCCGGAGCCGGCGCCCCGGCCACCGCCGGACGTGCGGCCCGAGCCACCGGCGGAACCGGCGGTGCGGCCCGCGGAGCCCGACGTACGGCCCGAGGAGCCCGCGGCGCGGCCCGAGGCCGTGCCGGTGGCTCCGGAGCGGCCCGAGCCCGTGCCCGTACCGGCCGTGCCTCCGGCCGGGGCGGGACGGCGGCGCCGGCCCGCGGAACGGCCACCGCCGGCACCGGAGCCGGAGCCGGCCGGCTTGCGCGGCTGGGTCGGCTGCGGGGTCTCGACGACGACCGGGACGCCCGAGGGCTCCCGCGCGCCGGTCAGCTCGGCGAGCTGCTCGTCGCTGGACTTGATCTGCGCCGTGCGGGGGCTGATGCCCGCGTTCGACATCAGACGGCCCATGTCGCGCTTCTGCTCGGGGAGGACCAGGGTGAACACGCTGCCGGACTCACCGGCGCGGGCGGTGCGGCCGCCGCGGTGCAGGTAGTCCTTGTGGTCCATCGGCGGGTCGACGTTGACGACCATGTCGAGGTCGTCGACGTGGATGCCGCGCGCGGCCACGTTCGTGGCGACGAGCGTGGTGACCTGACCGCTCTTGAACTGGTCCAGGGTCCGGTTCCGCTGCGGCTGCGAGCGGCCGCCGTGCAGGCCGGAGGCCCGTACGCCGTTGGCGAGGAGCCGCTTGACCAGCCGGTCCACGGACCGCTTGGTGTCCAGGAAAAGGATCGTCCGGCCGTCGCGGGCCGCGATCTTCAGCGTGACGGCCTTCTTGTCGGTCTCGTCCATCACGTACAGGACATGGTGCTCCATGGTGGTGACCGCGCCGGCCGACGGGTCGACCGAGTGCACGACCGGGTCGTCGAGGAACATCTTGACCAGACGGTCGATGTTCCGGTCGAGGGTGGCCGAGAACAGCAGGCGCTGCCCGTCCGGCTCGACCTGCTTCAGCAGCTTCGTGACCTGGGGCAGGAAGCCCATGTCGGCCATCTGGTCGGCCTCGTCGAGGACGGTCACGGCGACCTGGTCGAGGCGGCAGTCGCCGCGGTCGATGAGGTCGTGGAGCCGGCCGGGCGTGGCGATGAGGATCTCGGCGCCGCGCCGCAGCGCGGACGACTGCCGGCTGATCGACATGCCGCCGACGACGGTGGTGATGCGGAGCCGCAGCGCGGAGGCGTACGGGGTGAGCGCGTCGGTCACCTGCTGCGCGAGCTCGCGGGTGGGCACCAGGACGAGCGCGAGCGGCGCGCCGGGCTCGGCGCGGCGGCCGGCCGAACGGGCCAGGATCGCGAGTCCGAACGCGAGGGTCTTGCCGGAGCCGGTCCGCCCGCGGCCGAGCACGTCACGGCCGGCCAGCGAGTTCGGGAGGGTCGCGGCCTGGATCGGGAACGGCTCCGTGACGCCCTGCTCGCCCAGGGTCCGCAGCAGGCCCTCGGGCATGTCGAGGTCGGCGAAGGCGGCCACCGCGGGCAGGGCGGGCGTCACCGTCTCCGGCGGCGTGAACTCGCTCGGCGGCGGGGGCGCGGTGGGACGGCGCCCTCCGCGGGAGGCCTTCGGCTGTGACGTGGACTTCGCCTGGGCGGTGCGGGGGCTGCGCTTGTGAGGGCGTTCGGAGCGGGTCATGCGTGCCTTTCTGGCCGGTGCTCGCGGCGCAGCCGGGGCCCGCACCTGCACGGTGCGGGCCCCGGCTGCTCTACCCGGAACACGCGATACGGGCCCCGGCTGTTTTCCCGGAACGCGCGGTACGAGCCCCGGATGTCTCTACCGGAACAATAGTGCGCCCCGGAACCTTCCCGCCCCTCCCGACCGATGCCCGGACGGATCAGACCTGCCCAGCGGGGTGTGACGTGGGCGACCTCACAGTGGAACGGCACTGATCACCGAGCCGGTCACAGCCTTTCGACGCTCGTGACGTTCGCCTGGCTCAGAGCCTTTCGATGATCGTCACGTTCGCCTGGCCGCCGCCCTCGCACATGGTCTGGAGGCCGTAGCGGCCTCCGGTGCGTTCCAGTTCGTGGAGGAGTGTCGTCATCAGTTTCGCGCCGGTCGCGCCGAGCGGGTGGCCCAGGGCGATCGCGCCGCCGTTGACGTTGACCCGGGCCGGGTCGGCGCCGGTCTCCTTGAGCCAGGCGAGGACGACCGGCGCGAAGGCCTCGTTGATCTCGACGAGGTCGATGTCGTCGATGGTCAGACCGGTCTTCTTGAGCGCGTGGGCGGTCGCCGGTATCGGCGCGGACAGCATCCGGATGGGGTCCTCGCCGCGCGCCGAGAGGTGGTGGATCCGGGCCCGGGGGGTGAGCCCGTGCTCCCGTACGGCCCGCTCGCTCGCCAGGAGCAGCGCCGCCGCCCCGTCGGAGACCTGGGAGGAGCAGGCGGCGGTGATGGTGCCGCCCTCGACGACCGGCCGGAGCCCGGCCATCTTCTCCGCGCTGGTGTCGCGGCGCGGCCCCTCGTCGACGGTGACGTCGCCGTACGCCACGGTCTCCCGTGCGAAGCGGCCCGCGTCGATCGCGCGGAGCGCCCGCTGGTGCGAGCGGAGGGCGAACTCCTCCTGGTCGCGGCGGGTGATCCGCCACTTCTCGGCGATCAGCTCGGCGCCGTGGAACTGGTTGACGGGCGCGTCGCCGTACCGGGCGCGCCAGCCCTCGCTGCCGTGGAAGGGGCCGCCGGTGAGGCCGAGGGGTTCGGCGGCCTGCCGGGAGGCGAAGGCGATGGGGATCATCGACATGTTCTGCACGCCGCCGGCGACGACGAGGTCCTGGGTGCCGGACATCACGGCCTGGGCGGCGAAGTGCACGGCCTGCTGGGACGAGCCGCACTGGCGGTCGACGGTCACCCCGGGGACCTCCTCGGGGAGGCCCGCGGCGAGCCATGCCGTGCGGGCGATGTCGCCGGCCTGCGGCCCGACGGTGTCGAGGCAGCCGAGGACGACGTCGTCGACGGCGGCCGGGTCGATCCCCGCCCGGATGACGAGGGCCTTCAGGGCGTGGGCGCCGAGGTCGGCCGGGTGGACGGGCGAGAGTCCGCCCCCTCGGCGCCCCACGGGCGTGCGGACCGCTTCGACGATGTAGGCCTCGGGCATGGCGACTCCTCGGGGTGTGTTCCTGGCGTCTACGTGCGTACGGCGATTCCGTCCAGGACCATGGACAGGTACTGGCGGGCGATCTCCTCGGGGCTGTGCAGGCCGCCCGGCCGGTACCAGGACGCGGCGACCCAGACGGTGTCGCGGACGAACCGGTAGGTCAGGCGGACGTCCAGGTCGGCGCGGAAGGCCCCGGCGGCGACCCCGCGCTCCAGGGTGCCGAGCCAGGCCTTCTCGAACCTGCGCTGCGAGTCGGTGAGGTAGTGGAAGCGGGGCTGGTCGGTGAGGTGCCGGGACTCCTTCTGGTAGATGGCGACGGCGGCGCGGTGCCGGTCGATCTCGCGGAAGGACTCGGTGACGAGGGCCTCGATGGTCTCGCGGGGCCCGAGTCCGGCGTCGAGGACGGCGTCGTACCCCTCCCACAGCTCGTTGAGGAAGGTGGAGAGGATCTCGTCGAGCATCGACTCCTTGGAGTCGAAGTGGTAGTACAGGCTGCCGGCGAGCATGCCGGCGGCGTCCGCGATCTTGCGGACGGTGGTGGCGTTGTACCCCTGGGCGGCGAACACCTCGGCCGCCGTGTCGAGGAGTTCACGGCGCCGCTCGGGCCCGCCGCTCACCGGGGTCTTCTTCTTGCTCGAGCTCTTGCTCGAGCTCTTGCTCGAGCTCTGGGGAGTGTTCGGCACACGTCCATTCTGGTCCTACGGATGCTGGCTGCTGACGGAGACCGTCTCGCCGGTCATGTAGGAGGAGTAGTCCCCGGCGAGGAACACGATGACGTTGGCGATCTCCCAGGGCTCGGCGTACCGGCCGAAGGCCTCGCGCGCGGTCAGCTCGTCGAGGAGTTCGGTGGTGGTGACCTTGGCCAGGTGGGGGTGCATGGCGAGGGACGGCGAGACGGCGTTGACGCGGACGCCGTACGCGGCGGCCTCCACGGCCGCGCAGCGGGTGAGGGCCATGACGCCGGCCTTGGCGGCGGCGTAGTGGGCCTGGCCGGCCTGGGCGCGCCAGCCGACGACGGAGGCGTTGTTGACGACGACGCCCCCGGTGCCGGTGCCGGTGACGTCGCCGGTGGCCGCGTCGCGGAAGTGGCGGAGGGCGGCGCGGGTGCAGCGGAAGGTGCCGCCGAGGGTGACGTCGAGGACCCGGTTCCACTGCTCGTCGGTCATGTCGGCGAGCTCCGCGGTGCCGCCTAGGCCGGCGTTGTTGACGGTGATGTCCAGGCGTCCGTGGAGCCGTACGGCCGTGTCGTAGAGGGCCTGGACCTGGGCCTCGTCGGTGACGTCGCAGGGCTGGGAGGCGACCGCGTCCGCGCCGAACTCGGCGGCGAGCGCGGTCTCGGTCTCCTTGAGGCGCCGGGTGTGGGCGTCGCTGACGAGGACGCGGGCGCCCTCCTCCAGGAAGCGGCGGGCGGTGGCGCCGCCGATGCCGGCTCCGGCGGCGGCGGTGATCACCGCGGTCCGGCCGGCGAGGAGCCCGTGGCCCCGCACGTAGGGGGGCGGAGGGGTACGGGTCATGGGCGCGGCTCCTTCGGGAGGCCGAGCACCCGCTCGGCGATGATGTTCCGCTGGATCTCGCTGGACCCGGCGTAGACGGTGTCGGCGCGGGAGAAGAGGAACAGCCGCTGCCAGTCGTCGAGTTCGTACGGGGCTCCGGCGGCCAGCGTGGCGGCGGGGCCGCGCACCTCCAGGGCGAGTTCGCCGAGGTCGCGGTGCCAGTGGGACCAGTACAGCTTGGCGGCGGAGGGGTCGGTGCCGCGCAACGCGCCGGCGCGCATGGCTTCGAGGCCGGTCCAGGCGCGGGTGAGGCGGTCGCGGATGTCGGGGTCGGCGGCGGCGCCGTTGCGGCGGGCGAGGGCGACGAGGGCGTCGAGTTCACGGCGGAAGCCGACCTGCTGGCCGAGGGTGGACACGCCGCGTTCGTAGCCGAGGGTGGCCATGGCGATCCGCCAGCCGTCGCCGGGTGCGCCGACGACGTGCGCGGCGTCGGTGACGGCCCCGTCGAAGAAGACCTCGTTGAACTCGCTGGTGCCGGTGAGCTGGACGATGGGCCGGATGTCCACTCCCGGCTGGTCCAACGGCACCAGCAGGTACGAGAGCCCGGCGTGGCGGCGGGATCCCGGCTCCGTCCTGGCCAGGACGAAGCACCACTGGGACTCGTGGGCGAGGGAGGTCCAGATCTTCTGCCCGTTCACCACCCACCGGCCGTCCTCCAGGGCGGCGCGGGTGCGGACGGCGGCGAGGTCGGAGCCGGCGCCGGGTTCGCTGTAGCCCTGGCACCAGAGTTCCCGGGCGGCGCGGATCGGGGGCAGGAAGCGGGCCTTCTGCTCCTCGGTGCCATGGTCGATGAGAGTGGGGCCGAGGAGCTGTTCGCCGATGTGGTTGACGCGGGCGGGGGCGTCGGCGAGGGCGTACTCCTCGTGGAAGGCGATCTGCTCCTCGACGCTCGCGCCGCGCCCGCCGTGCTCCTTCGGCCAGCCGACGCAGGTCCAGCCGTGGGCGGCCAGGTGCCGCTCCCAGGCGAGGCGTTCGGTGAAGGCCTCGTGCTCGCGGCCGGGTCCGCCGCGCCCCTTGAGGGCGGCGAAGGATCCGCTGAGGTGGGTCTTCAGCCAGCCCCGTATCTCCGCCCGGAACTCCTCGACGCTGCTCATGGCCGTACGTTAACCTACCAAACACTTGTTAGGGAACGGGTGAGGGCGGGGTGACCGATGGATCTCTCGTACACGCGGACCGAGGAGGCCTTCCGGGCGGAGGCCCGGGAGTGGCTGCGGGAGCACGTCCCCGCCGAGCCGCTGCCTTCCCTGGAGACGGCCGAGGGCTTCGCCGCCCACCGTGCCTGGGAGGCCGAACTGGCCGCCGCCCGCTGGTCGGTGGTCTCGTGGCCGGAGGCGTACGGGGGCCGGGGCGTCGGCCTCGCCCGGTGGCTGCTCTTCGAGGAGGAGTACTGGGCGGCGGGGGCGCCCGGCCGGGTCTCGCAGAACGGCGTCCAGCTCCTCGCGCCCACCCTCTTCGACCACGGGACGGCGGAGCAGCGGGCCCGGGTCCTGCCGTCGATGGCGACCGGGGAGACGATCTGGGCGCAGGCCTGGTCCGAGCCCGAGGCCGGCTCCGACCTGGCGTCCCTCACCTCCCGCGCGGTCCGCACGGACGGCGGCTGGCTGCTCTCCGGGCAGAAGACCTGGTCCTCCCGGGCCGCCTTCGCCGACCGGGCCTTCGGGATCTTCCGCAGCGATCCCGACGCGGACCGGCCCCACCGGGGCCTCACCTACCTCATGTTCGACCTGCGGGCGCCGGGGGTGACCGTCCGGCCCATCGGCCGGCTCGACGGGAAGCCGGCCTTCGCCGAGCTGTTCCTCGACGGGGTGTTCGTCCCGGACGAGGACGTGATCGGGGAGCCGGGCCAGGGCTGGCGCATCGCGATGTCCACGACGGGCAACGAGCGCGGCCTGATGCTCCGCTCCCCCGGCCGTTTCCTCGCCGCCGCCGACCGGCTCGTACGGCTCTGGGAGACGGAGGGCGAGCCGGCGGACTCGGCGCTGCGGGACCGGGTGGCGGACGCGGTCATCGGGGCGCGGGCGTACCAGCTGTTCACGGCGGGCGCGGCGGCCCGGCTCCCGACGGGCGCCGAGTCCAGCCTCAACAAGGTGTTCTGGTCGGAGTACGACCTGGCGCTGCACGAGACGGCGCTGGACCTCCTGGGCGCGGACGGCGAGCTGACGGACGGCGCGTGGGCGGAGGGGTACGTCTTCTCCCTCGCGGGCCCCCTCTACGCGGGCACCAACGAGATCCAGCGCGACATCATCGCCGAGCGACTGCTCGGCCTCCCGAAGGGGCGCCGCTGATGACCTTCCTGCCGACCGACGAACAGCGCGCCTTCGCCCGTTCCCTGGACGCGATGCTCACCGCCGCGGACACCCCGGCAGCCGTACGGGCCTGGGCGGGCGGGGACCCCGGCCCGGGGCGGGCGCTGTGGGGACGGCTGGCGGAGGCGGGGGTGAGCGCGCTCGCCATCCCGGAGGAGTACGAGGGACTGGGCCTGTTGCCGGTCGAACTCGCGCACGCCTTCGTGGAGTTGGGCCGTCACGCGGTGCCCGGCCCGGCGGTGGAGACGGTCGCGACGGCGGTCCTCCTGGGGGAGCTGGCGCGGCTGGGCGAGCCGGGCCCTGCGAAGCGGCTCCTGCCGGGGCTGGCGTCGGGCGAGCGGACGGCGACGCTGACGATCGCCGGGGTGGAGACCGTACGGCACACCGTCCCGTACGCCCTGGACGCCGACCGGGCGGACACGGTGCTCGTCGTCCGCGGGGAGGAACTGTGGCGGGCGCCCGGCCACGGCCCGGTCCGGGTCTCCGCCGACCCCGCGCGGCGGCTCGCCCGCCCCGCGCCCGGCGGGGAACTGCTCGCCGAGGGCCCCGCGGTGACCGTCGCGGCGGGGCAGGCCCGGCGCTGGGCGATGCTGGCGACGGCCGCGCAGTCACTGGGCGTGGGCCTGGCGCTGCTGGACCGGACGGTGGCGTACGCCCGGCAGCGCGCGCAGTTCGGCACCCCGATCGGCGCGTTCCAGGCGGTCAAGCACCGCCTGGCGGACACCCTGCTGGCCCTGGAGTTCGCGCGGCCGCTGCTGTTCGGGGCGGCGGTGACGATGACGCCCGGGGACCTGGCCGCGGCCAAGGTGGCCACGGGCGAGGCCGGGTACGCGGCAGCGCGGACCGCGCTCCAGATCCACGGCGCGGTCGGCTACACGGAGGAGCTGGACCTGTCGCTCTGGCTCCGCAAGGCCCGCCCCCTGAGGAACGCCTGGGGCGATCCGGCCACCTGCCGGGCGACGGTCATCGGCGCGTACTCCCGAACCGGGTCATGACGCCCGACGCCGGCCCGGAGTCGCTCATGACACCCGGCGGGGCGGACTGTCGTCGTTGCCGCGGCGGAAGGTGCGGGCCGGGCGGCCGGCGGACCAGGTGCGGACGACGAGTTCGTCGCCGTCCACCCAGGTCCGTACGACCTCGGTCGGGTCCACCCGGAAGAGGTGGAACGGCTGCGGCTCGCTCGCGTCGGCGACGTAGCGGGCGACGGTCTCCGGGTCGGTGATCTCGACCGCCCGCCCGGAGACACGGACGTCCCCGCCGCCCATGTCGGTGCCCGCGCCCAGATTGGCGAGGAGGGTGAGCCGGGGGTCGCGGCGCAGGTCCCGCGCCTTGCGGGAGCCGGGCATCATGCCGAGCCAGAGCTCGCCGAGGCGGAAGCCCACCTCGATGCCGCTGAGCCGGGGCGAGCCGTCCTCGCGCACGGTGGCGAGGGCGTGGTGGGTGTACCGCCCGAAGCGCTCGCGCACGGTCTGGGCGAATTCGGGTTCGGCGGCCTCGAAGGCCGACCAGGTGGTTGCGGTTCCGGTGTCTCCCATGAGTCCAGGAAACACCGGATACCCGACACCTACTGTCCGGATTACCCCGGATCACTCCGGAGTGATCCGGATGCCGTCAGGAGGAGACGGAGGCGGGGTCGGTGGTGGCGTCGGCGGCGGTGGTGGCGAGGCGCTCCGCCGCGCTGCGCTCGACGCAGAACTCGTTGCCCTCCGGGTCTCCCAACACACGGAACTAGTAGTTCTGGAGTGTTGCCGTGGGTACGTCGGTGCTGGTCAAGAGTGGTTCCGGGACATCTTTGGTCCCTACAGGGGGGATGAACACCCCAACCCGTGAACCCCGGAACCCTCTCGCGGGCACGGTCTACACCGAGACCCTTCGGGGCGTGCGGTGTGTCCGTCTGTCCGTGCTCACCGACGAGACCACCAGCCCCGACCGGCAGCGCGAGGCCGACGACATAGCGGCAGCCGCACACAACATCAGCTTCGGCGACGGTGACCAACTCCGCGAGGCCGTAGACCTTGACGTGTCGGCGTCCAAGATCAGCCCCTTTGACCGTGCCGCCCTCGGCGCGTGGCTCGCCCGACCCGATGAGTTTGACGCCCTGGTGTGGTGGCGCTTCGACCGTGCTATCCGGTCCATGGCGGACATGCACGAGCTGGCCAAGTGGGCCCGCGAGCACCGGAAGGTTCTCGTGTTCGCCGAGGGCATCGGCGGGGGTGGGCGCATTGTCTTTGACTTCCGCAACCCCATGGACCCCATGGCGGAACTGCAAATGACGATGTTCGCCTTTGCCGCGCAGGTGGAAGCGCAGTCCATTTCCGACCGTGTTACCGGGGCTATGGCTGCCATCCGGAACATGGTGCTGCGGTGGCGTGGTTCGCGTCCGCCGTACGGCTACATGCCCGCGCCCATGCCCAAGGAACACGGCGGTATCGGATGGACGCTCGTTCCCGACCCTGACGCCGTTGTGATCATTGAACGGATCGTCCGCGAACTGTTCGAGGGCAAGACCGTTTCGGCTATCGCCGTGGGACTCAATGCTGACAGCATTCCGAGCCCGCGTGATCACTGGGCGGTGAAGAAGGGACGGGAGACCGGCGGGCGGACCGGCGGTGTCAAGGGGCTTGTTAAGGACGCGTTCCTTTGGAGTCCTGCGGTCATTACGCGAATGCTGCGGAATGAAACGCTGCTCGGCTGGAAGATGCACAAGGGCAAGCCAGTGCGCGACGCCGAGGGCAACCCGATCATGCAGACCGAAACCCCGCTCATGACCCGCGAGGAGTTCGACCGCATCGGCGCGGTTCTGGACGAGCGCAGCATTGAAATCGGGGACCGGAAGGACACGGACGCGCTGCTGTTGCGGGTCATTCACTGCGACTCGTGCGGCGGACGCATGTACCTGAACAAGCAGGACACCAAGAAGAACCAGCACCCCACATACAAGTGCAACCCCTACGCGCGCGGGTTCAAGTGCGAGAAGCCCGCCAACATCAGGGGCGATTGGGCCGACGAGTACGTAACCGCCGAGTTCCTGCGGCTAATGGGGCCCGTGGAGACGACACACGTCGTGACGATCCCCGGGTACGACCCCGGGCCCGAGCTGCGCGCCACTATCGCGGAGTTCTCGGAGCACCAGGAACAGAAGGGACGCCAGAAGTCCCGGCACGCTGCCGCCGAGTGGCAGAAGCGCGCGGACGCGCTCGACAACCGGATAGCCGAGCTGGAGTCCCGGGAGAAGCGCGAGCCGCAGCGCATCGTCACGAACACGGGAAGAACGTTCGCCGACGAGTGGGCCGAGAAGGACACGGCGGGACGGCGAGCCATGCTCGTTGAAGCGGGCGTGCGGTTGAACGTGCGGCGTGGCACCCGTGGCGGGTGGCGGACGCTAGACACACGGCGCGTGGACTTCACCATGTCCGGGGAGCTCGACCCTGCCGTGGAAGCCCTCGCGGGTGAGGCGTCGGCGCTGGAGTCACTGGTGCGGGGGGACTCCCCGCTTGAGGGGGCGCAGGTGCGCCTGACCGAGCCCGCCCGTGAGCTGGCTGCCGCCTAGCGGCCCTGCAAGGCACGGCACAGCCCCGGTGGCCGCCACACGCTGCCGGGGCTCTCCGCTGTCCGCACACGGTCCTCGGGCCCACAGCGAGGCGAAAAGGTGTTGAGAGTGTCGATTTTCGACACTTTTTTGGAACACCAAGAAAAACCTAGAGAAAAGAGAAACCGGGTCTCCGTCGTCACCACGACACCGATGGACCCCCTTGGTCCCTACAAGTGGGGAACCGGGGCGGGATGCAGGACACCCTCGGTCCCTACACGGGGCACAGACAGACCACAACGCTGCCGAGGGCGCCAGACGCATCCCCGCCGGCACCGGCCAGTTATGTCCGAAACGAAAGTTGGAGTGATCAGGAATGAATAACAACCTCAACCGATCTGTGTTCATGGATGGGAAGCGAGACAAGGGGAAGATGCGCGCCAACGTCTGGCAGCGCGATGACCGCATGGAACGGCTCGCGGTGCTGCGGGACTCGCATCCCGAGATGTTCGAACGCCTGGGGGCGACTGCACGCATGAGCCTGGGCTACTACGAGAACGACAAGCAGATTGCCGCACAGTATGGGCGCGACGTGAACGAGGGCGGTAAGTGAAGATGACCACCGAGATCGAAAAGGCTGCCGAGAGGGTCGCAAGGCTGCGGGCACAGGCGGAGAAGGTGTCGGGTCCGCTGGCGGACGCCGAGGTGCAGTTGCGAGCAGCCGAGGAAGCCGAAGCCGCTCGCCGCGCTGATCGTGCGGAGGAGTACAACCGTGAATTCGCGGGGACGTGGCAGGCACGTGCCGAGGACGCGGCGAACTCCGGTGACGCGGCCCGGGAACGGTTCTTCGAGGCTCTTTCCGCTGAACCCTGGTTTGCCGCGTACGTCGAATACCGGGCCGCGCGCTACAAGCGAGGGCATGTACTGACCGAGGCGCAGCGCGCGCAGCGGGCGTTGGGCGAGGCCGTCACCGCGCCGGAACAGCGCTGGTACGGCGCTCAGATCCTCGATGAGATCGTAAGCGCGGTAGAAAGTCAGGCGGGGGAGATAGGCGCACAGTTCTCGGAAGATTTGGACGCGGCGCGAGAGCGCTACGTTTCGGCGACGGATTAGCGCGTCCGCTCACGCCGCTATCCGGTCCCGGCGGTGTGGTCAGCGATGGGCCACCCGCCGGGACACTGCCGCACGGCTCCGCCGGCGAGTGCAGGAACTGGGCTCGGCCTGGTGTGACTGGTGCCTGACCGACTTCCCCACGGCGGACGTGGACGTGGACCACGTGCGGCCCCTGTCCCTCGGTGGTGAAGACGTGGACGGCAACGTTCAGATCTTGTGCCACGGCTGCCATGCGCTCAAGACCCGTACCGAGTTCGGAAGCGCCCGTTAACCGTCTGCCCCTTCGGATTCGATTGCCTGAATGTAGGCAAGGACTGAGTCCTCTGCGATCCGCACGCTGCGGCCAACCCGAATTGCCTTGAGGACACCGTCACGTACCAGCCTATGAATCTCGTCTTGGCCGACATTCAATCGGGCGTCGGCTTCAGTGACGGTCAGGAATACCTCATCCATCAGCACTTCCCTGTCTCCGGACATAAGGGCTACCAGCTTTCCTTATCCGCAGCCGTTCCCGGTTCTCCGTGGGGTAATCGCAGTGGCACCCGAATGGGCTACCTACGCCCCGAGCGAGAGGTGATTTCCCATGCCCCGTAGACCACGCCCCCCGTGCTCGGTACCCGGGTGCCCCGAGCTGACCGCCCGTGGTGGCCGCTGCACCGAGCACCAGCGCGAGGCCGAGCGGCAGCGCGGTACGAGCGCAGAGCGGGGCTACACCACACGGTGGCAGCGCACCCGACGCGCGTTCCTGTACCGGCATCCGTGGTGTCTGCTGTGCGGTCTTACGGCCACGGTCGCGGACCACTTCCCCGAGTCACGCCGTTCCCTAGTCGCTCGGGGTGTCGCCGATCCGGACGCGTTCTCTCGTATGCGTCCGCTGTGCTCGACGTGCCACAACCGCGAGACCGCGAAGCACCAGCCCGGCGGATTCGCTGCGGAGCGCAGGTCTCACCGCGAGGCGACCGAGTATCCGCCGTTCTGACCAGGGGGGTACTCCCCTCCCTCCCGCCAAAAGATCGGCAGGGAGCGCGGAAACTCGCGCCGCAACTAGAGCCATTTGCGCGGGCTCGTAACGCTGCCCGCATATCGAAAGGAAGTGACCTTGGCCGACCCACGGCGCAAGAAACCCGCGCTGCAAGTGATCAGGGAAGGCAACCCCGGAAAGCGCCCCGTGCCGCAAAGCGCAGCCGTACCGCCCTCGGAACTGACCGAGCCCGATTGGCGCGAGACCTTCCGCAGCGTGAGCGATCCGAAACAGGAATCGGTGAACTCCCGCTGCCGTGCAGTCGCCTCGCGCGAATGGCGACGCGTCGTTCCTGTGCTGAAACTCGCGGTTGGACTCGGCGAGGTAGACACCACTGTCCTTATGGACTACTGCATTTCTGCTGCGCGGATCGACCAATGCGAGCGGGAGCTATCCGAAAACGGCTTGCTCGTTCGGGGCGAGCGAGGATGGCAGAAGAACGGCGCTACCACCATCGCAGGCCAGTACCGGGCCCAACTCGCACGGTACGTGCGGGAGTTGGGCCTTTCGCCGAGCGCCCGCACCGCCATCACAGTCCCCGAGCCCGACCATGACGACTCGGACGTCTGGGACTGACCCCGACGTGCCAGAAGAGCCCCTCGCTCGCCACACATACCAGGTGGCGGGTGCGGGGCCTTCGTGCGTTCAGGGCCCTGGGCTGCGTCCTGAACTCCGCGCCCGTACTTGTCTCGACGCGCCCTTGACGCTGATCACGCGTCAGGGTGAGGCTCGTGCACGTCTGTGCAACCGACTCGCTAGGAGAGTGCCCAATGGCCCTAAAGTTCCTGGGGATTTGGCCCAACACCCCCGATGACGGCTCGCCCACGATCTGGCTGGACGACACGACCGGTGACCTCATCATTCAGTCATGGAAGGCTGACGAGGAGACGATCCGGCAGGCGCAGGAAGTCGGCTCGGTGCCGGGTCACTCGACGGACGTTCCGGAGCACGAGACCGTGATCCGGCTCCCTGCGAACATGCTCCAGTTCATTCCCCGTCCGGACAGTGAGGACAACGGTGGCAACAGCGGTACGTGAATGTCTCGCCAAGGCGCAGCGCTCGGCGATGCATCTTGAGATGCGGGACAGTTACATGCGGGACGACCCGGAGTTCATCCGTTGGCAGGAAGGGCACCGGTACGACCCAGCCGACCGTGAGTCGTGGTGGCGGTCGTGGCTGGACGTGGTGGCCGAGACGACCGGGCGTGGTGTCGTCATGCGCCGTCTGCGGGTGGTATCGGAGCCGCTGAGCGACTACGTCCGGTACGAGTACGACGGCACCTTTACGAACGTTGCAGCCGGCGAGGAAGTCCGTTGGCTGCCTCGCTCGCGGGCGCGTGATCTGCTGCTCCCCGCGCTGGACGGGTGGGTCATGGATGAGGAAACCGTGATTCTCCACCACTTCAGCGGCGAGGGTCAGTGGACCGGTCCACGCATGGAAGTCGTGCACGATCGGGCGTTGGCGGCGCAGTACGTCAGCGCGTATGAGGCAGCGTGGGAGCGTGCGATTCCTCACGCGGAGTACCGGCCCGCCTGATCACGCACCCATGGCTGTCTCTGCATCTTCCAGCGCCCAGCAGGCCCGGCAGGCTCTTGCGAAACGTCTCGCGGATCTCTGCCGGGATGCTGGGCTGACCGGTCTTGACCTGGCTGAGCGCTGCGGGTGGAGCCGGTCCAAGTCGTCCCGGATCATGAACGCCAAGACGCCCCCGTCCGCTGACGACATTCGGGCCTGGTGTCAGGCGTGCGGTGCCGAGGACCAGACCGAGGACCTGATTGCCTCGCTGCGGAACGCAGAGGGCATGTGGGTCAACTGGCGCCGTATGGAGAGGGCCGGGCTCAAGCAGGCGCAGGAAGCGCGCTTGCCGCTCTATCAGCGGACCCGCCGTTTCCGGTCCTACTCGTCGTGGCTCGTACCCGGCATGATTCAGACGCAGCCGTACACCACGGCAGCGCTCCACGCGATTCAGCGGCGGCGCGGCCTGGTGGACGATGTGGCCGACGCCGTAGCCGCTCGCATGGAACGTCAGCGGGTGCTGTACGAAGGTGACCGGCGGTTTGCGTTCCTCGTTGAAGAGTCCGTGTTGCGGGCCGGAATCGGCGGCGCTGAGGTCATGTCCGGGCAGCTTGGTCACCTGATCTCGATTGCCTCACTTCCCAATGTCAGCTTGGGAGTTGTGCCCATGCGGCCCGATCGGGAGCGCTGGCCGGCTGAGGGGTTCTGGATCTACGACACGGCCCAAGTCAACGTCGAATTGATCTCCGGCTACCTCACGATCACGCAGCCCAGCGAGGTGGCCATGTATGCCGAGACGTTCGCGGAACTGGCGGCGCTGGCTGTCTACGGGGCCGCCGCTCGTGCGCTGATCACATCGGCGCTGGACGCTCTCGGATAACTCGCGTGCAACCTCGTGCAATCACATGGGAGTTGGGGTTTCTCTCTCCCTAGCGTGGTCGTCGTCGGACCACGTGAGGGGACACCAGCGATGGCGAGTACGACCAGAGACACGGACGCCCGCAGGGACGAGTACGCGACGTACGCGCCCGAGGGGGTGACCTGCCCCGAGTGCAGCGAGCCGATCGGGGTTCTTGAGCCCTGCCGCCGGGGATCGGTGGAACGACAGTCGGGACCTCCCGCCGTGGTCTACCGGCACAGCAAGTGCGCCAAGCAGTACCGGCGCGCCTGATGGCCCCTGCGCGGCTCCAGAGGCGTCCTGCGAGGCCACCCCCCGCCCCGGAACTGGTGAGCCTGCTCGACTCTCCTGACAGCCCGTACAGGGGCTCTCCCGAGGGCTGGTGGACGGCGTACGGCGGGGCTCAAGATCCCCGATCCGGAGTCGTGTACTTCCCGCCAGGCACCACGCCGCCGAGATTTTCCGTCGGGGCCGAATAGCCCCGAAGACTTCCCGAGCACACTTCGCGCGATGCAGACCGGTGCGCTCGGGTGCACCACACCCGTCCGGTGGGGCCCATGTGGGGACGTGAGACCACCGGGCGGGTTCCCAAGATTCGTACGTAACCAAGAGAGGGAACGCCATGGGATGGGGAACGGGTAAGGGCGGCAGCGGAGGCAACGGGCAGCACTCCGGGGGGAAGGACCCGGGTACGTCCAAGCCGTCGTCCGACACCGCCAAGCCGAAGGACCCGCCGAAGCACAAGAAGGAAGACTGACGCAGGTGACGACACCGAAACTCGTCGCGTCCGAGCGAATCGCCCTGCGCGATCTGCTCGGCGCGGTGAACGACGACATGGGCGCGCCGGTGACGCCCGAGTGGGAGCGTGCCGCATGGAATGTTCCCCGGTCCGCGTTCGTTCCCGAGCGCATCTTTCTGGGTGATGCACTGGAGCCGTGTAACCGGGCGGACGCCCCCGAAACGTGGCTCCGCGCGGTCTACGCCAATGATTCCGTCGTGACGCAAATCAACGACGGCCAGGACCCCGACGACGGCGAGCGGTGGGCGTCTTCGTCCGCGAGCGCCCCGAGCATCGTGTTCCGGATGCTGCACATGCTCGACGTGCACGAGGGACACAGGGTCCTGGAGATCGGCACCGGAACAGGGTGGCACGCGGGTCTTCTGGCCCATGTCGCCGGCCCGGGGAACGTGACGACCGTGGAAGTCGACCCCGCGTTGGCGAGGGAAGCCGGGGAACGTCTACGAAAAGAGGGCGTCACCGCTGCTGTGGTGACCAGGGACGGGGCCGAGGGGTACACGGACAACGCGCCGTATGACCGACTCGTGGCGACGTGCTCCGTGCGGTCTGTCCCGCGTCCGTGGGTCGACCAGGTGAAGCCCGGGGGCGTCATCCTCACCCCGTGGGAAAGTCCGTGGGTCTGCTACGGGCTGCTCCGCATGACCGTGGACGACAGCGGAAGCGCGTCGGGCCCGTTCTCGCCGCACTCCGCGTTCATGCTCATGAGGGGCCAGCGCACAGACCTGCGGATCTTCCGTGACGTGGTGCGTGACGACCACCAGCCCGACGAGTCGACTACCACCCTTCCACCGTGGCGGGTGGCTGGCGACGATCTCGATGCGCAGTTCGCCATGGGGCTACAGCTCCGTGACGTGTGGTGGACGTGGCACGACAATCCCGACGTGGAAGGGGTGGCGTCCCGACTGTGGGTCGCCACTACCGACGCCACGTCGTGGGCAGCCGTGGACTGGGACGGGAAGTCAGACGACCGGTTCACCGTGTGGCAGTACGGCCCGCGCAAACTGTGGAACGAAGTTGAAGCCGCGCACGCCTGGTGGCTGCGGCACGACCGCCCCGGCCCGGTGCGGTTCGGACTGACAGTGACCGCAACGGGCGAGTCCGCATGGCTGGACAGTCCCGATCAGCACGTCCTCTGACGGGACTGAACCGCAAGACTGCCCCGCTTGTGCGTCATCCCCCGAGGCGCATGGGCGGGGCTTCCCTGCCCCTCGACTACGCGTCGGCCTGGTCGTCGGTCCCGCTGCCCGAGCCGGCGGGCTCAGCAACGTACGTCCCTCGCTGCGGCACAACGAACACGAGTCCATCGTTCACCAAGGCGGCAATCGCCCGCCGAACCGTTGGACGGGACAGCTCGTACTCCTCACACAGACGGGTCTCTGACGGGATGGGGCGGCGCGGCTTCCAGTCACCCCGAGCAATACGCGCACGCAGGATGCCCGCTAGCTGGTGAAACGGGGGCTCGGGTGCGTCCCGCTCGATCTCGTCATCTGGGCCGTAATCCATGCCATGAACGGTAGCGGGGCTCACTCAACAGAGCACATCAGGCCATGTCCATTGACGTGCCTTTACAAGACTTTACGTGCCTTGACGTAAGGGCCTACTCTCGGAACTGAATCGCCCCGGCAGACCGCTTAGGACCGGTCTGCCGGGGCTCCGCCAATCAGCTTTTGGGAGCTGAAAGACATGCGCGAGTTTATCGCCCTCGCAGCCATCGGAATGGGGCTGCTGCTCATCCTGTGGTGCGCCCTCGGACTCACCCCGCGACGCCCCGGACGCCACTCCGCCGCGTACCGCACCCCCGAGACCCTGGCCACCCTGACCGGCCCCCACATGAAGCCGTGGCCCACCCCGACCCCCGCACACGTCCGGGCTCGACACACCCCGCTCCGGGGCGAGGACACCACCCTTATCCGCCCCTACGTCCTCGCCGACGACACCATGCGGCTCGGAGTGATTAGCGAACGGCGGACGGCAGCCGTCCTCGCCACGCTCGGCGTGGACTACCCCTACGGCTACGAGGGGGACCACTTCGAAACCCTCGCCGCGCTCGCCGTGGCGGTGACCGCATGACCCGCGAAGCCCTCACCGCCGAGTCCACGCCGGGTAAGTCCGGTGCGCGATGCTCCCGCTGCAAGCAATGGACATGGGCGCCCGTGGAAGTCGGCTACGTCGAGCGTCAGAGTGGCCCCGGAGTGGTCCTCTGGGGTTGCCCGAGCCACGCCGTGGCCATGATCCCCGGTCCGATGCCCGGAGAGGGTCAGCGGCGCGCGTAGCCCCTCGCAGACAGCAAAACGCCCCGTGCGGCTCAACTGCCGTGCGGGGCTTCTGTGTTCTCTGACGTGCGCGTAAGCTCAGAACTGGTAGTCAGAGGTGTTGGGGTCGCCCAGGGTCGCCCAGCCGGTGCCGTCCGGGTTCCGACGGTCGTCGAGGAGGGTCGCGCCGAGGCCGAGCAGCCGCTCGACCTCCTCGTCACGGGTGCGGTCCTGCGGCTGGAGGTCGAGGTGGACGCGGTTCTTGACCGCCTTCGCCTCGGGGACCTGGATGAAGAGGAGGGCGGCCCCGGGCGTCTCGACCAGCGCCTCCTCGTCTCCCGGCGCGTCGTCGGGGGAGACCTTGGAGTCCAGGGCCTGCGCCCAGAAGGTGGCGAGGGCGTAGGCGTCGGTGCAGTCGATGGTGACGTGTCGTACGAGAGAGGTCATGCCGGTCATGCTCCACCGGCGGCACGGGCGAGGGCCAACGGTTTCCGCAGGAGCGGCTGGACCGGGCCCGGCACCCGGCTTCACGGGCGGACGATTCCCTGCCGCCGCGCCGCCGCGAGCCACACCGGGAACTCGGCGACGAGCCTGTCGTACAGCTCCGCGTCCGCGATCCGGCTCGGGTCCTGACCCGCGTGGAAGAACCCGGAGTTGTCGACGGGTCGCTTCGTCGGCACGTCGAGCTCGTCGAGTCGGCGCAGGAAGTCGAACTGCCGGCTTCCGGGGTCGCCGAAGCCGATGAACTGCCAGAAGATCGGCAGCCGGGCCGCCTTGCACACGTACCGCTCGGCCGCGAGCTTGTTGATCGGCCCGCCGTCGGTCTGGAACACGACGAGCGCGGGCGCGGTGGAGCCGCTGTCGAGGTAGTGGTCGATGACGGCGTCCATGGCCAGGTGGTAGCTGGTCTTTCCCATGTGCCCGAGCCCGGCGACGATCCGGTCGATCCGGCCGGCGTGGTCGTCGAGCCGGATCTCGGTCTCGGCGTCGATGTCGGTGGAGAAGAAGACGACGGGCACCCGCCCGTCGTCGTCGAGCTGCGCGGAGAGCCCCAGCACCCGGTCGGCCAGGGCCTGGACGGCGCCGCCGGCGTAGTACGGCTTCATCGACCCCGAGTAGTCGACGACGAGGTAGACGGCGACGCGCTGCCCGTCGATCCCGTGCCGTCGCAGCGACTCCCCCGCCTGCTTGTAGAGACTCACCAGCGCGGGCGCGGTCTCCTCGACCTTCCGCAGGCTCAGTGCCATGGGTGTTCCCCCTCCAGCTCTTCGATGTCCGCGAGCATGGCGTCGGCCAGGTCGCGCTCGGCGGTGTAGTACCGCTCGGCCCATCTGAGGGTGAGCCGGGGGTACGTCCATGCCTCGTCCGCCGACGCGTCCGCCGCGTCGGCCTCGGCGCGCCGCCGCATGCCCTCGGCGTACGCGCGGTGCGCGGCCAGGATCTCCCGCATCCGCTCGGGTTCGAGGAGGTGGCCGAGCCAGAGCCGGAGCATCGGCCCGTGCTTGAGGACCGGCGGGTCGAGCGGGGCGGTGCGGGCCCAGAGCCGTACGGCGGCGAGGCCCTCGCCGGTGATCAGGTAGACGCGTTTGTCGCGCGAGCCGGCCTCCGGGGCGACCAGGCGCGAGTCGGCGAACCCGGCCTTCTCCAGACGCTTGAGCTCGCTGTAGATCTGGCTGAACGACGGGCTCCAGTAGAAGAGCCCCAGCGACCGGTCGGACCACTTCTTGATGTCGTAGCCGGACAACTCCCGCTCGTGGGAGAGCAGTCCGAGCACCGCCCAGCTGGTCGCCGGAAGCCCGGGCAGCTCCGGAGCCCCCTCCGTCTTCTCGTCCACGGCGGGAAGTCTACGGCCCTTCCCTCCTCCACCTGTGCCTGCTAGAAGTATTTCGATTAGGCATACCTGATGCCCCGTCACGAACAACTGCCAACGGGAGGAGCTCCCTCGTGAAGTTCTCCATGATCTTCGAAGCACAGCTCGTCGACCCAACCCCCGCACGCGAGCACCGCGTCATCCACGACTGCGTCGAACAGGCCGTCCTCGCCGAGGAGATGGGCTTCGACCGGATCTGGGCGGTCGAACACCATTCCCTCACCCAGTACGCCCACATGAGCGCGTCAGAGATCTTCCTGGCCTGGGTCGCCGCCCGCACCCACACCATCCGCGTCGGCCACGGCGTGGTCACCATGCCCTTCGGCTACCAGCACCCCGTCCGGGTCGCCGAACGCGCCGCCATGCTCGACGTGCTCTCCGGAGGCCGGGTCGACATCGGCGCCGGGCGGGGCGCCACCCGCCAGGAGATGCGGATGTTCGGGGTGCGCCCCGAGGACACCCGGCCGCAGACCGAGGAGGCCCTGCGGATCTTCGCCGCCGCGTGGCGCGAGCCGGAGTTCGAGTGGCACGGCTCGCTCGACATCGGGCCCGGAGCGGTCCTGCCCCACCCGGTCCAGCACCCGCACCCGCCGCTCTTCATGGCCTGTTCGCAGCACGCGTCGCTCCGGCAGGCGGCCGAACTCGGCATCGGCGCCCTGGTGATGGGGTTCGCGGGCGCCGACGACGTCCGCGCGATGCGCACGGTGTACGACGAGGCCCTCGCCACGCGGGACGGGTCGCGGTTCGTCTCCACCGAGGTCAACGACCACTTCTCCGCCCTCTGCCCGACCGTCGTCCTGGACGACGCCGACCGCGCGCTCCGGCTCGGCACCCGCGGCCAGCGCTTCTTCGCCGAGTCGATCGCCCACTGGTACGGGGGCGCGCCCGCGCCGACCGGCTACGCGGAGGACGAGGACCACGCCGGCGCCCTCGCCCGCGAACGGGACGAGCTGATCGCCCGGCTGCACGAGGCGAACGTCCCCGCCCGGCCGGTGGACACCGGCACCTACAACACCGACCACGCGTACGGGGACGCCGCCACGGCGATCGCGTACGTCGAACGGCTCCGGGAGATCGGCGTCGACGAGGTGATGTGCCTGATCCAGATGGGAACCGTGCCGCAGGAGGTCTGCCTGGAGACCATCCGCCAGTGGGGCACGAAGGTCATCCCGCACTTCCGCGCACCGGACGCCGCCGCGTGAGCGCCCTCTCCGGCAAGACCGTGATCGTGACGGGCGCGGCGCGCGGCCAGGGCGCCGCCGAGGCCCGGCTCCTGGTGGCGGCCGGGGCGCGGGTGGTCCTCACCGACGTCCGGGAGGAGGAGGGCCGGTCGGTGGCGGCGGACCTCGGCGGGGCGGCGGTCTTCGTCCGTCACGACGTGACGTCGGCGGACGACTGGCGGACCGTGACGGACACGGCGGTCGCCACGTACGGCGGGATCGACGGACTCGTCAACAACGCGGCCCTCTGGCGGACGGCGCCGGTGGAATCGGAGACGTACGAGAACTTCGAACTCCTGCTCCGGGTCAATCTGTTGGCGCCGTTCCTCGGCATCCAGGCCGTGCTGCCCGCGCTCCGCGCGGCGGGCGGCGGCTCGATCGTGAACGTGTCGTCCACGGCCGGCCGCGTCGGCGTCCCCGGCCACGCGGCGTACGGGGCGGGCAAGTTCGGCCTGCGCGGCCTCAGCCGTTCGGCGGCGCGCGACCTCGCCCCGTACGGCGTCCGGGTCAACTCGGTGCATCCGGGCGCCGTCGACACCCCCATGACGGCGGCGGTCGCGGACCGGGACTGGACCCACGTACCGCTCGGCCAAAGATGGGCCGCCCGGAGGAGGCCGGAGAGCTGGTCCTCTTCCTGCTGTCGGAGGCGTCGTCGTACGTGACGGGCGCGGAGTTCACGGTGGACGGAGGCCTGACGGCATGACGACGACCGACGCGCCGCGCCCCGACGCGCTGCCCCCCGACCCGCTCACCCCGGCGGCCCGCGCCCTCTGCGACGCGATGTCGGCGGGCTTCCCGCGCCCGGAGGCGGGCGCGGAGGCCCTGCGGGCGGCGGCCAGGGCGCACCTGGGCGAGCTCCCACCGGCACGGGAGACCTCGGCGAACGGCGTTCCCGTCCGCCTCTACGAAGGTCGCGAGGACCTGGTCGTCGTCTTCGCCCATGGCGGCGGCTGGGTCCTGTGCGATCTGGACACCCATGACCGTACGTGCCGCGCGCTGGCCTCCCGTACCGGCGCGACCGTCGTCTCCGTCGACTACCGGCGCGCACCCGAGCACCGCTTCCCGGCGGCCGAGGACGACGTGTGTACGGCCCTGGGGTGGGCGGCCGACCGATATCCGGGGCGCCCGCTGGTCCTGGCGGGCGACAGCAGCGGCGGGAACCTGGCCGCGGCGGCGGCCCTGCGCGCCCGTGATGGCGGTGGGCCGCCACTGACCGGCCAGCTCCTGGTCTACCCGGCGCTGGACCACAGACTGGAGGGACGGTCGGCCCACGACTTCGCGGAGGGCTACTTCCACACGACGGCCCACATGCGCTGGTACTGGCGGCAGTACGTGGGCCCGGACGGCGACCCGGCCGCGGCCTCCCCCGCCCTGGCCCCCGACCTCACCGGTCTGCCCCCGGCCCTCCTCGTCCTCGCCGACTGCGACCCCCTGCGCGACGAGGGCCTCGCCTACGCCCGCCGCCTCTCCGCCGCCGGCGTCCGGGCAGAGGTCCACCTGCACACGGGCGTGTTCCACGGCTTCCTCGGCGGCACGGGCCTCCTGCCGGAGGCGGACGCGGCGCTCGACGGGGCGGCGGCCTGGCTGAGAACCGTACCCCGGTGAGGACCGTCCCGCGGTGCGGGTCCCCAGCCGGTGACGTTCTGGAATCATGGGCGTACAGGGGTCCCGCACAAGGGAGTTGGGGGTACGGGTGAGCTCGACGACGGACGCGGCCGAAGAGGCGGGCACCGGCGGGCGGCGGGCGCTGCTCATCGGCGTGGGGAGGACCCCGCACCTGGAACGGGACGAGGTCCTCTCCCGGCGCTTCAAGCCGCTCGACTTCGTCGACCGCGACATCGAGATGGTCCGCACCGCCCTCATCGAGTCCGACTACGAGGTCGAAGCCCTGCACCCCGGTCACGCCGACCTGGAACGGCGGGATCCGAACCCCGGCGCGATCCTGGTGGCCGTGGAGGCCTTCCTCGACTCCTGCAAGGCGGGGGACACGGCCTTCCTCTACTTCTCCTGCCACGGCGTGACCGTCGGCGAGCGCGAGTACCTGCTCTCCTCCGAGGCCCGCGCCCGCGCCAACGGGTCCCTGATCTCGAACACGATCCTGGAAGTCAGTCCCGAGGCCCTCCTCGGGTCCGTGCCCGAAGGCGTCACGGTCGTGGTCTGCCTCGACACCTGCCGTACCGACGACTCGCGCTCGCCCTCCGACTTCCACGAGACGCCGTTGGCGAGTTCCGTCTACCGCGACGTCGCCTGGCTGCACGCGAGCGGACGCGGACAGCCGGCCTATGCCGACCCCCAGAAGGGCAGTTACTTCGGAATCGCCCTCGCCCAGGCACTGTCGCGCACCAGCCCCCCGAAAACCCTCAAGGAGGTCCACTCCTATATCGAGGGACAGGTGGAGCGACTCGCATCCCGCCAGGCGGACCCCTCACCGACTGTCGAGGTCGAGTGCGCGAAAGGCCTCGCAGACCGGCTGGTCCTCTGCGACGGCAGCCGGCAGACCGAGCGCTGGGCCGAAGCGATCACCAGATCCGTCCTCTGGAACCACACCTCGCACGGGGCCGAGACACACAAGCGGGTCCAGGACGAGCTCGCGGACCTGGCGCGCGAGGTCGCGAAGAGCCGCCTCGGCACGGACGCCACCCCCTGGAGCGATCCGGACTACCCGATCCGCGTCGTGAACCGCCTCGGCCGGCTCATCGACGACGCCCAACTCGGCGAGGACGACCTCCTCTCCCCCGCCGAGACCGCGGCGCTGCTCGCCGCTCCCCTGATGCACGAGGGCGTCGTCGCCATCGCGCTGAGCCAGCTGGCGGAACTGCGGCCGGACCGGCTGGACAAGCTGGAGAAGGACGGCCGGGGCAGGAAGCCCGTCGAAGGGCACGAACAGCACGTGTGCGACGAGGCGGCCGACCTCTGCCAGGCCCACTCAGGAGTGCACCGCGCGGCCGAGTCACTGCGGCAGCGGGAGATGATCGACGCCGCCACCGCCGCCGACCACTGGCTTCGCCACCGCTTCATCGCCGACTGGGACCTGCTGTGGGACCGCTCCGACGCCTACCCGTCGGTGAACGGCCTCCTCGACAGGGTGGTGCGGGCCGTCGCGGCGGGCGCCGACGTCATGTCCGACGCGCAGCGCTCCGAGGTGGACAAACACGTGCGCCGGGTTCTGCCCCACATGACGGTCCCTCCGGGCTCCAGCCCGCGCATCAACGCCTCAGCCAACCCCAAGTGGAGCCGCCGGGAACGCCCCGTCCCCGGCAACATGTGGCGTGACGGCGAGCTCGCCTACCTTCTGTGGCTGGCGGCGCTGCTCGCCGTTGATCCGCGCCGCATGTCCAGCGTGCTCGTGGACCACCTGGGCGCCCACAAGCCCCTCACCCCGGCCGCCGTGGTGTCCGCGCTCGCGGATTGCGACTGGGAGGCGGGCACGAAGAACGGGGCAACGAGCTACGCGCTCCGCCTGAACTGCCCGCATCCCGCACTGCACGCCGCGCTGGAGGAACTGGCGGCGACCGCCGACGCCTCCGTGCGGGCTCGTCACCAAGGTTGGCAATCCACCGGGCACACCGCGCCGGACCTGCTCCGGGGCGTTCCCCACAAGGTGACCACCGCGTCGCTGAACCCGGCCGATCAGAGTTACACCACGCCCCTGGAGCGCTTTCGCCTCGCCGAGGACGAGATCCGCCCCCTGCTCATGGGCACCCAGCTGTACGGCGACCGGACGCTCGCCGTGCGGGAGCTGTACCAGAACGCCCTGGACGCGTGCCGGCACCGGCAGCAGCGTGTCACGTACGGCACCAAGCGGAAGGGGTTCAACGGACCCGACCGGCAGCCCGAGATCCACTTCCTCCAGGCGTACGACGGGGACCGTCCGTACATCGAGTGCCGCGACGAGGGCTCCGGCATGAGCCGGGAGAAACTCACCTCCATGTTCGCCCGCGCGGGCAAGCGGTACGCGCAGGACCCCGACTACGTGCAGGAGCGGCGCAACTGGCGGCGGGTCGGTATGCCGCCGATCCCTCTCAACAGCCGTTTCGGCATCGGCGTGTTCAGCTACTTCATGCTCGCCGACGAGGTCACCGTCCACACCGAGGCGACCGACGAGTACGGCTACCCGTCCCGCCCGGCCTCGCCGCTCCGGGCCACCGTCCAGTCGGGCTCCGGTCTGCTCCAGATCGGCCCGACGGACGGCCCACCGGGGCAAGGGGGCACGGTGGTGCGGCTGTACCTGAACCAGGAAGAGGGCGAGGAGGGCCCGCCGTCGGTGGTGGCCACCCTGCGGCGCCTGCTGTGGGTGAGCGAATTCCGGGTGACGGCGCTGGAGCGAGGTCGGGACGGCAATCTGATCGACCAGGAGTTCTGGGAGCCGGGCGTACTGCACGCCCCCTCGGACCGCACCGCGAACTGGCACGGGAAGGCCGCCACGGCGGCGAGCGAGGACAGCTGGATCGTCCAGGGCCCCGGACAGCTGCTGCTCGACGGCATCGTCGTGGAGGACGCTCCCAAGGTCCACGGGTACGTGTTCAACCTCCGGGAGAGACACCGGCCGGAGCCGAGCGTCAACCGGAACTCACTGGTCTTCTACGACACGAAGAAGGTGATGGAGGAGCTGCTCGGCGCGGTCCCGGTCGCGGCGAGGGAACTCGACGAGGTCCTGCTGCCATGGCTGTGGGAGCTCGCGGACGACGAACCGCAGCTCGTCGTCGAGCTCTTCGACCATCTGTCGCCCCTGGTGACCGGCCTCGTGGACTCGGAAGTCGTCGATTTCCAGTTTCCCACCACCCGCCTGCCGCTGCGCCGCACGGGCGTTCTGGGGATGGACTTCAGCCAGCTGCGGCAGTGGACGGGCCACGAGGTGGTGCCACACGACGAGCGGGCCGAGGCCAAGGTCCTCAGAAGGTGGCGTATGACAGCGTTGGGGGCGTCGGCCCCCGGTGAGCCTCCGTTCGCACCCGACCGCTATCCCGTGCCGATCGGCCTGGACGCGCTCCTGACGTCCTCCCGCCTCTTCGACGGCGGGTGGTCGCTGCCCGTGAAGGTCGCTCTGCGCGCGGACATCCCACTGGCCAGGAGCGTCCAGGCCTTGCGGCGGTACGCGATCGCGGGCGCCCGGGTCCCGGCCGCGCGGAGCATCGCGGATCTGCGTGCGGCGGGCACGCCCACCGAAGAGATGGCGGATCTCTGTGAGGCCTACGAAGCCGCGGCGCGGGTGGCTGCACCCAACGAACGCCCAGCCGCTCACGTCCCTCTCCTGGCCGTGGCCGCCCACCATGGCGTGGCTCCGTCCCGCCTCCTGGACGATCTGAACGAGCTCCTGCGCCTCGGCTTCGAGATCCCGGATCCGGATGCCCTGGCCTCCGTCGATCTGACGGTCAAATTCGTGGAGGCCGAGGCCGAGTTCCTCCGCGCGTCCCCCGGTTCCTGGAACGAGGGCCGACGGCGCGACGTACATCCCATCGATCTGCTGATGTACGCGCAGCTGCCCGAACAGCGGCGACGGCTCGCCGAGCGGATCACCGCCCTGAGGCCGCTGGGCCTCCGCCACACCGAAGCCGTGCGCGAGGAGACTCTCAACCATCCCGCACTCACCGCCTTCGAGCAGAGGCTGATGTCGCGCGACATCGACGGCAGGTACCCATGGCTCCCTGCCGGACGTCTGACCATGGCGCAGCTCATGGAGCGCAGTCTCAGCCTGAGTCAGCCGCTCGGCGAGGTGGCCCGGAAGGTCGCCCACATCGCGTCGGCCACCGGTGTGTCCGCTCCGGAGGTGCCCGAGGAGTGCCAGGAATGGATCCCGGCAGGGTGGACAGTGCAGGCAGCCGACAACTCGCCTCGCACGGAGCCCGGAACCCGGGCCACGCACCCCAGTTGGCGCCTGCTCCTCCAGGCATACCAATCCCCCCGCCGCCCCTCCCTGGAGGAACTGCGCCGGGAGCTCGTCCTCCTGGACGCGTGCGGGTGCCTGGCAGATCCCGTCGACACACTGGTGGACCAGTTCAAGCAGCTGCCGCCCGCCCTCGTCAGCCTGCTGGAATTCGGGCTCAGCAGATGGTCGCAGGACGTGGACCAACGAGGGTTCGACGCCTGCGACCTCGGCGTCCCCCTCTTCCTGAAGTTCGCGGCCGCCGACCGCACCACCCTGGGTGACGCGGTTGCCGAAGTAGCGCTGGCCAGGCTGGACGGACCCCTGCTTCCGCTCCGGCTCCCGGACGTCCCGGAGGAGGCCCGCTCCCTGACACCCGTGTACGCCGAGGTGGTCCACCTGCTCCACACCACCGAGCACGTGCAGTCCTTCCGGGAGTGCCTGGAGGTCCAGGACCTCCTCTCACTCGCCATGACCCGCCGCGGCGGCACCCTGCGCCACGCCGCCGACATCCTCGGCACCTACCGCTGCCTCGGCGGTCCCCCGGTCCCCGGCACGATCACCGACGCCCTCGCGGGCTTGGAGCCGAACGACTTCGACCTCGCCGCGTTCGATGCCAGCCTGCTCGGCCCCGGAGTTCTCGGCGCACTCGAACTCGTCCTCGTGGCAGGCCGGTTCGGCTGGACGCTCGGGAAGACGTACGACCGGTACGCACCCTTCACGAGCCTCGGCCTCAAGGTCATCACGCCCGAACCGCAGGACGAAGAACGGGAGATCGTGCCCGGCTGGCGTGATGTCATCGTCCTCACCGAGCAGTTGACCGGCCGTGCACCCGCCGTGACGGGAACCGTCACCGACGAGCACGTCGTTCTCTGTGCCGAGGAGACGGAGCAGTCCGAGGACGACGTCCGTGACATCCTCCGCCGCTACGCCCGACTGTTCTCGCTCGTCGTTCCCGCCCCCGGAGGACCGCAGTCATGAGCTCCACCACCACCTGGAACCGCCGGCCCTTCCCGCTCACCCAGCCCCTCACCACCTTCCTCTGGGAGGTCCGGAGCGACGGCGACGGCGTTCAGGCCGTCGGCGAGTGCCCCCAGTGCCAGTGCGTGACCACGAGGGTCATCACGGGGGTCCAGTTCGTCGCCAAGGGCCCCTCCAAGCCCCTGAGGAACCTCGTGGCCTCCGGTGAGCCGAGGTACGCCATGTGCGAGTGCACGACCTGGCACCTGGACCGGCCCGACGGGGTCCCGGACGGCTGCGGAGCCTCGTTCTACATCGCCCTTCCCCCAGGGGGACTCTCCCTGTGAGTGACTTCACCGAGGACGAGCTGTGGAAGGCAGGCCTGCGGGTACGGGCGATGGCGGCCCCACCCGAGCAACTGCGGGCGGCGCTCCAGCAGGCCGAGGGCTACCGGAACTTCCTCACCACACTCACCGGGCTGCTCACCGTGATCTTCGTGCTCAAGGGGCAGGAGAACCTGAGCAAGATGACCACCGGCCCGAGGTGGTGGGTGATCGGCCTGCTCGCCGGAGGGTTCCTGCTCCTCCTCGCGGCCTCCTGGATGCTGGTCACGGCCGTGCACGAGCGGCCGGGCCAGAAAGTGCTCACCGACGCGAAGTACCTGCTGACGTACGAGAAGAAACGGGCCAAGTCCGTCGTCCGCACGACCGGCATCGCCCGCTGGATGGGCCTCGTCGGCGTCCTCGCCGTCTCGGCCGCCTCCCTGATCACCTGGATCTTCCCGGGCCCGGTCGGCTGAGGACCGGGGGAGCCGAGCTGACCAGCCCCGCCCACATCCGGACGCGCATCGGCGCCCTCCCAGTCGTCCGGTCGGGGACATTCGGGGGGCGCCGCGCTCAGTTCCGTACGTCGTTGTACGGGACGTTTGTGGGGTGATCCGGTCGGATCAGACCATCAGCGAACGGTCCGTCGGGCGGATCGGGGCTGGCAGGGAGCTGGCGCCGGTCAGGTAGCGGTCCACGCCACGGGCGGCCGAGCGGCCCTCGGCGATGGCCCACACGATGAGGGACTGGCCGCGACCCGCGTCGCCGGCGACGTACACGCCATCGACATTGGTGGCGAAGTCCGCGTCTCGGGCGATGTTACCCCGCTCGTCGAGGTCCAGACCAAACTGGGCGACCAGACCGTTCTCCACGTCCGTGCCGGTGAAGCCCATCGCGAGCGTGACCAGCTGGGCGGGGATCCTGCGCTCCGTGCCCGGCTTCTGGGTCAGCTTGCCCTCGACGAACTCGACCTCGACGAGGTGGAGGAACTGGACGTTGCCGTCCTCGTCGCCCTCGAAGTGGGTGGTGGAGACGGAGTAGACCCGCTCGCCGCCCTCCTCGTGCGCGGAGGTGACCTTGTACAGCATGGGGAAGGTCGGCCAGGGCTGACCCGGGTTCCGCTCCTCGCCCGGTCGGGGCATGATCTCCAGCTGCGTGACCGAGGCCGCGCCCTGGCGGTGGGCCGTACCGACGCAGTCGGCGCCGGTGTCGCCGCCGCCGATGACGACGACGTGCTTGCCCTCGGCGGTGATCGGCGGGGCGACGAAGTCACCCTCGACGACCTTGTTCGCCAGCGGCAGGTACTCCATCGCCTGGTGGATGCCTGCCAGCTCGCGGCCCGGGACGGGCAGGTCACGGGCGGTGGTGGCGCCGGCGGCGATGACGACCGCGTCGTACCGGTTGCGGAGCGCCGTCGCCGGCATGTCGCGGCCGATCTCGACGCCCGTGCGGAACTTGGTGCCTTCCGCGCGCATCTGCTCGATGCGGCGGTTGATGTGGCGCTTCTCCATCTTGAACTCGGGGATGCCGTACCGGAGGAGTCCACCGATGCGGTCCGCGCGCTCGTAGACGGCGACGGTGTGGCCGGCCCGGGTCAGCTGCTGGGCGGCGGCGAGACCCGCCGGGCCCGAGCCGATGACGGCGACGGTCTTGCCGGAGAGGCGGTCGGGCGCCTGCGGCTTGACGTCGTTGGCGTCCCACGCCTTGTCGATGATGGAGACTTCGACGTTCTTGATGGTGACGGCCGGCTGGTTGATGCCGAGCACGCACGCCGACTCGCACGGAGCCGGGCACAGGCGGCCGGTGAACTCCGGGAAGTTGTTGGTGGCGTGCAGGCGCTCCTGCGCCGCCGACCAGTCCTCGCGGTAGGCGTAGTCGTTCCACTCGGGGATCAGGTTCCCGAGGGGACAGCCGTTGTGGCAGAACGGGATGCCGCAGTCCATGCAGCGGCCGGCCTGCTTGCTGATGATCGGCAGCAGGGAGCCGGGGACGTAGACCTCGTTCCAGTCCCTGACGCGCTCGCCCACGGGGCGGGTCTTGGCGACCTCGCGACCGGTGGTCAGGAAGCCCTTGGGGTCAGCCATGGGTCGCCGCCTCCATCATCTTCTCGGTGGTCTCGGCCTCGGAGAGACCGGCGAGCTCAGCGGCGTCCTTGGCGGCGAGCACTGCCTTGTACGTGGTGGGGATGATCTTGCTGAACCGGTCCGCGTTCACGGCCCAGTCGGCAAGGAGCTTCTCGGCGACCGTGGAGCCGGTCTCCTCGTGGTGGCGGCGCACGACGTCGTGCAGCCATGCCTTGTCGGTGTCCGACAGGGCCTCGATCGCGCCCAGGTTGCCGGAGTTGACGTTGTCCCGGTCGAGGTCGACGACGTAGGCGACACCGCCCGACATGCCGGCCGCGAAGTTGCGTCCGGTCTCGCCGAGGACGACCGCCGTACCGCCGGTCATGTACTCGCAGCCGTGGTCGCCCACGCCCTCCGAGACGACCAGGGCGCCGGAGTTGCGGACGCAGAAGCGCTCGCCGGTGCAGCCGCGGAGGAACAGTTCGCCGCCGGTCGCGCCGTACCCGATCGTGTTGCCCGCGATCGTGGAGTACTCGGCGAGGTGGTCGGCGCCCCGGTCGGGGCGGACGATCACGCGGCCGCCGGAGAGGCCCTTGCCGACGTAGTCGTTGGCGTCGCCCTCCAGGCGGAGGGTGACACCGCTCGGCAGGAAGGCGCCGAACGACTGGCCGGCGGAGCCGGTGAAGGTGATGTCGATGGTGTCGGCCGGGAGGCCGGCGCCACCGAACCGCTTCGTCACCTGGTGGCCGAGCATGGTGCCGACCGTGCGGTTGATGTTGCGGATGGCGACCTGGGCGCGGACCGGCTGGGCCTCCTCGGCGGAGGCGGCGTTCAGGGCCTCGGCGGCGAGCTGGATCAGCTCGTTGTCGAGGGCCTTCTCCAGACCGTGGTCCTGCTCGATCAGGGCGTGGCGGACCGCGCCCTCGGGCAGCTCCGGCACGTAGAAGAGCGGCTCCAGGTCGAGACCCTGCGCCTTCCAGTGGGTGACGGCGCGGCTGGTGTCGAGCAGCTCGGCGTGGCCGACGGCCTCTTCGATGCTGCGGAAGCCCAGCTCGGCGAGGAGCTCGCGGACCTCCTCGGCGATGAACTCGAAGAAGTTGACGACGTACTCGGCCTTGCCGGAGAACCGGTCGCGGAGGGCCGGGTTCTGGGTGGCGATGCCGACCGGGCAGGTGTCCAGGTGGCAGACGCGCATCATGACGCAGCCGGAGACGACGAGCGGCGCGGTCGCGAAACCGAACTCCTCGGCGCCGAGCAGGGCGGCGATGACGACGTCGCGGCCGGTCTTGAGCTGGCCGTCGGTCTGGACGACGATGCGGTCGCGCAGGCCGTTGAGGAGGAGGGTCTGCTGGGTCTCGGCGAGGCCGAGCTCCCAGGGGCCGCCCGCGTGCTTCAGCGAGGTGAGCGGGGAGGCGCCCGTTCCGCCGTCGTGGCCGGAGATGAGGACGACGTCCGCGTGGGCCTTGGAGACACCGGCGGCGACCGTGCCGACGCCGACCTCGGAGACCAGCTTCACGTGGATGCGGGCGACCGGGTTGGCGTTCTTGAGGTCGTGGATCAGCTGAGCCAGGTCCTCGATGGAGTAGATGTCGTGGTGCGGCGGCGGCGAGATGAGGCCGACGCCGGGCGTCGAGTGACGCGTCTTGGCGACCCACGGGTAGACCTTGTGGCCGGGCAGCTGGCCGCCCTCGCCGGGCTTGGCGCCCTGGGCCATCTTGATCTGGATGTCGTCGGCGTTGACCAGGTACTCGCTGGTGACGCCGAAGCGGCCGGAGGCGACCTGCTTGATCGCGGAGCGGCGCGCCGGGTCGTAGAGGCGGTCCGGGTCCTCGCCGCCCTCACCGGTGTTGGACTTGGCGCCCAGCTGGTTCATGGCGATGGCGAGGGTCTCGTGCGCCTCGCGGGAGATGGAGCCGTACGACATGGCGCCGGTGGAGAAGCGCTTGACGATCTCGGAGACCGGCTCGACCTCGTCGATCGGGATCGCTTCCCGGCCCGAGGAGAAGCCGAAGAGGCCGCGGAGCGTCATGAGGCGCTCGGACTGCTCGTTCACCCGGTCCGTGTACTGCTTGAAGATGTCGTACCGCTTGTTGCGCGTGGCGTGCTGCAGGCGGAAGACGGTCTCCGGGTCGAACAGGTGCGGCTCGCCCTCGCGGCGCCACTGGTACTCGCCGCCGATGTCCAGGAGGCGGTGCGCCGAGGGGACGCCGGAGACGGGGTACGCCTTGGCGTGGCGGGCGGCGACCTCCTTGGCGACGACGTCGAGACCGGCGCCGCCGATCTTGGTGGCCGTGCCGTTGAAGTACGTGGCGACGAAGGTCTCGTCGAGGCCGACGGCCTCGAAGACCTGGGCGCCGCGGTAGGAGGCGACGGTGGAGATGCCCATCTTGGACATGACCTTGAGGACGCCCTTGCCGAGGGCGTAGATCAGGTTCCGGATGGCCTGCTCGGGCTCCAGGCCCTCGATGAAGGTGCCGGCGCGGACCAGGTCCTCGACGGACTCCATGGCGAGGTACGGGTTGACCGCCGCGGCGCCGTAGCCGATGAGCAGGGCGACGTGGTGGACCTCGCGGACGTCACCGGCCTCGACGAGCAGACCCACCTTGGTGCGCTGCTTGGTGCGGATGAGGTGGTGGTGGACGGCCGCGGTGAGCAGCAGCGAGGGGATCGGCGCGTGCTCGGCGTCGGAGTGCCGGTCGGAGAGCACGATGAGGCGGGCGCCGCCCTCGATGGCGGTGTCGGCCTCGGCACAGATGGCGTCGAGGCGCGCGGCGAGGGCCTCGCCGCCGCCGGAGACCCGGTAGAGGCCGGAGAGGGTCGCGGCCTTCATGCCGGGCATGTCGCCGTCGGCGTTGATGTGGATGAGCTTGGCCAGCTCATCGTTGTCGATCACCGGGAAGGGCAGAGTGACGCTGCGGCACGACGAGGAGGTGGGCTCCAGCAGGTTGCTGCCGGGGCCGAGCGAGGAGCGCAGCGAGGTCACGAGCTCTTCGCGGATGGCGTCCAGCGGCGGGTTGGTGACCTGCGCGAACAGCTGGGTGAAGTAGTCGAAGAGCAGCCGCGGGCGGGCGGACAGGGCCGCGATCGGCGAGTCGGTGCCCATGGAGCCGAGGGGCTCGCCGGCGGTGCGGGCCATCGGGGCGAGGATGACGCGGAGCTCTTCCTCGGTGTAGCCGAAGGTCTGCTGGCGGCGGGTGACCGAGGCGTGGGTGTGCACGATGTGCTCGCGCTCGGGGAGGTCGGAGAGCTCGATCTCGCCGGTCTCCAGCCACTCCGCGTACGGCTTCTCGGCGGCGAGGGCGGCCTTGATCTCGTCGTCCTCGACGATGCGGTGCTCGGCGGTGTCGACGAGGAACATCTTGCCGGGCTGGAGGCGGCCCTTGCGGACGACCTTGGCGGGGTCGATGTCGAGGACGCCGACCTCGGAGGAGAGGACGACGAGGCCCTCGTCGGTGACCCAGTAGCGGCCGGGGCGCAGTCCGTTGCGGTCGAGGACCGCGCCGACCTGGACGCCGTCGGTGAAGGTGACGCAGGCCGGGCCGTCCCAGGGCTCCATCATCGTGGAGTGGTACTGGTAGAAGGCGCGGCGGGCCGGGTCCATGGTCTCGTGGTTCTCCCACGCCTCCGGGACCATCATCAGGACGGCGTGCGGGAGCGAGCGGCCGCCGAGGTGGAGCAGCTCCAGGACCTCGTCGAAGGAGGCCGAGTCGGAGGCGTCCGGGGTGCAGATCGGGAAGATCCGGTCCAGCGAGCCCTCGCCGAAGACGGTGGAGTCGAGCTGGGCCTCGCGGGCGGTCATCCAGTTCCGGTTGCCCTTGACGGTGTTGATCTCACCGTTGTGGGCGACGAAGCGGTACGGGTGGGCCAGCGGCCAGCTCGGGAAGGTGTTGGTGGAGAACCGGGAGTGGACCAGGGCCACGGCGGTGGCGCAGCGGCGGTCCGACAGGTCCGGGAAGAAGGGCTCGAGCTGGCCGGTGGTCAGCATGCCCTTGTAGACGATGGTGCGGGCGGAGAGCGACGGGAAGTACGTCGCCGCCTCGCGCTCGGCGCGCTTGCGCAGGACGAAGGCCTTGCGGTCGAGTGCGATGCCGGTGGCGTCGCCGGCCACGTCCGCGACGAAGAGCTGGCGGAAGACCGGCATGGTGGAGCGGGCGGAGGCGCCGAGCAGTTCGGGGGCGACGGGGACCTCACGCCAGCCGAGGACGTTCAGGCCCTCGTCGGCGGCGATCGCCTCGATCTTCGCGGCGGTCTCGTCGGTGCCGTCCTCGGGGAGGAAGGCGATGCCGACGGCGTACGCGCCGGTCTCGGGGAGCTCGAATCCGGCGACCTCGCGGAGGAAGGCGTCCGGGACCTGGAGCAGGATGCCGGCGCCGTCACCGGAGTCGGGCTCGGAGCCGGTGGCGCCTCGGTGTTCGAGGTTGCGCAGTACGGTCAGCGCCTGCTCGACCAGCGCGTGGCTGGCTACACCGGTGAGGGTGGCCACGAACCCGACACCACAGGCGTCGTGTTCGTTACGGGGGTCGTACATCCCCTGCGGAGCAGGGCGACCGTCCATGGGCGACCAGGCGTCGGAACGCATCGGCTCTCCCGTCGTCGTCGTGGCTGGGGGCACCTCCCAGACCACGTCTGGGGGAGCTGCTGCCGAGGGACGACGTTGGCCCTCCGCGAAATTTCGTGCAGGTTACATGATGGCTGGCTTCTCGCGAAGTGGATAGCGCATTCCAGCATGCGGACACCACCGATACGGAGCGGTGGTGTGGGTTCACCTGTGGTTTGCGAGGTCAGAGGCCTGCCTCGCGGGGACGGATCGAGGTGATCCGGAGGATCTCCGGGTCGTCGGCGACCCGTCACTGTGTGGGCTTCATTGCCCAGCGACGCTCAGGCCTCATTCCCGTTGGTCACGGGTTCGAAACCGCCGAGTAACCGGCTACATATGTGGCGTCCTGCATAGTGTCTCATCGCTGTGGCGGATCGGGCCAGGGATATACGTCACAGCCGATACGGGGCTTACATCCCGAAATGCCACCCTGCCCTCACACAGATGACGGCAGTACCCGGACCAGGGCATCGCGCAGGCGGGTGTGTTCGGTGGTCATGAACAGGTGCAGGGACCGGGACCCGAGGGCGACCCGCTGCGCGGCGCGGCGGCGTTCCGCGTCGTAGACGCGCAGCGCGGAGGGCAGACCGGTGGCGGAGGGCAGACCGGCCGCGGCGTGCTCGGCCACGGCCCGGGTCAGGGCCTCCGCGTCGAGGATCGCCGTGCAGGCACCCTGGCCCAGATTGGGCGTCATCGCGTGCGCGGCGTCACCGACGAGCGCGACGTTCCCGCCGTGGACGAAGGCGGGGAGCGCGGGGAACAGATGCCGCATCTCGTAGCGGATCCAGGTGGCCGGGTCGGTCCGGTCGAGGATCCGCGGGACGGGATCGTGCCAGCCTTCGAAATGCGCGCGCAGCTCGTCGGCGGTGGTGGCCTCGGGCACCGTGGCGTACCAGTTGGTGCGGCCCGCTTCGACCGGGGTCATACCGAAGAACCGGCCCCTGCCCCAGGTCTCGCCGTAGAGACCGCTCTCGAAGTCGGCGATGCCGATCCAGGCCACCGTCCCGGCGCGGCGCGGGCCGCTGCGGTCGCCGAAGCACGCGGTACGGACGGCGCTGTGGATTCCGTCCGCGCCGACCACCAGGTCGCAGCCGCCCGTGAGGGCGCTCACGTCGGAGACGCGTTCCCCGAACGTGAGCGGTACGCCGAGGGCGGCCAGCTCGGCGAGCAGGGTGTCGATCAGAAAGGGCCGGGAGATCAGCAGTTCGGGCCGACCGGCCTTCCGCTCGATGCGTTCCAGTGGAAGGCTCGCCAGGACCTTTCCCCGCGGGGTGCGGATCCGGGCGTTCCGGTAGGGCACGGCCCGAGCGTGGAAGGCCTCGCCCACTCCGAGTCGTTCGAGGGCGCCCTGTGCGGTGGGGTGGATGCCGAAGGCCGTGCCGTACCGCTCCAGCTCGGTCCTGCGCTCCAGGACCGAGACCGCCCAACCGGCACGGCGCAGTCCGATCGCCGTGGCCAGCCCGGCCACCCCCGCCCCCACGACGACCGCCGTCCTGGTCGCGAACGGCGCGCTCATGACGCGGTCCGGCTCAGTAGCTCGCGGACCAGCGCCTGCCCCCACCACTCCTCGATGCGGGCGGGCGGCCAGCCGCGTTCGGTGGTGAGCGTGGTGTAGACGTCGATGTTGCAGATGGCCGCGTAGATGTCGACGGCGGACCGCAGATCCAGGCCGCTCCGGAGAGCGCCGGCCGGCCAGGACGAGAAGACCTGCACCCGGGTCTCGTCGCCCCGTTCCCGGCCGTCTCGGTAGGCCGCCGCGAGCTCGGGTTCGCTGCGGCCCGCCTCGCGGATCAGCAGGATGACGTCGCCCGCACGCTCGAACAACCGCCGGTCGTAGGCGGCCATGGCCATGAGCTGGCGCTCGGGGTCCGCCGCCGCGGCCTCCAGCTCCGCGAGCATCCGTGGCGCGTCGGCCGACAGGTCGGCCGAATCGGCCACGGCCCGGGTCAGCCCGGTCTTGTTCCCGTACGCCGCGTAGACCGTGGGCACGGAGACTCCCGCCTCGCGCGCCACCTCGCGCACGGTCGTGTCCGCCCAGCCCCGGGAGTCGAAGAGCCGACGGGCGGCGCGGGCGATCTCGGCCCGGGTCTCCAGCGCCTGAGTCGCCCGACGCAGCGAGTCGTACCGGCGTCGGCCCTGTTCTGCGCTCATCCCTTGCCCTCTCCAGGTTTACGGTGCCTATATTGAATATATGACACGTCAACTCACGTTGGCCAGCACCCACTTCACCCGGATCGGCGGTATCGCCGCCGTGGGCTTCGCCGTCGCGATCACCCTGAGCAACGTGATCATGGTGCCCGCGGGCCTGCCCACCACCGGCGCGGAGATCGGCGAGGTCACCGAGTTCTTCAGCACGCAAGGCGTCGCCGTGGGCATCGGATCCGCGCTCACTCCCGCCGCATGGATCCTCGCCACCCTGTTCGGCGCCGGTGCGCTCGTCGCGTCGCGGCGCGCCGAGCGTGACCTCGGCGAGGCGTGGTCACTGCTCGGACTCGTCGGCCTCGCCCTGCAGAACGTCACCTTCGCCGGGGTCGTCGCGACCCGCCTCGCTCTCACCTCCACAGCCCCGCACGACTCCTCCGCGACAGCGGGACTCTGGGCGTTGCACGACGCGGTGTTCACCCTGAACGGAACCTTTCTGGCCCTGGCCCTCGTCGGCCTGTCCGTCGGTGGCCTGCGCACCGGACTGATCCGGCCGTGGCACGGCACTTTGGGGCTGCTCGCAGCCGCCTTGCAGTTCGCTTCGGCCACCCTCGCGCACTGGGTCATCGACCACGGCGGAGCCCTCGGCCTCATCGGGCTCGCCGGCTGGCTGGTGTGGGTGGTCTGGATCGTCGCGTACGGCATCACCCTGATCCGGCAGAAGCCAGGCGCCCCGGCCCGAGGGCCCGCCCAAGGGCAAACGGCGTAGCCACCACCTCCCAAAAGGCCCCGGAAACGCCAGGAGGCCCCGTCGCGGGGGCCTCCTGATGCGCTTCCGGTGGGTACGGGGCTACAGCGCGGCCCCGAGGAGCATGCCGAGCCCGTACGTGACGGCCGCGGCGGCACCGCCGAGGACGAGCTGGCGCATCCCGCTGAAGAGCCAGCCACGGGCGGTCACCCGGGCCACGAGCGCGCCGCAGGCGAAGAGCCCGACGAGCGCGAGCAGCACGGCCGGCCAGAGCGCGGTCGCTCCGAGCAGGTACGGCAGTACGGGGAGGAGCGCGCCGAGCGCGAAGGAGCCGAAGGACGAGACCGCGGCGACCGTCGGCGACGGCAGGTCGTCCGGGTCGATGCCGAGCTCCTCGCGGGCATGGATCTCCAGGGCCTGCTCGGGGTCCTTCGACAGCTGCATCGCGACCTCACGGGCCAGCGGGGGCTCGACGCCCCGCGAGACGTAGAGGGCGGCGAGCTCCTCCATCTCGTCGATGGGGTGCTTGCGCAACTGGCGGCGCTCGACGTCCAGTTCCGCCTGGACGAGTTCGCGCTGCGAGGCGACGGAGGTGTATTCGCCGGCCGCCATGGAGAAGGCACCGGCCGCGAGTCCGGCGAGACCGGTGATGACGACGGTCTGGGTGGAGACCGCGCCGCCGGCGACACCGGTCATCAGGGCGAGGTTGGAGACGAGTCCGTCCATCGCGCCGAACACCGCCGGACGCAGCCAACCGCCGTTCACGTCACGGTGCGTGTGGTTGTCGCGGTGGGCCTCGTGCAGTGGTGCCTGAGCTTCGATGATGGACATGGCTCTCCCCTCGTTCCGGCGGGCCGGGTTGCTCCCGCCGCCCCCACACCCTCGAAAATACGCGCGATGTAAGGGGCGCGCCAGCAAGGCAGGCCGTACTTACTAAGGCGTGCCTTGCTGCGTGAACCGGGTTCTGGCGAGGTGTCAGGCGGGTGACAGAGACGTTTCTGCGGCGAGTTCGCGGCCCTTCGTGGCACAGATCCAGGCATCGGGGCGCCGTCGATGCGCCCCCACCGAGGAAGGGGCCACGGACATGGTGACCACCACGGCATGCGATACGCGCGAACGGGCGAGAGGGGCGCTTCTCGGCCTCGCCGTCGGCGACGCGCTCGGCGCGCCCGCCGAGAACATGCGCCCCTCCGAGATCCGCCGCCGCTGGGGACGGATCGAGGGCTTCGTGACGGACAGCCCGGCGGGCACGGACGACACCGAGTACGCCATCTTCTCGGCGCTGCTCCTCGCCCGGCACGGCTCGGCCCTCACCGTCCACCACGTCGAACGGGCCTGGCACCACTGGATCGCCGACCTCGACGAAGGCCCGTTCCGCGGCGCGGGCTTCTCGGAGCGCGGCACCCTGGAGAACCTCCGCCGGGGCCTCGCCGCCCCGATCTCCGCGCAGCACCGGCACGCCTGGAGCGACGGTCTCGCCATGCGGGCGGCGCCGTTCGGGGTGTTCGCGGCGGGCCGCCCGGCGGAGGCGGCCCGGCTGGTCGCGATCGACGGCAGCGTCAGCCACGACGGCGAGGGCATCTACGGAGGCCAGGCGGTCGCGGCGGGGGTCGCGGCGGCGATGACGGGAGCGGGGGTCACCTCGGTGATCGCGGCGGCCCTCTCGGCCGTCCCGATGGACTCGTGGACGGCGCGGTCGCTGCGCCGCGCGGTGGTCGCCGCCCAGCGCGTCCAGCCGGACCCGCTGACCCGCGAGCGCCAGGTCCGCTCGGCCGTCGTCATCGGCGGCTACCCATGGACGGACCTGGCGCCGGAGGCGGTGGGCCTGGCGTTCGGCGCGTTCGCGGCGGCCCGGGGGGACTTCCGTACGGCGGTCCTCACGGCCGTCAACATGGGCCGCGACGCCGACACCACGGCGGCGGTCGCGGGCGCGCTGGCGGGCGCGGCCGGCGGACTGCGGTCGATCCCCGAGGAGTGGGCCTCGGCCATCACCCCGGTCACGGGCAGCTGCCTCCCCTCGATGCGCGGCTACCACGTCCTGGACGTAGCGGACCTCCTGACCCCGGAGGAGGACTCCTGATGAGCGCAGACCTGACAGCCACGACAACTGCGTCCGACCGCCCCGCCGCTGTGGGCGACGCCCCCACCGCCGCTGTGGGCAATCGTTCCGCAGGGCGGTGGGGGCACCCCCAGACGGAGTCTGGGGGAGGGTGGGCACAGCACCCGTTGCCGGACACCGGCGCCCTGCTCGGTACCCACCTGGACCTGGCGCTGCCCCCACTGCCGGGCACCGCCACACTCGCCCCCGCCCCACCGCACGCCACAGGCTCATGGGGCGGCGCCCACCAGGCCCAACACCCCGAGGCCCCCCGCAGGCCCGACCGCGACGCAGTCGAAGGCCTCCTCCTCGGCCTCGCCGCAGGCGACGCCGCCGGATGGCCCGCCGCCCGGCACCGCGCCGCCCGCATGCCCGAGTGGACCCGCCGTCTCACCCGCGAGCTCGACACCTTCGCCGAGCAGAACGCCACGACCACCCTCCCCGTCCCCATCGCCCTCAACCAACCCCCCGAGCCCCTCCGCCTCGGCCCGTCCGACGACGCCGAATGGGCGGTCTTCACCGCGGAGGCGATCCTCACCGCCTCGGGCCCGCTCTTCACCGGCCTCTCCCAGGAGCGTCGGCTCCGCGCCGCCGTCGACCTCGCCTGGAACGCCCTCGCCGGACAGGTCGCCGCGGCAGCCGAACGCGCTCCCGAGGTCGAGTCCGCCGTACTCCCGCTCCGTGCCCGGATCTCCGTCCGCGCGGGCCTCGGCAACCTCGCGACCGGCCTCCGCCCGCCGGCCACCGGCCACGACAACCCGCACTTCTTCGACGACGCGGCCTGCGTCCGCGCCGTCGTGCTGGCTGTCGTCCACCCCGGCGACCCCCGCGCGGCCGCCGAACTCGCCGAGTTCGACGCCCGGTACACCCAGGACGGCGACGGCGTCCACGGCGCCCGTGCGATGGCGGCGGCCGTCGCGGCGGCCCTCGGCGGGGCGACGGTCGACGAGGCCGTCGAGGCGGCGCTCGCCGAACTGCCGCCCGTCACCGAGATCGGACGCAACGCCCGGTACGCGGTGAAGCTGGCCCAGACCGCCGGTTCGGCCTTCGAGCTGGTCCCGCTCCTGGAGCACCAGATCGTGGACCACGTCTACAGCTACGGCATCGCCGCCGCCGAGACCGTCCCGGTGGCGCTCGCCCTCGCCACCGCCGCACGGGGCGAGACGGCGGCCTCGGTCCCGGCCGCCGTCTGCCTCTCCCGGGTCGCCGACTCCGCGCCCGCGCTGGCCGGCGCGCTCACCGGGGCGCTGGGCGGGGGCCGTTCGGTGCCGGCGACCTGGCGCGAGGCGTGCCGGACACTGGCGGGCTGCGCGCTGCCCCGGCTCGCGGGAACGGATCTGGTCGAACTCGCCGGGCTGCTCGCAGCCACGGAACCGCCCGCCCCGGGTGGACAATCCAGACATGACACCCACAACACCCCCGGTCGTGACACCCCCACTGGATGACCGGATCACCGGCAGTCTCCTCGGGGCCGCCGTCGGCGACGCGCTCGGCGGCCCCGTCGAGGGCTACACCCCCGAGCAGATCGTGGAGCGCCACGGCGGCCGCGTCACCGGGATCGTCGGCCCGTGGAACGGCGACGCGTGGCGCACCGCCCGCCCCATCGCCCCGTACCACAAGGGCGACGGGCACGTCACCGACGACACCTTGATGACCCATGCGCTGATCCGGGTGTACGAGCAGGTCCGCGGCCACCTCGACGCGTACGCGGTCGCGGACCGTCTCGTCCCCGAGCTGATGGGCTCCCCCGTCTGGATCCCGGAGCTGGAGGCGGAGGCACTTCCGCTCCAGCGGATCTTCCTGGCGGAGAAGTGGCTGGTGACGCGTCTCCACTACGGGCATGTGGACCCGCGCGAGGCCGGCAACGGCAACATCGTCAACTGCGGCGCCGCGATGTACATGGCGCCGGTCGGACTCGTCAACGCGGCCCATCCGGAGGCCGCGTACGCCGAGGCCCTCGACATCGCGGGCGCGCACCAGTCCTCGTACGGCCGCGAGGCGGCGGGCGTGTTCGCGGCTGCGGTGGCGGCGGCGTGCGTGCCGGGCGCCACACCGGCATCGGTGGTCGACACGGCCCTGGCGCTGGCGAAGGACGGGACGCGGGCGGCGATCGAGTCGGTGGCGGAAGTGGCCGCACGGCACCGGGACTTCGAGTCGGCGCTGACCCCGCTCCGCAAGGCGGTGGCCCCCTTCGACTCGGTGGGCCCCGACTACCGCTCCCCCTCCCTCGGCGCCCGGCGCCCCTCCCGCCTCCACGCGATCGAGGAACTCCCGATCGCCCTCGGCATGCTCCTCGTCGGGGAGGGCGACTACCGCCGTACGGTCCTGGGCTCCGTCAACTACGGCCGTGACTGCGACTCGATCGCCACGATGGCGGGCGCGATCGTGGGCGCGCTGCACGGGGAGCGGGCGGTGCCGGCGGAGTGGGCGAAGCAGGTGGCGGAGGCGAGCCGCCTGGACCTCCACGCCCCGGCGAGGGCCCTCACGGAGGTGACCCACGCGATCTTCACCCAGGACAGGGACCGCCGCCGGGCCCATGAGCAGGCGTTCGCGACCCTGACGGGCGCGGCCGCCCGATGAACCTCCGCCTGACCTGGATCCAACCGGAGGACCTCCTGGGCCACGAACTCCGCCAGGCGGCGGAGGATGGCCGCGACGCGCGCGCCGTCGCGGCCCGCTGGGCGGCGGCGGGCGGCCCGCCCGCCCCGGAGACGGCCGGCGCTTCCGAGGTACCCCGCCCGGACCTCCGCCCCCTGGCGACGGAACTCCTGGACACCCTGACGACCCTCCCGACCCCCCTGTCCGCGCGGGAGCCGACCGGCCTCGCCGACATCCGAGCCCTGACGACGCCCCGCACCGTCCCTCCCCCAGACCCTGGAGGAGCAGGGGCATGCGACGCCCTCCGCGACCGCCTCCACGCCGCCTGGCTCGGCCGCGCCGCCGGCTGCCTCCTCGGCAAGCCCGTCGAGAAGCTCCCCCTGGCCGCCCTCCGCGACCTCGCCCGCGCCACCGGCAACTGGCCCCTCTCCTCCTGGTTCACCGCCCGCGGCGTCCCGCCCGAACTGCTCGCCGCCCACCCCTGGAACCGGCGCTCCGCTCCCACCTCCCTCGCCGAGAACATCGACGGGATGCCCGAGGACGACGACCTCAACTACCCCCTCCTCAACCTGCTGCTCCTCCAGCGCCACGGCCGCGGCTTCACCACCGCCGACGTCGCCCGTCTCTGGCTCGACGAACTGCCCGCCGGCCGCACCTTCACGGCCGAGCGCGTCGCCTACCGCAATCTCCTCGACGGCATCGAACCCCCGCTGACCGCCGTCCACCGCAACCCGTTCCGCGAGTGGATCGGCGCCCAGATCCGGGCCGACGTCCACGGCTGGACCCATCCGGGCGACCCGGCCGCCGCCGCCGAACAGGCGTACCGGGACGCCACCCTCACCCACACCGCGAACGGCGTCTACGGCGCCATGTTCGTCGCCGCCACCCTCGCCGCCGCCGCGACCGGCACCGCCGACGTCCACCGGTCGCTCGCCGAGGGCCTCGCCGTGATCCCTCCGCGTTCCCGCCTCGCGCAGGCGGTCCGCCGGGGTGTCGGACTCGCTCGTGACACCCCCGACTTCGACACCGTCGTCGACCGCCTGCACACCGAACTCGGCGGGTACCACTGGGTGCATGCCGTGCCCAATGCCGCCCTGCTCGCCGCCGCCCTCACCCACGCCGACGGCGACTTCACCCGTTCCATCTGCGCGGCGGTCTCCGGCGGCTGGGACACCGACTCCAACGGCGCCACCGCCGGTTCGGTCGCCGGACTGCTCGCCGGGCACCCCGACCGGCTGCCGGACCGCTGGACCTCCCCCCTCAAGAACCGTCTCGCGACCTCCGTCCCGTCCTTCGACGGCATCGGCTTCGACACCCTGGCCGAACTGACCCACCTGGAGGCAGTACGCCCATGACCAGCATCGTCGTACTCGGCAGCACCAACATGGACCTCGTCGCCTACGTCCCGAGGGCCCCGGCCCTCGGCGAAACCGTCACCGGCCGCTCCTTCCGTACGATCCCCGGCGGCAAGGGCGCCAACCAGGCCGTCGCCGCCGCCCGCGCCGGCGGCGAGGTGTCGATGATCGGCGCGGTCGGCGCCGACGACTTCGGCACCCGGCTCCGGGCCACCCTCGAACACTGCTCGGTGGACACCGATCTCCTGCGCACCGCCGAGGGCGCCTCCGGCACCGCGCACATCGTCGTCGACGACGAGGGCGGCAACGCGATCGTCGTCGTCCCCGGCGCGAACGGCACCGTCACCTCCCTCGACCATGGCGACGAGGCCCTCATCGGTACCGCCGACGCCTTGCTCCTCCAGCTCGAACTCCCCCTCTCCGTCGTCGTGGAGGGCGCCGCGACCGCCCGCCGTCTCGGCGTCCGTACCGTCCTCACGCCCGCTCCCGCCCAGCCGCTCCCTCCCGAACTGCTCGCCAGCATCGACCTGTTGGTGCCCAACGAGCACGAGGCCGCCGCGCTCACCGGCCTGACCGACCCCCGCGAGGCCGCCCTCGCCCTGCTCAAGGACGTCCCCGAGGTCGTCGTCACCCTGGGAGCGGCCGGGAGTCTGTACGCGGTCCGGGGCGCCGATCCGGTGACGGTGCCCGCGCCCCGCGTCCGGGCCGTGGACACCACCGCCGCCGGTGACACCTTCGTCGGCGCACTGGTCGTCGCCCTCGGCGAGGGCCGCCCCGCCCCCGAGGCGCTCGCCTGGGCGGGGACCGCCGCCGCGCTCTCCGTCCAGCGCGAGGGCGCGTCGACGTCGATGCCGTACCGCGCCGAGATCGAGGCCGCCTTCGGCTCCCCGGGCGAGGCCGAGGACACGGACGAGAAGGAGACCGACCCCGTATGACCCCCACGCCGCGCACTCCCACCGCACCCACCGCCGCCCCCGGACCCCGAGCGCCTCAAGCGCCCCTCCACGGCCTGCGCGTCCTGGATCTCGCGACCCTCTTCGCCGGCCCGCTCGCCGCGACGATGCTCGGCGACTTCGGCGCCGACGTCGTCAAGGTCGAGCACCCCCGCAAGCCCGACCCGTCCCGCGGCCACGGCCCCGCCAAGGACGGGATCGGTCTCTGGTGGAAGGTCCTCGGCCGCAACAAGCGGGCGATCACCCTCGATCTGTCGTCCCCCGGCGGCCGTGACACCCTGCTCGCGCTCGCCGCCGACGCCGACGTGATCGTGGAGAACTTCCGCCCCGGCACCCTGGAACGCTGGGGTCTGGGCTGGGAGGAGCTCTCCACCGTCAACCCGCGTCTGGTCCTCGCCCGGGTCACCGGCTTCGGCCAGTTCGGCCCGTACGCCCACCGTCCCGGCTTCGGCACTCTCGCCGAGGCGATGAGCGGCTTCGCCGCCATCACCGGCGAGCCCGACGGCCCGCCCACCCTGCCCCCCTTCGGCCTGGCCGACTCGATCGCCGCCCTCGCCACGGCGTACGCGGTGATGACCGCGCTCACCGCCAGGACCACGACCGGGCGCGGCCAGGTCGTCGACATGGCGATCATCGAACCGATGCTCTCCGTCATCGGGCCCCACCCCCTCTGGTACGACCAACTCGGCTACGTGCAGCCCCGCACGGGCAACCGCTCCCGCAACAACGCCCCCCGCAACACCTATCGGACCTCCGACGGTTCCTGGGTCGCCGTCTCCACCTCCGCCCAGTCGATCGCCGAACGCGTCATGGTCCTGGTCGGCCGACCCGAACTGATCGACGAGCCGTGGTTCGCCGACGGCACGGGACGGGCCGAGAACGCGGACGTCCTGGACGAGGCGGTCGGCTCGTGGATCGCCCGCCACACCCGGGACGAGGCGATGGCCGCGTTCGAGAAGGCGGAGGCGGCGATCGCCCCGGTCTACGACATCCGGGACGTCGTCACCGATCCCCAGTACCAGGCGCTCGGCACCGTCACCGAGGTGCAGGACCCCGAACTCGGCCCGATCAAGATGCAGAACGTCCTCTTCCGCCTCTCCGAGACGCCCGGAGGCATCCGCTGGTCCGGCCGCCCCCACGGCGCCGACACCACCGCCGTCCTCTCCGAGCTCGGCCTCACCCCCGCCGAGATCGACCGCCTTCGCGACCAGGGAGCGGTATGAGCAACATGAGCGAGACCCCGGCCCGCGCGAACGACACGGCGCGCCGCTCGCCCGCCGCCCCGGCTCTCACCTGGCTGTACGCCCCCGGCGACCGCCCCGAGGTGGTCCGCAAGGCGCTGACCTCGGGCGCCGACGTGGTCATCGTCGATCTGGAGGACGCGGTCGCCGCGCACCGCAAGGCGTACGCCCTCGAGGCCACGGCCGATCTGCTCGCGGACCCGCACCCCGTCCCGGTCCACGTCCGCGTCCACACCCCGCGCGACATCCCCACCCTGGCCCTCCTCCCCGGCCTTCACGGTCTTCGTGTTCCCAAGGTGACACACGCCACTGACATCCACCGGCTCGCCGAGCTCGCCCCGGGCCTCCCGCTCTACCCGCTCCTGGAGAACGCCGTCGCCGTGGAGCACGCGTACGCCATCGCCACCGCCCACCCCGCCGTCCGCGGCATCGCGCTCGGCGAGGCCGATCTCCGCGCGGACCTGGGGGTACGGGAGGACCGCGCCCTGGACTGGTCGCGCGGCCGGGTGGTGGTCGCGGCCCGCGCGGCCGCCCTCCCGCCCCCGGCCCAGTCGGTCCACCCCGACATCGGCGACCTGGACGCGCTGGCCGCCGGGTGCGCCCGGGGCCGGGCCATGGGCTTCTTCGGCCGGGCGGCCATCCACCCCCGCCAGCTCCCGGTCATCGAGCGCGCCTATCTCCCCACCCCGGAGGAGGTCGACGCGGCCCGGGAGGTGGTCGCGGCGGCCGGCCCCGAGCGGGGCGCCCTCGCCCTCCCGGACGGGCGGTTCGTGGACGCGGCGGTGGTGGCGGGCGCCCACCGGGTCCTCGCCCTCGCGGCCCGCACGGCCTGACTCCCCCTGCCCCCGGGCATGCGAAAAGGGCCGCCGGGACCTCTCGGTCCCGACGGCCCTTCGACCGGCTGGAGGGGGCTCAGCTCTTGGCGGCGGACCCGGCGCCGTTGTCGGCCCCGTGCTGGACGTCCCCGTCGGACACGTCGGAGGCATCGTCGGCCGGAGCGGCGTCCTCGGCCGCCGCGTCCTTCTCGTCCCCGGCGTCCTCGGCGTCCTCGGTCTTCTCCGCCTTCTCCCCGACGGCGTCCTTCGCGGCCTTCGGCTCCACGATCTCCTCGCGGCCCGGGCGGATCCGCGCCGAGATCACCATGTAGACCACGGCGAGCACGAAGACGATGATCGCCGTCCACACGTTCAGACGCAGACCGAGGATGTGGTGCGCCTCGTCGACGCGCATGTACTCGATCCAGGCCCGGCCCGCGCAGTACGCGGCGACGTACAGCGCGAAGGCGCGGCCGTGGCCGAGCTTGAAGCGGCGGTCGGCCCAGATCACCAGCACGGCGACGCCGATGCACCAGAGCGACTCGTACAGGAAGGTCGGGTGATAGAGCCCGGCCTCACGGTTCGCGCCCTCGGTGATCTTGACGGCCCAGGGCAGTTCGGTCTGCTTGCCGTAGAGCTCCTGGTTGAACCAGTTGCCCCAGCGGCCGATGGCCTGGGCGAAGGCGATTCCGGGGGCGATGGCGTCGGCGTACGCCGGGAGCGGGATGCCCCGTCGGCGGCAGCCGATCCAGGCACCCACCGCGCCGAGCGCGATGGCGCCCCAGATACCGAGGCCGCCCTCCCAGATCTTGAAGGCGTCGACCCAGTTCTCACCCTCGCTGAAGTACAGCTGATAGTCGGTGATCACGTGGTAGAGGCGTCCGCCGACGAGGCCGAAGGGCACCGCCCAGACGGCGATGTCGGCCACGGTGCCGGCGGTGCCGCCCCGGGCGACCCACCGCTTGTTGCCGTACCAGACGGCGACGAAGACACCGATGATGATGCAGAAGGCATAGCCGCGCAGCGGGATCGGTCCGAGGTTGATCACGCCGGTCGACGGGCTGGGAATGTAGGCAAGGTCCATGGCAGGACCGACGCTACCCTGCCGGGCGGGCGGGACGGCAGCCCACCCGGCAACGTATGGGTAACTAACCCGGGCCGGAGGCGGCGGTTCAGCCCGCCGAGGGAGAGCCGGGGGAGGCCGCCGGGGCGGTCGTCGGGGCCGCCGTGCCGGGCTTCTTGCCCTTGTTGGCCTCGGCGACCCACTTCTTCAGGTTGTCCGGGGAGATCTGCTCGTTCCCCTTCTGCGGGAAGATCGATTCTCCGTTGAGCAGGACGGACGGCGTGCCGCGGAAGCCGCCGTTCTGGAAGGCCTCGTTCGACTTGGCCACCCAGGTGTCGTGCGTGCCGTCGTTCACACAGCTGCGGAAGGCGGGCGTGTCGAGCCCCGGCACCTTCGCCGCAAGCTCGATCAGCTTGGCGTTGTTCCCGAAGGCGTCGTCCGTCTCCGGCGGCTGGTTGATGTAGAGCGTGTCGTGGTACGCGGTGAACTTCCCCGCGTCCTGGGCGCACGCGGCGGCGTTCGCCGCGCGCAGGGAGCCGCTGCCGCCCATGTTCCCGTCGATGAGGGTGGCGAGGTGGTACTCGGTCCTGATCGCGCCCGCGGCCTCCAGCTCGTGGATCGTGTCCCGGAACGCGTTCTCGAACTGGGCGCACGCCGGGCAGCGGAAGTCCTCCCAGATCGCCAGCGTCGAGGGGGCGTCCGACTTCCCGGTGGGAATGGCGGGCTTGCCGTCCTCCTCGGTCGCTCCCGTCGGCGCGACGACCGGGCCCGCCTTGTCGGATCCACTGTCCTTGTCGCCGCCCGCGGCGATCACACCGACGACCGCGGCCAGTCCGAGGACGCCGACCACCGCCGCCGACACGATCAGGATCCGCCGCTGCTTCTCGCGGGCCTTCTCGCGCTCGCGCTGCTGCTGGAGACGCTCCCGCGCACTCCGATTACCGTCACCACTGTTCTTCTGGCTCACGCCTCGGAAACGAACCGGGGAGGCACGTGCATGCCTCCCCGGTCGCAGATCCACCCAAATGGGTTACGAAACGCGCCTGACGCCCTCGGCGAGTTCGGCCGCCAGTTCCCTTACCGCGGCGAGTCCCGCGGTCTCGTCGCCGTCGGCGTCGAGGATCCGCTTGACGAACGCGGAGCCGACGATGACGCCGTCGGCGAAGGCGGCGACCTCCTTGGCCTGGGTGGCGTTGGAGACGCCGAGCCCGACGCAGACGGGGAGGTCCCGGCCGGGTTCGGCGGTGGCGCGGGTACGGCGGACGAGGTCGGCCGCCTGCTCGCCGACCGACTCTCGGGTGCCGGTGACGCCCATGAGGGAGGCCGCGTAGACGAAGCCGGAGCCGGCCGCCGTGATGGTGGCGAGGCGCTCGTCCTTGCTGCTGGGAGCGACGACGAAGACGGTCGCGAGACCGTGCTTGTCGGCGTTCTCGCGCCAGAGTGCGGACTCCTGGACGGGCAGGTCGGGCAGGATGCAGCCCGCGCCGCCGGCCGCGGCGAGCTCCTCGGTGAAGCGCTCGACGCCGTACCGGTCGATCGGGTTCCAGTACGTCATGACGAGGACCGGCTTGCCGGTGGCCTCGTGGGCCTCGCGGACCGTCCGCATGACGTCGGCGATCTTGACGCCGCCGCGCAGGGCGATGTCGTCGGCGGTCTGGATGACCGGCCCGTCGAGCACCGGGTCACTGTGCGGGAGGCCGACCTCGACCACGTCGGCGCCGCCGTCGAAGACGGCCTTGATCGCCGCGATGCCGCCGTCGACGGTCGGGAAGCCGGCCGGGAGGTACGCGATGAGCGCGGCCCGGTTCTCCGCCTTCGCCTTGGCGAGGGTGTCGCTGAGGAGCTGGATGTTGCCGGTCACTTGGCGTCCCCTTCGATCTCCGCGGTGGCGCCGGCGTCCGCCGCGACCTCGGCGTCGGTGTCGTACAGGCCGAAGTAGCGGGCGGCCGTGTCCATGTCCTTGTCGCCGCGCCCGGAGAGGTTCACGAGGAGCAGGGCGTCCTTGCCGAGCTCCTTGCCGACCTCCAGGGCCCCCGCGAGGGCGTGGGCCGACTCGATCGCCGGGATGATGCCCTCGGTACGGGAGAGCAGCCGCAGCGCCTGCATGGCGGCGTCGTCGGTGACGGCGCGGTACTCGCCGCGTCCGATGTCCTTCAGGTACGCGTGCTCCGGGCCGATGCCCGGGTAGTCGAGGCCCGCCGAGATCGAGTACGGCTCGGTGATCTGGCCCTCCTCGTCCTGGAGGACGTACGACCGCGAACCGTGCAGGATGCCGGGCTCGCCGGCGGTGAGGGTGGCCGCGTGCTCACCGGTCTCCACGCCGTGGCCGGCCGGCTCGCAGCCGATCAGCCGGACGCCCGCGTCGGGGACGAAGGCGTGGAAGAGACCGATGGCGTTGGAGCCGCCGCCGACGCAGGCGATCGCCGCGTCGGGGAGGCGGCCGGCGCGCTCCAGGATCTGACGGCGGGCCTCGACGCCGATGACCCGGTGGAAGTCGCGGACCATGGCGGGGAAGGGGTGCGGGCCCGCCACGGTGCCGAACAGGTAGTGCGTCCGGTCCACGTTGGCGACCCAGTCGCGGAACGCCTCGTTGATGGCGTCCTTGAGGGTACGGCTGCCGGACTTCACGGCCACGACCTCGGCGCCGAGCATCCGCATCCGGGCCACGTTGAGGGCCTGGCGCTGGGTGTCGACCTCACCCATGTAGATGGTGCAGTCGAGGCCGAAGAGGGCGCAGGCGGTGGCGGTGGCCACGCCGTGCTGACCGGCGCCGGTCTCGGCGATGACGCGGGTCTTGCCCATGCGCTTGGTGAGCAGGGCCTGACCGAGCACGTTGTTGATCTTGTGCGAGCCGGTGTGGTTCAGGTCCTCGCGCTTGAGGAAGATCCGGGCGCCGCCGGCGTGCTCGGCGAACCGGGGCACCTCGGTGAGGGCGCTCGGGCGGCCCGTGTAGTTGACCATCAGGTCGTTGAGCTCGCGGGCGAACTCCGGGTCGACCTTGGCCTTGTCGTACTCGACGGCGACCTCGTCGACGGCGGCGACGAGGGCCTCCGGGATGAACTTGCCGCCGTAGGCACCGAAGTAGCCCTCGGGGGTGGGGACCTGACCCTCCGGGTCGGGAATGAAGAACTCGCTGGACATGCGGATGCTCCTCGCGGGGCGGGTGCCCCGTGTGTTGTGCTGACGATGGTCACGTTATGCGCGCGACCTCCTCACGAACGGCAACGCCGTCACCCACCCGGGCTCCGCCCGAGCCGCCCCACAGCGAGCGGTCCCGCCCGTTGTGGGCCTGCGTCCCGCCCGTTGTGGGCCTGCGTCCCGCTGGCGCGGAACGGGTGGGCACAACGGACGGCGCCCCTGCCGGGCCTAGGCTCCCGCGCCCTGACCCGCACCCGGTGCACGGCGCACTGAGGGTGCGGGTCCAGGCACAAGGGGCGGGGGCGCCGCCAGAGGGCGCCGTCCCGTGTGCCCACCCGTCCCGCCCTGGGGGTCCCCCCGGACGAAGTCTGGGGGGAGGGACGAATGCCCACACGGGGGGGGTGGCGGCGGGGCGACGCCCACGCGGCGGTGGGGTGCAGTGCCGGGCAACGGCAGGGCCACGGTTCGGCGCCCGCGAGGGACGGCGGAGGCACGGGCCTCAGGCGCGAAGGCGTCTGAGGCGCAGGTCTCGGTGGCTGAGCGGCTGCGTCAGTTCGTGAGAGTGCGCGCGAGGCGCGGACGCCATCGCATGCCGTTGACCTGGCCCGGCTCGGACCCGATGACGTACCGCACCCGGCGGCCGTGGACACGGCGGGCGGGTGCGCGGCAGCCGCGCGGTCGGCAGCCCCGGGCCAGTGGGGCGTGCTTGGAGACGGGGGCAGCAGCGGTACGGAGCCGGCTGCGGCGCCCCACCGCGACGTCCGCGGGCACGACCGGGCCGCCCGGGGCGGAGCCCAGGGCGGTCGGCGTGGCGCGGCGCGCGGTCGTCAAGGTGTCAGCTCCGGCCGTGCCGGAGGGCCGGGTGGGCGCCGGCGGCGACCAGGTCGGCGACGGCGGCCTTCGGATCGCGGCCGGTGACCAGGGACTCGCCGACCAGGACCGCGTCGGCGCCGGCGTTGGCGTAGGCGATGAGGTCGTGCGGGCCGCGGACACCGGATTCGGCGATCTTGACGATGTGCGCGGGGATCTCGGGGGCGACGCGCTCGAAGGTGGAGCGGTCGACCTTGAGGGTCTTGAGGTTGCGCGCGTTGACGCCGATGATGCGGGCGCCCGCGTCGACGGCGCGCTCGACCTCGTCCTCGTCGTGCACCTCGACCAGCGGGGTCAGCCCGATGGACTCGGCACGCTCGATGAGGGAGACGAGCGCCTCCTGCTCCAGGGCGGCGACGATGAGGAGCGCGAGATCCGCTCCGTACGCGCGCGCTTCCCAGAGCTGGTACGCGGTGACGATGAAGTCCTTGCGCAGGACCGGGATGTCGACCCGCGCCCGGACGGCCTCCAGGTCCGCGAGCGAGCCGCCGAAGCGGCGCTGCTCGGTGAGGACGGAGATGACGGCCGCGCCGCCCGCCTCGTAGTCCGCGGCGAGTCCGGCCGGGTCGGCGATCGCGGCGAGCGCGCCCTTGGACGGGCTGGAGCGCTTGACCTCGCAGATCACCTTGACGCCGTCGCCGCGCAGTGCGGCGACGCCGTCCTTGGCCTGCGGCGCCTTGGCGGCGCGCTCCTTGAGCTCGTCGAGGGTGACCCGCGCCTGCCGCTCTGCGAGGTCGGCGCGTACGCCTTCGATGATCTCGTCGAGCACACTCACGCGAGGGGCCCCCTTCCGGGACGGTGATGGTGTTGATGAACCAGGTTCAGCCACATCGATCCTATCCGCAGGACGGCCCCGGACTCGCATCGACCGGAGTCGCGTCCCACCTGCTGGGACTCCCGTAGGAGTCTCCGCGACGCCGTGCGGGACCCTCAGGGGGCCAGCGCGGAGCCGAAGGGAAGGTTCCGGACCAGGGTGAAGAGGGCGAGGACGGCCCCGATCCCCCACCACAGGACCGGGGAGACCGCGAGGCGCATGGGCACCCCGCGGATGGCACGAATCAGCCAGAGGACCATGAGGACGCCGAAGAGCCCGTAGCCGATGACGGCGAGGGCGTTGGCACCGAGGGCGGCCGGGAGGTCGCCGTGGACGAAGGCGTGGGCGCTGCGGAGTCCGCCGCAGCCGGGGCAGTAGATGCCGGTGAAGCGGAGCAGGGGGCAGACGGGGTAGTGCCCGGGTTCGTTGGGGTCGACGGTCCCGACGTACGCGAAGGCGGCGGCGACCCCGGCGAGCGTGGCGACGGGCGGGAACAGTCGCCGGGCGAGCGACCGGCCCGGCGGCGGTGCCGCCACGGGCCCACCGGGCCACCCGGGCCCGGGTTCCGGTCCGGGTCCCCAGGCGTTCGGCGGCGCCCCGGGTCCCCCGCCCGGCCACGCGTGCGCGTGCGGCGGCGGCGCCACAGGACCGGCCCCCGGAGCCACAGGCGCCCCGCCCGGCGCCGCGCGAGCCTCCTGTCGGGTCTGTTCACCCGGTGGCACAGGTTCACCCGGTCGGGTGCTGGATGCGTCGGTCACGGCTCCGGCCGTCGGCTGCGGGTCCACCCGGTGATTCTCGCCCCGGACGCGCGAGAGCGCAGCCCGGCACGGCCGGGCTGCGCTCTCGGATGTGTCGTGGCGCGTCAGGAACGGGCCTGGAGCGTCGCGGCCTCGCGGGCGGCGGTGACGGCCGCCGACTCCTTCGGCATGCCGAGGCCCGCGACCTTCATCGCGCCGCCGACGATGCCGCCGAGGAAGATGACACCCACGCCGGCCCAGAAACCGGCCTGGTTGGCGGCCACCATGAAGACTCCGGCGATGCAGAAGCCGATGAAGGAGATGATGACACCGGTCCAGGCGGCCGGGGTGTGTCCGTGGGCGCTGCCCGCCATGAGTTGCTCCTCGTTGCAGTTGCTCGATGGTGAGGTCTCGCGTGCGCGGACTCTCGGCGCTCATTGTCCCGCACGCGGGCGCGCGAGGGTGAATCGGGGGTACCGGGACGATCACGCGTCGCGGCTGGCGGCGCTGTCGGGCACCGTGGTCCGGCGCCGTCGGGCCCCGTGGTCCGGCCCGTCACGCCCCGTGCGTGGGGTCCTCGCCGCGGTCCAGGGCCTTCCACAGGTCCTCGGGCCGGTCCGGGTCGGTCGTGGGTGCCTTGCGGGCGGCCCGCGGGGCCCCGGAGCGCTCGTAGCGGCCGCCCATCGCGGGCCAGCTCTTGCCGAAGCGCAGTGCGAAGAGGCCGGCGAGCAGGATGAGGACGGCGCCCGCGGCGGTCACGTACGGCCAGACGGTGTGGCTCAGGCCGGCCACGGCGGCGCCGGTGTCGCCGCTGATGCGGGCGGCCTCGGCGTCCAGGGCGGCGCTGTCGGAGGCGCCGAGGACCGCGGCGAGCGCGGCACCCGCGCCGCTGAGCGCGAGGAGCGCGGCGACGAGGGTGCGGCCGGTGCGGCGGACGGCGAAGACGGCGAAGAGCGCGGCGAGGCCGACGATCGCGAGGGCCGTCGGGACACCGGTGACGCTGCCGCCGTCGGCCTCGACGGTGACGCTGCCGCCGCCGACGGACGCCGTGCCCTCCGCCCAGATCTGACCGGCGGAGAGCAGGACGACGGTGGCACCGAGGGCACCGAGGAGGAGGGCCGCGGCCAGGCTGCGGCGGCCGCCGCCGGTGGGGACGGCCGCGCGGGCGGCCCGGGGCTGGGGTACGGGTACGGCACTCACGTACCCCACTATCCCCTACGCGGTCAGGCGCCGTTCATCCGGTTGGCGGTGTGGACGGCGCGGAGCACGGCCGCGGCCTTGTTCCGGCACTCGTTGTCCTCGGCGACGGGATCGGAGTCGGCGACGACACCCGCTCCGGCCTGCACATACGCGGTTCCGTCGCGGAGCAGGGCGGTACGGATGGCGATGGCCGTGTCCGCGTCGCCGGCGAAATCGAGATAACCGACACATCCGCCGTACAGGCCGCGCCGGGAGGGTTCGAGCTCCTCGATGATCTGCATCGCCCGGGGCTTGGGCGCGCCGGAGAGCGTGCCGGCCGGGAAGCAGGCGGTGAGGACGTCGAAGGCGGTCCTGCCCTCGGCGACCTCGCCGGTCACGGTGGAGACGATGTGCATGACGTGCGAGTAGCGCTCGACGGACATGAAGTCGACGACCTCGACGGAGCCGGGCGCGCAGACGCGGCCGAGGTCGTTGCGGCCGAGGTCGACGAGCATGAGGTGCTCGGCGCGCTCCTTGGGGTCGGCGAGCAGTTCCTCGGCGAGGTCGTGGTCCTCCTGCGGGGTGGCGCCGCGGTGCCGGGTGCCGGCGATGGGGTGGAGCAGCGCGTGCCCGTCCTCGACCTTGACGAGGGCCTCGGGGCTGGATCCGACGACGTCGAAGCCGTTCTCGAAGCGGAAGAGGTACATGTACGGGGACGGGTTGGTGGCCCGCAGGACCCGGTAGACGTCGAGCGCGGAGGCCGTGCAGGGGGTCTCGAAGCGCTGCGAGGGCACGACCTGGAAGGCCTCTCCGGCCCGGATGCGCTCCTTGATGTCCTCGACGGCGTCCTGGTAGGCGGCTCCGCCCCAGAGCGCGGAGAACTCCGGGAGTTCGGAGGCGGGGAGGGCGGTGGGGGCGGTGGCGACCGGGCGGGCCAGGTCGGCCTCCATGGCGTCGAGGCGGGCGACGGCGTGCGCGTACGCCTCCTCGATGCCGGTCTCCAGGTCGTTGTGGTTGATCGCGTTGGCGATCAGCAGGACCGAGCCGTCCCAGTGGTCGAGGACCGCGAGGTCGCTGGTGAGGAGCATGGTCAGCTCGGGGAGCTGGAGGTCGTCCCGGGTGGAGTCGCCGATCTTCTCCAGGCGGCGGACGATGTCGTAGCCCAGGTAGCCGACCATGCCGCCGGTGAACGGCGGCATGCCGGAAGCGAGGTCGCGCGGGGTGTGGAGGGTCTCGACGGTGGCGCGCAGGGCCTGGAGCGGGTCGCCGTCGGTGGGGACGCCGACGGGCGGGGTGCCCAGCCAGTGGGCCTCGCCGTCCTTCACCGTCAGGGTGGCGTCGCTGCGGACGCCGATGAAGGAGTATCGGGACCAGCTGCGGCCGTTCTCCGCGGATTCGAGGAGGAAGGTGCCGGGCCGTTCGGCGGCGAGCTTGCGGTAGAGCCCGACCGGGGTGTCGCCGTCCGCGAGCAGCCGGCGGCTGACGGGGATGACGCGGCGGTCGGCCGCCAGCTTGCGGAAGGTGTCGAGATCCATGGCGCCAGACCCTACTCGGATACGGGGTCCGCGTCGGACGCGGATACGGGCAGCACATCGGCGTCGAAGCAGGTCCGGGCGCCGGTGTGGCAGGCGGCGCCGACCTGGTCGACCTTGACGAGGACGGTGTCGGCGTCGCAGTCGAGGGCGACGGACTTGACGTGCTGGACGTGGCCGGAGGTGTCGCCCTTGACCCAGTACTCCTGGCGGCTGCGGGACCAGTAGGTGCAGCGGCCGGTGGTGAGGGTGCGGTGGAGGGCCTCGTCGTCCATCCAGCCCAGCATCAGCACCTCGCCGGTGTCGTACTGCTGGGCGATGGCGGGGACGAGCCCGTCGGGGCTGCGCTTGAGCCGGGCGGAGACGGCCGGGTCGAGATTGCTGCTCATGGCGCCATTGTGCCGCGACCCGGGGTGGTGTCCGGCGGACGTCCACTGGGCGGACCGGCACCACCCGCCGTACGCTGGCGAGCATGTCGACCCATGCCAAACGTGAACGGCTTCTGCTCGCCGACCTGTTGGAGGCGGCGGGCCCCGATGCCCCGACGCTCTGCGAGGGCTGGCGGACCCGGGATCTCGCGGCCCATGTGGTGGTGCGGGAGCGGCGCCCGGACGCGGCGGCCGGTTCGCTCGTACCGGTGCTGAAGGACCGGCAGGAGCGGGTGCAGGCGGAATTCGCCGACAAGCCGTACGAGGAGCTGATCCAGCTCATCCGGACGGGCCCGCCGAAGTTCTCGCCGTTCACCATCAAGCAGGTGGACGAGGGGGCGAACATCGTCGAGTTCTACGTCCACGCCGAGGACGTACGCCGTGCCCAGCCCGAGTGGTCGTCGCGCGAGCTCGACCCGGTCTTCGCCGACGCCCTCTGGTCCCGCCTGGAGCGCACGGCCCGCCTGCTGGGCCGGAAGGTGCCGGTGGGCCTGGTGCTGCGCCGTCCGAACGGCCAGACGGTGGTGGCGCACCGGGGCACTCCGGTGGTGACGGCCTCCGGGGAGCCGGGCGAGCTGACGATGTACCTGTTCGGCCGCCAGGCCTCGGCCAAGGTGGAGCTGGACGGGGAGCCGGAGGCGATCGAGCGGCTGCGGGAGACGAAGCAGCTGGGGCTCTGACCGGTCAGCGGGGCAGCTCGGCACGGCGGAGTGCCTTCACCGAGAGGCCGTAGATCCCGCCGAGGGCGCAGACGGCGGCGCTGGCGGTGAAGACCGGCGCGGGACCCCACAGCCCCACGGCCGCTCCGGTGAGCGGGAAGCTCAGCGGGGCGACGCCGAGGCTGAAGAACGTGGAGACCGAGGTGACCCGGCCCAGGTACACGGGGTCGCACTCGGTCTGGGTCAGTGCTCCGCACAGGGCGCCGCTGAGGCCTGCGAGCAGGCCGACCGAGACGGACACGGCGACGGCCACGGGCAGCTGCGGCACGTAGGCGAGGGCGGCGATCGACACCGCACCGAGGGCGATGGTCCAGGAGAGGACGAGCCCCGCGCGCGGGATGCGGCCCCGTACGGTCAGGAGCAGGGACGCGGCCCCCGCTCCCGCACCGAAGGCGGCGAGGATCCAGCCGATGCCGGCCGCGCCCCAGCCGCGTGCGTCGGAGAGGAGCGCGAGGCCGACGTTGAGGGGGCCGACGAAGCCGAGGTCGCTGAGGGCGATGACGATCATCAGCGGGCCGAGGACTCGGTGGCGGCGGAGGTAGCGCAGGCCGTCGGTCAGGTCGTGCAGGGCGGTGGTCTTCTCCCGTGCCGCGTCGTCCGTGGGCAGCGGGGAGAGCCGGAGTGCCAGGAGCAGCGGCAGGGAGAAGGCGAAGAGCAGTCCGGCGGCGCCGAACGCGGCGGCCGATCCGCCGAGGGAGACCGCGAGCCCACCGAGCGGGGCGCCGACCAGGACCGAGATCCGGTAGGCGAGGCCCCGCATCCCCTGGACCCTGGCGAGCTGCTCGGAAGCGGCGATCCGCGGCGGCAGGGCGCCGACGGCGGGCATGAACAGGGCGTCCACGGCTCCGAAGACGAGCGCGACGGCGGCGAGGACCCAGAGACCGGGCGAGGCGAGCGCCAGTGCCGCGGCGACGCCGAGGACGACGACGCACCGGACGGCGTCGGAGGATATGACGACCCTTCTGGGGCCGAAGCGGTCGGCGACCACTCCTCCGCCGAGCATGAGCAGGGCACGCATCACGGCGCTGAGGGCGAGGACGATCCCGGCCTGCGCGGGGGTGCCGTTCTGCACGGCGGCCCAGGAGAGGGCCAGGTGGTAGACCATGTCGCCGGTGGTGGACGCGGTGTACGCGCCGACCCAGCGCAGGATGTTGGGTTCGCGGTAGGCGGGACGCTCGGCGACGGCGAGCTCGGTGGCGGTCATGAGCGGTAGGGGAAGCCGTTGAGGTGGAGGGCGACGTTCTCGCGGCCCTCGGTGTCACCGGCGGCCTCGGCGGCGCGGGCCCGCTGGTCGTGCTTCCTGAGGACGGCGTCCAGCTCGGCCCCGAGCGCGGCGAGCTCGTCGGCGGTGAGGCGGGGCAGCCACTCGGCGCTGACGGAGGCGGAGCGCCATTCCTCGGGCCAGGTGTGCCGCTCGTCGAGGAAGCGGGCGTACATCTGTGTGCGCTGCTCGTCGACCGTACGGCCGAAGGCGGCGCTCGCGGCGGCGAGCTCGGGGGCGTCGCGGAGGTCCTCGTCGTGGATGCTGAAGCCGTACGAGCTCGGCTGCCACCAGCGCTCGCGGCCGTCCGCCGACTGGGTCTCGGCCTCCTCGATGAGGCCGTGCTCGGCGAGTTTGCGCAGGTGGTAGCTGACCAGCGAGACCGCCTCGTCGACCTGTTCGGCGAGCTGGGACGCGGTGGCGGTGCGGGCCACGAAGAGGGCGCGGTAGAGGCGCATGCGCAGCGGGTGCGAGATGGCTTTCAAGGTGCCGAGATCGGTGATCCGGCGGTGCTCCGGCGAGGTCATGACACCGACCCTAGATACAAAAGAAAACTTGCGCAATGAGAATTGCACAAATAATCCTGCACATCTGCGGAAGAAGAAGGGCCCCCGAGGGGACCCTTCTTCCTGTGCGCTCAGCGGACCGGGTGGCCCGCCTCCCGCAGCGCGTCCTTGACCTGCGAGATCCGCAGGTCGCCGAAGTGGAAGACGGAGGCCGCGAGCACCGCGTCCGCGCCCGCCGCCACCGCCGGCGGGAAGTCGGCGAGCTTGCCCGCTCCCCCGCTCGCGATCACCGGCACGGTCACGTGCTTGCGTACGGCCGCGATCATCTCCGTGTCGTAGCCGTCCTTGGTGCCGTCCGCGTCCATCGAGTTGAGCAGGATCTCGCCCGCCCCCAGCTCGGCGGCCCGGTGCGCCCACTCGACGGCGTCGATGCCGGTGCCCTTGCGGCCGCCGTGCGTCGTCACCTCGAAGGAGCCCGAGGCCGTCCGCCGGGCGTCGACCGACAGGACGAGCACCTGGCGGCCGAAGCGCTCCGCGATCTCCTGGATCAGCTCGGGGCGCGCGATCGCGGCGGTGTTGACGCCCACCTTGTCGGCGCCGGCCCGCAGCAGCTTGTCCACGTCCTCGGCCGCGCGGACGCCGCCGCCGACCGTGAGCGGGATGAAGACCTGCTCGGCGGTGCGGCGCACCACGTCGTAGGTGGTCTCGCGGTTGCCCGAGGAGGCGGTGATGTCGAGGAAGGTCAGCTCGTCGGCGCCCTCGGCGTCGTACAGCTTGGCCATCTCGACGGGGTCGCCGGCGTCCCGCAGGTTCTGGAAGTTGACGCCCTTGACGACCCGGCCGTTGTCCACGTCCAGGCAGGGGATCACGCGTACGGCGAGACTCATTCCGCACTCCCCCTCTGTCCCTCTGGGCGGAACGCCTCGACCTCGACCTCGACGACCAGGCTGGGGTCGACGAAACCGGAGACGATGATCATCGAAGCCGCCGGGCGGACGGCGTCGAACAGCTCCTTGTGGGCGCGGCCGACCTCGTCCACGTCCCGGGCGTGGGTGATGTACATCCGGGTGCGGACGACGTCCTCCGGGCCCAGGCCGAGCTGCTTCAGGGCGGCGAAGGCCACGTTGAAGGAGTTCACCGTCTGGTCGTACGGGCCTCCGCCGGCGATCTGGCCGCCGACCACCGACGTACAGCCGGCGACGAGGACCAGGCCGTTCGGCAGCTCCACCGCGCGGGAGTAGCCGAACTGCTCCTCCCAGGGGGCGCCGGTGACGACCTTCTTCACGCCGTCGGTCATACGGAAGCCACCGCCTCCAGCGCCTCTTCGAGGGTGAACGCCTTGGCGTACAGCGCCTTGCCGACGATCGCACCCTCGACGCCGAGCGGCACCAGGCCGGACAGGGCCCGCAGGTCGTCCAGGGACGACACGCCGCCGGAGGCGACGACGGGCTTGTCGGTGGCCGCGCAGACGTTCTTCAGGAGCTCCAGGTTGGGGCCCTGGAGGGTGCCGTCCTTGGCGATGTCGGTGACGACGTAGCGGGAGCAGCCCTCGGAGTCGAGACGGGCGAGCGTCTCGTAGAGGTCGCCGCCGTCGCGGGTCCAGCCGCGGCCGCGCAGGGTCGTGCCGCGGACGTCGAGGCCGACGGCGATCTTGTCGCCGTACTCGGCGATGACCTTGGCGACCCACTCGGGGGTCTCCAGGGCGGCGGTGCCGAGGTTGACGCGGGTGCAGCCGGTGGCGAGGGCCGCGGCGAGCGAGGCGTCGTCGCGGATGCCGCCGGAGAGCTCGACCTTGATGTCCATGGCCTGGGCGACCTCGGCGATCAGCTGCCGGTTGTCACCGGTGCCGAAGGCGGCGTCGAGGTCGACGAGGTGCAGCCACTCGGCGCCGGAGTCCTGCCAGGCGAGGGCCGCTTCGAGCGGGGAGCCGTAGGAGGTCTCGGTGCCGGACTCGCCGTGCACGAGACGGACGGCCTGGCCGTCGCGGACGTCGACGGCGGGGAGGAGTTCAAGCTTCTGAGCCATGATCAGAGGGTCTCGATCCAATTGGTGAGGAGCTGGGCTCCGGCGTCGCCGGACTTCTCGGGGTGGAACTGGGTGGCCCACAGGGCGCCGTTCTCGACGGCCGCGACGAAGGGCTCGCCGTGGGTGGCCCAGGTGACCTTGGGGGCGCGGATGTTCTTGTTGCCGACCTCGAGGGTCCACTCGCGCACCGCGTAGGAGTGCACGAAGTAGAACCGGGCGTCGGCGTCGAGGTCCGCGAACATCTCGGTGTCCTCGGGCGCGTCGACCGTGTTCCAGCCCATGTGGGGGACGACGGGGGCGTTCAACGGCTCGACCGTACCGGGCCACTCGTCGAGGCCCTCGCTCTCCACGCCGTGCTCGAAGCCGTGGGCGAAGAGGATCTGCATGCCGACGCAGATGCCCATGACCGGGCGGCCGCCGGAGAGCCGGCGGCCGATGATCCACTCGCCGCGCGCGTCCTTCAGCCCCTGCATGCAGGCGGAGAAGGCGCCGACGCCGGGGACGAGGAGCCCGTCGGCGTTCATCGCGGTGTCGTAGTCGCGGGTGATCTCGACGTCGGCGCCGACCCGGGCGAGGGCGCGCTCTGCGGAGCGCACGTTGCCGAAGCCGTAGTCGAAGACGACGACCTTCTTGGGGGTGCTCGCGGTCATGACCACACGTCCAGCCGCAGCACACCGGCACCGAGGGACATCGCGGCGCCGATGGCGACGAGCACGATGACACCCTTGGGCATCTGCTGCTTGACGAAGGAGTAGATGCCTCCGAGGAGGAAGAGGCCGACGACGATGAGAATGGTGGAGAGGCCGTTCACGTTTAGAGCGCGCCCTTCGTGGAGGGGAGGATTCCGGCGGCGCGCGGGTCGCGCTCGGAGGCGTAGCGGAGGGCGCGGGCGAAGGCCTTGAACTGGCACTCCACGATGTGGTGGGCGTTGCGCCCGTACGGCACGTGGATGTGCAGGGCGATCTGGGCCTGGGCGACGAAGGACTCGAAGATGTGCCGGGTCATCGTCGTGTCGTACGAGCCGATCATCGGCGCCATGTTCTCGGGCTCGGTGTGCACGAGGTACGGGCGGCCGGAGAGGTCGACGGTCACCTGGGCGAGCGACTCGTCCAGCGGGACGGTGCAGTTGCCGAAGCGGTAGATGCCGACCTTGTCGCCGAGGGCCTGCTTGAAGGCGGCGCCGAGGGCGAGGGCGGTGTCCTCGATGGTGTGGTGCGAGTCGATGTGCAGGTCGCCGTCGGTCTTCACGGTGAGGTCGAAGAGCCCGTGGCGGCCGAGCTGGTCGAGCATGTGGTCGTAGAACCCGACCCCGGTCGACACGTCGACCTTTCCGGTGCCGTCGAGGTCGATCTCGACGACGACGGAGGTCTCCTTGGTGGTGCGCTCTACGCGGCCTACGCGGCTCATCGCTGCTGCTCCTTCATCAATTCACGAACCGCGTCGAGGAACGCGTCGTTCTCTTCGGGGGTGCCGGCGGTGACCCGCAGCCATCCCGGTACGCCGTTGTCCCGGACCAGGACGCCCCGGTCGAGGATCCGCTGCCAGGCCGCGTGCGTGTCGGGGAACTTCCCGAACTGCACGAAGTTGGCGTCCGAATCGGTGACCTCGTAGCCGATCCCGCGCAGCTCGGTGACGAGCCGGTCGCGCTCGGCCTTGAGCTGCTCGACGTACCCGAGGAGGGTGTCGGTGTGCTCCAGGGCGGCGAGCGCGGTCGCCTGGGTGACGGCGGAGAGGTGGTACGGCAGCCGGACCAGCTGGACGGCGTCGACCACGGCCGGGTGGGCGGCGAGGTAGCCGAGCCGCAGCCCGGCGGCGCCGAAGGCCTTGGACATGGTCCGGGAGATCACCAGGTTCGGGCGGCCCTCGATGAGGGGCAGCAGCGAGTCCCGGTGGCTGAACTCCACGTACGCCTCGTCCACGACGACCATGGAGGGCTTGGCCGCCTGGGCCGCCTCGTACAGGGCGAGGACGGTGTCGGCCGCGACGGCGGTGCCGGTGGGGTTGTTGGGAGAGGTGATGAACACGACGTCGGGCCGGTTCTCGGCGATCGCGGCGACGGCCGCCGCCACGTCGATGGTGAAGTCCTCGTCGCGCGGGCCGGAGATCCAGCCGGTGCCGGTGCCGCGGGCGATCAGGGCGTGCATCGAGTACGAGGGCTCGAAGCCGATCGCGGTACGGCCCGGGCCGCCGAAGGTCTGCAGCAGCTGCTGGAGGACCTCGTTGGACCCGTTGGCCGCCCAGACGTTCTCGACGGCGACGGGGTGCCCGCCGGTCCGGGTGAGGTAGCGGGCGAGCTCGGTGCGGAGCTCGACCACGTCCCGGTCGGGGTAGCGGTTGAGGGTACGGGCGGCCTCGGCGACGCGCTCCGCGATGCGGGCGACGAGCGGTTCGGGCAGCGGGTACGGGTTCTCGTTGGTGTTCAGCTGGACGGGGACGTCGAGCTGGGGCGCGCCGTAGGGAGACTTGCCCCGCAGCTCGTCGCGGACGGGCAGGTCGTCGATGCGGACGGTGTCGTACGAGGTCACTTCTTCTCGGGAACCTTCCATCCGAACCTTGCCTTGATCGCCGCGCCGTGGGCGGGGAGGTCCTCCGCCTCGGCGAGGGTCACGACGTGGTGGGCGACGTCGGCGAGCGCGTCGCGCGTGTAGTCCACGATGTGCACGCCGCGCAGGAAGGACTGCACGGAGAGGCCCGAGGAGTGGCAGGCGCAGCCGCCGGTGGGCAGGACGTGGTTGGAGCCGGCGCAGTAGTCGCCGAGGGAGACGGGCGACCAGGCGCCGACGAAGATCGCGCCCGCGTTGCGGACACGGTCGGCGACGGCGGCGGCGTCGGCGGTCTGGATCTCCAGGTGCTCGGCGCCGTACGCGTCGACGACCTTGAGGCCGTCGGCCAGGTCGCGGACGAGGACGATCGCGGACTGGCGTCCGGCGAGGGCCGGGGCGATCCGGTCGTCGATGTGCTTGGAGGCGGCGACCTGGGTCTTCAGCTCGGCCTCGGTGGCGGCGGCCAGCTCGTCCGAGTCGGTGACGAGGACGGAGGCGGCCATCGGGTCGTGCTCGGCCTGGCTGATGAGGTCGGCGGCGACGTGCACGGGGTCGGCGGTGGAGTCCGCGAGGATCGCGATCTCCGTCGGGCCTGCTTCGGCGTCGATGCCGATACGGCCCTTGAGGAGACGCTTGGCGGCGGCCACGTAGATGTTGCCGGGGCCGGTCACCAGGTTGACGGGGGCGCAGCCGGGCTCGCCGTCGACGCCCGCGCTGTCGGCGGTCCCGTACGCGAACATGGCGATGGCCTGGGCGCCACCGGCCGCGTACACCTCGTCGACGCCGAGCAGGGCGCAGGCGGCGAGGATCGTCGGGTGCGGAAGCCCGCCGAACTCCTTCTGCGGGGGCGAGGCGACGGCCAGGCCCTCGACGCCGGCCTCCTGGGCCGGGACGACGTTCATCACGACGGAGGACGGGTAGACGGCGCGGCCGCCCGGCACGTACAGACCCACGCGCTCGACCGGGATCCACTTCTCGGTGACCGTGCCGCCGGGGACGACCTGGGTGGTGTGGGTGGTGCGGCGCTGCTCGCGGTGGACGAGGCGGGTGCGCCGGATGGACTCCTCGAGGGCGGCGCGGACGGCCGGGTCGAGCTCGTCGAGGGCGCGGTCGATCGCCTCGGCGGGGACGCGCAGGCTGGGGACGCGGACGCCGTCGAATTTCTCCCCGTAGTCGATCACCGCGGCCGCGCCATGATGCCTGACGTCCTCGCAGATCGGCCGCACCGTCTCCAGGGCGGCTTCCACGTCGAACTCGGCACGGGGCAGCAGGTCGCGCAGGGCGGAACCCTCGGGGAGGGCCTCGCCGCGCAGATCGATTCGAGAGATCACGGGTCAATTCTCGCAGACGGCCCACGGCGCCGGACGCCCGTATCAATGGCTGATACGGGCCACACTGGCGTCTTGTCGCCACTCCTGACCGTTAGCGTTCAGCCCGTCACTCAGCGGGAAGAACGGCTGTACGAATCCACGGGACCCCGGAAAGAGATCGAAACCGGAATCGCGGAAGCGTGCGAGCGGATCGTGGAAAGCGAGGGGGCGGCGGTGACCGAGCCGCACGAGGACGGGATGCCGGACGGTCTCACAGGCCCGGAGCGGGCCGTGTGGCGGGCGTTCGTCGTCGGCAGGACGTGTGACCTGACGGAGGGGATCGCGGAGCGGGACGACCCCTTCGGGGGATGGGAGTGGGGGGAGGAGCGGCGCGTCCGCGCCGATGTGGTGGCGCTGCTGCTGCTCGCCGGGCCGCCGGCCCGGTCGGGACGGGTGGCCGCGCTGAAGCTGCGCGGTGTGCGGATCACCGGCGTGCTGAACCTGGCGGGCGGGACGATAGGGCCGTACGTGGAGCTGCACGGCTGCCGGTTCGACGGCGAGGTGGTGCTGCCGGAGGCCCGGTTCGGCACGCTGCGGATGGTCGAGTGCGCGCTGCCGCGCCTGGAGGCGGCCCGGCTGCACACCGAGGGGGACCTGCATCTGCCGCGCTGCCGGGTGCGGTGGGGCATCCGGCTCACCGATGCGCAGATCGGCACGGACCTGCTCGTCAACCAGATCCAGGTGTGGCCGGACCGGCGCGGCCGGGCCATCGCCGCGGACGGGTTGGTGGTCGCCCAGGACCTCCAGGCCGAGCTGATCGAGACGCACGGGGAGCTGAGCCTGCGCGGGGCGAAGGTCGGCGTCTCCCTCAGCCTGCGGGGCAGCGTGCTGCGCGGCGCGCAGGGCCGCCGCGCGCTCAACGCACCGCAGCTGACGGTGGAGCGCTCGCTCTATCTGAACGCGGCCTGGGTGTACGAGGAGTCGGGCACCGCGGGACAGGCGGGGCAGAGCACGGCCACCCCGCCGTACGGGGTGACGCCCGCCCAGGGCGCCCGGCGCAAGCCGGTCGAGTTCCACGGCGGGGTGCGGCTCGACGACGGCCGCTTCGGCGACGCGGTGGACCTGCACCACGCCCGGTTCCTGCTGAGCGGGGCGCGCCGGGAGGAGGTCTCGTTCCGCCGGATCGTCACCCCGGAGCTCCGGTTCAACGGCGAGCGGCCGGAGGAGGGCCGCGTCGTGCTCAACGGCGCGAAGGTCGTCACCCTGATCGACCTGTCGACCAGCTGGCCGGGGCCCGGCGGGCTCGCGATGGGCGGCTTCGCCTACGAGAACCTCGTGCCGTACGGGCACTTCCCCCTGGCCCGGCGCCTGGAGTGGGTGGCGGCGGCGACACCGGAGTACGCGCCGGAGCCGTACGAACGCCTGGCGACGGTGCTGCGCAACAGCGGGGAGGACGCCGACGCCCGCGAGGTACTGCTGGCCAAGCAGCGGCGCAGACGGGAGACCCTGCCGGTGGCGGGGAAGCTGTGGGGCTACCTCCAGGACTGGACCGTGGCCTACGGCTACCGGCCGGGCCGGGCGGCACTGTGGATGGCGGTCCTGTGGGCGGCGGGCACTGTGGCCTTCTCCCACTACCGCCCGATACCGCTGAAGGCGGAGGAGGCGCCCGCGTGGAACGGGCCGCTGTACGCGCTCGATCTGCTGCTGCCGGTGATCAATCTCGGCCAGGACGGCTACTGGCGCCTGGAGGGGATCTGGCAGTGGACGGCGGCGGTCCTGATCCTGCTGGGCTGGATCCTGGCGACGACGGTGGCGGCGGGAGCGACCCGGCTGCTGAGCAGGGGGTGAGGCGGCTGCTCGGGGAGGGGTGAGGCGGCTGCTCGGCAGGGGGTGAGGCGGCGCGGCGGAGGATTGGTGTACGCGGCGGGCCGCGGCGAAGGTTTGGTGAGCGGGCCGTGAGACCGGCTGCCGAGGAGGCGGGTGTCGGGAGAGAATACGTCGCACCATGTCCTTGCTCCGTGCCCTGATCGGCGCCGTTCGTTCGGCCCGGCACGCCCCGCGGCTCGCCGCCGGGTTCGTGCCGGACGACGACGTGCTGCTCGACGCCCCGGACGAGCGGCTCGCCCCCGCCCTGGTCGCCGCCGCCCTGGCCGATCCGGAGCCCGCGGCGAAGCTGCTCGCCACCACCCGGGACGCCGGCGAGTGGGAGGACCGCGACCGGTACGTCACCCGGCTCGCCACCTTCGCGTACAGCAGGGGCGACTGGCTGACCCACTGGCTCTCCGCCGCGCCCCGCGATCCCGACGCCCTGCTCGTCACCGCGCAGCTCGCCGTCCGCCGGGCGTGGGAGTCGCCCGCGCGGGCCGAGCGGCTGCGCGAACTCGGGCCGCTGGTCCAGGCGCTGGCGGAAGAGGCGCCGCACGACCCGGTGCCGTGGCGTCTCGCCCTGGACCACGCGCGCGGGGCGCACGCCGGGCCCGCCGTCTTCGAGTCGCTCTGGGAGCAGGCGGTGCGCCGCTCCCCGCACCACTACGGCTGCCATGTCGCGGCGCTCAAGTACCTGTCCGCGCAGTGGTACGGCTCGCACCGGGCCGCCTTCGACTTCGCCGAGCAGGCGGCCGACGACGCCGCCCCGGACTCGCTCGTCCGGGCCCTGCCGGTCCGCGCCGCCTACGACCGGCTCCGGGTGCCGCCGGACCTGGACCCGACGGTGCCGGAGGCGCGGATCGACCGGGCGGCGGACCGGGCCCTGGCCCTTTCGGCGGTCTTCCCTACGGGCGACCCGTGGCCCGCCGAGGTCCGCAACCTGCTGGCGTACGTGCTGATGGAGCGGGAGCGGTGGGAGGAGGCCCGGGCGGAGTTCGGCCGGATCGGGGTCCACGCGACCTCGTTCCCGTGGGGCGCCGTGCGGAGTGCCGGGCGGGAAGCCGTACGGGAGGATCCTCCCCCGAGCTCTCGGCTTCGCTCCGGCAGGGGGGACCCCCTGCGCCGGTTCCTCGCCGCGCGGGACATGGTCAGGGCCGAGCTGGCCCGTCGTACGCCTCTCTGGGACACCGGAGGGGGACGGGCCGGACGGGGCGGGCCCGGCGGCCATTAGGCTGACCGCTGTGACCACCGCTCGCCTGCCTCTCTTCCCGCTCAACGCGGTGCTGTTCCCGGGCCTCGTGCTGCCGCTGAACGTCTTCGAGGAGCGTTATCGCGCCATGATGCGCGAGCTGCTCACGATCGACGACTCGGAGCCGCGCCGCTTCGCCGTCGTCGCCATCCGCGACGGCCGCGAGGTCGCCCCGACGGCCCCCGGCATGCCGGACCAGACGGCGCTGCCGGAGAAGGGCCCGGCCGCGGGCTTCGGCCCCGACCCCATCCAGTCCTTCCACCGGGTCGGCTGCATCGCCGACGCGGTGCAGATCCGGGAGCGTGCCGACGGCAGCTTCGAGGTGACGGCCACCGGCACGACCCGGGTGAAGCTGCTGTCCGTCGACGCGAGCGGGCCGTTCCTGGTCGCCGAGGTCGAGGAGATCCCGGAGGAGCAGGGCGACGAGGCCGAGAGCCTCTCCGAAGGGGTGCTGCGGGCCTTCCGCAGCTACCAGAAGCGGCTGGCCGGGGCGCGCGAGCGTTCGCTGACGACGAGCGAGCTGCCGGACGACCCGTCGGTGGTGTCGTACCTGGTCGCGGCGGCGGCGGTGCTCGACACGCCGTCGAAGCAGCGGCTGCTCCAGGCCCCGGACACGGCGACCCGGCTGCGCGAGGAGCTGACGCTGCTGCGTGCGGAGACGGCGGTCATCCGGCATCTGCCGTCGCTGCCGGTGGTGGACCTGACGCAGGCCCCGACGTATCCGAACTGAGGAAGAGCGCGCGTGGCGAAGAAGCAGAAGAAGAACAGTGGCGGCACCCCGGCGACGGTGGCCCTGACGGCGGCCGGCACTCCGTTCACCCTGCATGCCTACGAGCACGACCCGGCCTCCCCCTCGTACGGCGAGGAGGCGGCCGAGGCCCTCGGCGTCTCCCCCGACCGGGTCTTCAAGACCCTGGTGGCGGACGTCGACGGCGAACTGACGGTCGCGGTGGTCCCGGTCGCGGGCCAGCTCGACCTGAAGGCCCTGGCCTCGGCGGTCGGCGGCAAGCGCGCGGCGATGGCGGATCCTGCGGCGGCCGAGCGCACCACGGGCTATGTGCGGGGCGGCATCTCCCCGCTGGGCCAGCGCAAGCGGCTCCGCACGGTGCTCGACGCCTCGGCCTCGGGCCACGCGTCCATCTGCATCTCGGCGGGCCGGCGCGGCCTTGAGGTGGAGCTCTCCCCCGCCGACCTGGCCGCCCTCACGTCGGCGGTCGTGGCCCCGATCGGCCGCGCCTGACGGTCGGCGGCGCCCGACGAGCATCAGGCGCGGCCGTGGTGACCGGGAGGGGCCGTCAGCTCGTGCCGGGCCCCTGGCTGTACGCCTTCGGCTGGTCCCACGGCTCGGGCTCCGGGTCGCGCGGGCCGAAGAGGGCCGTGAGTGCCAGGTGCACGATCATCGCGGCGAGCGGCCAGGCCAGCATCGCGGCGGCCGCCAGGTTCAGTTCGAGCGGTGCCTCGAAGGCGACGTTGGGGCCGACCGCCTTCGCGTGGGCGACGACGTCGCTCGTCGGGCCGAAGTACGACCCGAGGCCCCAGGCGAGCAGCGAGCCCAGGACGCCGCCGAGCGCGAGGCCGAGCACGAGCGGGACACCGCCCTTGCGGCGTGCGAGGAAGACGACGAGCGCGGCGACCGCGCCGAAGGCCAGCGCCAGGAGGACAAACGTTCCGTCCGAGCCGATCGCCGCCTCCCCCTCCGAGTTGCGGAGGTAGACGCCCTTGCCGTCCGAGATGAGCAGGACCCGCGGGGCCAGGTTCAGCCACAGCACTCCGAGCACCGCCCCGGCGATCGCCGAGACGAGCGTCACCAGGACACCCTGCAGGACCTCGGCCCCCGTGATCGGATCCCCGGCCGGGCCGAGCATCGGCGGGGGCGGCGGGGGCCAGTCGGGGTCGTGCGGCGATGGCTGGTGAGGCGGAGTCAGGGGTGCGGTCACCCCGCCATCGTGCCAGGTGTGTCCGTGGCCCGCCTCAGCGGACGGCGGCCCGCCGGTACGCCCAGGTGGCGACGGCCAGGGAGACCACGCCGACCACCCCGCACACGGCGAGGTCGAGGGCGACGGCCGCCCAGTCGGGACGGCGGTCGAAGGTGCGGGCCAGGGCCTCCACGCCGTACGTCGACGGGAGCAGGTCCCGGGCCCAGCCGATGGGCTCCGGCAGCCGCTCCGCCGGGAGCACGCCGAGGAGCAGCGCCGCGGACATGCCGAGCTGGCCGAGGAGGGTGGCCAGTTCCTGCCGGGGCGCGAGGAGCCCGAGGGCCGCGCCGAGGCCGGCGAGCGCGGCTCCGGCGAGCGGGACGACGGCGGCGAGGATCCAGAGGTGGTCGAGCGGCAGTCCGAAGAGCACGGAGCCGGCGACGGCGGTGACGGCGGTGCCGGGCACGGTGAAGGAGGCGTACGCGCCCGCGGCGCCGAGCACGACGGCGGCGGGCGGCACGGGCAGGGTGGCGTAGTGGTCGAGGCCGCCGGTGGCCCGCAGCTGCCCGAAGTACTGGGCGAGCAGGTTGAGCGCGACGAAGGCGACGACGAGGACGGTGGAGCCGGCCACGACGGCGCGCGCCTCGGAGCCCCCGTCGACGACCCCGCGCATCAGGACCATGATCCCGATGGACTGGAAGGTGGCCACGAAGAGCAGCGGGATGCGGGCGACCCGGGCGCGGGAGAGCTGCGCGCGGTAGACGGCGGCCAGGGCCGGCAGCAGCCGGGCGCGCGGGGCGAGGGGTGCGGCGGCCTCGCCGTCGTCGGCTCGTGGCCGGACGGACGGCGCGCCGGTCCGCAGGACCTCGGTGGGCACGGTGCTCACTGCGTACAGCTCCTGGGGGTGATATGCGGTACGGGCGGTACGGGCACGGGCGGTACGGGGAGGGTCATGCCTTCACCAGTCCCTCGGTCGCGCCGCCCAGCGCCAGATACACGTCCTCCAGGCTGGGCGTGGCCAGGGTGAAGTCGTCGAGCGCGGCGAACGCGGCTCCGCCGGTGACGGTGGCGACGGCCGCGCGGGCCGCGTCGGGGGCGAGGCGGAGGATCCAGCGCCGGCCCGTCTCCTGGGCGAGCCCGCGCAGCTCGGCGACCTCGGGCAGGTGGAGCGGGGCGGAGTCGCGCCAGACCAGCTCGACGCGGACCTCGCCCGCGACGCGTTCCTTGAGTCCGGCGGGCGTGTCACAGGCGATGACCCGGCCGTGTTCGAGGACGGCGACCCGGTCGAGGACGGTCTCGGCCTCGATCACGTTGTGGGTGACGAGCAGCACGGTGGCGCCGTGTTCGGCACGCCGCCGGTCGACGGCCGCCCAGACGGCGCGGCGGGCGACGGGGTCCATGCCCGTGGTGGGCTCGTCGAGGACGAGGACGGGGCGCTCGCCGACGAGCGCGGCGGCGAAGCAGGCGAGCCGACGCTGGCCGCCGGAGAGCTTCCTGAGCGGCCGGGAGGCGAGCGTACCGAGGCCGAGCTCGTCCAGGACGGCGTCGCGCTCGGCGCGCGCGTCGCGGGCGGTGAGGCCGCGCAGCCGCCCGGTGGTCTCGGCGGCGAGGGCGACGGTCAGCTCGTCGAGGGCGGTGGACTCCTGGCCGAGGTACGCGAGGAGCCGGGACGCCCGCTCGGGGTGGCGCACGAGGTCGTGGCCGAGGAGTTGGACGCTGCCTGAGTCGGGGCGCATGAGCCCGGTGAGCTGGCGGACGAGGGTCGACTTGCCCGCGCCGTTGGGGCCGAGCAGCCCGAAGATCTCGCCGCCGCGCACGTCGAGGCTGATCCCGTCGGTGGCTCGCACCTCGGGTGTCGCGGGCGTCCCGCGCCTGCCGCGCGTGGCGGGGTACGTCTTGACCAGATCCCGCACCACGCACACCGTACTCACGGGGGGAGAGCCTACGGGGTCGCCGGGCCCGCTCCGGGCGCGGGGGCGTGTTCGGCGGCGGCCCGGACGTCGATCTCGCGCCAGAATCCCGCCCGGATCGCATAACGGTCGTGCTCGTCGATCTGGTCGTCCTTGTGGGCGAGCAGCCCGAATCGGGCGGCGTAGCGGAGGAGTTCGCCGTCGATGCGGTGCGGGATGCGGGGGTAGAGGGTGGACAGCTTCTGGACGTGGCTCTGCTCGGGGAGCCGTTCCATCCATCGCCGGGCGAACACCTGGCCGACCTCGAACGGGTCTCCGCCGACGGTGGTGATGTCCTCCTCGCGGTCCGCCCAGCGCTGCTCCGCGCTGGTGAGGGCGGCGAGGGTGGGCAGGGAGGCGGTCTCGGCCGGTTCGCCGAGGGGGGCGGCGGGGCGCTCGACCCAGCCCCGGTCGGAGGACCAGCGGAGCGCGCTGGTGCCCTGGGGCGCGGGCGCGCCCGGGGAGGCGGGGGTGGCGCCGGGGGCGCGCAGTCCCGCCAGGTCCTTGGGGGTGGGGACGCCCTTGCCGGGGGCCGGGGCGGGGACACCGGTCGTGTGGCCGCGGTCGTGGTCGTCCTCGCGGAGGTGACCGTTGGCGCCCGCGTGACCGTTGCCGTGGTGGACGTGACCGTCGGCGCCGTGGACGTGCCCGTTGCCGCCGTGGCCGTTGCCGTCGGCGGTGGGGATCTCCCCGGCCGCGGACGCCGCCGCCTCCGCGGCCCGTTCGGCGGAGGCGGCGAGGGCCGCCTCGGGCAGCGGCGCGGAGAGGATGGCGGCGATCTCGGGGCGCGGGGCGGGCGGTGGCGAGCAGATCCCGGTGAGGTCCTTGGCGCGGACGGCCCGGGTGATCCAGGCCCGGTCGAGGACCCGCCGTTCGTCGGCCTCGGCGACGAGGTCCTCGGACTGGTTGTAGTCGCCGTCGGCGGCCTGGACGGCCCAGAGGTGGACGGCGACGCCGTGTTCCTTGGCCGACATCAGTCCGGGCAGCAGGTCTCCGTCACCGGTGACGAGCACGATGTCCGAGCAGGCCCGGTTCCTGGCGAGCTCGGTCAGCTCGGTGTGCATCGCCGCGTCGACGCCCTTCTGGGCCCAGCGTCCGTCGCTCCGCGTCAAGGCGCCCAGCCGGACCGTGACGCGGGGCATCACCCGCAGTCTGCGGTGCTCCGGCTGGGGCACCCGGTCGGGCGCGCCGTCGAACCAGTAGATCCGCAGGAGGGGCAGCGCGGTCTCGGCCTCGGCGCGCTGGCGCAGCTGCTGGATGAGCCCGGCGTGATCGACGGTGATCCTGGAGCGGGCCGGTTCCCCGGCGAGAAGACTGGCGGCAGCTCCCAGCAGGTAGCCGGCATCCACCAGGACGACGCAGCGGTCCACGTGTTCCACCCTCTTTCGGGAACCTCGGGATCGGAAGTTGCTTCGGATTTCCTTCGAGTCTGCCCGAAGGGCGGGGGCTCGACGGTCGGAACTGGATCATCGGCGTGGCGGATGTCACGTTCCCGGGGGCCTAACGCTCCGTAATGATCCAACATGCGGCGGTTCATGCCGTATGTGAGTCTGACAGCGGCCCTGGCCCCTAGGTCCCTTTGAGGAGGCATCCCCATGGCCAAGAACCGCAACCAGAACCGCGGTCAGAAGCAGCAGTCCCCGGCCGAGCGCGGCGCCCAGCAGGCGCAGCAGTCGGCGATGGAGTCCGAGGCGTCGCAGCGCGCGTCTCAGGTGCTGCCGAGCGACGTCGCCCGCAAGGGCCGCCAGAAGCGCTTCGGCCACAACTGACGGCCTCCGCGTACGGCAAAGGGGCGCGCCCGTGACGACGGGCGCGCCCCTTGCGCGTGTTCGGGAGGTCCGCCCGGCCTGCCGGCCGGGCGGGACGAAGGATCAGCCGGCCAGGCAGGACGGGCCGAGCAGCACCTTCAGGTCGCCGAAGAGGGCCGGATCGGCCTGCACCCGGTGCCGGTCGAGCCGGAGCACGGTCGTGGTGCGGGGGCCCTGGAGCTTGATCCGTACCTCGGTGTTGCCCTTGTGGTGGCCCAGGATCTCGCCGAGGCGGGTGACCATCGGCGGGGTCACCTTGACGGTGGGGATGGTGAGGATCACCGGCGCGTTGGTCCCGGCGTTCGACACGTCGGGGACCATCAGCTCCATGGCGACGAGCCGGGGCACGTCCTCGCGCTTGTCGAGGCGTCCCTTGACGAACACGACCGTGTCCTCGACCAGCTGGGTGGAGACCAGCTGGTACGTGGCCGGGAAGAACATGCACTCGATGGAGCCGGCCAGGTCCTCGACGGTGGCGATGGCCCAGGCGTTGCCCTGCTTGGTCATCTTCCGCTGGAGGCCGGAGATGATGCCGCCGATGGTGACGACCGCGCCGTCGGAGTGCTCGCCGCCGGTGAGCTGGGAGATCGCTGCGTCCGTCTTGTCGGACAGGATGTGCTCGATACCGAAGAGCGGGTGGTCGGAGACGTACAGGCCGAGCATCTCGCGCTCCTGGGCGAGCAGGTAGGACTTCTCCCACTCGACGTCGGAGAACTCGACGTCCAGACCGAAGCCGGGTTCGTCGCTGGTCTCCTCGCCCATGCCGCCGAAGAGGTCGAACTGTCCCTCGGCCTCCTTGCGCTTGACCGCGACCACGTTGTCGATCATCGGTTCGTGGTGGGCGACCATGCCCTTGCGGGTGTGGCCCATCTCGTCGAAGGCGCCGGCCTTGATCAGCGACTCGATGGTCCGCTTGTTGCAGACGACGGCCTCGACCTTGTCGAGGAAGTCGGGGAAGGAGGAGTACTTCCCCTTGGCCTTGCGCGACCTGATGATCGACTCGACGACGTTGGTGCCGACGTTCCGCACGGCGGAGAGACCGAAGAGGATCACGTCGTCGCCCTGGGCGGCGAAGTTCGACTCGGACTCGTTCACGTTCGGCGGGAGCACCTTGATGCCCATGCGGCGGCACTCGTTGAGGTAGACGGCGGACTTGTCCTTGTCGTCCTTGACCGAGGTGAGCAGACCGGCCATGTACTCGGCGGGGTAGTTCGCCTTGAGGTAGGCGGTCCAGTAGGAGACCAGGCCGTACGCGGCGGAGTGCGCCTTGTTGAAGGCGTAGCCGGCGAAGGGGACCAGCACGTCCCAGAGGGCCTGGATCGCCTCGTCGCTGAAGCCGTTCTTGCGGGCGCCCGCCTGGAAGATCGTGAAGTTCTTCGCCAGCTCGTCGGGCTTCTTCTTGCCCATCACGCGGCGGAGGATGTCGGCCTCGCCGAGCGAGTAGCCGGCGATGATCTGGGCGGCCTTCTGCACCTGCTCCTGGTAGACGATCAGGCCGTAGGTGACCGCGAGCACCTCTTCGAGCGGCTTCTCCAGCTCGGGGTGGATCGGGGTGATCTCCTGCTGCTTGTTCTTGCGCAGGGCGTAGTTCGTGTGCGAGTTCATGCCCATCGGGCCCGGCCGGTACAGGGCGGACACGGCGGAGATGTCTTCGAAGTTGTCGGGCTTCATCAGCCGCAGCAGCGAGCGCATGGGGCCGCCGTCGAACTGGAAGACGCCGAGGGTGTCACCGCGCTGGAGCAGTTCGAAGGTCTTCGGGTCGTCCAGCGGCAGGGCGAGCAGGTCGAGGTCGACGCCCTTGTTGGCCTTCACCATCTTGACGGCGTCGTCCATGATCGTGAGGTTCCTGAGGCCCAGGAAGTCCATCTTGATCAGGCCGAGCGACTCGCACTGGGGGTAGTCCCACTGTGTGATGGTCACGCCGTCCGTGTGCCGCACCCAGATCGGGGCGTGGTCGACGATGGGCTCGCTGGACATGATCACGCCGGCCGCGTGCACGCCCATCTGCCGGACCAGGCCCTCGACGCCCCGGGCGGTGTCGATGACCTTCTTGACGTCCGGCTCGTTCTCGTACATCGCACGGATCTCGCCGGCCTCGCTGTAGCGCGGGTGCGAGGGGTCGGTGATGCCGTTGAGGTCGATGCCCTTGCCGAGGACGTCGGCGGGCATGGCCTTGGTGAGCCGGTCGCCCATGGCGTAGGGGTAGCCGAGGACGCGCGCGGAGTCCTTGATGGCGTTCTTCGCCTTGATCTTGCCGTAGGTGCCGATCATGGCGACCTTGTCGGAGCCGTACTTCTCCGTCACGTACCGGATCACCTCGACGCGCCGACGCTCGTCGAAGTCGATGTCGACGTCGGGCATGGAGATGCGCTCGGGGTTGAGGAAGCGCTCGAAGATCAGTCCGTGCGGGATGGGGTCGAGGTCGGTGATGCCCATGGCGTACGCGACGATCGAACCGGCCGCGGAGCCTCGGCCGGGGCCCACGGCGATGCCCTGCTTCTTCGCCCACATGATGAAGTCGGCGACGACGAGGAAGTAGCCGGGGAAGCCCATCGAGATGATCGTGTCCATCTCGTACTCGACCTGCTTCATGCGGTCGTCGGGGATGCCGCCCGGGAAGCGGCGGTGCATCCCGCGCATGGTCTCCTCGCGGAACCAGCTGACCTCGGTGAAGCCCTCCGGGATCTCGAACTTCGGCATGAGGTTCTTCTCGACGAACATGCCGTCGGTGTTGATCTGCTCCGCGACCAGGAGGGTGTTGCGGCAGCCCTCCTGCCAGGCGTCCGAGGAGTCGATGGCGTACATCTCGTCCGTGGACTTGAGGTAGTAGCCGGTGCCGTCGAAGCGGAAGCGGTCCGGGTCGGAGAGGTTCTTGCCGGTCTGGATGCAGAGCAGGGCGTCGTGCGCGGTCGACTCGTGCGCGTAGGTGTAGTGCGAGTCGTTGGTGACGAGCGGCGGGATGCCGAGCTTCTTGCCGATCTCCAGGAGTCCGTCGCGGACCCGGCGCTCGATCTCGATGCCGTGGTCCATGAGCTCCAGGAAGTACCGGTCCTTGCCGAAGATGTCCTGGTACTCGGAGGCGGACTTCAGCGCCTCGTCGAACTGGCCGAGGCGGAGCCGGGTCTGGAGCTCTCCGGAGGGGCAGCCGGTGGAGGCGATCAGCCCCTCGGACCACTGGGAGATGGTCTCCTTGTCCATCCGGGGCCACTTCTGCAGCCAGCCCTCGGCGTACGCGTCGGAGGAGAGCTTGAAGAGGTTGTGCAGTCCTGTCGCGTTCGCCGCCCAGATCGTCTTGTGGGTGTAACCACCCGAACCGGAGACGTCGTCCCGCTTCTGGTGCGGCTGTCCCCACTGGATCTTCCGCTTGTTCCGCCGGGACTCGGGGGCGACGTACGCCTCGATGCCGATGATCGGCGTCACCCCGGCCTTCTTCGCCGAGTGGAAGAAGTCGTACGCCCCGTGCAGGTTGCCGTGGTCGGACATCGCGATATGGGTCATGCCCATCTCGTTGCACGCGTTGAACATGTCCTTCAGCCGCGCGGCACCGTCCAGCAGCGAGTACTGGGTGTGGACGTGGAGGTGCGTGAAGGGCGGCTTGGTCACGGGGGAGGCCTCCGGCGGGATGAACTTCTGGGGGGACAGCGTCGAAGTCTACGTCGCCGGACCGACAGCGGCCGGGCACTCGCGGGTACCGTCGCGCGTTGGGAGACAGGAACACCTGTCCCATTTGTCTACGCATGGCTTCGTACCAGGAGGCACCTCGATGTCGGTCCCCCAGCACACCGCCACGGAGCGCGGTGAGCACATCCTCGCCGTCTTCGACACCGCCTTCGGTGAGCTCCTCGCCGCCGACCCCGCGGCCTTCCGCGTCAAGTTCCGGAAGATGGCCGGCTCGGCCTTCGCCTTCTACCGGGGCACGGCCTGCCTGTTCTACGCGGACCTGGAGCGCGAGGCGCACACCGGCCCCTACCTGGACGAGCGCACCGGCCGGGTCTGGATCCACGGCGATCTGCACGCCGAGAACTTCGGCACGTACATGGACGCCAACGGACGGCTGATCTTCAACGTCAACGACTTCGACGAGGCGTACGTCGGCCCCTTCACCTGGGACCTCAAGCGGCTCGCGGGCTCGCTCGCCCTCATCGGCTACGCGAAGGCGCTGAGCGACGAGCAGATCAGCCATCTGGTCCGGATCTACGCCGCGTCCTACCGGGAGCGGATCCACGCCCTCGCGACCGGCGCGAAGAACGACGAGCTGCCCCCGTTCACGCTGGACACGGCCGAGGGCGCGCTGCTCGACGCGCTGCGCGACGCCCGTTCCATGACCCGCTTCGGACTCCTCGAGTCGATGACGGAGATCCGGGACTTCGAGCGTCGCTTCGCCGCTGGCGGCGGCGCGATCGAGCTGGACGCGGCCGCCCGGTACAAGGTCCTGGCGGCCTTCGACGGCTACCTGGAGACCCTGCCGGAGTCCAGCCTGTCCCGCCCCGACTCGTACCGGGTCAAGGACGTGGTCGGGCGGCGCGGGATCGGCATCGGCTCGGCGGGCCTCCCCTCGTACAACATCCTCCTGGAGGGCAACAGCGACGCCCTGGAGAACGACGTCGTGATCTACCTCAAGCAGGCGCAGACCCCGGCGGTCTCCCGCCATGTGACGGACGCGGCGGTACGGGAGTACTTCCAGCACGAGGGCCACCGCACCGTGATCTCGCAGCGGGCGCTCCAGGCGCACGCCGACCCCTGGCTCGGCTGGACGGAGCTCGACGGAGCCGGGCAGCTCGTCGCGGAGGTCTCGCCGTACGCGGTGGACCTCGACTGGTCGGACATCGACGACCCCCAGGACATCGCGCTCACGGTCGCCGACCTGGGCCGGGCGACGGCGACCATGCACGCGGCGGCGGACGACTCCAGCGGGCACTCGCTGGTGCCGTTCTCGACGGAGCGGGCCATCGACGCGGCGATCGCCGCCGACGAGGAGGGCTTCGCGGAGCTCCTGGTGGACTTCGCGCACGCGTACGGGGCGCGCGCCCGTGCCGACCACCAGATCTTCGTGGACCTCTTCCGCAACGGCCGGATCCCGGGGCTGTAGAGGCTTCGCGGGGCCGTAGGGGTTTCCCCGGGTGGCTGTAGGGGTTTCCGGGGCCGCCGGGGCCGTTCACAGACTGCCTTTAGGGGCGTTTTACGGACCGGCATGGCACACTCCACGACGATGGACATGGCAGGGACGCAGCTGAGGGCGCTGCGGGCGGCGTTCTTCACGGCACTGGTCGTGACGCTGTCCGTGGCGTCCCACGTGCTGCTCTCACGCGTGCCGCTGCCGCTCGGGACGGTCGTCCCGGTCGCCGTCGGCGTCTTCGCCGTGGCGTACGCCCTGGCCGGCCGCGAGCGGGGCCTCGGCCCGATCGCCGGGCTCCTCGTCCCGCTGGAACTGGCGGCCGACACGCTCTTCACCAGCGGCCAGGCGGTCTGTTACGGCGCCGCCGGCGGCCCGGTCGCCGGATCGCTGCGCGCGGTGGGCGTGGAGGTGTTCTGCGGCGGCGCCGTCGGTGCCCCGCTGCCCGGCGTGGCGGCCCCCGAGAGCGGCACGGCCGCCGCGCTCCTCGACTCCCCCGATCCGGCGCTGCCCTGGCTGCTGCTCCTGGCCCATATGGGCGTCGGGCTCTTCGCGGCGGCCTGGCTGCGTGGCGGGGAGCGGGCGCTCGCCCGGCTGCTCGGCGCGGTGGCGGCCGTCGCGTTCCGGCCGCTGCTGCTGGTGGCGGCCCTCTTCCGCACCGGTGGTCCGGCGCCGCGGCGCGCCGGACGGCCCGCGGGACGGCCCCGGCTCTCCCGTACCCGGCTCCTCACCCACTCCGTGGGACGGCGGGGACCGCCGTGCCCGCGCGTCGCTCTCGTCTGAGCGAAGCGCACCCAGGCACGCCGTACCCCCTCTTTTCCTCACCTTCACGGAGATCACGATCATGAGTGCACGCAACAAGCAGGCCAACAAGGCTGCCGCCCGCGAGCGTCTGCGCGTCGAGCGCGAGCGCCAGGCGAAGAAGGACCGGGCCCGTCGGCAGGTCGTCGTCGGCGTCTCGGCGGTGGCCGTGCTGGCCGCCGCCGGCGGCATCGGCTACGCGGTGGTCCAGTCGAACCAGCCCTCCGCGTGGGAGTCGGCGGCGAAGGCGACCAGCGTGACCGCCCCGAAGAACACCTCGGGCACGAACGGCACGACCGTCGTCATCGGCAAGCCGTCCGCGAAGAAGACCCTGGAGCTGTACGAGGACTCGCGCTGCCCGGTCTGCGCGACCTTCGAGCAGTCCGTGGGCTCCACGGTCGAGAAGGACGTCGAGGCCGGCAAGTACAAGATCAAGTACGTCGGTGCGACGTTCATCGACGACGCCGCCACGGGCGAGGGCTCGAAGAACGCCCTCTCGGCGCTCGGCGCGGCCCTCGACGTGAGCCCCGAGGCCTTCCTGACGTACAAGTCGGCGCTCTACTCGGCGAAGTTCCACCCGGAGGAGAACGACGACAAGTTCGCCAAGGACTCCTACCTCCTGGAGGTGGCCGACTCGGTGCCGGCCCTCAAGGGCAACGCCGCGTTCAAGAAGAACGTCGAGGACGGCACGTTCGACGCCTGGGCGATGAAGATGTCGAAGGCCTTCGACGACAGCGGGGTGACGGGCACCCCGACGCTGAAGATGGACGGCAAGGTGGTGACCGTGGCGGGCTCCGACAACCCGCCGATGACCGTGCCCGAGTTCGACACGGCGATCGACGCGGCCCTCAAGGGCTGACCGGAAACCGACGCAACGGCTTCCTTCGCCCCCTGGTCCGCGCCCGCCCGGCGGATCAGGGGGCGAAGGAGAGCATGCGGGGCTCGCGCCGGGCGTCGTCGCCGCTCAGACCGGCGGGCGTGATCACGAGCCGGTCGCCCACGTAGGCGTTCTCCCCGACGACCCCCATCCCGAACTCGGCCTCCGCGGTGGAGGCGGGGAGCCGCAGCACCTCCTTGATCGTGTCCGCGCCGCCGGGACCGACCCGGAACACGCGGCCGGGGGACCGGAGCGTGCCCAGCTGGTAGACCGTCCCGGTCCTGCCCGGTCCGACGCGCAGGGGGTAGTAGCCGTACGAGGTCTCCTCGGCCTTCACGCCCCAGACCAGTCTCCCGGTGCCGAGGTCGTAGGCGCCGACGCGGTCGGTGCCGCCGAGCAGTACGAGGCCACCGCCGACGACGGCCTCGCGGCACGCCTGGGCGTCGTCGCTGGTGTTCACGGAGTCCCCGCAGTGGGTGAACCCCTTCCCCCGGGCGTCGATCGTCCTGCGGACCTTCCCGCCGGGACCGAGGGCGACGACCCGCCAGTCCTTCGCGATCGCCTCCTTCCGCACGCTGGTGATCACGACCGGGTCGACGGAGAGCACCTGGCCGACCTGCCACCCCGGCGCGGACCTGTAGCGCCAGCGGACCTTGCCCGTCGCCGGGTCGATCTCCCTCAGCCGGCTGTACGCCTTCTCCATCGAGGTGATCGCGCAGTCGTCGACCACCAGCAGCCGGCTGCCGCCGGCCACCCTGCCGGGGTAGCACTTCCCGGGGTCCTCCATGGGGATGTCGTACAGCTTCCTTCCGTCGGCGACCTTGTACGCGGCGGCCTTCAGGCTCTGGACGATCGCGACGGTGCCACCGCTGACGGCGCTGTCCACCATGATCGTGCCGTCCCCCGAGCCCGTCTCGGCCAGCTGCTTGTGCCAGCCCGCCCGGCCGGTGCGCAGGTCGATCATCTGGAGCTGGTTGCACCGGGTGCCGGTCCAGGCCTCGACGTTCTTGAGGACGATGACGACCTTCCCGTCGGGGGTCGCGTTGACCGGGGTCTCGCAGACGGGGGTCGGGAGGTCGACGCTCCACAGCTGGGCGCCGTCGCTGAGCCGGTGGGCGACGACCCGTTTGTAGACGGCCTGGACGGCGGTGTCGCCGATGATCCAGAGGTCCTCGGTCGGGATGTTCCGGTGGGGCAGGTCGGTGCGGTCGTCGACGATCCAGGCGGCAGCCTCTCCGGAGCGGCGCTGCCGCGCGATCTCCGCGCTGGTGGGGACGCGGGAGGGTGACGGGGTGGGGCGCGCGGTCGTCTTCGGCGGTGCCGTGGTCCCCGGCGGCGTGGCCGTCGGGGCGTCGCTCGCCGTTCGGTCGCGGTCCGCTCCGGAGCGCTCGACGAGAACGTAGGCGCCCGTGCCGACGAGCATGAGCAGCGCGAGGACCGCGGCGACCAGCGGCCAACGGCGGCAGCGCGGACGAGGCGGTGGCGGGCCGTACCCCTCGGGGGCGTACGGATTGTCCGGTACGGGCCAGGACGGCGGGCGGTGCCTGTACCAGGGCTCGTGCGACTGCGACATCCGGTTCCCCCCGTGACGTTGCGAGCGGCCTCCCGCCCGAACCACCTCGCGGAAAGCCGTTCTGATCCCGAGTCAGGTTAGCGAGCCGGAGGAGCGCCACCGCCGCGGGGGCGGATGCGGCCTGCGGACGACGATCCGGCGAATTTTCATACAAGTCCCTCCCCACCCACCGTACCCGCCAGTAATCTGACTGCCCGTGACCAGTCGTTTCATATCCTCCGCCCCCACGCGGCGCACGGTCGTCAAGGCCGCCGCCGTCACCGCCGTCACCGCGCCCGCCCTCCTCGGCGCGGCCACCACGGCCCACGCGGCCCCCGGGGCACCCGCGTTCCTCCACGGCGTCGCCTCCGGCGACCCGCTGCCCGACGGCGTCCTGCTCTGGACGCGCGTCACCCCCACCCCCGAAGCCGTGCCCGGCTCCGGCCTCGGACCCGACGTCCAGGTCGGCTGGGAGCTCGCCGAGGACCGCGGCTTCGCGCGGGTCGTGGCCTCCGGCACGACCACGGCGAGCGCCGGCTCCGACCACACGGTCAAGGCGGACGTCCGCGGCCTGCGTCCGGCCACCTCCTACTGGTTCCGCTTCACCGCGGGCTCCACCGTCTCTCCCGCCGCCCGCACCCGCACCACGCCGGCCGTCGACGCCGCCGCGCCCGGCGTCCGGTTCGGTGTGGTCTCCTGCTCCAACTGGGAGGCGGGCCACTTCTCCGCGTACCGCCATCTCGCCGCCCGCGCCGACCTGGACGCGGTCCTCCACCTCGGCGACTACCTGTACGAGTACGGCAGCGGCACCTACCCGGAAGCGAAGTACACCGTCCGGCAGCACGAGCCGCGCCACGAGATCGTCTCGCTGGCCGACTACCGCACCCGGCACGGCCACTACAAGACGGACACCGACCTCCAGGCGCTGCACGCGGCCCACCCGGTCGTCGCCATCTGGGACGACCACGAGTTCGCCAACGACGCCTGGACGGGCGGGGCCGAGAACCACACCCCCGGCGCCGAGGGCGACTGGGCGGCCCGGGTCGCCGCGGCCAAGCAGGCCTACTTCGAGTGGATGCCGGTCCGTACGTCCACCGAGGGCACGGTCTTCCGGCGGCTGCGTTTCGGCAAGCTGGCCGATCTGCACCTCCTCGACCTGCGTTCCTTCCGTTCCGCCCCGGCGAAGGCCGGCAGCGGTTCGGTCGACGACCCGGCGCGCAGCATCACCGGCCGCGCGCAGCTCGACTGGCTGAAGTCCGGGCTCGCGGGCTCGGACGCGACCTGGCAGCTGGTCGGCACCTCGGTGATGATCTCGCCGGTCGCCTTCGGCGCGCTGCCCGCCCACCTGCTGGAGCCGATCGCCGAGTTGATGGGCCTGCCGAAGGAGGGGCTCGCGGTCAACGTCGACCAGTGGGACGGGTACACGGACGACCGGAAGGAGCTCCTCGCGCATCTGACCTCGCGGGCCATCCGCAACACCGTCTTCCTGACCGGCGACATCCACATGGCCTGGGCCAACGACGTACCGGTGAAGGCGGCGACGTACCCCTTCTCGGCGTCCGCCGCGACCGAGTTCGTGGTCACCTCGGTGACCTCGGACAACCTGGACGACCTGCTGCACGTGGCCCCGGGGACGCTCTCGGCGGTGGCCGCCGGCGCCATCAAGGCCGCCAACCGGCACGTGAAGTGGGTGGACATGGACCACCACGGCTACGGCGTGCTCGACGTGACCGCCGAGCGCTCGCAGATGGACTACTACACGGTCTCCGACAAGACGGATCCGGCCGCGTCGACGGCCTGGGCGCGCTCGTACCGGACGCTCAGTGGAACGCAGCGCGTGGAGCGGGTGTACCAACCTGTCCGCTGACGTTTCCCTGTTGTTCCCCTGGCGGACCATCATGGGTGATTTTCAGCCATGATCGCTTCTGTTAACAGAAGCTCACATCGCTACGGCGGGTGGCCGGTTTTCGAGATCGAATCCGGACACACCACCCGCCTCCGCCACCTTGACTGTTACGTCGACGTCTCAAACTCCGGAAGCCGCCCAAGTTTTTCTTCCCGATGCCCCGAATTGCTCCATGAATGATTGGGCCTGATCGCTTCTCAACGACGCCTGACATGGACGCGTAATCTCCCCGCAGTGGCGAGGAAGTTCCTCACCACCACCCCCCGCGAGGAGTCACCGTGCGTGCTCTTGTCCGTATATCGCCGCGTATGTCACGTCGTATGCTCGGCACTGCCGTGATGGCCGGAACCCTGGCCCTGGCACCCCTGTCCGCCCCGGTGGCCACCGGCGCCGCCGCCACCACCCTGGCCGGCGCCTCGGCCGAGGAGTGCGTGGACGGCCACGACGACCACGAGGCCCTCTCCGGCGCCCGCAAGGCGCGCGGCGCCGAGAGCCACGCCCACGAGCCCAACGAGGTCACGGCCACCCAGGCCAAGGCCATGGACGCGGACTTCAAGAAGAAGCTGGACGCCGCCCGCACCGAGGGCCGCCTCAGCGCCTCCGCCGAAACCGGCGCCGCCGCGGTGGTGAACATCCCGGTCTACTTCCACGTCATCCACTCCGGTACGACGGGCAAGCTCACCGCCACCCAGATCAACAACCAGATGGCGGTCCTGAACTCGGCGTACGCCGGCCAGGGCACCGGCAACGTGAACTCCAACTTCCAGTTCACCCTTGCCGGAACCGACTACACGGACAACGCCTCCTGGTACAACCTGGCCTCCGGCTCCACCGCCGAGAAGCAGATGAAGCAGACCCTCCGCCAGGGCGGCGCCGGCGCGCTGAACTTCTACACGGCGAACCTGAGCGGCGGCCTCCTCGGCTGGGCGACCTTCCCGTCCTCGTACCAGTCCAACCCGTCCATGGACGGTGTCGTCGTCCTCGACACCTCGCTCCCGGGCGGCTCCGCGGCCAACTACAACGAGGGTGACACCGCCACCCACGAGGTCGGCCACTGGATGGGCCTCTACCACACCTTCCAGGGCGGCTGCACCGGAAACGGCGACTACGTCACCGACACCCCGGCCGAGAAGAGCCCGGCGTACCAGTGCCCGACCGGCCGTGACTCCTGCGCCTCCAAGACCGGCGTGGACCCGATCCACAACTTCATGGACTACACGTACGACGCGTGCATGTACCAGTTCACTTCCGGCCAGGTGACCCGGATGAACGAGTACTGGACCGCCTACCGCGCCTGATCCTGATCCGGCCGGACAGAGGTGTGGCCCCCGGGGAACTCCCCCGGGGGCCACGCCCGTTCGACAGGTCCTGCAGTCCTGCAGGTCCTACAGATCCTCGACGAAGGCCAGCGCCACCGACCAGGCCTGCGCGGCCGCCTCCTCGTCGTAGTCGGGCAGCTCCGGGTCCGTGAACACGTGCCCCGCGCCCGGGTAGCGGTAGATCTCCACGTCCGCCCCCGCCTTGCGCATCTGCAGGTACCAGGACGACAGCCAGTCGTGCGTCTCGAACGGGTCGGGATCGGCCACGTGCAGCTGGACGGGCAGCTCGTCCACCGCGGCCGACTCCGCGAGGTCCGAGGTGCCGTGGAACAGGAGCAGCCCGCGCGCCTTCTCGTCCCCGAGCGCCAGGGTCTGCGCGATCGAGGCCCCGAGGGAGAGGCCCATGTAGACCAGCCCTCGCTCGGAGTACGGGGCCGCGGCGAGGACCGCCCGCTTCAGCAGCTCGTCCTTGCCGATCTCGTCCCGGAGTTCCACACCCTCCTCCACGGTCCCGACCGTCCGGCCTCCGTAGAGGTCCGGGGTCCAGACCTGGTGCCCGGCGGCGCGGAGCCGCTCGGCAGCGGCCTCGACGGAGGGGGTCAGCCCGTAGGCCGAGTGGAAGAGCATGATGTCCATGCGTCCCATCCTGCCACCCGCCCCACGGGACACCGGCCGCACCACCTGCGGCGTCACCTGCCCGCCGCACGACCGCCTCACCGCATGCTGCGCACGTCCAGCTGGCGCAGCACCCGGTCCACCACCTCCGGGTCGGCGCCCGGCTCGCTGCGGGCCGAGAGCACCTCGTGCCGCGCGGCCGACATCAGCTCCCGCTGGATCCGCTGCACCGCCTTGAAGCGCTTCGTCCGCTCGACGAACGCGGCCCGCCGCTCCTCGTCGACCATGTCCGGACTGATCCGCGCCCCGATGTCGTACGCCCCGCGCAACAGCCGCTCCTGGAGGTCCTCGGGCAGCTCCTCGACCTCCTCGATCTCCTTGAGCCTGCGCTTGGCGGCCTTCGCGGCCCGGATGGCCAGATCCCGCTCAAGGGCCCGCTCGGCGTCCGCGTCGGCCCGCACCCCGAGCCGCCTGACCAGCCAGGGCAGGGTGAGCCCCTGGAAGACGAGCGTGGCGATGATCACACAGAAGGCGATGAAGACGATCTCGTCGCGGCCGGGGAAGGGCGAGCCGTCGTCGGTACGGAGCGGGATGGCGAGCGCGAGCGCCACCGAGGCCACCCCGCGCATCCCCGCCCACCACATGACGATGGTCTCCCGCCAGCTGGTCGGGATCTCCTCGTCGACGTCCCGGCGGGTGTGCAGCCGCTTCGCGAGCCAGGTGGCGGGCAGCAGCCAGAGGAGCCGGACCCCGACGACCACCGCGACGACGGCGGCGCCCCAGCCGAGCATCTCCAGGCCGTGCCCGTCCGCCACCCCGAAGACATGCACGAGCTCCAGTCCGATGAGGCCGAAGGCGATGCCGGTGACGAGGGTGTCGACGATCTGCCAGAAGGTCTGCCCGGCGAGCCGGCCCATCACGTCGTCGGCGTCGGCCGCGTGTTCGGCGAGGAAGAGGGCGGTGACCAGGACGGCGAGGACGCCGGAGCCGTGCAGTTCCTCGGCGAGCACGTAACTCACGAAGGGCACGAGAAGGGTGAGTCCGGTCTGGAGGGTGGCGTCGCCCAGGAGCCCGATGAGCTTGTTGGAGAGCCAGCCGAGCCCCAGACCGACGACCATGGCGACCACGGCGGAGAGCACCAGCGCGCCGACCGCCTCGGGCCAGGAGAAGGAGCCGCTGACGACGGCGGCGATGGCCACGTGGTAGAGCACGATCGCGGTGACGTCGTTGAAGAGGCCCTCGCCCTCCAGGATCGACACCAGACGGCGGGGCAGTCCGAGCGAGCCTGCCACGGCGGTCGCCGCGACCGGGTCGGGCGGCGCGACGAGGGCGCCGAGCGCGATGGCGGCGGCCAGCGGAAGGCCGGGCACGAGCGAGTGCGCGACCGCGCCGACGGCGGCCGTGGTGACGAAGACCAGGGCGACCGCGAGCAGGAAGATGGGCCGCTTGTTGGCAGCGAACTGGCGCCAGGAGGTGCGCTGCACGGAGGCGTACAGCAGAGGGGGCAGGACCAGCGGGAGGATGAGCTCCGGCGGGATCTCGACGTTCGGCACGAAGGGCAGGAAGGCCAGCACGATCCCGATGAGGGTCATCAGGACGGGTGCGGGCAGTCCGAGCCGCTCACCGAGGGGCACGGTGAGCAGGGCGCCGAGCAGCAGCAAGAACAACAGGGCCAGCTGGTCCACGGTCTCCCCTCCAGCGGTCCGGCGAGTCGGTCATGACTCTTCTCGCCCTGCCGCGCCACACGAAGAGGCATAGCATGAAATGGACATTTCGACCACTCGACGGGAGGGCGGCATGATCAAGCAGCGACTGGGACGTCGCGCGGCAGCCCTGATGCTGGCCATCGCCGGCGTGCTCGGAGCGGGGTCCGCCGCGCTGGCGACGCCGCATCCACCGACCAACGGCGGAAACGGTGCGGGCCAGAGCGGCCAGTGCACCGGACCCGCGGACGAACGTCCACGCGGTTGCCACACCAGCAAGTGACCACCGCAGCCCGGAACGAAACCAACCAAGGGCCTGTTCTTCGGACCAGGCCCGCCGTCGTGCCGCCGCTACAGCGTCCGGCGCATCGCCCGGTGCGGCATGCCCGCGTCGGGGAACTCCGGGCCGTACGCCTCGTAGCCGAGGCGCTCGTAGAAGCCCAGCGCGTGCGTCTGCGCGTGCAGGTCGACGGCGGTCAGACCACGCTCGCGCGCCACGTCCTCGACGGCCCGGACGAGCGCGGCGCCGACACCGAGGCCCCGGGCCGCCTTGGCGACCGCGAGCCGGCCGAGCGAGCCCACCGAGGCGTCGCCGCCGGTCTTCCCGACCGCGTCCGCCCCGAGGAGAAGGCGCCCGGTGCCCAGCGGCAGCCCGTCCTCGCGCACGGCCAGCACATGCGCCGCGGTGGCGTCGTACGCGTCGTACTCCAGCTCCTGCGGAACGCCCTGCTCCACCACGAAGACCTCACGGCGGACCGCGAAGCAGGCCTCCCGGTCACCGTCGCCGAGCGCCTCACGGACGCTGTACGCGCTGCTCACTGGCTCTCCGCCGCGATCCGGTCCAGGGCCTTCTGGAGGTCCTCGGGGTACGTGCTGGCGAACTCGACCCACGAGCCGTCGCCCGGGTGCTCGAAGCCCAGCCGGACGGCGTGCAGCCACTGCCGGGTCAGGCCGAGGCGCTTGGCGATCGTCGGGTCGGCGCCGTAGGTCAGGTCACCCACGCAGGGGTGGCGGTGGGCGGACATGTGCACCCGGATCTGGTGGGTGCGGCCCGTCTCCAGCTTGATGTCGAGGAGCGACGCCGAGCGGTACGCCTCGATGAGGTCGTAGTGCGTGACGGACGCCTTGCCGTCGGCGGTGACCGCCCACTTGTAGTCGTGGTTCGGGTGCCGGCCGATGGGGGCGTCGATGGTGCCGCTCATCGGGTCGGGGTGGCCCTGCACCAGCGCGTGGTAGCGCTTGTCGACCGTGCGCTCCTTGAACTGGCGCTTGAGCGAGGTGTACGCGTACTCCGACTTGGCGACCACCATCAGACCGGAGGTGCCGACGTCGAGGCGGTGCACGATGCCCTGGCGCTCGGCGGCGCCGGAGGTGGAGATGCGGTACCCGGCGGCGGCGAGGCCGCCGATGACCGTGGTGCCGGTCCAGCCGGGGCTGGGGTGCGCGGCCACACCGATCGGCTTCATGATCACGACGATGTCGTCGTCGTCGTGGACGATCTCCATGCCCTCGACGGGCTCGGCGACGATCTGCACGGGCGCGGCCGCGCCCGGCATCTCGACCTCGAGCCACGCGCCGCCGCTCACCCGCTCGGACTTGCCGACGACGGAGCCGTCGACCTGGACCTTCCCTGCGGCGGCCAGCTCGGCCGCCTTCGTACGGGAGAACCCGAACATACGGGCGATGGCGGCGTCGACGCGCTCGCCCTCCAGGCCATCGGGAACGGGCAGCGTGCGGATCTCGGGACTCGTACTCACTCGTCGAGTATGCCTTGCCCCGAGGTGCTCGGGTCTCGCGGCAAGGTTCGGCTCAGTCCTTGTGGATGGTGCCGTCGGGGTCCAGACCCCGGAACGACAGGATCACGATGAGGATGCCGCCGCAGACGATCGCCGAGTCGGCGAGGTTGAAGACGGCGAAGTGCGCGGGGGCGATGAAGTCGACGACCGCGCCCTCGAAGACGCCCGGGGAGCGGAAGATCCGGTCCGTGAGGTTGCCCAGCGCGCCGCCGAGCAGCAGACCGAGCGCGATCGCCCAGGGCAGGCTGTAGAGCTTCCGCGCCAGCCGGATGATCACGACGATCACGGCGGCCGCGATGCAGGTGAAGATGATCGTGAAGGCCTCGCCCATGCCGAACGCGGCACCCGGGTTCCGGATGGCGTCGAAGCGCAGCCAGTCGCCGATCACCGGGATCGGCTCACGGCCCTCCAGCTTGGCGACCACGAGCATCTTGCTGCCCAGGTCGAGCAGGTAGGCGAGAACGGCCACGACGAACAGGGCGAGGATCCTGCGCCTGCCCCTCGGCCGCTCCTGGGGAGCGGCCGACGCGTCGTCGGGCGTGGCCGTACCGTCGTCGGGCGTGGCCGCCGTCTCGTCGGAGGCGGCCGGCTCCTCGGCCCCTGATGAATCCGGCGTACCGATGATGCGCTCCGCCTCTGCCACGTGAGTGAGTCCCTCGACCTCGATGCCTGACCGTGCACCGAGGGTACGGCACAGGCGTACGAGACCGGCAGCCGAGATCACCGGCCGCGCCGCACCGCTTCGGCGCACGTACGGCACCGGTGGCCGGCCGCGGCCCTTGATCGTCCGATCGTCGGCCGCAGATCGTCCGATCGTCGGCCGCGCCCTCCGCGGCCGTCAGCCGCGCCGCTCCTGCCGCTGCTTGTCCTCGACGCAGAGCGTGGCCCGGGGGAAGGCCTGCATCCGCGCCTTGCCGATCGGCTTCCCGCACACCTCGCAGAGGCCGTACGTGCCCGCGTCGAGCCGTTCCAGGGCGTGCTCGCTCTGCTCCAGCATCTCCCGGGCGTTGGCGGCCAGGGCGAGCTCGTGCTCGCGCGTGATGTTCTTGGTGCCGGTGTCGGCCTGGTCGTCCCCCGCGCCGTCGCCCGAGTCCCGCATGAGGCCGGTGAGCTCCTCCTGGGAGTGCGCGAGCTCGCTGCGGAGCCGCAGCACCTCGGACTGGAGCTCGTTGCGGGCCTCGGCGACCTCGGCCGGGGTCCAGGGGTCCTCCCCCGGACGTACCGCGAGCTCGCCGGTCCGGGCGGGAGGCACGGCGGCCTCGTCCCCGGCGGTCGTGACGCCACCCGCCGTCTTCTTCGCTGCCACCGTCCTGGCTCCTGTCTGCTTCTTCGCGGCGGGCGCCTCGGCGGCCGCCTTCTTCGCCGCGGCCTTCTTGGCGGGCGTCTTCTTGGCGGCGGCCTTGGGGGCAACCGTTTCCTCGGCGACCGCCTCCCCCGCGCTGTCCGTCACGGCGGTCTTCTTCACGGCGGCCTTCTTCGCGGTGGTGGTCTTCTTCGCGGTGGTCTTCTTCGCGGTGATCTTCTTCGCGTCGGACTTCTTCGTGATGGTCCTCTTCGCGACCGTCGGCGGCTCCGCGACCGTCGTCCTCTTCCCGGCCACGTCCTTGGCGCCCTCCGCCGAACCGGTGGAACCGGCGGCCGAGGGCTTCTTCGCGGCGGTCTTCTTCGCCACCATGTCGCGGCCCCTTCACATTTTGTGATCTTGCTCGCGAATCGTGCTGGGACGATAAATCGGCCCAAGGCCCGCAGCAACGGGGCACGCCGCCGTTCCCACCCGCCCCCGCGCCCCACGGGGCGAGCCTGCCTCGGTTGTGCCCAGCTCCCCGCCGGGTAATCCGTCCAACCCCTCCCCCACATGGCCGTACACCAAGTCCGAACCACCCCGTATGGCCATTCGGGTCACGGGAAAACCGGTCTGCCACGCCACCCCGGGCCCCGTACACTGGTCCTGCGAAAGGCTTGGATGGGGACGAGTAGCGTCGTACGCAGCCATGAGCGACCCGGGGACGGTGAGAGCCCGGGGGCGAGCCCGATGTGAAGCATCACCCCGGAGCCGTCGGAAGAAAGCCGCAGGAGACCTGCGGTGACTAGACCCGGCGTCGCGACCCCAATGAGGGGGCTCAGGGCCGTGTGCCCCGGGCCAAGGAGGGTGGTACCGCGGGAGCAGCGCTCTCGTCCCTCCGACGGAATGACGACAGTCCGCCGGAGGAACTCGATGACACCGCCGCAGTACCGCCAGGTGCCCGCCCAGGTCGACCTGCCCGCGATGGAGCACGCCGTGCTCGATTTCTGGCACGAGAACAAGGTCTTCGCCAAGACCCTGGAACAGTCCGAGGGACGCCCCGAGTGGGTGTTCTACGAAGGCCCGCCGACCGCCAACGGCATGCCGGGCGCGCACCACATCGAGGCCCGCGTCTTCAAGGACGTCTTCCCCCGCTTCCGGACCATGCGCGGCTACCACGTGGCCCGCAAGGCCGGCTGGGACTGCCACGGCCTCCCGGTGGAGCTCGCCGTCGAGAAGGAGCTCGGCTTCTCCGGCAAGAAGGACATCGAGGACTACGGCATCGCCGCGTTCAACGACAAGTGCCGCGAGTCCGTGACCCGGCACACCGACGCGTTCGCCGAGCTCACGACCCGCATGGGCTACTGGGTCGACCTCGACGACGCGTACCGGACGATGGACCCCTCGTACATCGAGTCGGTCTGGTGGTCGCTGAAGCAGATCTTCGACAAGGACCTGCTCGTCCAGGACCACCGGGTCGCCCCCTGGTGCCCGCGCTGCGGCACCGGCCTCTCCGACCACGAGCTGGCCCAGGGCTACGAGACGGTCGTCGACCCCTCGGTCTACGTCCGCTTCCCGCTGACCTCCGGCCCGCTGGCCGGCAAGGCGGCGCTCCTCGTCTGGACGACGACCCCGTGGACCCTGGTGTCCAACACGGCGGTCGCCGCCCACCCCGAGGTCACCTATGTCGTCGCCACCGACGGCGACGAGCGGGTCGTCGTCGCCCAGCCGCTGGTCGAGAAGGCGCTCGGCGAGGGCTGGGTCACCACGGGCGAGTCCTTCACGGGCGCGGAGATGGAGCGCTGGACCTACCAGCGCCCCTTCGAGCTGGTCCCCTTCGACGCCCCGGCGCACTACGTCGTGAACGCCGAGTACGTGACGACCGAGGACGGTACGGGTCTGGTCCACCAGTCCCCCGCCTTCGGTGAGGACGACCTCAAGGTCTGCAAGGCGTACGGCCTGCCGGTCGTGAACCCGGTCCGCCCCGACGGCACCTTCGAGGAGGACGTGCCGCTGGTCGGTGGCGTCTTCTTCAAGAAGGCCGACGAGGCGCTCACCGCCGACCTGGACGCGCGCGGGCTGCTCTTCAGACACATCGCGTACGAGCACAGCTACCCGCACTGCTGGCGCTGCCACACGGCGCTGCTGTACTACGCGCAGCCGTCCTGGTACATCCGCACGACCGCGGTCAAGGACCGCATGCTCGCGGAGAACGAGCGGACGAACTGGTTCCCGGACTCGGTCAAGCACGGCCGCTTCGGCGACTGGCTGACCAACAACGTCGACTGGGCGCTCTCCCGGAACCGCTACTGGGGCACCCCGCTGCCGATCTGGCGCTGCGAGGACAACCACCTGACCTGTGTGGGTTCGCGCGCCGAGCTGACCGAGCTGACGGGCACCGACCAGTCCGAGCTCGACCCGCACCGCCCGTACATCGACGCGGTGACGTTCGGATGCCCGGCGGAGGGCTGCTCGCTGGAGGCCACCCGCGTGCCGGAGGTCATCGACGCCTGGTACGACTCGGGTTCGATGCCGTTCGCGCAGTACGGCTACCCGTACGAGAACAAGGAACTCTTCGAGTCCCGCTACCCGGCGCAGTTCATCTCCGAGGCCATCGACCAGACGCGGGGCTGGTTCTACACGCTGATGGCCGTCGGCACCCTCGTCTTCGACAAGTCGTCCTACGAGAACGTGGTCTGCCTGGGCCACATCCTCGCCGAGGACGGCCGCAAGATGTCCAAGCACCTGGGGAACATCCTCCAGCCCATCCCCCTCATGGACCAGCACGGCGCCGACGCGGTCCGCTGGTTCATGGCGGCCGGCGGCTCGCCGTGGGCGGCCCGCCGGGTGGGCCACGGCACGATCCAGGAGGTCGTCCGCAAGACCCTCCTGACGTACTGGAACACGGTGGCCTTCCAGGCGCTGTACGCCCGCACGTCGGGCTGGGCGCCGAGCGCGGCGGACCCGGCTCCGGCCGACCGCACGGTCCTCGACAAGTGGCTGCTCTCCGAGCTGAACACGCTGGTCGTCGAGACGACCGAGGCGATGGAGTCGTACGACACCCAGCGCACCGGCAAGCTGATCTCGGCCTTCGTCGACGACCTCTCCAACTGGTACGTGCGCCGCTCCCGCCGCCGCTTCTGGCAGGGCGACAAGGCGGCCCTCCGCACCCTCCACGACGTGATCGAGACGGTCACCCGCCTGATGGCCCCGCTGACCCCGTTCATCACGGAGCGGGTCTGGCAGGACCTGGTGGTGCCGGTGTCGCCGGACGCCCCCGAGTCGGTCCACCTGGCCACCTGGCCTGAGGCGGACACGACCCGGATCGACAAGACGCTCTCGGAGCAGATGCTCCTTGTCCGGCGTCTGGTGGAGCTGGGCCGGGCGACGCGTGCCGAGTCGGGCGTGAAGACCCGCCAGCCGCTCTCCCGGGCCCTGGTGGCGGCGACGGGCTTCGCGGCCCTCTCAGCGGACCTCCAGGCCCAGATCACGGAGGAACTGAACGTCTCCTCCCTGGCCTCCCTCTCGGAGGTCGGCGGCAGCCTGGTGGACACGACGGCCAAGGCGAACTTCCGCGCCCTCGGCAAGCGCTTCGGCAAGGGCGTCCAGGACGTGGCGAAGGCGGTGGCGGCGGCCGACGCGGCGGCGCTGTCGCTGGCGCTCCGCTCGGGCGAGGCGACCCTGTCGGTGAACGGCGAGGACATCACCGTCACTCCCGAGGAGGTCATCATCACGGAGACCCCCCGCGAGGGCTGGTCGGTGGCCTCCGACGCGGGCGCGACGGTCGCCCTGGACCTGGAGATCACCCCGGAGCTCCGCAAGGCGGGCCTGGCGCGTGACGCGATCCGCCTGATCCAGGAGGCCCGCAAGAACAGCGGCCTGGACGTGGCGGACCGGATCGCCCTGCGCTGGCAGGCGGAGTCCCCGGAGACGGCGGAGGCGCTGAAGACCCACGCGGCCCTGATCGCGGACGAGGTCCTGGCGACGGACCACGCCGAGGGCGAGGCGGACGCCACCTACGGCCCGGCGTTCACGGACGAGCCCCTGGGCCTGACGTTCCACCTCCGCAAGGCCTGACCCCCAAGAAAGAGGGCCCGGCACCCACATGGGCGCCGGGCCCTTCGCCATCCCCCGCCGCGTGCATGCGCTCGCTCCCCAGGGACAGCACCCACCGGCGCGTCGGCCGCGCCCGCGTTGCGGGCAACTGTTCCGCTGCGGCAAACCCCACCGCCGCCGCCCCACCCCGCTGCGGGCAACGGACCCGCCGGTGCTCCACCCCCACCCCCGTGGCGAGCACCGGCCCCGCCGGGGCAGTGCCCCCGCCCACCCCCATGGCGGGCACCGGCCCCGCCGGGGCTCCACCCCCGTTGTGGGCAACTGTTCCGCCGGGGCTCCACCCCCACCCACCCCCGTTGTGGGCAACTGTTCCGCCGGGGCTCCACCCCCACCCACCCCCGTTGTGGGCAACTGTTCCGCCGGGGCTCCACCCCCACCCACCCCCGTTGTGGGCAACTGTTCCGCTGGGGCGGAACGGGTGGGCACAACGGAACGGCGCCCCTTGCCGGGCCTAGGCTCCCGCGCCTGAACCCGAACCCGATGCACGGCGCACTGGTGGTGCGGGTCAAGGCACAAGGGGCGGAGGCGCCGCCAGAGCGCGCCGTCCCGTGTGCCCACCCGTCCCGCCCCAGCGGGACGAATGCCCACACGGCGGGGGGCGGCGGGCGCGGCGTGTGCCCACACGGCGGGTGGGGCGTGGGGCGCGGCGTGTGCCCACACGGCGGGGGGCGTGGGCCGCGGCGTGTGCCCACACGGCGGTGGGGTGCGCGGGCCCGGCCGGGAAAAGCCCCCGCGACGGGGGCGAGGCAAAGCGGGCGCGGCCCGGACGAGGGCGGGGCGGGCACAGCACGCACGAGGGCGAGGCGGGGCGGGCGCGGCCCGCACGGACGGGCGCAGGCCGCGGGGGCCCGGTGCGGACGGGCGCAGGCCGCGGGGGCCCGGTGCGGGCGGGCGCAGGCCGTGGGGGCGGCGGCCGGTCGATCGGGGTACGCCGCCACGGCAAAGGGCCGGGCCCCCGGAATTCCGGGGGCCCGGCCCTTCAGCCTGCCGACGGCTACGCGCTCATCGCGCGACCACGCGCCGTCAGTTGTCGTCCTCGTCGATCAGGAAGCCACGCATCGGCGCCGGCGCCTGCTGCATCGGCTGCGGAGCCTGCGGACGGACCGGAGCCATCGGCTGGGTCATCGCCGGGGACATCTGCTGCTGGCCGCCGTAGGACGGGGCGCCGCCCATGGACGGTCCCCCACCCATCGCGCCGTTGCCGCCGTAGGACGGCGCACCGGCGCCGGCCGAGGCCATCGACGGGGCCGGCGGCAGCGAGGCCGTGGCCGGGGTACGCGGCGGGGCCAGCGAGTCGTCGGCCTGGGTCTCCAGCTGACGCAGCTGCGACTCCAGGTACGACTTCAGACGCGTGCGGTACTCGCGCTCGAAGCCGCGCAGGTCCTCGACCTTGCGCTCCAGCGTGGCGCGGGCGGACTCCAGGGAGCCCATCGCGACGCGGTGCTTCTCCTGCGCGTCCCGCTCAAGAGCGTCCGCCTTGGCGCGGGCGTCCCGCTCCAGGCCCTCGGCGCGCGAGCGCGCCTCGCCGACGATCTTGTTCGCCTCGGAGCGGGCCTCGGCGATCGCCTGGTCGGCGGTCTGCTGGGCCAGCGAGAGGACACGCGCGGCACTGTCGCCACCGGGGCCCTGGGCGGGCTGCTGCTGCATCTGCGGCGGCATCTGCTGCTGCATCTGCTGCTGCGGGTGACCCATGGGGCCGCCCTGCATCGGGCCGGGACCCATCGGGCCGCCCTGCATCGGACCACCCTGCATGGGGCCGCCCTGCATGGGGCCACCCTGCATCGGGCCGGCGGGAAGCTGCGGGGCACCGGACGGAAGCTGCGGCGGGCCCATCTGCGGCGGCTGCTGCTGGACCGGCGGTCCGGATATGGCGGCGGGCACGGGCGCGCCGGGACCGACGGGACGATCCTGCTGCTCCGGGGGCTTGCGCATCCCCTGCTGCTGCTGGTTCTGCGCGGCGGCACGCGTCGCGGCGGCCAGCTTGGCGCGCAGGTCCTCGTTCTCGCGGAGCAGGCGGGTCAGCTCGGCCTCGACCTCGTCGAGGAAGGCATCGACCTCGTCCTCGTCATAGCCTTCTCGGAGGCGGACGGTCGTGAACTGCTTGTTCCGCACGTCCTCGGGGGTCAGCGGCATCTCTTCTTCACCTCTACGTAGTCGTCGGCAGTCGGCAAGACCGTATCGTCCACATTCACCTCGCGAAGTTGCTCACGATGGAGATCAGGATGTAGACGATGATCATCAGAACGAAGAAGGACAGGTCGAGTGCCACGCCCCCGAGACGCAGCGGCGGGATGAGTCGCCGCAGAAGCTTGAGCGGTGGATCGGTGACAGTGTAGGTGGCCTCAAGGACGACCACCATCGCCTTACCGGGTTGCCATGAACGGGCGAACTGGAAGACGTAGTCCATGACAAGTCGGACGATCAGGAGGACGAGGAAGCACATCAGCACGATGTAGATCACCTGTAGTGCGACGCCCATCCCGCGTTTCCCTCTCCCCTGACTTACGTGCTCTCACTTGTTCCGGCCGCTTCGCGACCGGTCCGTCCGGTTCTCGTGTTCTCAGCTCTGGTTGAAGAATCCGCCCTCTGCGATCCGGGCCTTGTCCTCCGCCGTGACATCGACGTTAGCAGGCGACAACAGGAACACCTTCTGCGTCACGCGCTCAATGCTGCCATGGAGCCCGAAGACGAGTCCGGCGGCAAAGTCGACAAGTCGCTTCGCGTCCGTATCGTCCATCTCCGTGAGATTCATGATCACCGGAGTGCCCTCACGGAAGTGTTCCCCGATGGTACGGGCCTCGTTGTAGGTCCGGGGGTGCAGCGTGGTGATGCGGTAGGGCTCCCGCTCGGACACGACCTTGGGCATGATCACGGGTGCGTTCTTCTCCATGCTGGGACGTTCGGGTGTGATGGATGCCACGGGGGCAATTCGGGCCGGACGTCCGCTTTCGGCGAGTACTGGAACAGAATGGGACATCGGCTCGCGGGGGGCCGGAGGCTGCACCACTCGTACCGGTTCCTCACGCTCCACCTGTCGCGGGGGGGCGATGTGGCGCCGGTCGCGCTCGGGCTCCGGCTCCAGCTCGGGTTCGAAGTCGTCGTCGGGGTCGAAGCCCCGGCCGTCGTACCCATCGTCCTCCACGAGGCCGAGGTAGACCGCCATCTTGCGCATCGCGCCGGCCATTCTCCGATTCCTCCGCTCTGTGGTGGATCGCCATACTGGCCAATTCGCAGCGTCACCAAGTGCCCGCGATCCACGGGTCGTCCCGCCGTTCTGCGGAATGACCATATTTTCTGCTGTGGTCCGACTTGCTTCGCGACGTTACCCGAGCTTCGGGCGGACTCCGAGTACCGCCGTACCGACGCGTACGTGTGTCGCCCCGGCAGCGACGGCCTCCTCGAGGTCCGCACTCATCCCTGCTGACACCATGTTCGCAGCCGGACGGGTCGCGCGCAGGGCAGTCGACAAATCCATCAGCCGGTCGAAGGCCGCGCGTTGCCGTCCCGCGTACGGACCGGAGAGCGGGGCGACGGTCATGAGTCCGTCGAGCCGCAGCCCCGGGGCGGCGTCCACCGCGGCCGCCAACTCCTCGATCCCGTCGGGTGCGACACCGCCCCGGTCACCCCGCTCGCCCGACTCGGCGTCGAGCGCGACCTGGAGGAGACAGCCGAGCTCGCGGCCCTCCTTCTCCGCGGCCGCGGAGAGCGAGGAAACGAGCTTCAAGCGGTCGACAGACTGCACCACATCGGCATAACCCACCACGGATCTGACCTTGTTGGTCTGCAACTGACCCACGAAGTGCCAGGTCAGATCAAGGTCGGCACAGGCCGCCGCCTTCGGGGCGGCGTCCTGGTCCCGGTTCTCGGCGACGTGCCGTACCCCGAGTCCGTGCAGGATTCTCACGTCGCTCGCGGGGTAGGTCTTGGTGACCACGATGAGCGTCACCTCTTCCCGCGGACGCCCGGCCGCGGCGCAGGCCGCTGCGATGCGCGCCTCCACCCGGGCCAGGTTCTCGGCGAGTTCCGACGTGCGGTCCGTCATCTGTTCTTTCCTTGCGGGGGTCCGGGGGTCGTCCCCCGGGTGGGCACAGCGTCCAACCAGACATATCCCGCGAGTCGCCCCGTGGTGCGATCGCGGCGGTACGAGTAGTGGTCACCGGATTCCCGCGTGCAGACCGTACTGGCCTGCCGGTCGGTGACGCCGAGCCGTTCGAGCTGGGCGAGGACTCCGGCGGTGACGTCGACGGCCGGGGTTCCCCAGCTCGTCTCGGCCCAGGCGGCGGGCTCGGTCTCGGCGACCTCGGCGCGCATGGCCTCCGGAACCTCGTAGCAACGCCCGCAGACGGCGGGGCCGGTGCGGGCGACGATACGGGCGGGGTCGGCGCCGAGTTCGATCATGGCCGCGACCGCGGCGGGAACGACACCCGCCACCATCCCGGGCCGCCCCGCGTGGGCGGCGGCCGCGACGCCGGCGACCGGATCGGCCAGCAGGACGGGGACGCAGTCCGCGGTGAGGACGGCGAGGGCGAGTCCGGACCGGGTGGTGACGAGGGCGTCCACCGACGGAATCCCGTCGGTGGCCCACGGCCCCTCGACCTCGGCGACGTCCGCGCCGTGCACCTGGTTCATCCAGACCACCGACGCCGGGTCGAGCCCGAGGGCGCCGGCCGCGAGCGCCCGGTTGGTCCGTACCGCCTCGGGGGTGTCCCCCACCGCGCCGCCGAGGTTGAGCTCCTCGTACGGAACGGCGCTCACCCCGCCCCACCTGTCGGTGAAGGCGAAGTGCGCGCCGTTCGCGTCGAAGCGCTGTCCTATCACTTCAGGAAGTCCGGGACGTCCAGCTCTTCGGCCTGGCTGTCCGCGTACGGACGGGCCGGCGGGACGACCGGAGGCGCGGGCGACAGCGGGGTCTCGTTGACCGCCGGCGCGGGCTCGGCCGGAACCTGGACCGGCTCCTCGCGCGGGGCGACCGTGCCGAGGCCGCCCAGCGGGCGGGAGGTCTCGACGTGGCGGGGCGCCGGGGCCGGCTCCTCGCGCTTGGCGGAGACCGAGCCGATGATGTTGTCCCGGCGGGCCGGCGGCTGGCCGCCGTCGAAGCCGGCCGCGATGACGGTGACCCGGACCTCGTCGCCGAGGGCGTCGTCGATGACGGCGCCGAAGATGATGTTGGCCTCGGGGTGGGCGGCCTCGCTGACCAGCTGCGCGGCCTCGTTGATCTCGAAGAGACCGAGGTCGCTGCCGCCGGAGATGGAGAGCAGCACGCCACGGGCGCCGTCGATGGAGGCCTCGAGGAGCGGCGAGGAGATCGCCATCTCCGCCGCGGCCACCGCGCGGTCGTCGCCGCGGGCGGAGCCGATGCCCATCAGGGCCGAACCGGCCTCGGACATGACCGACTTGACGTCGGCGAAGTCGAGGTTGATCAGACCCGGGGTGGTGATGAGGTCGGTGATGCCCTGCACACCGCTCAGCAGCACCTGGTCGGCCGACTTGAAGGCGTCGAGCACGGAGACCTGACGGTCCGAGATCGACAGGAGCCGGTCGTTGGGGATGACGATGAGGGTGTCGACCTCTTCGCGGAGCTCGGCGATGCCGTCCTCCGCCTGGTTGGCGCGACGGCGGCCCTCGAAGGTGAACGGCCTGGTGACCACACCGATCGTCAGGGCGCCGAGCGAGCGCGCGATGTTGGCGACGACGGGTGCGCCGCCGGTGCCGGTGCCGCCGCCTTCTCCGGCGGTGACGAAGACCATGTCGGCCCCCTTGAGGACCTCCTCGATCTCCTCACGGTGGTCCTCTGCCGCCTTGCGACCGACGGCCGGGTTCGCCCCGGCGCCGAGGCCACGGGTGAGTTCACGGCCGACGTCGAGCTTGACGTCGGCGTCGCTCATCAACAGCGCTTGCGCGTCGGTGTTGATCGCGATGAACTCGACGCCCTTGAGACCGACCTCGATCATTCGGTTGATGGCATTGACACCACCGCCGCCGACACCGATGACCTTGATGACTGCGAGGTAGTTCTGCGGTGCTGCCACGTCGAAGGCCTCTCGCCTCGAGTTACGTGTCGTCGCCGCGCGGTGGTTGGGCGCGCTGCTGACGACGGATGCCGATTGGGACGGTCCGAAACGCCGACCCGAACCCTAACGTTGAAGTTTAGGGTTACCAGTGTCTCTGTTCGCTGGACTCTTCCGAACAGGACACTAAGTCGACAAGTGGCGCACGTTCAACGAACACGCCGAACCTCCCGTTTTTCTTTTCACCCTATGTGATCACCCGTAGCGCTGGCCAACCAGGGTGCTGGCCAGGGGTGATACCCGTCAACTCCCGGACGAGGCGGGCGCCGTGGGGGCACTTACATCGAAGTGCCCCGCTTTGGGAGTGGCCTTCAGGAGCGCGGTGAGAACGCGGGCCTTGACGGGACCGTGTTCACCGCTGCCCCAGAAGACGGTGCGCCCCCTGGTCAGCTCCAGAGTGACGGAGTCGTACGAGGTGACGCGCACGACACGAGTGTTCCGGACGATTTCCGCCGGGAGTTCACCCCGGACGCGCACCGCCTCACGGAGCAGCCGGTCCGCGCCGAAGCGGCGCAGGCTCGGCGAGGAGGAGCTGTCGAGGACGAGCCGGGGGACGCCGCGGGGAGCGGTGTCGACGGTGGCGAACCGCATTCCGGTCGCGTCCAATTCGATGAACTTTCCGCCCTTTTCCATCAGAAGAACGGGCTTCCGTTCCGTCACTTTCAGCCCGATTCCGTGCGGCCAGGACCGTACGACGTCCACCGACTCGATCCGTGCGAATCCCTCCCGCAGCCGCGTCTCGATGACCTCGGTGTCGACGGTGACGAGCGGGGCGCCCATCGGGACGGCGGCGACGGCCTCGACCTCACGCGGGGTCAGGACCGAGGTGCCGGAAGTCTTCACACGTTCTACACGGAACCAGTTCGAGCCGTAGAGCGCCCAGATCCCGCCGGCCACGAGCAGGAGAGCGGCGAGGGCGATGAGGAGCGCCCGGGTGCCGGGCACCCGGAACCTGCGATTCCGGGTGCCCGTGCGGGACGGACCGTCCGACGAGCCCTTCGACGACCTCTTCGACTCGCTCGCGCCGCTCTTCTCCGCGGTCGTCGGTCCGGCTGCCACGTGGCGTCTCCTGCCCTCAGCCGCCGCGCTACGCCTGTCGGCGCGCGGCGATCGCCTCGTACACCATGCCGACGAGCAGGTCGTCGGCGTCCCGGCGGCCGAACTCGGCGGCGGCGCGGGACATCTCGTACAACCGGTGCGGATCGGCCAGTACGGGCAGGACGTTGCCCTGCACCCACTGCGGCGACAGCTCCGCGTCGTCGACGAGGAGTCCACCGCCGGCCTTGACCACCGGCTGGGCGTTGAGCCGCTGTTCGCCGTTGCCGATCGGCAGCGGTACGTACGCGGCGGGCAGCCCGACGGCGGAGAGCTCGGCGACGGTCATGGCGCCCGCGCGGCAGAGCATCATGTCGGCCGCGGCGTACGCGAGATCCATCCGGTCCACGTACGGTACCGGCACGTAGGGCGGCATTCCGGGCATGTTGTCGACGCGCGGCATTTCGTTCTTCGGGCCGACCGCGTGCAGGATCTGGATGCCGGAGCGCTGGAGCACCGGGGCGATCTGCTGGATCACCTCGTTGAGCCGCCGGGCGCCCTGGGAGCCGCCGGAGACGAGGAGCGTCGGCAGGTTCGGGTCGAGCCCGAACGCGGCGCGCGCCTCGGGGCGCACGCGCGCCCGGTCGAGGGTCGCGATGGTGTGTCGCAGCGGAATGCCGATGTAACGGGCGTTGCGGAGCTTGCTGTCCGGGGTCGCGACGGCGACCCCTGCCGCGTACCGCGAACCGATCTTGTTGGCCAGGCCGGGCCGGGCGTTGGCCTCGTGGACCACGATCGGCACCCCGAGGCGCTTGGCCGCCAGATAGCCGGGCAGTGCCACATAGCCGCCGAAGCCCACCACGCAGTCGGCCTTGGTGCGCTCCAGGATCTGCTCGGCCGCCTTGATGGTGCCGCGCAGCCGCCCGGGAACGGTGATCAGCTCGGGGGTGGGTTTGCGGGGCAGCGGCACGGCGGGGATGAGGGCCAACTCGTAGCCCCGCTCGGGCACGAGCCGGGTCTCCAGACCCTTCTCCGTGCCGAGCGCCGTGATCCCCACGCTGGGGTCCTGCCTGCGCAGGGCGTCCGCGAGGGCCAGCGCGGGCTCGATGTGGCCGGCGGTCCCCCCGCCGGCGAGTACGACATGCACCGAAATTCACCGCTCTCCGGACGGGCGCTTCTTGACGCGCCGTCGCATCGACTTCCATCTCACCCCGGCCCGCTTGCCCCAGCCGGGGCGGCGCATGGCCAGGGCCGCTTTCGCGGCGGGTTCCTGTCGCGCGAAGGCGATGAGGAGCCCGACGGCGAACATGGTCGGCAGCAGGGCCGACCCACCGTAGGAGAACAACGGGAGCGGGACACCGGCGATCGGCAGCAGACCGAGCACCGCACCGATGTTGATCACGGCCTGAGCCGTGATCCAGGTGGTCACACCTCCCGCGGCGAACCTCACGAAGGGGTCCTCCGTGCCTCCGGCCACGCGGATACCCGCATAGCCTAGAGCCGCGAACAGGGCGAGTACCGACAGCGTCCCCGCGAGACCCAGTTCCTCACCGGTCACCGCGAAGATGAAGTCGGTGTGCGCTTCGGGTAGTTGGCCCCATTTCTCGACGCTCGCACCGAGTCCGGAACCGAACCATCCGCCCGACGCCAGAGCATAGATTCCGTGCGCCGCCTGCAGACAGGGGGCCCCCTCGCCGCCGGGGTCGGAGGCCCCGATGCACTGGAACCGGTCCATCCGGTGCGGGCTCGTCCTGATGAGCAGCGCCCCGAGGGCGCCGGCCACCGTGAGCACCCCGACGAAGAGCCGGGTGGGCGCTCCGGCGGTCCACAGCAGGCCGAAGAGGATCGCGGTGAGGATGATCGCGGTGCCCATGTCGCCGCCGAGCATGATCAGTCCGAGCAGCATGAAGGCACCCGGGACCAGCGGCACCAGCATGTGCTTCCACTGCGTGAGCAGCCGCGTGTCGTTCTTGCGGGCGAGCAGGTCGGCGCCCCAGAGGATCAGCGCCAGCTTGCCGAACTCGCTGGGCTGGAGCATGAACGGGCCGCCCAGCGAGATCCAGTTCTGGTTGCCGCCGACGGAGTGCCCTATCCCCGGGATCTGCACCAGCACCATCAGGAAGACCGCGCCGACCAGGATGGGGTAGGCGAGGGCCCGGTGGAGCTTCACGGGCATCCGTGAGGCGACCAGGAGCAGTCCGGTGCCCAGGAGCGCGGCGAAGAACTGCTTCCGGAAGAAGTAGGAGGGCACCAGTTCGTAGCGGAGTGCCGTGATCATCGAGGCGGAGTAGACCATCACGAGGCCGAGCGCGGTGATGAGCATGCCCGCGCCGATGATCACGTAATACGCCGTGAGCGGCCGGTCCCAGGCCTTCCGCGCCCGCTCGTGGAGCCGTCGCAGGCCTCCGCCGCGGGGTCGCCGCGGGGTCGCGGGGGCCCGCCCTCCGCCGCGTACGGCGGAGGGCCCGCGTGTCCCTGCGATCTTGCTCGGCATGGTCGCTGCCCCCTCCGGTCGTGCCCGGTCCTGCCGGACCCTCCCACGGGTCGGGTCAGGCGTCCCCGGTGGCGGCGAGGGCGCGGACCGCGTCCGCGAAGGCCTCGCCGCGCTTGTTGTAGTTGGTGAACATGTCCATCGAGGCACAGGCCGGGGCGAGGAGCACCGTGTCCCCCGCATGGGCGAGCCGGGTCGCCTCGCGGACCGCCTCGGACATCGCCCCAGTGTCGGTCCGGTCGAGGTCCACCACCGGTACTTCCGGGGCGTGTCGCGCCAGGGCTTCGCGGATCAGGGCCCGGTCAGCGCCGATCAGGACCGCCCCGCGCAAGCGCTTCGCCGACTTCTGGACGAGCTCGTCGAAGGTCGCGCCCTTGGCGAGGCCGCCGGCGATCCAGACGATCGGGTCGTAGGCCGCCAACGAGGCTTCCGCGGCGTGGGTGTTGGTGGCCTTGGAGTCGTCGACGTACGCGATCCCCTGGACCTCCTCGACCAGTTCGATGCGGTGCGGGTCGGGCCGGAAGGCCTTCAGGCCGTCGCGTACGGCCTTGGCGTCGACGCCGAAGGCGCGGGCCAGGGCGGCCGCGGCCAGGGCGTTGGCGATGTTGTGCGGGGCCGGCGGCTGGACGTCGGAGACCTCGGCGAGCTCCTGGGCGTTCTTCTGCCGGTTCTCGACGAAGGCCCGGTCGACGAGGATGCCCTCGACGACGCCGAGTTCGGACGGGCCGGGGGTGCCGAGGGTGAAGCCGATCGCCCGGCAGCCCTCCTCGACGTCGGCCTCGCGGACCAGGTCCTCGGTCGCCTTGTCGGCGACGTTGTAGACGCAGGCGACCTGGTTGCCCTCGTAGATCCGGCCCTTGTCGGCGGCGTACGCCTCCATGGAGCCGTGCCAGTCGAGGTGGTCGGGCGCCAGGTTGAGCACGGCGCCCGAGTGGACGCGGACGGACGGCGCCCAGTGGAGCTGGTAGCTGGAGAGCTCGACGGCCAGCACGTCGTACTGCTGCTCGCCGAGGACGGCGTCGAGGAGCGAGACCCCGATGTTGCCGACGGCGGCGGTCCGCAGTCCGGCCGCCTCCAGGATCGAGGCGAGCATCCGTACGGTCGTGGTCTTGCCGTTGGTGCCGGTGACCGCGAGCCAGGGGGCCGCTCCGGGCCTCCTGAGCCGCCAGGCCAGTTCGACGTCGCCCCAGATCTCCACGCCCGCCTCCGCGGCGGCCGTGAAGAGCGGCTTGTCGGGCCGCCAGCCGGGGGTGGTGACGATCAGCTCGGTGCCGGACGGCAGGGTGGCCCCGTCGCCGAGGCGGACGGTGATGCCCTCCGCCTCCAACTCCGCGGCCTGGGCCCGGGAGCGCTCGTCGTCGCCGTCGTTGACGACGGTGACGAGCGCGCCGCGGCCGTGCAGGACGCGGGCGGCCGGGATGCCGGACACCCCGAGTCCCGCGACGGTGACCTTCTTGCCGTTCCAGTCGAGCTGTTCTGTCACTTTTCCGATGCCCATCCCGCGTAGAAGAGGCCCAGGCCCACGATCACGCACATGCCCTGGATGATCCAGAACCGGACGACGACCAGGACTTCGGACCACCCCTTGAGTTCGAAGTGGTGCTGGAGTGGCGCCATCCGGAAGACGCGCTTGCCGGTCATCTTGAACGAGCCGACCTGGATGACCACGGACATCGTGATCAGTACGAACAGGCCGCCGAGCAGGGCCAGCAGCAGCTCCGTGCGGGAGCAGATGGCGAGACCGGCGAGGGCGCCGCCGAGGGCGAGCGAGCCGGTGTCACCCATGAAGATCTTGGCGGGAGAGGTGTTCCACCAGAGGAAGCCGAAGCAGGAGCCCATCAGGGCGGAGGCGACGACCGCGAGGTCGAGCGGGTCGCGCACCTCGAAGCAGGCGTTGGGGTTGGTCAGGGTCATGGCGTTCGCACAGGACTCCTGGAACTGCCAGAGCCCGATGAAGGTGTACGCGCCGAAGACCATCACCGAGGCGCCGGTGGCGAGGCCGTCCAGACCGTCCGTCAGGTTCACGCCGTTGGACATGGCCAGGATCATGAAGAGCGCCCAGACCACGAACAGCACCGGTCCGATCGACCAGCCGAAGTCCGTGATGAAGGAGAGCTTCTCGGAGGCGGGGGTCAGCCCGCGCAGGTCCGCGAACTGCAGCGAGAGCACGGCGAAGGCGATGCCGACGATCAGCTGGCCGGCCATCTTCGCCTTGGCCCGCAGGCCCAGCGAACGCTGCTTGACGATCTTGATGTAGTCGTCGAGGAAGCCGACCAGGCCCATGCCGGCCATCAGGAACAGCACCAGGGCGCCCGAGTACGTCGGGTCCTCGCCGGTGATGACCTTGGCCAGGGCGTACGCGATGAGCGTGGCCAGGATGAAGGAGATACCGCCCATGGTGGGCGTGCCCTTCTTCCCCGCGTGGCCGCGCGGGCCGTCGTCGCGGATGAACTGCCCGTACCCCTTGCGGGCGAGGAGCTTGATCAGCAGCGGGGTGCCGATCAGGGTCAGGAAGAGCCCGATGGCCCCCGCGAAGAGGATCTGCCTCATCGGACGGCGACCTCGCCCTCGGTGTCGAGGAGCGCCAGGGCGACCTGTTCGAGGCCGACCGACCTGGAAGCCTTCACAAGGACGACATCCCCCGGGCGCAGCTCACTGCGCAACAGGTCGACAGCCGCCTGCGCGTCGGACACGTGCACCGACTCCTCACCCCACGAACCCTCGTTATATGCGCCCAGTTGCAGCCAGGACGCTTCCCTGTCCCCGACCGCCACGAGCTTGCTGACGTTGAGCCGGACGGCGAGCCGTCCGACCGCGTCGTGCTCGACGAGCGATGCGTCACCGAGCTCGGCCATCTTGCCGAGCACCGCCCACGTACGAGCCCCTCGGGCCTGTCCGGCCCTGCCCATGGCCGCGAGCGCGCGCAGAGCGGCTCGCATGGACTCGGGGTTCGCGTTGTAGGCGTCGTTGACGATCGTCACGCCGTCCGGACGCTCGGTGACCTCCATGCGCCAGCGCGACAGGGTGCCGGCCTCGGAGAGCGCGGTGGCGATCTCCTCGACAGGCATGCCCAGCTCGTGCGCGACGGCGGCCGCTGCGAGCGCGTTCGACACGTGGTGCTCACCGTACAGGCGCAAGGTCACGTCGCTGCACCCGGTGGGTGTGTGAAGCGTGAAGGCGGGCTGTCCGGTCTCTGTGAGGCGGACGTTCTCGGCCCGTACGGCCGCTTCGTCCGCTTCGCCGAAGAAGGTCACGCGGGCCTTGGTGCGGCTCGCCATCGCGCGGACCAGCGGATCGTCGATGTTGAGGACCGCGACACCGCCCTCCTCGGCCGAAGGAAGCGCTTCGACGAGCTCGCCCTTGGCCACGGCGATCTGCTCCCGGCCGCCGAACTCGCCGATGTGGGCGGTGCCCACGTTGAGGACGAGGCCGATACGGGGTGGGGTGAGGCCGGTGAGGTAACGGATGTGCCCGATGCCGCGGGCGCCCATCTCCAGGACCAGGTGCCGGGTCTCGTCGCTCGCGCGGAGCGCCGTGAGCGGCAGGCCGATCTCGTTGTTGAGCGAGCCGGGCGTCCACACGGTGGGCGCGTGCCGGTCCAGGACCTGGGCGATCAGGTCCTTGGTGGAGGTCTTGCCGGCCGAGCCGGTGAGGGCGACGACATCGGTGCCGAGCCGTTCGACGACGGCTCGGGCGAGGGCCCCGAGCGCCGCCTGGACGTCGTCGACGACGATGGCGGGGACGCCGACGGGGCGGGCGGCGAGGACCGCCGTCGCACCCGCCGCGACGGCGCGTTCCGCGTAGTCGTGGCCGTCGACGTGCTCACCGGCGAAGGCCACGAAGAGGCTGCCGGCCCGCACCTCGCGGGAGTCGATGACGACGGGCCCGGTGATCCGGGCGGCCGGATCCGGTATGTCGTGCGCCTGCCCGCCGACGATTTCGGCGATCTCGGCGAGGGAGAGGGCGATCACTGCTTCATCCCTGACTGTTCTGGTGGCCGGCTGTTCCGCTCGGTGCGGAAGCCCGGGTGTGCGAGCGGTCGGCGATGGCCTCGCGCAGGACCTGGCGGTCGTCGAAGGGGCGTACGACCCCGGCGATCTCCTGGCCCTGTTCGTGGCCCTTGCCCGCGACGAGGACGGTGTCGCCCGGCTGTGCGCGGGCGACGGCGGCCGCGACGGCCGCGGCCCGGTCGGCGAGGACGAGCACCTCGCCGCGTTCCTCCGCGGGCACGTCGGCGGCGCCCGCGAGCATGGCGGCGAGGATCTTGAGCGGGTCCTCGGAGCGGGGGTTGTCGGAGGTCAGGACGGCGGTGTCGGCGAGCCGGGCCGCGGCGGCGCCCATCGGGCCGCGCTTGGTGGTGTCCCGGTCGCCGCCGCAGCCGATGACCACGTGCAGCTTGCCCTCGGTGACCTCGCGCAGGGAGCGCAGGACCGATTCGACGGCGTCCGTCTTGTGCGCGTAGTCGACGACGGCGAGGTACGGCTGGCCCGCGTCGACCCGCTCCAGGCGGCCCGGTACGCCGGGGACGGCGGCGACGCCCTCGGCGGCGCTCTTCGGGTCGATGCCCGCGGCGGCGAGGGTGACGATCGCGGCCAGGGTGTTGGCGACGTTGAACGGGCCGGGCAGCGGGGCCGTGGCGGAGATCCGCTCCCCCGCGGGGCCGACGGCGGTGAACGTCGAGTCGTGGGAGCCGAGGACGAGGTCCTCGGCGCGCCAGTCGGCGTCGGCGCGGCCCTCCGCTGAGAAGGTGACGACCGGGACGGTCGCGTCGCCGACGAGCCTGCGGCCGTAGGCGTCGTCGAGGTTGACCACACCGAGGCGGCTGCGCTCGGGCGTGAAGAGCCCGGCCTTCGCCCGGTAGTAGTCGTCCATGTCGGAGTGGAACTCCATGTGCTCCGGGCTGAGGTTGTTGAAGACGGCGACGTCGAAGACGCAGCCGTCGACCCGGCCGAGCACGAGGGCGTGGCTGGAGACCTCCATGGCGACCGCGTCGACGCCCCGCTCGCGCATGACCGCGAAGAGCGCCTGGAGGTCGGTGGCCTCCGGGGTGGTGCGCTCCGACTTGATGCGCTCGTCGCCGATCCGCATCTCGACGGTGCCGACGAGCCCGGTGTGGTGTCCGGAGCCGCGCAGGCCGCCCTCGACGAGGTAGGCGGTGGTGGTCTTGCCGGAGGTGCCCGTGATCCCGATCTGGAGGAGGTCGGCGCCGGGCCGCCCGTAGATCTCGGCGGCGAGTTCGCCCATCCGGCCGCGCGGGTTCTCGACGACCAGGACCGGCAGGCCGGTGGCGGCGGCGCGCTCGGCGCCCGTCGGGTCGGTGAGGATCGCGGCGGCGCCGAGTCCGGCGGCCTGGGCGACGAAGTCGGCGCCGTGGGCGCGGGCGCCGGGCAGGGCCGCGTACACGTCGCCGGGTCGCACGGCCCGGGAGTCGTGGGTGATGCCCGAGATCTCGGCGGTTCCGGGGGCGTCGACCCCCAGCTGCGCGGCCAGGTCGCCCAGGGGTGTCGGGCGGGCCTGCTCCGGCCGGGGCGGGGCGGTTCGGTACTGATCAGCGTGTGGCACGGCGGTGAGCGTACCGGGCGCACCCTGTGGGGGGCCAAAAGAGCCCGGGGCCTCGCCGGAGTTCGATTTCCGGTTCCCGGAATGGGGGGTGATCGTTGTCACTGGTGCTCCCGGAGTGTCACGGGGTGGGTTCGAAGGTGACCGGCAGTCGGGCCGGCTCGCTGCCCGTGGGGGCGACGTGGAGGGTCTTGAGGGCGAACTCCATGACCTTCTTGTAGATGGGGCCGCAGATCTGGCCGCCGAAGTAGCTGCCCTTGGTGGGGTTCTGGATGGCGCAGTAGACGGTGATCTGCGGGTCGTCCGCCGGGGCGAAGCCGGCGAAGGAGGCGGTGTAGCCCTTGTAGCGGCCGAGTTCGGGGTCGACGCGGTTGGCGGTGCCGGTCTTGCCGGCGACGCGGTAGCCGGGGATGGCGGCCCTGGTGCCGGTGCCCTCCCGGTCGTCGACGACGGACTCCAGCATCTGGGCGAGGGTCTTGGCGGTCTGCTCGCTGACGACCCGGGACTCCTCGGGCTTGGGCGCCGGGGTGAAGCGCCCGTCGGGTCCCTTGGTGCCGCGGACCAGGGTCGGCTCGACGCGTACGCCTCCGTTGGCGATGGTCGAGTACACGGAGGCGGCCTGCATGGCGTTCACGGAGAGGCCCTGGCCGAAGGGGATCGTGTACTGCTGCGAGGTGGACCAGTCCTGCGGCTTGGCCAGGATGCCGGCGGTCTCGCCCGGGAAGTTCAGGCCGGTGGGGCTGCCGATGCCGAACTTCCGCAGATACGTGTGGAGCACCTTGTTCGACTCGGCCTGGGTGGCGCCGAGCTGGCCGGTGGCGAGGATGGTGCCGATGTTGCTGGACTTGGCGAGGACGCCGTTCAGGGTGAGGTACCAGGTCGGGTGGTCGATGTCGTCCTTGAAGAGCCGGTCGCCGCGGTGGAGCCGGTTGGGGACGGTGACATGGGTGTCGGGGGCCGCCTTGCCGTCCTCCAGGACGGCGGCCATGGACATGACCTTGCTGGTGGAGCCGGGCTCGTAGGCGTCCTGGAGGGCCGCGTTGCCCATCGAGGCGGCGTTGGCGGCGGAGAGGTCGTTGGGGTCGAAGCCGGGGGCGTTGGCCATGGCGAGGACCTCACCGGTCCTCGTGTTCTGCACGACGACATAGCCCCGGTCGGCCTTGGACTTCGTCACCTGCTCGGTGATGGCCTGCTGGGCGGCCCACTGGATGTCCCGGTCGATGGTCAGCTCGATGTCGGAGCCGGGGACGGCGGGGGTGCCCTGGGAGCCCGCGGTGGGCACCTGGCGGCCGCCGGACTGGGTGAAGCGGATCTTGCCGTCCTTGCCGGCGAGCTCCGGGTCGAGCATCGACTCCACGCCGCCGGCGCCCTTGCCTTCGGCGTTGACGTAGCCCAGTATCCCGGCGGCGAGTTCGCCGTTCGGGTACACGCGCTTGGTGCTGGGCTCGCTGAGGATGCCGCCGAGGAGGTTGACGCCGGTGCCGCCGGCGGACTGCTGGGCCTTCTGCCCGTAGACGCGCCGCAGGTCCTTGATCTGGTTCCAGACCTGCGGGGTCTGCTTGCGGGCGAGCAGCGTGTACCGGGACTTGGGGGTGCGGAGCTTCTTCGCGAGCTCCGCGGGCTCCTTGCCGAGGAGTGGGGCGAGGAGGGCGGCGGCCTGCTCGGGCGCGTCCGGGACCTTGGACACCTCGGGCGTGAAGAGCTGGGGGTCGGCGGTGATGTCGTACGCGTCGACGCTGGCGGCGAGCGCGATGCCGTTGCGGTCGGTGATCTCGCCCCGCTCGGCGGAGAGCGTGTACTCCTGGAAACGGTACTTGTCGGCCTTGGCCGCGTACGCGCTGGCGTCGACGGCCTGGACCTGGAGCAGCCGCACCACGAAGGCCGTCATGACCAGGGTCAGACCGAGGGAGACCAGCCGCAGCCGGGGCCGGGGGCTGCCGAGCCGGATGGTGCGCGGCCGGCGGGCCGGCGGCCGGGACGCGGTCCGCTTCGCGGCCGGGCGCGGGGCGGGACGGGACGTGCGGGCCCCGGCGGAGGCGGGCCGGGGACGCGCGGGCCGGGCGGGTCCGGGGACGCGGCGGCGCGGGGGCTCCTTGGGGGGCACTTGCGGGTCACCTGCCGGAGTTCGTCGGGTTGGGTGGCGGTGCGGGCGCTGTCTGCATGGGGGTGGTGCCGGCGGAAGCGGAGGCCGGCGCGGTCGGGGCGGGGTCGAGCCCGCTGGGGGCCGAGCCGGTGGGGGTGGTGCCGGTGGGGGCCGAGCCGGTGGGGGCCGAGCCGGCGGGGCCCGTGTTCGGCGTCGGCTTCGGGCTCGGCGTAGGGGAGGGCTTCGGGGCGACCGCCTCCGAGGGCTCGCCGAGCACCTTGCCGTCCGGGCCCAGGAAGGCCGGGCTGCCGCCCGGGACCATGCCGAGCTCGCGGGCCCGGCGCTCCAGCGCGTCGGGGGCCGCGTAGTCGTCGACGTCCCGCTGGAGCGCCTGCTCCTCGTCGGTGAGCTCGGTGGTCCTGTCCTTGAGCTCGTTGAGCTGGAAGGAGCCCTGGTTGAGGGCCGAGTTCAGCAGGAGCAGGCTGATCAGACCACCGCCGAGCAGCACGACGACCAGCAGGACGAAGGGGGTGCGGGCCGCCGAGCTCGGCCCCGACGGCATGAGCCGTCCGAGCCGCGCGGCCCGCCCTTTGAGCGGCCCCTTCGCCGTACTCACAGGACGTCTTCCCGGATCCGCTCGGCACCCCGCAGCCGGGCCGGGGCGGCGCGCCGGTTCTCGGCGACCTCTTCCTCGGTGGGCAGCTCGGCGCCGCGGGTGAGCAGCTTCAGCCGCGGCTGGTACTTCTCGGGGACGACCGGCAGGCCGGGCGGGGCGGTGGTGGCCGCGCCGGCCGCGAAGACCTGCTTGACGATCCGGTCCTCCAGGGACTGGTACGAGAGGACGACGACCCGCCCGCCGACTCCGATGGCCTTCACGGCCGCCGGGATGGCCTTCTCGACGCTGTCGAGCTCGCGGTTGACCTCGATGCGCAGGGCCTGGAAGGTGCGCTTGGCCGGGTTGCCGCCGGTGCGCTTGGCGGCCTGCGGCAGGGAGTCGCGGATGAGCTCGACGAGCCGGGCGCTGTTGCTGAACGGCTCCTTGTCGCGCTCGCGCACGATCGCCGAGACGATCCGCTTGGCCTGCTTCTCCTCGCCGTAGGCGCGGAGGATGCGGACCAGCTCACCGGGCGCGTAGGTGTTGAGGACCTCGGCCGCGCTGATGCCGGTCGTCTGGTCCATGCGCATGTCGAGCGGGGCGTCCTGCGCGTAGGCGAAGCCGCGGTCGGCCTCGTCCAGCTGCATGGAGGAGACGCCCAGGTCGAACAGGACGCCGTCGACGGTGGGGAGGCCGAGCCGGTCGAGGACCTCGGGCAGCTCGTCGTACACGGCGTGGACGAGGGTGGCGCGGTCCCCGTACGGGGCGAGCCGCTCGCCGGAGAGCCGCAGGGCCTCCTTGTCCCGGTCGAGGGCGACGAGCCGCACCTCGGGGAACTGCTGCAGGAGTGCCTCGCTGTGGCCGCCGAGGCCCAGGGTGCAGTCGACGACGACCGCGCCGGGGCGCCGCAGGGCGGGGGCCAACATGTCCAGGCACCGCTGGAGCATGACCGGGACGTGTCGGTCGTTGCTCAATGCGCCCTCTCAGATCCGGCGCGGAGGTACGGGCGAGCGGGTAAGAAGGCCGAGCCGTAGGTACCGCCGCACACACGGGGGGAGAAACCGCGGAAAGTCGCTCGTTGTCTCCGTGAACTTCGCGTCACTTTAGTCCACGGGACCCGCCGGTCAATCAACCGGCTGGCGCGTCGCACGGCGCCGGAGAGCCGGCGGGACATTCCGGACGGCTCACCCGTTCGGGGCCGGGCCGCCCAGTCCTGTGGACTACCTCACAACAAGACCCATTGCGGTTCTTTGTCCCCTCTCACAGCGGGCCCGAAAGGCCTGTGACCATTACCGTCGGAACCATGTCGACCTCCGCACACCCCTCCGCCGACGCCATGACCGCCGATTCCACCGTCACCGACCGACTCGTAGGGGCGAACGAGCGGTACGCCGCCGCGTTCAGTGACCCCGGGATGGACGCACGCCCCGTACTGGGCGTCGCCGTGGTCGCCTGCATGGACGCCCGTCTCGACCTGCACGCCGCCCTGGGCCTCGAACTCGGCGACTGCCACACCATCCGCAACGCGGGCGGCGTGGTCACGGACGACGTGATCCGCTCCCTCACCATCAGCCAGCGCGCCCTCGGCACCCGCAGCGTGGTGCTGATCCACCACACCGGCTGCGGCCTGGAGTCCCTCACCGAGGAGTTCCGGCACGAGCTGGAGATGGAGGTCGGCCAGCGCCCGGCCTGGGCGGTCGAGGCCTTCCGTGACGTCGACCAGGACGTACGGCAGTCGATGCAGCGAGTGCGGACCTCCCCCTTCCTGCTGCACACCGGCGACGTACGGGGCTTCGTCTTCGACGTGACCACGGGCCTCCTGCGGGAGATCGATCCGTCGACCGACCCCGCGACCGACCCGGCTTAAACACCCAAAGCCCGGCATTTCCCTCGCACTTGTCCACGGGCAAGTGACACGACCCGGCCATGCGAACAAGAATGCTGGAGTGCGACACCCTCCGACGATTCCACGGGGGCAGGTGTCCGTGTTCCGGAAGGCCGAGGAGGGCCGGGTGACGACCTATGACGATCGAGCGAGCCTCACTGATCTGACCACCACTGTGGAGCGGGTGCGCAGATCGGTGGAGAGTGTGATCGAGGGCAAGCCCGAGGTCGTACGGCTTTCGCTGACCGTGCTGCTCGCCGAGGGACACCTCCTCATCGAGGATGTCCCCGGCGTCGGCAAGACCATGCTGGCCAAGACCCTGGCGCGGTCCATCGACTGCTCGGTGCGCCGTATCCAGTTCACCCCCGACCTGCTGCCCTCGGACGTCACGGGCGTGTCGATCTTCGACCAGCAGCGCCGGGACTTCGAGTTCAAGCCGGGCGCGATCTTCGCGCAGATCGTGATCGGCGACGAGATCAACCGCGCCTCGCCGAAGACCCAGTCCGCGCTCCTGGAGTCCATGGAGGAGCGCCAGGTCACCGTCGACGGCCAGACCTACGAGCTGCCCAGCCCGTTCATGGTGGTCGCCACGCAGAACCCGGTCGAGATGGAGGGCACGTACCCGCTGCCCGAGGCCCAGCGCGACCGCTTCATGGCCCGGGTCTCCATCGGCTACCCGAGCGCCGAGGCCGAGCTCCAGATGCTCGACGTGCACGGCTCGGTCTCCCCGCTGGACGACCTCCAGCCGGTCGCCCACGCGCACGACATCCTCAAGCTGATCGAGGCGGTCCGCGCGGTCCACGTCGCCGACGCCGTACGCCGGTACGCGGTCGACATCGTCTCCGCCACCCGCACCCACACCGACCTGCGGCTCGGCGCCTCGCCGCGGGCCACGCTGCACCTGCTGCGGGCCGCGAAGGCCTCCGCCGCGCTCAGCGGCCGCGAGTACGTGCTGCCCGACGACCTCCAGGCCCTCGCCGCGCCCGTCCTCGCCCACCGGCTGCTGCCGACGGCGCAGGCACAGCTGAACCGCCGCACCGCCGAGCAGGTCGTCCAGGACATCCTGCAGCGCACCCCCGTCCCGGCCGCGGCTCCGCCCGCCGGACCGCTCTACGGCCAGCAGCCCGGCGCCCGGCGGCTGTGATGACCACCGCTGCCGTGCCGGACGGTCAGCGGGGCGACGAGGACGACCGGGGCGGTCTGCGGGCCGCCCTCGGCGGTCTCACCACCCGTGGCCGTTCCTTCCTCGCCGCCGGAGTGGCGGCCGCCGTCTGCGCGTACGTCCTCGGCCAGGCCGATCTGCTGCGCGTCGGGCTGCTGCTCGCCACGCTGCCGCTGATCTGCGTCCTCGTGCTGCACCGCACCCGCTACCGGGTCGCGGCCTCCCGCCGGCTCACCCCGCAGCGGGTGGAGGCGGGCTCCGAGGCCCGGGTCCAGCTGCGGATGGAGAACGTCTCCAAGCTCCCCACCGGGCTGCTGATGCTCCAGGACCACGTGCCGTACATGCTGGGCCCCCGCCCCCGCTTCGTCCTCGACCGGGTCGAGGCGGGCGGCCGGCGCGAGGTGTCCTACCGGGTCCGCTCCGACCTGCGCGGCCGCTTCCCGCTGGGCCCGCTCCAGCTGCGGCTCAACGACCCCTTCGGGATGTGCGAGCTGACCCGCTCCTTCAGCGCGTACGACACGCTCACCGTCGTCCCGCGGACCGAGGCGCTGCCGCCGGTGAAGCTCGTCGGCGAGGCCTCGGGGTACGGCGACGGACAGCAGCGCTCGCTCGCCCTCGCCGGCGACGACGACATCATTCCGCGCGCCTACCGTCACGGCGACGACCTGCGCCGGGTGCACTGGCGCTCCACCGCCCGGTACGGCGAGCTGATGGTCCGCCGCGAGGAGCAGCCGCAGCGGGCCCGCTGCACCGTCCTCCTCGACACCCGCCGGATCGCCTACCAGGGCTCCGGCCCCGACTCGGCGTTCGAGTGGGCGGTCTCCGGCGCAGCCTCCGCCCTGATCCACATGCTGGAGCGCGGCTACGCGGTCCGGCTCGTCACCGACACCGGCAGCCCGGTGTCCGGCGAGGGCAGCGACGGCTTCGCCGGTTCGGCCCAGGACTCGGCCGAGTCGGCCGGTCTGCTGATGGACACCCTCGCGGTCGTCGACCACTCCGAGGGCGGCGGTCTCTCCCGCGCCTCCGAGGTGCTGCGCGGCGGCGACGAAGGACTGCTCGTCGCCTTCGTCGGCGATCTCGACGAGGAACAGGCGGCCCTCACCGCCCGGATGCGGAACCGCGCGGGCGCGGCCGTCGCCTTCGTCCTGGACTCCGGGACCTGGCTGACCGGCGGCGCGGTCGCCGGGACCGTCGAGGACCGGGTGCGGCAGCTGCGCGAGGCGGGCTGGACGGCGCTGGCCGTACCGCCGGCGGCCAAGCTCGCCGACCTGTGGCAGCAGGCGGCCGGAGTCCGCGCGGAGTCCGGCGCCGCCGACACCTACGGAGGATGGTCATGAGCGGGCGCGCACGGCTGACCCTGGCCGCCTGGGGCGCCACCCTGATGGCGGCCGGAGCACTGCTTCCGCTGGTGAAGCCGGCGAACTGGATCTTCACGGCCGCCTTCGTCCTCGCCCTGGTGAGCGGGGTGGGCACGCTGGCCCGGCGGGCACCGCTGGCCCAGCCGCTGACCCTGCTCGCGCAGCTCGCGGTCACGCTCCTCGCGCTGACCGTGATCTTCGCCCGTGAGCAGGCGATCCTCGGGTTCCTGCCCGGCCCGCAGGTCTTCACGCACGCCGCCGACCTGTTCGCGGCGGGCGCCGAGGACGTCGGCCGGTACGCGATCCCCGCGCCGGACACCGAGGGCATCCGGCTCATGCTGGTCGGCGGCGTGGTCGCCATCGGTCTTCTGGTGGACACCCTCGCGGTCAGCTTCCGCAAGGCGGCCCCGGCCGGTCTTCCGCTGCTCGCCCTGTACTCGGTGGCGGCCGGTCTCTCCGGCGGCGGCGCCGGCTGGCTCTGGTTCCTCCTCGCCGCCTCCGGCTATCTGCTGCTCCTCCTCGCCGAGGGCCGCGACCGGCTCTCGCAGTGGGGCCGGGTCTTCGGCAGTGCCCAGCGCTCCGGCCGGCCCGGCTCGTCCGGCACGGCAGGCGGCACCACCTTCGCCCCGGCCCGCACCGGTCGCCGCATCGGCGCGGTGGCCATGGGCGTCGCCATGGTCGTCCCGTTGGCGCTGCCCGGCTTCACCGGCGGTCTGATCGGCAACGGCGACGGCGCGGGAACCGACGGCGAGGGTCTGGGCGGCACGATCTCGGCCGTGAACCCGCTGGTCTCCCTCCAGGACAATCTGCGCCAGCAGGAGGACCGGGAGGTGCTGCGCTACCGGACCAACGCCCGCGACACCTCCGGCATGTACCTGCGGCTCGTCGCGCTCGACCAGTTCGACGGCACCTCGTGGAAGTCCTCGGTCCGCCCCATCGAGGCCGTGCCCAAGCAGCTCCCCTGGCCGGACGGCCTCTCCCAGAGCGTCCGGATCACGGAGGTGACCAGCAACTTCGTCGCCTCCGAGGGGTACGAGCAGAAGTGGCTGCCGATGCCGTACCCGGCGGGCCGGGTCGACATCGACGGCCGCTGGCGGTACGAGCCGGCCGGCCGGATGCTCGTCGGCGACGACAAGCAGACCACCAAGGGCACCCGCTACACCGTCTCCAGCCTGGACGTACAGCCGACGCCGGGGCAGCTGGCCGCGGCCGGGGACGCCCCGGAGAAGCTCCGGCGCGAGTACACCCGGGTCCCGGCCTCGCTGCCGGCCGATGTGAAGGCGACGGCGCTCCAGGTCACCAAGGGCGCGCGCAACGACTACGAGCAGGCGGTGAAGCTCCAGGACTGGTTCGCCCGGGACGGCGGCTTCCGGTACGACGTGGAGGTCGAGTCCGGCACCGGTGTGCAGGCGATCTCCCGCTTCCTGAAGGACAAGGAGGGCTTCTGCGTCCACTTCTCCTTCTCGATGGCGGCGATGGCCCGTTCCCTGGGCATCCCGGCCCGGGTGGCCGTGGGCTTCATGCCGGGCACCACGCAGGCCGACGGCTCGGTCTCGGTGGGCATCAGGGACGCGCACGCGTGGCCCGAGCTGTACTTCGAGGGTGCGGGCTGGACGCGGTTCGAGCCGACCCCCTCGCGGGGCTCCACCCCCTCGTACACCCAGGACCGGACGCCCTCGGGTGCGGCCACCGGTCCCGCCCAGCCGGAGCAGAGCGCCTCGGCGCAGCCGTCCGCCGCGCCGAGCGCCTCGGAGAGCTGCACCCCGCAGCAGCGTCGGCTCGGCGACTGCGGCCCGGAGGAGGCGGTGGCCGGCGCGGAGTCGTCCGGCGGCGGCCCCAACCCCCTGATGGTGGTCCTGATCGTCGTCGGAGCCCTGGCGGTCCTCGCCGTCCCCCTCCTCCCGCTCCTGTGGCGGACGCGGGTACGGGCCCGACGGCTGGGTCCGGCCGGGGCGACCGGGGCGCGCGGCCCGGAGGAGACGGCGGCGCGGACGCTCGCGGTCTGGCAGGAGATCATCGACACGGCCTGGGACTACGGCGTCGAACCGGACGAGTCGCAGACGCCGAGGCGTACGGCGGCCCGGATCGTTCGCCTGGGTGAGCCGGGCGGCGAGGCGGCGGACGCGGTGCACCGGGTGGCACGGGCGGTGGAGGAGGCGCTGTACGCGCCGAACCCGCGGACGGCTTCGGGTCTGGCGGAGGAGGCGGCCCGGGTCCGGGCGGGCTTCCACGCGGCGGCGGACCGCCGAACGCGCCTTCGCGCACTGCTGGTTCCCCGCTCGACGGCGCGGCTGCGGTGGTCGGTGGCGGCGCGCTGGTCGGAGACGACGACGAAGTGGTCGATCGCGCGCGACGCGGCAACGTCCCGTGCCCTGGCAACCCTCCGCCGAACCCCCCGCGAATCCCCCTGACACCGGGGCCCCTGGGCAGGTGCCGGGGCCCGCACCCCCGGGGCCCCCGTGGCGGGGCCCCGGGCCCCCGCGCCCTGGGCCCCGCCCCGGAACCCGCACCCCCGGGGCCTCGCCACGGGCCCTGGGCCCAGGGGGCGGGACCCGCACCCCCTGGGCTTCGTCCCACCCCGTGTGGGCACACGCCGCGCCCGCGCACCCACCGCCATGTGGGCACACGCCGCGCCCGCGCACCCCACCGCCATGTGGGCACACGCCGCGCCCGCTCCCACCCCCCGTGTGGGCACACGCCGCGCCCGCTCCCACCCCCCGTGTGGGCAATCGTCCCGCTGGGGCGGGACGGGTGGGCACACGGGACGGCGCCCTCTGGCGGCGCCTCCGCCCCTTGTGCCTTGACCCGCACCCAGTTGTGCGGCGCGCTCCCGGTGCGGGTTCAGGCGCGGGAGCCTAGGCCCGGCACGGGGCGCCGTCCGTTGTGCCCACCCGTTCCGCCCCAGCGGAACGAATGCCCACAACGGGGGTGGCGGGCGGTAGCCCGCAACCGGGTGCGCGGGCCGCAGCCCGCAGCGGGGTGCGCGGGCCGTAGCCCGCGACGGGTGGGCGCGGGCTGCGGCCCGCGCCCACCCGTGGGGTCCTAGGTGTGCGACGGAGCCCTGTGGGGCCCGCGCCGACGCGCGGGTCCCACAGGGCTCCGTCTCAGAATGTCGCGGGGCCTCCGCTCAGCGGGCCCTCAGTGGCCGCCACCCTGCTGCTCATCGCGGCGGCGCTGCCACCGCTCTTCCATCCGGTTCATCATGGAGCGTCGCTGCCGGGTCTGACGGCCACCGGCCGTCGTCCCACCTCTGGTGGCCTGCTGCTGCTCGCCCGGCTTGGGCGCCTTGCGCCATCCGGTGACCGCCAGGACCGCGCAGCCCAGCATGACGAGGAACCCCACCACGCTGATCCAGATCTGCTGTGCGACCATTCCGGCCATGAGGAGCGCGATACCCACCAGGAAGCCGGCGACTGCCTGGTAGACCCGTCGCCGGGTGTACGTACGCAGTCCGCTTCCCTCGAGCGCTGTCGCGAACTTGGGATCTTCGGCGTACAGCGCTCGCTCCATCTGCTCGAGCATTCGCTGCTCGTGCTCCGAGAGCGGCACGGAGTCCTCCTAGTCGTCGGTCGCGGGGGCGACCGGTTTGCGGCCCTTTCAGGATAGGCAGGGAATCGCCCCCGTGAAACCCGCCCTCAATGCCGAATAGCCAATCCGGGCCGCCATGCGGATCGGTTGCTGAGGCGTTGATTCCCCAGGCCCTCCTCCGTCATGCCGGATGCTGTCCCCCGATCATACGGGGCAGAGCCCGTGATCGGGCGGGCTGTGGCGTACTCCATGGAGTGCCGCGGCCCGCACCGCCGAAAGGGTGGCCGGCCGGCTCAGGCCCGCTTCTCGCCCAGTACGTGCAGCTGGGTGGCGATGGCGTGGAAGGAGGGCAGCTCGGCGGCGGCGGCCTCCAGCTTGAGCAGGGCCTCGGCGGCACCGGGTTCGGTGTCGACGAGGACGCCGGGAACGAGGTCGGCGAAGACCCGGACACCGTGTACCGCGCCGACCGCCAGACCGGCCCCGTCGGCCAGTTCGGTGAGCTGCTCGGCGGTGAAGCGCCGGGGTACGGGGTCGCCGGTGCCCCAGCGGCCCGCCGGGTCGGAGAGCGCGTGGCGGGCCTCGGTGAAGTGGCCGGCGAGGGCGCGGGCCAGGACCGCGCCGCCGAGTCCGGCGGCGAGCAGGCTGAGGCTGCCGGCGGGACGGAGCGCGGCGACCGCGTTCCGTACGCCCTCGGCGGGGTCGTCGACGTACTCCAGGACGCCGTGGCAGAGCACCACGTCGTAGCTCTCGCGCCCGACCACGTCGAAGAGGCCGCTGATGTCGCCCTGGACGCCGGTGACGAGGTCGGCGACCCCGGCCTCGGCGGCCCGGCGCTCCAGCGCGAAGAGCGCGTTGGGGCTGGGGTCGACGACGGTGACCCGGTGACCGAGGCGGGCGACCGGCACGGCGAAGTTCCCGGAGCCGCCGCCGGTGTCGAGGACGTCGAGGCTGTCCTTCCCGGTGGCCTCGACCCGGCGGTCGAGGGCGTCCTTGAGGACGTCCCAGACGACGGCGGTACGCAGGGAGGCGCGCGACGGGCGCGAGGTCGCCTCTCGACCGAAGACAGGGGAAGGGTCCGGCACGGCTGTTGACTCCTCGGTGACGGGTACGGACGCCCCCACCCTATGGCCTGGGGGGTGCCTTGCCGATCGCGCCGCGAGCCCGGCCCGATCGGCGACGGCACCCCGGGCCGCGCCGCGGTCAGCCGCCGGCCTCGTCCGCGCCCGGCTGCCGGGGCAGCACCGGCTGGAGAACGAGCAGCCGCTCGACCAGGCGCAGGAAGTACGCGGCGTCCCTGAGCAGGTCGTCGGCCTCGCGCCGGGTCGCCGCGCCGGCGATCCCGGCCTCGGCACGGGCCCTGCGCTCGGCTCCGGAGGCGAAGAGGGCGCACCACTCGGTCAGCTCGGGCGCCAGCTCGGCCAGGAGCTCCCAGGCGCTCCGTATCCGCTGTCTGCGGCGGGGCCCGGTCTCGGGCCTGGCCCGGGCGGCCAGCACGGCGGCGGCGGCCCGCAGGGCGGCGAGGTGGGCCGCGGCGTACCGCTCGTGGGGGCGGTCGAGCGTGGCGGCCTCGGCGAGTCCGGCGCTCGCCTTGGCGAGGAGGTCGAGGGCGGCCGGCGGGGCGGCGGCGCGCGGGACGGGGTGAATGTCGGACGCAGGGCCCGTCTGCACGGGGGCGGGGCGTCGGCGGGGCGCGGCTGCTGCGGAAGGGCTTGCCATGACGAGTCCTCCTGTCGTCGCGTGACGGCTTCGTGGCCGTATGTGTCCATCGTGCCCGGCCCCACTGACAATCGCCCTGACCTGGGGTTTTGCCTGAAAACCCGACTCAGGGGTAACTTTTGCACTGACCAGTCAGTTCAAAAAGGGGAATCGGGGGGTGGGCCGGTGGGAGCGGAAGCCGAGGAGCGGCCGCACGGCGCCGCCGTCGTCACGGACGGATTCGGACTGAAGGGGCCGCGCGGCTGGGCCTTCCGGGAGGTCTCCTTCCGGGCCGAGCCGGGCACGCTGGTGGCGATCGAGGGGCCCTCGGGCTCGGGCCGCACCTGTCTGCTGCTCGCGCTCACCGGCCGGATGAGGACCAAGGAGGGCACCGCCGAGGTCGGCGGCCTGCCGCTGCCCAAGAGGATGGCCGCGGTGCGCCGGATCAGCGCCCTCGGGCACGTCCCCGGCGTCAGCGAGCTCGACCCCGCCTTCACGGTGGCCGAGCACCTGGGCGAGCGGGCCCTGCTCCAGCGCCGGTTCGACGGCTCCGTCCGGACGTTCCTGCGCCGCCCGTCCGAACGGCGCGCGGCGGCCCGCGCCCGGATCGACGAGGCCGTGGCGGCCGCGGGGCTGGACCTTGCCGCCCTGCCGAAGGGCGAGCGGACCTCCGTACGGGATCTGGAGCGCCTCGAAGCGCTGCGGCTCTCGGTCGCCCTGGCCCTGGTCGGCCGGCCCCGGCTGCTCGCCGTGGACGACACGGACCTGAAGCTCTCGGACACCGACCGCGCCGAGGCCTGGGCGCTGCTGCGCTCGGTGGCCGACTCCGGGACCACCGTCCTTGCGGTCTGCAGCGAGGCCCCCGAGGGCGCCCTGCGGATCACCACGCTCGACGCCACCACCGACGCCACCACCGACGAGGCCACCGGCGCCATCGACGCCACCGACGACGAGGCCACCGACGAGGCGTCCGAGGCCGACGGCGACCTCACCGAGGACTCCGCCGAAAGCTCCACCGAAGACACGACCGAGGAGGGGGCGGCCGATGCGCTCGCCGAAACTGGCCGCGCTTGAGCTGAAGCGCTTCGGCAGGGGAAAGCTGCCGCGCGCCGCGCTCGTCGCGATCCTGCTGCTGCCGCTGCTGTACGGCGCCCTGTACCTGTACTCGTTCTGGGATCCGTACAGCAGGCTCGACAAGATCCCCGTCGCCCTCGTCAACGAGGACCGGGGCGCCACCACCGACGGCAAGAAGATCAACGCCGGTGACGACATCACCAAGGGGCTCCTGGACAGCAACACCTTCGCCTGGCACCAGGTGAGCGACGCCGAGGCGCGCGAGGGCGTCGAGGACGGCACGTACTACCTGTCCCTGACCATGCCCGGCGACTTCAGCTCGCGCATCGCCTCCAGCTCGGGCGACTCCCCCGAGACCGGCGCCCTGCGGGTGCGGACGAACGACGCCAACAACTACATCGTCGGCCAGATCTCCCGGACGGTGTTCTCCGAGGTCCGCACCGCCGCGTCCACCAAGTCCTCCCGGACCTTCCTCGACAAGATCTTCATCTCCTTCTCCGACATCCACGACGCCACCGCGAAGGCCGCCAAGGGCGCGAGCGACCTCAAGCAGGGCGTGGACAAGGCGAAGAAGGGCTCGAAGGACCTGGCGAACGGCCTCAAGGACGCCAAGACCGGCAGCGGCGACCTGGCCGCCGGCATGAAGAAGCTCGACAAGGGCGCCAAGGACGTGGAGAGCGGCTCCCGCAAGGTCGCCGACGGCACGCAGTCCCTCGCCGACAAGGTGAACGGCACCGCCGACAAGGTCCGCCCCTATCTGGCGAACAACGGCAGGTCGATCCGCGACACCGCCCGGCTCGTCTCGGACTCCGCCACCGCCGTCCGCCACAACCTCGACGTCCTGGCGAAGCGCGCCCCGGTGATCCGTAGCGCGGCCCATGTGGCCGACGACGAGCTGGCCAAGATCCACCAGGAGGAGTGCGCGGCGAAGCCGGAGGCGGCCGCCGAGTTCCCCGAGATCTGCGCCAAGCTCAAGAAGGCCTCGGTCGCGGCCGACGACGTCGCCACCATCGCGGACGACGTCCACGAGCTGACCAAGGACAGCAAGGGCGACCTCAAGACCCTCGACGCGCGGCTCGTGAAGCTCACGAAGCAGGCCGACGAGCTGGCCCGCCGCGCCCCGCACCTCGACGAGGACGTCGAGGACGCCATCCGGAAGATCAACGAGCTCAACGCGGGCGCGCGGAAGGTCGCCGCCGGCGCGGAGAAGCTGCACACCGGCATCAGCGGCGCGAAGACCGGCTCCGTGAACCTCGACACCGGCGTCGGCAAGCTCAAGAAGGGCGCGGGCGACCTCGACGGCGGTCTGTTCAAGCTGGCCGACGGCTCGGGCACCCTCGCCTCCGGACTGAAGGACGGGGTCGACCGGATCCCCGACTACGACGAGCAGGACCGCGACCGGCGTACGGAGGTCATGGCCGATCCCGTGCAGCTGGCCTCCCAGTCGATGCACAAGGCGCCGAACTACGGCACCGGTTTCGCCCCGTACTTCATCCCGCTCTCCCTCTGGGTCGGCGCGATGGTCGCGTACATGATCATCCAGCCGCTGAACCGGCGCGCGCTGGCCGCCGGCGGCTCCGCCTGGCGGATCGCCCTCGCGGGCTGGCTCCCGGTGGCGGCGATCGGCATCCTCCAGGTCGCGGCCCTCATGTCGGTCCTGCACTGGGGCCTCGGCCTCCAGATGGACCGCGCCGCCGGCACCGTCGGCTTCCTCGCCCTGGTCACCTGCTGCTTCTCCGCGATCATCCAGTGGCTCAACGCCCGCTTCGGCGCGGCCGGCCGGATCCTGGTCCTCGCGGTCCTGATGCTCCAGCTGACCTCGGCGGGCGGCACGTACCCCGTTCAGACCAGTCCGGGCTTCTTCAACGCCGTCCACCCCTTCCTGCCGATGACCTACGTGGTCGAGGCCCTGCGCCGGCTGATCACGGGCGGCGGGATCGGGCCCGTCTGGCAGGCCTGCGCGGTGCTCGCCGCGTTCACCCTGGGCGCCCTGGCCCTGACCGCCGTGTCCGCCCGCCGGAAGCAGGTCTGGACGCTCGACCGGCTCCACCCCGAACTGACCCTGTGAGACGGGGCCGGTGACACCCGCGACACCTGTGAGAATCGACCCCATGGACAGCAGCAGCACCCGACGCCAGGCCACCCGCGCGAAGCTCTACGAGGCGGCCGTCACCCTCATCGCGGAGCAGGGCTTCTCCGCGACGACGGTGGACGAGATCGCCGAGCGGGCCGGCGTGGCCAAGGGCACGGTCTACTACAACTTCAAGAGCAAGACCGAGCTCTTCGAGGAGCTGCTGCGCCACGGCGTTTCGCTGCTCACGGCCTCACTGCGGACGGCGGCCGAGGAGACCGCCGGGCGCGGCGGCAGCCGGGTCGACGCGCTGGACGCGATGATCCGGGCGGGCCTCGTCTTCATCGACCGCTACCCGGCCTTCACCCAGCTGTACGTGGCCGAGCTCTGGCGCACCAACCGGGCCTGGAACTCCACGCTCCTGGTGGTCCGCCAGGAGGCCGTCGCCGTGGTCGAGGGGGTGCTGCGGGAGGCGGTCGCGGCCGGTGAGCTGAGCGACGAGATCGACGTCCAGCTGACGGCGGCGGCGCTGGTCGGGATGGTGCTCGTGGCGGCGCTCGACTGGCAGGCGTTCCAGAGCGAGCGCTCCCTCGACGACGTGCACGCGGCGCTCTCGCGCCTGCTGCACGGCCGGGTGGGCGGCCGCTAGGGCCGTCCGACACCGCCGACCGATCTGCCGGACAGGCTTCAGGGCCTGTCGTTCCATGCGGAAAAGGCCGGTCCGTCGAGGCTCGATCCCCCCGAGCCCCGCCGGACCGGCCTTCGCCGTATGTCCCCCGTGACACCCCCGTGCCCCGTTGCGGCAGGCACGCGGCCCCGGTTCCGCCGCCCCGTGTCGGCGGTTCCCGGGCCGCGCCCCTTCCGTGGACTCCACTCTTCCGTCTCGGCGTCCCGGACTCATCCGCGTACCTACTCATCTCGCCCCCTAGGTACGGGTACTCAGACTGGTTACGATCGCGGGCGTGTCCGTACTCCCCCTGGTGTTCACCAGCGGCTGGGCGAGCGGGATCAACGCGTACGCGGTGGTCCTGCTGTTCGGCGTCTTCGGCGCGACCGGGCTCACCGACGAGGTGCCCGAGTCCTTGCAGCGCACCGATGTCCTCGTCGCGGCCGGCGTGCTCTTCCTGTGCGAGGCGGTGGCGGACAAGATCCCGTACGTCGACTCGATATGGGATTCCGTCCACACGGTGATCCGGCCGATCGCGGGGGCCGTGGTCGGCGCGTTGCTCGCCGGACAGAACGGTTCGCTGCCCGAGCTGGCGGCCGGCGCGGTCGGCGGTCCCACGGCCCTGCTGAGCCACTTCGTCAAGGCCGGGACGAGGATGGCGGTCAACACCACGCCCGAGCCGTTCTCCAATGTCGCGCTGAGCCTGGCGGAGGACCTCGGGGTGGCGGCCGTCGTCACCTTCGCGCTCTTCCATCCGCTGGCGGCGGCGATCATCGCGGCCGTGCTGCTCGCCCTCGGCCTGGTGATACTGGTCTTCCTCGCCCAACGGATCCGCCGCTTCCTGCGCCGCAGGTCGCAGCGGCGCGAGGAGAGACAGCTCGCCGACGCGGAGGCCCGCGCCCGTGCCCGGCCGCAGTCCGGCGACGGTTCGGAACACTTCTGACCCTGTTCAGGACCGTCCGGGGCGCCGGATAAAGTCGCCGGCATGGCACGGATTGTGGTGATCGGCGCGGGACTCGGCGCCATGGCGACGGCGGCCCGGCTGGCCGTGGCGGGCCACCGGGTGACGGTGTACGAGCGGGGGACGACGTACGGCGGGGCGGTCGGCCGCTTCGAGCGCGACGGGTTCGCCTTCGACACGGGCCCGGGGCTGCTGCATCTGCCGGCCGTGTACCGGGACCTGTTCGTGAAGACCGGCAAGGAACCGCTGGAGGACTGCGTCACGCTGGCGCAGGTCGACCCGGCGAGCCGTCATGTCTTCGCCGACGGCACCCGCGTGGACCTGCCGAACGCCTCCCGGGCCGGTACGGTCGCCGCCCTGGACGCCGCGCTCGGCTCGGGCGCGGGCGAGCGCTGGGGCGACTTCCTGGTGCGGGCCCGCGAGGCCTGGGACCGCACCCGCCGCCCGCTCCTGGAGGAGCCGCAGCCGGCCGACCTGGCGCCGCTGGCCCGTGAGCCGTACCCGGCCCTGAAGGCGGGCCTGTTGCGCCGCCCGACGACGACGCTCGCGCAGGTCGGGGCGCGGGAGCTGCGCGATCCCCGGCTGGCGGCCCTGCTCGACGCGTACGCGTGGTCGTACGGTTTCGACCCGGCGACGGCCCCGGCCTCGGCCGCCGTCCTGCCGTACATGGAGCAGACCTTCGGCAGCTGGTACGTGGGCGGGGGCCTGCGGGCACTCGCCGACGCGGTGTACGAGCGCTGCCGGAAGCGGCGGGTCGAGTTCGTCTTCGACACGCCGGTGGAGGGCGTCCTGGAGAAGGACGGCCGGGCGGTCGGTGTCCGGCTGACGGGCGGCGAGACCGTGGAGGCCGACCATGTCGTCTCCGGCGCTCCGGTGCCCGCGCTCCACCGCGATCACGTCGTCGAGTGGGGTCACGGCGGCGACGGGCCGCGCCACCAGGTCACCGGGACCAGCCGGGTGACGGTCTGTCTGGCGCTGCGCGGCCCCCGGGAGGCGGAGGCGGTCCACCGCACCGTCGTCCACGCGGCGGGCGAGTGGCCGACGGTGACGGTGCTGCGCCCGGACGACCCGGCGCTGCGCCCGGACGCGGACCACGAGTCGGTGACGGTCACGGCGACCGTCCGTACGTCTCCTGAGCGGGACGCGGCCGGGTGGGAGTCCTTCGCCGGGCTGATGGTGGAGGCGGCCGGGCACGCGGTCCCGGGGCTGCGGGAGCGGCTGTTGTGGCAGCACGTGCGCACCCCGGAGGACGTTCGGCGGGACACCGGAGTCGCCGAGGTGCCGGGGCCCGCGCTCGCCGGGGCCGGCGGAGAGCTGCTCCCGGCCGGCAACCGCTCCCCGCTGCCGGGGCTCTGGTTCGCGGGCGGCTGGTCCCACCCGGGCGGCGGGCTCGCCCACGCGGGCATGTCGGGCGCGCTGGTGGCGGGATTCATCGTGGAGGGCGCGGACTTCCGCGGCTCCCGGTAGACGGACGTGGGGCCCGGCGGACGCGCCGGGCCCCACGGTCGGTCAGTACCGGTACTGCTGCTGGTCGTCCGGGTGCTGCTCGTAGCCGTACGGGCCCGGTCCCTGCGGCTGCTGCTGCGGCTGCGGCGCCTGCTCGGTGTCGCGCTGCTGCGGGACCCAGACCCCGCCGGGCGGGGTGTCGTAGGTGTACGAGGGGGCGTACGGGTCGCCGTAGTACGAGCCGTACTGCTGGCCGTCCGTGCCGGGGCCGATGTACGGGTCGGAGTAGGCGGCGTACTGCTGCTGCCCGGCGGCCTGGCCGTAGTCGTAGGCGGGCTGCTGCTGATCGTACGCGGGCGCGTAGGGGTCGTACCCGGTCTGGTAGCCCGTCTCGTAGCCGGTGCCGGGGGGCTGGGAAGCACCGTGGGCCTGGTCCTGGCCCATGCTGTAGACGCCGTACTGGCCGGTGTCCTCGGGCATCGGCAGCGGCTCGTAGACAGCGGAGGTCTCGGCGGCGGACGGAGCCTCCCCGCCCTCCGGCCCGGCGTACGGGGTGTCCTCGGCCTCGTAGGAGAGCTCGGTGACCTCAAGGGTGGGCCCGGCCTGCGCAGGACCGCCCGACCTGCGGCGACGGCTCGCGCCCGGACTGCCGCCGATCGCCCAGCCGGTGGAGAAGCCGCGGCGGAAGGAGAGCGTCACATAGGTCTGGCCGACGGCGAAGGCGATCGCCCCGGCGATGATCACCGGCACCGAGGGCATCAGGACACCGAGGACCACGCCGAGGAAGCCGCAGAAGGCGAGCACCCGCCAGCGCAGGCGTGCCTTGTACTGGAGGAGCACCTCCCCCAGAAGCCATAGCGCGACCACGCCGAACGCGATGTAGAGGACCGTCCACCCCATGCCCCGCCGCCCCTCTCCACGGTCACCGCCGCGGGTCGGGGCGGGTACGACCGGTCACGACTGCTGGTGCAGTCCGAGATTCTCGTAGATCTCGAGCGTCGCGGTGGAGCTGTTCAGCGTGATGAAGTGCAGTCCGGGGACACCCTCGGAGAGCAGCCGCGCGCAGAACTCCGTCGCGAACTCGATACCGATGGAGCGTACAGCGGCGGGATCGTCCTTGACGGCGAGGATGCGGTCTTTCACATCCGCGGGGAAGTGAGCGTTGCTCAGCTGGGGCAGTCGGCCGAGGGTCTTCACGTTCACGACGGGCATGACCTCGGGGATGATCGGGGTCTCGCAGCCCGCCTTCGCGACGCTGTCCCGCAGCCGCAGGTAGTTCTCCGGGTCGAAGAACATCTGGGTGATCGCGTAGTCGGCACCCGCGCGGCACTTGTCCACGAAGTGCCGGATGTCCGTGTCCCAGTCGCTGGAGCGGGGGTGCATCTCCGGGAAGGCGGCGACGCCGACGCAGAAGTCGCCGGACTCCTTGATCAGCCGGACGAGGTCGGCGGCGTACTTCACGCCCTCGGGGTGCTCGACCCACTCGCCCAGCGGGTCGCCCGCCGGGTCGCCGCGCAGCGCGAGCATGTTGCGGATGCCGGCGTCGGCGTACTGGCCGAGGACGTTGCGCAGCTCGGCGACCGAGTGGTCGACCGCCGTGAGGTGGGCGACCGGGGTGAGCGTGGTGTCGGAGGCGATCTTCTGCGTCGCCTTCACGGTGCCGCCGCGGGTGGAGCCGCCGGCGCCGTAGGTCACGGAGACGAAGCTCGGTCCGACCGCCTCGACGCGGCGCATCGCGTTCCAGAGGCCCTGCTCGCCCTTCTCGGTCCGGGGCGCGTAGAACTCGAAGGAGTACGACGTGCCGCCGGCGGCGAGGATCTCGCGGACCGTGCGGGCGCGGTCCGAGCGGACGGAAGCGGTACCAAGGGCCATACGGGCAGGTTAGACGGGCCTCGGCGAGGGACGTGAACGGTGTCCGAGTAATGGACACAGTTTTGGACAGCCGGCGGGACGGATCGCTGGACGAACCTCCGAGGGCCCCGCGAGCCGCGCCACGAGCCCCGGGGCCACCGAACGGGCCCCGGGACGCCGATCAGATCCCGGGCCGTCGGCCGGAAGTCCTATTCCGCGGCGCGCTCCCGGACCCGCTTGGCGAGGGCGGCCGTCGCGGCGGCCGGGTCGTCGGCCTCGGTGATCGCCCGGACGACGACGATCCGGCGCGCACCCGCGTCCAGGACCTCGTCCAGATTCGTCTCGTCGATGCCGCCGATGGCGAACCAGGGGCGGTCCTGGGCCAGGCCCGCCGTGTACCGCACGAGGCCGAGGCCCGGCGCGTACCGGCCGGGCTTGGTGGGGGTGGGCCAGCAGGGTCCGGTGCAGAAGTAGTCGACGCCGGGTTCGACGGCGGCCGCGGCCGCCTCGGTCTCGGCGTGGCAGGACCGGCCGATCAGCACGTCGTCACGGCCGCCGAGGATCGCCCGGGCGGCGGGTACGGGCAGGTCGCCCTGGCCCAGGTGCAGTACGTCGGAGCCGATGGCGTGGGCGACGTCGGCCCGGTCGTTCACGGCGAGGAGCTTGCCGTGCCGGCGGGCGGCGTCGGCGAAGACGGCGAGGTGCTCCAGCTCCTCACCCGCCTCCATGCCCTTGTCGCGGAGCTGCACGATGTCCACGCCGGAGGAGAGCACGGCGTCGAGGAAGGCGGGCAGGTCGCCCTGGCGCTTCCGGGCATCGGTGCACAGGTAGAGCCGGGCGTCGGCGAGCAGCTCACGAGGCGTGGGCATGGATGGTTCCCCCGTCGGTGTCACGGGGTGGTACCCCGTCGGTCTCACGAGGTGACTCCCCGTGGGTGTCGCGGGGTGGCTCCCCGGCGGTGTCACGGGGTGGTACCCCGTGGGTGTCGGGGTGGGACCCCGGCGGTGTGGCGCGGGTGTCGCGGCGACCGGCCGTGGGGCCGACCGCCGCGACATCCGCTCATGGTGTCCTTCGGTGCCGCGTCAGATGGCGAGCGCCTGCGCGCGGCGCTTCACCTCCGTGCCGCGGTTCTCGTTGAGCGCCTGCGCGGGCGTGCCCGGCAGGCTCTCGTCCGGAGTGAAGAGCCACTCCAGCATCTCCTCGTCGGTGAAGCCGTCGTCCCGCAGCACGGTCAGGAGCCCGACGAGGCCCTTGACGATCTTGTCGCCCTGGATGAAGGCGGCGGGAATCTGCAGGGCGTTGTTCTCTCCACGGCGCACGGCGATGAGCTGACCTTCCTTGATCAGCTGCCGCACGCGCGTCACCTCGACATCGAGCATCTCCGCGATGTCGGGCACATAGAGCCAGGCGGGGACGAGCGCATCGATCTTTACGTCAATCTCGGTCACAGGACAAGCCTGCCATCCCGGACTGACAGTCGGTAGTCGGGCCCTAGGCGACTGCCGCCTTCAGGGGGACGGACGGGTCCGCGGCGCGCGTGGGGTCGACGGCGGTGGCCGTCTCGATGAGCTTGCGGCCCTGGGCCAGGTCGCGGGGGCGGCCCACCGCGAGGAGGGCCACCGGGACCCCGGCGCGCAGCCACAGCACGGACCAGGTCTTCTCGGCCGGGTCGCCGCGCCAGAGCAGCTCGTCCGCATCCGCGTGGTGCCCGGCGTACTGGACGAAGCGGCCGAACTGCTCGGACCAGAAGTACGGCACGGGGTCGTACGGCGCGGAGTCCGCCCCCGCACCGGCCCCGATGATCGTCGCGGCGACCGTGCGGGGCCCCTGGAGCGCGTTGTCCCAGTGGTGGACGAGGAGGCGCCGCCCGTAGCGGGCGGAGGGGAAGGAGGCGCAGTCCCCGACGGCGTACACATCGGGCAGGTTGGTGCGCAGCCGCTCGTCGGCGGTGACGGCGCCGCTCGGGTCGAGGGCGATCCCGGAGCCGGTGAGCCAGCCGGTGGCGGGGAGGGCGCCGATGCCGACGACGACCGCGTCGGCGGGCAGCTCGCGGGCGTCGGCGAGGACGACCCTGCCCGGCTCACCGGGCTCGACGGTGCGGACGCGCGCGTGGGTGAGGAGTTCGGCGCCGTTCTCGCCGTACCACTCGGCCATGGGGGCGGTGACCTCGGCGGGCAGGGCTCCGGCGAGGGGGCGGTCGGCGGCCTCGACGACGGTGACGGCGCAGCCGGCCTCGCGCGCGGCGGTGGCGAATTCGGCGCCGATCCATCCGGCGCCGACGACCACGACGCTGTGCCGGCGCTCCAGGACGGGCCCGAGGCGTACGGCGTCGTCGAGGGTCCGCAGCAGATGGACGCCGGGGACGCCCTCGGTGCCGGGCAGGGTGACGGGCTGGGCGCCGGTGGCGACGACCAGGGCGTCGTACCCGACGGGCCCGGCCTCGGTGTCGATCTCGTGGTCGGCGGGGCGCAGCCCGGTGACGTCGAGGCCGAGGCGGAGCTCGATGCCGAGCTCCTCGAAGTCGATGTCGAAGGCGGAGCCCTCGGCCTTGCCGAGGAGGACGGCCTTGGAGAGCGGGGGCCGGTCGTAGGGCTGGTGGGGTTCGGCCCCGATGAGGGTCACGGGGCCGGTGAAACCCTGCTCGCGCAGGGCGACGGCGGTCTGGACGCCCGCCATCCCGGCGCCGACGATCACGACGTGCTGTTCTGCCTGCTTCTGCTCGCTCACCCGACCACCTTACGCATCTGACGGACCGTCAGGAAGGGAGGGGTCTGCGGCTCACCGGAAGCGGAAGCTAGTGTGTCGGGCGTAAAGCACTCGCGGGAGCCCGGACGCACCGGGCTGAGAGGGAGGCTGGGACGGCCTCCGACCGTACGAACCTGATCCGGGTCATGCCGGCGAAGGGAGGGGCTGGACGCCCATGCGTTCTTCCGAAGTCCACGCGTCCGAGGACCGTGCGTCCGGGACCGACGTCCTCGTCGTCGGGGGCGGCATCATCGGCCTGGTCACGGCCTGGCGGGCCGCGCGACGCGGCATGCGTACCGCGGTGGTCGACCCGGCCCCGGGCGGCGGCGCCGCACACGTCGCGGCCGGGATGCTCGCCGCCGTCACCGAACTGCACTACGGCGAGGAGACCCTCCTCGGGCTCAACCTCGCCTCTGCCGCGCGCTATCCCGCGTTCGTCGCCGAGCTGGAGGACGCCACCGGCCACGACGTCGGCTACCGCGCCTGCGGCACCCTCGCCGTCGCCCTCGACGCCGACGACCGGGCCCACCTGCGCGAACTGCACGCCCTGCAGATCCGTTGCGGGCTCACCTCGGAGTGGCTCAGCGGCCGCGAGTGCCGCCGCCTCGAACCGATGCTGGCCCCGGGGGTGCGCGGCGGGCTCCGGGTGGACGGCGACCACCAGGTCGATCCGCGCCGGCTCGCCGCCGCGCTCCTCGTCGCCTGCGAACGGGCCGGGGTGGTCTTCCACCGCGCCCTCGCACAGCGCCTGACGGTGGTACGGGACCGGGCGCGCGGTGTCGTGCTCGCCGGGGGCGGGGAGCTGTTGGCCGACCAGGTCGTCCTCGCCGCGGGCAGCCTGAGCGGCCGCCTCGCGGGCGTGCCGGACGAGGTCCTCCCGCCGGTCCGCCCAGTGAAGGGCCAGGTCCTGCGGCTCCGGATCCCGGCCCCGTACGCCCCCTTCCTCTCCCGGACGGTCCGGGCCGTCGTCCGCGGCAGCCACGTCTACCTGGTGCCCCGCGAGAACGGCGAACTCGTCGTCGGCGCCACCAGCGAGGAGCTCGGCTGGGACACCACGGTGACGGCGGGCGGGGTGTACGAGCTGCTGCGCGACGCCCATGAGCTCGTTCCCGGGCTCACGGAGCTGCCGCTGACCGAGACCCTGGCGGGCCTGCGCCCCGCGTCCCCCGACAACGCGCCGCTGCTCGGCCCCACCGCCCTGCCCGGCCTGCACCTGGCCACCGGCCACTACCGCAACGGGGTCCTGCTCACCCCCGTCACCGGCGACGTCATGGCCGAGGTGCTCACCACGGGTGCCCTCCCCGACGAGGCCCGCCCCTTCACCCCCCGCCGTTTCGCCCCCGCGCCCGCCCCCGTACGTCAGGAGCAGCCCGCATGAACGTGTCCGTGAACGGAGAGGCCCGCGTGCTCTCCGGCCCCGTCTCCCTCGACGCCCTCGTGGCGACCCTGACCCAGGCCCGCTCCGGGGTCGCCGCCGCCCTCAACGAGACGGTCGTACCGCGCGGCGAATGGGAGACGACGCTCCTCGGCGAAGGCGACCGGGTGGAAGTCCTCACCGCGGTCCAGGGAGGCTGAGCGCGATGTCCGACGACGTGTTCACCCTCGGCGGTACGGAGTTCTCCTCCCGCCTCATCATGGGCACCGGCGGGGCGCCCAGCCTCGACGTCCTGGAGCGCTCGCTGGTCGCCAGCGGTACGGAGCTGACGACGGTCGCGATGCGACGCCTGGACCCGACCGTCCAGGGCTCGGTCCTCTCCGTCCTGGAGCGGCTCGGCATCCGGGTCCTGCCGAACACGGCGGGCTGCTTCACGGCGGGCGAGGCGGTCCTGACCGCCCGTCTGGCCCGGGAGGCGCTCGGCACGGACTGGATCAAGCTGGAGGTCGTCGCCGACGAGCGGACGCTACTGCCGGACGGGGAGGAGCTCCTCGAAGCGGCCGAGACGCTGGTCGACGACGGCTTCACCGTCCTCCCCTACACCAACGACGACCCGGTCCTCGCGCGGAAGCTGGAGGACGTGGGCTGCGCGGCGATCATGCCGCTCGGCTCCCCCATCGGCTCGGGGCTCGGCATCCGCAACCCGCACAACTTCCAGCTGATCGTGGAACGGGCGGGGGTGCCGGTGATCCTCGACGCGGGCGCGGGCACGGCGTCCGACGCGGCGCTCGCGATGGAGCTGGGGTGCGCGGCGGTGATGCTGGCGTCCGCGGTGACCCGCGCGCAGGAGCCGGTCCTGATGGCTTCGGCGATGCGGCACGCGGTGGAGGCGGGGCGGCTGGCGTGGCGGGCGGGGCGGATTCCGCGCCGCCACTTCGCGGAGGCGTCGTCCCCCCCATCGGGCCGCGCAGCCCTGGACCCGGAACGCCCGGCCTTCTAGAACCCGCAGCCCCCGAACCCCCTCGCCGTCACGGACCCCCCGCCCGGCCGGGAACCCGACCCGTCGCCGCCCTGCGTCGTGCCCCCGGCCGTGGGCCACGCTCTGGCCGGGCCTCCACCCCCACCCACCCCCGTCGTGGGCCACGGCCCCGCCGGGCCTCCACCCCCACAACCCCCGTCGTGGACCACGGCCCCGCCGAGGCTCCACCCCCACCCACCCCCGTTGTGGGCATTCGTTCCGCCGAGGCTCCACCCCCACCCACCCCCGTTGTGGGCATTCGTTCCGCTGGGGCGGAACGGGTGGGCACAACGGACGGCGCCCCTTGCCGGGCCTAGGCTCCCTGCGCCCTGACCCGCACCCTGTGCACGGCGCACTTCTGGTGCGGGTCCAGGCACAAGGGGCGGAGGCGCCGCCAGAGGGCGCCGTCCCGTGTGCCCACCCGTCCCGCCCCGCGGGACGAATGCCCACACGGGCGGGGGGCGGCGGGCGCGGGCCCGACCCGGGCCCGGCCACGGCTACGGCCACGGCCACGGCGGCAGCGGCCCCCGACCGGCCCCGCCGTGCGGCTCGTCACAGGTGCGCTGCAGTCGTCGCCACCCGGCCGAGCCCCCACCCACCGGCTCGTAGACTCGTCGCCGTGGACACGACCCTTCAGGACCCCCTCGTCGGGCGGCTGCTCGACGGCCGCTACCGCGTCGACGCGCGCATCGCCGTCGGCGGGATGGCCACGGTCTACCGGGCCGTGGACACCCGCCTCGACCGCGTCCTCGCGCTCAAGGTGATGCACCCCGCCCTCGCCACGGACGCCGCGTTCGTCGAGCGTTTCATCCGCGAGGCGAAGTCCGTCGCCCGGCTGTCGCACCCGAACGTCGTCGGCGTCTTCGACCAGGGCGCCGAGGGCGCGTACGTCTATCTGGCGATGGAGTACGTCGCCGGCTGCACCCTCCGCGACGTCCTGCGCGAGCGCGGCGCCCTCCCGCCCCGGGCCGCCCTGGACATCCTGGAGCCGGTGCTCGCCGCGCTCGGCGCCGCGCACCGGGCCGGCTTCGTCCACCGGGACATGAAGCCGGAGAACGTCCTGATAGGGGACGACGGCCGGGTCAAGGTCGCCGACTTCGGCCTCGTACGGGCCGTGGGCTCGGCGACCGCCACCACCGGCTCGGTCCTCGGGACCGTCTCGTATCTCGCGCCGGAGCAGATCGAGCACGGCACCGCCGACACCCGCGCCGATGTGTACGCCTGCGGTGTCGTCCTGTACGAAATGCTGACCGGCGGCAAGCCGCACTCCGGCGACACCCCCGCCCAGGTGCTCTACCAGCACCTCAGCACGGACGTGCCCGCCCCCTCGGCGACCGTTCCCGGGCTCGCCGTGGAGCTGGACGAGCTGGTCGCTGCGGCGACCGCACGTAACCCCGAGGTCCGCCCGTACGACGCCGTCGCCCTGCTCGCCCAGCTGCGGGAGGCCCGCGCCGCGCTCCGTGACGAGCAGCTGGACGCCGTGCCCCCGCAGGCCCGGTCCGGGGCCCGGGACACCACGGACGACCGGACCAGTGTGATCGCCCGGGCCGTACCGGTCGAGCCCCACGCCCACACCGACACCGGCGCCGACGCCGACGCGCATCAGGTGCTGCACACGAACCGGCTGCCGGCCCCCGAGCCGCCCACGTCCGACCGGCGTCGACGGCCCCCGCGCGGCCCGCTGCTCCTCGTCCTGGGCGTGCTGCTCGCCCTCGGCCTGGGCTCCGGTGTCTGGTACATCAATTCCGGCCAGTTCACCCGGGTCCCCGCCGTGCTCGGCCAGACGGAGACCGAGGCGACGAAGCGGATCACCGACGCCGGGCTCGAGGTCGGCACGACGAAGCGCGCGTTCAGCGACGTGTACGAGCGCGGCACCGTCATGGCCGTCGACCCGGCGCCCGGCGAGCGCCTCCGCGGCAACGGCACGGTCACCCTGACCCTGTCCCGCGGCCCCGAGCTCGTGAAGGTGCCCAACCTCAAGAACAAGCCGCTCGCCGAGGCCAGGCGGGTCCTCGCGAAGGAGGGCCTGGTCGCCGGGGTGATCACCCAGAAGTTCAGCGACACCGTCGCCCAGGGGGCCGTGATCGCCTCCGACCCCGAGCCCGGGACCGAGCGGTCGCCCGACTCGGCCGTCGCCCTGGTGGTCAGCAAGGGATCCCCGATCGACGTCCCCGACGTCACGGGCGAGACCGTCGACGACGCCACGGCCCTGCTCCAGGACGAGGGGCTCAAGGTGGTCCTCGCCCCGGAGCGGGTCCACTCCCCCGAGACCGCCGGATCCGTCGCCGCCCAGTCACTCGCCGAGGGCAGCCGCGCCGCCGAGGGCGACACCATCACCCTCACCGTCTCCAAGGGCCCCCGGCTCGTCGAGGTCCCGGACGTCGTCGGCGAGACGGTCGACGACGCCCGTACGGCCCTGGAGGACGAGGGCTTCGAGGTCGAGGTCAAGAAGTCCTTCCCCTACCTGGGCAGCGAGGTCACGGGCCAGTCCGTGGAGGGCGGCTCCACCGCGCCCGAGGGCTCCACCGTCACGATCACGATCAAGGGACTGTAGACACTGATGCGCAACCCCGTCGGCGGCCACGTCCCGGTGGCCGGTGGCCTGGCCAAGGTCGGCCTCGGCTACGCCCGTGAGCTGGGCGCCGAGACCGTGCAGGTCTTCGTCGCCAACCCGCGCGGCTGGGCCACCCCGCCCGGGAACCCCGCCGAGGACGAACGGTTCCGCGCCGAGTGCGCCGCCGAGTCGATCTCGGCCTGGGTCCACGCCCCGTACCTGATCAACTTCGGATCCCACACCGAGGCCACCGCGGAGAAGTCGGTGGAGTCGATGCGGCACTCGCTGCGGCGGGGCCGGGAGATCGGCGCGAAGGGCGTGGTGGTGCACACCGGTTCGGCGACCGGGGGCCGCCCGCGCGCGGTGGCGCTCGCGCAGGTCCGGGAGCGGCTGCTGCCGCTGCTCGACGAGCTGACGCACGAGGACGACCCGGATCTGCTCCTGGAGTCGACGGCCGGCCAGGGCTTCTCGCTCTGCTCGCGCGCGGAGGACTTCGGGCCGTACTTCGACGCGCTCGACCGGCACCCGAAGCTGGGGATCTGCCTCGACACCTGCCACATCTTCGCGGCCGGCCACGACCTGACCGGTCCGCACGGCGCGGCGCAGACGCTCGACCAGCTGGTGGCGACCGTGGGCGAGGGACGGCTGAAGCTGATCCACGCCAATGACTCCCAGGACGTGGTCGGCGCCCGCAAGGACCGGCACGCGAACATCGGCGTGGGTCACATCGGCGAGGACGCGTTCCGGAACCTGCTCCGCCACCCGGCGACCGAGGGTGTGCCCCTGATCATCGAGACGCCCGGTGGCACGGCGGGGCACGTCGCGGACGTGGAGCTGCTCAAGAAGCTGAGGGACTGACGCACGATTTCCCGTTGAGGAATACCCCAGGGGGGTATACGGTTGCCATGAAGGCAGGAACCGCTACCCGACCCTGGGGGCACCCGATGCAGCACGACGCGCACGCCCATCACGACCACGGCACCCACACCGACCACGAAGCACACACCGGCCACGAAGGCCACGGCGCTCACCACACCCCCGGCAAGGCCTCCTGGTCCATGGCCGCCAAGGCCACGCTGCACTGCCTCACCGGCTGCGCCATCGGCGAGGTCCTCGGCATGGTCATCGGCACCGCGCTCGGCTGGGGCAACGTACAGACGATGACCCTCGCGATCATCCTGGCCTTCTTCTTCGGCTACGCGCTCACCCTGCGCGGCATCCTGTCCGCCGGCGTCGATTTCAAGACAGCCTTCAAGGTCGCGCTCGCCGCCGACACCCTGTCCATCGCGGTCATGGAGATCATCGACAACGGCGTCATCGCCCTCTGGCCGGGCGCAATGGACGCCCACCTGTCCGACCCGATCTTCTGGATCGTGCTCGCCATCGCGCTCGCCGCCGCCTTCGTGATCACCACACCCGTCAACAAGTGGATGATCGGCCGGGGCAAGGGGCACGCGGTGGTCCACCAGTACCACCACTGAGCGACGGAACGAACGACACACGCCACACCGACGGACGACGGTCCGGAGCGCTACAGCTCCGGGCCGTCTCCCGGTTCCTCCTGGTACGAGTACCGCTGCTCCGTCCAGGGGTCGCCGAGGTTGTGGTACCCCCGCTCCTCCCAGAAACCCCGCCGGTCGGCGGCCATGTACTCCACGCCGCGGACCCACTTGGGGCCCTTCCAGGCGTACAGGTGCGGGACGACCAGGCGCAGCGGGAATCCGTGCTCGGCGGTGAGCAGCTCCCCGTCCATGTGGGTGGCGAAGATCGAGCGCTCGTCGGCGAAGTCGGTGAGTCGCATGTTGGCGCTGTAGCCGTACTCGGCCCAGACCATCACATGGGTGACCTGCGGCGCGGGCGGGGCGAGCTCGAGGATCGTACGGGCGGGCACACCACCCCATTCGGCCCCGAGCATGCTGAATTTCGTGACGCAGTGCAGATCGGCCACGACCGAGGAGAACGGAAGGGCCGAGAACTCCTCGTGGTTCCAGCACCGCTTGTCACCGTCGGCCGTCGCGCCGAAGACGCGGAACTCCCAGCGGTCCGGCTTGAACTTGGGGACGGGCCCGTAATGGGTGACCGGCCAGCCGCGCTGGAGCCGCTGACCCGGCGGAAGGTCCGGCGAACGATCCGGCTGCCCCGCTTCCCGGTGTTCTCCGCTCTCCGTCCGACCCATGCCATCCATGGTGACAGACCGCGAGGGGTGGTTATGACCAGGAGACCTCCGGCCTGGCCCGATTCGGGCAACTCCCACTAAGCCTGCACTTACTGGACGCCCCCCATTCGGGGTGCGAGGATGCGGCCATCCTGCCCAGTGACGGCGTAGACACGTAACGTGGAAGGAGCCTCTGCGATGCAGGGCGACCCCGAGGTCCTCGAGTTCCTCAACGAGCAGCTGACCGGCGAGCTGACGGCCATCAACCAGTACTGGCTGCACTACCGCATCCAGGACAACAAGGGGTGGACGAAGCTCGCCAAGTACACCCGCGAAGAGTCCATCGATGAGATGAAGCACGCGGACAAGCTGACCGAGCGCATCCTGATGCTCGACGGCCTGCCCAATTACCAGCGGCTCTTCCACGTACGGGTCGGCCAGACCCTGACCGAGATGTTCCAGGCGGACCGCCAGGTCGAGGTCGAGGCGATCGACCGCCTGAAGCGCGGGATCGAGGTCATGCGGGCCAAGGGGGACATCACGTCCGCCAACCTCTTCGAGGAGATCCTGGCCGACGAGGAGCACCACATCGATTACCTGGACACACAGCTGGAGCTGATCGAGTCCCTGGGCGAGGCGCTCTACATCTCGACGCTCATCGAGCAGCCGAGCTGAGGTTCGCCCTAGGCGGCTTCCCCGAGTTCGGTGACGGTCTCCGCGGCCAGCGCGGGCATCCCCTGGTCCAGCAGGTCCCGTCGCGGGCAGTTGCCGCGGCCGAGAATGGCCTGAATACGACGGACACAGGAACCGCAGTCCGTGCCGGCCTTGCAGGCGGAGGCGATCTGGCGGGGCGTGCAGGCGCCCGCGTCGGCGTGCGCCTTGACCTGCTTCTCCGTCACACCGAAGCATGAGCAGACGTACATCGCGGTTCACCTCCCGCCGTGATCGATAAGGCTAACCTAACCTTACCCGGCACCGAGGGACCGCAAAAGCCCTGGCAACGACGATGGGGCGCGGATCACATGGATCCGCGCCCCACTGTCGTAGGTACCTACTTACTGATCGCGGTACATCTCCGCCACCAGGAAGGCCAGGTCCAGGGACTGGCTGCGGTTGAGACGCGGGTCGCAGGCCGTCTCGTAGCGCTGGTGCAGGTCGTCGACGAAGATCTCGTCGCCGCCGCCCACGCACTCGGTGACGTCGTCACCGGTGAGCTCGACGTGGATGCCGCCCGGGTGGGTGCCGAGGCCCTTGTGGACCTCGAAGAAGCCCTTGACCTCGTCGAGGACGTCGTCGAAGCGGCGCGTCTTGTGGCCCGAGGCGGCCTCGAAGGTGTTGCCGTGCATCGGGTCGGTGACCCAGGCGACGACCGCACCGGAGGCGGTGACCTTCTCGACCAGCTCGGGGAGCTTGTCGCGGACCTTGTCGGCGCCCATGCGGACGATGAAGGTCAGCCGGCCCGGCTCGCGGTCCGGGTCGAGGCGGTCGATGTACGTCAGCGCGTCGTCCACCGAGGTGGTCGGGCCCAGCTTGATGCCGATCGGGTTCGCGATCTGCGAGGCGAACTCGATGTGGGCGTGGTCGAGCTGGCGGGTGCGCTCACCGATCCAGACCATGTGGCCGGAGGTGTCGTACAGCTTGCCGGTGCGCGAGTCCGTACGGGTCAGCGCACCCTCGTAGTCGAGCAGCAGCGCCTCGTGGGAGGCGTAGAACTCGACGGCCTTGAACTCGGCCGGGTCGGTGCCACAGGCCTTCATGAAGTTCAGCGCGTTGTCGATCTCCCGCGCCAGCTGCTCGTAGCGCTGGCCCGAGGGGGACGACTTCACGAAGTCCTGGTTCCAGGCGTGCACCTGGCGCAGGTCGGCGTAGCCACCGGTGGTGAAGGCGCGCACCAGGTTGAGCGTGGAGGCGGAGGCGTTGTACATCCGCTTCAGGCGCTCGGGGTCCGGGACGCGGGACTTCTCGTCGAAGTCGAAGCCGTTGACCGAGTCACCGCGGTACGTCGGCAGGGTCACGCCGTCACGGGTCTCGGTGCCCTTGGAGCGGGGCTTCGAGTACTGGCCGGCGATACGGCCGACCTTCACGACGGGCACGGAGGCCGCGTAGGTGAGGACGGCGCTCATCTGGAGCAGCGTCTTGAGCTTGGCCCTGATGTGGTCGGCGGACACGGCGTCGAAGGCCTCGGCGCAGTCGCCGCCCTGGAGCAGGAACGCCTCGCCACGGGCGACGGCTCCCATCCGGGCGCGCAGCTGGTCGCACTCGCCGGCGAAGACGAGCGGAGGATACGACTCGAGGTCCGCGATCACATCGCGCAGAGCCTCGGCATCGGGGTACTCGGGCTGCTGCGCCGCGGGCAGGTCTCGCCAGGTCGCCTTGGCGACGGCGTGGGTATCAGCGTTCACGGTCACACGGACAACACTACGGGGTTCTTCGTCCGGTCCTGTCCCCCTGACCAGTGACTGAGACGCGCGCCCGAAATGTCTCTCGCTGACATTCACGCCATCGAGTGGTGTTACCCTCTGGCCCGTTTCACTTTGAACAGTCGAATCACAGGGGTGGGCGTGACCCAGAGGCACCGCAGAGACCGCAAGACGAAGAGACTCTTGTACGGCGCGGCGGCCGCCGTCGTGGCGACCGCCACGATCGGCACCATCGCCATCGCCTCTCCGAGCCTTCTCGGCGCGGCGGGCGACGACAAGGCTGCTGGGGACCCTTCCCTCCAGTCGCAGTTCGCAAACGCGGCGCGCGAGTTCGACGTGCCGCAGAGCGTGCTGATGGCGGTGTCGTACCAGCAGACCCGCTGGGAGTCGCACGACGGCGAGCCGAGCGTGACCGGCGCGTACAACGTCATGGGTCTGACGAAGGTCGACCCGGAGGACGTGCCGCAGGAGGTCACCGACGAGCAGATCGATCACTTCAACGGCTCCGGCCGGCCGGAGATCGAGAAGACCTTCGACCGCGCCAAGGTGCGGCAGATCCTGGAGCAGGCGCTCGTCGACACCGACGACCCCCGGCTCCACACCCTGGACAAGGCCGCCGAGCTGATCGACAGCTCCAGCGAGGCCGTCCAGAACGACACCACCGCCTCCATCCGGGCCGGCGCCGCGCTGCTCGCCGAATACCAGAAGCAGGCAGGCGCCGAGCTGTCCGACGACGCGGGCGACTGGTACCCGGCCGTGGCCCGCTACAGCCAGTCCCCTCAGAAGAAGGGCGCCGACCTCTTCGCGAAGCGCGTCTTCGAGTCGATCCAGGAGGGCGAGCGGGCGGTCACCCTCGACGGCGAGCAGGTCGCCCTGCCGGCCGACCCGTCGGTCGAGCCGGTCAAGCCGTCGAACGTGCCGCTGGCGGCGACGTTCGCGAGCACGACGGCGGACGCCACCGTCCCCGAGTGCCCCGCCGGTCTGAACTGCGACGTCAAGCTGACCGTCCCTTCCTCCACCGGGAAGAAGAACTACACCGCGGGCGACCGCCCCAACCAGGGTGTGGACATCCGTCAGATCGTCATCCACGACACCGAGGGCGGCTACGACGGCTCGCTCAAGGTGCTGACCGATCCGAACGGCGGCGGCAGTGCCCACTACCTGATCCGGGCCCAGGACGGCCAGGTCACCCAGATGCTCGAGAACAAGCATCTGGCGTGGCACGCGGGCAACTGGACCCACAACATGCACGCCATCGGCGTGGAGCACGAGGGCTACGCCATCAAGGAGGGGAGCTGGTACACCGAGCAGCAGTACCGTTCCTCCGCCGAACTGGTGAAGTTCCTGGCGAGCAAGTACGGCGTGCCGATCGACCGTGAGCACATCATCGGTCACGACGAGGTGGCGCTCCAGACGGACGCCGGTCTCGCCAACCTCCACTGGGACGCCGGCCCGTACTGGGACTGGAACTACTACATGTCCCTCTTGGGCGCGCCGCAGGGCGACAAGGGCGCTGGCGGCCTGCTCCGGGCCGGCCAGGTAGTCCGTGTGGTGCCGCCGTTCACCACGGCGAACCAGCCGAAGCTGACCACCGGCGGCACGGCCGTCCCGGCGCGTCCGTCCAACTTCGGCTACCTGTACACGACCCCGTCGACGAGCGGGACGACGCTGAAGGACCCGTACTTCACCTCGGGAGCGACCGAGGGCTCGAACTACGGCAACAAGGTCCGTGCCGGCGGCACGTACGTCGTGGCGGAGGCCCGGACCGACTGGACGGCGATCTGGTACGCGGGCCAGAAGGCCTGGTTCCACAACCCCGGCGGCCAGTACACCGCGCCCGTCAACGGCGCCACGACCGTAAAGGTCAAGTCGGGCCTGACCACGGCCAAGGTCTACGGCCGCTCCTTCCCGGAGACCGCCGCCTACACCGCGGCGGGGCTGTCCGCGCCGGGTGACGAGAACGCCTCTCTGACGAAGTTCACGTTCGCCTCGAACCAGGCCTACGTGAAGGCCGGCCCGGCGGTGAAGGGCGACGACTGGTTCGGCTCCGCCCAGAAGAACGTCATCGGCACCACGATGTTCGTGCCGATCCGCTTCCACCACAAGATCGTCTGGGTGAAGCAGAGCGACATCACGGAGGCGCCCGGCGCCACCCCCGTCGCCGCGAACGACCGCTACAACCTCCTCGCCCGTGACGCCTCCGGTGTCCTCTGGCAGTACCAGGGCACCGGCTCCGGCGCCGCGCCGTTCCTGACGCGCTACCGGGTCGGTCCCGGGTGGCAGGCGTACAACGCCATCACGCCGATGACCGCCCTCCGCGCCGACGGCACCGGTGACGCCGTGGCCCGGGACAAGGACGGCGTGCTCTGGTACTACCGGGGCACCGGCAACCCCTCCGCGCCGTTCGCGACCCGCCTCCGGGTCGGCGGCGGCTGGAACATCTACAACAAGCTCCTCGGCGCGCGCGACATGAACGCCGACGGCCGGCCGGACCTGATCGCCCGCGACGCCTCGGGCGTGCTGTGGCTGTACACGAACACCGGCGCCTCCCCGAACCCCTTCGCGACCCGCGTCCGGGTCGGCGGCGGCTGGAACATCTACAACGAGCTCATCAGCACCGGCGACATGACGGGTGACGGCAAGCCGGACCTGGTGGCCCGCGACACGTCCGGCGTCCTGTGGCTGTACAAGAACACGGGCGGCTCCCCGAACCCGTTCGCCACCCGTGGCCGGGTCGGCGCCGGCTGGAACGCCTACAACGTCATGGTCGGTCCGAGCGACCTCGACAAGGACGGCAAGCCCGACCTGATCGCCCGTGACGGCTCCGGCACCCTGTGGTTCTACAAGAACGTGAACACCTACCCGAACCCGTACGCCACCCGCGTCAACGTCGGACCCGGCTGGCAGACCTACAACCTGATCTTCTGATCTCGAACGGATAGCTCAGGGACCGGACAGCTCAGGAACCTCGGGGCCCGGCTCGCACCGTCCACGGTGCGGACCGGGCCCCGTTTCCGTCGCCCGGCGGCTTCCCGCTGGGTTACAGTGCTCGCATGTACGCCTCGCAGATCCAGAACTGGTGGTGGACCGCTCATCCGGCGGCCCACTGATTGCGCGTACACCGACAGACACGCGAAGGCCGCCCGAGGGGCGGCCTTTCTCGTACCCGGGGCCGTTCCTCTCCGTACTCCACTCGGAAGGAACGACCCGCCTCATGGACCTCTCCCGTCTCCTCGACCCCTCCAGCCCGCCCTTCGCCCTGGTGCGCCGCCGAACGCCGGGCCGTGACCACGACACCGTCGAGGTCCTGATCGGCCGGGTCCACGAGGCCGAGCGCCTCGCGGAGCTGCCCGTGGGCCCCCGGCCGGCCCTCGCCCTGGTGCCCTTCCGGCAGATCCGGGAGCGCGGCTTCGACGTACGGGACGACGGCACCCCGCTCTCCGTCCTGGTCGCCGACGAGTCCTACGAGCTGCCGCTCGCCGAGGCCCTGGAGCAGCTGCCCGCGCACGACGTACGCGTCGAGGACGGTGGCTTCGACGTCTCCGACGAGGAGTACGCCGGGATCGTGCGGCGGGTCATCGACGAGGAGATCGGCTCCGGCGAGGGCGCGAACTTCGTCATCCGGCGGACGTACACCGGGGAGATCCCGGGCTTCGGGCGGGCCGACGCGCTGGCCCTGTTCCGCCGGCTGCTCGCCGGTGAGCGGGGCGCGTACTGGACCTTCGTCGTGCACACCGGCGACCGGACCCTGGTCGGGGCGAGCCCCGAGGTGCATGTGCGGATGTCGGGCGGCACGGTCGTCATGAACCCGATCAGCGGCACGTACCGCTACCCGGCCGGGGCCGCCCCGACCACCGAGGGCCTGCTCGCCTTCCTCGCCGACCGCAAGGAGACCGAGGAGCTGTCGATGGTGGTCGACGAGGAGCTCAAGATGATGTGCACGGTCGGCGACATGGGCGGGGTGGTGATCGGTCCGCGGCTCAAGGAGATGGCCCATCTCGCGCACACCGAGTACGAGTTGCGGGGCCGTTCCAGCCTGGATGTGCGGGAGGTGCTGCGGGAGACGATGTTCGCGGCGACCGTGACCGGCTCGCCCGTGCAGAACGCCTGCCGGGTGATCGAGCGTCACGAGGTCGGTGGGCGCGGCTACTACGCCGGTGCCCTCGCCCTGCTCTCCACCGACGAGAGCGGCGCGCAGACCCTGGACTCCCCCATCCTGATCCGGACGGCCGACATCGCCTCCGACGGGCACCTCCGGGTGCCGGTCGGCGCCACGCTCGTACGCCACTCGGACCCGGCGGGCGAGGTCGCCGAGACCCACGCGAAGGCGGCCGGGGTGCTCACCGCGCTCGGCGTACGGGAGGGCCGGCCGCGCGACGGAGCCGCCGTACCTCCGCGGCTGGCCGACGACCCGCGGGTACGGGCCGCCCTGGACGCGCGCCGGGCCGATCTCGCGCCGTTCTGGCTGAAGATGCAGGCCCGCTCGGCCGAACTGTCGGGCCACGCCCTGGTGATCGACGCCGAGGACACCTTCACGGCGATGCTGGCGCACGTCCTGCGCTCCTCGGGCCTCGACGTGTCGGTGCTCCGCTACGACGAGCCGGGACTGCGCGAACTCGCGCTCGCCCACGAGGGTCCGGTGGTCCTCGGCCCCGGTCCCGGGAACCCCTCGGACGCCGGCGACCCGAAGATGCGCTTCCTGCGCGCGCTGACGGCCGAACTCGTACGGGACCACCGGCACGGTCTCCTCGGTGTCTGCCTCGGGCACGAGCTGATCGCCGCCGAGCTGGGCCTGGAGATCGTCCGCAAGCGGACCCCGTTCCAGGGTGCCCAGCTGCGGATCGACCTCTTCGGACAGCAGCGGACGGTCGGCTTCTACAACAGCTTCACCGCCCGCTGCGACGACCGGGCGGCGACCGAGCTGGCCCTGCACCGGATCGAGGTGAGCCGGGACGCGGAGACGGGTGAGGTGCACGCGCTGCGCGGGCCGGGCTTCGCGGGGGTGCAGTTCCACCCCGAGTCGGTGCTGACGACGGACGGCGCGGCGCTCACCGCCTCGCTGCTCGCGGGAGTGCTTGTCTGATCAGCTCCTCGGGACCAGGACGTTCTCGCCGCGCCGCCCCGCGGTGTGGTCGAGGACGTTCTGGACCGTGGTGTCGATGATCTGGCCGACGGCGTCCTCGGTGTAGTACGCCTGGTGCGAGGTGACCACCACGTTCGGGAAGGTGACCAGGCGGGCCAGGGTGTCGTCCTCGACGACCTCCAGGGACTTGTCGAGGAAGAAGAGCCCGGCCTCCGCCTCGTACACGTCGAGGCCCACGCCCGCGAAGCGGCCGGCCCGCAGTTCGGCGACGAGCGCGTCGGTGTCGACGAGTCCGCCCCGGCTGGAGTTCACCAGGATCGCGTCGTCCTTCATGGACCTGAGCGCGGCGGCATCGATGAGGTGCTGGGTGGACGGGAGCAGTGGCACGTGGAGGCTGATGAGGTCGGCCTCGGCGAGGAGCCGGTCCTTCTCGACGTACTTCATGCCGAGTTCGACGCAGGCGGGGTTCTCGGCGACGTCCCAGCCGAGCAGGTTCATGCCGAAGCCGTGGGCGATGCGGGTGAAGGCCTCGCCGATCTTTCCGGTGCCGAGGACCCCGACGGTACGGCCCCGCAGGTCACGGCCCATCAGCCCGTCCAGCCGGAAGTCGAAGTCGCGGGTCCGGTTGGAGGCGCGGACGATCCGGCGGTTGACGGCCATGGCGAGGGTCCAGGCGAACTCGGCGACGGAGTACGGCGAGTAGGACGCGACCCGGGCGACGGTGAGGCCGAGACGCTCGGCGACCTCCAGGTCGATGTTGTTGAAGCCCGTGGAGCGCTGGGCGATCATCTGCGTCCCGCCGGCGGCGAGGGTCTGCAGGACCCGGTGGTCCAGGCTGGCGTTGACGCTGGTGGAGATGATCTCGTAGCCGGCCGCGATGGGCGCGGTGTCCTCGCTGAGGAAGACGCTCAGACAGCGGACGTCGTGGTGCCCCGCGAAGGCCTTCTCGATGAGGGGCTTCTCGTCCGCCTGCACACCGAATGCCAGGATTTCCACGGGATTCCCCTCGTCGACGGCGATCGGGCCGGATATGCGCACTCCTCGCGAATATACGGCCCGTCCCGTCGCCCTGCCCGGCGCGCCGGGCTGCTGTCGCCTCAGGCGTCGTCGAGGCCGCGCTCGATGGCGTACCGGACGAGTTCCACCCGGTTGTGCAGCTGGAGCTTGCCGAGCGTGTTCTGGACGTGGTTCTGCACCGTGCGGTGCGAGATCACCAGACGCTCGGCGATCTGCTTGTAGCTGAGGCCCTTGGCGACGAGCCGCAGGACCTCCGTCTCGCGCTCGGTCAGCTGCGGGGCCTTCGGCTCGTCGGTGCCGACCGCGGGGGCGGGCTCGGTCGCGAGCCTGCGGTACTCGCCGAGGACCAGTCCGGCGAGGCCGGGGGTGAAGACGGGGTCGCCGGCCGCCGTCCGTCGTACGGCGTCGATCAGCTCCTCCGTACTCGCCGACTTGAGGAGGTAGCCGGTGGCGCCCGACTTGACCGCCTCCAGGACGTCCGCGTGCTCGCCGCTCGCCGAGAGGACCAGGACCCGCAGTCCCGGCCGGCCGCCGACGAGCTCCTTGCACACCTGGACGCCCGGCTTCACCGGCAGGTTCAGGTCCAGGACGAGGACGTCGGGCACGACCGCGAGGGCCCGGCGCACCGCCTGCTCGCCGTCGCCCGCCGTGGCGACCACGTCCAGGCCCGCCTCCGCCAGATCGCGGGCGACCGCGTCCCGCCACATCGGGTGGTCGTCCACGACCATCACTCTGATCTGCTGCTGCTCGCTCATCTTCCTTGTCCTGCCTTCCCCCGTGGAACCTTCAACTCGACTTCCGTGCCCTGCCCGGGGACCGAGATCAGCTCGGCCGAGCCGCCCAGATCCCGCAGTCTCCCCCGGATGGAGAGGGCGACGCCCATCCGGCCCTCGCCCCACGCCTCCGCGAGGCGGCCCTCCGGGATGCCGGGGCCGTCGTCCCGGACGGTGACGATCACCTCGTCCGACCAGTCCTCGACCAGGATCCACGCGTTCGCGTCCTCCCCCGCGTGCACCCGCACATTGTCCAGCGCGGCGCCGACGGCGGCGGCCAGCTCGCGGGCGGCGGGCGGCGCGAGGAGCACGGGCGCGCCCGGTTCGGAGAGGGTGACCTTCGCCCCGGCGCGCGGCGCGAGCAGCAGCCGCAGGTCGACCGGGGTGTCGTCGTCCGGCTCGTCGTCCACGTCGACGACCCGGACGACGGCTCCCTCCGACTCGTCCTCGGAGACCAGGCTGGGCCGGATGAGGCCGCCGGCCACGAGGGTGCGGAGGGCCACCTCCTGCTCCCCCGCCATCCTGCCGAGGTCCGCCGCCTCGCCGCCGAGGGCGGTGCCGCGCCGCTGCACCATCGCGAGGACCTGGAGGACGCTGTCGTGGATGTCGCGGGCAAGCCGCTCCCGCTCGCGGGTCGCGGCCTCGATCTCCAGGGCGCGGGCGAGGGTGCGCTCGGAGGCGCGGGCGACCTCGACGACGTATCCGATGGCGATGGAGGCCACCCAGACGAGGAGGACGTTGTGGAGGGTGTCCCGGCTGGGGTGGCCGCGTTCGATGATGTTGGCGACGGCGACGAGGGAGGAGGCGACGCCGGCCCAGCGCCAGCCGCCCTTGATCGCGTACGCGAGGACGGATCCGGCGGTCCATATCGAGGGCAGGGTGGGGCTCTCGATGGTCTGGGCGTGGGCGTCGGCGAGCGGGGTGAGGAGGATGCCGACGAGGGCGATGGTGAGGTCGACGCCGAGGAAGCGCTTGGTGCAGCTGGCCGCGTTCGCCACCTTGGGGAGGGTCGCGAGGGTCCAGACGCACATCACCACCAGAAAGGCGACGGCGATCCAGGGCCGTTCGTACCGGTCACGGCCGAAGGCGGCCAGCAGGACCGCGTAGACCATGGTCAGGACGCGGTAGCCGGTCAGTGCCCGCCACAACGGCTGCTCGACCGACATGCGCACGACCCGCTCGCGCTTGGCCATCTCCCCCACCCCCGGACGTCCCGGACGGGACGCCTGCCCGCCGGACGCCTATGCGCCGGACGTCCACCTGCCGGACGCTTACGCGCCGGACTCCTCCCGAGCGGCGATCTCGGCCTTCACGGCCTCCTTGGCCGCCTTCTCCGCGTCCGCGATCTGCCGCTTGGCGGCGGTCGCGTAGATGTCGACGTACTCCTGGCCGGACAGTTTCATGATCTCGTACATGACCTCGTCGGTCACCGATCGGAGGATGAAGCGGTCCCCCTCCATGCCCTGGTAGCGGGTGAAGTCCAGCGGCTTGCCGATCCTGATCCCCGGACGCATCAGCTTGGGGACGACCTTGCCGGGCGGCTGGATCTTCTCGGTGTCGATCATGGCGACCGGGATCACCGGCGCGCCGGTGGCCAGGGCCACCCGCGCGAGGCCGCCGGGCTTGCCGCGGTAGAGGCGGCCGTCGGGCGAACGGGTGCCCTCCGGGTAGATGCCGAAGAGCCCGCCCTTCTCGATGACCTCGATGCCGGCCTTGATGGCCGCCTCGCCCGCGCCGCGGGCACCCGACCGGTCCACCGGAAGCTGGCCGACACCCTTGAAGAAGGCGGCCGTGAGCTTGCCCTTCACACCCGGCGAGGTGAAGTACTCCGCCTTGGCGATGAAGGTGACCTTGCGGTCGAGCACGGCCGGCAGGAAGAAGGAGTCGGAGAACGACAGGTGGTTGCTCGCCAGGATCGCGGGCCCCTCGGCGGGAATGTTCTCCAGACCCTCCACCCAGGGCCGGAAGGCAAGCTTCAGGGACCCTCCGAGGGAGAACTTCATTGCGCCGTAGATCAACTCGCCATGCCTTCCGTGTGCCGTCGCGACGACTTTATCCCGTACCGGCGTACGGCCCCGGCTACGGCCCTGGTCGGTGTCGGTCCGGTCGCGTACCGTGAAGGTCCTTCCCTATTTTCCGTCGCTTCGGCGCACCCAAGGCGCACCCGAAGGCGAACGCGAAGTCGAGCGAACAGGAGACCCCGGTGCCGGTCCTTCCCGGAGCCGAGCCGTACCGCCATGAAGGCGGAGAGGTCGGCGTCCTTCTCTGTCACGGATTCACCGGTTCCCCGCAGTCGCTGCGCCCGTGGGCCGAGTATCTGGCCGTGCGCGGTCTGACGGTGTCACTGCCGCTGCTGCCCGGCCACGGCACCCGCTGGCAGGACATGCAGCTCACCACCTGGCAGGACTGGTACGCCGAGGTCGACCGGGCGCTGAGCGAGCTCCTGGAGCGGTGCGCGACCGTCTTCGTCTTCGGCCTCTCCATGGGCGGGGCGCTGACCCTGCGGCTCGCCGCCCGGCACGGCGACGCCGTGAAGGGCATCGTCCTGGTCAATCCGGCCAACAAGGTGCACGGCCTGGCCGCGCACGCGCTGCCGGTCGTCCGGCATCTGGTCCCGTCGAACAAGGGCATCGCCAGCGACATCGCCAAGGAGGGCGTGACCGAGATCGGCTACGACCGGGTGCCGCTGCACGCCGCGCACTCCCTGCGGCAGTTCTTCCGGACCGTGGACGCGGAGCTTCCGCAGGTCACGCAGCCGGTGGTGCTGCTCCACAGCCCCCAGGACCATGTCGTGCCGCCCGTCGACTCGGCCCGGATCCTCTCCCGGATCTCCTCGACGGACGTCAAGGAGATCCTGCTGGAACAGAGCTACCACGTGGCGACGTTGGACCATGACGCGGAGCGGATCTTCGACGAGAGCCTGGCCTTCGTCGAGCGTCTCGCGCCGGGTCTGGTCGACGAACAGGGGAGCAGGAGCGGTGGCTGAGGAGCAGGACGGCGGCGGGCGGGAGCCGCAGCCCATCGACGAGGAGGCGGCCTGGGCCGCGATCGTCGCGGGGTACGGCGAGGAGCCTGCGGACCCGCCGGGTGCGAAGCCGTACCGGACCGTCGAGAACCTGTCGCTCCCGGAGCCGGAGGCCGAGGGCGACGAGGGCGAGGACGGCGGAGAGGTCCGGCCGGTGAAGCCGGCGCCGGCCGCCGGGAAGGGCACGCCCTGGAAGCCGAGGCCGACGACCGGCGGGACACCGCCGGAAGCCGACGAGGAGCCCGGGGCGGAGGAGGAGCCTGAGGCGGGTCCCGAGCGGCCCTCACTCGGCAGCTCCGTCGTCTTCGCTCCCGGCGTTCGTCCCGCCGGTCCCCGCGACTACTCCCCCGCCGAACCGGACGACGGGCCCGGCGGCTCCGACGAGGGCCACTTCGTGCCGCCGGAGCCGCCTCCGCTGCCCGAGGCGGACGTGACGACCAAGTTCGCCTGGCTGGCCGTGGTCGGCGGCCCGGTGCTGATGCTGGTCGCCGTGCTGCTCGGCTGGGACATGACCTGGTGGCTGACCACGCTGTGCATCGGCGGCTTCCTCGGTGGCTTCGCGACCCTGGTGGCCCGTATGAAGCACGACGACGATGACGACGGCTTCGACGACCCGGGCCGCGGCGCGGTCGTCTGACCTCTTGACGCCGCCCTCGCACCGCTCGGCACCAGGGCGCCTCGCGGGCTTCGGGCGGCTGCGCCGGACTCCGTCCGCCGAGCCGGTGGCCGGGTGCCCCGGCCGACGGGCGGGCGGGCCTCAGTTCGCCGCGGGGACGCGGACCGCCGCGAGCACCGGAAGGTGATCGGTGGCGGCCCGCAGATCCGCCGGATCCAGGTCCGTGGGCACCCCGCAGCCGAGGAACTCGACTCCCGGGGTGGCGAGGATCGCGTCGATCCGCTGGTGCGGGTCGGCGGGGGTCGAGGTGTTCGCGCCTCCCCAGGGGCTGACCTCCCACCCGTCCCGGAGTTCCTTCGCGAGCCGCCGGAAGGCGGGCCCGTCGGGCCGTTCGTTGAGGTCCCCGGCGACCAGGGTGTACGGGGTCCCCAGGGCGGCGACCCGGTCGAGGACCATCCCGGCCTGGGCGTACCGCTCGTCCTTCCGCAGGCTCAGATGGCAGCTGATGAGGCCGACCCGGGCCTGGGCGAAGCGGACGACGGCGGTCGCGAGACCGCGCCGGTGCAGGCCGGGGGTGAGGGGCAGCAGGACGTCCTCGGTGCGTTCCACGGTGGCCCGCAGGGAACAGAGCAGCATCGGTCCGGCCGCGGTGGCGCCGCCGCTCAGCATGACGAGTTCGCTCTTGGCCGCGAGCCGGGCGGCGTGTTTGCGCCAGCGGAAGAAGCGCGGGGCCTCCTGGACGAAGACGAGGTCCGGGTCGCAGGCCCGGATGACCCGGGCGAGGGCGTCCTCGTCGTCGCGCATCGAGCGCACGTTGTAGCTGAGGACCCGGAGGACGGCCGAACCGTCCTCCTCGGTGCGGGAGTTGGGCAGCTCACTGATCGCCATGACAGGTAACGTACGACAACCGCCCGCCGCGTCCACAGGGACGCGACGGGCGGTTGTCGCAGGAGGGACCGCTCAGCCCTGGCGGGCCAGGTCCGCGGCGCCGACCAGTCCGGCCTTGTTGCCGAGCTGGGCCGCGAGGACCTGCGCGTGCGGGCGCCACTGGCCGCCGATCAGCCAGCGCCGGAAGGACTTGCGGATCGGGTCGAGGACGAGATCGCCCTCGTCCGAGACTCCGCCGCCGACGATGAACGCCGAGGGGTCGAACAGCGAGGCCAGGTCCGCGAGGCCGGCACCGGCCCAGCGGGCCAGCTCGCGGAAGGAGTCGACGGCGACCGGGTCGCCGGCGCGGGCGGCCTGGCTGACGTGCCGGCCCTCGATGCCCTCGGGGGTGCCGTCGCCGAGCCCGAGGAGGACCTCGGCCCGCTCGGGGGTGGCGTTGGCGCGCTGTTTGGCGTAGCGGACGAGCGCGCGCCCGGAGGCGTACTGCTCCCAGCAGCCCTGGCTGCCGCAGCCGCACAGCAGACCGTCCGGGACGACCCGGATGTGGCCGAACTCGGCGGCCACGCCGAAGCGTCCGCGGCGCAGCTTGTTGCCGATGATGATGCCGCCGCCGAGGCCGGTGCCGAGGGTGATGCAGATGACGTCCTCGTGGCCCTGGCCGGCGCCGAACTTGTACTCGCCCCAGGCCGCCGCGTTGGCGTCGTTCTCGACGACGACGGGCAGGCCGACCCGCTGCTCGACCTTGTCCTTGAGCGGCTCGTGCCGCCAGTCGATGTTCGGCGCGAAGAGGACGGTGGCACGCTTGTCGTCGACGTAGCCCGCGGCACCGATGCCGACGGCCTCGATCGTGTGGCCCTTGCCGGCCTCGGACACGGCGGCGCAGATCGCGTCGACGATGCCTTCGGGGGTCGGCGGGGTGGGCACCTTGTGCGTGTCGAGGATGTTGCCCTCCTCGTCGACCACGCCGGCCGCGATCTTCGTGCCGCCGATGTCGACGCCGATGGTGAGTCCCATGTGTCCCTCAGTTTTCGGTCGAGCCCCGCTAAGGCCCACCGTACCCGAGGGGGACGGGCGTACCGATCAGTCCAGGTCGATGTGCTGGCCGGTTCCGGGCCCCTCGTCGTCCTTGCGGTCGTGCTCCGCGGCGGGCTTCGCGTCGTCGCCGGCCGGTCCGTCGGCGTCCCGGCGCGGGTCGCGCGGGTCGTCGGGGGTCACCTTCCCGTCGCGCGTCCAGCGGCTCTCGTGGCCCTCGACGGCGGAGCGGTAGGCGGCGAGCAGCTCGTTCCCGGCGGCGGCGAGGTGGTCGAAGACCTGCGGGTTGCGCTCGATGACGGGCTCGACGACCGCCTTCGCCTGGTTGACGAGCTGCTGCACGGTCTGCGCGGCCTGGCCCGCGAGCAGCGGGTTTCCGATGCCGCCGGAGACCTTGTCGGCGACGGCCTCGAAGAGCTTGCGGAACTCGTCGGCTGCGGAGCCGGTCGGGGACCCGTGCTGCGCCCGGCGGCGGGCCTTCTCCGCCTCCAGGTCCTCGGCGCACGCCTTGGCCCAGGCGTCCGAATCGCTCATGGCGTACTCCTCACTGGCTGGTACTTCGACGGTACACGCCCCCTCAGGGGGTACGGGGCCAGAGTCCCGGGTCGGGGGTGAAGCGCACCCGGAGGTCCCCCTCGACGAGCCCCGCGCCGGTGACGGTGCAGCGGCGCAGGGCGGCCGGCAGGGGCACGTTGCGACGGAAGGCGCCGACGGTGAGCAGCAGTTCGTCACCCCTGCGGACGAGGGACAGATCCTCCTTGACGGCCCCGGGAAGGCCGATGTGCCAGACCAGGACGCCGTCCTCCTCGCGCCGGTCCTCGACGGACCATGCCGGTACGGGCTCGGGGGTGGCCGCCGGGCGCCGGGCGGGCGCGAGCAGCGCGAGGTCCTCGGGTCCGCGGGGGTCCCGGCCGAGGTGCGGCAGCTCGTCGACCACGCCGCCGGCGGCGCCGGTGGTACGGAGCTCCGCGAGGTGCCGGTGCTGCTGGGTGGTGAGTCCGGCGAGCCAGGGGTCCTCGGAGTCGGCGGGCAGCAGCCGGTTGGCGACGACGGAGTCGAGGGCGAGGCGCTGGAGGGCGAGGCCGAGCCGGGCGGTGCGCAGGGCGCGGACGGCGGCGGGGCCGGGTTCGAGGACCAGCCGGACGCTGGTGGTGGGGGCGTCGACGACGGACTGGACGGCGGCCAGCTCGGTCTCCCAGCGCCCGGTGGTCTCGTACAGCCACTGCGCGGGCATCGGGACCCCGGCGAGCTGGGCGAGCATCGGGCGCAGGGCGCGGGCGGCCTGCCGCTCCGGGGGCAGGAGGCGGCGCAGATAGCGGCGGAGCTGCTCGGGCAGGGCGAGGAGGGCGAGGGCCTCGGCGAGCGGGGGCAGATCGACGACGGCGAGCTCGTGGTCGCCTTCGGCGGCGTCGCGCAGGGCGCGCAGCAGGGCGAACTGGCGGCTGCCGGGAAGTTCGGTGAGCTCGGCGTCCTCGAAGGGCGCGGCGCCCAGCAGGTCGAGGGCGGCGGAGGAGCGGGCCTGGAGGGAGAGGAACTCACGGCGGAAGTCAGCGGCCGGCCGGGGGCGCAGGAGGCGGAGTCCGTCCTGGGCGGGAAGCGGTTCGACGTCCTCGGAGACGAGCAGGACGCGGCGGCCGGCGCGCGCCTCGGCGAGGGCGGTGGCGGCGGCGACGGTGGTGCGACCGGCGCCGCCGGAACCGGTGACAAGGATGATCCGCATGCGGAGGACGTTACCCGCGCCCTCCCGACGCTCGTACGGGAGGACGTGACCGGCCCCCTCCGGGGCTCACACGCCGGATTCGACGCGCTTCTTCAGCCCTGCCAGCGCCCGGTCGATGATGACCTTCTCGGCCTTGCGCTTGATCATGCCGAGCATCGGGATCTTCACGTCGACCGTCAGCTGGTAGGTGACCTCGGTGCGGTCACCGCCGCCCACCTCCGCCAGCCGGTACGAGCCGTCGAGTGACCGCAGCATCTGGGACTTGACCAGCGTCCAGCTGACCTCGTTGCCCCCGGTCCAGGTGTACGCGAGGGTGTGGTCGTCCTTGATCGCGCCGGCGTCGAGCAGCAGCCGCACCTTCTCGGCGCGGCCGGCCTCGTCGGTCTCCAGGACCTCGGCCTCCTTCACCTCGCCCGTCCACTCGGGGTAGCGGGCGAAGTCGGCGATCACGCCCATGACGTCGGCCGGTGCCGCCTCGATGGTGATGCTCGAGCTGGTGTGTTCGGCCATCGTGGTGGCTCCTCCACTGTGCGGTCCGGCGGAAGTCAAAGGGGCACAGACGTGCCGACGGAAGGCTATCGCGCTGCGGCGCGGGGCCCGTCACCACTCCAGGGCGAAGGGTCTGCCCGTCGAGGCGAAGTGGCCGACGTTCACGCACTCGGTCGACGCGATCCGCATCCGCCGGGCCAGCGGCTGGTGGACGTGGCCGAAGAGGGCGTAGCGGGGCCGGGTGCGCCGGATGGCGTCGAGCAGGGCCCGGCTGCCGCGCTCGAAGCGGCGGGCGACGGTGTCGTACGTCAGGTCCGGCACGTCGGGCGGGATGTGGGAGCAGAGGACGTCGACCTCGCCGAGGGCCTCGACCTTGGCCGCGTACTCCTCGTCGGAGATCTCGTACGGGGTGCGCATGGGGGTGCGCAGACCGCCGCCGACGAAGCCGAAGACGAGGCCGCCGACCTCGATCCGCTCGCCGTCGAGGACGGTCGTCCCGGGCCGGGCGAACTCGGGCCAGAAGCGGGGGATGTCGACGTTGCCGTAGGTGGCGTACGTGGGGGTGGGGAAGACGGCGAAGAGTTCGGCGTACTGGCGGCGGACCGCGGCCTCGATCGCGGTCTCGCGGTCGACGTCGAGTTCGGCCCAGAGGCGACGCCCCAGGTCACGGGCCTCGTCGAAGCGTCGGGCGGTGCGCAGCTCGACCAGCCGGTCGGCGTTCTCGACGCCGAAGAGGTCGGGGAAGATCCCCCGGCTGTGGTCGGCGTAGTCGAGGAAGAGGACCAGGTCCCCCAGGCATATCAGGGCGTCGGCGCCGTCCCCCGCCCTGGCGAGGTCTCCGGCGTTGCCGTGCACGTCACTGACCACATGGACTCGCATGGGCCCCACCTTAGGGGGTGTCACCTGCGGTTACTTCCGAGTCGGGAAAGCTGTGGATTACTGTGCGGAGAGCACCGCCACAGATGTGTGACGCACGGAACATCTGGCCGGAACCCCCTATCCGGAACCATGTACTGATGGGTAACGTCCGGGCAGTCCAGTCGTGCTCTCCCCCACGGAGCACCCGCCAGTTCTTGGACTTCACCGGTGCATCACACAGAGCCGTGGCGCCGGCGCCCGATGAGGAGCAGCAGTCTTGCGCGAGTTCAGCCTTCCGGCCCTGTACGAGGTCCCCGCGGACGGCAACCTGACGGATCTCATCCGCCGCAACGCCTCCCAGCACCCAGACGTCGCCGTCATGGGCCGCAAGGTCGACGGCGTGTGGACGGACGTGACCGCGACGCAGTTCCTCGCGGAGGTCCGCGGGGCCGCCAAGGGTCTGATCGCGGCCGGCGTCGAGCCGGGCGACCGGGTCGCACTGCTCTCCCGTACGCGGTACGAGTGGGTGCTCCTCGACTTCGCGATCTGGAGCGCGGGCGGTGTGACCGTGCCCGTGTACGAGACCAGCTCGCCGGAGCAGATCCAGTGGATCCTCGGCGACTCGGGCGCGACGCTGGTGCTCGTCGAGAGCGCGGCGCACCAGGCGTCGGTGGAGTCCGTAAGGGCGGACCTGCCGGAGCTGAAGGACGTCTGGCAGATCGAGGACGACGCGGTCGCGCAGCTCACCACGACCGGCATGGACGTGTCCGACGAGCTGCTCGACGAGCGCATGTCGGCGGCGAACGCGGACGACCCGGCGACGATCGTCTACACCTCGGGCACGACGGGCCGCCCCAAGGGCTGCGTCCTGACCCACCGGGCCTTCTTCGCCGAGTGCGGCAACGTGGTGGAGCGGCTGAAGCCCCTCTTCCGTACCGGCGAGTGCTCGGTGCTGCTCTTCCTGCCCGCCGCGCACGTCTTCGGTCGGCTCGTCGAGATCGCGTCCGTGATGGCGCCGATCCGTCTCGGCTGTGTCCCCGACATCAAGAACCTCACGGACGAGCTGGCCTCGTTCCGGCCGACGCTGATCCTGGGCGTGCCCCGGGTCTTCGAGAAGGTCTACAACTCGGCGCGGGCCAAGGCGCAGGCCGACGGCAAGGGCAAGATCTTCGACAAGGCCGCGCACACGGCGATCGCGTACAGCAGGGCGCTGAGCACGCCGCAGGGCCCGTCCTTCGGCCTCCGGCTGAAGCACAAGATCTTCGACAAGCTGGTCTTCAGCAAGCTGCGGGCGGTGCTCGGCGGCCGCGGCGAGTACGCGATCTCGGGCGGCGCGCCGCTGGGTGAGCGGCTGGGTCACTTCTTCCGGGGCATCGGCTTCACGGTCCTGGAGGGCTACGGCCTGACGGAGTCCTGTGCGGCGACGGCGTTCAACCCCTGGGACCGGCAGAAGATCGGCACGGTCGGTCAGCCGCTGCCGGGTTCGGTGGTGCGGATCGCCGACGACGGCGAGGTGCTGCTGCACGGCGAGCACATCTTCTCGCGGTACTGGAACAACGAGGCGGCGACGGCCGAGGCGCTGGCGGACGGCTGGTTCCACACGGGCGACATCGGCACCCTCGACGAGGACGGCTACCTCGCAATCACCGGCCGGAAGAAGGAGATCCTGGTGACGGCGGGCGGCAAGAACGTCGCCCCGGCGGTCATCGAGGACCGGATCCGGGCGCACGCGCTGGTCGCGGAGTGCATGGTGGTCGGCGACGGCCGCCCCTTCGTGGGCGCGCTGGTCACGATCGACGAGGAGTTCCTGGGCCGCTGGGCCTCGGAGCACGGCAAGCCGGCGGGCTCGACGGCGGCCACCCTCCGCGACGACGCGGACCTGGTGGCGGAGGTCCAGCGCGCGATCGACGACGGCAACGCGGCGGTCTCCAAGGCCGAGTCGGTCCGCAAGTTCCGTATTCTTCCGGCGCAGTTCACGGAGGAGGCGGGCCACATCACCCCGTCCCTGAAGCTGAAGCGGAACGTGGTGGCGAAGGACTTCGCGGACGAGATCGAGGCGATCTACCGGGCCTGATCCCGGAGGTCGGACACGTACGGCCGGAGGCCCGGGGCGACCACGCTCCGGGCCTCCGGCCGTGTCCGTACGCCCTCCCTGGCACCCCGACTTGAACGTGTTCAAGTCGGGGTGCCAGGACCTATGTCATGACGCGGAAGCCGCCCGCTACAGCAGCTCCCTGAGCCGCTCCGCCAGCAGGTCCCAGCGCCACTTCTCCTCGACCCAGGCGCGGCCCCGCTCGCCCATGCGGGCACGGAGCTCGGGGTCGAGGAGGAGGGTGGTGACGCGGTCGGCGGTGTCCTCGGCGGACTCGCCGCGGACGACCCAGCCGGTCTCGCCGTCGAGGACCGCGTCGGGGGCGCCGCCCGAGTCGCCCGCGACGACCGGCAGTCCGGTCGCGGAGGCCTCCAGATAGACGATGCCGAGGCCCTCGACGTCGAGGCCGCCGCGCCGGGTGCGGCAGGGCATGGCGAAGACGTCACCGGCCCCGTAGTGGGCGGGCAGCTCCGACCAGGGCACGGCACCGGTGAAGCGTACGGATCCGGCCACCCCGGTCTCGGCGGCGAGCCGGTGCAGATCCTTCTCGTACGGGCCGCCGCCGACGATCAGGAGGACCGCGTCCGGCACCCGGCGCAGGATCTGCGGCATGGCCCTGATCAGGGTGTCCTGGCCCTTGCGCGGAACGAGCCGGGAGACGCAGACGACCACGGGACGGTCGCTGAGCCCGAGCCGGGCGCGGACCTCGGCGCCGCCCGAGTCGGGATGGAAGGTCTTCTCGTCGACGCCCGGCGGCAACTGCGTCATCCGGCCCGCCGCGGCCGGCGTGAGGGCCGCGGCGATCCGGGAGCGGGTGTACTCGCCGAGGTAGGTGATGGTGTCCGTGCCCTCGCCGATCCGCCGGAGCAGCTGGCGGGAGGCGGGCAGCTGGGCCCAGCCGGCCTCGTGCCCGTGCGTGGTGGCGACAATTCGCCGTGCGCCGGCCCTGCGCAGCGCGGGGGCCATCAGGCCGAGCGGCGCGGCCGCGCCGAACCACACGGACTCGCAGCCGTGCTCGCGCAGGAGCGCGGTGGCCCGGGCCGTGACCCGAGGTGTGGGCAACAGCATGGTGGTGCGATCCCGGACGACCGTGAAAGGCTGTTCGGCGTCGAACGCGGCCGTCGCCTCGATCCCTTCGCGGCTGCGCTTCCAGGTGGAGGCGTACACCACGATCTGTTCGGGATCCAGGCGGAGGGCCATGTTGTGCAGGAAGGCCTGGATTCCGCCCGGACGCGGCGGGAAGTCGTTGGTTACGATCAGGGTCTTGTGCATCGTGGCCGACAGTACCGCGAGCGCACCCACCGCCCAGCACCACCACTCCCCCGCGGCAGCGGGCCGACAGGACAAGGAGCAGGACAGGTATGACGGGGGCAGTGGGCATCGGATCACGCACGCGTCTCCGTCTCCCGCTCGGCCTCTGGGGCCTGACCCGGGTCGTCCTCCTGCTGTGTGTGTTCAAGGTCGTGGTGGTTCCCGGCCCGGACGTGACGCTCGAGGTGGGGCAGATCTACCAGGGCTGGTTCGACGTCCTGCGGACCGGCGAGTATCCCCGGTCCGACGTCACCTGGCAGTACCCGCCGGCCGCCGCCCTCGCGATCCTCTCCCCCGCGCTGCTGCCCTTCCTCGGCTACGCGACGGCCTTCTTCGTGCTGGCGCTCCTCTGTGACGCGCTCGTCATGGGCCTCCTCCTGCACACCGGCCGCCGGGCCGGCCGGTCGATGCGGGGGGCGTGGCTCTGGCTGGCCGCGGTGCCCCTGCTCGGGCCGACCGCGTACGCCCGCTACGACGTCATGGTGACGGCCGTCGCCGTGGCCGCGCTGCTGACCGTCGGCCGCGACCCACGCGTTCTCGGTGTTCTCGCCGGTTTCGGCGCCATCCTCAAGGTGTGGCCGGCGCTGCTGCTCGTGGGCACCCCGAAGGGCGGGGCGACCTGGCGTTCCTGGCCGGTGGCGGCCGGAGCGGCGGGGGCGGTGCTGCTGCTGTGCGCGGCCTGGATGCCGGGATCGCTGGCCTTCCTCTCGTACCAGAGCGAGCGGGGCACGGAGGTCGAGTCGCTGGGGGCGATGGTCTTCCACGTGGCCCGGCACTTCGGCTGGGAGGGCGAGGCCCGGATGAACTACGGCTCGATGGAGTTCCTCGGCCCCTACGTCTCATGGGTGTCGTCCGGTGCGATGGCGCTGACGGTCGCCGCGTTCGGATGGCTGGCGCTGTGGCGGTTCAAGGCGCGCCGGTTCTCCTCGTCGACGACGGCGGACGCGGCCTTCGTCGCGGTGCTGCTCTTCACCGTGACGAGCCGGGTGATCTCACCCCAGTACATGATCTGGCTGTTCGGCCTCGCCGCGGTCTGTCTCGCCTACCGTTCGAGCAGAATGCGGCGCCCCGCCCATCTCGTGCTGTGGGCGACGGCCGTGACGCAGTTCGAGTACCCCGTCTGGTTCTCCCATGTGACGCAGAGCGACCCGCTGGGCATCGCGGTGCTGTTCCTGCGCAACGGCCTCCTGGTGGTCGCCACCCTCTCCGCCTGCCGCACCCTGTGGCGGCAGACGGTGACCGAGGCCGGAGTCGTACGGATCCCGGGGCAGACGCGACGGCCCGAGCGGGAAAAGGTCCTGGCCGGTTCGGCCTGAGCGGTAGTGGCCCGAACACCGATACGCACTGGTGCTACCCTGGGGCACCTTTGCCTTCCCGTTAGGTTCTTCTGCTGACATGAACAACCCGGTTCTCTCGGTCGACACGCTTCAGCGGCACGGGAAGGGCGGCGAAGGGGCCGCTGCGGAGGATGTACCGAAAGTCCCGGCAGGAATATCTGGGAAGTCTCTTCTCCTGGTTTCCGGCTCTTTCTTCCTGATCTATCTCCTGCTGTCGGCGCGGCGCCACGCGGCGAACCTCACGACCGGTTACGACCTGGGCATCTTCACCCAGATCGTGAGGTCGTACGCCGAGCTCTCCGCCCCGTACTCCGATCTCAAGGGGCCCGCGTACAACACGCTCGGGGACCACTTCCACCCGATCCTCGCCCTGCTGGCACCCTTTTACAAGGTATTCCCGTCCAGTTATACGCTGCTCGTCTGCCAGGCGGCACTCGTCGCGTTTTCCATAGTTCCCCTGATGAAATGGGCGCACAAAGCCAGGGGCCGGAATTTCGCCTATTGGGTCGGAGTGTCGTACGGCGCCTCCTGGGGAATTGCCGCACTCATCTATTTCGACTTCCACGAAGTCTCCTTCGCGGTGCCGCTGCTGTCCCTCTCGCTCTGTGCCGCCGGTCAGAAGAACTGGCGCGCCGCCGCCCTCTGGTCCCTGCCCCTGGTGCTGGTCAAGGAGGATCTCGGGCTCACGGTCGCCGCGATCGGGGCCTATGTGGCGTGGAAGGGGCCGAGGGTGACGGGGCTCGCCGTCGCCGCCTTCGGGGCCGGCGCGACGGCGCTGGAGATGCTGGTGATCCTTCCGTACTTCAATCCCCTCGGGCAGTTCGCCTATCTGCCGCCCGAGGCCGCCGAAGAGGTCGGCATGCTGGCGCAGGCCGCCGGAGCCCTCTGGCCTCCGGTCAAGTGGCTGACGCTCTTCATGATCGTCGCCCCGACCGGCTTCCTGGCCCTTCGGTCGCCGATCCTGCTGGTCGCGCTGCCGACGCTGGCCTGGCGCTTCACGGGATCGAACCCCTTCTACTGGGGGATGGAGTTCCACTACAGCGCGGTCCTCATGCCCATCGCCTTCGCCGCCGCCGTTCACGCGGTCGCCAACGGCGTGACCCCGCGAAGGGTCGTGCCCGCCTGCGTCGTCGGCGCGGTGGCCACGAGCGTCACTCTCTTCACCCATCCCCTGCACGAGGTCGTCCTGCCACGGACCTGGAGCGACTCCGCCTACGTCAGGACCTCGGACGAGCTGCTCCAGAAGATCCCCGACGGCGCGACCGTGGCCGCGTCGAACCGCCTGGCCGCGCAGCTCGCCGACCGGGCCGCCGTCAGCGAGGTATGCCTCTTCCCCCGCTCCTTCCCCCCGAGGGAGCGACCCCAGTGGCTGATATACGACGTCGCCGACAACTCCGACCCGGAGTGCCCGACCGGCAAGGCCCTGGAGACGACGAGCCCGGAGGTCCCCGGCTACCGGGTCGTCGAGACGCGAGACGGGATAACCCTGCTCAAGGCGGCCGACGACGAGAAGACCTCCCGGTAGAGCACCCCGAGCACACCGACCACCCCGGGCACGCCGGCCACACCGACCACCCCGGGCACTCCCTGGACGGCAGGTGCCGGACCCTCACGATCGGCCGTCGGCTTCCACCGGCGGCCGATCCGCGTGCGAGGCGGCCGCGCGGCCGGGCTGCCCCTGGGCGGCGCCGAGGGTACGGCGGTACAGCAGGCCCAGGGCAGCGCACTGAGCCGCTGTCGCGAGGGCCATGGCCAGGCAGATGCCGGGCAGCCCGAGCCCCGACAGGCCGTGGGCCAGCGGCAGCTGGACGAGGACGCCGGCGCTCGTGATCCGGGCGAGGTACGGGCTCCCGCCGGTGCCCTCGAAGACCCCGGCGAGCGCGATGAACCCGCCCATGAACAGCAGATGGGGGCCGAGGCAGCGCAGGAAGAGGGCGCCCGCCTCCGCCACCTCGGGCTCGGCGCCGAAGATCCGCATGACGGGTCCCGCGCCGAGGAACAGCAGCACGGCGGAGCCCGCGCCGAGGGAGCCCCCGAGCAGCAGGGCCTGACGTCCGACGGCGCGCCGCTCGCCGAGGCCGGCGTCGAGCCGCCGCGCGAGCCCGACCGCCTGAGCGGGCGCCTGTCCGGACCCGGGACTCCGATCGGACCCGGGCCCCGCTCCGGGCCCGGCCCCCTCCGCGCTCCCGAGCAGATGGGCGCTGTGGATGGCGGCGGCCTGCCGGACGGCGTAGAACGCCATCGTCGCGACGTACATGGCCTTGGTGGCGATGCCGTAGGCGGCCATCTCGGTGACGCCGAGCCGGGCCACGACGGAGACGAGTGCGAGCGCACCCGCCATCCGGACCGCGAAGTCGACGCCCATGGGGAGGCCGGTCCCCGCCGTACGGCGCAGGGCGGCGGCGGTTCGCTCGGTGGGGCGCACCGCGCGGGCGGCCCTGAGCAGCGGGTGGCGACGGAGGACGAGCAGCCCGACGGAGAGCGCGACGACCCGGCCGGTGACGGTGGCGAGGGCGGCGCCCCGCACCCCGTACGCCTGGATGAGCAGCGGGTCGAGGACCAGGATCAGCCCGTTGGCGAGGAAGGCGAGCCGCATGGGGGTGCGGGTGTCGCCCGCGCCCTTGAGGATCCCGTCGAGGACGGTGATGGCGAAGAAGACGGCGGTGCCGGGGAGCGAGACGGCGAAGTAGGCGGTGGCCAGGGCGTGGGCGGGATGGTCCTGGCCGCCGAGCAGCAGGGCGGCGAGCGGTTCGCGCAGCAGGTACCCGGCGACGGCGACGGGCGGCACGAGCAGGGCGCAGAGGGCGGCCCCGCCGCGCACGGCGGCGCGGACGGCGGCCGGGTCGTCGGCGCCCCGGGCGCGGGCGACGAGCACGGTGGTGCCGGAGCCCGCCACGAGGACGACGCCGAGGAGCAGGTTCTCGACGTTGGTGGCGACCGCGACGGCGGCGACGGCGTCCCCGCCGAGCCGGGCGACCCAGATGACGTTGATGACGCCGGCGGCGACTCCGGCGAGGAGTTCGAGGTAGACCGGGCGAGCGAGCCGGACGAGCGTACGGCGGTGGGCGGACATGGACGAGGATCCCCCTCTTTTCGATATACCTCGATTCGAGGCACATCGAAAAGAGGTAGCATGGCGACCGGTCCCACGACAAGCACGGACGACGCACACGAAGGAGGCGCCCGGTGCTGGAGCTGTCGATCCTGGGTTTCCTGTCCGAGAAGCCCCTGCACGGCTACGAGCTGAAGGAGCGCATCCACGGCCTCAGCGGCCATGTGCGCCCCGTCAGCGACGGCGCCCTCTACCCGGCGATCACCCGCCTGGTGAAGAACGGCCTGGTGGACAGCCGTACGGAACCGGGCGCGAGCGCGGCCCCCCGCCGGACCCTCTCCCTCACCGCCGACGGACGCCGGGAGCTGCAGGCCCGGCTGCGCACCCCCAAGGACGCGGAGATCACCGACGGCCAACGCTTCTTCACCCTGCTCGCCTTCCTCGGCCACCTGCCGGATCCCGCGGACCAGGCGGCCGTCCTCCGCCGCCGCCAGGAGTTCCTGAACGCCCCGGCCAGCTTCTTCTACGAGGACGGGACCCCGGTCGTCGCCGAGCGGGAGCCGGACCTCTTCCGCCGGGGCATGCTGCGGATCGCCCGTGCGACGGGCACGGCCGAGAAGGCCTGGCTGACGGAGGCCCTGGCCGAACTGGAGGGCCGGGAGCCCCCGGCCGGCCCCTGATCCGCCGGCCGGCCCCTGCCCCACCCGAGCCGACGGGCCGGCCCCTGACCACCCGAGCCGACCGGGACAGGCCCTGACCACCCGAGGCCGACGGGACAGGCGGCCCTACCCCAGCCGCTTCCCCAGGTACTCCCGCCAGTCGGCGGTGAACTCCTCCGGGGTGGTGCCGAGCACCTCCTGGAGGGCCTTCTCCACCGCGCCCTCCCGGCCCGGGTGCGCGCCCACCGCACGGTAGAAGTCGGTCAGCTTCGGCTCGCCCCAGCGGTCCGCGATCAGCGCGCAGGCCAGCCAGCCGCCCTCGTACGCCCTGGCCAGCGCCTCCGGGTCCGCGCCGAAGGCGAAGTCGGGGTCCTCCGGGAGCCGGGCGGGCAGCTCGCCCGCCCGGACCGCGCGGCGCAGTTCGGGGGCGGCCTGGGCGGGGGTGCGGTCGGCGTCCCGGTAGGCGACCCAGTCGGCGAAGCCCTCGGAGAGCCAGACCGGGGTCGACGGGGTGGTGGCGGCGCGGGTGGCGACATGGACGGTCTCGTGGGTGAGGACGAGCTGCCGGCCGAACTCCCCGAGGACCCCGTACGCCTCCGGATTCACGATCACCCGGTCCGCGGGGGCGTCCGCGCCGCCCCGGGTCTCCCCCGTGGTGACGGCGGCGATGCCCCGGTAGGAGCTCCCCTGCGCCCCGAGGAGCTCGCCCATCCCCTCCAGCGACCCGGGGACCAGGACCACCACGTCATGGGCCCAGCCGACGGGCCAGACGGCGGAGACGACGGGAACGGCCCGGTCCGCCGCCGCGGCGATCTCCCGGAGCCGCTCGGGCTTCTGGCCGACGCCGAGGACGAGCGAACGGGCGCCCCGGACGGTCGCCACGTCGCCCTGCTCCCAGAGGTGCCGGGGCGCGCCCTGCGCCGGGCGGTCACCGGTCACGTACCAGCGTCCGTCCCGCTCGGTCAGGTCGAGGACCCGGGCGCCGGTGACGGGCCGCTTGTCGTGGCCCTCCAGCCGGTAGCCGAGGTCGGCGCGGGCGGTGACGCGGTCGGTGTCCGTGCGGTCGACCCCGGTGAGCCGGTAGGTCCAGCCGTCGACGGGAACCGTCGCGAGCCGCCGGAAGACGGTGAGGGCGGTCGGTGCGTACGAGGGGTCGACGGCGGCGAGGTAGCCGGGCTGATCGCGGTCGAGGAGCGCCCTGGCGTGCCGGTCGAGGAGCCCTTGTATCTCCCGGGCGGCCGTGTCGGCGGGCCGGTCGGCGCGCGCCCCGCAGCCGACGAGTCCCACGAGCACGAGCAACAGGGCCGTCAGGCAGGCCGTCGCCGGCCTCCGCGCTCCACACCCCTGACCTGCCACGCCTTCGATCGTACGGTCGGACCGGCGGGACGTGCTCCCGGTACGGGATTCCGGTACGGCCCCAGGTACGGGCCGGACCCGGCCGCAACCTGGCTCGGGCCGTCCGGGCCCCGTCTCAGACCCGGGTCACCGTCACGTGCGACATCATGTTCACCGGGTCGTAGCGGACCCGCGCGCCCGGGTAGGGGGCGTGGATGACCTGGCCGTTGCCAGCGTAGATCCCCACATGGCTGGCGTCGCCGCGGTACGTGACGAGGTCACCGGGCTGCGCCTGCGAGAGCGGCACCTGCCGGCCCGCGTGCCGCTGCGCGGAGGAGGTCCGCGGCAGGCTGATCCCGGCCTTCCCGTACGACCAGACCATCAGGCCCGAGCAGTCGAAGGCGGAGGGTCCGGTCGCCCCCCACACGTACGGCTTGCCGACCGCGCTGCGGGCGGCGAGCACGGCGGCGGCGGCCCGCGAGGAGCCCGGGGCGGCCTCGGGCACCGGAGGCAGCTCCTCCGCGCGTCCGCCGGTGCGCGAGGCCCGGTCGAAGTCGGCGCGCTCCTCGACGGTGAGGCTCGCGAGGACCCGGCGGGCCTCGGCGAGCTTGCGCTCGACGACGCGCTTGTGACGGGCGACCTCGGCCCGGCTGCGCTCCAGCTCGACCAGGGCCGTACGGGCCTCGGACCGCTTCTGGTTCAGCCGGCGCTGCTCCCGCTGGAGTTCTCCGAGCGCGGCGCCCTGGCGGGCGGTGATCCGGTCGAGCGCGGAGGCCCGGTCGAGGTAGCTGTCCGGGTCGGAGGAGAGCAGCAGGGCGAGGGCGGGGTCGATGCCGCCGGAGCGGTACTGGGCGCCGGCGACCGAACCGAGCGCGCCCCGCATGTGGTTGATGCGCTCCTGGCCCCGGGCGAGGCTGTCCTGGGCCTGGGAGACCGTCCGGCGCAGCGCGTCCGCCTTCTCGTCCGCCCGGTTGTAGCCCTCGGTGGCCTTCTCGGCCTCCTCGAAGAGGCGGTCCACCGTGGCACGGGTGGCCGCAGGTCCGGCCCCGGGGTCGGCGCTCGCGGGGACGGCCCCGAGGGTCGCCGCCGCGGTGGCCGCGGCGGCGGTGAGGACGGTGACCCTGGCGGGTCGGCGGTGGGACGCCACGAATCGCGCTCCGTTCGGCTCGACGCAGACTGGCGCGGCAGACAGTAGCCGCTGATCACTCCGCGTCCAACGAAGGCGATGGGCACACAAAGTGACGCCCCGCCGGAGATCACAAGGTCACCGGCGGGGCGTCAGGTCAGCTCGCGTCGCGGCGAACCACCCGATTGGGCGGTACGGCTGCGCGGGTCGCGTCGCGGCGGATCAGCCGCCGATGCGGACACCGAACTGGAAGGAGCCCAGGGTGTTCATGGACTCGTAGCGGACGTTGACGCCCGAGTAGGGGGCGTGCAGGACCGTGTTGTTGCCCGCGTACAGGCCCACGTGCGACAGGCCGTTGAAGAAGACCAGGTCGCCCGGCTTGAGCTGGCTGCGGCCGATCTTCGTGCCGTCGTTCTGCTGGGTGTACGTGGTGCGCGTGAGGTTGACGCCGGCCTTGCCGTAGGCCCACATCGTCAGACCGGAGCAGTCGTACGCGTTGGGGCCCTCGGCGCCGGAGACGTACGGCTTGCCGATCTGGGTGGCGGCGGCGCTGAGCGCGGCGGCGCCGAATCCGGACGCGGGGGCCTCGTTGCCGAGGTCGATGCGCTCGCCGGCGGCGCGGCTGGCGCGCTGCTCCTTCTTCCGCTCCTCCTCGGCCAGCTTGGCCTTCTCGGCGGCGGTGAGGGTGTTGAGGAGCTTCTGGGCCTCGGCCAGCTTGCCCTGGAACTTCTTCTTCTTCTCGCCGAGCGTCTTGCGGACGTCCTCGAGGTCGCCGAGCTTCGTGGTGGCCTCGGCGCGCTGCTGCGCGAGGCTGCGCTGCTTGGACTGGATCGAGGTGAGGACGTCGGCCTGCTGGGCGCTCAGCTGGTCGATCGCGGACGCCTTGTCGAGGTACGTGTCCGGGTCGGCGGAGAGGAAGAGCTGGAGCGCCGGGTCGATGCCGCCGGAGCGGTACTGGGCGCTGGCGACCGAACCGATCTGGTCGCGCAGGGTGTTGAGCTCCTGCTGGCCCCGGGCCACCTTGTCCTGGAGGTTGCCGATCTCCTCCTGCAGCTTGCCGCGGCGCTCGTCGGCGAGGTTGTACTGCTCCGTGGCCTCCTCGGCCTCGTGGTGCAGCTTGTCGACCTTCGACTTGACCTCGTCGATCGTGGGCTTGGCGGGGGCCGCCTGGGCGCCCGTCTGGGCGGTGAGCGCTACGGCGGCGGCCGCGGTCGCGGTGAGTACGGTCACACGCATGCGGCTCGGCTGCTTGGGTCGACGGTGGGACGCCACGAAGGCGAGCTCCTTCTTCCTCAGAGCCGCCCAACCGGTAAGGGGCGGGCGGTTCCTCCGCCGCCACCCCGGATGGGTGATCAACCGCGCGAAGGTTCGAGCCCCGACCCTAGTGACCAACTTGTGATCAGTTCAAATCCCACTGGCAAAAATATCGCTCACGGACCACTTAATTTACACAGACCGCACAGGCAGTGATGGGCACTTGACGGTCCGCCCTCCAGAATTCGGGCATAAGACCCAGGAGTTGCGATGTGCTGTGATGTGCTCCGATGTGTCGCGATGCGTCAGGAGAGCCGCGAAAGCCGCTTCAGCAGCAAGGCGGACGCCACGGGGCGCGCCCCGGCCTTCGCCACCCCGTCGGCCACCTCGCGGTCGGTGGAGACCACCACGACCGGCCGGCCCGGCGGCTCCGCCCGTACCAGCTGACGGATCAACTCGTCGGCGGTCACACCGGGCTTGGAGAACAGCACCCGCACCCCGCGCGGCGGCGCGAGGAGCACCGGGGCCGCCAGCTCCGCCCCGTCGAAGACACAGGTGACCTCGGCGCCCGAGCGGGCCGCGAGGGCCGACAGGCTGCCGAGCAGCCGCAGCCGCTGCTTCTCCAACGGCATCGTGGGATAGCCGGTCTTGGTGACGTTGTAGCCGTCGACGACCAGATGGGCCTGCGGGAGCGCGAGGAGCTGGTCGAGCAGCGCCGGGTCGGTCTCGGAGAGCGCCCGCGCCGCGATGTCCTTCGGGGACATCCGGCCCGGCTCCACCGCGTCCACGGTGTCCGCCGGGTGCACCGACACGGGAGGCAGCGCGAGTTCGCGGCGCAGCCCCTGGGCGGCGTCGAGCACGGTGTCGAGCAGCAGCCGCAGTCGCATGTCCTCGACCGAGCGCCCCTCACGGGCGGTCCTGCGGCTCGCCTCCAGGGCCGCCTCGACCTCGCCGAGCCGGGCCTTGAGCCGCCGGCTCTCGCTCTCGGCGGACGACACCTGGGCCGCCGCCTCGGCCTTCGCCGCGTCGATCTCACCCTGGACGCGGCGCAGCGCCGCCTCGCCGCGCTTCACATCGCTCTGGGCACTGCGCAGCTTGCGGTGAAGCGATTCCGCTTCCTTCCGGGCCGTCTCCAGGTCGCGCCGCAGCTGCTCGGTCTCGTCCCGGGAGCGGTCCCTCGCGGCGGCGAGCTCCTCGCGCAGCCGCTCCAGCTCGCGCCGGCCCGCCTCGTCGGCCCGCTCGGCGTCGACGCGCAGCGCCTCCTCGCCCGCGGCGGCCACGAGCTTGACCCAGCCCGGCGGGCGCAGCACATAGGCGGCGGCCGCCACGTCGACGGGGTCGGCGGCGGCGGGCGGGGTGCCGGTCTCGACGGCTCCGGCCAGTTCGGGCTGGCCCTGCTTGAAGCGCTCGCCGATCCGCTGCCGGAACAGGGGGTCGCTCTCCAGGGCCGCCGCCATGGCGTTCCCGGCGAACTTGGCGCGCCGGGTCGCGGTGAACCGGGCGTACTGCCGCAGAGGTGCGGGCAGCTCCGCGACGGTCAGCCCGCCGAAGGCGTCGGCGACCAGCGCGACGACCCGCCGCCGTACGCCTTCCGGCAGTGGGTGGTCGAGCGTCTCGGCAGCGTCACCTGCCGCGCCGGCCGGCTCTCCACCGTGCGCGGGCTGCTCCACGATCCGTCACCCCTATGTCGTCCGCGCCGTCCCTCAGGAGGCGGCGCCCGGCCTGTCCACCAGCTCGATCTGGTCCACCGCGTTGCACCAGCGGCAGCGGACCGACTCGATGGTCTCACTGACCACCTGCCGCTCCTCGACCGTCGGGTCGCCCGCGAGGTCCAGATGGACGTACTCCACGACCTTGGAGGAGCGCGTCACGTCGAAGCGGGTCAGATTGCCGCAGAGCGTGCAGCGCCACCGGGTGTCGGCGGTCGGCAGGGGAACCGTCGTCATCGTGCCGTCCTTCTTCCTGTTGCGTGGTACCAGGTGCGGGAGCCGCGGTGCGCCGTCGAACTGCGGTCGTACTGCCCGTTACCCTACGGCCTCGCCGGTACGCGGGGGCACGGCGAGGCACTCTGTCCAGTTCGGCCCCGGTACGCCATGATCTGTCCATGATCGACTGGCGAGGTGCGGTCCGTGCTGTCCGCGCTGTTATGGGGGCCTGGCGCGGCGCCCTCGGTGGCCCCACGGTGACGTACGGACTGATCGCCGCCTGCTGTCTGCTCTTCGTGATCGGCCCGGTCTCCGGTCTCAACCCGGTGTACGGCACGGCGGACGAGCTCCTCGCCGCGCAGGGCGTGTACTTCCGGCGCTGGGGTGTCGTCCCCGCCGAGCTGATGAGCGGCGACTCCCGCGCCCTGCTCACCCCGCTCACCGCGCTCTTCGTCCACGGCAGCTGGCTCCACCTGCTGGGAAACATGCTGTTCCTGTACGTCTTCGGGGCGATGGCCGAGGAGCGCATGGGTCCCGTCGGGTTCGCCCTCTTCTACCTGGGCACGGGCTACCTCGCGCTGGTGGGGTACGCGGTGGCGCACGCGAACAGCGAGCAGACCCTGGTCGGGGCGTCCGGGGCGATCTCCGGGGTGCTCGGGGCCTTTCTCTTCCTCTTCCCGCGCTCCCGGGTCACCAGTCTCTTCCCGTTCCTCTTCTTCCTGCCGCTGCGCTTCCCGGCCTGGATCGTGCTGATCTTCTGGTTCGTGCTCCAGTGGCTGGCCGCCCGAGCCGCCGGCGCCGGTCCCGGCGTCGCCTATCTGGCCCATGTGGTGGGCTTCTCCCTCGGCTTCCTCTACGCCTGGGGGCGCTACCGGGGTGGGGATAGAGTGAAAGCCCAAACCGCGGCGACCGAGGGAGAAAGCCAGCCGTGATCACCGCGATCGTGCTCATCAAGACCAGCGTGGACCGCATCCCCGAGATCGCCGAGTCGATCGCCGCGCTCGACAGCGTCAGCGAGGTCTTCTCGGTGACCGGCACCTACGACCTCATCGCCATGGTCCGCGTGCCCCGTCACGACGACCTGGCGGACGTGATCCCCGGCAGCATCAGCAAGATCCCGGGCGTCGAGGCCACGGACACGCATGTCGCCTTCCGTACGTACTCCCAGCACGATCTGGAGGCGGCCTTCGCCATCGGTCTGGAGTCCTGAGACTCGTTCACGGCAAGGATGAAGGGGGCTTCCCGACCGGGAGGCCCCCTTCACCCGTACGAGTGAGTGCTCAGCCGCGGTCCGGGACGCAGCGGCCGTCCTCGGTACGGTAGTTCCACTGCGCGCCGTCGCGGACGAGTTCCTTCACGGCGCCGACGAACCGCTCCACGTGCTCGTCCGGCGTCCCCGCGCCGAAGCTCACCCGGATGGCGTTGAGCGACCTCTCGCCGGGGGCAGCCTCGGGGGCGCCGCACTCGCCCGGGTCCTGCGGGTCGCTGCCGAGCAGCGTGCGGACCAGCGGGTGGGCGCAGAAGAGACCGTCACGGACGCCGATGCCGTACTCGGCGGAGAGCGCGGCGGCGAAGTGGGAGCTGTTCCAGCCCTCCACGACGAAGGAGATGACGCCGACGCGGGGCGCCTCGTCGCCGAACAGCGAGAGCACCTTGACCTCGGGCACCTCGACGAGGCCCGCGCGGACCGTGTCGATCAGGTGCTGCTCGCGGGCGACCAGCTGGTCGAAGCCCGCCTCGGTGAGCGCCTTGCAGGCGGAGGCGATGGAGTAGACGCCGATGACGTTCGGGGAGCCGGCCTCGTGCCGGGCCGCGGTGGTGTGCCACTCCACGTCCACACCACCGTCGGCCCGACGGGCCACCTTGCGGGAGGCGCCGCCGCCCGCGAGGTAGGGCTCGGAGTCCTGCAGCCAGTCGGCGCGGCCGGCGAGGACGCCGGAGCCGAAGGGCGCGTACAGCTTGTGCCCGGAGAAGGCGATCCAGTCCACGTCGAGCTCCTGGACGGAGACCGGGTGGTGGGGCGCGAGCTGGGCGGCGTCGAGCACGATCCGGGCGCCGTGCGCGTGCGCGGCGGCGGCGAGCTCCTTCACGGGCCACAGCTCACCGGTGACGTTGGAGGCGCCGGTGACGCAGACCAGCGCGGGGCCGTAAGGGTCGCGGTCGGCGAGGGCGCGCTCCAGGGTCGCGACGGCCTGCTCGGGGGTGCGCGGGGCGTTGAGGTAGGTGACCCGGGCGTCCCGCCACGGGAGGAGCGAGGCGTGGTGCTCGGTCTCGAAGACGAAGACCTGGCAGTCGGCCGGGAGGGTGGCGGCGAGCAGGTTGAGGGAGTCGGTGGTGGAGCGGGTGAAGACGACCTGGTCGCCGGGGCGGCAGTCGAGGAACTCGGCGACGGTGGCGCGGCTGTTCTCGAAGAGGTCGGTGGAGAGCTGGGAGAGGTACCCGGCGCCGCGGTGGACGCTGCCGTAGTAGGGGGCGTAGGCGGCGACGTCGTCCCAGACCCGCTGGAGGGCCGGCGCGCTGGCCGCGTAGTCGAGCGCCGCGTAGGTCACCTCGCCGCCGGTGACGAGCGGGACGGTGACGTCCCGGCCGAGCACGGGGAGCGGGGCGGCGCAGCAGGGGTCGGCGGCCTCGGCGACGGCGGACTCGGCGACAGCGGTGGTGGGGGCGGCAGGGCGTGCGGACATGGCGGTATCTCCCGGCGGGCGGTGCGGAATGGCTTCGGTGATCCCGTACGCGGCCGGACACGGCGGGGTACGGGTGATGCCTCGGAAGACACGGGTGCACGGGTGACGGGTGCACGGGGGAAACTCAGAGGTACACGGGGTACGCGGAAGTGACCCTGATCCGATGATCCGAGGGTGAAGAAGGGGCGTACTCGCCCTATCGCATTCGCTTGCTCACGGAAAAAGCTCCTCGAGAGACCAGGACCCCTGGTGTTCGAGGGGTCCGCGCTTGCCGTAGACCTCGCTGCCTACGGCCTGGTCATCACCCGGGGCACCCCGCCACGGACGGAGGGTTGCCGGACAGCAAGCCGGGGCCAAAACGCTGTCACTCGTGACCTGTAGAGCATCCTGCCACATGATCGACGAAGTGCAAGACCCCGGTCCGCATGGTGGACCGGGGTCATGTGTCGGGACGACCGTCACGCGTTGCTGGCGGCGATCCAGCGTTCCAGGGCCCGGCGGGCCTCGCCGGAGTCGATCGCCTCGGCGGCCTTCTCCATGCCGGCCCGGATCTGCTCCGCCAGGGTGCCCTCGCCCGGCGTGAGCGCGGTCAGCGCCGCCGCCGAGTTGAGCAGCACCGCGTCCCGTACCGGACCGGTCTCCCCCGCGAGCAGTCGGCGGGCGACATCGGCGTTGTACGAGGCGTCCGCACCGCGCAGGGCCTCCACCGGTACGAGGTCGATGCCGACGTCCCGGGGGTCGAAGGCCTCCTCCCGCACCGCGCCGTCGCGGACCACCCAGACCCGCGAGGTGGCGGTGGTGGTCAACTCGTCCAGCCCGTCGTCGCCGCGGAAGACGAGGGCGGAGGAGCCGCGCTCGGCGAGCACCCCGGCCATGATCGGCGCCATCCGGGCATCGGCGACACCGGTGGCCTGGGCCTTGACCCGGGCCGGGTTGGTGAGCGGACCGAGGAAGTTGAAGGTGGTCCGGATGCCGAGTTCCTTGCGGGCGGCGGCGACATGACGCAGCGCGGGGTGGAACTTCACCGCGAAGCAGAAGGTGATCCCGGCCTCCTCGGCGACCTCGGCGACCCGCCGCGGGGTCAGCTGGAGGTTGACGCCGAGCTTCTCCAGGACGTCGGAGGCGCCGGAGGCGGAGGACGCGGCCCGGTTGCCGTGCTTGACGACCTTCGCGCCGGTGCCGGCGACGACGATCGCGGACATGGTGGAGATGTTGACGGTCTTGGCGCCGTCGCCGCCGGTGCCGACGATGTCGACGGACGGGCCGGGCACCTCGATCGTGTTCGCGTGCTCGTACATGGTGCGGACGAGGCCGGTGATCTCGTCGACCGTCTCGCCCTTGGCGCGCAGGGCGACCGCGAAGCCGGCGATCTGGGCGTCGGTGGCCTCGCCGCGCAGGATCCGGTCCATCGCCCAGGCGGTGTCCTCGGCGCTCTGGTCGCGGCCGGTCAGCAGACCTTCCAGGACGACGGGCCAGGAGCGGCCCGCCGACGTAGGTCCTCCAGCGGGGGTCGCAGCGCTCATGGCAGCTCCTGGTCAGTCCGTAACGGCTAGGGCTCCACCCTATCGACCCCCGGGGACGGCAAAGAGCCCCGTCCAACGAATGGACGGGGCTCTCACCGTGGCGACTTGTCGAAAGTCAGGAGTTCAGATGATCAGTGGTGGCCGTGGCCGCTCTGGATCTCCTTGTACTCCTCGACCGTGGGCTTGGCGATCTGGCTGTCGTCGCCGTAGTAGCCCTTGTTGAGCTTGACCCGGAGCTTCTCCATGCGCCCGATCTTGCGCTCCACGCCGTTCTCGTCGACGGCCGGCGGAAGCTCCGCCGCGTCGTACTGCTCGTGCGCGGTGAGGCGGTGCAGCTCGCCCTGGCTGAGCGGCTCGTGGATCTCGACGAACTCACCGTGCGGCAGGCGCTTGATGATGCCGGACTCGCGACCGTGCAGCACCTTGTCCTTGTCGCGGCGCTGGAGGCCGAGGCAGATCCGCTTGGTGACGATGAACGCGATGACCGGGCCGACGAAGAAGAAGATCCGCACGAACCAGGTGATCGAGTTGAGCGACAGGTGGAAGTGGGTCGCCCAGAGGTCGTTTCCACCACCCACGAGCATGATCATGTACGCGGTGATCCAGGCGACACCGAAGCCGGTGCGCGTCGGAGCGTTGCGCGGGCGCTGCGCGATGTGGTGCTCGCGCTTGTCGCCGGTGATCCACGACTCGATGAACGGGTAGACCGCGATCGCCGCGAGGACCGCCGGGAAGATCGCCAGCGGGATCATCACGCCCAGGACCAGCGTGTGGCCCCAGAGGTTGATCTCCCAGCCCGGCATGACACGGATCAGACCCTCGGCGAAGCCCATGTACCAGTCGGGCTGGGCGCCGGTGGACACCTGGTCCGGCCGGTACGGGCCGAGCGCCCAGATCGGGTTGATCGAGGCGATCGCCGAGATGACCGCGATGACACCGAAGACCAGGAAGAAGAAGCCTCCGGCCTTGGCCATGTAGACCGGCAGCAGCGGCATGCCCACGACGTTCTTGTTCGTACGGCCGGGGCCCTCGAACTGCGTGTGCTTGTGGAAGAACACCAGGATGAGGTGGGCCACCACGAGGCCGAGCATGATGCCGGGCAGCAGCAGGACGTGGGCCGAGTAGAACCGGGCCACGAAGTCGCCGCCGGGGAACTCCCCGCCGAACAGGAACATCGACAGGTACGTGCCGACGACCGGCACGGACAGGATCGCGCCCTGCATGAAGCGGACACCGGTGCCGGAGAGCAGGTCGTCCGGGAGCGAGTAACCGGTGAAGCCGGTGAACATGCCCAGGAAGAACAGCAGGAAGCCGAACAGCCAGTTGATCTCACGCGGCTTGCGGAACGCGCCCGTGAAGAACACGCGCATCATGTGCACGAACATGCCGGCGAGGAAGATCAGCGCCGCCCAGTGGTGGATCTGCCGGATGAGCAGACCACCGCGGACCTCGAACGAGATGTGCATCGTCGAGTTGAACGCCTCGGACATCAGCTGTCCCTGGAGCGGGACGTACGGTCCGACGTACTCCACCTCGTTCATCGACGGGTGGAAGAACATCGTCAGATAGACGCCCGTCAGGATGATGATGAGGAAGCTGTAGAGGCAGATCTCGCCGAGCATGAAGGACCAGTGGTCCGGGAAGATCTTCCGCATGTTGGCCTTGGCCAGCGTGTAGATCCCCAGGCGTCCGTCGGCCCAGTCGGCGACCCGCTCACCGGCGGGCGCTTTCTTCGTATCGGTCACGGTGCTCATCCGCGCTCCCAGAAGGAAGGACCGACGGGCTCGTCGAAGTCGCCGAGCGCCTCCAGGAAGCCCTTGTCGTTCACGCCGATCCGCAGCTGCGGGAGGGCGTGACCGGCCGGGCCGAAGATGACGCGGGCGCCGTCGGAGAGGTCGAAGGTGGACTGGTGGCACGGGCAGAGGACGTGGTGCGTCTGCTGCTCGTACAGGGAGATCGGGCAGCCCACGTGGGTGCAGATCTTCGAGAAGGCGACGATGCCCTCGTGCGACCACTCGAGCTCGCGCTTGTCCTTGATGTCCTCCGGCTGGATCCGGACGATCATCAGGGCGGCCTTGGCGATCTCCACCTGGAAGTGGTGGTCGTGCTCCGAGAGGCCCTCGGGCATCGCGAAGGTCAGCGAACCGACCGCGACGTCCTCGGGACGAAGCGGCTCGTGCGTGTTCATGTTGATGAGCTGAAGCCCCTTGGCCCACATGGTGGTCCGGAGCTTCTTCTCGGGCAGCGGGCCCATGTCACGCAGCAGCACGATTCCGGAGAGCGGAACGAGCGACAGCGCGCCGAACATCGTGTTGCGGATGAGCTTGCGGCGGCCCATGCCCGACTCGGCGGCACCGGCCGCGAAGTCCGACATGACCTTCGCCTTGGTCTCGGCGTCGGCCGCGATCGGGTGACGCTCGTCCGCGATCTCGACATCGGACATCAGGGTGCGGGCCCAGTGGACCGCGCCCGCGCCGATGAAGAAGAGCGCCAGACCCAGGGTCCAGCCCAGTGCGAAGTTGAGCGCGGACACCCGGCCGAAGGGCCAGATGTACACGATCTTGTCGACCGGGAAGATCACGTACGAGGCGATGAAGCCGACGGTGGCCAGCATCGACAGCGTGAACATGAACGCCACCGCGCGCTCGGACCGGCGTGCGGCCCGCTCGTCGATGTCCTGGATGCGGGGCTTGTGGGGCGGGAGGCCCGGGTCGGCGAACGGGTCGTCGGCGACCTTCACCGCGCCGTGCGCGGTGTCCTGCCCTGCCGGCAGGGTCTCTTCTGGAATCTCTTGGCTACTCATGACTTCTTGGCCTTAGCGGTGTGGGCCGCGACCCAGATGGCAACTGCGATCAGCGCACCCAGACCGAAGATCCAGGCGAACAGGCCCTCACTGACGGGGCCGAGGCCACCGAGCGAGAGACCGCCCGGGCTGTCGGCCTTCTCGCCGTTGACGGCCTGGACGTACGCGATGATGTCCTTCTTCTCCTTCTCGGGCATCGTCGTGTCCGGGAAGGAGGGCATGTTCTGCGGGCCGGTCTGCATGGCCTCGAAGAGGTGCTTCGGGCTCACGCCTTCGAGGTTCGGGGCGTACTTGCCGTAGGTCAGCGCGCCACCTTCACCGGTGAAGTTGTGGCACTGGGCACAGTTGGTGCGGAAGAGCTCGCCACCCTTGGCGATGTCGGCACCGTCAGGGCTGTACTGGCTCTCGGTCGGCGTGATCGGACCGGCACCGAGAGAGGCGACGTACGCCGCGAGCTGATCGATGTCAGCCTGCGTGTAGATGACCTTCTTCTTCGGGACCTGGGCGCCCGGCTGCTGGGCCGGCATGCGGCCCGTGCCGACCTGGAAGTCGACGGCGGCCGAACCGACGCCGACGAGGGAGGGGCCGTCAGTGGTGCCCTGACCGCCGGTTCCGTGGCAGCTGGCGCAGCCGACGGAGTAGAGCTTCTTCCCCTCCTCGATGGCGAGGGACTGGGCGGTTTCATCGGCCTTCGCCGTGCCCGCGGGCGCGAACGCGGCGTACAGCCCCCCAGTGGCCGCCAGCGCGAGAAGTAGGACGACGACCGCCGCCAGCGGATGGCGTCGTCGTGCGGAGAGCTTTTTCACGGATTACCCCGGTGTCAGGATCTTCTGCGTCGATGCTTGCTGGATGTCTCGGTCCGCCGTGTCGGCGGCGCCGACTACTTGATCATGTAGATCGTGGCGAAGAGGCCGATCCAGACGACATCGACGAAGTGCCAGTAGTAGGACACGACGATGGCGGCGGTTGCCTGCTCGTGAGTGAACCTCTTGGCGGCGTACGTCCGGCCGAGGACCAGCAGGAAGGCGATGAGACCGCCCGTCACGTGCAGGCCGTGGAAGCCGGTGGTCAGGTAGAACACGGAGCCGTACGGGTCCGACGAGAGCGAGAGGCCCTCGTGCTTCACCAGCTCGGTGTACTCGAAGACCTGTCCGCCGATGAAGATCGCACCCATCACGAACGTGATGATGAACCACGACCGGAGCTTCTTCACGTCGCCCCGCTCGGCGGCGAAGACGCCGAGCTGGCAGGTGAGTGAGGAGAGCACCAGGATCGTGGTGTTGGTGGCCGAGAACGGGAAGTTCAAGGCCTCGGCCTTTTCCGTCCAGAACTCGGCACCCATCACGGATCGCAGGGTGAAGTACATCGCGAAGAGGGCCGCGAAGAACATCAGCTCGGAGCTCAACCAGATGATGGTTCCGACGCTGGTGAGGTTCGGTCGATTGACCGACGGGTGCGCGTGCCCTGTTTCTACTGTCGTTACTGTCGCCACGACCGACATTATGTCGGTCGCTTATCCCGCCCTCACTCCGGGGGGTGCCGTTCGGAGTGTCAGAGGGGTGTGTCCAGCCCGAACGGCCCAGTGCGAGGCCCCCCTGGCGCCCTTCGAACAGGTGTTGAACGGGTGTTGACGGGGTGTGGACCGGAGTAGCATCCGCGCATCGGTCGACGACGACCCACCCGCCTTCCCAGCCGGAGGAACGATGCAGTCGAGTGCCACGGTCCTGGTCTACAGCGACGACGCGAACACCCGCGAGCAGGTACGGCTGGCGGCCGGGCGCAGGCCCGCGTCGGACGTCCCCCCGATCGAGTTCGTGGAGTGCGCGACGCTGCCGGCGGTGCTGAAGCACCTGGACGAGGGCGGCATCGACGTCTGCGTCCTGGACGGCGAGGCGGTCCCCGCGGGTGGCATGGGTGTCTGCCGGCAGATCAAGGACGAGGTCTTCCACTGCCCGCCGGTGCTGCTTCTCATCGGCCGCCCGCAGGACGCCTGGCTGGCCACCTGGAGCCGCGCGGACGCCGCGGTCACCCTTCCGGTGGAACCGGTCGAGTTCGCGGCGTCCCTGGCCTCCCTGCTGCGCTCGCGCCTGTCGATCGACGCCTAGTCACCGCACGAGGCGAACCGAGCCCTAGAGAGGGAGGGGCCTGAGGCGGGCTCTCTCCGTGGGGGTCACCGGGTTGCCGGTGGCCTCCACCAGGGCGCTGCCCTCGCGCCACTTGGCCCACGGCATGTTCCAGTCGCCGAAGCCGTTGCCGAAGGTGTCCATCGTGTCGCCGTAGCTGTTGACGGTCCTGACGATGTCGCCGGGGCGGACGGTCTCGTAGAACCAGGCCGCGTTCCCCGTCGACATGCCGACACAGCCGTGGCTGACGTTCGCCACGCCCTGTGAGCCGACCGACCAGGGCGCGGCGTGTACGTACTCGCCGCTCCAGGTGACCCGGGTGGCGTAGTAGACCGGCAGGTCGTACGACTCGGAGCTGCCCTCCGAGATGCCGATGCTGGTGCCCCGCATCCGGACGTAGTACTCCTTGCCGAGCACCACTTTGATGCCGTTTCGGGTGGAGAAGCCGGGTTTGCCGGTGGTCACCGGAATGGTATTGATCACTTCTCCGTTGCGCCGCACGGTCATGTAGTGCGACCCGGCGTCCGCGACGGCCTCGATCCGGTCGCCGATGGTGAGCTTCAGCGGCTTGGACGCGCCGCCGTAGAGCTTGTCGCCGACCTTGAGGCCGTCCAGGTTGCCGGTGACCGTGATCCGCGTGCCGGCCGGCCAGTACTCCTTCGGGCGGAAGTGCAGCTTCTTGTCCTCCACCCAGTACCAGGCGCCCTCGACGGACGGCGTGGAGCGGACCTTGAGCGCCCGTTCGACGACGGCGCGGGCCTTGCGGTCCTTGACGGGGAGGCTGAGGTCCGCCGTGATGGGCTGTCCGACGCCGTACGTGCCCGCCTCCGGGCCGAAGGTCGCGGTCAGGGCCCGTTTGGCCGGGGCCGTCTCGAAAGTGAACGTACGGGCGCCTGGAGCGCCGTCCTCGTCCTCGGTGGCGACGCGGACCGTGTAGCGCGCCCCGGCCGCCAGGGCCGCCGTGGAGCGCCACCGCCGCCCGTCCGCGGTGAGTTCGCCCGCGAGGTGGTGGCCCGAGGCGTCGATGGCGGTGACGTCGGTGATCCGGCCGTCCTCACCCTTGGCGGTGACCTCCAGGGGCTTCTCGGGGTCCGCCTTGGCGCCGTCCGCGGGGGCGCTGACCGCGAGCTGGTCCGCGGCGTCATACGCCCTCGCCGACAGCGGATGGCCGTCGGAGCCGGCACATGCCGTGGCGCCCGCGGTGACGGCGACGGCCAGAAGGGTGCAGCTCAGAACAGTCCGAATGCGCGGCGTGTCGTTCATGACTTCACGCTAAGGACAATCCTCGCTCCCAGCGCGCCCGAGTGCTGCAAAAGAGGGGCCCGGGCACTTCGGTGACGAAGTGTCCGGGCCCCTCGGGTGCTCCGGTGCGGAGCGGGGTACCGCTACTGGTTCTGGTTCTCGCCGCGGTAGAACTCGAAGACCCAGCCGAAGAGGCCGACCAGGATCAGCGGGAACGAGAAGTACAGCAGCCACCAGCCCATGGCGATGGCGAGGAAGGCGAGTCCGCCACCGATGGCCAGCGACAGCGGCTGCCAGCTGTGCGGGGCGAAGAAGCCCACTTCACCGGCCTCGTCCGCGACGTCGGCCTCCTTGTCGTCCTGCGCCATCGCGTCGACACGCTTGGCCGTGAAGGCCAGGTAGTAGCCGATCATGATGGACAGGCCGAACGCCAGGAACAGCGCCGTGGTGCCGACCGGCTCCTTCGACCAGACGCCGTACAGGACGGCCATGGCAAGGATGAAGACGCTCAGCCAGATGAACATCTTGCCCTGGATCTTCACTTGCCGGCCTCCTTGCCGCCCACGAGGGCCTCGGCCGCGTGCCCCTTGTTCTCGAGCTGGTCGAGAGCCGCGATCTCAGGGTGGTGCAGATCGAACGCCGGGGATTCCGAACGGATCCGCGGCAGGGTGAGGAAGTTGTGCCGCGGCGGCGGGCAGGACGTCGCCCATTCGAGCGAACGGCCGTAGCCCCACGGGTCGTCGACCTCGATCTTCTTGCCGTACTTGGCGGTCTTCCAGACGTTGTAGAAGAACGGCAGGATCGACAGACCGAGCAGGAAGGAGGAGATCGTCGAGATCGTGTTCAGCGCGGTGAAGCCGTCGGCGTCGAGGTAGTCCGCGTAACGACGCGGCATGCCCTCGGCACCGAGCCAGTGCTGCACGAGGAAGGTGCCGTGGAAGCCGATGAACAGCGTCCAGAAGGTCATCTTGCCGAGCCGCTCGTCCAGCATCTTGCCCGTGAACTTCGGCCACCAGAAGTGGAACCCGGCGAACATCGCGAAGACCACGGTGCCGAAGACGACGTAGTGGAAGTGCGCGACGACGAAGTACGAGTCGGAGACGTGGAAGTCCATCGGCGGCGAGGCCAGGATGACGCCGGTCAGACCACCGAAGGTGAAGGTGATCAGGAAGCCGATCGTCCAGAGCATCGGTGTCTCGAAGGACAGTGAGCCCTTCCACATCGTTCCGATCCAGTTGAAGAACTTCACGCCTGTTGGTACGGCGATGAGGAACGTCATGAAGGAGAAGAACGGTAGGAGCACGCCACCGGTGACATACATGTGGTGCGCCCACACGGTCACGGAGAGACCGGCGATCGCGATGGTCGCGGCCACCAGACCGATGTAGCCGAACATCGGCTTGCGGCTGAAGACCGGGATGACCTCGGAGATGATGCCGAAGAACGGCAGCGCGATGATGTACACCTCCGGGTGGCCGAAGAACCAGAAGAGGTGCTGCCAGAGCAGCGCTCCACCGTTGGCCGCGTCGAAGATGTGCGCACCGAACTTGCGGTCCGCCTCCAGGGCGAACAGCGCGGCCGCGAGGACCGGGAAGGCGAGCAGGACCAGAACACCGGTCAGCAGCACGTTCCAGGTGAAGATCGGCATGCGGAACATCGTCATGCCCGGAGCGCGCATACAGATGATCGTGGTGATGAAGTTGACCGAGCCGAGGATCGTGCCGAAGCCGGAGAAGGCCAGACCCATGATCCACATGTCGGCGCCGACACCCGGCGAGCGGACGGCGTCCGACAGCGGGGAGTAGGCGAACCAGCCGAAGTCCGCCGCACCCTGCGGGGTGAGGAAGCCGGCCACCGCGATGATCGAGCCGAAGAGGTACAGCCAGTACGCGAACATGTTCAGCCGCGGGAACGCCACGTCGGGCGCGCCGATCTGCAGCGGCATGATCCAGTTGGCGAATCCGGCGAACAGCGGCGTCGCGAACATCAGCAGCATGATCGTGCCGTGCATCGTGAACGCCTGGTTGAACTGCTCGTTCGACATGATCTGCGTACCCGGACGGGCCAGCTCGGCGCGCATGAAGAGCGCCATGAGTCCGCCGATGCAGAAGAAGACGAACGACGTGACCAGGTAGAGCGTGCCGATCGTCTTGTGGTCGGTGGTGGTCAGCCACTTGATCACGACATTGCCGGGCTGCTTTCGCCGTACGGGCAGCTCGTTCTCGTACGAGTCCTCAGCTGCGGCGGCACCCTGGGTTTCGTTGTGGATGCTCACAGTTGGTTCTTCTCCGCATTCCTGGCCGGGTCCGTCTGCTCGATGCCAGACGGGATGTAGCCGGTCTGCCCCTTCTCGGCCAGCTCCTTCAGGTGCTGCTGGTAGCGCTCCGGGGAGACCACCTTGACGTTGAAGAGCATCCGGGAGTGGTCGACACCGCACAGCTCGGCGCACTTGCCGAGGAAGGTGCCTTCCTGCGTCGGGGTGACCTCGAAGGAGTTGGTGTGACCCGGGATGACGTCCTGCTTCATGAGGAAGGGGACCACCCAGAAGGAGTGGATGACGTCACGGGAGGTCAGGACGAACCGGACCTTCTCGCCCTTCGGCAGCCACAGGGTCGGGCCCGGGTTGCCGGTCTGCGGGTTGCGGTCACCGGGGATACCGGCGTCGTAGACACCGCCGGCGTTGTCCGGGAACTGGTCCAGGAACTTGTCCGGAATGGCCGCGAGGTTCTTGTCCGTCTTGGCGTCGCCCTTCACACCGGGCACGTTCTCGACGTAGTTGAAGCCCCAGCTCCACTGGTAGCCGACCACGTTGACCGTGTGGGCCGGCTTCGGGGAGAGCTCGAGGAGCTTCGACTCGTCGCGCGCGGTGAAGTAGAAGAGCACCGAGACGATGATGAGCGGGGTGACCGTGTACAGCGCCTCGATGGGCATGTTGTAACGGGTCTGCGGAGGTACCTCGACCTTGGTCCGGCTGCGCCGGTGGAAGATGGTGGCCCAGAGGATCAGGCCCCACACCAGGATTCCGGTGATGAGCGCGGCCGCCCACGAGCCCTGCCACAGGGAGAGGATCCGGGGAGCCTCTTCCGTGACGGGGGTGGGCATACCAAGGCGGGGGAAGTCTTCCCAGTTGTACGAGCAGCCGGTGGCTGTCGCCAGGATCAGGCCCGCAGTCAGCACCTGCGGCAGCTTCCGCCGCATCGGGCGCCGCGACGAGCGGTCGGAGCCGTTGGGACTCACGTAGCGCCTTCCCGAGAGTCTCGGCCCGCGTTGGTCGGCCACGGCCGTCCGTCTCGCTGGTCGGTCGCCGCCCCGGCCGCGGGCAGGGGTTTGGATGTTTATGCGGACCAAACCCTACTGGACGCTATTTGGGGTCGCGCGGGGAGGGTGCCCAACGCGCCGTCCGAGTCCCCGAAGGGGTGGACTCCTGGGTTCCGGAGGGGGGTCGGACGCGTCCGTTCGGCGGTCTGCCGGGGTATGGCGAGGGGGTTCTGACGGGGGCTCACGACGGGCGGGGCGGGGTGGGCGGCGGGGGTGGTGGGACGTGCTGGGGAGGCGGCGGGGGTGGTGGGGAGGTGCCGGGGGCCGCCGGGGGTGTCGCAGGCGAGCTGCGGACTTCGCGGGGGTCGCGGTGCGGAACGGCGCCGGGGGCTCCCTGCGGCCATGCCGGGGTCAGGGTGTGAACGCGCCGAGGGCTCGCTGCGGGCGCGTCGAGGGCTTGGGACGGACTCCCCCGGGCGGGCCAAGGCGCGCCACGGACCGGCCACGGACCAGCCATGGAGCGGTCACGGGCCCCACGGACCGGCCGGGGACCGGCCATGGAGCGGCCGGGGACTGCCCCCAGACCGGCCACGGCCCCACGGGCCGGCGGCCACGGATCGGTCGGCCGCGGATCCGTCGGCCACGGGCGCGCCACCGTCTCGGCTGGGTGAGGCGGGGGCCGCTCGCGCTCAGGCCCTACCGTGGGCGGATGCCGTACTTCGACGCCGCGTCCGCCGCACCGTTGCATCCCGTCGCCCGCCAGGCGCTGCTCGCCTCCCTCGACGAGGGCTGGGCCGATCCGGCCCGGCTGTACCGGGAGGGGCGGCGCGCGAGGCTGCTGCTCGACGCCGCGCGGGAGGCCATGGCGGAGGCCGTGGGCTGCCGCCCCGACGAGCTCGTATTCACTCCTTCGGGGACACGCGCGGTTCACGCGGGAATCTCGGGATCCCTCGCGGGGCGTCGGCGTGTCGGAAACCGGCTCGTGGTCTCCGCGGTCGAACACTCCTCTGTACTCCACGCGGCCGAGACCCACGCGGCGGCGGGCTCCGTGGTGACGGAGGTGCCGGTGGGGCGGACGGGGGCGGTGGACGCGGGCGTCTTCGCGGCCGCGCTCGGCTCCGGGGACTCGGGCACGGCCGCCCTGGCGTGCCTCCAGTCGGCCAACCACGAGGTGGGGACCGAGCAGCCGGTGGCGGAGGTGGCCGAGGCCTGCCGGGCGGCGGGCGTGCCACTGCTCGTGGACGCGGCGCAGTCGCTGGGCTGGGGGCCGGTGGAGGGCGGCTGGTCGCTGCTCGCGGCGAGCGCGCACAAGTGGGGCGGGCCGGCGGGGGTGGGGCTGCTCGCCGTACGGAAGGGGGTGCGGTTCGCGCCGCAAGGCCCGTCGGACGAGCGGGAGTCGGGCCGGGCGCCCGGCTTCGAGAACCTGCCGGCGATCGTGGCGGCGGCGGCCTCGCTGCGTGCGGTACGGGCCGAGGCGGCGGCCGAGGGGGCGCGGCTGCGGGCCCTGGTGGACCGGATCCGGGCGCGGGTGCCGGAGCTCGTCCCGGATGTGGAGGTGGTGGGAGACCCGGTGCGCCGCCTCCCCCACCTGGTGACCTTCTCCTGCCTGTACGTCGACGGGGAGACGCTGCTGCACGAGCTGGACCGGGAGGGTTTCTCCGTTTCGTCCGGTTCGTCATGTACGAGTTCCACGCTGACGCCCAGCCATGTGCTGCGCGCGATGGGGGTGCTGAGCGAGGGGAACGTCCGGGTGTCGCTGCCGGCCGGCACGACGGCGGAGGACGTGGACCGCTTTCTCGAGGTGCTGCCGGGGGTGGTGGCGGGGGTACGGGAGCGGCTCGGCGCCCCGGCGGCGTCGCCGGTGGCCGCGCCGGGGGCGGACTCCCTGGTGGTGGACGCGCTGGGGCGGCGCTGCCCGATCCCGGTGATCGAACTGGCGAAGGTCATCGGCGACGTGCCGGTGGGCGGGACGGTGACGGTCCTGGCGGACGACGCGGCGGCGCGGCTGGACATTCCGGCGTGGTGCGAGATGCGGGGGCAGGAGTATGTGGGGGAGTCGCCTTCGGCGGGGGGTGGGGTGGCGTATGTGGTGCGACGGGTGAGGTGAGGGGGGCGGCGCGGGGGGCGGCGAGGGTTGCGGCTGCCGCCACCTCTTGCGGGCTGTCGCCGCCGATTGCGGGCGGCCGCCACCGCTTGCGGGCTCGCCCGCCGCACAGGCCGACGCGCCTGGGCGCGGGCCGCACGCCCACCCCGTTGTGGGCAACTGTTCCGCTGGGGCGGAACGGGTGGGCACAACGGACGGCGCCCCTTGCCGGGCCTAGGCTTCCGCGCCTGAACCCGCACCACAGGTGCGGCGCACATCGGGTGCGGGTCAAGGCACAAGGGGCGGAGGCGCCGCCAGAGCGCGCCGTCCCGTGTGCCCACCCGTTCCGCCCCAGCGGGACGAATGCCCACACGGGGGGGGTGGCGGGCGCAGCCCACACGGCAGGCGGGTGCGGGCGGCGCGGCCTACACGGCGGGCGGGTGCGGGTGCGGCCCACGCGGCCGGAGGGTGCGGGCGCGGCCCACGCGGCAAGCGGGTGCGGGCGCGGCCCACGCGGCCGGAGGGTGCGGCCCACGCAGCCGGCGGGTGCGGGCGCGGCCCACGCGGCAAGCGGGTGCGGGCGCGGCCCACGCGGCCGGCGGGTGCGGGCGCGGCCCACGCGGCCGGCGGGTGCGGTCCGCGCCTGGGGCGGGTGGCGGCCTGTGTGCCCGCGCGGGCTGGGCCCGGGTCAGGCCGCGCGGGGCTGGGCCCGGTGGCCTCGTGGGCGTAGGGGCGGCCGGGGCGTCAGGCCTGGGACGCAGGGCCGCCCGGGCCGGGGCGTCAGGCCACGTGGGACTGGGCCCCGGCGGCCGGGCCGGCGTCAGGACAGGTGGGACTGGACCTCCGTGGCCGCGTCCTCGCCGTACGCCTTCTTGAAGCGGTCCATGAAGTTCGCCCGGCGGAGGGTGTACTCCTGCGTGCCCAGCGTCTCGATGACCAGCGTCGCCAGCATGCAGCCGACCTGCGCCGCCCGCTCAAGGCCCACGCCCCACGACAGACCCGTCAGGAAGCCCGCGCGGAACGCGTCGCCGACGCCCGTCGGGTCGACCTTCGCCGTCTCCTCCGCGCAGGCGACCTCGATCGGCGTGTCGCCGACGCGCTCGATGCGCACACCGCGCGAGCCGAGCGTGGTGACGCGGTGGCCGACGCGGGAGAGGATCTCGGCGTCGGTCCAGCCCGTCTTGGACTCGATGAGGCCCTTCTCGTACTCGTTGGAGAAGAGGTACGTGGCGCCGTCCAGGAGCGTGCGGATCTCGTCGCCGTCCATCCGCGCGATCTGCTGCGAGAAGTCGGCGGCGAAGGGGATGCCCCGCGTCTTGCACTCCTCGGTGTGGCGGAGCATCGCCTCGGGGTCGTCGGCGCCGATGAGGACCAGGTCGAGCCCGCCCACCCGGTCGGCGACGGCCTTGAGCTCGATCAGCCGGGCCTCGCTCATCGCGCCCGTGTAGAAGGAGCCGATCTGGTTGTGGTCCTTGTCCGTGGTGCAGACGAAGCGGGCCGTGTGCAGGACCTCGGAGATGCGGACCGAGCCGGTGTCGACGCCGTGGCGGTCGAGCCAGCCGCGGTACTCGTCGAAGTCGTAGCCGGCCGCACCCACGAGGATCGGGGTGCCGCCGAGCTGACCCATGCCGAAGCAGATGTTGGGGCCGACGCCGCCGCGCCGGACGTCGAGGTTGTCGACGAGGAAGGAGAGGGACACCGTGTGCAGCTGGTCGGCCACCAGCTGGTCGGCGAACCGGCCGGGGAAGGTCATGAGGTGGTCGGTGGCGATGGAGCCGGTGACTGCGATACGCACGGCGGGGTGCTCCTGCGGGAAGGCGGCAATGACGGACATTCACGCTACCGGCTGGTGGCCTCACTGCCGAACAGTGGAAACTACCCCAGAGTAGGCCTTTTCCCCGGAGGCGTGCGGTGCATACGGTGCGCCCATGAGCATCTACCCCGCTTCACGTGAGCGACACGAGTCCGAGCTGAGCCTCGCCGACCTGCGGGGCGACGGGGCTCGGATGGCTCCGCACTGGGTGACTCCGGTCGCCCCCGCGCCCGCTCCGGTCTCCCCCGCACTGATCCACGGGGTCGTCGTCCCGGCGGCCTCGGCACGGCTGATCGACGCGACCGCGGAGTACGGGGGCTGACGGACGGAACCGTCCGCCCGCCCGCTCCGTCCCATCGGCGTCCGGTCGAGACGAGGGAGCGTTGTGGTGAGCGGTACGGAGAACGTACGGAGGCGGCGGAGCGTCATCGCCGCCTCGGTGGCGGCGGGTGTGCTGCTCGCCGGTGGCGGTGGCGTCTACCTCGCCACCACGGCATCCGGTGACGGCACCGGCGCGGGCGTCGGCGCGGCCGCCAAGGCCGCCGACGCGGCAGGCCCGCCGACCCCGCTGCGCCTGGAGGGCGACAGCGGCGATGCCACCGGCGGTGGCGACACACGGGGCGGGCCGGGCATCGCACCCGGCGAGCCGGACCCCGGGGGCGGCCCGAACGGGACCGTCTACACAGCCAAGGGCCCACTCCCCCAAGGGCCTTCCTCGGCCGCGGTCCACCGGCCCGAGGGCCTGGTCACCTCGGCGGAGGTGACCAGGCTGGCCGAAGCACTGGGCATCTCCGGAAGTCCCTCGCTCGTGGGTGAGGTCTGGACGATCCGGCCCGAGAAGGACGGTTCGGGAGCCCGCCTCGACGTGGCGCGGAAGGCGCCGGGGAACTGGACGTACTCCTGGTACGACGGCGGTCCGGCCGGCGACGCCTGCCTCAAGGGCAGGGCCTGCCCGCCGCCGGGCGAGTCGAAGCCCGCGCCCGGCGGTACGCCGCTGAGCGAGGCGGCGGCGAAGGCGGCGGCCGCGCCGATCCTGAAGGCGCTCGGCCAGGACGACGCCAAGGTCACCGCGACCGGCGTGGTGAACGGTTCGGTCCGGGTGGTCAACGCCGATCCGGTGGTGGGCGGGCTGCCGACGTACGGCTGGTCGACGGGGCTGCACATCGCGCGGGACGGCCGGGCGGTCGCGGGAAGCGGGATGCTCAAGGAACCGGCCGAGGGCGCCGTGTACCCGGTGGTCGGGGCGGCGAAGGCGCTCGCCGGACTGAACGAGGACTCGAAGGGCACCGGCCCGATCGGCATGGGGCACTGCCCCACGGCCCCGCCCGGCGTGGACGGGAACGGGAAGGCCGAGGACACCCGGACCGACGGAAAGCCGGCCCCGGGGCACGTCGAGCCGACCCCGCCCTGTCAGACGATCGTGGACATGGCCGGGCCCGAACGGGTGCCGGTGACCGCCGCCGTGTTCGGGCTGGCCGCGCGGGACGTGGACGGTGAGCGGCTGCTCGTACCGTCGTGGCTGTTCACCGCGGACCCGGCGGACGGCGCGCCGTACACGGTGGTGCGGACGGCGGTGGCCCCGGAGTACCTGGCGCCGTCGGCGAAGCCCTCGCCGGAGCCGACGCCCACGCCCCCTCCCGGGGACGGTACGGGGGCCGCGCGGGTCGTCGAGTCCGTCCGGGTCCAGGGGGACGGCAGGGAGCTGGCCGTCACCTTCTGGGGCGGGGTGTGCAGCACGTACACCGTGAAGGCCGACGAGCAGCCGGACCGGGTGACGGTGCGGATCATCGAGAAGTCCGACCCCGAGCGGGTCTGCATCATGATCGCCAAGGACTTCACGAAGACGGTGACGCTGAAGAGTCCGCTGGGCGACCGGCCGGTGGTCGACGCGGCGAGCGGGGAGGCCGTGCCGCGCCGCTGAGAACGGCGGGCGGGCACGACACGACTGAGGGCGGCGGCCCGGGATCTCTCCCGGGCCGCCGCCCTCAGGTGCGTACAGCCGTGTGCGGCTTAGCTGAACGAGTCGCCGCAGGCGCAGGAACCCGTGGCGTTCGGGTTGTCGATGGTGAAGCCCTGCTTCTCGATGGTGTCGACGAAGTCGATCGAGGCGCCGCCCAGGTACGGGGCGCTCATGCGGTCGGTGACGACCTTGACGCCGTCGAAGTCCTTCACGACGTCGCCGTCGAGCGAACGCTCGTCGAAGAACAGCTGGTAACGCAGGCCGGAGCAGCCGCCGGGCTGAACGGCGACGCGCAGGGCCAGGTCCTCGCGGCCTTCCTGGTCGAGGAGGGCCTTGACCTTGGCCGCGGCGGCGTCGGACAGGAGGATGCCGTCGCTGACAGTGGTCTTCTCGTCCGATACGGACATCTGCTTCTCTCCCGGTGTGTACGGAGACTGCTTGCCGACGGTTGCAACCGACGGTGCCCCGGATTCATTCCGGGCCGTGTGGGGTGTTTCTCTCTTCATGCTCGCACACCCTGTCCAGCTGCGGGGACGGCGAAGTCCAGGGGCGCCGCCCGCGAAGTCCAGGGGCGGCGACCGCGAATTCGTCACATCGACACTATGGACATCGTCAACGTGACGTGAAGCGGTTATGATAGATAGCGTCATTTAGACGAAAAGGTTCCCCGAAGAAAGGGTGCGTGACGTGACCACGGCCCAAGCCCGTCATGATCTCGACGTCCAGCCGTCGCCGCTCGCCCTGCTTCTGCTCGGTCGCGAGGCCGACCCGAAGAGCGAGCGCGGCGTGGAGTGCCCCGGCGATCTGCCGTCGCCCTCCGACCCGGACCTTGTGGAGCGCGCCCGCGCGGCCAAGGAGAAGCTCGGGGACAAGGTCTTCGTGCTCGGCCACCACTACCAGCGCGACGAGGTCATCCAGTTCGCCGACGTCACCGGCGACTCGTTCAAGCTCGCGCGCGACGCGGCGGCCAAGCCCGAGGCCGAGTACATCGTCTTCTGCGGTGTGCACTTCATGGCGGAGTCGGCCGACATCCTGACCGGCGACGAGCAGAAGGTCGTCCTGCCCGACCTCGCGGCCGGCTGCTCGATGGCCGACATGGCCACCGCCGAGCAGGTCGCCGAGTGCTGGGACGTGCTGACCGAGGCCGGTGTCGCCGAGCAGGTCGTGCCCGTCTCGTACATGAACTCCTCGGCCGACATCAAGGCCTTCACCGGCAAGCACGGGGGCACGATCTGCACCTCGTCCAACGCCGAGCGGGCCCTGAACTGGGCCTTCGAGCAGGGCGAGAAGGTGCTGTTCCTGCCGGACCAGCACCTCGGCCGCAACACCGCCGTCCGCGACATGGGCATGTCCCTCGACGACTGCGTCCTGTACAACCCGCACAAGCCGAACGGCGGGCTCACCGTCGAGGAGCTGCGCGCCGCCAAGATGATCCTGTGGCGGGGTCACTGCTCGGTGCACGGCCGCTTCTCGCTGGACTCGGTCAACGACGTCCGCGAGCGCATCCCGGGCGTGAACGTGCTCGTCCACCCCGAGTGCCGGCACGAGGTCGTCGCCGCCGCGGACTACGTGGGCTCGACCGAGTACATCATCAACACCCTGGAGGCGGCCCCGGCCGGTTCCAAGTGGGCCATCGGCACGGAGCTGAACCTGGTCCGCCGGCTGGCGAACCGATTCGCCGACCAGGGCAAGGAGATCGTCTTCCTCGACAAGACGGTCTGCTTCTGCTCGACGATGAACCGCATCGACCTGCCGCACCTGGTGTGGACCCTGGAGTCGCTTGCCGAGGGCAACCTCGTCAACCAGATCCAGGTCGACAAGGAGACGGAGAGCTTCGCGAAGCTCGCGCTTGAGCGGATGCTCGCTCTGCCGTAACGGTTCTCCGTGCAGCTGACGGGAAGGGGCGCCCCGCGTGATCGCGGGGCGCCCCTTCCTTCGTACCGTACGGATCAGACCGCGGCCGGCTCCTTCGCCTGCGGCGGGACCGGCGCGTCACCGGACTCCGCGCCCTTCTTCGCCGCCTTCTTCTTCGCCCGGCGCTCCTTGCGGAGTTCCACCATCGCGTAGAGCGTCGGGACGAGGAGCAGCGTCAGCAGCGTCGAGGTGATCAGACCGCCGATCACCACCACGGCCAGCGGCTGGGCGATGAAGCCGCCCTCACCGGTGATGCCGAGCGCCATCGGCAGCAGGGCGAAGATCGTCGCCAGGGCGGTCATCAGGATCGGGCGGAGCCGGTGCCGGCCGCCCTCGATCACCGCTTCGACGACGCCCAGGCCCTGCGCCCGGTACTGGTTGATCAGGTCGATCAGGACGATCGCGTTGGTGACGACGATGCCGATGAGCATCAGCATGCCGATCATCGCCGGGACGCCCATCGCGGTGTCGGTGACCACGAGGAGACCGATCGCGCCGGTCGCCGCGAACGGGATCGAGACCAGCAGGATCAGCGGCTGGATCAGCGACCGGAAGGTCGCGACCAGCAGCATGAAGACGATCGCGATCGCCGCGAGCATCGCCAGGAACAGGTTGAGGAAGGCCTCGGACTGGTCCTCGGAGACACCGCCGATGCTGGCGGTGGCGCCCTCGGGCAGGTCCAGCGCGTCGATCTTCTGCTGGAGGGTGGTGCTCACGGCGCCGGTGTTGTCGCCGACCGGCTTGGCCGTGATCGTCGCGGCGCGGGCGCCGTCGATCCGGGTCATGGAGACCGGGCCGGGGACGAGCTCGACGGCGGCGATGTCGCCCAGCTTCACCGGGCCGAGGGGCAGAGCCTTGAGCCCGGCCAGGGTGGTGACCGGCTTCGCCGAGGTGATGAGGACGTCCCGCTCGCTGTCGTCGAGGATCGCCTTGGCGGCCGGGGTGCCCCGGACGGCCTGGGCGACGATCATGCCGAGCGAGGCGGAGTCGAAGCCGGCGTCGGCGGCCGAGGGCTTCGCCTTGACCGAGATGCGCGGGACGGACTGCGAGAGGTCGCTCTGGACGTCGGTGACGTCCTTCATCCCGGCGATCGCCGTCCGGACCTGCTCGGAGGCCTTCTCCAGGACCTCGGCGTCGGCGGCCTTGACGACCACGCTCAGGTCCTGGCTGCCGAAGCCGTCGCCCGCGGCGAGCTTGGTGTCGCCGACGCCGTCGAGGGCGGCGAGGCCCTTCTCGATGGCGTCCCGGGTCTTCTCGAACGAGGCGGACTCCTCCAGGCTGACCTGGTAGGTGGCCTGGTTGGTGCCGGTGCCGCCGCCGAAGGCCGCCATGAAGCCGGACGAGCCGACGTTGACCTGGTAGTCCTTGACGCCGTCGGTGTCCGCGAGGAGCTTCTCGATCTTCTTCGCGGCCGCGTCGGAGGCGTCCAGGGCGGTGCCGGGCGCCAGCTCCTGCTGGATGCTGAGCACCTCCTGCTCGCCCTGGTCGAAGAAGTTCGTCTTCAGGAGCGGGGCCATGCCGAAGGTGACGATCAGGACGACGAACGCGATGGCGAGGCTGGTCAGCCGGCGCCGGGTCGCGAACTTCAGGACCGGCACGTACAGGCGCTGGAGACGGCTCCTCTCCTCCTTCTCCTCGGCCAGCCTGCGGGCCTCGGCCAGGTCCTCCGGGGTGCCCTTGGGGGCGCGCAGGAACCAGTACGAGAGGACCGGGACGACGGTCAGGGAGACGAGCAGCGAGGCCAGCAGGGCCGCGGTGACGGTCAGCGAGAACGAGCCGAACAGCTCGCCGATCATGCCGCCGGTCAGACCGATCGGCAGGAAGACGGCGACGGTGGTGAGGGTCGAGGAGGTGACGGCGCCCGCCACCTCGCGGACCGCGGTGAGGATGGCGGTCTGCCGCTCGTCGCCGTAGCCGAGGTGACGCTTGATGTTCTCCAGGACCACGATCGAGTCGTCGACGACCCGGCCGATGGCGATGGTGAGCGCGCCGAGCGTCAGCATGTTGAGCGAGAGGTCGCGGGTCCACAGCACGATGAGCGCGAGGACGACCGAGAGCGGGATGGAGACCGCGGTGACCAGGGTGGAGCGGATCGACGCGAGGAACACCAGGATCACCAGGACGGCCATGACGAGACCGAGGGCGCCCTCGGTGGTCAGGCCGGAGACGGCCTTGGCGACGGCCGGGCCCTGGTCGGAGACCACGGTCAGCTCGGCGCCCGCGCCGAGGTCGGCGCGCAGTTCGGGCAGCTTCTCCTTGACGGCGTCGGAGATCGCGACGGCGCTGCCGTCCTTGTCCATGGTGGCCATGACAGCGAGGCTGGGCTTGCCGTTGGTCCGGGTGAGGGAGACGCGCGGCGACTCCTCCTGGCGGACGGTGGCGACGTCGCCGAGGCGGACCGCCTTGCCCTTGCCGGGGGTGGCCGCCGGGATGCGGAGGTCCTCGATCTGCTTCAGCGAGGTGTAGCCGCCGCCGACCTGGATGGTGCGGCTCTTGCCCGTCTCGGAGAAGGAACCGGCCGGGAGGGTGCCGCCGCCGGAGCGGAGGGCCTCGCCGAGCTTCATGGCCGTGAGACCGGCCGCGGCGAGCTTGCGGTCGTCCGGGGTGACGGAGACCTGGAGGTCCTGGACGCCGGTGACGGAGACCTGGCCGACGCCCTCGATGCCCTCGATGGCGGGCACCACGGTGCGGTCCAGCAGGTCCGCGAGGGCCTGCGGGTCCTGGTCGGAGGCGGCGGCGAGGACGACGGTCGGGATGTCGTCCGTGGAGCCGGCCACGACCTGCGGGTCGACCGTGTCGGGCAGTTCGGCGCGGGCCCGGTTGACGGCCTGCTGGACGTCGGCGACGAGCTGCTTCGTCGATTCGTCGCCGTAGTCGAAGGAGGCCATGACGAGCGCCATGCCCTCGGAGGCCGTGGAGGTGACCGACTTCAGGCCGTCGACGGCCTTGAGGTTGTTCTCCAGGGGCTCGACGACCTGCTTCTCGACCACATCGGGAGAGGCACCCTGGTAGGGGGCGAGGACCGAGACCATGGGCAGCTCGATCGAGGGGAACAGCTGCTGCTTCAGCTGCGGTATCGCAATCGCCCCGAACACCAGGGCGACGATGGAGATCAGCCCGATCAGGGCCCTTTGCGCGAGGCTGAATCTGGACAGCCAGGACATGGGGTCTCTCTTCTGTGGCGTACTCGTCGACAGGCGGGAGCAGCCAAGGCTCCGGCCGGATCCAAGAGATCCACGGGATCCGCGAGATCCGCGAGATCCGCGAGATCCGCGAGATCCACGCGATCCGCCGGAGGTGCCCCCCGCCTATACGATCTGCCATCCAGGGCAGGAAATCCTCGCCCCCCGGGTCCACATCCTTATGCCGCGCATACCGCGTCTGGAGTACGCCGGAGCCCCCGGTCACTCCACCCTTGGACGTACCAGTCCGGATTCGTAGGCGGTGACGACCAGCTGGGCCCGGTCGCGGGCGCCGAGCTTGGCCATGGCCCGATTGACGTGGGTCTTCACGGTGAGCGGGCTGACGTCGAGCCGCTCGGCGATCTCGTCGTTGGAGAGACCTCCGGCGACGAGGACGAGGACTTCGCGCTCCCGGGCGGTGAGCGCGGCGAGCCGCTCGGTACGGCCCCGGTCGCCGTCGCCCACGACGTCCGCGCCGGGACCCTGGGCGAGGAACGTGGCGATCAGGCCCTTGGTGGCGGCCGGGGAGAGCAGCGCCTCACCGGCGTGGGCGATCCGGATCGCACCGAGCAGTTCCTCCGGTTCGGCGCCCTTGCCGAGGAAGCCGGAGGCCCCGGCGCGTAGCGACTGCACGACGTACTCGTCGACCTCGAAGGTGGTCAGCATGACGATCCGGACGTCGGAGAGCTCCGGGTCCGCGGTGATCATGCGGGTGGCCGCGAGGCCGTCCGTGCCCGGCATCCGGATGTCCATCAGGACCACGTCGGCCCGCTCGGAGCGGGCGAGGGCCACGGCCTGGGCGCCGTCGGCTGCCTCGCCGACGACCTCCATGTCCGGTTCGGAGTTCACCAGGACCTTGAAGGCGCTGCGGAGCAGGGCCTGGTCGTCGGCCAGCAGTACCCGGATCGTCATGTGTCCTCCCCCGTACGGAACGTCACCGGCAGTATCGCCTGGACCCGGAAGCCGCCGCCGTACCGGGGGGCCGCGGTCAGGGTGCCGCCGAGCGCGCCGACCCGCTCGCGCATGCCGAGCAGTCCGTGGCCACCGTTGGGTACGGGGTCCGGGTCGGGGTCGCGGTCGGGGTCGGGGACGGACGTGCCGTTGTCGAGGACGGTGATCTCGACCGTACGGCCCACCCGGACGACGCTCACCTCGGCCTTGGCGTCCGGCCCCGCGTGCTTCCGCACATTGGTCAGCGCCTCCTGCACGATCCGGTACGCGGCCAGGTCGACGGTCGCGGGGAGCGGCCGTTCCCCGTCGGTACGGGCCAGGGCGACCGGCAGCCCGGCCTTGCGGAAGCTGTCGAGCAGCCCGTCGAGGACGGCGAGGCCGGGGGCCGGTTCGGTGGGGGCCTCCGGGTCGCCGGACTGGCGCAGCAGGCCGACGGTGGCGCGCAGCTCGTCGAGCGCGGACCGGCTCGCGTCCCGGACGTGCGCGAGGGCCTCCTTGGCCTGGTCGGGGCGCTTGTCCATGACGTGTGCGGCGACGCCGGCCTGGACGTTCACCAGGGCGATGTGGTGGGCGACGACGTCGTGGAGGTCGCGGGCGATCCGCAGCCGCTCCTCCGCGACCCGGCGGCCCGCCTCCTCCTCGCGGGTGCGCTCGGCCCGCTCGGCGCGCTCCCTGATGGCGTCGACGAAGGCCCGGCGGCTGCGGACGGCGTCTCCCGCGGCCGCCGCCATGCCGGTCCAGGCGAAGAGGCCGAGGTTCTCCTGGGCGTACCAGGGGGTGGGGCCGAAGGCCATGGCGGCGGCCGTCAGCGCCGCCATGGTGACGAGGCCGACCCGCCAGGTGGTGGGCCGGTCGGTGCGGGAGGCGACCGTGTAGAGCGCGATGACGGCGCTCATGGAGACGGTGGCGGGCCGGGTGTCGTTGACCAGTTCGAGGAGGCTGACCGCCACCGTGAAGCAGAGCACGTGGAAGGGGTAGCGCCGGCGCAGCACCAGGGCGGCGGCCGCCAGCACCATGAGCAGCACGCTCGTGACACTGGGCACGCGCTCGCCGAAGGTCGGCCCGGTCGGGCTGCCGTGCGGGTCGGTGAAGGACCCGGCAATCATCGAGACGAGCACGCCGAACGCGAGCGTCGCGTCGAAGGCGAGCGGATGCGCGCGGAACCCGTCGCGGAGACGGGCGAAGAGGGTGCCGGTGGCGGGTCCGGTGGGGGTCACGGGGAACAACGGTACGGGGCGGGGCGGTCGGCCGTGTCCGTAGCGGGCGGACGGGCGCGGGCGCAGCAGGGTGGACGGGCGCGTCCGCAGCGGGGTGATCGGCCGTGTCGGCAGTGGGCGGACGGGGCCGTGGCCGCAGCCGGGCGGGACGGCCCTGTCCACAGCCGTCGGACGGCCGCGCGTCCACAGCGGGGCAGGTCGGCCCTGTCCGCAGCGGGCGGGACGGCCGTCGCCGCGGGTGGGGCCGCTTCGGAGTGGTGGGCGTGCGGGGGAAGCACACGGTCCCGCCACCCTTAGGGGTGGCGGGACCGTCGTTCAGGGGCGTCAGCCGGGGATGAGGCCGTCGTCGGAGAGCATCTCCTTGACCTCGTCCAGGCCCGCGTCCGGAGCGGGGAGGATCAGCTCCGAGGGTTCGAGCGCGTCGTCAGGCAGGGGCTCACCGAGCCGCCGGACCTCGTCCAGGAGAGCGTTCAGCGTGCGCCGAAAACCTTCCTCGTCCCCCGACTCCATCTCCTCGAGCAGCTCGTCGTCGAGTTTGTTCAGCTCGACGAAGTGGCTGTCGGCCAGCTTCCACTGGCCCTCCCCCATGATCCGTACGATCATGACGCGTCCTGTCTGTTCGCGGGCTGTCGCCTACGTGCCGTCGCCTACTTCTCGAAGCGCGGGTGGGACTGCTGCTGCGGCGGGGCGTCCTGCGGCGCCGCCGCGCCGCCGCCCTCGATGGCCTGCTGCTGCGCCGACGGGCCGCCGGCCAGCTCCGCCTTCATCCGCTGGAGCTCCAGCTCGACGTCCGTACCTCCGGAGAGCCGGTCGAGCTCGGCCTGGATGTCGTCCTTGGCCAGGCCCGACTGGTCGTCGAGCGCGCCCGAGGCGAGCAGCTCGTCGATCGCGCCCGCGCGCGCCTGGAGCTGGGCGGTCTTGTCCTCGGCCCGCTGGATCGCGAGACCGACGTCGCTCATCTCCTCCGAGATGCCGGAGAAGGACTCCGCGATCCGGGTCTGCGCCTGGGCCGCCGTGTAGGTCGCCTTGATGGTCTCCTTCTTGGTGCGGAAGGCGTCCACCTTGGCCTGGAGACGCTGGGCGGCGAGGGTGAGCTTCTCCTCCTCGCCCTGCAGCGTCTGGTGCTGCACCTCCAGGTCGCTGACCTGCTGCTGGAGCGCGGCGCGGCGGGACAGCGCCTCGCGCGCCAGGTCCTCGCGGCCGAGTGCCAGCGCCTTGCGGCCCTGGTCCTCCAGCTTGGCCGACTGGCCCTGCAGCTGGTTCAGCTGGAGTTCGAGCCGCTTGCGGGAGGTGGCGACGTCGGCGACGCCCCGTCGCACCTTCTGCAGCAGCTCCAGCTGCTTCTGGTAGGAGTAATCGAGCGTCTCGCGCGGATCCTCGGCCCGGTCAAGGGCCTTGTTCGCCTTCGCGCGGAAGATCATCCCCATACGCTTCATGACACCGCTCATGGGCTTCGCGCGCCCCCTTCTGACGGACTTCGGCTCCAGCTTTTCGACAGGATCCACAGTACGGGCCCTGTCTCCATTACCGCACTGTTCGGAGCCGGATGCGCTCCTCCCAAAGGACGACTACGGCCGGCCTCCCCTCCCGCGCAGGGAGTAGATGGATCTAGGGGAAACCTCGCCCGTCCTGCGTACGTACCGCCGTAGACGCACTCTGTTAGCGGATCGTTCCCGCCCGGCATGGGGTTCATGCCCGCCACCCCGTACCCTTGGGTTTTGTGTTCCGTAGCCGTTCGAAGGACGAGAAGGCCCCCACCGACAAGGTGACGGCGGACCTTTCCAAGCAGCCCCGCGACCCCGAGGCCCCCAAGGGCCGCCCGACCCCGAAGCGGAGTGACGCGCAGACCCAGCGCCGTCGCGCCGCGACGGTGCCGACCGACCGCAAGGAGGCCGCCAAGCGCCAGCGCGAGGCACGCCGCTCGGACCTGGCCCGTCAGCGCGAAGCGCTGGCCAGTGGCGACGAGCGTTACCTGCCCGCCCGCGACAAGGGTCCGGTCCGCCGCTTCGTGCGCGACTTCGTCGACTCGCGGTTCGCGATCGCCGAGTTCTTCCTGCCGATGGCCGTGGTGATCCTCGTGCTGTCGCTGTTCGGCAACGCCAACCGGTCGCTGCAGAACATCTCGCTGCTGCTCTGGCTCGGTGTGATCATCCTGATCGTCATCGACTCGGTCGGCATCTGGATCCGGCTCCGCAAGCAGCTCAACGAGCGCTTCCCGAACGAGCCGAAGCGTGGCGCCATCGCCTACGGCCTGATGCGTACGCTCCAGATGCGCCGACTGCGACTGCCGAAGCCGCAGGTCAAGCGCGGAGAGCGGCCCTGAGCGCCGACAGTTCTGAGCCCGTCGAGCGCGCTTTCGGCGCCGCGACGTCGGAGTCGGGCGGTCCTGTGCTGCCCGTCGTGCACTGGCCCGCCGGTTCCGGCGGGCTGCGCGACACCATCCGGCAGGAGATCGTCGCCCGCCAGCTCGACGAGCAGATATCCGGCCGCTATCCCGTGGGGCAGCGACTCCGGATCCTCGACGCCGGCATGGGCCAGGGCACGCAGGCGCTGCGTCTCGCCCGCGCGGGGCACACGGTGACCGGCCTCGAAGCCGATCCCGATCTTCTGAAGGCCGCCCGTGAGTCGCTGGCGACCGAGCCCGCCGGGATCCGTGAGCGGGTCCGGCTGATCGAGGGCGACGGACGCGAGACCGGGGTGCACTTCCTCCCCGGCAGCTTCGACGTCGTCCTCTGCCACGGCGTCCTCATGTACGCGGACGAGCCCGACGCGCTGCTCGCGGGCCTGGCCCGGATGCTCGCCCCCGGCGGACTGCTCTCGCTGGTCGTGCGGAACGCGGAGGCCCTCTCCATGCGGCCGGGGCTCGCCGGGGACTGGTCCGGTGCGCTCACCGGCTTCGACTCGGACGTCTACACCGACGACAACGGCGTGAAGGTGCGGGCCGACCGCCTCGACGCGCTGACGGCGACGCTCGCCGGGATCGCGGCGCCGCTGCACGCCTGGTACGGGGTACGGGTCTTCACCGACAGCATCCCGGCCGAGGCGGGCCTGCCGGCCGCCGAGGAGCTGGAGCGGCTGCTCGCCGCCGAGGACCGGGCGGGGCGGACGGAGCCGTACCGCCGCGTGGCGGCGCTGCTGCATCTGTGCGGGGTACGGGGCTGAGCGAGCGCACCCCTGATCGGGTGCGCTCGCCGGGCCCGCCACAGGGATGAAACGGATACTCCGGACATGGACGTATCCCGTGCCCGTACCCCCCGCCTCCTTCTGCCCCTGACCGCCGTCGCGTGCGCCGTCACGCTCGTCGGCGGCTGCTCCGGCGGCGGAAGCACGCCCGCGCCGGAGCGCTCCACACAGGCGGCGGCGCCGCTCGCCGCCAACGAACTCCAGGACGACTACCGGGCCGTCATCAAGAACGTCCTGCCGTCGGTCGTGCAGATCGACGCGGCCGAGAGCCTCGGCTCCGGGGTCGTCTACGACGACAAGGGCCACATCGTCACCAACGCGCACGTGGTGGGCCAGGAGAAGTCCTTCAGGGTCAGTGCCGCGACGGGTGGGCAGCCGGTCACCGCCCGGCTCGTCTCCTCGTACCCCGAGCAGGATCTCGCCGTGATCAAGCTGGAATCGGTGCCGCAGGGTCTGAAGCCGGCGAAGTTCGGCGACTCCACGGCCGTCGACATGGGGCAGATCGTGCTGGCGATGGGCTCGCCGCTGGGCCTGTCCGGCAGCGTGACCCAGGGCATCGTCTCGGCGACCGGACGCACGGTCAGCGAGGGACGGACCGGCGGCGGCACGGGCGCGACGATCGCGAACATGGTCCAGACCTCGGCCGCGATCAACCCCGGCAACAGCGGGGGCGCGCTGGTGAACCTGGACAGCGAGGTCATCGGCATCCCGACGCTCGCGGCGGTCGACCCGGAGCTGGGCGGCGGTTCGGCCGCCGGCATCGGGTTCGCGATCCCGGCGTCGATGGTGCGGACGATCGCGGACCAGATCGTCAAGGACGGCAAGGTCACGGACTCGGGCCGGGCGGCGCTGAACATCACCGGCCGTACGGTGCTGAACGACGACTACGAGCCGGCGGGCGTGGCGGTGGTCGAGGCGCCGGCGGACGGGGCGGCGGGTGAGGCGGGGCTGAGGCCGGGGGATGTGATCACCCGGCTGGGCGACACGGATGTCACGACGATCACGTCGCTGTCGGAGGCGTTGGCCTCGCGGCGGCCGGGCGACGAGGTGACGGTGACGTATGTCCGGGGGACGGCGACGGAGAAGGTCGAGGTCACGCTGGGCGAGATGTAGGGGGCGGGGCGCCGCCCGCCGCGGCGACCCACGCGCCCCGCTTCGGCGCGGCCACACACCGCGCCCCGCCTCGCGTGGGCGCGCGCCCACGTCGCCGCCGGGTGGGCACACGCCCGCGCCCCGCTTCATGCGAGCCCGCGCCCGCCCCACACCCGCCGCGCGAGCGCACGCCGCGCCCGCGCCGGCCCCCGCCGTGTGGGGCGCCGCCCGCGCCCCCGCCACGCCCCGTGTGGGCGGGGGCGGAGCCCCCGCGGGGCTGTTGCCCGGCACGGCTGCGGCGGGGTGGGCGGGGCGCCCCGGGGACCGTTGCCCACCGCGGGGCGCCCGCCCTGGGTGCCGGGTGCTCAGCCCTCCGCGTTCAGGGGCATCGGGCCGTAGATCTTCGTCCCGTCCTCCGACAGGGTCACCTGGTCCGCGCCCCCTCCCAGCAGGTCCCGCCAGTTTTCGCCGATCCAGCTTTCCGCGTCGCCCTGGGTGGTGAACTCCTCAGGCGTCACCACCGGCTCGACCTCCGTGCCGTCGGACTTCTCGAACCGCCACGTCCATGCCATGTCCGCCTCCTGGCGCTCACCGGATGATCGGTTTCCTGCCCGCAGAGTAGCCGGGCGCGCACGGCTCGCGGTGGCGCGGGAGGATCTGAGGGTGGAACTGACTCTGCTCGGCACCGGCGCCCCGCTCGGACTGCCCCGTCCCGACTGCCCCTGCGCGGTGTGCGCGCTCTCCCGTGGGCCACGGGTCCGCGCCGCGACGGCGCTGCTCGTGGACGGCGCCCTGCTGCTCGATCTGACCCCGGGCGCCGCCCTGGCCGCCGCGCGGTCCGGGCATTCACTGGTGGGCGTGCGGCAGGTGCTGCTGACCCATCCGCACGACGGGCCCGCGGTGGAGGTGCCCGCGGGGCTGCCCACCGCCGGGCGGGTGCCGGACGGACGGGAGTTGACGCTGATCTCCGGGCACCGGGTGCGGGCGGTGCCGATGGACTCCCCCGGTACCGGGTACGAGGTGACCTCGGCCGACGGCGAGACGCTGCTCTATCTGCCGCCGGGCGGGTCCCCTGCGGGGCTTCCGGAGGACCACCGGGTGCCGTACGACATGGTGGTCGCCGATGTGACGGGTCGGCCGGACGCGCTGGCCCGGCTGCGGGCGACCGGGGCCGTCGGGCCCGCGACCGATGTCGTCGCCGTCCATCTGGACCATGACGCGCCGACCGGCGCCGAGCTGGACCGGCGGCTCGCGGCGGCGGGCGCGCGGGCGGTGCCGGACGGGACGACGCTGTACGTCGGCGAGTACCACGAGGTGCCGGACGTGCCCCGGCGGACCCTGGTGACCGGCGGGGCCAGGTCGGGGAAGTCCGTCGAGGCCGAGCGACGTCTCGAGACCTTCCCCGAGGTGCTGTACGTGGCGACGGGCGGCAGTCGGGAGGGCGATCCGGAGTGGGCGGAGCGGGTCAGCCTGCACCGGGAGCGGCGCCCGGGGTCCTGGCGTACCGCCGAGACCTGTGACCTCGTACCGCTGCTCGAAGGGGACGGGCCGGCGCTCCTCGTGGACTGTCTGTCGTTGTGGCTGACCGATGCCATGGACCGGGTGGGTGCCTGGGACGACGAGACGTGGGCGGCCGGCGGGCAGAGCGCGCTGCGCGAGCGGACCGCCGAGCTGGTGGCGGCGGTGCGGGCGACCCGTCGTACGGTCGTCGCCGTCACGAACGAGGTCGGCTCGGGGGTGGTGCCGGCGACGGCGGCGGGGCGCCGCTTCCGTGACGAGCTGGGCCGGCTCAACGCGTCCTTCGGGGACGAGTGCGAGGAGGTCCTCCTCGTGGTCGCCGGTCAGGCGCTCGTGCTGCGCGGGTAGGGTGCGAGCACCGATGGCCCTCGCTGATTCACAAGGCGGAAATCCGTGAACCTGGACGACTTCTCCGATCTGATCGAGCGCCCCGACGGGGGGATCCGGCGGGACGCCGAGGAGCGCCGTGAGCGGCTGACCGTGCCGCCGGGTGCGCTGGGTCGGCTCGACGAGCTCGGTGAGTGGCTGTCGGCCGCGCAGGCCTCGGTCAAGGTGCGGGCGATCGAGCAGCCGAAGGTGGTGCTGTTCGCGGGCGATCACGGGGTGGCCTCGCTCGATGTGTCGGGGCGCCCGGCGGGCACCGCGCACGAGCTGGTGCGCGCGGTCCTGGACGGGGCGAGTCCGATCGCGGTGCTCGCCCGGTCGACGGACGTGCCGGTCCGGGTCGTGGACGCGGGCCTGGACTGCGACCCGGAGCTGCTGCCCGCCGAGGTGGTACGCCACCGGGTGCGGCGCGGCAGCGGCCGGATCGACGTCGAGAACGCGCTGACGGTCGAGGAGACCGAGGCGGCCGTCCGGCTCGGGATCGCGATCGCCGACGAGGAGGCGGACTCGGGCACCGATCTGGTGGTCCTCGGGGATCTGAGTGTCGGCGGGACGACGCCGGCCGCCACGCTGATCGCGGCCCTCTGCGGGACGGACGCCTCCGTGGTGACGGGCCGGGGTGGCGCCGGGATCGACGATCTGGCGTGGATGCGGAAGTGCGCGGCGATCCGGGACGCGCTGCGGCGGGCCCGGCCGGTCCTGGGCGATCAGCTGGAGCTGCTGGCGGCGGTCGGCGGGGCGGATCTGGCGGCGATGACCGGTTTCCTGCTCCAGGCGTCGGTGCGGCGGATGCCGGTGATCCTGGACGGGGTGGTGGGCGCGGCGTGCGCGCTGGTGGCGCAGCGGGCGGCGTTCCGGGCGCCGGACTGGTGGCTCGCGGGTCAGGTGAGCGGGGAGCCGGCGCAGGCGAAGGCCCTGGACAGGATGGCGCTCAACCCTCTGCTCGATCACGGCGTCCATGTGGGTGAGGGAACCGGGGCATTGCTCGCACTCCCCCTCGTCAAGGCCGCGGCGGCGTTCGCCGCGGAGCTGCCCGAACGTCCGGATCCGACCACTCCGGACGACGAGGGCGCTGCGGAGGCCTGAGAGCGGGGAGACGGGAACGATCGACTCCGAGGCGGTCACGCGCGACGCGCGCGTGGCCGTCTCCGGCGTCTCCGTGCGGCAAGGACTGCCCCATATGATCGCTTTTCATGGGAGAAGTCCGCTTGTCTGCCGAAGCAGCACCCCGGGGCACGACCGCCCGTTCACGGCGCAGCGCCGCGTTCGCCGTCTGGTACCTGCGCGTCGTCACGTTCATCAATTTCCTGAGCGCCGTCTGGGTCTCCTTCGGGCAGGACCTGCGCCGCCACAACGAGGACAACTACTTCACCCCGTACATGCTCACGGCGGGCTTCGCCTCGGGGGTCTTCACCCTCTTCCTGGCGATCACCATGCGACGGCGCAAGCGCGCGGCGTGGATCCTCAACCTGGTGCTCGGCGGTCTGTTCCTGCTGCTCTTCGCCCTGGTGATGTTCTTCCCGGAGATCCGGCAGCACGCCCAGAACTGGATCTCGCTGGTCCTGACCGCCGCGTTCGTGCTCGCGCTGCTGCTGGGCCGCAAGGAGTTCTACGCCAAGGGCGACCGCTCCAACCCGTGGCTCGCCGCGGTCGTCGCGGTCGGCGGACTGCTCGTCACCTCGCTGCTCGCTGCCGTCCTGGTCACCGTCACCAACACCTCCACCGCCCACTCCACCTTCCTGGAGCGCTGGCGGTACGGCGTGATGCGGCTGATCACCCTGGCCACCGACGACTCGCGGTTCGCCGGGATCACCACCCCCGGCTGGGTGGACGTCACCATCAACGTCCTGTCCACGCTGCTGCTGTTCGCGGTGCTGTTCGCCGCCTTCCGTTCCCGCCGGGCCACCGACCCGCTGACCGAGGAGGACGAGGAGCGGCTGCGGGCCCTGCTCGACAAGCAGGGGGACCGCGACTCGCTGGGCTATTTCGCGCTGCGCCGCGAGAAGAGCGTCGTGTGGTCGCCGAGCGAGAAGGCCGCCGTCACCTACCGGGTGGTCGGCGGGGTGTCGTTGGCCTCCGGCGACCCGATCGGCGACCCCGAGGCCTGGCCGGGTGCCATCGAACCCTGGCTGGCCGAGGCGCGCGAGCACGGCTGGATCCCGGCGGTGATGGGCGCGAGCGAGGAGGCCGGGGTCATCTACGCCCGGCACGGCCTGGACGCCCTGGAGCTGGGCGACGAGGCCATCGTGGAGACCGACGAGTTCACCCTGGACGGGCGGGCCATGCGGACGGTCCGGCAGGCCTTCAACCGGGTCAAGCGGGCCGGGTACGAGGTCAGGATCCGGCGCCACGAGGACATCCCGGCCGAGGAGATGGCCGAGCTGCTGCGGAAGGCCGACGACTGGCGGGACGGAGCGACCGAGCGCGGCTTCTCGATGGCGCTCGGGCGGCTCGGGGATCCGCGGGACGGACAGTGCGTGATGCTGGAGTGCACGGACGGGGACGGTGAGCTGCGGGCGGTGCTGTCCTTCGTCCCCTGGGGGCCGAAGGGGCTTTCGCTCGATCTGATGCGCCGGGACCGGGAGTCCGAGAACGGCCTGATGGAGTTCATGGTCATCGAACTCCTCCAGCGCGCCAAGGAGATCGGGATCACTCAGGTCTCGCTCAACTTCGCGATGTTCCGGTCCGTCTTCGAACGTGGCTCGAAGCTCGGGGCGGGACCCGTACTGCGCATGTGGCGTTCGCTGCTCAGCTTCTTCTCCCGCTGGTGGCAGATCGAGTCGCTGTACCGCGCCAACGCCAAGTACCGACCGATCTGGGAGCCCCGATTCATGCTCTTCGAGAAGAGTGCGGACCTGCTGCGCATCGGCCTCGCGGCCGGTCGCGCGGAGGGGTTCCTGGAGGCTCCGGGGCTCCCGAAGTGGCTGCACCGCAGGCATCTGGAGAGCGGCCGTTGAACCGCGCCCTCCGGGAGTTCGCCCGTCGCGAGTGGGGCCCGCTGTTCCTCACCGTACGGAGCGCGCTTCTCACGAAGAAGTGGCGGGCGGTCCCCATGACGCTCGCCGCCGTCTGTCTCACCGCCCTCTTCCAGCTGGTGCAGAACCAGGACTGGGGCTATCAGCCGGTCCAGAACATCGGCTCCGTACGGGCCGAGGACCCGTTCTGGCTGGCGCTGCTCCGGACTCCGCTCTCGCTGTTCGTGCCCGCGCTCGACCTGCCCGTGTGGGGCGCCCTCGCACAGGTCCTGCTGGTCTTCGGGATCGCCGAGACCTGTCTCGGGCGGTGGCGGACACTCGCCGTCGCCTATCTGGCCACCCTCTGCGGGACGTTGTACGCGCGCGTGGGCATCGCGCTCGGCCCGGACACCCCGCTCGGGCTGCCCGCCACCGACGCGCAGGTCGTCGACACCGGGCCGTCGGCGGCCGTGGTCGGCCTCGCCGTCTACGTCTGTTGGCGGTACGGGGCCCGGTGGACGGGCACGCTCGTGGTGGTGGCGATGGTCGTCGAGGTGATCATCAAGCCGAACCTGGCGGGCAAGGAGCATCTCGCGGCCATCGCCGGCGTCCTCGTCCTGATGGGGATCCAGGCCTGGCGCGAGCGCGGTCAGGAGGGCGTGGAACCCCGTCCGGGGACCCGCTCCTGGAAGCCGCCGATCAAGTCCTGAGTACGGCGCCGGATCCTGTTCCAGCGCTTGTCGTGGCGGTACGTACGGAGCCGGGAGCGGGCCCGTGCCCGGTGGCGGCGCCCGTAGAACCGGCGGGACCACCAGGAGCCGGGGCGGGCGAGCCGGACGGCGCCGACGATCGCCACGAACGGGATCAGGGTCCCCATCACCGCCATCCGGAACTTCCCCTTCACCAGCGTGATGAGGATGAAGAGGAAGTTCACCACCAGGGTGAGGATGAAGGTGGCCCGGTCCTGGCGTTCGTCGGCGGTCATGTCGTCGACACCGAGCGGCGAGAAACCGCTCAGGGTGAGCCCGACCAGGGCGGCGGTGAGGACGACCACCTCGACGCTCTTGCGGCCCTCGTCGCTCCAGTACACGTCGTCGAGATGGAGGATCAGCGCGAACTCGTCCAGGACGAGCCCCGCGCCGATCCCGAAGACGACGGCGAAGACGGCCCCGCCGATCCCGTGCCGGTCGCTGCCGACCGCACCGAAACCGCCGATGATCGTGAGGACCACGCCCGGCACGACGTGATGGATGTGGAGACCGCCGGAGGAGACGTTTCCGAACGGCCCCTTCCCCGCCCGGATGAGACGGACGATGGTCCGCGTGACCAGGAACGTCACGATGAACGAGGTCAGCGCGAGAAGCATCGGGAGCTTGCCCGGCTCGACGATGTTGCGGGAGAACCAGTGACCCATGCCACCCCGTTCCGATTTGCGCGATATGCGCAATCTACCGTCCGGAGGCGGCGATTACCCTGCCCCGATGGACGGCCTGCGTTTCGCCTTCGGCACCCTCACCGTGTTCCCCACCCGCATCACCCGTTGGGACCGGGACACGGCGCGCACCGGCATGCTCTGCGCCCCGCTGGCCGGTCTGGTCGTCGGACTCTTCGCCGCCGGGCTGGGCGGCGCGTTCCTCGCGCTCGGCTCGGGCCCGCTGCTCGCCGCCGTCGTCTCCACCGCCGTGCCCGCCGTCCTCACCCGCGGCCTCCACCTCGACGGCCTCGCCGACACCGCCGACGGGCTCGGCAGCGCCAAGCCCGCCGAGGACGCGCTGCGCATCATGAAGCAGTCGGACGTCGGCCCGTTCGGCGTCATCGTGCTGCTCCTCGTCCTGTTCGCCCAGGTCGCCGCGCTCTTCGAGCTGTACGGGGAGAGCTGGGCGCACGGCGCGGTCGGCGCCGTCCTCGCCGCGACCGTCGCCCGCCTCGCCCTCACCCACGCCTCCCGCCACGGCGTCCCCGCGGCCCGCCCCGAGGGCCTCGGCGCGATCGTCGCCGCGACCGTCCCGGTCCGGTCCGCGACGCTCTCGACGGCGGTCGTCCTGGTCCTCCTCGCGGCGACGGGCCTGCTGTTCTCCCCGTACGACGCGGTCCACTACGTCCTGGCGGCGGGCGCGGCGCTGGGGGCGGCGGCGGCGCTGCTGCGCCGGTGCGTACGGCGGTTCGGCGGGGTGACGGGGGACGTGTTCGGAGCGGTGGAGGAGACGGCGGCGACGACGGCGCTGGTGGCGCTCGCCCTGGGGTGAACGTCCCGTGCCCCCGCAGGCTCAGCGGGCCGGCTCCGGGAGGTGCGGGAGGGTGCCCCAGGGGTGCGCGCCCGTGCCGGGGACGGCACAGTGCACCGGGGTGACCGGGCGGACGCCGGGCGGAGCCGCGTACACGAGGTGGCAGTAGTGGGGGGCGACCGGCAGGTCCAGCGTCCGGTACGTGTCCCAGGGGCCCTCGAAGGTGACGAGGAGGTCCGCGAACTCCTCGTACCCCGGGTCCGGATGGGCGCCGTGGTTGAGCACCAGGGTCACGGCCCCCGCCGCCCGGGCCGCGACCGCGACCCTGCGGTAGTGGGCGAGGGCGGTGGGCGCGGTGGAGACCTGGTCGAGGAAGGCGCCGTCCGTGCCGTACCAGTCGCGGTGACGGAGCAGATCGGTGACGACCTCGGCGTGCGGGCGGCGCCCGTAGTCCGTGTCCACGTAGCCGAGGAGCCGGACCCCGGCCGCCCGTAGCCGGTCGGCGGCGTCGGCGAACGCCGGGTCGGGGGCGTCGCCCGCGCCGCTCGCCGGGTTGACGACTACGCCGTACAGGGACGGCGCCGCCTCGACGAGGGCCGACCAGGCCTCGGGCCGGTCGGCCGGGTGCTCGTAGAACGGCACCAGGAGGAAACGATTCACGGGCCCGGTCCCCTAGACGCGGTGGGCGGTCGGTCGTACCAGCAGGACGCAGGTGAGGACGGCGAGCACGGCCGCCGCTCCCCCGGCCGCCGCCGGGCCCGCCGCGGGTTCCAGCGTCTGCGCCGCCGCCGCGAGCAGACAGACGGCGGCCGCGCTGAGCACCGCCCCGAAGGCCTGGAGCAGCAGCCCCAGCCAGAGCACGGTCCCGATCAGGAGCAGCGTGACGAGGCGCGGGAGCGTCGGCCAGGGCGCCCCGGGCCAGGCCAGGGTCACGGCGACGGTGAGCGCGACGAGGACGCCGAGGTAGCCGCCGAGACAGAGCACGAGGGTGCCGGTGACCGCGCGGCGGAACTCGCGTGCGGTGCCCAGGGTCCGCAGCCGGGTGAGGCTCTCGCCCCGGAAGCGGTGCAGCAGCCACTCGGCGGGCCCCATGGAGAGCGTCAGCGCCACGACGGCCCCCGCGCCGCTCACCAGGGTGTCGCCGATGCCCGCCTGGAGCACGAGCAGACCGCTGCCGAGGCCGAAGAGGCCGTACGGGAGGGAGGCCGCGCGCGGGGGTCCGCCGCGTCCCGCCGCGCCCGGCCGGGCACCCGGCCGGAGGACGAGCCCGGCGAAGGTGACGCTCGCGGTGAGCGCGGTGAGGAGGAGGCCGGCGCGCAGCAGGTCGGGCAGGTCCCAGCGGAAGGCGGGGACGGCTCCGGCGAGCGGCATCAGGGCGCAGAGCAGGGCCCGTTCGCGGCCGAGGACGAGAGGCACGGTCGCGGCGGCGAGGTAGACCGCCTGCCCGGCGGCGAACAGGGCCGCCGGTGTCTCGCCGGGCGCGGCCGCCGCGAGGGCGACGACCGTACCGGCGAGGGCGCCCGCCGGGGCCCCGAGGAGCAGGGCGCGGACGGCGGCGGGCCGGTCGCCGAGGCCCAGCCAGGTGTACGCGCGGTGGGCGAGGGCCTGGTTCCAGACCCAGCCGGTGACGGCGCCCGCGAGCAGCGGAACCGTTCCGCCCGGGAGCCCGAACCGGCCCTGCTCCACGGCGAGCAGCGGCGCGGCGAGGACGTACGCGAGGCCGGGCAGCGCGAAGACGAGCCCGCGCAGGAGACAGCCCGCGAGCCCGGTGTGCCAGGCGCCGCCGGGCGGCACCTCCGGGGCGGGGTGGCGCCGCTCCACGCGCGCGTAGAGGTCCTCGGCGAGCTCGAAGGAGTCGGCGCGGCCGTAGGTGAGCCGGATGTGGTCGTCGGTCATGCCGTCGGACTCGAGGACGGCGGCGATCTCGTCGGGGTGCACGGCGACGGCGACGAACCCCCCGAGCCGCTCGGCGAGCTCGTCGAGCGGATCACCGGCGAGTTCGCCTCCGGCGGGGTGCGGGGAGCCTCCGGCGGGGTACGGGGAGCCTCCGGCGGGGTACGGGGAGCCTCCGGCGGCGTACGGGCGGATGCCGTGTGCGGCGGCCGGGCCGGGGGTGACCGGCGTGCCGACGGCGGTGGCGGGGCCGGGGGCGGCCGCTGTGCCGGGAGCGGCCACCACGCCCGAGGCAGCTACCACGCCCGAGGCGGCCACCCCGCCGGGAGCAGCCACCACGCCAGGGGCGGGCACCACCCCAGGCGCGGCCACCGCGGCAGTGGCCGTCGCCGGCCAGGCCGCCGTCGTCGGCACACCGGCCGCCGCCGTCCCCGGCCCGGTGGCCTCGGCCGTGATGCCGGAGGCCGGTCCGGTGGCCGGGGGCGCTGTGACGGGGGCCGGGGGCGCCGTGTCGGGGGGCTGGTTCCCCGGGCGGGTCGGGGTGTGTTCCCGGCGCGGGCGGGGGATCGCCGGGAGTGGGGTTTCGGTGGTCGGGGGTTTCAGCCACAGGGAGCCGCTCATGCCGGGGTGCCTCCCGCTACCAGGGTCGGGGTGATGCGGCGCGGGGCCGGGAGTCGGGCCGGCCAGGGCTTCGGCCGGACCTGGGGACGCGCCTCGGGGCGTACCCGGTCGCCCGCCAGTTCGCGGTAGATCTGGCGGAAGCCGTCCACCGAGCGGTGCAGGGTGAACCGGTCGATGACCCGCTGCCGGGCCCGTCGGCCGAGTTCGGCGCGACGGGCCCCGTCGCTGAGGAGGGCGGTGACGGCGGCGGCCATCACGGCCGGTTCGCGGGGCGGGACGACGATCCCGGTGTCGCCGACGGCCTCCCGTACCCCTCCGACGTCGGTGGAGACGGTGGCGCGGCCGCAGGACATGGCCTCGATGAGGGAGAACGGGAAGCCCTCGCTGATGGAGGAGAGCATCACGACGCTGCCGGCCGCGTACGCGCTGGGCACGTCGGAGATCCGGCCCTCGAAGGTGATCCCGTCGGTGACGCCGAGTTCGGCGGCGAGCTTCTCCAGGCGGGTGAGGTAGTCCTCGTTCCCGGCGGGGACCGGGCCGAACAACCGGAGCCGCAGCGCGGGAAGTTCGGCGCGGCAGATGGCGTACGCCCTGATCAGGGTTTCGAGGTCCTTGATGGGGTCGACGCGGCCGCACCAGCTGAGCGTGGGGGTCTCGGGCTCGGGGCCGGCCTCGGGGAAGAGGGCCGGGTCGACGCCGTTGTAGACGGTGCGGATGCGGTCGGCGGGGGCGCCGCCGCGCTCCTCCCAGCGCCGGTTGTACTGGTTGCAGGGGGTGATGAGGTCGGCCTTGCGGTAGCCGAGGGTGTTGAGCTCACGGTAGAAGCCGAGCATGAGGGCCTTGACGGGCCAGCGTTGTGCCTCGGTGCGGTAGCCGAGATAGCGCTCGCGGAGGTAGATGCCGTGTTCGGTGAGCAGGAAGGGCACCCCTTCGAAGTGCTGTGCGGCGAGCGCCGGGAGGGTGGCGAGGCCGCTGGAGACGGCGTGGGCGACGCCGTCGGTGGATATCCGGGCGGCCAGCGGCCGCAGGGCGTGTTCGAGCAGGTCGGTGGCGGTGAGGGCGTCGTGGACGGTGGGCCGGGCCGCGAGCGTCGGCAGATGCGGCATGGTCCAGATCCACATCAGGGAGCGCAGGGCCGGCTCCGAGCGCAGGGCGGCGGTGAGCCGTCCCTGCCGGGCCAGTTCGGCGAGTTCGTACAGGCTGGTGCCGAAGTCGTAGCCCGCCTCCGGGTCGAGGAGGGCGAGCAGCAGGCGCTCGTAGGTGTCGAGGAAGCGGCGGCGCTCACGCCCCCGCAGGGGCCGGCGCGCTCCGGCGAACAGGCCGGGCGCGGTCGGACCCTGCGGGAGTCCCCAGAGGGCGTAGGCGGTGTGCCGGGTGACGTTGGACGGCAGCTCCCAGGTGACGGGTTCGCGGCCGCTGCCGGTGAGGGCGAGGATCTCGAAGTCGACCTCGGGCATGCCGCGGACGAGCTGGTCGCACCAGGTGCTGACGCCGCCGTGGACATGCGGGTAGGTGCCTTCGGTGAGCATGGTGACATGACGGCCACTGCTCGGCATGTGCGGTTCCCCCCAGAACGTGCTGGTCAGGCGGTCGGGAGCGTGAGTGTGACGCTGGTCTGGAGCGGTTCGGGCGCGGTCCAGGCGGAGCGGGTCCCGGCGTACGGCGCCCCGAAGGCGGCGGTGCCGAGGAGGAGGCGCTTGCGGGTGCCCTCGGGGGCGGTGACGGGCACGGTGACGCCGGCGGGGGCCTTGACGGTGACGGCGGTGCCGATGCGGTAGGCGGTGACCTTTCCGGCGGCGAGGGCCTGGTCCCAGGCCGCGCGGCGGGTCAGTTCGGTGCCGACGTCCCGCTGGGCCGGGTTCACCAGGGGCGCGCTGGGTGCGAACAGGCCCCGGTAGTCGGCGAGTACCCGGTCGAGGACGGGGTAGAGCAGGCGCTCCTCGGCGAGGTTCGACTGGTGCACGTAGTGCGGCCGGGGGTCGTTGCCGAGGACGTGGGAGAGGGCGATACGGGCTTCCTGCGGCACGATGTGGTCGGCGTAGCCGGTGGCCGTGGGGAGCGGGGCGGGCAGGCAGGTGGAGGCCGGGTTGGACTCGCAGATGCCGCTGCCGCCGTCGGCGCGGGAGGTGTAGACCCAGTTGTACTCGTCGGTCATCTCGGCGGCGGTGCCCACGTTGTAGTACACGTTCATGGGGTGGCGGGGCACGGTCTTCGCGGCGCCGGAGGCGGTGCCGAGCGCCCGTTGCTGCGGTTCGCGGGAGTTGTCGCTGGCCGTCCACTTGACGCCGTTGTCGGCGAGGGCGCCGGCCAGGTTCGGGTTGTCGACGGGCTGCTGGGGCAGGGTCTTGAGGCCGGAGTGCTCTCCGGTGACGAGTTCGGAGCGGTCGACGGAGATGCCCTTGCGGACGGCCCAGTTGTGGTTGTCGCGGATCTGGGCGGACAGCTCGGCGCGGCTGACCCAGAGGGTCTTGCCCGAGGCGTCCTTGGCGCACTGCCAGGGGACGACGGCGTTGTCCTGGACGCAGCCGAGGAAGGGATGGGTGTACGTGTGGTTGATCCACCGGTACTGGGCGCGGTCGGCGACGAGCCGGTCGGTGAGCGGGTCGGTGCCGCCGTGTTCGGCCTTCCACTGCTCGCCCTGGCCGCCGTTGTAGACCATGTCGAGGGTGAAGCCGGAGGACTTCTGCCAGGCGGCGGCGTACTGGGCGTCGGCGACCGTCATCCGGATCGGGTCGGCGCCCTCTCCGTCGTCGCCGACGCAGTCGAAGTCGCCGGGGGTGCAGTCGAGTCCGGTGTCCCAGCGGGCGTCGGGGGCGAAGACGTCGTCGACGTGCACGGAGAGGTAGTTGCGGCTCTGGCCGAGGTGGACGCCCTGGGTGAGCCATTCGACGATGCCGCGGGCGAGGGCCCGGAACTGCCGCTGGTACTGGTTGTAGGCGAAGGTGACGACCAGTTCGCGGCGCCCGTCGGCGGTGTACTCGCCGACGAGGCTGGCCCGGCCACCCCCGTCGACGGGCACGTCGACGTAGCTGGTGAAGCCGGCCCGGGGGCGGCCCGCGTAGCCGTAGCTCTCGGCGATCGAGGGGTCGTTGTCCTCGAAGGTGAGCGCCCCGGCCAGGTACCGGAAGGGGCCCGCCTTCCCTGCGGCGGTGATGCCGGCGGTGGTGCCGTCGAGGACGCCGGACCAGCCGCCCTCGTTCGTGTAGTCGAGGCCGACGCCGGGGTGCGACCACGTGTAGGCGTCGACCTGTGGGACGCCGAAGGTCCGCTCGTACGCCTGGAGGGCGGTGTGCTCGGCCGAGTCGGGGCCGAACGCGGTCTCGTGGGGCAGGACCACGCCCTGGTACTTGGCGCGGGGGCGGCCGTCGAGCGTGTCGCTGAGGAAGGCGGTGTCGAGGACCGGCCGGTTCGGGTCGTTCAGGTCGATCCTGCGGTACGGGACGCCGGCGCCCTTCAGTTCGGCGGTGATCGCACCGACCGCGCTGCCGCCGTCGTCGACGACGAGGACGGTGAGGTCGACCCGGGGCACGGGGGCCGCTACGGCCTGCGCGGACGGGACGACGGTGGCGAGCAGCGCGGCGGCGGCGAGTGCCGCGACGCGGGCGGTACGCGGAGCCGTACGGGGCGCGGTGCGGGCGCCGCCACGGGTGCGGGGCGCGCTTCTGGGCGTACGGATTCGGCCGGAGTCCATCAGGTGGTGTCCCCCCTCGGCAGGTCCCCGCGCACCGGGGGCCGGGGCGGCGAACCTGTGGAGATGATGCAGATGGTGCGAAGACGAGTGGGTCGTCCTTGCGTGACTGAGGCGAGTGTGAACGAGCACTCCGAGCCAGAACGGTAAACATGAAAGAGACACCACGGATGAGTGAATCGGCGCCGCCGTGAGCGAACCCGTTGAGCGAGCGTAGGCTCGTTCTCGGCGCTCTCCGGGCCGAAATACGATGCGGCGGGCACGGTCGGCCCATCCCTCGACCGCCACAGAACTCAATGGAAGCGAGATTTCACCACCGTGACTGCTCTCACTCTCAGCACTGCCGGCGCGGCGACGCTCCGCGCCGACGCCCTCGTCATCGGCGTCGCGAAGTCCGGGAAGACGCTCGTCGTCGCCCCGGGCGCCGAGGCCGTCGACAAGGCCTTCGACGGCCGGCTCGCCGCCGTCCTGGAGACGCTGGGCGCCTCGGGTGCCGAGGGTGAGGCGACCAAGCTGCCCGCCCCGGCCGGCCTCAAGGCCCCCGTCGTCCTGGCCGTCGGTCTGGGCTCCGCCCCCGAGGACGGCGCGTCCTACGGCGCGGAGACCCTCCGCCGGGCCGCCGGTGTCGCCGCCCGCACCCTGAACGGCTCGAAGAAGGCCGCGTTCGCGCTGCCGATCGACGCCGCCGAGGACGCCGCCGCCATCGCGGAGGGCGCCCTGCTCGGCGCGTACGCCTTCACGCAGTACCAGGAGAACGGCAAGGACGCGAAGAAGCCGCTGGGCGAGGTCGCCCTGCTCGGCGCCAAGCCGCGCGACAAGGCCCACAAGGCCGCCGCCGAGCGTGCCCTGGCCGTCGCCGAGGAGATCAACCGCGCCCGCGACCTGATCAACATGCCGCCGAACGACCTGACCCCGGCCGCCTTCGCCGCCGCCGCCCAGGCCGCCGGCAAGGAGCACGGCCTCAAGGTCCAGGTCCTCGACGAGAAGGCGCTCGCCAAGGGCGGCTTCGGCGGCATCCTCGGTGTCGGCGTCGGCTCGCAGAACCCGCCGCGCCTGGTCCGCATCGGCTACACCCACCCGAAGGCGGAGAAGACCCTCGCCCTGGTCGGCAAGGGCATCACCTACGACTCGGGCGGCATCTCCCTGAAGCCGGCCGGCCACAACGAGACGATGAAGTGCGACATGAGCGGCGCGGCCGCCGTGTTCTCGTCCGTCGTCGCCGCGGCCCGCCTCGGCCTGGAGGTCAACGTCACGGGCTGGCTCGCCCTCGCCGAGAACATGCCGTCCGGCTCCGCCACCCGCCCGGGTGACGTGCTGCGCATGTACAGCGGCAAGACCGTCGAGGTCCTGAACACCGACGCCGAGGGCCGGCTCGTCCTCGCCGACGCGCTGACCCGGGCCTCCGAGGAGCACCCGGACGCGATCGTCGACGTGGCGACCCTGACCGGCGCGATGGTCCTGGCGCTCGGCAACCGCACCTTCGGCATCATGGCCAACGACGACGACTACCGCTCCGCGATCCACGAGATCGCGGAGGAGGTCGGCGAGGCGTCCTGGCCGATGCCGCTCCCCGCGGACCTGCGCAAGGGCATGGACTCCCCCACCGCCGACATCGCCAACATGGGTGAGCGGATGGGCGGCGGCCTGGTCGCCGGTCTCTTCCTCCAGGAGTTCGTGGGCGAGGGCATCACCTGGGCCCACCTGGACATCGCGGGCCCGGCCTTCCACGAGGGCGCCCCGTACGGCTACACCCCCAAGGGCGGCACCGGCTCCTCGGTCCGCACCCTGGTGAAGCTGGCCGAGCGCACGGCGGCCGGCGAGCTCTGAGCGGGCACGTGACGGCGACGGCCCCGGGCTGCGTGCCCGGGGCCGTCGCTGTTCGCCCGCGACGAAATCCGTAGGTTCGTACGCGCTGGTCCACCCGCCGTACGGACGATCGGCCGTCTCAGAGCACGGCCCCGCGTCCCGCCATCCGTCAACAAGTGCGAAGATGGGTTCTCGGCAGGACAGGGCCCCCACCACAGGGCCGAAAATAAGCGGCCGAACACCAGCCGCCGCCTGGTCATCGAGGACCGGCGACGAGCGCACATGCATGGAGGACGTGACGTGGCGAACGACGCCAGCACCGTTTTCGACCTAGTGATCCTCGGCGGCGGTAGCGGCGGTTACGCCGCGGCGCTGCGCGGAGCGCAGCTGGGCCTGGACGTCGCACTGATCGAGAAGAACAAGCTCGGCGGCACCTGCCTGCACAACGGCTGCATCCCGACGAAGGCCCTGCTCCACGCCGGCGAGGTCGCCGACCAGACCCGCGAGGCGGAGCAGTTCGGTGTCAGGGCCTCTTTCGAGGGCATCGACATCAAGGCCGTGCACAAGTACAAGGACGACGTGATCTCGGGCCTGTACAAGGGTCTGCAGGGTCTCGTCGCCTCCCGCAAGGTGACCTACATCGAGGGCACCGGCCACCTGTCCTCCCCGACCTCCGTCGACGTCGACGGTCGTCGCGTCGAGGGCCGTCACGTCCTCCTGGCCACCGGTTCCGTGCCGAAGTCCCTCCCCGGGCTGGAGATCGACGGCAACCGGATCATCACCTCGGACCACGCGCTGACCCTGGACCGGGTCCCGGAGTCCGCGATCATCCTCGGCGGCGGTGTCATCGGCGTCGAGTTCGCCTCGGCGTGGAAGTCCTTCGGCACCGACGTCACGGTGATCGAGGGCATGAAGCACCTCGTCCCGGTCGAGGACGAGAACAGCTCGAAGCTTCTTGAGCGCGCGTTCCGCAAGCGCGGCATCAAGTTCAACCTCGGCACCTTCTTCCAGTCCGCCGAGTACACCGACAACGGCGTCAAGGTCACGCTGGCCGACGGCAAGACCTTCGAGGCCGAGGTGCTGCTGGTCGCCATCGGCCGCGGCCCGGTCTCCGCCGGTCTCGGTTACGAGGAGCAGGGCGTCGCGATGGACCGCGGCTACGTCCTGGTCGACGAGTACATGCGCACCAACGTGCCGACGGTCTCGGCCGTGGGCGACCTCGTCCCGACGCTCCAGCTCGCGCACGTCGGCTTCGCCGAGGGCATCCTCGTCGCGGAGCGCCTGGCCGGCCTGAAGGCCGTCCCGATCGACTACGACGGCGTGCCCCGGGTGACGTACTGCCACCCCGAGGTCGCCTCCGTCGGCATCACCGAGGCCAAGGCCAAGGAGATCTACGGCGCGGACAAGGTCGTCGCCCTGAAGTACAACCTGGCGGGCAACGGCAAGAGCAAGATCCTCAAGACCGCGGGCGAGATCAAGCTCGTCCAGGTCAAGGACGGTGCCGTGGTCGGCGTCCACATGGTCGGTGACCGCATGGGCGAGCAGGTCGGCGAAGCGCAGCTGATCTACAACTGGGAGGCGCTGCCGGCCGAGGTCGCGCAGCTCATCCACGCCCACCCGACGCAGAACGAGGCGCTCGGCGAGGCCCACCTGGCCCTGGCCGGCAAGCCTCTGCACTCCCACGACTGACGCTCACGTCATCACAGGGCGCGACGACCACTTCCCGCAATTCGTTAGGAGCAACTGAAACCATGTCGGTTTCCGTAACCCTGCCGGCGCTCGGCGAGAGCGTCACCGAGGGCACCGTCACCCGCTGGCTCAAGGCCGAGGGTGAGCGTGTCGAGGCCGACGAGCCGCTGCTCGAGGTCTCGACCGACAAGGTCGACACCGAGATCCCCGCCCCCGCCTCGGGCATCCTGGCCTCCATCAAGGTCGCCGAGGACGAGACGGTCGAGGTCGGCGCCGAGCTGGCCATCATCGACGACGGCACGGGCGCCCCCGCTGCGGCTCCGGCCGCCGAGGCCGCCCCGGCTCCGGCCGCCGAGCCCGCCGCGGCCGCTCCGGCGCCGGTCGCCGAGGCCCCGGCCGCTCCGGCCCCCGCGGCCGAGGCTCCGGCCGCCGCCGCACCTTCTCCCGCAGGGGTCGGCGCCACCGGCACCGACGTCGTGCTGCCCGCACTCGGCGAGTCCGTCACCGAGGGCACCGTCACCCGCTGGCTGAAGTCGGTCGGCGAGACCGTCGAGGCCGACGAGCCGCTGCTCGAGGTCTCCACGGACAAGGTCGACACCGAGATCCCCGCCCCGGCCTCCGGCGTTCTCCTGGAGATCGTCGTCGCCGAGGACGAGACCGCCGAGGTCGGCGCCAAGCTCGCCGTCATCGGTGCCGCGGGTGCGGCTCCGGCCGCCGCTCCGGCTCCGGCCGCCCCGGCCCCGGCCGCCGCTCCGGCTCCCGCCGCCGCTGCTCCGGCCCCGGCCGCTCCGGCTCCGGCCCCCGCTCCGGCCGCCCCGGCCGCGGCTCCGGCCCCGGTCGCCCAGGCCCCGTCGATCGCCCCGGCGGTCGTCACCCCGGTTCCGGCGACCCCCGCGGCCGCCCCCGCCGAGGACGGCGCGTACGTGACCCCGCTGGTCCGCAAGCTCGCCACCGAGAACGGTGTCGACCTGGCGGCCGTCAAGGGTTCGGGCGTCGGCGGTCGTATCCGCAAGCAGGACGTCCTCGCGGCCGCCGAGGCCAAGAAGGCCGCCGCCGCTGCCCCCGCCGCCGCTGCTCCGGCCGCCGCCAAGGCTCCGGCGCTCGAGGTCTCCCCGCTGCGCGGTCAGACCGTCAAGATGACCCGCATGCGCAAGGTCATCGGCGACAACATGATGAAGGCGCTGCACGGCCAGGCCCAGCTGACCTCGGTCGTCGAGGTCGACATCACCAAGCTGATGAAGCTGCGCGCCCGTGCCAAGGACGCCTTCGCCGCCCGTGAGGGCGTCAAGCTGTCCCCGATGCCGTTCTTCGTGAAGGCGGCGGCCCAGGCGCTGAAGGCCCACCCGGTCATCAACGCCCGGATCAACGAGGACGAGGGCACGATCACCTACTTCGACGCCGAGAACATCGGTATCGCGGTGGACTCCGAGAAGGGTCTGATGACCCCGGTCATCAAGGGTGCGGGCGACCTCAACATCGCCGGCATCTCGAAGAAGACCGCGGAGCTGGCCGGCGCCGTGCGCGCCAGCAAGATCACCCCGGACGACCTGGCCGGTGCGACCTTCACCATCTCCAACACCGGTTCGCGCGGCGCGCTGTTCGACACGATCATCGTGCCCCCGAACCAGGTCGCCATCCTGGGCATCGGCGCCACCGTGCGCCGTCCGGTCGTCATCAACCACCCGGACCTGGGTGAGACGATCGCGATCCGCGACATGACGTACGTCGCGCTGTCCTACGACCACCGTCTGGTGGACGGCGCCGACGCCGCCCGCTACCTGACCTCGGTCAAGGCGATCCTCGAGGCCGGCGAGTTCGAGAACGACCTCGGCCTGTAGGACGTACGCCGAAAGGCATACGCCGAGGCAACGTAACGAGCCTCACCTGCGGCGCCCCCGTCCGGAAGTGTTTCCGGACGGGGGCGCCGCCGTATTGTCTTTAGAGTCAACACTCCCCGAGGAGCCGCTTCATGACCGTCCCCGTCGTCCACTCGCTGCGCGAGCAGATCCGCGAGCACATCGTGGAGGGGATCGTCAGCGGCCGCTGGAAGCCGGGCGAGCGGATCGTGGAGCGCCGGATCGCGACCGAGCTCGAGGTCAGCCAGACGCCCGTGCGCGAGGCGCTGCGCGAGCTGGAGTCGCTGCGGCTGATCGAGTCGGCGCCGAACAAGGGCGTCCGGGTGCGCAATCTGACCGCCGCCGACCTGGAGGAGAGCTATCCCGTACGCGCCGGTCTGGAGCAGATCGCGGCCGAGCTGGCGGCCGGGCGGCTCGCGGCGGACTGCTCGGCCCTGGAGCCGCACGTGGCGGCCCTGTACGAGGCGGACGCGACCTCCGACGGCACGGCCCAGGTGCGGCACACGGTGGCCTTCCACCGGGAGCTGGTGAAGGCGGCGGGGAACGCCGTCCTGCTGCACACCTGGGAGACGCTCGGCATCGAGGTCTTCACGGCCCTGTCGATCCGCTGGCTGGGCACGGTCCAGAAGTCGTACGCGGAGGAGCACCAGGAGCTGGTGGAGGCCTTCCGGCGGGGCGATCCGAACATCGGCGCGCTGGTGAAGGCACACGTTCTGGGCTGCGCGCCGCGCGCCTGACCCCCTCTTTCGGCACGGACAGTTCACGGACAGTGAGCGGGCCCACCCTCCGGCGGGCCCGCTCCTTCATGCCCGCTCATTCGTGCGCGCACCCCCTCAGAAAGCGGCTCCTCCCCGCCCTCACCTGCGAAAACAAGGCACCGGGTGCCCCGTTTCGCGGCACCCTGTGCCGACTTTCTCGATCTGAAGAGGTTTTCCCCTTCAACCCTTTGATCGATCATCGATCGCCGGTTTACAGTCTTCGGCGGGCCGCTACCCGGCCCTTCGCCCTGTCCTGCCAGACAAGGCACCCCATCTCCACCCCCACCTGTCCGGAAGGCGGCGATCATGACCGATCCCGTAGGCAAGATTCCGAGCGAGCTCGACCAGCTCCCGGACCGTGACACCGAGGAGACCGCCGAGTGGGCGGCCTCCCTGGACGCCGTCACCAAGGCCGCCGGCCCCCACCGGGCCGCCTACCTGATGCGCCGTACGCTCCAGCACGCCGAGGGCGCGGGCCTGGCCCTGCCCAAGCTGCTGGAGACGGACTACGTCAACACCATCCCGACCTCCGCCGAGCCGACGGGCGCCGCCTTCGACGGCGACGAGGCCATGGAGCGCCGGATCACCGCCTGGAACCGCTGGAACGCGGCCGCGATGGTCACCCGCGGCTCGAAGTACGGCGTCGGCGGTCACATCGCCACGTTCGCGTCGGCCGCCTGGCTGTACGAGACCGGCTTCAACCACTTCTTCAAGGGCAAGGAAGCCGACGGTTCCGGCGACCAGCTCTACATCCAGGGTCACGCCGCCCCGGGCATCTACGCCCGCGCGTTCCTGGACGGGCGCCTGAACGAGGCCCACCTCGACAACTTCCGGCAGGAGTCCGGCGGCAACGGTCTGCCCTCCTACCCGCACCCGCGCCGCCTGCCCTGGCTGTGGGAGTTCCCGACCGTCTCCATGGGTCTGGGCCCGCTCTCCGCGATCTACCAGGCGCGCTTCAACCGCTACCTGACCAACCGCGCCATCAAGGACGTCTCCGCCTCGCACGTGTGGGCGTTCCTCGGTGACGGCGAGATGGACGAGCCCGAGTCGACCGCTGCCCTCGCCCTGGCCGCCCGCGAGGGTCTGGACAACCTGACCTTCGTCATCAACTGCAACCTGCAGCGCCTCGACGGCCCGGTCCGCGCCAACTTCAAGATCGTGCAGGAGCTGGAGGCCCAGTTCCGCGGCGCCGGCTGGAACGTCGTGAAGTCGCTGTGGGGCAACGCCTGGGACGAGCTGTTCGCGCTCGACACCACCGGCGCCCTCGTCCGCCGCCTCCGTGAGGTGCCGGACGCGCAGGTCCAGACGTACCAGACCCGCGACGCCGCCTACATCCGCCAGGACTTCTTCGGCAAGGACCCGGCGCTCGTCGCGATGGCGCAGCTGCTGAGCGACGACAAGATCCTGGAGTGCTTCCACCTCTCGCGCGGTGGCCACGAGCCGCGCAAGGTGTACGCCGCGTACAAGGCCGCCGTCGAGTTCAAGGGCGCGCCGACGGTCATCCTCGCGCAGACCGTCAAGGGCTTCACCCTCGGTGAGGGCTTCGCGTCGAAGAACGCGAACCACCAGATGAAGAAGCTCACGAACGACGAGTTCAAGAACATGCGTGACCTTCTTGAACTGCCCATCTCGGACGCGCAGTTCGCCGACGGCCAGGTGCCGTACGGCCACCCCGGCGCCGACTCCCCCGAGGTCCGCTACCTCCAGGAGCGCCGCGCGGCGCTCGGCGGTCCGGCCCCGGCCCGTCGTACCCACGCGATCGCCCCGCTGCCGGCCCCGGCCGAGAAGGCCTTCACCGCCTTCGACAAGGGCTCCGGCGCGCAGTCGATGGCGACCACGATGGCCTTCGTCCGCCTGGTCAAGGACCTCATCCGTGACAAGGAGACCGGCAAGCGCTGGGTCCCGATCGTCCCGGACGAGGCCCGTACCTTCGGTATGGAGTCGCTGTTCCCGTCGCTCGGCATCTACTCGCCGAAGGGCCAGACGTACGAGCCGGTCGACCGCGACCAGCTGATGTACTACAAGGAGGCCGTCAACGGCCAGATCCTCAACGAGGGGATCACCGAGGCCGGTTCGATGGCCGACTTCATCGCCGCTTCCACCGCGTACTCCACGCACGGCGAGGCGATGATCCCGTTCTACATCTTCTACTCGATGTTCGGCTGGCAGCGGACCGCCGACCAGATGTGGCAGCTCGGCGACCAGCTCGGCCGCGGCTTCCTCGTCGGTGCCACCGCGGGCCGTACGACCCTGACGGGTGAGGGTCTGCAGCACGCCGACGGCCACTCGCCGGTGATCGCGGCCACCAACCCGGCGGCGCTGACGTACGACCCGGCGTTCGCCTACGAGGTCGCGGCCATCGTCAAGGAGGGTCTGCGCCGGATGTACGGCGAGGCCGCCGAGGGCGAGGACCAGAACGTCTTCTACTACCTCACCGTCTACAACGAGCCGATGCCGCAGCCCGCCAAGCCGGCCGGCATCGACGAGGGCATCGTCAAGGGCCTCTACCGCTTCAACACGGCGGAGTCCGCGGGCCTCGACCTCCCCGCGAACGCCTCGCGCATCCAGCTCCTCTCCTCCGGTACGGCCATCCACTGGGCCCTGGAGGCGCAGAAGCTGCTCGCCGCCGAGTGGGGCGTGGGCGCCGACGTGTGGTCCGCGACCTCCTGGACGGAGCTGCGGCGCGACGCCCTGGAGGCGGACGCGGCGCTGCTGCGCGGCGAGGAGCAGGTGCCGTACATCCGCAAGGCGCTGGAAGGCATCGAGTCCCCGGTCCTCGCGGTCTCCGACTACATGCGTCAGGTCCCGGACCAGATCGCGCAGTGGGTCGAGCAGGACTGGTCCTCGCTGGGCGCCGATGGCTTCGGCCTCTCGGACACCCGTGACGCGGCCCGCCGCCACTTCGGTGTCGACGCCCAGTCGATCGTCGTCGCGGCCCTCGCGCAGCTCGCCCGCCGCGGCGAGGTCCCCGCCTCGGCCGTGAAGGAGGCGCGCGAGCGCTACGGCCTGTAGGCCCTTGCCCGGTTGTCGGTGCGGGCGCGCATGATGGGTTCATGCGCGCCGCCCGGCTGATCAAGATGGTCCTCCTGCTCCAGTCCCGTCCTTCGATGACGGCGGCCGAACTCGCCGCCGAGCTCGAGGTGTCGGAGCGCACCATCACCCGCGATGCCCTCGCCCTCTCGGAGGCGGGGGTTCCGGTGTATGCGGACCGGGGCAGGGCCGGTGGGTACCGGCTCGTCGGCGGCTACCGCACGCGGCTCACGGGCCTGGCGCGCGGCGAGGCCGAGGCGCTGTTCCTGTCCGGACTGCCCGGCGCGCTGCGGGACATGGGTCTGGAGGACGCGGCGTCGGCGGCCCGGCTGAAGGTCTCCGCGGCGCTGCTGCCCTCGCTGCGGGACGCCCCGGACTCGGTGGCGCAGCGCTTTCTGCTCGACGCGCCGGGCTGGTACCAGGAGCCGGAGACCCCGGAGATGCTGCCGCCGATCGCGCGGGCGGTCTGGGACGACCGGATGGTCTCGGCCCGCTACCGGCGCGGTGACCGTGAGGTGGACCGCGAGCTCGCCCCGTACGGCCTCGTCCTGAAGGCGGGCGTCTGGTACCTGTGCGCGCGGTCCGGTACGGCGTTCCGCACCTACCGGGTGGACCGCTTCGCGGCCGTCGCACTCTCCGCGGAGCGCTTCGTACGGGACGAGGAGTTCGCCCTGCCGGAGTTCTGGGCCGCGCGCGCGGCGGAGTTCGCCCGGTCGATCCTGCGCGCCGAGGTCGTCGTACGGCTCTCGGAGGCGGGGGCCCGGAGACTGCCGTACGTGACGGACCGCGCGGCCGCCGAGGAGGCGCTCGCGGCGGGGACGCGGGACCCGGACGGCCGGGTGACGGCGACGCTCCCGGTGGAGAGCGAGGAGGTCGCCTTCTCCCAGCTGCTCGCGCTCGGCGCGGAGGCCGAGGTGCTGGCCCCGGCCTCCCTGCGGGCCCGCTTCGAGGAGGCGGCCCGCGCGCTCGCCGGGCTCTACCGGTAGTCGGTCACGTCCGGCTTTCCCGTCTCGCCGGCGAGGATGAAGCCCCAGGCGTCCGGCCGCGAGCCGTCCGCGTCCGTGAAGCCGTACTCCCCCGCCAGCTGTCCGCTCGACAGCGACTGCCCGTTCCAGCGGTGCCGGTCGGGGTCGGCGGCGAGAGCGGCGACCGCCCGCCCCACGTACACCGGTGACTCGGCGATCGCGAAGTCCGGGATCTTCGCGACGGCGTCGCGCCAGTTCTCCTCGGTGACGCCGAACCCGGCGAGCATCTGCTCGGACCTGAGCCAGCCGGGGGTGACGGAGACCGCCGTGCCGCCGTACTCCTCCAGTTCCTTGCCGAGGCCGAAGGCCATCCGGATCGGGGCGTTCTTGGCGAGGTCGTAGAAGAGGTTCTCGCGGAAGCGGGTGCCGTTGTACTCGGACGTGCCGTCGGTGATCTCGACGACGAGGCCGCCCCTGTTCCGGATGAGCAGCGGGATCGCGGTGTGGGAGGTGATGGCGTGCGTCCGTACCCCGAGCTCCAGCATCCGCAGGCCGCCGGTGAGGTCGTTCTCCCAGGTCTTCTTGCCGAAGGCGAGGAGGTGCTCGCCGCCCCACACGTCGTTCACGAGGACGTCGAGCCGCCCGTGCTCCCGGTCGATCCGGTCGACCAGTGCCTTCACCTGCTCGACCTCCAGGTGGTCGGTGGGGACGGCGATGCCCTCGCCTCCGGCGGCCGTCACCAGTTCGGCGGTCTCCTCGATGGTCTCGGTGGACCGGCCGACCTCGCTGAGCTTCTCGCGGGTGGTCCGCCCGGTGACGTACACCGTCGCTCCGGCCGCGCCGAGCTGGACGGCGATGCCCCGTCCGGCGCCCCGGGTCGCCCCGGCGACCAGGCAGATCCGTCCGCGCAGGCTGTTCGTCTGGTTCGTCCCGTTCTTCTCCGTCGTCATGCGCATCAGACTCGCAGGAAAGTACGACATCTTCTGTCTGGATTCATTTCGGGTTTTCCGGGTGCGTCGCACCCCCCGAACCACGATGCTGGTCCCGTGATGGACGAGACGGAGTTCTGGGAGATCATCGATGCCAGCCGCGAGGACGCCGAGGGCGACCCCGAGGAACAGGCCGACCTGCTCGTGGAACGGCTGACCCGGCTGGACCCCGACTCCGTGCTCGACTACGCACGCCATTTCGAGGCCCGCTACAACCGCGCGTACCTCTGGGATCTGTGGGGCGCGGCGGCGGTGCTCTTCGACGGGGCCGGCGACGAGACCTTCGACTCGTTCCGCTGCTGGCTCATCGGCCAGGGCCGTGAGGTGTACGAGGGCGCGGTGCACGATCCCGACGCGCTCGCGGAACTGCTCGGCGACTTCGACCTGGAGATCGACGGGGACGGCGAGGAGATCGGTTTCGCGGCGGACGAGGCGTACGAGCAGCTGACCGGCGCCGAGACCCCGGACCTGGGCATTCCGATGCCGGGCGGGGAGCCGCTGGGAGCCCCGTTCGACCTGGAGGACGACAAGGTCCTCGCGGCCCGCTTCCCCCGGCTCTGGGAGCGCTTCGGGACGACGTAGCGCGCGATCCCGGGGGAAGGGCGCGCTCGTCAGAAGTGCGTGCCGCCGTCGATGCGGACCTCGGTGCCGGTGATGAACTTCCCGTCCTCGGACGCCAGCATCGCGACGACGCCCGCGACGGTCTCGGGGCCCGCGAAACCCTGCCCGAGGGCGGGGGCGAGCTTCGCGAAGAGGGACCAGTCGGCGTCCTCGGGGAGGCCGGGGCCGACGCTCTGGCGGCTGGCGCCGGTGCCGTCGGTCATTCCGGAGGAGATGGAGCCGGGCTGGACGGCGGTGAAGCGGATGCCCTGCTTGGCGTACTCGGCGGCGAGCGCGTGGGTCATGGACTGGATGCCGCCCTTGCTGGCCGCGTAGGCCGCCATGTAGGGGTGCGCGAACATCGCGGAGGTGGAGGAGAAGTTCACGACGGCGGAGCCGTTGCCCTCCAGAAGCGCGGGGACCGCCTCGCGGATCATCAGGAACGTGCCCGTGAGGTTGATCCGTATCACCTGCTCGAAGGAGTCGAGGCTCGTCTCGTGGGTGTGCGAGGAACGCAGGATGCCGGCGGCGTTGACCAGGACGTCCAGGCCGCCGAGCGCCTCGACGGCGGCGGCGACGCCGGCGCGCACGGAGGCCTCGTCGGCGACGTTCAGGACGACGGTGGTCAGGCGGTCTGCGGCGTCGCCGGCCTTGGCGACGGTGTCCTTGAGGCCTTCCTCGCTGATGTCGGCGGCGACGACCCGGCCGCCCTCGGCGAGCACGCGCAGGACGGTGGCCTGGCCGATGCCGGAGCCGCCGCCGGTGATGAGGGCACGGCGTCCTTCGTAACGGGTCAGCTGGTTCATGGCGGCAACCTCTCGATGTCGAGCTTCCGGGAATCCTGCTTCCGGGACGTCTGCGGTTCCCGGGGAATGTCGCCACCGTACGCCCAAGTGGCACGTTTTGCCATAGCTGCACGAAATGCACCGAGGGCGGTCGCGGGCGTACGCTTCGTACGGTGAGCACCAAGCCCGAGGGCGCCACGCCCCCCACCCGGACGCTGACGGAGCGCCGCAAGGCCGCCACCCAGCTGGACATCGCGCGCGCCGCCGCCGAGCTCTTCACCGAGCACGGCCCCGACGGCACCACGGCCGAGGACATCGCCCTGCGGGCCGGGGTCGCGCTGCGCACCTTCTACCGGTACTTCCGCTCCAAGCAGGACGCCGTGGCCCCGCTCCTCGCGGGCGGCGGCGACCGCTGGCGCGAACTCCTCGCGGCGACGGCGACGGCGACGGCGGCGAGCTCCGCGACGGCCGGGGGCGCCGTGAGGGCCGCGGACGCCGTGACAGCCGGGGGCGCCGTGAGGGCCGGGGGCGCCGTGACAGCCGGGGGCGCCGTGAGGGCCGGGGGCGCCGTGACGGCCGGGGGCGCCGCAGATGCCACCGCGGAACCGGGCGCGGGGCTGCCCGAGGCCCTGGAACGCTCGATCGCCGCCTCGCTGACGCCCATGGACGCGGCGGCCGAGGAAGGGCTGCGCTGGACGCGCGGACTGCTGCGCGCGGCCGCCGAGGACCCGGCGCTGCGGGCCGTCTGGTACCGGGTCAACCAGGAGTCGGAGGAGCGGCTGCGCGAGGTCGTCGCCGGGCTCGCGGGGGCGGGCGCGGACCCGCTGGAGGTACGGCTCGCGGCGGCGGCTGCCACGGACGCGATCAGGATCGCGCTGGAGAGCTGGGCGGAGACGGACGCGCCGGCACGGGGCGAGGGCGCTCCGGCGGAGCTCGCGGTCCGGTGCCTGCGCGAACTGATGGGCGGGATGCGGCTGCTGAACCCGGAGGTCAGCCGAGGGTCAGCGACCGGCCCATGAGGACGTCGTCCACGTACTCCCCGGCCAGGAACATCTCCCCCGGCAGCACGCCCTCCACCGCGAAGCCCTCGGAGGCGTAGAGCGCGCGGGCCGGGGCGTTGTGGCCGAGCACCCGCAGCGTCATCCGGACGGCGCCGTCCGCCCGCGCCTTGTCCATCGCGGCCCGCAGCAGTGCCCGCGCCACGCCGTGCCCCCGCGCGGACTCGGCGACCGCGAGGCCCTGGATCTGCCGGACGTGGGCGGTGGCGGCGAGCCGGGTCGGCGGCACCGCCCGGATGTAGCCGACGATCACGCCCTCGCGCACGGCGACGAGGTAGTCCCCGGGCAGGTGGCGCTCGTCGAAGAAGGGCTCGTACGGCGGGACCGGGGCGGGCAGCACCGCGTGCAGGGGCGACCAGGTGACCCGGTCGAGCTCCGCGAGGGCGGCGTCGTCCTCTCGTTCGGCGGTACGTATCAGCGTCTGCGGCACGATCATGGCCACCACTGTGCCACGCGTCCGCGCGAGAGGGCAGGATGGCACCCATGCAGCGTTCCGCCACTCGCAAGCGTGTCGCCGTCACCGGCGCCTCCGGGCTCATCGGCTCCGCCCTCGTCCGCTCCCTGCGCGCCGACGGCCATGACGTCCTCCGGCTCGTCCGCCGCCCCGCTCTGACCGCCGACGAGGTCGAGTGGGACCCGAAGCGGCTGTACGTGGACGCCGCCGGGCTCGTCGGCGTGGACTCCGTCGTGCACCTGGCGGGCGCCGGGGTCGGCGAACGCCGCTGGAACGAGGCGTACAAGCAGGAGATCCGCGACAGCCGCGTCCTCGGCACGACGGCGATCTCCCAGGCCCTCGCCTCCCTCGCGGAGCCGCCGGAGAGCCTGGTGTGCGGCACGGCGCTCGGCTGGTACGGCGACACCGGCAGCCGCGCGGTCGACGAGAGTGCCCCGGCGGGTACGGGCTTCCTGCCCGAGGTCTGCGTGGAGTGGGAGGCCGCCGCGGCCCCCGCCGAGGAGGCCGGCATCCGGGTCACCTACGCCCGTACGGGCCTGGTGGTGGGGCGCGAGGGCGGGGCGTGGGGACGGCTCTTCCCGGTGTTCCGGGCCGGGCTCGGCGGGCGGATGGGCGACGGCCGCCAGTACTGGTCGTTCATCTCCCTCCACGACGAGGTGGCCGCCCTGCGCCATCTGATCGACACCCCGGCGCTCTCGGGCCCGGTGAACCTGACCGCCCCCGAACCGGTCACCAACCGCGAGGTGACGGCGGCGATGGGCCGGGTGCTGCGCCGGCCGACCCTCTTCATGGTGCCCGCGCCCGCGCTGCGGGTGGTCCTCGGGGACTTCGCGCAGGACGTGCTGGGGAGTCAGCGGGTGCTGCCGGGACGGCTGTTGGAGACCGGATTCGACTTCGCGTTCCCGACGATCGACGACTCGATCAGGGCGGCCGCGCGCTGACCTCCGCGCCCGCTCCCCCTCCCTCACTCCCCCTCCGTGCTCCCCCGTGCCGCACGCACCCCGGTGCGCGCTGCTGGCACCCGCGGGAGCGCTGCCTAGGCTCGACGAGAACGGCGAACTCGGGCATTCCGGAGGCTCGTTGGGGGCATAGGCCTCCCACCGGCCGCGCCGACCTGGGGAGGGGCACGTGCTCAACAGCGCAGACAGCGCCGACAGCGCAAGGACTGCACAGCGTACGGACGTCGACGGCACGCGAAGCGTCGACGTCGTCATCGTCGGAGCCGGGGTCGCGGGACTCGCCGCGGCCCGCCGGCTGACCGACGCCGGGCTCTCCGTGGCCGTCCTGGAGACGGAACCCCGCGTCGGGGGCCGGATGGCGACCGAGGCCGTCGACGGCTTCCTGCTCGACCGGGTCGGACCGCTGCTCACCCTGTCGTACGAGGAACTCCGGGCCGTTCCGGGGCTCGACGGACTGGTGCTGCGGCCGTTCGCCCCGGGGGTGCTCGTGCACAGCGACGGCCGGTACGCGCGATGGGGCGCCCCGCACCCGCGCCGGACGGCCGGCGGGCCGCGGACTCCGGGACACCGGAGCGTGGGGGGAGCGTTCAGCGTGGCGCGCGCCCTCGCGAGCGCCCCCCGGCATCCGGCCGCCTCGCTCGACCAGGCGCGGCTCGGCGCGTCCCTCGTCCGGCTCGCGGCGACCCCGGCGCAGCGGATCCTGGCCCGCCCCGAGCGCACCGCCCGCGAGGCGCTGACCGCGAGGCTGCCCGCCAGGACCGTCCAGGGCGTGCTGCGGCCGCTGCTCGCGGCGCTCCTCGGCGACCCGGACCTCGGCATGTCGAGCCGCCGCGCGGACCTGGCGCTGCGCGCCTTCGCCCGGGGCAGGCTCGCGGTGCCCGAGGGCGGGGCGGCGGCGCTCCCGGAACGGCTCGCGGCGGCGCTGCCGCCGGGCACGGTCCGGACGGGGGTCCGGGTCACGGAGGCGTCGGTCTCGCGGGTGACGACGGCGGAGCACGGGGTGTTCCGGTGCCGCTCGGTCGTCCTCGCGACGGGGGCGCGGACGGCGGCCGAGCTGCTGCCGGGGCTGCGGAGGCCGGCCTTCCACTCGGTGACGGTGCTGCACCACACGGCGCCGGTGGCGCCGGGGGCGCCGGGGGCGCCGACGGCGGACCCGACGCTGCTCCTGGAGGCCGACCCCGGCGGGCCGGTGGCCCACACGGCGGTGATGAGCGCGGTGGACCCGGGCCGGGCGCCGGAGGGCCGGACGCTGATCACCTCGACGGTGCTCGGGACGCCGCCGGACGACACGGAACGGCGGGTCCGCAAGCACCTCGCGACGCTGTACGGCACGTCGACGGACGAGTGGGAGCTGCTGGCCCTGCGTCACACGCCGGACGCGGTCCCCTCGATGCCGCCACCGCACGACGCGCGCCGCTCGGTCCGCCTGCTTGCGGGCCTGTACGTCTGCGGCGACCACCGCGCGACGAGCACGGTCCAGGGCGCGCTGGCCTCGGGCGCCCGAGCGGCCTCGGCCCTGTTGACGGACCTGGGGGTGGGGCGGGTGGACGGGCTGTCGACGGAGGAGCCGGGCGCGGCGTAACCCGCCACGGTTCCACGACCCCCGTCGCGGGTGCGGCCCGTGGTGGACTGCCGCCCACGCCCCACTGCGAGCCGGCCCGCACCCGCCCGTCGCGGGCTGCGGCCCGCGCACCACGTTGTGGGCATTCGTTCCGCTGGGGCGGAACGGGTGGGCACAACGGACGACGCCCCCTGCCGGGCCTAGGCTCCCGCGCCTGAACCCGCACCGGGTGCGCGCTGCGCTGGTGGTGCGGGTCCAGGCACAAGGGGCGGAGGCGCCGCCAGAGGGCGCCGTCCCGTGTTCCCACCCGTCCCGCCCTGCGGGACGAATGCCCACACGGCGGGTGGGTACGGGCGCGGGCGCGGCCCACACGGCGGGTGGCGAGGGCGCGGGCGCAGCCCACACGGCGGGTGGCGGGGGCCGCCGGCGCGGCCCACACGGCGGGTGGGTACGGGCGCGGCCCCGGTGGCGAGGCGGCGCGGCCCACACGGCGGGTGGGTGGCGGCCTGGGCCCGCCCACACGGGCGGTGGGGCGGGCACAGCGCGCACGGGGCGGGGCGGGTGCAGCCCGCACCGGGCCGGGCGGGTGCAGCCCGGCCGGGCGGGGCCGTGGGGTCAGCCGAGGGCGGCTACTCGGTCGCGGTAGGTGCGGGCCGCCGCCGCGTCCCGGTACGGCTCCAGCCGGCGTTCGAAGTCGCGTACGTACTCCGTCGCCCGCGCCGACCTCATCTCCGACGCCTGTTGCGCCGCCTCCGCTCCCAGCGCGCACGCCTGGTCCAGTTCCCCCAGGGCCAGGCGCGACGTCGCCAGGACCACCCGGCAGAAGAGGCGGCTGCGGGCGAAGCCGGGGGCGCGGAGCTGGAGGGCGCGTTCGGCGTGCTGGGCCGCCGGCCGGTACTGCTGGAGGTCGCGGTGGCAGTGCCCGAGCTCGTCGGCGAGTTGGGCCTCGTCGAACATCCGGGCCCAGTACGGCACCTCGTCGCCGGGCCGCGCCGCCTCCAGGGCCCGCTCGGCCCGTACCAGCGAGGCGCTGCACACCCGCGCCTCGCCGAGCACCGCGTGCCCCCGCGCCTCGACCGCGTGCAGCATCGCCTGAACGACCGGTGGCGCGGTCGGCCCGACGCCCTGCTGGGCGACCCGGGCGAGCTGCACCGCCTCACGGCCGTGGCCGAGGTAGACGGCCTGGCAGCTCATGGTGAGGAGCACGTACGAGCCGTACGCCCGGTCCCCGGCGGCCTGGGCGAGCCGCAGCGCCTGGACGAAGTAGCGCTGGGCGAGGCCGTGCGCGGCGATGTCGTACGACGTCCAGCCGGCCAGCCGGGTGAGGTCGGCGGCCGCGGCGAAGAGGCGGCGGCCCACGGACTCCCCGTACGTGCCGCGCAGCATCGGCTCGGCCTCGTGCTCCAGGTAGCGGACGAGGGCCTGCCGGGCGTGCCCGCCGCCGTAGGCGTGGTCGAGCGTACGGAACAGCTCGCCGACGGAGCGCAGGGCCGCGATGTCCCCGCTGGAGACCCGCTGGCCGGGCCCCCTGTCCGTACCGCGCTGCCTGGGCACGGAGAAGCGGCCCTGGGGCGGCACCCGGGGATCGTGCGTCGCGAGTCGGGGGTCATGGGCCGGGCGCGGCTCATGCGCCGGGCGCGAGTCGTGCGCCGGGCGCGGCTCGTGCGCCAGGCGGGCCTCGGCCGTGACCTTGGCCGCGGCCGGGGCGGCCGCCGACGCGGCCCGAGGGCCCGGCGCGTCCCCCCGGGCCACCCGGTCGTCCGCATGGCCGATCAGCCAGTCGCGGCTGGGCACGACCAGACCCGCCGGAGTGAAGGCGATCTTGCGGAGTTCGGCGTGGCTGCCGGAGTCCTTCCGCCAGAGCCCGCTGACGATGTCGACCGCCTCCTCGGGGGTCGCCGCGAACTCCAGGCCCGCGTAGACCGGCGCGCAGGCGTCGAGGCCGAGGTCCTGGGCGGAGAGCCGGCGGCCGAGGCGACGGGTGAAGACCTCGGCGATCAGCGCGGGCGTGGTGCCGCGTGGCTGCTGGCCGCGGAGCCAGCGGGTCACCGAGGTCTTGTCGTACCGCAGATCGAGACCGTGTTCCAGGCCGAGCTGGTCCACCCGTCTCGCCAGGCCCGCATGGGAGAACCCGGCTTCGGCGATGAGCGCGGCGAGCTGGCGGTTCGGGATGCGCTGCGGTGGTCGTTCCGTCATCAGCTGTGCGGTCTCCTGCCTTCCGGGTCCGGACGGCAGCCCCGTCGGACCCTCATGGAACGGCGCGAATTTAGCGGTCCTCACGGCCCGTACCGCCACCTTCGCCCCACATTCATCCGATCGTGTGAGGATTGACGGCATCGCTGACGTAGGTGCCCTCGTCCACCCGCCGCACGGTGGCCCCGTCCACCTGCCGGAGGGGTGTCCCCGGCACCGCCGTACAGTGGCATGGGCGCGAATGACGCATGGTGCCGCACCGGCCCGGGATGATCCCCGGATTCCGGAGCCCGGCACCCAGGAGGAGGCATGGCCGTGAGTGAGCTGCGATTCGTCCGCCTTGGTTTCGGCGTGGAAGCCGTCGACTACCAGGTGGCCTGGGACAAGCAGCGCGAGGTGCACGCCGCGCGGTTCACCGACGAGATCGACGACACCTGTCTGCTCCTCGAACACCCGCCGGTCTACACGGCCGGCCGGCGTACGGCGGAGAGCGAGCGCCCGCTCGACGGGACGCCCGTGGTGGACGTCGACCGCGGCGGCAAGATCACCTGGCACGGCCCCGGCCAGCTCGTCGGCTACCCGATCATGAAGCTGCCCCGGCCCGTGGACGTCGTCGCGCACGTCCGCCGCCTGGAGGAGGCGCTGATCCTCACCGCCGCCGAGTTCGGCGTGGAGACCAGCCGGGTCGAGGGCCGCAGCGGGGTCTGGGTGCTCGGTGATCCGGTGGAGCAGCGGCCGGCCCTCGGCGGGCTCTCCCTCGACTTCGACCCCCGTCTGAACGACGAGGAGTTCGACCCGCGGATGAACGGCCCCGAGTACGCCCCGTCCAACGCCGGCCAGCGCCGCGAGGACCGCAAGCTCGCCGCGATCGGCATCCGGGTCGCCAAGGGCGTCACCATGCACGGCTTCGCCCTGAACGTGAACCCGGACAACGCCTGGTTCGACCGGATCATCCCGTGCGGCATCCGCGACGCGGGCGTCACCTCGCTCGCCAACGAACTGGGCCGCGACGTCACGATCGAGGAGGTGCTGCCGGTGGTGGAGAAGCACCTGCGGGCGGTCCTGGAGCAGGCGGAGCTGAAGCCGCGCGAGATCGAGCGTCCGGTGGAGACGTCCTCGGTCTGAGGAGTGCCCGCAGGAATGCGGGGCGCTGGCCAGAGGTTGGCCAGACGTAGTAAGGCATGGGAAGCAACGGCGTACCCTGGTGTGCGCCGAAGAATCGAAGCTACAGGAGCCGATGTGTCCGCAGTCGCACCCGACGGACGCAAGATGCTGCGCCTGGAGGTCCGGAACGCCCAGACCCCCATCGAGCGCAAGCCCGAGTGGATCAAGACCCGGGCGAAGATGGGGCCCGAGTACACGAAGATGCAGAGCCTCGTGAAGAGCGAGGGGCTGCACACGGTCTGCCAGGAGGCGGGCTGTCCCAACATCTTCGAGTGCTGGGAGGACCGCGAGGCGACCTTCCTCATCGGCGGTGACCAGTGCACCCGACGCTGTGACTTCTGCCAGATCGACACGGGCAAGCCCGAAGCCCTTGACCGGGACGAGCCGCGCCGCGTGGGCGAGTCGGTCGTCACGATGGACCTGAACTACGCCACGATCACCGGCGTCGCGCGCGACGACCTGGAGGACGGCGGCGCCTGGCTGTACGCCGAGACCGTGCGCCAGATCCACCAGCAGACGGCGGAGCGCGCCGAGGGCCGCACCAAGGTCGAGCTGCTCGCGCCCGACTTCAACGCCGTGCCGGAGCTCCTGGCGGAGGTCTTCGCCTCGCGCCCCGAGGTCTTCGCGCACAACGTGGAGACGGTGCCGCGGATCTTCAAGCGGATCCGTCCGGGCTTCCGTTACGAGCGTTCGCTCGACGTCATCACGCAGGCCCGTGACTACGGTCTGGTCACGAAGTCGAACCTGATCCTCGGCATGGGCGAGACCCGTGAGGAGATCAGCGAGGCGCTCCAGCAGCTGCACGACGCGGGCTGTGAGCTGATCACGATCACGCAGTACCTGCGCCCCTCCGTCCGCCACCACCCCGTGGAGCGCTGGGTGAAGCCGCAGGAGTTCGTGGAGCTGAAGGAGGAGGCCGACGAGATCGGCTTCTCCGGTGTGATGTCGGGCCCGCTGGTCCGTTCCTCGTACCGCGCCGGGCGTCTCTTCCAGCAGGCGATGGAGAAGCGCAGCCGAGCCGGAGCGTAGGTTGCGGGTCCGCCCGAGGAACGAGGGCGGGCACGCGGCCGGAGCGGGTGGCAAGGCGGAGCTCGACCGACAGCACAGAGAAGCGTGGTGCTGTCGACAACGCCACGCAGGCTGTGTGAATCGGAGCACAAGCGGTTACTGGTCAGTAATGGCCGGATTCGACGCGGCCCGTACGGCCCCGCAGCTCAGCGGGGATGTACGGGCCGCGTCCGCGCTTCCCGGGCCCGCCACATGGCCGCATCAACGTTTCATCAGTGTTTGACCACCGGGTCACGCCCTGGTAACACCAGTCTGTGAGCCTGGTTTCACTCACCGCCACGACTCGCTCACACCCCCCGCCTCGTCTCATCCGCAATCGAGGGAGGACCCCGACATGCCGGCCGCATCGACGCACGTCCGCGTCACCGCGATCCCGTCCGTCACCGACGCCCTGAAGGCCGTGGAGGCACTGCTCCTCGGCGCCGGGCAGCGCACCGCCCGGCGCAACGCCTGGAACTCCGTCCTGGAGGACCGCCGCCGCGCCAAGGACCGGGTCGAGGCCCAGCACGTGATGGAGGTCGCGTCGGGCCGGACTTCCCGGGCCACGTAAACTTCAGGACATGGCGAGGAAGGCAAACACGGGCAGCGCTGACGCTGCGAACCAGGGGCGGCTCAAGCAGATCGCCCTCACGTACAAGATGACCCGAAAGGCTGACCCGAAGGTCGGACTTGTCGTCGCAGGCGTGGGCATCGTCGTACTCGGTGTCCTCCTCGCGATCGGCTTCCTGATCGGTCACCCGGTCTACCTGGGCATCCTGGGCTTCGTCCTGGCGCTCCTGGCGGCGGCCATCGTGTTCGGGCGGCGCGCCGAGCGCGCGGCCTTCGGGCAGATGGAGGGCCAGCCGGGCGCAGCCGCGGCGGTGCTGCAGAACGTCGGGCGCGGCTGGACGACGACCCCCGCGGTCGCGATGAACCGCAGCCAGGACGTCGTGCACCGGGCGGTCGGCCGGGCCGGCATCGTGCTGGTGGCCGAGGGCAACCCGAACCGGGTGAAGACCCTGCTCGCGGCCGAGAAGAAGCGCATGAACCGCGTCGTGGTGGACGTGCCGGTAACCGACATCATCGTCGGCGACGGCGAGGGCCAGGTGCCGCTCAAGAAGGTCCGCACGACCATGCTCAAGCTGCCTCGGGTGCTCTCCGGCCCGCAGGTGACGGCGGCCAACGACCGGCTGCGGGCGATGGGCGACCTGATGAGCAACATGCCGCTGCCGAAGGGTCCGATGCCGAAGGGCATGCGGATGCCGCGGGGCGGAAAGATGCGCTGACGCGCCCGACCGGAAACATCGTTTCCAGAACTGCTTCGACCGCTTCATGAGGAAGGCCCCGGACCGTGTCACGGTCCGGGGCCTTCCTCATGTGTTTCCCGGGTCAGATGCGGACCTGTACGGCGCCGGAGAGGCGGTCGTGGAGGCCGCGGCCGTCGCGGTCCCAGATGAGGGCCGGGAGCGCCAGGCAGACGAGGAGGGAGCGGAGCGCCACGCGCGGGAGGCCGAGGCGGCCGCCGTTCACGGAGACGACCCCGAGGCCGAAGAGGCGCTTGCCGGGGGTCGAGCCGATGGTGCCGACGGTCAGCACGCTCAGGACGAGCAGGATGACGAGGGCCCAGTTGCCGGTGGCCTGGTTGTAGCCGTCGGTGATCAGGCCGTATGCGATCAGCGTGCAGAGGGCCCAGTCGACGGCGAGGGCGCCGAGACGCCGCCCGGGGCGGGCGACCGAACCGGGGCCCTCCTCGGGCAGCCCCAGCTGCTGACCGCGGTAGCCGAAGTCGACGCCTGCGTCCTCGGCCGCCGCGCGGGGGCCGGAGAGCCAAGATCCGAGTGCTTGCCTGTTGTCCACCCGACCACGGTACTGCGCCCGTTTTTGATCACTTCGGCCCGGGTCGGCGAAGGGTGTCGACAGGCGGGGGGACACCCACCCCGGTTAACTTCGACGAAACAATTGGGTCATGCTTGAGAAATCCCGTCTGCCTATGGTCGGGTCCAGCGTGTGCCACCGCACTGGCCGCACGAACCAGCTGCAAACCCCGCCCCTCCCCGGGCCGGGAGTAGGAGGAGTGGGATGTCCGAGACGCACGGGTTCCAGAACGCCGACGAGGTCAAGAAGTTCATCCAGGACAACGACGTCAAGATGGTCGACGTCCGCTTCTGCGACCTCCCGGGCGTGATGCAGCACTTCACGATCCCGGCGACGGCGTTCGACCCGTCGGAGGAGCTCGCCTTCGACGGTTCGTCGATCCGCGGCTTCCAGGCGATCCACGAGTCCGACATGGCGCTCCGCGCCGACCTGTCGACGGCCCGCGTGGACCCCTTCCGCCGCGACAAGACGCTGAACATCAACTTCTTCATCCACGACCCGATCACGGGCGAGCAGTACAGCCGTGACCCGCGGAACATCGCGAAGAAGGCCGAGGCGTACCTCGCGTCCACCGGCATCGCCGACACCGCGTACTTCGGCCCCGAGGCCGAGTTCTACGTGTTCGACTCGGTGCGCTTCGAGACCTCCGCGAACCAGGGCTTCTACCACATCGACTCCGAGGCCGGCGCCTGGAACACCGGTGCGGAGGAGAACAACCGCGGCTACAAGGTCCGCTACAAGGGCGGCTACTTCCCGGCCCCGCCGGTCGACCACTTCGCCGACCTGCGCTCGGAGATCTCCCTGGAGCTGGAGAACGTCGGCCTGCAGGTCGAGCGCCAGCACCACGAGGTCGGCACCGCCGGCCAGGCCGAGATCAACTACAAGTTCAACACGCTGCTCGCCGCGGCCGACGACCTGATGCTCTTCAAGTACATCGTGAAGAACGTCGCCTGGCGCAACGGCAAGACCGCGACCTTCATGCCGAAGCCGATCTTCGGCGACAACGGCTCGGGCATGCACGTCCACCAGTCGCTGTGGGCGAACGGCGACCCGCTGTTCTACGACGAGACGGGCTACGCGGGCCTCTCGGACACCGCCCGCTACTACATCGGCGGCATCCTCAAGCACGCCCCGTCGCTGCTCGCCTTCACCAACCCGACGGTGAACTCGTACCACCGCCTGGTCCCGGGCTTCGAGGCGCCGGTCAACATGGTGTACTCGCAGCGCAACCGCTCCGCCGCCATGCGCATCCCGATCACGGGCTCGAACCCGAAGGCCAAGCGCGTCGAGTTCCGCGCGCCGGACCCGTCCTCGAACCCGTACCTCGCCTTCTCGGCGCTGCTGCTCGCGGGCCTCGACGGCATCAAGAACAAGATCGAGCCGATGGAGCCGATCGACAAGGACCTGTACGAGCTGGCTCCCGAGGAGCACGCCAACGTCCCGCAGGTCCCGACCAACCTCGAGGCCGTCCTCACCGCCCTGGAGGAGGACAACGAGTACCTCCAGGCCGGCGGTGTCTTCACCTCCGACCTGATCGAGACCTGGATCGACTACAAGCGCACGAACGAGATCGCGCCGATCCAGCTGCGCCCGCACCCGCACGAGTTCGAGCTCTACTTCGACCTCTAGGCCGTACCGCGCGCGAGCGAGGTTCTTCCGAGGCCCGTCGTCCCCTTCCGGGGGCGGCGGGCCTCGCCGTTTCCGGCCAAGATCACAAGAAGGCGAACAGGTGACGAACTCTCGTACGTACCTACGAGTAGGGGGTTCACGCTCCGCGACTGATCGATAGCGTGTCGTCGTCGCCGCCGCCACACCCGGAGCACAGGGCTCCGCTGGGACTAGCTGGCGCGATGAGGACTGCCGACGTGACTCAGGCGGCTTTCGCCCCTGCAGAGACGCTCCGACTCCAGCCGTACACCGATCACTGCCGCGTCATCGCCGACGAGGGCGCGCACGTGGTCATCGGCGTCTCCCCAGGAAACAGTTATTTCACCGCCCAGCGGCTGCGCGAGCTGACGCGCTGGGGTTTGGACCACTTCGATCAGGTCGATCTCGTCTACACCGATCTGCATGTCGCCGACATGTACGAGTCGCTGGGGTACGGGGCCGACGAGGCGCGGCGGAAGGCCGTCAAGAACCTGCGGGGGGTACGGGCCAAGGTCGCGGCCGCCGTGGCGGAGGCCGATCCCACGGGGGTACGGGTCAGGGCCCGGGGCATGTCGGAGTTCCAGGCCCTGCCCGCGTACCAGGAGCTGCACCGCCAGGTCGTGGCGGCCGTCGACGGGGATCCCGTGGTGCGGGAGACCTGCGACGCGCTCACCGGGATCTTCCTGGCCGGGAAGCTGACGCCGGGGCAGGAGGCGAGCACGCTCCAGAAGGAGGTGTGCCGGGCGTACATCAGCGCCGAGGTGCCGCTGTTCCTGGACACCCCCGCGATCCTCGGGGTGCCGTCCTCGCTCAACTGCTACCACCAGGCCCTGCCCCTGGCCGATCTGCTCTACGCCCGGGGTACCGGGCTGCGTGCGTCCCGCAACCAGGGGCACGGCATCCTCACGCCTGTCGAAGGAGATTCGCGATGACCGTGGTCATGACGAACGAACTGCCCGCGTTCCCCTTCGACTGGGACGGGACCCGGCTGCCCGCGGAGGTCGAGGCGCTCCGCGCCGAGCCCGTACGGCGGGTACGGACGATCGCCGGGGACGAGGCCTGGCTGGTCTCCTCGTACGCACTGTGCCGGCAGGTCCTGGAGGACCCGCGGTTCAGCCTCAAGGACACCTCGGCGCCGGGCGCCCCGCGCCAGTACGCGCTGACGATCCCGCCGCACGTGGTGAACAACATGGGCAACATCACCGGGGCGGGACTGCGCAAGGCCGTCATGAAGGCGATCAACCCGAAGGCGCCCGGCCTGGAGGAGTGGCTGCGGGCGCGGGCCGGGGCCCTCGTGGACGCGCTGGTCGACGGCGCGGCGCCCGGGGACCTGCGGAGCGGGTTCGCCGACCCCTACTCGTCCGGGCTGCACTGCCGGATGCTCGGCATACCGGAGGAGGACGGCCCGCGGCTGCTGCGGAGCCTGGACGTGGCGTTCATGAACGCGCCGCGCGAGATCGAGGCCGCGCGGCTCCACTGGGACCGGGACATCGCCTACATGGTCGAGCGGCTCGACGACCCGGCGACGGGCGGGCTCATGGCCGAGCTCGCGGCGCTGCGGGACGAGCCCGAGTACGCGCATCTCACCGACGAGATGCTCGCGACGGTCGGCGTGACGCTCTTCGGAGCCGGGGTCATCTCCACCGCCGGCTTCCTGACGATGGCACTGGTGTCGGTGCTGACCCGCCCCGACGTCCGGGAGTCCCTCGCCTCGGGCGGCGGGGTCGTCGGGGCGATGGACGAGCTGCTGCGGGTCAACCTGTCCATCGGCGACGGGCTGCCGCGCCTCGCCCTTGAGGACGTCCACCTCGGTGATGTGCTCGTACGGGCGGGAGAGCTGGTGCTCGTCCTCGTGGAGGCGGCCAACCACGACGCGGACCACTTCCCCGATCCGCTGGTCTTCCGGCCCGAGCGGGAGAACGCCTCCGACCACCTCTCCTTCGGAGGCGGCCGGCACTACTGCCCGGCCACCGCGCTCGGCAAGCGGCACGCCGAGATCGCCCTGGAGACGGTGCTCGAACGGCTGCCGGGGCTGCGGCTCGCGGTGCCGGTCGAACAGCTGGTGTGGCGCACCAACTTCATGAAGCGGCTCCCCGAGCGGCTGCCGACGGCCTGGTAGCGGGCAGGATCCGACGAAGGCGCTGCCCGGCCCCCCGGCCGGGCAGCGCCGCTCGGGTATCAGCGCCCCTCGGGTATCAGCGCCCCTCGGGTATCAGCGGCCGTAGCGGATCATGGCGCGGACCATGCGGCAGGTGGTGTCCGAGGGCGGGTGGATGCCGATGTGCTCGGCCGTGCTGCGTATCGTCGCGTTCGTGGCCTTCGACGGGACGTAGACGCCGGCGTCGAGGAGGGCGATCGCGAGGCGCATGGCCTTCAGACGGCGGTTGTGCGTCACGTACCACTCGCGGGGGCGGCCCGCGGGGAGCGGCTTCTTCCGGAGCGGCTTCCAGGGTTCGAGGGACGGTGTCCGGATCACGGCGAGAGCCATGGGCTACCTCCTGGCGAACGGCGGGGTGCGGGCCCTCCCCGGGACCCTCACCTTCACCCCCTATTTTAGTGGCCCCCACTGACAATCGCCCCTGGCCAGAGGGGGTTTGGGGGGTGGTGGAGCGGGCTCTGGGGGGTACCGTGGGGGCATGGAGATCTGGATCAATCCCGCCTGTTCCAAGTGCCGCAGCGCCCTCACCCTTCTCGACGCCGAGGGCGCCGACTACACCGTGCGCCGCTACCTGGAGGACGTGCCCTCGCCGGACGAGATCCGGCAGGTGCTCGACCGGCTCGGGCTCGAACCGTGGGACATCACGCGGACGCAGGAGGCGGTCGCCAAGGAGCTCGGGCTGAAGGACTGGCCCCGGGACGCCGAGAACCGCGACCGGTGGATCGAGGCGCTCTCCGGGCATCCCAAGCTCATCCAGCGGCCGATCATCACCGCCGAGGACGGCACGGCCGTCGTCGGCCGGTCCGAGGAGGCCGTACGGGACGCGCTCTCCCGTTGAGCCGGGAGGACGCGGTGGCCGGGTCACCCGAGATGCCGACCGCACAGGACACCCACGGGCCCGGGGTCGATCTGCACCTGGAGCTGAGCGCCGTGGGCGGGCGGCGGGCCGTGCTCATCGAGGCCCTGCGCGCGGCCGTCCGCGACGGACGGCTCGCCCCCGGCACCCGGCTGCCGCCCTACCGGTCGCTCGCCGCCGACCTCGGCATCGCCCGGAACACCGTCGCCGACGCGTACGCCGAACTCGTCGCCGAGGGCTGGCTCACCTCCCGCCAGGGCTCCGGGACCCGCGTCGCCGACCGGGTCGCCGCGCCCGCCCCCCGGCCCGTACACCCGACCGCGCCGCCCCCGCTCCCGTACGACCTCGTCCAGGGCAAGCCGGACCCCGGCTCCTTCCCCCGCGCCGCCTGGCTGGCGGCGGCCCGGCGGGCCCTGACGGCCGCGCCGCACGAGGCCTTCGGGATCGGCGACCCGCACGGCCGGATCGAACTGCGCCTCGCGCTCGCCGAGTACCTCGCGCGCGTACGGGGCGTCCGCACCACCCCGGACCGGATCGTGGTCTGCTCGGGCGCCGCGCACGCGCTACGGCTCCTCGCGCGCGTGCTCGGCCCCGCGGCCCCGTGGGCGGTCGAGGCGTACGGGCTGCCGTTCCACCGCGGGCTCCTCGCCGAGGCCGGGGTCGGCACGGTGCCGGTCGCCGTCGACGAGGACGGGGCGCGGGTCGCCGAGATCCCGCGCCACGCGCGCGCGGTGGTGCTGACCCCCGCCCACCAGTTCCCCACCGGCGGGCCACTGCACCCCGAGCGCCGGGCCGGGGTCCTGGAGTGGGCGCGGGACTCCGGCGGTCTGGTGATCGAGGACGACTACGACGGGGAGTTCCGCTACGACCGGCGGCCCGTGGGCGCCGTCCAGGGCCTCGACCCCGAACGGACCGTCCTCGTCGGCTCCGTCAGCAAGAGCCTCTCCCCCACCCTGCGGATCGGCTGGATGTGCCTGCCGTCCGCGCTCGTGGACCCCGTCGTCGCGGCGAAGGGCCAACGCGAGCCGTACGCCTCCGCGACGGACCAGCTCACCCTCGCGGACCTCCTCGCCTCCGGCGCGTACGACCAGCACGTCCGGCGGATGCGCCAGCGGCACCGCGGGCGGCGCGACCGGCTGACGGCCGTGCTCGCCGAACGCGTGCCGGGGGTACGGGTGACGGGCATCGCCGCCGGGCTGCACGCCGTGGTGGAGCTGCCGCCGGGCACGGAGCGCTCCGCCCTCGCCGCGGCGGCCCGGCACGGCGTCACGGTGGAGGGCCTGGCCTCCTACCGCCACGCCGACGCCCGCGGCCCAGCCCACCCGGACGGCCTGGTCGTCGGTTACGCCACGCCGCCGGAGCGGCTGTACGGGGCGGCGCTCGACGCCCTGTGCGCCGCCCTCACCGATCGCCCCGCCGGGCGGGGCGCGGCCGCCGCGTCATGACCGGGACCGCGCGGGACGGACCGGCCGTCTTGGCACGGACCCGCGCCGTCCGGGGCGTTCACGGCCTCGCCCCGGCCCCGGCGGCCCCGCTCGCCGCGCCCTCGGCCGGTGCCGCCGCCGGGCTCTCCGCCTCCGCCGGGCTCTCCGCCACCGTCAGCCGCTCCGCCTCCGTCAGGATCTCCGTGAGGCGGAGGCCGAAGCGGGCGTCGCAGGCGTCGGGTTCGCCCGTGCGGGCCGAGCCGATCAGGGCGTCCACGGCCGCGCCGAACGCTCCCACCGCCCCGTCCCAGCGCGGCAGTTCGGCCCGGCCCCCGGTGCCGTACAGGGTGAGCGCCGCCTCCGCCGCCTCCGGCGGCGCGCTGAGGGTGAGGGTGGCGGTGCTGCTCGCGCCCGAGGTGTGCCGGAGCACCAGGTGGTGGGTGTCCGCCGGGCCCCGCGCCGCGGTGATCTCCGATACGTCGCCGAGGACCGGGAGGTAGACCGACAGGACGTGCGGGCCCACGTCCCACAGGCCGCCCTTCTCCCGGCGCCAGGGGGAGGCCGCGTACGCGCTGCTCGAACCGGTCCCGTAGAGCGAGCCCAGCCAGTGCGCCTCGCCCAGGAACCAGCCGCCGGCCGCCGTCTGTTCCTCGATCCAGCGGGCCGTCGGCTCCGCGAAGCGGAGCGTGCAGAAGACCACCGAGGCCACTCCGGCGGCCTCCACCGCCTCGGCCACCTCCCGCGCCCCGGCGACCGTCGTCGCGACCGGCTTGTCCAGGAGGACATGGCAGCCGGCTTCCGCCGCCCGGACCGCCAGCGGCGCCTGGACGTCCGGCGGGAGCGCGAGCGCGACGGCGTCGCTGGCCGCGAAGAGGGCGTCCACGTCCTCGTACGCGCGCGTGCCCGACGCGTCGGCCAGTGCGGCCGCCGCCTCCGGGCGTCTGCCCCACACCCCGCTGAACTCGATCCCCGGATGCCCCGCCAACGCGGGCGCGTGCGTGTGGCCGGCCCAGGGGCCGGTGCCGAGGAGTCCGATACGGGGCTTCGCGCCCAGCTGCTTCGCCATGCCCCCAGTCTGCCGGGTGGCTCCGACACCGGTTCCCCGCCCGTAATCCGCTCGCGTCCCTCCCCCCGCCCGGTGTTAGCGTTTCCGGGCCGGCCGCGGGACTTCGGTGCGACTTCCGGAACCTGCCTCTGAAGCAACGTCTTCGCTGTTCGTGCCCTCATTCCCCGGCCGGCACCCACGCGGTTCGAGAAGGAGAGAGCCTTGTCCGAGCTCGTCGCCGCCGAGGACGTGCTCCTCTTCGTCAACGCCGCCGTGACCGCCACCGGCCAGCGCGAGTTCCGTTCCTCCGCAGCCGAGCAGCGGTTCTCGCTCCGCTTCGTCCACGAGTACGTGCGGGTCAACTACCGGCCCGTGTACGCCGCGGCCCTCGCGCTCGACATCAACCACCACAACGCCGCCCTCGTCGTCGAGCAGCTCCTGCGCACCGCGGACGAGGCCGGCGGGCCGGAGGAGAAGCGGGCCGAGGGGCGGCTGATCGCGGCGCGGCTCGCGCTGCTGCCGCCGCAGCGGGTCTACCGGCTGTTCCGTACGCTGCGCGCCGCCGGGGTCAACAACCGGCGTACGCGCGCGATCGTGCGCGCGTGGCTCGCGGCGCGCCCCGATCCCGCCCTGGACGCGGTGAAGTACCGGAGCGGCCTGAAGGCCACCCTCCGGCACGTCCACGGGCGGCTGCCCGACCCCGAGACCGGGGACTTCCTCTTCGCGCCGGGCCGTCGCGTCCGGTACGAGAACGCGACGCTCGACGCCTTCCGCCGCGCCCGGTACGAGCAGGGCGCCCTGTACGAGCTGCCGTTCACCGTCGCCGAGGGGTTCGCCGCCAAGCACGGCGTCCCGCGCGCGGTGTTCCTGGAGCGGATCGCGCCCCGGATGACCCGGCTCGAACAGCTCAGGACCGAGCGGGCCGCCGACCTGTCCGTGATGCCGCTGACCCGGCTCGCCCTGTACGTCCTCTCGCTGCCGTTCGGCGCGCGCGTGGAGCGGCGGGCCGAGCTGACGGGAGCGCTGCGGGCGGCGGCCCGGCGCGCGGCGGGGCCGTACGCGGGGAGCTGGGGGCGGGTCACGGCCGTGCTCGACGACAGCTTCTCGTCCTCGGGTTCGGCGGTGAAGCGGCGCCGCCCGCTGGCCGTCGCGCTCGGCTGCCACTTCCTCCTGGAGGCCCTCGCGGCGCCGGGTGCGTACACCCCGCTCTGGACCTCGGGCGGCCACGACCCGCTGCTCGTCCGGCCGTACGGGCCGACCCCGCTGGGCCTGCGGATCCTGGACGGTCTGGAGACCGGCCCGGACCGGCTCGTGATCGTCTCGGACGGCTGGGACAACGCCCCGCCGGGGCTCGCGGGCGAGGTGCTGCGGGTGTGGCGGTCGCGGCTGGATCCGGAGCGCCTGACGAGTGTGGTGCACCTGAACCCCGTATACGACGCGCAGGGTTTCGACGTACGCCGGCTGGCCCCGAGCGTGCCGGCCGCCGGCATCCGCGACGCGGAGGATCTGGCGGCGCTTGTGGAGATCGCGCAGTTCGCCGAGGGGCGGACGGGGTTCGCGGAGCTGCGGGCCTATCTGGACCGGCGGGTGGAGCTGTTCCTGGCGTCGGCGGGCGAGGGGGAGGTGGGCGGGCGATGACCCGGATCGATCTGACGGGGCTGGACGTCCGGCCCTCGCAGGTGTGGGGCGGGGTGCGGCTGGTGCCGCTCGTCCGGGCCGAGCCGGTCCCCGGGCTGCGGCTGCACCGGGAGGTGTACGGCGGTTTCGGCGCGGTGGACCTGCCGGACCGGACGACGTACACCTCGTACGTCCCGCACGGCTTCGTCGCCGACTGGACGGGGAGCGGTTCCGCCCCGGTGCCGGGGGCGGGCAGGGAGTCCGCCGCGTTCGGCACCCGGCTCGGCGGCAGGGGCGACGACGAGCCGCCGGACTGCGTGCCCGTGCGCCGGATCCACCGGATGGCCAAGCGGCGACGGGACAAGGACGGGCGAGCGGAGGCGCGGCTCCGTTTCCTGCCGCTGCACCTCGCCCTGGAGGGCTATCTCGCGCTGCACTTCGGCGGGCCCTCGATCGTCTGGGACGAGTGGTCCCGCGAGGCGGTCCGGCACGGCCTCTCGCCGCGTGCCGAGGCGGCGTACGCGGGGTGGAGCGTACCCGGGCTCACGGAGGCGCTGCGGATCTTCGAGGTCCACCCGGGCCAGTGCGGGCTGCTCCTGTACGTGGCCGACGCGCTCGCCGCGGCCTTCGTGGTGCCGCACCCGGACGACTACCGGCTTCTGCATCCGACGCTCGTCGAGGACCTGTACGGGGAGCTGGTCCACCAGTACGCGTACTACGGCGGTCCGGTGCCCGAGTTCACGGCGCGGATCCGGGACGGGGCCGGTGGCATCCGTACCCTCGCGGACCTGCGGGCGGCGGCGCGGGAGCAGGAGCGGGCCTGGGCGGTGGCGCACGACGGGCTGATGGCCCGGGATCTGCTGGAGACCTCGTACGCCTTCGAGCGGGTGCAGCGGACGGGGCCGTTCGATCTGCACCGGTTCCTGCCGCCGTTCGAGCGGGGCGGGGCGGAACAGCACATCGGGGAGCTGATCACCGACCGCAAGGGCCGGACGGCCTATCTGAAGACCTTCCGGCTCTCGGAGAACCAGATCCGGAAGGGGTACCTGCTGCGGCGGCTCGCCGACTGCGACTGGCACCTGGGGCGGACCGCGGAGGCCCTCGGGACCTCGTACACGGAGGTCGTACGGCGTGTCCGGAGCGCGGGTCTCGGTCCGCTCCTGAACGCCCACGTCGTCGCACAGCGGCTCCGCGAAGATCGGGAAAGCTGAGTAACACGGGGTTCACATTCGGGCAACCGACGGGAAATCCCGTGTTGCGAAGCTGCGACCGGACACAGACACCGCAGCTTCTCGCAGCGCCGCGAGCCGCCGCGACACCCGCAGCAGCACGCCCAAAGGATGAGGCCCGTGACCTTCAAGGCTGAGTACATCTGGATCGACGGCACCGAGCCGACCGCGAAGCTTCGTTCGAAGACGAAGATCATCGTGGGCGGGGGCGCCACGCTCGGCGAGCTGCCGATCTGGGGCTTCGACGGTTCCAGCACGAACCAGGCCAAGGGCCACGCCTCGGACCGTGTCCTCAAGCCGGTCTTCGTCTGCCCGGACCCGATCCGCGGTGGCGAGGACGTCCTGGTGCTGTGCGAGGTCCTCAACACGGACATGACGCCGCACGAGTCCAACACGCGTGCCGCGCTGGCCGAGGTCGCCGCGAAGTACGCCGCGCAGGAGCCGATCTTCGGCATCGAGCAGGAGTACACCTTCTTCGAGGGCACCCGCCCGCTCGGCTTCCCGGTCAACGGCTTCCCGGCCGCTCAGGGTGGCTACTACTGCGGTGTCGGCGCGGACGAGATCTTCGGCCGCCCGATCGTCGAGGCGCACCTGGAGAACTGCCTCAAGGCCGGTCTCGGCATCTCCGGCATCAACGCCGAGGTCATGCCGGGCCAGTGGGAGTTCCAGGTCGGCCCGCTGGCGCCGCTGGAGGTCTCGGACCAGCTGTGGATCGCCCGCTGGCTGCTGTACCGCACGGCCGAGGACTTCAACGTCTCCGCGACGCTGGACCCGAAGCCGGTGAAGGGCGACTGGAACGGCGCGGGCGCGCACACCAACTTCTCGACGAAGGCGATGCGCGAGGGCTACGACGCGATCATCACCGCCGCCGAGTCCCTCGGCGAGGGCTCGAAGCCGCTCGACCACGTCAAGAACTACGGCGCCGGCATCGACGACCGTCTGACGGGCCTGCACGAGACCGCCCCGTGGGACCAGTACTCCTACGGTGTCTCGGACCGCGGCGCCTCGGTCCGCATCCCGTGGCAGGTCGAGCAGGACCAGAAGGGCTACATCGAGGACCGCCGCCCGAACGCGAACGTGGACCCGTACACGGTGACCCGCCTCCTGGTGGACACCTGCTGCGAGGCCCTCGCGAAGGCCGGCCAGGTCTGATCCCGCACCTCTTCGGAAGGGGCGTCCACCGTGATCGGTGGACGCCCCTTCGGCATGCCCGGCGTGATCGGTGGGCGGCGCCCCTTCCGCATGCCCGGACAGGCCGCCCCTCCCGGCATGTGGGAAGGACGAGACGGGGTTTGGCCGGTGAAGGGGTCGTCGGGGGCATTCCCTTCTGGTTGAATAGGGATATGGCCATCACTCAGAACGACAGCGCGACGGGTCGTCACGACCTCGAGCCGTTCTGGCCTTCCCGGCAGCATCACGACTTCGACCGGGTGTGTTGCCGCGCGAGGAACGCGTCGGCCCTCTAAAGCCCCGATCGGTACGGTCCGATCCACGGCCTTCGGCCGACGCGCACGACGTTCGACGTACGACTCCTGTCCGTCCGTTCCTCCGCGCGAAAGAGCTGACTTCCCATGGCCCAGACCGCTCACAGCACCCCCGCCGCCGTTCGTCCCGGCCGTCATCGACTGCGTGCCGTCGATCCCCACGAGGTCGTCGACTTCGCGCAGGTCGCGGACTTCCTGCCGCCCGGCGCCACGCTGCTGCCCGCTCCCCCGCACACCCTGCCGACGCTTCCGGGCCGGCCGCCGATGGTCGGGTACCTCGTGCTCGTACCGGCCGATCAGCAGCCGCGGCTGCCCGTCGCCGCACCCGCTCCCGCGCCCGCGCCCGTCGCCGCCGTGGTGGAGGACCAGGGGCCCGTGGCCATCGACGGCGTCCGGCGGGTCGCCGTCGTGGACGGGCAGGCGCTCGACCTGACGTATCTCGAGTTCGAGTTGCTCGCCCATCTGGTGGCGCACCCCCACCGGGTCCACACCCGCGACCAGTTGGTCACCACCGTGTGGGGGTACGGCCACGTCGGCGACGGGCGTACGGTCGACGTGCACGTGGCCCGGCTGCGGCGGAAGCTGGGCGCCGAGCACCGCCACACGATCCAGACCGTGCGGCGGGTCGGCTACAAGTACACGCCCTGACCGGGTAGTCCGGTCAGCCTGCCGTCGTCTTCCTCCTCGCCCTGGACACCAGTCCCAGGGCGAGGTCCACGGTCAGGAACAGCACCAGGCTGATGCCGAGCAGCGGCACGAACCACGCCACGACGGCCGTCACCGCGAGGAGCGGGAGCAGCATCGTCACCGGGACCTTCCGCCAGGCCCCGCGGGCCACCGGGCGACCCGGGCGGCGCAGCCACCACATGCGGTAGCCCCAGAGGATCAGCAGGATCAGGGCGAGCGCCAGGGCGGCGAGGGCCAGCTGGTTGAACAGGCCCAGGAACACACCCGTGTGCGCGTCGATGCCTATCCGGGTGAGCTTCGCGAGGAGCGGGTAGTCGGCGAAGCGGAGCTGGTCGATGACCGCGCCGTCCGCCGGGTTCACCGCCACCGAGTCCAGCTGGAGCGGGAACTGCGTGTCCGTCTCCTTGACCACGTAGCCCTTGCCCTCGCTCGGCAGGACCACCGAGATCCTCGGGCTGTCGATGCCGGCCGCGCGGGCCGACTCCAGCACCTTGTCGAGGCCGATGTCCGGGCCCTGGGCGGTGGTGCCGCCGGTGTGGCCGCCGCCGTGGCCCTCGTGTTCCGAGGAGCCGTCGGCCGCGCCGCCGACGGTCGCCGTGAGCGTGGGCGTCGCGCCGCCGAGACCGTCCTGGACGGCGCCGATGTTCTCGCCCGCGTACCGCGACCAGGTCAGTCCCGTCGCCGACAGCAGGACGAGTCCGGTCACCGCCCACAGGCCGACCGAGCCGTGCCAGGAGAGCGTGCGGCGGCGGGACTTCGCGCCCCCCTCGGGGACGAACAGTGCGCGGCGGTTCTTCCTGCGGCGGCCGAGCCAGAGCAGCAGACCGCCGAGGGCGATCACCCACAGCCAGCTGGCGGCCAGCTCGCTGTAGTTGCGGCCGATCTCGCCCAGGTGCAGATCGGCGTGGAGGCCGTCGATCCAGGTGCGCAGCGGGAGGGCGCCGGAGCTGCCGAAGCTGGGCAGCTGTCCGCGTACGTCCCCGGTGTACGGGTCCACGAAGACGGCCAGCGAGGTGTCCTCGGGGACGTCCGGGTCGGCCATCAGGACGCGGGTGGTCGCGCCGGGTTCGGCGCCGGGCCAGACGGCGGTGACGGTGCCGTTCGGGTTGACCTTGCGGGCGATGTTCACCTGCTGGGAGAGCGGGAGGGTCGTCTCGCCGACGGGGACCTCCAGCTCGTGCGCGTACACGACCTTCTCGGCCTGGAAGGAGAGCGCGTAGAGCAGACCGCTCGCGGCGGCCACGAGGAGGAACGGGGCGACGAGTACGCCCGCGTAGAAGTGGAGGCGGAGGACGAGGGGGCGGAGGGCGCTCCAGGTGCCCGCCTTCTGCTTCTGCGGGGTGGTGGGCGTGGCCGGGGTGGTGGGCGTGGCCGGGGCGGTGTCCGACGGTGGCGCCTCGGGAGTTTCCGGGCGTGCGGGATCGTCGATGGTCATGGCTGTCCTAGGAGTTCGGTGCAGACAGGGGGAAGGGACCCCCGGGTCAGACGTGTGCTCCGAGGGCCTTGGCGCGGGATACGGACAGCCGGGGCGGGCCGCGCCGGGAGAGCGTGTGCGCGAGGACGACGGTGTGCGGCCGGTGGGCGGCGCGGCGCGCCCTGCGGATGGTCCGGCGCGGGACGTCGGGGACCCGCACGCGCGCGAGGATCAGTCGCAGGGGGGTGAAGGCGTACGCGAGGGCGGCTCGGGCGAGGGTGAGGAACGCGGCCTCGCCGTGGGCCAGCCAGAGGCCGCAGAGGAGCGCGGCGAGGAGGTGGGCGGCGAGCATGCCGCTGCTCATGTCCATGGACATCGCCGTGCCGGGGGCGCTGCTCATGTGGTGCGTGCCGGTCATGCCGACCGCGCCGTCGGCGGCCGTCGTCCCGTGCATCGCGTGGGTGCCAGTCATGCGGCTCGGGGCCGCCGCCGTCGGGTGCCCCGTGTCCCCGGCGTGCGCACCGGCCATCGAGAAGAGCAGGTGGAGTGCGCCCTGGAGGACGAACAGCGCGCCCGCGATCGTCGGGGCGCCCCGGCGCCGGCCCGCGGCGGCCCATGCGGCGGCGGCCGTCACGGCGAAGGCGCCGAGCAGCGCGAGCGCCGGAAGCTGGTGCGCGGACATGAACGAATGCCCCACGGCAGCCAAGGTCACGCACACCACCGCGAACAGGGCGGCTCGCAAGGCGCGCAGGGGCGACCGGGCATTCGTCATCGCCCGTCATGGTGTCACCCCCGCATTTCGGCCACGAGACCCCCTCCCGAACCGATGACCTTCCTCCCGAGCCCGATGACCTTCCTCCCGAACCGATGACGTTCCTCCCGTGGCGGAATCCCCTCGGAGCGAAAGCCCTGGTCCCGTGCGGTGCGCAGCGGGCACTCTCGGATCATGAAACTGCTGATGCTCGGAGGTACGGAATTCGTCGGCCGCGCGGTCGTCGAGGCGGCGCTCGACCGGGGCTGGGAGGTGACCGTCTTCCATCGCGGCCGGCACCCCGCGCCCGCCGGGGTCACCTCGCTGATCGGTGACCGCACGACCGGCCCGGAGGGTCTCGCCGCCCTCGCGACGGGTTCCTGGGACGCCGTCGTGGACACCTGGTCGGCCGCACCGTCCGCGGTGCGGGACGTGGCGCGGCTGCTCGCCGACCGGGTCGGGCGGTACGCGTATGTGTCGAGCCGTTCGGTGTACGCGTGGCCGGCGGCGGCCGGGCTCGCCGAGGACGGCCCGCTGGTGGAGGGTTCGGCCGACGACGGGGACGTGCCGTACGCCGAGGCCAAGCGGGGCGGCGAGCTCGCCGCCACCGCCGCGTTCGGTGCGGACCGGACGCTGCTCGTCCGGGCGGGCCTCATCCTCGGCCCGTACGAGAACGTGGGCCGGCTTCCCTGGTGGCTGGGCCGGATCGCGCGCGGCGGCCCGGTCCTCGCCCCCGGGCCCGCCGCGCTGTCGGTCCAGTACATCGACGTCCGCGACCTGGCCGAGTGGACGCTCGACGCGGTGGCCGCGGGGCTCTCGGGGCCGTACAACCTCGTCTCGCCGCCCGGGCACGTGACCATGGGCGACCTGCTCGACGCGTGCGTCCAGGTCACCGGCTCCGCCGCCGAACTCCGCTGGACCGACTCGGAGGCGCTGGTCAAGGCCGGGGTCGCGCCGTGGTCGGAGCTGCCGGTGTGGCTGCCGCCGGGCGAGATGTACGACGCGATGCACGCCGCCGACGTCTCCCGCGCCCTCGCGACGGGGCTGCGCTGCCGGTCGGCGGCGGAGACGGTCGCGGACACGTGGGCGTGGCTGGAATCGATCGGGGGCGCGGCGCCCCAGCGCCCGGACCGGCCGCAGGTCGGGCTCTCGCCCGAGCGGGAGGCGGAGGTGTTGGCGGCGCTCGCGGAGGGGTGAGACGGGGGAGGTGGGTCGGGGTGGGTCGGGGTGGCCGGGGCGCCGTCGCGAAGAGTGGCTGAAACTGCCTATATCGAGGCGATCCACTACGGTCGACACGAACGTGTACGTACCGGAGGAGTCGACGTCATGCCCGCCATCCCCGCCACCTCCGTCGCCAACCTCCGTGACCTGGGCGGTCTGCCGCTCGCCGCCGGGCGTTCCGTCCGTCCCGGCCTCGTCCTGCGTTCCGCCCAGCTCGACCGGCTCGACCCGGCCGAGCCCACCGTGGCCGCGCTGGGCATCCGTACGGTCGTCGACTTCCGTACGGAGACCGAGCGCGCCGACCGGCCCGACCGGCTCCCCACGGGTGCCCACGGCCTCGTCGCGGACGTGCTCGCCGACCATCTGGCCACCAGTGGGCTGCCGCCCGCCGCCCGCCTGAAGGCGCTGCTCACCGACCCGGCGCTCGCCGAGGAGCTCCTCGGCGGGGGCCAGGTCCGGGCGGCCTTCGCCCGGACGTACCGGGCCTTCGTCTCCGGCGAGTCCGCCCGGCTCGCCTACCGCACCCTCCTCACCGAGCTGGGCGCTCGGGACGCCGGTCCGCTGCTCTTCCACTGTTCGGCGGGCAAGGACCGGACGGGGTGGGCGGCGACGGTCGTCCTGTTGCTGCTCGGCGCGGACGAGGAGACCGTGCGGGAGGAGTATCTGTCGGTCAACACGGCCGTACGGCAGGCGTTCGCGCCGATGATCGAGGGGTTCACGGCCCAGGGCGGCGACCCGGACCTGGCGCTCGATCTGATCGGGGTGCTGCCGCAGTACCTGGACGCGGCGCTCGACGAAGTGGCGGTCCGGCACGGGTCGATGGAGCGGTACGTACGGGAGGGGCTCGGGGTCGCGGACGAGGTGACGGAGCGGATCCGTGAGCGGCTGACGGTTCGCGCGGGGTGAGGCGGGTGGGGCGTCCGCGTCGCGGGGCTCCTTCTGACCAGCGGGCGGCCGGGGGGCGGGGGTGCCAGGATGCCGGGGCCGCCGGGGTGGCGGGTCGCCGGGTCGCCGGGGTGGCGGGTCGCCCGGGCCGCCGGGCCGCCGGGGTGACCATCGGAAGAATCGCTCGTTCTGCTGAACGTGAGCACCAAGGATCTCGTTCCCTCCTCGCCCGTGGGCCCCGTCGACGTCGAGCAGGCCGAGGCCGCGCTCGTCGAGCACTATCCGCGTCTCGTCCGCATCGCCTACCTCGTGCTGCCGCCGTCGCTCGGCCGCAACCGCCGGGTGCTGACCGCGCACGCGCTCGTCCAGCGTTCGCTGCCGCGCCGCCGGGTCGTGGGCCCGGCCGTGCCGGAGCCCCGGCTCGCCGAGGACGCGGTCGACCCCGGTTACGCGTACGTACGGGGTGAGGTGCTGCGGCAGGCACTCGTCGCGGGGCTGCCGTTGCGGCGCCTCGCGCTGCCGCGCCGGGCGCAGTTCCCGCCGTTGCTGCCGCACGTGTGGGGGCTGCGGTTGTTCCCCCGGGTGGGGGGCGCGGACGAACTCGCCCTGGACCAGCGGCTGTCCCGGCTGTCCGGCCCGGGCCGCGCGGCCTGCGTCCTGCGGGGCCTGGAACGCCAGGGCGACGCGGAGGTCCTGCGGGTGCTCGCGGCAGCGGGGGTGGCGGACCCGGCGTCGGCGCTGGCGGAGGCGGACGCGCTGGACGAACTGGAGATCGGGCCGACGGGTGGACCTGAGGGGTACGGGACCGACCCGGCCGCCGCGCGGGCCGGGGGCGGGGCCGGCCCCGCGGTCAGGGTCGGCGAACAGGGCGGACCGGGCGGGGCCGGAGCCGCGGGCGACCGGACGGGGCCCGGCGCATCCGGCCGTGCGGGCCGAACGGGCCGCAGTGGCGGCGCCCTGCTCGAGTCCGACGAGTTCGATCCCTGTGCGCTGCAGGCGCGGCCCACCGATCTGTTACGGCGGCGGCAGCACGCGCGGGCCGGGGTCGTCGCCGTCGCCGCGTTGCTCGTGTGCGGGGCGCTGCTCGGGCTGCCCGGGGACGGCTGGGGCAGAAACGGTGCTGCTGCGCCCTCGTACGCCCGTAACCCCGCCGCCGAGGCCGCTCTCGACCCCGGGGCCCTCAAGCGCGTCGCCCCGGAGGTCTGGCCCGGTTCCACCCGGCAGGACTTCTCCGTGTGGCCCGCGCGGGGGGCGCTCACCGGGGACCGCGCGCTGCTGCGGCGGGCGCTCGCCGTGTGGGCGCGGCCCGGCGCGACCGTGCGGTCCTCCGCCACGCCGGGGACACCGGTCGGCCCGCCCATGGGCCCGCCCCAGTTGCTCTTCGCCGGGGTGGTCGACGGGGCCCGGGTGGTGCTCCTCCACGACGGGCTGCGGGCCGTGCGGTACGCGGAGCCGGTCGGGGGTACGGCCGGGACCGCGCTCGACTTCGCGCGGACCGACGGGGCCGACGCCGTCGGCTCGGCCGCGCTGGTCCTGTCCCGCGCCGCCGGCAACGTCCGTTATCTGACGGCCCCTTGGGTGCGGGAGACCGCCGTACGGGATCTTCTCGCGCCCGGCGCGGACGCGAGGCCGCTGGGGCGTGACGCCGGTGGGGTGACCGAGCCGATGACCAGTCCCGCGCTCGCGAGGGGCTGCACCCGCTGGAACACCCTTCAGGTGCGGGACGGTTCCGGGCTCCGGCTGCTCGCCGATCTCGGCGAGCTCGCGCCCGCCCGGCTCCTCTGGGGGCCGCCCGCCGCACCGGCCGACGCCACGAGCCCCGAGGCGCGCGAGGCCTGGGCGCGGACCGCCTGCCAGCTGGCGGCGGTACGGGCGCACGGCGTCCGGTCCGTGAACGCCTGGCGGTTCGCCCGACAGCCCCTGCCCGAGGGCGCCGGGACCGGCACCTGGCTGTGCACCCGCGCGGAGACCTGGCGTGGCGCCGGCAGCCGGGTCCTCGCCCAGTTCCTGGTTCCGTCTCCGACCGTGCCCGCCGCGCTCGCGGCCCGTTCCGAGGGGTCGCCCGCCTGCGGCGTGCGCGATCCCCGGGTCCTGGCCGGGGTGCTCTGGCAGGCTCCCGGAGGTGGCTGGTACGTGCTGGCCGCCGGGAGTCCGGACTTCACCGCCCTGGAGACCTCCGGCGGGGTGAAGGGGCGGTCCGACGGCCCCCTGCTGGCCGTGAAGGCCGCGGCCGGGGCCCGCGCCGACCTCGACGGCACCTTGCGGGACGGGACCCGGACGGGCGCCCTGAGGTGAGTGGCGAGTGGGAGGCGAGTGGGAGGCGAGGGAGAGGCAGGGGAGAGAGGCGGGGCGGCCTGGGCGTCCCCTCCCCCACCGGCCGAAAAGACCGTGCACGCCCCTGTTGCCACCGCAGTACCCCTCAGTACATTGACGCCATGTCTAATACGCAGCCTGCACCGGTGGCGTCGGAGCACGTCGAGCTCAAGGCCCGAAAGGTCCGCTTCGACTGGGAGGAGACTCCGCTCCACTGGGTACCCGGCGATCCCTTCACCACGCACACCATCAACGTGCTGCACCTGCTGCTCCCGGCCGGCGAACGCTGGTTCGTGCACGTCTACAAGCAGGCGCTGCCGTACATCACCGACGACCGGCTGCGCGCGGACGTCATCGGCTTCATCGGCCAGGAGGCCATCCACTCCCAGGCCCACGACGACGTCCTGCCCCACCTCCGCGAGCAGGGCCTCGACCCGACCCCGTACACCGCGCAGGTCGACTGGTTCTTCGAGAAGCTCCTCGGGGACCGGACCCTGCCGCCGGGCCGGCCGCGCCGCTGGTGGCTGATGGAGCGGGTCGCGATGATCGCCGCGATCGAGCACTACACCGCCTTCCTCGGCAACTGGGTGCTCAACGCCGACGAGCTCGACCGGGTCGGCGCCGACCCCACCATGCTCGACCTGCTGCGCTGGCACGGCGCCGAGGAGGTCGAGCACCGCTCGGTCGCCTTCGAACTGTTCATGCACCTCGACGGCGGATACCGGCGCCGCGCCCGCACCTGGGCGCTCGCGTTCTCCGCGCTCGTCTTCCTCTGGCAGCGGGGCGTCCGCTTCTTCATGGAGAACGACCCCACCCTGCTCGACGGCAAGGCCTCCTTCGGCCAGTTCGTCCGCAAGGGCCGACAGGGCGTGCTGCCCTCCACCCCGGACATGCTGCGCTCGATACCCCGCTACCTCAGCCGCGCCTACCACCCCTCCCAGGAGGGTGACACCGCACAGGCGATGGCCTACCTGGCGACCTCGCCCGGCGCCAACGGAGGCCACTGATGCCCCGGTTCACCACCGTCGCCCTCGTCGCCGGGGCCGCGCTGCTCGTCCGCCGCGCCGTCCGCAGCCGCATGACCACCGCCCCGCTGTGGCCGATGCCCGCCCTCGACGAGCCCGTGTCCGGATACGGCCGGGGCAGCACCGTCCCCCGGAAGGCCGTCGTCACCTCGCGCGCCACACCGGCCGACGGGGTCGTCGAACTGCGCCTGGCAGCACGGGGGTTGCCCGGCTGGCAGCCCGGCGCGCACATCGACCTCGTCCTGCCCTCCGGGCTCGTCCGGCAGTACTCGCTCTGCGGCGACCCGACCGACCCCACCACGTACACCGTGGCGACCCGGCTGATCGAGACCGGACAGGGCGGCCGGGGCGGCTCGCGCGAGGTCCACGAGCAGCTCCACGAGGGCGTCGAGATCGAGATCCGGGGACCGCGCAACCGCTTCCCGCTCGTCGACTCCCCCGCGTACGTCTTCGTCGCCGGCGGCATCGGCATCACCCCGGTCCTGCCGATGCTGCGCGCCGCCGAGGCGGCCGGGGCGGACTGGCGGCTCGTGTACTGCGGACGCAGCCGCGCCACCATGCCGTATCTGGCGGACATCGAGGCACTGGGCCGGGCCGGGAACCGGGTGACCGTCGTCGCCGAGGACGAGTCCGGCCTTCCCGACCTGGGGTTCCTCGCCGACGTGTCGGCCGAGACGCCCGTCTACTGCTGTGGTCCCGACGGGCTGATGGACGCCGTGACGGCGGCTGTGCCGGAGGGCCGGGCCCCGCGGCTCGAACGCTTCTCGGCCGCCGCGACGACCGGAGGCACGGCCTTCGAGGTCGAGCTCCGCCGCTCCGGGCGTACGGTGCGGGTGGCGGCGGACCAGTCGGTCCTCGCGGCGGTCCACGAGGAGGTCCCGGGCCTCATGTACTCCTGCCGGCAGGGCTTCTGCGGAACCTGCCGTCAGCGGGTCCTGGAGGGCGAGATCGACCACCGGGACGAGCTGCTCACCGACGCCGAGCGGGACGACTCGATGCTGATCTGCGTCTCGCGCTGTGCGGGAGAGCGGCTCGTACTCGATCTGTAGACGGGCCCTACGGCAGGACCAGCCAGTCGAGGGCCAGCGCGGCGAGGAGGCCTCCCACCAGGAGCCAGGTGCCCAGCCGCGTACGGCCGTTGCGGGACAGCTCGATCACGATCCCGCAGAGGATCATCGCGAGTCCGTACACACCGACGACCAGGACGGACGTCCGGCTCGCGAGGCGGATCACCAGGACGACGGCCATCGCGACGAGCAGCACGGAGGCGGCGGCGACGCGCAGTCGCCGCGCCTGCTTGGGCGTGAGGCCGTTCCCGGCGGCGGGGTCCTCGTCGTCGACGACCTCGGCGTCGTCCGCGGGCTCGTCGCCGTCGGCGGGCTCGTCGCCGTCGGCGGGCTCGTCGCCGTCGGCGGGCTCATCGTCGTCGGCGGGCTCGCTGTCGGCCTCGTCCGTCCCGTCGAGTTCGTCGCCCTCGTCCGTCTCGTCGAGCTCGGCGGCCTCTTCGGCCTCGGGGGCCTCCGGGGCCTCGGTGGCCTTGACGGCCTGGGTGTCCTGGTCGGAAGCGCTCATGGGGCAGGAGCGTATCGGACGACGTTAGGCTGTTCGTATGACGACCGGGGTGCGCCGCAGAATGGGCGTCGAGGAGCGCAAGCAGCAGTTGATCGGGGTTGCCCTCGAACTCTTCAGCCACCGCTCTCCCGACGAGGTCTCCATCGACGAGATCGCCGCGGCCGCGGGGATCTCGCGGCCGCTGGTCTACCACTACTTCCCCGGCAAGCAGAGCCTCTACGAGGCGGCCCTCCGGCGCGCGGCCGACGAGTTGGCGGCCAGGTTCGTGGAGCCGCCGCAGGGGCCGCTGGGGGCGCGGCTGTTGCGGGTGATGGGCCGGTTCTTCGACTTCGTCGACGACCACGGGCCGGGATTCGCGGCGTTGATGCGGGGCGGGCCCGCGGTGGGTTCCTCGACGACGAACGCGATGATCGACGAGGTGCGGCACGCCGCGTACGTGCAGATCCTCGCCCATCTCGGGGTCGAGAACCCCTCGGCCCGGCTGGAGTTGGTCGTCCGGTCCTGGGTGTCGCTCGCCGAGTCGACGGCGCTGATCTGGCTGGACGGGCGCCGGGTACCGCGCGCGGAGCTGGAGTTGCAGCTGGTGCACGACTTCGCGGCGCTCGCGGCGGTGAGTGCCGCGTACGACGCGGACATGGCGGAGATCCTGGTCGGCATCCTCGCGGACGAGCCGGCCGACGGCCCCTTCGGGGAGCTGGTGGCCCGGCTCGTCGCGCTCGTTCCGACGGTGTCGGGCGACCTGGCCTCCGTACCCGATCAGCGCTTGCGGTAGGACGGTTCGAGGTCGCGGACCTCGACGGAGAGGCGTACGCCGTCCGTGGTCCAGAGGTAGTGGGGCAGCAGGTCGAGCACGCCTTCCGCCAGCTGGGCCTTGAGTTCGTCCGAACGGCCGGGCAGCAGGGCGATCTCTACGTGCACGATGACGTCCCGGGGCGTTCCGTCGCCGACGAGGAATTCCTCGACCTCCCGGAAGCGGGTCTTGCAGGCGTCGAGCGTCGTGTCGACCGTCTTCACGACGAACGGGTGCAGGGCGGCTGCGAAGGCGCGGCGTTCGAGGGGTGCGGTGTAGTCGACGGTGATCTGCGGCATGAGGGTCACTCCCCGGTTCTACGGATGTCTGGCCACAGCCTTACGGTGATCGCCATGACGACACAAGTGACCTTCCGGCAGGCGGACGACGGCGACCTGGACCTTCTGGTGGGGCTGTTCGACGGGGCAGCCCGCTGGATGGCGCGGAACGGGATCGACCAGTGGAAGCCGGGCGGGAAGAGCGCGGAGCACTTCCGGGGACGCATCGCCGCCGGTGAGGTGTGGCTTGCCCGCCACGCGGGCCGCACGGTCGGCGCGTACGAGCTGTGGTGGGAGGACGAGCAGGCCTGGGGGCCGCAGCCGCCGGTCGCCGGCTATGTCCACCGGCTGATGACGGACCGGGGAGCGGCGCCCGCCGGGACCGGACGGGCGCTGCTCGCCCACGCGGAGGGACGGATCGCGGCCGGCGGGCGGGCGGTCGCCCGCCTCGACTGCGTGTCGAGCAACCCGCGGCTCCGTACGTACTACGAAGCCGCGGGCTACCGGGTCGTCGGCGAGGAGCCGGGGAAGCTCGCCGCCGACGGCACGCGTTACGGGGTCACGCTCATGGAGCGGGCGATCACCCTGCCGTGAACACCGCCACCGTGCGCGCCGGGACCGTGAAGGTGCCCGAACCCGACTCGTAGGACGACGACTTCACGACCGTGTCCCCGCCCGCCGCCTGCACCGGGTGCAGCGCGTACGAGGTGCCCGCCAGGTCGGCGATCTTCTGCGACGTGCTCCGCGGGCTCGCGTTGAAGACCACCACCAGGTCGCCCAGGCGCATCGTGATCACGCCCGGGGTCTCCTCGCGGCCCGAGAGCGGGAAGGTCAGGGCGTCCTGCACCTGGCCCGTGGTCGCGAGGGAGAAGGCCGGCTCGGTGGTACGGATCTTCTGCAGGTCGCGGTACGCGGCGGAGGCGCCGTCGATCTGCTCGCAGCCGACCGTCAGGGCCGGGTTCACCAGGAGCGGCTTTCCGTAGCCCCACTTGGCCTTGTTGTCGGGGGCCGGCGGGAGACCGATGCCGAAGCCGTTGCCGTCGCCGCAGTCCCAGTGGATCGCGTTGAACCAGTCTCCGCTGTCGTACGAGTTGCGGTCGAGGGACTTGGAGCGCAGCAGGTCCGAGCCCGCCTGGGAGAGCGCCGGGCCCTGCGAGAGGGTCGCGGTCGCCATGGCGAGGACCTGCATCCGCGCACGGTCCGCCGGGGACACGGACGCCGGGAGCTTGAAGGCGAGCGCGTCGTACAGGGTCTCGTTGTCGTGGGCGTCGGCGTAGGCGAGGGCCTCACCGGGGGCGGCGGCGTATCCGGCCGGGGCGCCGTTGTAGTCGACCTCGGAGCCCTTGACCGTACGGCCCGAGGTGTCCGTGAAGGTGTACGAGGCGAGGTTGCCGGTCAGGCCCACCTTGATCAGGTCCTGGTAGTGGAGCAGGCGGGCCTTCTGCTGCTCCGGAGTGCCGTTCGCCGTGGAGGTGTTGGGGTCGGTGTAGAGGCCCGAGGCGAAGCCCTGCACGCCCGGGTCCTCGTCGAAGGGGCCGCCGCCGCGCACCGCGTCGCGGGCCCGGTCGGAGAAGGTGGCCACACCCGTACCGGCCATGTTCTTCTGGGTGGCCTGGACGAAGCGGGAGTCGTCGGCGATCTCGCCGAAGTTCCAGCCCTCGCCGTAGAGGATGATCGCCTTGCCGTCGACGCCGTCCTCGGCGAGGGTCAGCTCGTCGAGGGCCTTGCGCACGGCGAGGATGTTGGCCTTGGGGTGGTGGCCCATGAGGTCGAAGCGGAAGCCGTCGACCTTGTAGTCCTTGGCCCAGGTGACGATCGAGTCGACGACGAGCTTGCCCATCATCGCGTTCTCGGGTGCGGTGTTGGCGCAGCAGGTGGAGGTGGCGACGGTGCCGTCGGCCTGGAGGCGCTGGTAGTAGCCGGGGACGATCTTGTCGAGGACGGACTTGTCGGACTGTCCGGCGGCGACGGTGTGGTTGTAGACGACGTCCATGACGGTGCGCAGGCCGGTGCCGTTGAGGGCCTGGACCATCTGCCGGAACTCGACCGTGCGGCGGGTGCCTTCGGGGTCGGTGGCGTAGGAGCCCTCGGGGACGGTGTAGTGCAGCGGGTCGTAGCCCCAGTTGTAGGCGTCCTTGGCCGCGGCGGCTGCCACGCAGGCCTGCTGCTCCTCGGAGTCGGGGGCGTAGACCTTCAGGTCGCAGGCGGGGGCCTTCTGGTCGGACTTCTTCTCGGGGATGGTGCCGATGTCGAAGGCCGGGAGGAGGTGGACGTAGGAGGTGCCGGAGGCGGCGAGCGCCTTCAGGTGCTGTGAGCCCTTGCTGTTCTTGTCGGTGAAGGCGAGGAAGGTGCCCTGGTGGGCGTCCTCGGCCGTGGGGTCGGCGATCGAGAAGTCGCGGACGTGGAGTTCCTGGATCTGGGCGTCGCGCAGCGGAACGGCCGCCGGCTTCTTCAGGGTCTTCCAGCCCTGCGGGGCGAGCTTCGGGTCGGTGAGGTCGACGACGAGGCTGCGGGCGGAGTCGGTGGTGAGGGCGGTGGAGTAGGGGTCGGTGACCTTGTTCACGACGACCTTCTGGACGGTGGGCGCCCAGACCTTCACCACGTAGCGGTACGGCTTGCCCGTCCAGGACTTCGGGCCGGTGACGGACCAGACGCCGGAGCTGTCGTCGCGGCGCATGGGAACGGTCCGGCCGTCGAGTTCGAGGGCCACGGACTGGGCGGTGGGGGCCCACAGGGAGAGGCCGACCTTGCCGCCGCGGAAGACGGGGCCGAGAGCGGCGCCAGTGGCCTTCTGCGCGTACAGGTCGTCGAGGATTCCGGCGGTCTGCACGCCGGTGGCGGCGAGCAGGGCGCCGTTGGCGGCGCGCTGGGTGGCGACGAGCTGGCCGCGCAGGGAGCCGCGGACGCGGTCCCTGTCCCGGGGGTCGACGGTGAAGGCCGGGTACTCCTTGAGGTGCGGGTACTTCGCCTTCTGGGCGTCAGTCAGCGAGGAGGAGGTGAGCCGGAGCCACTGGCCCTCGGTGTTCAGTGCGCCGTCGGTGACGGTGATCCCGCCGTCCTTCGCGTACACGAGCTGCTGGCTGGTGGCCTCGGTGGCCTTGACCTTCCAGACGACGGTGTCGCGGTCGATCCACTGGGCCTCGGCCTTGCCGAGGTCCAGGTTCGGGGCGCCGCCGACGGTCGGGAGCAGGTACTTCTGCTGTCCGGAGAGCAGCCACACCTCGTGGCCGAGGCTCGCGAGGTCGAGGGACTGGTCGGTGGGCAGGTCCTTCTCGTCGCCCTTGTGGAGGATGTACGAGAGGGAGCTCGCGCCCTCGGTGAGCGGGACCTCGTAGACGGCGCCGTAGGCGTCGATCCGGGTCGGCATGAGGGGCTTGGACCAGTCGGTGGGCTGGGCGGCGCCGGTCCAGGTGTGGAGGCCCCAGCCGTCGTAGTTCCCGTCCGGGCGCTGGTAGTGGAGGACGGCCTTGGTCTTGTCCGGGGCGGTGGGGGCCGGGTTCGTGTCGGACTGGCCGTCCTGGCCCTGGGTGATCCAGACCTCGCCGGTGCGGCCCAGGTTGACGCTCCGCTGCGGGCCGTCGGTGGTGCCGTTCCGCTCGACGGTGTACGCGACGGTGGAGGCGCCCTCGGGGACCTTGACCCAGGCGAAGGCGCCGTGGGCGTCGCGGCCGGTGAAGGCGGCTTCCTGGCCTGCGGCCTTCAGGGTCCAGCCGTCGTAGTTCCCGTCCTCGCGCTTGTAGTGGACGACGGCGTACGTGCGCTCGACGGCGACCGGCTTCTCGGGCGCGGGGGCCTGTCCGGCGGTGCTTGCGGCGGTGGCGCTCGCGGTGCGGCCCGTGCTGTCGACGACGACGGCCTTGTAGCGCAGGGCGGTGCCGGCGGGGGCGGTGACGTGCTGGGTGACCTTGTAGGGGGCGTGGTCGGCGGTGCCGAGGGTCTGCCAGCGGCCGTTGCCGGTCTGGGCGGCGAAGACGACGCGGTTGAGGCCGCCGCCGCTGACGTCGGCGGTGAGCTCGACGGTGCCGGTGGCTCCGGCGGCGGGCGCCTTGAGGCTGACGGAAGGCTTCACGGCGGGGGCCGGGAGGGGCTTGTCGGCCTTGAGGACGAGGGAGGAGAGGGCGGGGACGGTGACGGTGACCTTGCCGTCGGTCGCCGTGACGGCGCCCTGGCTTCCGTACAGGGCGCGGAAGTTCGCCGAGTCGACGGGGACGGTGACCGTCTTCGTGGTGGTGGCGCTGTTGGTGGCGACGAGGTACTCGGTGCGCGTCTTCGTGTCCGTACGGGAGAAGGCGTAGACGGAGCCCTCGGCGTACCGTTCCTGCTGGACGCCGTCGCGGAGGGCCGGGTGGTCGCGGGTCAGCTTCGACAGGGCGGCGACGGACGTGTAGACCGGGTGCGTGGGGTCGTACGCGTCGGTGGCGTGGGTGCGGTCGGTGCCGAGCTGGTCGTCGTCGAGGTAGTCGGCGGTCTTCGAGGCGAAGAGGGTCTGGCGGGCGTCCTTGTCACCGCCGGGGCCGGTGAAGCCCTGCTCGTCGCCGTAGTAGATCACCGGGTTGCCACGGGACAGGAACATCAGCTCGTTGGCGAGGGTGGCCCGGCGGACGAGTTCGGTGTCGGAGGCGCCGGGGTTGTCCTGCTTGAGGAAGGTGCCGATGCGGCCCATGTCGTGGTTGCCGAGGAAGGTCACCTGCTCGTAGGCGTTGGCCTTGTCGGTGGTGTACCGGTAGTCCTCGGCGAAGACCTTGGCGAGGCGGTCGGCTCCGGCGCCCTGGGAGGCGAAGGCGCGGGCGGCGTCCTGGAAGGGGAAGTCGAGGGTGGCGTCGAGCCGGCCCCGGGTGACGTACGGGGAGGTGACGGCGGTGTCGGCGGAGTAGACCTCGCCGAACATGAAGAAGTCCTCGCGGCCCTGCTTCTTGGCGTAGGCGTCGAGGGCGGTGGCCCACTGGGTCCAGAAGTCGAGGTCGACGTGCTTGACGGTGTCGATGCGGAATCCGTCGATCTTGAAGTCGCGGACCCACTTCTCGTAGATCTTCCGCATGCCGTCGACGACCTCGGGGCGCTCCGTCCACAGGTCGTCGAGACCGACGAAGTCGCCGTACTCGGCGGACTCGCCGACCCAGGTGGAGTCGCCCCGGTTGTGGTACATCGTGGGGTCGTTGAGCCAGGCGGGGACCTTGGTGTCCGCCTTCTCGGTGGAGCCGACCGGGGTGTACGGGAAGGAGCCCGCGTCGACCTTGCCGATGGCGTCCCGGTCGTCGAAGGGGCGGCCCGAGGCGTCGAGGTACGGGTAGGCGCCCTTGGGGCGGTAGCCGTACTTCTGCTCGGCGTAGTCGACGGTGTCGGCGGTGTGGTTGGTGATGACGTCGAAGAAGACCTTCATGCCCTTGCGGTGGGCGGCCTCGATCAGCTTCTCCAGGTCCTCGTTGGTCCCGAAGTGCGGGTCGACCTGGGTGAAGTCGGTGATCCAGTAGCCGTGGTAGCCGGCGGAGGCGTCCTTGCCCTCCCCCTGCACGGGCCGGTTCTTGAAGATCGGCGCCATCCAGATGGCGGTGGTGCCGAGGCCCTTGATGTAGTCGAGCCGCTCCGTGAGGCCCTTGAGGTCGCCGCCCTGGTAGAAGCCCTTGTCGGTGGGGTCGAAGCCGGTCTGGGTCCGGCTGCCGGTGAGTCCGCCCCGGTCGTTGGAGGTGTCGCCGTTGGCGAAGCGGTCGGGCAGGACGAAGTAGAACTGCTCGCGGGTGAGGTCCTGGCGGGCGGGCTCGGCCGCGAGCGCCCGGTCGGAGGGCGGGGCCGGGGGCCTGGGCGCGGCGGCCGCGGGGACGGCCGGCACGAGGGCGGCGCACAGGGCGGCGGCCAGTGCGACCGCCGTTCTCTTGCGTGTCACGGGGGTGCTCCCTGGAGGAGGGACGGGGGTACGGGTGGGAGGGCCGCCCCGGCTGGGGGCGGCCCTGCGGGTGCGGAGAGTCAGCTGCGGAAGGTGTCGTTCAGCGTGATCTGACCGGAGGCGGGGACGGTCGCGGTGCGGTTGGCGCCGGACTCCCAGGTGACGTTTCCGGCGGCGTCCTTGCGGATGTACTTGTACTCGAAGGCCGTTCCGGCGGGCAGGCCGACGGTCAGCTTCCAGACGGGGTACGTGGCCGGGTCGAGCTTGAGGGCGGCGGCCGGGGACCAGTTGCCGAGTTCGGCGCGGTTCCCGGTGACGTAGATGTTCTGGCCGGACACGGTGGTGGCGGTGGCGTTGAAGGACGCGCCCGAGGTGGCGGGCGGGGTGGTGGTGCCGCCTCCGCAGCTGGTGGCGTTCACGTGCAGGGCCAGGGCGGTGTTGGCGCCGAGGGTGGCCGTGAACTGGCCGGATCCGTTCACCGTCACGGGCGTGTTCGACTGGACGTCGCAGTAGGTGCCGGCGGGCAGCGAGGTCTGGAAGGTGCGGCTGAGCGCCGAGGTCTCGTGGTTGATGGCCACGTAGGCCTTGCTGCCGCGGCCGAACGCGATCGCGTTGTTGCCGTTGTCCCACCAGCCGGTGACGGCCTGGCCGCGGGCGGTGTTGCGGAAGCCGACCATGGAGGAGATCTCGCGCCAGGCGTGCTGGCACTTCCAGCCGTCCGTGTAACAGGCGTTGACCTGGCCGCCGTTGGGCGGTCCGGCGTCCTTGTCGGTCCACTCGTAGCCGGAGTGGACGTCCGGGGCGCCGTAGGGCCAGGCGAGGGCGAAGACGGAGGCGAGGGTGTAGTTCGCGCCGTCCTTGTAGGAGAGGGTGTCGCCGCCGCGCTCGGTGTCGTGGTTGTCGACGAAGACGCCGGACTGGCCGGAGGGCATGTAGCCCCAGGCCTCGCCGAAGTTCTTGAGGTAGGCGAGCTTCTCGCTCTGCAGGACCCGCTTGAGGTCCCGGGCGTAGCGGAACTCCTGGACGTCCCCGCTGCCGAGGTACTCGCTCGGGGAGACGGCCTCGCCGGCGCCGTGGATGGCCTCCAGCTTCCAGTACACGCCGGGGTTGGTGAGCCGCGACTTGATGTTCGCGAGGTCGGCGGCCGGCATGTGCTTGGCGGCGTCGATGCGGAAGCCGTCGACGCCGAGCGAGAGCAGGTCGTTCAGGTAGCCCGCTATCTTCCCGCGGACGTAGTCCTCGCCCGTGTCGAGGTCGGGGAGCTGGACCAGTTCGCAGTTCTGGACGTTGCCGCGGTCCTGGTAGTTGGTGATCGAGGAGCGGCAGTCGTCCATGTCGGAGCCGGAGTAGAGGCCCGGGTAGTCGTACTTGGAGAACGGGGTCCCGCCCGTTCCCGTACCGGAGCCGTTCGCCATGTGGTTGATGACGGAGTCGGCGACGACCTTGACGCCGGCCGCGTGGCAGGTGTCGATCATGCTCTTGAAGGCGGTGCGGTCGCCCAGACGTCCGGCGATCTTGTAGCTGACGGGCTGGTACGAGGTCCACCACTGGCCGCCCTGGAGGTGTTCCTGGGGCGGGGAGACCTGGACGTATCCGTATCCGGCGGGGCCGAGGCGGTCGGTGCACTCGCGGGCGATGGAGCTGAACTTCCATTCGAACATCACCGCGGTGACGTCCTTCTCGCCGGGCGGGGCGGCCTGCGCCGGGGCGTTTCCCGTGACGGCCACAGCGGCAGCTCCCGCCACGAGGGCGAGTGCAGCGGCCACGGTTTTTCTGGCCATGATTCCTCCTGCTGACTTCACTGTCGCAAGAAGTTGCCGAAAACTTCAGCAACTGTTTTCAGCCGTGACCGTACGAGTGCCCCGACGCCCGGTCAACCCTCCGGACACCGCAACGCAAGTTGTTACGCAAGGACTTGCGGCAGCGCGGCGCGGGCGGGCGGCTGCGCCGTCGACCCGCGCACCACCAGCTCAGGCTGGAACACGAACTCCGTGCGCTGCACCGGATTCCCCTCGATCTCCTCCAGGAGCGCGCCGACGGCCGCCGTCGCCATGGCCTGGACGGGCTGGCGCACGGTGGACAGCGGAGGGCTGGTGAAGGCGATCAGCGGCGAGTCGTCGAAGCCGACGACGGAGACGTCCCCGGGCACGTCGAGGCCCCGGGCGCGGACGGCGCGGATCACGCCGAGCGCCATCAGGTCGGAGCCGCAGACGATGCCGGTGCAGCCCTCGCGGAGCAGGATGTCGGCGGCCGCGTGCCCGCCCTCGACACCGAAGAGCGTGGGTCTGATGAACCGTTCCGCGTCGGCGCGCTCGACGCCGAGGAGCTCGTACAGCTCGGCGGTGAAACCCTCGGCCTTGCGGCGCGAGGGCACGTAGCGGGTGGGGCCGATGGCGAGGCCGATGCGCTCGTGCCCCAGCTCGACCAGGTGCCGTACGGCCATGCGGGCCGCGGCCCGGTCGTCCGGGGAGACGAAGTTGGCGTCGATGTGCTCGTTGTAGCCGTTGATGAGGACGTACGGCACGCCACGGGCGGTCAGCCGGGCGTAGCGGGCCGGGTCGGCGGAGGCGTCCGCGTGCAGCCCGGAGAGGAAGACGATGCCGGCCACCCCGCGCTCCACGAGCTGCTCGACGAGCTCGTCCTCGGTGGCGCCGCCGGGCATCTGGGTGCAGAGCACCGGGGTGTAGCCGTGCCCGGCGAGGACCTGCTCGACGACCTGGGCGAACGCCGGGAAGATCGGGTTGGTCAGCTCGGGCACGACGAGCCCGACGAGTCCCGCGCTGCGGCGTTTCAGGCGTACGGGACGCTCGTAGCCGAGCACGTCGAGCGCCGCGAGCACCTTGTGCCGGGTCGCGCCGGCCACCCCCGCCTTGCCGTTGAGGACCCGGCTGACGGTGGCCTCGCTGACCCCGGACTGGGCCGCGATGTCCGCGAGCCGCGGGGCGCCGTTCCCGGCGCCCCGCGGCAGGGGGATCGTCACACCGCCCACCAGGCGGTCGAGTCGGCAGGCAGGACCGCCTCGTCGTCGACGATCGTGATCTCCTCGTTGGAGAGAAGGAACCGGCCGGGCAGCGGGACGGAGATGGCCCGGCCGGTGGTGTTGGCGATGCAGGCGAAGCCGTCGCGGCGGAAGGAGAGCACACCCTCGGGTGCCTCCAGCCACTCGACGGCCTCGCCCGCACCGAGTCCGGGCTGCGCCCGCCGCACGGCGAGGGCGCTGCGGTACAGCTCCAGGGTGGAGCCGGGGTCGCCGGCCTGCGCCTCGACGCTCAGACCGCCCCAGGTGGCGGGCTGCGGCAGCCAGGAGCCGCCGGCGCCGAAGCCGTACGAGCCGCCCTCGACGGTCCACGGGATCGGGACCCGGCAGCCGTCGCGGAAGCCGTCCTGGCCGGACGCCCGCCAGAACGACGGGTCCTGGCGGACCTCGTCGGGCAGGTCGGTGACGTCGGGCAGGCCGAGCTCCTCGCCCTGGTAGACGTACGCCGAGCCGGGCAGCGCCAGCATCAGCAGGGTGGCGGCGCGGGCCCGGCGCAGGCCGAGTTCGCGGTCGCCGGCCTCGCGGAGCTGGGTGCCGAGGCCCGCCGGGTTGGCGAAGCGGGTGGCGTGCCGGGTGACGTCGTGGTTGGAGAGCACCCAGGTGGTGGGCGCGCCGACCGGGCGCATCGCCTCCAGCGACTCGTCGATGACGCGGCGCAGCTCGGCGGCGTCCCAGTGGGTGCCCAGGTACTGGAAGTTGAAGGCCTGGTGCATCTCGTCGGGGCGCACGTAGTTGGCGGTGCGCGCGACGGTCGGGGTCCAGGCCTCGGCGACGAGGACGCGCTCGCCGTCGTACTCGGAGAGGACCTTCCGCCAGGTGCGGTAGATCTCGTGGACGCCGTCCTGGTCGAAGAAGGGCATGACGTCGTTGCCGAGCAGCTTCAGCTGGTCGTGGGCGCCGAGGTCGGGCAGGCCCTCGGCCTTGACGAGGCCGTGGGCGACGTCGACGCGGAAGCCGTCGACGCCCATGTCGAGCCAGAAGCGCAGGATGGAGCGGAACTCGTCGCGTACGGCGGGGTGTTCCCAGTTGAAGTCGGGCTGCTCCGGGGCGAAGAGGTGGAGGTACCAGTCGCCGGGGGTGCCGTCCGGGTTCTCCGTACGGGTCCAGGCGGGGCCACCGAAGATGGACTCCCAGTCGTTGGGCGGGAGTTCGCCGTTCTTCCCCTTGCCGGGGCGGAAGTGGTAGCGCTCGCGCAGGACCGACCCGGGGCCCTCGCGCAGCGCGCGCTGGAACCACTCGTGCTGGTCGGAGGAGTGGTTGGGGACCAGGTCGACGATGATGCGCAGGCCCAGGGCGTGGGCGTCGCGGATCACGGCGTCGGCGTCGAGGAGCGAGCCGAACATGGGGTCGATGGCCCGGTAGTCGGCGACGTCGTATCCGGCGTCGGCCTGCGGCGAGGCGTAGAAGGGGGAGAGCCAGACGGCGTCGACGCCGAGTTCCTTGAGGTACGGCAGCCGGCTGCGGATGCCCTCCAGGTCGCCCATGCCGTCGCCGTTGCCGTCGGCGAAGCTGCGCGGGTAGACCTGGTAGATCACCGCGTCTCTCCACCAGCCCGTGTGCGTGCCGGTGGTCGGGGCGTCGGCCGGGGTGGCGAGATGCTGGGTCATGTCTTCCCTGGGAGGTAAGGAGGTGCGTACAGAGGTGCGTACAGAGGGCGGGCTCAGGGCCGTCAGCCCTTGACGGCACCGGCGGACATGCCGGTGACGAGGTGGCGCTGGGCGAAGAGGAACACCAGGGCCGCGGGGATGGCGATGAGCACGGAGGCCGCGGCCATCGGGCCCCACTGGGCGCCGTACTGGTTGACGAACTTCTGGAGTCCGCCGGCGAGCGTGAGGTTCTCGTCGCCGACCATGAAGGCGGAGGCGTAGGCGACCTCGCCCCAGGCGGTGATGAAGGAGTAGAACGCGGTGACCGCGATGCCCGGCTTGGCGAGCGGCAGGATCAGCCGCCAGAAGGTGCCGAAGGGCGTGAGGCCGTCGACGTAGCCGGACTCGTCGATCTCGCGCGGGATGGTGTCGAAGAAGCCCTTCATCATCCACGCGCAGAACGGGACGGCGATCGTCAGGTACGTGATGACCAGGCCGACCGGCTGGTTGAGCAGGCCCATCGACGCCATGATGTTGTAGATCGGCACGATCAGGACGGCGACCGGGAACATCTGGGTGATGAGCAGCGTCCACATCAGGCCGCGCTTGCCGGGGAAGCGGAAGCGGCTGACGGCGTAGCCCGTGGTGGCGGAGATGAAGACGCCGATGACGGTGGTGAGACCGGCGACGAGCAGCGAGTTGGCGAACCAGGTGAGGAACGGGGTGTCGTTCAGCAGGTTCGTGTAGTTCTCGAGCGTCGTCTCCTTGAAGAAGTCCGTGGTGATCGCGTACTTGGCCGGCTTGAGCGAGGTCAGCAGGACCCACAGCACGGGGAAGACGGCGATCACGGACGCCACGATCAGGGTGACGTGGAGGGCGACCGAGGCGAGCGGCGAACGGCGGCCGCGGATCGGCGTGTTGGCGACGGCCTGGGGGGTGGGGGTCGTGGTCGTCACCAGACTTCTCCCTGCTTGCGGAGGACTCGCCGGTAGACCGCGGCGAAGAGCATCAGGAGGACCAGGATGAGCACGCCCCAGGTGGAGGACTGGGCGAAGTCGCGCGGACTGACCTCGAAGGAGAACTTGTACGCCTGGGTGACGAGGATCTGGGTGGCCTCGCCGGGTCCGCCCCGGGTGAGCAGGAAGATCACCGGGAACATGTTGAAGGTCCAGATGGTGGAGAGCAGGACCACCGTCGTCGACACCGAGCTCAGGCCGGGCATGGTGATGTGCCGGAAGCGCTGCCAGGCGTTGGCGCCGTCCATCTCGGCGGCCTCGTACAGCTCACCGGGGATGGACTGGAGCCCGCCGAGGAGGGCGACCATCATGAAGGGCACGCCGAGCCAGACGTTGACGAGGATGACCGAGAACTTGGCCCAGGTGGGGTCGTTCAGCCACGGGACGGCGTCGATGCCGCCGCCCGCGAGGATCTTGTTGAGGAGACCGTTGTCCTGGTTGTAGAGGAAGCGCCAGGCGAAGACGGAGACGAAGCCGGGCACGGCCCAGGGCAGGATCAGCAGCAGCCGGTAGAAGGAGCGGCCGGCGATCTTGCGGTTGAGGACGTTGGCGAGGGTGAGGCCGAGCGCGAAGGTGACCGAGACGCAGGCGACCGTCCACAGCAGCGTCCAGCCCAGGGTGGAGAGGAACTGGCCGCCGGTGAGCGCGTCGGCGTAGTTGTCCAGGCCGACGAACTCGTAGGTGGCCGGGATCTCGTTGACGCCGATCGACCGCGCGACGTTCCGCTCATTGGCGTCGGTCAGCGACAGGTAGATGCCGCGGACCAGCGGATAGCCGATGATCACCGCGATCACGATCGTCACCGGGGCGATCATCGCCCAGGCGTACCAGTGGGTGGCGAGGGAGCGCTTCCTGACGCTCCTGCGCTTGCCAGTTCCGCGGCTCCGGCCGCGGGCGACACTGTCGCCCGCGGCCTTCACCACCGACTGGCTGGGGGTGTCCACAGCCATCAGCCGGCCTGCCTTCCTGTTACTTCCAGTCCTTCAGGAGCTTGCGGTAGGCGTCGCCCGTCGCCTTCGCTCCCTTGTCCGGGGTGGTCTGGCCGGTGAGGACCTTGGTGTACTCGGTGACGAGCGGCGCGAAGAGGCTGCCGGTCTCCGGGATCCAGGGGCGCTCGACGGCCTTGTCGACGACCGGCTTGAAGAAGCCGATCATCTCGTTGGTCGCGACGTCCGGCTTGATGTAGACGGACTCACGGGTCGGGAGCAGGCTGAGCTCCTTGGCGACCGTCGCCTGGGTCTCGGCCGAGGTCATGTACTCGGCGAAGGCGTAGGACGCGTCGAGGTTCTTGGAGCCCGCGTAGACGGCGAGGTTGTGACCGCCCTGCGGGGCGCCCTGGCCGGCCGAACCGGCGGGGACCGGGGCGATGCCCAGGTTCGCCTTGTCGGTGAACTCCTTGCCGGCGTAGGTGTCGGCGACGGCCCACGGGCCGTTGATCATCATCGCGACCTTGCCTTCCTTGAAGGCGGTCTGCATGTTGTTCCAGCCGTCGGTGGCGTCGGTCTTGGCGGCACCGGAGTCCACCAGGTCCTTGACGACCTTGAAGCCCTTCACACCGGCCGGGTTGTCGACGGTGATCTGCTTCTTGTCGGCGTCGACGAGGTCGCCGCCCTCGCCGTAGAGGAAGGAGAGGAACCAGTAGGCGTCGTCGCCGCGCAGGTAGAGACCGGGGTTGCCGGTCTTCTTCTTGATCTTGGCGGAGACGGTCTTGAGCTCGTCGATGGTCTTGGGGACCTCGACGCCGGCCTCCTTGAAGATCTTCTTGTTGTAGAAGATGCCCATGGAGTCGATGACCTGCGGGACGGCGTAGGTCTTGCCGTCGTACTTGGTGGAGGCCGCGGCCTGCTCCAGGAAGTCGTCCTGGTTCTTGAGGGCGGTGGTGCCGTCCAGCGGGGCCAGGTAGCCGAGGTCCGCGAACTCCGGGGTCCAGGCGACCTCGGAGCGGATGACGTCGGGGGCGCCGGAGCCGGACTGCGCGGCGTTCTTGAACTTGTTCTGCGCCTCACCGAACGGCACGTTCACGTACTTGACGGTGACCTTCGGGTGCTTCTTCTTGAAGTCCTCGGCGACCTTCTTGAAGACCTTGTCCTCGGAGCCGACCGTGGAGGTGTCCCACCAGGTCACGGTGCCGGAGAGCTCGCCCGAGCCCTTCGAGCCGCCGCCGCCCGAACCGCTGTCACTCCCGCACGCCGCCAGGGTCACGCCCAGGGCCGCGACCAGCGCGGTGGCCGCTATGCCACGCCGCATGTGAACTCCTTCAACTGATCCCGGGGGGACGAGGGGCTGGAACCTTCCTCATGCGACCGCTCCCTCGCGGCGCTCCGGGTTGCCAGGAACGTAACAGGGATGAAAACGAGCCGAAAGACCTTGCGAGAACTTTCTGCAAGGACCGGGGATCGTTACATCCGCGTGTCCCTAAGGTTGCCGTTGAATCGCTTGACAGCAGCTGACACACGCCCCCGGGCGCCGTACGACCCCGCGCGCACGCCCCTGACACACCACGCGCGCCCCGCAAGTTCTGCAAGAGCTTGCGGGGTGGCTTGCACCACTCGTACCTCACCCATGCGGTGGGCAATACGCCCCGTGACCGGTACAGTCCATCCCCATGACCGCGCGGCTCTCCGACATCGCAGCCCAGGCGGGGGTCAGTGAGGCCACAGTCAGCCGCGTGCTCAACGGCAAACCCGGTGTGGCCGGGGCCACCCGCGAATCCGTCCTTGCCGCGCTCGACGTGCTCGGCTACGAGCGGCCCGTACGACTGCGCCAGCGCAGCGCGGGCCTCGTCGGCCTCATCACCCCCGAACTGGACAACCCGATCTTCCCCGCGCTCGCGCAGGTCATCGGGCAGGCCCTGACCCGGCAGGGGTACACCCCGGTCCTCGCCACCCAGACCCCCGGCGGGTCCACCGAGGACGAGCTCACCGACATGCTGGTGGAGCGGGGCGTCGCCGGCATCATCTTCGTCTCCGGACTGCACGCCGACACCACCGCCGACATGACGCGCTACGACCAGCTCCGCGGCAAGGGTGTCCCGTACGTCCTCCTCAACGGCTTCTCCCCCAAGGTGCAGGCGCCCTTCGTCTCCCCCGACGACCGGGCCGCGATGCGGCTCGCGGTGACGCACCTGGCCGCGCTCGGGCACACCAGGATCGGGCTCGCCGTCGGACCGAAGCGGTTCGTGCCGGTGCTCCGCAAGATAGAGGGCTTCCAGCAGGGCATGCAGGAGCGGCTCGGCCTCGGCTCCGAGGAGTCCGAGGCGCTGATCCAGCACTCCCTCTACACCCTGGAGGGCGGCCAGGCCGCGGCCGGGGCGCTGATCTCCCGCGGCTGTACGGCGGTGGTCTGCGCGAGCGACATGATGGCGCTCGGCGCGATCCGGGCCGCACGGCAGCAGGGGCTCGACGTCCCCAGGGACGTCTCCGTCGTCGGCTTCGACGACTCTCCCCTCATAGCGTTCACCGATCCGCCGCTGACCACCATTCGGCAGCCCGTGCAGGCGATGGGGCAGGCGGCGGTCCGCGCACTGCTCGAAGAGGTCGGGGGCACTCCCGCCCCGCACTCCGAGTTCGTCTTCATGCCCGAGCTGGTCGTCCGCGGGTCGACGGCCTCGGCCCCGCCCTCCGTCCGTACCTGACACCTACCCGGCCCCCTACGGCACCCCTCCGTACGACCTCCTTCCTGAGGTGGACCGGGTGCGCCCCGAACCCGTCGGAGGGATGATCGGTCGGGGGGAAGGGATCTGGCAGACTCTCTCCCTATGGGTGAAACGACCGTGAAGAGTTTGGACAACCGGACGACCCCGTCGTCACCCACCGTGGCCGACGGCAGGTACGCGCGCTTCCGTGCGCGCGCGCCGCGGCGCCCCACGATCTGGTTCGAGATCGCGCTGATCGCGGTGAGCTACTGGACGTACTCGCTCATCCGCAACGCGGTGCCGGAGCAGAAGGCCCAGGCCTTCAAGAACGCCGACTGGATCTGGGAGGTCGAGCAGTCCCTCGGCCTCGCCTTCGAGCACGCCGTCAACCATGCCGTGAACTCGGTGACATGGCTGATCGTGTCGATGAACTACTACTACGCGACGCTGCACTTCATCGTGACCATCGGTGTGCTCGTGTGGCTGTACCGATGGCACCCGGGCCGTTACGGGGCGTTCCGCACCGTCCTGTTCGCCACCACCGGTGTGGCCCTGGTCGGTTACTACCTGTACCCGCTCGCGCCCCCGCGGCTCATGACCAGCGAGAGCTTCGTCGACACGGTGCTCGTCCACCACACCTGGGGCTCAATGGCCTCGGGCAACCTCAAGCACGTGTCGAACCAGTACGCGGCGATGCCGTCGATGCACATCGGCTGGTCCCTCTGGTGCGGCCTGACGATCTTCCTCCTGGCCAAGGCGCCCTGGGCGAAGATCCTGGGCCTGCTGTACCCGATGGCGACCCTCGTCGTCATCGTCGCCACCGCCAACCACTTCTGGCTGGACGCGGTCGGCGGCATGATCTGCCTCGCCTTCGGCTTCGCCGTCTCCTACTTCTGGTACGGCTCCCGCCCGCACCGCCTGCCCAAGCTGGTCGAGCCGATGGCGGGCGCGGTGCCGCGGAGCGGCCCGCTCCCGGAGGGGGAGACGGACCGCGAGGACGAGAGGACCGCCGCGGTCTCCGCGACCGAGGCGGCCACTGCGACCGAGATGGCCACCGCCACCGAGATGGCCACCGCGAAGGACGTGGCCGAGGTGGCCACCGCGGAGGACGTCGCCGAGAAGGCCGATACGGAGCGCTCGGTCAGTTCCGGTAGGTGATCCGGCCGCCGGCGACGGCGAGGCGGATCGGGGCGTTCTCCGTCTCGTCCGCCGGGGCCTCCACCGGGTCCACCGCGAAGGCGGTGAGGTCGGCCCGGTGCCCCACGGCGATCCGCCCCGCGATCCGCTCCTCCCCCGCCGCGACCGCCGCGTGCGTGGTCATCCCCTCCAGGGCCATCAGGCCCGTGAGCCCGTGCCGGGCCGAGGCCGCACCGCGCGGGGCCTGCGCGGTGGCGAGGACCTGCCGGGCGTCGTAGTGGGCGATGGGCCAGTCCGAGCCGAGCGCGAGGTGCGCCCCGGCGTCCCGCAGGTCGCGGCAGCGCCAGGCGCGGGCCGCCCGCTCCTCCCCGAGCCGCCTGGACCACTCGTCGGTGTGGTCGGCGCGGGTGTACGCGGTGTGCGGGGGCTGCATCGAGGCGACGACGCCGAGCGCGGCGAAGCGGCCGAGCTGGTCGTCCGGGACCGTCTCGATGTGCTCGATGCGATGGCGGGGACCGCCCGTACCGAATCCGCCGAGGCCTTCCACGGTGTCGAGGACGTGCCGTACGGCGGCGTCGCCGATGGCGTGGGTGGCGGTGCCGACCCCGGCACGGTGGAGATGGCGTACGGCGGCCGTGTACGCGGCCGGGTCGGGCCAGAAGGCGTCGGTGCCCCGGCCGTGGCAGTCGGCGTGTTCCAGCCAGGCGGTGCCGCCCTCGACGGTGCCGTCCATGAAGAACTTCACGCCGCCGATCGTCCACATGCGCCCGGCCCGCCCCTGGAGCCGTACGAACTCGTCCAGCTCCTCTTCGCCGACGCCCGGCATGCACCAGGGCGCGAGGCGGAGGCGGAGCGGCAGCTCGCCGTCCTCCTCCAGGGCGGTCAGGAGGCCGGGTACGTCGGGTCCGCCGAGGTCCATGACGTGGGCGGAGGTGAGTCCGGTGGCGGCCATGCCGGTGAGCAGGTCGACGAGCCGGTCGCGGCGCTCGGCGTACGGCTGGGCGGGCAGGAACGGGGTCATCAGGTCCATGGCGGCGTGCTCGACCAGATGGCCGGTGGGGCGTCCGTCGGCTCCGCAGACGATCTCGGAGAGCTGGGCGAAGGCGCGGGGCCCGTCGATGCCGGCGGCCTTGAGGGCGGCCGCACTGGCCAGGACCGAGTGTCCGTCGTAGAGGCGGAGGTACGCGGGGGCGCCGCCGAGGACGTCCTCGATCAGGTCGCGGTGGACGGGGCGGCCGCCGAAGACGTTGTGGTCGAGGCCGAAGCCGATGATCCAGCCGTCGCGGCGCTCGGCGTCGCGGAGGGCGGCCCGCAGTCCTTCGAGGTCGGTGACGCCGGACAGATCGGTGCCGGTGAACATCTCCAGGCCCCAGACGGGGTGGCTGTGGGCGTCGGTGAGGCCGGGGGTGAGGGTGGCGCCGGCCAGGTCGACGACCTCGGTGCCGGGGCCGCGCCAGGCACGGGCGTCGGCGGCGTCGCCGAGGGCGGTGATCAGTCCGTCGCGGACGGCGACAGTGGTGTGGCCGCTCGGTTCGGGGGTACGGAGGCGGGCGTCGACGAGGAGGAGGTCGGGGGCTGCGGACACGAGGCGTCGGCTCCTTCGGTGGGCTGCTCGGCGTGCGGGTCGGGGTGCGGCTCGGCGGGCTGCTCGGTGGGCGGTTCTTCGGCGAATCGGGCGTAGACCTCGGGGCGCGTGCGGCGCAGCCGGTACGCGAGGAGGAGCCCGAGGACGAGGACGGCGGGGACGACGGCGACGAGGACCGCGTTGACCGTCGGGGACGCGCCGGTGAAGAGCGCGACCTTGGAGGCGACCAGCCAGATCGCCACGGCCAGCAGGGCGGCCGCGGTGACGGGGGCGACGAGGGTGCGCAGGGCGCCCTCCTGGTGCGGGACGCGCCGGAAGTAGCGGACGACGGCGAGGGCGGCGAGCAGCATCAGCGCCATGAGCCCGAGCATCCCCGGGGTGTTCACCCAGAGCAGCAGCTGGGTGTACGGGTCGGCGCCGGCGGCCGCGAAGCCGAGGACGACAGCCGCGCCGAGCACGGTCTGGGCGATGCCGGCGACGTACGGGGAGCGGTGGCGGGGGTGGATCCGGCCGAGGGCGGCGGGCAGGACGCCCTCCTCGGCGAGGGCGAGGGCGTAGCGGTTGATCGCGTTGTGGAAGGCGAGCAGCGAGGCGATGATGCTGGTCACGATGAACACGTGCATCAGGTCGGCGGCCCAGGAGCCGACGTAGGTGGTGATGGCGGCGAAGAAGAGTCCGCCGGTGTCGCCGGCGGCGGCCGCGACGACCTTGTCGTCGCCGAAGGCCTGGATCACGGTCCACACGACGAAGGCGTAGAACAGGCCGAGGAAGCCGACCGCGATGTACGTGGCGCGGGGGATGGTGCGGGCCGGGTCGCGGGCCTCGCGGCGGTAGATCACGGTGGACTCGAAGCCGGTGAAGGCCGAGAAGGCGAAGGCCAGGACGGCGGCCGTGCCGGGGACGAGGACGTTGCCGGGGGCGAAGGAGGCGAGGGAGAGCCCGTCCGCGCCGCCCTTGAGCAGCACGCCGCCGGCGAGGAGGACGAGTATGCCGGTCTCGGCGACGAGCAGGACGCCGAGGACCTTGGCGCCGAAGTCGATGGAGCGGTGGCCGCCGTACCAGATGAGCAGCAGGCCGCCGAGGGCGATCGGGAGCCAGGGCAGGTCGACGCCCCACAGGGCGCCGGCGGTGTCGGCGGTGGCGGAGCCGAGGAGTCCGTAGACGCCGATCTCCATGCCGTTGTAGCCGACCATGGCGACGAGGGCGGCGGCGATGCCGAGCGGTGTGCCGAGCCCCTGGGCGATGTACGCGTAGAAGGCGCCGCCGCTGCGGACGTGGCGGCTCATGGTGGTGAAGCCGACGGCGAAGATCGTGAGGGTGATGCCGGCGAGGAGGTAGCCGGCCGGGGCGCCGATGCCGCCGAGGACGAGGGCGATGGGGGCGACGCCGGCCATCACGGTCAGCGGTGCGGCGGCGGAGACGACGAAGAAGGAGATGTCGGCGGTGCTGAGGGTTCCGGTGCGCAGGCCGGGCGGCTCGCCGGAGGTGCTGGAGGACATGCGGGAGAAGCCCTTCTCGTAAACCTAAAGGCTTTCGGTTGGCGCAATGTAGCCTCGTGTCCAACGATTCGGGAAGAGCTGAACAGCGGGAGAACGTGAATGGGCCGGCCGCACAAGCCCCTGCTCGACCGGGTGCGCATCACCACCACGGCGCTCGAACTCGTCGACGAGCAGGGCGACTTCAGCGTCCCCCAGATCGCCCGGCGACTCGGCGTACAGACGGCCTCGGTGTACCACCATGTGGACGGCCGGGACGGCATCGTGGAGCTCCTGCGGGAGCGGGTCTGTGCCGCCATCGACGGCGGCACCCTCGACGGACAGCCGTGGGACGCGGCCGTCGCCGCCTGGGCACGCTCCTACCGGGCCGCCTTCGCCGCCCACCCGAAGGCGATCCCGCTGCTCACCGGCTCACCCGTGCGCGCACCCAGGGTCCTTGAGCAGTACGAGAAGGCGGTCGCCCTCCTCCTCGACGCGGGCTTCGCCCTGCCGGACGTGATGCCGGTGATCATCGCCCTGGAGAACCTGGTCCTCGGCTCGGCCCTCGACATGGCGGCCCCGGAGGCGATGTGGGAGCTGGCCGACGACACGGCGACTCCGCGCCTCGCACGGGCACTCGCCGCCTTCCCCGAGGGCGGCCGCACCGACACCGCCTTCGAACTGGCCCTGGCCGGCTATCTGACCCACATCCGGGGCATGCCGGACGGGTCGGTGACCCGCACGGACCCCCGTGGGGCGTACGCCCCGTAGAACAGCTCCTCGGCGGACCTACGCCCCGTAGAACAGCCCCCCGTCGGACCTACGCCCCGTAGAACAGCTCCTCGACGACCGCCCTGGCCCGCCGCGTGATCCGCCGGTAGTCGTCGACCATCTCGCCGACGTGGCCGGACTCGTACCCCAAGTACCGTCCGACCGCCGCGAGTTCGCGCGGGTCCGAGGGGAAGGTGTCGCCGGGCCGGCCGCGGACCAGCATCACCGCGTTGCGGACGCGGGTGGCGAGGACCCAGGCCTCGTCCAGGGTCTGCGCCTCCTCCGTCGGGAGGAGGCCGGCCGCGTGGGCCGCCCCGAGCGCCTCGCGGGTACGGGTCGTCCGCAGCCCCGGTTCCACCCAGCCGTGCCTCATCTGGAGCAGCTGGACCGTCCACTCGACGTCGCTCAGGCCACCGCGCCCCAGCTTGGCGTGGAGGGTCGGGTCGGCGCCGCGCGGCAGCCGCTCGGACTCCATCCGGGCCTTGAGGCGGCGGATCTCGCGGACGGCGTCCTCGCCGAGGCCCTCGGCCGGATAGCGCAGCGGGTCGACGAGTTCGATGAACCGGTCACCCAACTCGCGGTCGCCCGCGATGGGTTCGGCGCGCAGCAGCGCCTGGCTCTCCCAGACGAGGGACCAGCGGTGGTAGTAGGCGGCGTACGACTTCAGGGTGCGGACCAGGGGGCCGCTCTTGCCCTCCGGTCTGAGGTCCGCGTCGATCAGCAACGGCGGGTCGGCGGTGGGGAGCTGGAGCAGTCGGCGCATCTCGGCGACCACCTTGTTCGCGGCCTTGGCCGCGTCCTGCTCGTCGACGCCCTCGCGCGGCTCGTGCACGAACAGGACGTCGGCGTCGGAGCCGTACCCCAGCTCGTGACCACCGAAGCGGCCCATGCCGATGACGGCGAACCGGGTGGGCAGTTCGTCGCCCCACTCGGCGCGGACGGCGGCCCGCAGGGCGCCCGCGATCGTCGCCGCGTTGAGGTCGGTGACGGCCTCCCCCACCTGGTCGACCAGGGCGCCCGGGTCGGGCTCGCGGGGGCTGTCCTCGGTGCCGTACGAGCGGATGAGATCGGCCGCGGCGGTCCGGAACAGTTCCCTGCGGCGCACCCCGCGGGCCGCCGCGACGGCCTGCTCGGCGTCGGACGCGCGGCCCACCGCCGCCAGGACCTCCTGCTCCAGGTGGTCCCGGCCGCGCGGCCTGAGGCCCTCCGGGTCGCCGAGCAGCGCCACCGCCTCGGGGGCACGCAGCAGCAGGTCGGGGGCGAGGCGTCCGGCGGAGAGGACCCGGGCGAGGTTCTCGGCGGCGGCGCCCTCGTCGCGGAGCAGCCGCAGGTACCAGGGGGTCTTGCCGAGGGCGTCGGAGACCTTGCGGAAGCCGAGCAGGCCGGCGTCCGGGTCGGCCGAGTCCGCGAACCAGCCGAGCAGCACCGGGAGCAGCGTCCGCTGGATCGCGGCCTTGCGGCTGACCCCGGAGGCGAGGGCCTCCAGGTGGCGCAGGGCGGCGGCGGGGTCCTCGTACCCCAGTGCTTCGAGCCGCTGTCCCGCGGCCTTCGGGCTGAGCCGGATCTCGCCGGGGGCGAGCTGGGCGACGGCGTCGAGGAGCGGCCGGTAGAAGATCTTCTCGTGGAGGCGGCGGACGACGGCCGCGTGCCGCTTCCACGTCTTGTTCAGCTCGGCGACCGGATCGGTGCGCAGTCCGAGCGAACGGCCGAGGCGCCGCAGGTCGGCCTCGTCCTCGGGGACGAGGTGGGTGCGGCGCAGCCGGTACAGCTGGATGCGGTGCTCCATGGCCCGCAGGAAGCGGTAGGCCTCGTCGAGCTGGGCGGCGTCGGCCCGGCCGACGTAGCCGCCGGCGGCGAGGGCGGCGAGCGCGTCGAGGGTGGTGCCGCTGTGCAGTCCGGCGTCGCTGCGGCCGTGCACGAGCTGGAGGAGCTGGACGGCGAACTCGACGTCGCGGAGGCCGCCGGGGCCGAGCTTGAGCTCGCGGTCGACCTGGGCGGCGGGGATGTTGTCGACGACCCGGCGCCGCATCTTCTGCACGTCGGGGACGAAGTTCTCGCGCTCGGCGGCCTGCCACACGAGCGGGGAGACGGCGTCGATGTACTGGGCGCCGAGCTCCGGGTCCCCGGCCACCGCGCGCGCCTTGAGCAGCGCCTGGAACTCCCAGGTCTTGGCCCAGCGCTGGTAGTACGCGAGGTGGGAGGAGAGCGTACGGACGAGGGGGCCGTTGCGGCCCTCGGGGCGCAGATTGGCGTCGACCGGCCAGATCGTGCCCTCGACGGTGGTCTCCGAGCAGATCCGCATGAGGTGCGAGGCGAGCCGGGTCGCGGCCTGCATCGCCTTGCCCTCGTCGGCGCCCTCCGTGGGCTCCCCCACGAAGATCACGTCCACGTCGGAGACGTAGTTGAGCTCGTGGCCGCCGCACTTGCCCATGGCGATCACGGCGAGCCGGCACATGGCGGCGTCGGCGGGCGCGGCGGTGCGGGCGATGGCGAGGGCGGCGCGCAGGGTCGCCGTCGCCAGGTCGGCGAGCTCGGCGGCGGTCTCGGCGACGTCGATGGTGCCGCACACGTCACGGGCCGCTATGGCCATCAGGCACCTGCGGTAGGCGACCCGCAGCGAGACCGCGTCGACGGCCTCGGCGAGACCGTGCTCGAACTCGGCGACCCCCGGGTGCAGGTCGGTGGCCTCGTACGTGACGAGGGACTCCCAGTCGCGCGGGTGCCGGGCCAGGTGGTCGGCGAGCGCCTCGGAGGCGCCGAGCACCCCGAGGAGCCGGTCCCGGAACGGCTTGGCCGCGAGCAGGGTGGTCGTGAAGGTCTGCCGCTCGGTCTCGGGCTGCGCCTCGACGAGACGGACGAGACCACGCAGGGCGAGGTCGGGGTCGGCGGTCGCGCCGAGGGCGTCGAGGAGGACGGAGTCGCCGCGCAGCGTGGACAGCTCGGGCACGTCCAGGAGCCGCTCGGCCCCCGACGGGTCGGTGAATCCGTGCCGCAGCAGACGTGAGAACGTGCTGCTCCTGCGTCCCGGCACCGTCATTCCGCCGCTCCCTCCGAGCAGGTCCGCCCCGGGGTCGACCCCAGGGCTCACCCCGGGGTCGGAACCCGGGCGGATCGAGCCTATCCGGAGCGGGAGACGGGGGCGTTCAGGCCTTCGGTTCGCAGCGGATCACACGTGATGTCCCGCACATCGATGGCTTTTCGAGGCCGATGAACCGTATTCCTTGAAAGTCCGTCTTGCTGGGGGCGGACCACTCCCGCCTGCCCGAACCCGCCGAAGCGACCCTGACGCGGACCCGAACGCATGTGCGGGACCACCCCGCCTGCCCGAGCCCGATCAGGCGACCCCTGACGCGACCCCGTACGCCAGCGCGGGACCGCACCCGTGCGCGAGCACGGGGACCGATCCACCCGCCCGACCTGTTGAAAGCGCGCCGCCGACCATGCCCGTACGCCCCCGTCGTCTCTCCCTGTCCCGCCGCGGAGTCGTCTCCACCGCGGTCACGGCCGTCCTGGTGGGCGGCACCTTCGCCGGACTCCTGTCGGTGACCGGTGCGCCGAAGACGGCCGCGGCGCAGTCGGCGACGCCGGACGTGACGGTGCCCGCGACCCGGGCCCCGGCCACGCCCCGGGCCACGGCCCCCTCGCCGGTCCCCATGGCCGACGGCCCGGACTCCCAGGACCGGGACTCCCGGGACCCGGCCGCGCCGCCCGGGGAGCCCGGACGGACCCCGTACTCCCCGGCGTCCGGCGCGCCCAGGGCGAACTCCGCCGCCTCGGTCATGCAGATCGTGGCGCACCCGGACGACGACCTGTTCTTCATGAACCCGGACATATCCCAGACCATCCGCTCGGGCACCCCGCTGGCCGCGGTCTATCTGACGGCCGGTGAGTCCGACGGCGTCAACGCGCGCCCCCGCGACGCCGCCGCCGCCAAGGCCGACAAGGCGGGCTACGCCGAGGCCCGGCAGAACGGCATACGTGCCGCGTACTCCGAGATGGCGACGGGCAGCCGGACCAGCCCCTGGGACCGGGTGGCGATCCCCACGGCCGGCGGCGGGCTGGCCGAGCTGGACACGCTGCGCGCCGACCCGAAGGTCACACTGGTGTGGCTGCAGATACGCGAGGCGGGGTCGACCAACCACTACCGCCCGCACAGCCTGAACGGCCTCTGGCACGGACTGATCGACACGCTGGAGTCGCAGCGCTCCTCGGGCACCCCGGTCGCCGCCGACTTCAGGTACACGAAGGACGAGGTCGTGGCGACGATCGCCGGGCTGCTCGACCGGTTCCGGCCGACCTTCGTCCGGATGCAGGACCCGAGCCCCGGCACCGACCCGAAGACCGGGAAGATCCGCGACCACCAGGACCACCTGTACGGCGCGAGGTTCACCCAGGCCGCGCTCGCCCGGTACGCGGAGCTGCCCGGACGCCCGCGCATCGGCGTGCAGAACTACCTCGGCTACCCCACCAGCGTCCTGCCGCACACGCTCGACCCCGAGACGGCGGGCGCCAAGCTGAAGACCCTGAAGACCTACGCCTGGCTGGACGGCGTCAACGACTGCGGGACGCCCGCCGGCTGCGGCGACCTGAAGGTGGCCGCGCGTCCCGCCGGACGCGGCTGGACCGCGACCGTACGGTACGCCCGGGGCACCTCCACCTCCTGGGTGCAGCCGGACCGGGCCGGCGGGCTGCACGCCTTCTCCGTCCTCGACGGACAGCTCGCGGCCTGGCGGAAGCCGGCCGACGGCGGCGCGTGGCGCGGCCCGACGCTGCTGCCCGGCGGAGGCATGGACAGCGGGGTCACGTCGGTGTCGCTGCCCGACGGCCGCATCGCGGTCTACGGCACCCGGACGCTCCTCGCGGGCGGCCCGGCCGGCTACCGCCGCGAGGTCGTGACCACCGAGCAGACGGCGCCCGGCGCCGCTTTCGGCCCGTGGCGCTCGCTCGGCACGCCCGAGCGGAACGACGCGGCCGGCACCTCGGACATCAGCGCGCCCGCCGTGACCGTGGGCGCCGACGGCCGCGCGACCCTGGTCCTGCGCGACAGCCTGCGCCGTCTGACGGCCCGCGAGCAGCGTACGGACGGGGTCTGGGGGCCGTGGCGGGTGCTCGGCGGCGTGGAGGTGGTCGGCGACCCGGTCGCGGCGACGGACGGGAAGGGCCGGGGGTACGTCTTCGCGAGCACCGCGCAGACCGTTCTCGTCTGGGCGCAGCACGTGCCCGGCGGGCCCCTCACGGGTCCGGCGCTGACCGCGCTCCCGCCGACGACCCTGGCCCTGAGCGCGACCCCGGCGCCGAACGGCGACGGCGTACGGCTCTGGTTCCGCAAGCCGGCCTCCGGCGATCTGCGCAGCGCCGACTTCTCGGGCGCCGGCCCGGTGTCCCCGTTCACGGAGCTGCCCGGCGGAGTGGCGGGCTTCGGCCCGGTGAGCGGCGGCGACGGGCTCCTGGCGGTCCGGTCCCGGACCGGTTTCCTGGCGACGGCACCGCACGGCAGGACGGGGGCGGCGGGGCCGGCGTGGAAGCTGGAGAAGTTCCTGTTCGCGGGGGCGCCGGACGCGGGGACGGACGGGGTGGCGGCGATCGGCCTGGACGGCCGTCTGCACTGGACGCCGGCGGAGCGTGGCGTGCCGGCCGGGCGGGGAGTCGCGACGGCGGCGGCGGAGTGAGCCGCGGCGGACGGCTGAGCCGCGGCTCGCGCTGAGTCTCGGGGGCCGCTGAGTTTCGGCGGGCCGATGAGTTTCGGGGGCCGGTCCGGTCGTCACCTGTGAACGCTGTGAACGCGCACGCAGCGGAGCAGACGACGAAGGGACCGGCGATGAACCCGCAGAGCCCACAGACGGTACTCGACCCCCGGTACAGCGACGACAAGGCGGGCCCGGTCCCCTGGTCCGAGGCCGAGGAGCGGCTCGCGGCGGCCGAGGTCTTCTGGCTGACGACCGTACGCCCCGACGGCCGCCCCCATGTGACGCCACTGATCGCCGTCTGGTCGGAGGGCGCGCTCCACTTCTGCACGGGCCCGGACGAGCGCAAGGCCCGCAATCTGGAGGGCAACACCTCGGTGGTCCTGACGACGGGCACGCCCGCGCTCGGTGAGGGCTTCGACCTCGTGGTCGAGGGCGAGGCGGCGCGGGTGACGGACGAGGACCGGCTGGCGGCGCTCGCCGGGGCATGGGTGGAGAAGTACGGCGAGGACTGGCGTTTCGAGGTGCGCGACGGGGCGTTCCGGGGGGACGGTGGTACGGCCCTGGTGTTCGCGGTCGCGCCTCGCACGGCCTTCGGCTTCACCAAGGGCGACCCGTTCGGACAGACCCGCTGGCGTTTCTGAGGAGAGCCCCCGTGAACTGGACACTGGAAGTCGTCCCGGTCCCCGTCACCGACCTGGACCGGGCGAAGGAGTTCTACGCCGGGAAGTGCGGCTTCACCGTCGACCTGGACGACGCGGTGGCCCCGGGCGTGCGCATCGTCCAGCTGACACCGCCGGGCTCGCGCTGTTCGCTCGCGCTGCTGAGCGGGATGCCGCCGATGCCGGGCACGAAGGAGATGGCCCCGGGCACCCTCCAGGGCCTGCAGTTCTGCGTGACGGACATCGAGGCGGCCCGGGCGGAGTTCGTCGGGCGCGGGGTGGAGGTCTCGGAGATCCAGCACGTGGGCGAGAAGGGCTGGGAGGCCGGCAAGGGCGGCACGTGGAACGCCTTCATGACCTTCGACGACCCGGACGGGAACGGCTGGATGGTCCAGGAGGCGCCGTCGGAGCTCTCGGAGCGCTGACGGCGGCCACGTCCTCCGGCGTCCAGTGCCCCGCCGCGCCGGGCCGGGAGGCGAGATAGTCGGCCACCTCGGCGGGCCGCCACGCCCCGGCCTCGTGGAGCCCCGCCGCAAGATGCCGCAGATAGGCCGCGGAGGGCGGGCTGAGCCCGTCCGCCGGCGGCATCGGCCAGGGCGCGGTGAGGGTGAGCACGGGGAAGCCGTCGATGCGTCCCGGGCAGACGAGGGTCTCGTACCGTCCGGGACCGAGCGCGCAGCGGCCGGTGGCGAGGACCTCGGTCAGATCGAGGTCGGCGCCGGGCTCCCGGTACATCTCCTGCGCGGCGATGTCGGAGAACTGACCGGCGGTCAGCAGGTGCGCGACACCCCACGCGGTGCCGTCCGCGTCCGGGTCGTAGAACGCCCGGCCGCCGGTCCACACGACCGACTCGGTCGCGAAGTACACCTGCCCGGCCAGCTCGACGGCCACGGACCGGTCGGGGCCCCGCGGGTCCCGGCACCCGGGAAACTCCCGCGCGCCCCCGGCCGGCCGGCCGCCGGCGAGATAGCAACCGAGGCGGTCGGCATGCATGTTGGAGCCGTAGGCGGCGTACCAGACGCGGGGACGGGGTTCCGGCATGGAACCCGACGCTAGCGCGGACGGCCCGTCACACCTGGGAAGACCCCGCCTAGAACCCCACGTAGAAGTGCCGGAGCTGCTCGTCCTCCGCCACGCACGGCATCCCGGCGGCCTCCATCACCCGATGGGACGCCGGATTGTCCAGGTCGGCGTCGCCCTTCACGCCGGAGATACCGGCCCGCCGGGCGATCTCGAGGAGCGCCCGAAGCGCCTCGGAGGCGTACCCCTTGCCGCGCGCGGCAGGCACGAGCCCGTACCCCACGGTGGCGACCCCGATCTCGTCGGGCGGCCCGTGGAACCCGATCCCCCCGACGGTGACCCCGGTCTCCGCGAGCCGTATCCCGTACACCCGGAACACCCCCGGGTCACCGCGCTCGGCGACCCCCCGCAGAAACCCGGTGGCCGAGCGGACGTCCCCGTCGCCGGGATACCCCTCTTCCCACAGCTCCCCGGCCCCGGGTTCCCGGGCGACGACGCGCTCGGCCTCGGCAACGGTCATCGGATGGAGCAGGAGCCGCTCGGTGGCGACGGATTCGATCTTCACCGGGGCAGTCTGAACGGACCCACCGCCCCGGGCAACGGATTTAACGCCCCTACAGCACCGGCAGGTTCTTGCGGAGCTGCGGTGCGGTGACACCTACGCCCAACTGGCCGCCGGGTTCGGCATCGGGATCGCGACCGTCTACCGCTACACACGTGAAGCCGTCGAGGCCCTGTCTACCCTCGCCGCGTCCCTGGCCGAGGCGATGCGGACGATCCGGGAGAAGCGTTCGTCATCCTCGATGGCACCCTGCTGCCGATCGACCGCATCGCCGCCGACACCCCCTATTACTCCGGGAAGCACAAGCGTCACGGCATGAACGTGCAGGTCCTGACCGATCCGTTCGGACGGCTGCTCTGGGCCTCGCCGGCTCCGCCCGGCTCGACTCACGACCTGACCGCCGCGCGACAGCACGGGATCACCGAAGCCCTCACCGAAGCAGGACTCAGATGTTGGGCGGACAAGGCGTATCAAGGCTCGGCCGCCCGGCGCACCGCCGCGCGCCGGCGGACCGTGACCGGCCGGGCAACTGGAGTTCAGCGGCAGTCGTCCTCGTCGAGGTCGACGACCCGCGCCTCGGCCGGGCGGCCTGTCTTGCGGCAGGAAACAGCTATCGGCTCACCAGCGCTCGAACGCGGTGAAGGCATGGTCGCCAGCCGCCCCGGCGACGATGATCCGCCCGTCGTGCTCGAAGAAGTAGCCGCTGGGCGCTTCCTCACGGAAATGGCGCTCGTCGAGTTCCTCACCGTTGCCGGCGTCGTACACGAGCAGCTCGGTGATGGCGCTGGACTGGGTCGACCACTCGCAGAGCACGTTGACCCGGTCGCCCCGCACGGCCAGTCCGGCGGCGGGCTCGTCCAACTCGTCGTTCCACACCTCTTCGCCGGTCTTCAGATCGAAGGCGACCAGCCGGTAGTGCCGTCCCTTGTGATAGGTCCACGCCAGCGCGTACATCCGCTCGCCGGCGACCTCCGCCGCGTCGATCTGGCCGTAGTCGCCGCTGAGCTCGATGCTCGACCGAGGACGCCCGTCCTGGCCGAAGGAGACGAACGCGCCCGTCGCCTCGCCCGAGTTGCCGTTCGAGGACCGCACGACCCTCAGGACGAAGGGGTCGGCCGACTCGATGACCACGCTGGAATCCCTCAACACGGGGCGACGGGCATCGATGGGAACGTTCCACTTCAGGGCGCCGGTGCCGCGATCGAAGGCCGCCGCCATCAGCTCGACGTCCCCGCCGCTGCCGGAGCCCGGGGCGTCCGCGTCCTCCCCACCGCAGGCCAGGACAGCCTGGACCTGTTCCTTGCCCACGAACGTGTCCCTCACCCCGCACGCGCTGGGAACGGCCGCCGTCCAACGGGCCTTGCCCGTGCGGAGGTCGAGGGCGCGCAGGGAACGGTTGCCACCCGGCGTCCGCACCTCCTGCTCGGTCCGTTCGTCGTGGATCAATGCCAGGCCGCCCTCCGCATCGAGGAATCCGTCCCCGGGGAACCGGCCGTCCGACACGGTCCGCGGGACGCTCCACAGCTCCCGCCCGTCCTTCACGTCGAAGGCAAGGACGGCCGAGCAACCCTTGCCCTTGCCCGGCGAGGCGGGCGTGCCGCTCCCGCCGCTGGTGGCACTGCTCTCCGTGCCGTACGCGACCAGGAGGACCCCCTCGTCCGCACGACGCGCGCTCCCGCAGATCTGGGCGCGGCCGGGCGGTACGAACTCCCAGAGCTTCTTCCCGTCCTGCCCGTCGGCGATGCCGAAACCGGTCACCGCATCGAACCGGCTGCGGACGGCGACGTCCCCGACGACCCAACTGCCGTTGGCCTTGCCATCGCTGGGCCGGTCCTTCGCGGTGGCCCAGGTCCGCACCATGGAGTCGCCGGGCAGGTACCCCTCGAATGACAGGAACCAGGCGGTGATGGACCCGATCACCCCAAGTACGAGCCCGATCACCGCCAGCGCCTTCATGAGCCCTGCTCTGCCTGACGTCACACGCTCCCCCTACCGTGCATGGCACACCCCCTGCGAGCGGCGTTCCGGAGACCCGCCCGACACGTTGATCTTCGAACGACGGTCAGGCTAAGGGCAGGGCCCCCCAGCGGTCCATGCCGATCCGGCACGGGTGGGGGACGTGCCGGACGAGGGCGAGCTGCGAACGCCGCCGGCGGCGCGCAGTCGGCGGGACGGGCTCCTCCGACGTCCGGTGTGCGGGCAGCTTCGCATAGCGCTGCGGCAACCTGCGGAGGCGCGCTCGGTGGCGCGCGCTCGGCGGACCGTCGACGGCGTGCACAGGGCCTCCCTCGACGTCGGACGGCCCGCAGACGGCCCAGGGCGACCGGAACGGGGCTGGGCCGCCGGCAGTCCGCCGCCGGCCCAAACCCTCGCGTCAGGGTCGTACTGCTTCTGACGTGCCCCTACAGCACCGGCAGGTTCTTGCGGAGCTCGAAGGCGGTGACCTCGGAGCGGTACTCCTCCCACTCCTGCTTCTTGTTGCGGAGGAAGAAGTCGAAGACGTGCTCTCCCAGCGTCTCCGCCACCAGTTCGCTCTTCTCCATCAGGGCGATCGCCTCTCCCAGGTTCTGCGGGAGCGGTTCGATGCCCATCGCCCGGCGCTCCGCGTCCGAGAGGGCCCAGACGTCGTCGTCGGCGCCGGCCGGGAGTTCGTAGCCCTCTTCGATGCCCTTGAGGCCGGCGGCGAGCAGGACCGCGTAGGTGAGGTAGGGGTTCGCGCCCGAGTCGATGGAGCGGACCTCGACGCGGGAGGAGCCCGTCTTGCCCGGCTTGTACATGGGGACGCGGATCAGGGCCGAGCGGTTGTTGTGGCCCCAGCAGATGTACGAGGGAGCCTCGCCGCCCGAGCCCGCCGTGCGGGACGAGCCGCCCCAGATGCGCTTGTACGAGTTGACCCACTGGTTCGTCACGGCGGAGATCTCGCCCGCGTGCTTCAGCAGGCCCGCGATGAACGAGCGTCCGACCTTGGACAGTTGGTATTCGGCGCCCGACTCGTAGAACGCGTTCCGGTCGCCCTCGAAGAGGGAGAGGTGGGTGTGCATGCCCGAGCCCGGGTAGTCCGAGAACGGCTTCGGCATGAACGTGGCCTGCACGCCCTGCTCCAGCGCCACCTGCTTCATGACGAGGCGGAAGGTCATGATGTTGTCCGCCGTGGAGAGGGCGTCGGCGTAGCGGAGGTCGATCTCCTGCTGGCCCGGCGCGCCCTCGTGGTGGCTGAACTCCACCGAGATGCCCATCGATTCGAGCATCGTGATCGCCTGGCGGCGGAAGTCCATGCCCACGTTCTGCGGGGTGTGGTCGAAGTACCCCGAGTTGTCCGCCGGGGTGGGGCGGGTGCCGTCGAGCGGCTTGTCCTTGAGGAGGAAGAACTCGATCTCGGGGTGGGTGTAGAAGGTGAAGCCCAGGTCCGAGGTCTTGGCCAGCGCCCGCTTCAGGACGTACCGCGGGTCCGCGAAGGACGGCGAGCCGTCCGGCATCAGGATGTCGCAGAACATCCGCGCCGTCCCCGGCGCCTCGGCCCGCCACGGCAGGATCTGGAACGTCCCCGGATCCGGCTTGGCGATCATGTCCGACTCGTACACGCGGGCGAAGCCCTCGATCGCGGAGCCGTCGAACCCGATGCCCTCGTCGAAGGCCTGCTCAAGCTCGGCGGGCGCCACGGCCACCGACTTGAGGAAGCCGAGCACGTCGGTGAACCACAGACGTACGAAGCGGATGTCGCGCTCCTCGAGCGTACGGAGCACAAATTCCTGCTGCTTGTCCATTTCCACACCCATCCTCGCTGGTCAGGCCGCCTGCTCCCACCGCCTCGAGCACATCGGGGGGCACCTGAGCATCCCACCACATGGTTTCGCGCACGTTGCACACCCATAGTGCCTGCTCGGGTGTGACTCAGGTAACGCGGGAAGGTCGGCGTCCGGGTGCCCGTTCGCCCCTCCGCCGCCCACCCGTCGGTACCGAGTGGTACCCCGTTCGGCCCACAGAGCCTCCGCGCCCACTACGATCTGCGCCCATGGGGGCCACACGGCTCGTACGCCCGTCCCAGCACGCGCGTCCCATGGCACTGGTGAGTGCCGTGGCGACGCTCCTCGCCGCGCTCTTCTTCTGTCTGGGCGCCGGGTCGGGTCCCGAGAACCATCACGCGGGGGCCGGGGCGGAGACGGCGAGCGGCTCCACGGCCACCGGTTCCACGGCCGCCACCCGCGCGGCCACCACCCGCGCGGCCGCCGGCCCCGTCGTCGAGTACATCTGCCCGTACGACCGCGGTGGCTGCTCCCTCTTCCCCTCGCTCTCCCCCGCGGTGCTCAGCGCGCCCCCGCTCGATCCGCCGCTGCACGCGGCCGACGGGCTCCCGCGCTTCGAGCCGCCGTCCGGTGACGGCGCCGCGCGCCGCTCCGGCGTCCGGCCGCGCGCGCCGGATCTGCACGTCCTTCAAGTTCTCCGGACGTAGCGGCGGCGGGCGTCCCGCCCCCGCACGTCCACCCCCGAACTCCATCCCCATCCCTGAAGAAGGACGACATCACCATGGCCGCCAAGAGCTCCGCCAACGCCGACCGCCGCGCCCGAATAGAGGAGATGCGCCGCGCCGAGCAGGCCCGTGAGCGCCGCAACCGCTTCATCACGATCGGCATCTCGGGCGTCGTCGTCCTCGGCCTCGTCGGCTTCGGCACCTTCGTACTGATGAAGAAGTCCGACGAGCAGGACAAGAAGGACGCGGCCGCGAAGGCCCCGATCGCCGCCGAGAAGTCCTGGGACGCCAAGAAGCTCGGCCGCAACCACGTCGAGACGGCCGTGAAGTACGAGATGAAGCCGCCGGTCGGCGGTGACCACCACCCGGTCTGGATGAACTGCGACGGCGTCGTCTACAAGAAGGCCATCTCCGAGGTGAACGCCGTGCACTCCCTCGAGCACGGCGCCGTCTGGGTGACGTACAACAAGAAGGCCGCCGCCGACGACGTGAAGAAGCTCGAGGACAAGGTCGGCAAGACCCAGTACACGCTGATGAGCCCCGTGGACGACCAGACCGGCGCCATCATGCTGTCCGCGTGGGGCAAGCAGGTCACCGTGGACAACGCGAGCGACCCCCGCATCGACGCCTTCTTCACCAAGTACGTCCAGGGCCCGCAGACCCCCGAGCCGGGCGCCGCCTGCACCGGCGGGATCGGCCAGTGAGCCGGGTCGGCGAGGACAGCGACGACGACGGCTACGACGTACCGACGGCTCCGTCCCGGCGGCCGAACCGGACGCAGTGGGCGGCGATCACCGCCGTCGCGCTCGCCCTGCTGTTCGCCGGGGGCGCCGTCACCGTCGCCTCCGCCGAGCGCGAGGAGGCGCCGCGTACGCCCACCTCGCTCTCCGCGGACGCCGGCTTCGCCCGGGACATGGCCGTCCACCACCAGCAGGCCGTCGAGATGTCGTTCATCGTCCGGGACCGCACCCAGGACGAGGAGGTGCGCCGTCTCGCGTACGACATCGCCAACACCCAGGCCAACCAGCGGGGCATGATGCTCGGCTGGCTCGACCTGTGGGGGCTGCCCAAGATCGAGTCCGGCGTCGAGCCGATGACCTGGATGGGCATGGGCGGCTCGGGCGACACCGGTCCGCTCGACGGGGCGCTCATGCCGGGCATGGCGACCGACGCCCAGCTGGACGAGTTGCGCCAGGCGAGCGGCCGCGAGGCCGAGGTCCTGTACCTGAAGCTCATGACCGAGCACCACAGGGGCGGGGTCCACATGGCCGAGGGCTGTGTCCAGAAGTGCTCGGTGGACATCGAGCGCAATCTCGCACAGGGCATGGTCGACGCCCAGAAGTCCGAGATGCTGCTGATGGCGGACATGCTCAGGAAGCGTGGCGCCTGACGGCTCGGGTCGGTGACCCCTCGGCCCCCGTGACCCGCCGCGGTCGCGGGGGCCGTGTCGTAAGCCGACAGGTCGCGGCGGTCGGCGTGCGCCGACAAGTCGCGGCGGTCGGCGGGCGCCGACAAGTCGCGGCGGTCGGCCCGTACGCCGAGAATGAGTGGGCTCGGGGACGTACGTGTGACCACGTTCGACGAAAGGTACGCACCCCATGACCACGGCGAAGGACATCATGCACCCCGGGGCCCAGTGGATCCCGGCACACGAGACGCTCGACCGCGCCGCGCAGCTGATGCGCAACCTGAACGTCGGCGCGCTGCCCGTCGCCGACGAGAACGAACGGCTCTGCGGCATCATCACGGACCGCGACATCGTGGTCGGCTGTGTGGCCATGGGCCACGACCCGGCGAAGATCACCTGCGGCGAGATGTCCAAGGGCACCCCCCGCTGGGTCGAGTCGGACGCGGACGTGGGCGCCGTCCTGGAGGAGATGCAGAGCCACCAGATCCGGCGGCTGCCCGTCATCGAGGAGAAGCGGCTCGTCGGCATGATCAGCGAGGCCGATCTGGCCCAGCATCTGTCGGACGAGCAGCTCAAGGGGTTCTGCGAGAGCGTCTACGCGCCTTCCTGAAGCGTCTACGCGCTTTCCTGAAGCGTCTACGCGCCTTCCTGACCGGATCGCAGGATCACGGTCGCGACCGCTTCCGGGCGGTCTTTCATGACCAGATGGCCCGACGGCACGGCCGCCTCGTAGCGGGCGCCGAGCCGTCGGGCCAGCGCGCGTTGGCGCCGTTCCCAGCGGGCCGAGCCCTCAGGGGCGGCGAGGACGGTGACGGGGAGGCCCGGCGGGAGCGGGTGCGTGGTGCGCAGGGCGAGGAGTTCGGCGGCGACGGCTCCGTAGTGGGCGTTCTCCCAGAGGGTGCCGCGCAGGACGCGTGAGGTGCGGTAGACGCGGTGGACGAGGGCGGTGGGGGCCGGGTCGTGGCGTACGGCCGCGCGGCGCACGGCGGGGCCGAGGGCGGCCGGGACGCCGGCGGCGGACAGGACGGCGCCGAGGACCCGGACGACGGCCCCGGGGGACGTACTCACCCGGGGGTGCTCCTCCACCGACGAGTCCACGAGCACGAGCGCGGTGGTCCGGTCCGGGTGGAGCCGGGCGAAGGCCTCGGCGTGGAACCCGGCGATCGAGTGACCGACGACGGTGGCGGGGCCGGGGAGCCCCAGCGCGTCGAGGAGGGCGGCGATCCGGTGGGCCTCGCCGGCGGCGGTGGGCGGGACGGTGGCGGGCTGGGAGAGGCCGTGTCCGGGGCGGTCGAAGCGGACGACCGTACGGTGCGGGGCGAGGAGCGGGACGACCGGGTCCCAGTCGAACCAGCTCATGCCGAGCCCCGCGCTCAGGACGCAGACGGGGCCTGAGCCCTCGACGACGACGTGGTGGGCGACGCCGTCGACCCGTACGAAGGTCGGCCTTCCGGTCATCGCGCCTCCTCGGGGGTGGGCCGGGATGCCACGAGGGAGTACGCCAGGACCGCGAGCCACACCGCCACCAGGAGCACCTGGAGCCGCTGGCCGGCCCCGAGCGCCCAGGTGCCCTTCCCTCCCTCGAAGGCGGCGACGGCGGCGAGGGTCCAGACGGTGGCGGCGAGCTCCAGGGCGACGATGACCGGGCCCGTACGGGCGAGGGGCCGCCAGCGGCCGTACCGGCGGGCGGCCACGGTCAGGGCGACGAGGGCGACGAGGGCGCCGGTCATGGCGAGAGCGGAACTGACGGCATGGGCCGTATGGGTGACGGGCACGAGCCCGGCGGTCTCGCGCAGGGCGCACTCGGGGTCGGCGGTCGCCGCGCAGCTGAGCGGGAGGCGCGAGTCGGCGACGGTGGCGGCGCCGAAGAGGGCGAGCGCGCCCCAGCCGAGAAGCGCCCAGGGCTCGCGGACCCGACGGGCCCGGCCTCCGACGTCCGGACGACCGACCTCCGACGGACCGACCTCCGGACGACCGACCTCCGGCGGACCGGTCTCCGGCGTCCGGGCGTGGCGGGCGCCCCTCGTCCCCGCCCATCCCAGCACGGCCCCCGCCAGGACCAGCGTCCCCGACACCAGATCCGTGGCCCGGAAGAAGGTGCCGAACGGCTGGTCCGACGCCGCCAGTTCGGAGACGTACGTCCGGACGGGGTCGAGCCCGGTCCGGACGAGGACTTCGAGGGCCCACGCGGTGTACGCGAGCGCGCCGAGGGCCAGCAGGGCGGCCGAGGCTCGCGTCACGTTTCCGGGCATGGTGGTTCTGACGCTACGTCGTGCCGGAGGGTTGCCGGTGGTCGGGGTGGTCCGTGGTCGTCATGGGGCCATGATCGGCGCGGGCCGACCGCCCCGCATGCCGAGGATCCGGGACTCGTCGCCGCCCTCCAGGCCGGAGATCCGGGCCTCGACGACCGCCCTCTCTCCCGAAGATCCGGACTCGACACTCGGATCCCCAGACATAACGTCGGTCTGACGATTACACTGACCGGGTGCCTCAACTACGCCTCGCCCTGAATCAGATCGACTCGACCGTCGGAGACATCGCCGGGAACGCCGAGGCGATCGTGCACTGGACCCGGCACGCCGCCGGACAGGGTGCGCATCTCGTCGCGTTCCCCGAGATGGCGCTGACCGGATACCCCGTCGAGGACCTCGCGCTGCGCGCCTCGTTCGTCGAGGCCTCGCGGGTGGCCCTGCGCGGTCTCGCCCGCCGGCTCGCCGACGAGGGCTTCGGGGAGGTGCCGGTCGTCGTCGGTTATCTGGACCGCTCCGAGCGGGCGGAGCCGAAGCTCGGCCGGCCGGCCGGTTCGCCGGAGAACGCCGCCGCCGTACTGCACCGGGGCGAGGTGGTGCTGCGCTTCGCCAAGCACCACCTGCCGAACTACGGCGTCTTCGACGAGTACCGCTACTTCGTGCGGGGCGACACGATGCCGGTCGTCCGGGTGCACGGAATCGACGTGGCCCTGGCGATCTGCGAGGACCTGTGGCAGGACGGCGGCAGGGTCCCGGCGGCGCGCCACGCGGGGGCGGGGCTGCTGCTTTCGGTCAACGCCTCGCCGTACGAGCGGAACAAGGACGACACGCGCCTCGAACTGGTCCGCAGGCGGGCCCGGGAGGCCGGGTGCGTGACCGCGTATCTGGCGAGCACCGGCGGTCAGGACGAGCTGGTCTTCGACGGCGACTCGATCGTGGTGGACGCGGCCGGCGAAGTGATCGCGCGGGCCCCGCAGTTCGTCGAGGGCAGCGTGATCCTGGACCTGGAGCTGCCGGCGTACGACCCCGACGCGCCGGAAGGCCTGGTGAACGACGGGCTGACGATCGACCGCGTGGTGCTCTCGGAGGAGCCGCTGCCGGCGTACGAGCCGGAGCTGACGGGCGGTTACGCGCACCGGCTCGACGACGAGGAGGAGGTGTACTCGGCGCTGGTGATCGGCGTCCGGGCGTATGCCGCGAAAAACGGTTTCCGCTCGGTGATCGTCGGCCTCTCCGGCGGCATCGACTCGGCGCTCGTCGCCGCGATCGCCTGCGACGCGCTGGGCGCGGAGAACGTGTACGGGGTGTCGATGCCCTCCAAGTACTCCTCGGAGCACTCGCGCGGCGACGCCGCCGAGCTGGCCCGCCGCACCGGGCTCCACTACCGCACGGTGTCGATCGAGCCGATGTTCGACGCGTACATGGGCGCGCTCGGCCTCACCGGGCTCGCCGAGGAGAACCTCCAGTCGCGGCTGCGGGGCACGACGCTGATGGCGCTCTCCAACCAGGAGGGCCACATCGTCCTCGCGCCGGGGAACAAGTCCGAGCTGGCGGTGGGCTATTCGACGCTGTACGGCGACTCCGTCGGCGCGTTCGGGCCCATCAAGGACGTCTACAAGTCGACCGTGTTCCGGCTGGCACGCTGGCGCAACCGGGCGGCCGAGGAGCGCGGCCAGACCCCGCCGATCCCGGAGAGCTCGATCACCAAGCCGCCGAGCGCGGAGCTGCGCCCGGGGCAGGTCGACACGGACTCGCTGCCGGACTACGACACCCTGGACGCGATCCTCGCCCTGTACGTGGACCAGGACCGGGGCCGGGACGAGATCGTGGCCGCCGGCTTCGACAAGGAGCTGGTCACGCGGACGCTGCGGATGGTGGACACGGCGGAGTACAAGCGGCGCCAGTACCCGCCGGGCACCAAGATCTCGGCGAAGGGCTTCGGCAAGGACCGGCGCCTGCCGATCACGAACCGCTGGCGGGAGACGACGAGCTGACCTGACGGCCGGCGGCGGGACGTTCGGCGAGGGGGCTTTGCGCGACGACGCGCGAGGCCCCCTCCCCCGTACCCCGGTCGCGGTCGAGGAGGCCCGCCACCGCCGCGATCGCCAGGCCCACCACCGTGAGGCCCGCGCCGACGAGCGTCGGCGAGGTCCAGCCCCAGCCGGCGGCGACGGCCGCGCCGCCGGCCCAGGCGCCGCCGGCGTTGGCGAGGTTGAAGGCGGAGTGGTTGGAGGCGGAGGCGAGCGTGGGGGCGTCCTTGGCCTTGTTCATGACCAGCATCTGGAGCGGGGTGGTGGTCATGAAACCGACCGCGCCGAGCGCCACGACCGTGACCAGGGCCAGCCAGGGCACATGGATCGTGAAGCGGAAGGCGACCAGGGCGAGGACGAGGGCGGCGAGCGAGCCGTACAGCGTCGGGCGGAGTGCCCGGTCGGTCAGCGGGCCCGCGGCGAGCGCCCCGCCGGTCATGCCGAGGCCGAAGAGGGCGAGGACGACGGTGACGGTGGAGTCGCCGAAGCCCATCACCTCGGTGGTCATCGAGGCCAGGTACGAGTAGACGGCGAAGACGCCCGCGAAGCCGAAGACGGCGGTGAGCAGGCCGAGCAGCACCTGCGGGCGGCCCAGCGCGCGCACCTCGCGGCCCAGGCTCTGCCGCTCGTCCACGGGGACGTACGGCACGAGGCGGGCGAGCGCTGCCATGGCGAGCAGGCCGACGGCGGAGACGACGAGGAAGGTGGCCCGCCAGCCGAGGTGCTGCCCGAGCAGGGTCGCGGCCGGTACGCCGAGGATGTTGGCGACGGTCAGGCCGAGGAACATCGTGGCCACCGCCCGCGCCTGCCGGCCCTCGCGCACGAGCCGGGCGGCGACGACCGCGCCGAGCCCGAAGAACGCACCGTGCGGGAGCCCGGCGAGGACCCGGCCGGCCACCAGCCAGCCGAAGTCGGGGGCGAGCGCGGAGGCCAGGTTGCCGACCGTGAAGAGGGCCATGAGCAGGAGCAGCATCCGCTTGCGCGGGACGCGGGAGCCGAGGGCGGTGAGCAGCGGGGCGCCGACGACGACGCCGATCGCGTACGCCGAGACGAGGTGTCCGGCGGTGGGGACGGAGGTGCCGAGATCTTCGGCGACCTGCGGAAGCAGGCCCATCATCACGAATTCGGTGGTACCGATGCCGAAGGCGGCTACGGCCAGCGCGAGCAGCGCCAGGGGCATGGGGAGGGCCTTTCCGGAAGATAGTTCTTCAGCGGAACAAAGACTCTCAGATGTTTTCTTCCCGGCGGCTTCCGGGGAGTGAAGAGAAGATTTCGGCCCGTGTGCCACGCGGCGCCACGGCGACCCGGAGCCGCGGCTCCGCGACTCCGCGACACCGCGGCACCGCGACTCTGTGACCCCGCGACTCCGCGACTCCGCGGCGTCAGAACTTCACGCGGGCCGCGACCGGGAGGTGGTCGCTCCGCGTCTCCGGGAGGGCCCAGGACGACATCGGCTCGACTCCCTTGACCAGGATCTGGTCGATGCGGGCCATCGGGAACGAGGCGGGCCAGCTGAAGCCGAAGCCGTCGCCCGCCGCGCCCTGGGTGGAGCGGAGCTGCGAGGTGATGCCGTTGAGGGCGCGGTCGTTCATGGTGCCGTTGAGGTCGCCGAGGAGGACGATGCGCTCGTGCCGGTCCGCGGAGATGGCCTCGCCGAGGGCGTTCGCGCTGGCGTCGCGCTGGTTGGCGGTGAAGCCGGCGTTCAGCTTGACCCGGACGGACGGCAGGTGGGCGACGTACACGGCGAGCTCGCCCTTGGGGGTCACGACGTCGGCGCGCATCGCGCGGGTCCAGCCCATCCGGATGTCGACCGGCTGCGGGTCGCGCAGCGGCAGCTTGCTCCAGAGACCGACCGTGCCCTGGACGGAGTGGTGCGGGTAGGCCTTCGCCAGGCCCTTCTCGTACGCCGGGACCATGTCGCCCTTCAGTTCCTCCAGGGCGAGGACGTCGGCGCCGGACGCGGCGAGCTGCTCGGCCGTGCCCGCGGGGTCGGGGTTGTCGGCGTTCACGTTGTGGGTCGCGACGGTCAGGTCACCACCGGCCGCGGACTTGTCGGCGACGAGCCCACCGAAGAGGTTCAGCCACACCACGGCCGGCAGCACCAGGGCGATCAGCGCGGTGGCTGAGCGGCGCAGCAGGGCGAGGACGAGGAGGAGGGGGACGAAGAGACCGAGCCAGGGCAGGAAGGTCTCGGTGAGGCTGCCGAGGTTGCCGATCCGGTTGGGGATGTCGGCGTGGAGGACCATCAGCAGGGTGAGGGCCACGGCGAACAGGGCGAGCAGGATGCCGCGGCGCCAGATCCCGGGGTCACGGCGGAGTCTGCCGAGGGCGGTCCGGAAGCGGGAGGAGCTCGGGGTCTCGTTCCCCGCGCCGCCGTGCTCGGTCTCCGTCATGTCCACCCGCGCCATCGCCCGTCCTCACTGCCTTGCTGCCGTGCTGCCTTGCCGTCTTGCTGCCGTGCTGTCCTGCTGCCGTGCTCCGTGACCCGACGTCGACACTAGGGGATGACGGGGTCGTCGTACGCCCGGTGGGACGACAGCCGAGGCGTGGCGGGTTCCTGCAGGTGGCGCCCTCGGGCGGGCTGTGACAGAACGCGCACATTTGGCCGGGTCCGGTCTTGTCGTGCGGGCGCCGGTCGGTCTCGGGGCCTGAGCCCCTCCCTCGCCGCGGGCGGGTGGGCGCCCCACCGGCACGCCGGTGTGAACAGCGCCACTCCGGCCCACTTCCCCGCCCGCCCGGCGAAGTGCCACCATGGATGTGGTCCGGGGACGCCGTCAGGGCGCCTCGAGATGACACAAGGAGCCGTGCACCATGACGCTTCAGGCTGCGCAGAAACCGCCCGCGGACAGCAGCAAGGCGCTGTACGGCGGCAAGGGAACGCGCCGCATCACCGTCCACGACATCGCCGCCGCCAAGACGCGCGGTGAGAAGTGGCCCATGCTCACCGCCTACGACGCGATGACCGCGTCCGTCTTCGACGAGGCCGGCATCCCGGTGATCCTCGTCGGGGACTCCATGGGCAACTGTCACCTCGGCTACGACACCACCGTGCCCGTCACGATGGACGAGATGACGCTGCTCTCCGCCGCCGTCGTACGGGGCACGAAGCGCGCCCTCGTCGTCGGCGACCTCCCCTTCGGTTCGTACCAGGAAGGGCCCGTCCAGGCCCTGCGCAACGCCACCCGGCTGGTCAAGGACGCGGGCGTCGGTGCGATCAAGCTGGAGGGCGGCGAGCGCTCGCTGCCCCAGACCGAGCTGCTCGTCCAGGCCGGCATCCCCGTCATGTCCCACCTGGGCCTCACCCCGCAGTCCGTGAACACCATGGGCTACCGGGTGCAGGGCCGCTCCGACGAGGCCGCGCACAAGCTGCTCCGCGACGCGAAGGCGGCGCAGGACGCCGGCGCGTTCGCGGTCGTCCTGGAGCTCGTACCGGCCGAGCTGGCCGCCGAGGTCACCCGTTCGCTGCACATCCCGACCATCGGGATCGGCGCGGGCGCCGGCACCGACGCCCAGGTGCTCGTCTGGACCGACATGGCCGGCCTGACCGGCGGCAAGGTCCCGCGCTTCACCAAGCAGTACGCCAACCTCCGCGAGACGCTCGGCGACGCCGCGCGCGCCTTCGCGGAGGACGTCGGCGGCGGGGCGTTCCCCGCCGAGGAGCACACCTTCCACTAGTCGCCTCCCACCGGTCGCCTTCCACCGGTCGCCTTCCACCAGTCGTCGCGACAGGACCTCACCAGCCACCGCGGCACCACCCGACAGCCCGCCGACATCCCCCATCGGCGGGCTGTCGGTCATCTGTCGGAGGATTGTCGGTGGCGGCTGGTCTAGTAGGGGCCATGACGCGATCACACACCAACGCCGTCGAGGTCCGGGGCCTCGTGAAGCACTTCGGCGACACCAAGGCCCTCGACGGGGTCGACCTGGACGTACGGGAGGGCACCGTCCTCGGCGTGCTCGGGCCGAACGGCGCCGGGAAGACCACCCTCGTCCGCTGCCTCTCCACCCTGCTGGTGCCGGACTCCGGGACCGCCACCGTCGCCGGGTACGACGTGGTGAAGCACCCCCGCCAGCTGCGCCGCACCATAGGGCTCACCGGTCAGTACGCCTCGGTCGACGAGAAGCTGTCCGGCTGGGAGAACCTGTACATGATCGGGCGGCTGCTCGACCTCTCCCGCGCCGACGCCCGCCGCCGGTCCGACGAGATGCTGGAGCGGTTCTCCCTCACCGACGCCGCCAAGCGGCCCGCCATGAACTACTCGGGCGGCATGCGGCGCCGGCTCGACCTCGCCGCCTCGATGATCGGACAGCCGGCCGTCCTCTACCTGGACGAGCCGACCACCGGTCTCGACCCCCGCACCCGGAACGAGGTGTGGGACGAGGTCCAGCGGATGGTCTCCGAGGGCGTCACCGTCCTCCTCACCACCCAGTACATGGAGGAGGCGGAGCAGCTCGCCAAGGAGCTGACCGTCATCGACAAGGGCAAGGTCATCGCCAAGGGCGGCGTCGACGAGCTCAAGGCCAAGGTCGGCGGCCGGACCCTGAAGGTCCGCCCGGTGGACCCGGACCAGCTGTCGGCGATGGCCGCCGCGCTCCGCGAGACCGGCCTCGACGGGGTGGCCGGCGCGACCGTCGTGCCCGACGAGGGCGCGCTGTACGTGCCGATCCTCACCGACCAGCAGCTGACCGCCGTCGTGGCGCTGTTCGGCGCGCGCGGCTTCGGCATCGCCCACATCGGCACCCACCTGCCCAGCCTGGACGAGGTGTTCCTGGCGATCACCGGCCAGAAGACCACCGTTTCCGACGAGATCCCCGAGGAGGTCGCCGCGTGAGCACGACCACGGTCACCAAGTCCCCCGTCGGCGCCCCGGGTCCGGCCGCGGCGCGGCACGCGCCCGTCGCCGAGGGCCGGATCGGCCTGCGGGCCAATCTGCGCCACATCGGCGCCCTCGCCCGTCGCAACGCGCTCCAGATCAAGCAGGACCCGGAGTCGATGTTCGACGCGGTCCTGATGCCGATCATCTTCATCCTGCTCTTCGTGTACGTGTTCGGCGGCGCCATCGCCGGCAAGGGCAACAACGAGGTCTACGTCAACTACGTGACCCCGGGCCTGATGGCGATGATGGGCATGAACATCGCGATGGCCGTCGGCGTCGGCATCAACGACGACTTCAAGAAGGGGGTCATGGACCGGTTCCGGACGATGCCGATCGCCCGGTCCTCCGTCCTGATCGCGAAGATCGTCGTCGAGGTCGGCCGGATGCTGATCGCCACCTCGATCCTGCTCGGCATGGGCTTCCTGCTCGGCATGGAGATCCACACCTCGTTCTTCCACCTGCTCGCCGCGATCGGCCTGTCGATGGTCTTCGGAGCGTCGCTGATGTGGATCTTCATCCTGCTCGGTCTCACCCTGAAGACCGCCCAGGCCGTCCAGGGCATGGCCATGCTGGTCCTGATGCCGCTCCAGTTCGGCTCCTCGATCTTCGCCCCGCCGACGTCGATGCCCGGCTGGCTGAAGGCCTTCACCGACTACAACCCGCTGTCGAACCTCGCCGACGCCGCCCGGAACCTGATCAACGGCGGCCCGGTCGCCCACTCCGTGTGGATGACCCTCGGCTGGGCGGCCGTGATCACCGTCATCACGGCGCCCCTGGCGGTGACCAAGTTCCGCAAGAAGACCTGAGTCCGGCACGGCCTGTCCGGCCCTGATCGGCCGGACCCGCCCCACGGGGGTTCAGGACTCGGCGCGCTCACTGATCGCGTCGGCGGCGCGACCGAGCAGGGCGGCGGCCTCTTCCAAGGAGAGGCCGCCGCCTTCGGCGTGCGCCGCCGCGAACGCGTCCTCGCCGAGCGCGGACCGGGTCAGTTCCGTCGCCCGCCGCAGGTTGTCCGCTTCGAGCGGCAGCGACAGGTGCTCCGGCGGCAGCAGCGCCTCCGCCGCCCCGAGCAGCACCCCGCCGATCCGCGCCACCGGCCCGCCGAGCCCCGCGAGGGCCCAGGCCGCGACGGTCAGGTGCACCGAGGGCATCTGCGGCGCCACCATCAGCGAAAGGTCGCTTGTGGAGCGCTCGTACGCCTCCCTGACCAGGCCGAACCCGGACGCGTACTGCCCCTCGACGACGTCGAGCCAGCCCAGGCTGCCGATCGCGAAGCCGTCGAAGAGTGACAGCGTCTCGGAGCCGAACTCCTTCCGCAGCTCGTTCAGCTGCTCGCGGGCCTCGTCGATGCGCCCGCTGCGGCCGAGCGCCAGGCCGAGGAAGAGCCGGGCACCGAGCAGCGGTTCGTGCCCCAGGCTGGTTCCCCCCTCGACGATCTCGCGGAGGATCGCCTCGCCCTCCTCCAGCCGCCCGGTCTCGACCAGGACACTGGCGTACCGGGCCCGCAGCAGGGCCATCTGCGACTGGGCGCCGATCCGTTCCGCGTAGCCGATGGCGGCGACGTAGTCCGCTGCCGCGCCCTCGAACTCGAGCCGACGCTCACGGGACTCCGCGCGGGAGGACAGCGCCTCGGCCGCGCCCCAGGCGTCGCCGAGCCGTTCGAAGATCTCCAGGCTCTCGTCGGCGTCCGCGCTCGCGCTGCGGGCCATGTCGGACCGGTTGGCGGACATGTTGGCGCGCATCTGGAGCGCGTTGCCGAGTTCCCAGGTGTAGCCGTGGCGGCGGCAGGCGTCGACGGTCGCGTCGAGGAGCTCGCGCAGCCGGCCCGCCTCGCCGATGATGAGGACCGCGAAGACGGCGAAGGAGCCGGGCAGCCGGCAGGTCTGGGGCAGGCCTGGCGGGTAGACACCGGTCATCTCACGGAGCCGGCGCACGCCCTCGGGGCGGGTCCACCGCCCGGAGTCGTGGTCCATGTTGAGGAGTTCGACGAGCCGCACCCCGCGCCGGGCCTCCCAGCGCTGCTCCTCGGAGAGTGGTGGCGGCGTGGCCGTGCACGGCTCGTGCAGGGGTACGACGGGGGCGGCGGGCGCGGTGAACGGGTCGGGTCCGAGGGCGGCGGCCGCCCGCGCCCAGTGCAGGGCGTCGGTCCGCAGATCGCGCATCTGCCAGTACCAGAGCAGGGAGTGGACGAGGACGAGCGCCTCGTCCTCGTCGTGGGCGTCGACGGCCCGGCGCAGGGCGGTGCGGATGTTGCCGTACTCGCGGCCGAAGCGGGCGATGGCGGCGACCTGCCCGGCGCCGCGCAGTTCCGGGTCGGTGCGCCGGGCGAGTTCCCGGTAGTACGTCAGATGACGCCGCTCCGTCGCCGCCCGCTCCCCCGACTCCCCCAGACGCTCCCCCGCGTACTCCGCCACCGTCTCGAGCAGCCGGAACCGCATCCCCTCCCCGTCCCGGCCCGGCCCCGCCACCACCAACGACTTGTCCACCAGCGCACCCAGCACGTCCAGCACGTCCGGAGCACCCACACCCCCGCACACCGCCTCCGCCGCCTCCAGATCCGCACCACCCGTGAACACCGCGAGCCGCCGCAGCACCGCCCGCTCCGGCTCCTCCAGCAGATCCCACGACCAGTCCACCACCGCCCGCAACGTCTGCTGACGCGGCAACACCGTCCGCGCCCCCGACGTCAACAACCGGAACCGGTCGTCCAACCGATCCGCGATCTGACGCACCGACAACAACCGCAACCGCGCCGCCGCCAACTCGATCGCCAACGGCAGACCGTCCAGACGCCGGCACACCTCCTCCGCCGCCCCCGGATCCTCCGCCACCACGAACCCCGGCCGCGCCGCAGCACCCCGCTCCCCCAACAACCGCAACGCCATCCCCACCGGCAACGGCCCCAACGGCCGCACCATCTCCCCCGGCACCCCCAACGGCTCCCGACTCGTCGCAAGGATCCGCAGCTCCGGGCAGCGGGCGAGCACGGTCTCGGCGAGTGCGGCGGCGGCCGCCACGAGGTGCTCGCAGTTGTCGAGGAGCAGGAGCATCCGGCGGCCCGCGCAGTGCTCGACGAGCCGGACGAGCGGGTCGTCCCCGGCCCGCAGCTCCTCTGCTCCGGCGCCGCGCAACACCGTCTCGCGGGCGCCGACGGCCGCGAGGACGGCCTCCACGACCGCCTCCGGGTCGGTGACGGCCGCGAGTTCGGCGACCCAGACGCCGTCCGGCCAGGCCCCGTCGGCGGCCCCGCGCTCGGCCGCCTCCTGGGAGAGCCGGGTCTTCCCGGCGCCCCCGGGCCCCAGCAGGGTGACGAGCCGGGCGGTGCGCAGCTCGTCCTGGAGGGCGGCGATCTCCTCGTCGCGGCCGACGAAGCTGGTGAGCCGCGCGCGCAGATTGCCCCGGACGGAGGTCTCCGCCCGCTTCGCCGGAGCCTCCTCCTTCCCGGGCTCCGGGGCGGGCCCGGACTCGGGCCGGGGTGTCCGCGGTCCCGCGAGCAGCTCCGCGTGGAGGGCGCGCAGGGCCGGCGACGGGTCCGTACCGAGGCGGGTGGCGAGGGCGCGCCGGACCGACTCGTACGCGGCGAGGGCCTCGGCCGCGCGTCCGGTGTCCCGGAGGGCCCGGATCCGCAGGGCCTGGAGGGTCTCGTCCAGGGGGTGGGCGGCGCAGAGGGCGGTCAGGTCGGGGAGGGCGGCGGGCGCCTCGCCGAGTCCGAGGGCGGCGTCGAGTCTGGCCCGGCGGACGTCGAGACGGCGGGCCTCCCAGCGGGGGGCCTCCGCGTCCCGGTCGGGCAGGTCGGCGAGGGCGGGCCCGCGCCAGAGCCCGAGGGCCTCGTCGAGGAGTTCGGCGGCACGGGCCGGGTCCCCGGCGCCGAGCGCGGCCACGCCCTCGACGGCCAGGTGCTCGAAGCGGCGGGCGTCCACGTCCTCGGGCCGGGCGTCGAGCCGGTAGCCGCCCTCGGCGGAGACGATCCGGTCCCGGCCGAGGGCCTTGCGGAGCCGTCCGACGAGGGCCTGGAGCGCGGCGACGGCGTCGGCGGGCGGCTCGTCGCCGTGCCACACCTCGTCGACGAGGTCCGGTACGGGCACGGTCCGGCCGGCCCGCAGGGCGAGGACGGTGAGCAGCGCGCGGACCCGCGGGCCGCCGACGGCCACGTCGGTGCCGTCGGACGTGCGGGCGAGGGTCGGGCCGAGGACGCAGTAGTGCACGGCCCCATTCTCCGTGAGAGGGTCCCCGACTCCGGAACTCGCCCCGTCACCCGATACGTTTCCCGCACATCAGGCACCGAACGACGCCACCTCCGTCCCCTGGGAGCTCCCGCGATGACCACGGCCACCACCCGGCGCCACGAGCGGCGGATCAGCCCCGTCTTCCTGGCGATCCTCGCCGTCATGGCCGTCACCGGCTGGGCGGTGTGGACGGACTTCGCCGCCTCGCCCGGTCTGGCGATCTTCCTCTTCGTCACCTCGGCGTGGGTGGTGTCGCTCTGTCTCCACGAGTACGCGCACGCCCGTACGGCGCTGCACGGCGGTGACATCACGGTCGGCGCGAAGGGCTATCTGACCCTGAACCCGCTGGCGTACACCCACGCCGTCCTCAGCATCATCCTGCCCGTGCTGTTCGTGATCATGGGCGGGATCGGTCTGCCGGGCGGCGCGGTCTTCATCGAGCAGGGCCGGATCAAGGGCCGCTGGAAGCACAGCCTGATCTCGGCGGCGGGCCCGCTGGCGAACGTGCTGTTCGCGCTCGTCTGCACGGCCCCGTTCTGGCTGGGCGCGCTCGACGGCGTCCCGCTCCCGTTCCAGTTCGCGCTGGCCTTCCTGGCGTTCCTCCAGGTGACCGCGGCGCTCCTGAACCTGCTGCCGGTGCCGGGACTCGACGGGTACGGGATCGTCGAGCCCTGGCTGTCGTACAAGCTGAAGCGGCAGATCGAGCCGTACGCGCCGTACGGCTTCTTCATCGTGATCGCGCTGCTGTTCGTGCCGGCGATCAACGACGGCTTCTTCGACGCGATCGACGCGCTGATGCGGTCGCTCGGGGTGCCGGAGGCATCCCGCTACTGCGGCTCGCAGCTGTTCCGGTTCTGGCAGGAGACGCCGGAGTTCTGCCAGGTCTAGGCCTCGGCGGCCGCGGCCTTCTCGACCTTCGCGCGGCGGATGTAGTACCAGGCCATATTGGAGGACAGACCGGCGATCAGGACCCAGACGACGCCGAGGAAGCTGCCCTCGACGAAGGAGACGACGGCCGCGGCGACGGCCAGGGCGCAGACCACGAGGGCGTAGAGGGCGAGGCGGGGCATGGGGGTCGGCTCCTGTCCGGGTACGGCTGCTGTGCCCGTCCAGTGTCCCCCATGCCCTCCGTCCGGCCCGGACCGGCTCGGGCGTTCTGCCCGGAAGCGGCTCGGGCGTCCTGCCCGGCAGCGGCTCAGATGTCGGTGACGCGCAGCCCGGCGTGCGCCTTGTAGCGGCGGTTGACCGAGATCAGGTTGGCGACGAGCGACTCGACCTGGTGGGCGTTGCGCAGCCGGCCGGCGAAGACACCGCGCATGCCGGGGATGCGGCCGGCGAGGGCCTGGACGAGCTCGACGTCGGCGCGCTCCTCGCCGAGGACCATCACGTCCGTGTCGATCTCGTCCAGCGAGGTGTCCTGGAGGAGGACGGCGGAGAGGTGGTGGAAGGCCGCGGCGACGCGGGAGTCCGGGAGGAGCGCGGCGGCCTGCTCGGCGGCCGAGCCCTCCTCGGGCTTCAGCGCGTAGGCGCCCTTCTTGTCGAAGCCGAGCGGGTTGACGCAGTCCACGACGAGCTTGCCCACGAGCTCCTCGCGCAGGGACTCCAGGGTCTTGGCGTGCCCGTCCCACGGCACGGCGACGATCACGATGTCGCTGCGACGGGCGCAGTCGGCGTTGTCGGCGCCCTCGACGCCGTGGCCGATCTCGTCGGCGGCCTCCTGGGCGCGGTCGGCGGCGCGGGAGCCGAGGATCACCTTCTGCCCGGCCTTGGCGAGCCGGTAGGCGAGGCCGCGGCCCTGGTCCCCGGTGCCGCCGAGGACACCGACGACGAGGCCGGAGACGTCGGGGAGGTCCCACGGGTCCTTGGGGGCGGCCTTGGCCGCGGGGGTGCTGGGAGTCGAGGAAGTCATGGACCCGACATTACCGAGCGGTCGGCCCGCCCGGGGCGGCTCCCGTACGAGTGGAACCACCCCGACCGGCCACGCGAGGGCCACTGTCTGGTGCAGGATGCGGGCCCATGGATGCCGTACGGGTCGCGTTGCTGCGGGAAGTGCTCGCCGGGACGGAGTGGCCGCGGGCGGCCCGCCGGTTCGCGGGCGCGCTCCGGTCCTCGGTCGTCCCGCACCGGGGCGGGCTGCTCCTGGTGGGCACGGAGGAGTACGAGCCCTGGCATCTGGCGGCGCACCTGGTCGACGAGTCGGCCTGGTCGGGGATCCCCGAGCTGGCGCCGACGCTGGTACGGCACCGGGTGCGGCCGGGGGATCCGGCGCATCTGGCGGTGGGGCTCGGTCGTCTTGAGGTGGCGGGGCGCGGGGCGACGCTGCTGATGGTGACGCCGGAGCGGCCGGACGCGGGGCTGCTGCAGCGGGTGCACGACGCCCGCCGGGCGGGGGCGACGGTGCTGTCCCTCGACGGGGGCGACGAGGAGGTGCGCGGGCTGGCGCACGAGACGCTCACGGTGGCGGAGGGGGCGGAGGTCGATCTGGACACGGTGCAGCATCTGGTGAGCGCGGCGGCCGGCGAGAACAGCCTGCCGTCACCGCGGGGGAACCGCCGCCTCCGCGACCGTCTCTCGGAGCTCGCGGACCGCCTGACGGCACCACCGCCGGCCCGCTGGTAGGAGGGAGGAGGCCGCTTCGGTCGGGACGGTTCACGCGGGGCGGGAAAATCGTTTGCCCCGTCCCATTCGTCACCGGAGCATGGCCTCTCGTGTCTCCTGCCTTCGCGAAGCTCTCCGCGCTCCTGCCCGATCCGGCGCCGTGGCGCGCGTCCCGGGACTTCCGGCTGCTCTGGGTGCAAGGCCTCGTCACGTACTTCAGCAGCGCCATGGCGATGATCGCCCTGCCGCTGCAGATCAAGGAACTCACCGGTTCGCCGCTCGCCGTCGGCGCGATGGGCGCGGTCGAGCTGGTGCCGCTGGTGGTGTTCGGTCTGTACGGCGGGGCGCTCGCCGACGCGGTCGACCGGCGGAAGGTGATCCTCCTGACCGAGGCGGGTCTCGGCCTGCTCGCCGCGATCCTGCTGGTCAACGCGCTGCTTCCCACCCCGCTGCTCTGGCCGCTCTACGTGGTCGCGGCCGGCGTCTCGGCCCTCGCGGGGCTGCAACGGCCGGCCCTGGACTCGCTCCTCGCCCGGATCGTGCCGCACGAGCACCAGACCGCCGCGGCCGTGCTGAACTCGCTGCGCTGGCAGATCGGCTCGATCGCGGGCCCGGCGATCGCGGGCCTGGTCGTGGCGTACGCGGGTCACGCGCCCGCGTACGGGGTGACGATCGTCGGCTTCGCCGCCTCGGTGCTGCTGTGCCGCCGGCTCTCCCCCGCCGCGCCCGCGCACGACGCGGAGAAGCCCTCGCTGCGGGGCATCGCGGAGGGCGCGCGGTACGCCTGGTCGAGGCCGGTGCTGCTCGGCACGTACGCGATCGACCTCGCGGCGATGTTCTTCGCCTTCCCGAACACGATCTTCCCGTTCCTCGCGGACGAGCTGGACGCCGACTGGTCGCTCGGCCTGATGTACGCGGCGGGTTCGGTCGGCTCGCTTGTGCTGGGCCTGACCAGCGGCTGGACGTCGAAGGTGCGCCGGCACGGGCTGCTGGTGGTCGGGGGCGCGGCGGGCTGGGGGCTGGCGATCGCGGCGGCGGGCTGGTTCGGGAACATCTGGCTGGTTCTGCTCTGTCTGGCCTTCGCCGGCGCGGGCGACATGCTGAGCGGTCTGGGCCGGGCGACGATCTGGAACCAGACGATCCCGGAGGAGCTGCGCGGCAGGCTCGCGGGCATCGAGGTGCTCTCGTACAGCGTCGGCCCGCAGCTGGGCCAGGTCAGGGCGGGCGCGATGGCGGGCTGGACCGGCACCCGGTCGGCCGTCTGGACGGGCGGCGTGGCCTGTGTCGCCTCGGTGGGCCTGCTCTGCCTCGCGCTGCCGAAGCTCCTGACGTACGACTCCGAGACCGACGAGGACTCGCTGCACCGCAAGGCCCAGCAGGAGGCCGCCCGGAAGGACGCCCCGCAGGAGGCGGCCGGGACCGTGTGAGCGGCCCCGGCCGGGTCCTTGTGTCGGACGGGCTAGTCCGGGGGTTCCTGCGGTTCCGGCTTCCCCGCCTTGTCGTGCCAGCGCGGGTCGGTCTCCCACTCCAGGTTCCGCTCGCGGGCGGTCTCCATCGCGTGGGAGGCCTCCTCACGGGTGGCGTACGGGCCGAAGCGGTTCTTCGCCGGGCAGTCGGGGCCCTCTTCGACCTTCTTGTGCTCCAGGCAGTAGTACCACTCACCCGGTTTGCCCACGGTGCGCCTCTTGAACAAAGCCATCGTCGTCGGCTCCTTCCTCCGAGACCATGCTGCCCCAGACCCGGTCGTTAGACTCGCTGGCATGTCTGGCCAGTCGCTTCTCGTCCCGGGGGAGCTCTCCCCCCATCGTTCCGTTCCGGGCTCCATCCGCCGCCCCGAGTACGTCGGGAAGCCCGCCCCGACCCCGTACAGCGGGCCCGAGGTGCAGGATTCCGACACCATCGAGCGGATGCGGATCGCCGGCCGCATCGCCGCGCAGGCGATGGAGGAGGCCGCCAAGCACATCGCCCCCGGTGTCACCACCGACGAGCTCGACCGGGTCGCGCACGAGTACATGTGCGACCACGGCGCCTACCCGTCCACCCTCGGCTACCGCGGGTTCCCGAAGTCGCTGTGCGCCTCGATCAACGAGGTCATCTGTCACGGCATCCCGGACTCCACCGTCCTGCGGGACGGCGACATCGTGAACCTGGACGTCACGGCGTACATCAACGGCGTCCACGGCGACAACAACGCCACCTATCTCTGCGGCGACGTCGACGAGGAGTCGCGGCTGCTCGTGGAGCGGACCCGGGAGTCCCTGAACCGGGCCATCAAGGCGGTCAAGCCGGGCCGCCAGATCAACATCATCGGCCGGGTCATCGAGTCGTACGCCAAGCGCTTCGGCTACGGCGTCGTCCGTGACTTCACCGGGCACGGCATCAACTCGTCCTTCCACTCCGGCCTGATCGTCCCGCACTACGACTCGCCCCACCACACCACCGAGATCAAGACCGGCATGACCTTCACCATCGAGCCGATGCTGACGCTCGGCACCCACGACTACGACATGTGGGACGACGGCTGGACGGTCGTGACCAAGGACCGCAAGCGGACCGCCCAGTTCGAGCACACGCTCGTCGTGACGGAGACAGGGGCGGAAATCCTCACGTTGCCCTAGCCGTTCGAGTGGGTAGGTCTTTTACCGACAGGACGTCGGGAACCAGTTGACTTAGGTAAGCCTAACTTGGCAGGATCGTCACTGGTTCCCGTCCCATCGGTCCCGGAGGCACGCCTTGGACACGCCCTTCTCCACGCTCATCCGCACTGCCTCGCACGAGCAGCACACGGAGGCCGAGACCTCGTCCTTCATGGGCGACCTCCTGGGCGGACGCCTGGCCGTCGACGCCTACGCGCGCTACACCGAGCAGCTCTGGTTCGTGTACCGCGCCCTGGAGGAGGGCGCGGAGGCACTGCGCGAGGACCCGGTCGCCGGGCCCTTCATACAGCCCGAGCTGTTCCGCACGGCCGCCCTGGAGCAGGACCTCGCCCATCTGCGGGGCCCCGACTGGCGCGCCGGGGTCTCCCCGCTTCCCGCCACCGTCGCGTACGCCGAGCGGGTCGCCGAGTGCGCCCGCGACTGGCCCGCGGGGTACGTGGCCCACCACTACACGCGCTACCTGGGCGACCTGTCGGGCGGCCAGATCATCCGCGACAAGGCGGAGCGCACCTGGGGCTTCGCGCGCAAGGGCGACGGCGTCCGCTTCTACGTGTTCGACACGATCTCCAACCCGGCCGCGTTCAAGCGGGCGTACCGGGAGCTGCTCGACGGGGTGAACGCCGACGACCTGGAGAAGCAGCGGATCGTCGACGAGTGCAAGCGCGCCTTCGCCTTCAACAGCGCGGTCTTCCAGCAGCTGGGCGGGGAGTTCCCGCTGACCGCGTGAGCCTTCGGGACGTTCACGTGCTCAGCACGTGAACGTCCCCCCAGGGGGACCTCAGCGCGTGAGCGTCCCCTCCAGGCGGACCCGTCCGCCGAGTTCCACGATGCCGTCAGGGCCGGGGGCAGTGAGCAGCTGCGAACCCCGGCCCTGCGTGATGTTCAGGGCCCGGCCGAGCTCCGCCGTGAGCAGCAGCGCCGCCGCACCGGTCGCCTCGTCCTCGTCGATGCCGTCGCCCCGGCCCGGGAACGCGCGCGCCCTGACCCGGCCCGCGGCCTCCTCCTCCCAGGCCCAGGCGTAGATCCACTGCCCCGGCTCGGGCACGTCGAGGGCCTCCACCTCGGCAGCGGAGCCGTACTGGCGCAGGGTCCTCGGCGGCGCCCACTCGGCGCGCGCCTCGATCCAGGTGAACTCCCCGTCGCCGCGCACCCACACCTCGCCCGCGGGCGGGTGGACGACCTCCAGGTCGAGCAGCCAGGCGGCGCCGACCAGCGGGTGCCCGGCGAAGGGCAGCCGCACGCCGGGGGTGTAGATGTCGACGATCCCGCGCTCCGGGTCGTCCACGAACACGGTCTCGCTGAACCCGAGCTCCTTGGCGAGCGCCTGCCGGGAGGCCTCGTCGGGGTGGGTACGGGCGTCCCGTACGACTCCGAGGGCGTTGCCGTGCCGGCCGTCGCCCGCGCAGAAGACCCGGAGGACGTCGATGTCGGTGGCGGCGTTGGGCACGGTCGTGTTCATGGCGGAAATTGAACCATTTCGCGACGCGCCGACAGGACCGCACCCGCGAATCGGGGGCGGTCCTGCCTCTTATGGGGGCGGCGGCTTTCGGGAATGGGTGGCGGGTCAGGACTCCATGGCGCGGCGGCGTACGGCGATGACGACGGCCGCTCCGGCTGCGGCGAGGGCACCCGAGGCGCCGAGCAGGAGGCCGGTCGGGGCGCCCGAGCCGGTCGCCGCGAGGGAGCCGGAGCCTGAGCCGCCCACGGAGCCGGCGCCGCCGACCGTACCGGCCCCACCGACGGTTCCGCCGCCGCTCGTGCCGGTCGAGCCACCGGCCGCGCCTCCGCCGGTGTCGCCGCTGGTGCCGGTGGAGCCGGAGCCGCCGGTCCCGCCGGAGGTCGACGGCAGCGTGGCGTCCTCGTCGAGCGAGAGGGTCAGGGTCAGCGGGTCCATCGGGGTGCCGACCGGGTAGCCGCCCTGGCCGCCGGGGGCGCTGAACGTGGCGGAGCCGGCCGCCGTGAGCTTCGCCGGGATGCTCGCGAGGGTGACGACCCCGTCGTGCGCCGTCCAGTCGGACTTCGACAGGTCGAGGTCGGCGAAGGCCACGTCGTTGTCGGTGCCCCGGGCGCTGGTGACGTCGGCGGTGAGGGTGCCGGTGGAGCCGGTCGCCCTCACCTTCACGTCGCTGACGGTCCAGTTGATGTCGTGGGCGGCGCAGACGAAGGCGAGCTTGCCGGAGAAGGCGGCCTCGGCCTTGCGGGCCTCGGCGTCGAGGTCGGCCTTGACGAAGCCGAACTCGTAGGCCGTGCCCTGCTTCTTCGCGCCGCCGGAGGCGGTGACCGAGCCGCCGCACAGTTCGCCGACGTACTTCTGCCAGCTCTGCTTCACGCCCCAGGTCAGCTTGCCGTCGACGACACCGGACGGGTCGCCGGACGGGTCGCCGGACGGCTGCGTGGTGGTCGGCGCGGTCGTGGCGGGCGCGGTCGTGGCCGGGTCGGTCGGCTGCGTCGTGGTCGGCGCCGGGCTCGTGGGTGCGGTGGTGGTCGGGGCCGGGTTGGTGGGGGCGGTCGTCGGGGCCGTCGTGGTCGGGGCGGTGGTCGGGGCGGTCGTCGTGGGGGGCGGGGTGGTCGGCGGCGCGGTCGTCGGCCGGCTGCCCGCCTTCACCGTGAGGGTGGCGGCGTCGAGTTCGTCACCTTCCTTGTAGAAGCCGGCGAACGCGGCCGAGCCGTCCTTCGTCAGCTTCGCCGGTATGTCCTTGAACGTCATGACGCCGCCCGCGCCCTGGGCCGGCCGGACGCCGGTCATGTCGAGCGCGGCGATGGCGATGTCCGAGCGGGTGGAGACGGAGCCGTCCTTCTCCTTGGTGACGACGTCGGCGGTGATCTCGCCGGTGGGCGCGGCCGTGCCCTTCGTCGACAGCCGGACGTCCGAGATCCGGATGTCGAGGGCGCCGTGGTGGGCCTCGAAGCGGACGCCGCCCTTGAAGGAGTTGGCGGTGGCGTGCGTGGTCGTGTCGTACGTGCCGGTGCCGTCGACGAAGGTGAACACGCCGTTGTTCGCGGCCTGCTCGGCGCCGCCCTCAAGGGTGGTCCTGCCGTTGGCGAAGCCCCCGGCCAGATACGTACGGAAGGACTGCTTGATGCCCCAGTCCAGCGTGCCGTCGCTCAGCGTCATCGGGGGCACGGTGTCGGCCGCCGCCGGGAGCGCGAGAGCGACGGCGCCCGTGCCGAGGGCGGCGGCCGTGGCGACGGCCGCGGCCAGGGTGACAGAACGGTGGCGCAAGGGCGTGGGCATGACGGGGTTCTCCTGGGTGGGACGCGGGGCGCAGGGCGAGGGGGTCAGGACGTGGGGGTCAGGACGCGGGGGTGCCGACGCTGCGGCGACGGCGTACGGCGACGAAGACCGCGAGCGCGGCGGCGAGCAGCACGCCCGCACCGATCGCGAGGTACGTGCCGGTGGACGAGGAGGAAGCAGAGGAGGAAGCAGAGGAGGAAGCGGACGCGGCAGCCTTGGCCGCCGGGGTGGCGGCGGTCGTCGACGGGGACGGCTTCGCATCGCTGCCGAGGTCGGGAAGCGCGGGCAGCTGGGCCCTGGTGTCGACGGCGACGGCGAGGGACACCGGGTCCATCGCGGTCCCGGCCTTGTACATCCCGCCGAAGGCCCTGGCGCCGCCCTCGGTGAGGGTGGCGGGGGCCTCGGTGACGACGGCGAGGCCGTGCTTCGGAGTGAGGTCGCGCGCGGTGAAGGTGACCAGGGGGACGGCCTTCTCGGTCTTCCCGGCGCTGGTGACGTCGGCCCCGAGGGTGCCGGTGCCGCCGCTCACCTTCACGGTGACCTTGCCGAGCGTGAGGTCGAGGTGGGCGCCGGTGAAGCGGACGCTGCCCGCGAAGGCCGCGTCGAGGGTGCCCTTCCTCGGGTCGTACGTGCCCTTGCCGCTGGGGAAGCGGAAGAGCGCGCCGCCGTCCTGGGCGCCGTCGGCGAGGGTCCACTTCCCCTGGGAGATGGCGCCGGTGACGTATTCGCGGAAGGTGCGACGTACGCCCCAGTCGACGGCGGCAGTGGTCAGGCTCGCGGTGGCAGGGCCCGCCTGGGTCGAACCGACCGTGGCGGAGGGCGACTTGGAGGCCCCGTCGGTCGGCTCGGTGGTCGGTACGGCGGACGTGCTCGGCGTCGCCTTCCGGGGCGCCCGTACGTCGACCGTGAGGCTGACGGGGTCGAGCGACGTACCCGCCGGGTAGTAGCCGGCGAAGGCGCCGGCGCCCTGCGCGGTGAGCGTGGCGGGCACGCCGGTGAGCGATACGGGGCTGCCCCCGCCGCGCATGTCGATGCCGCCGACGTCGAGCGTGGCGAGCGGCACCTGCGAGGAGACGGTCGTCCGGCCACTGCCCTTGGCCTTGCTCGCCATGTCGGCGTAGAGGGTGCCGCTGCCGCCCTGGATGCGGACCCGGGGGCGGCTGATCGTGAGGTCGAGTTCGTTCGTGCCGTCCGCCTTGCGGTGGCCGGTGAAGTGGACGCCGCCGGAGAAGGCGGCTTCGAAGGCGCCGGTCTCCGGGTCGTACGAGCCCTGCGCGGAGTGGAAGCGGAACTGGCTTCCGCCGATGGTGGCGGCTCCACCGGTGAGGCCCCAACCGCCCTGGGCGATGGGCCCGGTGACGTAACCCTGGAAGGAGGACTTGATGCCCCAGTCGAGCCGTCCACCCTGCACCGTGCGGCTCTCCGCGTGCGCGGCACCGGCCGGAACGAGGGCGGCGAGCAGGGCCGCGAACAGGGTCACGGCGAGCGCGCGGGCGGGTCTGGACAGCATCATGAAACCCCTCCGAGGATTAGCAAGTGAGGTAAGGCTAACCTAAGCTACATCGAGTCTTGGTGGGAATCCCCCGGCGCGAACGCGACGGCCCGGAACCACGGCAGCACGAAGCGGAACGAACGACAGGACGGTGCCCGGTGCGCAGAACTCGCCTCGCGGGAGCGCTGACAGCAGTGCTCACCCTCGCCCTCATGGCCACCGGCTGCGGCGGTGCAGGCGGCGACGGGACCGGAAACGGAAGCGGAACCAATCCGTCCACCATCGATGTGCCCACCGCCGCCCGCGACCGGGTCGAGCCGCTCGCCGACCCGGTCGCGCCCCGGCTTCCCGTCACCGTCCCCTCGGCCGACGGACGCCCGGTCACCGTCACCTCCACCGACCGGATCGTCCCGCTCAGCGGCTCCCTCAACGAGATCGTCTTCACCCTCGGCCTCGGCACGAAGGTCGTCGCCCGGGACATCACCGCCACCTTCGAACAGGCCGGGAAACTCCCGGTGGTGACGCGCGCCCACGACGTCTCCGCCGAGAGCGTGCTCTCGCTGCGGCCCACCGTCGTCCTCGCCGAGGGCACCACGGGACCGGCCGAGGCCATCGCCCAGATCCGCGACGCGGGCATCCCGCTCGTCGTCGTGAAGCCCGCGAAGGCGCTCGCCGACGTCGGCACCCGGATCGACGCGGTCGCCGCCGCCCTCGGCGTACCGGACTCCGGCACCGCCCTCAAGAAGCGCACCCAGAAGCGGATCGACGCCGTACGGAAGGGAATCCCGGCCCGCGCGGAGAAGCCGCGGGTGGCCTTCCTCTACGTCCGCGGCTCGGCCGCCGTCTATCTGCTCGGCGGCGCCGAGTCCGGCGCGAGCTCCCTCCTGGAGGCCGCCGGGGCGATCGACGCGGGCAAGGAGTCCGGCCTCGTCAAGGACTTCACCCCGATCACCAGCGAGGCCCTGGCGAAGGCCGCGCCCGACGCGATCCTCGTCATGAGCAAGGGACTCGCCTCCGTCGGCGGGCTCGACGGCCTGGTGAAGATCCCCGGCGTCGCCGAGACCCCGGCCGGCGCCGACCGCCGGGTCGTCACCGTCGACGACGGCGTCCTCCTCAACTACGGCCCGCGCACCGACCAGGTCCTGGAGTCCCTGGTCGACCAGTTGTACGGGGCGAAGAGGTGACGGCACTCCAGGAGACCCCGCCTACACGCGGCAAGGGCACACCGGCCGACCTGCCTCCCGTCGCACGGCCGCGTACCGCCGTCCTCCTCACCGCCGCCCTCCTCGGCGCCCTGCTCCTCCTCGCCCTGCTCTCCGCCGGGATCGGGGCGTACGAGATCCCGCTCGGTGACGTCCTCGCCTCGGTGCGGCACCGGATCGGGCTCGGCGGGCACGCGCTCGACCGCACGGCCGAGAGCGTCCTGTGGAACATCCGGCTCCCCCGGGTCGTCCTCGCCGTCCTCGTCGGCGCCTCGCTCGGCTGCGCGGGCGCCCTCATGCAGGGCGTGTTCGGCAACCCTCTTGCCGAGCCCGGGGTCATCGGCATCTCGGCGGGCGCGGCCGTCGGCGCGGTCGGCGCCATCGCGCTCGGCCTCACCTTCCTCGGCAACTGGACGGTGACGGTCTGCGCGTTCGTCGCCGGGCTCGCGACCGTGCTCCTCGTGTACGCGATGTCCCGCTCCGACGGCCGTACGGAGGTGGTGACGCTGATCCTCACCGGTATCGCGGTGAACGCCTTCGCGGGCGCGCTCATCGGCCTGTTCATCTTCCTCGCCGACAACGCGCAGGTCACCCAGATCACCTTCTGGCAGCTCGGTTCGCTCGCCCAGGCCACCTGGCCGAAGGTCCTCGCCGTGCTGCCGTGCGCGCTCCTCGGCCTCGCCGTCGCCCCCTTCCACGCCCGCCGGCTCGATCTGCTCGCCCTCGGCGAGCGGCCCGCCCGGCACCTCGGCGTGGACGTGGAGCGGCTGCGGGTCGCCCTGATCCTGGTGGTGGCCCTGCTGACGGCGGCCGCGGTCGCGGTGGCCGGCATCATCACCTTCGTCGGCCTGCTCGTCCCGCATCTGCTGCGGATGGCGAACGGGCCGGGCCACCGCTTCCTGGTGCCGGGCAGCGCGCTCGGCGGCGCGGTCGTCCTCACGGCCGGCGACCTCGCGGCCCGTACGGTCGCGGCCCCGGCCGAACTTCCCCTGGGCGTCCTCACCGCCCTCCTCGGCAGCCCGTTCTTCTTCTGGCTGCTGCGCAGGACCCGTCGCAGGCAAGGTGGTTGGGCATGACGTCCGTACTGGGCAGGACATCCGCAGCGGGCAGGACATCGGCAACGGGCAGGACATCCGTACGGCTCCGGGGACTGCTCCCCGCACTCGCGAACCGCCGCACGCGCGCGCTGCCCTCCCCCGCCGCGCCGGGCGAGACGCTCGCCGAGGCCGTCGGCGTACGGGTCGAGCGGGCCGGCCGGGCGGTCCTCGACGGCGTCACGATCGGGGTGCGGGCCGGCGAGGTGCTCGCCCTGGTCGGGCCCAACGGGGCCGGGAAGTCGACCCTGCTCGCCGCGCTCGCCGCCGATCTCGCGCCGAGCGCCGGGGAGATACGGATCGGGGGCCGGCCCGCGGCCGGCTGGACGCCCGGCGAACTCGCCCAGCGCCGGGCGGTGCTGCCGCAGGACGCGGCGCTCTCCTTCCCGTTCGCCGTCGCCGACGTGGTGCGGATGGGCCGGGCCCCGTGGGCGGGGACCGAGCGGGAGGACGAGGACGAGGCGGCGGTCGCCGAGGCGATGGCGGCCACCGAGGTCGAGGCCTTCGCCGGGCGCCCGTTCTCCGCGCTGTCGGGCGGCGAGCGGGCCCGGGTCGCGCTGGCCCGGGTCCTGGCCCAGCGGACCGGCCTCCTGCTGCTCGACGAACCGACGGCCGCCCTCGACCTGCGCCACCAGGAACTGGTCCTGCGGGTCTGCCGGGAACGGGCCGCGGCCGGGGACGCGGTGGTGGTCGTGCTGCACGACCTCGGGCTCGCGGCGGCCCACGCCGACCGGGTCGGGGTGCTGCACGGGGGCCGGATCGCGGTGGCGGGGCCACCCGCCGACGTCCTTGAGGAGGAGTTGCTGAGCCGGGTCTACCGACAGCCGGTGGAGGTGTTCCCGCACCCGCGGACCGGCGTCCCGCTCGTCACGCCGAGGCGCACCGGCACGTAGGCGAAATGCGGACAACTCCCCGGCCTTGACCCGCCTTTGACCCCGCCATGAGGAGCCCATGAAGCCCCTGTGATCCCGCCGTGTCCGGTCCGCCGGAGCTGAGAGCCGAATCACTGGACGACCGGGTATGGCTGAGGTAAGCCTCGGTTAAGTTAGGTCTGCCTCAGTCCCCGTCCCCGCGTTTCTGGAGTCTCCATGCGAGCCGTTCGCCTCTCCGCCGTCACCGCCGCAGCGACCGCGGCGGCCCTGGCCGCCGTCACTGGCTGCACCGAGAAGAGCGACGCCACGGCGGACGACGGCACGATCACCGTCGTCGCCAAGGACGACTCCTGCGAGGTCTCGAAGAAGGAGTTCCCGGCGGGCCACGTACGGCTGTCCGTCGAGAACCGCGGCTCCAAGGTCACCGAGGTGTACATCCTCTACCCGGACGACCGGATCGTCACCGAGCGCGAGAACATCGGCCCCGGCACCAAGGCGAGCCTGACCGCCGAGATCAAGGCCGGCGACTACGAGATCGCCTGCAAGCCGGGCATGGTCGGCGACGGCATCCGCCGGCAGGTCAAGGCCACCGGCGGCGCGGCGGGCGTCAAGCGTTCCCCCGAGATGGACGCGGCGGTCGCCGCCTACCGCCAGTACGTCCAGGCGCAGGCCGACGCGACCCTCCCCAAGGTGAAGGTCTTCACCGACGCCGTCCGCGCCGGTGACATCGAGGCCGCGAAGAAGGCCTACGCCGAGTCCCGGATCGGCTGGGAGCGCACCGAGCCGGTCGCCGAGTCCTTCGGCGACATCGACCCCAAGGTCGACGTCCGCGAGGACGGCCTGGAGGCCGGCCAGGACCCGGCGAAGGACTGGACCGGCTGGCACCGCCTGGAGAAGGCCCTGTGGAAGGACAAGAAGATCGGTGAGCGTGAGAAGCAGCTCGCCGACACCCTCGACAAGGACCTCGCGGACTGGGTGAAGCGGGTCGGCAAGGCCGAGATCACCCCGACCTCGATGGCCAACGGCGCCAAGGAGCTCCTCGACGAGGTCGCCACCGGCAAGGTCACCGGCGAGGAGGAGCGTTACTCCCACACCGACCTCGTCGACTTCAAGGCCAACGTCGAGGGCGCGCAGAAGTCCTTCGACCTGCTCAAGCCGGTCGCCACGAAGAACGACCCGAAGCTCGTCGCCGAGCTGGAGAAGCAGTTCGCCGCGCTGAACACGCTGCTCGACAAGTACCGCACGGACAAGAGCAGCTACGTCTTCACCTCGTACGAGAAGGTCGGCAAGCCCGAGCGCAAGGAGCTGTCGGACGGCGTCAACGCGCTGGCCGAGCCGCTCTCCAAGCTCTCCGCGGCTGTCGTCAAGTAACGGACGGCGAGAGCGGGGAGACGCGGACATGCCCGAGGAGACCCAGGAGCCCCAGGAGCCCCAGGGGTCGGCGCCCGTGGCCCAGGAGGCCCAGGAGTCGGCGCCGGCGGCCGGGGAGACCCAGGAGTCGGCGCCGGCGGCCGGGGAGACCCAGGAGTCGGCGCCGGCGGCCGGGGAGACCCAGGAGTCGGCGCCGGCGGCCGGGGAGGCCCAGGAGTCGGCGCCGGCAGCCGGGGCCGCCGCGCCCTCCCGCCGTACGGTCATCGCCCTGGGCGGTGCCGGGCTCGCGCTCGGTGCCGCCGTGGCGGGCGGCGCCGCCGCCCTGCTGGCCCGGGACGGGGACACCCCGGTACCGGTCGCCGACAGCGGCGCGGCCGTGCCCTTCCACGGCCCGCATCAGGCCGGCATCGCGACCGCCGTCCAGGACCGGCTGCACTTCGCGGCCTTCGACGTGACGACGACCGACCGCGCCGAGCTGGTCCAGCTCCTCAAGGACTGGACGCGGGCGGCCGAACGCATGACGGCCGGTGCCGAGGTCGGCGAGGGCGCGTACGGCGGTCTCCCGGAGGCGCCGCCGGACGACACCGGCGAGGCCCTCGGCCTCAAGCCCTCCCGTCTCACCCTCACGATCGGCTTCGGCCCCTCGCTCTTCGACGGGCGTTTCGGGCTGAAGAACAAGCAGCCCGGGGCCTTGGTGGAGCTTCCCAAGTTCCCGGGCGACAACCTGGATCCGGCGCGCAGCGGCGGCGACCTCTGCGTCCAGGCGTGCGCGGACGACCCCCAGGTCGCCGTGCACGCCATCCGGAACCTCGCACGGATCGGCTTCGGCAAGGTCGCGGTGCGCTGGTCGCAGCTGGGCTTCGGCAAGACGTCCTCGACGACCCCGGACGCCCAGACCCCCCGTAACCTCTTCGGCTTCAAGGACGGCACCCGCAACATCGCGGGCACCGACACCGAGGGACTCGCGCGGCACGTGTGGGTCTCCGGCAAGGACGCCGAGGGACCGGCCGCCTGGATGGACGGCGGCTCGTACCTCGTCGCCCGCCGGATCCGGATGAACGTCGAGACCTGGGACCGTACGCCGCTCGCCGAGCAGGAGGACATCTTCGGCCGCGACAAGCGCGAGGGCGCGCCCGTCGGCAAGGCCAAGGAGCACGACGAGCCGTTCCTGAAGGCGATGAAGCCGGACTCCCACGTCCGGCTCGCCCACCCGGACACCAACGCCGGGGCGACGCTCCTGCGCCGCGGCTACTCCTTCACCGACGGCACGGACGGCCTCGGCCGCCTGGAGGCCGGGCTGTTCTTCCTGGCGTACCAGAAGGACGTGCGGACCGGCTTCATCCCGGTGCAGACCTCGCTGGCGCGGGCCGACGTCCTCAACGAGTACATCCAGCACGTGGGTTCGGCGTTGTTCGCGATCCCGCCGGGCGTCCGGGACAAGGGCGACTGGTGGGGCCGGGCGCTGTTCTCGTGACACTCCACGCAACCCCGGGAGGGAACCGGCGTGTTCGGTAACTATCTGATCGGCCTGCGCGAGGGCCTCGAAGCCAGCCTGGTCGTCTGCATCCTCATCGCCTATCTGGTGAAGACCGGCCGGCGCGACGCGCTGAAGCCGATCTGGATCGGCATCGGCGTGGCCGTCGGGGTGGCGCTGGCCTTCGGCGCCGGTCTCGAGTTCGGCTCCCAGGAGCTGACCTTCGAGGCCCAGGAGTTGCTCGGCGGCTCGCTCTCGATCGTCGCGGTCGTCCTGGTGACCTGGATGGTCTTCTGGATGCGTCGCACCGCCCGGCACCTCAGGGCCGAGCTGCACGGCAGGCTCGACGCGGCCCTCCAGATGGGCACGGGCGCGCTCGTCGCCACCGCCTTCCTGGCCGTGGGCCGCGAGGGCCTGGAGACGGCGCTGTTCGTGTGGGCGTCGGTCCGGGCCTCCTCGGACGGCACGTTCGCGCCGCTGGCCGGGGTCCTCCTCGGCCTGCTCACGGCGGTGCTCCTCGGCTGGCTGTTCTACCGGGGCGCGCTGAGGATCAACCTGGCCAGGTTCTTCACCTGGACCGGCGGAATGCTGGTCGTGGTGGCGGCGGGTGTCCTCGCGTACGGCGTGCACGACCTCCAGGAGGCCCGCTTCCTCGACGGTCTCGCCGACAAGGCCTTCGACATCTCGGCGACCATCCCGCCGGACAGCTGGTACGGCACGCTCCTCAAGGGCGTCTTCAACTTCCAGCCCAACCCGACGGTCCTTCAGGTCACGGTGTGGGCGCTGTATCTGGTCCCGACGCTCGCGCTGTTCCTGGCCCCGATAGGGTCGGGTCCGTCCGTGCGGGTGAAGAAGCAGAAGGCGACCGATGAGAAGGCTGACGCTGAGGCGAGCGCCGAGACCGCTTGAGCGGCTGTCGGCAGGACGGTCCACACGACGCACGGGAGCCGCGCGCCCCGCGCGGCCCGTACGTCTTCTCGCGGCGACGGCGGCCGCGACCGTCCTCGCGCTGACGGCGAGCGGCTGCGTCACCGTGCACGGTGAGCTGGCCCTGATGCCGCCGGCCACCCAGGCCGAGGCCGCACAGGCCCTCGCCGACTTCACGGCCGCCTACAACCGGGCCGACCAGGCCAACGACCCGGCCCTGGCCGCGGGCCGGGTCACCGGTCCGCTCGGCGAGATCAACCAGGCGGGGCTGCGCGCGCGGGCGGTCACCGCCCCCGACGGCAACCCGAACCACCGGCCCCTCGAACTGTCGGACGCGCGCTTCGTGCTGCCCAAGAAGGCGGGCTGGCCGCGCTGGTTCCTCGCGGACACCGACCCCAACCTGGACGCGGACGAGGGCGCCGGCGACCAGCGCTGGCTCGTCGTCTTCGTACGCAACGGGCCCCAGCAGCTGTGGGAGGCGGCCCACCTGGTGATCCTGAGCCCGTCGGCGGTGCCCGAGTTCGCCGAGGAGGACGGGTTCGCGGTGCCGGTCGCCGCGGACACCGACACGCTCGCGGTCGCGCCCGAGGACCTCGGCGAGGAGTACGTCTCGTTCCTGAAGGACGGACAGCCGGGGCCGTACACGGCGGGGGCGCACACGACGCTGCTGCGGGAGCAGCGGCAGAAGGGCGCCAAGCGCCCGGGGCTCGCCACCCAGTACCTGGACCGGGTCGCGGACCAGGGCGACTTCGCCCCGCTCGGGCTGCGGACGAAGGACGGCGGCGCGTTCGTCTTCTTCGCGACGCGGTACTTCGAGCGGCAGACGGCGGCGCCGGGCTACCGGCCCAAGGTCGACCCCGACATCAAGGCGCTGCTGACCGGCGAGGTCAAGAACACGGTCACCAAGGAGTGGGTGTCCAACCAGGCGGTCCTGGTGAAGCCGGCGGGCACCGACCGCGACGGCGTCACGGTCAAGGCCCGGCTCCAGGGCGTGGTGGGCGCGCAGGGCTCGTAACGGCCCGGTCGCCCGCCGAGCTCAGGGCTCGAAACGGCCCGAAGGGCCGACGGGCCAGCGGGCCGACGGGGCTGGGTGTCAGCGGATCCAGCGGGTCTGCGTGCCAGCGGGTCTGCATGCCAGCGGATCCAGCGGGTCTGCATGCCAGCGGGTCTGCGTGTCAGCGGATCCAGCGGATCCAGAGGGTCTGCGTGCCAGCGGGTCAGCGGGTCAGCGGGTCAGCGGCCAGGCGATCTCGTGGGCCGTGTGCTCGCCGTCGCCCTCCGCCTCGCGCGCGGCCGCGTGGCGGGCGCAGGCGTCCTGGAGGGTCTCCAGGAGGTTCAGCGGGTCGGGCAGCGGGTGCTCGGGGCCGCGGAGCCAGGCGACGACCGGATGGGCGCTCTCGTCCCCGGGGAGCCGGGCGGGCGGTACGAGGACGTAGCTGCCGCGGCAGTGCCAGCGGAGCCCCGGGTGCTCGTCCATCGTCTCGGGGTGGCAGTCGAGCTCACACGGCCACCACTCGTCCTCGTCCTCGGGGGTGCCGCGGGTCGCGGTGAAGAAGAGCATCCGCCCGCCGACCGTGTCGACGTCGGCGGACTCGGCGACCGGGCCGACCTCGACGCCCTCGGCGAGGAGGCGCTCCAGGGCGGCGCGGCCTGCGGCGAGCGGTACGTCGAGGACGTCGTGGACCATGCCGGTGGCGGTGATGAAGTTCGCCTCGGGCTCGTTGCGCGCCCAGCGCTCGATCTGGGCGCGGTCGGTGGTCGACTGCGTCTGCCAGGCGAAGGAGACCGGGTGCCGGGCGGGCGTGGGACAGCCAATCCGCTCACAGGAACAGCTGTAGCCGACGGGGTACGCGGCGGGGGCGAGGGGCATCCCGGCGGCAGCGACGGCCAGGAGCAGCTTCTCGCGGTCGTTCTCGTCGTCGGCCGCGGTGCGTTTCGGGCGCCTGCGCAGCCACTGTGCGAGTTTGCTCTCCGTGCCGCGGTAGCGGTCGATCCCGTCGCCCATCTATCCCCTCACACCTCATGCTCGCCCGTTCGGCTCTGCCCATGGTCCCACCATCCTGCGCCCTGGGTGACCGGAGTGCGGAACCGGGGTGTGGAACCGGTGTGCGAGGGACGTTTCAGACCCTCGGCGCGAGGCCGCGCAGGGCGAGGTCGACGAGGCTGTCGGCGTAGGCGTGGGTCAGCGGCAGGGTGCGGTGGAGCCAGCGGTGGTGGAGCGGTCCGACGAGGAGTTCGAGGGCGATCCGGGGGTCGATGTCGGGGTCCACGTCGCCGGTGGCCTGGGCCGCCTCGATGCGGCGGGCGTAGTACTGGAGCTGCGGTTCGAGGAGTGCCTCGGTGAAGCGGGCGCCGAGCTCGGGGTCGACGATGCCCTCGGCGGCGAGCGCGCGGGTGGGGGCGTCGAAGGCGGGGTCGTTCATCTCGTCGACGGTGGCGCGCAGGACGTACTTGAGGTCGGCGGCGAGGTCGCCGGTGTCGGGGATCTCACTGTCGGCGTCGCCGCCGAGGGCCTCGTTGGCCCGCGCGGCGAGGTCGAGGAAGGCGTCGAGGAGGACGGCGGCCTTGGAGGGCCACCAGCGGTAGATGGTCTGCTTGCCGACCCCGGCGCGGGCGGCGATGCCCTCGATGGTGGTCTTCGCGTAGCCGGTCTCGGAGACGAGGGCGAGGGCGGCGTCGAAGATGGCGCGGCGGGAGCGCTCGCTGCGGCGGGAGGCGTCGGGGGCCTTGGTGTCGGACATGGGGCCCAATCTAGCAGCGTACGAGACGCCACGTCTCGCGAGTCATGGCCAGAGCCGAACCACCCGAACGGTCCACAGCGCGCCGGGCCCGGAAGGCGGACCATGGGGTCACCGATCCGGCGGATCACTCCGACCTTCACCCGCCGGTGCCTCTGCCGGCCCGTCCGTGAGGAGCCCTCATTGCGCACCACTCCGCGCACGTCCTCGCCCCGCCGTTATCTGATGTGCCCACCCGCGCACTTCACGGTGACGTACTCCATCAACCCCTGGATGGACCCCACGAAACCGGTCGACCTGCCGCTCGCCCTCGCCCAGTGGGAGGACCTGCGCGACCGCTACCGCGCCCTCGGCCACACCGTCGACCTGCTCGACCCCGACCCGGCGCTGCCGGACATGGTCTTCGCGGCGAACGGCGCCACCGTCGTCGACGGGCGGGTCCTCGGAGCGAAGTTCGCCCACGCGGAGCGCGCGGCCGAGGCCGGGGCGCATCTGGCCTGGTTCCGAGTAAACGGTTGGGCAGCCGACGCCGTACGGGCTCCGGAGCACGTCAACGAGGGCGAGGGGGACTTCGCCGTCACCGCCTCCTGGATCCTCGCCGGGCGCGGCTTCCGCTCCAGCCCGCTCTCGCACGACGAGGCGCAGGAGTTCTTCGGCCGACCGGTGATCGGCCTCGAACTGGTGGACCCGCGGTACTACCACCTGGACACGGCGCTGTGCGTCCTGGACGACGCCGCCGACGAGGTCATGTACTACCCGGACGCGTTCTCCCCCGGCAGCCGCGCGGTGCTCGCCCGGCTCTTCCCCGACGCCCTGATCGCGACGGCCGAGGACGCGGCGGCCCTCGGCCTGAACGCGGTCAGCGACGGACGGAACGTCCTCCTCCCCCAAGCGGCGGTGGGCCTCTTCGACCCCCTGCGGCAGCGGGGCTTCGAGCCGATCGGCATGGACCTGGGCGAACTCCTCAAGGGCGGCGGCAGCGTGAAGTGCTGCACCCAGGAGCTGCGGCCCTAGGGTCGACGGCGCTCGCCCGCCTCCGTAAAGTGCCCCTCCTGGTCTGCGGAACATCGGAAACGTGACTTCGGGGGGGCATTTTCGGTGGGTACGCACAGGAACCACCGATACGTTCGCGCCGCGGTCGCTGTCACGGCGGCGGCCGCCGCCGTGCTCCTCGCGACCGGATGCCAGAGCCAGGGCGGGCGCGTGTGCACCCTGATCGGCGCCGATCGGGGGTGACCGTCACCTGGCAGCCCGGCGACTTCCCCGCCGGGGCCCACTACCGGCTCTGCGTCGACGGGACCTGCCAAGAGCGCCGGGACGCGGCCTTCCTCAACCTGGACATGCCCGAGGTCACCGGTGAGAAGCAGGTGACGGTACGCCTCGTGGTCACCGACCCGGCAGCCTCCCATCGCACGGTCTACGACCGCAGCGCCCCGTTCACCCTGCGCAGGCACGCGCCCAACGGCGAGGGCTGCGGACCGGTCGTCTGGTCGACCGGTGTCCGCGCCGACCCGGTACGCGGCCTGGTCTCCCCCGTCTGACCGGGCCGGACTCTCAGCCCTCGTCCTCCGGCGGCCAGGAGTCGCCCCACTCGGCGTCGCGGGCCTGCTTGTACAGGGAGCCGTGGCGCTTGGTGACCGTCTCGCGGGCCAGTCCGTCCGGGCCGCACAGTTCGAGGAGGACCAGGCCCTTGCGGATCTGCGGCCTGCGGGTGATCCGGGAGGCCGCCGGAGCCGGCGGGAAGCGGGTCGCCGCCACGTAGCTGTACTTCTCGTCCTCGTACGGCAGCGAACCGCCCTTCACCTTCCGGTGCAGCGAGGAACGGCTGACCCGGGCCGAGAAGTGGCACCAGTCCGTGCCCGGCACGATCGGGCAGGCCCCGCTGTGCGGGCAGGGCGCGGCGACCGTGAATCCGGCCTCGATCAGCAGGGTGCGGGCGGCGATGATCCGCTCGTAGCCGTCGGGGGTGCCGGGCTCGACGATCACGACCGTCTGCGCGGCACGCGCCGCCTCGGTCACGAGGGCGGCCCGGTCGGCCTCGGTCAGCTCCTTGAGCACGTACGAGACGGTGACGAGGTCCGTGTCGGCGAGCCGCAGCGCGCCACCGATCCTGGCCGTGCGCCACTCGGCGTCCAGGGCCCCGGCGGCGAGCTCGCGCCCGAGGGCGAGGGCCGGCTCGGCCCAGTCCAGGACGGTGGTGCGGGGCGGCTGCTCCTCCCAGGCCTCGGCGACGGCCCAGCTCGCCGCGCCCGTACCGCCGCCGACGTCGGTGTGGGTACGCGGCTCCCAGTCGGGCGCTGCCTCGCGCAGGGCGTCGAGGGCGCCCCGTACCGCCTCGAAGGTCGCCGGCATCCGGTACGCGGCGTACGCGGCGACGTCGGAGCGGTCGCGCAGCACGGGGGTGTCCGTCGGGGTGGTCCCCCGGTAGTTGGCGATCAGCCGGTCGACGGCCTGGGCGGCCTGCTTGGGCGGCAGCCCGTCGAGGAGCCCGGCGAGGGCGGCGCGCAGGGAGTCGGCGGAGGGAGCGGAGGCGTTCACCGAGACAGTCTAGGCGGCGGCACGTCCAGCCCCGGCGGCCCGGAGTCGGCGGCCCCGCGAGCCCGGCATGGTCCGAAAGACAGGCCCTAGGGGTTCGTGGGCGCCGCGCCCGACCTTCCCTGCCGCCACGGCCTGCACAGGCCCAGGAAGCAGGCCACGGCCAGGACCGCGCAGGTCAGCTGGACGACCGCCATCGGGACGGCGGTGTGTTCGCCGGCGATGCCGACGAGCGGGGAGGCGACGGCGCCGATAAGGAACGACGTCGTGCCGAGCAGCGCGGACGCGGAGCCGGCCGCGTGCGGGGTGCGCATCAGGGCCTGGGCGTTGGTGTTCGGCATGGCGAGGCCCATCGCGGACATCAGGACGAAGAGTCCGGCCGCGATCGGCACGAGCCCGACCTTCCCGAAGACGCCGCTGGTCATGAGGAGCAGCGCGAGGGAGGAGACGAGGATGATCCCGAGGCCCCAGCCGAGCGCCTTGTCGAGGCTGACGCGGCCGACGAGCAGCTTGCCGTTGACCTGGCCGACGGCGACGAGGCCGATGGAGTTGAGGCCGAAGAGCAGGCTGAAGGTCTGCGGCGAGGCCCCGTAGATCTCCTGGACGACGAACGGCGAGGCCGAGATGTACGCGAAGAGGGCGGCGAAGGCGAGCCCGCCGGTCAGCATGTACCCGGCGAAGACGCGGTCGGCGAGCAGCCCCTTCATGGTGCGCAGGGCCTGGCCGACCCCGCCCTCGTGGCGCCGCTCGGGCGGCAGCGTCTCGCCGAGGAAGCGCCAGACGACGAGGGTGAGGAGGATGCCGATGACGGTGAGGACGTGGAAGACGCCCCGCCAGTCGGTGATCCGCAGGATCTGGCCGCCGATGAGGGGCGCGATGATCGGGGCGACGCCGGAGATCAGCATCAGGGTGGAGAAGAACCGGGCCATCTCCACGCCGTCGTACAGGTCGCGGACGACCGCGCGGGCGATGACGATGCCGGCGGCGCCGGCGAGGCCCTGGAGCAGCCGGAAGCCGATGAGCGTCTCGGCGGTGGGGGCGAGGGCGCAGACGGCGGTGGCGAGGACGTACACGATCATGCCGATGAGCAGCGGGCGGCGACGGCCCCACTTGTCGCTCATGGGGCCGACGACGAGCTGGCCGAGGGCCATGCCGGCGAGGCAGGCGGTGAGGGTGAGCTGGACGGTGGCGGCGGGGGCGTTCAGCGCGCCGGTGACCTCGGGCAGGGCCGGGAGGTACATGTCCATGGAGAGCGGGGGCAGTGCGGTGAGCCCACCGAGGACGAGGGTGACGAGGAGCCCGGTGCGCCGGGTGGTCGCCTGACCGGTCGGCTCGGGGGCTCTTTCGGTTATGTGTCCTTGTGTTGTCTTCTGGCCGCTCTCCGGCATCGACCGCTCCATTTCGTTGAATCCTTGCCTATGCTCTCAGCTCGACAGGCATGGTCGAGACCTCTGCGGATCGAGGGGGATCGATGGGACAGATGGGAACGGGTGGGGACGGGTGGGGAACATGGGTGACACGGTGCGCTGGGGAATCCTGGCGACGGGCGGCATAGCGGAGCGGTTCGTCACGGACCTGCGGACGCTCGACGGTGCGGAGATCGTCGCGGTGGCGTCCCGTACGGAGGCGTCCGCCAAGGCCTTCGCGGACCGGTTCGGCATCCCTCGGGCGTACGGCGACTGGGACGGGCTCTTCGCCGACGAGGACGTCGACGTGGTGTACGTGGCGACCCCGCACCACGCACACCGGGAGGCGGCCGGCCGCGCCCTGGAGGCGGGCAAGGCGGTGCTCTGCGAGAAGGCTCTCACGCTCAACGCCCGCGAGGCAGAGGAACTCGTCACCCTGTCCCGGGACCGTGGCCTCTTCCTGATGGAGGCCATGTGGATGTACTGCAACCCGCTGGTCCGGCGCCTCGCGGAGCTCGTCCGCGGCGGGGCGATCGGCGAGATCAGGACCGTACAGGCGGACTTCGGGCTCGCGGGCCCGTTCGCGGCGGACCACCGGCTGCGGAACCCGGCGGTGGGCGGCGGGGCGCTGCTCGACCTGGGCGTGTACCCGGTGTCGTTCGCGCAGCTGCTGCTCGGTGAGCCGGACACGGTCCACGCGCACGCGCTGCTCTCACCGGAGGGCGTCGACCTGAACACCGGGATGCTGCTCGGCTGGTCGGACTCGGGGGCGTCGGCGCTGCTGTCCTGCTCGATCGACGCGGACACCCCGCTGACGGCCTCGGTGACGGGCTCGCTGGGCCGGATCGACGTCCCGCGCGGCTTCTTCTACCCCGACCGCTTCACCCTGCACCGCAACGGCCACGAGCCGGAGGAGTTCGTGTCGGACGACGACCCCCACGCCCTCCGGCACGAGGCCGCCGAGGTCATGCGCTGCCTGCGGGCGGGCGGGACGGAGTCCCCGCTCGTCCCCCTCGAAGGCTCGCTCGCGGTGATGCGGACGCTCGACGCGGTACGGGACCGCATCGGCGTCCGCTATCCCCAGGAGACCGCCGTACCCCAGGAGGCTCTGGTCACGCAGGCTTGAGGCCCGGGTCGCCCGCCTCCGTGACGAACGAGGCGGCCGTGGTGACGGGAGCGCCCTGGGTCGTCACGTACGGCACCGTACGGAAGTCGGCCCGTGCGGACTCCTCGCCGAGCGCGACCGTCACATAGCCGCGCCGCCCGTTGAAGAACCTCAGGTGCGGGTTGGCCTGCATGAGCTTGTCGTAGTTCGACGGACGGTCGGCGCCGTCCTTGCCGCTGCTGATCGAGGTGGCGACGATCTCGGTGCCGACGGTCCGCGAGGCCGGGTCGCGGAAGTCGGCCTTGATGTCGAGGCCGTAGCCGACGTGGACGTCCCCGGTGAGCACCATCAGGTTCTCGACCCCGGCGGCGTCGGCACCGGCGAGGAGCCGCTGCCGGGAGGCCGGGTAGCCGTCCCAGGAGTCCATGGACAGCTTGAAGTCGGCGGTGGCGCGGTCGCGGCGCTCGGCGAAGACGACCTGCTGCGGCAGGACGTTCCAGCGGGAGCGGGAGCCGCGCCAGCCGTCGAGCAGCCACCGCTCCTGCGTGGCGCCGGTCATCGTCCGCGCCGGGTTCTCGGACTCCGGGCCCGGGACCTGCCAGCCGTCGCCGTACGCCTGGTCGGAGCGGTACTGGCGGGTGTCGAGGATGTCGAACTGGGCGAGGCGCCCGAAGCGCAGCCGACGGTAGAGCCGCATGTCGGGTCCCTGGGGCCGCTGGGGCGCGCGGAGCGGCTGGTGCTCCCAGTAGGCGCGGTAGGCGGCGGCGCGACGGAGCAGGAACTCCTCCGGCGGGACGCTGTTCTCGGGTGTGCCGCCCGCGTAGTTGTTCTCGGTCTCGTGGTCGTCCCAGGTGACGACGAAGGGGTGGGCGGCGTGCGCGGCGCGCAGGTCGGGGTCCGATTTGTAGAGCCCGTACCGGAGCCGGTAGTCGTCCAGGGTGAGCGTCTCGCGGTTGAAGACGGCCGGGATGGTCCGGTCGGTGTAGGCGCGGGCGCCGCCGGTGGCGTTGACGGCGTACTCGTAGAGGTAGTCGCCGAGGTGGAAGACGACGTCGACGTCCTCCTGCGCGAGGTGGCGGTAGGCCGTGAAGTAGCCGTCGTGGTACGCCTGGCAGGAGACGGCGGCGAGCTTGAGACCGGTGTTGCCGGCCCAGGGGGCGGGGGCGGTGCGGGTGCGGCCGACGGGGCTGGTCCAGTCGCCGACGCGGAAGCGGTAGAAGAACTCCCGGTCGGAGTCGAGGTGCTCGACCTCGACGTGGACGGTGTGGCTGAACTCCGGGTGGGCGGTGGCCCGGCCGCGGCGCACGGTCCGGGTGAAGCGCTCGTCGCGGGCGAGCTCCCAGTGGACCGAGACCCGCTCGGCGGGCAGGCCGCCGCCGGGCTCGAAGGGGCGGGGCGCGAGCCGGGTCCAGAGCAGGACGGAGCCGGGCAGCGGGTCGCCGGACGCCACACCGAGGGTGAACGGGTCCTCGGATATGCGCCGCCCGTCGAGCTCGGCCGCGGCCGCGGAGCCCGCGACCGGGAGCTGCGTGGCGAAGGCGAGCGCGGCGGCGGCCCCGGTGACGGTGAGGAACCGGCGGCGGCCCAAGTGGCGTGCGGCGGCGCGGAGTTCCTCGGAATGCTCGTGAACGTCGTGTACGCGGTTCATGTGCCCCTCCCCAGACGGATGCTGTCCGTCCGTCATTCGAGGGGGGCGGGGCGACCTCACGTTGTCGGGTACAGAACATCCACGTGTCGGGACGATGAGTTCATGGGGCACGCGTCTCGCGTACGCTGCGCGCCCATGAGCATCGCAGTGGTGACGGGAGCGGGATCGGGCATCGGCCGGAGTGTGGCCCTCGCCCTGGCGGCGGCAGGCTGGTCGGTGGCCCTGGCGGGCCGCCGGGCCGGCGCCCTGGAGGAGACGGCGGCGGCCTCACCGGACGGGGACTTCCTGACCGTCCCCACGGACGTGACCTCGGCGGAGGAGGTGGCGGCCCTCTTCACGGCGGTACGGGACCGCTACGGCCGCGTCGACCTGCTCTTCAACAACGCCGGTACGTTCGCGGGCGGCGGCGTCCCCGTCGAGGACCTGGACCCGGACACCTGGCGCGCGGTCGTCGACGTCAACCTGACGGGCGCGTTCCTCTGCGCCCAGGCGGCCTTCCGGTCCATGAAGGAGCAGGACCCGCAGGGCGGCCGGATCATCAACAACGGCTCGATCTCGGCCCACGTACCGCGCCCGCACTCGATCGCGTACACGGCGACGAAGCACGCGATGACGGGCCTGACGAAGTCCCTGTCGCTCGACGGACGCCCGTACCGGATCGCCTGCGGACAGCTCGACATCGGCAACGCGGCGACGGAGATGACGGCCCGCATGCAGACCGGCATCCTCCAGGCCAACGGCGAACTGGCGGCGGAACCGGTGATGGACGCGGCGGACGTGGCGGCGACGGTGGTGCACATGGCGGCACTGCCGCTGGAGGCGAACGTACAGTTCGCGACGGTGATGGCGACGACGATGCCGTACATCGGGCGGGGGTGACCCGCCCGACGGACGGACAGCCGGACGGACAGCCGGGCGCACGGACTCCCCCGGACGCACGGACGGACGGGCGCACGGACTCCCCCGTGCGCCCGGACTGCGGACGGTGTCAGGCCTGACCGGTCTCGAAGCGAGAGACCTTTCCGCCCTCGACGACGAAGTGCCAACGGGTCTTCATCTCGCCCCAGGTGTCGTTCCGGAACCGGGCGACGAGATCGAGCCCGCCGCCCTTCTCGGACTCGATCTCCATGTGCCCGCGCGAGGAGAAGATCTCCCGCTCGGTCCACTCGGACAGGTCCCGCTCGGACCCGTCGTCGGACATGGTCGCACCGGGAGTAAGAGCCTCCCGGAAAGCCGTCTGGTCATTGGCGTTGAGGGCCGCGACGAACGCACGCACGGCCGGGTCGGTGAGCCGCTCCACGGGAATGGTCATGCCCTACCCGTACACCTCACCGGGCCCCCGGCGCGTGTCGCACGCCGAAGGGACCCGGCAGGCTGCCCCGGATGACCGATACCGACCGGGCCGGCCGAGTCGGATTCGGGCCGAGGCGGGCGGGCCGAGGCAGGGAGGCGGGGCGGGCCGTCAGGACCAGTCGCAGGCCTTGCCGTCGTTGTCCCGGTCGAGGCCCGAGCGGTAGCCGGGCTGGCCTCGGTAGATCGGGGCCTTGCCGGCGGCGCGGACGGCGTCGCAGTTCTTGTAGTAGGCGAGGCCGCCGCCCGAACCGCCGGAGTCGCCCGAACCGTCCGAACCGCCGGAGCCGCCGTCGGTGCCGCCGTGGCGGTCGGGGTCCGGGTCCGGGTCCCCGTACAGGCGGGCGTAGTCCTCGCTCGGGCAGGACAGACCGGGCCGGGCCAGGGAGAGGCGTACGGACATGTGGGCCGGGCGCTCCACGTCCTCGCCCGCCTCCGGGCTCTGGAAGCAGATCCGCCAGTCCTCGTGACGGGCGCTCAGCTCCACGTCCGTGTACACACTGGCGCCCCGGATCTCCGTGAGGCCCACCTCGCGGAGCTCGGCCGAGCCCTTCGCGAAGGTCTTGCCGACGACGTTCGGCACCTTGGGGAAGACGACGGCCTCGCCGTCCCGCGCCGGGCACGGACTGCTCTTCTCGACGACGGCGAACTCGATCCTGATCCGCCGCCCCTTCTCGGTCGTGGCCGTCTCCCCGGCCGCCGGCTCCTGGAAGCAGACCTTCCAGTTGCCGTCCACGAGCTGCATCTTGTCGTCCTCGGTCGCGTCGTGCGACCGCGCCCGGAACCCGGCCTCGTACGCGGCCCGGGACGCCGCCTCCAGGTTCTGTCCCCGGTAGTCGGCCACGACCCGCCGCACGGTGGGGGTCGGCGTGGGCGTCGGCCGGGTGTACGGGGCGAACGCCGTCGGGCGCGTGCCGGCCGAGGGCTTCGCGCCCGCGACCGCTGGCTCGTCCGCCGGCGGATCACTCGTACCCACCGCCACGAACCAGACGCCCGACAGGACGGTGGCGAGCACCTTCCGGCCCGGCGACCACCGGGTCCACCAGGCCAGCACGATGCCCACCGGGGGCATCACGACCAGGCAGAAGACGACGAACCCGGGCCGCCGCCACCAGCGTTCCCCGGCCGGCGCGTTCGCCGGTCCGCCACTCCCCGCCTTGCCGAGCGAAACGCCCGACCCACTCTGATCCCGATCCTGCTCCACGGCGCGCGGAACCTGCCCCTCCCTGACGACTTCTCAGCGCCACACAGCCTATGACCTGCGTGTTCGCTGGCACCGGGCAGGGCCGTACGGGCACTGTCCGGCATGACCACAGCACGCGATCCACCGAACACATGCAACCCACGCAACCCACGTAGCCCAGGAGGAGCGATGTCGAACGCCGGCAAGGTCGTCAAGCTGTACGCGAAGGGGGCCCCGGTCGGGGTCGAGGACGGAGCCGTCGTCGGCTTCCTCGTCGACCCGACCCGAGCCGGGGAGTGGCTGATCACCCGGGAGGACGAGGGCTTCCGGCTCACCGCCAAGGGGACGGAGGAGACCATCGCCTCGGAGGGCCCCGAGCGCGCACCCGTCGTCGTCCGCCCCGACGACTCCCCCGCCTCCGTCTGGCGCTTCCAGCGCGTCGACGGCGACGGCGACACCCTCGCGCTCACCACGATCACCTCGCTCGCCGACCTCCGGGACGGCACGTACGTGATCGACCAGAACGGTCTGGCCCTCGGCCGCGACCTGTTCGAGGACCGCTCCCTGCTCCCGAAGCGCATCTTCGTCCGTACGGACGACCGGGACCCTCAGTGGACGGTCGAGGTCCTCGCCTGAGCCCGTGGGCCGCACCCACCCGCCCGGGAGGGACCGGCCAGGGGACGCACCTGGCCGGTCCCTCCAGGGCCCCGGGCCCGGGAACGCGCCGCACGCCGCGTCAGCCGGTGAACCCGGGCACCACCAGACCGGACTCGTACGCGATGACCACCGCGTGGGTCCGGTTCTGCGCGCCCAGCTTGGTCAGCACGTTCCCGACGTGCGTCTTCACCGTCTCCAGGCTCACCGTCAAGGACTCCGCGATCTCCGGGTTGGAAAGCCCGGTGGCCATCAGCCGCAACACCTCTTCCTCCCGCCCCGTCAGCGCCGCCCTCGGCAGCGCCGCTGCGGAGTCCAGCGGACGGGCGGCGACCATCCGCCGCAGTGCCGTCGGGAAGAGGATCGCCTCCCCCGCCGCCACCACCCGGACGGCCTCCGCGATCTGCCGGACCGGGAACCGCTTGAGCACGAACCCGGCGGCACCCGCGCTGAGCGCGGCGGTGACGTAGTCGTCGTTCTCGAAGGTGGTGATGACGACGACCTTCGGCGGAACGGTCGGGTCGGCTGATTCGTCTGATTCGGCTGATTCGGCAAGGAGTTGCCGGGTGGCCTCGATCCCGTTGCGGCGGGGCATCCGTACGTCCATCAGCACCACGTCCGGACGCAGCCGCCGCGCCCGCTCGACCGCCTCCACGCCGTCGGCAGCCTCCCCGACCACCTCGATCCCCGGCTGCGCGGCAAGCAGGGTACGCAGACCGCTGCGGGTCACCTCGTCGTCGTCCGCGATCAGGAGGGTCGTGACGGTTTCGCCGACGTCGGAGCGGCCGGTCATGCCGACAACCGTACGGGCAACCTGACCGCCAGCCGCCAGTGCCCCGGCCCGTCCGGACCGGCCTCGATCTCCCCGTGCAGCAGTCGCACACGCTCGACGAGACCCGGCAGGCCGTGCCCGGAGGTGGGGAAGGCCTTCCGACGGCCCGGACCCTCGCCCGGACCCGCGCCCGGATCCGTACCGACCCCGGTCTCGTTGACCACTCCCAGCTCAAGAACCTCCGGTCCGGCCGCCACGCGGACCTGGATCGGGCCGCCGGCTCCGTGCCGCATGGCGTTCGTCAGCCCTTCCTGAAGGATCCGGTACGCCGCCCGGGACAGCGTCCCCTGCACCTGCGCCAGATCCCCCGACCCGTCCCACTCCACCACCGCGCCCGCGTGCCGCACCCGATCGAGCAGATCGGGCAGATCCGCCAGGGCGCGGGTCGGTGCCGTCTCGGCCTCCTGCTCGCGCAGCACGCCGAGCACGTAGTCCAGGTCTTCGAGCGCGGCCCGGGCCGACTCCTCGACGCTGCGCAGGGCGGCCCGCGCGGCCACCGGGTCGGCCGCCATCAGCTCGCCCGCGACAGCGGCCTGGATCGTGGTCGTCGTCAGGGTGTGCCCGATGGAGTCGTGCAACTCGTGGGCCAGCCGGTTGCGTTCGGCCAGACGCAGCTCCCGCTCGGCCGCGAGGGCGAGCCGCTCGGCCGTCGACGGCCCGAGCAGCCTCGGCGCGGACCACCGCAGGGCGTTCGTGACCAGCACGCAGACGGCTGCCGCGAGCAGCAGACAGCCGAGCGCCACCGCCCAGCTCTGCCAGCCGTCGTCCACCCGTACCGACCGGCCGAACAGGCTCAGCTCGAACTCGGCATCGAGCCAGCCTCCCGGGAGGGCCAGGGCCACGAAGAACAGCAGACCGCTCGCGAGCGCACCCGTCCAGCCGAGTGCCACATGCAGCAGCAGCCAGAGAGGAGTCCGCCGGCGGTCGACGACGGACTGCAGGGCGGCCGGGGTCGGCAATGCCACCCTCAGCATCCGACGGGCGGAAAGGATCAGCACGCGCCGCGTGGTGCGGGCGAGGCCGACCAGGCCGATCAGTGCCGCCCAGACGAGCAGGACCATGACGACCTGCACACCCTCGGGGGCGGATCGCCACGCCAATGCCGGGAGCAGCGCGAAGGAGAGCAGGGGAAGGCTGGCCAGAACGGCGCTGTAGGCGAACAACGCTCCCGAGTACGTGGAGCGGCGCAGCAGCGGCCGAAGTCCTTTGATCATAATCGGCCAGTATGTACGGGCGGTTCACGAGCGGCCTCCCCCGATCGGGGGAGCGAGATCTCCCGCCTTCCCGCGATGCGCTTCCAGACCCTGGAAATCATGATCGTGTCCTGCCCGATCGACGGAAGGACAGCTGATGAACACGCAAGCCATGAAGACGTCGAGGTTCCGCTTCTCCCGGCGGCAGGCGGGAGGCCGATGCGGAGGAGTGGCCGCCGCGGCGGCGGTGGTCGTCGCCGTGATGACGGCGGGCGTCCTGGCGCCGCCCTCGGCGTTCGCAGCCCCGAAGCACGACACCGTCCAGCAGGGCCTGAACGCCCTGGTGCGCGACGGTCAGCCCGCCGCGCTGGCGAGCGTCAAGGACAGTGAGGGCCGCACGCGTACCTATACCGCCGGGGTCGGTGATCTGGCGACCGGCGCGAAGGTGCCGAGGGACGGTCAGGTGCGGATCGGCAGCAATACGAAGACGTTCACGGCGGTGGTCGTCCTGCAATTGGTCGGCGAGGGAAGGATCGATCTCGACGCGGACGTCGACACGTATCTTCCGGGCCTGGTACGCGGGGAGGGAATCGACGGGCGGCAGATCACCGTACGTCAGCTCCTGCAGCACACGAGCGGGATTCCCGAGTACGGGAAGGACATCAGTGACGACGAACTCCCGTACCGGTACTTCGAACCCCGCGACCTGGTCGACATCGCGCTCAAGCACAAGGCCGAATTCGCGCCGGGGGAGAAGTGGAGTTACAGCAACACGAATTACGTACTGGCGGGCCTGATCATCCAGAAGGTCACCCATCGGCCGCTGGCCGAGGAGATCGACCGGCGCATCATCAAGAAGATCGGGCTGCGGCACACGTACTTCCCCACCGTCGGTGACAAGACGATCCGGGAACCCCATCCGAGGGGTTATCACAGGACGAAGGCGGGAGAGCCGCTGCGCGACTTCACGGAAATCGACCCGTCGGTGGCCTGGGCGGCGGGTCAGATGATCTCCACGAACTCCGATCTGAACCGGTTCTTCGACAAGCTCCTCGGCGGAGACAGCCTGCTCGCCGAGGCCCAGCGCGCGCAGATGCGCACCACCGTCCCCGTCGAGGGCACCCCGTTCCGCTACGGGCTGGGGCTCATGAGCAGGCCGCTGTCGTGCGGCGGCGTCTACTGGGGCCACGGGGGTGACATCGCGGGCTACGAGACCAGGGGCGGAGTCACGGACGCCGGCCGCGCAGCCAACGTCACGGTGACGAGCATCCCGACGGAGAAGGCGGCCATCAACGGCGTGCAGAAGGTCGTGGACACGGCTTTGTGCAGCTGAGAGGGGTCGGGGGGCGGGGCGGGCCTGGGGTGGGCCGACTGTGAGGGTGCGGGTGCGGCCGCCCTCTTTCCGAGTGTGGCGTCCTCCACCACCGCGTCAAGGGCGCTCCTTCGTCGCGTCGGCTTCGCCGATTCCGCTTCGCTCCACCCTTGACCCGGCGGCGGAGGCCGCCTTTTCACACTCGGAGGGCGGCCGAGGGCCGGGGCCACGCGGGGGCCTCGGGGGTGGTTGCGCGTCGTGGGCGGCGTGGGGCTGGTGGGTGGGGTGCGAGGCCGGGCATCGGCGGGGGCGTGTGTTGGCTGTGTGCCTGAGTGGGTGGGGGCTTGGTTCGTAGCTCGGGCCGGTGGGTGAAGTCCGGTGGGTTGGGGGTGCGCGGCAGTTGAATGGGGCGGCCCGGCTTGGCTCAGCGGGTTGCGGCCGGCGGTTGGCTGGGATTCAGGCCCCGCTGGTCCGTGTTCGTGGGTGGTGGGAGCGGTCGGCGTGAGTTTCTTGCACTTTCATCGCCCGATAAGGGTGATTCGCCCCCAATGAGGCTTAATCCGGGGCCTGTTACTTCGAGAAATGCAGAGTTACTCACGCCCCCACCCACCCGGAGTGACCAGCGGGGCCTGAAGCCCCGCCCCGGCCGACCTTCCGACGCTAAGCGTCGCCCCGCCGCCCCATTCAACAACCGCGCACCCCGACCGACGGGAACGCGCCCACCGGACCCCCACCACGAACCCAGCCCCCACCCACCGGCCGGCACACGCCCACGCCGAGCGGCCCCTGCCCGAAGCCCGGCGGTGACCCCGCCCCCTGGACCGCCCTCCGAGAGTGTCTTCGCTCCTGGAGGTGGTGGGTCAAGGGTGGCCGAAGGCCATCGCGCAGCGACGCGACGAAGGAGCGCCCTTGACGCACCACCGGAAGGAGCGACTCTCGGAAAGAGGGCGGTCCCACCCGCACCAAGGAAGTCGGCCCACCCCAAGGACCCCAAGGACCCGCACCCACCCGCACCCACCCACCCGCCCCTCAGTCCAGGCAGAACTCGTTCCCCTCCGGGTCGGCCATCACGATCCACCCGTCACTCATCGGCGGCTCCGGCTCGAAGCGGCGCAGCCGCTTCCCTCCCAGTGCCACCAGCCGTTCGCATTCGGCCTCCAGCGCCGCCATCCGTTCCTCCCCCTCCAGCCCAGGCGCCGCCCTGACATCGAGGTGCACCCGGTTCTTCGCCGTCTTGCCCTCCGGCACCTGCTGGAAGAACACCCGGGGCCCCTGACCCTCCGGGTCCTCCAGGGCCGATCGCGTGTTGCGCTCCTCCTCCGGTACGCCCAACTTCGCGAGGAACTCGTCCCACGCGGCCATCGGGTCGGCCCCCTCCGGCAGTTCGACTCCCGGCGGGCCCGGGTGGACGTACCCCAGTACGTCACGCCAGAAGGTCGACAGCGCCCCCGGGTCGTGCGCGTCGAACGTCACCTGGAATTGGCGGCTCATCGTGCTGCTCCATTCGTTGCGGTGTGAAGGGAGAGGTCGCGCAGCAGGCATACCTCGGTCCATGGATCCACCCTGACACCCGAGGCGGACAGGATCGGTCCGCCACCTCTGGCAGGCTGGCCCACATGGACGAGTTGGGTACGACCGAGCGGGTACTCGCCCTCCTCGGGCTGCTGCAACAGCGGCGCGCCTGGTCGGGGCCCGAGCTGGCCGGCCGGCTCGGCGTCACTCCGCGTACGGTGCGACGTGACGTCGAGCGGCTGCGCACGCTGGGCTATCCGGTGCACGCCGGTCAGGGAGTGGGCGGGGGCTACCGGCTGGGCCGGGGTCATGATCTGCCACCGCTCCTCCTCGACGACGAGGAGGCGATCGCGACCGCGGTCTCCCTGCTCGCCGGCGCGGCCGCGGGCACCGGCGATGCCGCGCTCCGGGCGCTGACCAAGCTGGACCAGGTGCTGCCGACCCGGTTGCGGCACGAGGTGCGCACCCTGTCCGGCTCGGTGGAGTTCTTCGCCACGGGCCGCACACCGGTCGACCCCGAGGTGCTCATGACGCTGGCCGGAGCCTGCCGCGAGGAGGTCGAGGTGGGCTTCGACTATCCCTCCAGAGCCACGCCACGGTCGCGCCGCGTCGAGCCCTACCGCCTGGTCGCCTCCGACCGGCGCTGGTACCTCCTCGCGTACGACCTCGACCGTGACGACTGGCGCACCTTCCGCGTGGACAGGATGACGACGGTGTCGGCCCGGACCTGGCGCTTCCGCCCCCGCGCGGCGCCGGACGCGGCGGAGTACGTACAGGAGGGGGTGACGAGCCGGGTGTACGCCCATCAGGCACGCTTCCTCGTCCACGCACCGGCGGACACGGTCCGGGCGCAGATCCCGGCGTCGGCTGCGGTCGTACGGGAACGGGGCGAGGACCGCTGCGAGGTGCTGAGCGGCGCGGCGAGTCTCGACCGCGTGCTCACGCACGTACTCCTCCTCGGGCACGAGTTCGAACTGCTCGATCCCCCTGAGCTCAGGGAGCGCTGCCGGGCTCTGGCGGAGAAGCTCCTGTCGGCCGCGGCGGCGGACGCGGCGGCGGACGCGGCGGCGGACGCGGCGGCGGCCACGCCGCGAGCGGACAACGGGCGGACGGAGGAACGAAGGGCGGACGGAGGAACGACGGGCGGGCAAACGAAAGAGGGTCGCGGTCCTCGCGTGGTCTCTCCATACACTGACGGCCATGGCATGCCGCATCAGTGAACTGGTCATCGACTGCGCCGATCCCGACCGGCTCGCCGCGTTCTGGAGCGAGGTCCTCGGCTACGTGGAGCTCGGCCGGGAGGGCGACGGAAGCATCGAGATCGGGCCGCCCGACGTCGGCTTCGGCGGTCCGCAGCCCACTCTCGTCCTCAGCCCCAGCAGCGACCCTCGCACGGGGAAACTGCCGCTGCACATCGACGTCAACCCCACAGACCGCGACCAGGACGCCGAGCTGGAGCGGCTGCTGGCGCTCGGCGCCAGGCCGGCGGACGTCGGTCAGACCGGCGCCGAGAACTGGCACGTCCTGATCGACCCGGAGGGCAACGAGTTCTGCCTCCTGCACCGTCGGCTCCAGCCGCTCTGAGCTACGTGGTGATCCACGTGTCGGTCGTCCGGACGGTCCCGCGGCTTCACCCGCAGGGGGCCGCGGATTCGGGGCCCCACCCAGGTCCCCGACCCGCACCTCCGTGTCCGAATTGCGCCAGCGCCCCCATCCCCGCCGCGCGACGCTGGCGGGTATGAGCACCGAGACCGAGACCACTACCGCCGCCTCCACCGCCTACGCCGCCCGCCCCATCGCGCCCTCGGCCCTCGCCGAGCTGCGGGTCACGGATGACGCGGGCCGCGCCTGCGCCCCGTACACCGTCACCGAAGGCGGTGACCCGCTCCGCTGCTGTCTGCGTCGCTCCGCCCCGGGAGAGCGGATCGCGCTCGTCTCGTACGCGCCGCTGCGGCGCTGGGCGGGCGAGACCGGGGCCGAGCCGGGCGCGTACGACGAGCAGGGGCCCGTCTTCGTCCACGCCGAGGAGTGCGGCGGCCCCGCGCCCTCGGAGACGTACCCCTTCGCCCATGCCGGTGCGCTTCGGACCCTCCGCCGGTACGACGCGGCGGGCCGCATCGTCGGGGGCCGGCTCCTGGAGATCCCGGAGGCGACGTCCGAGGGCTTCGACCGGGCCTTCGGGGAGGCCTTCGCCGACCCGGCCGTGGCACTGGTCCACGTCCGGGCGGTCGAGCATGGCTGCTTCCTCTTCGAGGTCCGTCGCCCCTGAACGACAGGCACCCCTGAACGACAGGCACCCCGCGGCCGGTTCAGCGGGAGCGCGGGGCCTGCCAGGGCCTGTGCCCGGGTCCGGTCGGGTGGGTGCCCGTGACGGCCATGACGACCGAGTAGAGGCTGGTCTCGGCGGCGATGAAGAGACGGTTGCGCTTGGCGCCGCCCCAGGCGATGTTGGCGACCGCCTCGGGGACGTTCAGCCGTCCGATCAGGGTGCCGTCGGGGTCGTAGCAGTGCACGCCGTCGTCCATCGCGGCCACCCAGAGCCGGCCGCCGTCGTCGAAGCGGAGGTTGTCGAAGCGGGCGTTCCCGCGGGCGGCGGCCTCGGCGAAGATGTCGCCGTCCGACAGCGTGCCGTCCTCGCGCACGTCGAAGACCCGGATGAAGCCCGCCCGGGTGTCGGAGACGAAGAGCTGCCGCTCGTCGGCCGAGAAGACGAGGCCGTTGGGTGCGGCGAAGCAGTCGGCGACCAGCCGCACGTCGCCCGTGTCCGGGGCGATGCGGTAGACGTTGTTGGCGCCGATCTCGCTCTCCGCGCGGTAGCCCTCGTAGTCGCTGGTGATGCCGAAGTCCGGGTCGGAGAACCAGATGGAGCCGTCGGACTTGACCGCCGCGTCGTTCGGGCTGTTCAGGCGCTTGCCCTGCCAGCGGTCGGCGAGGACGGTGATCGTGCCGTCGTGTTCGGTGCGGGTGACTCGCCGGTTGCCCTGCTCACAGGTGATCAGGCGGCCCTGGCAGTCGAGGGTGTTGCCGTTGGTGTGACCGGCGGTGCGGCGGAAGACGCTGACGGCGCCGGTCTCCTCGTCCCAGCGCAGCATCCGGTCGTTGGGGATGTCGCTCCAGACCACCTGCTTCCAGGCGGGGAGGTAGATCGGCCCCTCGGCCCAGCGGCAGCCGGTGTACAGGACCTCCAGGCCCTCGTCGCCGTTCATGCAGCGGCCGGTACGGAACCGGTCGTCGAACATCTCGTACAGTGCGGGGCGCTCGCTGGTCATGCGGGTTCCTTCCCATCCACACGGATGCCGTTCCGAATGCCGTACGGCTCACAGGGAAGATTGCCGAATGAGATACGGTCTTCGCAAGATCGGACCGAACGGAGAGTTGTGGATCACATCGACCGCGCCTTGCTGACGCACCTTCAGCAGGACGCCACCCAGTCCTACGCCGCCCTGGGCCAGGCCGTGGGCCTCTCGGCCGGAGCGGCCCACGAGCGCGTCCGGAAGCTGAGGGAGCGCGGCGCGATCCGGCGCACCACCGTCGAGGTGGACCCGGCGGCGGTGGGCGGTGCCGTCCTGGCGTACGTGATGGTCGACTCGGTCTCGTGGATGGGCGATTCGGCGCAGGACTTCGCCGCGCTCCCCGAGATCCTGGAGGCACACGTCATCGCCGGCAGCGCGTCGGTCCTCGTGAAGGTCAGGACGGCGACCACGGAGCAGTTGCAGGACGTGCTGCGCCGGATCTACGCGATCGACGGGGTCAGCGGAACGCAGGCCACGGTCGTACTGGAGACCTTCTTCGAGCGACCGGTCTCCCCGGAGCTCGGCGGCCCCGCCGAGCTGCCGGAATGACGGGACCGAGCGGGCTGCCGGAATGACGGTCCCGAGCGAACGAGAAGGGCCCCCGCCCAGGCACATCGCCTGGACGGGGGCCCTCCCCACGTGGGCCGACAGACGAGTCGGGCTGTACGCCGGGTTCTGTGCCCCGGGACCTCGCGGTCGTCGGGGCGACGGCCATCCATCTAGGACCGGCGTTGCCACCGGCCTCCTGCGGTCTACCCGCGAACTCGGGCGAGCAGCCCTCGAACGTCCGCGCAGGGACACCGAGGTGTCCCTTCTTGACCTTGCTCCGAGTGGGGTTTACCTAGCCGCCTGAGTCACCTCAGGCGCTGGTGGTCTCTTACACCACCGTTTCACCCTTACCGAGGACCGAAGTCCCCGGCGGTCTGTTTTCTGTGGCACTGTCCCGCGGGTCACCCCGGGTGGCCGTTAGCCACCACCCTGCTCTGTGGAGCCCGGACGTTCCTCGGGAAGATCCGAAGATCTCCACGCGGCCGTCCGCCCGGCTCGTCTGCCGTGCCGACCATGCTACCCGCCGATCAGGAGGGCGACGGACTCAGAGGAAGTCGGCGGTCTCCAGGTCGCTTCCACGCCGACGACGCGCGTGCCCTGTACCGCGAGCTCCGCCCGGCCGTCACGCGGGCGCGAACAGTACCTTCGCCCTCCCCGGGTCCGCTTCCGCGAGTCTGACCCGCAGCCACTCCCCCAGCGGCAGGCGTGTCGCGCCGCCCTCGATGCGGGCGACGACCGCCGGATCGTCCAGGTGGACGGTACCGACGGCCGGTTCGCGTTCCTTCACGTCGATCACGTACGCGTCGAAGATCTCGCCGACCCGTTCCCGCAGCAGCGCCGCCTCGACGATGTCGACGCTCTCGCGCTCCACGGTGTTGGCGCGGCGCGAGCCGGCGGCCATCTCGTCGGGGAGGGTGGGCAGGGCGGCCCGTACCCACTCGGGCGGTTCGTCGCCCGCCACCGCCGCCAGGCACAGCTCGCCCGCGTACCGGTCGGCGAGGCGGCGCAGGGGCGCGGTGCAGTGGGTGTACTCGTCGGCGACGGCGGCGTGCACGGCGGGGGTGGGGATGTGGCCGTCGGTGAAGACGGTGTACCCGGCGCCCCGGAGCAGGGTGGTGCACTCCTGGAGGAAGGCGGCGTGGCGGGGGTCGGTGGGGTCCGCGGCCCGGACGACGTCGGCGTACGAGACGTGGTGCGGCCAGTCGACGCCGAGGGCCTGCGCGGAGCGGCGCAGGCGGGCGACGGCGCCGTCGGGGGCGGTGGGGAGGGTGCGCAGGATGCCGGTGCCGGCGGCGGTCATGAGGTCGGCGGCGGCCATGCCGGTGAGCAGGGAGATCTGGGCGTTCCAGGCGTCGGCGGGGAGCGGGGCGCGGTAGGCGAGCGAGTAGGTGTGGTCCTGCTCGACGATCTCCTGTTCGGGGACGTTGAGGGAGATCCCGCCGCGTTCGGCTTCAAGGCGTTCGCGGAGGCGGCCGATGTCCCGGAGGAGGGCCACCGGTTCCTCGGCCGTTCCCGTGTCGATCTGCCGCTGCACGCCCGCGTAGTCGAGTTTGGCGCGGCTGCGGACGAGGGCTCGGCGGACGTCGGTGGCGACGCGGCGGCCGTCGGCGTCGAGGTCGATGCGCCAGAGGAGGGCGGGGCGGGGCTCGCCGGGGAGGAGGCTGGCGGCGCCCTCGGAGAGGACGGCGGGGTGGAGGGGGACCTTGCCGTCTGGGAAGTAGAGGGTGAGGACGCGCCGGTGGGCCTCGGCGTCGAGGGCGGAGCCGGGGGTGACGAAGGCGGCGACGTCGGCGATGGCGTAGTGGACGCGGTAGCCGCCGTCGGCTCTGCGGGCCAGGTGCATGGCCTGGTCGAGGTCGGTGGAGGTCGGCGGGTCGACGGTGAAGAAGGGCAGGTCGGTGGCGTCGTACGCGGGGAGCCGGGGGGCTTTCGCGGCAGCCTCGGCCTCGGCGAGGACGGCGGGTGGGAAGTCCTCGGGGATCGCGAGCTCGGTACGGAGTGCGCGCAGGGCGGCCCGCAGCGGAGCCTCGGCTGCGCCGGTCACGTGAATGTGGCGGCGGGGCATGGACCGAGCGTATGGGGAGGGGAGGGGCGCGGCACCTCGTACGGGGGGGGAGCGGCATCTCGTACGGAGGGGAGCGGTACCTCTCACGGAGGGGAACGGCACCTCGTACGGAAGGGCGCGGCCGCCGTCTCCGTGCGTGGGCGGCACCTCCGCCCGTACGGGACAGGGCGCCGTACCTCGTACGCTGGGCTCCTGGGGCCGCACCCCCATCCCCGTACGGACGAAGGAGAACCACCGTGCTCGTGCTGTTGCCGCCCTCCGAGGGCAAGGCCTCCTCGGGGCGCGGGGCGCCGCTCAAGCCGGAGTCGCTGTCCCTGCCGGGGCTCGCGGAGGCGCGGGCGGCGGTCCTGGACGAGCTGGTCGAGCTGTGCGCGGCCGACGAGGAGAAGGCACGCGAGGTGCTGGGCCTGAGCGAGGGTCTGCGCGGCGAGGTCGCGAAGAACGTGGAGCTGCGGACGGCGGGCGCGCGGCCGGCCGGGGAGATCTACACGGGCGTGCTGTACGACGCGCTCGGTCTGGCGACCCTGGACGCGGCGGCCAAGCGGCGGGCGGGGCGGTCCCTGCTGGTCTTCTCCGGGCTGTGGGGCGCGGTGCGGGTGACGGACCGGATCCCGTCGTACCGCTGCTCGATGGGGGTCAAGCTGCCGGGGCTCGGCGCGCTCGGCGGGCACTGGCGGGGCGCGATGGCCTCCGTGCTGCCCGAGGCGGCCGGGGAGGGGCTCGTGCTGGACCTGCGCTCGTCGGCGTACGCGTCGGCGTGGAAGCCGAAGGGCGAGGTGGCGGCGCGGACGGCGACGGTGCGGGTGCTGCACGCGCCGACCCGGAAGGTGGTCAGCCACTTCAACAAGGCGACGAAGGGCCGGATCGTCCGGAGCCTCCTTGAGGCGGGGGCGGCCCCGCGTTCGCCGGAGGAGTTGGTGGCGGCGCTGCGGGACCTGAGGTACGTGGTGGAGGAGAGCGGGAAGCCGGGGGCGCTGGACGTGCTGGTGGACGAGATCCACTGATCCATTGATCCACTGATCATTCATTGCACCCTGCGCAACGATCGTTGCGTGGGGCGCTCGGCGTGGGGAGGATGAGGCCCATGACGAGCGTGACGAGCGTGTTCGACCTGGCCCCGGAAGCCTCTCCCGTACCGGTGGTCCCGGTGGTCGTGATCGAGGACGCCGCCGACGCCGTGCCGCTCGCCCGGGCCCTGGTGGCCGGCGGGCTTCCGCTCGTCGAGGTCACCCTGCGCACGCCGGCCGCGCTCGACGCCGTGCGCGCCATCGCGGCCGAGGTGCCGGACGCGGTCGTCGGCGTGGGGACGGTCGTCTCGGCGGCCGGCGTCGGGGACGCGGTCGGCGCCGGGGCGCGGTTCCTGGTCAGCCCCGGCTGGACGGAGCGGCTGCTCGGCGCGATGCGCGACTCGGGCCTGCCCTTCCTCCCCGGTGTGTCGACGACCTCGGAGGTCGTGGCCCTGCTCGAACAGGGCGTGGCGGACATGAAGTTCTTCCCGGCCGAGGCGGCGGGCGGCGTCCCGTACCTGAAGTCCCTCGCGGGGCCGCTCCCCCGGGCCCGGTTCTGCCCGACGGGCGGTGTCTCGCTCGCCTCCGCCCCCACCTACCTCTCCCTCCCGAACGTCGGCTGCGTCGGCGGTACGTGGATGCTGCCGCCCGATGCTCTCGCGGCCCGCGACTGGGGGCGGGTGGAGGCGCTGGCGCGCGAGGCGGCGGCACTGCGGGGGCCGGTCAGCGTGCCGTCCCGGTGAACTCCACCCCCAGGTGGTCGAGCACCGGTCGGTAGCCGAGGCGCTGGTAGAGGGCGTTGCTGGTGGGGTTGGAGAGGTGTGTGAAGAGCAGGACCTGAGCGGCGCCGCCGTCCAGGGCGGCGCGGCTGACGGCCTCGGTGACGCCGGCCGCGTAACCCCGGCCGCGTTCGGTGGGCGGGGTGTAGACGAGGTGGACGCGGGCCTGGCCCTCAAGCGTGCGGGAGACGCTCGCCATCGACACCGGGCGCCCGTCGGGGTCCTCCCAGAGGAGCAGGCGGCCGTCGGAGATCCGGTCCGTGACCAGCTCGGTGAAGGCGGTGGGGTCGGCGTCGGGGTCCTCTCCGATGTCGCGGGAGAACTCCCTCGCCCAGGCGGCGGCGAGCGGGATGTCGGCCGGGCCGGCCACGCGCTCGCGTCCGGCGGGGGCGGGGTCCGGCGGGGTGAGGGTGCCGAGCCGGAAGAGCCGCATCCGGGCGGTGGGCGCCCAGGGGCGGCCGGTGGCGTTCGCGAAGGCCTCGACGGCGTCCGTCTCGCCCCGCAGGGCCGTCGGCTCCTCCTCGTCGTCGAGGGTGGCGAGCGCGCGGGCCGCTTCCACCGTGATCGCCCCGAAGGCGGGCACGCGCGGCGGGGACACCACGAGGACTCCTGTGACACGGCCGTCGGGCTCGGTCCACCAGCCGAGGCGGCCGGCGGTGTCCATCATCGTGAGGACGGCGGTGTTACGGGCGGGCTCGGCGGCGAGCAGGGGTGCGGCGGCCGCACGGAAGGCGGCCGGGTCCTCGGTGAAGTGCCACGTCATGAACGGTGATGGTGGTACGAGGGTGGGGCGGCGCGCCACCCTCTTGCACGACTCCTCCTGCGGAGGGCTCCGCTCCCGTGCACCGCTCCCCGTGCGGAGGGGCCCTCCTGCTGCCGGAGGCGCCGCTCGCTCGCCGGGGAACGCGCTCCCCTGCCGGAGGCCGCCGCCCGGGTGCGCCGCGCCTGCGAGAGGTTCCCGCTCCCCCGTTCCCCCTACCTCAGGTGGGAGGTGTCGTTGAGGAGGCGTACGGACGCGTTGCCGTCGGCGTAGTAGGCGACCGCCGAGATCGACGCGGCCGACAGCTCCATCCGGAACAGCGACTCCGGCGGGGCGCCGAGCGCGAGCCGGATCAGGGTCTTGATGGGCGTGACGTGGGTGACGAGGAGGACGGTCCGGCCCGCGTAGGCGGCGGTGAGCCGGTCACGGGTCGCGGCCACGCGGCGGGCGACGGTCGCGAAGCTCTCGCCTCCGCCGGTGGGCGCGGCCTTCGGTGAGGCGAGCCACGCGTCGAGGTCCTCGGGGTACCGGTCCCGCACCTCACCGAACGTCAGCCCTTCCCAGGCACCGAAGTCGGTCTCCCGCAGCCCCTGCTCGACGCGCACGTCGAGCCCGAGGCGGGTGGCGACGGCGGCGGCCGTCTGGCGGCAGCGGGTGAGCGGCGAGCTGACGATCTCCTGGATGGTGCCGCGCGCGGCGAGCGCCTCCGCGACGGCCTCGGCCTGCCGGAGGCCGGCCGCCGAGAGCTCGGGATCGGTCCCCCCGCTGCCGGAGAACCGCTTCTCGGGCGTGAGCGCGGTCTCGCCGTGCCGGAGGAGCACGAAGGTGGCGGGCGCGCTCATGTCGGGCCCACCGGACCAGCCCTGCCGGGGGGCGGTGCCGCTCTGCGGCTGCGTGGCGGGGGCCGTCGCGACGCGGGCGGCCTCGGCGCGGTCGGCCTCCGGGCCGGCGCCCTCAGGACCTGCGTCCTCGGCCCTGCCCGCCGCCGCGGGCGTCGCGGGCGCCGCCCCGGTCGTCTCCGGCGGGTGGGTGCGCGCGGTACGGCCCGTGGGGGCCGTGGCGCCTGCCTGTGCCTCGAAGTCCCCTGAGGCCGGGTCAGGCACCGGAGCCGTGAGGGCCTCGTCGGCGGCGAACAGGCCGTCGTCCGGCGCGGTGGTCGTGCCCGACGGCCGCGACACGCCGCTCGGCCAGGCGGCCGCGACCGGGACGGAGGGCCCGGTGGCCTCCGTGGCGCCCGGTCGCGTGCCCAGCGCCGCGCGGGCGCGGGCCGCGCCCGCCGTCGCGTCGCCCGGAGGGCCCGAGGGCGCCGGGGGGAGGGTCGCGGCGTTGCGGGCGGCCGCGGCGTCCAGGGCGGCCGTCGAGTCGGACGGCTCCCACTGGCGGCCGCGCTTGCCCGCGTCCATCGCCTCGTTCGCGAGCCGGTCCGCGTGCTTGTTGCGCTCGCGCGGGATCCACTCGTAGCGGACCCGGCCCGCCGGGAAGACCCGGCCCGCCTCGGCCGCGAGCGGCTTCATGTCCGGGTGCTTGATCTTCCAGCGGCCGGACATCTGCTCGACGACCAGCTTGGAGTCCATCCGGACGTGGACGGTGGCGTCGGGGAACAGCGACCGCGCCGCCTTCAGGCCCGCCACCAGGCCCTTGTACTCGGCGACGTTGTTCGTCGCCACGCCGATGTACTCGGCCGCCTCCGCGAGGGTCTCGCCCGTCACCGGATCCAGGACCACGGCGCCGTACCCGGCGGGCCCCGGGTTGCCCCGGGAACCGCCGTCCGCCTCGACGATCACCTCACGCGAGGACGACGACGTCATTACAGGCCGGACTCCGACGTGCGGACCAGGATCCGGCGGCAGTTCTCGCAGCGCAGGACCTCGTCCTTGGCGGCGGCACGGACCTCGTTCAGCTCGGTGATGTTGAGCTCGATGTGGCAGCCCTCGCACTTGCGCTGGTACAGCCGGGCCGCGCCGACCCCGCCCTGCTGCACGCGCAGCTTCTCGTACAGCTTCAGGAGGTCCGCGGGGACGGTGCCCGCGACGAGCTCGCGCTCCTTCTCCACGGACGCCTCCTCGGCGGCGAACTCGCCCTCGGCGGCGTCGCGGCGGGCGGTCGCGTCGTCCGTCTTGGCCTGGACGGCGGAGACCCGCTCGTTCAGCTCGGTGAGACGCTCCTGCACGGACTCGCGGCGCTCCATGACCTCCAGGACGATCTCCTCGAGGTCGCCCTGGCGCTTGGCGAGGGAGACGATCTCGCGCTGGAGGTTCTCCAGGTCCTTCGGGGAGGACACGGCGCCCGAGTCGAGGCGCTGCTGGTCGCGCGCGGCCCGCTGGCGGACCTGGTCGACGTCCTGCTCGGCCTTGGTCTGCTCACGGCCGCAGTCGCTCTCCTCGGTCTGCGCGGCGACGAGCAGGTCGCGCAGCTGGGTGAGGTCCTTGGTCAGCGACTCGATCTCGGCGTGCTCGGGCAGCGACCGGCGCTTGTGCGCGAGCTGCTGGAGGCGGACGTCGAGGGCCTGGACGTCGAGGAGGCGGATCTGGTCGGCGGGCGCGGCGTTCAGTTGGGGGCTCCAGGGGAGGTGTGGTGGGAGGACCAGGGGTCGGTGACCGTCTTCGAGACGTGGACGCGGAGGTCCCAGCCCTGACGGTCGGAAATCTCGTCGAGCTGGGCGGCGGCCTGCTCGCACCAGGGCCACTCGGTGGCCCAGTGGGCGGCGTCGACCAGGCCGAGCGGTGAGTGCTGGGTCGCCTCGGAGGCGGGGTGGTGGCGCAGGTCGGCGGTGAGGAAGGCGTCCACGCCGGCGGCCCGTACGGCGTCGAAGAGGCTGTCTCCGGAGCCGCCGCTGACGGCGACGCGGCGCACGGTCATGCCGGGGTCGCCCGCGACCCGGATGCCCTGCGCGGTGGCGGGCAGCCGCTTCGCCGCGCGGGCGGCGAACTCGGCGAGGGTCTCGGGGTGGTCGAGCTCGCAGATCCGGCCGAGGTTGTTCTCGGGGACGAGGGGGCCGGTGACCCGGAGGTCGAGCGCGCCGGCGAGGGCGTCGGAGACGCCGGGGTCGGCGGTGTCGGCGTTGGTGTGCGCGACGTGGAGGGCGATGTCGTGCTTGATGAGGTGGTGCACGACGCGGCCCTTGAAGTGGCCTGCCGCGACGGTCGTCGTCCCGCGGAGGTAGAGCGGGTGGTGGGTGACGATCAGGTCGGCGCCGAGGGCGATCGCCTCGTCGACGATCTCCTGGACGGGGTCGACGGCGAAGAGCACACGGGTGACCTCGGCGTCGGGGTCACCGCAGACGGTGCCGACGGCGTCCCACGACTCGGCCCGCTCTGGTGGCCAGAGGGCGTCGAGCGCGGCGATGACTTCAGACAGACGGGGCACGAGGAAAGGCTACCTGGCCCGCCTTCGCGGCTGGTACCGGCGCCGTTGCGGTACGGACGACGGACGACCCCCGGCACCGTTGCGGTACGGACGACGGACGACCCCCGGCACCATTGCGGCGCCTACGGCAGGGGCGCCCCCGTCGCCCTCCGCCCCGACGGCGGGCGACCCCCGGCGCCGTCGGCCGGCGTCGGGGGTCGCTCGTTCACCGCTTGCCTCGTGTTGCCTGACGAGGCAACCGCGTTACTTGACGAGGTAGCCGCGCAGGTCGTCGAGGACCACGTTCGCCGCCGTCACGCCGAGGCCCAGGTACCAGGTCTCGTCCGGGACGTCCTTGGCCTGGCCGGCCTTGACGGCCTTGAGGTTCTTCCAGAGCGGGTTGGCCTGGGCGGTGTCCTTCTTGGTGGCCTTGGCCTCGCCGTACACGCCGGTGAAGATCCAGTCGCCGTCGGCCTCGTCGATCTTCTCCGGGCTGATCTCGGCCGCGAGGTCGTTGATCTGCTGGTTCTTGGGCCGCGGCAGGCCGGTGTCCTCGAGGATCGTGCCGATGAAGGACGCCTTCGCGTACAGGCGGATCTTGCCGGGGAGGTAGCGGACCATCGAGACGGTCGGCTTGTTCGGGCCGATCTCCGTGCCGAGCTGCTTCGCCTTGGTCTCGTACGCGGAGAGCTTCTCCTTCGCCTCGGCGGTCTTGTCGAGCGCGGCGGCGTTGAGGAGGTAGTTCTCCTTCCAGGTGAAGCCCGGACGGATGGAGAACACGGTCGGCGCGATCTTCGACAGCTCGTCGTACTTGTCCGCGGCGCGCAGCTGGCTGCCGAGGATCAGGTCGGGCTGGAGGTTGGCGATGGCCTCGAGGTTGAGGTTGTTGATCGTGCCGACGGACTTCGGGGCTCCGGCGTCCTTCTGGAGGTAGGCCGGGATGCCGTCGTCACCCTCCGCGGGGGCGTAGCCGACGGGCTTGATGCCGAGGGAGACGACGTTGTCGAACTCGCCGACGTCGAGGACGACGACCCGCTTCGGGGCGGCCGGCAGCTCGGTCTTGCCGAGGGCGTGCGTCAGGGTGCGCGGGAACTGGCCGGCCTTGGCGTCCGTGCCCATGGCCGCGGTCTTCGCGGCGGCGTCGCCGAAGTCCTTGCCGCCGGTGGCGACGTCCTTCTTCTTGGACGTGTCCTCCTTCTTGGAGGCGTCGGATCCTCCGTCGCCTCCTCCGCAGGCCGCGAGCGAGAGCGCGGCGGCGAGGGCGACGACGGCGGCGGTGCCGCGGCGGCGGAGGGACATGAGAAGGCTCCTGTACGGGTCCTGGCGGGAAATACGGGCGCGACCGGCCGGAGCCACGGACTCCGTTTAGGTTCGCCTTACCTTACTCATCACTGGCAACTCCAGCACAACCACCCCCCACCCCTCAGCGGAATCGTCACAGCACCACCCTTATGTGTGAAGTGACCCTGCTCGTGTTGTTCGGCTGGAAGTGCGAAAACTAGCTTCGTGGCCGGAGGTGACGAGTCGATGACAGCGTGTGCCATCGAGACCACGGCCGAGGACGACGACCGCGACGGGGAGCACCCCGGCCGCGGCGCCCGGCCGACGGAGTTCACGACGGGTCTCACGATCACGGCGAACGGCGCGTACGCGGCCAGGCTCGCGGGCGACGGCGACGCCCTGTACGTGGAGAGGTGGACGCTCGACGGCCCGGAGCCGTACGCCGTCCCGCTCCCCCTCGACCAGCCGGAGGAGCCCGGCACCCAGCTGCTGCCCCTGGCCGACGGCCGGGTCCTGGTCGCCCGCCGCGTGGACGGGCGGCGGAACACGTTCTCGCTGCTCTACCCCACGGGCCCGGCCACCGGGGAACTCCGGCTCGGCTCCGTGGAGGCCCCGGGCTCCGAGCGTCTGGTGCTGCTGCCGCCTTCCCCCGACGGCATCTGCGCGTACGCCATGTGCGTCGGCCCCGACACGACCACGCTGTGGCTGGTCGCGGGCGGGGCCTTCGGTCCCGAGCAGGTCGCGGAGGTGAAGGGCCGGTGCGCGGGCGGGGTGTGGCTCGACCGTACGGGCCGGATGCTCGCGCTCGACCGGCGGCTTGACGACGGGCCGGTGAAGGCGGTCGCCGTCGACCTGGAGCGGGGCGGGGAGGTGACGCCGCTGCTGCAGATCACCGAGGACAGCAACGACCGGCTGCTCCTCGCGGATCCGGACAGCGGGCTGCTCCTGATCCGTTCCGACGCGCCGTCACCGGGGCACGACCGGCTCGGCTGGGGCGTGCTCGGCAGTCTGCTGCCGGTGCGCTTCCCGGAGTGCCTGCGGCTCGACGACGCGGCGGTGACGCCGTTCGCCGTCCAGCCGGGGCAGGTCCTGATGCCCGAGACCTGCGCGGTGGCGCTGCGGATCGACGCGGCGGGCGGCAGCTGGGTGGGGACGTGGCAGCCCGTGGCCCGCCGGATGGGCCAACTGGCCGCACCCGTGGGGTGGCTGGCCGGGGCGGGCCTGTGGACGGCGGGGGGCGTGCTCCGGCTGCCGTACGCGACGGCCGGGGCGCCCTGCGGTCTCGCGGACGTGGAGGCGCCGCCGGTGCCGGAGCCGGAGCGCGATCCGGTGGCGGTGACCGTGGCCGCTGAGGCCGTCGAGGAGCCCCGCGTGTGCCGTCCCGTGCCGTTGCAGCAGGCTCCCCTCACGGACGGGAAACCCGCTGGCTAGACTCTCGGGCTGCACAGCACGACCGATGTCAACGGGGTGAGTTCGACCATGTCGGAAAACAGCACGACCGGGCAGGAGCCGAACGGCTCCGGCAAGCACCGCGGGGACGCCGCGCCGACGGAGGACTCCGCATCCTCCCCGCACGGCCGACACCGCCGCGAGCCCGTCTCGCAGTAACGAAGTACCGAGAAGTACCGAGCAGTACCGAGCAGTTCCAGGTCGAGCGAAGGGCCCCGGGTCGCCCCGGGGCCCTTCGTCTTCCCCACCATCCCTCCGGCCGAGCCGCACCCCGGCCGGTGGTCACCCCCGGTCCCCCTGGTCTCAGCCCTTCTTCAGGCCGAGGACCTCCGACGCCGCGAAGGTCTCGCCCGCCGGGCGGGACGCGTAGTGCGGGGTCAGGAGGCCGTCCAGTTCCTCGTACGTGAACGCCTCCTTGGCCGTGTCGAACTTGGCCGCCACCCGCGGCCGGTCCACGATCGCGACCATCCCGCCGTGGACGACGAGCAGTTGGCCGTTGACCGCGGCGGCCGCCGGGGAGGCGAGGTAGCCGACGAGCGGCGCCACGTGCTCGGGGGACAGCGGGTCGAGGTCGCCCTCGGCCGTCGGCTCGGCGAAGCCGGCGAACACGTCCTCCGTCATCCGGGTGCGCGCCCGGGGGCAGATGGCGTTCGCCGTCACCCCGTACCGGGCGAGCGCGAGCGCCGTCGAGGTCGTCAGGCCCACGATGCCGCCCTTGGCCGCCGCGTAGTTGGGCTGTCCGGCCGAACCGGCGAGGAAGGCCTCGGAGGAGGTGTTGACGATCCGGCCGTACACGCCGGACTCCCCCGCCTTCGCCCGGGTCCTCCAGTGCACCGCCGCGAAGTGCGTGGTGTTGAAGTGGCCCTTGAGGTGGACCCGTATGACCGAGTCCCACTCCTCCTCGCTCATCGAGAAGACCATCCGGTCGCGCAGGATGCCCGCGTTGTTGACCAGGATGTCCAGCTTGCCGAACTCGGCCACGGCCAGGTCGGTCAGGGCCCGTGCCGTCTCGAAGTCGGCGATGTCGCCGAGGTGCGCGACCGCCCTGCCGCCCGTCGCGCGGATCTCCGCGGCGACCTCCTCGGCGGGCGCGGCGGAGGCCGCGCCCGAGCCGTCGCGCCCCGGCTGTCCGTAGTCGTTGACGACGACGGCCGCGCCGAGCCGGGCGAGTTCCAGGGCCTCGGCGCGGCCGAGACCGCGCCCGGCGCCGGTGACGATCGCGCTCAGGCCCTCTAGGGGGAGTGACATCTCGCAGGTGTCCTCTCAGATCTCGATGCAGGTACGGAGGGCCGCGCCGGTCCGCATCTGCTCCAGGGCCTCGTTGATGCCCGCGAGCGGTACGCGGTGGGTGATGAGCGACTCCAGGTCGATGCGGCCGGCCCGCCAGAGCGCGATGGCCCGCTCGTAGGAGCGGAGCACGTCGCCGCCGCCGTACATGGAGGGCAGGATCCGCTTCTCGTCGAAGAACAGCTCGAACATGCTGAGCTGGAGGTAGTCGTCGAGGGCGCCCGCGCCGACGACGCAGAGGGTGCCGCCGCGCCGGGTGTTCTCGTACGCGGTACGGGCGGTGGCCGACTTGCCGACGACCTCGAAGACGTAGTCGAAGCCCTCGCCCGCGGTGATCCGCTGCTTGGCGTCGGCCAGCGCGTCGGGGGCGACGGCCTCGGTGGCGCCGAAGCGCAGCGCGGCCTCGCGGCGCGACTCGACGGGGTCGACGGCGACGATCTGGGCTGCGCCCTGGAGCTTGGCGCCCTGGATCGCGGAGATGCCGACGCCTCCGCAGCCGATGACGGCGACCGACGAACCGGCCTCCACCTTGGCCGTGTTGATGGCGGCGCCGAGGCCGGTGGTGACGCCGCAGCCGATGAGGGCGGCGATGTCGAAGGGCACGTCGTCGGGGATCGGGACGGCGCAGCCCGCGTCGACGACGACCTCCTCGGTGAAGGTGCCGGTGCCGGCGAAGCCGAAGACCTCACCGCCGGGGCGCTTGAAGTTGGGCGTGCCGGCGTTCATGAACCCGGCCAGGCAGAGTTGGGTCTGGCCGCGCTTGCAGGCGGGACAGCTGCCGCAGGCGGGCAGCCAGCAGAGCAGGACCCGCTGGCCCTGGGTGAGTCCGGTGACGCCGTCGCCGACGTCGAGGATCTCGCCCGCCCCCTCGTGGCCGGGGATGAAGGGGGCGGGCTGCGGGAGGACGCCGCTCATCGCGGAGACGTCGGAGTGGCAGAGGCCGGTGGCCCGGACCCGGATCCTCACCTTGCCGGGGCCGAAGCCCACCGCCTCGACGTCGTCGACGACTTCGAGCTTGTCCTGACCGATCTCGTGCAGTACGGCTGCGCGCATGGTGCGGCTCCAATCAGGCGATCAGGAGTGTTCGACGAGGGTGTCGGCGAGGACCGGGGCGTCGTCGCGCTCCACGGCCGTCACCGCCAATTGGACGCGGCCGTCCCCGGCCCACATCCGGATGCGCAGGGTCTCGCCGGGGAAGACGATCCCGGCGAATCGGGTGCGGTACGAGCGGACGCGGGTGACGTCGCCGCCGAGCACCGCGTCCACCACCGCCTTGAGGGTCATGCCGTACGTGCAGAGGCCGTGCAGGATCGGCCGCTCGAAGCCCGCGAGCTTCGCGAACTCGGGGTCGGCGTGGAGCGGGTTCCAGTCGCCGGAGAGCCGGTAGAGGAGCGCCTGCTCCTCGCGTACGGGGCGTTCGACGGTCCTGTCGGGCTCGCGGTCGGGCAGCGCGAGGCGCTCGGAAGGGCCGCGGTCGCCGCCCCAGCCGCCTTCGCCGCGGACGAAGATCTGGGCGTCGCTGGTCCAGAGCGGGCCGTCGGCGTCGGAGGCCTCGGAGCGAAGGACGAGGACGGCTGCCTTGCCCTTGTCGTACACGGCGGCGACGCGGGAGGTGGAGACGGCGCGGCCGGCGACGGGGACGGGGCGGTGGAGGGTGACCGTCTGGCCGCCGTGCAGGACGGCGGCGAGGTCGATGTCGATGCCGGGGGCGGAGAGCCCGCCGACGACGCCCATGCCGGCGCCCGCGACGGTCGCGAAGCTGGGCAGGACGTGGAGCTTGGATTCGAGGGTGTAGCGGAGCTCGTCGGGGTCGGTCGCCGGGATTCCGGCGCCCAGTCCCAGGTGGTAGAGCTGGACGTCCTTGTGGTCCCAGGAGATCTCGGCGCTGCGGGGTTCGGCGGCGACGGCCTTGGCGGGGTCGATGGGCATCGGGCTGCTGCTCCTCGTGGCGGTGAAGACCTCGGCGCGGCCGTCCGCACCGTCGGCCGCACCGAGGCCGTGCGGGGACCGTCCCGGACGCGGCCGTTCTAGAACGCGTTCTAGGTCGGTGGCCCCCATGTATAGCCGAGGCGGCAGGAGTTGGGAACCCTCCCGGCAGTCGCTAGCTGACGGTACGTCAGAGATGTGGTCACCGGCGACGGGCGGGGCCGGGCCGACGGCCGGGCGGGGCCGGGCCGACGGCGGCACGCCGGGCAGCGGACCGCGGGGCTTGCGCGCGCGGGTCGCGGCGCCAGGAGGCACTCTTGATTCGGGACCGGCTCCACTGGGCGGGTCCCGGGTCACCGCGGAGCTCCCCGTGGAGACCCCCGTCCCGCACGCACGCGAGGGGGAGCCGACGGCATGATCCGACTGCTGCTGGCGGAGGACCAGGGGACGACGCGCGGAGCGCTGGCCCTGCTGCTCGGGATGGAGCACGACATGGAGGTCGTCGCGCAGGTGGGCCGGGGCGACGAGATCGTGGACGCGGCGCTGCTCGCGCGGCCCGACGTGGCGCTGCTCGACATCGACCTGCCGGGCCGTTCGGGCCTGGACGCGGCGGCGGACCTGCGGACGGAGGCCCCGGACTGCCGGGTCCTGATCCTCACGACCTTCGCCCGCCCCGGGTACCTCCGCCGTGCCATGGAGGCGGGCGCGGCGGGGTTCCTGGTGAAGGACGGCCCCGTGGAGGAGCTGGCCGAGTCGATCCGTCAGGTCCTGCGGGGAGAGACGGTCATCGACCCGGCCCTCGCGGCGGCGTCGCTCGGTGCGGAGCCGGACCCGCTCACGGCCCGTGAACGGGACGCCCAGGGGTGACTGTGGATCCCGGCGTCTACCGGCCCTCGATCGCGGCCGCGCGCTGGGCCTCGAAGTTCCCCACGTACGCGTCGAAGACCGTCGCGTCCTCGTACTTGAGCAGCGTCTCGTCGTTGTACCTGAGCGCCGTCACCGTGTAGGTGTGGCTGCCGGTGAAGACGATCTTCTTGTTCACGCCGCCGTTGTACGTGCCCTCGACCAGCAGGTACTTGGTGTGGGAGTCGGAGCCGCCGCGCTTGTCGTTGTCGAGCTGGTGCAGGGTGATGCGGCCCTTCCCCGTCACCGGCCTGGTCAGCCAGTTGGCGACCTGTCCCATGGGCTTGTCGTCGGCCGTCCAGTTGTCGAGCGACCGGTAGACGATCTCGATGTCGCACCCCGCGTTGGCGAGTTCCCACAGTTTCCTGGCCACCTCGGTGCGGGTGATGTGGCCCTGGGCGATGCGGATCTTCGTACGGCCGTCCGCGGTGCCGAAGCCCGGGGAGTTCCCCGTGCAGGAGTCCGGGGTGCCGACCGGCGCCACCGTCCCGAGGATGTTGACGACCGTGTCGGTGCTGGACCGCGGGAAGAAGTAGACCTTCGCCTGGCCCGCCTGGGTGTCGTGCGCGTAGTCCGCGACCTGGGGCGTCTGTCCGATGGCGGCCGCCGCCTGGTCGTCGAAGTACCGGGTGTACGCGTCGAACAGTTCCGTGTTGTCGGCGACGGTCAGCGCGTCGTTCCACCAGTCGTCGGTGTCGTTGGCGGTGAGGTTCCCGGAGCCCTGCACCACGACGCGGTCGACCGGGACGGTGCCCTTGCCCTTGGTGCGGGAGAACAGGAAGAACTTGTTGTGGTTGACGTTGTCGTACGTGCCGTTCGGATCCGCGGCCGTGGTGCCCGGGTCCAGGGCCAGGCAGGCTTCCTCAGCCTTGCAGCCGCGGACCCAGGAGTCGGGGCTGCCCGCCGGGTCCGCGAGCCGGCTCTTCAGCGTGTCGAGCCCCGTGGACCTGCTGTCGTTGTCGACGACGACCTGGACGGACACGCCCCTCTTGTGGGCGTCGCCCAGCTTGTTGGCCAGGTAGACGGAGTGGAAGAGGTACAGGGAGATCCGGATGGACGACCCCGGCTCCGCGCCGTCGACGAGGCCCGCCAGGTGGGAGAGGATCCGCCCCCTGGCGGAGGCGTCGGCGCTGTTGGGGTCGTTGAACACGGCGCCGGTGGTGACGGCCAGGACCGGTTCCGCCGAGGCCGACGGCGCGACCAGGAGGGACGCGCCGACGGCCAGCGCGGTCGCGGCGGTTCTGAACTTGTTCTTGATCGATATCACCCGGGCATTGTCACCCGCGGCGGGCCACCGCCTTGGCCGCCGGCTTCGGGAGCCACAGGAGCATCAGCACCGCCGCCCCGATCAGGACCCCCGTCGCGGCGCGGAACGCCATCGCGTACCCCGGGACCAGGGAGGACGGATCCGGCGCCGCCGAGGTGACGGCGGGGGTGGCCGCCGCCGCGATCGTCGAGAGGACCGCGAGGCCCAGCGCGCCGCCCATCGTGCGGGAGGTGTTGACCAGGCCCGAGACGAGGCCCGCGTCGGACGGGGAGGCGCTGGAGGTGGCGAGGGTGGCCAGGGGGGTGGTGGCCAGGCCGAGGCCCGCCATCATCAGGATGCCGGGGCCCAGGATCGTCCCGAGGAACGTGCCGTCGGCCGTGAGCGTCGACTGCCAGGCGAAGCCCGCCGCCCCGACGAGGGCACCGATGACGGCGAGGTTCCGCGCGCCGACGATCGGCATCAGGTACGGGGCCAGCTTGGAGCCCAGGACGACGCTGAGGGAGCTGGGGACCAGGGCGAGGCCCGCCTGGAGCGGGGTGTACGCGAGCACGCTCTGCGCGTAGGTGGTCATGAAGAACCACATGCCGAAGGAGCTCGAACCGCACAGCAGGATCGCCACGTTGGCCGCCGACACCGCGCGCGTACGGAAGATCCCCAGCCGCATCAGCGGCTCCGCCGTGCGGGCCTCCACCGCGACGAAGACGCCGAGGAGCGCCAGACCGCCGAGGAGGGTCAGCAGGGTCGTCGGGTCCGTCCAGCCCGCCTCCTCGGTCTGGACGATCCCGTACGCGAGGGTGGCGAGCCCCGCCGTGACGAGGACCGCGCCGGGCAGGTCGAGGCGGCGGCCCGCGCCGGTGCGGGACTCACGGAGCCAGAACAGCGCGCCCACGAGAACGAGGCCGCCGACGGGGACGTTGATGAGCAGGACCCAGCGCCAGGACAGCAGGTCGACCAGGAGGCCGCCGACGAAACCGCCCGCCGCGCCGCCGGCCGCGCCGACCGCCGTCCAGGTGCCGATGGCCCGGGTGCGGGCGGCTCCGGCGGGGACGGCGGCGGTGACCAGGGTCAGCGTGGCGGGCGAGAGGACGGCCGCGCCGAGGCCCTGCACGGCGCGGGCGGCGACGAGTTGCCAGCCTTCCTGGGCGAGGCCGCCCGCGACCGACGCGGCGGTGAAGAGACCGAGCCCGAGCAGGAACATCGCCTTCCGCCCGTAGAGGTCGGAGGCACGTCCGCCGAGCAGCATGAAGCCGGCGAAGGCGATGGCGTAGGCGTTGAGGACCCATTGCAGACCGAGGGCCGAGAGTCCGAGGTCGGTCCGCATCGACGGGAGCGCCACGTTCACGACGGAGACGTCGAGGACGACGAGGAACTGGCCCGCGCAGGCGGTCAGGACGACCGCCCAGGCGCGGGGCGTGGGTATGGAGGGGGTGGCGGGGGTGGCAGGGGTCGCGGGAGGCGTCCGTACGGAGGCGGAGTCGGAATCGGAGTCGGTCTGCGGCATGAATGTGATGGTCGCAGACCGTATCCGCCCCGTACATGGGGATAAGGTCCTACGCCCTGCGCAGCAGCGTCACCACCGCCGCGCCGCCCAGGCCGATGTTGTGCGCGAGCCCGACCCGCGCCCCCGCGACCTGCCGGGCCCCCGCCTCGCCCCGGAGCTGCCAGACGAGTTCGGCCGCCTGCGCGAGGCCCGTCGCGCCCAGCGGGTGGCCCTTGGAGATGAGGCCGCCGGAGGGGTTCACGACCCAGCGGCCGCCGTACGTCGTGGCGCCGGACTCGACGAGCTTGCCGGACGCGCCCTCCTCGCACATGCCGAGCGCCTCGTACGTGAGGAGTTCGTTGATGGAGAAGCAGTCGTGCAGTTCGATCACGTCGACGTCCTCGATGCCGAGCCCGGAGCGCTCGTACGCCTGCCGGGCGGCGGCCCGGGACATCGGGCGGCCGACGGCGTCGATGCAGGAGCCCGAGGCGAAGGACTCCTCGGTGTCGGTGGTCATGGCCTGTCCGGCGATCTCCACCGCCCGGTCCCGCAGCCCGTGTGCGTCGACGAAGCGCTCGGAGACGACGAGGGCCGCCGCCGCGCCGTCGGAGGTGGGCGAGCACTGGAGCTTGGTGAGCGGCCGGTGGACGGTCTTCGCGGCGAGGATCTCGTCGACCGTGTAGACGTCCTGGAACTGGGCGTTGGGGTTGTTCACCGAGTGCTGGTGGTTCTTGGCGCCGACGGCCGCGAGCTGCACTTCGGTCGTCCCGTACCGCTCCATGTGCTCGCGGGCGGCGTTGCCGAAGATCTGCGCGGTGGGCGGGGACGCCTCGAAGCCGTGGGCTGCGGCCATGATGCCGTAGTGCCGGGCGACCGGAGACGTCCTGAAGTCGCCGGCCCCCGATCCGCCGCCGAGCGCGCCCCGGCTCATCTTCTCGAAGCCGACGGCGAGGACGCAGTCGGCGATGCCGCCCTCGACGAACTGGCGGGCGGTCATGAGGGCGGTGGAGCCGGTCGCGCAGTTGTTGTTGAGGTTGTAGACGGGGATGCCGGAGAGCCCGAGTTCGTACACGGCGCGCTGTCCGGCGGTGGAGGCCTGGAAGCAGTAGCCGACGGCGGCCTGCTCCACGCGCGCGTAGGGGACGCCGGCGTCGGCGAGGGCGGCGGTTCCGGCCTCCTTGACCATGTCCCAGTACTGCCAGTCACGGGTCTCGGGCTTCTCGAACTTGGTCATCCCGACACCGACGACGTACGCCTTGGTGGTCATCGCGGTTCCCCCTCAGTCTCTCGGCAGGCCGAGCAGCCGCTCGGCGACGACATTGAGCTGTACCTGTGTGGTGCCGCCCGCGATGGTGAGGCAGCGGGACATGAGCAGGCCGTGGACGGCCCGTTCGCCGGGGCCCTCGCGCACGGCGCCTTCGGGGCCGAGGAGTTCGAGGGTGAGTTCGGCGAGTTTCTGCTGGTGGAGGGTCTGGACGAGCTTGCGGACGCTGGCGCCCGCACCGGGTTCGAGCCCGGACACCTGGAGCAGGGTGGTGCGCAGGCCGATGCACGCGAGCGCGTGCGCCTCGGCGAGCAGGGCGCCGATCCGTACCCGTACGGAGCTGTCGACCCGGTCCGCCTCGGCGATGACGGCTTCGAGGCCGGTGTCGAAGGCGACCTGGTCGGCCATGTGGACGCGCTCGTTGCCGAGGGTGTTGCGGGCGACCCGCCAGCCGTCGTCGACCTCGCCGACGACGGCGTCGGCGGGGAGGATCGCGTCGTCGAACCAGACCTCGTTGAAGAGGGACTCCCCGGTGATCTCCTTGAGCGGCCGTACGTCGATCCCGGGGGTGTTCCGCATGTCGACGAGGAAGTAGGTGAGGCCCTTGTGCTTGGGGGCGGCCGGGTCGGTACGGGCGAGCAGGATGCCGTGGTGGGCCCATTGGGCGGCGCTCGTCCACACCTTCTGGCCGTTGATCCGCCAGCGTCCGTCCTCGGTGCGCTCGGCCCGCGTACGGAGGGAGGCGAGGTCGGATCCCGCGCCGGGCTCGGAGAAGAGCTGGCACCAGAGGCGCTCGCCGCGCAGGGTGGGGCCGAGGTGCTCGTCCTGCTGGGCGCGGGTGCCGTGGGCGAGGAGGGATGGCACGACCCAGGTGGCGATGCCGAGCCCGGCGACGGTGATCCCGGCCTCGTCGAGTTCACGCTGGACGGCGAGCTGTTGGAGGGGGCCCGCGCCGAGTCCGTACGGCTCCGGGAGGTGCGGGGCGGCGTAGCCGGTGGGGGCGAGGGCGCGGCGGGCGGCGGCGGGGTCGAGTCCGACGGCGGGGGCGACGGCCTCGCGGGCCGCCCTCCTGTACGGGTCGGCCTCGGCCGGCAGATCGAGCCGGAGACCGCGCCGGACGCCGCCGGCGGCGAGCCGGAGGGCGGCGAGCCGGTGCCGGTCGCCGGTGCCGAGGAGCTGGCGGGCGACGAGGGCGCGGCGGAGCAGCAGGTGGGCGTCGTGCTCCCAGGTGAAGCCGGTGCCGCCGAGGATCTGGATGCAGTCCTTGGCGCAGGTGAACGCGGTGTCGAGGGCGGTGGCGGCGGCGAGCGCGGCGGTGAGGGACCGGGCCTCGTCGTCACCGGCGCGGGCCTCGTCGCCTCCGGCGCGGGCCTCGTCGCCTCCGGCGCGGGCCTCGTCGTCACCGGCCCTGGCGGCGTCGCGGACGAGGTCGCGGGCCTGTTCGTCACCGGCCCTTGCGGCGTCCCAGGTGAGGGCGCGGGCCTGTTCGAGCCGGACGAGCATGTCGGCGCAGAGGTGTTTGACGCCCTGGAACTGTCCGATGGGGCGGCCGAACTGTTCGCGGGTACGGGCGTGTTCGGCGGCGGTCTCGACGGCGCGGGCGGCGGTGCCGCAGGCGTCGGCGGCGAAGAGGACGGCGGCGAGGTCGTGGACGAGGGCGGTGTCGAGGGCGAGCTCGCGAGCGGCGGGGACGTGACGGGCCCGGGCGGTGATCTCGGCGGTGGGGCGGGTGGGGTCGGCGCTCTCGTGGGGCCGGACCACGAGCCCGTCGGCGTCGACGGCGAGCCAGACGGAGCCGTCGGCGGTGGCGGCGCGCAGGATGACGAGATCGGCCTGGGCGCCGCCGAGGACGGGGGGCGCGGTGCCGTCGAGGAGGTAGCCGCTCGCGGTACGGACGGCGGTGAGGCTCCCCGTACCCCCCAGGGCGACGGCCCCGACCCGCTCCCCGCCTGCGAGTGCGGCGGCGAGCTCCCCGATCCGCTCCCCGATCCGCTTCTCGCCCGCGAGGGCGCCGGCGAGCTCCCCGTCCCCGGCCCGTCGAAGCAGCTCGGCGGCGAGTACGGAGGGGAGGTACGGCCCCGGGAGCAGCGCCCGGGCCGCCTCCTCCACGACCACGACGAGATCCCCGAGGTCGCCGCCCCCTCCCCCGTACCCCTCGGGAAGATGCAGCCCGAGGAGCCCCTGCTCGGCGGCGGCGTCCCAGTACGCCGGGCGGCCGGTGGCGGTGTCGGGGACGTCGAGGTGCTTGCGGACCTCCTCGGGAGGTACGGCGCGGGTGAGCCAGCCCCGGACGGATCGGGCGAGCTCCCGCTGTTCGTGCGTGATGGCGATGCCCATGCGCGGCAGACTAGAACACGTTCCATTCTGACGGAAGGTCAGATACGGGATCGGGCGCGGGCGGGCGCGCACAGCACGCGTCGCCCGACGGGAAACGCGTGGTCAGGCGGGTGGGGGTCCGGCAGCATGTGCTCATGAACATCGCGAACGGTCCCGGCGACGACCCCGTCCGGCTGCTGATCGGTCACGAGGTCAGCGCCGTGTCGTTCGTGCGCGACTACGTCGAGCTGCACTTCGACGGCCCGGTGCTGCGGGCGCTGGCCGACCCCGTGGGGGTGTACGGGGGCAGCGAGTGGCGCTTCCCCGAGCCCGGGTCGCCGGACCTCATGCGCCGCTACATCGGCGAGACCGTCGACGGCTGTGAACTGGATCCGGACCGGATCATCGCCCTGCACTTCGGCGAGCACCGCTTCGCCATTCCCCTGGACGACGGTTCGAGCGGGGGCCCCGAGGCGGCCCACCTGGTCGGCACCGACGAATCCGGCCGGACTTCCGTCCTCGGCGGGGTGTGGGTCTGGTAGCGGCCTGCTCATACGGGGCGCCCAGCCGGACCGGCTGACGACTCACCTGCCTGCCCCGATCCCGGGGCCGGGGCCGGGGCCGGGGCCGAATCGTCGCCGGTACTCCGAGGGGGCGAGGCCCGTCTCCCGGCGCATCAGCGCGCGCAGATGCGCGGCCGTACCGAGCCCGCTGCTTCGCGCGACCGCGTCGAGGCGCGCCTCGCCCCGCTCGATGAGCCGACAGGCCAGGGCGATCCGCTCCCCCGTGAGCCAGGCCAGCGGCGTGGTCCCCAACTGCACCCGGAAACGGCGGTGCAGGGTCGCGGGGCTGACGGAGGCGCGCGCCGCGAGGGTGGCCACCGTCAGGGGCTCGTCGAGGCGCGCCTGCGCCCAGGCCAGGACCGGGGCCAAGGACTCATCGGGGAAGTCGGGCACGGGGCGCTCGATGAACTGCCGCTGCCCGCCGTCCCGGTGCGCCGCGAAGACAAGGCGGCGACTGACGGCGTTGGCGATCTCCGCGCCGTGGTCACGGCGGACGATGTGCAGTCCGAGGTCGAGCGCGGCGGCGCTGCCGGCCGCGGTGAGGATGTCTCCGTCGTCGACGAAGAGGACGTCCTCTTCGAGCGTCACGGCGGGGAAGCGCTCCCGGAAGGAGTCCGCCCACTGCCAGTGCGCGGTGGCCCGCCGCCCGTCGAGCACCCCGGCCTCGGCGAGCGTGAAGGCACCGCTGCAGAACCCGACGAGCCGCGCACCGCTCGCGTGCGCGCGCCGGACGGCGTCGAGGACCGCCGGGCGGCGGGGCACGTCGACGTCGGGGCGGTTGGGGACGATCACGGTGTCCGCCCCTTCGGTCGCCTCCAGGCCGGCGACCCCGGAGAGGGTGAAGAAGCCGTCCCGCATGAGGATGTCCGGCTCGGGCGAGCAGAGGCGGAAGTCGTACAGCTCGCGGCCGATCTCGGGCCGGCGCAGACCGAAGACCTCGGTGGCGCAGCCGAGCTCGAAGGGGTTCGAGTGGGCGTCGACGATCACGACGACCCGGTGGAGACGGTGGAGACGGTCGAGAGGGTGGAGAGGGTGGAGAGGGTGGAGAGGGTCGGCGGAGGCTCCCTGCGAGGATTCGTGCGGCATGGGCGATTCCTAGCACGCACGCGGTCCGTACGCGGTCCGCACTCCACCGGCGGGGGCCCGCACTCCACCGGCGCGGGCGTTCCCCCGGCCCCGCGCTCGCCGGGGGAACAACGCCACGCTCGGACGGACGGCCGCCGTGGCCACTAATTGATCTTGAGGAGCTCCACGTCGAAGATGAGCGTGGCCTTGGGCGGAATGGCGCCCGGAACACCCCTGTCGCCGTAGCCGTAGTCGGAGGTGATCGTCAGCTTGGCACGCTCGCCCAGCGACATCTGGGGGACGCCTTCGTCCCAGCCCTTGATGAGCTGGCCGATCCCGATCTTGCTGACGAACGGCTCGCCCCTGTCCCGGGACGAGTCGAACTTCTTGCCGTTCTCCAACGTGCCCGTGTAGTGCATCCGCACCACGTCTCCGGGCTTGGGGAAGTTCTGGCCGTCCCCGGCCTCGATGACTTCTCGCGTGACACCCATGTGTTCCTCTTCTCGGCTGCGAGCTCGGCTGTGAGCTCGGCTGTGAGCCCGACTGTGAGCGGTCGTGACGAGGGCGACGATACGTACCTGCGAGGATTCTTGCGACATGTGCGATTCCTGGCACTCACGCGGCCCGCGCTCCACCGGCGACGATCCCCGTATGAGCAACGGCAACGACCCCATCGCCCTCGACCAGGCCCTGGCCTCCTTCGACGCCCTGTGGAGCCCCCGCATCGTCACGCACGTCAACGACTACGACGTCCGCGTCGCCAAGGTCGGGGGCGAGCACGTCTGGCACGCCCACGACACCACCGACGAGTTCTTCCTCGTCCTCGACGGCGAGCTGCACCTCTCGCTGCGCGAGCCGGCCGGGGAGCGCACGGTCCGGCTCCCCCGGGGCTCGGTCTTCACCGTCCCGCGCGGCACGCAGCACAAGCCGTACGCCCCCGAGGGCGCCGCCATCCTCATGTTCGAGCCCACGGGCACCTCGACGGTCGGCGACCGCCACGACGCGCTCCCCGAACACGTCGACGCCACGACCGGGCACGCGCTCGACGCCTGACGGGCCCACGTCTCCCGGACGACTTCTCCCGGGCCAGTTCTCCCGGGCTACTTCTCCCAGGCCGCCGCGCCCCGGAGGAGGTGGTGGTCGGACAGCCCCTGCGTGCAGGGCAGGGCGTCTCCCTGCACGGTCTTGAACCACTCGTAGCTCAGGAAGACGTAGTCGATCTTGCTGGTCTCGGTCGTGTGATCCGAGCAGGTCGTGCTGGCGGTCGCCTCGCCGCTGCGGCAGCGGTCCGCCGTCTGGGGGCAGTCGACGTCCGTGAACTGCTCCTTGTCGTTCTCGTCGACCTCCTGGAACCGGCCGGCCGAACCCGCCCCGTGGTTGTAGAGGGTGTTCATGTCGGCGTGCTCGGGCACCTGGTTGAAGTCCCCCGCGAGGACCACGGGCTCCCCGCCCTGCCTGCCGGCCTCGACGAGCTCCGCCACCTCGGGGATCTGAAGTGCCGTGGTCGCGTCATGGAAGTCGATGTGCGTGTTGCAGGCTCGGGCCGTACGGCCCTCCAGCCCGGCCTGGGCGCACAGGAGAATCCGGTCCTCCGTCGGCGCCGTGGGCACCTCGGGGAGGAAGGTGACGCTCCGCGTACCGTCGACGATCGAGCCCTGCCCCTTCGAGAAGATCGCCAGTCCGAAACGGCGGTCGACCGGGTCCCACTGGTCGCAGTCGGAGGCGGAGGCCAGCGACGCACCCCACACCGAGTCGTAGCTGTCCTCCCCGCCGCGCTGCGGCGCCAGCGCGTCCCGGATCAGCTTCCACTGCCCGTAACAGAGCTCCTGAAGCATGACCAGGTCGGTGTCCCAGGCGTCGATCTCCGCCACGAGGCCGGACACCCACGCGGACCTGATCGCCACCATCTCCTGCTCCGTCCTCGTCCCCTCCGAGAGGGGGCAGCTCGCTCCGCACACGTTGTACGAGATGAAGCGCAGCGGCTTCGCGTTCTCCGGGGTGACCTCGTCCGCCTGGGCGGGACCCGTCCCGGCGGTGAGGAGCAGGCCTATCGAGAAGAGCGCGGCGAGCAGCGCTCTGAACGACGCGCGCATGGGCACGTCCTTTCATGATCGGTGACGGACGGCGCATCCTCGCACGTCCCACCGGGCGGAAGGGCGTTGTCAGTGGGGCCTGTCACGATGCTTACAGAACGCGAGCAGAGGAGCGAACACACCATGGGCACCTGGGACATCGGCCCCTTCGACAACGACACCGCCGCCGACTTCTCGTACCGGGTGGACGAGGCTCCGGCGGAGAAGAAGGCGGAGGTGCTGCGTACGGCCTTCCGCGAGGTGATCGAGACCGGCGACGCCTACCTGGACGCGGACCTGGCGGACGAGGCGATCGCCTCGGCGGCCCTGGTCGCGGCCCAGTGCCCCGGCGGCGACCCCGTCACCACCGCGTACGGCCCGAAGGACCCCCTGCCGCCTCTCCCGGCCGACCTGCGCCCGCAGGCCGTGGCGGCCCTGGACCGGGTCCTCACCGAGCCCTCCGAACTCCTCGAACTCTGGGAGGAGTCGGACGGCGAGCAGTGGAAGACGGGGGTACGGAAGCTGCGCGCGGTCCTGGACGGAGCGGGCACGGGACCGGTCTCCTGAAGCGCCGGCGCTGACGCTCGCGGCTCTACCGGTCGTCGTACAGCGCGGCCCGCACGTAGGCGATCAGGCCGTCGCCCGGTACCTCGGTCCAGTGCGGAGAGGGCAGTCGGACGCTGCTGACCTCATAGCGCCCCTCCTCCGGCTCGTACACCACGACCTGACGGCTCGCCCAGTACATCGGGTCCACCCGCAGCCGGACGGCGCGGTGCGTCATCGTCGGGAACGTGTTCCGCAGCACGTCGTCCGCGTGGAGGCGGCGCAGAAGGCTCCGCTGCCCCCGGTAGTACTCGGACGCCAGGAGGTCCGCCCACTGCGCGGCGGTCGGCTCGCCCGCCTCCAGCGCCCTGGTGAACTCGCCGAGCTCCAGGAAGTCGAACCTCGCCGCGAGTTCGTCGAACGGAACTCCGTCCCGCCACGCCGCGATCGCCTCCACGAGCGTTCCCAGATCGTCCGTGCGGCCGATGTCCCAGCCGAAATCGGGAATGTGGGTGCGGAGCCTGAAACGACGTTCCTCGGTCACCGTGTCGACCGACAGGTAGCCCCTCGTCGTCTCGATGCCGACGGCGTCGACGGCCCAGGGCGGCAGGCCGATGTCGCAACCGCGCGCCTCCGCCGCCTGCCGCAGGGCCGCCACGAGGCCGCCCGAGGCGGTCACGGCCAGGTGGTTCCATTCGGCGACGACCTCCGGCGCGGCCCTGGGCGGCAGGTCGAACTCGGCGTCGTTCATGCGCTTCTCGCTTCTCTTTCCTCGGTCCGGTGACGATCGGAAGGACGCCGCAGCGCGAGGACGAGGCTCGTGACGGTCGCGGTGACCGCGATGAGCGCGAGGGCGAGGAGCGCCGGGTTGACCCACCACGGGACGACCTCGATGCCGTGGCACACCAGGCTCACCGGCAGCGCGCTGCTGGAGTCCGGGTAGTCCTTGATCCCCACGCCGAACCAGCACGCGTCTTCCGGGAAGAGGAACGGCAGGTACGACAGTCCGTACAGGTGGACCGCACCGCCTGCGAGGTACGCGAGCCCGGCGACCCAGGCGGCCTTCTTGGCGGGTGTGCGGCGGGGCCGGGGCGGTTGCGGCTGGGGCAGTTCGTCGCCCCGGCGGGCCCGGACGAGGCCGACGTAGGTGATCCCCGCCCAGGCCGGCAGGCCGATGGCGAGGATCATCGTCCCTATGAGGGTCGCCATGATCAGCGACCGCCGATACGCCCTTCGGCGGCGGCGCTCACGAAGGCCGTGAAGGCGGCGGGGGTGGCGAGGAAGGCGGGGCCTTCGGGGTTCTTGGAGTCACGGACGGCGATGTGGGCGGTGAGGTCGGCGAACTCGATGCATTCACCGCCGTTGGGACCGCTGCGGGAGGACTTGCGCCAGTTGGCAGTGCCGAGCGGGGCGCACTCGACGCAGTCGCCGCCATCGGATCCGCTGTAGGACGACTTACGCCACCGCAGGTCCTGGCTGGTGCCCATACCGCTCCTCCATCACGCGTTTGATCAGCGCCGCCGAGTCCTCCCGGGAGAGGGCCGAGGCTTGCAGCCGAGCGTAGCTGACGGACCGCTCCCTGATCACTTGCGGATCGGCGGTCAAGTGGCCCCCGCCGTAGACCGGCGCATAGAAGAGGTCCGGGTCGTCGTCGAAGCGGAGAAGGTTGAACGAACCCATCATCGCCGAGTGCTGTCCCACCTCGAAGGGAAGCACCTGCACCTGGATCCACGGATGGTCCAGGAAACCCAACAAGTGGGCGAGTTGGTTCCGCATGACCTCGGCCCCACCGATCTCCCGGTACAGCACCGCCTCGTCGAGCACGACACACAGCACCGGCGGATGCTCCCGTTCGAGGATGCGCTGGCGCTCCATCCGAGCCGCCACCATCTCGTCCAGTCGCCCCGGGTTCTCGACGCTCAGCACCGCCCGTGCGTACTCCTCCGTCTGCAGCAGGCCGTAGACCAGTTGCGACTGGTACGTCGAGATGTACGTCGCCTTCGCTTCCATGTCCGCGTACGGCTGGAACCACGTCGGCAGCTGGCTCTTCAGCACCAGCCCCACCAACCGCGAGAACACGCCTCCCGTCAGCAGTGCCGCGTCCAGCCGTTCCGAGAACTCGCGCGTGGGGACCTTCTTGGCCGTCTCTATCTGGCCGATGAGCGAGGCCGTGCAGAAGACGATGTCACCCAACTGCTCCTGATTGAGGCCCGCCTCCTCTCTCAGGCGGCGGAGTTCCGATCCGAAGTAGTCCAGCGGCGAGGCGCTGGGATCCAGGCTGCGGATGTTGACCACGACGAGGTCACCCCCAAGCTCACGCGGCGAGGCGTTGTGTTCAGGCCGTAGCCGAGCGTAACGAAAGCCGTCGACGCTGGTGGCATGAATCAGGCAACAGACCTCTACCCTGCGGTACTTGCGACGAGCTACCGCATGGGGTTCACCGTCGGTGAGCACTCCGCCGGTCACATGCGCCGCATCCTGCGCATGTTCCTCACGCGTTGGGAACTCGACCTGCTCGCCGACCCGGCGACCCTCGCGCTCACCGAGCTCGTCGCCAACGTCGTCCGGCACGTACCCGGCCGGCGGTGCTCCGTGCTCATGCTGCGCGAGCCGTACGGGCTCCGGGTGGAGGTCTCGGACGCCGTCCCCGGGGCCGTCTTCGCGAAGCTCGCCGGTCCGCTGGAGGAGAGCGGGCGGGGGCTCGCGCTCGTGGAGGCCCTCACGGACCGGTGGGGGGTCGACGAGACGGCCGGCGGCAAGACGGTCTGGTTCGAGTGCGACGCGTAGGGCACGCGTAGGGCACGATGGGCGCCGTACCCGCGTACCCGCCAGTAGGAGTCACCATGTCCGAGCCCGCGCCCGAGATCCTCGCCGCCTTCGAGGCCGCCAAGGGCTTCATGCCCGTCGGTGAGGGGCTCGCCCTGTACGCGGCGGCCACCGAGGCCGCGAAGCTCGGGCTGCCGCTCCTGGAGGTCGGTACGTACTGCGGGCGGTCCACGATCCTCCTCGCCGACGTGGCACGGCAGGCGGGGACGGTCGCGGTGACCGTGGACCACCACCGGGGCAGCGAGGAGCAGCAGCCTGGGTGGGAGTACCACGACGAGACCGTGGTCGACCCGGAGGTCGGACTCATGGACACCCTGCCGACGTTCCGGCGGACGCTGCGCAAGGCGGGGCTCGAAGAGCACGTGATCGCTGTGGTCGGGCGGTCGCCGCAGGTCGCGAAGGTGTGGGGCGGGCAGCTCGGGTTCGTGTTCGTCGACGGCGGGCACACCGACGAGCACGCCACGAACGACTACGAGGGCTGGGCGCCGAAGGTCGCCCCCGGGGGCCTGCTGGTCATCCACGACGTCTTCCCGAACCCGGAGGACGGCGGCCAGGCGCCGTACCGGATCTACCTGCGCGCGCTGGAGTCGGGGGACTTCGAGGAGGTCTCGGTCACGGACTCCCTGCGGGTCCTGCGCCGCCGGGGCTGAGTCTGCGGACAGGCCGACGGCCGCCCCCTCCGAAGGGGACGGCCGCCGGACACGCCTCCCTGAGAGGTCAGAAGCCCGACGTCACGTACAGGCAGTTCGTGTAGCTGTAGCCCGGTTCGATCTTCGCCTTGCTCGACTTGGTGTCACCGGCCGTGGCGGTGCCGGTGGAGACCCGCTTCTGGAGGAAGTGGTAGTCACCGGCGGGCAGCAGCAGGGTCGCCTTCGGGTACTTCGAGGACGGCCCGGTGCAGGCCTTGATCTTCTTGCCCTGCGAGAGGATCGGGCCGGGGTACTTGGTGCAGGTCCCGCACGACTTCAGGGTGATCTTGCCGGTCATCGGACCGGTGTAGAGAAGCTCGACCTCGCCCGGACCGTCGTTGCTCACCACCATCACCATCCGCGAACCGCCGGGCACGTCGCCCGAGGGCAGCTTCCCGCCCGCCGCCGGCTCCTCTTCGGCGATCTCGGCGGCGATGGCGACGGCGCGGGCCTGCGCGGCCTGCGGGCTGTCCGGGTAGTCCTTCGCGTACGCCGTCATCGTGTCGAGCGCGGCCTTGAAGTCCTTGTCCTTGAACTGGTCGGTCCCGCAGGCGAAGTCGCCCTTCTGGACCGCCGCGTCGGCCTGGTTCGCGGCGCCCTCGATCGACGGGTCCGTCATGCCGTCGAGCGAGGCGTCGATCACCTGCAGCTCCTTGGTGGTGTCGCAGGGGGCGCTGCCGCCCGTGAGGGCGTCCGTCCGGGTCTTGATCGACGCCTCGAAGGCCGGTGCGACCCGGGGCGCGTACGTCGACTTCGGGAAGGTCTTGAGGAGTTCGTTGAAGCTTTCCCTGGGATCCGGCTCGTAGGGCGCCTTGCCGAGCCCGGCCGCCCCGCACTCGTACAGGGAGTGGGCCAGCGGCTCGTCGGTCTTGGCGGGCCGGGTGCCCAGCAGATCCTTGTCGACGGTGGCCGGGAGCCCCCGCAGGTACGTGAGGCGCGGGACCGCGTCGCAGTACGCCTTGTCCTCGTACGGGGTGGAGATCGTCGCGAAGTAGGTGTCGAGGCGCACGGGGACGAGCTTCCCCGCCCGCGATCCCGCGTGCTCCGTGCCGAGCTTCTCGTACTCGTCGAGCGCCTTGCGGAAGGTCGGCTCGGCCTTGTCGAAGGCGAGGCCGTCGGCCGACTTCACGAGCCCGTCGGCGGCGGTGAGGCGGTCGAGCAGGGCCTGCTCCTTCGCCTCGTCGCGGGCCGCCCCGTACGCGAGCGAGCCGCCCGCGGGTACGGCGAGCAGCACGAGGGCCAGCGGCAGCGCGAGGCGGCGGAAGGACGTGCCGATCCGGAGGGTCGCGCGCAGGCCGCGGCGGGCGCCGTCGGCGGCGACGGCGAGGAGGAAGACGCCGTAGCCGACGAGGAGCCCGAGGGGCACGCCGTCGACGTCGGCGGGGAGGGCCAGGACGAGCAGGGCGGCGGTGGCGATCCAGCAGAGCGCGGCGCCGATCCAGTTGCGCAGGAGGACGTAACCGAGGCCCAGGCAGGAGAGGTTGAGCAGGCCGATCATGGCTGCCTGGGCGCCGTTCGCCTCGCCGCGCGGCTGCGCGGGCGGCTGCCCGCCGTCGCCGGGCGGCGGACCGAACCCGGGAGGTCCGTAACCGGGCGGCGGCCCGTACCCGGGCGGGGCGCCGGGCGGCGGCGGAGCGTCCCGGCACCGGCCCATCCGGGCGCGGTGGCGGGACCGGCGGCGGGAGCGGAGCCGGGCACCGCGCCGTAAGCGGGGCCGGGGGCGGGAGTGGGACTGGGGCCGGAAGCCTCGGGGCCGGGCCGGGTCGCCGCGCTCGGGGGCGGGTCGGTCGGCGGTCCGAAGCCCGCCGAGGGCCGCGCCTCCCAGGGCGCGGGGGCCACCGGCGCGGGCGTGACCGGCGCGCCGGAGTCCGGGGCCGGCCGGTCCGGGGCCGGCCGGTCCGGGGCCGCGGCCCGCAGTATCTGAGTCGACGAGTCGAGCGAGCCGCCCTGACCGGTCTGACCGGCCTGACCGGTCAGACCCGGCTGATCCGACTGACTCGACTGACTCGACTGGTTCGATCTGTCTAATACGTCGTCCTGCACAGGCCTGTCGGACGGCTCGGGACGTGCGTCGTTCGGTTCTTCCCCCACCACGGTTCCCCCTCGTGGGTCCATGCGCGGTGACACCCCACCGTCGCCTCTTGCACCTACCCTTCACGGTCTGCTCACACGCGTCCACCGTTCCGCGAAGCGGTGACCAAGCTGCGACGTACCCGCTGCGGGTTTTCGTCCCGTACAGGGCCTAGAGTCGCCAGGTGCCGTACGACCACCGGAACACCACCCGCCGCACCCGTACCCGTACCCGCAGCCTCGCGCTCGCCCTCGTCGCCACGGGCTGCTGCGCCGTACTCGCCGGCTGCGGGGCCTCGCAGGCCTCGCAGGCCTCGCAGCCGGACGGGAAGTCCACGGAGAGCCCGAAGGCCGCATCGCCCGCTCCCACCCCCACCCCCACTCCCACCCCCACGCCCCCCTCCCTCGCCGGGCGGACCGTCGTCCTCGACCCCGGCCACAACCCCGGCAATTTCCGCCATTCAACGGAAATCAACCAGAAGGTGAACATCGGGACGAACCGCAAGGAGTGCGACACCACGGGCACCTCCACGAACGCGGGATACACCGAGGCCTCCTTCACCCTCGACGTCACCCACCGGCTGCGGGACCTCCTCACGGCGCGCGGCGCCGAGGTGGTCCTGACGCATGACGCCGACCGCCCCTGGGGCCCGTGCATCGACGAGCGGGCGAAGATCGGCAACGCCGCCCGCGCCGACGCCGTCGTCTCCGTCCACGCGGACGGCTCCGCCGTCGGCAACCGCGGCTTCCATGTGATCCTGCCCGCACGCGTACGCGAGGGCTCCGCCGACACCGCGAAGATCGTCGGCCCCTCCCGCGAGCTCGGTGAGCGGATCGCCGACCGGTTCGCCCGCGCCACCGGAACGGCCCCCGCCAACTACCTCGGTTCCGGTACGGGGTTGGACGTCCGCGACGATCTCGGCGGACTCAATCTCTCAACCGTCCCCAAGGTCTTCGTCGAATGCGGCAATATGCGTGATCCGAAGGACGCACAGTTGCTCTCGTCGACGACGTGGCGACAGAAGGCGGCCCAGGGGATCGCCGACGGCATCGCCACCTACCTCAAGGGGTAGAACCGGCGGGCGATAGATTCGCTCCGTACGATGGGGGGCCGCTCCGTGCCGTCCCCCCCGTGCCACCCCCCGTACCAAGACCTGAGCGCCACTCCGACGCGACGACCCGACGAAGGACTTCTTACGTGAATATCCGCTCCCTCACCCGAGGCGATGCAGTGCTGATCGGTGCAGCGGTGGTGCTGTTCATCGCCTCGTTCCTGGGCGTGGCCGGCTGCGACGGCCCCGACGCCATCTGCGACCAGTACGAGACGCCGAACTCTTGGGAGGTGTCCTACCTCGGCTGGGGCGCGTTCTTCCTCGGCATCGCGGGTGCCGCGCTGGTCGTCCTCTCCCGCGGTCCTCTGCAGCAGCGCAAGGTGGCCGGCCTGGAGCTCGGCCAGGTCGGTGCCGCGTTCACCATCGCCGCCGCGTGGAACCTGCTCATGTGGATCTTCGAGGCGAACAACGCCGGTGCGGGTCTCATCCTCGGCCTGATCGCCTCCCTGCTCCTCGCCGGTGCCGCCGTCGCCGGATCGATGGTCCCGGCCCTCCAGGCCCCGCTCGTCGGCGCGCCCAAGCCGCAGACCCCGCAGCCGTACGGCATGCAGCCGGGCCAGCCCGGCCCGCAGGGCGTCCCCGGCGGCTACGGCTACCCGGGCGCGCAGCACCCGCAGTACGGCGGTCCGCAGGACCCGTCGCAGGGTGCGGGCCAGCCGTTCGGCGCACAGGCCGCCGCCCCGCAGCCGCAGGCCGCGCAGCAGCCCGAGCCGCAGGCGCAGGCCCCGCAGGGGCAGCCGGCCGCGGGCTTCGAGCCGTTCTGGTTCGCGGTCCCGGTGGCCCGTCCGCTGTACGCGGAGGACGGCTCGCAGGCGCCGATCGCCGAACTGGCCCCGGGTACCTGGTACCTGGCGGTCGAGCAGCGCGGCGCCACCCTGGTGGCCCAGACGCAGGACGGCCGTCGTGGCGTCCTGCAGGACACCACGGGCATCCAGCGCGGCTGATCCCGCCACAGCAGCACGACCGACGGCCCCCCGCCCGGAAGCGAATCCCTTCCGGGCGGGGGGCCGTTGGCGTACAGTCCCCGCATCCACCTGAACTGACGGATCGTCAGAAAGGATGCGGGGCATGCGACTCGGACTCGCCCTCGGCTATTGGGGCCGCGGCCCCTCCCCCGTCCACCTGGACCTCGCCCGCGAGGCCGAACGGCTCGGCTACGACTCGGTGTGGACGGCGGAGGCCTGGGGCTCCGACGCGTTCACCGCGCTGACCTGGATCGCCGCCCACACCAGCCGGATCAAGCTGGGCACGGCCGTCGCGCAGATGGCCGCCCGCGCCCCCACGACCACCGCGATGCACGCGCTCACCCTCGACCACCTCTCCGGCGGGCGGGTCATGCTCGGCCTCGGCCTGTCCGGACCGCAGGTCGTCGAGGGCTGGTACGGGCGCCCCTTCCCCCGCTCCCCGCTCACCGCGACCCGCGAGTACGTGGACGTGGTCCGCCAGGTGCTGCGCCGCGAGGCACCGGTCCGGCTCGACGGGCGCCACCACTCCCACCCGTACACCGGCTCCGACGGCACCGGGCTCGGCAAACCCCTCAAGCCGATCACCCACCCCCTCCGGGCCGACCTCCCGATCCTCCTCGGCGCCGAGGGACCGAAGAACATCGCGCAGACGCTCACGATCGCCGACGGCTGGCTGCCGCTGTACTGGTCCCCCGAGCGCTGGTCCGAGGTGTACGCGCTGCCCGAGCGGCTCCCGGAGGGCTTCCTGGTCGCCCCCATGGTCCGCGCCCAGGTCTGCGACGACGTGGCGGCCGGGCTGCTGCCCGTCAAGGCGATGCTCGGTTTCTACATCGGCGGCATGGGGCACGCGGCCCGCAACTTCCACGCCGACCTGATGGGGCGGATGGGGTACGAGAAGGAGGCCCGGCGCGTCCAGGAGCTGTTCGCCGCCGGGCGGCGCGAGGAGGCCGTCCTCGCGGTCCCGGACGCCTTCGCCGACGAGATCTCGCTGGTCGGCCCGCGGAAGCGGATCGCCGAACGGCTGGACGCATGGCGACGGGGCCCGGTGACGGACCTCCTCGCCACGTCACCGGACCCCGCGACCCTCCGCCTGCTCGCGGAGCTCAACGCCTAGGACTCGTCGGTCGATCAAGTCCGCAGCCAGAGGACCAGGGCTGCTGCTGTCGCGGTGCCGAGGAAGACGTACCCACGCTTGTCGTAGCGAGCAGCCGCTCCCACTCGGCATCCGTCAGGTCACCCCACCTCATGTCCACATCAACGACACCGACATGAAGGAGACATGACCGACTGGTCAGCTTCCGGGGGCGGGCGTCCAATCAGGTGGCGGGGCCGGCGAAGTCGGTGTGCCTGAGTCCCGCCGGCCGGATCCGACCTAGGTTCGTAGGGAGATCAAAGGAGGCTGCCATGGCCGATCACCCGAATATCGGGGTGTTTCACCGGGCTCTGGAGGCGTTTTCGGCCGGCGATATGGAGGCGCTGGCGGAGGTGTTCCACCCGGATGTGGTGTGGCATCTCGGCGGCCACGGTCCGCTGGCCGGTGACTACCGGGGGCGCGACGCCGCCTTCGCCCTGTTCCAACGGGAATTCGAGCTGACAGGCGGCACCTACCGCCCCCAGCTCCACGATGTGCTCGCCAACGACGAGCACACGGTCGCCCTGCTCCACGTCACGGCGTCACGCGAGGGCAAAGAGCTGGACATGGACGAGACGATCATCTTCCACATCCGGGAGGGCCGGATCACCGAAGCCTGGGTGCTGTGGTCCGACCAGAAGGCGTACGACGCGTTCTGGTCGTAGAGACGCCGCCCGTTCGCCACGCGCAGGACCGCCCCGGCACGGTGGCGGTCCTGCGTTCGTGGAAGTCCGGTACCCGCGCCAGGCGTCGTAGACCCACCCGGCCGAGATCCACCGGACAGGGCCCAGGGGGGGTGCCTCCGGGTCACCCGCCGCTGAGCTGGGAGGCGCTGGGGACCTTGTCGACGACCTCGGCGCCGGCGCTCTTGCCCGCGTCCTTGACGCTGTTGATGACGTTCTCGAAGGCGCCGACGTCCGCGTCGCCGACCTCGCCCTTGCGGAGCTTCGTCCCGAGCTCCTTGAGCGACTCGATCCCGGCCGTGAGCGGCGCGACCGCCTTCGACAGGAGCGGGTCGCCCTTGGCGTTGTTCGTCGCCGCCTTGAGCCGGTTGTACGTGAACGCGCCCGCGAGTCCCGCCTTCACCAGGGCGAAGGTCCGGCCGTCCGCGCCCTTCTTGAACTTGCCCGCGCGGTACGGCTTCACGATCCACTGGTACGTGGCCCCCGCGGCCAGCCCGGCGTTGGCCACGAACCGGGTCTTGGCGAGCTTCTGCTGCTCGAAGCTCGCCGAGGCCGTCGGGGTCGCGGCGCCGCTCGCGCTGGCGTCGTCGTCGCCGTTGCAGGCGGCGGTCGTCAGGAGCAGGGCGCAGGACAGCATCAACGCCACGACACCGCGCGACACGGACCGGGGGATGGATCTGGGCACGACAGGACCTCCCTGGGGGTTGTGGCGCCAGCCTCACCCGCGGCCCCGGGTGCCGCCACACGAGCGACTCCGAACGGGTCCGTCCCGCTGGGGCCCGTCCACCGGGTCCCGTCTCGCTGGATCCCGTCCCGCTGGATCCCGTCCTGCTGGATCCCGTCTCACTGGATCCCGTCTCGCTGGATCCCGTACCGCTGGATCCGTCCCGCGCCCCGGGCGGTCACGGACCCCCGGGGCGGTCCGGCATCAGCAGCAGTCGGGCGCCAGCCCCGTCGGAAGCCGTTCGCCGCCGAAGACGGCCACGGTCGCCTCCTCGCCGCCGAGGGCGGCCACCGCGAGCAGCAGGGAGCCCGCCGTCCAGGCGGTCTGCTCCTCGGGCCACACGGCCTTGTCGGCCTCCGTGTCGCCCTCGAAGACGTAGCCGGTCCAGTACATGCCGTTGTCGGCGCGCAGGTGCTGGATGTCCTGGAGGACGGTGAGGGCCCGGTCCGACTCCCCCATCGCCCAGAGGGCGAGGGCGAGTTCGCAGCTCTCGCCGCCGGTCACCCAGGGGTTGGGGATCACGCAGCGCACTCCGAGGCCGGGCACGACGAACGCGTCCCAGTCGGCCTCGATCCGGGCCTTCGCCTCCGCCCCGGTGACCGCCCCGCCGAGGACGGGGTAGTACCAGTCCATCGAGTAGCGCGACTTGTCGAGGAAACGCTCGGGGTGCCTGCGTATCGCGTGACCGAGCGCCCCGGCCGCCAACTCCCAGTCGGGCTGCGGCTCTTCACGGGTCTCGGCGATGGCGAGGGCACAGCGGAGCGCCTGGTGGATCGACGAACTGCCGGTGAGGAGCGCGTCGTTCACCGGCGTGCCGTCGGCCTCGCGCTTCCAGCCGATCTGGCCGCCGGGCTGCTGGAGCCCGAGGACGAACTCGACGGCCGCGTAGACGGCGGGCCACATCCGGTCGAGGAAGGCGTCGTCGCCGGTGGAGAGGTAGTGGTGCCAGACGCCGACCGCTATGTAGGCGACGAAGTTGGACTCCCGGCCGCGGTCGGTGACCTGGTCGGGCTCGCCGTCGTGGTAGGCCGCGAACCAGGAGCCGTCGCTGTTCTGGTGCCGGGCGAGCCACTCGTAGGCGCGGGCGGCGGCGGCGTGCTCACCGGCCGCGTCCAGGGCCATGGCGGCCTCGGTGTGGTCCCACGGGTCGAGGTGGTGGCCGCGGAACCAGGGCAGGGCGCCGTCCTCGCGCTGTACGGCGAGTATCCCGGCGACGGTCTCGGCGGCCTGCTCGGCGGTGAGGACCCCGGGCAGGACGAGGTGCTCGGCGATCCGCTCGGGAGAGGTCACTTGGCCGCGTCCGCGGCGTCGGCCTTGGGGTGGGGGTGCCCCCCGCGAAGCGAGGGGGAGTGGGGCTTGGTCGCGTAGGCCACGAAGCTCTTGCCGACGACCGGGTTGAGCAGCTGCTCGGCGACCCGGGTCAGGGCGGGCTTCTTCATGATGTCCCAGACCAGGAGCTTGTGGTACGCGCGGACCGGCAGCGCCTTGTCGTTGTCGACGCCGAAGGCGCACTTCAGCCACCAGTACGGCGAGTGCAGCGCGTGCGCGTGGTGGGTGCCGTACGGCTTGAGTCCGGCCTGCCGGATCTTGCCGAGGAGTTCGTCGGCCTTGTAGATGCGGATGTGACCGCCCTCGACCTCGTGGTACGCGTCGGAGAGCGTCCAGCAGATCTTCTCGGGGCCGTACCGCGGGACGGTGATCGCGATCCGCCCGCCGGGCTTGAGGACGCGGACCATCTCGGCGAGCACACCCTTGTCGTCGGGGATGTGCTCCATCACCTCGGAGATGATGACGACGTCGAAGGACTCGTCGGGGAACGGCAGGTTGAGCGCGTCACCCTCCATCGCGGTGGCGGTCGCGCCGGCCGGCGCCTCACCGGCCTCCTTCATCGCCGCGAACCACTTGGCGACCTCGCGGATCTCCTCGCCGTTCTGGTCGAGGGCCACGACCTGGGCACCGCGCCGGTAGCACTCGAAGGCGTGCCTGCCCGCCCCACAGCCCAGATCGAGCACACGGTCGCCGGGGGCGAGCGGGAAGCGGGTGAAGTCGACGGTCAGCACGAGGTCTGCCTTTCGGTGGTGACGGAGGGTTGTGGGCAATCGTTCCGCGGGGCGGAACGGGTGGGCACAACCCCACCACCGGGCCGCACCCGGCAACGAAGGCGAGGGGTCACCGGCGGGCCCCGGCTCCTTGACGGGCCACGGCTTCGCGGTACAGCTCGGCGGTGCCCCGCGCAGCGCGGGCCCAAGTGAACCGCGACAGCACCCGCTCGCGCCCCGCCGCACCCAGCCGCGCCCGAAGCGCAGAGTCGCCCAGCACCCGCCCCAGCGCCGCGGCCAGCGCCCCCGCGTCGCCCGGCGGCACGGCGAGGCAGGTCTCGCCGTCAGCCCCCGCGACCTCGGGGATCGCGCCGCCGGTCGTCGCGACGAGCGCCGTCCCGGTAGCCATGGCCTCGGCGGCGGGCAGCGAGAACCCCTCGTACAGCGACGGCACGCAGGAGACCTGCGCCGATCGCACCAGGTCGACGAGCTCCGCGTCACTGATGCCCTTGACGAACTCGACGGCTCCGGCCAGCCCGTACCGCTCGATGGCCGCGGCGACCGGCCCGTCCTCGGCGCGCTTGCCGACGACGACGAGGTGCGCGTCCGGGTTCTCGGTGCGGAGCTTGGCCAGTGCCTCGATCAGGTGGATGAGGCCCTTGAGCGGGACGTCGGCGCTGGAGGTGGTGACGATCCGGCCGGGGACCTCGGCGACGGCCGGGTCGGGCGACCACAGGTCGGTGTCGGCGCCGATGTGGACGACCCGGATGCGGTCCTCGCGTACGCCGAGGTGGTCGACGATCTCCTGCCGGGACGTGCCGGAGACGGTGAGGACGGACGGCAGCCGGCGGGCGACGCGCTTCTGCATGCGGGTGAAGGCGTACCAGCGGCGGACGGAGGCGCGGCGCTTCCAGTCGGCGGCGGCGTCGAGTTCGAGCTGCCGGTCGACGGTGATGGGGTGGTGGATCGTGGTGACGAGCGGGGCGCCGATCGCGCGCGGGCCGCCGAGGAGCCCGTACCCGAGGGTCTGGTTGTCGTGGACGACGTCGAAGTCGCCGCGGCGGGCGGCGAGCATGCGCCGGGCCCGCAGGGAGAAGGTGAGCGGTTCGGGGAAGCCGCCGGTCCACATGGTGGCGACCTCGAGGCCGTCGATCCAGTCCCGGTACTCGTCGCGCTTCGGGGTGCGGAACGGGTCCGGCGAGCGGTAGAGGTCGAGGCTGGCGAGCTCGGTGAGCGTGAGCCCGGCGAGGTCTGCGCCGTCGACGACCTCGTCGAGTACGGGGTACGGCTGGGAGCCGATGACCTCGACCCTGTGGCCGAGTCGGGCGAGTTCCCGGGAGAGGTGCCGGACGTAGACGCCCTGACCGCCGCAGAAGGGGTTGCCCTTGTACGTGAGGAGAGCGATACGCAACGGTCTGTCACCGGCTGCGGTGACGCCCTGCCGGGGGCTTGCCTCTATGGCCTCAGCGGTCATGCGCGACCCCCTTCGAGCGTGGTTTCGCCGGAGCGTAACCGCTCGCGCTAATCTAGAACAAGTTACAGACTTGATCGTTCTTGATCTTCTGGCCTGCTCTCCTTGATCCTTCAAGGAGGACAGAATCTACCGGCAGGTAGCTCTGTGGTGAGAGCCGGAACAGGTGATTCGCGCCACGGCGCCCGCACCGCCATACTGTCGCTCCCCACCGCACGGAACGGGACCTCATGACCGCAGACATCAGAGCGGACCACAGACCCGCGGCGCCGCCCCTCACGGAGCGCCAGGAGGCACGGCGCCGCCGCATCCTGAACGCCAGCGCCCAGCTCGCGGCGCGGGGCGGCTTCGACGCCGTGCAGATGCGGGAGGTCGCGGAGGCGGCCGGGGTGGCCCTGGGGACGCTGTACCGCTACTTCCCCTCCAAGATCCACCTGCTGGTCGCGACGATGCAGGACCAGCTCCAGCACATGCACACGACCCTGCGGAAGCGGCCGCCGGCGGGCGCCGATCCGGCGGAGCGGGTGGCGGAGACGCTGATGCGGGCCTTCCGCGCGCTGCAGCGCGAGCCGCAGCTCGCCGACGCGATGGTGCGGGCGCTGACCTTCGCGGACCGCGGGGTGAGCCCGGAGGTCGACACGGTCTCGCGGCTGACGACGGCGATCATCCTGGACGCGATGGGGACGGAGCACCCGACCCCGGAGCAGCTCTCGGCGGTCCGGGTGATCGAGCACACCTGGCACTCGGCGCTGATCACCTGGCTGTCGGGGCGCGCCTCGATCGCACAGGTGAAGATCGACATCGAGACGGTCTGCCGGCTGATCGACCTGACGGCGCCGGAGGCGACGGCGCACCGCTGACGGGACGCGCCGCTGACGGGACACGCCGCTGACCGGACGCACCGCTGACCGGACTCGCCCCGCCGACCGGACTCGCCCCGCGCCGGGGCACCGACGGGACGCGCCCGCGCCGGAGCCCTCGACAGCCCGGCGAGACGCGCCCGCGCCCCCGGCGGCTGATGTGCCGGGGGCGCGGGCGGTGTCGGCGGATCAGGACGAAGGCTTGACCTTGTTGGCCTCCGCGATGACCGCCGCGCACTCCGGGCTGCTGTCGACGGCCACGAACATCACCAGCTTCAGCGGGCCGGCGGAGTGGTTGCTGGCCTGGAGCTGCCAGCTGCTCTTCTTCAGGGACTTGATCGTCGAGCCGCCCTGCTCGGTCTTCTGCCCCTCGTTCCAGCCGCCCTTGGTCAGGGCCGCGACCGTGTCCGTGAAGGACTTGGCCGGGTCCGCCGCCTTCTCGGCGTCGGCCGTCCAGCTGACCATGCAGTCCTTGGCCTCGGCCGGAATCTGCTCGCCCGAGGCGTCCTGCGTGAAGCCGGCCCCGGTCGCCGCGGTGGTGAGCTCCGTGGTGACCGCGGCCCCGGTGAGCCGCTCGCCGCCGGAACCGCCGGAGCCGCCCGTCGAGGACGAACCGGCCGAGGACGAGCCGGAGGACGAGCCGCCCTTGTCCGTACCGCCGCCCTCGCTTCCGCAACCGGAGACCAACAGCACCACACCGGCAGCCGCGGCCACCCAATTCGCCTTGCGCACAACACTCCCAAATACGCACGTACGACGGCCTCTTGCCCCCGTTTTCAGGGCACAGTTTTGCACGTGGGAACGGACCGCGTACGCAAGGACGCCTTTCCTCAGCCCTGTTCGGCGTCCTCCCCGAACAGGGTCTTCCGCTCCTGCTCGGTGAACCGGTTCATGCACGCGGTCTCCGTGGCCTGCAGGGAGATCATCTCCATGCCCAGGGACTTCGGCGCGCCGGTGTGCCGGGCGTACATCACCCAGCCCCGCTTCCTGAGCGTGACCTGGAGCATGGTGCCGCCTTTCTCGTCGAGCTTCTCCACCTGGCGCTCGCCCTGCACCCAGCCCTCGGCGACGAGGGCGGTGACCGCCTTCTCGAGGTCGCCCCTCGATCCGTCGACGGGCTGGCCGAAGTGCTGCCACGCGGCGGTGCAGGCGGTGACGCGCTCCTCGAGCCGCTCCCGCTCCGTGGACGGGGTGGGACGCGGCGTGGAATCCGTGGGGGTCGCGCCGCCGACTCCCGGGAGGCCGGACTTCGGCAGCCCCGCCTTCTCGACGGCGGCGACGATCTCGGCTTGCGCCGTCGCACGGCCGAAGGGGGAGGCGGGGGCCGAGGCGGACGCCCCTCCCCCGGCCCCCGTGCCGGTCCCGCATCCCGCCCCGAGGAGCACCACTGCCGTCGCTCCCGCGACCGCCGCCCACCGTCTGCCCCGACCCCGCATGCCTGCCCCGTTCCCTGCGCGTGTGTACATGTGCCGAGGGAGTCTCACACACGCGGTACGCGCAGGTCACGGCAGTTCAGGCGGCCCGGCTACTCCTCCGGCGGGAACACCGGTTCCCCGCCCTCCGCGAGGGTGATCACGATGGCCTCCACCGGGCACCCCTCGGCCGCCGCGAGCAGTGTCTCGCCCGCGTCCGACTCCGGTTCGCGTGCGTGGGACTGGCGGGCGGTGTCGAGGCGGAAGCCGTCCGGGGCGTGGTTCACACACATGCCGGAGCCGATGCAGACGCTCCGGTCGACCTCGACGTGCCAGCGGTCTCCCATCACGCGCCGCCCTCGTAACCGGCCGGCAGGTGGATCATCTTGTGCTCCAGGTACTCGCCGAAGCCCTCGGGGCCGAACTCCCTTCCCAGGCCGGAGTTCTTGTAGCCGCCGAAGGGTCCGAGCATGTCCAGGCTGAAGGTGTTGACGTTGAACGTGCCGGTGCGCACGCCGCGGGCGAAGTCGATGCCGTGCTCCACGTCCCCGGTCCAGACGCTGCCGCTGAGCCCGAAGTCGGAGTCGTTCGCGAGCCGGAGGGCCTCGGCCTCGTCCCCGTACGGCAGGAGGCAGATGACCGGGCCGAAGATCTCCTCGCGGGCGATCCGCATCGAGTTGTCGACGCCGCCGAAGAGCGTCGGCTCGACGTACCAGCCCCGGTCGAGACCGGCCGGACGTCCGCCGCCCGAGAGGACCTTGGCGCCCTCCTCCTGGCCGATGCGGATGTAGTCGAGGGAGCGCTGCTGCTGCCGCTGGGCGACCAGCGGGCCGACCTGGGTGGCCGGATCGAGCGGGTCGCCGACGACGAGCGCGCCGGCCGCCGCGGCGAAGGCCTCGGCGGTCTCCTCGTACCGGGAGCGGGGGACGAGGATCCGGGTCTGCGCGACGCACGCCTGGCCGTTGTTCATCCAGGCGGCCGGGACGATCCCGGCGACGGCGGCCGCGAGGTCGGCGTCGGGCAGGATCACGGCGGCCGACTTCCCGCCGAGTTCGAGGGTGACGCGGGTGAGGTTGCGGGCAGCCACCTCCATGACCCGCTTGCCGGCGGCGACCGAACCGGTGAAGGAGACCTTGTCGACGCCGGGGTGGCCGACGAGGTACTCGCTGACCTCACGGTCGGCGGGCAGGATGCTGAGCACCCCCTCGGGCAGCCCGGCCTCGGTGGCGATGTCGGCGAGGATGTACGAGTCGAGCGGCGCCTCGGGCGAGGGCTTGAGGACCACCGTGCAGCCGGCGAGCAGCGCGGGCCCCAGCTTGGCGGCCGCGGTGAACTGCGGCACGTTCCACGGGATGACGGCCGCGACCACACCCACCGGCTCGCGCCGGACGAGCAGCGGGCCGAGGATGCCGCCGCGCCGCTCCTCGTACGTGAAGTCCCGGGCGACGGTGATCGCCGCGTCCCAGACCATCATCGCGCCGAGCGCCTGGGCGAGGACGGACCAGGAGTACGGGGAGCCGTTCTGCGCGCTGATGGAGCGGGCGATCTCCTCGTGGCGTACGGCGATCGCGTCCTTGATGCGGCTGACGACGGCGATCCGCTCCTCCACCGACATCCGGGGCCAGGGCCCTTCGTCGAAGGCCCGGCGGGCGGCCGCCACGGCCCGGTCGACATCGGCGGCGGAGGCGTGCGGGACGCGCCCGATGACCTCCTCGGTGTGCGGGGAGACGACCTCGATGACGTCCTCGCCGAGCGGGTCGGTCAACTCCCCGCCGATGAACAGCTTTCCGTGCTCCACAAGCTCGGTCATGACCGCCGCCTTCTGGGGAGATGGAATCTTCTGACGATGTCTCAGAACTGATACCAGTTCTAGTTATAGGGAGCAATGCCCCGGACGGAATGGGCCCCCACCAGCCGTTTTGCGGCTGGTGGGGGCCTCCGTCATGCGGCCTGGGCCGTCCCCGGGCCGTCAGACGCTCCGGCGACCCTCCGATACATGTCGTCGACGGCCGTCCGGGTGCGGCTCTCACTGCTCGGCATGAGGTGCGTGTACACCCGCAGCGTGAACCCGGGGTCGACGTGGCCGAGGTAGCCACTCAGTGCCTTGATGTTCTCCCCCGCGTCCAGCAGCACGGAGGCGTAGAAGTGCCGGAGAGCATGCATCCCGTGCTCCCGCGACTCCTGGATCCGCTCCCCCGGCTCGGGCTGGGGAATGACGCCGGCGGCCACCAACGCGGGCTTCCAGGAGGCCGTGTTGAAGTAGTGCCTCCCCACCGCCTTGCCCTCCTCCGTGGTGAAGAGCAGCCTCTTGGTCACCGGCGGCCCGTCAGGGGTCTCCCACGGCAACGTGACCTCCTCCGGCGGGAAGCGCTCCATGTGCGCCGCGAGCGCTCGGCCGACGTGCTCGGGCAGCGGCACATCACGCACCTTGCCCCGCTTCGGCGGCGCGAAGACTGCCCTGCCGCCGATCAACTTCACCTGATAGCCGACGTGCAGCCACCCAGTGAGGAAGCCAACCTCATCGACCGGCAGTCCGAAGATCTCGCCCTGCCTCAACCCACAGCCACCACCGACGTCGGTCATCGCTCGGTAGTGGGCCGGGAGCCCCTCCCGTACGGCGAACACCTGCTCCGCACTCCACGGCCGGACGCGACTGGACGAGAGTGCCGGCGCCTTGACCGAAGCCGCGCGGCAGGGGTTCCGCGAGATGAGCCGGTCGTCGAGGGCGGCCGTAAAGACGGCCGACACGTTGGCGAAGATGACGCGGCGGGAGGAGGCGGCCAACCCCGCGTCTTCCAGCTTCCGCAGCCACTCCCGGATGTGCTCGGGCTGGAAGGCCGCGAGGGGGCGCGATCCGATGTGGGGGTAGGCGTGGAGCCGGATCCTGGACTCCACGCTCGTGCGCGTGGCGATGTCGGTCGTCTGGGCGGCGACCCACCGTCCCGCGTACTGCTGGAAGGTGGTGCGCCCGGCCTTGGGGTCGATGAACTCGCCCCGAGCCATGTCCACCTCGATGCTCTTGAGCCACTGCTCGGCGAGCCGCTTCTGCTTGTCGGGGAAGCTCTTGGACTTCTCGGTTCCGTCCGGGCCGACATACCGGGCCCGGTACCGGAGGCCGGTTCCGTAGCGATCGGTCTTGACGCGCCGAGTCCTACCGTCGTCTCCCTGCTCGTCCTTGAACCAACGGTCTTGGATGTGGCCAGCCATGCGGTAGTGCCTTTCGAGAATGACCGTGGGGCGGGGCCACGGCCCCGCCCCACGGAACGGCTTGATCGGTTGTCGGCCTCAGGCGGCCAGGTCGGCAGCCATACGCTCGCTCGTCCACCGCTGGACGGCGACGGGGTCGTACCGGACGTGCTTGCCAACCCGGAACCCGGGCGGTCCGGTGCGCTTCCGGCGCCACTGGTAGACGGTCTCCAGCGGCACGCCGAACAACTCGGCGATGTCGTCCGGGGTGAGGTAGCGGTCCGGGAGTCCGGCCCGCAGGGTGGTCACAGCGGATGCCACGGTCATCTCCTCTGTCGTCGGCTCGACGCGGCGGGGCTTCCCGCCCCTTCCTGTCAGGTCCGCTACTTCCGCTACCTCCGCTACCGCCCTGGTCAGGGGCATGATCGAGGTAGCGGAGAGGGGTAGCGGTAGCGGACGTGTCCGCTACCGGCCCCGGCCTTGGGGGCGCGGGGCCGGTAGCGGGTAGCGCTTAGGTAGCGGACGGGAAGAGCTCTTCCGCTACCGTTTCCGGGCCGCTGACCTGCGGGGTAGCGGAGGTAGCGGAGGTAGCGGCCCTCAGGAGGGGTGGGGGGCAGTAGCGGGCCCACGCGTCGTGGAGGTCGGCGGCGTAGTAGCCCTTGAGGACGGTCCCGGCGGTCTTGATGTTGCGGGCCTTGACCGGGGTGTTGTCGCTGGTCATGTACTCCCCCAGCATCTTCGCGAGCCCTCGGGAGTCGAGCGGCCGGCCGCTCATGTCGGCCCATGGCGCCTCGTCGAGGGAGCAGAGCCGGTCGAGGACGGCGACGGTGGGCAGCCGGTCGATGCCGACCAGCACGTGGTCACGGAGGTCGGTGAGGAGCCGGATGCCGATCGAGCCCTTGTCGTCGGCGCGGGCCGCGTTGACCAGCTCCACGCACGCGGCGCGGGCACGCTCGGGCCAGTCCCCACCGGCCGCATCGGCGACGGACAGCAGGGGCTCCCAGACGTCGGCGGGGCGGTCGGTGACCCCGTCGGGCATCTCGGGCCAGCGTCCGGCGACGTCCTCGCGGACCTGGTCGGCCCACTGGGCGAGCCGGTCGCGGAGCTGGTTGCCCTCGGATTCGTGCAGGCGGGCCCGGAAGGGTTCGACGTGCTCGTTCCTGGCGCGGCGGCGCATGCGGATGATGACGGAGCGGGTGGTGATGGTGTCGGGCAGGCCGCCGAGTCCGGCGACGGCGACGGCGGTGTAGGAGGGGAACTCCACGACGGTCTGGTTGCCGCCGTCGCCGATGCACCGGTAGGTGACGCCGGAGCGGCGGTGGCCGGCGTTGAGGAAGCCGCGGAGTTCCTCGTTGTCTCCGGCCTTGGGGCCGAAGACGGTGTCGATCTCGTCGAAGAGGATCGTGGGCCGTCCGGCGGGGTCGGAGACCGAGCGGAACAGGGCGGCGGCCCGCGCGTTCACCGCCAGCATCGGCCGCGGTACGAGGGTCTCGACGACCTCCAGGGCGCGGGACTTGCCGGAGCCGGGCTCCGGGGAGAGGAACGCGAGCCGCGGGGTGGAGTCGAAGGCGTCGAGGAGGTGGGAGTGGGCGTCCCACAGGGCGACGGCGACGTAGGCGGCCTCACGGGGGAAGACGTTGAACCGGCGGTGGAAGGCCTCCACCTCGTTGAGCAGGGCGGCGCCGTCGATGGGCTGCTGGGTCATGCGGCTTCCTTCCTTTCGGTCAGGAGCGGGCAGAGGGCCCGGTGGGCGGTGTGGTCGGCGACGAGGGCGAGTACCTGGTGGTGGCCCGTGGCGAACAGGTCGCGTCCGCACTCGCAGCGGGACGTGGCGCTGGGGACGGAGCCGCGGTCAGGCAGGGTGATGTGGAGCATCCCGACGATCCGGGGGCCGGTGGTGGGGTGCGGGTCAGAACCAGAAGGGACGCCTTCGGCGACGACCCTTTGGGCGCCCACGGCTACCGGGGCTACCGGCTGCTCGGCGGCGCTGGACTGGTTCGTGGTCCGGGTGTGGCTCTTTAACAGGGGAGGGGTCGGGTGGTTCATGCGGCCCGCCGCTGCGGGTTGTGGGCGATGGACCAGTTCAGCCCGCTGCGGATCGTCGCCGCACAGGCCTTCGGCGCCAGGCCGGCAGCCTCCCCCGCCTGTTGAAGAGCCTCCTCAACCACGTCCCGGGGAAGATCGCCCCACGCGACGAACCGCCCCAAGGCTCGCGCCGCCGACAGCAGCGTGGAGTTACGCTCGCCCTGCATCGCCCCCGCCACGCTCGCGGTCTCGGCCTCCAGGCCGCGCAGCGCGTACCGCTGGGCACGGACCGCCTGGTCGGCGACCGCCGCACGGGACGGCGCCATCGAGCGGGACAGGGTGAGCAGGCTGTGCAGCCACGCGGGGAGGGGTGCGGGGGCGCGGTCGTCGAGGACCGTGTACGGGCCGGTGGGGGTGAGGCTGCCAGGGGCGACGACGTACCCGCCCCACGCGCGGGTGTCGATCAACTTGGCCAGCTTTCCTGCCGAGTTGGGCATGCGGATACCGGGCGGGGCGGTGAAGTAGAGGTGCGTCCCGCCGCTCGCGGTCCGCGTGCGGTAGGTGGCGGGGACGGGCTGTCCGGCGCGCTCGCAGAGCGCTTCGAAGGTCGTCGCGCCGTCAGGCGCGTCCTGACTGCTGTTGGGCTTGGGCATGTCGAGGTCGACGACGAGCAGCCCGGACGGGCCGGTGGCGATGCCGACGTTGAAGGGGCGGTCCGCCCACGCCCGCCGGATCCGGTCCGGGTCGGTCGTGGCACGGTCCTCCCACTTCCGGTGCCCGCCGGCGCAGTCCCGGATCCGCGGGCACTGCTCCTCACCGTGGAGCGCGGGCCGCTTGGTGCCGGGGCGGAGCGGGAAGACTTGCCAGCCGCGGTCGGCGGCGCTGAGAGCGGCGTCGAGCGTCGACGGGTGCTCGCCGTCTCGCCGGATCGGGGTGGGTTGGGTCATGCTGGAGACCTCCACAGGTCTGTAGAGAGATCGATGGAGAGCAGGGCGGCCCCGGACTTTGGCGAGACGGGGGCCGCCCTTCGTGCTGCTACGCGGCGATCAGGCCGCGCTGCCCGGCTCGACGTCGTTGGCGACGACGGCGGGCGGGGCGGTGGTGGTGACGGGGGTGAGGACGGTCACCGCTGGTCGGTCAGAAGGGGGGTGCGGGCGGGGAGGATCGGGTGGTTGATGTGGCGGTGGTGGGTGTGGACGTAGTCGTCGAGGACGGAGAGGTCGGCGGCGAGGAGTTCGGCGATGGCGACGGAGCGGTGTCGGCCGCCGTAGCAGTGGACGTGGACGTCGATGTGCTGCTCGCCCCGGACGATGCGCTGTTCGATGTCGCGGCGGGCGGTGTCGAGGAGGTTGTGGGCGCCGGGGGTGGCCAGGACGTAGGCGGCGACGTCGGGGTGTCGTCCGGTGAGCTGGGTCAGCGTGGCGCGGACGGCGGGGTCGTCGGGCGGGTTGTGCAGGGCGGTCGTGTCGACGACGACCGGGTCGGGGGCGGCGGGGTTGTCGTCGTGTCCGGTGCCGTAGGAGGTGATCCGGATGTGGGCCATCGGTTGCGCTCCTAGTGGTGGTTGATGGTGCCGTTGGCGCGGCCGAACAGGCCGGTGGCGGTGATGTTCTGCGTGATGTGCGTCGTCGCCCCCGACCCGCCGCCGCCGCTGCCGGTGGCGCGTCGGGCGGTGCGGATGAGGACGGGGACGGCGATGACGGTGGCGACGATGAGGGCGGCGGCGGACCACAGGGCGTGGCTCATGGCGATCAGTCCCGGGGCGGCGTAGGAGAGTCCGATGCTGGCGGCGGCGACGCCGCCACCGACGGTGGGCGCGAGCAGTGCGGTGGTCTTCGCCCATGCCGGGACCGGCCGGGCGGCCGGCACGGGGGCGGGCAAGGCGGGGGCGAGGGCGTAGCCGGTGATGATGCGGCCGTCGGGGAGCTGGATGCTCTGCACGGCCGGGAGCCCGGTTGGCGGGGCGGCGGCGAGCGGGGCGCTCACGGCGGAGTGGTGGAGGGGGACGGGGTAGTGGACGGCGGTGGGCCCGGGGGGCTGCTCGGGGTAGGGCATGGCGAGTCCTCGGGGTACGGCACGGGCCCGTGACGGGTGAGTGTCACGGGCCCGTGGGCGTGGGTGTCAGGGGGTGTCACGCGGGGGTGTCAGGGGCGCGTGACACCCCCGTTTGCCTGAGGGTTTGGGTGTCAGGGGCCCGTGACGGTGTCAGGCGTCACGCGGGGTGTCAGGCGGCGGCCAGGACGGGCACGATCCGCCACCGCCCGCTCTGGTTGGTGGGCTGGAGGCGGCCGTCCATGGCCGCGTCCTTGAGCCGGGCGGAGACCCAGGGTCGGCTGTAGCCGTGGGTGTCGCACCAGTCGGTGAAGTCCTTCGGGCCGACGATCATCCGGCCCTCCTCCTCGAACTCCTCCAGCGCCTGAGCGAGCAGGAGCCGGGCCTCATCCGGGCTCGGCTTACGGCCGGTGTCCGTGCCGAACACGGGCTCGTCGTCGCCCGGTTCGTCGTCGGGGAGGTCGGCCTCGGGGTCGATACCGTGGTCCTCCGGGTCAATGAACGAGTCCTCGAACATGTCGTCCTCCTCCACACCGTCCACCTCCGACGGGCCGGTCTGAGGGGCGGGGGTGCTGTCGAGGGTGTGGCGGCGGCGCTTGGTGTAGGCGTTGCCGACGGTGCCCTCGGCGGCCCGGGTGGTGATCGGGTCCATAGCCGGGCCGTGGGCGGCGGCCCAGTCCGCGAGCTGTTCCATCACGTCCATGGAGCGGGAGGTGAAGCGGCGGGTGCGGCCCGGGGCGGGGTAGCGGTCCTCGGGGATGCCCGGGGAGACGACGTAGCAGTAGCCGGGGCGCCGGTTCCCCCACGCTCCGGGGTGGGCGCCGGAGTCGATGACCGTCTCCGGAAGGGAGAACCCTTCGTCGCGGGGGTCGCAGCCGAACGCGATCACCGACGGGAGGGACGCGCGGGTGCTGGTGCTCATCTGGTCATAGCTCGGGCGCTGGAGCGAGACGACCAGGGAGACGCCGGCCGCACGGGCCTCCTGAGCGATGCCGGTGAACGCGTCGTCCCCGAGCGCGCGCAGCGTGTTGGCGGCCTCCTCGAACCAACCGACCAGGTAGGCCATGCCGGGGCAGCCACACGCCGTGCCATCACTCCGGCAGGAGTGCGCCGGATCGGTCTGCCGCTCGGCGGCTTCGGGGAGCCACTGGCGGTAGCGGTGGGCACCGAGCCAACGGGTCCGGGCGGGGATGACGGCCTGGAGTGCTTCGACCATCGCCTCCGTACCCGCTCCGCCTTCCTCGGCCCAGTCGAACGCGGGCAGGAGGGGGCGGAAGTCCTGGAAGGACTTCGGGTCGGACAGCCACACGTTGACGTCCCGGCGGGAGAGAATCTCCGTGAGGACGTTGAGAGCGCCGTCGCCCTTGCCGGAGCCAGTGCCGCCCGCGATCAGCACGTGCGTGGCGTTGCGGCCCGCCTCCGGGTCACCCGGCAGCCACAGCATGAGCGGCGAGCCGTCGTCGTACCGGCCGATGATCAGCGGGTCGGCGATCGAGCCACCCAGCTGGGACGGTCCGTCGTACTCGACGACCTCGGCGAGCATGTCTTCGGGGACGATGACCAGCTCACCGCGCCGGGCGGAGTCGGCGTTCGGCATGTAGCGCAGGGCCGTGGTCGGCAGGTCCAGGGCTGAGGCGAGCCGCGGGAGGACCTTGGTGACGTCGTCGTTGGTCTGCTCGCCCGGCTCCAGCGCGATAGGGGCGGTGACCCGGTTCGGCTCGACCTTCGCCGCACCGATCGCCGCCCGCGCCAGGCCGACCTTCTCCAGCAGCCCCTTGTCGGAACTGGAGGCCGCGGCGTCGGCGTCGGTGCGGCGCATGACCATGCGCACGTTCCACGACAGGGCGATCACCGGGCCGCCCATCAGGAACAGGTCCCCGAGCGGTCCGGCGGCCGGTCCGGCCAGGCACGCGCCGGTCAGCCACGCCGACCCCGCGGCCACCGTGATCGCGGAGTGCAGGCGCCGCTGCTGGCTGGTGTTCCTGCCGATCCACCATGTCGCACCGGTCAGGGCCACCGAGGCGACCGTGAGGCCGACGCCGGCGGCGGCGCTGTCGGCCCACCGCATGTGGCCCAGCGCCCCGGCCAGGCCGGTGCCCGCGACGCCGAGCCACGGCGGCAGATGCGGCTTGGCCCGGTGCAGCAGGTAGCCGCCGATGCTCCCGCTCTCCGAACCGCCCCGTGGGTGGTCGTCGAGGACGTATTCCGTGTGCTTGCGTGCCATGGCCGTTCTCCCTTCGGCTACTGCTGGGCCCAGTCCATGCGCGGTGTGGCGCGGGGGCGGGCGCGGTGGCGGACTCGGTTGATCTCTTCCTGGTACTCCTGCTGGAACGTGGCGTATGCGGCGGCGGCGTTCTTGGCCGCGTCGCGCAGGTCGTCGGCGGCCTTGCGGAGCTTGCGGGACACCTTCGCGGCCCGGATGCGGGAGCCGCCGATGCGGCCCTCCGGGTCCGGGACCGCCGCAAGCACGCTCTTGAGGATCTCCGTCCCCATCGCCACCTCGATGGAGAGGGCGACGGCGGCGGCCCGCAGGCTGTTGCAGTAGTTCCGCACCTGCGCCGGTGAGCTGAAGTCCGGTGCGGGCAGCAGCGCTTCGGCGTGCGGCCGGCGCCCGCCCCCACCGCGGTTGGTGGTGCGGTTGACGGTGACGTTGATCGGCGGGGCGAACGAGCCGCCCATCGCGCCGACGAAACCGCCGACGGCGGCACCGGCGCTGGCGAACTTGTCCGACTTGCCGTTACTCGGACCCGCGTTGTTGGTGCTGGGCCGGGGCTGCCGGGGGCGGGTGGTGCGGCGACTGTTGGGAATCTGGGCCATGACGGGAACTCCTCAGGTCAGTGGGAGCGGCGGACGACGAGCCAGAACACCTGCGCGGCCGTGGCGAGCAGCAGCCACAGCCACATCAGCGGGCCGGTGAGCGGCCCGAAGTGGACCGTGGCGGCGGCCCAGCCGAGTGCGGCCGTGGCCAGGACCGTCAGGGCCACCAGACGGGCGGTGTGCTCGCCGAAGGCGTCGGGACGTGAGCGGCGGACCCACCACAGCCCGCCGGCGGGCGCGGGCGTCAGGGCGGCGAGGGCCCAGACCATCCACGGCGCGATGACGTGCACGGCTCCGACGGCGGCGAGGACGCCGACGGCGATGCCGGACGGGGCCCACATCGTGCGGTGACGCCACAGCCAGCCCCCGACGGCCCACGCGGCCCGGGAGGTGAGCGAGGGCCGCTGTTCGGGGATGAGGACGACGACCGGGGCGGCGGGGCGGAAGCCGCGCTGCCTGGGGATACGCACGGTCGTGGCGCCGGCAGGCACCTTCACCGCACGCGAACGTGAACGGGATCGGGATCGGGACACAGCGGGCCTCCTCAGACGGTGTTGGGCTCGAAGGCGAAGTGCAGGACGACCGCACCCTCCATCGACGGGTACTGGCGCACCGCGTCGAGACGGAGCTGGGCGAGGATGTCGAACCGGGTGAGCCCCGGCGGCGGGGTGTAGGTGCCGGAGAGGGTGCACGCGCTCTCCTGGCGGTTCTGCATGGTCAGCACGTACATGTGCGAGCCCTGCTGGGTGTTGCTCTGCACGGGAAACCTCCAGGTCAGGCAGCGAGTTGGGGAGCGTCCGCACACGGGACGCACATGCCGAGCGAAGTGGGGATGCGGTATCCGGCGTCCCGCCCGCATTCCGGGCAGACCCGGCGGGCCGCGTTCGCCCGCTCCAGAGCCGCCCACCGCGCCGGAGTCATCGGCCGGACCGGCCGGGCCAGGTCGACCCGGTACAGGAACGCGACCAGCGGCCCGCGCTTCCGGCGGGGCCGTTCGAGCTGGGCCACCACCGGCTGACCACCGGGCCGCAGGTTCATGGCCCGCAGCTGGCGAAAGGTGGCCAGCCCCTCCGGCGCGAGCCGCCAGCGGTAGACGGGCAGCGCGCTCACTAGGCGGCCTCCTCAAGCGGCTGGGCGGGACCCTGGTCGCGCAGTTCCTGGTAGCGGCTGGAGACCCAACCCACCGACCAGCCGCACAGCTCAGCGGCCTGCCGCACCGGGACGCTCGCCGCGTAGGCGGCGGCCACGGTCTTACGGGCCTGCTCCTCGGACTGCTTCACCAGCGCGGGGCCGGCGGCGAGCAGCTCGGCGCGTTCACGCTCGGCACGCTCGGCCTCCTCGCGCTGTTCACGCCGGGCCCGCTCCTCGCGCTCCCGACGCTCCCTCTCCATGCGCGCGGCAGCGTCACGTTCACGGCGTTCACGCTCGATGCGCTGCTGTTCACGCTCACGCTCGGCACGCTCACGCTCGGCCCGCTCCGCCCTCTCGACGGCCTCGGCCCGCTCGCGCTCCTCACGCCGCGCGCGCTCTTCCCGCTCAGCCTGTTCACGGGCCAGGGAGGCTTCATGCTCGCGCTGTTCACGCGCCATCCGGGCGTCGAACTCCCGCGCCTCACGAGCCCGCTTCTCCGCCGCGTCCGCACGCTCGACAGCGGCCCTCTCCCGGGCGTCCCGCTCAGCGCGTTCACGCTCCTGATGTGCGGCGAGCGCGTTCGTGATCGCCCGGCGGTAGGCCAGACCAGTCTCCGCCGTGACGATCAGCAGCAGCGGCGCCACCGCGTGGACCGCCACCCCGACCAGGTCTTTCCTCAGAGCAGAGTCGGCGACGTTCAGGGCCAGGGTCATGCCGCCGGTCATCCACCGCAGCGTGACCGGCCAGCGTCCGCCATGCCCGCCCAGACGGGCCAGGACGGAGTCGAGACGGACCACGATGACGACCGCCGCGTCCACCACGAGCGGCAGAATCGGGGACGTCCACCGCCACTCGGCCGGCGTGTGGGCGGCCATCAACGGGGTGACCGTGAGGACCGAGTACAGCATCGCCCCGCCCACGATCAGCCACGTGCCCACTGACAGGGCCCGCTCCGCTGAACGGATCTGAACACCGTTCACGACCCAACTCCCGCACCCGCCAGAACCGACTTGACGGCCGGGACCTTCGCGTAGCCGACCAGCTCCAGCTCAGCCCCGGCGAACGTCGCGTGAACACGCAGGACGCCGGTCTGACCGCCGACCTGAACGCGATGAACAACGGACTCGGGGGCGATGTTCAAGGCCTCGCGCCACGCCTCGAAGGCGGCGAAGTCGTCGTGGAACGTCAGCTCCAGCCGCTCCGGGTAGATCGGCGAGACCTCCACGGTCGGCGCCGCCATGTGCGCGAACTCCGCCGTCAGCAGCCGCAGCGCCAGCAGCGGGGCGGACAAGTCCGCCAACGTCCGGGCCCTCACGCGGCACCGCCCGACTGCACGGCGGCGCGGTTCGTGAGGTCCCGGCGGGCCGCCACGACCCGGTGACGGGCCCGGCGGATCCGCCGCTCGTCCAGCTTGGTGACGGGACGGTCCAGCGTCTTGATCACCGCGTCGAGCAGTTCGACGTCCGCCAGGATCAGCGGCATCTCGTTCTCGATCGCGTTCAGCTCGGCGTCCGACGGCTCACCGTCGAACGGGGTAGCCGTAACAACGGCCTGAAGTGCAGCGATGGACAACATTGGGTGTGTTCCTTCCAGTCAGGAACGGCCCGAACCGAGGCCCCGGTGTCCTACCACCGGGGCCTCTCGCCGTTAGAACCAGGAATCTCCGGCTCCCCTCAACCCCGCCCGTACGGCACCCCGCGAACGGGGACCGGACGGGCGGAGGAGGCAACCGGCCGCAGCAACCGCTGCGGATCAGGTGGAGCAGGTGGTGCGGATGTCTCGCCTTCGGGAACACGAGCTCCCGGCTTAGGCATGCGAGACGGCGACCTTTCGGTCTCGCCCTCCGGTTGACCAGGGATCCGGGGCCCTCAGCCCCATCTCTCAGGGGCTCCTTGTCGTGCAAGCACGCCCCTGACCTGCGTCTTGACGACACAGCTCTCCCGTTCAGCCTGACTCACTTGGCTAGCCCGGTGGGCACAGGATGAACATAGCCAGCCTGGCTAGCCACGTCAACATGTGACTAGCCAGGCTGCTCAAATAGTCAGGTTCGCCGTAGCATCGAGGGCATGACCTTTGAGCTTGAGCCGCTGGACCCGGACGACGACCGACCGCCGTATGAGCAGGTGGCCCGCAGCTTGGGTGCGGCGATCCGCACCAGGAAGCTCGGCCCCGGAGAGAAGCTGCCGTCACACGCGAAGCTGACAGAGCACTACGGGTTCGCCCGAGCCACGATCCAGCGCGCGCTCCGGGACCTTGAGGACGAAGGGCTCGTCGTCTCCCGGAAGGGCAGCGGCGTGTTCGTCCGACACCGGACCGAGCGGCCGGCGGGGCTTCGCCCCTACGTGGAGCAGGCATTCGCCAGCCGGAACGTGACGATCGACTTCGCGGGATTCTCCAGCGAGACGCTCCACGGCGCCCTACAGGAACCGCTCGACAAGATCCGGACCGGACGGCTGACGCCCTCCAGCATCCAAATTCGGATCCTCGTCCCGGATATGGCTGTCCCCCAGGCGGCACCCGTACGTCGCGAGGACTGTGCCGACGACCCCCGGCTGCGGGCTCGCATGCACGACATCATGGTCGGCTACACCCGGAGCATCACGGACTCCATCAGCGAGTTGGAGCACCTGGGTCTCGTCCAGGAAGGCAACGTCAGCGTGCGCGTCCACAGCGGCACGCAGTTCTTCAAGCTCTACGTCGTCAACAAGGAAGACGCGTTCTTCGGCTACTACCCGATCCGCCCGAACAAGGTGGTTGCTCAGGGCGAAGCCATCGAGATCTACGACCTGGTGGGCAAGGACACCATCCTGTTCCACCACTCCCTCAACGACGGCGACTCGTCCAGTGGCGCCCAGCAGGTGGAGCAGGCACGGATGTGGTTCGACAGCGTGTGGGAGACCATCGGACGGGAGACCACCGCGGATGCACTCTGACCCGCTGACCAGCATGCTCGCCAACTACGATGCGATCCTCTTCGACTTCGACGGCCCGATCTGCCACGTCTTCCAGGGGCTCCCCGCCTCGGGGGTCGCCAAAGACCTCTCGGCACTGCTCGCCACGCTCGCCCCGGAACTCGCGCACAGGGCCCACGCGACGGACGACCCAATGATGGTTCACCAGCTCGCGCGCGAGGGCGGGCAGGGTGTCCTGGCCGCTGTCGAGGCGGCACTCACGGACGCAGAGATTCGGGCGGTCGGCGTCGCTGGGGCCCCGACGGCTGGGGCAGTCGAGGCCCTGACGGCCGCACGCGCTTCGGGGCGACGCGTGGCCATCGTCAGCAACAATTCCGTGGACTGCGTGCATGTCTACCTCACGGCACAGGGGCTCTCCCGGGTAGTGGAGACCGTGGTCGGTCGACCGGCCCTTCGGCCGGATCTCATGAAACCGTCGCCGTACCCCCTACTGGAAGCCGCGGTGATTCTCGACGTCTCGCCTGAGCGGTCGGCACTGGTCGGCGATTCTGTCACTGACATCACGGCGGCACGATCGGCAGGAGCGGGAAGTATCGGGTTCGCGAACAAAGCAGGTAAGCAGCCCAGCCTCATCGCCGCGGGCGCCGACACCGTGGTATCGGATATGCGGACCATTGCTCACGCTCTTGCCCATCCGCAGGCATAGCCAATACATCGATCGGGCGACCCACGCAAGTAGTGCGGAAGCTCGCTACGGGCTTCCGCACCATTCTTAGCATCACTAGCGGGGTCTAATGCGCCCCTTCGGCTCTCCTGCTCATCGGCCACGGAATAGACAGTTCACTGCGGACCAGATTTTCGCATCGCTCTCCCCAGAGCCCTGATCAGGACCGAATCATCGTCCGGCCCTCTCCACTGAACAACTTCTAGACGCCGACCCGCGAGACCCGACGAACCGTCAATGGCAGAATTGAACTCTTGCACCCGCGGCGCCAGAGGAGCGTTAGTCACCACAAGCAGTGAAATGACACCGGTTCCGACGGTAGCAAGTCTTCCAGCCTCTCTGGAAAGATTACTCTCATTAAACGAACCACCGGCGATAAACTGGACCTCAACCGCGGCGAATGAGCCGGGATTCATGGGGTCGCCGACCAGGAAGTCAAACAGCGATCCATCTACGCGACTTTCCGTTACGGAAAATCCACCGCGATTAAGCGCTTCATGGATCGCAGCCTCAAGCTGCGCCGCCTGATATCGAGGAGCGTTGACTAGAGTTAGGTAATCCACAACCTCTCTGGCCATTGCCACAAACGCCAGCGCACCTTCTTGGGTAAACTCAACTTCATCGCCGTGCGCAATCTTGTTGCGGACGGTTCGCAGCTCACGGACTCGCCTCATAACATCTGTCGGTCCATGGATCTTCTCCAGGAGCCTCAAGCGCATTCCAGACGTCACGCGTGCCTGACCGAAAGCACTTCCGGGAGCTAGCTTCTCAAGTGCGGCCTCAACCTCATTCCACGCCCCTAGAACGGCTCCGGTCGCGTCATACTCGGCTCGTTCGCCCAGGGCCCGAAACGCCGCGTCGGCGGTGGACTGAGCAGCCACCATCTCGACATTCTGAACCGAGTCCTCAGCAACTTCAACTTGAAGGAAATCTCGCGCGTAAGACAACAATTTCTCAGGCTTAAGCATGTAAAGTCGCGTCCCGACCTCCTGCCGCAACTCCTCAGACAGTTCATTGCGCGGGCCGACAGGAATATTATGACGCGTCCTCCACCAATCTTCCTTGACATCCCCAGTCACCAAAAGAACATCAACACTCCTCTTTTTTGCCTCTCTAATGAGCTGAACCCAGACAAGGTAATCCCCGACCTCAGAGTCGTCCCCTCGGGAAGCTTTCGACTTATCCTTAAACCCTGGTGGCACCTGATTCTGAATACGCCTCTTGCCTTCTGCAATTTGCTCCGCAAGATCCTTTTGCTCCAAAGGCGGCCCCACTTTTCCCTTCAGGAGAGCATCTAGGGCCAAAATTACCTTATCCCGTGACGTGTCTCGCGACATCTCCCCTTCGCCACCATTGACGACTTCAGCCATCGACTCGATGACTTTCTCAAATGCCACGTCGAGAATTGACTCAAGCTTTTCGACATTGGACGGCTCAAGCGAGACCCTGTTCGCCCACCCTCGAAGATCCTCTATGGCCTTTTGCAACCCCTTCTTCAGGGCCTGCTCAGAAGTAGCAAGTTGCCTACCGGGGTCCTCGATCGCCCCCTCCCTGTTTCGCCAGAACTCTTCCATCACCTGATGAGGAACCCACAGGCAGCCTCCGAGACTCTGAAGTGTTCCCAGAAACGCCTCACGAGCCGCCTGGTTATATCGATAGAGATTCAGCAAAACGTTCGTGTCGATTACCACGAGACCATTACGGAGTACACCCCTCCAATCTTCATCGGTGGGGGTTACATAACCCGAAAATCCATCGAATACGCCGCGATGGGGGACGGGACCATCTTCGCTTACCTTCTCTGGTTCTTCATGCTCCACGGCCGCAGCGTAGCGTCAGGGCGCCCGCCGCGAGCAGCCCTTACGGAACCCGTGAGAAGTGAAAGCACGCTGGGTGCGGTCGGGCCATCCGCACGGGAGGCCCCTTCGCATCGCCCACCTAGGGGCGCCAGGAGCAAAGGTCGCGCGAGGGACCCTGGCCGGCTTGGGCGAGCGCTCGACAAGTTCCGATCGCTCGGGCCGTCCGTGGGCCGTGCAAGAGGGCTGGGCATCGACCAGCAACGACCAGCAACGACAACTGGTTCGCTGGTCACAGGCGGGGGGAAGTCCACTCACCAGCGACTACCCTGACGGATCGTCAGTTCTAGTTATGATGGGCAACGGTCGAACACGCTCCGTACCGCCGTGGAGAGATGAGGATCCATGCAGGGACCCATGCCCCAGGTGACCGAGCACGGCGGAGGCGTCTGGTCGCTCCGGGTGCCCATCCCCGACAATCCGCTCGGCCACACCCTGGTCCACGTCCTCGACACCGACCGCGGTCCGGTCCTCGTCGACACCGGCTGGGACGATCCCGCCTCCTGGTCCGAACTCACCGGCGGGCTCGACGCGTTGGGGCTCGACGTATCGGAGGTCCACGGGGTCGTCATCACGCACCACCACCCCGACCACCACGGGCTCTCCGGCAAGGTCCGCGAGGAGTCCGGGGCCTGGATCGCCATGCACGCCGCCGACACCGCCGTCGTACGCCGCACCCGCGAGTCCGAACCCGGCACCTGGCTCGACTACCTCGCCCGCAAGCTCGCCACCGCCGGCGCCCCCGAGGACCACCTCGCCCCGCTGCGGGCCGCCCGCGCATCCGGCCGGATGCGCACCCTGCCCGGTCTGCACTCCGCCCTCCCCGACCGGGAGATCGTCCCCGGCGAACTCCTCGACCTCGCCGGGCGTCGACTGCGCGCGATCTGGACCCCCGGCCACACCCCCGGTCACGTCTGCCTCCACCTGGAGGAGGAGCACCCCTCCCGGCTGCCCGGCCACGGCCGGCTCTTCTCCGGCGACCATCTGCTGCCCGGGATCTCCCCGCACATCGGCCTCTACGAGGACCCCGACGACCTCACCGAGACCGACCCCCTCGGCGACTACCTCGACTCCCTCGAACGCATCGGCCGCCTCGGCGTCGCCGAGGTCCTCCCCGCCCACCAGCACGCCTTCACCGACGCCGCCGGCCGGGTCCGCGAGCTCCTCGACCACCACGAGGAGCGGCTCACCGGACTCCTCGGCCTGCTCGCCACCCCGCTCACCCCCTGGCAGCTCGCCGAGCGGATGGAGTGGAACCGCCCCTGGGACCAGATCCCCTACGGCTCCCGGAACATCGCCGTCAGCGAGGCCGAGGCCCATCTGCGCCGCCTGGTGAAACTCGGCCGCGCGGAGGCAGTGCCGGGCACGGAACCGGTGGAGTACGTCGCGGTGTGAGGCGCCTCGCACCCGCCGGGCCGCGGGCGTACGGGCCGGTAGAGTGGCCGGGTCGTCATCATGCCCGTACGGGGGGAAGCCGGTGGAACTCCGGCACTGACCCGCAACCGTGAGTGGCCCCCGTCCGGGAGCCGTGAGTCGGAATGCCCCGTCCGGGACGTGACCGCCGGCACCGTCGAGGAATACGGAGCCGGAGCCTGGTGCCCCTGAGGCGTGCCGGTGCCCGGCCGCAGGAGAGGGCCCCATGAACACCGTCCGCCGCGGCGCCACCGCGCTCGCAGCCGCCACCGTCCTGCTCGGCACCGGAGCGGCCGGGGTGGCAGGGGCGGCCACCGCCGCGCCCTCCCCCACGCCCTCGGCCGTCACGATCCCGGACGGTCTGTACGGCACGAAGGACCCGACGTACGACGGTGTCTGGCGTCAGTCGCTCGCCTTCCTCGCCCAGCGCGCCACCAACTTCCAGCCCTCCGACAAGGCCGTGGACTGGCTGCTCGGCCAGCAGTGCGCGGACGGCTCGTTCAGCTCGTACCGCGCGGACGCCACGGCGGCCTGCGACGCCAAGACCATGCGGGACACCAACGCCACCGCCCTCGCCGTGCAGGGGCTCCGCGCCGTCCGGAAGCAGTCCGCCTCCCCGGAGACGATCGACAAGGCCGTCAAGGCGGGCTCCGACTGGCTGCGTACCGTGCAGAACAAGGACGGCGGCTGGGGCTACAGCCCCGGCGGCGCCAGTGACGCCAACTCCACCTCGGTCGTCGTCGGCGCGCTCGCCGCGACGGGGGTCCGGCCGGGCTCGTTCACCTCCGCCGAGGGCCGTACCCCCTACGACGCGCTCCTCACCTTCGCGCTGCCCTGCTCGGACAAGGACGGCGCGGGTGCGTTCGCGTACCAGCCCGACAAGGCCGGAAAGCTGCTCGCCAACGCCGACGCCACCGCCGCGGCCACCCTCGCGGGGCTCGGCAAGAGCGTCGTCGCCACCAAGGCCTCGCCCGAGCAGCCGCCGGTCTGCAACGACCTGTCGAAGCCGACGGTCGAGCGGGCCGCGCTCAACGGCGCCTCCTACCTGGCGAAGGCCCTCGCGAAGACGGGCCACCTGACCCTGCCGCCGATGCCGGGTGCCACCGACACCACCGAGCAGCCCGACGTCGGCAACACCGCCGACGCCGTCGTCGCGCTCGCCGCGTCCGGCGCCGCGAAGGAGGCGAAGCCCTCCGTGGAGTGGCTGGAGAAGAACTCCGCCGCCTGGGCGAAGGAGGGCGGACCGGCCGCGTACGCGCAGCTGATCCTGGCCGCGCGGGCGACGGAGACGGACCCGCGCGAGTTCGGTACGGCGGACCTGGTGGAGCAGCTCAACGCCACCGGCCCGGCGCCGAAGACCCCGGACACCTCGGCCTCCTCCACGAGTGACGACGAGGGCGGCCTGGGCTTCGACATCTGGTGGATCATCGGCATCGGCATGGTCGTCGGCGTCGGCATCGGCTTCCTCGTGAGCGGCCGCAAGAAGTGACCGCCGCGAGAGGGAACGGTGCGGGGCGGAAGACTGCTGCGCGGGAGGACGCTGCGCGCGGGAACGGTGCGGGGCGGCGTGGCTCGCGTGTCGCGGGAGCTGCGGCCGGGGCGCTGCTGACGTTCACCGCGGTCGTGGCCGCGGCGGCTCCGGCGCAGGCTTCCGGTTACCGCTACTGGTCGTTCTGGGAGAGCGACGGCGGAAAGCCCTGGGCTTACGCCACACAGGGTCCGGCGACCGCCCGCCCCGCCGACGGCGACGCGATCGGCTTCCGCTTCGCGATCAGCAACGGCACGAACGACACCTCGCTGCCGTCCGCCGCCCCCGACTTCTCGGGGATCTGCGGGGGCGTGGAGAAGAAGGACGGCACGAAGCGGGTCGCGGTCGTCGTCGACTTCGGCGGCCCGGCGGACGCGGCGCCCGGCGAGACCCCGCCGGCGAAGCCGATCAAGGTCGGCTGCGCCCAGGTCCCTGAGGACGCGACGGGCGCGGACGCGCTCGCCGTGGTGGCGAAGCCGCTCCGGTACGACAGCGCGGCGATGCTGTGCGGGATCGCCGGCTACCCGGCGCGGGGCTGCGGCGAGCCGGTCGCGGAGAGCGGCGAGACCGGCGAGAGCGGGGATGCCGGCGAGACCGGGGATGCCGGCGAGACCGGGAGGACCCCGGCGGCGGCCGCGCCGAGCGACGCGTCGGCGTCCGCCCGCGAGGGGGGCGGGGGCCCGTCCTTCGGCGTGCTCGCCGGCGGGGCGGCCGTGCTGGCCCTGGGCGGGGCGGCGATCTGGAAGGCCCGCCGCCGCAGATGAGCCCGGGTAGGCCCTGTACGAAGACGAAGACGAGCCCCGTATGAAGGTGAGTTCCGTCCTCCGCGCCCCGGAGGCGAGCCGGTCCAACGCCCTGCACGCCGGTGCGTGGTGGGTGTGGGCGCTCGGCCTGGCCGTGGCCGCCTCGCGCACGACCAACCCGCTCCTGCTCGGTCTGCTGGTGGGGGTCGCGGGCTATGTCGTGGCGGCCCGGCGTACGGACGCGCCCTGGGCGCGCTCGTACGGCGCGTTCGTGAAGCTCGGTCTGTTCGTCGTCTTCCTGCGGGTCGTGTTCTCGCTGCTGCTCGGCTCCCCGATCCCGGGGACCCACATGCTGTTCACGCTGCCCGAGGTGCCGCTGCCCGAGTGGGCGCAGGGGGTACGGATCGGGGGGCGGGTGACGGCCGAGCAGCTGGTGTTCGCGCTGTACGACGGCGCGAAGCTGGCGACCCTGCTGATCTGCGTGGGCGCGGCGAACTCGCTCGCCAACCCGGCGCGGCTGCTCAAGTCGCTGCCGGGCGCGCTGTACGAGGCCGGGGTCGCCGTCGTCGTCGCGATGACGTTCGCGCCGAACATGGTCGCGGACGTGGTGCGGCTGCGTACCGCCCGACGCCTGCGCGGCCGCCCCACCGGCGGGGTGCGGGCGGTGCTCCAGATCGGTCTGCCGGTCCTGGAGGGGGCCCTGGAGCGGTCGATCGCGGTCGCTGCGTCGATGGACGCGCGCGGGTACGGCCGTACGGCGCAGGTCCCGGCCTCGGTACGCCGCACCACGAACGTCCTGACCCTGGGCGGACTGCTCGGAATCTGCGCCGGATCGTACGGGCTCCTCGCGGCGGAGGGCGCGGGATACGGGCTGCCGCTGCTCGGCGCCGGGCTGCTCGCGGCCATGGCGGGGCTGCGGCTCGGCGGGCGCCGCACGGTCCGCACCCGGTACCGGCCGGACCGCTGGGGGGTGCGGGCCTGGCTGGTCGCGGGCTCGGGGGTGACGGTGGCGGTCCTGATGATCTGGGCGAACGCGTACGCGCCGGAGGCGCTGCACCCCGGGGTCGTACCGCTGGAGGCGCCGGAGCTGCCGCTCTGGCCTGCGGTGTCGGTCCTGGTAGGTCTGGTGCCGGCGTTCGTGGCTCCCGTACCCGTACCCGCTCCCCTACCCGTACCCGCTCCCGTACCCGCTCCCGCTTCGAAGGAGAAGGCGTGATCCGCTTCGAGAACGTCTCGGTGAGGTACGGGGAGGACGCCAGGCCCACCCTGAAGGGCCTGGACCTCACCGTCCCCGAGGGGGAGCTGGTGCTGCTCGTCGGCCCCTCCGGCGTCGGCAAGTCGACCCTCCTCGGCGCGGTCTCCGGCCTCGTCCCCCACTTCACGGGCGGCACCCTGACCGGCCGGGTCACGGTCGACGGCCGCGACACCCGCACCCATCCGCCGCGCGAGCTGGCGGACCTGGTGGGCACGGTCGGCCAGGACCCGTCCGCGCACTTCGTCACCGACACGGTCGAGGACGAGCTGGCGTACGGCATGGAGTCCCTGGGCCTCGCGCCGGGCGCCATGCGGCGCCGGGTCGAGGAGACCCTGGACCTGCTCGGCCTCGCGGAACTCCGCGACCGCCCGATCGCGACGCTCTCCGGGGGCCAGCGCCAGCGGGTCGCGATCGGCTCGGTCCTGACCCCGCACCCGAAGGTCCTGGTCCTGGACGAGCCGACGTCCGCGCTGGACCCGTCGGCGGCGGAGGACGTCCTGGCGGTGCTGCAACGGCTGGTGCACGACCTGGGGACGACGGTGCTGCTCGCGGAGCACCGGCTGGAGCGGGTGGTGCAGTACGCGGACCAGGTGCTGCTGCTGCCGGACGGCGTGATGGGCCCGCCGGCCGAGATCATGGCGGTGTCGCCGGTGCATCCGCCGGTGGTGGGGCTGGGTCGGCTGGCGGGGTGGGATCCGTTGCCGATGACGGTGCGGGACGCGCGGCGGCGGGCGGGCGGGTTGAAGGCGCGGCTGGAGGGGCGGGTTCCCGGGGGCCCTGCGGGGCTCTTTCCCCACCCCGCCCCTTCCCGTAACCGGGGCTCCGCCCCGGACCCCGGTCCTCGAACGCCGGACGGGCTGAACCTTCGCCCGGCGGGCCGGCTTTCCGCGCAGTCCCTCTTCAAGCGGCGCCGCCCCCACGCACCGGGCCCCACCACGGCCCCCCTCGTCCTCACCGAACGCCTCGGCGTCCGCCGTGGCCGCGTCGAAGCCCTCCGCCGCATCGACCTCCAGGTCCAGGCGGGCGAGACCCTCGCCCTCATGGGCCGCAACGGCGCCGGCAAGTCCACCCTCCTCTCCACCCTCGTCGGCATGATCGCCCCGACCTCCGGCACCGTCCGCGTCGCGGGCCGGACCCCGCACACCACCAGCCCCCGCGAGCTGATCCGCCAGGTCGGCCTGGTTCCGCAGGAGCCGCGCGACCTGCTGTACGCGGACACCGTCGCCGCCGAGTGCGCGGCGGCCGACGGGGACGCGGGCGCGGCGCCCGGGACCTGCCGGGCGCTGGTGTCCGAGCTGCTGCCGGGCGTCGCGGACGACACCCACCCCCGGGACCTGTCGGAGGGCCAGCGGCTGGCACTCGCGCTCGCCGTCGTCCTGACCGGCCGCCCGCCCCTGCTCCTCCTGGACGAGCCGACCCGCGGCCTGGACTACGCGGCGAAGGCGCGGCTCGTCGCCCATCTCCGTACCCTCGCCGCCGACGGACACGCGATCGTGCTCGCGACGCACGACGTGGAGCTGGCGGCCGAGCTGGCGCACCGGGTGGTGATCATCGCCGACGGCGAGGTGGTGGCGGACGGGCCGACGGCCGAGGTCGTCGTCTCCTCCCCGTCGTTCTCGCCGCAGGTGGCGAAGATCCTGGCCCCGCAGCCGTGGCTCACGGTCGAACAGGTGGAGGCGGCGCTGTGAGTACGCGCCCGGTCCGCCCGGTCCGCGCGGTCCGGCTGGGGCCCCGCTCCGTCGCCGCCCTGGCCCTCGTCTCCCTCATCGGGCTGTTCGCCTTCTGCTGGCCCCTCTTCGCGGACGCCGGCTCCGCCGTGACCTCGCACGCCGGGGACGCGCCGTGGCTGTTCGCGGCGCTGCTGCCGCTCCTCGTCGCGGTGGTCGTGGCGACGATCGCGGACTGCGGGATGGACGCGAAGGCGGTGGCGATGCTGGGCGTGCTGGCCGCCGTCGGCGCGGCCCTGCGGCCGCTGGGCGCGGGGACGGCCGGTCTGGAGCCGATGTTCTTCCTGATGGTGCTGAGCGGCCGGGTCCTCGGGCCGGGCTTCGGCTTCGTCCTCGGCGCGGTGACGATGTTCGCGTCGGCCCTGCTCACGGGGGGTGTGGGGCCGTGGATGCCGTTCCAGATGCTGTCGATGGGCTGGTTCACGATGGGCGCCGGGCTGCTGCCCCGGCCGGGCCGGCTGCGGGGCCGGGGTGAGCTGCTGATGCTCTCGGCGTACGGCTTCGTGGCGGCGTTCGCGTACGGCACGATCATGAATCTGCAGGGCTGGGTGCTGCTCCAGGGCCTGAGCAGCGGTGTCTCGTTCCAGCCGGGCGCCCCGCTGCACGAGAACCTGGTCCGTTTCCTCGCCTACATCACCGCCACCTCCCTCGGCTGGGACCTGGGACGGGCCGTTCTCACCGTCGTCCTCACCGTGACCATCGGCGGGACGCTCCTGAAGGCGCTGCGGCGGGCGACGCGGCGGGCGAACTTCGAGGCCCAGGTCACATTCGAGGGCCCCGAGAAGCCCTCCCCGGGTGAGCCGCCCCACAGGACCTACGTCACGTACGAGCCGGAATAGTAGCGGGGCGGTACCCGCACAAACCGCCCATCACGGCACATGACCTGCGGAAACGTCCCACACCCAGCCCCCGGGCCCTTCACCTGACGTCCGAACCTTCCTCGTACAGGGGGTCGTTGCATCGGCGTTCCAGCCCTGGTTGTCTGGTGGACGTCGCCAGGCAGCCGGTGCTCACCACGGCGCCTCGGACGGCCGGTTCCCTCCAGTTCCCGGGTTCCCCCGGCTCTGGTTCCGGCTTGCCGAAATCGCCTGACGCAGCCCTTGTTCCCGAAGTTAGGTAGAAACCTTGATCCGCTCGATCACCACTCGTGTCGCCGCCCGCAAGAAGACCTTCGCCGCCTCCGCAGCCGTGCTGCTGGGTGCGTCGGGTGCGGTGCTGGGCACGACGGGCGCCGCCTCGGCCGCCAGCCCGCAGGAGCTCGCCCGGGAGATCGTCCCGGCCTCGCAGTACGCGTCCTTCAGCAAGATCGTGGAGCACGAGTCGCACTGGAACCACAAGGCGACCAACTCCTCCAGCGGCGCCTACGGTCTCGTCCAGGCCCTCCCGGCCTCGAAGATGTCCTCGGCCGGTTCCGACTGGAAGACGAACCCCGCCACCCAGATCAAGTGGGGCCTCAACTACATGAACGAGCGCTACGGCTCCCCGAACGCCGCCTGGGCGTTCTGGCAGGCCAACGGCTGGTACTAAGAGTCACCGCCGCACAGCGCACACCCGCAAGGCCCCGCCTCCCGTCAGGGAGGGCGGGGCCTGCGGCGTTTTTCCCGCAGCCGGTTCCGCCGGTTCAGCCGGTTCCGCCGCCTCTACAGCCGCTGAATGATCGTCCCGGTCGCCACCGCCCCGCCCGCGCACATCGTGATCAGCGCGAACTCCTTGCCGGTGCGTTCCAGCTCGTGCAGGGCGGTGGTGATCAGCCGGGCCCCGGTCGCCCCGACGGGGTGGCCGAGGGCGATGGCGCCCCCGTTGACGTTGACCTTCTCCAGGTCCTGGTCGAAGACCTGCGCCCAGCTCAGCACCACCGACGCGAAGGCCTCGTTGATCTCCACGAGGTCGATGTCCCGGAGCGACATCCCGGCCTTGCCGAGGACGGCACGCGTCGCGTCGATCGGTCCGTCGAGGTGGAAGTGCGGGTCGGCGCCGACCAGGGCCTGGGCGACGATCCGGGCGCGGGGCTTCAGCTTGAGGGCACGGGCCATGCGCTTGGAGGCCCACATGATCGCGGCGGCGCCGTCGGAGATCTGGGAGGAGTTCCCGGCGGTGTGGACGGCGGTCGGCATGACGGGCTTGAGGCGGGCGAGGCCCTCCATGGTGGTGTCGCGCAGGCCCTCGTCGCGGTCGACGAGCCGCCACATGCCCTGCCCGGCGGCCTGCTCCTCCTCGGTGGTGGGGACCTGGACGGCGAAGGTCTCGCGCTTGAAGCGCTCCTCGGCCCAGGCGTTCGCGGCGCGCTCCTGGGAGAGCAGGCCGAGGGAGTCGACGCGTTCGCGGGTGAGGCCGCGGTGGCGGGCGATGCGCTCGGCGGCCTCGAACTGGTTGGGCAGATCGACGTTCCACTCGTCGGGGAAGGGCTTGCCGGGGCCGTGCTTGGACCCGGAGCCGAGCGGCACGCGGGACATGGCCTCGACACCGCAGCTGATCCCGATGTCGATGACGCCCGCCGCGACCATGTTGGCGACCATGTGGCTCGCCTGCTGCGAGGAGCCGCACTGGCAGTCGACGGTGGTGGCGGCCGTCTCGTAGGGGAGGCCCATGGTGAGCCAGGCCGTGCGGGCCGGGTTCATGGACTGCTCGCCGGCGTGGGTGACCGTACCGCCGACGATCTGCTCGACGCAGTCGGCGTGGATGCCGGTGCGTCCGAGGAGTTCGCGGTAGGTCTCGCCCAGGAGGTAGGCGGGATGGAGGTTGGCGAGCGCGCCTCCGCGCTTGCCGATGGGGGTGCGTACGGCTTCGACGATGACGGGTTCCGCGGCCATGAGCTCGTCCTCTCCTCGACCGGACGGGGCGTCCCGGCAGCCCGTCGGTCGGCGTCACGGGGAACTAGTACGCGTTCTAGTTCTCTGTGCAGTCTTATGACTGCTACCGCGGGTACGCAAGGGTCCGGGAGGCAACACTTCCCGTTCCAACCCTTGCTACTTGTAGAACTCGTTACTAACTTTCCCGGCAACTTCTGATGGTCCATCAGATTTGGAGAGTGTTGCCGATGGCCGCCTGCCCCCATCTCCCCACCGGACGTCTTCCCGAGGGGTTCGACGCCACCGACCCCGATCTGCTCCGCGACCGCGTCCCCTTCCCGGAGTTCGCCCGGCTGCGGCAGACGGCCCCCGTCTGGTGGTGCGCCCAGCCGCCCGGCGTCACGGGCTTCGCGGACGGCGGGTACTGGGCCGTCACGCGCCACGCGGACGTCAAGTACGTCTCCACGCACCCCGAGTTGTTCTCCTCGAACGAGAACACGGCCGTCATCCGCTTCAACGAGCACATCACCCGGGACCAGATCGAGGTCCAGAAGCTGATCATGCTCAACATGGACCCGCCCGAGCACACCCGGGTCCGCCAGATCGTCCAGCGCGGCTTCACCCCCCGGGCGATCCGGAACCTGGAGACGGCCCTGCGCGACCGCGCCCACGCCATCGTCGACGAGGCCAGGCGCGCCGCGGACGCCGACGGCACCTTCGACTTCGTCACCAAGGTCGCCGTCGAACTCCCCCTCCAGGCCATCGCCGAACTCATCGGCGTCCCCCAGGAGGACCGTTCCCGGATCTTCGACTGGTCGAACAAGATGGTCGCGTACGACGACCCCGAGTACGCCATCACCGAGGAGATCGGCGCCGAGGCCGCCATGGAACTCATCGGCTACTCGATGAACATGGCCGCCGCCCGCAAGGAGTGCCCCGCCGCCGACATCGTCAGCCAACTGGTCGCCGCCGAGGGCGAGGGCAACCTCTCCTCCGACGAGTTCGGCTTCTTCGTCCTGCTGCTCGCCGTCGCCGGGAACGAGACCACCCGCAACGCCATCAGCCACGGCATGCACGCCTTCCTCACCCACCCCGATCAGTGGGAACTCTTCAAACGGGAACGGCCGGCGACCGCCGCCGAGGAGATCGTGCGCTGGGCCACCCCCGTCGTCTCCTTCCAGCGGACCGCGACCCAGGACACCGAACTCGGCGGTCAGAAGATCGCCAAGGGCGACCGCGTCGGCCTCTTCTACTCCTCCGCCAACAACGACCCCGAGGTCTTCACCGACCCCGAACGCTTCGACATCACCCGGGACCCGAACCCGCACCTCGGCTTCGGCGGCGGCGGACCCCACTTCTGCCTGGGCAAGTCACTCGCCATCAAGGAGATCGAGCTGATCTTCAACGCGGTCGCGGACGCCCTGCCCGACCTGACCCTCGCCGGCGAACCGCGCCGGCTGCGGGCCGCCTGGCTGAACGGGGTGAAGGAACTCCGGGTCCGCGCCGGGGCGTGAGACACAGGGGGTGGGGCGGCCCCGGAACCGGAATCCCACCGGGGAACCGGAACGACACCCGGCGCGTCCCACCCCGCATGCGGGGGACACACAGAATTCTCACCACCATCGTCGCGCTGCTCGCGCTCCAGCTCGGCTCGCTCGTCGCACCGGCGTACGCCTGCGGCTGCGGCGCCATGATCCCGACCAAGGACCAGCGCATCGGCGTCGACCGCGAGGAGTCGGCCGTCCACTGGGACGGCCGCACCGAGACCGTCGTCATGCGCTTCAACGTCCACGGCAACGCCCGGAACGCCGCCTGGATCATGCCCGTACCGCACCGCGCGGACGTCACCCTCGGCGAACCGGAACTCTTCGACGCGCTCGACCGGCTCACCGAACCCGAGCAGCGCGACCGCTTCCACTTCTGGCCGCGCGAGGGCGACTGGCCGTTCGACCTCGACTACGGGGACGGGGCCGGGGCTCCGCCGCCCGGCGCGGGCGGTGTCGGCGTCGTCGGCCGCGAACGGCTCGGCCCCTTCGACGTCGCCCGGCTGACCGCGACCGACCCGAAGGCCCTCGGCACCTGGCTGCGCGCCAACGGCTTCGAGCTGCCCGAGCGGCTGACCGACGCGCTCCAGCCGTACGTGGAACGGAAGTGGGAGTACGTCGCCGTCCGCCTCGCACCCGAGGAGAAGGACGGTGTCCTCCAGGGCGAGCTGACCCCCCTCCGCATCACCTTCGCCTCCACCGAACTCGTCTACCCCATGCGGCTTTCGCGCCTCGCGAAGACCGCCCAGACCCTCGGCCTCTCCATCCTGTCCGAGCACCGCATGGAACCCCGCTCCCCCATCGGCGGCGACGCCCCCGAGGTGACCTTCGCGGGCCGGATCGAGCGGCCCGACGGCGCGGTCGCCCGGCTCACCGGGGACCGGCCGGTCCATCTCACCGTCCTGGAGCAGGAGTTCCCGCACCCGGAGCGGATCGACGACGACCACCATCTGCGGGCCGTCGCCGACACCCCGTACCGGCAGGTCGAGTACACCGACCGGCTGCTGACCGTGGGCGGCGGAATCCCCGCGTGGCTGCTGACGGTCGGCGGCGGTCTGCTCCTCGCCACCCTCACGACGCTCCTGGTCGTACGGGTGACAAGGCGCCGCCCGCCGGTCGACGGCGGTGTACGTTCGGCCGCATGACGAACCATCAATGGAACGCGGTCGACGCCTACTTCACAGAGACGATCTCCCCCGCCGACGAGGCGCTGACCGCCGCGCTCAGCGCCTCCGCGGCGGCCGGACTGCCCGAGATCGCCGTCGCCCCCAACCAGGGCAAGCTGCTCCACCTGCTCGCCCACATGCAGGGCGCCCGGAACATCCTGGAGATCGGCACCCTCGGCGGCTACAGCACGATCTGGCTGGCCCGCGCCCTGCCCGCCGACGGCCGGCTCATCACCCTCGAGTACAACCCGGCACACGCGGACGTCGCCCGCGCCAACATCGCCCACGCCGGCCTGGACAAGCTCGTCGAGGTCCGTACGGGCGCGGCCCTGGACACCCTTCCGCAGCTGGAGGCGGAGGGCGCGGGCCCGTTCGACCTGGTCTTCATCGACGCCGACAAGGTCAACAACCCGCGCTATGTGGAGTGGGCCCTGAAGCTCTCCCGCCCCGGCACGGTGATCATCGTCGACAACGTGGTGCGGGGCGGCAAGATCACCACCCCGGACCCGGACGACCCGGCGATCACCGGCACCCGTGAACTCTTCGACCTCGTCGCCGCCGAACCCCGCCTGGACGCGACGGCCGTCCAGACGGTGGGTACGAAGGGCTACGACGGACTGCTGCTGGCTCGCGTGGTGAGCTAGGACACCCCCATGGGTACTGCCCCCGGCGCCGGGGGCAGTACCCGTGGCACGTCAGACGAGCCGGGCCAGCAGCTCCGCGAAGGGCTCGGGACGGCTGAAGTAGCCGACGTGCGAGCTGTCCAGGGTGTGCACCTCGAAGGGGTTGTCCGGGGTCAGCTCGTCGGCCTTGCCGATCATGTGGTCCTGCACCGCCGGGGTGATGCCCGCATCCCGGGAGAGCCGGACGTACGTGTGCGGGACCCGGCCCCAGCGCTCCGCCGTGACCAACGCCCCCGGCTCCAGCACCCCGTAGTTCTCGTCCGGGTCCAGGGTGTCGAGCAGCGCTCCGAACGAGTGGTCGGTGGAGTCGGCCATGACGGCGGCCTTCAGCTCGGCGAACACGGCGGGATCGGCGTGGGCCGCCCGCCAGTTCAGCCGGACCACGCCCGGTTCGGCGGCCTCGCCGGTGAGCGGCACGGCGATCCGCGCCACCGCCGCGTCGAGCAGGTTCTCGTCGGCCACGTCCCATGCCCCGGTGAGCATCGACGGGTCGGCGAGACAGAGCGCGGAGAGGTAGACCACCCGGTCCACCAGATCCGGTACGGCGTCGGCGACGGCACTGATCGTCAGACCGCCGAGGCTGTGGCCGACCAGCACGACGGGCCCCAGCGGGGCCAGTCGCCGAAGGACGTCCGTGACGTGCCGCACGTTGTCCCGCAGCGTGACGCCGCTCATCGGGGACGGGGCGACGGCCAGCGCGGTCAGGTCCTGGGGCTGCCGGTAGTAGGCGGCGGGCCCGTCGGCCCGGTCGCCGTGTCCGGGCAGGTCGACGGCGTAGGAGCGGTGACCGAGCAGCGCCAGCTCGTTCTGCAGCGGGCCCCAGGCCCGTGCGTTGCTGGCGCCGCCGTGGACGCATACGAAAGTGGGGCGCGAGTGTGCGCGCATGGTGGGATTCCTCGTCATCATCAGGCGAACGGTGGACGGCGAACGGCGGAAGCCGGTCCGGGCGCCGGACGCAGGCCGGCACCGCGGTCAGCACCCCGAACGGGTCCTGCACGCCTGCCAGTTGTGGATGACGGAACTCATGCGAACCACCCTAACAGAACGGACCGTCTCGCGACGGGCTACCGGGCTCCGGCCCCGGCCGGTGCGCTCTGCCGCCAGCCGGCGAAGAGGGGGAGCTCACCCGTGGTGTCCATGACGACCACACCGAAGGGGCGGTCGAATGCGACGCGCTCCACGACCTCGTGGCGGGCCGGGGCCGCGCCGCGCGTCATCGTCACCTGGGTAGCGGCGGCCGCCTCCACACCCTCCTCGGCAACCTCGACGATCACCTCCTGCACCACCTTGGAGACGTGGAGACCGGCCGGGGACAGGCCCGAGAAGTCCGCCACGGGCCGCAACGCCCGGCTGATGCCGAGCGCCGCCAGATGGGCGTCGGCCTCGGACTTCGTACGGAGAGTGAAGCGCGGCAGCGTGAGGTCGGCCGCGTCCGCGGCGAGCGGCGTCCGTGCCGCGGGCCCGGCCCAGGCGGCGGGCAGCACGTCGGCCGGCCCGGCGCCGGGCCGGCCGAGAGCGAACCGCACCCGGGCGGCCTCGTCACCCGCGCACGGCAGTTCCACGACGGTGACCCCGTCGACGGACCAGACCCGATCGGCCGGAATCCGCTGCCGCATGGTCGGTACGGGCCGGGTGTGGCCGTGGCCGTCGGTGAAGGGCTCGTCGCGGGTGAGGTGCGCGGGGAAGGCGGTCAGCCAGGAGGCCTTCAGGGCAAGGGCGTTGACCAGGACCAGGTCCTCGGAGCCGTCGAGCCCGAGCGGCAGCCGGGGGACGCGCCCGCCGGTGGCTCGCCCTATCCAGTCGTCGAGTTCGTCCTGGGCGACGGGGGGAATCTCCCCCAGGGACACGTCGTCCGTCGCTCCGAGCACCTCGTCGGGCAGCTCGAACCAGGCCGGTGCTCCGCGCAGCACCCCGAACCCCACATCCGGCAGACCGCGTCGAAAGACGTCGAGCACCGGCACCCTGCTCCACACGCCGGTCGCCGCCGCGACCCCGTCCGTCGCCGCGAGCCGCCGCCCGACCACGGTCACCACCCCGGCGGCCGCCTCCCCGTCGACCCCGAGCAGCCCCCGCAACTCCTCGGCGGTCCGCCCCCGGGCCCCAGAGGCCACAGCGGCAAGCGCCACCCACAGCCCCACCGGGGAACAGACGAAGTCGTCATCCCCCAGACAGGGCAACCAGCGCGCGGCGAGAGCCTGTATCGCGTCCGCCTCGAAGGCGGTGGGACCGGGAGTCATATCCTGCCCTTCATGAGCATCGTGAAGATCAACGAATGGGTCAAGCCACTCACATAGAGCTTGATCGGCGAGTACCGCTACGACTAACCAGCCTAGAAGCCGTCAGCCCACGCCGTTGGCCCATGCCCAACTACGCACGCCGAACATGGTCGGGCGGGACGAGCCACTCCCTCCCGCCGCGCTCGGGCCACAGGAAGGCCATGGGGCGCTTCCGCCGCTCACTGGGCAACTCGGCGGAATCCTCGTAGTCCCGGATCACGTCACGCAGGATGCCGACCCTTCCCGCACCGTCCTCGACGCGCCGGCCGATGTCTTCCGGGCCGATCACGCGGGGCACTTCACGTGCTGGTAGACGGCCTTGTCGGGCTGAGACGGCTCGCGCAGCGTTCCCCTGCGGCAGCGTTCGAGCGATGCGATCGGCTTCTTGCAGGCGGGACACGCCTCGCCCGAAGGGGCGTAGGTCGTGTACTCCCACTGCCGTGCGTCCGTTTCGCGTTCCTGAGCCTTGCCGGGCATGTCGTCGTCCCCTCAGTCCGTCCGCCTGCGTTCCTTGCCGAGGACGCTAGGAAGACACCCGACCGAAGCTCCACGAAATTGCACGAGTTTGCATGCCAAATCACTTGTCTCATTCGCGCATTGACGCTCCGAGTGCAGGTCGGCATGGTTCATGCAAGCCCACGCAATCACCTGGACCAGGGAGTCAGCCATGGCCGTAGAGTTCGTAGGCATCGACCCGAACACCGACCGCGATCACTGCCCGACGGTGTGGGCGGACGCGGAAGCTCAGGAGATCTTGTAGCAAGGCTGGAAGCCGGACAGCGAGACTCAGGCCCAGTGCGAGGCGAGCAGCCCCGCGAACGGACCGGTTCCCGACAGCGAGGCCATCGTCAGGATTCCGGCCCGCATGATTCCGATGATCCGGGAGGCGTGCGATGCCGTCGAGCGTGCCCAGCTTCGCTGAGCTGTTGGGTAGGTGCGAGCGGTCCGCCGTGCACCTGGAGATGCGTGACTCGTACGCGTCCACCGACAGATTCGAGGCATGGAAGCGCGGCGAGCGCATCGTCTGGGACGACCGCGCGTCCTGGTGGCACCCGTACGACCAGTTGATCACGGACACCGTGGCGCGAGGGGTGTCGATCCGTCGCGCCCGGATCGTCTCCGAACCCGTGACGGAGTACATCCGGTGGGAGCACTACGTCACGCACGCCAACGTCACGGCCGGCGAGGACATCCGATGGCTGCCGCGCCGCAGGGCCACGGACATCGGCCTCCCCGGCAATGACTTCTGGCTCTTCGACGGCGAACTCCTGCGCGTGCACCACTTCTCCGGCGACGGTGCGGTGGTGGAGGACGAGATCACGGACGACCCGGCGACGGTGAAACTCTGCGCATCGGCCTTCGAAACCGTCTGGGACCGGGCCGTCCCGCACCACCTGTACGCGATCTGAGGACAGCCAGCTCCATGCCCCCACACCCCTCATCGAGCGTCCAGCAGGCTCGTGAAGCACTCGCGGGCCGGCTACGCGAGCTACGCAGGGACGCCGGAATCAGCGGGCGGGAGCTGGCCGTCAGGCTCCGCTGGTCGGACTCGAAGGTGTCGCGCATCGGCAACGCCAAGACCCCTCCGTCCGACGCCGACATTCGGGCATGGTGCCGGGCGTGTGGAGCCGACGACCAGGCGCCGGATCTCATAGCGGCGAACAGGCAGTCCGCGGATGCCCACATCCAATGGAAACGCCTCCAGCGAGGCGGCCTACGGCACGTGCAGGAATCCACGGAGAGCCTCTACCGGCGCACACACCTCTTCCGCGTCTACGTCTCCGACGTGATCCCTGGCTTCCTCCAGACACCCGGGTACGCGACTGCGCTCCTGTCGTCCATCGCAGACTTCCGTGGAACACCGGATGACGTGGCAGAGGCCGTCAAGGTCCGCATGAGGCGGAATGCGGTGCTGAACAACGCGGCGCACCGATTCTCGTTCGTCCTGGAGGAATCGGTCCTGCGTTACCGGCTGTGCACCGTCGAGACGATGGCGGCGCAGCTCGGTCACCTCTTGGCGGTCATGGACCTCCAGAACGCGGCCGTGGGCATCGTCCCGTTCTCGACGCAGCGAACCGTGTGGCCCATGCCGACCTTCACCATCTTTGACGACACGAGGGTGCACGCGGACACTCTGGACGCCGCGTCCACGCTGACGCAGCCAAGCCAAGTCGAGCTGTATGCACGAGCCTTCGACCGACTGTCGCAAGGGGCGGCACGGGGAGCGGCCGCACGCTCGCTCGTGACATCCGCCTTGTCGTCGCTCGGCTGACCGTCCGGCTTACTGCGGAAACGCCAAAAGGCCCCTGCGCCCTCTCCGACCATGGAGAGAGACACAGGGGCCGTAGGGCGGCATCAGCCGTTCAGTACGCCGGTGAGGCGTGCGGCTGCCTTACCGCCGAAGAGCGCGATGCCACAGTAGAAGTCGATGCGGGTTCGGTAGACCGGCTTGTCGTGGGACTCGCCCAGGTCGGTGACCTGAACGCCACCGTTGGTGAGTCCGGAGACACCGGCGTCCGCCTCGGTAGCGCCGAAGCGAACAGCGTAGATGTCACCGGTCTCCGCACCGCCGGTCCCGGTCGTCAGCGGCAGCACGTCCGTACCGTCGAGACGCTGGCCGGCGTCCAGCAGCGGGATGCCGTTCCACATGACCGTGGGCTTTCCACCGATGTCCGTGCTCAGCAGCTCACTGCCACCGAGGCGACGGAAGCCGGATGCGATCTTGGCGCGCAGCGCGGCGTTCATGTAGAGCGCGCCGTTCGTGCCGTTGGTGCCCCGCACCTGGTTCGTCAGGGTGTCGAGCAGATCGAAGAAGTCATGACCGTGGGCCACGCCGGGAAGGCAGGACTCCTCGTTGCACTTGAACGCGCTTCCCTCCACCTGCACAAGGGGAAGCCGGTCGAGAATCGGCGACTCCTGAACAAACGTCTCGATGACGCCGCGCTGAAGCTGGTCAAGGGTATCTTTGCCGATTCGGCAAGAGTGAGAGTCAAGGAAAGTCCTTCCATAGGTGGCTAATTGATCAGCACATGACTCTCCATAGAAACGCTCAAATGAGCCATGCGAGTTTTTTGCCTCCCTGCCGATCTTTTGGCGGGAGGGAGGGGAGTTCCCCCCTGGTCAGAACGGCGGACGCTCGGTCGCCTCACGGTGAGACCTGCGCTCCGCAGCGAATCCGCCGGGCTGATGCTTCGCGGTCTCGCGGTTGTGACACGTCGAGCACAGCGGACGCAGACGAGAGAACGCGTCCGGATCGGTCACGCCACGTGCGACCAGCGAGCGGCGCGACTCGGGGAAGTGGTCCGCGACCGTGGCCGTACGTCCGCACAGCAGACACCACGGATGCCGGTAGAGGAACGCGCGTCGGACGCGCTGCCACCGCGTGCTGTAGCCCCGCTCAGTCGAGGAACCACGCAGCCGCTCAGCCTCGCGCTGATGCTCGGCACATCGGCCACCACGAGCAGTCAGCTCGGGGGCACCCGGGTACCGAACACGGGGGGCGGGATCGTCGGGGCACAGGGGATCACCTCCAGCAAGTTCATTTCGGCAGGTATATCCAGGTTTGTTCCTCTATTCGCCAGGCTTCGCCAGGGTGCGCGCCATGGTGCGCCACTTGCGACCGGGTGTCAGTTAGCGGAAGACCTACAGGAGGAATCGTGTCCATCAGCAAAGGCCAGACCAACCCGCCACCACGCTTCGAACTCCGTCTCGGCGGACTGCACCTGACCGTTCAGCGCGTCCCCGGATGGCTCGTCGCCCTGATCACCACCGCCGGCGGGGCAGCGGGGACGTGGTGGGCACAGCGGTAGCGCCCCCGCTCGGCTAGGCGTGACGCGAACGGGTTGATGTCGTTGGCCTGTCATGACCCCGGAGTGCCTACCGAGGTCCCCGGAACCGGTTTCCTGGCCCCTGACAGAAGGAGTGCAACGTGGTGATTCAGACGGAGTTGACGACACCGGACATCTGCAGGCCGATCGCCGACTGTCAGTGCGGTCCGGGATGTAGCTGCGGCTGCCAGAGCGGCGGACCTTGTCAGTGCGGCGGTGGCTGCGGCTAACGCCACGCGAAATGCCCGCCTCGGGTGCGACATCCATCGCCCGGAGCAGCATCATGTGGCGCGCCCGAACTCTGTGCTCGTCTTGAGCTGGTGACACCCCCGGCACAGCACTTGAACGTTGCCGTCCGTGTCGGTCCCTCCCATCGAGAGGGGCCGCACGTGGTCCACGTCCACGTCAGCCGTGGGGAAGTGATTCAGGCACCAGTCACACCACGCGTGCCCCTTCCGCTCGATAGTCCGGCGGAGCCGTGCAGCAGCATCGTTCCGGGCCGTTCGTGGTCGGCTCCGTGCTCGCCGTGTGCGGACGGTCGGGCGGTTCTCGTACGCCCCGTGGTGGATCTTGCAGCGGCCCCGATGGGTCGCCGGCTCCGTGCAGTCGATACAGCGCATGGCGCCCCCTCGATGTCGTCGGCCTGGTCGTCGGTTTCTGCGTGCCCGCCCCCGGACTCGAACCGGGAACACCACGGGTCTAGGCCGTGTGCCTCTGCCGATTGGGCTGGGCTGGTAGTCGTGCGTGTCAGCGGGTCGAGTGCGTTCCCTCTGGATCATTCGTTCGTTACAGCGGGAGGGACCGGAGTTGCGTCCCCCCGAGCGACGATCGGAAGGTGCTCATAATGAGTCGCAGGATTCGGGCCCTCGGCGTACTCGCCGTTGCAGCCACCCTCGCCCTGATGGTGCCGAGCTCGGCCCACGGAACGAGCGGTGTCCTTGTCATCGACGGGTTCGGATACATCGATCCGAGCGGGTGCTACAACACCGCTGAGACTCCCGCGACGATCATCAACCACACAGGAGACATCGCCTACGTCTTCAGTGGCCGGGACTGCACGGGCGAGATCGACGCTGACGTACATCCCGGTGAAACGGCTGTCTCGGACTCTGGTGAAAGTGTCTGGATCAACTAACTTCTGTCCGGCCGCGAGCCGTGCCGCTCGGTCCCTCACTGCGATGTGGGGACCACCGGATTCCCGAGGGCGGAGCATGACGGGATGGCGTTTCGACGGACGGTTTGGTTTTCTCCTTATTTTTTTCTTGTGCATACGAAAAAGACTCTGAATCGTCATACCGTCATGGCTCCGCCCGCTGGTCGGCCCCGCTACGGACACAGCCAAGCCCCGGCGGTCCGCCAGGGACTACCGGGGCTTGGCTGGGGCGACCCGTAAACCGGCGAGGCTCAGGAACGCCATACGGCCCGCCACCCGCTTTCCTAGCGGCGGACCGTGTAGACCTCTCAGGCGGCTCAGGCACCCGCAGCATCAGGCGCCGCAGCCCATCGCACGATCACCCGGTCCCTCGTGTTCGCGTTCCGGCCCCTGCCGACGGACTTGGCGATCCTCACGGAGTCGATGAAGAGCGCCAGGAACTCCCGCTTCTTCTCCAGGTCCCATGCCGCCCATGTCGAACCCTCTCCGATGGGTTCTCCGTTCACGCTCGTCCACTCGTTGGGGATCCGGATGCTTCGGTTGCCGGTCGCCTCCAGTTCCGCCAACCGTTCGGCGGTCCGCTCCTCGTGAGCAGCCAACCGCGCCATGGACTCCCTGAACATCTGCGCACCGGTCTCGTCACCGTAGACGCCGGCCAGCCGGTCCACGTGGAGGATGCGGCGGGACTCCCGTACGTGCTCCAACTCAGCTCGTACCGCCGCGCGTTCCGCGTCTCGCTGGGACGTGTCCTGTTGGCGGGCGAAGCGTCGTGATGCCTCGGCCAGCCATTCGAGGTCTTCCGAGTCGTCAGGGTCCATCGCCTTGAGACGGGCCCACACGCGCCCCGCCGTCTCGCTGTCCGCCGCATCCTGGCCAATGACGAGACCACCGTGGCCCGGGACTACTCCCCCGGCCCGGTTGCACTTGTAGTAGAGCTTCCCGGCCCGCCGGTCGGTCACCATCACGGAGCCACAGACGTCGCAGAACAGCAGTCCGTGTCCGGCCAGCAGAGTCGGGACGCGTCGGCCCGCACGTACGACCACCTGCGTCCGGCCGTCCAGCACGTCCTGGAGCTTCCACCACTCATCCGTGGGGATCAGCCCTTCGTGCGACTGGACGGGCTGCCCTTCGTCGTCACGCAGGATGACGCGCTTCCCCGTCTTGCCGGGGACGGGGTTGCCGTCGGCGTCCTTGGTCGCCTGTACCCGTCCCTGCCACTCGATTGCGTACCCCGCAAGGCGCGGGTCCCGCAGGATGCGCAGGACTGTCGACGACACCCATGCGGGGCGCTCCACCGCTTCCGAAACTCCGCGCGCACGGCGCGAGGCGAGGCGCTTGGCCCCCGACTCTCCCAGGGACTCCGCCTTCGTCGGCACGCCGTCCTCATTGAGCCGCTTGGCGATCTGCGAGGCGGAGACTCCCTCTGTTGCCCACTTGGCCATGTCACGGACGTGCGGGGCTTCCACGGGGTCCGGGACGAGTCGTACGACGGACAGCTTGCCGCTGGTCGCCCTCTCCGCCGTGAAGCCGTAGGGGGCAACGCCGGAGACATGGCTACCGGCCCGCCGAAGCGTGTCCTTCGTGGCGGAGACATAGGCCGACTTCATGTCGGACTCCTGCTGCGCCAGACCCGCGATGATGGCGAGGATGCCGACCCCGACCGGAGTGGACGTGTCTAGGTACGGCTCTTCGACGCTCACCAGCCGGACGCCGTGCGTCTCCAGTTCCTCGATGATCCGCATGGCTTCCAGCGCGCCACGACGGGTCAGGCGGGACAGCGAGAAGACGACCACGGCGTCCACGTGCCCGCCACGGACGGCCGTCATCATCTCTTCGAAGCCGGGGCGGTGGATGCTCGGATCCCATCCCGACTTGCCCACGTCCTCGAAGTGGCCCGCGTCGCTCCACCCCTTCGACGCGATCAGCGAGGCGCACCGTTCGCGCTGCGCCACGGGCGACGCCTGCGAGTCGTCCTCACGCCGCTTTGACTGGCGGATGTACGAGACTGCACGTACGTGATCAAGGCTCGGCGCAGCGCCCGGCCTGTGCTTCCTGAGAGGTGTCATGTGCCTAGTGTGGTAAAGATCAACGTCCTGACCGTGCCGGCCGAGCAGCGTGAGGTTCTGGAGCAGCGGTTCGCCTCCCGGGCCGGGGCCGTCGAGGGGTCCGACGGTTTCGAGTGGTTCGAGCTGCTGCGCCCCGTCGAGGGCACCGACCAGTACCTGGTGTACACGCGCTGGCGCAGCGAGGAAGACTTCCAGGCCTGGATGAACGGTTCCATGAAGGCCGCGCACGGGGGCGGCGGCGCGGGCGGTGCCGAGGGTGGCGAGCGGCCCAAGCCTGCCGCGTCCGGCTCCACCCTCTGGTCCTTCGAGGTCGTCCAGCAGGCGTCGCCGAAGAGCTGACCCTCCGGCCGCGCACCCGGAGAAACCGAGCTGCGCCCCGGGCCGTGCGCGCCGCACAATGGCGCGCATGACCTGGACCTTCTCCCCCGAACGCGTCGACACCCCGGACGCCACCGCCCTGCGCCGCGACTACTACGGCGATGTCGCGAGCCGCTACTGGAAGCGGCCCGCGACGGCGGCGGAGATCGACGAGGGGCTGACCAACGACGGGGTCGAGCTGCTCACCCCGCCGACCGGGCAGTTCCTGGTCGGGCGGTACGAGGGCAAGCCCGCCGCCTGCGGCGGGGTGCTCCTCCTCGACGGGGACCGCGCCGAACTGACCCGCGTCTTCCTGCGTCACGCCTTCCGCGGCCTGGGCGGGGCGAGCACGCTCCTGGGGGACCTGGAGGACACGGCACGCGAGCTCGGCGCCCGCCGGATGGTCCTGAACACGCGCCTCGACCTGGTCGAGGCGCGTGCCCTGTACACCCGGCACGGGTACGGGGAGATCCCGGCGTACTGCACGGGCCCGTACATGGACATCTGGTACGGCAAGGACCTCTGACCGATCCGCCCCGGGGCCGGTCCGCCCCGGGGGCCGATCCACCCCGGGGCCGATCCGGCCCGGGGCCACGGGGATTCCGGTCAGCGGCTCCAGACGACGACGTCGAAGACGGCGCGCGTGTCGGAGGCGAGGCCGGCCAGTTCCTTGACGGTCAGGCGGGCGAGGCGGCCGTCGTTCGTGCTCGCGCAGAGGACCAGGCCGGTCTTCAGCTCCATCTCCGACTCGGTGCCCAGGGTGTCGATGTCCCGCGCGCAGTCCGCGTACGAGGGCGTCCTGTTCGTCGTGTCCTTCCACACCAGGGCCTTGGCGCCCGACTCGGGGCGCAGCATGTGGCCGCCGAACGGGTAGACGGAGAAGTCGTTCTCCCTGCCGATCTCGGACTCCGCGGGCGGCACCGAGTCGAGGTCCTTGTCATCCGTGTACGTGATCACCAGGGCTCCCTTCCACTCTTCCGTGCCGGCCGGCTTCGCGGGCGGGGTCGAGGGTGCCTCGGTCGCCGGGGGCGCCGAGGTCTCCGGGCCGGGGGTGGACTCCTGGCTCTGCGAGGCGTCCGCGGGGGCGTCGTCGCCGCCCCGGGTCTCCGCCCCGGAGGGAGTGGCCGGGGCCGTGGCCGGGGCCTGCGCCGTGGGCGGCGCGGGGTTCTCGTTCTTGTTGCTGCTCACCAGGTACGTACCGACGACGCCGATGACCGCGGCCACCAGTGTGGCTCCCGCGCCGATCCAGGCACCTCGGTGCGAGGACGTACGCGCCACGACGATCGGCGCCTGGGTGCCGTAGCCGCCGCCGTACCCGCCTCCGTACCCGTCGTGCCCACCGTTCGCCGGCGGACCGGCCGGCGGGTGGCCCGGAGGTGCGGGCCAGCCCTGGCGTGGCTCTTCGCTGTTCATCCTGCGCGATCCCCCTGTGATGCGATCTTGGAGGGGACAGCGTACTGAGGGTTTCTGAATGATGGTCATACCGGGTTTGCGGCCGCTGAGTCAGGCGTGGTGGTCGCCGGGCGGCTCCGGGTCGTGGGGGCGTTCCGCGTCCGATCCGCTGAGTTCGGCGGTCAGTTCCTCCACGAGTTTCACCAGGTCGGTGGGCCGTTCCGGTCCCCACCAGTCACCCAGCAGCTCGGCGAGCGACTCCTCGCGGGCCGCGGCGAGCCGGGTCGCGATCTGGACGCCCTCCTCGGTGAGCACCAGCTGGAGCCCCTCCCGGGTGACCAGGTGCCGTTCCTCCACCTGCCGGGAGGCCTCCGTGATCACCCGCAGCGGCACGGGCACGTGCTCGGCGAGCCGGGCGGGTTCGACGGTGCCGTGGCGGCGGATACGGAGCAGCAGCCAGCTCGCGGCGGGCAGCAGGTCGAGCCCGGCGCGGGCGGTGATCTTCTCGTAGATCGCCCTGCGGCCCTCGCGGGAGCCGAGGACGGAGAGGGCACGGGCGCATTCGTCGTACGAGGAGCGCTCGACGGGGTTGGACGCGAGTGTCTGGCTGGTGTCGGGCGCGGTGACCGAGGCCCGCAGCTTGTCCTCCTTGAGGAACCAGGCGACGACGAAGGCGACCAGGACGACGGGCGCCGCGTACAGGAAGACGTCGGTGATGGACGTGGCGTACGCGTGGAGGACGGAGGGGCGCAGGTCGGCCGGGAGTTCGGCGACGGTGCGCGGGTCGGCGGCGACCTGCTCGGGGCCGATGCCGGGCGGGACCTCCGGTCCGGCCGCCGCGAAGACGTCGTCGAGTTTGTGGGTGAGCCGGTTGGCGAAGATGGTGCCGAAGACGGCGACGCCGAAGGAGGCCCCGATGGAGCGGAAGAAGGTGGCTCCGGAGGTGGCGACGCCGAGGTCCTCGTACGGGACGGCGTTCTGCACGACCAGGACGAGGACCTGCATGACCAGGCCGAGTCCGGCGCCGAAGACGAAGAAGTAGACGCTCATCTCCCAGGTGGAGCTGGTCTCCGTCAGCTCGTTGAGCAGGAGCAGCCCGAGGCAGGTGACGGCGGTGCCGGCGATCGGGAAGACCTTCCAGCGGCCCGTACGGGAGACGATCTGGCCGGAGGCCGTCGAGGTGATCAGCATGCCGGCGACCATCGGCAGCATGTGCACGCCGGACATGGTCGGGGTGACGCCCTGTACGACCTGGAGGAAGGTCGGCAGATAGGTCATCGCGCCGAACATCGCGAAGCCGACGACGAAGCTGATGACCGCGACCAGGCTGAACGTCCGGATCCTGAACAGCTTGAGCGGCAGCACGGGTTCGGCCGCCCGCCGCTCGACGCACACGAACCACACCAGGAGTACGGCTCCGAGGACGGCGAGTCCGATGATCTGCGGCGATCCCCATGCCCAGGTGGTGCCGCCGAGCGAGGCCACGAGGACCAGGCAGGTCGCGACCGAGGCGATGAGGAAGGTGCCGAGGTAGTCGATGGTGTGCCGGGTGGAGCGGACCGGGATGTGCAGCACGGCGGCGATCACGAAGAGGGCGACGATGCCGATCGGCAGGTTGATGTAGAAGACCCAGCGCCAGGAGAGCTGCTCGGTGAAGACTCCGCCGAGCAACGGACCGAGGACGCTGGTGGCGCCGAAGACGGCGCCGAAGAGCCCCTGGTACTTGCCGCGTTCCCGCGGCGACACGAGGTCGCCGACGATCGCCATCGACAGGACCATGAGACCGCCGCCGCCGAGGCCCTGGACCGCGCGGAAGGCGATGAGCTGAGGCATGTTCTGGGCGATGCCGCAGAGCGCGGAGCCGATGAGGAAGAGGACGATGGCGGCCTGGAAGAGCTTCTTGCGGCCGTACTGGTCGCCGAGCTTGCCCCAGAGGGGGGTCACGGCCGTGGACGCCAGCATGTAGGCGGTGACCACCCAGGACAGGTGCTCCATGCCGCCGAGCTCGCTGACGATGGTCGGCAGCGCGGTGGAGACGATGGTCTGGTCGAGGGCGGCCAGCAGCATGCCGAGGAGCAGCGCGCCGATCGCGACGAGGACGGCGCGGTGGCTCTGCCCCGCTCCGGGCGCCGGGGCGCCGCCGCCCAGCTCGGAGGGGCTGACTTCCTGGGCCATGGGCGTCTCCTCGGGGCGTCGCGTCGGTCGTCCCGCCGGGCGACCCATGGGACGGCCTCTCCATCCTGGTGCGAATGCCCGGATATGGCCTGCGGAGGGCACGGCTGTTCGCCTGCCGGAAAGGGGTGGGCTGCATAATCGCCAGCAGTTGTCTCGGGGAGGGGACCCATCATGACCGGACAAGTCTGTCCTGAATGCGGTGTACAGAGACCTGGCTGCGCCTGCGCCCGGGCGGAACTGGCGGCGGCCGAGGACTTCGATCCGCTCCGGATCAGGCCGTACGTGACGCTGGACGCGCCGGAGTCCGGCGCGGGGGCCGTGTCGGGACCTGAGGCAGGATCGGGGGGTGCGGGGTCGGGGGGCCCTGGCTCGTACGGCCCTGATTCGCGCGGCCCCGACGCCCGCGAACCGGACGCGGACGGCCCGCCTACGGCGCCGCTGGCGGCGATCCGGCCGGACGGGGGTGTCGCCGCCGGGGACGGGTACGGGGGGTACGAGCCGTACGGCACCGCGGCTTTTCCGGCCGGTGCGCACCCCGGGGGCGAGCCCTCCGAGACCATGCCGCTCCTGCTGCGCGGCGTCGGTGACATATCCCCGCCGCCCGGCCACGGGCACGGGCGGGGCCACGGGCAACGGGGAGACGGGCGGGGACGAGGGCGCCGGCGCGGCGCGCTGGTCGCGGCGGTGGCCGCCGTCGCCGTGGCGGGCACCGCGGCCCTCGCGGCGGCCGTGCTCGGAGGCGGGGAGGAGCCCGACGACCGGGCGGCCGTACCGGACGTGACCACGAGCGCGTCCCTGAACCTCGCGGTGTCCGAGGCACCGTCCCCCTCCTCGTCGTCGCAGAGTCCGGAGCCGACGTCGTCGTCTCCGACCCCGCGCGAGACGTCGGCGTCCCCGTCGGCCACGTCCGCCTCGCCGACCCCCACGACCGCGTCGCCGAGCGCCTCCGTGACCACGACTGGCGCGGCGGCACCCCCGCCTGCGTCCTCGTCGACGCCGGCCACCGCGCCGACAACGACGTCGCCGACCACGCCGACGCCCCCGGCCGGGTCGCCGGAGGAGGGCGGGGAGGAGGTCACGACCCTGAGCCTGGGCGCCTCCGGTCAAGAGGTGCGGGAACTCCAGCGGCGGCTGACCGCCGTGTGGGTGTACGACGGCCGTATCAACGGGAGGTACGACGAGGAGGTCCGCGACGCGGTGGCCCGCTACCAGGAGTGGCAGCACATCCCGGAGGACCCGGAGGGCGTCTACGGCCCCGAAACGCGCCGGATCCTGGAGCAGAACACCTCCGACATCTGAGCCGCGGGCGGCCCGCGCCCCGGGCCGACGGGCGGGCAGCCCCGGGCCGACGGGCGGGCAACCCCGGGCCGACAGGCGGGCAACCCCAGGTCCCGGACGGCCCACCCTGGGTCCCGTGCAGCCCGCCCGGGTCCCGTCATGCGGACCGGTTGGCCAAGACGCCCCCCGGTTTTGTATCGTAGAAAAACAAAGTGGCCCCGCCCGCATACCCTGACCGGTGGGCGGGACCGCTTCGTTCTCCGCACACCCCCTCTGGAGACCTGATGCCTGCCACCACCCCGGCAACGCTCACCGCCCGCGCCCTCCTCCTCGACATGGACGGCACCCTCGTCAACTCGGATGCCGTCGTCGAGCGCTGCTGGCGACGCTGGGCGGAGCGGCAGGGCCTCGACGGGGATGCCGTACTCGAGGTGGTCCACGGACGCCAGGGGTACGCGACCATGGCCGTCCTCCTCCCGGACCGCCCGATGGAGGAGAACCACGCCGACAACCGGGTCATGCTCGCCGAGGAGACCGCCGACCTCGACGGGGTCGTGCCCGTCCCCGGCGCCCCCGCCTTCATGGCCGCGCTCGCCGGGCTGCCGCACGCCCTGGTGACCTCGGCGGACGAGGCGCTCGCGCAGGCGCGGATGGGCGCCGCGGCGCTCCCGATGCCGGAGACCCGGGTCACCGCCGAGTGCGTGGGGGCCAGCAAGCCGGACCCCGAGGGCTTCCTGAAGGGCGCGGCCGAGCTGGGCTTCACCCCGGCGGACTGCATCGTCTTCGAGGATTCCGAGGCCGGCATCCAGGCGGGCCGCGCGGCAGGCATGCGGATCGTGGGCATCGGCCCGCGCGCGGCGGCCTTCGCACCGGACGTGCACATCGCCGACCTCACCCATCTGCGGGTCGAGCCCGCGGCCGACGGTTCGATCACGCTGACCGTGCTTCCGTAGGGCTTCAGGACTCCACGAGCTCCACGACGGGACGAGACCCCGGGCCGAAAGGGCCCGGGGTCTCGCCGTACCCCCACATCGCCGTACCCGCGCATGCACGGCATACCCGCACAGACACGCCACCTCTGACGCGCTCCCCGCCCCAACTCCCGTGATCCGGGGCGGAACCTGGCGCTCCATCAGGACACGTCACACCCCTTGATGTGACGTGCTCATGTCGCCACTCTGTTACCTGGCGCACCCCCCACCGAAACCTCGCGCCGCCACGATGACCGGGCCATCGCCCGGCACCCACGGGGACGGCACCCGCCAAGGTCCCCCACCTCAAGGGAGTTCCCATGCCCGTCGGCAACGTCTACGCGCGTCGACTCGCCGTGTTCGCCACCTCCGCCGCCCTCACCGTCACCGGCCTCCTCGCCACGGCGCCGGCCGCCCAGGCCGCCATGCCCACCCCGGTCAGCGCCGCCACCGCCCGCACCTACCTGGCCGCCCTCACCGTGAAGGCGGAAGGTTCCTCCACCGGCTACAGCCGGGACCTCTTCCCGCACTGGATCACCCAGTCCGGCGCCTGCAACACCCGCGAGACCGTCCTCAAGCGCGACGGCGTGAACGTCGTCACGGACTCCAGCTGCGCCTCGGTCAGCGGCAGCTGGTACTCCGAATACGACGGCGCCACCTGGACCGTGGCCTCCGACCTCGACATCGACCACGTCGTCGCCCTGTCCGAGGCCTGGCGCTCGGGCGCGAACGCGTGGACCACCGCGCAGCGCCAGGCCTTCGCGAACGACCTGACCCGGCCCCAGCTCATAGCCGTCACCGACAACGTCAACCAGTCCAAGGGCGACCTGGACCCGGCGGAGTGGCTGCCCTCGCGCACGTCCTACCGCTGCACGTACGCCCGCGCGTGGGTACACGTGAAGTACCACTGGAACCTCAGCGTCGACTCCGCCGAGAAGAGCGCCCTCCAGTCCGTGCTCAACGGCTGCTGAGAACCCCCCTACTGACTCAGCGTCAACAACGGCCACCGGGAAGTGAACCTCACCACACACTTCCCGGTGGCCTAATGTTGAACTTGCAAGTACTAGTGAGGGGTGCCTAACCTGACGGCCTCATCGGTTTCCGTCCCCCACTCCCCGTCCACCCCACGGACGGGGCCAGGCCGAAGGAGTCCCCCCATGGCCACCCCGAACACCCTGAACAGTCCGAACGGCCCGAACAGCCCGAACAGCCCCGACCAGGGCAACGCGAAGAATCGACCCGGCGGTGTGAGCACCCTCTCGGGCCGCCTCGACCAGTCGCAGCCGTACGCGCTGGGCCTCTTCCGCATTGTCGTCGGCCTGCTCTTCGCCTGTCACGGCGCCGCCTCGCTCTTCGGCGTCCTCGGTGGCGCGATGGGCGGCGGGACGATCCCGGCCGGCACCTGGCCGGGCTGGTACGCCGCCGTGATCCAGCTCGGCGCGGGCGGCCTGGTCCTGCTCGGCCTGGGCACCCGGAGCGCCGCGTTCCTCGCCTCGGGCTCGATGGCGTACGCGTACTTCAAGGTCCACCAGCCGGAGGCACTCTTCCCGCTGCAGAACGGCGGCGAGACCTCGGCGCTGTTCTGCTGGGCCTTCGTGCTGCTCGTGTTCACCGGGCCGGGCGCGCTGGCGCTCGACAGCCTCTTCCGCGGCCGGGTCGGCGCGGGCTCCACGGCGCACCGGACGAGCGCGGAGCGCGAGGACCGCGAGGAGCAGGCCACCCCGGCCACGGCCTGAGCAGCCTCGGCCGCATACAGGAAAGGGCCGGACCACGCAGCACTGCGTTCCGGCCCTTTCCGCATCCCCCTGGCCCGGCCCCGGCCCCTCACCTCGGGCACATTCCCGCAAAGTCGCACACGTTCGCGCGGGTCCGGCGGAGCCCGGCACCCACCCGGCGGGCGGCCACCGCCCCCGCGTAGGCTCTGCCCCTGTGAATCTGCTCGACAGCCTTGGCTCGCTGCGGTCGCTCACCGCCGGTCCATGGATCTACGCGGTGGTGGCGACGTCGATCCTGCTCGACGTCTTCCTGCCCGTGCTGCCGAGCGGCTTCCTGGTGATCACCGCGGCCACGGCGGCGGCGTCGGCCACCGCGGCCACCCCCGACGTACCGTCTCTCCTCCCCCTGCTCCTCTGCGCGGCCACGGCCTCGGTGCTCGGCGATTTCCTGGCGTACCGGCTGGCGCTACGGGGCGGCGCCAGGCTCGACCGGACGATCGCCCGGTCCCGGCGCCTGTCCCTGGCGCAGGAACGTCTCGGCACCGCGCTGGCACGGGGCGGCGGGCTGCTCGTCGTCCTCGCGCGCTTCGCACCGGCGGGCCGCTCGGTGGTCTCACTGGGCGCGGGCGCGGCGAAGCGGCGCGTGGAGGAGTTCCTGCCGTGGTCGGCCCTGGCGGGCGTGACCTGGGCCTCGTACAGCGTGGGGCTCGGCTGGCTGGGCGGGCAGTGGCTGGGCGCGACCTGGTTCAGCGCGGGGGTGTCGACCCTCGCGCTCTTCCTGGCGGGCGGGCTCGCCGCCTACCTCATACGGCGTCCGGCTGCGGCTCCCGCGCCTGCCTCCTGACGGCGGGGTGGGCACCCCGTACCTCCAGGCCGTCGAGAAGTCTCGCGGTCGCGTCGGCGATGTCGTCCACGGCCCGCTCGAAGACCTCGCGGTTGTGGGCGGCGGGGGCGCGGAACCCGGAGACCTTGCGGACGTACTGCAGGGCGGCGGCGCGGATGTCGTCCTCGGTCGCCTCCTCGGGCAGCGCGGGCGGTCGGAGCGTCTTGATGCTGCGGCACATGCCTCCAGTGTGGCGCGCCCCACTGACAACCGCCGGAGCCTCAGGCCGGCCCCCGTCGGCTACGCGCGTTGATCTCGGCGGCTCGGGCGCGCAGCTCGCGCAGCGGCGTGGCCGGCTGGACGTCGGCGGGCTCGGCCTCCCACTCGGCGTCTCCGTGCACGGCCCGGATCAGACAGCGTCCGGAGACGGTCCCGACGTAGAAGCCGACGCGTCCGGTGGCGGCGTCACGGACGAGGTCACCGACCTCGGGCAGTGGCTGCACGTATCCCCTCCGTCCCGATCCCTGAAGCCTGGGGAGAACCAGAGAATCCCTCCGTCCCCTCCCTGTCAACGTATCTCTAGAGATGTCCCCCGATGGATGGATCGGCCGGGCGGGGCGGCGCACACGTGTGCACCCTGGCCGCGGGGTGCGCCGTAGGGTGTGCGCAGATGAAGGGAGTGGTCCACCCGTGACTGACCAGGACAGCGCTCGTCGGCCCAAGTACCAGCGCATCGCCGATGAGTTGAGAACCGCGATCCAGTCGGGCGCCTTCTCGCCGGGTGACCGGCTCCCCGGTGAGAACGACCTCATGACGACGTACGCCGTGGCCCGGATGACGGCCCGCCAGGCCCTCTCCGTGCTGCGCGCCGAGGGGCTCGCCGAGGCCCGCAAGGGCGCCGGGGTCTTCGTCCGGGTCTTCCGCCCGCTGCGCCGCCGGGGCATCCCGCGCCTGTCCGGCGAGCAGTGGGGCAACGGGCGTTCGGTCTGGTCGGCGGACGTGGAGGACCGGGACCTGGTCGTCGACCAGATCGAGGTGGGCGAGACGGAGGCGGGGGCGCGGGTCGCGGGGGCGCTGAACCTGACGCCGGGGGCGCCCGTGTGCGTGCGCAGCCGCTTTCGTCCTCGACGCCAAGCCGGTGCTGCTGTCGGTCTCGTACCTGTCGGCGGAGTTGGTGCGCGGGACGCCGATCGCCGAGCCGGACACGGGGCCGGGCGGTACCTATGCCCGGCTGACGGAGCTGGGCCACCGGCCGGTGCGGTTCCGGGAGGAGATCCGCTGCCGGATGCCGACGGCGGACGAGTCGGACCGGCTGGCTCTGGAGTTCGGGACGCCGGTGGTGCTGATCGGGCGTACGGCGTTCACCGGGCCGGGGAAGGCCGTGGAGCTCAACGAGATGACGCTGGACTCGTCGTCGTACGTCCTGGAGTACGACTTCGACGCGTGACGTCGAACCGGAGCCCGGGATCGGCGTGGGCGATGTCACCCGTGTACGCCTCGGCGGCCCGCGCGACGGCTTCCCCGGGCGGGAGCGCCGGCCCCACATGGGTCAGGACGAGCCGCCCGACCCCGGCCTCGGCCGCGGTGGCGCCGGCCTGCGCGGCGGAATGGTGTCCGGGGGTGTCGCCGTCCGCCTCGCACACGAACAGGTCGCAGTCGCGGGCGAGTTCGACGAGGGAGGGGCAGGGCTCGCAGTCCCCGGAGTAGACGAGCGAGCGCCCGTCCTCGTCCTCCACGCGCAGCGCGAAGGCGGGAAGCCCGTGCTCGACGGCGCGGGAGGTCAGGGTCAGGCCACCGACGCGGGCGACATGACCGTCGTACAACTCCTGGACGCCGAAGGCCCGTTCGACAGGACTGCGGTCGGGGCCGTTGGTGAGGAACCCGGCGAGCCGATCGGCGATCCCGGCGGGCCCGAAGAGGGGCACGGGCAGGTCCGGCTCGAGTCCCGCGTAGAGCAGGGCGTAGAAGAAGGTGAGCAGATCGGCGGAGTGATCGGCGTGCAGGTGGGAGATCCACACGGCGTCGACGTCACCGAGGGCCACGTGCCGCTGGAGTTCGGCGAGTGTGCCGCTGCCGGCGTCGACCCAGACGCGCACCCCGCCGCCCTCGACGAGATAGCCGGAGCAGGGGTTGCCCGGCCGGGCGAAGGGGGTGGCGGACCCGAGCACGGTGATCCGCAAGGACGCGTCGAACATGAGCCAAGATTAAATTACCCCCGCGCCAACTCCCGCGAAGTGTGCGGATGGAGTGAAGAGCGTGCGTATTCTGTGTGCTCGTCGGGGCCCATCGGCGGGCTCCCGGCAGAAACCGAGGGACATTCATGCTTCGCGCACGCACGTTCGCGGCCGTGACCGCGGCCGCCGCCTCCGGCATCCTGCTGCTGCCCACGCAGGCACAGGCCGCCGGCTCGGTCCACCTGTACAAGATCTACTACGACAGCCCGGGTACGGACCGCCGCTCGAACACGAGCCTCAACGCCGAGTACGTACAGATACGCAACACGACCGGCGCGGCGGTCAACCTGCGCGGCTGGACGCTGACGGACGCAGCGAACCACAAGTACACGTTCGGCAACTTCGTCCTCGGCAAGGGCAAGATCGTGACGGTCCGCACGGGCCGCGGCACGAACTCGGCCACGAACGTCTACCAGAACCGCGGCGCGTACGTCTGGAACAACGACCGTGACACCGCGACGCTGAAGAAGTCGAACGGCGCGCGGATCGACACCTGCGCGTACAACTCGACGCGGGTCGACTACAAGTGGTGCTGACCCACCACGAGGGTTGATCGCCTCGGCGCCGACCCGCAGGGGCCGATGACGCCCCCGCACATGCCTCAAAGGACGGCCCCGGGAAGACATCCCGTGGCCGTCCACGCGTCTACTTCTCTGCCTTCTCCCCGGCCTCGGGCTCCCGGGCGACCGGAATGCCGTGCTGCCCGTGCTGCCCGTGCTGCTGGACGTCGGAGTTGACCTGCCCGCCGAGTGTCATGACGTTCAGGGTGGCGGAGTTCTCGTTGGCGATGGCCTTCTCGACCCGGGCGACGAGCATCGAGAACGCGTCCCGCTTCGGCAGGTTGCGGTACGGCCCGACCTTGGTCTCGAAGTAGACCCGCTCGTGCCCGAGCAGCTGCTCGGTGGACCGGTAGTTCTTCCACTGCTCGCGGTACCGGTAGACGCTCTCCAGCGACACGGCGGCGACGACCACGACGCTCAGCACGGTGGCGGTGACCCGCGCGAAGGCCAGATCCAGATTCACGAACACGGGCACGAGCGCACCACCGACGACGGAGACGGTCCGCATCCGCAGATGCATCGCCTTCATCCGGGTCGCCTTGACGTCGTACCAGCCCTGGTACTGGCAGAGCCTCGTCTCGATATACCGCTGCGCCGTCATCTCGCCGCCCTGCACCCCGGGTTCGGGCGCGTCCCCCACCTCAGCCATCCCGCGAGTACACCGGCCCTGCCATGCCCCCGTCAACCTCACCACCGCCCTGCCACTCACGCCGCCGACTTCCGCCGGAGCACGGACAGCCCTGTCCAGGCCGTCACTTTCGGACCGTCTCCTCAGGTCCCCTCGAACCAGGAGCGGCCCTGAGCCCAGTGCGTGGCCCAGCCCGCGAAGCCGGGGACGCCCGGCATCACGGCATCAGGCGACTCGGGACCGAAAGGCATGGCCCCCTCCCCGGCGATCTGCCAGACCTGACCTCGCTGCGGGCCGGTGACGATCAAGTGCCAGTACATGCCGCAGCCGTCGGTGCCCAGCAGCAGCGAGCCGTGGTCGAACACGGGGTCCGTCCGCGCCTCGAACTCCTCCACCGACAGCGCCTCCTCGTCGCCGTCCGCCTCCCACGGCCACGCCGCCGTGAGCGGAAAGGGCTCGGCAAGCAGGCGTTCGGGGCGGCCGGAGCCCCAGTCCGGGGGCGTCTGCGCGAGAGGCAGCAGACCGTAGTAGGGCGGCCCGGCACGCAGTCCGTCGCAGACCTCTGCCACGAACGTGCGATACGGCTCCGGGAGCACGATGCCGTGCTCCGCCTCGAAGGACCACACCGCCTCCCACCCGGCCGGCGGCGCCGCCTCGGGGCGGGACGAGAAGATCTCGCGGAGGGCGGCCAGCTCGGCCGGGTCGCAGGCTTCCGTGTTCATGCCCGTCATCATGCAAGACCCGAAAGAGACGGCCTAACGGTGTGACCGGGACTTCGTGGACGATCTCCCACAGAGCAGCAGGCACGCCGATGTCCGCACCTCGAACCCCCGCAAACACCCAGGGCCCCGCTCCGACGAAACGTCATCGGAACAGGGCCCTAGGGCTACCTCACTGGTGGGCGCGGACGGTTTCGAACCGCCGACATCTGCTTTGTAAGAGCAGCGCTCTACCCCTGAGCTACGCACCCGTGGAAGAGGCAACAGCCTACATGGCGCATGGGTGGGTGCTGCAAACCGATACCTCTCGGTGGGGGGTTAGCCCCACCCTTGGGACGGTGGGTCGCCGGATCGTGACGGCGGGTGGTGGGGGATTACGGTCGGGGGACTGTCCGCGTTTCTGGTTTTCTTGTGGGGGTCTCGGCGTCATGGCCGCTGTACGTCGTCCGTTCCGGGTCCTGCTCGCCTCCGGTGGGGCGCTCGTCGCCTCTCTCGCGCTCGTCGGGTGCGGCTCGGCCGATGTCGGGGAGGCGCCCGTGGAGCGGAAGACGTTCGCCTTCGACGGGGACGCCCTCACCGTCGACTCCGACGACTCCGAGCTCGTGATCACCGCCGCCGACATCGACGACGTACGCGTCGAGCGGCAGGTCGACGGGTGGGTGTTCATGGGGTCGGGGCCAGAGCCCGAGTGGAAGCTCGTCGACGGGAAGCTGACCCTGCGGGTCGACTGCGACGGTGTCGCCTCCGACTGTGACGCGGTCCACCGGATCCAGGTCCCCCGCGACGTCGCCGTCACCGTCGAGAACGACAACGGCCGCGTCACCGCCGAGGGCTTCGCCACCCCGATGAAGGTGCGCTCCGACAACGGCGACGTGCGCGTGCGCAAGGCCGGCGGTGCGCTCGACCTGGGCACCGACAACGGCGACGTCGCCGTCGAGGCCGGAGCCACCGCACCCGAGGTCGTCGCCCGCTCCGACAACGGCGACGTACGCATCACCCTCGGCACCGTCCCCCGTCACGTCGACGTCGTCACCGACAACGGCGACGTCCACGTCTCCGTCCCCACCGCCGAGTACGAGGTGACCGGCGCCAGCGACAACGGCGACGTCCGGATCGACGTCCCCCGCCGCGACAAGAGCGAGCACACCGTGAACGTCCGCAGCGACAACGGTGACGTCTCCGTCCTCACGGCGAACTGACCGGCCCGTGTGTTCGTCCTTACCGGGTGGGAGAATGAACCGGACCGGGCACGGCGGACACAGCACGGGAGAGGTACGTGGCGGCGAGCGACGCGAGGGGGGCGAGCGGCGTCCGGCGTCGTGACGCGCCAAGCCGGGGACAGACCCGATCCGAAGGCGGCCCCAGGCCGGGCATTTCCGGGCTTCGGCTCGCACTTCTCCTTCCGCTGCTGGCCGGCGCGATGCTGCCGCACGCCTTCGCCGGCGGCGGCAACCGCCGCTGGTTCGGCGGGCGCGGTGAGAGCCAGCGCGCCGAGGCCCAGGCCGCCAAGGACGCCGCCGCCTCCGCCTTCTACGAGCTCGACACCGCCCAGCGCGGGCTCCGCATCTCCATCGAGACCATCACCGCCGTCGACAGCTCCCCCGAGACGCGCCGCGCCGTCGAGGGCTTCGAGGCGCTCGGGCGCCGCATCGACGAGGTCAGCCACAGCTACATCAGCGCCGTCGACGCCCACGACCTCGACCGGGACGAGCTCGACGCCGCGACCGCCGGCCGGGCCCGCGCCGAACTGACCCGCGCCAAGGACGAACTGGACCGCGTGAAGGGCGAGCTCGACCGGTTCGAGGCCGGGCTCGCCCCCCTGCTCGGACAGGCCGAGACCCAGCTCGCCCGCCTCGCCCCCGCCGTCGAGCGGGCCCGGCAGGCCCTGCGCGGCGCGAGCGGCGCCCTCGACTCCGTACGGGAGAGGGGGCTGCGCGCCGACGACCTCGCCGCCCGGCTCGCCGCCCTCGGGCCCGAACTCACCCGGCTCAACGAGGGGGCCGGCCGGCACGGCGTCCCCGAGACCCTCCAGCGTGCCGACACGGTGCTGCGCGACGCCGAAGCCGTACGGGCCGAGGCCGAGCGGCTGCCCGAGCGGGCCGCCGAGATCGACCGGCGCCTCGTCTCCCTCCGTACCCGCACCGAGGCGCTCACCACCCGCACCAGTGGCGTCGAGCCGATCCTCTCGGAGCTGCGGCGGCGCTTCACCGCGCCCTGCTGGCAGGACCTCCAGCACGTGCCCGAGCAGGCCGCCACCACGCTCCGGCAGGCCGAGGACCGGCTCGCGGAGGCCGGAAGGGCGCGCGCGGAGCAGCGCTGGCCGGACGCGACCTCGATGCTCTCCACCGTCCGCGCGCTGCTCGACTCCACCGACGAGGCCGTCTCGGCCGCCGGCGACCGGCTGCGCCGCCTCGACGCCGTCGCCAAGGACCCGAAGGCGGAGACCGACCGCGCCCGGTTCGCGGTACGGGACGCCCAGCGCCTCGCGATGGCCGGGCGCAGCACCCCCGACCCGCGCCACGCCCGGCCCCTCGACGAGGCCGTCGCGCGGATCGACCGGGCGGTCGACACCCTGGAGGGCCGCCACCCGGACTACTGGCACTTCCTGACCGAACTGGAGGCCGTACGGGCCACGGCCGCGCACGTCGTCGGTCGGATCAGGGAGGAGCGGGGCGCCACCGCCACCGGGCACTGACCCGGGGAGGACGGATGCGGTTGGCCGGTCGGGGACCGGGGACAGGGGACGTCGGTCGCCCTGGGGCGGACGGAGGGGGCAGGTGCCCTGCCCGTGGCCGGTCTCAGGCTCTAGCCTGTTCCCATGCCTCGTTACGAATTCCGCTGCCGGACCTGCGGCGACACGTTTGAGCTCAGCCGGCCCATGGCCGAGTCCTCCGACCCGGCCTCCTGCCCCGCCGGGCACGACGACACCGTGAAGCTGCTCTCGGCCGTGGCCGTCGGCGGCTCCGCCTCCGCCGCCCCCGCGCCGAGCGGTGGCGGGGGTGGCGGAGGCTGCTGCGGTGGCGGTTGCTGCAGCTGATCCCGTCGGCTAGACGGCGGCCGCCGCCCTGAAGCGGCGCAGGATCTCCTCGCCCGCCGCGACCCCGCGTTCCGCGAGGACGTCCAGGTGGGGGGCCGTCCAGTCGCTGTCGGCCAGTTCGCCGTGGCCCGGGCGCCACGCCCGGTCCGCGGCGAGCAGCAGGTCCGCGTCGAGGAGCGAGTCGCCCGCGGCCAGGGTGAGCGACGTGCCGATGCGGCGGGCGACCTCGCGGACGGCCGCGCTCTTGGTGAGCGGCTTCGGTACGGCGTACACCTTGCGGCCCTGGAGCGAGACCGTCCAGCCCCGCTCCCCCGCCCAGGCGCCGAAGCGCTCCAGCCAGTCCACGGGCAGCCGCTCCCGCTCGACGACGAGGTACGCGAACAGGTCCTCGGCGACGCGGTGCTTGCGTACCCAGGACAGGTCCGTGGTCGCGGTGAGGTAGGCGCGGACCTCGGAGAGCGGTGCGCATTCCTCGGCGAGCCTGAGCATCACGGAGGCGTGCCAGTCGGCGTCGGTGACGCCGTTGACGAGGAGGTGCCCGCCGTTGGCGCAGATCGCGTACTTCGGTGCGCTGCCGGGGAGTTGGATGCGCTGGTACTGCTTGCGCGTCCGGGTGGTGGTGGGGACGAAGACGGCTTCTTCCGTCAGTCTCGCCAGGAGCCCCGCCGCGTGCTCGGTCATGTACGAGAGCGGCTTGGACTCGTGGACCTCGACGCAGAGCAGCCGGGGCGCCTGGGCGTCCGGCATGCCGAGGGCGAGGGCCGCGGACGAGTAGATGAGGGTGCGGTCGAGGTCGCTCGCCACCAGGACGGGGGCGGTGATCGCGTTCGGGGTCTGGTTCGCGGCCGGGATCGGGACCGGAGCCGGGGTCGCGGCCTGGATCGAGGCCGGAATCGGGGCCGGGGTCGAGGCCTGGGTCGGAATCGGGGGCGTCGTCGTGGTCTTCACGCTCGTCGCCGTACCCGCCGTACCCGGCGCCGTACCCGTCGCACCCGTCGCCGTATCCGTCGTACTCGCCGTACTCACTGGGACACCACCGCCTTGCCGTCGGCGCCTGTCGCGCCCCGCGTGTACTGAGGGTGTATCAGACCGACGCAGCTGTACGGGAGTTCGTCGACCTCCTCGACCGGTACGCCGCGCTGCTCGGCGAGCAGCCGGACGTGCGCGAGGTCGGCCTCGGCGCCCCGCTTGGCGAGGATCTTCCAGGGGACGCGGCGGAGCAGTACGCGGGTGGTCTCGCCGACGCCCGGCTTGACCAGGTTGACGTCGTGGATGCCGTACTCCTCGCTGATCCGCTCCACAGCCGCCCAGCCCTCCCAGGTGGGGGTGCGGTCGGCGGCCAGGAGTTCCTTGACGTCGGCGTCGACGGCCGCGCCGACCTCGTCGAAGCGGGCGGCGACGGCATCGAGGAAGGCGTTGGAGACATCCGCGCCGGCCAGCTCGCGGTAGAACTTTCCGCCGTGGAAGTCGTTCGGTCCGACCAGGTCGGCGCGGAGCACCGTCCGCGAGATCAAGCCGGAGACCGTGGAGTTGAGGCAGGCGGAGGGGATCAGGAAGTCCTCGCGCGTGCCGTACGTACGGACACAGGAGCCGGGGTCGGCGAGGACCGCGATCTCCGGGTCGAAGCCCGTGACACCCTCGGCCGCCTCGAACTCCTTGATGGCGTCGGCGAGTTCACGGGTGATGGCGCCCTTGCCGGTCCAGCCGTCGACGAACACGACGTCGGCCGGGTCGTGGTGGGCGGCGAGCCAGCGCAGCGCGTTGGAGTCGATGCCGCGGCCACGCACGATGGAGACGGCGTAGTGGGGCAGGTCCAGGCCGTGGCGGGCCTGCGCCCAGCGGCGCATGAGGACGCCGACGGGGGTGCCGGCGCGCGCGAGCGAGACGAGCACGGGGCGGTGGCCGGGGCGCTCGCGCTCGGCGAGGACGGTCTCGGTGACGGTGCCGACGGCGCGGGCGATGCGGGCCGCCGAGGTCTCCAGGGCGGCGTGGAACAGCTCCTGGTAGCGGTCGCTCGGCTGGTACTCGACGGGGAGCGACTCGGCGTAGTGCGCGCCGCCGCTCTGGATGGCTTCCTCGCGTTCCTCGGTGGGCGCCTCGAGCTCGACGTCCGAGAGGTCCTGGAGCAGCCAGCCGACCTCCTCGGGTGCGTACGAGGAGAAGGCGGGGCCGCGGAGGGGCTCGGGCAGCATGGAGCTCCTTTCGGGAGCTTCGGTGGCTTCGGTGACCTCGGGCGTGGCTTCGTACGGGGCGTACGGCGAGGCCGTGGGCGTGTACGAGGGGACGACGGCGAGCACGACGCGCGGGATGTGCGCGGCGAGCTGGGCGAGCAGGCCGTCCGGGGCGTGCAGGGCCGGGGTGTCGGCGGTGGAGTCGACGACGAGGACGACGGCGTCGAAGCCGGCGCCGGCCACGTTGTAGGCGTAGCGCTCGCCGGGGCCGTCGGCTGGGTCGTCGTGGGCGGGGAAGACGAGCCGGGTGCGTATCGCGTAACCGGGGTCGTCGACGGCGAGGACGGGCGAGCGGGTGGTGGTGGAGTAGCGGACGTCGTGCCCGGCGTCCTCCAGGGCGGTGCCGAGGCGCAGGGGCGCGTACATCAGCTCCTCGAAACCGAGGACAAGGAGGCGGGGCCCTGCGGGCGGCGGGGTGGGGACGGCGCGCGGTTGTTCGTCGGGGGTCCCGCCGAGCGCCGCCTCGGCGGACGGGTCGGCGGACGGGTCGGCGGACAGGTCGGCGGACGGGTCGGCTCGCAGTGCCTCGGTGATCCTGCCCGCCATCGTGGGCAGCGCCGCCTCCAGGCGGTCCCGCTGGTCGGGCGTGAAGCCGTGCCGCCCACCGTCGGGCACCTCCTCCGGCCAGTCCAGCGCCACGCGCGCGTACGCGTGCCGACGCGGGGCACGCGGGGCCGCGGCACCCGTACCCGTACCCGAACCCGTACCTGCCGGCTCGTACGCCCTCTCGTGTTCCGCCACCAGCGCCTGGCCCTTCTCCAGGACCCCTTCCGGGAGGCGAACGGTGCCGGCGGCGCCGGATATCAGGTCGACGCGGGCGCCTATCTCCGCCGCGAAGGCGTCCAGGCGGCCGAGGTCGGCGGCCGAGCGCATGTCGACCAGGGCGACGACGACGTACCGGTCGCGCGGGTAGCGCTCGTGCAGGGCCCGCACGGTGTTCAGGACGGTGTTGCCGGTCGAGAACTCGTCGTCGACGAGGACCAGCGGGCCGTCGCCGGCGAGCAGCTTGGGGTCCTCGGGCAGCAGCAGGTGCGAGGTGGCGTGCGAGTGGGACTCCTCGAAGCCGCCCGCGCGGGCGACCCCGGCCACCGGCCGCCGGGTGGAGTGGAGGTACGGGGCGAGGCCGAGGCCGTCGGCGACCGCGTGGCCGAGGGCGGTGGCCGTCTCGGCGTACCCGAGGACGACGGACCGCGCGGCCTCCTCGTCGCCGAGGAGCGCGCGGACGCGCCGGCCGAGGTCGAGGCCGGAGCCATAGACCACGGACGGCCGCTGCGGCACGTGCTTGCCGAGCACGCTGGAGACCAGCAGATGCGCGCGCTTGGGGTTGCGACGCAGTGCGAGGCCCAACAGGGCCGGCAGCGCCTCGTCGCCGATCAGTTCGACGCCCAGTCGCTCCGCGACCCACGTTCCGGTCCACACCACGTCGTCGACGTCCCTTCGTCAGCCGGCAAGTCCGGCGGTGAGCAGATCCACGAAGCCGACGTCCTCCTTGGCGACGCCGAAGACCTCGGCGCGCAGGAGGGTGCGTTCGGCCCACGCGCGATGCGGCTTCACTTCGTTCATCTTGTTCGTGTACGCGGAGCGCAGCACCCCGCCGCCGCCCTGTTCGGGCCGCAGGATGTCCTGCGCGTCGCTCCACTCCTCGTGGCTGACCACGGAGAGCGCGTGCACCGGCACCACATGGGTGGGGTGGATGCAGGTCTTGCCGAGCAGGCCGTTGGCGCGGTCGAGTTCGATCTCGCGCAGCAGGCCGTCGAGGTCGTGTTCGATGAGGGCCGTGCGCAGGTCCTCCGCGCTGCCCTCCAGGAAGGGGCTGCGGCGCAGCTGGGGCTTGAACATGCGCTCGCCGGGCCGGAAGTACTCCCAGACGGGTCCGGTGACGGTGAAGCCGGTGCCGTCGGAGCGGCCGAGGACGTTGACGACGTCGGCGATGACGTTCGCGACGATCTTGACGTCGTAGGCGGTCATGTCGGGCGAGCGGCGCAGCCCGTAGGCGGAGCAGAAGTCGGTGACGCCGAGGCGTAGGGCGAGGACGCGGTCGCGGTACTTGTCGGTGACCGCGGCGATGCCGGCGAGGGTCTCGGCCCGGGTCTCCAGGTGGAGGAGCTCGGGGGACTCCAGGACCGGCATGGCGAAAAGACGCCTGCCGCTCGTCCGCTCGGCCAGGGCGAGCGCTTCGAGGAAGGCTTGGCCGCGCACCTCGGTGAACTTGGGCAGTACGAATCCGGACAGCAGGCGGACCGTTTCTCCAAGCCGGGCGACGAGGTCGGTGATCTGGCGCGGATCACGGACCCGGATGAAGAGCAGGGGCAGATCCGCGGCGGTGCCCGTGGCGGTGTCGGCGTCCGTCACGGTCCCGGCGGCGCGATCGGCCAGGTCGGTGCGATCGGTGCGATCGGCGAGGTCGGCGAGGTCGGCGAACTGGCGTACGAGGTTGTCCTCACCCGCCTCGACATCGGCGTCGCTGATGGAGTCCTCCAGGCAGAGCACCATGGAGACCACTCCACGGGCCGCCTGCTTGCGCACGTCGTCGGCGAGCCGGGGCCGGGTGGCCGGGCTGTAGAGCGTGGCCCCCAGGGCCACGGCGAGCGTGCGCGCGGGCGAATCTGCCGTGAACTCGACCGGCTCCCGATGGAAGAGGCCGGCCCGCGTCGCGGACGGAACATGCCCGAAATGACGCATATAAGTCCCCCATCTACCTCTCTGGAACCTGACGACATGTGGCCGGTAATAGTACGTAGGTGCGGGTGTCCGCAGTTCCCTTCGAGCATGAAATCCAGGTAACTCGCCAGCGTCCGAAACGCCGTCCCGGTATCGATGACGCCCCCGCGTTGTCCGCGGGTCTGCCGGGAGGGCAGGATTACGGTCATGACGCACGCGATGCTGAAGGGCTCCAACGTCCCTCTCGACACCGCGGCCGTACGGGCCGTGCTCCGCTGGACCCCGGGCTCCGGGGTCCCCGACGTGGATGCCTCGGCCCTGCTCCTGGGGCCCTCCGGCCGGGTGCGGTCCGACGAGGACTTCGTCTTCTACAACCAGCCGCGCCACCCTTCGGGCCTGGTGCGACGGCTGCCGAAGAAGCGTGACTCCAAGGGTCTCACGGACACCGTGGAAGCCGACCTCGGCAGCCTCGACCCGTCCGTCGACCGCGTGGTGATCGCGGCCTCCTCCGACGGCGGGACCTTCCGCTCCGTCTCCGACCTGCGGATCCTGCTCTACGACGCGACGGCGGGGCCCGAGGCCGAGGCACTGGCCCTGTTCTCCGTGACGGCGGAGACGGGCGAGGAGACGGCCATCATCTGCGGCGAGCTGTACCGCCGTGGGGACGGCTGGAAGTTCCGCGCCGTGGGTCAGGGCTATCCGACGGGCCTGGTCGGCCTCGCCACCGATTTCGGCATCTCGGTCGACGAGGACGCGCAGGACGCGGCGCAGGAGGCCGCGCAGGCGGCCCAGAACGCCCAGAACGGCCAGAGCGCCCAGGACGGCCCTCAGGAGGCCCAGGGCGGCTTCCGCGAGGTGTCGGGCGGCCAGGGCTCCCCCGGCGAGGTCCAGGAGGCCACGGCGGCCACCGTCGCCTCCGCCGGCGGCGGGGACCCGGATCTCGACCTGACCGTCGCCCACACCCCCGTACCCGTCCCTGCCCCCGTACCCCCGCAGCCGACCATGCCGCCGCCCATGCCCGACCGGGCGCCCGCCTACGGCTACCCCCAGCCTGCGAACGCGGCCCCGGCCCCGGCGTACGGCTATCCGCAGCCGGTGACCGCCCCCGAGCAGAACCCGGCACCGGAGTTCCGGATGCCGCCGATGGGTCCCCAGTTCGTCAGGTCCTGAAGGGTCTGAAGGGTCTGAGGGGTCTAACGGGTCTGACGGGTCTGACGGGCCCGACAGACCCGAGGGCCCTGCGGACGCGGGCAACCGCTACGCCTTGGTCTTGTAGCCGCGCCCCCACTGGAGACCCCAGCCGTACAGCCGGTCCAGTTCGGCCTGGAAGCCGTACACGAAGCGCACCTCGCGGCGGACCGTCAGCTCGCCCTTGGCGTTCTCCACGGAGAAGACCGCGCAGGAGCGGGCCTGCGGGGCGCGCTCGTCGAGCTCGATCTCGATCCGGGGGCCGTTGCTCGGATAGAGCGTGATCTTGGCGTGCGTACGGTCGAAGGCAGGCGTCTGGTCGTAGATGTACACGAAGAACAGCAGGCGCTTGATCTCGTCCTTGTGGTCCAGATTGACGAAGATCGTCTCCCCGGAGGAGCCGCCGAAGCGGTCGTCGCCGCTGAGCTTCACGTACGGCGCGCCGTTCAGGTCTCCGTAGAAGCCTCCGAGCGGCTGCACCACGCCCTTGCTGCCGTCGCTGAGCTCGTAGAGGCAGCCCAGGTCCAGATCGACGTTGACCATGCCCTGGGTGTGCGCCTGCACGACCTCGGGCTTGAAGAACTGGGACGGGTTGCGGAGCAGCCGCCCGCTCTGCCGGGAGCGTCCTTCGAGGTCGGAGGTCCGCATCCGCCAGGAGAGGTTCACCCGGAGGTTGCCGGTGGCGGCGCCTTGTTTGGTGAGCGAGACGGACGGGCGCCGCTTCGTCAGATCGATCGTGTTCGACGCGGCGCTGCCCGAATCGAACTGCGACGCCGCCCTCCCCGGAAAAAGGTTGTCCCAGAAGGCCATGCCGCCTTCACCCCCCACTGGTGTCCGACCCACTGTCCGCAGGCACCGCTGATCACACACCACTGATCACCGACACCGCGCACATGCCTGCGGGGCGGCCGGGTGCACCGGCCGCCCCGCAGTGAATCGTTCCTCATTGCCGGGGGTGTCACACCCCGGACGGCACCTCGGTCTTGTCGTCCGACGAGCCGGATCCGCCCTCGGCCGCCGCGAGCCGCTTGTTGCGGCGTACGGAGGACCAGAAGGACCAGGCGATCAGGATGACGCCGATGGAGCCGGTGACGACCTCGGGGATCTCGTACCGGATGGTGACCAGGAGGAGCGCGGCGAGGGCGCCGATGGCGTAGTGGGCGCCGTGCTCCAGGTAGACGTAGTCGTCGAGGGTGCCCTGGCGGACCAGGTAGACCGTCAGGGACCGGACGTACATCGCGCCGACGCCGAGGCCGAGGGCCATCAGGACGATGTCGTTGGTGACGGCGAAGGCGCCGATGACACCGTCGAAGGAGAAGGAGGCGTCGAGGACCTCCAGGTAGAGGAACATGAAGAAGGCGGCCTTGCCGGCCAGCTGGATCGCGGGAGCCTTCTTGCCGCTGCGCTTGGCCTCTTCCTCGACCTCGTGCTCGCGCTCCTCTTCCTCCTCCAGCTTGTTCTCGAAGTAGCCGGAGAGACCGCCGACGACGAGGTACGTGATGAGGCCGAAGACGCCCGAGAGCAGGACGGTCGCCGCCTTGTCGACGTGCGTGCCGCCGTGCTGGTGGGCCTGGGTCGCGAAGGTCATGGCGCTGATCGCCAGGACGACGAGGGCGATGCAGACCGACAGCATGTCGATCTTGCCGAGCTTGGCCAGCGGGCGCTCCAGCCAGCCGAGCCACTTGATGTCGCGGTCCTCGAAAATGAAGTCGAGGAAGATCATCAGCAGGAACATCCCGCCGAAGGCCGCGATCGACGGGTGGGCGTCGGTGACGAGCTGTTCGTAGCGCTCGGCGTCGTTGAGCGCGAGATCGACGGCCTCGATGGGGCCGATCTTGGCACTGATCGCCACGATCACGACGGGGAAGACCAGCCGCATACCGAAGACGGCGATGAGCACACCGATGGTGAGGAAGATCTTCTGCCAGAAGGCATTCATCTTCTTCAGGATTCCGGCGTTGACCACTGCATTGTCGAAGGACAGCGAGATCTCGAGGACACACAGGATCGCGACGATCCCGAACGCCTCCCACCCCCCGTAGAGCACCGCTGCGACCAGGCCGAGCACCGTGATGGCGAACGACCAGCCGAAGGTTTTCAGAACCACTGTTTGCCCCATCGTGAATTACATGGCTTTACGAGACGTTGACCCCGAAGTCTAGAGCGATGCCCCGCAGCCCGGACGCGTACCCCTGACCGACCGCGCGGAACTTCCATTCGCCGCTGTAACGGTAGAGCTCACCGAAGATCATCGCGGTCTCGGTGGAGGCGTCCTCGGAGAGGTCATATCGCGCGAGTTCCTGACCGTCCATCTGGTTCACCACGCGGATGAACGCGTTGCTGACCTGACCGAAGCTCTGGCCCCGGTTGTCGGCGTCATGGATCGACACCGGAAAGACGATCTTGTCGCAGTGGGCCGGCACCTTGGAGAGGTCCACGATCAGGGACTCGTCGTCCCCGTCACCCTCGCCCGTGAGGTTGTCGCCGGTGTGCTCGACCGAGCCCTCGGGGCTGCGCAGCTGGTTGTAGAACACGAAGTACTCGTCCCCGAGGACCCGCCCGGCCTGGCACAGCAGCGCGCTGGCGTCGAGGTCGAAGGGGGCTCCGGTGGTGGAGCGCGCGTCCCAGCCGAGCCCGATGAGGACCTGGGTGAGGTTGGGTGCGGCCTTGGAGAGGGAGACATTGCCTCCCTTGGCGAGCGTGACGCCCATGATTCGTTTCCTCCCCGGTGGTGATGAGGCACGTCCGGCGCCGCACGGGATGTGCGGCGCCGGACGGTTCGAACGGTTCGGCTCAGACGTTGACGCCGAAGTCCTGCGCGATACCGCGCAGGCCCGAGGCGTAGCCCTGGCCGACGGCGCGGAACTTCCACTCGTCGCCGTTGCGGTACAGCTCGCCGAAGACCATGGCGGTCTCGGTCGAGGCGTCCTCGGAGAGGTCGTACCGGGCGATCTCGGCGCCGCCGGCCTGGTTCACGACGCGGATGAACGCGTTGCGCACCTGGCCGAAGGACTGCTGACGGTTCTCGGCGTCGTAGATCGACACCGGGAAGATGATCTTGGCGACATCGGCCGGCACCGTGGCCAGGCTGACCTTGACCTGCTCGTCGTCACCCTCGCCCTCGCCGGTGAGGTTGTCACCGGTGTGCTCGACGGAGCCGTCGGCGCTCTTCAGGTTGTTGAAGAACACGAAGTCCTGGTCGTTGCGGACCTTGCCCTCGGGGCTCACCAGGATGGCGCTGGCGTCGAGGTCGAAGTCCGTACCGGTGGTGGTGCGGACGTCCCAGCCCAGACCGACGGTCACGGCGGTGAGGCCAGGGGCCTCCTTGGTCAGCGAGACGTTGCCGCCCTTGCTGAGGCTGACTCCCACGAGTCCCTCCATGTGGTTTTCAGGGGCAGCGCCCCCGGTCGTGCGTTGGCATCGGATCAACGAGTGGATCCTAGTGACGGGTTCCCGCTCGAAACAGTCGATTCGCCCGGTGAATCCAGGTGTCGGGTCAGATCGCGTCGAGGGCCTTGACGTACTCGCCGAGGTCGCGGGCGTCCGGCAGGGCGTTCACGACGGTCCAGCGGACGACACCCTCCTTGTCGATGATGAAGGTGCCGCGCACCGCGCAGCCCTTCTCCTCGTCGAACACACCGTAGGCACGGGAGGCCTCGCCGTGCTTCCAGAAGTCGGAGAGCAGCGGGTACTCCAGGGATTCCTGCTCGGCGAAGACGCGCAGGGTGTGGATGGAGTCGTTGGAGACGGCGAGGAGCTGGGTGTCGTCGTTGACGAACGTCGGAAGGTTGTCGCGCAGCTCGCCGAGCTCACCCGCGCAGACGCCGGTGAAGGCGAAGGGGTAGAAGAGCAGCACCACGTTCTTCTCGCCGCGGAAGTCGGAGAGCCGGACGGTGCGCCCGTGGTTGTCCTTGAGCGCGAACTCCGGGGCCTCGGTGCCGACCTCGATCGCCATCGCGTACGCATCCCTTCGGCGGGGCCCTGACCTTGGGCCGAATCGGTGAACCCCACCCTACGGCCTGTCCGCGCGAGCCCCCGCGAGGCCCGGCGGTCCGGCCGGCCCGCGCGCACGAAAGCCCCCGCCGGGGGACCGGCGGGGGCTTCTCGCAGCGTGGTGATCAGCGCTTGGGGGCGGTCAGGCGGGTGCCCGTCCAGTCCTTGGCGACGCTGATGCTCTTGGTCTGGGAGAGACCAGCTGTCTGCGCGGCATCGTTGATGTCGCTCGGCTCGATGTAGCCGTCGCGGCCGGTCTTCGGCGTCAGCAGCCAGATGGTGCCGCCGTCCTCCAGAAGACCGATGGCGTCCACCAGGGCGTCGGTGAGATCGCCGTCCTCGTCGCGGAACCAGAGCACGACGGCGTCAGCGACGTCGTCGTAGTCCTCGTCCACGAGCTCGGCCCCGATGATGGACTCGATGCCTTCACGGAGATCGTGGTCGACGTCGTCGTCGTAGCCGATCTCCTGGACCACCTGTCCGGGCTCGAACCCCAGCCTGACGGCCGGGTTGGTCCGCTCCTCCGCGTGGTCCGCGGTCGCGCTCACGGCTTGCCTCCTGCTCATTCGGTAAATGCTTGGGCCGCGCGTATGCGCGCGGCGCTGGCCGTAGTCCACACGTGCCGGGGTGGATCGCGCAAGTACCCGGCCGTGGAGACCGCCGAAACGGTGACGTTTGGGGCCGTCTCGCCGCAACTTCCGGCACCGTGGAGACCCCGCTCCGTGATCAGGCACACATGATTCATCCCGGTTTACTTCCTTCTGCGGTTTCAGTCTGCCGAACGCCCGGACGAAACGCATGTGCGGGTTGAGCGTAAGGTTGCGATTTGACCCCACCCGGACACATGGAGGACACCGCTGGGGGTTACCTCTCGGTAAATGTGACGTCTGGCGCACACGGGGTACACGATGGACATCCCGGCCACTTCGTGGCCCCGTGGGTACCACCGAACAGCGAAGGAAGAGCGTGGCTCCCGGATCCGATCGCAACCCGATCATCATTGGCGGCCTTCCCAGCCAGGTCCCGGATTTCGACCCGGAAGAGACCCAGGAATGGCTCGACTCCCTCGACGCGGCCGTGGACGAGCGGGGCCGTGAACGGGCCCGCTACCTCATGCTCCGGCTGATCGAGCGGGCCCGCGAGAAGCGCGTGGCCGTGCCCGAGATGCGCAGCACGGACTACGTCAACACGATCGCCACGAGGGACGAGCCCTTCTTCCCCGGGAACGAGGAGATCGAGCGCAAGGTCCTCAACGCCACCCGGTGGAACGCGGCCGTCATGGTCTCGCGCGCCCAGCGTCCGGGCATCGGCGTCGGCGGCCACATCGCGACCTTCGCCTCCTCCGCCTCGCTGTACGACGTCGGCTTCAACCACTTCTTCCGCGGCAAGGACGAGGGTGACGGCGGCGACCAGATCTTCTTCCAGGGGCACGCGTCGCCCGGCATCTACGCCCGCGCGTACCTCCTGGACCGGCTGAACGACACGCAGCTCGACGGCTTCCGCCAGGAGAGGTCGAAGTTCCCGAACGGGCTCTCGTCGTACCCGCACCCGCGGCTGATGCCGGACTTCTGGGAGTTCCCCACGGTGTCGATGGGCCTCGGCCCGCTCGGCGCGATCTACCAGGCCCGGATGAACCGCTACATGGAGGCGCGCGGGATCGCCGACACCTCCAAGTCGCACGTCTGGGCGTTCCTCGGCGACGGCGAGATGGACGAGGTCGAGTCGGTCGGCCAGCTCTCCATCGCCGCCCGCGAGGGCCTGGACAACCTGACGTTCGTCGTGAACTGCAACCTCCAGCGGCTCGACGGCCCGGTGCGCGGCAACGGCAAGATCATCCAGGAGCTGGAGTCGATCTTCCGGGGCAACGGCTGGAACGTCATCAAGCTGATCTGGGACCGCTCCTGGGACCCGCTGCTCGCGCAGGACCGCGACGGCATCCTGGTCAACAAGTTCAACACCACCCCGGACGGCCAGTTCCAGACGTACGCCACGGAGACCGGCGGCTACATCCGGGACCACTTCTTCGGCGACGACCACCGGCTGCGGGCGATGGTCGAGGGCATGTCGGACCAGCAGATCCTGCACCTGGGCCGCGGCGGTCACGACCACAAGAAGATCTACGCGGCCTACGCGGCGGCCAAGGCCCACTCGGGCCAGCCGACGGTGATCCTCGCCCAGACCGTCAAGGGCTGGACGCTCGGCCCGAACTTCGAGGGCCGCAACGCGACCCACCAGATGAAGAAGCTGACGGTCGACGACCTCAAGCGCTTCCGCGACCGGCTGCACATCCCGGTGACCGACCGGCAGTTGGAGGACGGCCTGCCGCCGTACTACCACCCGGGCCGGGACTCCGAGGAGATCCAGTACATGCACGACCGCCGCAACGCCCTGGGCGGGTACGTCCCCACCCGGGTCGTGCGGTCGAAGCCGCTGGTCCTCCCCGACGACAAGACCTACGCGGCCGCCAAGAAGGGCTCCGGGCAGCAGTCGATCGCCACCACGATGGCCTTCGTCCGCATCCTGAAGGACCTCATGCGGGACAAGGAGATCGGCAAGCGCTTCGTGCTGATCGCCCCCGACGAGTACCGCACCTTCGGCATGGACGCCTTCTTCCCGAGCGCCAAGATCTACAACCCGCTGGGCCAGCAGTACGAGGCGGTGGACCGCGAACTCCTCCTCGCGTACAAGGAGTCGCCGACCGGCCAGATGCTGCACGACGGCATCTCCGAGGCCGGCTGCACGGCCTCACTGATCGCCGCGGGTTCGGCGTACGCCACGCACGGCGAGCCGCTGATCCCGGTGTACGTCTTCTACTCGATGTTCGGTTTCCAGCGGACCGGCGACCAGTTCTGGCAGATGGCCGACCAGCTGGCGCGCGGCTTCGTCCTCGGCGCCACCGCCGGCCGTACGACCCTGACCGGTGAGGGCCTCCAGCACGCGGACGGCCACTCCCACCTGCTGGCCTCGACCAACCCGGCCTGCATCGCCTACGACCCGGCGTACGGATTCGAGATCGCGCACATCGTCAAGGACGGTCTGCGCCGCATGTACGGCTCCGAGGCCGAGGACGTCTTCTACTACCTGACCGTCTACAACGAGCCGATCCAGCACCCGGCCGAGCCGGCGGACGTGGACGTGGAGGGCATCCTCCAGGGCATCCACCGCCTCAAGCCGGGCGAGGCGGGCACGATCCCGGCGCAGATCATGGCCTCCGGTGTCGCCGTGCCGTGGGCGATCGAGGCGCAGCGGATCCTCGCCGAGGAGTGGAACGTCCGGGCCGACGTCTGGTCCGCGACCTCCTGGACCGAGCTGCGCCGCGAGGCCGTGGCCGTCGAGGAGCACAATCTGCTCCACCCGGACGAGGAGCAGCGCGTCCCGTACGTGACGCGCAAGCTCCAGGGCTTTGAGGGTCCGTTCGTGGCGGTCTCGGACTGGATGCGTGCGGTGCCGGACCAGATCTCCCGCTGGGTGCCGGGCACGTACGGCTCGCTGGGCGCGGACGGCTTCGGCTTCGCGGACACGCGGGGCGCGGCCCGTCGCTACTTCCACATCGACGCCCCGTCGATCGTGCTGGCCGTGCTGACCGAGCTGGCCCGCGAGGGCAGGATCGAGCGCTCGGCCCTGAAGCAGGCCGTGGACCGCTACCAGCTGCTCGACGTGGCGGCCGCCGACCCGGGCCCCGCGGGCGGCGACGCCTGATCCGGTAGCCCTCGGACGGTTCTCCGGTAGCACAGCGCACCTGGTGAGGGGCGGTGGGACCTCGGTCTCGCCGCCCTTCGGCGTTCTCTACGATTCCCCGCATGAGGGATCGCTGGGAAGAACGCACACAGGCACCGCTGCTCGTGCTCGCCGTGGCGTTCGGCGTCGCGTACGCCGTGCCGATCGTGGCTCCCGGCGCCGCCCCCTGGGTGCACCGGCTGTGCACCCATGTCGAGTGGGCGGTCTGGGCGGCCTTCGCCCTCGACTATCTGGTCCGGCTGTCCATCGCCCCGGCCCGCTGGGCCTTCGTCCGCTCCCACCCCCTCGATCTGCTCGCGGTCGTGCTGCCGATGGTGCAGCCGCTGCGGCTGCTGCGGGTCGTCTCCACACTCCTCCTCGTCGGCCGACGGGCCCGGATGGCCCCTCAGATAACGCTGACCACCTATGTGGCGGGGGCGGTCGTCGGGCTGATGATGTTCGGCTCGCTGGCCGTGCTGCACGTCGAGCGGGACGCCCCCGACGGCAACATCAGGACGCTCGGGGACGCGGTCTGGTGGTCGTTCACCACGATGACCACCGTCGGCTACGGCGACCACGCCCCCACCACGGGTCTCGGCCGGGTCCTCGCGGTGGGCCTGATGCTCTCGGGCATCGCCCTTCTCGGTGTCGTCACCGCCAACATCGCCGCCTGGTTCATCTCCCGCTTCGACCGCGACGACGCGGTGGAGCGCCGTCAGACCGAGCTGCTGGAAACGCTGACCCTGGAGGTCCGCGAACTGCGCGCGGAGGTCGCCCGGCTGTCGGTCCCGGCGGGGGTGGTCACGGACAGCGTCGCCCCGGCGGCTGTTCCCGCGCCGCACGAACCCCAGGACGTCGCCGCCGTCCCTACCGCTCCCACAGCTTGAACGCTCTGACCTCGTAGGGCGTCTGCGGCACCCAGGTCCCGCGCCCCGGGTACGTCTCGAACTCGCCCGTCTCCGCGCACTCGGCGGACTGGTACGTGGTGACCGGTCGTCCCGTGCGGTTGGCGAGGGACTGGGCCGAGGTGCCCGGCGGCAGCGCGACACAGCTCTCGATGTCGGTCGTGGCCAGCTCGTGGCTCTGCGCCCTGCCCTTGAAGTCGGGCTTGGGCCAGAGGCAGAGCCGGCCCGGCCCGCAGGCCCCCAGAGCGGTCCCGGACGGCACGGCCGCCGCCGGGACCGCGGGGACGGCGGTCAGAAAGGCGGTCAGGACGGCCGCGACGGCCAGTGCGGTCTTCGTATACACGTACATGCTGATGAACCCCCGTTCAGTCACTCTCTGTAATCAAAAGCATGGCGGAGGTCACCCGGAGACGGAAGAGGGGCCGCCCCCGTTCACGCGAACGGGTGACGGCCCCTTACGGGAACCCCGAGGGACGTCAGATGTGACCGCCCATGCCGCCCGCCTCCGCGTTCGCGCCGCGCTTGGTGAGCGTGGCGACGAGGGCCGCGACGACGGCGACGACACCGGCGACGGTGAAGGCAAGACCCATGCCGTCGAGGAAGGTGTCGTGGATGACGCCGGTGATCTGCTGGAGGAGGTCGGGGGTCATCCCCGGCGCCTGGGCCAGCTCCGGCGGGGCCATGCCGAACTCGGCGGCCTGCTCCAGACGCGGGTCGACCGGGGCCTGGATGCCGGCGTCCTTCCAGTTGCCCTCGAAGGCGTCGGAGACCTTGGAGGACATGACGGCGCCGAGCACCGCCGTACCGAGCGCGCCGCCGACCTGCATGCCGGCCTGCTGGAGACCGCCGGCCACGCCGGAGAGCTCCAGGGGCGCGTTGCCGACGATGACCTCGGTGGCGCCGACCATGACCGGGGCGAGCCCGAGACCCAGCAGCGCGAACCAGAGGGACATGACGAAGGTGCCGGTGCCGGCGGAGAGCGTGATCATGCCGAACATCGCGACGGCCGTGCAGACCATGCCGCCGACCAGCGGCACCCGCGGGCCGAACTTGGTGATCAGCGCACCCGCGAGCGGCGAGGAGACGATCATCATCGCGGTCAGCGGCAGCAGGTGCAGACCGCTGTCGACCGGGCTGAGCCCCTTCACTCCCTGGAGGTAGAAGGTCACGAAGAACAGGCCGCCCATGAAGGCGAAGGCCATCAGGACCATCAGCACCACACCGGCCGAGAGCGGCACGGAGCGGAACATGGCCAGCGGGATGAGCGGCTCCTTGACCTTGGTCTCCCAGAAGGCGAAGACCGCGAAGAGCAGCACCGCGCCGAGCAGGCCGCCCCAGGTCTTGCCGCTCGACCAGCCCCAGGACTCACCGGCCTTGATGAGGCTCCAGACGAGGGAGGCCATGGCGCCGGAGAGCAGCAGGATGCCGAGGACGTCGAAGGAACGCGGTGCGTTCTCCGCGCGGTGGTCCTTGAGGATGACGAGGCCGAGGACGAGCGCGAGGACGCCGACCGGCACGTTGATGAAGAAGACGGACTGCCAGCTGACGTGCTCGACGAGCAGGCCGCCGACGATCGGGCCGCCCGCGGTGGACGCGCCGATGACCATGCCCCAGATGCCGATGGCCATGTTCAGCTTCTCGGCGGGGAAGGTGGCGCGCAGCAGGCCGAGCGCGGCCGGCATGAGCAGGGCGCCGAAGAGGCCCTGGAGGACACGGAAGGCGATCACGGCCCCGATGGAGTCGGAGAGGCCGATGGCGCCGGAGGCGAGGGCGAAGCCGGCGATGCCGATGAGGAAGGTCTGCCGGTGGCCGAAGCGGTCACCGAGCTTGCCGGCGGTGATCAGCGCGACGGCCAGGGCGAGCAGATAGCCGTTGGTGATCCACTGGACCTGGGCGAGGGAGGCGCCGAGGTCGGTCTTGATGGCGGGGTTGGCGATGGCGACGATCGTGCCGTCGAGCGCGACCATCATGACGCCGACCGCGACTCCGAACAACGTCAACCACGGATGGCCACGCAGTCCCTTCGCCGGGGCCGGTACGGGTTCCCGGGCGTCCCCCTGGCCCTGCGGGGCCTTTTCCACGGTGGTCTGACTAGTCATGCGAACGAGGCTAGTGACAGTCACTGACAATTGACAAAGCGATTCACACGCCGGTAACTGTCACGTAGCTCACAGGTAGGCTGAGCCGGACGAAATGCGTGAAAAGAGGATCCTGACGTGACCTTGCCCGGCCTGCGGGAGCGGAAGAAGCAACGTACGCGCGAGGCGCTGATCAAGGTGGCCCTCGAGCTCTTCACCACGCACGGCTACGAGCGGACGACCGTCGACGAGATCGTCGACACCGTCGAGGTCTCCCAGCGCACCTTCTTCCGCTACTTCTCCTCCAAGGAGGAGGTCGCCTTCGCCGTCCAGCACATGGTGGAGGAGCGTTTCATCGAGGCCCTCCGGCAGCGGCCCCCCGGCGAGGGCCCGTTCGACGCCATGCGCAACGCCGTGCTCTCCGGCTGGGACACCATCGGCGACGCCATCACCGAGGTCGTACCGCTGGAGCTCTATCTGCGCTCCTTCCAGCTGATCGAGTCGACGCCCGCGCTGCTCGCCGTCCATCTGCGCCGCTCCACGGAGATGGAGGAGACCCTCGCCCGGATCATCGCCGAGCGGGAGGGCCTCGACGTCGACGCGGACCCGCGCCCCCGGATCGCGGTGGCGGCGTTCAGCGGTGTGATGCGTGTGACAGGCCAGCTGTGGGGGCGGGGTACGGACCAGAGCCTGGAGGCCATCCGCGCCCTCACCGAGCGGTATCTGGACCACCTCGGACCGGCCCTGGCACCCCGCTGGCGCGACCGGATCTAGAGGGCCTGGCGGTCGCGGGCGGTCGGGTCGTTCACCCAAGCCCCGGTCGGGGTCGTTCACCCGCGCCCCGTAGGGTGGCCGCCCGTGACCCCCGTCGAAGCCGACTCCCCCACGCTGGTCGTCCTGCGCACCCTGCTCGCGCTCGCCGTCGTGTTCGTGCTGCTCACGACCACCGGCTGGACGACGATCAAGCACCGTCCGGCGCCCGGCCCGTCCCGCGAGGCCGCGCTCGCCGCCTGGGCCCGCGACCGGATCGACCACCGCCCCCTGCCGGGACCGACCACCTCCGCCAGGGGCATCGCCGCGTTCTTCGCCCGGCTCGGCCACGCGCGCGCGGCCGGGCTCGCCGAACGGCATCCGCTCGTCGTCGGCAATCTCGACGGCGCCCCGGTCGCGCTGCGCTACCGCGCCAACCGGATCACCCTCGGCCGCGCGCTCACCGTCGAACGGGGCAGGATCCACGACACCCGGCTCTCCGCCGACGGACGGCACGAGGCGCAGCGGCGCCTCGACCGCTTCGTCTCGCTGATGCGGCCCGGCCGGCAGATCCTCGCCTTCGACCCGACCGGTACGGGGCGGACGGCCGAGGTCCTCGGGGACCTGACGCGGGCCCGGCACGTCTCGGTGATCGTGCCCGGCGTCGACACCAACCTCCTCACCTTCCAGAAGACCCACGGCCGGTACGGGGCTCCCGCCGGCATGGCCCGGTCCCTCTACCGCGCCGAGCGGCGGGCCTCGCCCGGCGCCAGGGTCGCCGTGATCGCCTGGGCCGACTACACCTCGCCCGCCGGGGTCGGCGTCGACGCGATGACCGGACGCCTCGCCGAGGGAGGCGCCGCACGGCTCGTCCGGCTGACCGAGGCGCTGCCCGGCGACGCGCGCGTGGCGCTGTTCTGCCACAGCTACGGCTCCGTGCTCTGCGGGGTCGCCGCGCCCCGGCTCCCCGCCCGGGTGACGGACCTGACGGTGGCCGGAAGCCCCGGGATGCGGGTGGAACGGGCGGCGGAACTCCGCACCCCCGCGCGCGTGTGGGCGATGCGGGACGCCGACGACTGGATCGCGGGCGTGCCGCACGTGGAGGTGGGTGGAGTCGGGCACGGGGCCGATCCGGTGGCCCCGGAGTTCGGCGCCCGGCTGCTGTCGGCCCGTGGCGCCATCGGCCACAGCGGCTATTTCGAGCCGGGCACCGAGAGCCTCGGCAACTTCGCCGCGATAGGCGTCGGCTCCTACGGGACGCTGGTCTGCGCACGTGCCGACAGCGCTTGCCACGGGGGAATATCCGGTACGGAAGGGCGCTGACGCGCGTAGATCACGTAATTTCGGGACCTTTCACGGGGGCGACGCACGGGCACGCGCCGCTTACGATGAGGCGTATGGGTGATGTGCTGGCCGGAATTCATGCCACCTGGGAGTTCGAGAGTGACGCCCTCGTCATCCGCTTCGACCGGGGGAACCGTGCGCCAAGGCTCTTCAGCGTGCTGCGCGAACGACGTGTACCGCACGAGGCGCTGGCGTCCGTGACGCTCTCGCCCGGCAAGCGGGGCACCGTCGTGCTGCACGCCGTGCCGAGACCGGGCGCCGATCCGCTGATGGAGGCGGCCGCGGGGCAGCTCTCGGAGAACTGCGACCCGTACCGCCTGGTGCTGCCGGCGGACCGGGAGACGCTCGCCGAGTACTACCAGGACGAGCTACGGGCCGTACTCGGGCCCGGGACGGCGGGGGCGGTGTACTCCGACGGCCCCCCGGACGGGGGCGACGTGACGCCCGCCGACCGTTTCCTCGTGGCGCCGCCGCAGGGTCCGCAGTCCTTCAAGGCGTACGACGGGAAGGCCGGCTTCGACGGGCAGTCGGAGGTCTCGTTCCGCTGGTCCTGGACGGGAGCGTCCTCCGAGAAGTGGAAGGCGGGTGACCAGTTCTTCCACGTACGTGATCTCTGCGGGGTCGAGTGGCGCTCGCCGGACGTCCTGGACGGGCATCTGCGGCTGATCCCCCGGGGTGGCGAACCCCGCGCGTCCCAGCCCGACCGTGACCCCGGCTCCGTCGTGTTCGGCCTCGGTTACGGGCCGGTGCACCTGTCCCTCCCCTTCGCGGCGGCCGTCCTCGCGGCGATCAGGACCTCGGACCGCGTCCCGGCGCGCACGGCCGCCGCTCCCGGGGTCGTCGCTGAAAGGATTCGGCACCTGGGTGAACTGCATCAGGCGGGACTGGTGACGGACGAGGAGTTCTCGGCGAAGAAGGCGGAACTCCTCGCGGAGCTGTAGCCCTAGCCCCGGCCTCATACCCCGGTATCAGGGCAGAGCCCGGTCCCCGGTATGACGTCGGGGGCCGGGCCCGCTGCCTACCCTGAGCTGGTCATGGCTACCGAACCGCGGCACGAGCCGCCCACCAGCACCCTGCGGCAGCTCAGCACCCGGACACGCGAGATGTTCCAGGGGCTCGGGACCGCGCTCACCACGCCCAGCACACCGGGGGCGCCCCTCCTCGCCGAGGCCGCCTCGCGGTGGGTGCGCTTGCTGCCGTACGTCGTCGCCCTCGCGTTCGTCGCCTCGCTGCTCCCCACCACGGTCCACCTCCTCGCCGGGGACTACGGGGTCAACGGCGCGCTCGCCGGGGCCATCGGCACCGCCCAGACCGCGCCGCTGCTGCTCGCCGTCGCGCGCCCGCTCCAGGCCTGGTGGATCATCTTCGCCGCCGATGTGCTCGGCGCGGTCGCGCTGCTCGCCGCCGACGGCCCGCGCGCCGAGCTCTGGCCGTGGACCCCGCCGATCGTCGTCGGCTACTGCGCGCTGATGATCGCGCTCGGCCTGCGCGAATCCCGCCGGGCGCTGTTCGGGGTGTGGCTGGCGACCGGCGTCGCCGGGTACGTCCTGGAGGTCTTCCGACCGGCCGGGTACACCAGCGTCCACACCCTGCTCGTCGTCCTCAGCGGCGTGCTGCTCCTCCTCACCTCGGCGGTACGCGCGCGTGGCGACGCCCAACGGCGGCTCGTCGAGCAGGAGACCATCAGCGAGGCCGAGCGGGCCCGCCGCACGCTCCTGGAGGAGCGGGCCAGGATCGCGCGCGAGCTGCACGACGTGGTGGCCCACCACATGTCGGTGATCACCGTGCAGGCCGACTCGGCCCCGTACCGCATCCCCGACCTCCCGGACGCGGCGCGCGAGGAGTTCACCTCGATCGCGTCGAGCGCGCGCGAGTCGCTGGCCGAAATGCGACGGTTGCTGTCCGTGCTGCGCAGTGACGGCAGTGAGGGCGAGCGGGCCCCGCAGCCGGGTCTCGACCGGGTCCAGCAGCTCGTCGAGGCGACCGTACGGGCGGGGGTGCCGGCCGAGCTGCGGCTCGCCGCCGACCTCGGCGACGTACCGCAGACGGTGGACCTGTCCGCGTACCGGATCGTGCAGGAGGCCCTCGCGAACATCGTCCGGCACGCACCGGGGGCGCCGACCCGGGTGTCGGTCCGGGCGGAGGGCGGATGGCTGACGGTCCTCGTCGTCAACGGGCCCTCGACGGAGGCGGATTCCGCGGTGGAACGCGGCGCGTCCGGCACCGGGCACGGGCTCGTCGGCATGAGGGAACGCGTACGGTTGACGGGCGGCTCGCTCGACACCGGGCCGCTGCCGGACGGCGGCTTCCGGGTCGCCGCGCGGCTGCCGCTGACCCCGGACCCGACCCCCGCCGTGGCGACGCCCCCGGCCGGGGACCCGGCACCGGCCACGGCCACGGCTCCGCCCCCGGCTCCGACCCCGACCTCGCCCCCGACCGTCAAGGACTCCGAGTGACCATCCGCGTGATCATCGTCGACGACCAGGCCATGGTGCGGGCCGGATTCGCCGCGCTGCTCGCCGCGCAGCCCGACATCGACGTCGTGGGCGAGGCCCCGGACGGGCGGCAGGGCATCGACGTGGCACGCTCGACGCACCCGGACGTGGTCCTCATGGACGTGCGGATGCCGGAGCTGGACGGGCTCGCCGCCGCCCGGGAGATCCTCCACCCGCCGACCGGGGTCACCCACCGGCCGAAGGTCCTCATGCTGACCACCTTCGACGTGGACGACTACGTGTACGAGGCGCTGCGCGCCGGCGCCTCCGGCTTCCTCCTGAAGGACGCGCCGCCGGCGGACCTGATCGCGGCGGTACGGGTGGTGGCGGCGGGCGAGGCCCTGCTCGCCCCGTCCGTGACCCGACGGCTCATCGCCGACTTCGCCGCCTCCCGTCCCGCGCCGCGCAAGGACACCACGGCGCTGCGCCTGAACGGGCTCACCCCGCGCGAGACCGAGGTCCTCGAACTCATCGCCCGCGGCCTGTCCAACCAGGAGATCGCGGACCACCTCGTCCTCGCCGAGCAGACGGTGAAGACCCACATCGGCCGGGTACTGGCCAAGCTGGACCTGCGCGACCGGGCGCAGGCGGTGGTCTTCGCCTACGAGTCGGGGCTCGTGACTCCGGGCACGTCCTGACGCCCGGGTAGCTGCCCCCTGGGTGGCTGTCCCCGGGTAGCTGCCCCCGGGGTAGCTGCCCCCGGGGTAGCTGCCCCCGGGGGTAGCTACCCCCCAGGTGGCTTTCCTCCAGGTGGCTTTCCCCCGGGGGAAAACCCCACCCCGCACCTGGTGTTGCCTGCTCCTCCACCCCCTACCCCGGTATCGGACGGGAGTTGGCCCCCCGGTGTGACGTGCCGTCACCCGTCGTCTTCCTACCTTCCTCTCGCCAGCGAACGAGCGAGTACCGGAGAGGGAGGGCGACCCCATGCGCCGTATTTCGAGGACCCTGATCACCGCGGCCCTGGTGACCGCCGTGGTCGGCGGGACGGCCGGCTGGGCGTCCGGTGACAGCCAGGAGGCCGTCACCGGGGCGCCGGTCGGGACGGCGGAGTGGCGGGCCGCCGGGCTGCCGGACCCTGAGCGGATGGACCCGGCCGGGGTGGCGCGGTTCTTCGCCGGCCTGAGCCCCGTACGGCAGCGGGAGCTGACCCGGACGCACCCGACGGTCGTCGGGAACCTCGACGGGGCACCCCTGGAGCTGCGGTACGAGGCCAACGCCCGCACCACGCGCGGGGCGTTCGGCGGTGCGCGGGTCCTCGCCCACGACGCGCGCGGCCGCGGCCAGGTGGCCCTGGTGTACGGGGATCTGACACGGGCCGAGCACATCGCGGTGATCGTGCCCGGCTCGGACATCGACGCGGACCACGTGCGGCCGCTCACGGACATGGCGGCCGAGCTGCGCCGGGAGACCGGCGGCGACACGGCGGTCGTCGCCTGGGCCGGGTACACCACCCCGGTCGGCGTCGGTCTGGACGCGGCCACCGGCCGGCTCGCCGAGGCCGGGGCGGACCGGCTCACCCGCTTCGTGGACGGTCTCGCAGCCGTCGGGGCGGCCGAGCCGTCCGTGTTCTGCCACAGCTACGGCTCCGTGGTCTGCGGCCTCGCCGCCCACGATCTGAAGGCCAAGGACCTGGTGGTCTTCGGCTCGCCCGGGATGCGCGCCGACCACGTGAACGAGCTCGGCACCTCCGCCCGTGTCTGGGCGGCGAAGGATCCCACCGACTGGATCGACCGGATCCCGAACGTCGAGGTCGGGGACCTCGGCCACGGCGCCGACCCCGCCGACCCGGCGTTCGGGGCCCGCCGGATCGCGGCCGACGACGCGACCGGCCACGGCGGCTACTTCGCGCCGGGCACCTCCTCGCTGCGCGCCTTCGCCGCGATCGCCGAGGGAGACGTCCGATGAGCGCCCTCGCGACCATGGCCCGCCGCACGGCACAGAAGATCGAGTCGGGCACCCCCGCCCACCGCGACCGGGCGATCGACGGGCTGCGCGCCCTGGCCCTGCTCGCCGTGCCCACCGGGCACTGGCTGCTCGGCGGGTTCACACTCTCCTCGGACGGCGCGATCCACAACGCCAGCCCGCTGGGTACGTTCGCGGGGCTCGCGCCGGTCAGCTGGATCCTCCAGATGCTGGGCATCTTCTTCCTGGTCGGCGGCTACGCCTCCGTCCTCTCGTACCGGCGCAGGAAGGGCTCCACGCGCGCGTGGCTCAGTGCCCGGCTCGCACGGCTCGGCCGCCCGGTCCTCGGCGTCACGGCCGTCTGGGCGGCGCTGCTGCCCGTGCTGCACTTCGGGTTCGACGTGCCCGTGGACACCCTGCGGACCGCGTCCACGCTGGTGATCCAGCCGCTGTGGTTCGTCGGGGTGTACACGGTGGTCACCGCGCTCACCCCGCTGTGCGTCCGGGCGGCCCGCCGCCTCGGGGTGTGGGCCGCGGCCCCGCTGCTCGGCTCGGTCGCCGTCGTCGACTTCCTGCGGTACGGCCCGTACGCCGACGCCGTACCGTCCTGGCTCAGCCTTCTCAACATCCTGCCCGGCTGGCTCTTCGCGTATCAGCTCGGCGTCTCCTGGGGCGAGGGCCGGGTCACCAAGCGGCACGCCCGGGGGCTGCTGATCGGTGGGGCCGCGCTCTTCGCCGCCCTGCTGCTCGCCTTCGGCTACCCCGCCTCGATGGTCGGCGTCCCCGGCGAGGCCCGCACCAACTCCCACCCGCCGTCGCTGCTCGTCCTCGCCCTCGCTGCCACGCAGAGCGGCGCCGCGATCCTGCTCAGGGACCGGCTCGGCAAGCTCCTGAGGCGGCCCGTGCTGTGGGCGCCGGTCGTGGTCGTCAACCTCTCGGCGATGACGATCCTGTGCTGGCACCAGACGGCGATGCTCAGCGCGGCGATCCCCGCCTCGTACCTCGGGGAGGTCCCGGGTCTGGTCGGCGCACCGGACTCGGTCGGCTGGATCCTGGCGCGGCTGGCGTGGATGCCGGTCTTCGCCGGACTGCTCGTCCTGATCGGGCGGTACGCACGCGGGTTCGAGTCGCCCTGGGCGAGGACCGGTCCGGGCCGCCGCACCCTCGCGGGCCTGCTCGCGGCGGGATTCGCGGTCTTCGCCCTGGGGCTCGCGTGACCGACGGACCCGACGCGAGCCGCAGCCCCTCCGAGGCCGGAGTGACCGACGGACCCGACGCGAGCCGCAGCCCCTCCGAGGCCGACGGGCGGGCCGTCGGCCCGCGCGAGCCGTCAGGCCTCGCGCGCCACCGCGGTGAAGCGCATGTCCGGGTAGCGGTCGCCCGCCACCAGGCCGGCGATCGGCTCCAGTTCCGCCAGCTCGGCGGCGGTGAGGGTGATACGCGTGGCGGCGGCGTTCTCCTCCAGCCGGGAGCGCTTGCGGGTGCCGGGGATCGGGACGACCGTCAGGCCGTGCGCGGAGGCCCGCTGCTGCACCCAGGCGAGGGCGATCTGCGCCGGGGTCGCGCCGTGCGCGGCGGCGATCTTGCGGACCGGGTCGAGCAGGGCGGCGTTCCGTTCGGCGTTCTCGCCGGTGAACCGGGGCTGGTGCCGGCGGAAGTCGCCGCCCGTCAGGTCCTTGGCGGCGTCCGCGAACGCCCCGGTGAGGAAGCCGCGGCCGAGCGGCGAGTACGGCACGACGGTGACGCCGAGTTCGGCGGCGGCGCCGACGGCGCTGCGCTCCACGTCCCGGGAGAAGAGCGACCACTCCGACTGGAGGGCCGCGATCGGGTGGACGGCGTGGGCCTCGCGCAGTTCGGGCCCGGTGACCTCGCTGAGGCCGAGGTGCTTGACCTTGCCCTCCCGGACCAGTTCGGCCATCGCGCCGACGGACTCGGCGAGCGGGACCTCCGGGTCGCGGCGGTGCATGTAGTAGAGGTCGATGGTCTCGATGCCGAGGCGGCGCAGGCTGCCCTCCACGGCGGCCCTGATGTACGCGGGGTCGTTGCGGATCCCCCGGTAGGCGGGGTCGTCGGCCCGACGCTCCAGGGCGAACTTGGTGGCGAGGGTGACCTCGTCGCGGTGGGCGGCGAGGAACGGGGCGAGGAACCGCTCGTTGGCGCCGCTGCCGTAGGCGTCGGCGGTGTCGATCAGGGTGACGCCGGCCTCCAGGGCCGCGTCGAGGGTGTCGCGGGCGGCTGCCTCGTCGGTGTCGCCGTAGAACTCGCTGATGCCCATGGCGCCGAAGCCCTGGACGCCGATCTCGGGTCCGTCCTGGCCGCCGAGACGTACGGTGTCGATCCTGGTCATGAAGGTGTTCCTCCGCAGACGGTCCCATAGTGGCTGATCTTGATGTCGAGCACGGCGAGCGTGTCCTGGAGCTCGGTGATCCGGGAGAGCACGTCCCTCCTGGTGGCCTCCAGGAGCTCCCGTCGTGCCTCCCGGGTGTGGTCGCCCTCGCGCACCAGCTCGGCGTACCGGACCATGTCTGCGACCGGCATCCCCGTCAGCCGCAGCTTGCCGACGAACGCGAGCCAGCTCAGGTCCTGCTCGGTGAAGCGGCGCTGGCCGGTGTGGGAGCGGTCGACGTGCGGCATGAGACCGATCCGCTCGTACCAGCGCAGGGTGTGTGCCGAAAGACCGGTCAGCGCGGAGACCTCGCTGATGGTGTGGTGTGTCCGGGTTCCGCTCGGGTTCGGGCTCGTGCTCGTGCTCGTGCTCGCCATCACGCTCATGACCCCCACGCTAAAACGTTGGAGTGCACTCCAAGCAAGTAGGCTCGGCTCCATGCAGAGCAGCGTGCCGAGCCTGGCGTCGATCGAGAACTGGCCCGTCCCCACCGCGGCGGCCGCCGTGGTCCGCGCGGACGGCACCCTGGCCGGGTCGCACGGCCCCACCGGGCAGCGCTTCCCGCTCGCCTCCGTCACCAAGCCGCTCGCGGCGTACGCCGTCCTCGTCGCGTACGAGGAGGGGGCGATCGACCTCGACGAGCCGGCCGGTCCCGAGGGGGCGACCGTGCGCCATCTCCTCGCCCACACCTCGGGGCTCGCGTTCGACGAGAACCGGGTCATGGCAGCGCCGGGCACCCGCCGGATCTACTCCAACACCGGTTTCGAGGCCCTCGGCGACCACCTCGCCAAGGCGACCGACATCCCCTTCGCCGAGTACCTGCACCAGGCGGTCCTGGCGCCGCTGGGCATGACGTCGACGACGCTGGAGGGTTCGCCCGCCAAGGACGCCGTCTCCACCGTCGACGACCTGGTGCGGTTCGCCGCCGAGGTGCAGGCGCCGCGGCTGCTCGACCCGCGCACCGTCCTGGACGCGATGAGCGTCACCCACCCCGGCCTGACCGGCATCCTGCCCGGTTACGGGCACCAGCGGCCCAACGACTGGGGCCTCGGCTTCGAGATCCGCGACGGCAAGTCCCCGCACTGGACGGGCGCCACGTCCTCGCCGCGCACCTTCGGGCACTTCGGGCAGTCCGGCACGTTCCTGTGGATCGACCCGGACGCGCGCGCCGCGTGCGTGGCGCTGACCGACCGGCCCTTCGGGGCGTGGGCGGTCGAGGCCTGGCCGCCGTTCACCGACGCGGTCCTCGCCGATCTGCGTACCGCCTGAGGCTCGGCTGCTCGTCGTACCGCCCGAGGCTCGGCTACTCGTCGCAGCGGGCGGTGGGCAGGATGCCGTCCGGGCCGCTGAGCGACACCTCGACCAGGCCGGCCGGGTGCTCCGCGTAGGCGGTCGTGCACACCAGCTGGCGGACGCCCGCCTCCGGCAGCTTCTTGACGGGGAAGGGCGCCCGGACCCAGATCAGCCGGCGCGCCGGGGTCCCCGTCGAGGGATTCGCCGGCAAAGGACCCTCCGTCGCCTGCAACATGGTCGGGCTCCCCGCCTTCGGTCCGGGCAGGGCGGTGGTGATGCCCGCCGCGGCCTCGTTCGCCCCGGGGCCGGCGAGGAGCATGGCGAGGATCTTGTCGGTGACGATCCCGCCGCGGCGCAGGTCGTCGCGGGATATCTCGTAGTCCGGGCCGAACGGGTCGGTCGGGGTGTGTTCTCCCGAGTCCTCCGGCGGGGAGGTGACCTCCGGGCCGGGGTGATCGAGATCGCGGGTCACCGGCATGGACCGGCCGTCGGGGCCGACGAAGTAGAGCACGAGCCTGTCCTCGGGTACCGGCTGGACGTGGAGCGTCGCCGCCCCGCCCGCCTCGACGACGTCGCTCTTCTGTATGCCGCAGCCGGCCAGCGCCGGCGGCGTCAGCAGGGCGAGCAGGGCGACGGCCGCCGTTCTGCGGCGCCCCCGCCGCCGCGCAGCGCCCCCGCCCGCCCGGCCGAGGTGGACGACCGTGGCTCCCGGGCCCTTCACAGCGGCATCCGCACCGTGAAGACCGCCCCGCCCTCGGGGGCGTTGGCGGCCGTGACCGTGCCTCCGTGGAGCCGTACGTTCTCCAGGGTGATCGCGAGGCCGAGGCCGCTGCCCGCCGAGCGGGTACGGGCCTGGTCCGCCTTGTAGAAGCGGTCGAACACGTGCGGCAGGACGTCCGGGTGGATGCCGGGACCCCGGTCGGCGACCTCCGTCACCAGCTGGTCCCCCTCCGCCCACAGCCGGACCGTCACCGGCGCCTCGCCGTGCCGCAGCGCGTTCCCGACGAGGTTGGCGACGACGACGTCGAAGCGGCGCGGGTCGAGCCGGGCCCTGATCCCCTCCGTGAGGTACGGGAAGACCTGTGCCGGGTCGGTCCAGTGCCGGTGCTGGAGGGTCTTGCGGACACAGTCGGCGGCGTCGACCTCGTCCGTGTGCAGCTCGGCGGCGCGGGCGTCGAAGCGGGAGATCTCCATGAGGTCTTCGACGAGCACGGCGAGCTTCCCGGTTTCCGCGCTGATCAGACGGACGGCGCGGGCGGTGTCGCTGTCGAGGCTCCCGGCGTCCTCGTCGAGGACCTCGGTGACGGCGAGCATCCCGGCGAGCGGGGTGCGGAGTTCGTGCGAGACGTCGGAGGCGAAGCGGCGGGCACGGGCCTCGGCGTTGCGGAGTTCCGCGACGGAACGTTCCAGCTCGGCGGCCGACTCGTTGAACGTCCGGGCAAGATCGGCGAGTTCGTCGCTGCCCTTGGCATGGATACGGGTGTCGAGCCGGCCGCGGCCCATGCTGTGGGCCGCGTGGCGCAGCTCCCGTACGGGCCGGAGCACGCCGCGCGCGGCGATCAGTGCGGGGATCAGGGCGACGGCGAGCGCGGGCAGGGCGCCGTCGCGGGCGGCCATGACCATCGCCTCGATGTTCGCCTCCTCCTCGGCGAGTTCCATGACGGCATAGAACACGAGACCGGTGCGCTGCGGCGGCCCTTCGGGGGAACGGGCCAGGAAGACGGCGGGCACGGCGATCGTGAGGTACGGGGTGCCGTTCTTGACCACCCGCTGGAAACTGCCGTGCGGGACGGCCTCGTCGTCGGCGGCGCGGGCGCGCAGCTCCGGCGTGATGACGGAGGAGGTGGGCCGGTCGGTGGAGGAGACGCGGAGGGTGCCGTACTCGGCGTAGACGCGCCAGGCGCGGGGCTTGCCCTGGCCGGCGATCCTCATGAGCGAGTCCCGCAACGAGTCGGGGTCGACGGGCAGGTCGATGCCGAGGGCGTCGATCTGCTCGCGGAAGGCGGAGACGGCGGTGTCCTGGGTCTGCTCCAGGATGGCGTTGCGGGCGGCCCGGTAGGTGAGCGTCGCCGTGGTGCCGCAGCCGACGGCGGCGACGAGCAGGAAGGCGAGGACGAGCCGGGTGCGGAGCCCGAAGGGGTGTGGCCGCAGCCGCGGGCTCCGGCCCCCGCGCCGGGAGGCGCGCCCGTGCCCCGCGGTCCCGTGCCCGTCACCACGGGCGTGACCGCCGTGCTCCTCCCGCCCGGCGTGGACGTGTCCCTCCTGCCCGGCGTCCTCGTCCGGGGTGACGCAGGCCTTCACAGCGGTCCCAGCGGACCGAAGCGGTAGCCGAAGCCGCGCAGGGTCTGGATGTAGCGGGGTTCGCCCGGGGTGTCCTCGATCTTGTTCCGCAGCCGGCGGACGCAGGCGTCGACCAGCCGGGCGTCCCCGTGGTAGCTGTGCTCCCAGACGTGTTCGAGGAGCTGCTGCCGGCTGAAGACCTGCTCGGGCGCGGCCGTGAGGTGGAGCAGCAGCTTCAGCTCGGAGGGGGCGAGGGCGATCCGCTCGCCCGCCTTGGCGACGGTGAGACCGGCGCGGTCGATGGCCAGCTCGCCGTGGAACTCGACGGCGGCCCGGCCGCCGGCCGGCTCCTCGATGCGCCGCAGCACGGCCCGGATCCGCGCCTCGATGACCTCGGTACGGGCGGGCTTGACAATGTAGTCGTCGGCGCCTGCCTCCAGGCCGATGACGACGTCGAAGTCGTCGCCGCGGGCGGTCAGCATGATGATCGGCAGCTGGCTGCTCTCGCGGACCCGGCGGCAGACCTGCACGCCGTTGATGCCGGGCAGCATGAGGTCGAGCAGCAGCAGATCCGGCCGGAACTCCGCGAGCGCGTCGAGCCCGGCCTCCCCGGTGGCGGCGGTGCGCACCTCGTGCCCGCGGCGCCGGAGCCCGAGCTCGACGCCTTCGCGGACGGAGGGGTCGTCTTCTATCAGGAGCACGCGGGGCATCTGTGAAGTATCCAAGGTCGAAGGGCCCCTCCTGCCGGAGGGGGTGGCTCAGGTGCGGTGGGCGAGGCCGCGCAGTCGGCCGCTCCCGGCCCCGATGAGGGCCTGGACCTCGGTGAGCCGGAGGGGCTGGGCGAGGACGGCGAAGACGGTGAGGACGGTCAGCGCTCCGGCGATCCCGGAGGGTACAGCCCCGGCGGGGCCGGTGAGGTCGGTGATGAGGAGCCCGTAACCGGCGGCGGGCACGGCGACGAACAGCAGCCGCGCGAGCGCGGAGCCGGAACCGCCGGAGCCCGGCCCGCTCCCCTTGAGCCGCCTCCGCAGCACGTATGCCGTGAGGCCCCAGCCCGCCCAGAGCGCGAGCGTGTACCCGGCGGCCATGCCGGTGACGGCCCACCGGGTGGGCAGGTAGTGGAAGGCGGCGCAGGACAGCCCCGCGTTGAGGCCGGCGATCACCAGGTTGAGCAGGAACGGGGTACGGGTGTCCCGCAGCGCGTAGAAGGCGCGGTTGCACACGTACTGCCCGGAGAGGGCGACGAGGCCGGGCGCGAAGGCCATCAGGATCCAGGACATCGCGCGGATGTCGTCGCCGCTGGTCGCCCCGTACCGGAAGACGACCGTCATCAGCGGGACGGCGAGCGCGAGGAGGGCGCAGGCCGCCGGGACGACGGCGGCCTGGCTGGTCCGCAGGGCGTACGAGACGTCCCGGCGGACCCCCGCGAGGTCGCCGTCGGCGGCGGCGGCGCTCATCCGGGGCAGCAGCGCGGTGACGAGGGAGACCGTGATGATGCCGTGCGGGACGGACCACAGCAGATAGGCGTTGTTGTACGCGGCGAGGCCGCCGCCGCTGACCGTGCCGCCCGCCGAGGTGGCGAGCAGGGTGGTCACCCAGTACGCGCCCTGGTTGGTGAGGACGAGCAGGACCAGCCAGCCGGCCGAGCGCAGCGGTGTGGCGAGGCCGCTGCCGCGCCAGTCGAAGCGGGGCCGCCAGCGGAAACGGGCGGCGCGCAGCGAGGGCACGAGGGCGAGGGCCTGGAGCACGATGCCGGCGGTGGTGCCCCAGCCGAGCAGGGCGGTCTCCCCGGGGGTGAGGGCGCCGCCGTCGCTGACCACGAGGAAGAGGGCGAAGACGGAGACGACGACCACGTTGTTGAGGACGGGGGTCCACATCATGGCGCCGAAGCGGCCCCGGGCGTTGAGGACCTGTCCGAGCAGGGTGAAGAGGCCGAGGAAGAAGATCTGCGGCAGGCACGCGCGCGCGAAGGCGAGGGTCATCTCCCGCTGCTCGCCGACGTAGTCGGTGTACGTGTCGACGATCAGGGGCGCGGCGAACACCGCGGCGGCGGTGAGGGCGACGAGGGCGAGCACGCAGAGGGTGAGCAGCCGGTCGGTGTAGGCGACTCCGCCGTCCTCGTGCTCCTTGGCGGCCTTGACCAGCTCGGGGACGAAGACGGCGTTGAGGGCGCCGCCGAGGAGGAGCGTGTAGATGATGGTGGGGACGGTGTTGCCGACCGCGTAGCCGTCGGCGACGGCGGCCGCGCCGAGCGCGGCGGCGACGACGGAGGCGCGGACGAAGCCGGTGGCCCGGGAGACGAGCGACCCGGCGGCCATGAGCGCGCCGCTGCGCAGCGCGGACGGGGTGGCCTTCGCCCGGCGCCTGCCGGGCCGTTCGGCGGTGAGCGTGGCCGTCATCGGCGGGCCATGTACGCCTGGAAGGCGCGGAACAGCGCGTGGTTGGTCGTGCCCTGCATCGGTGTCTCCCACTCCCCCAGCGTCTCGACGACCTGTCCGCCCGTACCGAGCTTCCAGCGGAGCAGCCCGTGGGCACGGTCGCCCGGGTCGAGGGTGGAGGGTACCCCGCGCAGGTCGTAGACGGCGGCGCCGAGGGCGTGGGCGTCGAGGAGCATGCGCCACTGGAGGGCGTTGGAGGGCCGGACCTCGCGCCGGTGGTCGGCGGACGCGCCGGTCTGGTACCAGACGCGTCCGCCGACGGTGACCATGGTGTGGGCGGCGAGGATCTCGCCCTCGTGGCGGGCGAGGTAGAGCTTCATCCGGCCGGGGTGTTCGGCGTTGAGGACGGCGTACTGGCGCTCGTAGTAGGCGAGGGAGCGGCCGAGCCGGAAGCCGTCGCGCTCCTCGGTGATGCGGAGCAGCCGGTAGAACTCGGGGAGGTCGGCGGCGGAGCCGACGGTGATCTCGACTCCGGACTTGCGGGCCTTGCGGACGTTGCGCCGCCACTCCTGGTTGAGGCCGGTCCACAGGTCGTCGGGGGTGCGTCCGGTGAGCGGCACCTGGAAGACGTGCCGGGGCTGGGCGTCGGCGCCGTCCTCCGACTCCCCGCCGCAGCGGCGCCAGCCGCGTGCGCGGAGCCGTTCGGCGACGGCGGTCCCCAGCGGGTCGACCTCGTCGGCGAGGACGTCGGAGAGCCGGCGGCCGGGTCCGGTGGCGGCCTTGACGGTGGCGGCGTTCCACCGCCGGTAGGCGGGCCCGGGGCCGATGCGTACGGCGAAGGCGCCGCAGGAGCGGAGGTGGCCGAGGAGCGGGGCGAGCCAGCTGTCGATGTCGGCGTCGGCCCAGTCGGCGACGGGGCCTTCGGGCAGGTAGGCGAAGTACTTGCGGGTGCCGGGGAAGGGCCGCAGGAGGACGAGGGCGACGCCGGTCAGTGCGCCGGACTCGGGTCCCCAGCCGATCAGTTGGTGCTGCCAACCGTCCTTCACCTGGGCCCAGGCCGGGACTTGGAGGAAGCTGGGCCCGTCCGCACCGGAGCGGGACGCGAGGAAGGCGCGGTAGACCTCGGGGGTCACTTGGCCGAGCCGCAGGGCGCGGCGCTCGGTGGGTGCGGCCGTCACGAGCAGGGCTGACACAACGGGAGCCTCCTTGTTCCGCCCCTCGGTGGTGGGGCGCACAGCAGGCTCACAGCCGAATTCGACGGAGTCGCGCGTCGTTTGTGACCGGACGATGACCGTTCTGCCGCAGCCCTTGTCATACGGGCCCCGGGCCCCCCGTGCGGCGCGGGAAGCGACCTACAGTCCGAAACATCCCACTCACTCCTCATCACTGCGGAGGTCTCCCGTGCTGCGCATACGCACGCCCCGTCCCGTTCTCGCGGCAGTAGCGCTGACCGTCTCCCTGACGGCCTGTACGGCTCAGGCGGCGAGCGGTCCCGCGGGGACCGGTGCTCCCGCGGCGGACGCGTCGAAGGCCCCGCCGGCGAAGGTGACGGTGGTGGACCCGGCGGCCGGCGTCCCGGTGACGGTGACCGCGACGGGCGGCACGATCTCCGAGGTGAAGGTCGTGGACGCGGACGGCGGATCGCTCGCGGGGCGGGCGGCCGCGGGCGGCACCCGCTGGGTCTCGGACCGCAAGGCGGCGCCGGGGACCAGGTACACGGTGGAGGTCGTCTCGCGTACGGCCGACGGCAAGGAGTCGACCACCCGGTCCTCCTTCGAGACGGCCGAGGCGGACAAGGTCAACAAGCTGACCCTCGCCCCCGGCAAGAACACCACCGTCGGCATCGCCCACCCCGTCTCGATCGTCTTCGACCTGCCGGTGACGAAGAAGGCGGACGTGGAGAAGCAGCTCAAGGTGACCACCTCGAACGCGACGGAGGGGTCCTGGGGCTGGGTCAAGGACCACTCGGGCCGGGACAGGGCGGACTGGCGCCCCCGTACGTACTGGAAGCCGGGCACGAAGGTCACCCTGGAAGCGGACCTGAACGGCACGGACTCGGGCGGCGGTTGGTTCGTACGCGACTACCGCACCGGCTTCACGATCGGCGCGGCGCAGATCGTCAAGGTCGACCTGGACCGCCACAAGCTGACCCTGGACAAGGACGGGCGCACGGTCCGTACGATCCCGGTCTCCGGCGGCACCCCGGGCGGCGACAAGCGGTCCTGGCGGGGCACGGCCGTGCTGATGGCGAAGGAGGGGACCATCAACATGAATTCGGAGACGGTCGGGCTCGGGGACGCGTACGACAAGGACGTGGACTACTCGATGCGCCTGACCTGGTCGGGGATGTACGCACACGCAGCCCCGTGGAACGCCCGGTACTTCGGCAACGCCAACATGAGCTCCGGCTGCATCGGCATGAGCGACGCCGACGCCGCGTCCTTCTACGGCGCGGTGAACGTCGGCGACCCCTTCGAGATCACCGGCAAGGACACCAAGGGCACGGTCGCCGAGGGCAACGGCTACGGGGCGTGGAACCTGAGCTGGGAGCAGTGGAGGAAGAAGAGCGCGCTCGCCTGAAGGGCCGGCCCTCGGTCGATCAGCCGAGGGCCTTGCGCCAGTCCCGCATCTCCCAGATCAGGACCTCCGCATCGGTCGTGGCGACGAGGGTGCGCCCCCGGACGTCGGTGATCGGGGCGTCGGCGATCCGGGCATCGGCGATCCGGGCGCCGGCGATCCGGGCGTCGGTGATCCGGGCGTCGGCGATCCGGGCGGCGTCGCCGGGGGCGAGGTCGTCGCCTTCGAGCCGGACCGTGCCCCGTACGACATGGACGTACGCGAAGTCGGCGGCCGGTACGGGGACGGTCTCGCCCGCCGCGGGGCGGTGGACGTGCAGCCGGGCGTCCGCCTCCGGGAGGTCGTACGGCTCCGAGAGCCCGCGCACCACCTCGTACGAGGGCTCCCCGCCCGGCGACAGCGGTGCGAGCCACATCTGCACGAAGACGAGCGGCACGTCGGCGTCGTTGCGTTCGACGTGGCGGACTCCCCCGGCGGAGCTCAGCCGCTGGAGGTCGCCGGGGCGGACGACCGTGGTGTGGCCGGCCGTGTCGTGGTGGGTGAGTTCCCCCTCGACGACCCAGGTGACGATCTCGGTATGGCTGTGCGGATGCTCGTCGAAGCCCGCGCCGGGCGCGAGCCGCTCCTCGTTGCAGGCGAGGAGGGCGCCGAAGCGGAGGTTGTCGGGGTCGTAGTGCGGCCCGAAGGACAGGGCGTGCCGGGTCTCGATCCCGGCGGCCGGGTCACCCCCGGGGTACCGCTCCGCCGTGCGCTGGATGCGTATCACGCGTCCTACGGTAGTGCGCCGCCACGAGACGCTCCGGGGGTTGCGGCGGGGTCGAGCCGCCGGCCCCGCCGGAGACGAACCCGCCCCGACCCCGCACGCCGCCGTCCCGATAAGGCAGTCTTGTCCCCGTGCCAGAACCCACGAACGCCCCTCACCCGCACGCCGCGACCCTGAAGCGCCTCGAACAGTCCTCCGGGCGGCTCGCCGCCAACGCCATTGCCCGCATGGACGAGACGCTGCCGTGGTACCGGGCGATGCCGCCCGAGAACCGGTCGTGGATCGGCCTGGTCGCCCAGGCCGGTATCGCCGCGTTCACCGAGTGGTTCCGGCACCCGGAGACCCCGCAGGCCATCTCGACGGACGTCTTCGGCACCGCGCCCCGCGAGCTGACCCGCGCGATCACCCTGCGCCAGACCGTCGAGATGGTGCGCACCACCATCGAGGTCATGGAGACGGCGATCGAGGAGGTCGCCGCCCCCGGCGACGAGTCCATCCTCCGCGAGGCGCTCCTCGTCTACGCCCGGGAGATCGCCTTCGCGACGGCCCAGGTGTACGCGCAGGCCGCCGAGGCCCGGGGCGCCTGGGACGCGCGGCTGGAATCGCTCGTGGTGAACGCGGTCCTCTCCGGCGAGGCCGACGAGGGCGCGGTCTCCCGCGCGGCGGCCCTCGGCTGGAACTCCCCGGACCATGTGTGCGTGATCCTCGGCACCGCCCCCGACGGCGACAGCGAGCTGACCGTGGAGGCGATCCGTCGCGCGGCCCGGCACGCCAAGCTCCAGGTCCTCACCGGTGTCCTCGGCAACCGCCTGGTCGTCATCGCCGGCGGCAACGACAATCCGCTGGCCGTGGCGAAGGCCCTGATCGGCCCGTACGCGGCGGGCCCGGTCGTCGCGGGCCCCGTCGTCCCCGACCTGCTGGCGGCCACGCGCTCCGCACAGGCCGCCGCGGCGGGTCTGAAGGCCTGCTCGGCCTGGCAGGACGCGCCCCGGCCGGTCCTCGCGGACGATCTCCTGCCGGAGCGCGCCATCGCCTCCGACCCTTCGGCGCGCGAGCAGTTGGTGGAGGAGATCTACAGACCGCTGGAGGAAGCGGGCTCGGCTCTCCTTGAAACTCTCAGTGTCTATCTGGAGCAGGCCAGCAGCCTGGAAGGCGCGGCCCGCATGCTGTTCGTGCACCCCAACACCGTGCGCTACCGGCTTCGACGTGTGACCGACGTCACCGGCTGGTCACCCTCTGATGTCCGTTCCGCGTTCACGCTGCGGATCGCGCTCATTCTCGGACGCTTGGCCGACGGAGATCCGCAGTCCTAGACTTTTGTCGAACACCAACAATTCCCCCGACGGTTCTTCGTCCCTGTCCCCACGGGCGCTCGGAGCCGTCCGCAAGAGAGAGTGTGAGGGTGCTCGTACTCGTCGCTCCCGGCCAAGGCGCCCAGACGCCCGGCTTCCTGACTCCCTGGCTCGACCTCCCCGGCGCCGCCGACCGCATCGCGGCCTGGTCGGAGGCCATCGGGCTCGACCTCGCCCACTACGGCACGAAGGCGGACGCGGACGAGATCCGTGACACCGCCGTGGCACAGCCGCTCCTCGTCGCCGCCGGTCTGCTGTCCGCCGCCGCGCTCGGTGAGGTGTCCCCCGGCGTCGTCGCCGGTCACAGCGTCGGCGAGTTCACCGCCGCCGCGTTCGCGGGCGTCCTCGACGACACCGCCGCCCTGCGTCTCGTACGGACCCGTGGGCTGGCGATGGCCGAGGCCGCCGCGATCACCGAGACCGGCATGTCCGCGCTGCTCGGCGGCGACCCCGAGGTGACCGTCCCGCACCTGGAGAAGCTCGGCCTCACCGCGGCCAACGTGAACGGCGCGGGCCAGATCGTGGCCGCCGGCACCCTGGAGCAGCTGGCCGCCCTGGAGGCGGACAAGCCCGAGGGGGTCCGCCGGGTCGTCGCGCTCAAGGTCGCCGGTGCCTTCCACACGCACCACATGGCCCCGGCCGTGGCGAAGCTGGAGGAGGCGGCGAAGGAGCTGTCCCCGGCCGCCCCGACCACCCGCTACGTCTCGAACAAGGACGGGCAGGTCGTCACCGACGGCGCCGAGGTCGTGGCCCGTCTGGTCGGCCAGGTCGCGAACCCGGTCCGCTGGGACCTGTGCATGGAGACCTTCCAGGCGCTCGGCGCGACCGCGCTGATCGAGGTGTGCCCCGGCGGCACCCTGACCGGCATCGCCAAGCGCGCCCTGCCGGGCGTGGCCACGGTCGCCCTCAAGACTCCCGACGACCTCGACGCGGCCCGTACGCTCATCGCTGAGCACGCGGCCGTCTGACAAGGAGTGTCGAGAAGCATGTCGAAGATCAAGCCCAGCAAGGGCGCCCCGTACGCACGGATCCTCGGTGTCGGCGGCTACCGCCCCACCCGGGTCGTGCCGAACGAGGTGATCCTCGAGAAGATCGACTCGTCCGACGAGTGGATCCGCTCGCGCTCCGGCATCTCCACCCGCCACTGGGCCTCTCCCGAGGAGACCGTCGCCGCCATGTCGGTGGAGGCCTCGGGCAAGGCCATCGCCGACGCCGGGATCAGCCCCGAGCAGATCGGCGCCGTGATCGTCTCCACGGTCTCGCACTTCAAGCAGACCCCGGCCGTCGCCACCGAGATCGCCGACAAGATCGGCGCCGGCAAGCCGGCCGCGTTCGACATCTCCGCCGGCTGCGCGGGCTTCGGTTACGGCCTGACGCTCGCCAAGGGCATGATCGTCGAGGGTTCCGCGGAGTACGTGCTCGTCATCGGTGTCGAGCGGCTCAGCGACCTGACGGACCTGGAGGACCGCGCGACGGCCTTCCTGTTCGGCGACGGCGCCGGCGCCGTGGTCGTCGGCCCCTCGGACGAGCCGCACATCGGCCCCACGGTGTGGGGTTCCGAGGGCGACAAGTCCGAGACGATCAAGCAGACCGTCCCGTGGAACGAGTTCCACGTCGGCGACGTCTCGAAGCTGCCGCTCAACGAGCAGGGCGAGATCAAGTTCCCCGCGATCACGCAGGAGGGTCAGGCGGTCTTCCGCTGGGCCGTCTTCGAGATGGCGAAGGTCGCCCAGCAGGCCCTGGACGCCGCCGGCATCTCGGCGGACGATCTGGACGTCTTCATCCCGCACCAGGCGAACATGCGGATCATCGACTCGATGGTGAAGACGCTGAAGCTGCCGGAGCACGTCACGGTCGCCCGTGACGTCGAGACCACCGGCAACACGTCCGCGGCCTCGATTCCGCTCGCCATGGAACGACTCCTGGCGACCGGCAAGGCGAAGAGCGGCGACACGGCGCTCATCATCGGCTTCGGGGCGGGTCTCGTCTTCGCCGCGACGGTCGTTACCCTCCCCTAGGCACTCCGGTTCTCCCGGAAGCCTTTTCCCAAGTAATCACAAGAAGGAGCGCCACCATGGCCGCCACCCAGGACCAGATCGTCGAAGGCCTCGCCGAGATCGTCAACGAGATCGCCGGCATCCCGGTCGAGGACGTCCAGCTGGACAAGTCCTTCACCGACGACCTGGACGTCGACTCGCTCTCCATGGTCGAGGTCGTCGTCGCCGCCGAAGAGCGCTTCGACGTCAAGATCCCGGACGAGGACGTCAAGAACCTCAAGACGGTCGGCGACGCTGCCGACTACATCCTGAAGAACCAGGCCTGATTCGGCCCTCGCTGACTCGGTCCGCCACCCGGCGGTGGCGCCGTATTCCGACCATCACACACATGGAGAACGAATTCCTGTGAGCTCGACCAATCGCACCGTGGTCGTCACCGGTATCGGCGCAACCACACCGCTGGGTGGCGACTCCGCGTCGACCTGGGAAGGTCTTCTCGCGGGGCGCTCCGGCGTCAGGCCCCTGGAGGGCGAGCGCTTCGCCGAACTGCCCGTGCAGATCGCCGCGACCGCCGCCGTCGACCCCGGTGACGTCCTGCCCCGCCCGCTCGCCCGCAAGCTGGACCGCTCGGCGCAGTTCGCGCTGATCGCGGCCCGTGAGGCCTGGGCCGACGCGGGCTACACCGCCCCCGCCGGCGAGGACGCGTCCATCGCGCCCGAGCGGCTCGGGTCGGTCATCGCCTCCGGCATCGGTGGCGTCACGACCCTGCTCGACCAGTACGACGTGCTGAAGGAGAAGGGCGTTCGCCGCGTCTCCCCGCACACCGTGCCCATGCTCATGCCGAACAGCCCCTCCGCGAACGTGGGTCTCGAGGTGAACGCCCGGGCGGGCGTCCACACCCCGGTCTCCGCGTGTGCGTCGGGTGCCGAGGCGATCGGCTACGCCGTCGAGATGATCCGTACCGGCCGTGCCGACGTGGTCGTCGCCGGTGGTACCGAGGCCGCGATCCACCCGCTGCCGATCGCCGCCTTCGCCAACATGATGGCGATGTCCAAGAACAACGACGAGCCGACGAAGGCCTCGCGTCCCTACGACACCGGCCGTGACGGCTTCGTGCTCGGCGAGGGCGCGGGCGTCGTGATCCTGGAGTCCGAGGAGCACGCGAAGGCCCGTGGCGCCCGCGTCTACTGCGAGGTCCTCGGCCAGGGCCTGTCGGCCGACAGCCACCACATCGCGCAGCCCGAGCCGACCGGCCGGGGCATCGCCGCCGCGATGCAGAACCTGCTCGACTCGACGGACCTCAAGCCGTCCGAGGTCGTCCACCTCAACGCGCACGCCACGTCGACGCCGCAGGGTGACGTCGCCGAGATCAAGGCGCTGCGGAAGGTCCTGGGCGACGACCTGGACCACGTCGCGATCTCCGCGACGAAGTCGATGACCGGCCACCTCCTCGGCGGCGCGGGCGGCATCGAGACCGTCGCGACGGTCCTGGCCCTCCACCACCGCCTGGCCCCGCCGACGATCAACGTCGACGAGCTGGACGAGGCGGTCGACGCGGACATCGTCCGCGACGAGCCCCGCGAGCTCCCGCAGGGCACGATCGCCGCGATCAACAACAGCTTCGGCTTCGGCGGCCACAACGTGGTGCTGGCGTTCCGCACGGTCTGACACGCCACATGGCACGAGAGAGGCCCGCTCCCCACCCGGGGGCGGGCCTCCGCCACACCCGGCGGACGGAGTCCTGCACAGCGCCCCGAAGCCCGCGAAGCGGCGCGAGGGACGCACGAAGAAGAGGTCGGCCGGTCAGACGACCTGGTGCAGCCAGCGGACGGGGGCTCCCTCGCCCGCGTACCGGAAGGGCTCCAGTTCGTCGTCCCAGGGCTTGCCGAGGAGCCGGGCGATCTCGGCCTCCAGCTGGGTCTCGCCCTGCGCGGAGCGCGCGAGCGCGGCCCGCAGCCGGTCCTCGGGGATCAGGATGTCCCCGTGCATGCCGGTGACGGCGTGGAAGATGCCCAGGTCGGGGGTGGCGCTGTAGCGCTCGCCCTCGGCGGTGGGACAGGGCTCCGCGGTGACCTCGAAGCGGAGCATCTGCCAGCCGCGCAGGGCGGAGGCGAGTTCGGAGGCGGTGCCGGTACGGCCCTGCCAGGAGAACTCGGCTCTCCAGGTGCCGGGGGACGCCGGCTGGCGGATCCAGTCGAGCTGGACCCTCGCACCGAGGACACCCGCCACCGCCCATTCGACGTGCGGGCACAGCGCGCGCGGTGCGGAGTGAACGTACAGGACTCCACGTGTCGTCACCGGGACCTCCAGTGTGGGACGAGGTTCGCCTTTCCCAGCGGCCTCAGTAAACAGCATCAGGAGCAAAACGTCACAAACCCTTAAAAAAGGGACAGGATGTGACGTGATGTAATTTACCGGAGCCGGTCGGCAAAGGTGCCTCTGGTTCGACGGGGGAAAAGCTACCGTGCCGCACCGTCATCGGTGTGACGTACGGTCGGTCCGGGGGCGGGTGAACACGAAGCTTTCACCCGCCAGGACGCCGAAGGAGGGGCCGGGGATGCGCGGCCGACGCAGAATTCGTACCGCTGTCGCCACCGCGACGGCGGCGCTGCTGTGCGCGGGGGCCCTGTCCGGCTGCACCGCCGGGGAGCCCGCCGCGAACGCCCCGGAGGCGAGAGCCACACCGAAGACGGCCCCGAAGACGGCCCCGACGCCGACTCCGAAGCCTGCCTCGCTGTGGGACGTCTCCCCCGCCTCCGTCGCCGCCGTCGGCGACTCCGTCACCCGCGCCTTCGACGCCTGCGCGGTCCTCGCGGACTGCCCCGAGGCGTCCTGGGCGACGGGCACGGACACCGCCGTGAACAGCCTGGCGCTGCGCCTCCTCGGCCCGGAGAAGGTCGCCACCCGCAGCTGGAACCTGGCGCGGTCCGGGGCCCGGATGGCGGAGCTTCCGGAGCAGATGGCCGGGGCCGCGGCCGAACGGCCCGAGCTGGTCACGGTGATGATGGGTGCGAACGACGCCTGCCGGGCCACTCCGGAGCTGATGACTCCGGTCGCCGACTTCCGGACGCATTTCGAGACGGCGCTCGCCCGGCTGCGGAAGGGTGCGCCGAAAGCGCAGGTGTACGTGGCGAGCGTGCCGTCCCTGATGCACCTGTGGTCGACGGGGCGGGTCAGCCCGAGGGGTCTCGAGGTGTGGAAGCTGGGGATCTGCGGCGCGATGCTGGCGGACGCGGAGGACCTGAGCGCCGCGGCGGAGCGGCGGCGCGCCGAGGTGCAGGGCCGGGTGGTGGCGTACAACCGGGTGCTCTCGGAGGTGTGCGCGAAGGACGAGCGCTGCCGGTACGACGGCGGGGCGGTCTTCGGATTCCGGTTCGACAGCGGCCAGTTGAGCCCCTGGGACTTCTTCCACCCGAGCAGGGACGGCCAGGCGCGGCTCGCGGAGCTGGCGTACCGGCGGATCACGAAGGAGTGAGGACCCCGGGGCGGTTGTCAGGTGCCGCCCCGGGGCCGGTCGTGGGGACCCCCGGGATCAGATCTCGACGGTGGTGGTCAGGCGGGCGTCCGTGAGGGAGTGGGCCGCCAGGACCTCGTAGGTTCCGGGGACGAGGGTCCAGTCGTTCTTCTCCTCGTCCCAGATCTCGAAGGCCCGGCGGGGCAGCGCGATCCGGGTCTCGACGGTCTCGCCGGGGCCCGCCTCGACGCTCGCGAAGCCGGCCAGCCAGCGGGCCGGGCGCTCCACGGAGTCCGCCACGGGCGCCAGATAGACCTGGACGACCTCGCGGCCGGTGCGGTCGCCGGTGTTGGTGAGGCGGACGGTCACGGTGTCGGGGCCCGCCGTCAGGGAGTCGTACGTCCAGCTCGTGTAGCCGAGGCCGTGACCGAAGGCGTACGCGGGGACGGCGCCGGCCTTGTCCCAGGCGCGGTAGCCGATGAACACGCCCTCGGCGTAGTCGAGTTCGCCCTCGGTGGGGGTGGTCTCGGTGACGGGGACGTCGGCGAGGGCGACGGGCCAGGTGGTGGGGAGGCGGCCGCCGGGCTCCTCGGCGCCGGTGAGGACGTCGGCGAGGGCGGCGCCGCCCTCCTGGCCGGGGAACCAGCCGAGGAGGATCGCGGCCACCTCCTCGCGCCAGGGCAGCTCGACCGGGGAGCCGGCGTTGACCACGACGACGGTGTTCGGGTTGACGGCGGCGACGGCGTGTACGAGGTCGTCCTGGCGGCCGGGGAGGGCGAGGTCCTTGCGGTCGAAGCCCTCGGACTCGACGCGCTCGGTGGTGGCGACGACCACGACGGCGGTGTCGGCGGCGCGGGCCGCCTCGACGGCCTCGGCGATCAGTTCGTCGGGGTCACGGCGCGGACCGAGGTGGACGAAGGAGAACATGACGGCCGGCAGCGGGGCCGCGAACTCCTTGTCGAGGGTGTGGAGCAGGGACACCTCGACGGTCTCGCCGGCGGTGAGCGCGACCTTGGCGCGCTCGACCGGGGAGCCGAAGAAGGCCTCGAAGGGGTCGGTCTCGGGGCCCATGGCCTGCACGCCCTCGTAGACGGTCTCGCCGCCGATGGTGAGGGTGTGGGCGCCGAGGCCGCGGGTGCCGAAGGAGTGCTCGCCGGACTCGCGCGGGGTGAAGGTGCCGACGACCTCGATGGAGGCGAGGGCCTCGTGGGTGACTCCGGCCGGGAGGTCGTCGCCGATCCACTGGACCTGGCCGTTGGGCAGGGAGCCCTCGCCGAGCACGGTGCCGGAGGCGTCGCGGCAGCGGGCGCGGAGGGTGAACCCCTGATCGGCGGGGGCGAGTTCGTCGCTGGGGTCGGCGCCGATCACGTACGACAGGGTTCCCTCGGGCAGGGCGGCGGTGAGGCCGTCGAGCGGGGAGACGACGTGCTCGGGGAAGACCTGGGCGGAACCGCCGCCGAGGACGCGGGCGTCGCGGGCGGCGGCGCCGGAGAGGGCGACGGTCGCCCCGGCCGCGAGGGGCAGCGCGCCGTTCTCGTTGCGGACGAGGACGAAGCCGCGGCGGGCGATCTCGCGGGCGAGCGCGTCGCCGTCGATCGCGGCCGGGGGCTCGGTGACGACCGACGGGGCGCCTTCGAGGGCACCGACGCGGGCGGCGAGCCGCAGGACGTTGCGTACGGCCGCGTCGACCGTGGACTCCTCGACCTCGCCGGCGCGGACGGCGGCGGCGAGCGCCTCGCCGTAGACGGTCTGCGGGCCGGGCATGGCGACGTCCATGCCGCCCTCGATGTCGCCGGTGGTGGAGCGGGCGGCCATCCAGTCGGAGACGTTGAAGCCGTCGAAGCCCCACTCGCCGCGCAGGACCTCGTTCACGAGGTGCCGGTGCTCGGTCATGGTCACGCCGTTGACCCGGTTGTAGGCGGTCATGATGCCCCAGGGGTGGGCGTTCTCGACGATGGCCTCGAAAGGGGCGAGGTAGAGCTCGCGGAGGGGGCGGGGGGCGAGCCTGTTGTCGACGGTGAAGCGGTCGGTCTCGGCGTCGTTGGCGACGAAGTGCTTGACGGTGGTGCCGACGCCGCCGTCCTGCACGCCCTGGACGTAGCCGGTGCCGACGGCGCCGGTGAGGAAGGGGTCCTCGCTGTAGGCCTCGAAGTGGCGGCCGCCGAGCGGGGTGCGGTGCAGGTTGACCGTGGGTGCGAGCAGGACGTGGACGCCCTTGCGGCGGGCCTCCTGGGCGAGGAGCCGGCCGGCGCGGCGGGCGAGGGCCGGGTCCCAGGCGGCGGCGAGCGCGGTCGGGGACGGCAGGGCGACGGACGGGTCGTCGGCGGTCCAGCGGACGCCACGGACCCCGATGGGGCCGTCGGACATGACCAGGGACTTCAGGCCGATCTCCGGCAGGGCGGTCAGGGACCACATGTCCTGGCCGCCGAGCAGCCGGGCCTTGGTGTCCAGGTCGAGCTCGGCGAGCGCCGCCTCGACGGCCTCTTCGCGAGCGGCGTCCGCCGCTGCCCGTGCCGTGTCGGCGCTGGTCTCCGTCATGGCCGTACCTCCTCGTTGACGTACCGATGACCCCGATGGCGCCATCGTGCACCCAGTTACCTGTAGATCGGTAGGTGATGTTATCTTTTCGTTATTCTATGAACGAGGTACGGTCCTGTCGGAAGCGACGATCCGAGAGGGGCCACGACGATGGTGCGGGCCAGGAGCGAGGAGCGGCGGGCGGACATCCTGCGCGCGGCCCTCGAAGTGATCGCCGAGCGCGGCTACCGGGGCGCGACCCTCGGCTCCGTCGCCGAGCGCGTCGGCCTCACCCAGCAGGGGCTCCTGCACTACTTCCCGACGAAGGAGGCGCTGCTCGTCGCCGTCCTGGAGGAGCGGGACCGCTGGGACACGAGCGGCGGCCGGGACCGTGAGGGCTGGCGGCTCGACCTCCTCGAATCGCTCGTCGAGTACAACGCGATGCGGCCGGGCATCGTGCAGACCTTCTCCGCGCTGCTCGGCGAGAGCGTGACGGACGGGCACCCGGCACGGGAGTTCTTCACCGAGCGGTACGCGCAGGTGCGGGCGAACATGGCGCAGGTGCTGCGCCTGGAGTTCGGCGACCGGCTGCCGAGCGGGCTGAGCCCGGAGCGCGCGGCGCCGCTCCTGACGGCCGTGATGGACGGCCTCCAGTACCAGTGGCTCCTGGACCCGGCGGCGGTGGACATGCCGGCCGCCTTCCGCGACTTCCTGCACCTTCTCCATGGAACGGAACATCGATCGTGATCGTCGCAGCCACCCAGTTCGCCCCGGTCGCCGGGGACATCGCCGCCAATGTGCGGACCGTCGCCGGGCTGATCCGGGCCGCTGGAGCCGAGGGCGCCCGGGTGGTCGTCTTCGCCGAGCTCTGCCTCAGCGGGTACGAGCCGACTCTGATCCGGGACTCCCCCGACCTGGTGCTCACCGAGCACGACCCCCGGCTCGAACCCGTACGGGAGGCCTGCCGCGCGGTGTCGGCGGCGGCCGTCGTCAACGGGCCGGTGCGGACGGCGGACGGCCGGCCCGGGGTCACGACGCTGGTCATCGGCCCGGAGGGCGAACTCCTCGCCCGCTACGACAAGCAGCACCTGTACGGGATCGAGCGGGAGGTCTTCGCCGCGGGGACCAGCGACGGGCGGTTCGCCCTCGACGGGGTCCGGTTCGCCCTGGCCACCTGCTACGACAACCGCTTCCCGGAACTGGCCGAGCGGGCCGCCGCCGACACGTGCGCGGTGTATCTGGCGAGTTCGGTGCTCTCCGCCGACAACGACTCGTTCGAGAAGGTGTATCCGGTACGGGCCCGGGACTTCGGCCTGTACGTGGTGCTCGGCAATGTCCTCGGGGCCAACGAGGACGGCGTGGGCGTCGGCCGGGCCGGGGCCTGGGGCCCGGACGGGGAGCGGCTCGCGGACGCGGGCGGGACGGAACCGGGGTTCGTGCTCGCCGAGGTCGGCTGACCGCTCGGTGGTGTCGCGGACGGACGGCGGGCCGAGTGCCGCCGGCCGTCCGCGACTACCGCTAGTCGTAGGAGAGGTCTCCGGCGGAGTAGCGGCAGGTGGTGCCGTCCGGGCCGGTGCCGATCTCCTTGGGCTCCTTGCCGGTGTTGTTGCCCGTGAAGCGGGTGCACGGCTTGATCTTCTTCTTGGTGTCGCCGTGGATCCGGACGTTCCGCAGGGTCGCGGTGTCGCCGTAGTTGGCGTTGACGCCGACGATCGACTTGCCGGGGGTGGTGATGTCGACGTCGTTGACCAGGATCGTGCGCGGGTACTGCTTCTTGCAGTTGCCGCAGGAGCGGACGAGCTTGCCGAAGTCGGAGACCTGGAACTTGGTCACGACCAGCTTGCCCGCGCCGTTGAACTGGAAGACCTTGTCGGACGCGCTCTTCGCGCCGCCGCCGTAGACCGCGTACACCGAGGACGCCGAGGTGCCCTTGAAGGTGGCGGCGTCCTCGCCGACGTTCTCCCACCAGACGTTCTGCAGGGTGCAGCTGCCGAGGCAGTGGACCCCGTCGGCGGCCGGGGAGCCGATGATCACGTTCTTGAGGACCGCGCCGTCCTCGAGGACGAAGACCGGCTGCTGGCTCTCGTCCTGGCCGTCCGAGCCGAGCTCACCGGTGCCGTAGTGGCGCTTGAGCTTGCCGTCGTAGGTGCCGGAGACCTCGATGGAGGCGGGGACGGGCTTGTCGCCCTTGGCCTGGGGCCAGGCGGGCAGGGCGCTCGCGGCGCCCGCCGGGGCGAGCAGGGTCGTGGTGACGATCGCCGCACCGGTGACACCGAGGGCGCTCAGGCCGCCGATGATCGCGCGCCGGCGGCCGGTCTTCCGCTTGTGTGACGCTGACGTCATGTTGCTTCTTCCTTCAGTGGGGGAGGTGGTGCACCCCCTGGTCGCCACCGGAGGAAGGAAGGTTGCCGCCCGAGTGATCGTTTTCTCGGGAGTCCTCGTCCCGGTCGTCGCCACCGGTCTCGCCGCCCAGCTCGCGGGCCATCAGGGTGGCCCCGGCGACCGCTCCCGGCATCAGGAAGACGGCGACGAAGGGCACGAGGAAGGCGAGGGTCAGCGGGACGCCGAAGCCGAGGACGGCCAGCCGGCGGGCGCGGAGCAGTCCCAGCCGCTCCTTCAGCTCGACGCCCCGGCGCTGGAACGCGACGGACGTCAGTTCCTCGGCGAGGAAGAAGCCGGAGACGCAGAAGCCGATGACGGGGACGACGGTCTGGCCGATCACCGGGATGAAGCCGCAGGCGAAGAGCAGGATGCCGTAGAACACGACCCGCAGCAGGACCCGCAGGCTGTCACGGGCCGAGATCCACAGCTCGCGCCAGAGCGGCAGCCCGGACTCGGGCACCTCGCCGCCCTCGCTGCGGTCGACCTCCTCGGAGAGCGACTCGTAGAAGGGCTGGCCGACGAGCAGGGTCACGGCGGTGAAGGTGATGACCGCGAGGAAGAGGCCGAAGGCGACGACCAGGGCGGTCAGGGTGCCGCGGAAGATGCCGAGCCAGGGGGAGGACCAGTCGTCGGCGAAGGGGGTCACCCAGGCGGCCAGGTCGTCGGCGCCATAGCCGAGACCGACGAGCGCGCCCGCGTAGAGCACCAGGGTCACCAGTCCGGGCAGCAGCCCGAAACCGAACCACCGTCCGTGCCGGCCCACCCACTTCTGGCCCTTTACCAGGTAACCGAAACCCACCCCGAGATCGCGCATGAGGATCACCTTATCGGGGCCCTCCCGGCGGGCCCGCACCTCCCGGCGGCCCGCACACGGCAAGGACCGCACACGGCGAGGACCGCACCCCGATGGCGGTCGGGATGCGGTCCTCGGGTCGGTGGCCGCTCAGCGGCCGTGCGGTCGGCTCAGACCGCGAGCTCGACCGAGATGTTGCCGCGGGTCGCCTTGGAGTACGGGCAGACCTGGTGCGCCTTCTCGATCAGGCTCTTCGCGGTCTCGGCGTCCACGTTCGGGATGGTCGCCGAGATCTTGACGATGAGGCCGAAGCCGTCGTCGTTCTTGCCGATGCCGACCTGCGCGGTGACCGTCGAGCCGGAGATGTCGGCGTTCTCGTTACGGGCGACGACGCCGAGCGCGCCCTGGAAGCAGGCGCTGTAGCCCGCCGCGAAGAGCTGCTCGGGGTTGGTGCCCGCGCCGGAGCCGCCCATGGCCTTCGGCGGGTTGACGACGACGTCGAGCTGGCCGTCGTCGGTGGCGACACGGCCGTCACGCCCGTTCTCGGCGGTGGCGACGGCGGTGTAGAGAACGTCGGAGTGCTGGATCGACATGCGAGGTACTTCCTTCATGGGTTCGCCGCGACTCGCGCCCACGATCGCGACGGCTGAGGGAAGACTAACGGGTCACCGAGACGATCATCTTTCCGGTGTTGTCGCCGCGGAGCAGTCCGAGGAAGGCGTCCACACCGTTCTCGATGCCCTCGGCGAAGGTCTCGCGGTGCTTGAGCTCGCCGGCGGCGAGCCAGCCGCCGACCTCCTGGACGAACTGCTGCTGGAGGCCGTAGTGGTCGCCGACGAGGACGCCCTGGAGCCGGAGCCGCTTGCCGATGATCATCGCCATGTTGCGCGGTCCCGCGACCGGCTCGGTGTCGTTGTACTGGGCGATCATGCCGCAGATGGTGGCGCGGCCGTGCACGTTGAGCGAGGAGATCGCGGCTTCGAGGTGGTCACCGCCGACGTTGTCGAAGTAGACGTCGATGCCGTCCGGGGCGGCCTCGCGGAGCTGGTCCTTGACCGGGCCGTTCTTGTAGTTGAAGGCCGCGTCGAAGCCGAGCTCCTCGACGAGGAACTTCACCTTCTCGTCGGAGCCGGCGGAGCCGATGACCCGGGAGGCGCCCTTGAGGCGCGCCATCTGGCCGACCTGGCTGCCGACGGCGCCGGCCGCGCCGGAGACGAAGACCGCGTCGCCCTCCTTGAAGGAGGCGACGTCGAAGAGGCCGGCGTAGGCGGTGAGGCCGGTCATGCCGAGGACGCCGAGGTAGGCGGAGAGCGGGGCGAGCTCCGGGTCGACCTTGGTGGCGTGCTGGGCCGGGACGTCGGCGTACTCGCGCCAGCCGAGGCCGTGCAGGACGTGGTCGCCGACGGCGAAGCCCTCGGCGTTCGAGGCGATGACCTCGCCGACCGCGCCGCCGTCCATGGGGTGGTCCAGCTTGAACGGCGGAATGTACGACTTCACGTCGTTCATGCGGCCGCGCATGTACGGGTCGACGGAGAAGTGCAGGTTCCTGACCAGGATCCGGCCCTCGGCGGGCTCGGTGACGGGGGTCTCACGGAGCGCGAAGTCCGCGGGGGTCGGCCAGCCGTGCGGACGGGCGACGAGGTGCCACTCACGGCTGGACGCGGGAAGAACGGACATGAGCACGGCCTCCAGAGAACGTACGAAAAGCTTCAGATCACAAAAGATTCACTACCTGAAACAACCATGCACCTAGATATTTTATGTTGTCAAGTATCTGGGTAGGATGGAGGGCATGGCCACCCCACGCACGGACCCCCTGACCCTCGAAGTCGTCGAGCTGATCGGCACGGTCGTCGCGCGCTACTACGAGGAGTACGAGCAGGCCGCCGCGCAGCACGCGCTGACCGGCGCGCAGGCGCGTGTCCTCGGCCTGCTCTCGCTGGATCCGCTGCCGATGCGCCGCATCGCCCAGAAGCTGAAGTGCGAGCCGTCCAACGTCACCGGGATCGTGGACCGCCTGGAGGCCCGGGGCCTGGTGGAGCGCCGCCCCGACCCGGCCGACCGCCGCGTCAAACTGGCCGTCCCCACGGAGGAGGGCAGCGCGACGGCGCACCGGCTGCGCGAGTCCCTGGACTTCGCGCGCGAGCCGCTCGGCGAGCTGACCGAGGCCGAGCGGACACTGCTGCGGGACCTGCTGAAGCGGATGCTGGGCGTCCAGCCGGACGTCTAGAGGTCTGGAGCTTCGCGGGAAGCCCCGGCGCTCAGGCGGGGACGGGCTCCCGGTCGGATCCGTCGAAGGGCGGGTACGCCTCCGCGCCCGTGCGCTCGGCCGCGTCGATGTAGACGGTGAGCGCGTCGCGGGACCGGGCGAGCCGCTCCATCTGGTCGTCGATCCGCCCCAGCCGCGACCGCATCGCGGCCAGCAGCTCGGGGCAGCCGAGCAGCTCCGGGACCTCGCCCTGCGCGCAGGGCAGCAGGTACGCGATGTCCTCGGAGGACAGCCCGGCGCCGAGCAGGTGCCGGATCTGCTTCACCCGCAGCACGGCGCTCTCGTCGTACACGCGGTACCCGTTGGTGCCGCGCTCCGCCTCGAGGAGGCCCTGGGCCTCGTAGTAGCGCAACTGATGGGTGTGGACACCCGTCCGGCGGCTCAACTCCCCGATCCGCATCGCGACCCCCGCTCGCTTGACCTTCACACCGGTATCAACGTTCACGATGCTGCCATGACCGACAGAACTGCCGCACCCGTGACCGTCATTGGACTCGGCCTGATGGGACAGGCCCTCGCCGGCGCCTTCCTCCGCGCCGGACACCCGACCACCGTCTGGAACCGTACGCACGCCAAGGCCGCCGCGCTGGTGGCCGAGGGCGCACATCTGGCGCCGAGCGTCGGCGCCGCGCTCCACGCGAGCCCCCTGACCCTCGTCTGCCTCACCGACTACCGGGCCGTGCGCGAACTGCTCGACACGGACGAGGTGAACGGCGGGAAGCTCGACGGCACCACCCTGCTCAACCTGACCTCCGGCGACTCGGCCCAGGCCCGCGACACCGCCCGCTGGGCCGAGCGGCGCGGCGCCCGCTACCTGGACGGCGCGATCATGGCCGTTCCGCCGGTGATCGGCACCGCCGAGGCGGTCATCCTGCACAGCGGCCCGAAGGCGGACTTCGAGGCCCACCGCCCCACCCTCGAAGCGCTCGGCACCGTCACCCACCTCGGCGAGGACCACGGGCTCGCGGCCCTGTACGACGTGGCCGGCCTGGCCATGATGTGGAGCGTCCTGAACGCCTGGCTCCAGGGCACGGCCATGCTCAGGACGGCCGGCGTCGACGCGGCGACGTACGCGCCGTTCGCCCGGCAGATCGCCGCCGGGGTCGCCGACTGGCTCCCGGGCTACGCCGAGCAGATCGACGCCGGTTCCTTCCCGGCCGAGGTGTCGGCCCTGGAGACCGACGCGCGGGCGATGGAGCACCTGATCGAGGAGAGCGAGGCGCTGGGCGTCAACGCCGAACTCCCCAAGCTGTTCAAGGCGATGGCCGACCGCGCGATCGCCGCCGGTCACGGCGGCGAGCAGTACCCGGTCCTGATCGAGGAGTTCGGCAGGCCCGCGGCCGGCTGACGCCGCCGGCGCCGCTCAGACGCACCACCAGAGGAAGGGGGTGCACGTCTCGGTCGGGGTCGGGGTCGGGGTCGGCGTGGGGGTGGGAGTGGGGGTCGTGGCCGTGGTCGACGGGGTCGGGCCGGTGGCGGTCGGCGTGCTGGACGGAGGCGTGTGGGCCTTCGTGGCCGACGGGTTCGCGGTGGGGGTCGCGGGCCGGGTCGCCGGGTCGGCGGGCGTCGACGGGTGCGGCGGGGCGCCCCCGCTCCCGCTCCCCGTACCGGAGCCCGTCCCCGTACCGGAGCCCGTACCTGATCCCGTACCCGTACCGGAGCCGGTACCCGATCCCGTGTCCGTGCCCGAGCCCGACCCTGAGCCCGTGCCCTCGCTCGTGTCCGCGCTCACCTGACGGGGGCGGGTCGGCGCGGACGTGACCGGTGACGGGTTGCCGCCGTCCGGGGCCGCGGTGGTCTCGACGGGCTCCGGGGCGAGCGGGGACTCGGTGACCTCCAGTTCCTCCACCGCCGTGGCGGCGCCCGCCTGCTCCGGTTCCTCCATGGCGAGCCGGGCCAGGCTCAGCGAACCGGCCGCGAGCACCAGGCCGAGGGTGCCCACCAGGACCGTACGGCCCCGACGGCTCCGCGCGCGGCGGCCCTTGCGCGCGGCCCCGCGGCCGCGTTCGGCGGACCGGCCCTGCGCGGCGCCGCGGGCGGCACGGCGACCGCCGGGGGCCGGGCGGGGCGGTTCGAGGACATCGAGTTCGTAGACGTGCTCGGGCGCCGACGCGTACTCGGGAGCCGGCGCCTGCTCGGGCTCCGACGCGTGTTCGGGCGCCGAGGCGTAGCCGGCGCTGCCGTCGGGCGCCGGGGTGTGCTCGGGACCCGGCGCGTACTCGGGCCCAGGTCCGTACCCGTACCCGTACCCGTACCCGGGCCCGGCGGGCTCCACCGGCCGGGCCGACGGGAACGCCTGGACGGGCTCGGCCGGCCGGCCGGACATGTGGGGGGTCTCGTACCGCAGTTCCTCGACGGGAGTCCCGCACCCGGCACAGGCGAGGGCCCCGTTGAGATGCCGCCGGCACGCGTGGCAGTAGTCCATGGGGCCCGCAGGCTATGCGGCCGGGTACGGCCACAGGTAGGCGCGGAAGTGAGGATTCTGTGAGGAAACCGCAGGTCGTCGGCGGTGCGTCGTGATTCTCCCGCTTCGGTACGTCCTGCCGGGCGCATCGGAGCGGGGCCCCGGGCGGCGCAGCCCAGCGCGCGCCGCGCCCCGGACGGCCGGACGATGCGAACAGGACCGCGAAACGCGAACCCCCCTCGCCCGTGCCAGCACCGCACTCCGGAGGATCCGCCGTGACCGTCAGCCTTGAGCAGCTGCGTCGTTGCCATGTCGCCGTCGACCTGGGTGCCGCCCGCACCCGGGTCTTCGTCAAGGGCGCCGGACTCGTCGTCGACGAGCCGAGCGTCGCCGCCGTCAACACCCGTACCGGAGCGCTGATCGCCGTCGGCGCGCTGGCCGAGAAGATGACCGGCCGCACCCCCGACTACATCCGGGTCGTCCGCCCCGTCTCGGGCGGCACGGTCGTCGACATCGAGATGGCGCAGCGCATGCTCCGCCACCTCCTCGGCGAGAAGCTGCGTCGGCAGCTCCGCCGCAAGCCCCGGCTGCGCGCCGCCGCCTGCACCCCGCACGACAGCGACCCGCTCGCCCAGCGCGCCGCCGTGGAGACCCTCGTCGGTCTCGGGGCCCGCCGCGTCGAGCTGGTCGACACGCTGATCGCGGCGGCCGTCGGCTGCGGGCTGCCGGTCGAGCAGCCGACCGCGACCATGATCCTGGTGTGCGGCGCCGCGACCACGCAGGTCGCGGTGCTCTCGCTCGGCTCGATCGTCACGGCGGAGCGGATGCCCGTCGGCGGCGACGCCATCGACCACGCCGTCATCCAGCACCTGCGCCACCACCACGAGCTGATGCTGCCGAGCCAGTCGGTGCGCCCCCTCCAACTGGCCCTCAGCGGAAACGGCCTGACGCCCCACGGCCCGGCCTGGACCGAGATCCACGGCCGTGACGTCGCCACCGGCCTGGCCCGCTCGGTGACCGTCGACACCGCCGCCGTGCGGGAGGCGATCCACACCCCGCTGACGGCGGTCCTCGACGGCATCGGGAAGGTGCTGCGGGACTGCCCGCCCGATCTGGTGGCCGACCTCGCGGACCGCGGGATCATGATGGTCGGCGGCAGCGCCCTGCTGCCGGGGCTCGACCAGATGCTGCGCGCGGCGACCGGCATGCCGGTCCACATCGCCGAACGTCCCGACGTGTGCGCGGTGCTGGGCCTCGGCGCGATGCTGGAGGGCAAGGTCCAGCCGATGGTCCTCGACCCGCTGTCGGAGCGGAACCCGGTGCCGGACGAGGACTGATCTCCGATCGGACACAATCCCGCGAAAGCGAACGATTCGTACGACAATGAGACCATGACGATCATGGACGAGGACACGGACGGGGACACCGACGAGGACGCGCCCCGTCTGCCGATGCTGCTCGAAGCCGTCCTCAGCGTCGGCACGGACCTCGAACTCCGCTCCACCCTCCAGCACATCGTGGACTCCGCGACCGAGCTCATCGGGGCCCGCTACGGCGCGCTCGGGGTCGTCGACCCCGAGCGCCGCCGCATCACCGAGCTCTTCACCTCCGGGATGACGGACGAGGAGCGGCAGCGCATCGGCCGCCTTCCCGACGGCCACGCCGGGTTGCTCGGCGCTCTCGTCCAGGACCAGCGGCCGCTGCGGATCGACGACCTGACGGCCGACCCGCGCTCCTCGGGCGTACCCGCCGGGCACCCGGAGATGCACACCTTCCTCGGCGTCCCCATCCGGGTCCACACCGAGGTCTTCGGCAATCTGTACCTCACAGAGAAGCGCGGCGGCGGCTTCACCGAGGAGGACCTCTCCCTGCTCCGGGTCCTCGCCTCGCAGGCCGGCATCGCCATCGGCAACGCCCGGCTGTACGAGACCGCCCGGCAGCGGGAGCGCTGGATCGAGGGCGCGGCCGCCGTGACCACGGCCCTGCTGACCGGCGCGTCAGCCGAGAACGCGCTGATGACCGTCGCCGAGCGGGCCCGTATCCTCGCCGGCGCCTCGGCCGGGGTCGTCCTCCAGCCCACCACCGAGGGCGGGATGGAGATCGTCGCCGCCTCGACGACGGACGACCCGGGCGATCTGGTCGGCACGGCGATCGCGCCCGGCTCCCCCGTGCTCGTCCAGCTCCTCGGCGGGGAGCCCGTGTTCATCGAGGACTCGGCGACCGATCCACGGATGACCACCCATGTCCGCTCCCGCTTCGGCCCGTCGATGATGCTGCCCCTGCAGAGCGGCGGAAAGCTCATCGGCACGCTCGCTCTCCCCCGGCGGCGCGGCGACCGGCCGTACACGGCGGTCGACCGGCTCCTCGCCTCGCAGTTCGCCTCGCAGGCCGCGCTCGCGCTGGTCCTCGCCGACGCACGGCACGACAGGGAACGGCTCGCGGTGTACGAGGACCGGGACCGGATCGCCCGCGATCTGCACGACCTGGTCGTCCAGCGCCTGTTCGCCACGGAGATGATGCTGGAGTCCACCCGGCGGCGGTCGGTCGACTCCTCCGAGGACAGCGCGCTCCTCGGGCGGGCGGTGGACGAGCTGGACTCCACGATCCAGGAGGTCCGCACGACGATCTTCGCCCTCCAGCAGCCGCCGGCGGACGCCCCGACGTCCTTCCGGGGAAAGGTGCTGCGGGAGACCGGCGGGGCGGCGGTCCTGCTCGGCTTCCAACCGTCCGTGCACTTCGCCGGAGCGGTGGACACCCTCATCGACGAGGAGTCGGCGACCGCTCTCCTCGCCGCGCTGCGCGGGGCACTGGCGGCGGCGCACCGGCGCTCGGGGATCGGCGCGATCACGGTGGACGTGTCGGTGGGCGGGGCGGGCGGGGACGAGGGGGCCCGGCTCCGGGTCACGGACGACGGCAGCCCGCCGACGACGGTGACCTGGCCGTAGTCACCCGTACCGGACACTCGTACGGAGCACTCCCGCGCGCCGCCCGCCCCTCCCCGATCTTGACTGGAGGCGTGGACACCGAGACCAAGCCCCCGACAACGGCGGCCTACCGCAACCTGGTGGCGGCCACCATCGGCTTCACGCTCACCTTCTGGGCGTGGGACCTGATCGCCCCCCTCGCCAGCTGGTACGGCGACCGGCTCGAACTCAGCTCCTTCGAGCAGTCGCTGCTCGTCGCGGTCCCCGTCCTGGTCGGCTCGCTCGGCCGCATCCCGGCCGGCGCGCTGACCGACCGGTACGGCGCGAAGCTGATGTTCCCGCTGGTCTCGGCGCTGACGATCATCCCCGTCCTGCTGCTCATCGTGGTCAAGGACAGCTACGGCCTGATGCTGATCGTCGCCTTCCTCCTCGGCCTCGGCGGCACGACGTTCGCGATCGGCATCCCGCTGGTCAACTCCTGGTTCCCGCCCGAGAAGCGCGGTCTGGCGCTCGGTGTGTTCGGCATGGGCATGGGCGGTGTGGCGCTCTCCGGCTACTTCACGCCGCGCATCGCGAAGCACGGCGAGAACCTGCCGTTCATCGTGGTGGCGGTCGCGCTCGCGGCGTACGCGGTGCTCGCCATGTTCTTCATCACCGACCGGCCCGACCGGCCCGTGCCCACCGCCTCCCTGGCGACCCGGCTCGGCTCGGCGGGGCGGCTGCGGGTGACGTGGGAGCTGTCGGCGCTGTACGCGATCGGCTTCGGCGGCATCGTGGCGTTCGGCGTCTACCTGCCCACGTATCTGAAGACCTGGTACGAGCTCGACCCGACGGACGCGGGCACGAAGGCGGCCGGATTCGCCCTGGTGACCGTCATCTTCCGGCCGATCGGCGGCTGGCTCTCGGACCGGATCCACCCGGCGCTCGTCACGGCCGTCGCGCTCGGCGTGGTCGCGCTCCTCGCGATCGTCCAGGCCTTCGACCCGCCGCTGAATCCGGGCGGCACGACCGCGCTGCTCATCATGGCGGCCGGTCTCGGCACGGCCAGCGGTTCCGTCTTCGCCCTGGTCTCGCAGGTCACCCCGCAGGCCAAGGTCGGCAGTGTGACCGGCATCGTCGGCGCGATGGGCGGGCTCGGCGGATTCCTCCCGCCGCTGGTGATGGGCGCGATCTACAGCGCCAAGGACTCGTACTCGATCGGCTTCATGCTGCTCTCGGACCTGGCGCTGGCGGGCTGTGTGTACGCGTGGGGCCGGATGCGGGGCATCCGGCCGGAGGGCGAGGACCCGGCGCCGGAGGCGACGAAGGTCACGGCGGGCCGTCCCTGACGGACGGCAGAATGCCTCCCGGAACCCTCGATCTCGACCTCGACCCGAGGAGTACGACCGGTGAGTGCGCTCTTCCCGGCCCTTGCGGCCCCTTCCGACCGGCCCGCGCTGCGCTGCGGCCCGGACGCCCTGACGTACGAGGAACTGGCGCGCGCCGCCCGGGCCCTGGCCGCGCGCCTCGGGGGCGCGGGGCGGGTCGCCGTCTGGGCCACGCCGACCGCGCACACGGCGGTCGCGGTCGTCGGCGCCCTGCTCGCGGGCGTGCCCGCCGTACCGCTCAACCCGCGGACCGGTGAGCGCGAGCTGGCGCACATCCTGGACGACAGCAAGCCGACGGCCGTGCTCACGGGCGTGGGCGACGTACTGCCGGCCGGGCTCGCCGGACTCCCCCGGATCGTCGTGGACCTCGGGGCGAGCGGTCCGCCCGTCGGGGAGCCCGCCGACGCCGAGTCCACCGCCCTCGTCGTCTACACCTCGGGCACCACCGGACCGCCCAAGGGCGTCCTGCTGTCCCGGCGGGCCGTCGCCGCCTCGCTCGACGCGCTCGCCGACGCCTGGTCGTGGACGGCGGACGACGTCCTCGTGCACGCGCTGCCGCTGTTCCACGTCCACGGGCTGATACTCGGCGTCCTGGGGCCGCTGCGCCGGGGCGGCGAGGTCCGGCACCTGGGCGCGTTCTCGGTGGTGGGAGTGGCGCGGGAGCTGGGCGAGGGCGGCACCATGCTGTTCGGCGTACCGACCATGTACCACCGCCTCGCGGACGCGCTCGCCGGGGACGACGCCCTGGCCGCCGCCCTGGCGGGTGCGCGGATCCTCGTCTCCGGCTCCGCGGCGCTCCCCGTCCACGACCACGAGCGGATCACGGCGGCGACGGGCCGCACGGTCGTCGAGCGGTACGGGATGACCGAGACGCTCATGAACACCAGCGTGCTGCCGGGCGGCGCGCCCCGGCCGGGGACCGTCGGACACCCGCTCGCGGGCGTGGACCTGCGGCTCGTCGACGAGGACGGCTCCGTCGTCGAGGAGCTCGACGGGGAGACCGTCGGCGAGGTGCAGGTACGCGGCCCGAACCTGTTCTCCGGGTACCTCAACCGGCCCGACGCGACGGCCGCGGCCTTCGACGGCGACTGGTTCCGCACCGGCGACATGGCGGTCCGGGAGGCGGACGGCGCGGTGCGGCTCGTGGGCCGCAGGGCGACCGACCTGATCAAGAGCGGCGGCTACAAGATCGGGGCGGGCGAGATAGAGAACGCGCTCCTCGACCACCCCGGCGTCCGGGAGGCGGCCGTCACCGGCGAGCCCGACCCGGACCTGGGCGAGCGGATCGTGGCCTGGGTGGTGCCCGAGGACCCCGAGAAGCCTCCGACGGACGCGGAGCTCGCCGACCATGTGGCGCGCCTCCTCGCCCCGCACAAGCGGCCCCGCGTGGTGCGCCGTCTCGACGCCCTCCCCCGCAACGACATGGGCAAGATCCTCAAGAAGGCGTTGACCGAGGGCGGTTGAGACGGAACGGCCGGGCCCCCCTCCCGCAGCGGCGGGAGGGGGGCCCGGCTTCGTTCACGTGACGGTGGCTACTTCACGCCCACCGCGCGGATCAGTTCCTGCGTGACCGAGCCGCCCCGGTCGTCGCTCGCCCCGGCCCGCAGCGAGACGGAGCCCGCGCCGGACGGGACGCGCAGCTCGCCGTCCCAGGCGGCGCCGTGCCGCGACTTCTTGAGGGCGACCTTGGTCCAGGTCCTGCCCTCGTCGTAGGAGACCTCCAGGGTGCCGCCGGTGATGCTGCCGGTACCGGTCGCGCCCTCCACGTACTCGGCGAAGATCCCGACGGGCAGCCTGCTTCCGGCGCGGACGTCACCGTTGATGTCGGTGTCCACGTCGAAGCCGAGGTTGAGCATCGGCAGGTAGGTGATCCGGTCGCTCGGCGTCTCGGCGGAGCGGAAGGTCCACTCGCTGTGGCCCTTGCCGGCGAGCCGCCAGCGCGCCGGGTCGAGCGCGGTGTCGGTGACGACCTTGTAGGTAGCCTCCTCCGCGGGGGCGTCCCAGGCGTAGGCGCCGGAGCTCATCTTGCGGTCGACGCGGGTGCCGTTGACGTACACCTCGGTGTACTGGGTCATCGAGTCGTCGTTCCACACGTTGCCGAAGCCGGTGTGGTCGGTGCCGGAGTCGCCCCAGCCGGGGGTGTTGAAGTTCAGGTTGTTGCCGGTGCGCTGCTGGCCCCAGCCGAGGCCGGTGCCGAGCCACGGGTGCCAGACGGGGCCGAACCAGTCGAGGTTCACCCGGCTGCCGCCCCGGTAGGACGGGGTGCCGCCGCGCTCCTCCAGGGAGTCCCCGAGGTCGACGGACTCGTGCCAGCGCTGGCCGGTGCCGGTGGAGACGTACTCGGTGCGCTGGGTCGGGAAGGAGATCCACTCCTTGAAGCCGAAGCCGATCGGGAAGGTGTCGGTGATCGAGTAGCGGAACTCGCCGCCCAGTTCCGTGCGCTTGGTGGGCGCGTAGAAGGTGGAGCGGATGGTGGCGAGTTCGTCCTCGTCGGGCCGGAAGACCAGGTCCTTGCCGATGGCGCCGGGGTGGCCCTCGGAGAGGTCGTAGGTGAACGGGGTGAAGCGGGTGCCGGTCAGGTCGACGCGCTGGCCTCGGGCGGCGGCGGCCGCGAGGCGCTGGGCGTCGGCGGTGTTGACGGTGGCGACGGCGAGCGGCCGGTCCTCGTAGTCGGCGGTGCCGAAGAACTTCATCAGCCGGCCGGGCTGGTCGTCGGTGACGAACAGGGCCTTGGCGCCCGCGTCCTGGGCGTTCTGGGCGAGCTGCGTCGGGTCGGCGCCCTCGGTCAGGCGGACGAGGACGGCCTTGCCGGTGGCGTTCCTGCCGGTGTACTCGGCGGGGGTTCCGGTGCCCGCGTCGACGAGGCCGAGTCGGTGGCTGCCCTCCAGGAGGGTGGCGCCGGCCTGCGGGGTGGCGTCGGAGAGGCGGGAGCCGTCGACGCTCGCCTCCAGCATCGGCTTGCCGAGGCGCCAGACCGTCCGGTACTCGAAGGTGCCGGTGGCGGGCTTCGCGGTGGGCGCCGCGAAGATCGAGTCGTACGTCGGCGGGACCTGGACGGCTCCGCCGTAGGAGGCGCCGTTGGCGTCCCGGTCGAACTCCATCAGGAGCTGCCGGGTCTCGGTGCGCTTCTCGACCTCGGCGCGGATCTCGCGGAGCTGCCGCCCGTCGAGGGTGATCTCGCGGTCGCGGTCGAGGGTGATCTCCGGCGCGGTGAGGAAGCCGAGGCCGAGGGAGTCCTTGCCGTGGGAGCCGCGGACGTCGAGGAAGGTGTCGACGGTGTACGTGCCGGGCTTCAGGCGGAGTTCGAGGGTGCCGGACTCGCCGACGGTGGCCGGGAAGGGGTCCGTGCCCTGGGCGAGCTGCTTGACGCCCAGGAAGGCGGGGGTCGGGGCGCCGTCGCGGTCCTTGACGTGGACGGTGAGGGTGTAGCGCTCCTCCTCCTTCACCAGGCCGAGCGCGGTGTGCGCGACGACGGTTCCGGCGGCGCTGGCGGTGACCCGGCCGGAGGACTGGCCGACGGGGGCCTTGGTGCCGTCGCCGGTGACGGTGGTGCTCGCGGTGCCGTGGGCGGGCACGGTGAGGGTGGTGTCGGCGAGGGCGGCGACACCGGCCGGCATGCCTTCGACGGCGAGGTTCAGCTCGACCGCGGTGTCCGAGGAGTTGGTGTAGGTGATGGCCTTGGTGACCGGCTCGTTCGTCTCGTAGGGCCAGGCGGTGTAGCCGAGGTCGGCGGAGCCGGTCGCGGTGACGTTCGCGGCGATCGCGGCGGCCACGTCGACCCGGCCGGAGCCGAGCGCGTACGAGGAGGCGTCGAGCGTCTTCGACGAGGACATCAGCGCGTTCTTGAGCTGGGCGCCGGTCCAGTCGGGGTGTTGCTCGGCGAGCAGGGCGGCGACGCCGGCGACGTGCGGGGTCGCCATCGACGTACCGCTCATGGAGGTGTAGAGGCCGCTGCCGGTGGCGAGCTGGGAGCGGGCGGCGAGGATGTTCACGCCGGGCGCCGACAGGTCGGGCTTGAGGGCCTGGTCGCCGTGGCGGGGGCCCTGGCTGGTGAAGTAGGCGGCTTCGTCGGCCGAGTCGACGGCGCCGATGGTGAGCGCGGAGTCGGCGGCGCCGGGCGAGCCGATGGAGCCGGGGTAGCCGGAGTTCCCGGCGGCGATGACGAAGAGGGCGCCGGTCTCGGCGCTGAGGGTGTTGACGGCCTGGGCCATCGGGTCGGTGCCGTCGCTGGGTTCGCGGGAGCCGAGGCTCATCGAGACGATCTTCGCGTCGATGTCCTTGGCGGCCCACTCCATGCCGGCGATGATCTGCGACTCGGTGCCGCTGCCCTCGTCGCTGAGGACCTTGCCGACGGCGAGGGTGGCGCCGGGGGCGACGCCCTTCTCCTTGCCGTCCGAAGCGGCGCCGCTGCCGCCGACGGTGGAGGTGACGTGGGTGCCGTGGCCGTCGCGGTCGGCGACCTCCTGGCCCTCGATGAACGACCTGGTCTCGCTGACCCGGCCGGCGAGGTCGGGGTGGCCGACGTCGACGCCGGTGTCGAGGACGGCGACCTTCACGCCCTTGCCGGTGAGCCCGGCCTCCCAGGCCTTCGGGGTGCCGATCTGGGCGTTGGACTCGGCCATGGCGGCCTCGACGCGGCCGTCGAGCCAGACCTTGGCGGGGGCGGCGGCGCGGGCGTTCGGGGTCTTCCCGGTGAAGCCGCGCCAGAAGGCGGCGGCGTCGGTGGCGGTGACGGCGGCGCCGCCGATGCTGGGCAGCGGGCGGACGGTCTCGGCACCGCGCGGGGTCGGCGCGGCGGTACGGGCGCCCTTGCCACCGTACGTGACGATCAGCGGGAGTTCGCCGGTGATGCCCTGCTCGACGAGGCCGGTGACATCGAAAAGGCGCGGGTCGAGCGCGCCGGAGGCCAGGTAGGGGCGGGCCTCGTCGGGAACGACCATGACCCGGCCGTCGGCGATCTGGCTGCGTATCGCACCGGTGGCGCCCTTGGCCCGGTCGACGGTGACGGTCTGCCGGCCGCCGCCGAGGTCCGTGAGGGTGACGCGGTCGCCGGTGACGAGGGTGACGGTGCTGCTCGCCGTCGCCCCCTTGAAGGTGTCCGGTACGGCGGCGGCGGTGGTGGTCCCGGCGGCGGCGGTCTGCCCGGCCGAGAGCATCACGAGGGAGACGCCCGCGGCGATCAGCGCGGCTCTTCCTCTGTCGAAGGGTGTGGTCCTCGACGTCATCGTTCGAACTCCTCGCGGACCCGGGGTCGGGGGTGTTTCCGGGTGCCGCGAGGAGTCTTGGCCAGGTGGACGGGAGTTGACTCCGCTCGGTCCTGGCGGTTATGTGCCGTGGCGGCCAACCGCCAGAACAGGACGGTCCGTTCGTGGAGAATTGGTCACGGAGTCGGGTCGAGGGCGTCGTACCGGCGGAAACCGCGCCCGTACAGGGCGAGGGCGCCGACCGCGACGACACAGGCGATCCCGCCGCCGGTGACGGCGACCGCGGGCGAGGTCAGATCGGCCACGGAGCCCGCGAGGAAGTCCCCGAGCCGGGGTCCGCCGGCGACCACCACGATGAACACGCCCTGGAGCCGGCCGCGCATCTCGTCCGGCGCCGCGACCTGCATCATCGTGTTGCGGAAGATCATCGAGACGGTGTCGGAGCAGCCGGCGAGGGCGAGCAGGAGCAGCCCCAGCCAGAGGTTCCGGGTGAGCCCGAAGACGGCGATGGCGGTCCCCCAGCAGGCGACGGCGATCAGGATCGCCTGCCCGTGATGCCGGATGCGCCCCTGCCAGCCGGAGAGCACCCCGCCGAGCAGCGCCCCGAACGCGGGCGCGGCGACGAGGAGTCCGGCGGTCTTCGCGTCGCCGCCGAACCAGAGCACGGCGATGGCGGGGAACAGGGCGCGGGGGTGGGCCAGGATCATCGCGCAGAAGTCCGAGAAGAACGTCATACGGAGGTTGGGCCGGGTCGCGAGGAACCGCAGCCCGTCGAGTACGGAGGCCCTCTTGCCGCCCTTCCGTTCGGGGAGGATCGACGGCAGCCGCCACATCGCGTACAGGCTCGCGGCGAAGGCGAGGGCGTCGACGAGGTACGCGGTCTGGTACCCGGCGAATCCGACGATCAGCCCGCCGAGGCTCGGCCCGACGAGCATGCCGAAGGTCGTGACCATCGAGTTCAGGGCGTTGGCGGCGCGCAGTTGCTCGGGCGGCAGGAGGCGGGGGATCATCGAGGACCGGGCGGGCGCGTTGAGGGCGGCGCAGACGGCCTGGAGGGCGACGATCCCGTACAGGAACCAGACGCGGTGGAATTCGCCGAACGCGGCGGTGGCGAGCGCGACCGAGAGGACGGCGGAGCCGCAGGCGCTGTAGAGCCCGAGCTTGCGGCGGTCGACGGTGTCGGCGATGGCACCGCCGTACAGCCCGAAGACGACGAGCGGCACGAGGGAGAACAGCCCGACGAGCCCGACGGAGAAGGGCGAGCGGGTGATGTCGTACACCTGGAGGGAGACGGCGAGCGACGTCATCCCCTGCCCGACCCAGGAGACGGCGCTGCCGAACCAGAGGCGCCGGTAGTGGGCGGAGGTCCGCAGCGGAGTGAGATCGGCGAAGAGCCGACGGCGCTCGGGGGCCGGGGAGTCGTTGGCGGACTGCGGCTCGGTGGCGGGGGAGTCGTTGGCGGACTGCGGCTCGGTGGCGGGGGAGTCGTTGGCGGACTGCGGCTCGGGGACGGGGGAGTCGTTGGCGGACTGCGGCTCGGTGGCGGTCACGCGATGTCGTACCGGAGCTCGGGCCGATCCCAGTGGATGTGACCGGTGGGCGGGACGGTTCCGGTCCGGACGGCGCCGGTGCGCAGGTAGAACTCCTCGGCGGGCGGATGCGCGACGACCCGCACGGCCGTGAGCCCGGCGGCCCTGGCCTGGCCGGTCATGTGCTCCATGAGCAGCCGCCCGATGCCGAGCCCCTGGGCGCTGTCGGCGACGAAGGCGAGGTCGAGCTCGGCGTCGTCGACGAGCAGCGCGTAGAAGCCGAGCACGCGGTCGCTCGCGTCGACGGCGACGAAGACGGAATGGTGCTCGATGTACGCGCCACCGACCTGGTACCCCTCGACCATGCGGGCGTAGTCCCCCCGATAGGCCCGGGAGGTCCGGACCAGCCGGGTGAGCCGCTTGGAATCCTCGGCGACGGCACGCCGGACGGTGAACTCGGACATGGGGTGAGTATAGGGGCGGGAGGGGCAGGTGATCCTTACGTTTTGGTCAAGGGTGCAAGCGTCGGGCCCGGGGCCTCGGCAGGCAGCCCCGCCTCTGCCACCGCCTGTTCGTGGGGCAGGGTCGTGCCGTGGGTGAAGGCGCTCGTGTAGGCCTCGGGGCTCAGGGTCGTGCGGGCCCTCGCCTCTGTGGCGTCGACGTCCGCGCGTTCCGCCGGGGGCAGTGGTGCGCCCGTCGAGGCGCGGAGGGCCGACGCCGTACCCAGGAGGAGGGCGGCGCCCTCCGCCCGGCCCGCGCCCGCGTGGGCCGAGGCCAGACCCTCCAGGGCGAGCGCGACCGCACGGGGGTCGCCGGAGGCCAGGGCCGTGCCGTAGCCCTCCTCCTGGAGTTCCAGCGCGCCCGCCGCGTCGCCGCGGGCCAGCGCCGAGAAGCCCAGCTCGGCCAGGATCAGCGCGTTGGCCGAGTCGAGGCCGACCGCCCGGTGCCAGTCCAGGACCTCCCGCATGTGCCCCTCGGCCTCGTCGACCAGGCCCTCGCGCCGGGCGCCCAGGCCGAGGCCGAGGACCGCGTTGATCTCGCCCGCCCTGAACCCGACCTCCACCGCCCGCTCCCGCGCCGCCGTGTGGAACGCCCGCGCCTCGGCCAGCTCGCCCCTCAGCAGGGCCGTACGTCCGATCCCGGCCAGCAGGTCCGGCACCTCGGTCGTCAGGCCGAGGCCCTCCGCCGCCGCCAGGCCCGCCCGCTTGAGCCGGTCGGCCCGCTCGTACTCCCCGTGGATCTCGGCGACCGTCGCCAGCGGGTAGACCGACCACAGCCGGCAGCACGCGTCGCCGACCTGCTCGAACAGCGCGTCCGACCGGGCCGCGTCCTCCTCCGCGCCCGTCACGTCGCCGCCGAGCAACCGCTGCACCGAGCGGTCCGCGAGCGCCGCCGCCTCGACCCAGCGGTCCCCGTGGGCCCGGGCGCCGTCGAGCGCCTCCCCCGTCAGCCGGCCGCCCTCGCTCTGGCTGCCGGTCCCGCAGAGCGCGTGCGCGAGGAACCAGCGCGCCCACGCGCGGTCCGAGGGGCGGGGCGGCTCGGCCTCGTCGTAGGCCGTGAGGGCGTCCGCGATCCGCCGTCGCCGGTCCGTACCGTCGCCGCCCATGACCACCAGGCCCGTACGCCAGACCTCCACGCGGGCGCGGAGCGCGGCCGGTTCGGGCCGCGGCGGGTCCTCCACGGTCTCCAGGCCCTCCGGGGTCTCCACGGTCTCCAATCCCTCCGGGGTCTCCACGGTCTCCGGGGGCTCCGGGACGGCCGTCCGCAGCGCCGCCGTCGCCGAGCGGAGCGCCTCGCCCAGGCGGCCCCGCATGACCCAGTACCAGGCGAGCGCGTCGACGAGCCGGAGTGCCGCCCCGGCGTTCCGTCCGGCGCCGGGCGCGGTCAGCGCCCGGTCCAGGGCGGCCCTCAGGTTCGACGTCTCGGCGTCGAGCTGGGCGAGCCGACGCCGCTGCTCGGGGCCGCGCAGCGCGGCCCCGGCGTCCTCGGCGAGCCGCAGGTAGTGGGCCAGGTGCCGTTCCCGTACGGCCTCCGTCTCGCCCGCGTCCTCCAGACGTTCGAGGCAGTACGCGGCGACGGACTCCAGGAGCCGGTAGCGCGGCCCGTCCGGACCGTCGACAGCCACGACGAGCGAGCGGTCGACGAGGCGGGCGAGCAGCCCGAGGACATCGCCTAGGGCGACGGAGTCGGCGGAGCCGCCGGTGACCGGCCCGCCCGCGCACACCTCCTCCGCCGCCGCCAGCGTGCAGCCCTCCGCGTGGACGGCCAGCCGCCGCAGCACCGTTCGCTCCTGCTCGCCCAGCAGCTCCCAGCTCCAGTCGATGACCGCCCGCAGGGTCTGCTGCCGGGCCGGCGCGCCGCGCAGCCCCGCGTCGAGCAGGCGGAAACGGTCGTCGAGCCGCGCCAGGAGCCCGTGCACACCGAGTGCGCGGACGCGGGTCGCGGCCAGTTCCAGGGCGAGCGGGATGCCGTCGAGGCGGCGGCAGATGGCCCGTACCGCCTCCTGGGCGGCGGGATCGAGCGCCGCCCAGGACCCGAAACCGGGGGCCGAGGCCGCCGCCCGCGCCGTGAAGAGTTCCACCGCACCGTCCCCGTCGAGCGGCTCCACCGCCCACAGCGTCTCGCCCGCGAGGGCGAGCGGCTCCTGGCTGGTCGTCAGGACGACGAGGCCGGGCGCGGTGCGCAGCAGCAGCTCGGCGAGCGAGGCCGCCTCGTCGACGACGTGTTCGCAGTTGTCGAGGACGAGGAGCGTACGTCTGCCGCGCAGGACCTCGGCGAGCCGCTCGGCCGTGGTGAGCGCCCTCTCCCCCTCGGGCCGCAGCCCCCACACCCCGTCGTCGCGGAGTTCGAGCGCGGCGGCGACGACCTCGGCGAGTTCGCCGCGCGCGCCGGCGAACTCGACGAGCCACACCCCGTCCGCGAACTCCTCGCGCAGCTGCCCGGCCGCCTCCACGGCGAGCCGGGTCTTCCCGACTCCGCCCGGCCCGGTGAGCGTGACGAGCCGCCGCTCGGTGAGCAGCCCCCGCACCTCGGCGACGGCCGCGTCCCGCCCGACGATCCCGGCGAGCGGCGTGAGCAGATTGCCCCGTACGGGGACCCCGTTCGCGGTCGGCCGGGGTGTCGCCCGGATCTCGGCGGGAGGAGCGGCCGCCGGCGCGGAGAGCGAGGCGTCCTGCCTCAGCATCGCCGCGTGGAGCGCGGCCAGTTCGGGGCTCGGGTCGAGGCCCAGCTCGTCGGCGAGGAGGGTGCGCAGCTCCTCGTACCCGGCGAGCGCCTCGCTCTGCCGCCCCGCCCGGTAGAGGGCCCGCAGCTGCACCGCCCGTAGCCGCTCGCGCAGCGGATGCAGTGCTACGAGCTCCGCCAACTCCCCTGCCAGTACGTTCTGTTCGCCCGCCTCCAGGCGCGCCTCGGCCAGCGCCTCCCGGACGACGAGCCGCTCCTCCTCCAGCCGGTCCGCCGCCGCGCGCGCGAACGGCTCCTCCGCGAACCCGGCGAACGCCGGGCCGCGCCACAGGTCGAGCGCCTCGCCGAGCAGTTCCGCCCTGGCGCGTGGGTCCGCCGTCTCCCGCGCCCGCGCCGCGATCCGCGCGAACTCATGGGCGTCCAGGGCCCCTTCGGGTACGGCGAGGAGATAGCCGGGCGCCTGCGTGACGACGAGGTCGCGCCCGCCGGGCTCGGCCTCCTCCAGGGCGCGGCGCAGCTGGGAGACCTTGGCCTGGAGGGCCCGCAGCGGGTTGCCGGGCGGCTCGCCGCCCCAGAGGTCGTCGACGAGCCGGAACGCGCCGACCGGCCGGCCCGGGTCGACGAGGAGCGCGGCGAGCAGGGTCCGCACCTTGAGCTCCGGGACCCGGACGGATGCGCCGTCCTCGGTCCGTACGGCCGTCTCCCCCAGCACCGCGAATCGCATACGGCCACCGTAACCCGGCTTCGATCACCCGCCCGAGCCGATCCGAGTCGATCCGCGAGCGGCCCGATCAGGCCCCGCCCGAACAGGCCCGCCCCGCACCCGAACCCGGTCCGAACAGAACCCGAGCCGTTCCCGAACAGCCGCCCGCCAGAGTCATCCCTGTCAGCAGGAAGCGACACACCGAACCACCAGGGAGCAGGACATGAGCAGCAACAAGCCCCTCGCCGGCAAGACCGCCCTCGTCACCGGCGGCAGCCGCGGCATCGGCCGGGCGATCGCCCTCCGCCTCGGCGCGGACGGCGCCCGGGTCGGCGTCCACTACGCCGGCAACGAGACGGCCGCGAAGGAGACGGTCGCCGCGATCGAGGCGGCCGGCGGCTCCGCCTTCGCCGTCCGTACCGAACTGGGCGTCCCCGGCGACGCCGACGCCCTCTGGGCGGCCTTCGACGCGGAGACCGAGGGCGACCCCGGTCTCGACATCCTGGTCAACAACGCCGGGATCGCCGGCCCCGGTCTGATCCACGAGGTCGAGGAGGCCGACTACGACCGGGTGTTCGCGGTCAACGCCAAGGCGCCGTTCTTCATCATCCAGAAGGGCCTCGACCGGCTCCGCGACGGCGGCAGGATCATCAACATCTCCTCCGGAGTCACCAAGGTCGCCTTCCCGGGCATGACCTCGTACGCCGCCTCCAAGGGCGCCGTCGAGGTGCTGACCCTGACCCTCGCCCAGACCCTCGGCTCCCGGGACATCACGGTCAACGCGGTCTCGCCGGGCACGATCGAGACCGACATCCACCCGTGGATGGCCGACCCGGCCGCCAAGGCGCACGCCGCCGGGTTCTCGGTCTTCAACCGGGTGGGACAGCCGGGTGACGTGGCCGATGTCGTCGGTTTCCTCGCCTCCGACGACGCCCGCTGGGTCACCGGTCAGAACATCGACGCGAGCGGCGGCTCCGGCCTCGGCCTCTGACAGCCCCGGTGCCGGCCCCCCATGGGCGGGCCCGCGACCACCCCGGACCCGCCCCGCCCCGCCCCCCGGACCCGCCCCGCCCCTCGAACGCGCCCACGCCCCTCCCCCACCCACGCGAAGGAACCCCCGGTCATGGCAGCTCACACCCTCCTCGTCCTCGCCCACCCCCGTACCGACTCCCTCACCGCCCAGGTCGCCGCCCGGCTGCACGCCCGCCTCAAGGACGAGGGCGGCACCGTCGACGTGCTCGACCTGTACGCCGAGGGGTTCGACCCGGCGCTCCGCCCGGAGGACGAGCCGGACTGGGAGAACCGCGAGAAGGTCTACTCCCCCGAGGTCCACGCCCACATGGACCGCATCCTGGCCGCCGACGACATCGTGGTCGTCTTCCCGGTGTGGTGGTTCACCCCGCCGGCCATCCTCAAGGGCTGGATCGACCGGGTCTGGAACTACGGCTTCGCGTACGGCCGGAGCCGTCCCCGGCTGGCGGGGAAGCGGCTGCTCTGGCTGGCCCTGATGGGCGGTACGTCCGAGGAGATCGAGCAGCTCGGCATGACCGACGCGCTCGGCCTGATGCTGGTGACCGGCATCGCGAAGTACTGCGGGCTCCCCGACGCGTCCCTCCGCGTCCTGCACGGCACCGAACTCTCCGGCATGCCGGTGGAGTTGCGCGCCGGGCGGGTCGCCGAACTGCTCGACGAGGCCGAGCGGACCCTGGCGGAGGAACTTCTCGGCGCGACCACCAGGACGACCACCGGGACGACCACCGCGACGAGCACCGGGCCGACCGCCACCGAGAGCACCGTGAACGAGGAGCCGGCCCTGTGACCACGACCCTCGCGGAGAGCACCGCGACACCGCCCCGGGCCGGGGCCCGCCAGTGGCTCGGACTCGCCGTCCTCCTCCTCCCCGTCACCCTGATGACCGCCGACCTCGGCGTGCTGTGGCTCGCCACCCCGTATCTGTCGGCCGATCTCCGGCCCAGCGGCGCCCAGCTGCTCTGGATCACCGACATCTACGGCTTCCTCACCGCCGCCACCCTCGTGATCATGGGTACGCTCGGCGACCGGCTCGGCCGCCGCAGGCTCCTCATGGCCGGTTCGGCCGGCTTCCTGCTCGCCTCCGTCCTCGCCGCGTACGCCCCGAACGCCGGGACGCTGATCGCGGCCCGCGCCCTCCTCGGCATCGCCGGGGCGGCGGTCCTGCCCTCCACGCTCGCCCTGATCAGCCACATGTTCACGGACGCCCGGCAGCGGGCCACGGCCATCGCGATGTGGGTGACCGCCCTCTCGGTCGGGCTCGCGATCGGGCCGGTCGTCGGCGGCGTGCTGCTGGCCTCCTGGTGGTGGGGCTCGGTCTTCCTGATGGGCCTGCCGGTCATGCTGATCGCCCTGGTCACGGCGCCGCTGCTGCTGCCCGAGTACCGCGACCCGAACCCGGGGCGTCTCGACCCGGCGAGCGTGCTGCTCTTCCTCCTCGCGGTCCTGCCGCTGGTGTACGGCGTCAAGTCCCTCGCCGCGCACGGCCCGACGGCCGAGGCGGGGATCGCGTTCGCCCTGGGGCTCACGTTCACGGCCCTCTTCGTCAGGCGCCAGAACCGTCTGGAGTCCCCCCTGCTCGACCTGCGGCTCTTCAGGAACCGGGCCTTCACCGGCGCGCTGCTCACCCTGCTCCTGGGCATGACCGCGCTCAACGGTGTCGAGTACCTGGTCCCGCAGTACCTCCAGGCGGTCGCCGGACTGCCGCCGCTCGAAGCCGGGCTGTGGCTGCTGCCGGGAGCGGCGGGTCTGATCGCCGGTTCGCAGCTGACCCCCTTCGTGGCGCGGAGGATCCGCCCGGCGTACGTGCTGGCCGGCGGGCTCCTGATCTCGCTGGCCGGGTACGCGGTGATCGCCCTGGCCGAAGGGGTGACCGTGGCCGCCCTCGGCCTCGCGGTCATCATGTTCGGCGCGGCCCCGATCAGCGTCCTGGGGACGGCCCTCGCGGTCGGCTCCGCCCCGGCCGAGAAGGCGGGCGCGGCGGCCGCGACCGGCCAGACCGCCTACGATCTGGGGCTCGCCCTGGGCATCGCGGTCACCGGCAGTGTGGCGGTCGCCGTCTACCGGGGCGGCATCCCCGCGGACGCCCCGGCGGCGGCCCACGAGAGTGTCGGCGCGGCGCTGGCCCTGCCGGACGAGGGGCTGCGGGAGCAGGCCCGGGAGGCGTTCACGACGGCCCTCCACTCGGCCTCGGCCCTGAGCGCGGTCTTCGCCCTGGTGACGGCGGCGGTGGTCCTGACCCTGCTCCGCAAGGTCCCCCGCTCCTGACCGCCGGAACCAGCAGCCGCCGCCGCGCGCACCGCGCGGCGGCGGCTAGCGGCAGATGTTCAGGTCGTCCGGGTCGACGCTGTCGAGCCGGGCGGCCAGCGCGTCCAGGCGTTCCCGCAGGTCGCGGATGTCGGCGAGGTCGAGGCCCGTCGCGGCGGCGATCCGGCGCGGCACGTCGCGGGCCTTCTCCTTCAGCGCGGTCCCCTCCGGGGTGGGGCGCACGGTGACGGACCGCTCGTCCTCGGGGCTGCGCCGCCGCTCGACGTATCCGGCCGTCTCCAGGCGCTTGAGCAGCGGGGACAGGGTTCCGGAGTCGAGCCGGAGGCGCTCGCCGATCCCCTTCACGGGCAGCTCGCCGTGCTCCCAGAGCACCAGCATCGCGAGGTACTGGGGGTAGGTGAGCCCGAGCTCCCTGAGCGCCTCGCGGTAGACGCCGTTGAACGCGCGGGTCGCCGCGTGCAGCGAGAAGCAGATCTGGTGGTCGAGCCGGAGGAAGTCCTCTTCCGGGACGGTGTCGAGCGTCTCCATGGCTCCAGGATACGCGAGGACAGCTCACACGCGATTGAGTTGTGCACAACTGAATAGTGCGCTACTAATAGGGGGCCACCGCAGCACCCGGCACACCGCCCCCGAGGACAGGAACGGAAAACCATGGACGCGATCTACACCGCTGTCGCCACCGCCAACGGCCGTGAGGGCCGCGCCGTCAGCTCCGACGGCCACATAGACCTCCCCCTCGCCCACCCCCAGGCCCTCGGCGGCAACGGTCAGGGCACCAACCCCGAGCAGCTCTTCGCCGCCGGGTACGCGGCCTGCTTCGCCAGCGCGATGAACCTGGTCGCCCGCCAGGAGAAGATCGACATCTCCGACGCCTCGATCACCGCCGAGGTCTCCATCGGCAAGGACGCCGCGGACGGCGGCTTCGGCCTCGCGGTCGTGATGCGCGCCGAGTTCCCGGACCACCTCCAGGGCGAGGCGGGCCGGTCCCTCCTGGAGAAGACCCACGCGTTCTGCCCGTACTCCAAGGCGACCCGCGGCAACATCAAGGTCGACCTCGTCGTCGAGTAGTTCTCTGTCGGTTCGTGTACGCCCCCGGTGGTCATCGACCACCGGGGGCGTTCGCTTGTGAGCTCTTCCGTTCGGGCACGGGGGATTCGTCTGCCGTACGACGGGCAGTCATGGAACGGCCCCCGGCCGGTGGTTCACGGGCGCTCTCCTTGGGGCGCCCTCGGCCGGTCCAGCCGGCCACCGCACGCGCACCCCCACCCGCACCCGTCCCGACCCGGAGGAGTACTCCCCCATGGCCGACCTCGACCGTCGCCGGTTCCTTCAACTCGCGGGCGGCACCGCCGCGCTGACCATGCTCTCGGAGAGCATCGCGCGCGCCGCCGCCATCCCGGCGCAAGGCTCCACCGGCACGATCCAGGACATCGAGCACATTGTCGTCCTGATGCAGGAGAATCGTTCCTTCGATCACTACTTCGGGGCGATGAAGGGCGTACGGGGCTTCGGCGACCCCCGCCCGGTGACCCTGCCCAGCGGGAAGTCGGTCTGGAACCAGTCGGACGGCAGGAAGGTCACGCTGCCCTTCCGCCCGGAGAGCGCGAAGCTCGGCATGGAGTTCCTCCAGGGCCTCAACCACGACTGGGCGGGCGGCCAGAGCGCCTTCAACAAGGGCAAGTACGACAACTGGATCCCGGCCAAGACCCCGGCGACGATGGCGTACCTCACCCGCGAGGACATCCCGTTCCACTACGCGCTCGCCGACGCGTTCACGATCTGCGACGCGTACCACTGCTCGTTCATCGGCTCGACCGACCCGAACCGCTACTACATGTGGACCGGCCACACCGGCAACGACGGCACCGGCGGCGGCCCGGTCCTCAACAACGCCGAGGCGGGCTACGGCTGGAAGACCTACCCGGAGCGCCTTGAGGCGGCCGGGGTGTCCTGGAAGGTCTACCAGGACATCGGCGACGGGCTGAACGCGGCCGGTTCCTGGGGCTGGATCAACGACGCCTACCGCGGCAACTACGGCGACAACTCGCTCCTGTACTTCAACACGTACCGCAACGCCCAGCCCGGCAACCCGCTGTTCGACAAGGCCCGCACGGGCACGAACGCCAAGGCCGGCGAGGGCTTCTTCGACCAGCTCCGCGCCGACGTGCAGGGCGGCCGGCTGCCCAAGATCTCCTGGATAGCCGCCCCGGAGGCCTTCTCCGAGCACTCCAACTGGCCGGCGAACTACGGCGCCTGGTACATCTCGCAGGTCCTCGACGCGCTGACCTCGAACCCGGACGTGTGGGCCCGCACCGCCCTGTTCATCACGTACGACGAGAACGACGGCTTCTTCGACCACGTCGTCCCGCCGTACGCCCCCGGCTCCGCCGCGCAGGGCCTCTCCACCGCCCCGACCGCCCTCGACTACTTCGGCGGCAAGACCGGGTACGTCGCCGGCCCCTACGGTCTCGGCCCCCGCGTCCCGATGCTCGTCGTCTCGCCCTGGTCCAAGGGCGGGTACACCTGCTCCGAGACCTTCGACCACACCTCGGTCATCCGCTTCATGGAGCAGCGCTTCGGCGTCCAGGAACCCCAGATCTCGCCCTGGCGCCGGGCCGTCTGCGGCGACCTGACCTCCGCCTTCGACTTCTCGCGGACGGACACCCAGGCCGCCCCGCTGCCGCCGACCGCCGGCTACTTCCCGCCGGACAAGAACCGCCACCCCGACTTCCTCGCCACCGCCCCGGCCGTCGGGACGATGCCCCGCCAGGAGCCCGGCGGCAAGCGCACCCGCCCGCTGAAGTACGCACCCTCCGTGGACGGCGCCGCGGACACGACCGCCGGCACCTACCGCCTCACCTTCAGCGGCGGCGCCTCGGCGGGCGCCCAGTTCTACGTGACCTCGGCGAACCGCACCGACGCCCCCTGGACGTACACGGCCGAGGCCGGGAAGTCGATCGCCGACACCTGGAACACCAAGTACTCCAAGGGCGTCACCGACCTCACGGTCCACGGCCCCAACGGCTTCCTGCGGCGCTTCCGCTCCCCCGGCAAGACCGTCGTCCCCGAGGTCAAGGCGCGCCACAACGCCACCACCGGCAACCTGGACCTCACCTTCACCAACGGCACGTCGGCGGCCGTCACCCTGACGGTCACCCAGGCGTACGGCGGCACTCCGCAGTCGGTCTCCGTCCCGACGGGTGCGACGGTGACCCACACCGTCGGTCTGACGGCCTCGGCGCACTGGTACGACGTGACGGTCACCTCGGCGTCCGTCGCCGACTACGTCCGCCGGTTCGCCGGCCATGTGGAGACGGGCGCGGCGGGCGTGACGGACCCGGCCATCCTGACCTACTGAGCAGCGGCGAGGGCCGGTGCGCGTCCCCCGACGCGTACCGGCCCTCGTCCGTTCCCGTTCCCGTTCCCGTTCCCGTTCCCGTTCCCGTTCCCGTTCACCGAAGGGCAGGACGACGGCGCCGATGACACCCCACTGGCCGGCGCCGAGCGTGAAGGCGCCCTCGCGTTCGCCGGGCGGGGCCTGCGCGAACGCCTCGCGAAGTGGCGAGGGCCCGGCCGAGCGGTGTGGCAAGGGAGGCGGTCAGCGTGCCGACGGCGAGAAGGATGGAGCGTCTGCGCGCACGGTGGTTCCTCTTCGGTGGGGGGCGGCGGGTTCGGAGCCTGCCGCCGGAGGCTGTCCGGCGGCAGGCGTCTCCAGGGGTGCTCAGTTCGCCCGGTGGACGGTGATCCGTTCGATGCGGCCGTTGTAGAGCCACTGGGGGCCGCCGTTGTCGACGTTGCGCCCCGCCCACAGACCGTTCAGGCCGGGGGTCTGTCCGAAGAGTGACGGGGTCGTGGTCGAGGCGATGCGCACGCCGTCCGCGTAGAGCGTGGTGCCGGAGTCGGTGACGGCGACCGCGAGGGTGTGGTCGAGGCCGTCGGCCAGCGACCGTGTGCCGTCGAGCCGCGCGCTGTAGACGCCGCCGACGCGGGCCTCGAAGTGCGGCACACCGCTGTTGAGCGAAAGCGTCACGTTGGTCGAGGCCGCGGTGGTGTCGGAGGCGGACAGCAGGGTCCCCGCGACCGGCGCCCTCGTGGTGCGGAACCGTACGGTGAGCACGCCGCGGGTCAGCGGAGCGACGTCCGGCAGCGACGCGGTCAGATCGGTGTACGAGGTCGTGCCGTCGAAGTCCTTCGCGAGTGCCCTGTCGAGGGCCATGCTTCCGCCGACGACGAGCAGCCTCGTGGTCGTGGAGGTCGTGGCCGCGCCGGACTGGAGGGCGACCGTGAAGTCCTGCTCGCCGGTGGCCGTACCCGTCGGGGGTGTCACCGGGAAGCGGACCGCCGCGGTGGCGCCGGGCGCGATCGCCGGGATCTGCTGCGCCGCCGCTCCGGGCCAGCCGGCGGGCACGCCGAGCGTCGCCGTGCCGGGGAGGCTGGCGAGGTGCCCGTGGTTGGTGACGCGTACCTCCACCGTGTTCGGCGAGCCGGCCGTGAGCAGCCCGTCGAGGACGGCGGTCTGTGCGGCGAGCTTCGGGTACCCCTGGTCGATCGGGCAGTCCACGCCCAGCCAGGACGCGTTGAACCGCGCGAAGGTGATGCGCTGGTACGGCCCGGATTCGTACAGCAGGCCGAAGGTGCCGTCCGCGAGCCGGGTGAGGGTCGAGTACGCCGATCCGCCCGCCTCGACGACCTTGGACGTGGGCCAGGTCAGACCGTCGTTGCAGGACAGCTTGACGGTCAGGCGGTGACGGGTGGTGGTGCTCGCGGTGTTGCTGAACAGCAGCCAGTGGGATTCCGGTCGCTCGGCGCCGGCGGTGGCGTCGTAGCGCAGGATCGCGGCGTTGTTGGTCGGGTCGATCAGCTCGTCGTCCGGGACGGGAGCGGAGTAGGTGATCCCGCCGTCGGTCGAGTACGCGACGAGCCGGGTCCTGGCGCTGGACGTACGGCTGTTGAGCATGACCCGGCCGTCCGCCAGTTCGACGGTCTTGTTCTCGTCCATGAGCGGGCCGACGGGGGTGCCCATCTTCCAGGTGGTGCCGTGGTCGTCGCTGTACGCGCTCGCCGCCCAGATGCTGCTGTCGGCTTTCCGGAAGGCGTACTGCTGCACCAGGCGTCCGGTCGACAGCTGGATGCCGGTGCCGGAGGAGGCGAACATGCCCTTCCAGGCGGGGTCCTTGATGTCGTGGGTGATCCGGCGGGTCCGCCAGGTGACGCCGCCGTCGTCCGAGTAGGCGTAGTCGGCGTGCAGGGAGTCGGTGGCGTCGTTGGCGTTGCCGGTGCCGGAGTTGAAGAAGCCGATGCCCTGGGGGCCGTACGCGTAGAAGACGAAGACCCGGCCGGTGACCCGGTCGACGACGACGCTGGGGTCTCCCGCGCCGATGCCGTCGTCGTAGTCGGCGATCGCCTGGGGGGCGGTCCAGGTGCGGCCGTTGTCGGTGCTGCGGCGGACCATCACGTCGAGGTTGCCGGGCAGGTCGGCCGAGCTGTCGTTGCGCCGGTCGTAGGCGGCGACGAGCGTGCCGTCGGGCAAGGTGTCCAGGGCGGGGATGCGGTAGGTGTGCGCGCCCTGGCCGGAGGTGGCGAGGACGGTGCTCTCGAAGAGCGGTTCGTCGGCGGTCAGCCGGCGCTCGCGTGCGGCGGCGGCCCCTGCGGTGGACGAGGACTCGGCGGCCGGGACCGGTGGCGCGGCGAGGAGGCCGGCGCCCAGGGCCAGAAGAAGGACAAGAGGAGCAGAACGGGCGGTTTTCACCGACACCTCCACAACGGATGACAGGGAGGCATCGGACATCAGACGTTGGGGTGAACCTAGATCGCCGCCCATGGGTCGTCAACCCCTGTGCGCGACAGAGGAATCCGCTCCTCGCCCCCTTGCCCGGGAGGTGGTGCGGCTTCTAGAGTCACCGAGGCATCGGACATCAGACGTCACATGCCTTATGTGTCCATCGGACGCCCTTCAGCCGGCCAGGTGATCGACGGCCCCTGGATCGATCCGCCTGTGCAACCGCCTCGGCACGTCGAAGCCCACCAGCACGACCACCACCAGACTCAGCCCGGACGTCAGGACCGCCAGCGCCGTCCCCAGCGCCATGTCCTCGGCCAGCCGCGCCCCGAGGACCGGCGCCACCGCACCGCCCAGCGCACCCACGTTGTACGTGAACCCCAGCCCGGCGGCCCGCCGCTCCGTCGGGAAGTGCCCGCCGATGTAGCGCGGCAGCAGTCCCGAGATGCCGAAGCTCAGGGCCTGGAGCACGAACAGCAGCACCCCGAGCAACCGCAGGTCGTCGCCTGCCGCGAAGACCGGGAAGACGAAGGCGAGCGAGATGAGCAGCGTCCACGCGTATGCCCGTGAGGGCCCGAACCGGTCTCCGGTGAACCCGGACAGCCAGCAGCCCGCCATCGTGCCGAAACCGGCGTAGTAGAGGACTTGAGCCACCTGTTCCGGCGTGTAGCCGAGTTCGGTCTTCAGGTAGGTGGGCAGCAGTGCCTGGATCGGCCAGCTGTAGAGGAACGCGGCGAACACCGTGCCGATCAGGGCCAGATGGAGGACCCACCCCCGTCGGCCGCCGAGCTGGACCGCGAAGGCCACCATGACCGCGCCCGCCAGGACCGACAGAGCCGCCGTCGCGCCGCCCGCCAGTCCGGCGAACACCGCGAACAGCGCCCCCAGGGCCACCGCCGCGAGGAATGCGTTGACCACCGCCCGCCGCCGGTCCGCGAGCAAGGGCCGGAAGGGGCTCGGCCGGGTCGCCGTCTCCGCGACGGCCTCTTCCCAGTGCTCCGCCTCCGGCAGCGCGCGCCGCACCCACAGCGCCACGACGACCGGCAGGACGCCGAGGTAGAACATCCAGCGCCAGCCGTGCTCGGGCACGACCACGCTGTAGGCCTCGGCGGCCAGCACCGTGCCCATCGAGTAGCCCGAGATCAGGAAGCCGCTGGCCCGGCCGCGCAGCCGGGCCGGCCAGCTCTCCATGACGTAGGTCGCGCTCGCGCTGTACTCGCCCGCCATGCCGAGCCCGATCACCAGCCGCGCCGCGAACAGGCTCTCGTAGTTCCACGCGAAGCCGCACGCCAGGGTGCCCAGGGAGAACAGCCAGATGCTGATCACCATGGCCGTCCTGCGGCCGTACCGGTCACCGACCATGCCCAGGACGGCACCCCCGAGCCACCTGGTGATGAACGCCGCCGAGACCAGGCTCGCCGCCGCCACGGGTTCGAGACCGAACTCCTCGCTCACCTCGGTGAGCACCAGGGTGATCAGGACGAAGTCGAAACCGTCCAGGAGATAGCCGATCCACGCGCCTCCGAAAGCCTTCCAGCGGGCACGTCCGATCTGCCGGTACCAGGGGCGCGGGTCTCGTGTGGCGCGGTTCACGGTGGACAGCATGAGGGGCGTGGCCCTCTCCGCCCGGGAGGGCCACGCCCCATGACGTCGCCGACGGAACCAGACCGTGGCGTCGGCGACGGGATCAGACCCGGCCCTCCGCCACGGCGGCCGCGAACCACCCGGTCAGGGTGGTGGGGTGGGTGATCGCCGTGCCGACGACCACCGCGTACGCCCCGCGTTCCAGGGCGCGGGCCGCCTGCGCCGGGCTGTGGATCCGGCCCTCGGCGACGACCGGCACGTCCAGCGCACCCGCGAGTCGCTCCACCAGCTCCAGATCCGGGCCCGAGGCCTTGCGGTCGTACGTGGCCGGGGTGTACCCGGACAGCGTGGTGCCCACGAGGTCGGCGCCGAGTTCGGCGGCCCGTACCCCTTCCTCGTACGTGGACACGTCGGCCATCACGAGGCCGCCGGCCGCTCGCACCGCGTCGATGGACGCGGCCACCGTCCGGCCGTCCGGCCGGGGCCGGTCGGTGGCGTCCAGGGCGACGATGTCCGCTCCGGCCTCCAGGACACCGAGGGCGTGACGGGCCGTCGGGGTGATGTACACGCCCTCCGTCCCGTCCTTCCACAGGCCGATCAGCGGCAGGTCGAGCGCGCCGTGGATCGCCCGGATGTCGTCGAGTCCCTGGGCGCGGATGCCGTCGGCACCACCGTCGCGTGCGGCCATGGCCACCCGGCGCATGGTGTCCGGGTCACGCATCGGCTCGCCCGGATAGGCCTGGCAGGACACGATCAGGGCGCCCCGCAGCCGGGAGAGCACCGCCGCCTTTTCCGTACGGTCGCTCATCGCACGGCCTCCCAGGCGAGGCGGGCCGCGCCGAGGACCGCCGCGTCGCCGCCGAGCGAACCCGGCCGCAGCTCCACGTCCTTGAGCGGCGGCAGGAGCTCGGCCGCGAAGGCGTCCCGGAGCGGCTCCCACCATTCCGGGCCGCAGTTGCCGACCCCGCCGCCGACGAGGACCAGCTCGGGGTCGGTCATGTTGACGATCCCGCCGAGCGCCTCGCCCAATGCCTTGGCCCCGGTCCGCAGCACGTGCCGGGCCGCGGGGTCGCCCGCCCCGGCCCTGGCCGACACCTCGGCCAGGGATGAGGCAGGGGCCACGCCGCGGCGCGCGTACGCGGCAAGGAGCGCGGGGCCGCTCGCCACCGCCTCCGCGTGACCGGACGCGCCACAGGTGCAGGGCACCCCGACGGCCGACGGCACGGGGACGTGACCGGCGTGACCGGCCACTGACCGCGCGCCGTGGTGCACCCGGCCGTCGATCAGCTGCGAGCCCCCGATTCCCGTACCGACCGCGACGAGCAGCACGTGACGGCGGCCGGCGGCGGCACCGAGCCACGCCTCGCCCAGGGCGTGGGCGTGGACGTCGTTGTCGACGGAGACGGGGACGCCGAGTGCCTGTTCCAGGTCCCGGCGCAGTTCGGTCCCGGCCCAGCCGGGCAGGGCGTCGGTGGCGGAGACGATCCGGCCGGTCGCCGGGTCGACGACGCCGGCGCTGCCGACGCCGACCGCCGCGACCGGCTCCCCCAGCTCCCGCACGGCCCGTACGGCGGCGGCGACCACGGCCCTCGGGCCGTCCGCGGCCGGGGTCGGCAGCGTGTGGCGCCGGAGCAGGGTGCCGTTCGCGTCGACGAGACCGGCGGCGGTCTTCGTGCCTCCGATGTCGATTCCGGCGACCGGGCTCATCGCAGCCCCGCCCGCTCCAGGATCTCCGCGATCCGCGCGGTCTCGGCCGCGTCGAGCGGGCGCATCGGCGGGCTGACGACGTTGGTGTCGATGATCCCGCGGACCTTCAGCGCGGTCTTGAACGCGCCGAGGCCGCCCGCCGTGGCCGAGGCTGTGCCCGGTGCGGCGACCGTGACGATCTCGAAGAGCCGGGCGATGCGGTCCTGTTCGGCTTTCGCCGCCGTCCAGTCGCCGGCGGCGGCGAGGCGGTCCAGGCGGGCGTAGCCGTGCGGGTCGACGTTGCCGAGGCCGGGCACGGCGCCGTCGGCGCCGCCGAGGAGCATGGCGTCGACGACGACCTCGTGGCCGGTGAGGACGGAGAAGTCCGGCAGTTCCCGGGCGCCGAGGCAGAGGTAGCGCAGGCCGACGTCGTCGCCGCTGGAGTCCTTGATGCCGGCGATGACGCCGTCGGCGGCGAGCCGCAGCACCAGGTCGGTCGACAGCTTGCTGTGGACGCAGACCGGTACGTCGTAGGCGAGCAGCGGCAGGTCCACGGCGTCGGCGAGGAGCCGGAAGTGCCGGTCGATCTCGGTCTCGTGGGTGCGGGTGTAGAAGGGGGCGGTGGCGACGACGGCGTCCGCCCCGCTCTTGAGTGCGGCCTTGGCCCGCTCGATGGCGCGGTTGGTGGTCTGCTCGATCGTGCCGACGACGACGGGGACCTGACCGGCGGTGGCGCCGACGATCGTGTCGACGACGACGTCCTTCTGGGTGTCGGTGAGGTACGCGGTCTCGCCGGAGCTGCCGAGGGCGAAGAGGCCGGTCACCCCTCCTTCGACGAGGAAGCCGACGAGCCGCTCCAGGGAGGCGGTGTCGATCTCGCCGTCGGCGGTCAGGGGGGTGACCACGGGCGGGATGACTCCGGTGAAGCGGGGGGTACGGGCGTTCACGACGTGCTCCTGGCGATGTGTGCGGGGGATGTGGAACGGGGGAGGGAAGAAGAGGGGGCGCCGCCCGTCAAGGGGTGGACGCAGTGCCAGCTGTGGCCGTCCGCCGTGCTTCCCGCGGCCGGGAAGCCGGTCGCGCAGTCGTCGTCCGCCTTCCAGCAACGGGTACGGAACGGGCAGCCGCTGGGCGGGTTGACCGCCGAGGGCACCGGGCCGGTCAGGATGATCCGCTCGGTGTGCTCCAGCAGGCTCGGTGTCGCGGAGAACAGGGCCTCGGTGTACGGGTGAGCGGGGGCGGCCGACACCGCGCGGGCCGGGCCCTCCTCGACGATGCGCCCCAGGTACAGGACGGCGAGGCGGTCGGAGAGGTGGCGCACGGTCTGGATGTCGTGCGAGATGAACACCATGCCGAGGCCGAGCCGGGCGCGCAGGTCGACGAGCAGGTTGAGGACCTGGGCGCGGACGGAGACGTCGAGGGCGGAGGTCGGCTCGTCGGCCACGATGACGTCGGGCTCCAGGGCGAGCGCCCGCGCGATCGCGACGCGCTGGCGTTGACCGCCGGACAGCTGCCCGGGGAGGGCGCGCAGGGTGTGTCCGGGGAGGCCGACGAGGTCGAGGAGTTCCTCGACGCGCTCCTCGCGCTGCTGCTCGGTGCCGCGCTTGTGGACGTCGAGCGGGTCGCGGAGGATGCGGCCCACGGACATGCGGGGGTTGAGCGCGGTCGAGGCATCCTGGAAGACCACGCCGACCGAGGAACCGAACTCCTTGCGACGGCGGGCGGCGGGCATCCGCCACAGGTCCTCGCCACGGAAGTGCACCGTGCCTTCGGTGGGCTTCTGGAGGCCGGTGAGCACGCGCGCGAGGGTCGACTTGCCGCAGCCGGACTCGCCGACCAGGCCGACGATCTCGCCCTGGGCGACCTCCAATGAGGCATCGGTCAGGGCGTGGACCGAGTCGTGGCGGAACAGTCCGCCGCCGCGGGCCTTGTGCCGGACGTGGATGTTCTCCAGGCGGATCATCGGACCGCCTCCTTCTGAAGGTCGGCGATCGCCGCCGGGTGATGGCAGGCGTACTCGTGGGTCCGGCCGGCGGACGCGGTCGGTTCCGGCGGCGTCGTACGGCACAGCTCCGTGACCGCGTCACAGCGCGAGGCGAACCGGCAGCCGGCGCCGAACCGCTTCGGGGCGGGGACCACGCCGTGGATCTGGTGGAGCCGGTCCGCGCCCCCCTCCAGGGAGACGACCGAGCCGAGCAGACCTCGGCTGTAGTGGTGCGAGGGAGCCTGGAGGACCGACCGGGTGTCGCCCACCTCGGCGAGCTGACCGGCGTACATGACCGCGACCCGGTGGGAGAGGTCACCGACGAGCGCGAGGTCGTGGGAGACCAGGACCATGGCGAAGCCGAGTTCGTCGCGGAGCCGGACGAGGAGTTCCACCACCTGCGCCTGGACGGTGACGTCCAGGGCCGTGGTCGGCTCGTCGGCGATGAGCAGCCGGGGGCTGCGGGAGAGCGCCATGGCGATGAGGACGCGCTGGCGCTGGCCGCCGGACAGTTCGTGCGGGTAGCTGCGGAGCGTGCGCTTCGGGTCGAGGCCGACGAGCTCCAGGAGCTCGGCCGGGGTGCGGGTGCCGCCGCGCGAGGTGAGCTGGCTCAGCTGCTTGCCCACGAGGATCGACGGGTTGAGGGACGACATGGCGTCCTGGTAGACCATCGCGATCTCGGGCCCGGCGAGCGCCTGCCGCTCCTTGCGGTCCATGGTGAGCAGGTTCCGGCCGCGGTACTCGATGCTGCCGGAGACCTCGGCGTTGCGGGCCAGCAGACCCATGACGGCGAGGCTGGAGATGGACTTGCCGCAGCCGGACTCGCCGACGAGACCGAGGGTCTCGCCCTCGCGGACGGTGAAGGAGATGCCGTCGACGACCTTCACGTCGCCGTACCGGTCCGGGAAGCGGATGGCGAGGTCCTTGACGACGAGCAGCTCGTCGGCGTCGCCGGCCACGGGCCGGGCGGTCGGCGGAGTGGTGCGGACGACCTCGGCGAGCCGGGCGAGCGCGGCGTCGATCTCCTCGCGCGCCCCGGGCTCCGCCGCCGGGCGGCCGGCCTCTCGCTTGGTGTTCCCGTCCTCCGTGCGGGCCGTCTTCGGGGCGGCGGAGGCGTCGGTGAGTCCCTCGGAGAGGATGTTCAGCGCGAGGACGGTGATCAGCAGGACCACGCCGGGGAAGAAGGTGGCCCACCAGCCGCCGGAGAGCAGGATCTGGCGTCCGTACGCCAGGACGTTGCCCCAGCTGGGGTCGGGGTCCTGCACGCCGGCGCCGATGAAGGACAGGCTCGCCTCGAAGGTGATCGCCTCGGCGACCAGGACGGTGGCGAAGACCATCACGGGTGCGGCGCAGTTGACGGCGACGTGCCTCAGCACGATGTGGCCGCGGCGGGCACCGATGACCTGCTCTGCGGCCACGTAGTCCTCGCCGTACTGGGAGAGGACGTTGGCGCGGACGACCCGGGCCAGGGACGGCACGTAGACGAAGGCGATGGTGCCGATGATGACGGGGACGCTGGGACCGAAGACGGCCACGAGGACGGCGGCCAGCGCGATCGGGGGGAAGGACATGACGACGTCGAGGGTGCGCATCACGGACTCGTCGCCGAGCTTGCGGGAGGTGGCGGCCAGTGCGCCGAGGAGCGCTCCGCCGACGACCGCGAGGGCGGTGGCGCCGAGGCCGATGAGGAGCGAGTAGCGGGCGCCGTACACGACCCGGGAGAAGACGTCGCGCCCGACGCGGTCGGTGCCGAACCAGTGCTCCGCGCCGGGCCCCTGGACCGGCGCGCCGGTGGCCAGCGGGTCGGCGGCGAACAGCGGCGCGAGGACGGCGGCCGCGAGGACGAGCAGCAGGATGCCGACGGCGATGCGGGAGGTGACCGGCAGTGCTCGGAAGCGGATGCCGGGACGGGAGAGCCTCTGGGCGAGGCGACCGGTGAACATGCGTCACACCGTCCTGATACGGGGGTTGACCAGCAGGTACAGGAGGTCGACGATGACGTTGACGACCAGGAACGCGAGGGCGATGGTGAGCACGGTGCCCTGGACGAGGGCCGTGTCGCCTCCGGTGACTCCTTCGAGGATGAGCTTGCCCATACCGGGCAGGTCGAAGATCGTCTCGATGACGACGGCGCCGCTGAGCAGGTAGCCGACCTTGATGCCGAGCACCGTCAGCGGGGTGACCAGGGCGTTGCGCAGGACCCCGCGGATCACCAGGGCCCGGGGAAGGCCGTTGCCGGTCGCGGTGCGGACGTAGTCGCGGTCGAGCTCGGCGACCATCGAGGTCCGGATGAGTCGGGCGAGCGACGCGGCGACGGGGATGGCCAGGGAGATCGCGGGCAGGGCCATGGCCTGCAGCCATCCGGAGAAGGATTCGGCCGGATTGACGTAGCCGCCCGTCGGGAAGACGGGGGTGTTCAGGGCGAACTGCTGGATGAGGACGACCCCGAGCCAGAACGAGGGGATCGCGATACCGGCCATCGACAGCACCCGGGTGACCTGGTCGGGCCAGCGGTCGCGCTGCACGGCGCCGGTGACGCCCATGGCGACGGCGAGGACGATCGCGAGGACGAGGCCGAGGGCGGTGAGCTGCATGGTGACGGGCAGCGCGATCGCGATCCGGTCGGCGACCGGCTGACTCGGCGGCATGGTGACACCGAGGTCGCCCTGCAGCAGCTGTCCGAGGAAGTCCATGTATCGCAGGGGCAGTGGGTCGTTGAGCCCGTGCTCCTCGGCGAACGCGGCGCGGGCCTCGGGGGTGGCGCCGTCGCCGAGCGCGTTGAACGCGGGGTCGGCGGGGGAGAACTGCAGCACCACGAAGACCAGCAGGGTGATGCCGAGGATCATCACCGGCATGATCGCGATGCGGCGCAATGCGAGCCGGAGGAAGACAACCATCGTTCGGTTCCTAGCGGTTGGAGGGGAACCCGGGCCGGCCCCGGGACACGGGGCGGGCCGGCCCGGGCCCGGTCAGGAACGGCCGACGTTCAGGAACGACATGCCGGTGGTGGGCAGCGCGCTGAACCCGGGCAGCGCCTTGTCGTTCCAGGCGGTGGGCAGCTTGCGGTGCAGGATCGGGTAGATCGGGGCCTCGTCGGCGATGATGTCGGTGACCTGTCCCCACAGCCGCTTGCGTTCGGCTTCGTCGGAGCTGCGGGCGGCCTGGTCGAGGAGCCCGCGGACCTGCTTGTCCGGGGCGCTGCCGTCCCAGCGGAACCGCTTGGTCGGCCAGGTGCCGTCGTAGAACCAGCGCATCAGCAGGTCGGGGTCGTTGCCGAAGACCGAGGGGTCACCCGGCGCGACGAGGACCTGGAACTGCCCCTCGTCGACCTTCGCGTACTGGGCGGATGCCTGGCCGATGTCGAGCGTCGTCTTCACACCGACCGCGTCGAGGCTCTCCTTGATCAGCGGGGCGATGTCCTTGACCCAGCCGGTGTCGGTGGTGAGCAGTTCGATCGAGAGGTTGTTCACGCCGGCCTCGGCGAGGAGCTTCTTCGCCTTGACCGGGTCGTAGGTGTAGACCGTGGAGGCCTTGTGGAAGTCGGGGTGGGTCGTCTGGAGGTAGCCCTGCGCGGCGGTGCCGTTGCCCATCATCGCGGTGTTGATGATCTTGTCGACGTCGAGCGCGTAGTGCAGGGCCTGGCGGACGCGCTTGTCGTCGAAGGGCTTCTGCCGGGTGTTGAACATCATGAAGAGCTGGCCGAAGGACTGCACCGAGTCGACGGTGACCTTCTCGGACAGGCGCTTGGCATCGATGTAGGGCACGTCCTCGATGGCCTGGACGCGGCCGGACTCCAGGGCGCTCACCCGGGCGGCAGGGTCCGACATGAGCCGCCAGGTCATGGTCTTGGCCTTGGCCTTGTTGCGGCCGTTGTACTTGTCGTACGCCTCGAAGACGATCTTGTCTTCCTTGGTGGCGGAGACCAGGCGGTACGGACCGGAGCCGACCGGCTTGGCGTCGAAGCCCTTGGGGTCGGCCAGCACCAGCTTCTTCGGGACGATCTTGGCGACGGTGACCCGGGAGGGGAACAGGTCGAAGGCGTACTTGAGCTTGAACTCGACCGTCTTGGCGTCGACCGCCTTCACCTTGTCGAGGAACGGCAGGAACTGCGCCATGAGTGAGGCGTTCTTCGGGTCGAGGATGCGCTCGAAGCTGAAGACCACGTCCTCGGCGGTCACCGGGGAGCCGTCGTGGAAGGTGGCGCCGGCGCGCAGGGTCGCCCGGTAGGTGGTCGCGTCGACCTGCGTCGGCAGGGCGGTGGCCAGCGCGGGGCGCGCGACCAGGGTGGCCGGGTCGAGGTCGGCGAGGCCTTCGAAGACATGCGTGTTCGCGGCGACGGGGGTGGCACCGGACGCCGTCATCGGGTCGAATCCCGTGGACAGCGCGTACGAGATGCCGGCCTCGATCGTGCTGCTGTTGCCGCCCGATCCGGTCGCGGAACCCGTGGAGGCGGGACCGCCGCACGCGGCGAGGGTGCCGGTCAGAACGGCCGCCGTGCCGATGGCGCCGGCGTAGCGCAGGAAACTGCGGCGAGGGAATCTTGCGGGCGTCCGCTGCGACACGGGGTCCTCCTAGGACGACGTTCACTCGGAAGAAGCAAAGTCGGACGTCTGATGTCCGACTCCTTGATAGCGTGTGAACGTAGCTGGACGAGGGAGAGGGGTCAATAGGTGGCCAGTCCTGAGATTTCGGAAGTGCGTCAGGGGCGCACGACGCTCCGCAAAGAGGTCACGGAGGAAATCAAGCGCTACATCCTCGAGAAGCGCATGCGCCCGGGGGATCCTCTGCCCACCGAGGCGGAGCTGTGCATCGCGCTGGGCGCGAGCCGTTCCAGCGTCCGTGAGGCAGTGAAGACCCTGGCCGCCCTGGACATCGTCGAGGTGCGTCACGGCCACGGCACGTATGTGGGCCGACTGAGCCTTTCGGCGCTCGTCGAATCCATGACCTTCCGCGGCATGCTGAGCCCGGACGACGACTTCCAGGTGTACGCCGACCTCGTCGACGTCAGAGAGCTCTTCGAGCGGGGCAACGCCGAGCGGATCGTCCGCGCGCTGAGCCCGCGGCACCTCGACACGCTCGACGGCCTGGTCGCCGAGATGGACCGGCAGGGAGCGGGCGGCGGCGACGGCTTCGTGGCCTCGGACCGCGCCTTCCACGCGCTGCTGGTCGAGCCCCTCGGCAACGAGCTGATCAGCCAACTGACGCTCGCGTTCTGGGACGTCTACTCGATCGTCTCGCCGCACCTCAACCTCATGACCATCGAGGACGAGAAGGTGACGGTGGACGTGCACCGCCGGATCGTCGAGGCGGCACGGGCCGGCGACCCGGCCGCGTTCGTCGCCGCCGTCGCCGACCACTACGCGCCGGTGCGGCGGCGGCTCGCCGAGGCCCGAAGCAAGGCGCCCGACGCCGGGTCCTGACCCCCCACCCCACGTCCCCACACCGACGCGACTGCGCCCGCCCGGGCCGAACCGGGCGGGCGCAGTCGCGTAGGCCCCTCCTTGACCGGTCGGCCGGGGGATCCTTACAGTCCCGGGACATAAGACATCAGACCTCTTGTTCTCCCTGCCATCCGGAGGCGTTTCGTGCCGCTCACCGACCTGTCCCTGGACGACTGCCTGACGTACCGGCCCGACCTACCCGCCCCGGCGGACTTCGACGACTTCTGGACCCGTACGCTCGCCGCGCCCGCGACCGTGGCTCCGGACCTTCGCCGGGTCGACAACGGCCTGACGCTGATCGACACGTACGACGTGACGATCGCCGGTTTCGACGGCCAGCAGGTGCGCGGCTGGCTGCGCGTTCCGACCGGCGCGACCGGGCCGCTGGGGTGCGTCGTCGAGTTCCTCGGATACGGACGCGGTCGCGGCCTGCCCCACGAGAACCTGCTGTACCCGGCGGCCGGATACGCCCACTTCCTCATGGACACCCGGGGCCAGGGCTGGTCCGCGGCCCCCGGAGACACCGCCGACCCCGCCGCCGGCCCCGGCGGCACCGTCCCCGGCTTCCTCACCCGCGGCCTCCACGCCCCCGAAGCGCACTACTACCGGCGGCTGTTCACCGACGCCGTGCGTTGGACCGAGGCGGCTCGCGCACTGCCGATGGTCGCCCCGGAGCGGATCGTCGTCACCGGATTCAGCCAGGGCGGCGGCATCGCGCTCGCCGTCGCCGGGCTCGTCCCCGGCCTGGCCGGAGTGATGCCGGACGTGCCGTTCCTCTGCCACATCCGGCGCGGCGCCGAGATCGCCCCGGAGCCGCCGTACACGGAGATCGCCCAGTACCTCGCCCTCCACCGCGACCGGGTCGAGCAGACCTTCACCACCCTGTCGTACTTCGACGCCGTGCACTTCGCGGCCCGCGCGGACGCGCCCGCGCTCTTCTCGATCGCCCTGATGGACCCGATCTGCCCGCCCTCCACCTCCTTCACGGCCTACCACCGGTACGCCGCGGACAAGGCGGTCGAGGTGTACCCCTTCAACGGCCACGAGGGCGGCGGCCGGGTGCACGAACGGACCCAGCTCGCCTTCGTGCGCGACCGCATCGGTGGGCTTGCCTGACGGCGGAAGGGTCGTTGGTCGTCCGTCGCAGCCCGTCCACCACGCGGTCCACGATGTGAAGACTGGTCACCGAGTAGTCCAGCGGCAAGCGCGCCCGGGGGCGAAGGTTGATGGGAGTACGTCAATCTCGATGCGCAGGTCGGCGACCGGCGCCGGAGGACGTCACGTTCAGGAATACGCGATCTTCACCACGACGTCGCCGTTCGACGCGGCTACCGCGTAGAAAGACGCGACGTCACGGAGGACTGTCGCGAGATAGCGCGCGAACTTCTCCCCGATCTCGTCTCCGAACGCGGACTCCATCGCGTCGAGACTGTCGTTCACCCGGCGCTCCGGATCGACAGTGGCGAGGTGGTCCGACACCCTGCGTACGTCGTCGGGCCGCAGAACGACCAGGACCTCTGTCTCGGTACGCCCCAGGAACGCGCCTCCGAGGACGGGCTGGTATCCGGCCGCATGGGTGTCCGGCGACCCTCCCGTGAATGCCGCATGCACCACTTCCCACTCTTGGGAGAGGTCGAGGAGAACCCCGGCGTCCTGCGCTGCGGCGAACCGCTCCTCGTCTGACTTCAGGGGTACGTCTGCCAGAACCCTCTCGGTGCCGGCGGCCTCCATTTCCCTGGGATGGATTCGGAAAAGCCTCAGGACAACGCTCATGGAATTCTCGTTCTCGGCCCTCTGCGGCACGTGAGGGCTTTCGCCGGCAACCCGGCTGCCGGCTCTCCCGCCGCCTTCACGAAGTCCGCGTACCGCTCGCGCGTCCGGACCATTCCGATGAAGGAGGTGAGGAAGACCACGCCGATGAACACCTGGCAACCGACGACTATGGCGGACACCGTCATCGAGGTACCTCCCTGTGCGCGAGGAACAGCCCCACCAGAGGGACGGGCAGCACGGCCAGCCAGACCTGATGCACCTCGTCCCACCGAGGGCTGCCGGGATACGGCCAGACCGCTTCGAACCAAGGCAGCGTGATGACGGCGAGGCCCAGGAGCACCGCTGCCCCGATCACCGCGGCGAGCCGCTCGGGCCTCTGCCGCACGACGAACGCGGTGCAGGCGAGTCCTGTCAGCAGACAGACTGTCGCCTCCGTCGCCAGCCCGGGGGCTGCCAGCTCCGCGCCTTCGGCGAGCCGGACCGACAGGATGAGGAACGTGCCCGCCCAGACGGCGGCGATGGGGGCGGCCACGAGCAACAGCCGGAGCCACTGCCGCAGCCAGCGCGGTACCGGAACCACCATCGTCGTGGCGGAGGCGGTGTCCACCAGCGCGAAGCCGGCGGCAGCGCCAAGGAGCACCCCGGCCATCCTCAGCGTGATCGCTGCGTTGTCAGGCTCCACCGGGGAGCCCGGGGTCGTGGCCAGCGCGAGGCCGACCGAGACCGTGGCCACCGCTGCCACGGGAGTCCAGTCGACCGCCCGGATCAGCGGTCCGAGCAGCTGGCCGGAGGTACGGATCACTCGCATGGCGATCCCTTCGGCGTCTCGGCGGCGGCCCGGTCCAGATCCAGCAATGGCAGCGCCTGATCGACGGTTGTGGTGGGAGCAGTCAGTACGGTCCAGTTCGCCCAGATTCGTTCGCGGGCCCCGGACTGCTCCAACAGCTGCTTCGCATAGGCAAGTTCGGAGGGGCCGAAGTCCACGGATCCGAGGTCGGAGCGCGGCACCTCCATCGCCTTCTGCTTGCCGTCGCCCGTACGAATGGATGTACGCGTGGTCGTGGCAGCGACCGGCCGCTCCACCTGGCCGATCAGCCACAGGGCCACGACGGTGCGCGCCTGCCCTCGGGCGTCGCAGCCCTGTGGGCCCCCGCCGCGCCGGCTTCCCCATGGGAAGCCGCTGGCGGCTGCGGCCATCTGCGCGGCCAGCGCCCGCCGGGAATCGCGTTCCGCTCCGTTGCGCCCCCAGGACGTCGTCGTCAGGATGTTCTTGTCGGCGACCGCAGGATCGAGGACCCCGGTGGGGGCGCGCTGGACGATGCCGGGCAGCTGCTCGCGCGCGCCTTCCGGGACCGCCGCCACCACAGGTTCGACCGCGTCCTGCCACAGGGGAATCCACTCGGCGTACCCGGGGAACGCGCAGTACGTGGTATCGGCCGGCTTACGGCAGTCGTCGGCGCCAGTAGTGACGGATTCGGTGGACTGGCGGAGGTCACCGACGCGCGCGGCAGCTTCCGCCGCCGGGGAGTTGAGGGTCAGCGCACCAGCCGCGAGCACGACCGCCATGCCGCCCGCGGTCACGACGACGGAGGCAGGACGCCGACCGTGCCGGAGCAGGGCGACGGACCCGGCGAGCAGAACCAGCCCGACGACGTAGACCAGGTGCCAGGCAGGCGGGCGGACAGGATCGACAGCCAGCTTGAGGTCGGGGACCTGGGGCAGGAGCCAGATCCGGGGGAACTGCATCAGCGTCCAGAAGAACAGCAGGATCCCGATCGGAGCCGCGATCAGGCTCGGGACCCACCGGCCGGCGGCGATTCCCAGAGTCGTCATCAGGGCGACCAGGAGCACTCCGGCGGCCAGCTCCCCGGCGTCGAAGTGCCCGGCGGGGCGGCTGCTCACCAGCAGGCTGCCGAGCTGGATGCCCATGGCCAGCGCGGCCACGAACCCACCGGCGAGGGGGTAGGCGATGAGGACCGCCAGGGTGCGGGTCCGTGGCCGTACGGGCAGCGGCTCCATCAGCTCTACGGCCTCGGCGCGTGCATCGCGCAGGATCGCCAGGTTGGCCGCCAGCATCCCGCCGGCGCCGACCACGACCGCGGAGGTGGCGGTGTCCACGGTCTGGACCGACCAGTTGGGCATGGTCTGCCAGGTGGTGATGATGCGTCCGATGACGGTGACCAGCGCGAGCGCCCACAGCAGAGGACTGCGCAGTGCGAGCACGAATTCGGTCGTGATCAGCGCGGCGAGTGGCTTCTTCATGACCCGACCCTCGCGGCCGTGCCCAGGAGCTGGAGGTATCCGTCCTCCACGGTCGGTTCCACCGCGGAGCCGTCCGACGGCCGTTCACCGACCACGCGGTAGCTGCCGTCAGCAGTTCGCCAGTAGATTTGCGCCTTGGTCGGCCGGGTGTCGGAGGACCAGACGCGGCCTTTCGCCCCGGCAGCGAGTTCCCTCGGGGCCCCGTCGAACTTCACCGAGCCGCCGCTGAACACGATGACGCGATCGCACAGCGCGGCAATGTCTTCGGTCTGATGCGTGGAAAGCAGCACCGTCCGGTTCTCGCCCAGTCGCGAGGTGAGGGTGCGGAACCGCATCCGCTGCTCGGGGTCGAGTCCGACCGTCGGCTCGTCCATGATGAGGAAGCGCGGATCGCCGATCAGAGCCTGGGCAATGCCGAGCCGCTGACGCATGCCGCCGGAGAGCTTGCGAACCTTTGTGCCGGCGGAGTCGGCCAGGTCCACCTCCGCGAGGACACGCCGGACCTCGTCCTTGCGGGCAGCTCGGTCGGTGATCTCTTTGAGGATCGCGATGTAGTCGACCATGGAAGCCGCGGTGAAGTGCGGATAGAGCCCGGGGTTCTGCGGCAGATAGCCGATGAGCCTGCGCAGTTCCGTGCGCTGGGCGGCAGACGACGGATCCAGTCCGAGGATGTCGATCCGTCCGGTGTCCGGGGTCAGGGCGGTGGCGAGGCAGCGCATCAGGGTGGTCTTCCCCGCGCCGTTGGGTCCCAGGAGGCCCGTGACGCCCGGACCGAGTTCCAGATCCAGATCGTCGAACACCTCCTTGGCACCGTACCGTTTGCGTAAACCCCGCACCGTGATCGTGGCTTCCATGCTCAACATTTCGGTAGGTTCTCATGGAGAGAATGGTCTGAAGGGGTGTCGTGCCCTCTTCGTCAAGGCACGACACCCCCGCACCCGTACCTATCCGGCCAGTGCGGTCATTGAGCGTGTGTCAGCAGCCGCAGCCGCAGCACTCGAACTCGGTCCAGCTGTCCCCGTTGGTGCAGTTGATGTAGTGCGCACGGCGCCAGAACCAGAACGGGCAGGGCCGTCACAGTAGTTCCGGGCCTCACTGCAGGTCACGGCCGCCGCCTGGACCTCGGGAACCACCAGTCCAACCAGCTTGTCGCTCAGCTTGGCAAACGTTCTTACCTCCTGCAGATTTGTCGCTTCGAATGTCGAAACGTTTCGACCGCGTGGAGATTACTTGCCAATTGCATGTCTTTTGCAGGTATGGCAGCACGGCCCTCGTCAGCGGTGGAACGAGGTGGAGGGCGCGCACGCCGGGTGGCTGATGCACGACCGGCCCAGCCCCAACCGGTTCTGTCTGACGGCCACCGCCACAGGTGAAACCGCGTGGTTGGACAACCCTGGTCAGCCCACGTCTCCAGGATCACAGCCGACCTACGAGACGCCCCGCCTGTGCACTGTCCCTGTGGCGCATGGTCAGGATCCTCGGCCGGGCCTCACGCCGCCTCCTGGCCGCCAACTCACCAGGAGATCGACGGCTCCGGCGGCGCGGTGTCTCCCGCGCTGGGTGATCTTGTACAGCGCGGTGTCGACCCAGCGCCACGCGTTCTTGGGGGTCGGTGAGAACCGGCAGAAAGCATCCAGATCTTCGGCCGCCCATCGCGCACGAGACCCTGTCCGACGAGCGGGCGGGCGCACAGCGCGAGCCACAAACCTCGCAGCGGCCCCTGCCCGGCAGCACCCTCCCGCTCGGATGCCGAAAGACCCGGGCCAGTGTCGTCACCAGCCAGACGAGAGTCTGGGCGGCGCGCCGCCGCTCCAGTGCGGTCTGGGCGCTGGGGCGGGCTCCAAGGAGAGAGGCGAGCTCGTTCAGCAGAAGGTTCTCAGTGTCCTGGTGACGGAGGACGCTGTGGCCGGTGAGGGCTTCGACGCGGCGGAGGTCGGAGCCGATCGAGGATTCGGACCACAGCCAGGGGGCGCTGACCTGGGATCGCCGACCTATCCGCTGGCCTCGGCGCGGAACGGCGAGCCGTCCAGCACGAGCTAGACCTTGCTCCCCCTCGCCGGCGGAGGTGACGACCGTGCCGCCGGAGAGGAGGCCCACGATGGCGGCCTCAGTGTTCAAGTGCTCGCACCCGAGGACCTATGCACGTAGCAGGCACCCGGTGCCCCGCGACCGGTATCCGCTCTTCCCGAATTCGGTCGTCACCGAGTCGCCCCTGAACCGGCTGATCTGCACCAGCCACCAGGAGCGGCCTCAGCCACTGACCGGACAAGCACCCCCGGAGCCCTACCGACAAGCGTCCGACCACCTGACCGAAAAGGCGTCGGCAAGGGCATAGAAATTCGACTCGGTGTGCGGCGTGTCACACCCAGGGGGCGTGGGATCTCCATGGGACCATCGTCATGGCCTCGCACGCATATGTCACCGAAAGCCCCAGGCCAAGACGGTCCGGCCCCGGGGAGTCAGACCAAGGACGCCCGTTTCGCCACACCAATGCGAGGCGATCGCCACACGCGGAAACACCCCTCCAGGGGCGTTTCCGCAGGTCAGAACGTTTTTCTATGGTGGGGCGGGTGGGACTCGAACCCACGGCCGACGGATTATGAGTCCGCTGCTCTAACCGGCTGAGCTACCGCCCCGATCGGTGAGGCGCGTACATGTGTGCGCGCCGTCTGCCGCAGCATAGCCGCTCATACGATCTCCTGCTCCGGAAGATCGGCTCTGCTCGACCATGAAGACCGCACCGCGCCCCGCATGGTTCCCCGAGACGCGAAAAAGGACCCCGAAGGGTCCTTTTCCGTTCCGCTCCCCCGACTGGACTCGAACCAGTAACCCTCCGGTTAACAGCCGAATGCTCTGCCAATTGAGCTACAGGGGATCGCGCTCCCCCGACTGGACTCGAACCAGTAACCTGCCGGTTAACAGCCGGCTGCTCTGCCAATTGAGCTACAGGGGATTGCTGCGTTGCACCGAACGGGCCCGGTCCGGTGGTCCGGGAGGGCGCTCGCTCGCTGCGAGACATACATTAGCGCAAGCAGGGGGGTGCTCCGCCAATCGGTATCGCCGTGGGCACCACCTGGGCACCAGCGATGCGTCAGGGATGCATCAGGGAAGCTCTCCAGGGAAGGTGGTGGCCATGCGATACAAGCTGACGTTCGTCGTAGGACTCGCCCTCGGTTTCGTGGTCGGCACGCGGGCCGGACGCGAGCGCTACGAGCAGATGAAGAAGTCCGCGCAGGCGTTCGCGCAGAACCCCGCCGTGCGCAACGCCGCCGAGTCCGCCGCCCAGACCGGGCGGCAGGTCGCGGGCAAGGCCGCGCACGTCGTGGGCGACAAGGTGGGCGACCGGCTGCCGTCCTCGGTGACCGACCGGTTCCACGCGCTCTCCGGGCGCGGGGCCAACGGGAAGGTCGAGGACGACGACTGGGGCACCAGCAACACCTGAATCGCCCCGCGTGCGGCAGAATCAAGTGTCATGGGGATAGTCGCCGGACTCGACAGCTCAGCGGAGTTCACACGCATCGTCGTCTGTGACACGGACACGGGTGCCGTACTGCGGCAGGGATACGCCCCTCACCCGGGCGAACCCAAGGCCGTCGACGTCGACCCGCAGACCTGGCTGCTCTCGCTCGGGGAGGCCGCCACCGGCGGTCTCCTCGAGGGCGTGCAGGCCATCGGCGTGTCCGCGCAGCAGCACGGACTCGTACCGCTCGACGCGCAGGGCGGCCTGGTGCGGCCCGCGCTCGTCCGCAACGACAAGCGGGCCCAGATCGCCGCCGCCGACCTCGTCGAGTCGCTCGGCGGCCGTCAGGCCTGGGCCGAGGCCGTCGGCTCCGTGCCCGGGGCCGGGCAGCCGGTGGCCAAGCTGCGCTGGCTGGCCCGGACCGAGCCCGAGCACGCCCGGCGGGTCGCGATGGTCCTCCAGCCGCACGACTGGCTGGTCTGGCAGCTCCTCGGCCGGCCCGCCCGGCGCACCACCGACCGCGGCGCCGCCTCCGGCACCGGCTACTGGTCGGCCCGCACCGGCACGTACCGCCCCGACCTCGTCGAGCTGGCCCTCGGCCACCAGGCCGTGCTGCCCGAGGTCCTCGGGCCGGCCGACGCGGCCGGCACCACACCCGAGGGGCTCCTCATCTCCGCCGGTACGGGCGAGACGATGGCCGCCGCGCTGGGCCTGGGGCTCGGTCCCGGGGACGCGGTGGTCTCGCTCGGCGCCTCCGGCTCCGTGATGGCCGTCCACCACGAGGCCCTCGCCGACCCCAGCGGCATGATCACCTCCTTCGCCGACGCCACCGGCATGCACCTGCCCGTCGTCCACACCTCCAACGCGGTGCGGGCGCTGCGCGGCACCGCCGAGATGCTGGGCGTGGAATCGCTGGACGAGCTGTCCGCGCTGGCCCTGAAGTCGACGCCGGGCGCCTCCGGGCTCGTCCTGCTGCCCTACCTGGAGGGCGAGCGGACCCCGAACCTGCCGCACACCGCGGGCACGCTCAGCGGGCTGCGGCGCGAGTCGATGAAGCCGGAGCACCTGGCGCGGGCGGCGTTCGAGGGCATGCTCTGTGCGCTCACCGACGCCATGGACGTGCTGCGCGGGCGCGGTGTCGAGGTGCGCCGGGTGTTCCTGCTCGGCGCCGCGGCCGCCCTTCCGGCGGTGCAGGCGCTCGCGCCCGCGCTGTTCGGCGCGCAGGTCGTCGTCCCCCAGCCGGCCGATTACGCGGCGCTCGGTGCGGCCCGGCAGGCCGCCTGGGCCCTCGGGGTGGCGCGGGGCACGCTGTCGCCGTCCACTCCCCCGGCCTGGCAGGGCGCGGCCGCGCAGATCCTGGAGCCGGGCGAGGACCTGCCCGCGGGCCGGGCGGTGCGGCAGCAGTACGTGGCGACGCGGGACCAGCTCCACCCGGGCGCGTTCGGTGCGTGACGTCACCCGGGTCACCCGGGGGCCCGAACCCCGTTCGTAAAGTCTTCTCCAGGGCTCGCCCCGCACGCCGAAACCGAGTCGTAACGTCCCGGGCGTGCGGGCGATAGTGGAGCCGTGCTCATAAGACTTCTCCGAACCCACCTCGGGCCCTATCGAAAAGCAATCGCACTGCTCGTGCTGCTGCAGTTCCTGCAGACCAGCGCGAGCCTCTACCTGCCGACCCTGAACGCGGACATCATCGACAACGGTGTCGTCGCCGGGGACACCGGATACATCCTGCGCTTCGGCGCCCTGATGGTCGGCGTCTCCGTCGTCCAGGCCGTCTGCAACATCGGGGCCGTGTTCTACGGCGCCCGCACCGCCTCGGCCCTGGGCCGGGACGTGCGTGCCGCGGTCTTCGACCGGGTGCAGTCGTTCTCCGCGCGGGAGCTGGGGCACTTCGGCGCGCCCTCGCTGATCACCCGTACGACCAATGACGTGCAGCAGATCCAGATGCTGGTCCTGATGGCCTTCACCCTGATGGTCTCCGCGCCCATCATGTGTGTCGGCGGCATCGTGATGGCCCTCGGCCAGGACGTGGCGCTCTCGGGTGTGCTGCTCGCCGTGGTGCCGGTCCTCGCGATCTCGGTCTCCCTGATCGTCCGGAGGATGCGGCCGCTCTTCCGGACGATGCAGGAGCGGCTCGACACGGTGAACCGGGTGCTGCGCGAGCAGATCACCGGCAACCGGGTGATCCGGGCGTTCGTGAAGGACGACTACGAGGAGGAGAGGTTCCGCGGCGCCAACGCGGAGCTGACCGATGTGTCGATGGCGACCGGCCGACTGATGGCGCTGATGTTCCCGGTGGTCATGACCGTCGTGAACATCTCCAGCGTGGCGGTCGTCTGGTTCGGCGCGCACCGCATCGACAGCGGCGGGATGCAGATCGGCGCGCTGACCGCGTTCCTCGCCTATCTGATGCAGATCGTGATGGCGGTCATGATGGCCACCTTCATGTTCATGATGGTGCCGCGGGCCGAGGTCTGTGCCGAGCGCATCGAGGAGGTCCTCGCGACCGAGTCCAGCGTGGTGCCGCCGGTGAAGCCGGTCACCGCGCTCGACCGGCGGGGGTATCTGGAGGTCAGGAGCGCGGACTTCCGGTATCCGGGTGCGGAGGAGTCCGTCCTCAAGGACGTCGGTCTGGTGGCCCGGCCCGGTGAGACGACCGCGGTCATCGGCTCCACGGGAAGCGGCAAGTCGACCCTGCTCGGGCTCGTGCCCCGGCTCTTCGACGCCACCGGCGGCGAGGTCCTCGTCGACGGCGTCGACGTCCGCGAGCTCGACCCCGCGCTGATGGCGAGGACGGTGGGACTCGTCCCGCAGAAGCCGTACCTCTTCTCCGGAACCGTCGCGACCAACCTCCGGTACGGGAAGCCCGACGCGACCGACGAAGAGCTCTGGCACGCCCTGGAGGTCGCCCAGGCCGCCGACTTCGTACGGAACCTCGATGCCGGCCTGGACGCGCCCATCGCGCAGGGCGGCACCAACGTCTCCGGCGGGCAGCGGCAGCGGCTCGCCATCGCGCGGACGCTGGTGCAGCGGCCGGAGATCTACCTGTTCGACGACTCGTTCTCCGCGCTCGACTACGAGACGGACGCCCTGCTGCGGGCCGCGCTCGCGCGGGAGACGGCCGACTCGACCGTCGTGATCGTCGCCCAGCGGGTCTCCACCATCCGGGACGCCGACCGGATCGTCGTCCTCGACGAGGGCCGGGTCGTGGGCACCGGACGGCACCAGGAGCTGATGGCGGACAACGAGACGTACCGGGAGATCGTGCTCTCCCAGCTCACCGAGGCGGAGGCAGCCTGATGGCCGGTCCTGGCGGACGCATGATGGCCGGTGGTGGCCCCGACCAGCGGTCGATGGACTTCAAGGGCTCGGGCAAGCGGCTGCTCAAGCAGCTGGCGCCGGAGCGCGGCGCGCTCTGGGTGATGCTGATCGCCGGTGTGCTGTCGGTGGCGGCCTCCGTGGTCGGCCCGAAGATCCTCGGCAAGGCGACCGACCTCGTCTTCGCGGGTGTCATCGGGCGGCAGATCGAGGGCGGCACGAAGGCGGAGGCCATCGAGAGGCTGCGCGCCTCGGGCGACTCCGGCATGGCGGACATGCTGACCGGGGTCGACTTCACGCCGGGGCAGGGGATCGACTTCTCCGCCGTCGGCGAGGTGCTCCTCGTGGTCCTCGGCATCTACGTGGCGGCGGGCCTGCTGATGCTGGTCTCCACCCGGATGTCGATCAAGGTGATCAACCGGACGGTCTACCGGATGCGGGAGGACGTCCAGACGAAGCTGGCGCGGCTTCCGCTGTCGTACTTCGACAAGGCCAAGCGCGGCGAGGTGCTGTCGCGGGCGACCAACGACATCGACAACATCTCGCAGACCCTCCAGCAGTCGATGGGCCAGCTGATCAACTCGCTGCTCACGATCGTCGGCGTGCTCGCGATGATGTTCTGGATCTCGCCGCTGCTCGCGCTCGTGGCGCTGGTGACGGTGCCGGTCTCGGTCTTCGTCGCGGCGAGGATCGGCAAGCGCTCGCAGCCGCACTTCGTGCAGCAGTGGAAGTCCACGGGCGCGCTCAACGCGCACGTGGAGGAGATGTACAGCGGGCACACGCTGGTGAAGGTCTTCGGGCGGCAGGAGGAGTCCGCGAGGGACTTCCGCGAGCAGAACGAGGCGCTGTACGAGGCCGGGTTCAAGGCGCAGTTCAACAGCGGTGTGATGCAGCCGGTGATGTTCTTCATCTCGAACATCAACTACGTGCTCGTGGCCGTGGTCGGCGGTCTGCGGGTGGCGAGCGGCACGCTCTCCATCGGTGACGTGCAGGCCTTCATCCAGTACTCGCGCCAGTTCTCGATGCCGCTGACGCAGGTCGCGTCGATGGCGAACCTGGTGCAGTCGGGCGTGGCCTCGGCCGAGCGGATCTTCGAGCTGCTCGACGCGGAGGAGCAGGAGCCGGACGCGCCGACGAGCGAGGAGTTGACCGACCGCGTGGGCCGGGTCTCCCTGGAGGGCGTCTCCTTCCGTTACGAGGCCGACAAGCCGCTCATCGAGGACCTGTCGCTCACGGTCGAGCCGGGCCAGACGGTCGCGATCGTCGGCCCGACGGGCGCGGGCAAGACGACGCTGGTGAACCTGCTCATGCGGTTCTACGAGGTCACGGGCGGCCGGATCGCCCTCGACGGGGTGGACATCGCGAAGATGTCCCGGGAGGAGCTGCGGGCCGGGATCGGCATGGTCCTCCAGGACACCTGGCTGTTCGGCGGCACGATCGCGGACAACATCGCGTACGGCGCCACGCGCGCGGTGACGCGGGCGGAGATCGAGGAGGCGGCGCGGGCCGCGCACGCCGACCGCTTCGTCCGCACCCTGCCCGAGGGGTACGACACGGTCATCGACGACGACGGGGCGGGGGTCAGCGCGGGCGAGAAGCAGCTGATCACCATCGCGCGGGCGTTCCTGTCCGACCCGGTGATCCTCGTCCTCGACGAGGCCACCAGCTCGGTCGACACCCGGACCGAGGTCCTGATCCAGAAGGCGATGGCCCGACTGGCCCACGGGCGGACGTCGTTCGTGATCGCGCACCGGCTCTCCACGATCCGGGACGCGGACGTGATCCTGGTGATGGAGAACGGCTCGATCGTCGAACAGGGCACGCACGAGGAGCTGTTGTCGTGCGGCGGGGCGTACGCCCGGTTGTACGCAGCGCAGTTCGCGCAGGCGGTCGCCGAGGTCGACTGACCCGCACCGATCCACACCGATCCGAAGTGATCGACTCGCCGATGACCCGTGCCGCATGATGTGCGGCATGGGTCAATCGGTGAAGAACAAGGGTTACTGGGTGCCCTCGGTCGCCCTCCGGGTACGCATACCGGGGGCGGAGACGGCCGCCCTGCTCCTCGACGGGTCCGGACGGGTCCGCGGCGACGCGGATCTGGTCTTCGAGGGGCAGCCCTCGCACCCGTCGGGGGCCGTACGGCTCGGCCCGTCGGGGCTCGAACTCGATCTGAACGGCGTCGAGTCCGAGGTCGAGCGGATCGTGGTCGCCGGGTGGAGCCGGCACGGCGGCTTCGGGGAACCCCCGTCGCTCGACGCGGTCGCCCCGGACGGTTCGGCCGTCCTCTCGTACGTGCCGGCGGACGCGGCGGACCTGCCCGCCCTCGCCCTCGGTGTCTTCTACCGGGAGGCGGGCGGCTGGAAGTTCGACGGGCTCGGGGAGGGGTACGGCGCCGGGCTCGCGGGACTCGTCACGGCGTACGGGGTCGAGGTCACCGAGGACGAGCGGGTGCCGGTCCTCGGGCCGGTTCGGCTGACCGGCGTGGTGAAGATGCGGGGACAGGCACCGACCCCCGGCGGGTACGTGCCGGGGCTCTTCCCGCCACTTGAGCGGCCCTACCACCTGGTCGAGGGCTGGGAGTTCGGCGAGGTCTTCGAGCCCTTCACCGCCGAGGGGCACGGCCACCAGGTGATCACCGCCGACCCCTCGCACCCGGGTCCCGTCCTCGTCGAGCTGGCGCACGAGGGAGAGGGGTACGTCTCCCTCCATCCGCTCGACGCGAAGAACAAGGACGAGGACTTCGTCTTCGCCTCCGGGCTGCCCGACTTCCGGGGCAGCAAGATCGTGGAGGCCCCGAGAGGCCGTCCGCTGCGCTTCCGGCTCACCGCCACGGGCCGGTGGGTGCTGCGGGTGAAGCCCGTGGCGGCGGCCCGCCGCATCGAGGACGTCCTGCACGGTTACGGTCCCGAGGCGCTCCTGCACACCGGCGGGAACGCCGACCTGCGGATCGACTTCTTCGGCACGACCGAGATCGAGGGCGGCTACGCCAGCCTCTACACGTACGAGGTGAAGGGCCTCACGAGCTTGCCGAGCGACAACCGGCTGTTGTTCACCAGCAACGGCAGGATGCGGCGGTCGGTTCCGCTCTCGGCGGGCCCGCTGGTGCTGCGCTACTTCGCGGCGGGCCCGTGGACGCTCAAGGTCGGGGAGATCGACTAGCCAGACCCTAGTCCAGGTAGCCCCGCAGCTGGTCCGCATACGCGTGGTCCCGCAGTCTGGTGAGGGTCTTGGACTCGATCTGGCGGATGCGTTCGCGCGTCACGCCGAATATGCGGCCGATCTCCTCCAGGGTGCGGGGCCTGCCGTCGTCGAGGCCGTAGCGGAGCTGGACGACCTTGCGTTCGCGCTCGCCGAGGGTGGACAGGACGTCCTCCAGGTGGCGGCGGAGGAGGAGGAAGGCCGCGGACTCGACGGGTGAGGCGGCGTCGCCGTCCTCGATGAGGTCGCCGAGGGCGACGTCGTCCTCCTCGCCGACGGGGGCGTGCAGGGAGACGGGTTCCTGGGCGAGGCGGAGCACCTCGCCGACCCGCTCGGGGGCCACGTCCAGTTGGGCGGCGACCTCCTCGGCGGTGGGTTCGTAGCCGCGTTCCTGGAGCATGCGGCGCTGGACGCGGATGACGCGGTTGATGAGTTCGACGACGTGCACGGGGACGCGGATGGTCCGGGCCTGGTCGGCGAGGGCCCGGGACATCGCCTGGCGGATCCACCAGGTGGCGTACGTGGAGAACTTGTAGCCGCGCGCGTAGTCGAACTTCTCGACGGCCCTGATGAGGCCGAGGTTGCCCTCCTGGACGAGGTCCAGCATGGTCAGGCCGCGGCCCACGTACCGTTTGGCGACGGAGACGACGAGGCGGAGGTTGGCCTCGATGAGCTTGCGTTTGGCGATCCTGCCGAGGACGACGAGCCGGTCCAGGTCGTTCGCCAACCGGGAGTCCAGGTCGGGGGTGTTGGCGAGTTTCTCCTCCGCGAACAGACCCGCCTCGACGCGGCGTGCGAGGTCGACCTCCTCCTCGGCGGTGAGCAGCGGGATGCGGCCGATCTCGCGGAGGTACTGGCGGAAGAGGTCGGAGGAGGGCCCGTTGCCGCCGGGGTCGGCGCGGCGGCGTTGGGGGGGTATCTCCGGCGGCTCGTCCGGAGCGGTGGGGGACGGCTCCTGCGACACGGTCCGGGTCTCGGTCTGCACGGCGGGCGACCTCCAGGGGGGTGATCGCTGCCGGTCCGGGGGCGTAGGGCAGCGGGACGACACCGCTCCCCAGTGTGGGGTACGACACAGTGAGCCCACGAGGGGCGTGCGGTGACTTTTTGAGACCGGGGCGTGACTGACCGTGCGTCAGAGGGCGGCGGCGCCGTTGTTCCGCAGGGACTGGCCGTACTGGGTGAGGACCCAGAGTTCGTTCTGGACGGCGGCGAGCCGCTCGGGGTCGCCCTGGGGGCCGAGGCGGGCCAGGGTGCCCTGGACCTCGCGGATGCGGCGGTCGACGGCGCGGAGCCGGACGGTGACGAGCTGGTCGCCGGCGTAGGCCTCGTCGACGGTCTTGGCGAAGATCGTCTCGACGGCGAGTTCGGTGACGAGGGCGCGGACGGTGTCGTTGGGCGCGGCCTCGCGGACGGTGTCGAGGTAGTCGGAGGGGGCTCCGGTGGCGCCGCCGGCGTCCTGGACGCACTGGCGGACGGAGGCGTAGGGCGGGGCGGTGAACTCGTCGACCCCGTAGGCGTCGAAGGCCGGGGAGACGAGCTCGGGGCGCTGGAGGGCGAGCTTGAGGAGTTCGCGCTCGGTGCGGTGGGCGGGGCTGCGCAGGTTGAGCGCGGGGCCGGAGGAGGAGGAGGAGGAGGCCGCCGTGGCCGGGGCGGCGGTGTCGTAGCCGCGCTGCGGGGTCTGCTGCCGCTCGGGGCCCTTGCCGCCGCGGTCGCGGGCCCAGCGGGCGAGCTGGGCGACCCGCTTGACGACGAACTGGGTGTCGAGGATGCCGAGCATCCCGGCGAGCTGGACGGCGACCTCGTGCTGGGCGCCGATGTTCTTGATCCGGGCGACGACGGGCGCGGCCTCGTCGAGGGCGGCGGCGCGGCCGGCCGGGGTCTCCAGGTCGTACCGCTTCACGATCTGGCGGAGCGCGAACTCGAAGAGCGGGGTGCGGGGCTGGACGAGGTCGGCGACGGCCTCGTCGCCCTTGGCGAGCCGCAGGTCGCAGGGGTCCATGCCGTCGGGGGCGATGGCGATGTACGTCTCGGCGGCGAACTTCTGGTCGTCCTCGAAGGCGCGCAGGGCTGCCTTCTGGCCGGCGGCGTCGCCGTCGAAGGTGAAGATGACGCGGGCCGAGCCGTTGTCCATGAGGAGCCGGCGGAGGATCTTGATGTGGTCGCCGCCGAAGGCGGTGCCGCAGGTGGCGATGGCGGTGGTGACCCCGGCGAGGTGGCAGGCCATGACGTCGGTGTAGCCCTCGACGACGACGGCACGGCTGACCTTGGCGATGTCCTTCTTGGCCAGGTCGATGCCGTAGAGCACCTGGGACTTCTTGTAGATCGGGGTCTCGGGCGTGTTGAGGTACTTGGGCCCGTTGTCGTCGTCGCGGAGCTTGCGCGCGCCGAAGCCGACGATCTCTCCGCCGACGTCCTTGATCGGCCACATGAGGCGGCCGCGGAAGCGGTCGATGGGGCCGCGGCGGCCGTCCTGGGAGAGCCCGGAGAGGATCAGCTCCTTGTCGGAGAAGCCCTTGCCGCGCAGGAAGCGGGTGAGGTGGTCCCAGCCGGCCGGGGAGTAGCCGACGCCGAAGTGGGCGGCGGCGGCCTGGTCGAAGCCGCGCTCGGCGAGGAACTTCCGGCCGATCTCGGCCTCGGGCGAGTCGAGTTGGTCGACGTAGAACTGGGCGGCGACCTTGTGGGCCTCGACCAGGCGGATGCGCTCGCCGCGCTGGTGGCCGGGGTTGTAGCCGCCCTCCTCGTACCGCAGGGTGATGCCCGCCTTGGCGGCGAGGCGCTCGACCGTCTCCGAGAAGGAGAGGTGGTCGATCTTCATCACGAAGGCGATGGTGTCGCCGCCCTCCTGGCAGCCGAAGCAGTGGAAGAGTCCCTTGCTGGGGCTGACCTGGAAGGAGGGCGACTTCTCGTCGTGGAAGGGGCAGAGACCCTTGAGGTTTCCGCCGCCCGCGTTGCGGAGCTGGAGGTACTCGGACACGACGGCGTCGATCGGGACCGCGTCCCGGACCGCCTTCACGTCGTCATCGTTGATCCTGCCTGCCACGCATGAAGTGTACGGGGGTCCGGGGGTCGCCCCCCGGGGATGTGGCGGTCAGGTGACTCGCACCGATCAGATCAGGCTCTCCAGGGGCACGGAGGCGTCGGCGAGGGCCTCCGGGTCCACGGCCGTACGGGAGCGGATGAGCTTCTGGATGGGGTCTGTGACGTCCCACACATTCACGTTCATCCCGGCGAGGACCCGGCCCTCCTTGAGCCAGAAGGCGATGAACTCGCGCTTTCCGGTGTCGCCGCGGACCACGACCTGGTCGTACGTGCCGGGGGGTGCCCAGCCGGAGTACTCCATGCCCAGGTCGTACTGGTCGGAGAAGAAGTAGGGGACGCGGTCGTAGGAGACGTGCTGTCCGAGCATGGCGCGGGCGGCGGCGGGGCCGCCGTTGAGGGCGTTGGCCCAGTGCTCGACGCGGAGCCGGGTGTGGAGCAGCGGGTGGTGGGCGGCGGCCACGTCGCCGGCGGCGTAGACGTCGGGGTCGGAGGTGCGCAGGGACTCGTCGACGGCGATGCCGCCGCCGTCGGCCCGGTCGACGAGGGCGAGCCCGGAGTTCTCGGCGAGGGCGGTGCGGGGGGCGGCGCCGATGGCGGCGAGCACGGCGTGTGCCGGGTGCTCCTCGCCGTCGTCGGTGCGGACGGCGAGGACCATTCCGTCCTGGCCGACGATCTCGGTGAGCCGGGCGCCGAAGTGGAAGCGGACGCCGTGGTCGGTGTGCAGGTCGGCGAAGAGCTGGCCGAGCTCGGGGCCGAGGACGCGGTGGAGCGGTGTGGGGTCGGACTCGACGACGGTGACCTCGGCGCCGTAGCCGCGGGCGGCGGCGGCGACCTCCAGGCCGATCCAGCCGGCGCCGGCGATCACCAGGTGGCCGTTGTCGCGGCCGAGGGAGGCGAGGACCTGGCGGAGCCGGTCGGCGTGGGCGAGCCGGCGCAGATGGTGGACGCCGGCGAGCTCGGTGCCGGGGACGTCGAGGCGGCGGGGCTCGGCGCCGGTGGCGAGGAGCAGCTTGTCGTAGCGGATGACGGTGCCGTCGCCGAGGCGCACGGTGCGGGCCTCGCGGTCGACGGCGGTGACGGACTGCCCGAGGTGCAGTTCGATGTCGTGGCCCGCGTACCAGGCGGCCTCGTGGACGAAGGCGCTGTCACGTTCCTTCGCGCCGGTCAGGTACCCCTTGGAGAGGGGTGGGCGCTCGTAGGGGTGGTCGCGTTCGTCGCCGATGAGGATCACCCGGCCGTTGAACCCCTCGGCGCGCAGGGTCTCCGCCGCTTTGGCCCCTGCCAGGCCCCCGCCGACGATGACAAAGGTCTGATCTGCGTCGACCACGTCGTTTCCTCCTCTTTGCGACCGCTTCCAACCTACGCCCCCGGGCGTTCGTCGGGCCGTACCGCCCGGGCCGTGCATGCGAGCGTCCCGCACGGACGCCGGGGGCGGAAGAGGGTGTCAGGAGTGGTGCGGCCGGAGGCGGGCGTGGAGGGCGCGGGCGGAGGCGTCGGTGAGGGAGGCGATCTGGTCGACGATGACGCGCTTGCGGGCCCGGTCGTCGCGCGCCTGGTCGAACAGGGACCGGAACTGGGGTTCGAGTCCGTCGGGGGCGCGGGCGACGAGGGCCTCGGCGAGTTCGGCGACGACGATGCGCTGGTCGGCGCGGAGCGCCTCCTGTTCGGCGCGCTGCATCACGTACCGGTCGGCGACGGCCTTGAGGACGGCGCACTCGTTACGGGTCTCCCGGGGGACGACCAGTTCGGCGCCGTAGCGGGTGAGCCGGCCCGAGCCGTACGCGCTCCGGGTGGCGCCCTCGGCGGCGAGGGCGAACCGGCCGATGAGCTGGCTGGTGGCGTCCTTGAGGCGGGCCTGGGCGACGGCCGAGCCGTCGTAGCCGTGCGGCCACCACTCCTGGTCGACGAGCCGGTCGAGGGCCTCGGCGAGCTCCTGCGGGTCGGTGTCCTCGGGGACGTAGCGGCCGATGGCGACGGCGGCGATGTCGGCGCGCTCGGGCTCGGCGAGCAGGAGGTTGGGGTCGATGTGCCCGGCGTGCAGGCCGTCCTCGAAGTCGTGGACCGAGTAGGCCACGTCGTCGGACCAGTCCATGACCTGGGCCTCGAAGCACTTGCGGTGGCCGGGGGCGCCCTGCCGGATCCAGGCGAAGACCGGCAGGTCGTCCTCGTAGACGCCGAACTTGGACGAGCCGGGGTCGTCGGGGTGGCCGCCGCGCGGCCACGGGTACTTGGTGGCGGCGTCGAGGGCGGCGCGGGTGAGGTTGAGCCCGACGCTGACGAGCTCCCCTTCGGCGTCCTTCACGAAGCGCTTGGGCTCGATCCGGGTGAGGAGGCGGAGCGACTGGGCGTTCCCCTCGAAGCCGCCGCAGTCCTTGGCGACGTCGTTGAGCGCCTGCTCGCCGTTGTGCCCGAAGGGCGGGTGGCCCATGTCGTGGGAGAGGCAGGCGGCCTCGACGAGGTCGGGGTCGCAGCCGAGGGCGGCGCCGAGCTCCCGGCCGACCTGGGCGCACTCCAGGGAGTGGGTGAGCCGGGTGCGGGGGCTGGCGTCCCAGGCGTGGCCCCGGGTGCCGGGAGTGACGACCTGGGTCTTGCCGGCGAGCCTGCGGAGCGCGGCGGAGTGCAGCACGCGGGCGCGGTCGCGCTGGAAGGCGGTGCGCCCGGGGCGTTTGTCGGGCTCGGCGGCCCAGCGGTCGGTCGCGTCGGCGTCGTAGCCGGGGGTGCCGGTGGCGTCGGCGGTGTCGGTGAGGTCCGGGCTGCCCTTGGGGTCTGCGCTGTCTGCGATGCCTTCCATGCACCGAAGGTAACCGGAGGGACCGACAGAAGCGCTCAGACGGTGGCGAGTTCCCGCTCCCGGGTGGTGGCGCGGAGAGCCCGGTCGTAGCGGTGCAGGACCAGACGGGCGAGGGCCGGGTGGGCGCCGAGGGGCGCGGAGGCGATCCAGGGGGCGTCGGCGGCGGCGCGGGTGGCGAAGAGGCCGGGGGCGGTGAAGCAGGAGGCCACGGCGATCCGGTGGCGGCCCCGGGCGGCGAGGGCGCGGACGGCTTCGGCCACGGTGGGCGCGGCGGCGGAGGCGTAGGCGGGGACGACGGGGACGCCGCCGAGCCGCTCGCCGAGCCGGGCGGCGATCCGGCGGAGCTCGGCGCCGGAGCGGGGGTCGCGGGATCCGGCGGAGGCGAGGACGACCGCGGCGGCCTGTGAGATGCCGTCCTCGGGGGCCCAGCCGGCGTGCGCGAGCCGGTCGGCGAGGGCCTCGACGAGCAGCGGGTGCGCGCCGAGCGGCTCGGCCACGCGGGCGCGGAGTCCGGGCACGGCGGCGAGGGCGGCGGGCAGGTCGTGGGTGACGTGGTGGCCGGGGGCGAAGAGCAGGGGGACGAGGACGGCGTCCCGGCCTTCGGCGGCGAGCTCGGCGAGGGTGACGTCGAGGAGCGGGGTGTTCAGCTCGATGTGCGCGAGCCGTACGTCGAGGCCGGGGCGGAGTTCCCTGACCCGTTCGAGGAGTCGGGCGAGGGTGGCGCGGGCGCGGGGGTCCCGGCTGCCGTGGCCGACGGCGACGAGGGTGGGCGCGGGCGGGGCCGCGGGCGGGGTCAGGTGCGGTCTCGGGGGGAGGTGGCCGAGCTGCTCGCCGAGCTGCTCGGTGATCCTGCCGAGCAGCCCGGCGGCGGTGGCGTACGTGCTGTCCGGCTCCGTCATGCACCGATCCTGCGGGGCGCAGGTTGCCTGCCCGTTGCACGGGGGTCACGACTGTTTTCCATGCCCTCACGCGCGTGTTTCGGTGCCCTCACGCGCGTGCCCCGGCGAATGTCAGGGCGGTGCCAGGCGGTGTCGGTCGGTGTCAGGGCGGTGCCAGGCGGTGTCAGGTCGGTGCCAGGTGGCGTCAGGCGGCGTCAGGCGGCGTCAGGGCGGTCGGCGTCACCCACTCCACATACCTCCCCTGCCCCCTTTCCCGATTCCGAATCACGGAATATCTTTTCCACTATGAGAATGTCCCCGCCCGCTCTCCCCCGGCGCGTCGCCGCCGAGTTCATCGGAACCGGCGCGCTCGTCGCCGTCATCGTCGGCTCCGGAATCCGCGCCGACACCCTGAGCCAGGACATCGGCGTCCGGCTGCTCGCCAACGCCGCCGCCTCCGCCATCGGTCTCGGGCTGCTCATCGCGCTCATCGGGCCGCTCTCCGGCGCCCACTTCAACCCCGTCGTCACCCTCTCCGAGTGGTGGTCCCGGCGCCGTGCCGGGACGGGCCGCGAGGTCCTCGCCTACATCGGCGCCCAGCTCGCCGGGGCCGTGGCGGGCGCGCTGCTCGCCGAGGCGATGTTCGGGCGGGCACCCGGCGCCTGGGCCACCGAGTCGCGCTCGGCCCTTCATCTGCTGCTCGGCGAGGCCGTCGCCACCGCCGGGCTCGTCCTCGTCGTCCGGGGCCTGCGCCACATCGGCCGCCCCGGCCTCGCCCCGGTCGCGGTCGCGGGCTACATCGGCGCGGCCATCTGGTTCACCTCCTCCGGGTCCTTCGCCAACCCGGCCGCCACCGTCGGCCGCGCGTTCTCCGACTCCTTCACCGGGATCGCGCCCGGCTCGGTCCCCGCCTTCGCCGCCGCCCAACTGCTCGGCATGCTGCTCGGGATGGTCCTGGCCGGTGTGTTGTACGGAACACATGGGGCCGCCGCCGAACCGAATCCCGCCGCCGCGCGTCGGACGGGGTGACAGAGCGACACCGATTCCACCCGCCCCGGAGGTTCCCGCATGCCGGCACGGCTCCACCGGTTGATCCCGCGCACCACCCGGGCCCGCCGCCGCACCGTGCAGGCCGTGATGCTGGGCGCCGTCCTCGCGCTCACCCCCGTCACCTGGATGCACACCACCGCCGCCGGGAAGCTCCGTACCACCGCCGACGTGCCCGCCCGGGACGTCGCCGTCGTCTTCGGCGCCGGGCTGTGGAAGGGGCGCCCCACCCCGTACCTCGCGCACCGGCTCGACACGGCCGCCGAGCTGTACCGGACGGGGAAGGTCAAGGTCCTGCTCGTCACCGGTGACAACAGCAGGACCGCGTACGACGAGCCCAGCGCCATGCGCGCGTACCTGACCGAGCGCGGGGTGCCGGGCGACCGGATCGTCAGCGACTACGCGGGCTTCGACACCTGGGACTCCTGCGTCCGGGCCCGGAAGGTCTTCGGCGTCGACCGGGCCGTGCTCGTCACCCAGGACTTCCACATCAAGCGGGCCGTCGCACTGTGCGGGCGGGCGGGCGTCGACGCGTACGGCGTCGGGGTCCCCGAACCTCACGACCGCACCTGGTACTACGGCACCACCCGGGAGCTCTTCGCCGCCGGCAAGGCCTCCCTCGACGCCGTGCTCCGGCCCGACCCGCGGTTCCTCGGGCCCCGGGAGAAGGGCGTCACCGAGGCGCTGGCCTCACCCCGGGAGCGGCAGAAAGCGGAGAGCATGGCACCGCGCCCGTAATCAGCGGTGCCGCCCCGCGTAACACGCCTGACCCACGCTGGCCGCATGTCCGAGGTCACCGCCGTACCCACCCACTGCCCCTACTGCGCCCTGCAGTGCGGCATGTCGCTCCGCCCCACCGGCGCCCCGGAGCTGCCCGCCGAGGTGGTCGAGCGGACCGACTTCCCCGTCAACCGGGGCGCGCTGTGCGGCAAGGGCCGCACCGCCCCCGCCGTGCTCTCCTCTCGGGTCCGGCTCACCGAGCCCCTGGTCCGATGCCCTGACACGGGGGCCCTGGTGCCCGCGTCCTGGGAGGAGGCCCTCGCCGCCGTCGCCGACGGGCTGCGCCGGACCCGCGCCGACCACGGTCCCGATGCCGTGGGGGTCTTCGGCGGCGGCGGTCTCACCAACGAGAAGGCGTACACGCTGGGGAAGTTCGCCCGGCTGGTGCTCGGCACCTCGCAGATCGACTACAACGGGCGCTTCTGCATGTCGTCGGCCGCCGCCGCGCACGGCAGGGCGTTCGGCCTCGACCGGGGCCTCCCCTTCCCCCTGGAGGACATCCCGAAGACCGGCTGCGTGATCCTCGTCGGCTCCAACCTGGCCGAGACCATGCCGCCCGCCCTCCGGTACCTCACCGAGCTGAAGGAGAACGGCGGAAAGCTGATCGTCATCGATCCGCGCCGCACCCGCACCGCCGAGCAGGCCGACCTCCACCTCGCGCCGCGCCCCGGCACCGACCTCGCGCTCGCCCTCGGCATGCTTCACCTCGTCGTCGCCGAGGGGCGCGTCGACGAGGAGTTCGTCGCGACGCGCACCACCGGCTGGGAGGCCGCGCGGGCCGGGGCCATGTCCCACTGGCCCGAGCAGGTCGAGCGCATCACGGGCGTGCCGGTGCCCCGGCTCCGGGAGGCCGTCGCGATGTTCGGCGACGCCGCCACCGGCATGGTCCTGACGGCGCGCGGCCCCGAGCAGCAGTCCAAGGGCACCGACACCGTCGGCGCCTGGATCAACCTCTGCCTGGCCACCGGGAAGGCCGGCCGGCCGCTCAGCGGCTACGGCTGCCTCACCGGCCAGGGCAACGGCCAGGGCGGCCGCGAGCACGGCCAGAAGGCCGACCAGCTCCCCGGCTACCGCAAGCTCGACGACCCGGCCGCACGCGCGCACGTGGCCGGGGTCTGGGGTGTGCCCCCCGAGTCGCTGCCGGGGCCGGGGCGGAGCGCGTACGAGCTCCTCGACGCGCTCGGCGGTGACGTGAAGGCGCTGCTCCTCATGGGCTCCAACCCGGTCGTCTCCGCGCCCCGCGCCGCGCACATCGAGGGGCGGCTGCGCTCGCTCGACTTCCTCGCCGTCGCCGACGTGGTGCTCTCCGAGACCGCCGCGCTCGCCGACGTCGTCCTGCCCGTCACCCAGTGGGCGGAGGAGACCGGCACCATGACCAACCTGGAGGGCCGTGTGCTGCTCCGCCGGCGCGCCCTCACCCCGCCCGCGGGGGTACGGAGCGACCTGGAGGTGCTGCACGCGCTCGCCGGGCTCCTCGGCTGGGAGAAGGGTTTCCCCGCCGAGCCGGAGGAGGTCTTCGACGAGCTGCGCCGGGCCTCCGGCGGCGGTCCGGCCGACTACTCGGGCATCAGCTACCGCCGTATCGAGGAGGAGCAGGGCGTGTTCTGGCCCTGCCCGGAGACCGGCACGGGAGAGACCGCCCACGCGGGCACCCCGCGGCTCTTCCTCGACCGGTTCGCGACGCCCGACGGCCGGGCCCGGTTCGTGCCGGTGGTGCACCGGGCGGCGGCCGAGGAGACGGACGCCGAGTACCCCGTCGTCCTCACCACCGGCCGGGTCGTGTCCCAGTACCAGTCGGGCGCGCAGACCCGGCGGGTCGACGAGCTGAACGCGGCGGCGCCCGGCCCCTTCGTGGAGCTCCATCCCCGGGTCGCCGAGCGGCTCGGGGTGGCCGAGGGCGAGCGGATCGCGGTGGTCTCGCGGCGCGGCCGGGCCGTCGCACCGGCCCGGATCACCACGGCCATCCGGCCGGACACCGTCTTCATGCCGTTCCACTGGGCGGGCGAGGGCCGGGCCAACACCCTGGTGAACCCGGCGCTCGACCCGGTCTCCCGGATGCCCGAGTTCAAGGTGTGCGCGGTACGCCTGGAGCCGCTCTCCCCCGGGGACGCTACGGCCGGCTGAACCAGTCGCCGCTCTCGATGACCGCGCCGAGGGGCGCGTCCGGCGCCGCCAGGAACACCCACGCGGACACCCGCGCGCCGTCCCGTACCCGTACGACGTCCATCGCCACCCGCTCGTACCCGACGGGCAGCTCAAGACGGTCGAGCAGGCCGAACAGCTCGCCGTAGGCGCCGGGCGCGGGCGTGAGCAGGGTGCCCACCACCCGGCCCCCGTCCGCCGGGACGACGTACGGATAGCCGGGTCCGTCGTGCAGGACCGCCCCGTGCAGCACGGCGTCCGCCTCGGTGCCGATCCGGCCGGAGAGGAACCGGTCGTGGTTGTACGCGCCCGGGCGCAGCGTCCCGTAGACGAAGAACGGCCGCTCGTCGGGCTCCGGGGTCTCGATCTCCTCGACGGCCGCCGTCTCCCGCTCGACCCAGCCGGCGTACGCCTCACCGGCTCGGGTCACCCGGGTGGCGAGGATCTCCGGCGTCTCGTAGTCGTGGGTGGCGAGGAGGTGCGCCTCCAGGGCCGGGTAGCGGGCCTCGGTGGTCTTGAACACCACCTCCCACTCCTCGGTGGTCTCGATCGCGCCCTGCCAGTGGTACACGGAGGTGACGGGCCCGGAGATCTGCGCGCAGGCGGCCAGCCGGGCCTCGACGGCGCCGCGCGCCAGGGCGTCGGCCTTGGCGCGGGCGTCGGTGGTGGTGCGGACGGTGACGATCACGCCTCCACGGTACGGGCGAACTGGGCCGCGTGCAGCCGGGCGTACGCGCCCCCGGCGGCGAGCAGTTCCTCGTGGCTGCCCTGCTCGGCGATCGAGCCGCCGTCCATCACCAGGATGGTGTCCGCGTCCCGGATCGTGGAGAGCCGGTGGGCGACGACGAAGCTGGTGCGGCCGGCCCGGAGCGAGGCCATCGCCTCCTGGACGAGGAGTTCGGTACGGGTGTCGACGGAGCTGGTGGCCTCGTCGAGGACGAGGATCACCGGGTCCGAGAGGAAGGCGCGGGCGAGGGTGACCAGCTGCTTCTCGCCGGCGCTGAGACCGCCGCCGTCCTCGTCGAGGACGGTGTCGTACCCGGCGGGCAGGGTGCGGACGAACCGGTCGGCGTGCGCGGCCCTGGCCGCCTCGACGATCCGCTCGCGCGAGACCTCGCCGGGCACCCCGTACGCGATGTTGTCGGCGATGGTGCCGCCGAAGAGCCAGGTGTCCTGGAGGACCATGCCGATGCCGGAGCGCAGCTCCTCCCGGGTCATCGCCGCCGTGTCGACGCCGTCCACGGTGATCCGGCCGCCGGTCACCTCGTGGAACCGGAGGAGCAGGTTGACCAGGGTCGTCTTGCCCGCGCCGGTGGGGCCGACGATGGCGACGGTCCGGCCGGGCTCCACGGTGAGGGAGAGGTCCTCGATCAGCGGCTTGCCCGGCTCGTAGCGGAAGGCGACCTTCTCGAAGGAGACCCTGCCCCGGAGCTCGGCGGGCTTCCGCGGCTCGGCCGGGTCCGGGTCCTCCTCCTCTGCGTCGAGGAGGTCGAAGACCCGTTCGGCGGAGGCCACTCCGGACTGGAGGAGGTTGGCCATGGCGGCGACCTGGGTGATCGGACCGTTGAAGTCGTACGAGTACTGGATGAAGGCCTGGACGTCGCCGACGGACAGCGTGCCGCTCGCCACCCGCAGTCCGCCGACCACGGCGATGACGACGTAGTTCAGATTGCCGACGAAGGTCAGCGCGGGCTGGATGAACCCGGACACGAACTGGGCGCGGAAGCTCGCCCGGTACAGCTCCTCGCCCAGCTCGTCGAAGCGGCGCACGGCCTCCTCGCGGCGGCCGAAGACGACGACCTCGGTGTGCCCGGTGATCATCTCCTCGACGTGGCTGCCGAGCCGGCCGGTGACCGCCCACTGCTTCACGAACTGCGGCTGGGCGCGGCGGCCGACGAAGCCGGCGACGGCGATCGAGACGGGCACGGTGGCGAGGGCGACGAGGGCCAGCACCGGGGAGACCCAGAACATCATCGCGAGGACGCCGACCAGGGTCAGCAGCGCGCGGACCATCTGGCTGAAGGCCTGCTGGAGGGTCTGGGTGATGTTGTCGATGTCGTTGGTGGTGCGGGAGAGGACCTCGCCGCGCGGCTGCCGGTCGAAGTAGCCGAGGGGCAGCTTCGCCAGCTTGTGCTGGGCCTCCTCGCGGAGCCGGTGGCCGGCCCGCTGGACGATGGTGGTGGCGGTCCGTAACTGGACCCAGGTGAAGAAGGAGGACCCGGCGACGACCAGGACGGAGAGGGCGAGGAGCCTGCCGACGGCCGGGAAGTCGACCCTGCCGGGGCCGGTCGCGCCGGTGATGACGAGGTCGGTGGCGCGGCCGAGGAGGAGGGGGTTGAGGACGGTGAGGGCGACGCCGGCGGCACCGGCGGCGAGGACGCCGAAGAGGCGGGCCCGGTCGGGCGCGAGGGTGCGGAGGAGGCGGAGGCCGGAGGAGCGGAAGGAGAGGGAGCGTTCGAGGCCGGGCGCGGCGGGGAGGCCGGGGCCGCGCTGCGGGGAGGGGGGACCGGTGCGGGCGGGGGCGGTCGCGACGGGTGTCTCCTTCGGGGTGCGGCTCTCCGTGGCCGTACTCATGCCGCTTCCTCCTCGGTGAGCTGGGAGAGGACGATCTCCCGGTAGGTGGGGTTGTCCCGCATCAGGGACGTGTGGGTGCCGGTGCCGACGTTCCGGCCCCGGTCGAGGACGACGATCCGGTCGGCCTGCCGGATGGTGGAGACCCGCTGGGCGACGATGACGACGGTGGCGTCGGCCGTCTCCTCGCGGAGGGCGGCGCGGAGCCGGGCGTCGGTCCGGGGGTCGAGGGCGGAGAAGGAGTCGTCGAAGAGGTAGAGGCGGGGGCGGGCGACGAGGACCCGGGCGATCGCGAGGCGCTGCCGCTGGCCGCCGGAGAAGTTGGTGCCGCCCTGGGAGACGGGCGCGTCGAGCCCCTCGTCGAGCCCGCGGACGAAGTCGGCGGCCTGGGCGACCTCCAGGGCGTGCCAGAGCTCTTCGTCGGTCGCGTCGGGCTTCCCGTACCGGAGGTTGGTGGCGACGGTCCCGGAGAAGAGGTACGGCTTCTGCGGGACGAGTCCCACCGTCCTCGCCATCAGCGCGGGGTCGAGCTCGCGGACGTCGACACCGTCGACGAGGACCTCGCCGCCGGTGGCGTCGAAGAGCCGGGGCACGAGCCCGAGCAGGGTCGACTTGCCGCTTCCCGTGGACCCGATGACCGCGGTCGTCTCACCGGGCCGGGCCTCGACGGCGACGCCCCTGAGGACCGGCTCCTCCGCACCCGGGTACCGGAAGTCGGCGCTCCGGACCTCCAGATGGCCCCGGCCGTCCGAGGTCCTGACCGGACGGACCGGCGGGACGACGGACGAGTGGGTGTCGAGGACCTCGCGGACGCGCTCGGCGCCCGCCTCGGCCCGGGGCATGTGCATGAGGAGGAAGAGGACCATCATCACGGACATCGAGATCTGGAGCAGATAGCCGAGGAAGGCCACGAGCCCGCCCGGCTGGAGGGCGCCGGACTCGATGCGATGGGCTCCGACGTAGACGAGGACGACGGTCGTCAGCTCCCAGACGATGAGCACCGTCGGGAACATCAGGGCCTGGAGCCGGCCGGCCCGGAGGCCGACGGACCGGAGTTCGTCGTTGGCGGCGGCGAACCGTTCCCGCTCGTGCCGGTCGCGGACGAAGGCGCGGACCACCCGGACGCCGGTGATCTGCTCGCGCAGCACCCGGTTGGCGCGGTCGACGCGTTCCTGCATGCCCTTGAAGAGCGGCCGCAGCCGCAGGACGACGGCACCGACGGCACCGGTCATCACCGGCACGAAGAGAAGCAGCACCAGGGCGAGCGGCACGTCCTGCCGCAGGGCCATGGCGATGCCGCCGAAGCAGAGGAGCGGCGCGGCGACCAGCATGGTCAGGACGAGGACGGTGAACGTCTGGACCTGCTGGATGTCGTTGGTCGTACGGGTGATGAGGGAGGCGGCGCCGAAGCGGCCCCGCTCCTGTGCCGAGAACTCCTGGACGCGGCGGAAGACTTCGGAGCGGAGGTCGCGGGCGACGCCCATGGCGACCCGGGCGCCGGTGTAGGTGGCGGCGGCCGCGGCCGCCGCCTGGACGAGGGTGACGGCGACCATCGCGGCGCCGCCGCTGAGGACGCGGTCGGTGTCGCCGCGCAGGACGCCCTGGTCGATGACGCCGGCGTTCAGGGCGGGCAGGGCGAGCGAGGCGAGGGCCTGGACGAGCTGGAGGACGACGAGGAGGACGAGGAGCGGCCGGTACGGCCTGAGGCGGGGCAGGAGGAGTCGCAGCAGCATGGCGGCTTCCCCTCACGCGCCGTACGGGCGGACGGACTTGGCGTCCTTGAGGGCGCGTCCCCACCAGCCGAGCTGGTCGAGGAGCGCCTTGGCCGCGCCCTCGGCGGCGGCGGGGTCCTTGTGCCGTCCGTCCTCGTCGAACAGCCCGTGAGCGTTGTGGAAGGAGACGGTGTCACGGACGGTGACCGCGTGCATCTCGGCGTACACCTGCCGGAGCTGCTCGACGGCCCGCAGGCCGCCGGAGATCCCGCCGTAGGAGACGAAGCCGACGGGCTTGGCCTGCCATTCGGTGTAGTGCCGGTCGATCAGGTTCTTGAGGGCGGCGGGGAAGGAGTGGTTGTACTCGGGGGTGATGACGACGTACGCGTCGGCGGCCTCCAACACCGGGGTGACCTTGGCGAGTTCAGCGCGGACGGCGGGGGACGGGTCGTACGAGAGAGAGGTGGGGAGATCGATCTCGGCGAGGTCGACGACGGTGACGGTGAAGTCCTCGCGCTCGGCGAGGCGGGAGCGGAACCAGTCGGTGACGACGGGGGCGAAGCGGCCTTCGCGGTCGCTGGCGACGACGAGGGCAAGGGTGAGGGGGGCGGCGGTCGCGTCCTCCGGGGCGGCGGGAGCCGCGGAGGAGGCGAGGGAATCGGTGGCCGTGGTGGCGTTCGTGAGGTCCATGTCGATGATCGTGGTACCTCAAGTTTGGTTGAGGTCAAGCGCCGATCCGAAGCTCTTCCCCAAGGCCGTTTCCCCGGACGTACGGTGAGGGCATGACGACTCCGACCCCGCACATCGAGATCGACGGCACCCCCGCGACCGACCCCGGGCTGCTCGCCGCCCTCATGACCGGCTTCGGTCACTTCACGGCGATGCAGGTGCGGGACGGGCGCGTGAAGGGCCTCGACCTGCACCTCGACCGGCTCGACCGCGCGAACCGCGAGCTCTTCGGCAGGGGACTGGACGGCAAGCACGTCCGCGCCCTGATCACCGGCGCCCTGGAGACCTCCGGGCAGCGGAACGCCTCGGTGCGGGTGTACGCGTACCCGGACGTCCGGATCGCGGTGACCGTCGCCGCCCCCGCCCCGGACGGGCCCGGCGCCCCGCAGCGCCTGACGACCGTCGAGTACTGGCGGCCCGCACCGCAGATCAAGCACCTGGGCGGCTTCGGGCAGAGCTACCACCGCGAGGCGGCCCGGCGCTCCGGCTACGACGAGGCCGTGCTGACCTCCCCGTACGGCGAGATCGCCGAGGGCGCGGTCACCAACATCGCCTTCTGGGACGGCACTTCGGTGGTCTGGCCGTCGGCACCCTGCCTCCACGGCATCACCATGGCCCTCCTGGAGCCGCGCCTGGAGTCGGCCCGGCGCCCGGTCACGCTGGCCGATCTCTCCGGCTACCGGGCCGCTTTCGTCACCAACTCCCGTTCCATCGCGCCCGTGACGGCGATCGACGAGGTGACGTTCGCGGTGGACGAGGAGCTCATGGAGCGGGTGTACTCGACCTACGACTCGGTGGAGTGGGACGAGTTGTAGAGCGACACGGGATCGACGCAGGGGGAGACATCGGCATGGTCGCGAGATACGTCGTCTCGCCGCGCGGCGGCCGCCGCGCCCACCCCGACATCACGTCGGCGCTCCGGGCGGCGGGCGCGCGCGGCCGGCCGGCCCTGATCGAGATCGCGCCCGGCCGGTACGAGGAGGCCCTCGTCGTCCGGGGTGACGTACAGCTGGTGGCGGCCGAGGGGCCCGGTTCCGTCGTGGTCGGCCTGCCCCGGGGCACCGTCCTGGACGCCTCCGGAGCGGTCCGGGTGCACGGCCTCACGCTGGTCGGCCGCGAGGCGGACGTCGTCGCCTGCCACGCGGGCACGCTCACCCTCGACCACACCGAGGTCTGGGCACACAACGGCGTCGCCGTGCACGCCCGGCCGCACTCGACGGTCACCCTGCGGGACGGTCTGATCGCCCACGGCCGGGCGCTCTTCGCCGGGGGTGCGGGGCTGGTCGAGCGGTGCCGGTTCACCGACGCCGCCGACAACGCGATCGCCGTCATCGAAGGGGCCCGGGTCTCCGTCCGGGGCAGCCGGATCGAGGGGAGCAGGATCCACGGGCTCCGGGTCAGCGACGCGCACGCCGAGCTCGTCGGCTGCGAGCTGACCGGCACCGGGCAGGCGGCCCTCTGGGCGGACGCCCGTGCGCGGCTCGTCGTGACGGACTGCGTGATCACCGCCGTGCACGCCGAGGGGATCATGTTCACCGAGCAGTCCCGGGGCTCCGTCGACACCACCCGGGTCACCGGCGCGCGGCACGGCATCGGCGCGTCGAGCGGCGCCGACCCGGTGGTACGCGGCTGTGTCCTCGCCGACTGCCGCGACACCGGCATCAACGTGCAGACGGCCGCCCGGGGCCGGTTCGAGGACTGCCAGGTGCTCGGCTCCGGCAATATCGCCGTGTTCGCGACCAAGGGCGGCGCGCCGGAGGTGCACGGGGGCCGCATCGCCGGGGGCAACGTCGGGATCGCGGTCACCGAGAGCTCCCGGGGCCGCTTCACCGGCATCGCGGTCGAGGACCTGACGAACGCCGCGCTGCGGGTCTTCGACGACTCCGGGGCCACCTTCGAGCAGGTACGCGTGGACCGCTGCCAGTCCGGCCTGGAGGCCCGGGGCGACGGCGGCACCACGGCCGAGGTCACCGACACGGTGTTCCGCGACTGCGAGATGGCCGCCGTGGCCATCGGCGGCCAGTCCCGCGTCACGCTCAGGAACGTGACGGCGGAGCACGGCATGCTGGGTTTCGGCGTCTCCGACGAGGCCCAACTGCGCGTCACCGACAGCGTCGTCACGGCGGTGAGCAGCGCCGGGGCCGGGGCCCTCGGCAGCGGTCGGCTCATCGCACGGAACCTGACCGTGAACGGCTCGGGGGCGTTCGGCGTCTACGGGACGGGCTCCGCGTACCTGAACGTCACCCGGAGCGAGTTCACCGACTGCGCGACCGCAGGCGCGAGTTTCGACGAGGAGGCGGGCGGGCAACTGCTGGACTGCACGGTGAACGGCACCCGCGGGGCGGCCGTCGTCGGCAACGGCCGGGTCGAGACGACCGGGCTGCGCACCTCGCTCAAGGTCCTCCGGCACGCGGAGAAGCCCGCCGGGCCGCCCCAGCAGGTCATCAACATCTTCAACGGACCGGTCTTCAACGGACCGACCCGGGACATCCAGGTGGCCTGGGGCAACGAGAACGTCATCCAGAACCGGCAGAGGACAGAAGGCGACGATTCCCGATCATGAACCGACCGGACGAGAACGACGCACCGCAGGTGAACCACTACAACGGACCGGTGTTCCACGGCGCCGTCTCGCAGGGCCAGTTCGCCTGGGACAACGAGACCGCCACCCAGAACCAGCAGAACAACGGCCCGGCCGGCCCGGTCGCACCGGGGTACGAGGTGCTCGCCGAGCGGGTGAACGAACTCCTCCGGCAGCTCCCGGGGGCCGGGCTCGCCGAGCAGGACCGGCAGGACACCCAGGAGGCGGCCGAGGAGGTCCTGGCGGTGATCAGCCAGGAGGAGCCGGTCGAGGAGGGCAGGGTGCGCCGGGCGCTCACCCTGCTCCGGGGCGCGCTCGCCCCGGTGGCCACCGGCGTCGCGGCCGGCGCGACGGTGGGGGCCCAGGAGTGGGCGCTGGCGGCGATCGGCGGCCTGGCGGGCGTCTGATCACCCGTTCGGCACGGGGCATCAGCTGACACAACGTAACCCGCTCTGACCTGCGTAAACACAGAAAATCCAGGCGACACACCGTATCGGACGGCCCAATCCTGATGCCTCATCAGGAGGCGCGGCGCGCGTGGCGGCTCTTATCTCGGTCACAGAAGGTCGTTCCGGGAAGTCCCTCCCGGAAGGACCGCCCCGCTCGACCGCTCGCGCGCCCCGGAGGCCCCCCATGCGCACCACTGTCCGCCTGTTCACCGGTACCGCGCTGACGGTCGCCGCGATCGGAGCCCTCGCCGTCCCCTCGGCGTTCGCCGGCGACTCCGAGTGGCTCGAACTCTTCCCCTCCGAAGCCAACCCCGGCACCACCGTCACCGTGAACACGCTCGCCTGCGGCAAGCACGGTCGCGGCGTCGGGGACGCGAACTCGCTCGGCGCGGGCGAGTTCCAGCTGAGCCCGAGCACGCACAAGGAGGTCGTGGTCGGCCAGTTCCACGTACCGGAGCACGCCAAGGCCGGTACGTACGGCATCAGCGTGGCCTGCGACAACGGCAAGACGGCCCGGGGCGACCTGACCGTCAAGCACCGGCGTCCCAGCGGCCACGTCCAGACCGGTGTCGGGGGCAGCGTCGGCCCCGACACCGCCCAGGTCACGGCGGGCGCGGCGGTGCTGGCCGCGGCTGCCGTGGGCGGGGTCTGGCTCCTGCGCCGCCGGGCGAGCGGCGCGCAGGGCCACTGAGACCATCCGCCTGTCCTGCCCCCGCCGGAGCGCCCGAACACGGCCCGGCGGGGGCAGGGCCACACCCTAGGGAACCCAGGTGAGCAACAGGAGCAAGGGCTGGGGCATAGCCGTGGCCGCCTGCGTCGGGCTCTGGCTCGTCCAGAACGGCTCTGAGCAGGTCACCCCGCCCGTACCGTCGGCCGCCCAGGCCTTCGCCGCCGGGCCGAGCGTGCACACCGACGCCGCCGCCGACCCGCTGCCGCCCTCGGCGCCGGTGCGGCTGCGCATCCCCGAGACCGACGTGGACACCCCGATGATGCGGCTCGGCCTTGCCTCGGACGGTTCGCTCGACGTACCGCCGGCCGGGAACCGGAACATGGCCGGCTGGTACGAGGACGGCACCCCGCCGGGCGCCAAGGGCACGGCGATCGTCGCGGGACATGTCGACAACGCCGACGGCCCCGCCGTCTTCTACACGCTCGGCGCCCTGAAGAAAGGCCACCGGATCGAGGTGGACCGGCAGGACGGGCGGACCGCGGTGTTCACGGTCGACGCGGTCGAGGTCTACGAGAACAAGGACTTCCCGGACCGGAAGGTGTACGACGAGGCGGACCGCGCGGAGATCCGGGTGATCACCTGCGGCGGCGGCTTCTCGAAGAAGAACGGCTACCAGGGGAATGTGGTGGCTTTCGGCCACCTCATCGGGGTGCGGTAGCCAGTCCGTGCGGTAGCCGGTCCGGTGGGGGTCAGGCCCACTGGTCGAAGGCGAGCTTCGCGACCAGCGAGAGCACCACGAAGAGCAGCACCCCGCGGACGAACTCGGCACCCTTGCTCAGCGCCATGCGCGCCCCGACCGTCCCGCCGAGCAGGTTGAAGACCGCCATGACCGCGGCGAGCTGCCAGTACACGCTGCCCTGGTACGCGAACATCGCGAGCGCGCCCGCGTTGGTGCAGACGTTGACGATCTTCGCGGTCGCGGAGGCGGTCACCAGGTCGAGGTGGAGGACGGCGGTCAGCGCGAGGACCAGGAAGGTGCCGGTGCCGGGCCCGAACAGCCCGTCGTAGAGGCCCATCCCGCCGCCGACCACGACGATCGCGGTGACGATCCGGGCCCGGGTCAGCGGCGCCCGGTCCTCCCCCTCGGCCTTCGCGCCGAAGGAGGGCCGCAGCATGACGAAGGCCGCCACGGCGAGCAGCACCACCATGATGACCGGGCGCAGGACGTCGCTGCTGATCCCGGCCGCGAAGAACGCGCCGCCCATGGATCCCGCGAGGGCGGCGAGCCCGATGCGTACCGCCGTCCAGACGTGCACGGGCGCCTTGCGGACGTAGGTGATCGCGGCCCCGGTGGTGCCCACGATCGCCACGGCCTTGTTGGTGCCGAGGATGTGCGCGGCCTGGACGTTCGGCAGCCCGAGCAGCAGGGCGGGGATCAGGAGCAGCCCGCCGCCGCCGACCACGGCGTCGATCCAGCCCGCCACGAGCGCGGCGAGGCACAGCAGGACAAGGGTGGTCAGCGAGATCTCGGGCATGCCCGTGAGCCTAGGGAGACGATCGTTGCCCCGTCCATCAATCGCCTGATCGTTGAGCTACGTCTGAGGTTGCGGCGCCCGGTTCCCGGTCGGGGGCCGGTGGCGCGGCCGGGGAGACGGAGGCCGTGAGGAGGGTCGCGGCGAGCGCGCCGGCACCGAGGAGGGCGGCGGCGAGCCGGCGCCGGGCCTGCTCGACGGACGGGACGCGCGGGACGCGGGGAGCACCGTGTCTAGGCATGGTCGAAGTCCTCGCTGTGGATACGGGAGGCCGGCACCCCGGCCCTGATCAGATGGGCGGTGGCGGCGCGGGCCATGGCGGGCGGCCCGCAGAGGTAGACGTCGTGGGCGGCGAGGTCCGGCACCAAGTGGCGCAGGGCGCGCGGCGCGAGGGGGTCGAAGGAGTCGTCGGATCGGCCGAGGAGGAAGTGGAGCGCGGCCTGCCGTTCGCGGGCGATGGACTCCAGCTCCTCGCGCAGGACGAGCCCGGCGGCGTCCGAGGCCCGGTAGAGGAGGGTCACGTCCCCGGGCCCGCCGGGCAGCGTCTCGAACAGGGCGCGCAGCGGGGTGATACCGACGCCTCCCGCGAGCAGCAGCACCTTGCGGCGGGTGCGGCGGTGGGCGGTGAGCGCGCCGAAGGGACCGGAGGCGAGGACCCGGACGCCGGGGCGGAGGCGACGGATACGGCGGGTGTGGTCGCCGAGCGCCTTGACGGTGATGCGCAGGGTGTCGTCGCGGACGGGCGCGGAGAGGGAGAAGGGCAGGGCGGTCGACCAGAGTCCGCGCCGCAGGAAGCGCCAGCGGAAGAACTGGCCGGGTTCGGCGCGGAGCCGGGCCACTCCCCTGCCCCGGACGAGCACCGAGACGACGCCGGGGCCCTCGTCGCGGACCTCGACGACCCGCAGCTCGTGGCGGAGGGCGGCGCGGACGGGGACGACGAGCCGGTACCAGAGGAGGAGGACGGCGACGGTGCCGTGGGCCATCGCCCAGAGCCAGCGGACGAGGAGGCTGTCGGCGATGTCGGGTCCGGCGAGCTGGTGGACGAAGCCGAGGGCGGCGGCGAGCAGCCCGCCGAGGTGGACGGCCCGCCAGGTCTCGTGCCGGACCCGGCGCCGTACGGCGCGGGCGGAGGTGACGCCGACGGCGACGAGGAGGGCGGTGCCGGCGGTGGCGGCGGCGATCGCCCCGTACGCCAGGAGGTCCCCGGTGGCGGTCACGAGGTCGGTACGGGTGTGCACGGCGTGACCGAGGAGCGCGAGGAGCGCGTGCGCGCCGATCAGGCCGAGGACGTACCGGCCGCCGAGGGCGTGCCAGCGGGCCAGCCGGTCGGCGCCGACGCCGTGCTCGACGGCCGGGACGCGGGCCATGAGCAGCAGCAGGACGAGGACGCCGTACCCGGCGAGCAGGCCGGTGAGGTGCGCGCCCGACGCGAAGAAGGCATCGAGGCGGGCGGAGGGCCGGGCCTGGACACCCCACAGGAGGGCGACGGCCCCGGCCCCGCCGAGGATCGCTGTCCGCAGCCGCTCGGGGGCGAGCCGCAGGAGCGGTACGGAGAGAGGGTGGTGGCTGGCCTCGGTGGTCACATCCGGCACCCTAGGTCTGCCCGTATACGGGAATCCGCGGCTCGGGCCCGTCGCCGGGATCCTTAAGGCGGGCTTGAGCCGAGCCTCACCGAGGATTAACCTCGCACGTCGGTGGCGGTCCGTCAGGATGGTTGGCCGGCGGGCCGGGGGGCCGAAATCCTTTCGCTGGTGGCCGCCGGGCGGTGCGTCCACCCGCTGGGCGTGCTCGCCGCCCGCTACAACAGCCACCCCGGCATCGTCTTCGTACCCATCCACGACGCCCTCGACCTGCCCCCTCACTCTCTGACCGCACCATCGGTTGCCGCCGCCGGGGCCTCACAGCGCTCGGGACCGCGGACGGAGATCAGCGTTCCGTACGGGAAACAGTCGGGATGCCGTCGGGTAACACCGGCCGCGCACGCTTCCCGGTATGAGTACACGGATCGTGGTGGTCGGGGGCGGAACGGCGGGCGCCCGGCTCGCCCAGCGCCTGCCCGTCACCCTCCTCGGCGAGGAGCCGCACGCCCCGTACAACAGGGTGCTGCTCGCCGACGTCCTCGCCGGGCGGTACGCCCCCGAGGTGATCGCCCTGCCCGGGACCCGCGAGCCGGTACGGCTCGGGGTGCGGGCGGTGCGGATCGACCGGGCGGCGCGGACGGTGGAGTGCGCGGACGGTTCGCTCGTCGGCTACGACCGCCTGGTCCTGGCCACGGGCTCCAACCCGGTGCTCCCTCCGCTGCGCGGACTGCGCGGCCGGGGCGGGGCGGAGCTGCCGGAGGGCGTCCACGCCTTCCGTACGCTCGACGACTGTCTGGCGCTGCGCGACCGGGTACGGCCCGGGACGCGGGCGGTGGTCATCGGCGGCGGACTCCTCGGAGTCTCGGCGGCTCGGGCGCTGGCGGCGCTGGGCGCGGAGGTGATGCTCACCCAGCAGGGCGAGCGCCTGATGGAACGCCAACTGGACGCGTCGGCCTCGGACCTGCTGCGCGAGCACGTCGAGTCCCTCGGGGTCGAGGTGCACACCGAGTGCCGGGTGAGCGGCCTGCGGCAGCGGGACGGCGAGGTCACGGCGGTCGAACTGGCCGACGGCTTCGTCCTCGACGCACAGGTCGTGGTCCTGGCGTGCGGGGTCCGCCCGAGGGTGGCCCTGGCGAGGGAGGCGGGGCTCGCGGTGGCGACGGGCATCGTGGTCGACGACGCGCTGCGCACGTCGGACCCGTACATCCACGCGATCGGCGACTGCGCGGAACACGGGGGCAGGGTCTACGGCCTGGCGGGCCCGGCCCTGGAACAGGCGGACGCCCTGACGGAGGTCCTGCTTTCCGAGACGTCCACGACTCCGTGTGGGCAATCGTCCCTCAGGGCGGGACGTATGCCCACAACGGGGGTGGACGCCGCCCCCGCGGAGCACACGGCCACAACGGGGGTGGGCACCGCCCCCGCGGAACACGCGCCCACAACCGGGTACACGGGGACCCGCGCCCTCACCCGCCTCACACTCGGCGGCGCCACCCCCCTCGACCTCGCCGCCTTCGGCGAAACCACCGCTCGACCCGGCGACGACGTCGTCCAGCTCACCGACGCCACCCGCCGCGCCTACCGCAAGGTCGTCGTCCGCGGTGACCGCCTCGTCGGCGGCGTCCTCCTCGGCGACCTGGCCGCCGTCGGCACGCTCGCCCGGGCCTGGGAGGGCGACGAAGCCCTCCCCGACGAGGCCCCCCTGCTCCACCTGCTCACCCACGACGGAGGCTCCTCATGACCACCCCCACCATCGTCCTGGTCGGCCACGGAATGGTCGGCCAGCGGTTCCTGGAGTCGCTCGCCGACCGCGGTGTCACCGAGCGGGCCAGGATCGTCGTCCTCTGCGAGGAGCCGCGCCCCGCCTACGACCGCGTACAGCTGACCTCGTACTTCTCCGGCAAGACCCCGGACGACCTGTCGATGGTCGAGGCGGGCTTCATGGAGAAGCACGGCATCGAGCTGTACGTGGGCGACGCGGCGGAGTCGGTGGACCGGGAGGCCCGTACGGTCACCGCCCGCTCCGGGCAGGTCTTCACGTACGACGCGCTCGTCCTCGCCACCGGCTCGTACCCCTTCGTGCCCCCGGTCCCCGGCAAGGACGCCCGCGGGTGTTTCGTCTACCGGACGATCGAGGACCTCCTCGCCATCGAGGAGTACGCGAAGACGGCGACGACCGGCGCGGTCGTCGGCGGCGGTCTGCTCGGCCTGGAGGCGGCCGGCGCGCTGAAGGGACTCGGACTCGACACCCACGTCGTGGAGTTCGCGCCGCGGCTGATGCCGGTGCAGGTCGACGAGGGCGGCGGCGCCGCCCTGCTGCGCACGATCGAGCGGATGGGTCTGACCGTCCACACGGGGACGGGCACGCAGGAGGTCGTGACGACGGACGGCTCGGTGACGGGCATGAAGCTGTCGGACGGCTCCGAACTGGCCACGGACATGGTGGTGTTCTCGGCCGGTGTACGGCCCCGGGACCAGCTGGCCCGCGACTGCGGCCTGACCGTCGGGGAGCGCGGCGGCATCGCGGTCGACGAACAGTGCCGCACCTCCGACCCTGCGGTCTTCGCGATCGGCGAGTGCGCGCTCGCCTCGGACGGGCGGGTGTACGGACTGGTGGCGCCGGGCTACGAGATGGCGCAGACGGTGGCCGCGACCCTGGCGGAGGAGGCGGGCGAGGGCGACGGCTTCACCGGCGCCGACATGTCGACGAAGCTGAAGCTGCTCGGTGTGGACGTCGCGTCCTTCGGTGACGCGCACGGCACGGCCGAGGGCTGCCTCGACGTCGTGTACTCCGACTCCCGCTCGGGCGTCTACAAGAAGCTGGTGATCTCCGGTGACGGGGTGCTGCTCGGCGGCGTCCTGGTCGGCGACGCCGAGCAGTACGGCCTGCTCCGCCCGCTCACCGGCACCGTACCGCCGGTCTCCCCCGAGCAGCTGGTCCTCCCGGCGGGCGCGGGCGCTCCGGTGGCGCTGGGGCCCTCTGCGCTGCCGGACGACGCGGTGATCTGCTCCTGCCACAACGTGACGAAGCACGCGATCGGCCAGTGCGAGTCGCTCGCCGAGGTGAAGAAGTGCACCAAGGCCGGTACCGGCTGCGGCAGTTGCGTGAAGGTGATCGAGAAGCTGCTGCCGGCGCCCAAGGACAAGGGGCTCTGCGGCTGCTTCTCGTACACCCGGAGCGAGCTGTACGAGATCGCCCGCACCCTGCGGGTGACCTCCTTCGCCGCGCTGCTCGACTCGCACGGCCGGGACGGGGCGAAGGGCGGCGAGGGCTGCGAGGTCTGCAAGCCGACCGTCGGCTCGATCCTGGCCAGCCTGGCCCCGACGATCGGCTTGGACGGCTACATCCTGGACGGCGAGCAGGCCTCCCTCCAGGACACCAACGACCACTTCCTCGCCAACATGCAGCGCAACGGCTCGTATTCGGTCGTGCCGCGCATCCCCGGCGGTGAGATCACCCCGGACAAGCTGATCGTGATCGGCGAGGTGGCCCGCGACTTCGGCCTCTACACGAAGATCACCGGCGGCCAGCGGATCGACCTGTTCGGCGCCCGGGTGGACCAGCTCCCGGCGATCTGGACCCGCCTGGTCGACGCGGGCTTCGAGTCGGGGCACGCGTACGGCAAGTCGCTGCGCACGGTGAAGTCCTGTGTCGGACAGACCTGGTGCCGCTACGGCGTGCAGGACTCGGTGAAGATGGCGATCCAGCTGGAGCTGCGCTACCGGGGCCTGCGCGCCCCGCACAAGCTCAAGTCGGCGGTCTCCGGCTGCGCCCGGGAGTGCGCCGAGGCGCAGTCGAAGGACTTCGGGATCATCGCGACGGCCAACGGCTGGAACCTGTACGTCGGCGGCAACGGCGGCGCGACCCCGCGCCACGCGGACCTGCTCGCCCAGGACCTCTCGGACGCCGAACTGATCCGCCTGATCGACCGGTTCCTGATGTTCTACATCCGGACGGCGGACCGCCTGGAGCGGACCTCGACCTGGCTGGAGCGCCTGGAGGGCGGGCTCGACCACCTCAAGGACGTGGTGGTGCACGACTCGCTCGGGCTCTGCGACGAGCTGGAGGCGCTGATGACGGCGCACGTCGCCGGCTACCAGGACGAGTGGGCCCAGACCCTGGACGACCCGGAGCGGCTGCGGCGCTTCGTCTCCTTCGTGAACGCGCCGGAGGCACCGGACCCGTCGGTCCGGTTCATGCCGGAGCGCGACCAGATCAAGCCGGATCTCACGATCCTGACGCTCGGCCCGACGAACAGCACCCTGGAAGGGGCTTCCCGATGACGACGCTCGAACTCTCCCCCTCCCCCGACTCCTGGATGACGGTCTGCGAGGAGTCCCGGCTGACCCCGGGCCGGGGCGTGGCGGCGCTGCTGCCGGACGGCCGGCAGGCGGCGGTCTTCCGGGACCGGTCGGGCCGGACGTACGCGATCGACAACCGCGACCCGTTCACGGGGGCGCAGGTGCTCTCCCGGGGGCTCGTCGGCTCGGCGGACGGACGGCCGTTCGTGGCCTCGCCGCTCCTGAAGCAGCGCTTCGACCTGGAGACGGGCCGATGCCTGGACGACGACGAGGTCACGGTGACGGTGTTCCCGGTACGCGTGAACTAGCTTGACCGATCGTTCCAGATAGTCGTACGGTCTTCTCGTGGCCAGGACCAAGGAATTCGATCCCGACGCCGCGCTCCAGGCAGCCCTTGAGCTGTTCTGGGCGCGCGGCTACGAGGCGACGACGATGTCGGACCTCGTGGCGCACCTCGGTGTCGGCCGGGCCAGCATCTACGCGACCTTCGGGAACAAGCACGAGCTGTACCTGAAGGCGATGGACCGCTACCTGGAGACCCGGGACCCGCGGCTCGTCGAGGAACTGTCCGCACCGGGACCGGCCCTGCCGGCCGTCCGCACCCTCGTCCGCCGCTTCGCCGCCGAGGCGTCGGCCGACGGCGAGCGGCTGAACGGCTGCTTCGTCACCAACTCGGCGGCGGAACTGGGGCCGCACGACACGGCGGTGGCCCGCCGGGTCGAGCTCAGCTGGGAGCAGGTCGAGACGCTCCTGTACGCGGCGCTCACCCGGGCCCGCGCCGGGGGCGAACTCCCGGACGACCGGGACCCTCGCGCCCTGGCGCGGATGCTTCTGGTGCTGCTCCAGGGGATCCGGGTGGTCGGCAAGGCGTCGAGCGACCCGGCCAGGGTGCGGGACGCGGCGGAACAGGCACTGAATCTGCTGGACTGAGCCTGCGAGACAGTGGAAAGGGCGCCCACGGGGCGCCCTTTCTTCGGGGCTCATTTTGGAACGTACGATCAAGTATGGGGGGGCGGGAATGTCATCGACGAAGGTGCGGGTGCGGGAACCCGAGGGGGTCACGGGCGACGGGAGCCGTATACGCGGAGGCTTCGCCCTCCTCGCAGCCGTGCAGATGACCCTCATCTTCACGCTCGCCTCCCTCGCCGTACCCCTCCCCCGCATCGGCGACGAATTCCGGCTCGACCGCGCCCAGTTGATCCTGCTGAGCGCCGCGTACGGCCTGACCTTCGCCGGACTGCTGCTCTTCGGCGGACGGCTCGCCGACCGCTTCGGCGGGCGCCGGACGCTGACCGCCGGGCTGCTGGTCTTCGGCACCGCCTCCGCCCTCGCGCCGCTCGCCCCCGGGTACGAGGCGCTGCTCGCCGCCCGGTTCGGGCAGGGTGTGGGCGCGGCGCTCGTCGCCCCGGCGGCGATGGCGGTGCTCCGGTCCCTGTTCCCCGGACCGGCCGCGTACGGCAGGGCGATGGCCACCTGGGGCGGCCTCTCCGTGCTGGGCGCGACGGCGGGGAACCTGCTCTCGGGGGTGATCGCGGGGGCCACGTCCTGGCGCGGCACGTTCGCGGTCCCGGTCGCGGTGACGCTGACGGCCCTGCTCCTCGCTCCGCGCCTCCTGCCCGGGACGCCACCAGGACGGAACGCACCAGGACAGAACCGTTCCCTCGACCTCCCCGGCGCGCTGCTCGCCACCGCCGGGATGACGCTCGCCAGCTTCGGGCTCGTCCTCACCGACGCCCACGCGTGGGGCTCCGCCCCGGTCCTCGCCCCTCTCTTGGCCGGGCTCGTCCTGCTGGCCGCCTTCGGGGCCGTCGAGCGACGCACCGCCGACCCTCTGCTGCCCCCGGACTTCCTGCGCGACGGCCGCCGGGTCCTGGGCCTGGCCGCGATCGGCCTCACGGCGGCCGGCACGGCCACCGTCTTCATCCTGCTCTCCCTCTCCTTCCAGCAGCAGCGCGGCTGGGACGAACTGCGGACCTCCGCCGCCTTCGTGCCCTTCGCGGTCGCCCTGCTGGGCTCGGGGCGGCTGGCGGGCCCGCTGATCGGGCGGTACGGCCCCGGGCGGGTGACCGCGGCAGGGCTCGGGACGGCCGCGGCGGGGCTCGGACTGCTCGCCGCGACCGGTTCCGACATCTCGGTGCCGTACGCGTACGGGCTGCTCCCCGGCCTGCTCCTGCTGCCGGCCGGCGGCGCCCTGTCCTTCGCGGCCGCCGCCGTCCTGGCCACCGAGGGCGTCCCGGCGCACCGGGCGGGCCTCGCGGGCGGCGTCCTGAACACGGCGATGGAGCTCGGCCCGACCGTGGTCTTCGCCGCCCTGCTCACCCTCGGCGGGGACGCGGTGTCCCTGGCGGCGGCGGCCGCCCTGTTCGCGGCACTCGCGGTCCTCACGATCCGCACCAAGTAGCACGCACAGCCCTCCGTCACACCCCTCCGTCACACCCCTCCGTCACACCCATCAGTCACACCCACACAGGAGTCGACTCACATGAACGCCGCACGCTTCACCGACCGCGTCGTCCTCGTCACCGGAGCCGGTTCCGGTCTCGGCCGCGCCATCGCGCTCGCCTTCGCCGCCGAGGGCGCGAAGGTCGTCGTCGCCGGCCGTACCGCCGAGCCCCTGGAGGGGACGGTCGGTCTGATCGAGGCGGCCGGGGGCGCCGGCACGGCCGTCACGGCCGATGTGGCCGACGCCGGGTCCGTACGGGAGCTGGTCCGGCGTACGGTCGAGATCTACGGCGGTCTCGACGTGGCCGTGAACAACGCGGGGGTCTTCCGGGGCGGCCACAGCGCCGCCGACTTCCCCCTGGACGACTGGCAAACGCTGCTCGACATCAACGTCACCGGGGTGCTGCACGCCCTCCAGGCCGAGGTGGCGCACATGCGGGCGCACGGGGGCGGGGCGATCGTGAACATCGCGTCGAACCTGGGCCCGCACGTCCGGATCCCCGGAGTCTTCGGCTACCAGGTCTCGAAGGCGGCCGTGTCGGCGCTGACCAGGGCCGCGGCCCTGGACCACATCGCCGACGGGGTCCGGATCAACGCGGTCAGCCCCGGCGCCTCGGAGTCCGCGATGTCGCTGCGGCCCGGCGAGACGGAGGCCGAGCGGGAGGTCCGGATGAAGCAGGAGTCCCCGCTGGGCCGGATCTCCTCCGCCACGGAGGTCGCGGCGGCCGTGCTGTACCTCGCGTCGGACGCGGCCGGCTCCGCCGTCGGCACGGACCTGGTGATCGACGGCGGCGTCTCCGCCTGACCGCGGGGCTCGGCATCTCCACCTGACGCGCGGGGCTCAGCCCTGGGCGGCCGCCGGGTCCATCCAGAAGACCTCCCAGTGGTGGCCGTCCAGGTCCGTGAAGGAGCGGCCGTACATGAAGTCCATGTCCATCGCCTCCTTCGCGGGGGTACCGCCGGCGGCGAGGGCGGCGTCGGCGAGCTCGTCGCACTTCTCCCGGCTCTCGGCGCTCAGGGTGACCAGGACCTCGGTGGCCTTGGTGGCGTCGGAGATCTCCTTGCCGGGGGCCATGAAGGACTTGAACTTGTCCTCTTCGAGGAGCATCGCGAAGATCGTGTCGCTGAAGACCACACAGGCGGTGGTCTCGTCGCTGAACTGCGGGTTGTGGGAGAAGCCGAGCTTCTCGAAGAAGGCCTTGCTGGCGTCGACACTCTTGACGGGCAGGTTCACGAAGATCATCTGCGGGGCCATGATGCGCTCTCTCTTCCCTTGCGGTCGCTCCGGTCGCTCCAGTCGCTCCGGCGCTTTCAAGAGGTAGGACGGGCGTCCCGCCCGTAACTCATCGTTCTCCCGAAGATTTTTTGCGCTCAGGCGGCGGAGCGCAGCTCAAGGGCCGCCAACGGTACGAATCCACCGCCCGTGCCCGTGCCCTCCGCACCGGCTCCGTTCTCCGTACCGGCCCCGTTCTCCGTACCGGCCCCGGGCTCGGCGAGCCGTCGCAGCATCGCGAGGGCGATCCGCTCGCCCTGCACCTTGGCCCGCTCGGCCAGCGGCCCGGTGTGGAGGCCGTCGACGGCGGCGCGCCAGAGCTGCACCCAGCGCCCGAAGTGGGCGGCGGTGAGGGGCCGGGCGGAGTGGAGCGCGGCGTGCGGGGCGAAGGCGTCGCGCCCGTAGTCGGCGGTACGGAAGAGGGCGCGCTCCCAGAAGTCGGTGATGCGCGGCAGGTGGACCTCCAGATCGGTCCCGGCGACCTCGGTGAAGAACGGGCCGATGAGCGGATCGGCGAAGGCTGCGGCGTAGAACCGCCGCAGCAGCACGTCGAGGTCGTCTCGGCCGCTGATGTCCCGGGTGGCGCACATACCCCCAGTGTGCCCGCCGCCACGAGGCCCTCGTAGTGCCGAAAGACCTGCCTCGACGAGCCCCCGGCCGGCCCCCGCACTCCCGACAGGGCCCCGCCTCTTCCTCTTCATCGCTTGTTGATGCACAGTCAATTCCGTACTCCTAGTTTCCGGAAGCGCGCGACCCCGTCGCCGACCGGGCTGACGGGGCGGTTCACCACCCTTCTCAGGAGTGAGACGTGGAGCGACGCAGTTTTCTGCGCGGAGCGGTCATCGGTACGTCGGCGGCGGCCTTCGGCGGCACCCTGATGCACGGCGCCGCCTACGCGGCCCCCGCGCAGCCCGGCGCCGGCCCCTACGGCGCCCTCGGCGCGGCGGACGCGAACGGCATCCTGCTGCCCGCCGGTTTCACCAGCCGGGTCATCGCCCGGTCGGGCCAGACCGTGCCCGGCACCTCGTACACCTGGCACAGCGCCCCCGACGGCGGCGCCTGCTTCGCCGACGGCACCGGCTGGATCTACGTGTCCAACTCGGAGATCAACCCGAGCGGCGGCGCGAGCGCGGTGCGGTTCAGCTCGACCGGCGCCGTCACCGGCGCGTACCGCATCCTGTCCGGCACCCGCCAGAACTGTGCCGGCGGCAAGACCCCGTGGAACACCTGGCTCTCCTGCGAGGAGGTCAGCCTCGGGTACGTCTACGAGACCGACCCGTACGGCGTGAACGCCGCCGTCCGCCGCGCCGCCATGGGCCGGTTCAAGCACGAGGCCGCCGCGGCCGACCCGGTCCGCAAGGTCGTCTACCTGACCGAGGACGAGACGAGCGGCTGCTTCTACCGCTTCGTCCCCACCACCTGGGGCGACCTCTCCGCCGGCACCCTCCAGGTGATGGTCGCGGGCACCGCCACCTCCGGCTCCTTCACCTGGCAGAACGTGCCGGACCCGGACGGCTCCCCGACCGTGACCCGCAGCCAGGTCTCGGGGTCGAAGAAGTTCAACGGCGGCGAGGGCTGCCACTACGCCAACGACACCGTCTGGTTCACCACCAAGGGCGACAACCGCCTCTGGCAGCTCAACCTCACCACCAACACCTACGAGCTGGCCTACGACGACTCGCTCGTGCCGAGCGGCGCCGCCCCGCTCACCGGTGTCGACAACGTCACGGGCTCCTCCTCCGGCGACCTGTTCATCGCCGAGGACGGCGGCAACATGGAGATCTGCGTCATCACCCCGGACGACGTCGTCGCCCCCTTCCTGCGGATCAGCGGCCAGTCCTCCTCGGAGATCTGCGGCCCGGCCTTCTCCCCCGACGGCAAGCGCCTCTACTTCTCCAGCCAGCGCGGCACGAGCGGCAGCTCCTCCGCCGGCATCACGTACGAGGTGACGGGCCCGTTCCGCGCCTGACGGGCCCCCTGCCGCCCCGTGATCCCTACGAGGTGACCGACCCGTTCCGCGCGTAGCACCGCAGATCCACCGTCCGTTGGGCGCCGCCGAGCAGGGCGGCGCCCAACGGCGTCAGTGTGTGCAGGACCGCGTTCCCGTGCCGCAGGGTCGCGATGAGCCCCGCCTCGCGCAGCACGCCCGCGTGCTGGCTCGCCGAGGCCAGCGACACCCCGGCCCGGCGGGCGAGTTCGCTCGTCGTGCCGCCGTCGCCGATGGCGTGCAGCACCGTCGAACGGGTCTGGCCGACCAGCTTGGCGAGCGAGGAGCCGCCCGGCGCGCGTACGGTCGGCGCCTCCCCGTGGGTGACGGGGTAGACGAGGACCGGCGGCAGCGCGGGGTCGCGCAGCACCACGGGGGTCCCCCGGCAGAAGTACGAGGGCTGGAGCAGCAGCCCCCGCCCGTCGAGGTGGACGTCCCGGTCGACCGGGTAGTCGGCCTCCAGGACGGGCGCGCGCCAGCGCAGCATCGGCGGCAGCGAGGCGAGGAGTTCGTCGGCGCCGCCGTCCAGGAGCGCGCGGCCGCGCCGGGCCCGGTCGGCCTCGACGCGGGCCCTGATGTGCGGCCAGTACGGCTCCACGGCCGCCCGGTGGTAGCTCCGCAGCGCCCCCACGAGCCGGTCGAAGGGCTCCGCGCCGCCGTCGGCGAGGGCGCGCAGCGAATGGGGTACGGTCCGTCCGCCGGAGCGGTCCGCGGTGAGCAGCGAGAGTTCGCCGCGGAGCCGGCCGGAGTCGGTCGCGCGGATCGCCTCAAGGCCCTCGTCGAGCCCGTGGACGCCCTCGGCGGGCGTCAGGAAGTCGGGGAAATAGCCGCGGCTGGGGACGAGCGCCGCGAGGAGCCGGGTCTCACCACCGAGCCGCATCCGGGTTTCGGAGCGCCATTCTCCGAAGACGACGGGGCCGCGCCGGTCCCTTAAACGGTGAAAGCTGAGAATCGTTTCCCACAGAACATCGGGCCGGGCGGCGGTCCGCACCCCCGCCAGGTCGTTTCCGGTGAAATGAATCCGCAGCATGAAGTCCCCACCTGTGCACTCGCAACCACCCCCGACGACGAGTATGCACAGCATCACTGCACGTTACCAGGGTGTTTCAGCCACAGTTGAAAAGCATCGCGGCAATGGGGGCGGAACCGAAAAGCTGTACGGGCCGGGCAGGAAACCTTCAGGACCGAGGGACGTGGTGAAGACCGTGGGGGGCTTTGCCCGTCCGGCGGCGGTCGGCGAGGTTGCGGCTCACCTGCCCGGCATCGGTAAAGGGCGCGGCCTCCGGGTGGGGATCCGGGGGTCGCGCCCGCCCCATTCTTTGCGGTGGGTCCTTTGCGGAGGAACGAGGAAGTTCAATGGCCAATAATTCAATCAGGCGCAATTGAACAACTACTCACATCCGCTCAACAAACAAACGACGGGACGGACACCTCCGCACAAAGGTGTCCGTCCCGTCGCTGTGATTCCGGAGCCGCCGGCGGCCGGTGAGGGTGATGAGGTGACCGACGGCGACCCCGGTCGTACCGGAGTGGTTCGGGGATTCCCGCTGCTGAACGGGGGTTCAGGAGGGCCCGACCGCCGCTCCTGACCCCCCGTTCAGCAGGACTCAGCGGCTGTCGCTGCCCTTCGACTCGGCCGCCGCGCGGCCGGCCTCCAGACGCGCCACCGGGATCCGGAAGGGCGAGCAGGACACGTAGTCCAGACCGACCTCGTGGAAGAAGTGCACCGACTCCGGGTCGCCGCCGTGCTCGCCGCAGACACCGAGCTTGATGTCGGGGCGGGTGGCGCGGCCGGCCTGGACGGCGCTGCGCACGAGCGCGCCGACACCGTCCTTGTCGATGGTCTCGAAGGGGCTGACGCCGAAGATGCCCTTCTCCAGGTACGCGGTGAAGAACGAGGCCTCCACGTCGTCGCGGGAGAAGCCCCAGACCGTCTGCGTCAGGTCGTTGGTGCCGAAGGAGAAGAACTCCGCGGCCTCGGCGATCTGACCGGCGGTCACGGCGGCGCGCGGCAGCTCGATCATCGTGCCGAGCGCGAGCTTGAGCTCGACGCCGGTGCGGGCCTGGACCTCGGCGATGACCTGCTCGGCCTCCTCGCGGACGATCTCCAGCTCCTGGACGGTGCCGACGAGCGGGATCATGATCTCGACGCGCGGGTCGCCCTTGGCGTCGATGCGCTGGGCCGCGGCCTCGGCGATCGCCCGGACCTGCATGGTGAACAGGCCGGGGATGACCAGGCCGAGGCGGACACCGCGCAGACCCAGCATCGGGTTCTGCTCGTGCAGCCGGTGCACGGCCTGGAGCAGGCGCAGGTCGTTCTCGTGCGGCTCCTTGCGGGACTCGGCGAGGGCGACGCGCACCGACAGCTCGGTGATGTCGGGCAGGAACTCGTGCAGCGGCGGGTCGAGCAGCCGGACCGTGACGGGCAGCCCGTCCATGGCCTCGAAGAGCTCGACGAAGTCGGTCTTCTGCAGCGGCAGGAGGGCTTCCAGGGCGTCGTCGCGCTCGGTGTCCGTGTCGGCCAGGATCAGCCGCTCGACGAACTGGCGGCGCTCGCCGAGGAACATGTGCTCGGTGCGGCAGAGGCCGATGCCCTGGGCGCCGAAGCGGCGGGCGCGGTTGGCGTCCTCGGCGTTGTCGGCGTTGGCGCGGACGCGCAGCCGGCGGACGCGGTCGGCGTAGGCCATGATCCGGTGCACGGCGGCGACGAGCTCGTCGGCGTCGTCGGCGCCGGCGTGCATGCGGCCCTCGAAGTACTCGACGACCGGGGACGGTACGACGGGTACCTCACCGAGGTAGACCTTGCCGGTGGAGCCGTCGATGGAGACGACGTCGCCCTCCTCGACGACCTGGCCGTCGGCCGTGGTCATCCGGCGGCGCTTGGTGTCGACCTCCAGCTCCTCGGCGCCGCAGACACAGGTCTTGCCCATGCCGCGGGCGACGACGGCGGCGTGCGAGGTCTTGCCGCCGCGGGAGGTGAGGATGCCCTCGGCGGCGATCATGCCGTCCAGGTCGTCCGGGTTGGTCTCGCGGCGGATCAGGATGACCTTCTCGCCCGAGCGGGACCACTTGACGGCGGTGTACGAGTCGAAGACGGCCTTGCCGACGGCCGCGCCCGGGGAGGCGGCGATGCCGCGCCCGATCTGCTCGACCTTCGCGTCCTCGTCGAACTTGGGGAACATCAGCTGGGCGAGCTGGGCGCCGGTGACGCGCTGGAGCGCCTCGGCCTCGTCGATCAGGCCCTGGTCCACGAGCTGCGTGGCGATGCGGAAGGCGGCACCGGCGGTGCGCTTGCCGACCCGGGTCTGGAGCATCCAGAGCTGGCCGCGCTCGATGGTGAACTCGATGTCGCAGAGATCCTTGTAGTGGGTCTCCAGCGTGTTCATGATCTCCATGAGCTGGTCGTACGACGTCTTGTCGATCGACTCGAGGTCGGCCAGCGGCACGGTGTTGCGGATACCGGCGACGACGTCCTCGCCCTGCGCGTTCTGCAGGTAGTCGCCGTAGACGCCGGCGTGGCCGGAGGCGGGGTCGCGGGTGAAGGCGACGCCGGTGCCGGAGTCCGGGCCGAGGTTGCCGAAGACCATCGAGCAGACGTTGACGGCGGTGCCGAGGTCGCCCGGAATGCGCTCCTGGCGGCGGTACAGCTTCGCGCGGTCGGTGTTCCAGGAGTTGAAGACGGCCTCGATGGCGAGGTCCATCTGCTCACGCGGGTCCTGGGGGAAGTCGCGGCCGGTCTCGGCCTTCACGATCTTCTTGAAGTGCTCGACGACCTTCTTCAGGTCGGCGGCGTCGAGGTCGGTGTCGCTGGCGACCTTCTTCGCGGCCTTCGCCTCGTCCAGCGCGTCCTCGAAGAGCTCGCCCTCGACGCCGAGGACGGTCTTGCCGAACATCTGGATGAGCCGGCGGTACGAGTCCCACGCGAAGCGCTCGTTGTCGGCCTGGGCGGCGAGACCGACGACGGACGCGTCGGAGAGGCCGATGTTGAGGACGGTGTCCATCATGCCCGGCATGGAGAACTTCGCCCCGGAGCGCACGGAGACGAGCAGCGGGTCGTCGGCCTGGCCGAGCTTCTTGCCCATCTGCTGCTCAAGGGCGTCGAGGTGGGCACTCACCTCGTCGCGGAGCTCGACCGGCTCCGAGCCACTCTCGAGGTAGACCTTGCACGCCTCGGTGGTGATCGTGAAGCCGGGGGGAACCGGCAGGCCGAGGTTGGTCATCTCGGCGAGGTTCGCGCCCTTGCCACCGAGCAGGTCCTTCAGGTCCCTGTTGCCCTCGGTGAAGTCGTAGACGAACTTCTGATCATTAATTTCCGACACGGGTCCCGACTCCTCGATGACTCGGTTGGCTGCCCTGACGGCGAGGAACATACCCAGATCGAAGGCTTCTGGGGAGGTACGCCTAGCGGTCACGTGGCCTTAACCACCCGTCCGCCAGCACTTCGAAAGTAACCGAGAAGTAGCTTCCGTTTTCAGACCCCGAAGACGTCATGGCCCAAACCAGAGAGAACACGCTCACATGAGCGCGCATCCGAGCACTTGTGTTCAAGTCTTGAACGCAAAAAGGGTGGCACCCCGTGCCACCCTTCAGGCGATGCAGCCGTTTGTAACCTGCTCATCTGAGCACCACCCCCCTCAAGGGTGGCGAGGATCACTCCCCCGGAAAGGCCGAATCGGGGCCGAATCTCAACCGCCGGACGTGTCCAGCTCGGCATCCTCGCTCACACCGGAGCAGTCGTACGGGTCCTTCAACCAGCCGTCCGGCAGGACAACCCGGTTGTTTCCGGACGTACGACCCCGAGGGCCTTCCGCGCCCACCGGCCACGACTGATCAAGGTCCAGCTCGCTCAACTGAGCGCTCAGTTCGTCGAGGGACGAGGTGATCGCCAGCTTCTTGCGCATCTCGGAGCCCACCGAGAAGCCCTTCAGGTACCAAGCCACGTGCTTGCGGAAGTCGATGACACCGCGTGCCTCGTCGCCGATCCACTCCCCGAGCAGCCGCGCGTGCCGCACCATCGCGTCCGCGACCACCCGCAGCCCCGGCGCCGCGCTGTGCCCCTCAGCGGCTCCGCCGTCGGCCGCCTTGCCCTCGAAGGCGGCCACCAGGTCCGCGAAGAGCCACGGCCGTCCCAGGCAGCCGCGGCCGACGACCACACCGTCGCAGCCTGTCTCCCGCATCATCCGCAGGGCGTCGTCGGCGGACCAGATGTCGCCGTTGCCGAGGACCGGGATCTCCGGCACGTGCTCCTTGAGGCGCGCGATCGCGTCCCAGTCAGCCGTACCGCCGTAGTGCTGCGCCGCCGTCCGCCCGTGCAGGGCGATCGCCGTGACACCCTCCTCGACCGCGATCCGGCCCGCGTCCAGGTAGGTGATGTGGTCGTCGTCGATGCCCTTGCGCATCTTCATCGTGACCGGCAGGTCGCCCGCGTTGGTCACGGCCTCGTGGAGGATCGCGCGCAGCAGCGGCCGCTTGTAGGGCAGGGCCGAGCCGCCGCCCTTCCGCGTCACCTTGGGGACCGGGCAGCCGAAGTTCAGGTCGATGTGGTCGGCGAGGTCCTCGTCGACGATCATCCGCACGGCCTTGCCGACCGTCACCGGGTCCACCCCGTACAGCTGGATCGAGCGCGGCTGCTCGGTCGCGTCGAAGCGGATGAGCTGCATCGTCTTCTCGTTGCGCTCGACCAGGGCGCGCGTCGTGATCATCTCGCTCACGAACAGCCCCTTGCCGCCGCTGAACTCGCGGCAGAGGGTACGGAAGGGGGCGTTGGTGATGCCGGCCATGGGGGCGAGCACCACCGGCGGCTGCACGATGTGCGGCCCGATTGCAAGGGGGGAGAACGCGGTCATTGGCCCATTGTCGCGCACTGCGCCGGTCATTAGTTAGCCGTACTATCCGAACATGCCGGAGCTCACACGCGCGCAGCTCCCCCGTCGTCGGCAGCTCGTCGTCCTGGCGATCTGCTGCATGAGTCTGCTGATCGTCAGCCTGGACAACACCGCGCTCAACGTCGCCCTGCCCTCCCTGCGGCACGACCTCGACGCCTCCGTCTCCGGCCTGCAGTGGGTCATCGACGCGTACACCCTGGTCCTGGCCTCGCTGCTCATGCCGGCCGGCTCCACCGCCGACCGCATCGGCCGCCGCAAGGTCTTCGTGACCGGCCTCGTCGTCTTCGCGCTCGGCTCGCTGCTCTGCTCCCTCGCCCCGAACCTGGAGGCGCTGATCGCCTTCCGGGCGGTGCAGGCGGTGGGCGGCTCGATGCTCAACCCCGTCGCCATGTCGATCATCACCAACACCTTCACCGAACCCGCCGCACGCGCGCGTGCCATCGGTGTCTGGGGCGCGGTCGTCGGCATCTCCCTGGCCCTGGGGCCGCTGGTGGGCGGTGTGCTCGTCGAGTCGGTCGGCTGGCGGGCGATCTTCTGGGTCAACCTGCCGGTCGCCCTCGTCGCCCTGCTCCTCACCCTGCGGTACGTCCCCGAGTCCCGCGCGCCCCGGCCCCGGCGCCCCGACCCGGTCGGACAGCTCCTGGTGGCGACGCTCCTGGGCTCCCTCACGTACGCGATCATCGAGACCGACCCGCTCTTCGCCGGCCTCGCGGTCGCGGCGCTCGCCGGGGTCCTCGTGTACGAGCCGAGGCGCCATGAACCCCTGATCGACCTGCGGTTCTTCCGCAGCGCGCCGTTCAGCGGGGCCACCGTCGTCGCGATCAGCGCCTTCTCGGGCTTCGCCGGCTTCCTGTTCCTGAACACCCTGTACCTCCAGGAGGTGCGCGGCCTCTCCCCCCTGGACGCGGGCCTGTACGTGCTGCCGATGGCGGGCATGACCTTCGTCTTCGCCCCGCTGTCGGGGCGGCTCACGGGCGCGCGTGGACCCCGTCTCCCGCTGCTGCTCGCGGGCACGGCGATGGCGACGGGGGCGCTGCTCTTCGCGGCCTTCGAGGCGGAGACCCACGATCCGCTGCTCTTCACCGGATACGTGCTCTTCGGTATCGGCTTCGGTCTCGTGAACGCCCCGATCACCAACACGGCGGTCTCGGGGATGCCCCGGGCGCAGGCCGGGGTGGCGGCGGCGGTGGCCTCGACGAGCCGCCAGGTCGGGCAGACGCTCGGGGTGGCGGTGGTCGGCACGGTGCTCGCGACGGGGGTGGGCGCCGGGATGTCCCCGGACGACTTCGTGACGGCGGCGAGGCCGGGCTACTGGGTCGTGACGGCCTGCGGCCTCGCCGTCCTCGCGGTCGGCGCGCTGACCAGCGGGAAGTGGGCCCGCCGCACGGCGGAGCGGACGGCGCGGTGCCTGGAGACGGACGACGAACCGCAGGCGGCGGACGAGGCGGACCTGCCGCTCAGGCGGCCGTGAGGGCCTGGGCCTTTCGGTCCGGCCGTACGCCACCGGCGGCCTCGGCCGCCCTGGCCGTCTGGGGCTCCCTTGACCTCCGGGCCTCTCGGGCCGCCTCGGTGTCCTCTCGTACGGCGAGCTCCAGGAGCTGTTCGAGCCGCGCCCGGGACTCCTCGTCGAGGGGTACGTACGTGCCGAGGCGCGGTCCGGCGGCCGGCCCGAGCCAGAGGTTGGTGTGTTCCAGGTGCAGCACGCCCACCTGGGCGTTTCGGATGACCTTGGCGCGGCCGGCGAGATCGGCGACATCGCGCCGGGCCCAGAGCTCGCGGAACTCCGGGGAGGCGTCCTGGAGCCGCCGGACCAGCGCCTTCCAGGCGGGTTCGGCCAGGTGCTCGGCCATGGAGGCACGGAGCTTGCCGACCATCGCGCGCAGGACCTCCGGGAGGTCGCCGAAGGCGGCGCGGAAGTCCTCGTTGGTGAAGGCGAGCCAGAGGGTGTTGCGGTCCTCGCGGGGCAGCGCGTCCAGGTCGCAGTAGAGCCGCCCGAAGGTGCGGTTGTAGGCGAGGAAGTCGTACCGGCTGTTCTGCACGCAGGCGGGCACGGGCTCCAGCTGGTGGAGCAGTGCGCGCAGCGCGGGGGTGACGGCCGGGCAGGCCGTCTCGGGGTGGGGGTCGCTCTGGGCTGCGAGGGCGAAGAGGTGGCTGCGTTCGGTCGGGTCGAGCAGCAGGGCTCCGGCGAGGGCGTCCAGGACCTGCGGGGAGACCTGGATGTCGCGGGCCTGTTCCAGCCAGGTGTACCAGGTGACGCCGACGGCGGAGAGGTGGGCGACCTCCTCGCGGCGCAGGCCGGGGGTGCGGCGGCGGCGCCCCCGGGGCAGGCCGACCTGCTCGGGGGTGATGCGCTCGCGTCGGCTGCGCAGGAAGGCGGCGAGCTCGTGTCGCCGCGTACCGGGTTCGGCCGTCGTCATGGTCGTCACGCTCCCAGGGTGCCGGGCCGGTCAGCCCCGTGCCAGGTACTGCTTCTACCAGGATAAAGACACTCTGGTACCAGGCTGAGGGGCGGCGGATCGTCGGTGGCGTGACTACGACCTCCGCTTTTCCCCGTTCTCCGGCCTCTCCCCCGGCCTCTCCCCCGGGCTCTTCCCCGGGCGGCACCCCGCCCGGTTCCGCGCCCGTCGCCCACGACCGGCCGGCGCTGGGTTCGCTCGGCCTGTTCACCGTCCTGCTCGGCGCGGCCCTGCCCCTGATCGACTTCTTCATCGTCAACGTCGCCCTTCCGTCGATCGACCACGACCTGGCGGCCGGCCCGGCGCTCCTGGAACTCGTCGTCGCCGGGTACGGACTGTCGTACGCCGTCCTGCTGGTCCTCGGCGGGCGGCTCGGCGACCTCTTCGGGCGTCGGCGGCTCTTCCTCGCGGGCATGGCGGCCTTCGGTCTGACCTCGCTCGCCTGCGGTCTCGCCCCGGACGCCTGGACGCTGGTCGGGGCGCGGGTGGCGCAGGGAGCGGCGGCGGCGCTGATGCTGCCGCAGGTCCTCGCGACCATCCACTCGTCGACGGAGGGCGCCCGGCGGGCCAAGGCGCTGAGCCTGTACGGGGCGACCGCGGGGCTGTCCATGGTCGCCGGACAGATCCTGGGCGGGGTCCTGGTGGCCGCCGACCTCGCGGGCTCGGGCTGGCGCGCGGTGTTCCTGGTGAACGTGCCGGTGGCGGTGGCCGGCCTGGTCCTGGCCGTCCGCACGGTCCCGGAGACCCGCTCGGACCGCCCGGCGCCGGTGGACGTGGCGGGGACGCTGCTGCTCGCGGTCTCGCTGCTCACCCTGCTCGCCCCGCTGACGGAGGGCAGGGCGGCGGGCTGGCCGCTGTGGACGTGGCTCGCGCTGGCGGCGTTCCCGTTCGCGGCGGGGGCGTTCTGGTGGGTGGAGCGGCGGGCGGACCGGCGGGGCCGCACCCCGCTGGTGCCCCCGAGCCTGCTCGACCTGGTGTCGCTGCGGCGCGGACTGATCCTCGTGCTGCCGCTGTCGGCCGGCTTCGGCGGCTTCATGTTCGTGATCGCGGTGGCGCTCCAGCAGGGCCTCGGTCTGGGCGCGGTCGCCTCGGGCCTGGCGCTCGTCCCGATGGCGGTGGCCTTCTTCGGGGCGTCGCTGGCGGGCCCGCGGCTCGTACGGCGCTGGGGCACGCGCGTGGTGCCGGTGGGCGCCCTGCTCCAGGCCCTGGGCCTCGGGCTCATCGCCCTGACGGCCTGGCGTTCCTGGCCGGACCTGTCGGTGCCGAGCCTGCTGCCCGGCATGGCGATCGCGGGCGTCGGGCAGGGCCTCCAGCTCCCGGTGCTCTTCCGCGTGGTGCTGTCCGAGGTGCCGGCGGAGCGGGCGGGTGTGGGCAGCGGGGTGATGGTCACGACCCAGCAGACGGCCCTGACCCTGGGCGTCGCCACGCTGGGCACGCTCTATCTGAGCCTCACCGCCTCGGCACCCGTGGACTCGGGCGTGCCCCTGACGGTGACGGTGCTGATCCAGATGGCGATGGCGCTGCTGACGGCGGTGCTGGCACTGCGCCTGCCGAGGACGGTGCGCTAGCGGGCGGGGATCGAGAGCGGAAAGGGCCCGGGGGTGGCGAACACCCCCGGGCCCTTCGTCATGCGAGGGCGCCGACTACTCCTGGCCGGCGGCACCGGTGACGTCGGCGTTGTCGGCCGCCGTCTCGGCGTTGTCGGCGCTGTCGGCCGTCGTCTCGGCTCCCTGGGTGCGCTCGCGCATCTTCTTCAGGAGGTCCTGCTTGCGGTCGTCGGCGGAGCGCTGGGCCGCCGTGCGGCTCTGGCCGTTGCCGTGCTGGTCGGCTCGGGACAGCTTCTTGCGCTGTCCTCCGACGCCGAGGAGGTTGTTGCGGCTCTTCGCCACGGTGTTCTCCCGTCAGTGAGGTGGTCGGTGGTCTGACTCGGGCTGCCGGAGACGGCGCTCACTCGTAGATCTGGAAGAACGAAGACATGCCGAGGACGCTACCCCGGCCCCTGGGCGCGGGCACCCGGTTTTCCCCGCACCACTAGAAGGAATGACAGATATTGAAATCTGTCATCGGTCATGTCATGGTTGTCGTGTCGCACCGATCCATCGCTTCCCGAATCCGAGGAGACAGCCATGACCACCACCAGCCGTCCCGTCCCCACCCGCCGACTCGGCACCACCGGGCCCGAGGTCTCGGCTCTCGGCCTCGGCTGCATGGGCATGTCCGCGCTGTACGGCGAGAGCGACCGCGCCGAGTCGATCGCGACGATCCACGCCGCCCTGGACGCGGGGGTGACCCTGCTCGACACGGGCGACTTCTACGGGATGGGGCACAACGAGCTGCTGATCAACGAGGCGCTGCGCACAGCCCCCGCGGCCGCCCGCGAGCAGGCGCTGACCAGCGTGAAGTTCGGCGCCCTGCGCACGGTCGAGGGCGGCTTCACCGGGTACGACGGGCGGCCGGCCGCGGTGAAGAACTTCGCGGCGTACTCGCTCCAGCGCCTCGGCACCGACCACATCGACATCTACCGGATCGCCCGCGTCGACCCGGACGTGCCGATCGAGGAGACCGTCGGCGCCATCGCCGAGCTGGTCGAGGCGGGGCACGTCCGGCACATCGGGCTCTCCGAGGTCGGCGCGGACACCCTGCGCCGGGCGGCGGCCGTGGCCCCGATCGCGGACCTCCAGATCGAGTACTCCCTGATCTCGCGGTCGATCGAGGAGAAGATCCTACCGACCGCCCGGGAGCTGGGCATAGGCATCACGGCGTACGGGGTGCTGTCGCGCGGTCTGATCAGCGGCCACTTCACCGCCGACCGGGAACTGGCGGCGAACGACTTCCGGGGCATGAGCCCGCGCTTCCAGGGCGACAACCTCCGGCGGAACCTGGACCTCGTGGACCGGCTGCGGGCGCTCGCCGAGGCCAAGGGCGTGAGCGTCGCGCAGACCGCGATCGCCTGGGTCCTCGCGCAGGCCGAGCGACAGGGCGCGGACATCGTCCCGCTGGTCGGCGCCCGGCGCCGGGACCGGCTCGCGGAGGCGCTCGGCGCCCTGGACGTCACGCTCGACGCCGCGGACCTGGCCGCGATCGAGGAGGCCGTCCCGGCGGGCTCGGCGGCCGGCGAGCGGTACCCGGCGGCGCAGATGGCGCACCTGGACAGCGAGCACTGACAACAACTCGTGAGCACAAGCCTCGTCATTCCCCCAGCCGGAGGAGGTGTCCTCATGCTGTCTGGTCGTAGGTATCTACTTGAGCTGACGGCCGAACAGGCCGCGCAATGCGAGGAGTTCGCGAACGTATGTCGGGCGGTGTGGAACACCGGCCGGGAGCAGCGCCGTGAGTACCGACGTCGCGGCGGGTGGTTGAACTATGCCCCGCAGTGCAAGGAGCTGGCCGAGGCCAAGTGCGAGCATCCGTGGCTCAAGGCCGCGCCGTCGCACATCCTGCAGCAGACGCTCAAGGACCTGGACAGGGCATGCCGGGAGCACGGCACGTTCCGGGTGCGGTGGCGGTCGCAGACCCGGTGGTCTCCGTCGTTCCGGTTCCCCGACGCCAAACAGATCCAGGGCGGGCGGCTGGGCAGTAAGTGGGGGCGAGCGAAACTTCCGAAACTGGGGTGGGTCCGGTTCCGCTGGTCTCGTCCCCTCGGCGGCGAGATCCGCTCTGCGACTGTGTCCCGCAAGGCCGGACGCTGGTTCGTGTCGTTCCTTGTCGACGACCAGGCCACCACCCCGGAACGACACGCCATGCCGGGCACCGCCGTGGGGATCGACCGTGGCGTGAAGTTCGCGGCCGTCACCAGCGACGGAGACTTCCACGATCGCGCATTCATCCGGCCCGGCGAGGCCGCACGGTACCGGCGCCTGCAACAGCAGCTCTCCCGCACCCACAAAGGAAGCGCCAACCAGGCCAAGACCCGCGCTCGCATGAACAAGATCATGGGCCGGGTCACCGACCGGCGCGCGGACTTCTGCGGGCAGACCGCCGGTCGTATCGTGCGGACGTACGCGCTGGTCGCCCTGGAAGACCTGCGAATCAAGAACATGTCCGCATCCGCATCCGGCACCCTCGCCAAGCCGGGCCGCCAGGTCCGACAGAAAGCCGGGCTGAACCGGGCCATCCTCGACAAGGGATGGCACCGCCTCGAACTTGCCCTCACCAGCGCCGCCCGGTACACCGGTACGTCGGTGGTGAAGGTAAATCCCGCATACACGTCACAGCGGTGCTCCGCCTGTGGCTTCGTCACCGAAGGCAACCGTGAGAGCCAAGCGGTCTTCGTGTGCAAAGCCCCTGACTGCGGCCACCGCGAGCACGCCGACGTGAACGCGGGGAAGAACATCAAGGCCGCAGGACTTGCGGTCTCAGCCTGTGGAGACCTCGGCACTGGCCGGTCCGTGAAGCAGGAACCCGTAGGCCGGGCGACCGGCCGAACCCCTCACAGGGGAATCCCCGCCCGTCAGGGCGGGGAGGACGTCAAAGGTACTGTCATTCCATGGCCGCCACCGAGACCCTGACCGCAGAGCGCATCCTCGAAGCAACCGAGGAGGTGCTGCGGCGCTACGGCCCGGCGAAGGCGACCGTCGTGGACGTGGCCCGGGTCCTCGGCGTCAGCCACGGCAGCGTCTACCGCCACTTCCGCACGAAGGCGGCCCTGCGCGAGGCCGTGACCCAGCGGTGGCTCTCGCGCACCGAGACCGCCCTCGCCGAGCTGACGGCCGCCCCGGACCTGGCGGCGCCGGCCAAGCTCCACGACTGGTTCGCCCGCCTCTTCGAGGCCAAGCGGCACAAGGCGGGTGACGACCCCGAGCTGTTCGCCACATACAGCGTGCTGATCGACGAGAACAGCGGGGTGGTCGACCAGCACATCGACGTCCTGATCGACCAGGTCCGGTCGATCGTCGAAGAGGGGGCCAGGGACGCGGAGTTCACGGCCCCCGACCCTGACGCGACCGCCCGCGCCCTCTTCTACGCGACCGCGCGCTTCCACGACCCGGGCTACGCGCCGGAGTGGCAGCGCCCCACGATCGAGACCGAGTTCGAGTCCGTGGTGAGTCTGCTGCTCCGCGGCCTCCGCGCCGCTTGAGGCCCGCGCCCCACACCCCCACACCCCCGCCGTCCCGCCGCCCCCGCGCAACGGGAAAGCCCCCGGTTCCGAGTCGGAACCGGGGGCTTCGCCGTACGCGATCAGCGATCAGCGATCAGCAGCCGAGCAGGCGGCTGCCCAGGTAGCTCTGGATCTGGTCGAGGGAGACGCGCTCCTGCTTCATGGTGTCGCGCTCGCGCACGGTCACCGCGTTGTCCTCGAGGGTGTCGAAGTCGACGGTCACGCAGAACGGGGTGCCGATCTCGTCCTGGCGACGGTAGCGGCGGCCGATGGCGCCGGCGTCGTCGAACTCGATGTTCCAGTTCTGGCGCAGGTCCGCCGCCAGGCCCTTGGCCTTCGGGGAGAGCTGCGGGTTGCGGGACAGCGGCAGGACGGCGACCTTGACCGGCGCGAGGCGCGGGTCGAGGCGCATGACGACGCGCTTCTCCATGACGCCCTTGGCGTTGGGGGCCTCGTCCTCGTTGTACGCGTCGAGGAGGAAGGCCAGCATCGCGCGGCCGACACCGGCGGCGGGCTCGATGACGTACGGCGTGTAACGCTCGCCGGACTCCTGGTCCAGGAAGGTGAGGTTGGCGCCGGAGGCCTTGGAGTGCGCGTTCAGGTCGTAGTCGGTGCGGTTGGCGACACCCTCCAGCTCGCCCCACTCGCTGCCGCCGAACTGGAAGCGGTACTCGATGTCGGCGGTGCGCTTCGAGTAGTGGGAGAGCTTCTCCTTGGGGTGCTCGAACCAGCGCATGTTCTCCTCACGGAGACCCAGACCCGTGTACCAGTTCCAGCGCTGCTCCATCCAGTACTCCTGCCACTGCTCGTCCTCGCCCGGCTTGACGAAGAACTCCATCTCCATCTGCTCGAACTCGCGCGTGCGGAAGATGAAGTTGCCCGGAGTGATCTCGTTCCGGAAGGACTTGCCCATCTGGCCGATGCCGAACGGCGGCTTCTTCCGCGAGGTCTGCAGCACCTGGCCGAAGTTGGTGAAGATGCCCTGCGCGGTCTCGGGACGCAGGTACGCGACGGAGCCGGTGTCCTGGGTCGGGCCGAGGTGCGTGGAGAGCAGGCCGGAGAACTGCTTGGGCTCGGTGAAGGTGCCCTTGTTGCCGCAGTTCGGGCAGTTGAGGTCGGCGAAGCCGTTCTCGGGGAGGCGGCCGTGCTTCTCCTCGTACGCCTCCTCCAGGTGGTCCGCGCGGAAGCGCTTGTGGCAGGAGGTGCACTCGGTCAGCGGGTCCGTGAAGGTGGCGACGTGGCCGGAGGCCTCCCAGACCTCGGTGGCCAGGATGACCGACGAGTCGATGCCGACGACGTCCTCGCGCGCGGTGACCATGTAACGCCACCACTGACGCTTCAGGTTCTCCTTGAGTTCGACGCCCAGCGGTCCGTAATCCCAGGCGGCACGCTGGCCGCCGTAGATCTCACTGCACGGGTAGACGAAGCCACGGCGCTTGCTCAGGCTGACGATGGTGTCGATCTTGTCGGCGGCCACGGTGCTCTCTTCATTACGACGACGAAGTGCGAATGCCTCAGGTTACCGGCGCGCACGCCCCCCGTATCAAATCGGTTCGGCGAGAGGACCGTGCGAGGTCCCGCGTGGGCGGGACCACACGTACGACAATTGACAATCGTTTCCAGTTTTGTTGAAAATGAGTGTCATGAACGTACGTCGCCGCCTCATATCCACCACCGCCATCGCCGCAGCCGCCACGCTCGGCATCGTCACCCTCTCCGCCTGCGGCGGGACCTCCGACGCGGCAGCCAAGAGCAGCGACGGCAAGCTGGACGTGGTGGCGTCGTTCTACCCCATGCAGTTCCTGGCCGAGCAGATAGGCGGCGGCCACGTGGCCGTCAACACGCTCACCAAGCCCGGCGTCGAACCCCACGACCTGGAGCTCAAGCCGAAGCAGATCGGCGAGCTCGGCGAGGCCGACGTCGTCCTCTACCTCAAGGGCATCCAGCCCGCCGTCGACGACGCGATCGCCCAGGCCGGCGTCAAGAACACCGTCGACGCCGCCACCCTCACGAAGCTCGAAGCCCACGGCACCGGGGTCGGCCACGAAGGCCACGCCCACGCCGAAGGAGAGCACGCCGAAGGGGAGCACACCGAGGGCGAGCACGCCGAAGAGGAAGCCGGTCACGACCACGGCTCCGAAGCCGGCGCCGATCCGCACATCTGGCTCGACCCCGTGAAGTACGCCGAGGTCGCCAAGGGTGTCGGGACCGCCCTGGAGAAGGCCGACCCGGCGCACGCCGCCGACTACAAGAAGAACACCGACGCGCTCGTCAAGAAGCTCGGCGACCTGAACACCGACTTCGCGAACGGTCTGAAGAACACCACGACGAAGACCTTCATCACCACCCACTCCGCCTTCGGCTACCTCGCCGAGCGCTACGGCCTGGACCAGGAGGGCATCTCCGGCATCGACCCCGAGTCCGAGCCGAGCCCCGCCCGGATCAAGGAACTCCAGGACGTCGCGAAGCAGGACAAGGTCACCACCGTCTTCTTCGAGACCCTCGCGAGCGACAAGACCGCCAAGACCCTCGCGAGCGACACCGGTCTGAAGACCGACGTGCTCGACCCGCTGGAGGGAATCACGGACACGTCCAAGGGCGATGACTACATCGAGGTCATGCGCTCCAACCTCGCCGCGCTGCAGAAGGCCCTCGGCGCGAAGTGATCACCGCACAGCAGGAGGTACGAGCCATGGCAGCCCCGACACCGGAACGGGAAGCCGTCATCTCCGTCCGCGGAGCCACCGCCGCCCTCGGCGCCCGGCCCGTCCTCCGCGGCGTCGACCTCACCGTCCACCGCGGTGAGGTCGTCGCCCTGCTCGGCGCCAACGGCTCCGGCAAGTCCACCGCGGTCCGCTCCGTCATCGGCCAGGTGCCGCTGACCGGCGGCTCGATCGAGCTGTTCGGCACGGAGCGGAAGCGTTTCCGCGACTGGGCCCGGGTCGGCTACGTACCGCAGCGCACCACCGCCGCGAGCGGCGTCCCCGCCACCATCCGCGAGGTCGTCTCCTCCGGCCGGCTCGCCCGTCGCAGGTTCGGCTGGCTGACCAGGGCCGACAAGGCCGCCGTCGAGCGGGCCATCGACCTCGTCGGCCTCGCCGACCGCGCCAAGGACTCCGTCTCCGCGCTCTCCGGCGGCCAGCACCAGCGGGTCCTGATCGCCCGCGCGCTCGCCTCCGAACCCGAGCTCCTGATCATGGACGAGCCGATGGCGGGCGTGGACCTCGCGAGCCAGGAGATCCTCGCCTCGACCCTGCGCGAGCAGGTCGCCGACGGCACCTCGGTCCTCCTCGTCCTGCACGAGCTGGGCCCCCTGGAGCCGCTGATCGACCGCGCGGTCGTGCTCCGCGACGGCTGTGTCGTCCACGACGGCCCGCCGCCGGAGGCCCTCGGCCAGCACGCGCTGCCGGGCCACGACCACGTCCATCCGCACGCGGCCGGGGAGCCGCTCCGTACGGGTCTGCTGACCTGAGGAAGCTGACCTGATCATGGAAATGCTCGATCTCGCCTTCATGCAGCGCGCGCTCCTCGCGGCCGTGCTCGTCGGCATCACCGCGCCCGCCGTGGGCATCTACCTGGTCCAGCGCCGTCAGGCGCTGATGGGCGACGGCATCGGCCATGTCGCCATGACCGGCGTCGGCCTCGGCTTCCTCCTGAACTCCAGCCCGGTCTGGATGGCGACCCTGGTCGCCGTCGTCGGCTCGGTCGGCATGGAGCTGATCCGGGCGTACGGCAAGACCCGCGGCGACCTCGCGCTCGCGCTGCTCTTCTACGGCGGCATGGCCGGCGGCGTCCTGCTGATCAACCTCTCGCCGACCGGCTCCAACGCCAACCTCAGCTCCTACCTCTTCGGCTCGCTGTCCACGGTCTCCGAGGAGGACATCACCGCGATCGGCATCCTGGCCGCCTTCGTCGTCCTCGTCACGGTCGGTCTGCGCCGGCAGCTCTTCGCGGTCAGCCAGGACGAGGAGTTCGCCCGGGTCACCGGCCTCCCGGTGCGCGCCCTGAACCTGCTGATCGCCGTCACGGCCGCGGTGACCGTCACGGTCGCCATGCGGGTCGTCGGCCTGCTGCTGGTCAGCGCGCTCATGGTGGTGCCGGTCGCGGCGGCCCAGCAGCTGTCGAAGTCCTTCCGCGCGACCTTCGTCCTCGCGGTGGTGACGGGCATCACGGTCACCCTGGCGGGCACCGTCACCTCGTACTACCAGGACGTGCCGCCCGGCGCGACGATCGTCCTGTACGCGATCGGCGTCTTCGTCCTGCTCACCCTGCTCGCCACGCCGCTCGCCAAACGGCGGGCGCGGGCGGCCGAGGCGGGCGCGGAGAAGTGTGACGCACCGGTTCCGGCGACCCGGCGTCCCACGGACGACGTGAAGGTCTGATCCGGCCCGGACTCAGCGCCGTGGGGGACTGGCAGAATGGCGGGGGCAGACAAGGATCCAAGGAGGCCCCCGTGGTGACGGCAGGACCCCCCGTACGAGGCCGCTCGACCAAGCAGCGTGCCGCCGTCTCCGCGGCGCTGAACGAGGTGGACGAGTTCCGCAGCGCCCAGGAGCTGCACGACATGCTCAAGCACCGCGGCGACTCGGTCGGTCTCACCACCGTCTACCGCACGCTCCAGTCCCTCGCGGACGCGGGCGAGGTCGACGCGCTGCGCACGAGCGAGGGCGAGACGGTGTACCGCCGCTGTTCGACCGGCGACCACCACCACCATCTGGTGTGCCGTGTCTGCGGCAAGGCCGTGGAGGTGGAGGGCCCGATGGTGGAGCAGTGGGCCGAGGCGATCGCCTCGGAGCACGGCTTCGTGAACGTGGCGCACACGGTGGAGATCTTCGGCACCTGCGCGGACTGCGCCGGGAAGTGACCTCCACGCGGTGACCTGACATACGAGAAGGCCCGTACCGAGAGGTACGGGCCTTCTCGCGTACGGCCTTCTCGCGGACGGCCTTCTCGCGTACGGGCCCTTCGCGTACGGGCCTTCTCGCGTGCGGGTCACCCCCGGGAGGAGTTCCGGTCCAGGATCTCCCGCAGCCGGTCGAGGTCCGCCGGGCCGGCGAGCCCGCTCTTGGGAAGGTACGCGAAACCGGTTCCGGTCCTCCGGGCGGTGAGCAGGACGAAGAGCCGCGGCGTCTCCACGTACTGGGGAAGCATGGCCCAGCGGACGACGACGTCGGTGTCCCGGGTGATCCACCGCCCGCCGTCCTCGTCGACGACGGCCCGCGCCTCGCCCTGGGACCGGGCCATCAGGAAGACACTGCGGGCGGTCGCCCACGGCGCCAGCTCCGCGGCGGCCAGAGCCACGAGGCCGAGCAGGATCATCTCGACGGCCTTCCCCGGTTCGGGCTCCCGCGGGAGGAACAGCGCGAGGGCCGCGACTCCGAAGGCCAGCGCGCAGGCGCCGCGGGCCGCCCACCGCAGCACCCGCCACCAGCGGGTGGCCCGCAGCCGGACCCGTACGGCCTCGCTCACGTCCGCGAACACGGGCGGGTAGACGAGTTCGAGCCCGTCCTGGGTGGTGTGCTCCGTCGCTTCGTTCACGGCGGCGATCGTAGCGGTACGAACGACCGGGGACCGTACCGGTTTTCGATCTTCCCGCTTACCCTGGCCCCCGTCGTCGGCCGCCGGAGGGGGAAGCACATGGAGAGCACGCCGAGGGACCTGCCTCCGGCCCCCGACTCCTCGCTGTTGTCGCTCCTCGGTCTCGACGCCGATCAGGACGCCGTCTACCGGCTGCTCGTCGACCGGCCCGCCAGCACCCCGGCGTCGGTCACGGAGCCGGGCGCGGACCCCGGGGTCGTCGTCCGCGCGCTGCAGGGCCTGGTCGACCGGGGGCTCGCGAGTGCCGAGCGGGACGGGGACGGCGTACGGTACCGGGCCGCTTCGCCCGTCCTCGCGCTCGGCCCGCTCCTGGAGTCGCGCCGGTCGGCGCTGCACCGGGTCGAGCACTTCGTCTCGGAGCTGGCCGAGCGGCACCGGGCGGCGCAGTCCCGGACGGGCGGGGCGCCGGTGGAGGTGCTGACGGGGGCGGCGGCGATCCGGCGGCGGCTGGTGGAGATGCAGCGGAAGGCGCGGCACGAGGTGCGGTCGCTGGTGCCGGCGATGGGCCGGCCGGTCGCGATCACCTTCGAGGACAACGTCGACGAGGTCGAACGCGAGACGATGCGCCGGGGTGTGGTCGTGCGGTCGGTGGTGGCGCGGGCGTGGCTGGAGGAACCGAGGGCGGCCCGGTGGCTCACCACCCTGGCGTCGGAGGGTCAGCGGATCGCGGTGACGGAGTCGCTTCCGATCAAGCTGGTGATGGTCGACGACGACGCGGCGCTGCTGCCGCTGGATCCGGAGCGGGACGAGACGGTCGAGGAGCCGGTGGCCCTGGTGGTGCACCGCAGCGGTCTGCTCACGGCCCTGATCTCGCTGTTCGAGCAGTACTTCGCGCTCGGCCGGGAGTTGAACCCGGCCGTCCTGGGGTCGGAGTCCGACGGGCCGGGCCCGCTCGATCCGGTGGACCGGCAGATCGTGGCGCTGCTGCACGTGGGACTCACGGACGCGGCGATCGCCCGCCAGTTGGGGATCGGGCACCGGACGGTGCAGCGGCGCCTGCACGAGCTCATGGAGTCGGTGGGGGCGGCGACCCGCTTCCAACTCGGCTGGCACGCCGCGGAGTCGGGCTGGTTGCCCACGCCTTAGGCGCGGCACGAGGCGGCTTTACGCCTGGGCGGTTTTGCGCCGCGCCTCACCCCTTGTAAGCGGAAGCTCCTCTACCGAACCATCGACCCCATCAGTCGCGAGGGTCCTTCAGACCCTCGCGAACGTGCGTCATGGGGAGGGCTTCGTGAGGACTCAGAGAATCCGACGGACAGGCCGGATACGCCGGATGCTCGCGACCGGTGTGGTCATGGCGGCGACCGGTTCGGTCCTGCTGACCGCACCGGCGCGGGCCGAGGAGGTGAACGAGCCCACCCCGGCCGCCACGAGGGACGCGACGGTCGCGCCCCGCATGACCCAGGGCCTCGACGGCGCCGCCGCCCGCCCGGGCACCCCGGCGGAGGCGGCCCGCGCACATCTGAAGGCACACCAGGACACGTACCGCGTGCCGGTGGCCGATCTCGCCACGGTCGGGACGAGCGCCTCCGACGGCCAGTCCTCCGTCCGTTTCCAGCAGAAGCGGAACGGCGTGCCCGTCTTCGGCGCCGTGTACGCGGTGCAGACGGAGGCGGCCGACAGCGGTCAGCACGTGACCTCCGCGACGGGCACGCTCTATCCGGAGCTGACCGTCTCCACCACCCCGAAGGTCACCGAGGCCACCGCCGAGCGGCGGATGTTCGTCCTGGACCCGCGTCTCGCCGCCGCCGAGGGCACGGCGACCGAGGGCCACGGTCTGACGGTCCTGCCGGGTGCGGACGGCGGCCGGCTTGCCTGGCACTTCACGGTGACGGGTGCGACGGCGGCCGGCGAGCCGCTGCGCCAGGAGGTCTTCGTCGACGCCCACGTCGGCGGCATCGCCCTCTCGTACAACAACCTCGACGCCGCGACGGCCGCCTCCCCCGAGAAGGGCACGGGCGTCCGCGTCGACGGCACGGAGACCCCGCTCGACGTCAACAGGGAGACGGAGGGCTCGTACACGCTGGTCGACTCGGCGCGGGCGATGTTCCCGGTGACCGGCGGCCAGGTCATCACGTACGACGCGAACCGGCAGAGCTATCTGGACGTCGCCAACGGCCCGGTGAAGGACGGCACCACGATCGTCTCCTCCCCGACGAACCGTTTCGCCGGTACGGCGACCAGCTCGGGCGCGGTCGACGCCCATGTCAACGCGAGCAAGGTCTACGAGTACCTCAAGGACCGGCTCGGCCGTGACGGCGTCGACGGCAAGGGCGGCACGATCCACTCCGTCGTGAACGTCGCCGCCAACGGCAAGGACTACGCCAACGCCTTCTGGGACGGCACCAAGATGGTCTACGGCCACATGGGCGGCGTCCCGCTCTCCGTCGGCCTCGACGTCGTCGGTCACGAGATGACCCACGGCGTCACCGAGCACAGCGCGGGACTCGTCTACCTCAACCAGTCCGGCGCCCTCAACGAGGCGATCTCCGACTACTTCGGCAACGCGATGGAGACCGCCGACAAGGGCGTCGCCATGACCGACCCGACCTCGGGCCTGATCGGTGAGTACCTCTGCAACGGCACCAAGCCGCTCGACGAGTGCGCCCTGCGCGACATGAACGACGGCCGGGTCGCGGGCGAGGACTACCTCCCGGTCTCGCTCGACATCGACAACGGCGGGGTGCACCTCAACTCGACCGTCGTGTCCGGTGCGATGTGGGACATGCGCAAGGCCCTCGACCCGGCGCTCGCCGACAGGATCGTCTACCGGGCGGCACAGAACTACCTGACCCCGCTCTCCGGCTTCTCGGACATGCGGAACGCGGTCACCCTCGCCGCGAAGTCGCTCAAGGCCTCCCCCGCCGACCGCGAGGCGATCGCCAGGGCCTTCGACGAGCACGGCATCGTGGAGGGCTGGGAACGCGCGTCCGGCACCCATGACGGGACCACGCTCGCCGGCGACGTCCTGCCCGCGTACGAGGTGTACGCCGGCGCGATCGACGAGCAGGCCGCGCAGATCAACGGCGACGTGTACGCGATCAGCCACGGCGACGCCGTCGCGTGGAACGCGGGCGGAGCGGGCTTCGGCATCACGGTCGGCCGCTTCGGCAAGCACCCGCAGCGCGAGCTGGCCCAGGAGGACGCCCATCTCCTCGACCCGTCCCTCGACGACGACCGCATCGTCTTCACCCGTATCACCGCCGACTCCATCGGCGTGTACTCCACGCAGGAGCAGGGCCAGGGCCCGATCCGCGAGCTGGTGGACGGCCCGGGCGACGAGCTTCAGCCCGTGACCGAGGACGGCCGGCTCGTCTACATCGACAAGCGGGACGGCGAGTCCGACGTCATGCTCCTGGACCGGGACGGCACCACGGTCAATCTGACCCCGGCCGCGGGCACCAACGCCGACCGCCTGACCATGAAGCACGGCAAGGTGGCCTGGCGGGACAACGACGGCGATCACATCAACGTGTACGACCTCGCCGCCGGCACCGCGCAGCGCGTGCGGATCCAGTCCTACGTCTTCGGCGAGATCACGGACATCCAGCTCACCAGGGACCGGGTCTTCTGGCGCGAGACGACGTCGTTCCTCTTCAGCAGCGACGCGTTCTGGTCGGCGCCGCTGGCCGATCTCACCCAGAAGAAGAAGATCGGCAAGCCGTCCTCGGCGTACTCCGGCCAGTTCTCCGTCAGCGACGAGTACTTCGCCTACTCGACGTACGACGCCCTGAGCGCCCTCGGCGGCTGGAGCGGCACGATCGGCAAGGTGTACACGGCCCCGGTCGCCGACGTGCTGGGCGGTACTCCGGTGTACAGCAGGGTCTCCTGCTCCTCCGGCTTCCAGCTGGCCCCGTCGCTCGGCGACGGGCAGCGGACAGCCTGGCTGGACACGTCGGCCGCCTCGACTGACGTGGTGACCCGGACGAACTTCGCCGGCACCTGCTGATCCCGGACACACGAGAGGCGCCCGCCACCCCGGGAAGGGGACGGCGGGCGCCTTCCGTACGGCTGGGTTCAGCCCTTGTCGAGGACGGCCATGTCGGCCGGGTCGACGCCGCCGAAGCGCCGGTCGCGCTGGGCGTACTCGACACAGGCCCGCCACAGGTCGCGGCGGTCGAAGTCCGGCCACAGCACGTCCTGGAAGACCATCTCGGCGTACGCGCTCTGCCAGATCAGGTAGTTGGAGGTGCGCTGCTCGCCGCTGGGCCGCAGGAAGAGGTCCACGTCCGGCATGTCCGGGTAGTAGAGGTACTTCTGGATGGTCTTCTCGGTGATCTTCGCCGGGTCGAGCCGACCGGCCTTCACGTCCTCGGCGAGCGCCTGCGCCGCGTCCGTGAGCTCCGCGCGGCCGCCGTAGTTCATGCAGAAGTACAGCGTGAGCTTGGTGTTGTCCTTGGTCTGCTCCTGCGCGACCTGGAGTTCCTTGGCGACCGACTTCCACAGCTTGGGCATCCGGCCGACCCAGCGCACCCGCACGCCGAGGGAGTCGAGCTGGTCGCGGGACTTGCGGATGAAGTCGCGGTTGAAGTTCATCAGGAAGCGCACCTCCTCGGGGGAGCGCTTCCAGTTCTCGGTGGAGAAGGCGTAGAGCGAGATCGCGCCCACACCCATCTCGATCGCGCCCTGGAGCACGTCGAGCACCTGCTCGGCGCCGACCTTGTGGCCCTCGGTGCGGGGCAGGCCGCGCTCCTTGGCCCAGCGGCCGTTGCCGTCCATGACGATCGCGACGTGCTCCGGGATCAGCTCGGACTGGAGCTTCGGCGGGCGGGCGCCGGAGGGGTGCGGCTCGGGGGTGCTGTACTCCCGGCGCTGGCGACCGAGCAGTCGTGCGATGGCCATGACGTGGTCTCTCCTACCTAGCTTTTCTCTACGTACCGCAGCGAGCGCAGGCCGCGCTCCAGGTGCCAGTGCAGATAGGCGGACACGAGTCCGCTGCCCTCCCTGACGTGACGCGGCTCGCACGCGTCCGCCGTCGCCCAGTCGCCGGTGAGCAGCGCGCTGAGCAGGCCGATGGCCTCCGGAGAGGGTACGACGCTTCCGGGCACCCGGCAGTCGCCGCATATGACACCGCCCGCCGCGACCGAAAAGAACCGGTTGGGTCCGTGGATGCCGCATTTGGCACAGTCCTCGAAGCTCGGGGCGTAGCCGTTCACGGCGAGCGAGCGGAGGAGGAAGGCGTCGAGGATGAGATGGGGGGCGTGCTCGCCCCGGGACAGGGTCCGTAGTCCGCCCACGAGCAGCAGGTACTGCTGCACGGCGGGCTCGCCCTCGTGGTCGGTGAACCGTTCCGCCGTCTCCAGCATGGCGGTGCCGGCGGTGTAGCGGGCGTAGTCGGTGACGATGCCGCCGCCGTACGGGGCGATGGTCTCGCTCTGGGTGCAGAGCGGCAGGCCACGCCCGACCAGCTCACTCCCCCGGGCGAAGAACTGCACGTCCACGTGCGAGAACGGTTCGAGCCGCGCGCCGAACTTCGACTTCGTCCGACGCACCCCGCGCGCGACGGCGCGTACGCGCCCGTGACCGCGCGTGAGGATCGTGATGATGCGGTCCGCTTCACCCAGCTTCTGGGTGCGCAGCACGATGCCGTCGTCGCGGAACAGACTCATGGGCCCATTCTCGCGCACGCCGACGGAGCCCCGGGCCGGTACCCGGGGCTCCGTCGTGGGCTGGGCTGGTTCAGTAGCCGCCGGTGTGGACGAGGTGTCCGTAGAAGCGACCGGTGACGGGCGCGTTCGGGTCGCCGGCGAAGCCGTACGAGGCGGGCTGGGCGGCGGCGTCGGCGCGGAGCTTGTCGGCCACCTGGGCCGGGGTCATGCCCGCGCAGGGCCCGGTGAGGCAGAGGGCGGCCGCGCCTGCCACGTGCGGCGAGGCCATCGAGGTGCCGGAGAAGACCGTGGTGCGGCCCCGGTTGCGGGTGGACTCGATGCACACGCCGGGACCGGCGATGGTGTGGGCGGCGTCCGCGGCGCTGACGGCGAAGCTGGAGAAGTTCGCCGCGGTGTCGTCCTCGTCGGTCCGGCAGGTCGAAGCGGCGCCGCCGCCGGGCAGGCCGTTGAAGTCGGCCATGGCGGTCACGGTGAGGACCTCGTCATAGGCGGCGGGGCGGTGGGCGGCCAGGTCGTCGGCGCTGTTGCCGGCCGAGGCCACCACCAGAACGCCCCTGTCGTCGACCACGCGGCAGATCGCCTGGTGGTACGGGTCCTCGTTGGTGAACCCGCAGTTCCCGTCGTCGCTGCCGTCGCCGCCGAGGCTCATGTTCGCGACCTTGATGCCGAGTGTGGCGGCGTTGTTCGCCACCCAGTCGAGCCCGCAGATGATGTTGGAGGCGGAGCCGCGGCCGTTGGCGCCGAGCACCTTCACCGCGTACAGCCGGGCGCCGGGCGCGACCCCGACCACGTCGTCGCCGTTGTCCCGGGCGGCGACGGTGCCGGCCACGTGGGTGCCGTGGCCGTTGTTGTCCCTCCAGGCCCCGGGCCGCGCGGGATTCATGCAGTTCACCCCGCCGGCCACGTCGAGATCACGGTGGTCGTCGTCGATCCCGGTGTCGAGGATCGCGACCGCAGTGTCGACGGCACCGGTCCCGTCCCCGGCGGCCGTACTGCTCAGGTCGCCCTCGATCCGGTCCACCCCTGTCGGCAGCACCTGCTGGGTGGCGAACACCGGCGTGTCGGGAGCCACCGCCTTCACGTCCCGCTCCGCCCGCAGCGCGGCCACCCGGGACTCCGGCACCACCGCCGAGTACCCGACCAGCGCGTGCCGGTACCGGAAGCCCGGCCGCACCCCGTGGTTCCGGCCGTGCTCCCGCACGATCGCGTCGAGCCGGTCACGGGCCGAGTCCTCCAGGACGATGACGTACCGTCCCTCCGGCTGGGCGGCCCGCCCTTCCGTCGCCCCTGCCCCCGTGAGTCCCCCCGCCAGCAACGCCACCGCCGCCGCGGACACCGCGGCCAGCCGGTACGCCGGTCTCGCGACCCGGCCTTGTCCTGCCATCCCGAACACCTGGTTTCCTTTCGTGGTCAACGAACGCGAACTGGTTCGCGACGACCACGTAACCGGGGCTGCGGGGTGCGTGCAGCGCAAGCACGGCGGATGGACCAACCGACCGCCGGGGGGACTTCACCCGAGCGGGCTCAAGGCACTTCGCCCCGGCTCCGGGCGTTGACGTGCGCCGTGGCGGCGCTCAGGCGCTCGGAGGAAGTGGCCTCCCGGACCTCCTCGGGCTCCACGTCCCACTCCCGCCCGCCACCGAGCGGGCGGATCTGGACGTACGGCCCCTCGTACCCCATCACTCTCCCGACCCGCCCGGTGCGGATCTCCACGACGTACGACCCGATGGGCAGTGCGGTCATGACCGGCTCTCCTCCCCCGGCAGTAGGGCGGCGGCGAGGAGCCGTGCCGTTTCCACCGTGCAGCATCCCAATTCGACGAGCGGCCTCGGAGGATCGGCGGCGAGGGTGACGACGTCGAGCCCGAGCGAGGGAAGCCGGATTCCGGCCCTCGCGAGCGCCTCGCGCAATTCCGTCACTGCCTCTTGTGCGGCTTCGATGGCCCCCGTGGTCGTCTTCATGATGTCTTCCTTCACCAACGTATGCCTTTCTGAATCCATTTCCTGCTTCGCCTCACCAGGGTGGGGCGGGATCCGTAGAATCGGCAGATGCGCAGGTCGCACAACTGGGGCGTGGCCTTGGGGAGTTAGTCCATGGCCAAAGGCAAGCAGCAGGACGCGTGGGTGTTCTTCGGGGAGGCACTCGAGGAGCGCAGGAAGGCTGCGGGGCTTACGCAGGAGGAACTGGGCGGACGGGTGTTCGTCTCGGGGGCGCACATCGGCCTGTTCGAGCAGGGAATTCGAAAGCCGCAGTTGGATGTGGCGCAGAGAATCGACGGGGTCCTACAAACCGGCGGTATTTTCGAACGCACGGTTCGCAAGCTCACCGACAATACAGGGCCCGGGTATTGGGCCATCCTGCACGAGAACGGGGTGCTCACCCCCGTGGGCGGCCCGGCCGTGACGGCCGCGGCACCGGACCACATCGCCACGCCGGCCCGAGAGCGGCGAGCACTGGTGACCGTCCCGCCTCGCTCAGTCGGCGCACACGCGTACATGACCGGCACGCTCACGCTCATGGAGTTCGAGGACCAGCCACCAACGGCCTTTACGGAGACCGCGTTCACGGGGTCGCTCCTTGACGGTCCGGCGGTGGTGAAGCAGGCACAGCGCGCCTACGATCTCGTCCGGTCCGGCGTCGAGCAGCTGCGCACCGACGCGGCCGTCTACCGCGTCGACGGCTGGTCGCTCGTCGCGAGCCTGAAGGGCTGGTAGGGCGTCGGCCCTGCCTCTACGATCGCGCCCATGTCGATCAACCCCTCCATACCCGTCGTGCAGGGCAGCAAGAAGACCTCCCTCGAGTTCGAGGGCGACGCGCTGTACCTCCGCACCGCCCGCGAGGAGATGCGGATCCCGCTGGCCGCGATCGGGCAGGTGCGCGCCGAGGGGCGGGCGGTCGCCGTCGAGCTGACGGCCGCGGCCGGGGCCGTACCGGTGGAGCACCGGATCGAGGGGGCGAGCGAGGCGGGGGCGACGATGTTCGCGGCGAACGTGAACGCCGCCCTGGACGGGACTCCGGGCCGGGACACGGCGGCCGACGGTTCCGCGCTCGTCGAGGCGCAGACCCTGCCCCTCGACCGGCGGGAACGGAGGATGCGGCTCGTCAAGCGGTGGTCGCTCGGCACCACCGCCCTGGTCGCGCTCCTGTGCGTGCTCATCGCCGTCGCCGGAGAGGCCCTCGGGGTCGCGCTCTTCCTCCCCATGGGCTTCGCCGCGGCGGGGTCCACCGTCATCAGCGTCGTCGCGCTGACGAGCTGGTACCGCGAGTGGCGCCTGATGCGGCACGGCATCACGACCTTCGCCGCGGAGGTGCCGGACAGGCCGGGAATGTACCTGTACACGGACCCGGCGGGCCTGATCCGTCAGGTGACCACCTGGGCGGGCGGCATGGCCGTCAAGGTCTGCTACGACCCGCACGAGCCGGGGAACGTGATCCTGCCGAGGGCGGCGCTCCTGCGGCGCGGGGAGCTCGCCCTCGGATTGTTCTGCGCCTTCGGCGGGCTCGTTTCCTACGGCGGCATGATCGCGATGACCGTCTCGGCCTTCGCGGGCACCCTCAACCTCTCCGAGCCCGCCTAGCCTCACTTATGGAACTCATAAGTCCGGCTTATGAGTCCATAGACCGGGGGCGGGTACCGCTCCGCGACGTGCATTATTTAGGGTGACCTAAGTGTCGGCGGCTTCGCCGCCACGTCGCTTGCGAAGGGAACCCAGTCATGCCCCGCCCCCTCCGGGTCGCGATCGTCGGCGCCGGCCCCGCCGGAATCTACGCCGCCGATGCGCTGCTGAAGTCCGAGGCCGCCGCCGAGCCGGGTGTGTCCATCGACCTCTTCGAGCGGATGCCCGCCCCCTTCGGCCTCATCCGTTACGGCGTCGCCCCCGACCACCCGCGCATCAAGGGCATCGTCAACGCCCTCCACCAGGTGCTCGACAAGCCGCAGGTCCGCCTCTTCGGCAACATCGACTACGGCACCGACGTCCACCTCGACGACCTGCGTGCCTTCTACGACGCCGTGATCTTCTCGACCGGCGCCATGGCCGACCGCCCGCTGAGCATCCCGGGCGTCGAGCTGGACGGCTCGTACGGCGCCGCCGACTTCGCCTCCTGGTACGACGGCCACCCGGACGTCCCGCGCACCTGGCCGCTCGAAGCGGAGAAGGTCGCCGTCCTCGGCGTCGGCAACGTGGCCCTCGACATCGCCCGCATCCTCGCCAAGACCGGCGACGAGCTGCTGCCGACGGAGATCCCGGCCAACGTCTACGACGGTCTCAAGGCCAACAAGGCCGTCGAGATCCACGTCTTCGGACGCCGCGGCCCGGCCCAGGCCAAGTTCAGCCCCATGGAGCTGCGCGAGCTGGACCACTCCCCCACCATCGAGGTCATCGTCAACCCCGAGGACATCGACTACGACGACGGCTCGATCGCCGAGCGGCGCAAGAACAAGCAGACCGACATGGTCGCCAAGACCCTGGAGAACTGGGCGATCCGCGACGTCGGCGACCGCCCGCACAAGCTCTTCCTGCACTTCTTCGAGTCGCCCGTCGAGATCCTCGGCGAGGACGGCCGGGTCGTCGGCCTGCGCACCGAGCGCACCGAGCTGGACGGCACGGGCAACGTGAAGGGCACCGGCACGACGACGGACTGGGACGTCCAGGCCGTCTACCGCGCCGTCGGCTACCTCTCCGACGAGCTGCCCAAGCTCCCCTGGGACGCCGTCAGCGGCACCGTCCCGGACGAGGGCGGCCGGGTCGTCGAGGAGACCGGCGAGCACATGGCGTCCACGTACTGCACCGGCTGGATCCGCCGCGGCCCCGTCGGCCTCATCGGCCACACCAAGGGCGACGCCAACGAGACCGTGGCGAACCTCCTGGACGACTTCGCCAACGGCCGCCTGCTCACCCCCGACAGCCCGGAGACGGACGCCGTCGTGTCCTTCCTGGAGGGCAAGGGCCTCACGTACACCACGTGGGAGGGCTGGTACGCCCTGGACGCCGCCGAGAAGGCACTCGGCGAGCCGCAGGGCCGCGAGCGCGTGAAGATCGTCGAGCGCGAGGACATGCTGCGCGCGAGCGGCGCGATCAAGTAGCACCGCGCAGGCTCTCGCCCCTTCCCGGTCCTACCCTGAAAGGACCGGGAAGGGGCGAGAGCCATGTCCGTACCCACCACGATCGACGCGGTCGAACGCGCCAGGGACGCCGCCGGGCGTGAGTCCTGGGCGGAGGCGTACGAGCTGCTTCACGCCCACGACCGGCACCCCTCGCGCGGCTTGACCGCCGACGACCTCTCCGTGCTCGCCGACGCCGCCTGGTGGTCCGGGCACGTCGACGAGTCCGTGACCGCCCGGCTCCGGGCGCACGCCGCCTATCTCGCGGCCGACGACCACCGGGGCGCCGGGCTCGCCTCCTGGTGGCTGTACTACGAGTACGCCGGTCTCGGGCGCCCCGCCGCTGCCGCCGGCTGGCTCCACCGGGCCCGGCACCACCTGGAGGACCTGCCCGACTGCCCCGAGCAGTGCTTCCTGGCGATGACGGAGGCCGAGGAGGCCTCGGCGCACGGCGACCACGCGTCCGCCCTCGCCGCGACCCGCCGCATGACCGCCCTGGCCCTCGCCTGCGGCAGCCCCGACCTGCTCGCCCTCAGCCGCCGCACCGAGTCCCACGTGCTCCTCGCGGCAGGCCGCAGGACCGAGGGGCTCGCCCTCCTCGACGACGCCATGTGCGCGGTGTCGGCGGGCGAACTGAGCGGCATGGTCACGGGCTGGCTGTACTGCCTCGCCTTGACCGAGTGCATGGAGGCCGCCGACTTCGCGCGGGCGGTGGAGTGGACGAACGCGGCGATGGAGTGGTGCGCCCCGCCGTGGACGGGCCGCCCGCCGGACACGGACGTGGCGGCGAAGGACGCCGCCACGGAGACGGCCCCGGCCCCCATGACCGTCCCCTCCGGCGAGAACCCCTTCCGGGGCGTCTGCCGGGCCCACCGGGTCGAGGTCCTCGACCTCCTCGGGGCCTGGGCGCTCGCCGAGGCCGAGGCCCGGCAGGCCTGCCGCGAGGTGCCCGTGGACTGCCTGGAGTCGGCCGCCGCCGCGTACTACGCCGCCGGCGACGTCCAGCGGCGCCAGGGCCGCCTCGAAGCGGCCGCCGTCTCGTACGGGCACGCCCACGAGCTGGGCCGCATCCCGCAGCCGGGCCTCGCGCTGCTTCGCCTCGCGCAGGGCCGGGCCGCCGCGGCCGTGGCGGGCGTCGAGCTGGCCCTGGCCTGCCGGAACGACCCCGACCACGACGTCCTGGGCCGGGCCCGCCTCCTTGCCGCCCGTACGGAGGTGGCGCTCGCCGTCCGTGACGTCGCCGGGGCGGCGGAGGCGGCGGCGGACCTCGACGCCCTCGCGGGAGACGCCGACGGAGACGTACCCCTGCTGCGTGCCCTGGCCGACACGGCCCTCGGCTCGGTGGCCCTCGCCGAGAAGCGCCCCGAAGCGCTGCTCCCGCTGCGGCGGGCGCTCGCCGGATGGCTGGAGCTGCGGGTGCCGTACGAGGCCGCGCAGGTACGGATGCTGCTGGCGGCCGCCTGCCGGGCCGCGGGCGACGAGGAGGCGGCCCGCCTGGAGCTCGGCACCGCGCGGGCGGCCTTCGAACGGCTCGGGGCCGTACCGGACGCCCGGGTCGCGGCGGCGCTGCTGACCGGCGGGTCGCGGCGGCGGCTCCCGGGCGGGCTCACCGCGCGGGAGGCGGAGGTGCTTCGGCTGGTCGCCTCGGGCGGCACGAACAAGGACATCGCCCGTGAGCTGGTGATCAGCGAGCACACCGTCGCCCGGCACCTGAACAACATCTTCGCCAAGCTGGGCGTCGGCTCCCGCGCCTCCGCCACGGCCTACGCGTACGCGCACGACCTGGTCTGAACGGCCCATACGGACCGGTTGCCGGAGCATGGGTGATTCGGGCGATGCGCGCCGGAAGCCCACCGGGCTACACCGGAGTCATGACCACCACGACCAACCCCCTGACCAATCCCGACACGCTTCGCGGTGCCGTGCGCGGCACCGTCGTGACCCGCGGCGACCCCTCGTACGACGAGGCCCGCCGGGTCTACAACGCCCTGCACGACCGCCGCCCGGCCGTCGTCGTCCACGCCGTGGACGCCGGCGACGTGATGGCGGCGGTGTTGTACGCCCGGGAGCACGAGCTCCCCCTGGCGGTGCGCGGCGGCTCCCACTCGGTCGCCGGCTTCGGCACCGTGGACGACGGGCTCGTCGTCGACCTGTCCCGGATGCGCGGGGTGCGGGTCGACCCGGAGGCCCGTACGGCACGGGCCGAGGGCGGCGCCACCTGGGGCGACTTCAACCACGCCACCCATGCCTTCGGGCTCGCCACCACCGGCGGGGTGATCTCCACGACCGGCATCGGCGGCCTCACGCTCGGCGGCGGCATGGGCCACCTGGCCCGCCGGTGCGGTCTGAGCTGCGACAACCTGATCGCCGCGGACGTGGTGACCGCCGAGGGCACCCTCGTGACCTGCGACGCCGAGCGGAACCCGGACCTGTTCTGGGCGCTGCGGGGCGGCGGCGGAAACTTCGGCGTCGCCGTCTCCCTCGCGTACCGGCTGCACCCGGTCGCGGACGTCTTCGGCGGTCTGAGCTGCTACCCGCTCGACGGGGACGTCGCGCGCGGCTGGCGCGAGCTGATCGCGGACTCCCCCGTGGAGCTGAACCCGATCCTCGTCCTCGCGCTGGGCCCGGAGGAACCGTTCCTCCCCGAGCGCTGGCACGGTCGCCCGATCTGCGCCGTCTTCACCTGCTTCAGCGGCCCTGAGGCGGAGGACGAGAAGGTCCTCGCCCGCCTGGACGGACTCGGTCCTGTCATCGGCCGGTTCATGGAGCGGATGCCGTACCCGGTGGTCAACACCCTCTTCGACGAGCAGCTGCCGGCCGGGCTCTACCACTACTGGAAGGGCAACTTCAGCCGCGGACTCTCCGACGGAGCCATCGCGGCCCACATGGAGTACGGCGCGACGATGCCGTCCCTCGAATCGGACACGGCGATCTTCCCGATCGACGGCGCCTGCCACCGGGTGGGCCCGGAGGAGACCGCGTTCGCGTACCGGGACGCCGTCTTCTCGCACTCCTTCGGCGGCACCTGGACCGACCTGGCGGACTCGGACCACAACATCGCCTGGACCCGCGCCTACGACACGGCCCTGCGCCCGCACACCCAGGAGGGCGGCTACGTCAACTTCATGGACACCGACGACCAGGACCGCGTACGGGTCAACTACCGCCAGAACTACGACCGGCTGAGGACGGTCAAGCGCCGGTACGACCCCGACAACGTGTTCCGGCTGAACCAGAACATCACGCCCTGAGCGGGCCGTCCCCACGACACCGTCCGGTCCGTCCCTACGAAACCGTCCGGGCCGAGGCGAGCAGTCGTACGACGTCTTCCGGGGCGAGCGCGAGCGCGTTGCCGACCGTCCCCAGGACCTCCCGCTCGGCGGGGCTGTAGGCGCCGTCGGCGAGGGCGATCCGGGCGGCTTGGAGCAGGATCGACTCCCGCCCGGAGGGCGCCAGGTGCGGGGTGAGGGGCTCCAGGGCCTCGTGCAGCTCGATCGCGAGGAGCGTGCCCTCGGGGTTCACCTCGGGCATGAAGCGCCCGGTGTCGGCCTCCAGGGCCTCGACGAGGTCGACGAGCTGGACGGCGGTGCACTCGGCGAACCCGGCGGACCTGACGGCGCTCACGGCCCGGTCGAGGACCGCGCGCGAGTCGGTGCCGCCGGCCGCGAGCACGGCGAGGGCGACGGTGTGCACGGCGTCCCGCAGCATCGCGGAGAAGCGGCTGGTCGTGGGGTGGTCGAGCACCTCCGTACCGAAGTGCGTGTGACAGGCCGCGCATTCGACGACGGGTCCCGTACAGCCCCGGGGCAGGACCGGGACCCCCAGGACGGCGAACCTGCGGCGGCCGGTGCGGCGCCGGTAGTTGCGGTCGCCGCCGCACTCCTCGCAGAAGAACTCGCCGTCTCCGACCGTGTTCCAGGAGGTGCGGATTCCGCAGACGCCCACTTTCCCACCACGTGAATTCCGGGCAGACCGCACACGCACCTCCTCAACGGCCCGGCTGCACTGCCGGCGTTGGCGTGATGTTAGCCACATCCTTGATGTGGCGTCAGCACCCCGTCAGGACTTCACCGTGGAGATGGCCGAGACACGTCACCGTCCGCACGGCGCGGCGGCGGCGCTTTGTGAAGGCCAGAAAGCTTTCGCCGGCCCCGCCGCCCGCCTCCACCGGGCCGATCGCACCGGACTCGATGGCCGAAGCGGTCGCCGCGAGATCACCCTCCGGGGTGGCGCCGAGCCCGGAAACATGACCCGGGCAGGAAACGGGACGGCCCCCGCCCCTCGGAAGGGTGCGGGGGCCGTCCGTCGGGGACCGGGTCAGCGGGCGGAGCGGTTGACCGCCGAGATGACCGCCTTCAGGGAGGCGCGGGTCGTGTTCGCGTCGATGCCGATGCCCCACAGGACCTGGCCGTCGATGGCGCACTCGATGTACGAGGCGGCCTGCGCGGAGGCGCCCTCGCTCATCGTGTGCTCCTGGTAGTCCAGCAGGCGGGCGTCCACGCCGATCGCCTGCAGGGCGGCGAAGAAGGCGGAGATCGGGCCGTTGCCGGAGCCGGTCAGGACGGTCTCGGCGCCGTCGACGACCGCCTCGACGGTCAGCGTGTCCGTGCCGTCCGTGTCGGAGGTGGTCTGGCCGGAGCGCAGCTGGATGCGGCCCCAGCGAGCACCGGCGTTGTCCGGGTTGGGCAGGTACTCGTCCTGGAAGACGGACCAGATCGCGGCGGGGGTGACCTCGCCGCCCTCGCTGTCGGTCTTCTGCTGGATGATCTTCGAGAACTCGATCTGCATCCGGCGGGGCAGGTCCAGCTTGTGGTCGTTCTTCAGGACGTACGCGATGCCGCCCTTGCCGGACTGCGAGTTGACCCGGATGACGGCCTCGTAGGAACGGCCGACGTCCTTCGGGTCGATCGGCAGGTACGGCACGGCCCACTCGATGTCGTCGACGGTGACGCCCTTGGCGGCCGCGTCGGCCTCCATGGCGTCGAAGCCCTTCTTGATGGCGTCCTGGTGGGAGCCGGAGAAGGCGGTGTAGACCAGGTCGCCCGCGTAGGGGTGGCGCGGGTGGACCTCCATCTGGTTGCAGTACTCGGAGGTGCGGCGGATCTCGTCGATCTGCGAGAAGTCGATCTGCGGGTCGACGCCCTGGCTGAACAGGTTCATGCCCAGGGTCACCAGGTCGACGTTGCCGGTGCGCTCGCCCTGCCCGAACAGGCAGCCCTCGATGCGGTCGGCGCCGGCCATGATCGCCAGCTCGGCCGCCGCCACGGCCGTACCGCGGTCGTTGTGCGGGTGGACCGATACGCAGATGTGCTCGCGGCGGGTCAGGTTCCGGGACATCCACTCGAAGCGGTCCGCGTGCGTGGACGGTGTCGAACGCTCCACGGTGGCGGGCAGGTTCAGGATGATCTCGCGGCCCGGGCCCGGCTGCCAGACGTCACAGACCGCCTCGCAGACCTCCAGGGCGAAGTCCAGCTCGGTGTCGGTGAAGATCTCGGGGCTGTACTGGTAGCCGAAGATCGTGCGCTCGTCGAGCAGCTTCTCCGCGTACTCCATGACCAGCCGGGTGCCGTCCACGGCGATCTGCTTGATCTGCTCCTTCGAGCCGCGGAAGACGACCCGGCGGAAGGTGGGCGCGGTGGCGTTGTACAGGTGGACGGTGGCGCGCTTCGCGCCGACCAGGGACTCCACGGTCCGCTCGATCAGGTCCTCGCGGGCCTGGGTCAGGACGGAGATGGTGACGTCGTCCGGGATCGCGCCCTCTTCGATGATGGAGCGCACGAACGCGAAGTCGGTCTCGCCGGAGGACGGGAAGCCGACCTCGATCTCCTTGTAGCCCATGCGCACCAGCAGGTCGAACATCTCGCGCTTGCGGGCCGGGGACATCGGGTCGATCAGGGCCTGGTTGCCGTCGCGCAGGTCGGTGGACAGCCAGCGCGGGGCCTTGGTGATCCGCTGCTCGGGCCAGGTGCGGTCGGGGATCCGTACCTGCTCGTACTGGCCGTACTTGTGGATCGGCATCCCGGACGGCTTCTGCAGCTGCGTCGCGTTGGTGATCGGCGTGGGGCGGCTGACGAACGGGGACTGGGTCATTGCGTTGGGCTCCTCGGGTCCAGCAAGAAGGACGGCCGACTGTCGAACGCAACACCAGGTCCCGCGGGGAGGGGGTCGGCCTACGACTACAGGCCCTCGCCGCGGCAGCTAAGGAGAAGCAGCCCGAAACGCATGATGTGCCGCAGCCTAGCCCAGGGACGTCGGAGACGGACGTCCCGTATCAGTATGCGGGACGGCGCCCGCGTCAAGGGCGAACAGTGACGCATCACTCCATTTCGCCAATCCTCGTCTCACCCCGTGACAGTGGACTCACTCAGTGCCACATTGCGAGCATGACTCCCCAGACGCCTGTCTTCTGCTCGATCGTCCCCCCGCACCTCCTGGAGCACCTGGCGCACTCCTCGAACCCGGCCGTCGCCGCGGCCGCGCGCCGCACGCTCATCGCGGACGCCTCGGCCCGTACGTTCCGGATCCTGCCGCTGCCCGGCACCGAGCCCACGCTCGCCCCCGCCGAGGCCGGCAAGCCGCACCGCACGATCTACGACTGCGAGCGCGGCACCGAGCTGCCCGGCGCGAAGGTCCGCGGCGAGGGCGACGCCGCGACCGGGGACGCCACCGTCAACCGGGCGTACGCCGGCCTGGGCGCCACCTTCGACCTCTTCCTCCACGCCTTCGGGCACGACTCGATCGACGGCTCCGGGCTGCCGCTGCTCGCCTCCGTCCACTACGACGAGAAGTACGGCAACGCCTTCTGGAACGGCGAGCAGATGGTGTTCGGCGACGGCGACGACGAGATCTTCCTCGACTTCACCCTCCCCGTGGACGTCATCGGCCACGAGCTGGCCCACGGCTTCACCCAGTACTCGGCGAACCTGGAGTACTTCAGCCAGTCCGGCGCCCTCAACGAGTCCGTCTCCGACGTCTTCGGCTCCCTCGTGAAGCAGTACGCGCTCGGCCAGTCCGCCGACCAGGCCGACTGGCTCATCGGCGAGGGCCTCTTCCACGCGAACGTGGAGGGGACGGCGCTGCGCTCCATGAAGGCCCCGGGCACCGCGTACGACGACGACGTCCTCGGCAAGGACCCGCAGCCCGGCCACATGGACGACTACGTCCGCACCGGCCGCGACAACGGCGGCGTCCACATCAACTCCGGCATTCCCAACCACGCCTTCTACCTGGCGGCGACCGAGCTGGGCGGGAACGCCTGGGAGCGGGCCGGGCAGATCTGGTACGACGTGATGACCGGCGGGACGCTCACCCCCGAGGCCCGATTCTCCGAGTTCGCGGCGGCCACGGTGGCGGCGGCGCGGGCGCGGTACGGCGACGGGGAGGAGATCCAGGCCGTCCTGAAGGCCTGGTCGGCGGTGGGCGTACCGACCGACTGATCGGGCTGGTACACAGGTCCCATGCGGATTCGAGTGCGGCGCACGGGCGGTTTCGCGGGCATCGAGCGGTCGGCGGAGGTGGAGGCGACGGGCCCCGAGTGGGAGTCGCTGGCCACCGCCGTCCTCGCCGAGGACGCCCAGGCCGCCCGGGGCGTCCCGGACGGCTTCTCGTACGAGATCACCATCGACGGCCGGACAGTGCACTGCGCCGATCCGCGTCTGACAGACGCGCAGAGGACCCTCGTGTCGAGGGTCCTCAAGGAAGGCGCCTAGGCGCTCACCGGCGACGCCGGTGGAGGGGCGCGGTCAGAAGCCCAGCTTCCGCAGCTGCTTCGGGACCCCTCCCTCGACGCCGCCCTCGCACCGTGCGGCCCCGGGGGCCGCACGGGCTTCGGACGGCTGCGCCGTCCTCCGGCCGGACGGTGGAGGCGCGCGGTCAGAAGCCCAGCTTCCGCAGCTGCTTCGGGTCGCGCTGCCAGTCCTTCGCGACCTTGACGTGGAGGTCCAGGAAGACCGGGGTGCCGAGGAGGGCCTCGATGTGCTTGCGGGACTTCATGCCGACCTCCTTGAGGCGGCTGCCTTTCGGGCCGATGATGATGCCCTTCTGGCTGGGGCGCTCGATGTACACGTTGGCGTGGATGTCGAGCAGCGGCCGGTCCGCCGGGCGGTTCTCGCGCGGGATCATCTCCTCGACGACCACCGCGATCGAGTGCGGCAGCTCGTCCCGTACGCCTTCGAGCGCGGCCTCGCGGATCAGCTCCGCGACCATGACCTGCTCCGGCTCGTCCGTGAGGTCGCCCTCCGGGTAGAGCGGCGGGGACTCCGGGAGCAGCGGGATCAGCAGGTCGGCGACGAGCTGGACCTGCTTGTTGCCGACGGCCGAGACCGGCACGATCTGCGCCCACTCGAAGCCCAGCTCCTTGCCCAGCTGGTCGACGGCGATCAGCTGCTCGGCGAGCGTCTTGGAGTCGACCAGGTCGGTCTTGGTGATGATCGCGACCTTGGGGGTCTTCTTGATCCCGGCGAGTTCCTTGGCGATGAACTTGTCGCCGGGGCCGAGCTTCTGGTCGGCGGGCAGGCAGAAGCCGATGACGTCGACCTCGGCCCAGGTGGTGCGCACGACGTCGTTGAGCCGCTCGCCGAGGAGGGTGCGCGGCTTGTGGAGGCCGGGGGTGTCCACAAGGATCAGCTGCGCCTCCGGGCGGTGCACGATGCCCCGGACGGTGTGCCGGGTGGTCTGCGGCCGGTTCGAGGTGATGGCCACCTTCTGACCGACCAGAGCGTTCGTGAGAGTGGACTTGCCCGCGTTGGGGCGGCCGACGAAGCAGGCGAAGCCGGCCCGGTGGACGGCTTCGGTTTCTTGGTTGCGAGCGCTCATGGGGGCCATTGTCCCCGATGAGCGCCCACCTCACGTACTCACGTGCGCCCCCGGCTCCGCGCGGGCCGCCCGGTGCCGCCGGATCCGCAGGCCGAAGAGGCCCGCGGCGCCCCCGACGAGCAGGGTCGCGGCGGCGAGCCAGGGCAGGGCGAGGAAGGAGACCGTGCCCGTCTCCCGGACGTCCTTCGCGGTGGCGGTGAGGGTGATGTCACCCCAGTCGAGCTGCGGGGATCCGGTCCACCGCTCGGTGAGCCGGATCTTCTGCCGGGGCAGCAGCTCGGACGGCACCTTGGCGAGGTCGCGGTCGAGGAGGGTGCGTCCGAAGAGGCCCTCCGCCTTGAGGGCGACCTTGGGGTTGAGGGTGACGTTGCCCCGGTTGTGCAGCGTGTACGAGACGACCGCGCTGCTCGTACCGGCGCCGGGGACCAGCGGCCGGTCCTGGTCGACGGTGACGTCCTCGACGCCGAGGGCGGGCACGGTCGGCCCGTTGACCCGCAGGTAGAGGCGGGCGGCGACGGCGCGCTGGACGCCGACGGCGACGGCGCCCTTCCCGCCGGGGCTGATCCGCTCGTCGAGGGCGACGAGCGCCCCGGGGTGGTCGCCGGGGTCCGCGTCGGCGGGGACGGTCAGCGTGTACCGGACGGTGACGGCGGAGCCGGGCGGGACGGTGATCCGGGTCCGCTCCGGCGTGATCCAGGCACCGGCGCCGGTCTGCTTCTCCCGCTGGGTGCGGACGGCGAAGCCGCCGTCCCGGTCGGTGTTGTAGGCGTCGGCGCCGTAGAGCCGGAAGGTCAGCGGGGCGGCCGTCTTGTTGGCGACGGTGACCCGGTCGGTGAGCGTGGAGCCCGGATCGGCGGTGAGGAAGAAGTAGGGGCGGCTGCCCAGCTGGGCGGCGGCCGGATAGACGGCCCACTCGCCGTTCTCGGCGGCCCGCGCGTGCGGGGCGGGGCCCAGGAGCAGCAGCAGGACGCTCAGGAGGAGGACGTACAGCGTGCGCACGAGTCGGCACCCCCGGGGTGCGGAGCGGGCCGGCCGGGTGCGCGCCCGGCCCGCACGGTGGTCAGGACAGGGTGAGCGTCAGCACGCCCGCGTACGAGCCCGGCGCCGTGAAGGCCGGGACGTCGAGGGAGAGCCCCGCGTCGATCGTGAACTCGCCGCCCGTGAGGGCGCCGTTCGGTGTGGAGGCGAGGGTCGCGCCGCCGCTGCCGACCGGACCGGACGAGCCGGCCGCGCAGGTGCTGGGGCTGCCGGCCTTGGCGGTGCAGGCCGGGGTCCAGCTGAGGTTCCCTGCGCCGATGGAGCCGCCGGTGCCGGTGAAGTCGGTGACCTTGCCGGTGAGGGACCAGCCCGCGGGGCCGCCGCGGAAGTCCTTGACCGTCACCGTCTTGAGGTCGCCGGTGGCCGCGCCGCCCTGACCGAAGTCGACGGACGACAGCTGGACGGCGTCCCCGGCCTGGGTCATGGACAGCTCGCCCGCGGTGACGGCCGCCGTGATCGTCTGGCTGTTCGGCGGCGCCGGTACGACGACCTTGTACGCGGCGGGGCCGGCGCCCTTGTCCGGGTCCCAGGCCCCGCCCTCGTACGCCACGATGCCGGTGGTCGCCACGTCGTTGACCTTCAGACGCGCGGCGAAGGAGCCCTCGCTGTCGGTCGTGACGGTCATCCTGTCCGCGGTCTCCGCCGCTCCGGCGCGGCCGACGACGGTGACGTCGGTGAGCGGGGTGAACTTGGAACCGTTGACGGTCACCCGGACGCCCGGGTCGCCGGACGCGGTGTCGAGCGCCAGCGCACGGGTGTTGGGGCTGGTCACGGGGCTCGCCGTGACCGTCTCGGAGACCGGGGCGGGCGGGTCGAGGACCGTACAGGGGGTGTCCAGCTCCATGAGGTAGCTGGTGTGGATGTTGTAGTCGCCGGGCGAGAGGGTGATCGACCCGGCCTGGGTGACCGTGAAGGTGCCGGTCATCGAGAAGGCGGGGAAGGAGCCCTTGCCGGGGACCGGCGGGTTCTTCTTGGGGCCGTTGACGGTGACCGCGCCGGTCTGGGCGCCGCCGAGGACGACCTTGCCGCTGGGCGTCATGATGTCGGCCGGGAGCGCGAGGTCGACCGGGTTGGACGCGGCGGGCTTGGTGATCGTGTACGTCACCGTGACCGTGTCGCCGACCTTGGGGCTGCTCTTGTCGACGGTGATCTCGGCGGTGGTCGTGCCCGTGATGGGCGGGATGCCGGCGATCGGCGGCGGGACGCAGCGGGTCTGGAATTCCACCGGCTGGGAGGTGGTGGTCGCGCCGGCCGGGGCCGCGAGCGCGCCTCCTGCGACCGCGAGGGCGGTGGCGCCGAGGACGGCGGTCCAGCGCCGTCTTCGGGCCGCCGCCCGGGATCGGGTGAGTGCCATGGGTGTGCCCCCTCCTGAGGGATGAGTGGGCGCCATTGACGGCTGCGGGCGGAGAGAAGTCAATGCAAGCGAAAGACATCGACTGATGACCCATCAGATACTGTCAAGATCCTCGGGCCGGGAGACGTTTCCCCAGGTCAGCCGCCTCTTCCAGGGTGCCGGAACACGACGGAGACCGGTGCCGCCCAGGGCGACACCGGTCCGGTCGGTACGGGCTCAGCTGAAGACGAACGGGCCCGGCGACTGGGAGGTCACCGCGTCACAGTTCACCGTGATCCCGAAGATCACCATCTTCAGGGCGACACCCGCGAAGTACGAGTTGAGGCTGTCACCGGAGGCGACGGTCCCGCTCAGCGGGCCGATGACCACCGACCCCCCGCCGGCGAGCGGCGGGTTCTTCTTGCCGGTGAAGACCCTCGTACCGCCGCCGGCCTTGGCCATCGTCAGCGTGGCGTTGATCTGGTCGGCGCCGACCGCGATCGGCGTCGTGACGGCCGAGGTGACGGTGATGGTGGCGGCCGTTCCGTTCTGCGTCGCGACGAGGGTGGCGCCGCCGCCGCCCCACGTACCGCAGTCGTACGTCGCCGTGGCCGAGCCCGGCGAGACGGCGGCGGCCGTCGGCGCGAAGGCGAGCGAGGCGGCGGCGAGTCCTCCGGCGAGGACCGCGACGGTCCCTAAGGTGCTTCTGCTTCTCATGGCGAGTTCGAACCCCTTCCGATGGCGAACGCAGGGGTGCGGACACTGCGTGGATGGTGGAGATCTGACGGTCCGTCGGGCGAACCGGTGTTCATTGAGACGCAGACCGCATGGGAAGGCAAGAGAAGATGCGGTGATCCTTCACAAAGACACAAAGGCAGGAGGACCCGGCGCGAACGCCGGGTCCTCCTGTCCTGTTCTCGTCGCTCGCCCGTGGGGCGGCCGAGTCGCTCAGCCCGCCGTGACCGCCACGCGCAGCTGTCCGTCCGGACCCGCCAGCAGGACCGGGGTCTCCGGCCCGCCGAGGTCCCGTACCGCCGCGCGGTCCTCGTCCGAGGCGGACTCCGCGCTCGACACGACGGCCGCCGCCTCCAGGGACTGGGCGCCGCTGGCCACGGCCATCGCGACCGCGGTCCGCAGCGCGCTCAGCTTGAGCGACTCCAGCTCCACGGTCCCCGCCACGTACGTACGACCGGTCTCGTCCCGTACGGCGGCCCCCTCGGGCACACCGTTACGGGCGCGGGCGCTGCGCGCCAGCGTGATGATCTTGAGGTCCTCGGCGCCGAGGTCGCCGTGCTCGCTGCTGAGTGTCATGCCCTGAGCATAGGTGCGCCCCGGAACTCAGCCCGCGACGACCCCGAGGCTCGGTTCCCGCGACGACCCCGAAGCTCGGCCCCGCGACGACCACGAAGCTCAGCCCGCGACCGGGTACATCGCCCCGCGGCGCCCCTCCGGCGACACCAGCCACTCCAGCTTCTCCGCCGTACCGGCCTCCGGCAGCGGGGTGTGGAGCACGATCACCAGGTCGGGGCGGGCCGGGACCCTGAGCTGGGTCGCCTCGACGTACAGCGTGCCGACCAGCGGATGCTCCAGCTCCTTGCGGTTCTGGCCGCCGGGCAGGATGTCCCGCCGCTCCCACAGCTCCGCGAACTCCGGGCTCAGCTCCTTGACCTCCTCGACGACCTGCCGGAAGCCCTCGTCGTCGGGGCTCTCCGAGCACGCCGAACGGAACTGGGCGACGACCCGGGGGGCGATCTCCTCCCAGTGGCCCAGGCGGGTGCGGTACAGCGGGTCGGTGAAGAAGGCGACCAGGCAGTTCTGCACGGTGTCGGGGCTCATCCCGAGCACGATCGCCGCCGCGTCGTTGTACAGGACGGTGTTCCAGTACGCGTCCATGATGTGCGCGGGGAACGGCATCCACGCGTCGATGAGCCGCCGCAGCCCGTCACACATGTCCCGGTCCTCCGGAGCCGTCTCCGGCGCCGGCGGGTTCAGCGCCGCCAGGACGTACAGATGACGCCGCTCCGCCGGGCTCAGCCGCAGCACCCGCGCCACCGAGTCGAGCACCTGCGGCGAGACCGTGATGTCCCGGCCCTGCTCCAGCCACTGGTACCAGGAGACCCCGACGCCCGCGAGGACCGCGACCTCCTCCCGGCGCAGGCCCGGCGTCCGGCGGCGCGGACCGCCGTCCGGGAGCCCCGCCTCGGCCGGACTGACCCGGGCCCGACGGCTCATCAGGAACTCGCGCAGTTCGCCCAGTCGGTGCTGCTTCATCGTGGTGCTCTCGAGAGCGGTGGCCACGTGTGCTTCCTCCCCCTGGATGCCTGGTGGTACGACCAACAGGATAAGTACCCGCTCCCCACCCTTGTTCCCGGCCGCCGAGGGTGGGGGCATGGCAACCCTGACCTCTCCCCCGTCGGACACCGGAACCGAGGCCGCCTCTCAGGCCTCTCCCCCGGCCCTCACCGGCCGCACCCGGCTCATCCTCTTCGTGCTGTGCGCCGCCCAGTTCATGGTCGCGCTCGACTTCTCCGTGCTGAACGTGGCGCTGCCCGTCCTCGGCGCCGACCTCGGCCTCGGCCAGTCCGCCCTCCAATGGGCGGTCACCGCCTTCGCGCTGCCCTCCGGCGGCTTCCTGCTGCTCTTCGGCCGCGTCGGCGACCTCTACGGACGCAAGAAGCTGTTCCTCGCCGGACTCGCCCTCTTCGGTCTCGCCTCGCTGCTCGCCACCTTCGCCTGGAACCCGGCCTCCTTCCTCACCGGACGCGCCCTCCAGGGCATCGGCGCCGCCGCGATCGTGCCCACCGGCATGTCCCTGCTGACCACGACCTTCCCCGAGGGCCCGCTGCGCGACAAGGCGCTCGGCATCTCCGGCACCCTGCTCTCGCTCGGCTTCACCGTCGGCATGGTCCTCGGCGGCGTCATGACGGACACCCTCGGCTGGCGCTCCACCATGGGCCTGCTCGCCCTCTTCGCCGTGATCGTGCTGCCGCTGGCCCCCGGCCTGCTCCCCGAGTCCCGCACCCCGGAGCGGCCCCGGCTGGACGTGCCCGGCGCGGTGACCGTCACCGGTGGTCTGCTCGCCCTGATCTACGCCCTGTCGACGGCGGCCGAGCGCGGCTTCGGCGGCACGGACGTGCTGGTCGGTCTGGTGGTGGGGATCGTGCTGCTGGCGGTCTTCGTGCGGGTCGAGTCCCGGCACGCGGCCCCACTGGTGTCGCTGCCGATGCTGCGGCGCGGCACGGTCGCCTTCGGCAACCTGGGCGGTCTGATCACCTTCTCGATGATGTCGACCGTCGTCTTCGTCCTCACCCTCTACCTGCAGGAGACGCTGGACCTGTCGGCCTTCGCGACCGGACTGGTCTTCGGCGTGCAGGGCGTGATGTCGGTCGTGGCCGGCATGCTCGCGCCGAAGGTGATCGGCCGGATCGGCGCCCGCGCCACCCTCGTCGGCTCGCTGGCCGGTCAGGGCGTGCTGACGGCCGCGCTGCTCGGTCTGGGCGAGGAGTCGGGCGTGGTCCTGGCGACCGTCGCCGTCTCGCTGGCCTCGATGTGCCACCTCGGCGCGATCATCTCGTACGGACTGACCGTCACCTCGGGCGTCCCGGACGAGGAGCAGGGCCTGGCGACGGGCCTGGTCACGACCACCCAGCAGGTCGGCCTCACGATCGGCATCCCGCTGCTCGGCGTGCTCGCCACCACGGGCGGTGACCTGTACGGGGGCGTCCGCACGGTCCTCGTCCTGGACGCGGCGATCGTCCTCGGCACGGCGGTCCTGGTCGGCCTCGGCCTGCGGCGCCGGTCCTGAACCAGACCGGGGGGGGGAGAGAGCCGCGGCCCGTCGCGGACTACGGCCTGTCGAGGCGGAGCCGTACGGCCTTCGGCAGACCCGCGACCACCAGGTCGTACGAGTCCTCGACGAGCTCCCGGACCATGCGGTCCGGGAGCTCTCCGACGGTCACCGTGTTCCAGTGCCGCTTGTTCATGTGATAGCCCGGGGCGATCGCCGGATGCTCCTCACGGAGCCGTACGGCGTCGTCCGGATCGCACTTGAGGTTGACCCGCAGCGGCTCGGATTCGAGCCACGAGAGCGCGAACAGCTTCCCGGCGACCTTGAAGACGGAGACGTCGGGTCCGAACGGGAACTCCTCCGTCGCGTCGTTGAAGTCCAGGCAGAAGGCGCGCAGCTCGTCGGGGGTCATGCCTGCTTCTCCTCCGGTTCCAGGGGTTCCACGAGAACGGTGACGATCTTGTTCCGGCGGCCGGCCGGGGACTCGGCCGTCAGCCGCAGCGAACGCCCGTCCGGCAGCTCCACGACCGCCTTGGCGCCCGCGATCGGAACCCGGCCGAGCGCCTTCGCGAGCAGTCCGCCGACGGTCTCCACGTCCTCGTCGTCGTACTCGTCGGGCCCCAGGCCGTACAGCTCGCCGAGGTCGCCGATGTCGAGGCGCGCGGTGACCCGGTGGCTGCCCCCGCCGAGGTCCTGGACCGGCGGCAGCTCCCGGTCGTACTCGTCGGTGATCTCACCGACGATCTCCTCCAGGATGTCCTCGATCGTGACGATCCCGGCCGTGCCGCCGTACTCGTCGATGACGACGGCGACGTGATTGCGCTCCTGCTGCATCTCGCGCAGCAGGTCACCGGCGTTCTTGGTGTCGGGCACGAAGGCGGCGGGCCGCATCGCCGTCGACACCAGGTCCGCCTCGGAGTCCCGGTTGATGTGCGTCCTGCGGACCAGGTCCTTCAGATACACGATGCCGACGATGTCGTCCTCGTTCTCCCCGGTGACGGGGATACGGGAGAAGCCGGAGCGCAGCGCGAGGGTGAGGGCCTGACGGATCGTCTTGTACCGCTCGATGCAGACGAGGTCGGTACGGGGCACCATCACCTCCCGTACGAGCGTGTCCCCCAGCTCGAAGACGGAGTGCACCATGCGGCGCTCCTCGTCCTCGATCAGCGACTCCTGCTCGGCGAGGTCCACCATGGCCCGCAGCTCGGCCTCGGAGGCGAAGGGGCCCTTGCGGAAGCCCTTGCCCGGGGTCAGCGCGTTGCCGATGAGGATCAGCAGCTGCGGGATCGGCCCCATGATCCGGGCCAGCGGCAGCAGGACGTACGCGGCGGCCGTCGCCGTGTTCAGCGGGTGCTGGCGGCCGATGGTGCGCGGCGAGACGCCCACGGCCACGTACGACACGAGGACCATCACGGCGATGGCGACGAGCAGCGCCTCCCAGGTCTCCGGGAAGGCTTCGAGGCAGGCGTACGTGACGAGGACGCCGGCCGCCATCTCGCAGGCGACGCGGACGAGCAGCGCCACGTTGAGATAGCGGGTGGGGTCGGAGGCGATCTGGGCGAGCTTCTCGGCCCCGCGCCGCCCGGACCGTACGGCCTCGGCGGCGCGGAAGCTGGAGACGCGCGCGAGACCGGCCTCGGCGCAGGCGGCGAGCCAGGCCACGACGACCAGGGCCACCGCGCCGAGGATCAGCGAAACGTCCATCGGGGTCAGGAGACGGTCGGCGCCGGGGACGGGCCGGTCAGGCCCTTCTCCTCGCGCCAGCCGTCGACGATCGCCGCCTGGAGGCCGAACATCTCGGCCTTCTCGTCGGGCTCCTCGTGGTCGTACCCGAGGAGGTGGAGCACGCCGTGGACGGTGAGCAGCTGGAGCTCCTCGTCCATGGAGTGCTCCGTCGGCGCGTCCTTGCCCTGCTGGGTGGCGACCTCGGGGCAGAGCACGATGTCACCGAGGAGCCCCTGCGGGGGCTCCGCGTCGTCCTTCACCGGCGGGCGCAGCTCGTCCATCGGGAAGGACATGACGTCCGTCGGACCCGGCAGGTCCATCCACTGGATGTGGAGCTGCTCCATCGCCTCCGCGTCCACGACGATCACCGAGAGCTCGGAGAGCGGGTGGATGCGCATCCGCGCGAGCGCGTAGCGGGCGATGTCGAGGATCGCCCGCTCGTCGACCTCGGTACCGGACTCGTTGTTGACGTCGATCGACATGTGTTCTGCGTTCTACTTCCCGTTACGGCCGCGCCGATGCTCGCCGCGGCTGTCGTCGCGGCTCTCGTTGCGGATGTCGTACTGCTCGTACGCGTCGACGATACGGCCGACGAGCTTGTGCCGGACGACATCCTGCGACGTGAGCGTCGAGAAGTGGACGTCCTGGACGCCTTCCAGGATGTCGCGCACCTGCCGCAGACCGCTCTTCGTCCCGTTCGGCAGGTCGACCTGGGTGACGTCACCGGTGATGACGATCTTCGAGTCGAAGCCGAGGCGGGTGAGGAACATCTTCATCTGCTCGGGGTTCGTGTTCTGCGCCTCGTCCAGAATGATGAACGCGTCGTTCAGGGTGCGCCCCCGCATGTACGCCAGCGGCGCGACCTCGATCGTCCCGCTCGCCATGAGCTTGGGGATGGAGTCGGGGTCGAGCATGTCGTGCAGCGCGTCGTAGAGCGGGCGCAGGTAGGGGTCGATCTTCTCGTAGAGCGTGCCGGGCAGGAAGCCGAGGCGCTCGCCGGCCTCGACGGCCGGGCGGGTCAGGATGATCCGGGTGACCTGCTTGGACTGCAGGGCCTGGACCGCCTTGGCCATGGCGAGGTAGGTCTTTCCCGTACCGGCGGGGCCGATGCCGAAGACGATCGTGTGCTTGTCGATCGCGTCGACGTACCGCTTCTGGTTGAGGGTCTTGGGACGGATGGTGCGACCGCGGTTGGAGAGAATGTTCTGCGTGAGCACCTCGGCGGGGGTCTCCTCGCCGCCCTCCGAGCCGTTCTCGCTCGCCCTGAGCATGGCGATCGAGCGTTCCACTGCGTCCTCCGTCATCGGCTGACCGGTGCGGAGCACCAGCATCATCTCGTCGAACAGGCGCTGGATCAGCGCGACTTCCGCGGCGTCGCCGACCGCGCTGACCTGGTTGCCCCGGACATGGATGTCGGTCCGGGGGAAGGACCGCTCGATCACGCGGAGCAGCGAGTCACCTGAACCGAGGATGGTCACCATCGGGTGCTTGGCGGGGACGGTGAAGTGGGCGCGGGCTTCGCCGGGCGCGCCGTTGTGGGATGTGGGCGTCTGAGTCATGGGCCGGCACTGTGGCCTGCACACACCTCCCGATGCAGGGCTGTCGCCGCTCGACCGCCTCTGGGTTACCAAGCCTACGACTCGGGTCCGACAAGGCTGTAGCGGATTACGAGTGGGCCGCTCTGAACCCGATCGTCGGCACGGCCCTGCGCAGCGGCCACGCGCGCGCGGGGGCGGGGAGGAGCCGCTCCAGGAAGGCGTAGCGGTCGCGCAGGGCCTCGGGGTCCTGGCTCTCGTGGCCCTGGACGTGCTGCCACCAGGCGGCGATCTCGCCCCAGGTGGGGGCGGACAGGGAGCCGCCGAACTCCTGGACGGAGAGGGCGGCGGTGAGCCCGGCGAAGGCGAGGCGGTCGGCGAGCGGCCAGTCGGCGAGGGTGCCGGTGACGAATCCGGCGACGAAGACGTCCCCGGCGCCGGTCGGGTCGAGGGCGGAGACCTGGATGGCGGGGACCTCGGCGGTCTCGCCGGTGGCGCCGTCGACGGCGTAGGCGCCTTCGGAACCGAGGGTGACGACGGCGTAGCGGACCTTGTCGGCGAGGGCGCGGGCGGCGGCCCGGGGGCAGTCGGTGCGGGTGTAGCGCATCGCCTCGGTGGCGTTGGGCAGGAAGGCCTCGCAGTGCGCGAGGTCGGTGAGGCCGGCCAGGTCCCAGCGGCCGGTGTCGTCCCAGCCGACGTCGGCGAAGACCTTGGCGCCGCCGCGGGCGGCCTGGGCGACCCAGTCCTCGTCGCGGCCGGGGACGAGGGAGGCGACGGCCGCGCGCGCGTGCGGCGGGTAGGCGGGCAGGGCGCCGTCGAGCGGCGGGGCCTCGTGGCCGTGGGAGACCATCGTGCGCTCGCCCTCGTAGGCCATGGAGACCGTGACCGGGGAGTGCCAGCCGGGGACGGTGCGGGAGAGCGACAGATCGATCCCCTCGCCCTGTTCGAGCGCGTCCCAGCAGTACTCGCCGTAGTGGTCGTCGCCGAAGGCGGCGGCGAGGGAGGTGCGGAGCCCCAGCCGGGCGAGGGCGGTGGCCATGTTGGCGACGCCGCCGGGGCTGGAGCCCATGCCGCGGGCCCAGGACTCGGTGCCGCGGACGGGGGCGGAGTCGAGGCCGGTGAAGATGATGTCGAGGAAGACCGTGCCGGTCAGGAAGACGTCACAGGCGGGGTCGGTGGGCTCGCGCAGGCAGACCAACGGGTCGACCCCGGCGTCCTGTTGCGGTTGGTCTCCCCTTGCTGTGCTCACGGCGGAACTCCCCGGTCGTGGTGCGTGGATCGGCACCGCGGTGCCGATCTGGACAGTGTGCCCGATGGGGCTCGAGAGGCGGGGCGACGCAACGCGACGCTCGCGCGATACCCATCCCACTCGAACCCAAACCCATTGTGACCCGTATCACGGACCGAATCGGGGGAATCCACCTTCTCCGCCCAGTCGGATGCTTGATACACATGGTGCCGCGACCCCGTGGCTCACCGGGCGCCGTCTCACTTCTCCGTTCAGTTCCTGGAACGCCCATGTCGTCGCGCCCGCGCGTCCCGGGGGCCCTCGTCGCCCTCGTCTCCCTCTTCACCGCCGGCTACCTCGCCCCGTACCTGCTGCCGACCGTCGTCGGCCGGCTCTCCGCCGGGCTCGGCCTCACTCCGGCACAGGCGGGCCTCGTGGGGTCCGTCCTGCTCCTCGGCTCCTCCACCGCGGGCTTCACGCTCGCCGCGCGCGGCGACCGCATCGGACCGCGCCGGGCGGCCCGTGCGGGCCTGCTCGCGATGGCGGTGGGATACGGCTCCGCCGCCGCGACCGGCCTCGTGCCCCTGGTGGTCGCGGGCGCGGTCCTCGGCGGCCTCGGTTCGGGTACGGCGACGGCGGTGGCGGCGGCCGGGATCTCCGGACAGCGGGACCCGCACCGGGCCTCGACGCTCGGCCTGCTCTCGGTCTCGGCCACGGCGGGCGCGCTCTACCTCACCCTCCCGCACCTGGCGGGAGGCCACGCGCCGCCGCTGCTCGCGATCGCCTGCGCGGCGGCCCTGGTGTGGCCGCTGACGGGCAGGCTGCCGGGCGCGACCCGGGAGCCCCGCGAGACCGCCCCGACCGGCCCGCTCCCCCACCGCACGGCGGGCGCGGTCCTGGCGGGCGGCATCCTGCTCTGGTCCCTCTCCCAGAACGCGCTGTGGGGCGTGAGCGGCCGCATCGGCCTGACGCAGGCCGGCCTCTCCGAGGTCACCGTCGGCGCGGTCTTCGCGGCGGCGCTCGGCGCGGGGCTCCTGGGGGTCACGGCGGCCGGTGCGCTGGGCTCCCGCCTGGGCCGGGCGGTACCGATCGGCGTGGGCACGGTCCTCATCGCGGCCTGCGTCCTGCTCAGCTCGGCGGCGGAGGACCTCACCTCCTTCGCGACGGGCGAGATCCTGTGGAACGCCTGCTACCCGGTGGTCCTGTCCTACCTCCTGGGCCTGGCCGCCTCCCTCGACCCCCGGGGCCGCTGGGCGGTCCTGGTCGGCGCGGCGTCCTCCCTGGGCGTGGCGTGCGGCCCCCTGGCGGGCAGCCTCCTGTCGGAGGGCGCCGGGTACCCGGGCATGGGCGTGGTCCTGTGCGCCCTGCTGCTGCTCGTCGCGATCCCGATGACGGCGGTGGCCCGCCACGTCTCGGGCCGCCCACTGGTCCCGGGCTCGGTACGGCGCAGGGGCGGCGCGGCGGGCGCGGTCCTGGCGGGCACGGCGGCGGCGACACCGCCGACGGTCCCGCAGATGGGCGCGCCGGAGCAGGAGGTCGCACCGATCCGGGTCCCGGCGGGTCGTCGCCGCCTCGTGAAGTCGACCTACAGGCTGGCGAGGCCGAGCGACCGGGGGTGAAACCTCAGCCCTGTCGGCGTTTGAGGCGCGGGGGTCCGGGGCGGAGCCCCCGGTTACGGGAAGGGGCGGGGTGGGGGAACGCCCGCCGCAGGCGCCCCCACCCGCAGGCGCTCCCACCCGCCGCCCGCCTACTCCCCGCCGAACCCGTACGCCTCGACCTCCGCCAGATACCGCGCCCGACGCGCCTCGTCATCCTCCAGGAACGACGCCTCGAAGGAGTTCCGCGCCAGTTCGCGCAGCTGCTCCGACGTCAGCCCCAACGCGTCCCGCACCCCGTCGAAGTTGTCGCCGACGTAGCCGCCGAAGTACGCCGGGTCGTCGGAGTTCACGGTCACCACCAGCCCCGCCGCCATCATCGCCCGCAGCGGGTGGTCGGCCAGCACGTCGATCGCCCGCAGCCGCACGTTCGACAGCGGGCAGAGCGTGAGCGGCACCCGCTCCCGTACGAGCCGGTCGACGAGCTCCGGGTCCTCCATGCAGCGCAGCCCGTGGTCGATCCGCTCCACGCCGAGGACGTCGAGCGCCTCGCGGATGTACGCCGCCGGGCCCTCCTCGCCCGCGTGGGCGACGCGGCGCAGGCCGAGCGCCGCGGCGGCCTCGTACACCTCGCGGAACTTGGCCGGCGGGTGGCCGACCTCCGCGGAGTCGAGCCCGACCCCGGTGATCCGGTCCAGGTAGGGCTTCGCGGCGTCCAGGGTCGCGAGCGCCGACTCCGCCGACTCGTCGCGCAGGAAGCACATGATGAGCCGGGTGGAGATCCCGTACCGCTCCTCGGAGCGGTCGAGGGAGGCGCCGATGCCCTCGATCACGGTGCCGATGGGGACGCCGCGGGCGGTGTGCGCCTGCGGGTCGAAGAAGATCTCGGCGTGCCGGACGCCCTGGGCGGCGGCCCGCTCCAGATAGGCGTCGGTGAGCTCGGTGAAGTCCTCGGCGGTGCGCAGGACCGCCATCAGGCCGTAGTAGAGGTCCAGGAAGGACTGGAGGTCGCTGAAACGGTACGCCTCGCGCAGGGCGGCGGTGTCCGCGTACGGCAGGGTGACGCCGTTGCGTGCGGCGAGCGCGAAGGCCAGCTCGGGTTCGAGGGTGCCTTCGATGTGGAGGTGCAGTTCGGCCTTGGGTACGGGCATGTTCACGTTCGTTTCGGTACGGGGACCCTCATGAGGTCCTGGGCAATGCTCAGTTCGCCCTCGAACCCGGCAGCCCTCGCCTGCCGCTCGAACTCGGCCGGTTCGGAGTAGCGCTGCGAGAAGTGGGTGAGGACGAGATGCCGGACGCCCGCGTCCCGGGCGACCGCGGCGGCCTGTCCGGCCGTCAGATGGCCGTGGTCGGTGGCGAGGCGGACGTCCTCGTCGAGGAAGGTCGACTCGATGACGAGCATGTCGGCGCCGTCGGCGAGCGCGTGCACGCCGTCGCAGAGCCGGGTGTCCATGACGAAGGCGAACCGCTGCCCGCGCCGGACCTCGCTGACGTCGTCGAGGGTCACGCCGTTCAGGACGCCCTCGCGCTGAAGCCGGCCGACGTCGGGACCCTTGATGCCGTGCGCGGCGAGCCGTTCGGGCAGGATGCGGCGCCCGTCGGGCTCGGTGAGCCGGTAGCCGTACGACTCGACGGGGTGCGAGAGCCTGCGCGCGTCGAGGGTGTACGCGTCGGTGACGGCGAGCGGCCCGTCCGCGGCCACCGGCCCCTCGGCCAGTTCCACCGTCTCGCGGTAGGCCGTCGCGTACCGCAGCCGCTCGAAGAAGTGCTGCCCGCTCGCCGGGTAGTGCGCGGTGACCGGGTGCGGGACCTGGTCGAGGTTGATCCGCTGGATCACCCCGGCGAGGCCGAGCGAGTGGTCGCCGTGGAAGTGCGTCACGCACATCCGGTGGATGTCGTGCGCGGCGACCCCGGCGCGCAGCATCTGGCGCTGGGTGCCCTCACCGGGGTCGAAGAGGATGCCCTCTCCGTCCCAGCGCAGCAGATAGCCGTTGTGGTTGCGGTGCCGGGTCGGGACCTGACTGGCGGTCCCGAGCACGACGAGTTCCCGTACGGACATGGTGGCTGCCGGCCTAGCCGGGGGGCCAGTTGAGGCCGCGGCCTCCGAGCACGTGCGCGTGGGCGTGGAAAACGGTCTGGCCCGCGCCGGCGCCGGTGTTGAAGACGATCCTGAAGCCGCTGCCGTCGACCTTCTCCTGGGCGGCGATCTCTCCGGCCTCGCGCAGTATGTCGGCGGCGACGGTCGGCGCGGCGGCGGCCAGGGAGGCGGCGTCCGGGTAGTGGAGCCGCGGGATCACCAGGACGTGGCTGGGCGCCTGCGGGTTGATGTCGCGGAACGCGAGCGTCGTCTCCGTCTCGCGCACGATCGTCGCGGGCACCTCCCCCGCCACGATCTTGCAGAACAGGCAGTCGCTCTGCGGCTCTCCGGCCATGGCCCGGGCCTCCTCGCCTCGTCGGTCGCTACACGCGCATGCTATCCGCCGCCGCGGGCGCCGCCGTGTCCCAGGTCAGTCCTTGGGCGCGCGCCGGTTGAGGGCCGAGCGGCTCACCCAGTACGTGATGATCACGGCCCAGAACAGCGGCGTCCCGAGTCCGCCGACCACTCCGGCGTCGAAGGACCAGAGGGCCATCGACACCACCGAGTAGAGCCCGAGCAGCCCCACGGCGGTGGCCATCGCGATCACCGGTCGGCAGGAGCGGGCCACCAGGAGCATCGGGCGGCGCAGCCGGGGCGGCACCCGGCGGCTCATCCACAGCACCCAGCCGCCCCAGGCGCCGACGATCACGGCCACGCCGATCACGAACGGCACGATCGCGTCCGCGCCGGTGTCGCCGCTCCGGGCCGGAGCGGCGCCGAACGTCGAGGCGATGAAACCGAGCAGGGCCACCCAGCGCGCCCCGGCGACGGTGTTCCAGGCCATGGCCTCCAGGTTGTAGCGGGCCTTGCGGTCCTGGAGGTCGAGCGCGGCGGAGGCGACGAAGCCCTCGGCGGCCTGGGTCCAGGCCCCGCGCCGGAACCAGCGCCGCCGCAGCCGCAGCAGGGACAGGTTGTTGTGGGCCTCGCTGCTCTGCGGGTTGAGCCGCAGGGCGGCCTCGTACGCCCGCTGCGCGGTGGCGTGGTCGCCCCGGCGCTGGGCGGTGAGCCCCACCAGGAAGTGGGCGGCGTCCTCCTCGGGGGCGAGGCTGACGGCGGCTCGCGCCGCCTCGTACGCCTCGACGGTACGCGCGGGCGTACGCGCGTGCTCCGCGAACTGCGCGAGGGCGGTGCCGAGGGCGTAGTGGGTGCCCCAGTACTGCGGGGCGAGCCGCACGGAGTACCGGGCGGCGGTCTCGGCCTCCTGGAACCGCCGCAGTTCGAGGAGGATCTGGACGCGCATCAGCCAGGCCATGAGCAGCTCGGGTTCGGCGCGCAGCGCGGCGTCCACGGCTTCCAGGGCGGCCTGGTGGTCCTCGGCGCGGTGGTGGCAGCGGGCGAGCAGGACGAGCGCCTCGGCGTCCTCCGGTTCGCTCGCCAGGTGCTGGGCCACGAGCTCCCCGGCCTGCGCGAACCGCCCTGTGTCGTACAGGGCCTCGGCGCGCAGGAGCGCGGTCGGCGCGGTCACAGCTTGCGCTTCCGCTTGAGGTGGGCGAGGAGATCGTCGTACAGGCCGCCCTCGTTGGCGAACATGGCGACGTTCCGGGCGGCCGCGAACCACGGCTCGGTGGACGGCTTGATCTGCTTGGCCGCGCCCAGCAGGTCCTTGGTGGTGATCAGCCGTACGGAGCCGCTGCGCGCGGAGTCGAGGAGCGCGGCCTCGGCGGCCGTCTCGCAGACATGGGCGAGGTCGGCGCCGGAGAAGTCCTCGGTGGCCTTGACGAGCTTGCCGAGGTCGACGGCCTCGATGGGCCGCTCCCGCAGGTGGTAGCGGAGGATCGCCTCCCGGGCGGTGGCGTCCGGCGGCAGCACGAGCAGGGTGCGGTCGAGGCGGCCGGGGCGGCGCAGGGCGATGTCCACGTCCCAGGGCACGTTGGTGGCGGCGAGCACGAAGACGCCCTCGTTGCCGGCGCCGCTCGCGATGCCGTCGAGCTCGGTGAGGAGCTGGTTGACGACATTGCGAAGGCCGCTGTGGTGGGTGCGGGAGCGCTTGGCGCCGAGGGCGTCGAGTTCGTCGAGGAAGACGACGCAGGGGGCCTGGCGGCGGGCGGTCTCGAAGATGTCGTGGATGTTCTTCTCGGAGGCCCCGATCCACATGTCGAGGACGTCGGAGAGCGAGACGGTGAGGAAGTTCGCGCCCAGCTCGCCGGCGACGGCCCGCGCGATGAAGGTCTTGCCGCAGCCGGGAGGCCCGTAGAGGAGCAGGCCGCCGCGCAGCGACTTGCCGTACAGCCTGCGCAGTTCGGGGTTGCGCATGGGGGCGAGGAAGGCGGCCTCCAGCCGCTCCTTGACCTCGTCCATGCCGCCGACGTCCGCGAGGCGTACGGCGCCGGGCGCGTCGACGTCCCAGGCGTCGGCGTCCCCGGCGGCACCCTCGCCCTGGGCGGCCTGCGGGTCCTCCAGGAAACGGGGCCCGACGACGTCCTGCACCTGCTGCTCGGCGGCGTCCCAGTCGAAGGCGGGGGCCTGGCCCACGGGCGGCTCGGTGGCGCTCTCCGTGGGGGCCGAGGGCGCGGCCGGGCCGGGTGCGCGCTCCGTGGGAGCGGTGGCCGGGGCCGGCGGCATCCCCATGGCCCGCACCATCAGCGCACGCGCGTCCGCGTCCCCCGGCGCGTGCTGGAGCGCGACGGCCGCCTCCGCGACGGCCTCGTCGTTCCGCCCCTCGGCGAGGAGGAGTTCGGCGAAGTGAAGACGCAGGGGTACGTCGCCGGGGGCGGCGGCCACGGCGGCGCGCAGACTGCGGATCAGGGGGGACTCGTCGGCCATGCGGCCAGCCTAAGGAGCGTGCGGGGGCCGCTGTCCACCGGGTCGGTCCGGTGCTCGCTCCGTACACTTCGCCGGATGAGACGGGACCGCGTACCGCGCAGGCTGACGGTGGACGCCACGGTGTGGCTGTGGACGGTCGGACACCACCACGACCCGGACTGCCTGACGTTCCTCACCCTGCGCCGCGCGGAGAACCGCCACGTCCAGCTCCGGCTGGTCTTCCGGGACGGGCCGGGCCGCATCGTGTCCGGCTACCCGTTCGGCGCCGGCGACATCGCCTCGACCGGCGACGGCGCCATCCTCAACCTGAACGAGCCGGGCGTCGTACGCCGCTTCCTGGACGAGGCCGCGGCCCGCGGCCTGCTCCCGACCGCCCACGGCATCCACGACGAGGACGGCTGGCCCCTCTACGACACCCTGACGACAGGGGACGGGCAGGGAAAGGCCTGACTCCGGCGCCCGTGACGCCCGTACGGCCCGGGGAACGCCTGACTCCAGCACCCGTGACGCCCCACGGCCCCGGCAGCGCGCCTAACTCCAGCGGCCGGTGCGCCCCAGGACGAGCGCCGTCGCCGCCGTGCCCGCCGTCGACGTCCGCAGCACGCTCCGGCCGAGCCGGTACGGCTTCGCCCCGGCCGCCTCGAACGCGGCGAGCTCTTCCGGGGACACCCCTCCCTCGGGGCCGACGACCAGCACGATCGAGCCCTTCTCCGGGAGTTCGGCGGTGGCGAGCGCGCCGCTCGGGTGGTCGCGGTCCTCGTGCAGCACGGCCGCGAAGTCGGCGCCGGCGAGCAGCGCGGCGACCTGCTTGGTCGTCATCAGGTCAGCGACCTCGGGGAACCGGGAGCGGCGCGACTGCTTCCCGGCCTCGCGCGCGGTGGACCGCCACTTGGCGAGCGCCTTGAGGCCCCGGTCCCCCTTCCACTGCGTGATGCAGCGGGAGGCGGCCCACGGCACGATCGCGTCCACCCCGGTCTCCGTCATGGTCTCGACGGCGAGTTCGCCCCGGTCGCCCTTGGGCAGCGCCTGGACGACGGTGATACGGGGCTCCTCCTCGGCGTCCTCGTGGACCTCGTCGACCCGCACGGTGAGCTGGTCCTTGCCCTCGGCGGCCAGCACCACGCAGGCGGCCCAGCGGCCCCGGCCGTCGGCGAGGACGAGCTCCTCGCCCTCCCGCAGCCGCTTCACGGAGACGGCGTGCCGGCCCTCGGGGCCGTCAAGGAGGAAGCTCCCGGGGCCGGGAACGGCGTCGACGACGAAGACGGGTGCGGTCATGAGGCGCTCCTGTGGGGCAGCTCGGAGAGAGCGGTGTCGAGTTCGGCGGCCAGCACCTCGACCAGTTGCCCGGCGGGGAGTTCGCGCGCGAGACGGTGGCCCTGACCGGCCCACAGGGACATGCCCTGGGCGTCGCCCGCGGTGGCGGCGGCCTTGCGGATCGGGGCGGTGAGGTGGTGGATCTCGGGGTAGGCGGCGGGGGCGTACGGCCCGTGCTCGCGCACGAAACGGTTGACGAGGCCGCGTGCCGGGCGCCCGGTGAAGGCCCGGGTGAGGGCGGTCCGGGTGTACAGCGGATCGGTCAGGGCCCGCTTGTGCAGCGGGTGGGCGCCCGACTCGGGGCAGCAGAGGAAAGCCGTGCCGAGCTGGGCGGCATCCGCCCCGGCGGCCAGGACGGCGGCGATCTGCGCGCCGCGCATGATGCCGCCGGCGGCGACGATCGGCAGGGCGACGCTCTCGCGGACGAGCATGAGCAGGGCGAGCAGTCCGGTGCCCGGCGCGTCGTCGGCGGGGTCGTCGCGGAACGTGCCCTGGTGTCCACCCGCCTCGGCTCCCTGCACACAGACGGCGTTCGCCCCGGCCTGCTGGGCGGCGAGGGCCTCCTCGGCGGAGGTGACGGTCACGATCGTGAACGTTCCCACGCGCGCGAAGGAGGCGAGGACCTCGGGAGCGGGGCAGCCGAAGGTGAAGGAGACGACCCGGACCGGGTCCTCCAGGAGGATCGCCAGCTTGGCGTCGTACGCGTCGTCACGGCAGTCGTCGGTCTCACCGAGCGGGGTCTCGTACCAGGTGGCCTCGCCCGCGAGCTGATGCCGGTAGACCTCGACGGAGGCGGGGTCGGCGGGCCGCCCGGACTCCGGCAGGAAGAGGTTGACACCGAAGGGGCGTGCGGTGAGCCCGCGCACCTGCTTGATCTCCTGGTAGAGGCCTCCGGCCGTCTTGTACCCGCCGGCCAGGAAGCCGAGCGCCCCGGCCGCGCACACGGCTCCGACCAGCTCGGGGGAGGAGGCGCCACCCGCCATGGGGGCCTGCACGATCGGAAACCGAGAGAGATCGTTCAGTGCGGTGGTGGACATATGGGCATCGTGTCATGCCCCTGCTTCCGGGCCGAATCCGTACGTCATGTCACGGAAGGGGCGGGCCCGCGTCACCGCGATCCCGCCCCTCCCGCACCGACTTCCGGACCCCGGTCAGGTCCGCCCGTTGAACGCGTCCTTCAACCGCGAGAACAGCCCCTGCTGCCCCGGCTGGAACTGCCCCGTGGGCCGCTCCTCGCCGCGCAGCTTGGCCAGTTCACGCAGGAGTCGCTCCTGCTCGGCGTCGAGCTTGCCGGGGGTCTGCACCTCGACGTGCACGATCAGGTCGCCCCGGCCGTTGCCGCGCAGGTGCGTGACGCCGCGGCCGTGCAGCGGGATCGACTGGCCGGACTGCGTGCCCGGACGGACGTCGATCTCCTCAAGGCCGTCGAGGGTCTGCAGCTGCACCTTGGTGCCGAGCGCGGCCGCCGTCATCGGGAGGGTGACCGTGCAGTGCAGGTCGTCCCCACGCCGCTGGAAGGTCTCGTGCGGGGTCTCGTGGATCTCGACGTACAGGTCGCCGGCGGGGCCGCCGCCGGGGCCGACCTCGCCCTCGCCCGCGAGCTGGATCCGGGTGCCGTTGTCGACACCGGCCGGGATCTTGACCGTGAGGGTGCGGCGGGAGCGGACCCGGCCGTCGCCCGCGCACTCGGGGCACGGGGTCGGGACGACGGTTCCGAAGCCCTGGCACTGCGGGCAGGGCCGGGAGGTCATGACCTGGCCCAGGAAGGACCGGGTGACCTGCGAGACCTCGCCGCGGCCGCGGCACATGTCACAGGTCTGCGCGGAGGTGCCGGGCGCGGCACCCTCGCCCGAGCAGGTCGTACAGACGACCGCCGTGTCGACCTGGATGTCCTTGGTGGTGCCGAAGGCCGCCTCGTTGAGGTCGATCTCCAGACGGATCATGGCGTCCTGGCCACGGCGGGTCCGCGAGCGCGGGCCGCGCTGCGAGGCCGTGCCGAAGAAGGCGTCCATGATGTCGGAGAAGTTGCCGAAGCCACCGGCCCCGAAGCCGCCCGCGCCGCCTCCGCCGGAGGCCGACAGCGGGTCGCCACCCAGGTCGTAGACCTGCTTCTTCTGCGGGTCCGAGAGGACCTCGTAGGCGGCGTTGATCTCCTTGAAGCGTTCCTGCGTCTTCGGATCGGGATTCACATCCGGGTGCAGCTCGCGCGCGAGCCTCCGGAAGGCCTTCTTGATCTCGTCCTGGGACGCGTCGCGGCGCACGCCGAGTACGGCGTAGTAGTCCGTGGCCACTTACGACTCCGCCAGGATCTGTCCGACGTAACGTGCCACTGCGCGTACCGCTCCCATCGTTCCGGGGTAGTCCATGCGGGTCGGTCCGACCACGCCGAGTTTGGCGACTGCCTCGCCGCCCGAACCGTAGCCGACCGAGACGACGGACGTGGAGCTCAGCCCCTCGTGGGCGTTCTCGTGCCCGATGCGTACGGTCATGCCCGATTCCTTGGCCTCGCCGAGGAGCTTGAGGAGCACGACCTGCTCCTCAAGAGCCTCGAGCACGGGCCTGATCATCAGGGGAAAGTCGGGTCCGAAGCGGGTGAGATTGGCGGTTCCGCCGATCATCAGTCGCTCCTCGTGCTCCTCGACGAGGGTTTCGAGGAGGGTCGCGAGCACGGTCGAGACCGTGGCGCGGTCCTCGAGTTCCTCGAAGGACTCGGGGAGGTCCTGCACCAGCTGCGGCACGTCGGCGAACCGGCGGCCGACGACCCGGCTGTTGAGCCGGGCCCGCAGATCGGCGAGAGAGGTCTCGCCGAAGGGCGCGGGGCAGTCGATGACCCGCTGCTCGACGCGGCCGGTGTCCGTGATGAGCACCAGCATCAGGCGCGCGGGAGCCAGCGCGAGCAGCTCCACGTGCCGGACGGTCGAGCGGGTCAGCGAGGGGTACTGGACGACGGCGACCTGACGGGTCAGCTGGGCGAGCAGCCGGACCGTACGGCCGACGACGTCGTCCAGGTCGACCGCGCCGTCGAGGAAGTTGTGGATGGCCCGGCGCTCGGGCGTCGACAGCGGCTTGACGCCGGCGAGCCGGTCGACGAAGAGGCGGTAGCCCTTGTCGGTCGGGATGCGGCCGGCGCTGGTGTGAGGCTGGGCGATGAAGCCCTCCTCTTCCAGGACGGCCATGTCGTTGCGCACGGTGGCGGGCGAGACGCCGAGCTTGTGGCGCTCGGTGAGCGCCTTGGAGCCGACGGGCTCCTCCGTCCCGACGTAGTCCTGGACGATGGCGCGCAGGACCTCGAGCCTGCGTTCGCTGAGCATCGTGCGCACCTCCAGCTGTCGTCGTCGTTCCGGTTGCTCCGCTTTTGGCACTCGCCCTGTCCGAGTGCCAGCGATCCCCCGGCCAGTGTACGGCGGCGGGCGTCGCTCCTGGCAAGGTGGCGGCGCCTCCACCGGTTAGCGTCGCCGCATGGACGTGGATTGGGAAGCGTACGGATGGGAGCGGCTCGCCGACGGCGTGGGCCGCCGGCGGCTGCCCGGCTGGGACGCCACAGTGGGACTGGTACGGGGTGAACGGGGGCTGCTGCTGTACGACACGGGCTCCTCGCTCGCGGAGGGCGCCGAGCTGCGGACGCAGATCTCGGGGCTGACGGGCGGCCGGAGAGTGACACACATCGCACTCAGCCACCCCCACTTCGACCATGTCTTCGGCACGGCGGCGTTCGCGGGCGCCGAGGTCTTCGGGGCGGTGGGCGTGGACGAGCTGCTCGGCCGGGAGCGGGACCGGGAGGAGCTGCGCGGGGACGGGGTGCGGCACGGCCTGGACGCGCGGGCGGCGGCCGAGGCGGCGGACGTCCTGGTGGCCCCCCGGCACGTGGTCTCCGGCGAGTGGACGCTCGACCTGGGCGGCCGGCAGGTCCTCCTGGCGAACGTCGGCCCCGGCCACACGGGCCATGACCTGGCGCTTCTGGTGCCGGGCGAGCGTGAGGTGGTCTTCTGCGGCGATCTGGTCGAGGAGTCGGGCGAACCGCAGGCGGGCCCGGACGCGATCCCCTCCCGCTGGCCGGACGCGCTCGACCGGCTGCTGCGGCTGGGCGGCGAGGACGCGGTGTACGTGCCGGGGCACGGGGCGGTGGTGGACGCCACGTTCGTACGACTCCAGCGGGAGGAACTGGCACGCCGCTTCCAGGTGGCCTAACGTCACCGAAATGCGCAGCTACAACCCGGATCTGACACCCCCTTGGAAGAAGTCGGCACCCGTTCCCGAGGTCCCGGCCGACCGTGATCTGGTCGTCGAGGAGGTCACGACGGGCTTCTGCGGGGCGGTGATCCGCTGCGAGGCGGGCACGGTGACCCTGGAGGACCGCTTCGGCAAGCACCGGGTGTTCCCGATGGATCCGCGCGGCTTCCTCCTGGAGGGCCGGGTGGTGACCCTTGTCCGCCCCGTCGCGGCCCCCGCCCGCCCCACCCGTACGGCCTCGGGCTCGGTCGCGGTGCCGGGCGCACGCGCGCGCGTGGCGCGGGCCGGCCGGATCTACGTCGAGGGCCGCCACGACGCCGAGCTGGTGGAACGGGTCTGGGGCGACGACCTCCGCATCGAGGGCGTGGTCGTGGAGTACCTGGAGGGGGTCGACGACCTCCCGTCGATCGTCGCGGAGTTCGCCCCGGCTCCGGACGCCCGACTGGGCGTCCTGGTGGACCATCTGGTCCCGGGTTCGAAGGAGTCGAGGATCGCCGCCCAGGTGACCTCGGCGGACGTGCTGGTCGTCGGCCACCCGTACATCGACGTCTGGGAGGCGGTGAAACCGGCGTCGGTGGGCATCCGGGCCTGGCCCCGGGTCCCCAGGGGGCAGGACTGGAAGACGGGCGTGTGCGAGGCCCTGGGCTGGCCGCCGAACACGGGCGCGGCCTGGCAGCACATCCTGTCGAGGGTCACGTCGTACAAGGACCTGGAACCGGAACTCCTTGGCCGCGTGGAGGAGCTGATCGACTTCGTGACGGCGCCGTAGGGGCCTTCCCGCCCCCGTGCGAATGGGGGTGCCTCGCCGGGGCCCGGTCGGGTAGCGTGCGCGGCATGTCGAGCCCCGAGTCGGACACGTCGGGGGCTTTCGGTCACGCCGTCAGCCCCTGAACCCCTGAGTTCTCACGGGCCCTTGCGTCCGTACGGCCCCTGAGGCCGCACGAACCACCGGGCCCTCCGAACCACCGGGTCCCTACGGACCGCTGGGTTCGCAGTTCTGCCACCTTGTCGTCCCGCCGCCCTCCGCGGCCGGACGCGTGTGCCCGTGGGTGCTGACCGCGGTGACGAGATGCCTCTGCCGTCATTCTCCTCACCCCGGAGCCACTCGATGCCCCTCCCGCTCTTTCTGCTCGCCCTGGCGGTCTTCGCCATGGGCACCTCGGAATTCATGCTCGCCGGCCTCGTGCCGGACATCGCCTCCGACCTCGGTGTCACGGTCGGCAGCGCGGGCCTGCTCACCTCGGCCTTCGCCGTCGGAATGATCGTCGGTGCCCCGCTCCTGGCCGCTCTCGCCCGCACCTGGCCGGTGCGGGCCAGCCTGCTCGGGTTCGTCCTCGTGTTCTCGGCGGCGCACGTCCTGGGCGCCGTCACCACCAGCTTCGCCGTCCTGTTCGCCACCAGGGTCGTCGCGGCCCTCGCGAACGCCGGGTTCCTGGCCCTGGCCCTGACGACCGCCACCCGGCTCGTGCCGCCGGACCGGAAGGGGCGCGCGCTGGCCGTGCTGCTGTCGGGGACGACGGTGGCCACGATCGCCGGGGTCCCCGCGGGATCGCTGCTCGGCACGCTGCTCGACTGGCGGGCCACGTTCTGGGCCGTCGCCGCGCTCTGCCTGCCCGCGGCCCTCGGCGTCCTCCGGGGATTCCCGGCGCGGCCCGCTCAGGAGGGCACGGCCGAGGTGCCGGACCTGCGCGCGGAGCTGGCGCGGCTCAGGCGGCCGCGGCTGCTCCTGGTGATGCTGCTCGGCGCCCTGGTGAACGCGGCGACCTTCGCCGGCTTCACGTTCCTGGCGCCCGTCGTGACCGGTTCCGCCGGGCTCGGCGACCTGTGGGTCCCGGTCGCCCTTGTCCTCTTCGGGGTCGGCTCCTTCGCCGGGATCACCCTCGCGGGACGGTGGTCCGACCGGTACCCGGGCCAGGTCGTCGCGGTCGGCGGTCCGCTGCTGCTCGTCGGCTGGCCCGCCCTGGCCGTGCTGGCCGACAAGCCGGTAGCGCTGCTCACCCTCGTGTTCGTGCAGGGCATGGCGTCGTTCGCACTGGGCGGCACCCTGATCGCGCGGGTCCTCCACGAGGCCGCGGGTGCCCCCACCATGGCCGGCTCCTACGCGACCGCGGCACTCAACGTGGGGGCGGCCGCCGGACCGCTCGTCGCCGCCGTCGCCCTCAGGACCGGGGCGGGGACGCTCGGACCGCTGTGGGCGAGCGGCCTCCTCGTCCTGGGCGCACTGCTCATCGCCCTGCCGTCACGCGGGGTGCTCTCGCCACAGGGGGCCGGCCCGGCCCGATCGGCAAGACCCCTGGTCCACGAGGTCCCGCACGACCGCTAGTCCACGAGGTCCCGCACGACCGCGTCGGCGAGCAGCCGCCCCCGCAAGGTCAGTACCGCCCGCCCGGCGGCGTACGGCCCGTCGTCGAGCAGGCCGTCGGCGAGGGCCTTGCGGGACGCCGCGAGGCCCGCCGGCTTGAGGAGGGACAGTTCGACGCCCTCCTTGAGCCGCAGTTCGAGGAGCACGCGCTCGACTCTCCGGTCCTCGTCGGAGAGCAGCTCCCGTCCGGCCCCCGGCGACTTCCCTGCGGCCAGCGCGGCGGCGTACGCACCGGGATGCTTCACGTTCCACCAGCGGACGCCGCCGACGTGGCTGTGGGCGCCGGGGCCGGCGCCCCACCAGTCGGCCCCACGCCAGTACAGCTCGTTGTGGAGGCAGCGCCCGGCCTCGGACGTGGCCCAGTTGGAGACCTCGTACCACTCGAAGCCGGCGCCGGAGAGGACGTCCTCGGCGATCAGGTACCGGTCGGCGTGGACGTCGTCGTCGGTCATGGGGACCTCGCCGCGCCGGATGCGCCGCGCGAGCTGCGTCCCCTCCTCGACGATCAGCGCGTAGGCGCTGATGTGGTCGGGCCCGGCGCCGATGGCGGCGTCGAGCGAGGCCCGCCAGTCGTCGTCGGTCTCGCCGGGGGTGCCGTAGATCAGGTCGAGGTTGACGTGCTCGAACCCGGCGGCCCGCGCTTCCCCGACGCACGCCTCGGGGCGGCCCGGGGTGTGCGTCCGGTCGAGGATCTTCAGGACGTGCTGCTTGGCGCTCTGCATGCCGAAGGAGATCCGGTTGAAGCCACCGGCCCGCAGCTCCGCCAGATAGTCCGGGTTCACGGAGTCGGGGTTGGCCTCGGTCGTCACCTCGGCGTCGTCGGCGAGCCCGAACTCCTCGCGGACGGCCCCCAGCATGCGTACGAGATCGCCGGCGGCGAGCAGCGTGGGCGTACCGCCACCCACGAAGACGGTCCGCACCGGCCGCGGGTCGTCGCCGAGCACCTTCCGGGCGAGCCGGATCTCCTCGACGACCTGCTCCGCGTAGTTGTCCCGGGAGGCGAGCACGCCCCCGGTCCCCCGCAGCTCACTGGCCGTGTAGGTGTTGAAGTCGCAGTAACCGCAGCGCGTCGCGCAGTACGGCACGTGCAGGTAGAACCCGAGCGGCCGCTCCCCCGCCCCTTCCAGGGCGTGCGGGGGCAGCGCCCCGTCGTCGGGAACGGACTCACCATCGGGCAGTACGGAAGGCATGAGCCCCATTGTCCCGTACTGCCCGAGGTGAATGCCCGGTCCGATGCCGGCCTGTGGACAAACTCTCCACAGGGGGGAAGGTCAGGACTCCCGCGACCCCGCGTACATCTCCTCGATGAGCGCCTTGTACTCGCGCTCCACCACCGGCCGCTTCAGCTTCAGGGACGGGGTCAGCTCACCGTGCTCGATGTCGAGGTCGCGCGGCAGCAGGCGGAACTTCTTGATCGTCTGCCAGCGCTGGAGGCCCTCGTTGAGGCGGTCGACGTAGCCCTGGACCATCGCGACGGTCTTCGGGTCGGCGACGACCTCGGCGTACGGCCTGCCCGCGAGGTCGTGCTCGGCGGCCCAGCCGAGGAGGGTGGGCTCGTCGAGCGCGATCAGCGCGGTGCAGAAGTTCCGGTCGGCGCCGTGGACGAGGATGTTCGAGACGAACGGGCAGACGGCCTTGAACTGGCCCTCGACCTCGGCCGGCGCGATGTACTTGCCGCCGGACGTCTTGATCAGGTCCTTCTTGCGGTCGGTGATCCGCAGGTAGCCGTCGGCGGACAGCTCGCCGATGTCTCCGGTGTGGAACCAGCCGTCGGACTCCAGGACCTCGGCCGTCTTCTCGGGCAGGCCGTGGTAGCCCTCCATGATGCCGGGGCCGCGCAGCAGGATCTCGCCGTCGTCGGCGATCCGGACCTCGGTGCCGGGGAGCGGCTTGCCGACGGTGCCGGTGCGGTAGGCCTCGCCCGGGTTGACGAAGGAGGCGGCGGAGGACTCGGTGAGTCCGTACCCCTCCAGGATGTGGATGCCCGCGCCGGCGAAGAAGTAGCCGATCTCGGGGGCGAGCGCGGCGGATCCGGAGATGCACGCGCGCAGGTTGCCGCCGAAGGCGTCACGGATCTTGGCGTAGACGAGGGCGTCGGCGACCTTGTGCTTGGCCGTGAGGCCGAAGGGCGCAGAGGCGGTGCCGGTGCGGCGGAAGTTGTCCTGGGTGGCCTTGGCGTAGTCGCGGGAGACTCCGGCCGCCCACTGGAAGATCTTGTACTTGGCTCCGCCGGCCGCGCGGGCCTTGGCGGCGACGCCGTTGTAGACCTTCTCGAAGATGCGGGGGACGGCGGCCATGTAGGTCGGCTGGACCACCGGCAGGTTCTCGATGATCTTGTCGACCCGGCCGTCCACGGCGGTGACGTGCCCGACCTCGATCTGTCCCGAGGTGAGGACCTTGCCGAAGACGTGCGCGAGCGGCAGCCACAGGTACTGGACGTCGTCCTGGGTGACGAGACCGGTGGCGGCGATGGCCTTCGCCATGTACGACCAGTTGTCGTGCGGGAGGCGGACGCCCTTGGGGCGGCCCGTGGTGCCCGAGGTGTAGATGAGGGTGGCGAGCTGCGTGGGGGTGATCGCCGCGACCCGCTCCTTGACGGCTTCGGGGTGCTTCTCCAGGTACGCCTTGCCGCGCGCCTCCAGCTCGGCGAGGGAGAGGACGAACTCGCCGTCGCTCTCGACTCCGGTGGCGTCGATGACGACCACGTGGTGGAGGTTCGGCAGGTCGGCGCGGCGCTCCACGGCCTTGGCGAGCTGCGTCGCGTCCTCGGCGATGAGGACCTTCGACTCGGAGTCGGAGAGGATGAACGCCGACTCCTCGGCGTTGGTCTGCGGGTAGACCGTGGTGGTCGCGGCGCCGGCGCACATCACGCCGAGGTCGGCGAGGATCCACTCGACGCGGGTGGCGGAGGCGAGGGCGACGCGCTCCTCGGACTGCACGCCGAGGTCGACGAGGCCGGCGGCGATCGCGTAGACCCGTTCGGCGGCCTGCCCCCAGCTGAGCGACTTCCAGTCGTCCGGGCCGGCACCGGAGGCGGCGGGCACCGGGTAGCGGTAGGCCTCCGCATCCGGAGTCCGCTCGACGCGCTCAAGGAAGAGGGTCGCCACGGAGGGCGGCCGGTTCTCGATCTGGGTCTGTGTGTCGCTCACGACGTCCTCCGGGCGGCGGCGGTGCCTTCTGGTGGTTCGTAACTAACTGGCGAGTAACCTTCGAGCCGGGATCAGAGTAAAGGCCCGAGGTCCGGCGCGTAAGGGCCTACAGGGCGCCGCTTCATAACGAACGGGCCCACGCGCACCTGGCGCGTGGACCCGTTGTCTGCACAGGACAGCTCCCTGGGGCGCCCTGATCTACTTCTTCTTGCCGGAGGACTCGTCGCTCGACAGAACGGCGATGAAGGCCTCCTGCGGCACCTCCACCGAGCCGACCATCTTCATGCGCTTCTTGCCTTCCTTCTGCTTCTCGAGCAGCTTCCGCTTACGGGAGATGTCACCGCCGTAGCACTTGGCGAGGACGTCCTTGCGGATGGCGCGAATGGTCTCGCGGGCGATGACCCGGGAGCCGATCGCGGCCTGGATCGGCACCTCGAAGGCCTGCCGCGGGATGAGCTCGCGCAGCTTGGCGACGAGCCGCACACCGTAGGCGTAGGCGGCGTCCTTGTGGGTGACGGCGGAGAAGGCGTCGACCTTGTCGCCGTGCAGCAGGATGTCGACCTTGACCAGGCTGGAGGCCTGCTCACCGGTGGGCTCGTAGTCGAGGGAGGCGTAACCGCGCGTCTTGGACTTCAGCTGGTCGAAGAAGTCGAAGACGATCTCGGCGAGGGGCAGGGTGTAGCGGATCTCGACCCGGTCCTCGGAGAGGTAGTCCATGCCGATCAGCGTGCCGCGACGGGTCTGGCACAGCTCCATGATCGCGCCGATGAACTCGCTGGGGGCGAGGATCGTGGCGCGTACGACGGGCTCGTACACGTCGTCGATCTTGCCCTCGGGGAACTCGCTCGGGTTGGTGACGGTGTGCTCGCTGCCGTCCTCCATGACCACGCGGTAGACCACGTTGGGCGCGGTGGCGATGAGATCGAGCCCGAACTCCCGCTCCAGCCGCTCGCGAATGACGTCGAGGTGCAGGAGCCCGAGGAAGCCGACGCGGAAGCCGAAGCCCAGGGCGGCGGAGGTCTCCGGCTCGTAGACCAGCGCGGCGTCGTTGAGCTGGAGCTTGTCGAGGGCCTCGCGGAGGTCCGGGTACTCCGAGCCGTCCAGCGGGTAGAGGCCCGAGAAGACCATCGGCTTCGGGTCCTTGTAACCGCCGAGGGCCTCGGTGGCGCCCTTGTTCAGGGAGGTGATCGTGTCACCGACCTTGGACTGACGGACGTCCTTAACGCCGGTGATGAGGTAGCCCACCTCGCCGACGCCGAGACCGTCGGACGGCGTCATCTCCGGAGACGACACACCGATCTCGAGCAGCTCATGGGTGGCGCCGGTCGACATCATCTTGATGCGCTCGCGCTTGTTGAGCTGGCCGTCGACCACTCGCACATAGGTCACGACACCCCGGTACGAGTCGTACACGGAGTCGAAGATCATCGCGCGGGCGGGCGCGTCGGCGACACCGACCGGGGCGGGAACGTCCCGGACGACCCGGTTGAGCAGCGCGTCGACACCGACACCGGTCTTCGCGGAGACCTTGAGGACGTCCTCCGGCTGGCAGCCGATGAGGTTGGCCAGCTCCTCGGAGAACTTCTCCGGCTGGGCGGCCGGCAGGTCGATCTTGTTCAGCACGGGAACGATGGTCAGATCGTTCTCCATCGCCAGGTACAGGTTGGCGAGCGTCTGCGCCTCGATGCCCTGGGCCGCGTCGACCAGCAGGATCGTGCCCTCACAGGCGGCGAGCGACCGGGACACCTCATAGGTGAAGTCGACGTGCCCAGGGGTGTCGATCATGTTCAGGATGTGCGTGTCGCCCTGAGCCGGCCCCTCGGTCGGCGCCCACGGCAACCGGACCGCCTGGGACTTGATCGTGATGCCGCGCTCCCGCTCGATGTCCATGCGGTCGAGGTACTGGGCACGCATCTGCCGCTGGTCGACCACACCGGTCAGCTGGAGCATCCGGTCGGCGAGCGTGGACTTGCCGTGGTCGATGTGCGCGATGATGCAGAAGTTGCGGATCAGAGCCGGGTCGGTACGGCTCGGCTCGGGCACGTTGGTAGGAGTCGCGGGCACGCAGGGTCTCGTCTCGGGGCGATGTCGGATCGATACGTAGGCTCCATGGTCCCATGCCCGTCGCCCTGCGCCCGGTTTGGGCGGGCGCGAGGGTCGCTGATACTGTGGACAGCTGTGTCTCGTGTGCCCTCTCAGCCTGCGAGACGCATCCAGAAGGAACATCGAACCTGTAAAGGCTCTTTTCGTGGCGAACATCAAGTCCCAGATCAAGCGGAACAAGACGAACGAGAAGGCGCGCCTGCGCAACAAGGCCGTCAAGTCCTCGCTCAAGACCGCGATCCGCAAGGCCCGCGAGGCCGTCGCCGCGGGTGACGTCGAGAAGGCCACCGTGGCTTCCCGCGCCGCCTCCCGCGCGCTCGACAAGGCTGTCTCGAAGGGCGTCATCCACAAGAACGCCGCCGCCAACAAGAAGTCGGCGCTGGCCACCAAGGTTGCCGCTCTCCAGGGCTGAGCTCTGATGTAACCGGCCGCACGGGACCCAGCGGGCCCTCTCTCCCGCTCCCACCCGGCCACCCAGGACTCGCACGCGGACGCGTTCGCCACGCGGGTGCGAGCCCACCAGCTCAACACCGAAGGCCCCACCACCTCCTTCCCCAGGAGGTGGTGGGGCCTTTGGCGTCGCGGCGATGCGGAGACGACCCTGCCCAGGGCCGGGGGGGCACCACGCGGTGCTGCGGAGGGGGGCACGGCCCGGGCTCTGGGGCGGGGCCCAGGGACAGAGCCCAGGCGGCGTCCAGGGGCGAAACCCCAGACGGGGCCCGGGGGCCCAGCCGCACGCGGATCCGGGCACAGCCTCCGGGGCCCAGGGGCGCAGCCCCAGGCAGGATCCGGCGCACAGCCGGGGATCCGGGGCACAGCCCCGAAACGGGGCCCGGGAGCACAACCGCACGCGGATCGTGGCACAGCCTCCGGGGGTCCAGGGGCGCAGCCTCAGGCGGGATCCGGCGCACAGCCTCCGGGATCCGGGGCACAGCCCCGAAACAGCGCCCGGAAGCACAACCGCACGCGGATCCAGGCACAACCTCCGGGGCCCAGGGGCGCAGCCCCAGGCGGGATCCGGGGCACAGCCCCGAAACGGGGTCCAGCGGCGAAAACCCAGACGGGGCCCGGGGGCACAACCGCACGCGGATCCGGGCACAGCCTCCGGGGGTCCAGGGGCGGAGCCCCAGGCGGGGTCCGGGGCGGAGCCCCAGGCGGGGTCCGGGGCGCAGCCCCCGGGAACGTTCCTCTGCTCCCACCAGCCCCCGGCAGGGTTTCGGGAAGGGGCGGGGTGGGGGAATCTACCCCGGCACCAGCCACCACTCGCCCGCACAACCGCCCCCGGCCCCACCCCCCAGCACGACTCACACGGCAGGCCCGCCCCCGAACGCACAGAGGCGCACGGCCACGGCCCAGCCCAGCCCAGCCCAGCGGACCGCCCCAGCCGCCCCCTACCCGCCCCGCCCCATCCTCGCCGCCCGAGCCACCGCGACCACCGCCTTCTCCAGGGCGTACTCCGGGTCGTCCCCGCCGCCCTTCACCCCCGCGTCCGCCTCCGCGATCGCCCGCAGCGCGAGCGACACCCCGTCGGGGGTCCAGCCCCGCATCTGCTGCCGTACGCGGTCGATCTTCCACGGCGGCATACCCAGCTCCCGCGCCAGATCCGCCGGCCGCCCACCCCGCGCCGACGACAGCTTGCCGATCGCCCGTACGCCCTGCGCCAACGCGCTCGTGACGAGCACCGGCGCGACCCCGGTCGACAGCGACCACCGCAGCGCTTCGAGGGCCTCCGCCGCCCGCCCCTCCACCGCGCGGTCCGCGATGTTGAACGAGGAGGCCTCGGCGCGGCCCGTGTAGTAGCGCCCGACGACGACCTCGTCGATCGTCCCGTCCACGTCGGACGTGAGCTGCGCGACAGCGGACGCGAGCTCCCGCAGGTCGCTGCCGATGGAGTCGACGAGCGCCTGGCAGGCCTCGGGCGTGGCCGAACGCCCCAGCGCCCGGAACTCCTGCCGCACGAACGTCAGCCGTTCCGCCGGCTTCGTCGTCTTCGGGCAGGCCACCTCCCGCGCCCCCGCCTTGCGCGCGGCGTCGAGCAGCCCCTTGCCCTTGGCGCCGCCCGCGTGGAGCAGGACGAGCGAGATGTCCTCGATGGGGTCGTCGAGATACGCCTTGACGTCCTTGATCGTGTCGGCGGACAGATCGTGGGCGTTCCGCACGACCAGCACCTTGCGCTCGGCGAAGAGCGAGGGGCTGGTGAGCTCCGCCAGCGAACCGGGCTGGAGCTGGTCGGACGTGAGGTCGCGCACGTCCGTGTCGGCGTCGGCGGCACGCGCGGCCGCCACCACCGCCTGGACGACGCGGTCGAGGAGCAGGTCCTCCTGCCCCACGGCGAGCGTCACGGGGCCGAGGAGGTCGTCGGGGGAAGTCTTTCTGGTGGCCATCGCGGTCCAGCATCCCACGGACCACTGACAGGGCGGCGATGCCCGAGAATGGCGGGGTGAGTGAACGACACGTACTGGTACTCCCCGACCGCGACGCCGCCGAGGAGGTCGCCGGGGAAGTCCCCGACCGTTTCGGCGTCCCCGAGGAACCGCAGCTCGTACGGGACTCCCTGGCCGGGGAGGACGACGCCGAGGACGCCCAGTGGCTGGTGGTCGTCGAGGACCCGGACGGCCGGCTCGACCCGACGGCACTGGACTCCCTGGCGGCGGAGTACGAGGGCTGGCTGGAAGCCCCGTAGGCCCCGCTCCACCACCGGCCCGGCCTCCGGGCCGCCTCCGGGCCGACCGCAGGGTCAACGCCCGGCCGACCCCTCAGTCCCGCCCCGCGCCGCCCCGCCCCGCCCCGCCTTGGGCACGATCTGCACATCCAGATCGATGCTGATGCTCGACCCCACCGCCGCGATGCCCCGCGCGAGCAGCGTCTGCCAGGTGAGGGTGAAGTCCTCCCGGTGCAGTTCGGTGGTGGCCCGGCAGGCGCACCGGGTCTCGCCCTCCAGTCCGCTCCCGAGGCCCAGGTACTGGGTGTCGAGGGTGACCGTGCGGCTGACCCCGTGGAGGGTGAGCGCCCCGGTGACGGCCCAACGGCTGCCGCCCTTGTGTGTGAAGCGCTCGCTGAAGAACTCCAGCGTCGGGTACGCGCCGACGTCGAGGAAGTCGCCGGACCGCAGATGGTCGTCGCGCATCTGCACCCCGGTGTCGATGGAGGCCGCGTCGATGACGACGTGCATCGCGGAGTGCTCCATGCGGTCACCGATCCGAACCGCGCCGGCGAAGCTGTTGAACCGGCCGTGGATCCGCGCGAGCCCGATGTGGCGCGCGGTGAAGCCGATCTGGGAGTGCGCCGGGTCGATCTCCCAGTCGCCGGGCTCGGGGAGCTGGGGCTGCGGGGCGATCTGGAGCAGCACGTCGTCGAGGCCCGTGTGGCCGCCCTCGGTGACGACGGCCCTGCCGTGGTGCGGCGTGTATCCCTCGGCGGTGACCGCGAGCCGGTACTCGCCCGCCGGCACGGTCGCGAGCGCCGTGCCGTACGGGTCCGTCTCACCGGCGATCACCTTGCGCCCGGCGGCGTCGCTGAGGACGAACTCGGCCTGCCGGACCGGCTCGTGTACGGGGTCGAGCACCCGGCAGCTCAGCATCCCCGCCGAGGCGGGGACGGCGAGACCGGCGAGCGGGCCGCCCCGCGCGGCGCCCGCCGCACGCTTCCCGAAGAGACGATCGAACATTCTTCACGCACCCCCGTGCGACTCGTTCACCATGCAACAAAGTCGCATTCGATCACCGCCTGAGCGTTCGACGCAAACCGGTCACGAGGTGAGCAAGCGTTACCGAGGGTTCGAATCGGGAATTCCACCGCGAACGACCGGCAGCACGTCAGGCTCTCGCTCTCACCCTTGGCCCGCGTGATCGGCTCCGCGCCGACGCGCCGGTCTGCCCGCTCAAACCTTCTCGCCCCCCGACCGTCCGACCGGCTCCGACTCCTCTTTCGGAGAGGGCAGTTCCCGCATCCGCGGCAGCGGCGAGGGCAGCACCCACAGCACGGCGAAGACGGCTCCGACGGTGGCGATCCACAGCGTCGGGCGCAGTCCGATCGCGGTGCCGAGGAAACCGCCGGCGAGCGCGCCGAGCGGACGGAAGCCGTGGTTGAGCGTCCGGAAGGCGCCCATGACCCGGGCCCGCACGGCGTCGGGTATCAGCGCCATCTGGAGCGATCCCGCGGCGATGTCGACGATCATCACGCCGACGCAGGAGAGGAACTCCGCCGCGAACAGCACGAACACCACGAGCGGCAGCGGGCCGTCGGCCAGGGGTATCAGGATCAGGGGCAGGGTGAATCCGAGGAAGCCGGCGAGGAGCGAGCCCCCGATGCCGATCCGCCGGACGACCGCCCCGCTGACGACCGCCCCGAGGAGTCCGCCCACGGCTCCCGCTCCGAGGATCAGGCCGAGCAGCCCGGCACCGAGGCCGAGTTCGGTGGTCGCGTAGAGCACGAAGAGGGTGTGGAACATGTAGTTGAAGAACTGGACCGTGCCGGAGGCGGCGAACAGCGCGCGCATCGAGCGCTCCCGGACCACCCAGCGCAGCCCCTCGGTGAAGTGCCCCTTGACCACGGGGGCCGGCGGGGGCTCGACCGGCTTGATCCGGGCCAGGTACCCGGCCGACACCAGATAGGTCAGGGCGTCCGCGACCAGGGCGAAGGGGGCGGTGAGGAACTGCACGAGCAGTCCGCCGATCCCGGGCCCCGCCAGCCAGGCCGTCGAACGGCTGCCGTTCACCAGCGAGTTCGCCTGCACATAGCGCTCGGTGGGCACGAGCGCCACGAAGAGGGTGGCGTTGCAGACCTCGAAGAGCACGGTGAGCGCGCCGATCCCGAAGGCCACCACGTACAGCTGGGTGAGTGTCAGCACGTCGAGCAGATAGGCCACGGGAAGGGTCAGGACCAGCGCCGCCCGCCCGATGTCGGCCGCGATCATCGCCCGTCTCCGGCTGGCCTGCCGGTCCGCCCAGGCACCGAACGGCAGGTTGAGCAGGAGCGCGGGCAGGAGTTCGGCGGCCTTGAGCCAGCCCATCGCCGCGGCGTCGGCGCCGAGGACGAGGACGGCGGCGAGGGGGATCGCCATGAGCGATATCTGGTCCCCGGCGAGGGAGATGGTCTGCCCGGTCCAGTAGCGACGGAAGGTCCGCTCGCGCAGCAGCGCCGGTACGCGTTCGACGAGAGCCATCCCGCTCACTCCTTCTCGCTGTCGGGGACGTCCAGATCCAGGTAGGCGATCCGCAGGACACTGACGGGCCTGGCGCCCTCCGGGCGGAGGGACGCGTCGGAGGTCCGGGCCTCATAGGGCCGGAGCAGCGCGTCGATACGCGCTCCGAGGTCGGCCAGCTCCTCATGGGTGAGGTGGAGCAGCGAGTCGCCGAACTGCTCGGCCTCCTGCCACTCCCTCGGCAGCCGGTGCCGGTTCGTCATGGCCCGGGTGACCCGCTCGAAGTACTGCTCGGCGACGGCGGCGCTCAGCGCGTCGGCCGCCTGGGCGATCGAGGGGTCCTCGCTGTACTCCGGCCACTCCGTGTACTGGGCCGTGGCCCGCCAGGGCTTCTCCCGTCCCCGGCCGCCCGGCGCCTCCTCCACGAGCCCGTACTTGGCGAGTATCCGCAGGTGGTAGGAGCAGCTGGCCACGGACTCGCCAGTCAGCTCGGCGGCCCGGGTGGCGGTGAAGGGGCCGCTGCTGCGCAGCAGTCCCACCAGCGTCATCCGCAGGGGGTGGGCATAGGCCCGCAGGGCTCGCGGGTCGGTGAGTCGGATACTGCGGGGCTGTTCACCCTCGCGCTTCTGGTCGGTACTCTCCTCCGGCATGATGAAAAGGTATCTTTAGAAAGACTTCTTTACAAGCGTTTCTCTCCATCGGCGGGTCACCCTCCCCCCGGTACGGCCACGAGCCCCGGCCCCGCCCCGACGACCGCGATCGCCCCGTCCCGATCCGTCCGCAGCACCCGCGCCCCACCGGCCCGCAACGACTCCACCGTCCGGGGCGAGGGATGCCCGTACGGGTTGTCACGCCCCGACGACACCAGCGCGAGCCGCGGCCTTACGGCCCCCATCAGCCCCGGGTCCTGATGCGCCGAGCCGTGGTGCGCGACCTTGAGCACGTCCACCGGCGCGAGCCCCGGATGAGCCCGCAGCAGTCCCCGCTGGGCCGGCGGTTCAAGATCACCGAGCAACAGCAACGTCAGCCCGCCGACGGCCCGCACGTGCAGCGCGACACTGGCATCGTTCGCCCCACCGGAGCCGGCCGCCCCGCGGCCTCCCCCGGCCGCCCCGCCACCGGCCGTCGGCCAGAGCACACTCCACTCCAGCGCCCCGATCCTGCGCCGCTCCCCCGACCCCGCACGGATCAGCGGCACCCGAGCGGCCGCCGCCGTCCGCCGTACGAACGCCGCCTGGGCCGGCGGCTCCTCAAGGCCCGTCGTCTGGATCGCCCCCACCGAACGCCCCCGCAACACCCCCGGCAGCCCGGCCACATGATCCGCGTGGAAATGCGTCAGCACCAGCAACGGCACCCTGCGCACCCCCAGTTCCCGCAGACATCGGTCCACCGGTACGGGATCGGGGCCCGCGTCCACCACGACGGCCGCGTCCCCGCCCGCCGCGAGGACCGTCGCATCCCCCTGCCCCACCTGGCACATCGCGAACACCCAGCCCCGAGGCGGCCATCCGGTGGCCCACCGCGTCAGCGGCACCGGCCGCACCACCACGAGCAGCAGCAGAACGACGACGAGCCCGGCGACCGGCCCCCGGTAGGGCAGCTTGCGCGCCGCGAGCACCACCACCGCGGTCACCAGGGCGAGAGCGAGCCCGCCCCACCACCCACCGGGCCAGCTCAGCTCAGCCCCCGGCAGCGCGGCGCCCGTACGAGCCACCCGTGCGATCCACCCGGCCGGCCATCCCGCCACCCAGGCCAGCACCTCCGCGGCCGGCATCCATACCGCCGCCACGGCGAGCGTGGCGAAGCCGAACACCGTCGCGGGCGCCACCGCGAGCTCGGCGAACAGATTCGCCGGGATCGCCACCAGGCTCACCCGGGCCGCGAAGACCACCACGACAGGAGCGCACACCGCCTGCGCCGCCAGGGACGCCGCCAAGGCCTCCGCCAGACGACCGGGCACGCCACGCCGCCGCAGCGCCTCGCTCCACCGCGGGGCCACCGTCAGGAGAGCCCCGGTGGCGAGGACCGAGAGCAGGAATCCGTAACTCCGGGCGAGCCACGGGTCGTAGAGCACCAGGATCAGTACGGCGGCGGCCAGCGCCGGGATCAGCGATCTCCGCCGACCGGTGCCGACCGCGAGCAACACGACAAGTCCGCAGGCCGCGGCGCGCAGCACGCTCGGGTCGGGCCGGCAGACCACCACGAACGCGAGTGTCAACGCTCCCCCGGCCACCGCGGTCACCCGTAGCGACATCCCCAGCCGCGGCGCGAGCCCCCCGCGCTCCACCTGATGAGCCCGCCCCGGACGGCCGACCAGCAGAAGCAGGACCACCGAGAGGTTGCTGCCGGACACGGCGAGCAAATGGGTGAGATCGGTGGCCACGAAGGCGTCCCGCAGCTCGGACCCGATCCGCGAGGTGTCCCCGACGACCAGGCCGGGCAACAAGGCCCGCGCGTCCGGGTCAAGGCCTTCGGTCGCCCTCCGCAGGCCGGCGCGCAGCTCCCCCGCCGTCCGCTGTATCGCGCTCGGCGGGCCGACGATCCGAGGCGGTCCCGCACCACTGACCTTGAGCACCGCGGCGAAGGGATCGCCGGGACGCGAGGGCGGCGCGAGGCGGGCACCGACCTTCAGCCGCGTGGAGGGCAGCAGCCGCATCCACTCCGCCCGCCCCTCCCCCGGCGGCACGATCAGCAGCACCGGCGCCCTCGTCCGGTGGACCGTACCGTCCGACCGCTCGGCGCGGGTCACCTCGCCGTCCAGCACGACGGAGACCGGCACCGTCTCGCTGCCCCGCACCCGGGGCCGGGTGAGCCGGGGATCGGAGGTCACCGTCACCTCCAGCTGGGCCCGCGCGTACTCCCGCGCCAGCTCCGGTACGGGCCCGCGTCGCAGATCCGCCGCGTGCAGCCCGGCCGACGCGGCCCCGGCGGCGGCACACAGCAGCACCCCGGCGAACGCCGTCGCCCGCAACCGCCACCCGGCGGTTGCGGGCCGAGTCGGCCCGTCTGCGGCCCCGCCCCCCTCCTCATCGGGCCGGGCGGTCCCGCCGAACCAGCGAGCCGCCACAGGCGTCAGGAGGAGACCGCCCCCCAGCAGACAGACCACGACGCCCGCCACCGTCCACCACCCGGCGACCCCCACCGCGATCGCCGCCGCCACCCAGGCCGCCACCGCGAGCGGCACGAGCCGGAGATCGGCCGGCCCCTCCTCCCAGGAGGGCGCCCCGGCTCCCCGCTCATCCGCCGTCGCCTCGTCCGCCCTCACGGCCGCACCAGCCGTTCCAGCTCTGCGAACCGTCGCTCACCGATGCCGTTGACCTCCCGCAGTTCCCCGACCGACCGGAAGCCGCCGTGCTCCGCACGATGGTCGACGATGTGCCGGGCAAGCACCGGACCGACGCCCGGAAGCGTGTCGAGCTGCTCGACCGTGGCCGTGTTGAGGCTCAACGGCGCCCCCGGCCCACCCCCACCGGAGCCACCCCCGGCCCCCGATCCGCCGACGGAGCCGGAGCCGGAGCCACCGACCGGCAGCCCCGGCAGCCCCGGCAGCCCGACCAGAACCTGCTCACCGTCGAACAGCACACGGGCCCGGTTGAGTCCGGTGAGATCGGCGTCGGGCTTCGCCCCGCCTGCGGCCCGCAGAGCGTCCGCCACCCGCGAGCCGGCCGGCAGCGTCAGCACCCCGGGCCTGCGCACCTTGCCCCCGACGTCCACGATCACCCGCGCCCCACCCGCCGCACGCCCCGGCACCGCCCCCGGCCCGGCCCTCGTGGCAGGCGCCACAGGTACGGCGGGTGCGGCAGCCACCGGCGCGGCGCGAACGAGCTCCGGGGCACGCACCGGCTCGGGCCGCCCCGCCCAGAAGTAGCCGCCCGCGAGACCCGCCGCCACGACCAGGACCACGGTCAGCGCGGCCAGCGCCCTCGGTTCGAGCCCGATCCGCGTCTGTACCCATACCGGGGTCCGGTCACGCAGCACCCCCGCGAGGCGTGCCCGCGCCCCGGACGGCGAACCCCGATCGCGTACCCCCGACGGAGATTCCCGCTCCCCCGCCTCCGGATCCGCAACCGCGTCCTCCTCCGCCGCGGCCGCCTCCACCGCAGCCGCTGCCGGGAACAGCTCATCCCCTCGCCGCCGTACGACAGCCTCGGGAACCGTCCCGACCCTCCTCACCCGGGTCCGCCTCCTGGCCCGCCCTGGAGCCGCGCCACGCGCTCCGGGGCGGCTCCTCCCGTCGGAGCCCGGCGCCCTGCCGGGACCGCTGGTCGGAGCACCCGTCGTGCCGAGAACGCCGGAGGTCGTCGATGCGATGCGTGTACGAAGAGTCATGCATGTGACGGTAGGAATCCCCGGCGGGCTGTGCGGAGCTCAGCCACGTTCCGTGGACAGGGGCCGCGCTGTGGACAACTCCGTCACTCTCCCGAGGGATGGACCGCGTACGGATCAGCGCGGCGAGACGACGACCGCGAGCAGTCCTGGTCCCGTGTGAGCGCCGATGACCGCTCCCACCTCGCTGACGTGCAGCTCCGCCAAGCCCGGCACCCGTTTCCCGAGCCGGTCGGCGAGCGCGGCTGCCCGCTCGGGCGCGGAGAGATGGTGGACGGCGATGTCGACGGCGCCGGAACCGGCCCGCTCCACGGCGATCTCCTCGAGCCGGGCGATGGCCTTCGAGGCCGTCCGCACCTTCTCCCGCAGCTCGATCCGTCCGCCGTCGAGTTCGAGGAGCGGCTTCACCGCGAGCGCGGAGCCGAGCAGCGCCTGGGCCGCCCCGATGCGCCCGCCGCGGCGCAGATAGTCCAGGGTGTCGACGTAGAAAAAGGCGGAGGTGCCCGCGGCGCGCTTCTCGGCTGCCGCGACGGCCTCGTCGAGCGATCCGCCGGCCTCGGCGACCTGGGCCGCCGCGAGGGCGCAGAAACCCAGGGCCATGCCCATCATGCGGGTGTCCACGACCCGCACGGGCACGGGAGCGTCCTTCGCGGCGAGCACGGCCGCGTCGTAGGTCCCGGAGACCTCGGCGGACAGATGAAGGGAGACGACGCCCTTCGCCCCGGCCTCCGCGGCCTCGCGGTAGGCCTCGGCGAAGATCTCGGGGCTGGGCCGCGAGGTGGTGACGGCCCGCTTCTTCTGCAGGGCCTCGGCGAGCGCCTTGGCCGAGATCTCGGTGCCCTCCTCGAGGGCGCGGTCGCCGATGACGACGGTCAGCGGGACCGTGGTGATGGCGTGCCGCTCCCTGGTCTGGCGTGGCAGGTAGGCCGTGGAATCGGTGACGATCGCGACATGCCGGGACATGAGCGGGAGGTTACCCGCCGAGACCGGCGCACGGCAGCCCGGCCCCCGTCGTGAACGCCGGGACGGCACCGAGTGCCCGTCCCTGCGGCGTCCCGCCCGTCGTCCCGCCGGGCTTCCGCGTCCGCGGTTCCGTCAGGTGGTGGTCTCCGGGCGGGCCGACTTCTCCCAGGGGTAGGAGGTCAGTCGGGGGTCGGGCGCCGTGATCGCGGAAGGCTCACCGCCGGCTCCCGGCACCGAACTTCCGGAAGCGGCACCCTGGCCACCCGGCACCGAACTCCCGGAAGCCGTCCCCGACGTCCCAGCCGTCCCGGACGTGGTCTCCGGACCCGCCGTCGTCCAGTGCCGCAGCGCACCCGCCTCGACGTCGATCTGGGCGCTGAGCGACGACAGGTCGTCCTCGGCGAACCTGAGGGCCCGCTCCCGGGCGGCGCGGCGCAGTGCGTCGGCCGAGCTGGTGATTCGCTCGGTCCGCGCGGTGAGTTCGGGAAGCTGCCCCGCCACCCAGGCCCGGTCGGGCTCCCGCTCGATCCGCTTGAGGTCCTCGTCCAGTTCGAGCCCGTGCGCGCTGAGCCGGTGGAACAGCTCCAGCGACTCCTTCAGCGAGGCGTCCTCGCCGACCCCGGCCTGCAGCGCCTCCTGGGTCGCCCGCATCGAGGTGCGCAGCGAGAGCCGCAGTCGGGCCAGCTCACCCGCCGTACCTGCCTGGCCGAAGCTCTTGGCCCGCAGCGTGGTGTCCTCGACGGTGCGCCGGGCCTGGTCGATCGTGCGGTCCACGCCGCGCTTGGTGGCCTTGACCGCCTTCACCGTGACGTAGACCCCCAGCGCCACGAAGGACAAGAAGAGCAGCGCCATGATCGTGATAATCGCGGCTTCCATAGGTGCCCCTCCGGCGTCCGTCACGTCCCCACGGATGTGGTTCCTCCACGGTAAACGGAACGGGCAGGCCAGGGGTTCCATCGGAACCCCCAACCTGCCCGTAGGGGAAATCCCTATGTGGGTCAGCCGGCGACGATGTTGACCAGCTTCGGCGCCCGCACGATCACCTTGCGGATCTCGGCGTCACCCAGCGCAGCGACCACCTGCGGGTCGGCCAGCGCCAGGGTCTCGAGCTCCGCGTCGGTGATCGACGGGGAGACCTCCAGGCGGGCCTTGACCTTGCCCTTGATCTGCACGACGCAGGTCACGGTCTCGTCGACGACGTACGCCGGGTCGGCGACCGGGAAGCCCTGGTGGACCACCGAGTCGCTGTGGCCCAGCCTGCGCCACAGCTCCTCCGCGATGTGCGGGGCCAGCGGAGCGACCAGCAGGACCAGCTGCTCGGCGACCGACCGGGAGAGCGCGCCACCGGACTTCGTCAGGTGGTTGTTCAGCTCGGTGATCTTCGCGATGGCGGTGTTGAAGCGCATCGCGACCATGTCCTGCGCGACGCCGTCGATCGCCTTGTGCAGGGCGCGCAGCGTGTCCTCGTCGGCCGCGGTGTCGACGACGGTGACCTCACCGGTCGACTCGTCGACGATGTTGCGCCACAGCCGCTGCAGCAGCCGGTACTGGCCGATCACCGCGCGCGTGTCCCAGGGGCGCGACACGTCCAGCGGACCCATCGCCATCTCGTACAGGCGCAGGGTGTCGGCGCCGTACTCGGAGCAGATCTCGTCGGGCGTCACGGCGTTCTTCAGGGACTTGCCCATCTTGCCCAGGACACGGCTGACCTTCTCGCCCTGGTACCAGAAGCCGCCGTCGCGCTCCTCCACCTCGGCCGCCGGCACGGCGATGCCGCGCGCGTCCCGGTAGACGAAGGCCTGGATCATGCCCTGGTTGTAGAGCTTGTGGAACGGCTCGGCCGAGGAGATGTGGCCCAGGTCGAACAGCATCTTGGACCAGAAGCGCGCGTACAGCAGGTGCAGCACGGCGTGCTCGGCGCCGCCGACGTACAGGTCGACGCCACCGGTGGGCATGCCTTCGCGCGGGCCCATCCAGTACTGCTCGACGGCGGGGTCGACCAGCTGCTCGGAGTTGTGCGGGTCCAGGTAGCGCAGCTCGTACCAGCAGGAACCGGCCCAGTTGGGCATGGTGTTGGTCTCGCGGCGGTAGCGGCGCGGACCGGCGCCGTCACCGAGGTCCAGGGTCACGTTGACCCAGTCCTCGTTGCGGGACAGCGGGGTCTCCGGCTGGGTGTCCGCGTCGTTCGGGTCGAAGGTGCGCGGCGAGTAGTCCTCGACCTCCGGCAGCTCCAGCGGCAGCATCGACTCGGGCAGCGAGTGGGCGACGCCGTCCTCGTCGTAGACGATCGGGAAGGGCTCGCCCCAGTACCGCTGGCGGCTGAACAGCCAGTCGCGCAGCCGGAAGTTGACGGTGCCCTCGCCGATGCCGCGGTCGGCCAGCCAGGCGGTGATCTTCGCCTTGGCCTCGACGACACCCAGGCCGTCGAGCGCGATGTCCTCGTTCGAGGAGTTGACCAGCGCGGCCTCGTACGAGGAGAAGGCCTCGTCCCAGGTCGACGGGTCGGTGCCGCGGTCGTCGCTGGGCTCGACCACGCAGCGCATCGGCAGCTCGAAGGCGCGCGCGAACGCGAAGTCGCGGCTGTCGTGCGCGGGGACGGCCATGATCGCGCCGGTGCCGTAGCCCATCAGGACGTAGTCGGCGATGAAGACCGGGACCCGCTCGCCGCTGACCGGGTTGGTCGCGTACGCGCCGGTGAAGACGCCGGTCTTCTCCTTGGCGTCGGCCTGCCGCTCGACGTCGGACTTGGACGCGGCCTGCTTGCGGTAGGCGTCGACGGCCTCGGACGGGGTGGCGTGTCCGCCGGTCCACACGTCGTGGGTGCCCTCGGGCCAGACGGCCGGGACGATCTTCTCGACCAGATCGTGCTCGGGCGCCAGGACCATGTAGGTGGCGCCGAACAGGGTGTCCTGGCGGGTGGTGAAGACGGTGATCGCACCGGTGTCGCCGACCTGGAAGTCGACGCGGGCGCCCTCGGAGCGGCCGATCCAGTTCCGCTGCTGCAGCTTGATGGCCTCGGGCCAGTCCAGCGCGTCCAGGTCGTCCAGCAGGCGGTCCGCGTAGGCGGTGATCCGCATGTTCCACTGGCGCAGCTTGGACTTGAAGACGGGGAAGTTGCCGCGCTCGGAGCGACCGTCGGCGGTGACCTCCTCGTTGGCCAGGACCGTGCCCAGGCCGGGGCACCAGTTGACGGGCGCGTCGGAGGCGTACGCCAGGCGGTACTCACCCAGGACGTCGGAGCGCTCGGCGGCGGTCAGCTCGCTCCACGCGCGCGCGGAGCCGGGGATCTCACGCGTGCCGTTCTCGAACTGCGCGATCAGCTCGGCGATCGGACGGGCCTTGCCGGCCTCGTCGTCGTACCAGGAGTTGAAGATCTGCAGGAAGATCCACTGGGTCCACTTGTAGTACTCCGGGTCGATCGTGGCGAACGACCGGCGCTTGTCGTGGCCCAGGCCCAGCCGGCGCAGCTGGACCTTCATGTTCTCCATGTTGGCCTCGGTGGACACACGCGGGTGCGTGCCCGTCTGCACGGCGTACTGCTCGGCCGGCAGGCCGAAGGCGTCGAAGCCCAGGGTGTGCAGGACGTTGTGGCCTGTCATGCGCACGTGGCGGGCGAAGACGTCCGTGGCGATGTAGCCGAGCGGGTGGCCGACGTGCAGGCCCGCACCCGAGGGGTACGGGAACATGTCCATGATGAACTTCTTGGGCCGGGCGGCGATCGTGGGGTCGCCCGCCAGGTCACCGGTGGGGTTCGGGGCCTCGTAGGTGCCCTCGGCGTCCCAGAAGTCCTGCCAGCGTGCCTCGATGTCGGCGGCCATGGCCGCCGTGTAGCGATGCGGAGCCGCCGTCTCGGCGGCCGTATTGATCTCGGTCATGGTCCTTGAAGCTCCATCGATCGTCTCTGCCCACTGCCACGGACTGCCGTGAAATGAAAAAACCCCTCGCACAGGAGGGGACGCCGCGCCGACTCCGACGGATGTCTGTCATCCGCCGGGACTGATCAGCGCGGCTCGGTAAGCAGAAGGCGTACGGCACGCATGGGGTCAGGGTACCGCAGGGCACGGCGTGCCACGTAGCGGGATACGAAGAAGCGGGCCACCCTGTCCGGGTGACCCGCTTCTTTTCTGTGGAGCTAAGGAGAATTGAACTCCTGACCTCCTGCATGCCATGCAGGCGCTCTACCAACTGAGCTATAGCCCCTTGCTTTCCGTCTCCGTTTCGGTTTCCCTCGCGGCGACAGACAGAACATTAACCGGCTTCCCGGCAGATCTCCAAATCGATTCTCGGGGCCCTCCTGACCTGCCGGGTAGGGTCGCCGACTGTGTCCGTCTCCGTGCTCTCCAAGACCCGCGCCCGGCCGTGGCCCCTGGCCACCGCCGCGGCGATCTGCCTGCTCTCGTTCGTGGCCTTCTGGGTGGCGCAACGCCTCGCCCACGTGAACATGCTCGACGTGATGGTCTACCGGGCCGAGGGCGAGACGGTCCGGGCGGGCGGCGATCTGTACGCGATGCGCGCGACCTCGGCGAACCTCGGCATGACCTATCCGCCCTTCGCGGCCCTGCTGTTCGTCCCGCTGACGCTGGTGAGCGTGCCCGTGATGCGGACGCTCGCCACCGCGGGGAACCTGCTCCTGGTGGTCGCGCTGGTGCAGCTGTCGCTCCAGCTGGTCCGCCCGTCGCTGTCCCGTACGGACCTGTGGCGCACGACACTGTGGGTCGCCGCGGTGGTGGTCTGGTGCGAGCCGGTGTGGACGACCCTGCGGTACGGCCAGATCAATCTGCTCATAGCGGTGGCGGTGCTCTGGGACCTCACCCGGCGCCGGGACAGCCGCTGGGCCGGCCTGGGCATCGGCCTGGCGACCGCGGTGAAGCTCACACCGGGGCTCTTCGTGGTCCTGCTGCTCGTCGCGGGCGTGCTGCTGTGGCGCCGGGACCGGAGCTGGAACACCTGGCTGCGCACCGCGGTGACCGCGACCGGGGTGTTCCTGGGGACGACGCTGGCCGTGGCGCTCGTCCTGCCGGCGGACTCGAAGCGCTTCTGGACGGAGACGCTGTTCGAGACGGGCCGGGTGGGCTTCGCCGAGGAGACCGCCAACCAGTCGATCCGCGGGGTCCTGGCCCGGCTGATGCACACCGACGACCCGGGCCTGTGGTGGGCGGTGACCGCGGCCGTCCTGGGCGGCCTGGCGATGGTCCTCGCGGTGCGCGCCGCGGTGCGCGGGGACAAGGCGGTGGCGGTGATCGTCTGCGCGTTCACGGCGCTGATGATCAGCCCGATCTCCTGGTCCCACCACTGGGTCTGGTGCGTGCCGCTGCTGATCCTGCTCGCGGACCGCGCCACGCGCACGTGGCCGGTGACGGGGGCGGTGGCCCTGGCCTTCGCCTCGTTCGCGCTGTGGTGGGTTCCGCACGACCCGGGCCGGCCGGAACTGGACCAGAACGCGGGTCAGATGGTGCTGTCCGCTATCTATCCGCTGACGACGACGGCGCTGCTCGTGGGATACGCGCTGACGCTGCGGCGTCAGGCCGTCGCGAAGGAGTAGAACCGCTTGAGGGTGCAGTGCTCGTCGAGGAGCCGGCCGTAGATCGGCTCCCCCTCCAGCTCGCGGTACGTCTCGATGGGGTCGCCTTTTATGATCAGCGCCCGCGCGCACTCCTCGCACCAGTACTGGAACCCCGGGTTGACGGGGTCCATGTCGCGCACGATGGGCGTGCCGCTGCCGCACCAGTCGCATTTCCGCCTGTGTGCACCCATCAGTCAGCTCCAGCTGTGGCCGCAGGCCGTGCACCCATAGGACACCCCGCCGTTGTCGCCGAGCACTTGGGCCACCCTCCCGTCCGGATCCTCGTCCCCCTCCGGCCGTCCGATTCTGCCATGGCCCCGCAAGGGGGTCAGCGTGCTCGGCGCCACGGTCCGGCCGCCGCGCCGGCGAGGGCGGCGACAGCCAGGGCGATCATGGTCGTCCACAGCGCGTCGGCGGAGTTCTGCGCTCCAGATCCATCCGCCCCGGCAAGGAAGAGCGTCCCGAACGCGGCGACCCCGATGAGCTGACCGAGCTGGGTGACGGTGGCGAGCAGCCCGCTCGCGTCGGCCGCGTCTTCCGGTCGTACGGCGGCCAGCGCGCCGGTCAGGGCGGGGCTGAAGGCCAGCGAGATCCCGGCGCCGAGCGCGGCCAGGGCCGGATAGAGCCCCCAGCCACCCGTACCGCCGTCCGCGAGCAGCCCGCCGACGCCGAGGGCTCCCGCGGCGGCGAGCAGGAATCCGCCCGGGATCAGCGCGTGGTGGAGCCGGGCCGGCCAGCGCCGCCAGGTCAGTCCGATGGTGCCGAAGACGACGGCGGCGGGACCGAAGGTGAGCCCGGCACGCAGCGCACTGTGGCCGAGTCCGCCCTGCAGATGCAGGGTGAGGGTGAACAGGAAGCCGGCGTTGACTCCCATCGACACCGCGATCCAGAGGACGGCCCGTCCCATGCCCCGGAGCCGCAGCACGCGCGGGGCGATGAGCGGGGCGCCGCCGCGCCGGGCGAGCCGCGACTCGTACACGCCGAAGAGGGCGAGGAGGACCAGGGAGCCGCCGAGCGAGAGCCAGGACCACAGCGGCCAGTCCTGTTCCTGGCCGAGGACCAGGGGGACGGTCAGCAGGGACACTGCGCCGGCGAGCAGGACGAGGCCCGGCAGATCGAGGGCACGCGCACGCGTGGGCGCGGTGCGGGCGTCACGGGGCAGGACCCGGGCGCCGAGGACGAGCAGGGCGACGCCGATGGGGACGTTGACAAGGAAGACGGGTCGCCAGCCGGTGCCGAAGAGGTCGGCGCTCACCAGGATCCCGCCGACGACCTGCCCGGCGGCGGCGCCGGTGGCCAGGACCGCGGAGTAGGCGCTGAGCGCCTTCACCCGGCGCTCGCCGGCGAACTCGCGCTGGATGAGGCTGAGGACCTGAGGGATCATCAGAGCGGCGCCCACACCCTGTGCGAGCCGGAAGGCGATCAACTGGCCGGTTCCGGCGGCGAGTCCGCAGGCGAGGGAGGCCGCGGTGAAGAGGGCGAGGCCGCCGAGGTACATCCGGCGGTGCCCGACGAGGGCGCCGAGGCGGGCCCCGGTGATCAGTATCACCGCGTAGGCGATGGTGTATCCGGCGACGACGAGCTGGAGCGCGGCTCCGGACGCGGAGAGTTCGACACGGATCGTGGGCGCGGCGACGTTGACGATGAAGACGTCGAGGAGCGCCATGAACTGGGCGGCGAGGACCACGCCGAGCAACAGTCCGGGGCGGTTGTCGGTGCCACCGTCTTTACTGAGTACGGGACGTGTTGTGGTCGAGGTCATGCGTCGAGCGTGACCTCGATCGGATACGGGTAACGAGAGCCCGCTGATGCTGGTACTGACACCACCTGGCAGCGGCGGCACGGGGACTCGACCATGGGGGTGTGACGATCGTGGCAGCAGTACCGACACAGCGGCGCCGACGGCCTGAACTGGCCGCGTTCCTGCGCAGTCGCCGGGCCAGGGTGACACCGGAGGACGTGGGGATGCCTCCGGGGCTCCGCCGCCGCACGCCGGGGCTGCGCCGTGAGGAGGTCGCCCAGCTCTCCGGCGTCGGCGTCACCTGGTACACATGGCTGGAGCAGGGGCGCCCGATCAACGCCTCGGCGCAGGTGCTCGACGCGGTGGCCAGGACGCTCCGGCTCGACCGACCCGAGCGCGAGCACCTCTACCACCTGGCCGAGGTGCCGTACGCGCCGGAGCGGTCGGGCTCGGACGTGGCGGTGGTCAGCCCGGAGATCCAGGGCATCCTCGACGCCCTGGACCCGCACCCGGCGGTGCTCTACAACGCGCGGTACGACGTGCTCGCGACCAACGCCACGTACGAGCTGCTCTTCTTCCAGGAAGACCGGGACGGCCCGGACACCGGCCCGTTCGGCATACGCAACGTGATGTGGGCGCTGTTCAGCGACACCGGGCCCACCTGCCCGGTGGTCGACCGGAAGCGGGAGCTTCCGCTGATGGTGGCCCAGCTGCGGGGCGCGTACGGCCGCCATGTCGGCGAGCCGGCCTGGGAGGAGTTCGTACGGGCGCTGGCGGAGGCCAGCCCGGAGTTCGCCCGGCTGTGGCGCAGCGGCGACGTGGTCCCGCCGGGGACGCGGGTGAAGGTCTTCCGTCACCCGCGGACCGGCGAGGTCCGCCTGACCTCGGTCTCCCTCTCGGTGAACGGGCTGCCGGAGTGCCGGATCGTGGCCTACACGCCCAACGACGAGGAGAGCCGCCACGGGCTCGCGTCCCTGCGGGAGGTGACGGAACGACGGACCCCGTAGCGCGACGGACCTGGGAACGCCCCACCCCCGGGAACGACGAATCCCGCCCCCTGCTGGGGACGGGATCCGGTGATTGTGGAGCTAAGGAGAATTGAACTCCTGACCTCCTGCATGCCATGCAGGCGCTCTACCAACTGAGCTATAGCCCCTCGTGTTCTTCGCGCTCTGCGCTGCGAACAAGAAGAACTTTAGCCTGTGACCTGCCGGAAAGTGAAATCCGGGTCCGGCAGGCCCGTCGTGGGGCTCAGTCGTCGTCGCCGAGGACCGGCTCGGGCAGCGTGCCCGCGTTGTGCTCCATCAGACGCCAGCCGCGCGCGCCCTCGCCGAGGACCGACCAGCAGCAGTTCGAGAGGCCACCCAGGCTCTCCCAGTGCTGGGACTCCAGGCCGAGGAGCCGGCCGATGGTGGTGCGGATCGTGCCGCCGTGGCTCACCACGACGAGCGTGCCGTCCTCGGGAAGCTTGTCGGCGTGCTCCAGGACCACCGGGGCGGCCCGGTCGGCCACCTCGGTCTCCAGTTCGCCGCCGCCCCGGCGCACGGGCTCGCCGCGCTTCCACGCGGCGTACTGCTCGCCGTACCGCGCCACGATCTCGTCGTGGGTCAGTCCCTGCCACTCCCCCGCGTACGTCTCGCGCAGCGCGGAGTCGTGGGCGACGGCGTGGCCGGTGAGCACGGCCAGCTCGGCGGCGGTGGCCGCCGCCCGCTTCAGGTCGGAGGCCACGATGGCGTCCGGCTTCAGCGCGGCGAGCAGCCGGGCCGCCCGGCGCGCCTGGGCGGCGCCGGCCTCCGTCAGCTCGATGTCGGTCGAGCCCTGGAAGCGGCGCTCCAGGTTCCAGGAGGTCTGGCCGTGGCGCCAGAGAACAATGCGGCGGCCAGTACCGCCCTTGGTGGTGCTCAGCTCAGCTCACCGTCCGGTCCGTCGGGCAGGCCGGCGGCGTGCTCGGAGAGGTCGACGCCGGTCAGGGCGGCGTGCTCGGCGCCCTTGCCGCGGGTCTTCGCCGCGTCCTCGGGGAGCGGGAGCTCGGGGCAGTCCTTCCACAGGCGCTCGAGCGCGTAGAAGACACGCTCCTCGCTGTGCTGGACGTGGACGACGATGTCGACGTAGTCCAGGAGGATCCAGCGCGCGTCGCGGTCGCCCTCACGGCGGACCGGCTTGGCGCCGAGGTCCTTGTTGAGGCGCTCCTCGATCTCGTCGACGATCGACTTGACCTGGCGGTCGTTGGGCGCGGAGGCGAGCAGGAAGGCGTCGGTGATCGACAGCACATCGCTGACGTCGTACGCGATGATGTCGTGCGCGAGCCGGTCGGCGGCCGCCTGAGCGGCGGCGTTGACGAGCTCGATGGAACGATCCGTGGCGGTCACAAGCAGGCTTTCGTCGGCGGTCCAGTACCCCTCCAGGGTCTCACGGACCGCCGACGGCCCCGCCAACGTTTTCCGGAGCGCCGTTGAGCGCCGTTACCGGGCCCCCGGCACCTTGTAGTCCTGGCCCAGGATCACGGTCACCGCGGCCGCTCCCGAGGGCTTGCCCTTGGTGACCGAGCCGGCCGGCAGACCCAGTGTCTTGGCCACCTCGGCCGCCGTCGCCTTCTGGAGGTCGTCACCGTAGACGACCTGCGACTTCTCCTGGGTGTCCGCCTCGCCGCCGCCCACGAAGGTGTAGCCGCCGTTGATCAGGACGATCCGGGCCGCCTCGGTCGCCTTCTTGCCGGAACCGTCCCGCAGCGAGACCCGGGGCACGTCGCCCGCCTCGGGGGCGGTGACCTTTCCGCCCAGGATGTCCTTCACCACACTGTCGCTCGCGCCCTCGGTCAGCGCGCCATCCTGCCCCACCGGGAGCAGGGCCGTCTTGTAGTCGCCGACCTTGGCGTGCTCGGCGAGCTTGGCCAGGGCGGCGCCCAGGTCCTTCTCGGAGAGCGAGGGGTCGAAGATCTGGGTGAGGCTCTCGACGGTCATCGTGGCGGACTCGGGATTGTCCGAGATCTTGCGCAGCACCGCGTACATGACCTGTCCGAAGCGCTGGAGCTGCTTGGTCTCGGCCTCGCCGGGTGCCCGGTAGGTCGCGTAGGCGACAGCGGCGCGGCCGTTCAGGGACTGCTTCTCGCCCTTCCTGACCAGCGGATCGGCGCCCTTCTTCGAGTCGGGCACTTCAGTGTCGGTGTCGGTCTCGATACCGCTGACGAGGTCCACGAGGGTGTCCAGGTACGGCGTGTCCAGGCGCCAGGTGCCGGTGATCGGGGCGCCGAGGAGGTTGCCGATCGCCTCACGGGTCCCACTGGACCCGTCGTCCTCGACCGACTTGCCGAGGGTGGTCGCGGCGCCCTCGCCGTCGGCCACGACGACGGAGTTGGGGATCAGGACCGAGGTGCCCTGGCGGGTGGTGGTGTTGTTGACGAGCAGGACGGTGGAGGTCCCGCCTCCCGTGGTGTTGTGGAGGTGGACGACGATCGTGTCGCGCTTCTGCGGACCGGTCGCGGTGTTCCCCTTCCGCTCCTCTTCGGACGCCCCGGGGAGCATGCCCGCGGACCAGAGGTAGCCGACGCCGCCCACGGCCGCGAGGACGAGCACGACGACGAGGGCGATGATCCGGTTGCGGCCCCTGCGCCTGGCCTCCTCGCGCCGCTCGGAACGGCTCTCGGTGAACTTCAGCCAGTCGATGACGTCCTCGGAGTCCTCGTCCGGCTCCTCGATGAACGAGAACTGCTCGGTGCGGTACTCCCGGTCGTCCTCGGGGGCCGGCCGGGCCGGGGCGGAGCGCTCGGAGGCGGGACGCTGACCGGGGACCCCCGCCGGGGCCGCGACGGATGCGGCCGGCGCCACGGGGGGTGCGGCCGGGGCGGCGGGCGCGGCCGGGGCGGCGGGCGCGGCGGCGGGTTCGGGCTGGGCGGCCCACTGCTGCCCCGTGTCGTAGGAGGGGTAGCTGTACCCCTGCTGCCCGTACGGGTCGTACTGCGGCCCATGGGACTGCTGGGACTGCTGAGGTTGCTGGGACTGCCCCTGGTACTGCTGGGGCTGCTCCTGGTATTGCTGCTGCTCCGGATACTGCTGCGGGGCGTACGGGTCGTATCCGTATCCCTGCTGCTGTTGCTGCTGCTGGTACACCGGCTGCCCGTACTCGTCGTAGCCGATGATCTGCGGCTGCGGATAGTACGGGTCGTACGGATGCTGCTGATCGTTCACCGGTGGCCCTCCCCGAAGCTCACTCGCCGCGGTACAACTGGCGCTTGTCGATGTAGCGCACCACGCCGTCCGGGACCAGGTACCAGACGGGATCGCCCTGCGCGACCCTCGCCCGGCAGTCGGTGGAGGAGATGGCGAGCGCGGGAACCTCGACCAGCGAGACGCCGCCCTTGGGCAGTCCGTCGTCGGTGAGGTCGTGGCCCGGCCGGGTGACGCCGATGAAGTGCGCGAGCGAGAAGAGTTCCTCGGCGTCGCGCCAGGTGAGGATCTGCGACAGCGCGTCGGCCCCGGTGATGAAGAAGAGGTCCGAGTCGCTGTTGAGGGAGCGCAGGTCCCGCAGGGTGTCGATGGTGTAGGTCGCGCCGCCGCGGTCGATGTCGATCCGGCTGACCGAGAACTGCGGGTTGGAGGCCGTGGCGATGACCGTCATCAGATAGCGGTCCTCGGCCGCCGAGACGGCCCGGTCGCTCTTCTGCCACGGCTGCCCGGTCGGTACGAACACGACCTCGTCCAGGTGGAACAGGGCGGCGACCTCGCTGGCCGCCACCAGGTGTCCGTGGTGGATCGGGTCGAAGGTTCCGCCCATCACGCCGAGTCGGCGCTTCCCGCGCCCGCCAGTAGGCATTTCCTGCTCTCCCATGCGTGCAGAGCCTACTGGCACGGCAGCGGACGCCGGATCAGGGTCGCCGGTTCAGCGGTCGCGGTTGAAGCGAGTGGTGATCCACAGCAGCAGAAGCAGCGCGCCGAAGGCGCCGAAGCCGGTGAGGTAGGGGCTGAGGCTGTCGTGGTTGCCGCCGTGCTCGGCGCCCTCGGCGAGAGAGACCAGGTTGGCGGCGGTGCTGTGGAGGCTCATCTTCGGCAGACCTATCGATCGGGGATGGGAGCGGAGACTTCGCGCACATCGTATGCGGGCGGTCCGGACGGGCTCACGCCGACTCAGGCACTCGCGTCACGGTCCGTGTTGCCGCCCGGGCCGACGTCGGTGCCGCCGACGGCGCCGTCGGCGGCACTGGCGTCACCCGTGCCGTCGGTGCGGTAGCCGCGCAGCAGGAACCAGGCGAGCAGCACGCCACCCACGATCGAGACCAGCAGCACGATACGGAGCGTGTCGCCCGGCCCCTGCTGCGCGGCGGCCGCGAGCAGGGTGGCGGCGGTGTCGACGGTGTCCGGCATGTCGGTCGTGCTCCTCGGTCGTCCTTGGTGCCCGAGTTATCCACAGGCTCCGGCACACGGTAGCGCCAGCGCCTAGGCTGGGGTTCGTCAGGGGGACGAGCACCGACTCGTACGAACAGGGGGCATCCATGACCGAGAACGACCAGGGGAACGTGCCGAGCAGGCAGCGGAAGCGGTTCCCCGGTATCTCCTCGCGGGCCTACGAGCATCCGGCCGACCGCTCGGCGCTGGTGGCGCTGCGCAAGCTCAGCGGCTTCGACACGGTCTTCAAGGCGCTCAGCGGACTGTTGCCGGAGCGCAGCCTGCGACTGCTCTTCCTCTCGGACTCCGTCCGGGTGAGCGACGCGCAGTTCAGCCATCTCAACGACATGCTGCGGGACGCCTGTTACATCCTGGACCTGGAGAAGGTCCCGCCGATGTACGTGACGCAGGACCCGAAGCCCAACGCGATGTGCATCGGCCTGGACGAGCCGATCATCGTCGTCACCACCGGCCTGGTGGAGCTCCTCGACGAGGAGGAGATGCGTGCGGTCGTCGGCCACGAGGTCGGCCACGCGCTGTCCGGGCACTCCGTCTACCGGACGGTGCTGCTCTTCCTCACGGGTCTGGCGCTCAAGGTCGCCTGGATCCCGCTGGGGAACGTCGCGATCATGGCCATCGTCACGGCGCTGCGCGAGTGGTTCCGCAAGTCGGAGCTCTCCGCCGACCGGGCCGGGCTCCTCGTCGGACAGGACGTGCAGGCGTCGATGCGCGGTCTGATGAAGATCGCCGGCGGCAACCACCTCCACGAGATGAACGTGGACGCGTTCCTCGCCCAGGCCGACGAGTACGAGAAGTCCGGGGACCTGCGGGACTCGGTCCTGAAGATCCTCAACGTGCTGCCGCGCACGCATCCCTTCACCACCGTCCGGGCGGCGGAGCTGAGGAAGTGGTCGGAGAGCCGCGACTTCCAGCGGATCATGGACGGTCACTACCCGAAGCGCTCGGAGGACAAGGACACCTCGGTCACGGACTCCTTCCGCGAGTCGGCGGGGCACTACGCCGACACCGTGCGGACCAGCAAGGATCCTCTGATGAAGCTGGTCGGCGACATAGCCGGTGGCGCCGGGGACCTGGCGGGCGACCTGGGCGGGAAGCTGCGCAACGCCTTCGGCGGCGGCCAGGGCCCGAAGAAGCCGGACGCCGCCGGGACCGACGGATCCGACGGAACCGACGGGGACGGCAAGAGCGGCCCGGACAGCGGCAACAGCGGCACCGGGGACGCTCAGTAACGAGGGCCGAGCGCGCTCGGCCCTCAGAGTGAGGGCTGGGCGGCCGGTGCCAGCGCTCCGCACAGTGAGGGGGCGGCGGGCCGGCCCGTGGCGTACGGGTCGGTGACCGGCGGTCCGCCGCCCACGTCGGAGGCCCTCGCTCCGGCCAGGAGCGGCTTCAGGGAACCGGAGGTGTCCGCGCCGCACGCCTGCGGGCCCGCCTCGACGGTGCTGGTCACCAGCTCGGCCCGGTGCATGCGCAGGTCCTCGCGGTCGAAGCGGAAGTGCACCTCACGGTGGACGGTGAAGAGCGAGGCCTGACCGACCGGTCCCGCGCCCTGGGAGGCCGGGCGGAGGGCGTAGGTGTACGTATGGTCCGCGGTGACGTCCAGGGTGTCGGGACCGGTCTCCTCGAAGCGGAGGGTGCCCTGGACACGGGCCGCGGGGTCCGCGAGGACGGCCTGGCGCGGGTCGAAGCGGACCAGCCAGGCGGCGAGGGCGTGCCGGCCGTCGTCGGCCGGTGCCTCCACGCTCCGGTCGAACTGTTCCAGCTGGTCGGGGTCGAGCAGCAGGCGCGCGGGGCGCACGGTGACCCCGGACAGGACGTCGGGCTCCAGGGACGAGGCCACCAGATAGTCCTTGGCGATGCTCAGGGCGGTGACGACCTGACTCTCGGCGAAGTGGGTGGTGCGGCCCGCGACAGGGAGGTTGATGCCGGCGGCTCCCGTGCGGTACTCGGCGACCGGGCTGTGGTCGAAGAGCCGGTCGGGCACACCGCCGACGACGGGGCCCTGCGGGGCGAGCGGGACCACGGTGGTCCGCAGTGGCTCGGCCCGCTGGTCGACGGGCGGCTGGTAGGGGTTGCGGACGCCCAGATAGATGGCCGTACCGAAGGCGAGGAGGATCAGCAGGACCAGCATGAGGGCCTGGCGGGAGCCGCTCCGGCCCTCCCAGGAGGAGGGGCGGCTGCGGACGGCCTCGGTGTGCTCGCCCATCCGCTCCCGGGCCGAGAACTCCTGGAGGTGGGCAGCACGGACGAACGCCTCGTCGAAGACGACGGACCTGTACTCGTCCTCACCACCGGGGAGACCCTCGGGTGTCCCCTCAGGCGGGTCGCCACGCCCTGCCATACCTTCAGGGTAGGTCGGCGCGGGCTTCGGTAAACGCCCAGGTACACGACAAGTTCGGAAGAATTCCGCCGTCAGGGTGGGTATGCGCCGCCAGAGAGCCGTACGGCTCGACCACTCGGGGGACGCGGGCCGGCCGAGACCCTGCCGGGGGACGTGGAGCGGTCCCACTCGGGGGACGAGGAGCGCCTGCGTCGGGGGCCGAGGAGGGCCTATTCGGGGGACGCGGAGCGGGCCGCGGGCGCGTGGGCGGCGGGCGGGGCCGGGTTCGGATTGGGCGTGTCGACACCGGTCGTGGCCGGCGGCGGGATCTGGTCCTGGCGGTTGGCGGCCGCACCCCGGTAGACGGCGCTGAACGCCAGGGCGACCATGCCGACCCCCATGACGAGGGCGAGGAGCCAGGCGACGGGCCGGTGCCAGCGGGCGCTGCCCCGGTAGGGGCGCAGAGCGCCGCCGTGGCGGCCGTAGGGGCTGGCGTCGTCGCCGACGTCGTCCGGCTCGTAGGTGAGGCCGGAGGGGTCGTGGAAGTCCTCGTAGAGGTCGTCGTCGCCCGATCCTCCGCCGGCCAGGGCGCGGGCCGACTCGGCCTCCGCGCGGGCCTGGGCGGCGGCGAGGAGCCGCTCGACAGCGGTGGGTTCGTGAACGGTCGCGGCCCGTACGAAGTCCTCGTCGAACACCACGTCGGCGTAGACCTCGTCGGCGCCTCCGCGGTCGACAGAGTCCTCAGGGTCCCCGCCGTCCTGGAACGGCGTGCCCCCCACGTCGTCCGGCACGGATTCAGAGTAGACCCGCGAGGTGGTTTTGGGCAGGGAGAGTGCGAACCCTCCCCGCCCGTACCGAAAGGAGTGATTACCGCACGTGACCGTCGCCGGTGACGATGTACTTGGTCGAGGTGAGCTCCGGAAGGCCCATGGGGCCCCGGGCGTGCAGCTTCTGGGTGGAGATGCCGATCTCCGCGCCGAAGCCGAACTGTCCGCCGTCCGTGAACCGGGTGGAGGCGTTCACGGCGACCGTGGTGGAGTCGACCAGCTGGGTGAAGCGGCGCGCCGCGGCCTGCGAGGTGGTGACGATGGCCTCGGTGTGACCGGAGGACCAGGTCCGGATGTGCTCGACGGCCTTGTCGAGGGAGTCGACGACGGCGGCGGCGATGTCGTACGAGAGGTACTCGGTCTCCCAGTCCTCCGGCGTGGCCGGTACGACGGTGGCCTTGGAGCCCTCGGCGAGGGCGATGACCCGCTCGTCGGCGTGGACGGTGACGCCGGCCTCGGCGAGCGCGTCGAGGGCCCTGGGCAGGAAGGCCGCGGCGACGTCCTGGTGGACGAGGAGGGTCTCGGCGGCGTTGCAGACGCTGACCCGGTGGGCCTTGGAGTTGATCAGGATGTCGACGGCCATGTCGAGGTCGGTCTGGGCGTCGACGTAGACGTGGCAGTTGCCGGTGCCGGTCTCGATGACCGGGACGGAGGACTCCTCGACGACCGTCTTGATCAGGGAGGCTCCGCCGCGCGGGATGAGGACGTCGACGAGGCCGCGGGCGCGCATCAGCTCACGGACCGATTCGCGGGACTCGCCGGGGACGAGCTGGATGGCGTCCGCGGGCAGCCCGGCGCCGCCGATGGCGTCGCGCAGGACCTTCACCAGGGCGCTGTTGGAGGCGTAGGCGGAGGACGAGCCGCGGAGCAGGACGGCGTTGCCTGACTTGAGGCAGAGGGCGGCGGCGTCGACGGTGACGTTGGGCCGGGCCTCGTAGATGATGCCGACGACGCCGAGCGGGACGCGGACCTGGCGCAGGTCGATGCCGTTGGGCAGGGTCTGGCCCCGGACGACCTCGCCGACGGGGTCGGGCAGCGCGGCCACGTGGCGGACATCGGCGGCGATGGCCCGGACGCGCTCGGGGGTGAGGGTGAGTCGGTCGATGATCGCCTCGCTGGTCCCGGCTTCGCGGGCCTTGGCGATGTCCTCGGCGTTGGCCTCGACGATCTCGGCGGTGCGCACTTCGAGGGCGTCCGCGATCGCCAGCAGGGCGTCGTCCTTGGCCGCGCGCGGGAGTGGCGCGATTTCGGCGGCGGCGCCACGGGCCCGGTAGGCGGCCCGGGTGACCGGGGACAGGTTGTCGAGGGGCGTGAGCGAGGTCATGCCCGCAGGGTACTGGCACCCCTGCGGACATCCCTCACGTATCCCGCACTGCGAGACGTACAGGCGCTGCGGCGAGACGCACGGCCCCGGCCACGGCCCTGTACGGCGAGACGCGCGGCCCTCAGTAGGGGTGGACGCCGACCGGGGCCGCGGGCGGTGGGCCGTAGCCCTCCGCGATCCGCTGGTGGTAGGTCTCGCGGTCGATGACCTCGAGGCCGACGATCTCCCACGGCGGCAGCTTGGCGGTCTGCCGGTGCTCGCCCCACAGGCGCAGGGCGACGGCCGCGGCGTCGTGCAGGTCGCGGGCCTCCTCCCAGTACCGGATCTCGGCGTGATCGTTGGCGTACCGGCTGGTCAGCAGGAAGGGGTGGTCGTGGGCCAGCTGTTCGAGCCCTCGTCGCACCTCCTTCAGCGGTGACTCCACACCCGACACGCTGAGCGTGATGTGCCAGAGTTTGGACACGGGCTGTTCCTTGGCGCGTGCCTCACGTGCCTCGCGAACCTCGCGTGTCTCGGTGGTGGTCTCGGTCTTGGTGTCCGTGGACCTGTCCCGTGCCTCGTCGAAGTCGGCTCCGGCCTCGACACTGGTCAGGGCGCGTTCGGCAGTCCCTCGGGGCGGTGCCCCTGGGCGCGCTCGTCTCACCGGCGGCCTCCTGTGTGATGCGTGTGGTGCTGTACCCCGCCCTGCTCTCTTACCCCCGAGACAAAGTTGACCAGCCCGAGGCGGCACGTGGGGCGGTTTTGGTAAACGTCCCTTCCGGATGGCCGCACTTTCAGCCGTTTCGGGAGGGTCGCGAGGGTCAGCGGATGACGACCAGGTCGTCGCGGTGGACGACCTCGCGCTCGTACTCGGGTCCGAGCTCCTTGGTGAGCTCGGGGGTGGAGCGCCCGAGCATCCGGGGCATCTCCTTGGCGTCGAAGTTGACGAGTCCGCGGGCGACGGCCCGGCCGGCGGTGTCGCGCAGTTCGACCGGGTCGCCCGCCACGAAGTCGCCCTCGATGCCCGCGACACCAGCCGCGAGCAGGGACTTCTTTCCTTCGACGACGGCTCGTACGGCTCCGTCGTCGAGGGTGAGAGAGCCCTGCGGGGTGGAGGCGTGGGCCAGCCACAGGAGCCGGTCCGCGGAGCGGCGGCCGGTGCGGTGGAAGTACGTACCGGTGTCGCGCCCGGCGAGGGCGTCGGCGGCGCGGCTCGCGGAGGTGAGGACCACGGGGATGCCGGCGGCGGCGGCGATCCGGGCGGCCTCGACCTTGGTGACCATGCCACCGGTGCCGACGCCCGCCTTTCCGGCGGAGCCGATCTCCACATGGGCGATGTCGTCGGGGCCGGTGACCTGGGCGATCCTCGACGTGCCGGGCTTGGAGGGGTCCCCGTCGTAGAGGCCGTCGACGTCGGAGAGCAGGACGAGCAGGTCGGCGCGGACGAGATGGGCGACGAGGGCGGCGAGCCGGTCGTTGTCGCCGAAGCGGATCTCGTCGGTGGCGACGGTGTCGTTCTCGTTGACGACCGGCAGCGCGCCCATCGCGAGGAGCTGGTCGAGGGTCCGGTAGGCGTTGCGGTAGTGGGCGCGCCTGCTGGTGTCGTCGGTGGTGAGGAGGACCTGGCCGACGCGGACGCCGTAGCGGGCGAAGGAGGCGGTGTACCGGGCGACGAGGAGGCCCTGGCCGACGCTGGCGGCGGCCTGCTGCCGGGCGAGGTCCTTGGGACGGCGGGTGAGGCCGAGCGGTGCGAGTCCTGCGGCGATGGCGCCGGAGGAGACGAGGACGATCTCCTTCTCGCCGCCGCTGCGGACCTTGGCGAGCACGTCGACGAGGGCGTCGACGCGGTCGGCGTCGAGGCCTCCGGAGGCGGTGGTGAGGGAGGAGGAGCCGACCTTGATGACGATCCTGCGGGCCTCCGTCACATATCGCCTCGCGTCGTCCGTCTCTCCGGTCATCTGCGTCGTCACCTGTGCCGCCACCTGCGTCGTCCTCACTCAGCTGTCCCACGCGCCGCGTGTTCCCGCCGCGACTGCCAGGCAATCTACGCGAGCCGGGAGGGCTGCCGCTCGTCCGTTTCGCTCCCTGGACCGGAGTCGTCGGTGTCCTGCCCGTTGTTCCGGGGGACGAGGATCCGCTGGGAGATGAGGTAGGTGAAGGGGATGGCGACGACGGCCGCGACGAGTGGCGCGATTCTGTCGTCCATCCCGGCCCAGGTGACGAGCGCGTACAGACCGACGCTCTGCACCAGGTAGTTGGTGACGTTGGTGAGCGGGAAGAGGGCGAACTTCTTCCAGGTCGGCCGGGTGCGGTAGGTGAAGTACGTGTTGAGGAAGAAGGAGCCGATCATGCTGAGGACGAAGGCGAGGGAGTACGCGGCGAAGTACGGCATCCACGGGTGGAGCAGCAGGTAACAGCCGAAGAAGGTACCGGTGTTGACGCCGCCGACGAGGGCGAAGCGGAAGATCTCGGCGAGCCGTCCGCGCCGCGCGGTGGGAGTCCCGTCTCCCATCAGTGCTCTCCGTCGGTGGCCACGACGCGGATCCGTTCGGCGGCGGCGCGCTCGGACGCCCCGCGGCCGAAGGAGCGGTGGGTCTCCTTGACGAGGAAGTGCGGCCGGCGCTTCGTCTCGTAGTAGATGCGGCCGATGTACTCGCCGATCAGCCCCAGCATCACCATCTGTACTCCCCCGAGTCCCGCGATGATCGCGACCAGGGTGACGTATCCGGGGGCGGTGACGCCCTGGGTGAGGGCGGCGACGACGACCCAGGCCGCGTAGAGGGCGGCGAGGCCGGTGAGTGTCATGCCGAGCCAGAGGGCGATGCGCAGCGGACGGTTGTTGAAGGAGATCAGCCCGTCCATGCCGTAGTTGATCAGGGAGCTGAACTTCCACTTCGTCTCACCGCCTTCGCGTGCGGCGTTCTGATAGTCGAAGGTGACGGTGTCGAAGCCGATCCAGGAGAAGAGGCCCTTGGAGAAGCGGTTGTACTCGGGCAGCGAGAGCAGCGCGTCGACGGCGGGGCGGGACAGGAGGCGGAAGTCGCCGACGCCGTCGGTGAGTTCCACGTCGACCCAGCGGTTGACCGCCCGGTAGTACATCCGGCTGAGCGCGGAGCGGAGCTTCTTGTCGCCTTCGCGGGTCCGGCGCGCGATGACCTGGTCGTGGCCCTGGTGGTGCAGGTCCAGCATGCGCGCGAGGAGCTCGGGCGGGTGCTGGAGGTCGGCGTCCATGATGACCACGGCGTCACCGGTGGACTTGCGCAGGCCGGCGAGCATGGCGGCCTCCTTGCCGAAGTTGCGGCTGAAGGAGGCGTACTGGGTGCGGTGCGGGTGCCGGGCGGCGATCTCGCGCAGCTTGTCCAGCGTTCCGTCGGAGCTGCCGTCGTCGACGTAGCAGATCTCGTAACCGACGGGGAGGGTGTCGAGCACCTGGCGCATCCGCGCGTCGAAGCGTTCGACGACGTCCTCCTCGTTGAAGCAGGGGACGACGACGGAAAGCCTGGTCATGAACGGTCACTCCAGAGGGATGGGCAAGAGTACGTCCTGAGGGACCGCCACCGAACTCGCCTTCGAGCAGCGCGGCCACGGTACGAAGGGGCGGTGACCGTCCGGCGTCGCCCGGGTGGCCGCGCCCGGTCGGCATGTCGTCCATGCGGCAAAGCATGTGAGCAAGATATTGGTATACACGGCATTTTTTGTCTTTTGTCACCCGTAGAGCCGTTGTGCCGATACCTTGGCGACGCCACGGAGGCGGCGCCCTCGTGCCACGGAACTCGGCCCCCTGGAGCAATGCCCCGTGAGTAGAACGACCCTGTCGGACCTCGGTGACGCACGGATGTCGGACGAAGAAGAACAGAACAGCGACGCGGCGCGCGGCCTCCGGCAGGCACTCCCCTGGATCGCGCTGGTCATCGCCACCGGAGCGGGTGCGCTGCTCTCGGTCGGCGCCTTCCTGGGTCTGTACGTACGGCCCACGTCGGACGACTGGTGCGCCCTGTGGAAGACCCGGGACATGGGGGTCCTCGGCATCACGTCGGACTTCTACCTCACCCAGAACGGACGCGTCACCAACGCCCTCCTGACCGGGCTGCTCTACTCCGACGACATGCGGGGGCCGAAACTGCTGCCGGCCTTCCTCGTGGTCGCGCTCGGCTCGGGACTGTTCCTCCTCGCCCGCGCCACCCTGCGGGCGCTCCGGCTGCCGTTCCCGGCGGCGGCGGCCGCGGCGGCGGTCCTGGTGCTCGAAGCGCTGCTGTTCTTCGCGGGGACCCGCGCGTACCAGGTGCTGCTCTGGGCTCCGGCCACCATCTCCCACACCCTCCCGAGCGTCCTCGGCGTCTGGGCGGTGCTCATGGCCGTGGGGGCCGCCCGCAGCCGCCGGCGCTGGGCGCGGGGCACCGCCGTCGGCGCCGCGGCGGTGCTCGGCACCGCGGCCGGCATGCTCAGCGAGCCCTTCGTCGCGATGTCCGGGCTGATCGCCGCCGCGGCGGGCGTGCTCTGCCTGCCCCGGTTCGGCCGGACGCGCGACCGGTTCGCGTCGACCTGGTGCGCGGCCTGGTGCCTGGGCCTCCTGATCGGCCTGGTGCTGCTCACCACCTCCCCCGGCGCCCGCTGGCGGCGCGCCCAGCAGCCGAAGGAGCCGCTGACCCTGGCCGGGGCCGGGGAGACGGTCCGCGACTGGTACCGGATCTGGGAGACGATCGGCGGGCAGTGGGCATACGTCGGCGCTCTCGCGGCCGGGGTGCTCCTCGGCCTCGCGGTGGCCCTCTCGGCGCGCCGCCCGCACGGCGGGGACACGGGGGCCGACGGCGAGGAGGCCGGGACCGGCCGGACCTCGGGCGGAACGTTTCGCGTCGCCGTCCTGGTGCTGCCCCTGCCGCTGATCGCGCTCGGGAGCCTGGTGGCCGCGTACGGACTGCGCAGCGGCTACGGGGTGGGCGGCTGGACGTACGCGCGCACGTGGACCAGTTTCGTGGTGCCGTTCCTGCTGGCGCTCTGCGGCTACGGGGCGTGGCTGGGGTACCGCCTGGGGCGCGGGCTCGTCGCGTCGCCGGCACCGGCACCGGGGGACGGGCGCGGGCTCGTCTCGCCGCCTGCGCCGGCCGCCGGGGACGGGCCCGAGCGCGGGGCGGCGCCGTCACCCCCCGGTGTCCGCGCCGCCCGGCTCGCGGCCCTGGTCGTCACCGGCGCCGTGGCCGTGGCGAGCACGGCGGCCCTGGTGCCCGCGGTGCGGACGCTGACCACGCACACGGTGGCGCGCAGCCTGGCATGGGACCGGCAGGACGCCCGGATCCGGGCGGAGGTGGCGGCCGGCCGCAGCGAGGTCACGTACCGCCCGCTGTACATCGGCGGGCTCGCCGAGCCCTTTTTCACGAAGGTGTACGAGAAGGACTGGGCCGCCCGGTGTACGGCCGGGTACTACGGCGTGGACCGGATCAACCGGCCCTGACCGAACACCCCTGCGAGGGGTGACATTGCGTAACGGATAGTGAACACCAGGTAGTTTGAGGGGGAGTGGACGAACGACAAGTGAATCGAGGTGCACGTGCCTGACGTCTCCGTGATCGTCATCGCCTACAACGACGCAGAGCGTCTGCCGGCGGCCGTCCGGTCGGTGCTGGAGCAGACCCTGCACGGCGTCGAGGTCGTCATCGTCGACGACTGCAGCAAGGACGACACCTTCACGGTCGCCCAGGCTCTCGCCGCCGAGAACCCGGACCGGGTCCGGGCGTTCCAGCTGCCGGAGAACAGCGGCGGCTGCGGTGCCCCCCGCAACCACGGCATCCAGCGCGCCACCGGTACGTACGTCATGTTCCTCGACAGCGACGACGTGCTGGAGCGCAACGCCTGCCGCAACATGCTCGACGCCGCCGAGAGCACCGGCTCCGACCTGGTCTCCGGCCTCTGCGTCCGTGTCCACCTCGACAGCCGCCGCAAGAAGACCACCGAGTGGTATCCCTGGCTCTACGCGCAGACCCGGACGATCGAGTCGATCACCGAGCTGTCCGACCTGCTGGTGTTCGACACCCTGTCGACGAACAAGTGCTACCGGCGCGCGTTCCTCCTCGAACAGGGTCTGGAGTTCCCGGTCGGCATCCACTACGAGGACCTGCTCTTCTCCGCCCAGGCCTACGTCGCCGCGCGCCGGATCACGCTCATCCCGAACCACGTCTACTACTGGAACGTGCAGGAGAACGCCGCCGCCAAGTCGATCAGCAACCGGCGCCACGAGATCGCCAACTTCGTGCACCGCATGGAGATCCACCGCCGGGTGGACGCCCTCCTGGAGAGCAAGGGCTACGACGAGCTCAAGTACCGCAAGGACATCAAGTTCCTCAAGCACGACCTCGTCCTCCACCTGCGCGACCTGCCGCTGCTCGGCGACGACTACCGGCGCGAGTTCGCCCGGCTGGCCAACGGCTACCTCGCCGAGATCGACCCCCGGGCGTACGAGGAGGTGCAGCGCATGCACGCCATCTGCGCCTACCTGCTGAGCAAGGAGGACTGGCCCAACCTCCTCCCGGCCACCGACGCGCTCACCAACCCCGGCCGGCTCACCACCCCGCTCGCCGAGCGGGACGGGCAGGTCTACTGGTGCGCCGAGCACCTGGACACCGAGCAGGGCCGCCAGATCCTGGACGTCACCTCCTCCCACTACGACTCGAAACCGCTGACCTCGCTCGCCCTCGGCAACCGGCTGACCTCGTACTCCAGCAGGGCCGGGGTCGTCAGCCTCGCAGGGCGCGTGGTCAACCCGCTGGGCCGGATCCGCCCGGACGCGGAGCTCGGCGCCGTCCTGGAGTTCTCGGCCCGCCGCAGCGTCGGCGGCCGGACCGCCCGCATCCCGGTCACCACGCTCCGGCACGCCGGTGCCTGGATCGAGTGGGAGGGCGAGGCGGACGTCGCCCGCGCGGTCCGTCCGCTCGGCGTCATCGACGCGGTCTGGGACGTCCGGCTGATCCTCACGGTCGACGGGCAGGACCTGCGGACCCGGGTGTCCGTCGGCGGCGCCCCCGTCGACGAGGCCGACAGCCTGCGGATCCGCCCCCGGCTGACCAGGCTGGTGTCCGACCGCTTCGTGCCCCAGGTCACCCGGAAGGGCAATCTGTCCTACGTCCTCACCGCCGAGGGCAGGGCCGCCGTGCACACCACGGCGATGATCGAGGGCGCCATGCGCGGGCGCACCGCCCGGCTGGCGAAGACCGGCCTGCGCCGCCTGCTCAGGGCGAGGAAGGACCTGAACTCGGGCGAGACCAAGCTGCGCGTCTACCACGAGGTCTACAGCCGACTGCCGATCCGCAAGGGCCTGGTGGTCTTCGAGAGCCACCTCGGCAAGCAGTACAGCGACAGCCCCCGGGCCATCTACGAGGAGATGCGCCGCCAGGGCGTCGCCTTCGGGGCCGTCTGGTCGTACGCGGGTGCCAGACCGACCGGCTTCCCCGAGGACGCCACCCTGGTGAAGCGCTGGAGCTGGCCGTATCTGCGGGCGCTGGCGCAGGCCGAGTTCTGGATCGACAACCAGGGCTTCCCGCTGCGGCTCACCAAGCGCGCGGGGACCACGTACATCCAGACCTGGCACGGCACGGCGCTCAAGCGGATGGGCTTCGACGAGCCCCACACCAAGTCGCGCGGCCTCGCCGCCCAGGCCTCCTTCCAGCAGGCCCTGGACCGCTTCGACCACTTCCTGATCCGAGGCGAGCACGACCGGCGCACCCTCGCGCGGGCCTTCCGGCTCCGCGACGAGGTGCTGCTGCCCGTCGGCTACCCGCGCAATGACAGCCTCGTCGAGGCGCGCCGCGCGGAGACGAGGACGGGCCGCCGGGAGCGCGGACCGCTCGCGGCCGAGCTGGGCATCGACCCGGACAAGAAGATCCTGCTGTACGCGCCGACGTTCCGCGCGGCGCCCGGCGGCAAGGTCCGCGCCTTCGAGGCCCCCTTCGACATCGAGGAGTTCGCCGACCGCTTCGGCGACACGTACACACTGCTGATCAGGACGCACTACCTGAACAGCGTGTCGCTGCCGCCGTCGGTCCGGGGCCGGGTCGTCGACGTGTCCCGGCTCCACGACGTCACCCCGCTGCTCGCCCTCGCGGACGGGCTGATCACCGACTACTCGTCCGTGATGTTCGACTACGGGCTGCTCGACCGCCCGATGATCTTCTTCGCGTACGACTACGACGAGTACGCCCAGGAGAACCGCGGCACCTACTTCGACCTGAAGGAACACGCCCCCGGTCCCGTCGTGGCCACGGAGGACGCGCTCTTCGGAGTGATCGCCAACCTGCAGGACGAGGCCGACACCAAGTACGCGGCGGCCCGGCAGCGGTTCAACGCGGACTTCAGCGAGTACGACCGGGGCGACGCGGCCCGCCGGATCGTCACCACGTTCTTCACCGGGAGCGGGAAGTGACCAACGAGACCCATGGGGCGCCCGCGTCCCCCGCGGACGGCGGCCGTGACATCTTCATCGTCGCCAACAGCGTGGACGAGATGGGCGGGGTGACGACCTGGACGCACCAGATGGCCCGGACGTTCACCGACCGGGGCCACCGGGTGCACGTCATCGGGATCCGGCCGGCCCCCGAGGGACGCGGGCACGACTTCCCCGAGCCCTTGCCGTACCCCACCACCACGCTGTACGACGCGCACCCGCCGCAGGTCCGCTCGCTGCGCGGCCTCAGGGGCAGGCTCAACGCCGCCGAACGCCGTCGGCACGCGGTCCGCGCCGCCGGGATGCGGGAGCGGGCCGAGCGGATGACGGCCCTGTTCGCCGCCGCCCGGCCCGGGGCCGTGGTGATCGTGGCCCAGGTGTGGGCGATGGAATGGGTGTCCCTCGCCGACACCAAGGGCCTCGTCGTCATCGGCATGAGCCACGAGTCGTACGCCGCGAGCGCGGCCGCCTCCCGGCTCGCCCGGGTGAAGCGCTACTACCGGGACGTCGACCGGCTGCTCGTCCTCACCCCCGGCGACGCGGACCGCTGGATCCGGGCCGGCATGGACAACGTCGGCCACATGCCCAACGCCCTGCCCTTCATGCCCGCGGCCCCGGTGCCGCGCACCGAGAAGGCCGTCGTCTCCGTCGGCCGCCTCTCGCACGAGAAGGGCGTGGACATACTGCTCGACAGCTGGGCCGAGATCGCGCACCGCCACCCCGACTGGACGCTGCGGATCTACGGCGCCGGGGACGAGGAGGAGTCGCTGCGGCAGCGCACGACCGCCCTCGGTCTCGACGGCTCCGTCGCATGGATGGGGCGTACCAACGACGTCCTCGGGGCGCTCTCCCGGGCCTCGGTCTTCGCCCAGGCCTCGCGCGCCGAGGGCTTTCCGATCACCCTCCTGGAGGCGATGGCGGCCGGGGTGCCCTGCGCCGCGTTCGACTGCGCGCCGGGTGTCCGCGAGATCATCCGGGACGGCGAGGACGGTCTGCTGGCCCGGCTCGGCAACACCGTGGAACTCGGCGGCCGCATCAGCACGCTGATCACCGACAAGGAACTGCGGGACCGCATGGGCGACGCGGCCTTCGAGAACGTCAAGCGGTACTCCGCCGACCGGATCACCGATCGCTGGGAGGCGCTGTTCGCCTTCCTGGAACGCTGAGCGGTACGGGAGAGCGGCGGGTACGGGGAAGGGCCGGGGAGTGGAGACTCCCCGGCCCTTCACACTGCGGTCCCCCGGGCGGTCAGACCGACGCGCCGCGGCGCGCGACCCAGCCGGCCCAGGCCGAGGTGATCATGTCGCGCACGTCGTGACGGGCCTTCCAGCCCAGCTCCGACTCGATGCGGTCGGCGGCGGCGACGACCCGGGCGGGGTCGCCGGGGCGGCGCGGGGTGACGAGCGGCTCGGTGGTGTGACCGGTGATCTCGTTGATCAGCTCGACCATCTCGGTGACGGAGACGCCCTCGCCACGGCCGATGTTGACCGTCAGGTCGCGCGGCTCGCCCGCCTCGGCCCACTCCGCGAGCTTGCGCGCGGCGACGAGGTGCGCGTCGGCCAGGTCCTCGACGTGGATGTAGTCACGGATGCAGGTGCCGTCGGGCGTCGCGTAGTCGTCGCCGAAGATCCGCGGGGCCTCGCCCGCGTCCAGGCGCTCGAAGACCATCGGGACCAGGTTGAAGACGCCGGTGTCGGCCAGCTCGGGGGCCGCCGCGCCGGCCACGTTGAAGTAGCGCAGGCAGGCCGTGGAGATGCCGTGCGCCGCACCCGCGGCGCGCACCAGCCACTCGCCGGCCAGCTTGGTCTCGCCGTACGGGCTCAGCGGCAGGCAGGGGGTCTCCTCGGTGACGAGGTCGACGTCCGGCATGCCGTAGACGGCGGCGGAGGAGGAGAAGAGGAAGTTCCGCACGCCGGCGGCGGCGACGGCCTCCAGGAGGACCGTGAGGCCGATGATGTTCTCGCGGTAGTAGTGCAGCGGCAGCTCGACCGACTCGCCGACCTGCTTCTTCGCGGCGAGGTGGACGACGCCGGTCACGCCGTGCTCGGCGATCGTGCGGTCCAGCACCTCGCGGTCGAGCGTGGAGCCGACCACCAGGGGGACGCCTTCCGGCACCCGCTCCTCGTATCCCGTGGACAGGTCGTCGAGGACGACGACCCGCTCGCCGGCCTGCGTCATGGCACGGACGACATGGGAGCCGATGTAGCCGGCGCCACCGGTGATCAGATAAGTCATTGCCCCAAACCCCTTTCAATGAGAGCTACGGGAGATCCTGCGGAGTTTTGCCCCGATCGCCCGGAGCCCGTCACGGACACCCGGTGCGAGCCGTACCGCCAGCGATCCGTTCGCCGTCGTGTACTGCCGCACCAGCAGTACACCGTACCGGCTGCTCGGCACGAGCGACCGACGCTGCCGTTCCGCCGGCAGTCGGAGCGCCGTCGTGAAGACCGCGCCGTCCGCACAGGTCACCGTGGCCCGGACGTCCCAGAGCTGGACGCCCCGGTTCCCCCCGCGGCGGCCCTCGCGGGCCAGGCCGGTGAGTCCGGCGGGGACACGGCCGGACCAGCCGCCGGCTCCCTCGGTCAGCTCGGTACGGGCGGTACGGGCGGGGGTGTCGGCGCCCCGGGGCAGGAAGTCGACCCGCGCGGTACGGGGAACGGCGGCGCTCAGCCGTCCGTACAGGTCGCGGACGGTGAACCGCAGTTCGCCGCCCACACCCGCGCCCGCGCCGCCCGTCGCTCCGGCGCGCAGGTCACCGTCGACGAGCAGCGGGAGGCCGTCGAGCGGCAGCGCGTCCAGGCCGTCCAGCTCCACGGGGAGGTCCTCGGACCAGACGGCGACGCCCCCGCCGCTCAGGGCGTGGGGCGGCAGCAGCCGGGCGGGGTCGGCGGTGAGCCGGGAGAGCCGCTCCAGGTCCCGCGGCTCCTCGGCGGCCAGGACGAACCGGGCGGCCCAGCGGGCGGGCGCGGCCGCGGCGGCGATCTCGCCCTCCCCGAAGGTCCCGAGGTACGCGCGGGTGAGCTCCCACCACGCGGTGCGGTACGCGACGTCGTGCGACCTCAGGTCACGGGCGTACAGGCGCAGGTCGTGTTCGAGGAACTTGGTGCGGCAGGCGGAGGCGAGTTCCTTGCGGCCGGCCGCCTCGAAGGTCTCCACGGCGGTGCGGTGGGCTCCGATCCGGGCCTGCCAGTTGGCGATGCCGTCCCGGTCGAGGGAGATGGACAGCCGGGCGGTGGCGCGGCGCACATGCCAGATGTAGACGGTGTCGGGGACGACCGCGACGCGCGGGGCGGCGGCCAGGACGCGGGCGGTGAAGAGGAAGTCCTCGTAGACGCAGCGGCCGTCGGGGAAGCGGATGCCGTGCTCGGCGAGGAACGCGCGGTCGTAGACCTTGTTGACGCAGAGCGTGTCGTGCACGAGTGGCAGGAGGTCGTCCGCGGTCTCGAGGACGGCGGGCTCGCGGTAGAGCGCGGGCTGCCAGCGCACATCGCGGCCCTCGGGCAGCTCGCGCCGCACGCAGGCGCCGACCGCGACGGGGGCGCCATGGCGCTCGGCCGCCGCCACCAACGTCTCGGCCGCGCCCTCGGGCAGGACGTCGTCGCTGTCGAGGAATATCACGACGGGCGCGGTGACGGCCCGGAAGCCGTCGTTGCGGGGGGTGCCGCAGCCGCCGCTGTTGACCGTGCGGTGGACGACACGCAGCCGGGGGTGCAGCGCTGCCAGTTCGTCGAGGACCCGGGCCGTACCGTCGCTCGATCCGTCGTCGACGGCGACGACCTCGGCGACGACGGGTCCCTGGTCGAGCACGGACCGGATCGCGTCACCCACCAGCGCCTCGTCGTTGTGCGCGATGACGACGACGCCGAGCTTTCCTGCCACCTCAGTGGACGTGATGCTGCTCACATCGAGGATGCTACGGGCGCCCGAACGCCCGAATGGCCTCTGCCCGACCCGTCCAACAGGACGGGTGAGAGAGGCCATTCGGTTGACGAACCAGAGGGGCAGCGCGAAGCCGTCCCGCTAGAACGGGTCGAACTCGTCGAACGCGCGCTGCGCGTCGTCCCGCTCCGCCTCGCGGTCGCGGCGGCGCTGGGCCGCAGGACGCGGGGCTTCCAGGCGGTGGTCCTCGCCTCGGCGGCCGAGCATTTCGGCGCCGGCCATCATCGTGGGCTCCCAGTCGAAGACGACCGCGTTCTCCAGGGAGCCGATCGCGACGCCGTCGCCCGCGCGGGCGCCCGCCTTCATCAGCTGGTCCTCGACGCCGAGGCGGTTGAGGCGGTCGGCCAGGTAGCCCACGGCCTCGTCGTTGTTGAAGTCGGTCTGGCGGACCCAGCGCTCCGGCTTCTCGCCGCGCACCCGGTACACGTCCTCGGCCTCGTCGTACGTGACCGTGAAGCCCGCGTCGTCGACGGCCTTCGGGCGGATGACGATACGGGTCGCCTCCTCCTGCGGCTTCGACGCGCGCGCCTCGGCGACGATGCCGGCGAGGGCGAAGGAGAGCTCCTTGAGGCCGAGCCGGGCCACGGCGGAGGCCTCGAAGACCTGGTAGCCGCGGGCCTCCAGGTCCGGTCGGATCATGTCCGCGAGGTCCTGGCCGTCGGGGATGTCGACCTTGTTGAGGACGACGATGCGGGGCCGGTCCTCAAGGCCGCCGTACTGCCGCAGCTCCTCCTCGATGATGTCGAGGTCGGTGACGGGGTCACGGTCCGATTCGAGGGTCGCGGTGTCCAGTACGTGCACCAGGACCGAGCAGCGCTCGACGTGGCGCAGGAACTCCAGGCCCAGGCCACGGCCCTGGCTGGCGCCCGGGATCAGACCCGGCACGTCGGCGATCGTGTAGACGGTCGAGCCGGCCGTGACGACGCCCAGGTTCGGGACGAGCGTGGTGAAGGGGTAGTCCGCGATCTTCGGCTTGGCGGCCGACAGGACCGAGATCAGCGAGGACTTGCCGGCGCTCGGGTAGCCGACGAGCGCCACGTCGGCGACGGTCTTCAGCTCCAGGACGATGTCCCGGGCCTCGCCGGGCTCGCCCAGGAGCGCGAAGCCGGGGGCCTTGCGGCGCGCGGAGGACAGCGCCGCGTTGCCGAGGCCGCCGCGGCCGCCCTGGCCCGCGACGAAGGTGGTGCCCTGGCCGACGAGGTCGGCGAGCACGTTGCCCTCCTTGTCGAGGACGACGGTGCCGTCGGGCACGTTCAGGACGAGGTCCTGGCCGTCCTTGCCGGAGCGGTTGTCGCCGGCGCCGGGCTGGCCGTTCGTCGCCTTGCGGTGCGGCGAGTGGTGGTAGTCGAGCAGCGTGGTGATCGCCTGGTCGACGACCAGGATCACATCGCCGCCACGGCCGCCGTTGCCGCCGTCGGGTCCGCCGAGCGGCTTGAACTTCTCCCGGTGAACGGAGGCGCAGCCGTGGCCTCCGTTACCCGCGGCGACATGCAGCTCGACGCGGTCCACGAAGGTGGTCATGGGTGTGCCTCCATCAATTACGTGCGGAATGTCTATCTAGTAACACGCGAAAGGCGGACCCGCTTCCCGAACGGGAAGTGAGGTCCGCCTCCGCAAATGAACCGATCAGGCGACCGGAACGATGTTCACGACCTTGCGGCCACGGTGGGTGCCGAACTGCACCGAACCGGCCTGCAGGGCGAACAGCGTGTCGTCGCCGCCACGGCCGACGCCGGAGCCCGGGTGGAAGTGGGTGCCACGCTGGCGGATCAGGATCTCACCCGCGTTGACGACCTGACCGCCGAAGCGCTTCACGCCGAGCCGCTGGGCATTGGAGTCGCGCCCGTTCCGGGTGGACGATGCGCCCTTCTTGTGTGCCATGTCTCAGTCCCTCTTACTTCGCAGCCGCGGGGATACCGGTGACCTTGATCGCCGTGTACTGCTGACGGTGACCCTGGCGACGGCGGTAGCCGGTCTTGTTCTTGTAGCGCAGGATGTCGATCTTGGCGCCCTTGTGGTGGTCCACGACCTCGGCCGTGACCTTGATACCGGCCAGGACCCACGGGTCGCTGGTCACGGCGTCGCCGTCGACAACGAGCAGGGTCGAGAGCTCGACCGTGTCGCCAACCTTGGCAGTGGAAATCTTGTCAACCTCAACGATGTCGCCGACAGCAACCTTGTGCTGGCGACCACCGCTGCGCACGATGGCGTACACGCGGATCTCTCTCTCACTCGGGATCGAAACCTCTGAAGCCAGCCGCTCACACGGACCCGAGGGCCCGCGGCGTTCCGGAATCGGACGAGCGGCCTCTCCCGACGGGCGGGAGGGAGGTGCTCAGAGGCGCGACGCGTCGATAGACACGCCGACGGTCTAGGTTACGGGCGGCTGCCTCGGAGGGTCAAATTCGCCCGTTCGGTACGGGCCGCCCCGGTGAGGGGGCGGCCCGTACCCACCGGTCAGTCCTGGGCCGGGGCGGCGGTCTTCTCCGCTGCCTTCTTGGCCGGGGCCTTCTTGGTGGTGGTCTTCTTCGCCGCGGTCTTCTTGGTCGCCGCCGTCTTCTTGGTGGCGGCCTTCTTGGCCGTGGTCTTCTTCGCCGCGGTCTTGCGCGCCGCCGTCTTCTTGACGGGGGCGGGCTCGGCCTCGGCCTCGGCGGCCTGCGGAGCCGTCTCGGTGGCCTCGGCCGGGGCCGTGGTCACCACGACGACGGCCGCCTCCTCGGCGCCCGAGGGCGAACCGGCGGGAGCGGTGGCCTTACGGACCACCCGGCGGCGGGCCCGCGGCGGGGCGGCCACGGGGGCCTCCTCGACGACGGGCTCGGCGACCGGCGCCACGGCTTCGGCGGCCGGCGCCACGACGGGCTCCGGCTCCGGGGCGGTCTCGACGACCGGCTCGACGACGGTCGGCGCGGCGGCCGGCTCCGTGGTCGAGACGACCGGGGAGGTCACCCTGCGGGTGGCACGGCGACGGCCGCGCGGGGCCGGGGCGGCGGTCTCCTCGACCACCGGCTCGGCGACCGGCTCGACGACGGCCTCGGCGACCGGGGCCACGACGGGCTCCGGCTCGACGACCGGCTCCGGCGCCGCGACGGGCTTCGGCTTCGGCTCGGCCTTCGGCTTCGACTCGTACTCGACGGCCTCGGTCTCCACGACCTGCCGCGCGGCGGCCGGCGCCGACACCCGGCGGGTCGCCCGGCGACGGCCACGACCGCGCGTGGCGGCGGCCTCCGCCTCGGCGATGGAGCCGTACAGCTCCTCGTCCGCGGCGATCGGCTCGGGCAGGGCCACCGGGGTGGCCAGCTCGGCGGCGACCTCGGCCTCGGTCTCGGTCTCGGCCTCGGCGGTCTCGGCCCCGGTCTCCGTGGCCTCGGCGTGCTCGTGCTCGTGGACGTGCTCGGCGCCGCCGCGGCCGCGCTTCTTCGAGCGCTTGCCGCCGCCCCCGCCACCGGCGGTGGTCGGCTGCTCCATGTGCACGATGACACCGCGGCCGTTGCAGTGGACGCAGGTCTCGGAGAAGGACTCCAGGAGGCCCTGGCCGACCCGCTTGCGGGTCATCTGCACCAGGCCGAGCGAGGTGACCTCGGCCACCTGGTGCTTGGTCCGGTCCCGGCCCAGGCACTCCAGGAGGCGGCGCAGCACCAGGTCGCGGTTGGACTCCAGGACCATGTCGATGAAGTCGATGACGACGATGCCGCCGAGGTCGCGCAGGCGGAGCTGGCGCACGATCTCCTCGGCCGCTTCGAGGTTGTTCCTCGTCACGGTCTCTTCGAGGTTGCCGCCCTGGCCGGTGAACTTGCCGGTGTTGACGTCGACGACGATCATCGCCTCGGTCTTGTCGATCACCAGCGAGCCGCCGCTCGGCAGCCAGACCTTGCGGTCGAGCGCCTTCATGAGCTGCTCGTCGATCCGGTACGTCGCGAAGACGTCGACCTCGCTCGTCCACTTGGACAGACGGTCGGTCAGGTCCGGGGCGACGTGGTGGACGTACCCGTGGATGGTCTCCCATGCGTCGTCACCGCTGACGATGACCTTGGAGAAGTCCTCGTTGAAGATGTCGCGGACGACGCGGACGGTCATGTCCGGCTCGCCGTAGAGCAGCGTCGGCGCGTTGCCGCTCTTCGCCTTCTTCTGGATGTCCTCCCACTGCGCCTGCAGTCGCTCGACGTCGCGGCGCAGCTCGTCCTCGCTCGCGCCCTCGGCGGCGGTGCGCACGATGACGCCCGCGTCCTCGGGGACGATCTTCTTGAGGATGGTCTTGAGGCGGGCGCGCTCGGTGTCCGGGAGCTTGCGGCTGATGCCGGTCATCGAGCCCTCGGGGACGTACACGAGGTAGCGGCCGGGCAGCGAGACCTGGCTGGTCAGACGGGCACCCTTGTGGCCGATCGGGTCCTTCGTCACCTGGACGAGGACCGACTGGCCGGACTTGAGGGCGGTCTCGATGCGGCGCGGGCCGTTGCCCATGCCGAGCGCCTCGAAGTTGACCTCACCGGCGTACAGGACGGCGTTGCGGCCCTTGCCGATGTCGACGAAGGCGGCCTCCATGGACGGCAGGACGTTCTGGACCTTGCCCAGGTAGACGTTGCCGACGTACGAGGTGGCCTGCTCCTTGTTGACGTAGTGCTCGACGAGCACGTTGTCTTCCAGGACGCCGATCTGGGTGCGCTCGCCGCTCTGGCGGACGACCATGACGCGCTCGACGGCCTCGCGGCGGGCCAGGAACTCGGCCTCGGTGATGATCGGGACGCGGCGGCGGCCCTGCTCGCGGCCCTCGCGGCGGCGCTGCTTCTTGGCCTCCAGGCGGGTCGAGCCCTTGATGGACTGGACCTCGTCGGCACCGGTGCCGGGCTCGGCCTTCTCACGGGCCGGGCGGGGCTCGCGGACCTTGACGACCGTACGGACGCCTTCCTCGTCGGTGCCCTCGACGTCGGCGGCGGCGTCCCCGCTGCGACGGCGGCGGCGACGACGGCGACGGGAGCTGCTGGAGCCGCCGGCGAAGGCCTCGGCCTCGTCGTGCTCCTCCTCGCCGTCCTCGGACTCGTCGGTCTCGTCCTCCGCGTGCGGGCCCTCGCCCTCCTCGGCCTCCTCGACCTCGGTGAGCTCACCGCGACGACGGCGACGGCCGCCGCGGCGGCGGCGACGGGACGGGCGGTCCTCGTACTCGTCCGTCTCCTCGGCCTCCTCGGCCTCTTCGACCTCGTCGGCGACGGCCTCGACCTCGGGCTCGTCGGCGACGGTGGCCGGGACGGGCTCGACGGCGACCGGCTCGCCACGGCGGCGACGGCGGCGGCGGGAGCCCTCGGGGCGCTCGACGGGCTCGGGGGTCTCCTCGGCCTCGACCTCGGCCTCGGCCTCGACGAGCTCGATCTCCTCGACCGTCTCCTCGTCCTCCGGCTCCACCGGGACGGCGGCCGCGGCCGCGGCGGCCGTCTCCGGGGTCTGGAACATGGGCTCGGTGAAGACCGGCGCCTGGAAGACGGCGACGGACGGGCGCGCGGCACGGCGCGACTCGCGGGCCGGGGCGGGCTCGGATGTGAACTGCGGGGAGGCCGCGCGGCGGCGGCCGCGGCCACGGGTGGCGGCGGTCTCGGCGGCGGTGACCTCGGCCTCTTCGGCGGCGATCTGCGCGACGGCGGCGGTCGGCAGCGACTCGCCGGTGGCGGCGGCCTCGGTGGTCACCTCGGGCGAGGTGGCCTTACGGGTGGCACGACGGCGGGTACGCGGGGCGGGCGCGGCGGCCTCCTCCGCGACCTCGGCGGCCGGGGCGACCTCGGCGGCCGGAGCGGTCTCGACGACCACGGTCTCCTCGGCGGCGGCGGGCGCGCCGGCCGGGGCGGTGGCCTTACGGGTGGCACGGCGGCGGGTGCGGGCCGGGGCGGCCTCGGGGGCCTCCTCCACGGCGGGCTCGGCCTGCGTGACCGCGGCGGGCTCTTCGGGGGCCTCGGCGGCGACCGAGGAGGTCACCGGCGAAGTGGCCTTACGGGTGGCGCGGCGGCGCGTGCGGGCCGGGGCGGCCTCGGGGGCCTCCTCGACGGCCTCCGTGGCGACGGCCTCGGCGGCGGGGGTCTCCACGACCGGCTCCGGGGTCTCCGCGGCGGGTGCCGTGGTCTCGGCGGCCGGTGCGGTGGCCTTGCGGGTGGCGCGGCGGCGGGCACGCGGCGCGGGTGCGGCCTCGGTCTCGGTCTCGGCCGGGGCGGCCTCCACGGCCGCGGTCTCGGTGCCGTCCGTGGCCGCCGTGGTCTCTGCGGTCTCGGCGTTCGCACCCGTCACCGGCGGACCGGCGGGGCGGGAAGCGGCGCGGCGCCTGCGGCGCGGCGGCAGCTTGTCACCGGGGGCGTTGGTGTCTTCGTTGGACTCGAGCATGCGGGGTTCTCCCGTCACGCTCCCGGGCGCCGCGTCTTGGTCCGGTCCGGCGGCACGGTCGCGCCTGGGGCGCGGTGCCGCCGTCCGGGGCGCGGGCGCCGCACGGGAGCTCTATGTCTGGCTCGCCGGTTCCGTCCGCACTGTGCGGACGGCCTGGCGAAAGTCTCCTGGTCAGTGCGCTGCCCGACCCAGGTGGCTCCCGAGTACCAGGGCGGCGCTACGACGACCGCTCCCTACGCGATGCCTGTACCCGGCGCCGTCGCAGAGGCGGTCGCGGCGGCCGTGGTAGATGCGGCCGTCACTGCCTCGCGGTCGGGCGCGAGCGGGTCGGTCACCGTGCCGGACTCCTCGTCGAAGAGCCCCTGCGCCAGCCTGGTCACCGCAGCGGGGACCGGCGGCGCCAGGTCGGCCACAGCTCGGAGACCGGACAGGACGTCGTCGGGTCGTACGGCAGGTGTCACGTGCCGAACAACCAGCCGCAGTATCGCACAGGCGCTGTCCAGCGGCCTATCACCCTGGGGATCGCCCTGGGGAGCGGCTGCCGTCAGCTCGGTGACCGCGGAGCGTGCGTCGAAGGTGCGGACGCCGTTCTTGGTCTTGCGCTGTACTTCCACGGTCTCGGCCGCGAGAAACGCCTCGGTGGCCTTCTCCACGTCCTCGACGGTGACGCCTTCGAGGCGCAGCTCCCAGATGGAGGCGGTGAGCCGGTCGGCGAGGCCGGAGGTCCGGGCCTCGACGGCGTCGGTGATGTCGAGGCCGGCCGGGAGGGACTCGTCGAGCAGGACCCGCAGGGTCTCCGGGTCGCGCGCCTCGGTGAGGGCGATCTCCAGGTATTCGGCCTCGGAGCCCGTGCCCGTGGGGGCGGCGTTGGCGTACGACACCTTGGGGTGCGGGGTGAAGCCGGCCGAGTACGCCATGGGCACCTCGGCACGGCGCAGCGCACGCTCGAAGGCGCGCTGGAAGTCACGGTGGCTGGTGAACCGGAGGCGGCCGCGCTTGGTGTAGCGCAGTCGGATGCGCTGCACCGCCGGTGCGGGCGGCGGGCCTTCGGGCTGTCGCTTGCCCAGTGGTTCTTCTCCTCGGTGCGGGGCGGGCGCGGGGGGCGCGCCGCCCTCGAATGTACGGGGGGCTCTCTCGGGGGCAGCCGGCTCATCCCCCCTTGTGCAGGGAGATCTCGGACTCGGCCGCCGCGCCGGGAACGGTCTGTCGTGATGCAGCACCTCCCAGGTTACGCGCCCGACCGGGGATGCCGGGCACGGGCTCGGGCTCCCGGGGCCCTCCGAAGAGGGCGCGCCACGCGTCGCGGCGGGCGGCGGCCACGGTCGCGCGGGCCGAGGCGAGGGCGGCGGACACCGCCCGGCCGGTCTCGACGGCGGCCTTCCTGGCCGGGCGCCACACGGCGTCGCGGACGAGGTGCCCGACGGGGGTGCAGACGTTGCGGTAGAACCAGGTCACGGGTCGGCCGATCAGGTTCCGTGCGAGCCATTTCAGGGCGCGGCCGACCGCCCGTGAGATGTACCCGGCGACGCGCCAGGCGACCGCGAGGGCGTCGGCGAGCTCGCGGCCGATCACCGCGAGGACCCGTCCGACGGGGGTGAGGACCCATCGGTACAGGAACACGACAGGGACGACGAAGAGGACCCGCAGCAGCCACCCGAGGCCCCGTCCCACCTGCACGAGACCCCGGCCGAGCAGGGCGAATCCCTTGCCGATCAGGGCGAGACCCTGTCCCGCGCCCCTGGCGAGCCAGGAGAGGGCATGGCCCAGCGGGGTGAGGATCCAGCGGTACGTCCAGGTCGCGACGGGCACGGTCACGTACCGCCACAGGGCTGTCCACGGCCATACGAGCACGGCCCACAGCACCCGTCCGGTGCCGCGTCCGAGCGGGGCGAGCAGGCGGACGTACACCCACGCCGTGCCGCGTGCGAGGCCGCGGCCGAGTGGTGCGAGGACGGTCCGGTACAGCCAGGCCGCCGGGGCCGCGATCCCGTGGACGGCGACCGGCACGAGCACGTACCGCCAGAGGCCGAGCCAGGGCCAGTAGAAGACGGTCTTGAACAGCGTGGTGAACAGCCACCAGGACGCGGTGGCGACAGCCTCGGCCACTCGGGCGACGGCGCGGCCCACCGGGGCGAGCACCTGGTCGCGGAACCAGCCGAGCGCCCGGCCCAGCGGGCGGAGCATCCTGCCCAGGAACGCGCCGCACAGGACGAGTGCGTCCCACCCGAGGCGCAGAGGTACGACGAGGACCAGCACCACGATCCGTACGGGAATCCTGATGGCCGCCGTCAGACAGCCCTCGGGCTCCGGTGGGCGGGCGGTTTTCTCCTGGTGCATGTGCCTGGAGACGCGCAACGTCCACCTGCGGTTTCGTCCGGGGCCATTCGGGGTTGGCCCGTCGTGGCGTTACGGTGGGCGCCGCTGTAACCGGACTGACGGACACCGCCTGTGGGGGTGGCCCCGTAGCCTGAGTCTGTACGTCCGTTCCGCCTACCCCCGACACGCTGAGGCTTGGTATGAAAATATCCTTTCTTCTGGTCGATCGCTGCCACATCGGAGGCGTGGTCAGCGCGATCCACAACCTGGCCAAGGCGCTCGCGGACCACCACGAGGTAGAGCTGGTCTCCCTCCGCCGCAACCGCGACCAGGCGTTCTTCCCCCTCGACCCCCGGGTGAAGACCCTCGCGCTCAGCGACATGCGGAAGCACTCCCACACGTACGACGGCGACGACCCGATGATCGAGGCGTTCCCGCACATCTACCCGAACGAGCCCACGGACAAGAAGCCGTGGATCAGCCGCCTGGCCGAGCGACGGCTGATGGAGTACCTGGCCACGACCGACGCCGACGTGGTGGTCAGCAACAACCCCAAGATCACCATCATGCTGGCCTACGCGGACCGCGACTTCCTCAAGGTCGCCATGGAGCACTCGCGGCCCGCGCAGTACGGCCCGCACATCCGGGACGCGCTCTTCAAGGACGCGTACCCGAAGATGGACGCGATCACCGCGCCGACGCCGGACGAGTGCCGGACCATCGCCGGGGTCGTCCCCGGCGTGAGCCACCTGCTCTCCCCCATGCCCAACTGCATCCCGGCCCACGAGGGCCAGATGTCCACCGGCGACAACAAGATCGTCGTCACCGCCGGCCTGCTGAAGCCGCACAAGGGCTTCGACGACCTCATCGAGGCCTTCTCCTCCGTGGCGCCGCGTCACCCGGACTGGAGCCTGCGGATCTACGGCTCCGGCCCCGAGCACGGCAAGCTGCGCAAGAAGATCAACGATTCGGGCAGCAACAACCAGGTCTTCCTGATGGGCCCGGCCACCCCCGTCACCCCGGAGTTCGCCAAGGCGTCCGTCTTCGTCCTCCCCTCCCGCCTGGAGGCCTTCGGCAACGTCACCGTCGAGGCGATGGCGGCCGGCCTGCCGGTGGTCGCGTACGACGCGCCGCACGGCCCGCGCAACATCATCAGGCAGGGCGAGGACGGCTACGTCGTGCCGCTCGGCGACAAGAAGGCGCTCGCCGAGCACATCGAGAAGCTGATCGCCGACGAGGACCTGCGCCGGAAGATGGCGGCCGCCGCCGTCGCCAACGTGGTCCGCTTCCACGAGGCCGAGACCGTCACCCGCTTCGAGCAGCTCGTGGAGACCATGCGGGCCCGCCGGGCCATCCCCCGCACGGCCGCCGCCGTGGTCACCCCGCAGGGCGACGTCCGGGTGAAGGTCGAGGGGCTGCCCGCCGGCAGCGACGCCCAGCTGGTGTGCAAGGACATCCGCAAGAAGGCCGACGAGGTCGTCCTCCCCTTCATCGGCGGCGAGGCGCTGGTGCCCGCCCTCGGCACGCTCGTCGAGGGCGACTGGGAGCTGACGATCCGCGCCGCCGGCTTCGACATGCCGCTGCGGTCGACCGGCTGCGACACCCTCCAGATCCTGTCGCTGAAGCTGCCCCGCGCCGAGGGCCCCGCCCTGTCCCTGCTGCTGCCGCACGACCACACGGACGGCACCCTGCGGGTGCAGAGCCGGGTGCGCGCCCAGCACGTCGAGGTCGCGGCGGTGCACGCCGGCGCCACCTCGATCGTCATCGACGCCGCGGCCTGGGGCGTCGAGCCCGGCAAGGGCAGCGTGATCGAGGCCGTCCACCGCAAGGAGGCCGACAAGAACTTCACCGTCCCGGTGAAGGCCGGCGCCGACGGACGCTTCACGGCCTCCCTGGACAACGCCGCCGCGGCCCGCCTCCACCAGCCCGGCACCGAGGACATCTGGGACCTCTGGCTGCTGCCGGACCGCGACTCCGCCCGGATCCGCGTCTGCAAGCTGGCCACCGACGTGCTCACCCCGATGAGCGTCTTCACCTACCCGTACCCGGTGGTGAACGGTTCCGGCGCCCCGGTCGCGGCCGTCGCCGACACCAAGGCGAAGAGCGGCTGGCGCAACCGGCTGTCCTCGACCGTCCCCGCCGCCGTCACCGGCGGCGTCAAGCACGAGCTGCGCCCCTACTTCGCCAGCAACGGCCAGCTCTCGCTGAAGATCATCGACAAGAAGTGACGGGCGACCGGTAGACGGACCCCCGGCCCCGCGGGGAAACCCGCGGGAAGCCCGGCCCGCACGACGGAGCCGCCCGCACGACGGAGCCCCGGCCCGCAGGGAGACCTGCGGACCGGGGCTCTTCCGTACGCCCGGGGGGCGCCTACAGCGGCGCGCCGTCCTCGGCGATCTTGAACATCAGGTCGGCGAGACGGGCGGCCGCGTGGCCGTCGTCCAGGTCGCAGAACTGATGGTGGAACTCGTCGTACTTCTCCCGGTACTCGGCCTCGACCTCGTCGATCTCCCGGATGGCCTGGAGCAGGTCGTTCGAGTTGTCGACCAGCGGACCCGGGGCGTCGTTCTCGAAGTCGAAGTAGAACCCGCGCAGCTTGTCCCGGTAGTGCTCCAGGTCGTACGTGAAGAACAGCATCGGGCGACGCAGGTGCGCGTAGTCGAACATGACCGAGGAGTAGTCCGTGATCATGATGTCGGCGGCCACGTAGAGGTCCGCGATGTCGGGGTACTCGGAGACGTCGTAGACGAAGCCGTTCCCGGCACCGGGGATGCTGTCCACGATGTTGGAGTGGCGCCGGATGAGGAAGACGTGGTCGTCCCCGAGCCGGCGGCGGGCGTCCTCCAGGTCGACCCGGAGGTCGAACTTGAACTGACCGCGGCTGTGCGAGAGGTCGTCGCGCCAGGTCGGCGCGTACAGCACGACCTTCTTGCCCTCGGGCAGCCCCAGCTTCTCCCGCACCTCACGGGCCCGCTCGTCGCGGTCCTCGGCGTAGAGGTAGTCGTTGCGCGGGTAACCCGTCTCGGCGATCAGGCCGTTGTAACCCATGGCGCGCTTCAGGATGGGGGTGCTGAAACGGTTCGACGAGACGAGGATGTTCCAGTTCGCCGCCTCCTGGACCAGCCGCTCGTGGTAGTTCGGGTCGAACTTCGGAGCGTCGATGTCCAGGCCGATCTTCTTCAGCATCGTGCCGTGCCAGGCCTGCACGATCACCTGGCCCTCGCGCCGCTTGATCCAGTGCGGCAGGTGGGCGTTGGTGACGATGTAGCGCGAGCGCGCCAGCGCCTCGTACCAGTCCTTGCCCTGGAACTTGACGGCCTTGACCGTGTCGGGGAGCTCGACCTGGCCGTCCCGTACCAGCCACAGGTGCTCGACGTCCGCACCGCGGCGCAGCAGCTCCTCGTGGACGGCGCGCGGGCTGTCCGAGTACTGCTTGCCGTTGTAGCTGATGTACAGCACCGAGTCGCGCAGCGGCAGCTCACGACCGGCCTCGTAGACCTCCTGGCGCAGCTGGTACTGACGGTTCGCGCCCTTCTCCATGGCCGTGAGGTCGGTCATGCAGTTGAGCTGCGGGTGGTCCTGCCAGTGGACCTCGAGCTGGTACTCGCGGCCGTTGTGCGTGCCCTCCAGCGGGAACTGGGTCGCGGCGAGGCGGTCCACGACGAGCGGGATCGACGGCTCGTCCTCCGCACCGTCCAGACGGAACACCCAGCGGCCGGCCTTCAGCGGCAGCCTGCCGTCGGCACCCGACATCGTGGAGGGACGGAACGTCGCCTCGAAGCCGCCGTCCGGGAGGACCGTCAGCGGAACCGTCTTCTCGTCGAAGCGGTTCTTGGCGCTGACGACCAGGTGGTGGCCCGACAGCTCGACGGGGGCCGTGCCGCGGATCGTGAACGCGCCGTCGGCCTCGGAGATGCCGGTGATCGTGGCGCGCAGCGGGCGGCCGGAGAACTTCAGGTAGCCGTTGGCACCGGAGAGGACGGCCACCTCGTTCAGCGAGGCCTCCTCGCCGAACGCCTCGGACAGCCGGATCTGGAGGTCGGCGAGACCGTCCCGGACGACGACCCGGACCTTCCGCGGGTTCTTCTCCGGCTCCTCGATCTGGATCTGCGTGCTCCAGTTGCGGCGCATCAGCTTCGCCGGGTCGGCGCCGCCCGCGGCGCGGGCCGCGGCGGTGTCCAGGTGCTCCGGCAGCAGGGCGATGTCGCGCAGCGGAACGCGGACCCGCAGCGGCGTACGGCCGCCGACGGCCGGGAGGACCTCCGCCGGGTAGAGGAGCACCTCACCGCTGTTCTGGTTGGCGACCCGCAGGGATATCTCGGTCCCCGGGGCGACGGCCTCGCGGAGGTCGCCCTCGACGAGGATGTCGTCGCCGGACTGCTCGAAGCCGGTGATCAGGACCGGGACCTTCTCGATGCGCAGCTTGAGGGCCGCGCGCCGCATCTCCGGGACCATCCGGTAGTCGTCGTCGAGCCACTGGTAGGGCGGGTACGTCAGGCGGTCGGAGCCGTACGAGTGCACGGAGCGGGAGCGCACGAGACCGCCGGACAGCACGCGCATGCCGACGTGCCAGAGGCCTTCCTGCCACTGGTCGCCCTTGCGGAACCGGGCCGGGTCGATGACCGTCTCCCAGCCGGCCCAGTCGAAGCTGTGACCGCGCCCCTTGTGGCCGGAGCCGGTGGTGGCCTCGGGATTGAAGATGTTGGCCAGCGGCAGCAGCATGCGGCGCTGGGTGCCGTCCTTCTTCAGCTGCAGCAGCTTGACGACGCTGCGCTTGCCCGTCTGGTCGACGCGGTCGATCCAGGCGTGACCGGCCAGTCGCAGCTTGCCGTTCTCCCAGGACAGCTCCTTCAGCGGGGAGCGCAGCTGGAGGTCCTTGTCGACCCGGAGGAACTTCTTGGGCAGCAGGTTCGCGTGGGATTCGAGCGAGGGGTACTTGGCGTACTTGCGGATGACACCGCCGAGCTCGACGGGCTCGCCCAGCCGCTCCGCCTCGATGAACTCGAGGATCTCGGTCATGGCGTGCTTGCGGACGAGCAGCCACTTGACGCGCAGCGCGGTGGGCAGCCGGTCGAGGGCCTTGATGTCGACCTGGTCGAGGTACTTGTTGGCCACGCGCAGGAACTCCGCGCGGTACTCCTCGTCGCCGTCGGGCAGCACGTTGAGGAAGATGCGCAGGTCGCCGGTGAGCACGGTGTGGTCGTACTCACGCTTCAGCGAGTCGGCGACGGGGTCCTTCTGCGCGGCGAAGAAGCGGCTCACGGACTCCACGGCGGACGCCCGGTCGCGGGCGGCCTTGGGCTCGTTGCGGCGCTGGGTGATCGAGGGGCTCGCCTCGCCCTCGCGCAGCCGCCAGTAGTACGTGGCCTGGCTGATGATGTCGACGGACTCGGCGAGGTACTGGGCCGGCACGATGACCGGGGTGTCCTCGTACAGCACACCCTCGGGGAAGCGCAGCGCGTGCTGCTCCCAGAAGTCACGCCGGAACACCTTGTTGCAGGCGATCCGGTCCGTGAGGAGCTGACGCTTCCTGCTGACGTGCGTGCGCTTGACCGCGCCCCGGGAAAGGAACCGGTGCATCGGGGACTGCCACACCTTGGTCGAGTTGATGTGCTCGACGTTGCCCGTGGCGAAGGAGGAGCCGGTCTCGTCCAGGCTGCTGATCATCATCCGGTACGCGTCCGGCGGGATCATGTCGTCGCTGTCGACGAACGCCAGGAACTCGCTCTCCGGGGCCAGGCTGTCGAGACCCGTGTTACGGGCGGCACCCAGGCCGGCGTTCTCCTTGCGTATCAGCCGGAAACGGGCGTCCTTGGCCGCGAACTCCGCCGCTATCGCGTTGGACTCGTCGGTGGAGCCGTCGTCGATCATGAGCACTTCCAGGTCCTGGAAGGTCTGCACGGCCAACGAGTTGAGGCAGGCGGGCAGGTACTGCGCCACGTTGTAGATCGGGACGATGACGCTGAGCCGGGGTGCCATGTAGTTCTGCGTTCCTTTCCGTTTCAGACCCGCTCGACAAGCTCGAGCGCCTGAGGGGTGACGGGGCGTGCTCTTCGGTTTTCCTGCGGACCGACGAGGACGTCTCCGTCCTCCGGGAAAAACCCGCCCAGCCCTCGGCAAGACCTGGTTCCGCTCGGCCTATACGACTCTGCGGCGACCCCCCGGCCGCCGCAGCGCTCCAGAATAGACGATCCGTACCACAGGCGTTTTCCTGCCGTTGTGTCCGGGATCACCCTCCGGTCGCCATATCACCGATCGGACAGAGGGCCCCGCAGGGGGTGAAAACGGCGGTGACGTGGGCGGGAGCGCCGCCGCGGCGGCCGCCCGCGGCCTCGGGGGCGCGGAAGCGCTCCTGTCATACTTCATCTGAGCGGTTCGACTGAGGAGACATCAAGGCATGCCGGCTGCAGCTACCCCCAGATTCAGCGTGATCATCCCTGTCTACGGGGTCGAGGGCTACATCCGTGAGTGCCTCGAGTCGGTGACGTCGCAGGGGTACGAGAACTTCGAGGTCATCGCGGTCGACGACTGCTCCCTGGACAGCAGCGGCGCCATCATCGACGAGTTCGCCGCCCGCGACCCGCGGGTCCGCGCCGTCCACCGCGCGGAGAACGGCGGCATCGGCGCCGCCCGCAACACCGGCGTCGAGCACGCCCGCGGCGACTACCTGCTCTTCATCGACGGCGACGACTCGATCCGCCCCGGCTCCCTGCAGGCCATGGCCGACCGTCTCGACGCGGCGCAGGACCCCGAGATCCTGCTGTTCGACCACGTCCGCACCCATGTGGACGGCAGCGTCGAGGCCAGCAAGACCGGCCCGTACCTGGCCGCCATCCGCGACCGGGTGGTCCGCCCGGTCGACGAGCTCGAACTGCTGCGGATCTTCGCCGTGGTGTGGAACCGCGTCTACCGCCGGGACTTCTTCACCGGCGAGGGCTACACGTTCACCGACGGCCTGTACGAGGACGCGCTCATGGTCTACACGACCATGGCCGCCGCCCAGCGCGTCGCGGGCCTGGAGTACGTGGTCGTCGAGTACCGCCAGCGCCGCCAGGGCAGCTCGATGCGCAGCAGCTCCCCGCGCAAGCACTTCGTGATCTTCGAGCAGTACCAGCGGGTCTTCGACTACCTCGAAGGCCGTCCCGGCCTCGACGCGTACCGCAGGCTCGTCTTCGAGCGGATGGTCGCCCACTTCCTCTTCACCTTCGCCCGCGGCTTCCGAATACCCCGCAGCCACCGGCGCGCCTATCTGAAGCAGGCCGGCAAGACCTACCGCCGGAACGAGCCCACGGGCTTCACCCCGCCGCCCGGCATGCTCGGCCTGAAGTTCAAGGTGATGCGGACCGGCTCGTACGCCGCCTTCGAGGCCCTCAAGACGGTCAACGGCACCCGCGAGACGGCCTTCGGCGCCCTCGGCCGGACCAAGCGCTGGGGCGGCCGCAAGGCCCTGCGCGCCTACTACGGCGTGCAGCGCCGCCTCCCCCTCGACGAGAACCTCGCCGTCTACTCGGCGTACTGGGGCCGCACCCCCGGCTGCAACCCGCTCGCGGTGCACGAGGCCGCCAAGAAGCTCGCGCCCGGGATGCGTGGCGTGTGGGTCGTGAACCAGGCGTACGCGGGCAGCGTGCCGGCCGGTCTGACCCGGATCGCCCCGGCGACCTTCGGCTACTGGAAGGCGCTCGCCCGGGCCAAGTACCTGGTCAACAACGTGAACTTCCCGGACTCCGTGGTCAAGCGCCCCGGCCAGGTGCACCTGCAGACCCACCACGGCACCCCGCTCAAGCGGATGGGCCTCGACCAGCAGCAGTACCCGGCCGTCGCCCGCAGCATGGACTTCGACAAGCTCCTGGAGCGCGTGGACCGCTGGGACTGGAGCGTCTCGTCGAACCTGCACTCCACCGAGCACTGGGAGCGGGTCTACCCGGCCGCCTTCCAGACCCTGAACACCGGCTACCCCCGCAACGACGTCTACTACCGCGCCACCGCCGCGGACGTCCGCCGGATCCGCGGCGAACTCGGCATCGGGCACGGCAAGAAGGCGATCCTGTACGCCCCCACCGTGCGCGACCACCAGAAGGACGCCTTCGTCCCGCGCCTCGACTTCGCCCGCTTCGCCCGCGAACTCGGCCCGGACTTCGTCCTGCTGGTCCGTGCCCACTACTTCTACGGCGGCGACCCGGAGCTGAACGCGCTCGCCGAGCGGGGCGCGCTGATCGACGTCTCGCGGCATCCGTCGGTGGAGGAGCTCTGCCTGGCGTCGGACGCCCTGATCACCGACTACTCGTCGATCATGTTCGACTACGCCAACCTCGACCGGCCGATCGTGACGTACGCGGACGACTGGGAGATGTACCGGACCTGCCGCGGTGTGACCTTCGACCTGCTCTCCGGCGAGCCCGGTGACACCCCCGGTGTGATCACCACCACCGAGGACGAACTGATCGAGGCCTTCCGCGGCGGCGCGTGGGACGCCGCGCCGGCCGCCGCCCTGCGGCAGGCCTTCCGGGAGCGCTTCTGCTCCTGGGACGACGGCTTCGCCGCCGAGCGGGTCGTCCGCCGGGTCTTCCTCGGCGAGGAGCGCCCGCGGCCGGCCGTGGTACCGGTGTCCGAGCGCACCCCGGCCCCGTCGCCGCGCGTGGCCGAGGCCACCGCATCGGTCCCGCCGCGCCGGACGGACGAGGACAAGCTCACCGGGGCCCACGCCGACCACTAGTCCGGCGGCCCCACACACGAAGAGGCGCCCGGAGCGAACCCGCTCCGGGCGCCTCTTCGTGTGGCGGCGGACTACTTCACGACCGTCAGCGGCAGCAGCTTCTTGCCGGTGGGGCCGATCTGGATGTGGGTGTCCATCTGCGGGCAGACGCCGCAGTCGAAGCACGGGGTCCAGCGGCAGTCCTCGACCTCGGTCTCGTCGAGCGAGTCCTGCCAGTCCTCCCAGAGCCAGTCCTTGTCGAGACCGGAGTCCAGGTGGTCCCAGGGCAGGACCTCCTCGTAGGTGCGCTCGCGGGTCGTGTACCAGGCGACGTCGACGCCCATCTCCGGCAGCGTCTTCTCGGCGCAGGCCATCCAGCGGTCGTACGAGAAGTGCTCGCGCCAGCCGTCGAAGCGGCCGCCGTCCTCGTACACCGCGCGGATGACGGCGCCGATGCGGCGGTCGCCGCGGGAGAGGAGGCCCTCGACGATGCCGGGCTTGCCGTCGTGGTAGCGGAAGCCGATGGAGCGGCCGTACTTCTTGTCGCCGCGGATCTTGTCGCGGAGCTTGCGCAGCCGCTCGTCCGTCTCCTCGGCCGACAGCTGCGGGGCCCACTGGAAGGGGGTGTGCGGCTTGGGGACGAAACCGCCGATGGAGACGGTGCAGCGGATGTCGTTCTGGCCGGAGACCTTGCGGCCCTCGGCGATCACGTTCATCGCCATGTCGGCGATCTGGAGGACGTCCTCGTCGGTCTCCGTCGGCAGGCCGCACATGAAGTACAGCTTCACCTGGCGCCAGCCGTTGCCGTACGCGGTGGAGACGGTCCGGATGAGGTCCTCCTCCGAGACCATCTTGTTGATGACCTTGCGCATGCGCTCGGAGCCGCCCTCGGGGGCGAAGGTGAGGCCGGAGCGGCGGCCGTTCCTGGTCAGCTCGTTCGCCAGGTCGACGTTGAAGGCGTCGACACGGGTGGACGGGAGGGACAGGCCGACCTTGTCCTCCGTGTAGCGGTCCGCCAGGCCCTTGGCGATCTCACCGATCTCGGAGTGGTCCGCCGAGGAGAGGGAGAGCAGGCCGACCTCCTCGAAGCCCGTCGCCTTGAGGCCCTTCTCGACCATCTCGCCGATGCCGGTGATGCTTCGCTCCCGCACGGGGCGCGTGATCATGCCGGCCTGGCAGAAACGGCAGCCGCGGGTGCAGCCGCGGAAGATCTCGACGGACATGCGCTCGTGGACGGTCTCCGCGAGCGGCACGAGGGGCTGCTTGGGGTACGGCCACTCGTCGAGGTCCATGACGGTGTGCTTGGACACGCGCCAGGGAACGCCCGACTTGTTCGGGACGACACGGCCGATACGGCCGTCCGGGAGGTACTCCACGTCGTAGAACCGCGGGATGTACACCGAGCCGGTCTTCGCGAGGCGGAAGAGGACCTCCTCGCGGCCGCCCGGCCGGCCCTCGGCCTTCCAGGCGCGGATGATCTCGGTCATGTCGAGGACGGCCTGCTCGCCGTCGCCGATGATCGCCGCGTCGATGAAGTCCGCGATCGGCTCGGGGTTGAAGGCCGCGTGGCCGCCCGCGAGGACGATCGGGTGGTCGACGGTCCGGTCCTTCGACTCCAGCGGGATGCCGGCCAGGTCGAGGGCGGTGAGCATGTTCGTGTAGCCGAGCTCGGTGGAGAAGCTCAGGCCGAAGACGTCGAACGCGCCGACGGGGCGGTGGCTGTCGACCGTGAACTGCGGGACCTTGTGCTCCCGCATCAGCTCTTCGAGGTCCGGCCAGACGCTGTAGGTGCGCTCGGCGAGGACGCCCTCGCGCTCGTTGAGCACCTCGTACAGGATCATGACGCCCTGGTTGGGCAGACCGACCTCGTACGCGTCCGGGTACATCAGCGCCCAGCGGACATCGGCGGACTCCCACGGCTTGACCGTGGAGTTCAGCTCTCCACCGACGTACTGAATCGGCTTCTGCACGTGCGGGAGCAGAGCTTCGAGCTGCGGGAAGACAGACTCGGCAGCAGACATCTCGAACCTTCGTGAGCTGGCAGGGGGGCGACTCTCAAGCGTACCCCGGTGCTCAGTGGGTCAGGGACGCCGTGAGTTCCGGGGCCGAGGCCCTGGCCCAGACCTCGGGGAGCGCCTGCTCGGCGGCCGCCGCGGCGGCTTCCTCGCGTCCGTAGAGAAGTCCCCAGGTGAAGGCCGATTCGCCGGTCCCGTGGGCCATGATCGCGAGCTCGCGCAGGGCTCCGCGGGCGACGACGGCGTCCTGGTGTTCGCCGAGCAGGGATTGGACGCGCTTCACACGTTTCGCCAGCCGCTTGGCGGGCTTCCCGAGGGTCGGGCGGGCGGCATCGGCGGCGTACCGGGCGCGTTTGGCGGCCTTGCGGGCCTCGTGGAGGGCGAGGTCGCGTGCGTCGCCGGGTTCGAGGGCGAGGGCGTCCTCGACGCGTCCGGCGAGGCGGTCGTGGTCCTTGCGGACGGCGCGGGCGAGGACCTGCGGGGCGTCGCCCGCGGCGTCCTCGCGGAGGGGCGGGTCGGCGAGGAGCGCGTCGAGGCGGCCGAGGAGGGCGAGGTAGCGGGCGGAGTCGAGGGCGGCGAGGGCCTGGCGGCGGGCGTTCCTGCCGTGGGCGGCGTCGCGGCGGCGCAGCCGGGCCTTGACCGGGCCGAGGACCAGGGTGCGGGGCAGTTCGCCGAGGCGGGCGCGCAGCCGTTCGTCGAGGACCTCCTGGTCGCGGGCGACGCCGAGCTCTCCGGCGAGCCATTTCAGCTCCTCGCCGATCGGGTCGGTGACCTCCCGGTCGAGGACCTTCTTGTACGTCTTGAAGGCGCTGCGCAGCCGACGGCAGGCGACGCGCAGCTGGTGGACGGCGTCGGGCAGGTCGCGCCGTACGGCGGGGTCGTACGCGACGATCGCCTCGACCTGTTCCCGTACGTAGGCGAGGACGGCGGCTCCGGCGGTGCCGGGCGTCCCGGCGTCGACCGGGGGCGCCGCGGGCTCGGCGCCGGTCTCGGCCAGGGCACGCGCGAGCTTCGACGGCGCGTCCGAGGGCCGGATGCCGGCCTTCCTGAGGCGTTTCTCGACGGCGTCGAGGAGGGCGGGGTCGGTGTCGTCGGCGAGTTCGACCTCGATCTCGGTCCAGGCGGCCTCTCCCCCGCCGGTGAGGCCCTCGGCGTGGACGGTGTCCACGGAGAGCTCGGCCAGGACGGTGCCGTCGCCGTCGTGGAGGTGGCGGACGTCCCGGGAGGAGCGGAGGCGGACGACGGGGACGACCTCGCCGTCCCGGACGCGGGAGCGCAGGAGCCCCGCCAGGGACCGCGGCAGCGTGTCCGAGAGCGGGGCTCTGATCTCGTCGCGGATTCCGGCGGCGACGGGGAACTTCAGGTGCCAGCCGGCGTCCGCGCCGCCGGTGCGACGGCGCAGGGTGAGCGCGTCGGCGGCGAGCCGCAGGTCGGGGGTGTCGTAGTAGACGGCGTCGAGTTCGGTCACGCCCTCGTCGGTGACCGCGGCCACCCCGGCCGCCCGGGTCAGGTCCGGGAGGCCGGTCCGGGGAGTGGCTTCGTACTTCCGCTCGATCTCTCGCTTCGTGTCCGCCATGAATCGAATCTAGACGGGAAGTGAACGCAATGGCAGGGGGCCTCGGCGGTCACGCCGTCATCGGCCGCTGAACCCTGATCGACTGAAGGAGTCCGATCGCCACCCAGACCGCGAACATCGACGAACCGCCGTAGGAGACGAACGGCAGTGGCAGGCCGGCGACCGGCATGATGCCGAGGGTCATGCCGATGTTCTCGAAGGACTGGAAGGCGAACCAGGCGATGATCCCGGCGGCGACGACCGTGCCGTAGAGCTCGGTGGTCTCGCGGGCGATCCGGCAGGCCCGCCAGAGGACGATGCCGAGGAGGACGAGGATGAGTCCGGCGCCGACGAAGCCGAGCTCCTCCCCCGCGACGGTGAAGATGAAGTCGGTCTGCTGCTCGGGCACGAACTGGCCGCTGGTCTGGTGCCCCTTGAAGAGGCCCGCGCCGTACAGGCCGCCGGAGCCGATCGCGATGCGGGCCTGGTTGGTGTTGTAGCCGACGCCGGCCGGGTCGAGGTCGGGGTTGGCGAAGGCGGCGAAGCGGTTGATCTGGTACTCGTCGAGCATGCCGAGCGCGGTGACGAGGACCGCGCCGCCGACGCCGGCGCCGATCAGGCCGAGGACCCAGCGGTTGGACGCCCCGGAGGCGAGCAGGACGCCGAGCACGATGACGGCCATGACCATGACCGAGCCGAGGTCGGGCATCAGCATGACGATGCCCATGGGGAGCGCGGCCAGGGTGAGGGCCTTGGCGACGGTGCGGTGGTCGGGGTGGAGCTGGTCGCCGGCGTCGACCTTGGCGGCGAGCAGCATCGCCATGACCAGGATGATCGTGATCTTCACGAACTCGCTGGGCTGGAGCGAGAAGCCGCCGCCGACGACGATCCACGCGTGGGCGCCGTTGATGGTGGCGCCGAGCGGGGTGAGGACGGCGAGGATCAGCAGGATCGAGAGCGTGTAGAGGATCGGCACCGCGCCGCGCAGGGTGCGGTGGCCGAGCCAGATCGTGCCGATCATCAGGGCGACGCCGATGCCGGTGTTGAGCACGTGCCGGAAGAGGAAGTAGTACGGGTCGCCGTTGTTGAGCTCGGTGCGGCCGCGGGTGGCGGACCAGACGAGCAGGGCGCCGACGAGGGAGAGCGCGAGCGCCGAGAGCAGGATCGGCCAGTCGAGCCGGCGCAGCACCGAGTCGCGGGCGGTGAGCCGTGCCACCGGCCCGCGGTCGGGCGCGTAGCGGGATACGGAGAAGCTCGTACGGGTCGTCATCGTGTCAGTCCCTCATGTGGGGAGGCGGGCCCGCGAGCGGCGGTGTTCCGCCGCCGTTCTCGTCGGGGGCGACCAACTGCGACTTCGGGTCGTACGGCTTGATCGCGGGGGCGTCGATGGTGCCGTCGGCGTTGATCTTCGGCAGGGCCTTCTGCGGCTTCGGCAGCAGGGCGCGCTTGAGGTCCTGGTTGCCCGCGTCGTCGAGGCCGTAGAGGGCGTCGTAGATGTTGCGCACGGCGGGGCCGGAGGCGCCGGAGCCGGTGCCGCCCTGGGAGATCGTCATGACGATGGTGAAGTCGTCGGTGTAGGTCGCGAGCCACGAGGTGGTCTGCTTGCCGTAGACCTGGGCGGTGCCGGTCTTCGCCCGCATCGGGATCTTGTCCTGGGGCCAGCCGCCGAACCGCCAGGCGGCGGTGCCGCCGGGCTCGACGACGGAGCGCAGTCCCTTGTCGAGGTCGCGGATGGTCTGGGCGCCGACCGGCAGTTTGCCGTGGGCGGTGGGCTTGATCTCCCGGATCGACTTGCCGTCGGGGCTGATCACGGCCTTGCCGACGGTGGGGTTGTAGAGCGTGCCGCCGTTGGAGATGGCGGCGTAGGCGGTGGCCATCTGGATGGGGGTGACGAGGACGTCGCCCTGGCCGATGGCGAAGTTGATGCTGTCGTAGGCCTTCAGCTGGTTGCCTTCGAGGCAGTTCTCGTAGGCGATCTGCTCGACGTAGGTGCCGCCCTTCTTGCCCTGCTTGCACCAGGCGTCCTTGTTCGCCGCCCAGAAGTTCTGCTTCCACGTGCGGTCGGGGATGCGGCCGGTGACCTCGTTCGGCAGGTCGACGCCGGTCTCGGAACCGAGTCCGAAGTCACGGGCGGTCGTGTAGAACCAGTTGTGGGCGTCCTTGTTCGGCTTGATCCCGCCGTCGCGCTGCCACTCCTTGTGGCCCAGGGCGTAGAAGACGGTGTTGCAGGAGAACTTGAGGGCGTCCCCGAGAGTGATGGGGCCGTGGCCCTGGGACTCGAAGTTGGCGAAGCTGCGGCTGCCCAGGCTGTAGGAGCTGCTGCAGTTGTACTTGTCGTTGAAGTCGTAGCCGGCGCGCACGGCGGCGCTGGCCGACACCACCTTGAAGATGGAGCCCGCGGGGGCCTGGCCCTGGATGGCCCGGTTGAGCAGCGGGTAGTTGGAGCCCTTGCTGGTCATCGCGGCGTAGTCCTTGGCGGAGATGCCGCCGACCCAGGCGTTGGGGTCGTAGTCGGGCTGGGAGGCCATCGCGACGACGCGGCCGGTCTTGGTCTCCATGACGACGACGGCGCCCGAGTCGGCCTCGTACTTACGGCCGGTGATCTTGTCGGTCTCGCCCCGGACGACCTTCATCGCCGCGTTGAGCTCGTACTCGGCGACGGCCTGGACCCGGGCGTCGATGCTGGTGACGAGGGTGGAGCCGGCGACGCCGGGGTCGGACTTCGTCTGGCCCATGACGCGGCCGAGGTTGTCGACCTCGTAGCGGGTCACGCCGGCCTTGCCGCGCAGCTCCTTGTCGTACGTGCGCTCGATGCCGGAGCGGCCGACCTGGTCGGAGCGGAGGAACGGCGAGTCGGTGTCCTTGGCCTTCTCGATCTCCCCGTCGGTGACGGGCGAGAGGTAGCCGAGCACCTGCGCGGTACGGGCCTTTCCGGGCGCGGCGTAGCGGCGGACGGCGGTGGGCTCGGCGGTGATGCCGGGGAAGTCCTCGGAGCTCTCCCGGATGGTCAGCGCCTGCTGGGTGGTGGCCTCGTCCGTGACCGGGATCGGCTGGTAGGGCGAACCGTTCCAGCAGGGCTTCGGGGTCTTGGAGTCGCAGAGCCGGATCTTGTTGATGACGTCGTCGGGCTTCATCTCGAGGACGTCGGCGAGCCGGGTCAGGACCGCTTTGCCGCGGTCCTTCATCTTCATCAGCTCGGTGCGGGAGGCGGAGACCACGAGCCGGGTCTCGTTGTCGGCGAGCGGGACGCCGCGGGCGTCGAGGACGGAGCCGCGCACGGCGGGCTGCACGACCTGCTGGACGTGGTTGTTCTTCGCCTCGTCCGTGTACTCCTTGCCGTTGCGGATCTGGAGGTACCAGAGCCGGCCCCCCAGGGTCAGCAGCAGCGAGAAGACGAGGATCTGGATGACGACGAGCCGGATCTGGACCCGGGGGGTCCGCCCTGTCTCGGGGATGTTGCTCATACTGCCGGTGCCCCCTCGGTCACAGTCGCTTGACTCCCTTGATGCGTCCGGCCCGTGAGGCGCGGCTCCGGGCGGTCTTCACCCGCAGGCCGCCGCGCTGGTTCCCGATCCTCAGGCCGGTGCCGGAGGAGAGCCAGCCGGAGGCGACGTCGGTGCCGTTGCCCCCGCCGGCGTCGGCGAGCGGGTCGTTCTCCGCGCGGCGGGCCAGCGCCATGATGAGCGGCACCGTGAAGGGCGCGAGGAGCAGGTCGTAGACGGCCGCGGTGAACAGCAGGGACCCCAGGCCGACATGGCGGGCGGCGGTGTCGCCGACGAGGGCGCCCACCCCCGCGTACAGCAGGGTGGAGCCGACGGCGGCCGCGACGACGACGGCCATGGGGCCGGCCGCCGAGGTCAGCCGGCCGTTCTCCGGGCGGGCCAGGCCGACGAGGTAGCCGATGACGCAGAGCACCAGGGCGTAGCGTCCGGCGGCGTGGTCGGCGGGCGGGGCCAGGTCGGCGAGGAGGCCGGCGCTGAAGCCGATGAGCGAGCCGCTGACGGGTCCGTACACCAGGGCCAGGCCGACGACGGTGAGCAGGACCAGGTCGGGGACGGCACCGGGGAGCTGGAGCCGGGCGAGGACGGAGACCTGCACGACCAGGGCCACCACGATCAGGGTGGCGGAGAGGAGGATCCGGTTGAACTTCACGGTGTCGCGTCCCCCTGGTCCTGGCCCTGACCCTGCTGGTTCTGCCCCTGTTGGTTCTGACCCTGTTGGTTCTGCTGCTGTCCGTCGGCGGCCTGCTGTCCGTCCGGTGGCGGTGGCGTCACCGTGACCGTGACGGTCGGCGCGGGCTTGGGCTTCTGCGGCAGGACCATGTCGCGCGGGTCGGCACGGGGGGCCTGGACGACGACGCCGACGATGTCGAGCTTGCTGAAGCCGACGTACGGGCGGACGTAGATGTTGCGGGTCAGGCCGCCGCCCGCGGGGTCGATGCGGACGACCTCGCCGACCGGGACGCCGGGCACGAAGGGCCTGTCGCCGGCGGAGCCGAAGGTGACGAGCCGGTCGCCGGCCTTCACCTTGGCCTTGCCGTTGAGGAGCTGCACGAGCAGCGGCTGGTCGCCCTGGCCGGTGGCGAAGCCGAGTTCGTTCGACTTCTCCATGCGGGTGCCGACGGTGAAGTCGGGGTCGTTGGCCAGGAGGACCGTGGAGGTCGACGGACCGACGGTGGTCACGCGGCCGACGAGTCCGGCGCCGTTGAGGACGGTCATGTCCCGCTGGACGCCGTCGCGCGCGCCGATGTCGATGGTGACCGTCCAGGAGAAGCCCTGGGCCGCTCCTATGGCGATGACCTGCGCGCCCTTGATGCCGTACTGCCCGGCGCCGGCGGTCTTCAGGATGGAGTCGAGCTCCCGCAGCCGGTTGCGGTTGCGGTCGTCGCTGCCGAGCTCCGCCTTGAGCTCGGCGTTCTCCTTCTCCAGAGCGGCGATCCGGGTGTGCCGCTCGCCGGAGTCCCGGACCGCGCCTATGGCGTTGCCGATGGGATCGACGGCGGCCGCCACACCGTTCTCGACCGGCCCGAAGACCGCCGCTGCGGCCTGCCGGGCACCGTCGACGGGTGACTCCTGGCCGCCGCGGATGTCCACCGTGATCAGTGCGAACGCGATGGCGATCAGCAGCACCAGGAGCAGCCGGCTCTCTCGTGTGTCCCTCACGTGCGGCGGCCGTGCCTTTCCTCGTGGTTCGGTTGTTCGGCTGTACTACTGCGGCTTTACCACCGCGGTTCCAGCGGCAGTACCGCGGTTCTAGCGGCGCGGCTGGGCGTCCAGGACCTGCTGGAGGGCCTCGAACTCCTCCACGCACTTGCCGGAGCCGAGCGCCACCGAGTCCAGCGGGTCCTCGGCGATGTGGATCGGCATACCGGTCTCGCGGCGGAGGCGCTCGTCGAGGCCGCGCAGCAGGGCGCCGCCACCTGTGAGAACGATGCCGCGGTCCATGACGTCACCGGAGAGTTCCGGCGGGCACTTGTCGAGGGTGGTCTTCACCGCGTCGACGATGGCGTTGACCGGCTCCTCGATGGCCTTGCGGACCTCGGCGGCCGAGATGACCACGGTCTTGGGCAGACCGGAGACCAGGTCACGGCCGCGGATCTCGGTGTGCTCGTCCTTGTCGAGGTCGTACGCGGAACCGATGGTGATCTTGATCTGCTCGGCGGTGCGCTCACCGAGGAGGAGCGAGTACTCCTTCTTGATGTGCTGGATGATCGCGTTGTCCAGCTCGTCGCCGGCGACCCGGATCGACTGTGCCGTGACGATTCCGCCGAGGGAGATGACGGCGACCTCGGTGGTGCCGCCACCGATGTCCACGACCATGTTGCCGGTGGCCTCGTGGACGGGGAGGCCCGAGCCGATCGCCGCCGCCATGGGCTCCTCGATGATGTGCACCTGGCGGGCGCCGGCCTGCGTCGAGGCCTCGATGACGGCGCGGCGCTCCACTCCGGTGATGCCGGAGGGCACGCAGACGACGACCCGGGGGCGGGCCAGGTAGCGGCGCTTGTGGATCTTGAGGATGAAGTAGCGGAGCATCCGCTCGGTGATCTCGAAGTCGGCGATCACGCCGTCCTTCAGGGGCCGGACGGCGACGATGTTGCCGGGGGTCCGGCCGATCATCTTCTTCGCCTCGGCTCCCACCGCGAGGATGCCACCGGTGTTGGTGTTGATGGCGACGACGGACGGTTCGTTGAGGACGATGCCACGCCCCCTGACGTACACCAGCGTGTTGGCAGTCCCGAGGTCGATAGCCATGTCACGGCCGATGAACGACATTGAGTTCCCCTTGTTTCCCATGAGGATGCTTCAGGCCTTCCCCAGCGAGCGTTGACGGCTTCTCAGGTAGGCGAAACGGTGGCTGAAGTGGGTGGCTGAAGGTGGTGCGGCGTGGAGTTTTCCATCGTAGTGCCGCCCGCCCGGATACCGCGCGGTGGTCCACCTCTGTAAACAGGTGACGGTAGGACGCGGCGATCCGTTCCCGGGATCGGCGTTCATATGCCTGGGGGCGACCGAATTCCTTCGGTCGCCCCACAGGCTGCTGCGTTCGGCTGACGCCGAGTCAGCGATGTCCGGTCCGGTCAGACGAGGCCGGGGAAGAAGATCTTCAGCTCGCGCAGGGCCGACTCCTCCGAGTCGGAGGCGTGGATCAGGTTCTCCCGGACGATGGTGCCGAAGTCGCCGCGGATCGAACCGGGCGCGGCGGCGATCGGGTCGGTCGGACCGGCCAGCTGGCGTACGCCCTCGATGACCCGCTCGCCCTCGACGACGAGCGCGACGACGGGGCCGGAGGACATGAAGCCCATCAGCGGCTCGTAGAAGGGCTTGCCCTTGTGCTCGCCGTAGTGCTGCTCCAGGGTCTCCTGGTCCAGCTCGCGCAGCTCCAGGGCCGCCAGGGTCCAGCCGGCCTTGCGCTCGATACGGCCGATGATCTCGCCGACCAGGCCACGGCGGACGGCGTCGGGCTTGAGCAGGACGAGCGTGCGCTGGCTCACGGGGGAACTCCTTCGGAAAAGCGGTGTGCGGGACCTCCGAGGCTACAGGCCCCGCACGCCCCTCGATTACGCAGCGTCAGGCCCTGCCGAGGCCCCCGCGGCCTGGGCCTCGGCCCATCGTGCCTTGATGTCGTCGATCCGTCGCCCATAGTGAACGGAGGCCCACCACAGACCGGCGAAAACCGCCCCGAGGAAGAACATCGTCGGCACGACGAAGCCGCTGAGGATCAGGCCGATCTGCAGGGCCCAGCCGAGCTGAACGCCGCCGGGGCGGGTGACCATCCCACAGAGCAGCACCGAGATGACCATCGCGACACCGCACACCCACCAGACGGTGGACATCGCGAGACTGTCGTCCTTCATCGCGACGAGACCGGCGAAGCCGATCACGAAGAACTCGCCGATGAGCGTCGAGGAACAGAGCGTACGCATCAGGTTCAGCCCCTTCGCAGCAGCAGCCGGGCGTCGCCGACCGTGAAGATCGAACCGGTCACGAGGACACCCGCGCCGCCGTACTCGGCCTCTTCCTCCGCGAGGGTGATGGCCGCCTCCAGGGCGTCGGGCAGCCGCGGCTCCACGACGACCCGGTCCTCGCCGAAGACCTCGACCGCGAGGGCGGCGAGCTCGTCCACGTCCGTGGCGCGGGGGTTGGAGTTCGCCGTGATGACGACCTCCGCGAAGATCGGCTCGAAGGCCTCCAGGAGGCCCTTGGCGTCCTTGTCGCCGCTCGTGGAGACCACGCCGACGAGCCGGGAGAAGCCGAAGGCCTCACTGACGCCCTCCGCCGTCGCCCGCGCGCCGTGCGGGTTGTGCGCGGCGTCCAGGATCACCGTCGGGGACGAGCGGACGATCTCCAGGCGGCCGGGCGAGGCCACCTGGGCGAAGGCCTGCCGGACCGTGTCGAGGTCCAGGGTCCGCGCGTGCTCCGCGCCGATCCCGAAGAAGGCCTCGACGGCCGCCAGCGCCACCGCCGCGTTGCGCGCCTGGTAGGCGCCGTGCAGCGGCAGGAAGATGTTGTCGTACTCGCCGCCCAGACCGCGCAGGGTGAGGAGCTGGCCGCCGACCGCGACCTCGCGGGCGACGATGCCGAACTCCATGCCCTCACGGGCCACGGTGGCGTCCGCCTCGACGGCCTTCTTCAGCAGGACCTGCGCCGCGTCCACCGGCTGCTGGGCCAGGATCACGGTCGCGCCCTGCTTGATGATCCCGGACTTCTCGCCGGCGATCTCGGCGGTCGTGCCGCCGAGCCGGTCCGTGTGGTCCAGGTCGATCGGGGTGACGACGGCGACGGAGCCGTCGATGACGTTCGTCGCGTCCCAGGCGCCGCCCATGCCGACCTCGACGACGGCCACGTCGACCGGGGCGTCGGCGAAGGCCGCGTACGCCATCCCGGTGAGGACCTCGAAGAAGGAGAGCCGGTACTCCTCGCGGGCGTCGACCAGCTCCACGTACGGCTTGATGTCCTGGTACGTCTCGATGAACCGCTCGGCGGAGATCGGGGCGCCGTCCAGGCTGATGCGCTCGGTGATGGTCTGCACGTGCGGCGACGTGTACCGCCCGGTGCGCAGCTCGAAGGCGCCGAGCAGGGCCTCGATCATGCGGGCCGTCGACGTCTTGCCGTTGGTGCCGGTGATGTGGATCGAGGGGTACGCGCGCTGCGGCTCGCCCAGGACGTCCATCAGGGCCGCGATCCGGGTGACCGAGGGCTCCAGCTTGGTCTCGCCCCAGCGGGTGGACAGCTCGGTCTCGACCTCGCGCAGCGCCTTGTCGAGCTCCGGGTCCTCCGGGCGGCTCGGCACGGGGTCGCCCTGGGGCCGGCCGCCCTGGGTGCGCAGGGTGCGGCTGCCGGCCTCGATCACCGCCAGGTCGGGATCACGCGTGGTTTCGGCGTCGACGATGTCGTCGAACTGGTCACTCGGGTCGCTCGGCTCACTCACGGGGCCCAGTCTACGGAGGGGCACCGACAGGACCATGGACCCACCCCTTTCGGGACGTCCGGTCCCCCGTCCGCCGCAGCCGCCGGGCAAACTTGGCGATCATGGACATCCGGCACTTCGTCCGCAAGGCGGCATCGTGCTGACCGGCGGCGGGGCGCTGCTGGCTGCAGCGGGTGCTGGGGAAGGCGGAGACGGTGCGCTGAACGAGTCTCAGGCCGGGGTCTGGCGCGCCAGGCCCGTCGGCAGCAGCGCCGTGACCTCGTAGCCGTCGCCCTCCCGGCGCGCCTTCAGCGTGCCGCCCATGCTGGTGACCCGCTCCTCCATCGAGAAGAGCCCGGTGCCGGTGGAGACGGGCGCCGGGTCCGGCGGGCTCTTCGGCAGCGGGTTGCGGACCTCGATGCGCAGATCGGGGCCCACCACCGTGATCGCGACCGTCACGGGCAGCCCGGGGGCATGCTTCGCGGCGTTCGTCAGACACTCCCGCACGACCCGGTGGACGGCCGCCTGCCGCAGCGGCGAGAGGGCCTTCGCCTCCTCGGCGACCGTCAGCTCGACGGGGCTGCCCATCCGCTCGCTCTCCCCGGCGAGCGCGGCGAGCCCTTCGAGGCCGGGGGTGGCCGCGCCGCGGTCGGCGCGGCGGACGATCGTCTCGTTGAGCATGAGGTGGGCGCGCCGGGCGGTGTCCGCGAGCTCCTCGAAGTCCTTCTGGTGGGCCTCGCCCCTGGCCCGTACGGCGAGGACCTCGGCGCGCACCGCGAGGACGGTCAGCTCGCGGCCGACCAGGTCGTGGACGTCCCGGCCGACGGAGATCCGCTCCTCCTGGACGGCCTGCCGGGCGACGGCCTCGCGCCGCTGGACCTCCAGGGCGCGGACGAGGTCCTGCCGGTACGCGGCGATGCCGACGCCGGCCGCGAGGACCCCGATGGGGACGACGATGCTCAGGAAGTCGCTCAGGGTGTCGCCGTGCCGGGCGGGCCAGCCGGGCGTATGGAAGAGGCTGCCGGCCACGCCGACGTACAGCAGGGTGGCGACGACGGCGGCACGCCGGCCCCGGTAGCGGCCGATCGAGTACAGCGCGAACTGGATCATGGTCAGCTCGTGCAGCCAGCCCATCAGCCCGAGCGCCACCAGGTACGGCACCCAGGGCAGCCTGCGCCGGAGCACCAGGGTGGCGGCGCCGGCCGCGAGGACCAGGGTGGCGGTGACGCCGGTCAGGGAGTTGTCGGCGCGGGCGAGCCCCGGCACGTCCAGGCACATGAGGCCGAAGGCGCTGAGCGCGGCGACGACGTCGAGGGCGCGGGGCGAGACCGCCCACCGGTCCACGCAACGGCGCAGCGCGGGGACGGTGGGGAGGCGGAGCATGCCCTCCATCATCCAAGGTCTTTCGTCCCGACGACGTGGACCTGAAGTCCCGTCTGATGTGACATCGGGCACTTCGTCCGTATTCGAGTTTGGCTGACCGAGGACGCGAAAGGGGCCCGGAACCGAGCGTCGGTTCCGGGCCCCTTCCTGACGGGCTACGCCTCCGGCAGGTTCGCCAGCTGCGTCTGGATACGGGCGATGTCCTCGTCCGCCTTGGCGAGGCGGGTACGGATCTTGTCGACCACGTTGTCCGGGGCCTTGGCGAGGAAGGCCTCGTTGCCGAGCTTCCCGTTCGCCTGGGCCTTCTCCTTCTCGGCGGCCGCGAGGTCCTTCGCGAGGCGCTTGCGCTCGGCGGCCACGTCGATCGTGCCCGAGAGGTCGAGCGCGACGGTGGCACCGGCGACCGGCAGGGAGGCGGTGGCGGAGAAGCCCTCGCCCTCCGGCTGGAGGCGCAGCAGCTGACGGATGGCCGCCTCGTGCGGGGCCAGCGCGGTGCCGGTCACGTCCAGGCGGGCCGGGACCTTCTGACCGGGCTGGAGGCCCTGGTCGGAACGGAACCGGCGGACCTCGGTGACGACCTGCTGGACCAGCTCGATCTCCTTCTCCGCGGCCTCGTCGCGGAAGCCGCTGTCCTTCGGCCAGTCCGCGACGACGAGGGACTCACCGCCGGTGAGGGTGGTCCACAGGGTGTCGGTGACGAAGGGCACGATCGGGTGCAGCAGGCGCAGCGTGACGTCGAGGACCTCACCGAGGACCCGGGCCGAGACCTTGGCCTGCTCGCCGCCGTCGAAGAAGGTCGTCTTGGACAGCTCGACGTACCAGTCGAAGACCTCGTCCCACGCGAAGTGGTAGAGGGCGTCGGCGAGCTTCGCGAACTGGTAGTCGTCGTAGAAGGCGTCCGCCTCGGAGACGACCTTGTTCAGCCGCGAGAGGATCCAGCGGTCGGTCGCCGACATGTCGGCGACGTCCGGCAGCGGGCCCTCGACGGTGGCGCCGTTCATCATGGCGAAGCGGGTCGCGTTCCAGATCTTGTTGGCGAAGTTCCGGGACGCCTGGACCCAGTCCTCGCCGATCGGGACGTCGACGCCCGGGTTGGCGCCCTTGGCCAGGGTGAAGCGCAGGGCGTCGGAGCCGTACTTGTCCATCCAGTCCAGCGGGTTGACCGTGTTCCCGAACGACTTCGACATCTTCTTGCCGAACTCGTCGCGGACCATGCCGTGGAACGCGATCGTGCGGAACGGCGGCTGACCGTCCATCGCGTACAGACCGAACATCATCATCCGGGCGACCCAGAAGAACATCAGGTCGTAGCCGGTGACCAGGACGGAGTTCGGGTAGAACTTCTCCAGGTCCGGCGTCTTCTCGGGCCAGCCCATCGTCGAGAACGGCCACAGGCCGGACGAGAACCAGGTGTCGAGGACGTCGGTGTCCTGCGTCCAGCCCTCGCCCGTCGGCGGCTCCTCGTCGGGGCCGACGCAGACCAGCTCGCCGTCGGGACCGTGCCAGACCGGGATGCGGTGGCCCCACCACAGCTGGCGCGAGATGCACCAGTCGTTGAGGTTGTCGACCCAGTCGAAGTAGCGCTGCGACATGTCGGCCGGGTGGATGTTCACCTGACCGTCGCGGACCGCGTCGCCGGCGGCCTTGGCCAGCGTCTCGACCTTGACCCACCACTGCAGGGACAGACGCGGCTCCAGCGTCGTCTTGCAGCGCGAGCAGTGGCCGACGGAGTGGGAGTACGGACGCTTCTCCGCGACGATCCGGCCGTCGGCCCGCAGGGCGGCGACGATCGCGGAGCGGGCCTCGAAGCGGTCCAGGCCCTGGAAGGGGCCGTGGACGGTGATGACGCCGCGCTCGTCGAGGACCTCGATGGACTCGAGGTCGTGGCGCTGGCCGATCGCGAAGTCGTTCGGGTCGTGCGCCGGGGTCACCTTGACGGCGCCCGTGCCGAACTCCGGGTCGACGTGGGTGTCGGCGACGACCGGGATGGTCCGGTCGGTCAGCGGCAGCTTGATCTGCTTGCCGATGAGGTGGGCGTAGCGCTCGTCATCGGGGTGGACGGCGACGGCGGTGTCACCGAGCATCGTCTCGGCGCGGGTGGTGGCGACGACGATGGTGTCCTCGCCCTCCCCGTACTTCATGGAGACGAGCTCGCCGTCGTCGTCCTGGTAGTCGACCTCGATGTCGGAGATGGCCGTCAGACAGCGCGGGCACCAGTTGATGATGCGCTCGGCGCGGTAGATCAGGCCGTCGTCGAACATCTTCTTGAAGACGGTCTGGACGGCGCGGGACAGGCCCTCGTCCATGGTGAAGCGGTCACGGCTCCAGGCCAGGCCCTCGCCGAGGCGGCGCATCTGGCCGGCGATCTGACCGCCGGACTCGGCCTTCCACTCCCAGACGCGCTCGACGAAGGCCTCGCGGCCCAGGTCGTGGCGGGACTTGCCCTCCTTGGCGAGCTCGCGCTCGACGACGTTCTGGGTGGCGATGCCGGCGTGGTCCATGCCGGGCTGCCACAGCGTCTCGAAGCCCTGCATGCGCTTGCGGCGGGTGAGGGCGTCGATCAGCGTGTGCTCGAAGGCGTGGCCCAGGTGGAGCGACCCGGTGACGTTCGGCGGCGGGATGACGATCGTGTACGCGGGCTTCTCGCTCTTCGCGTCCGCCTCGAAGTAACCCCGGTCTACCCAGCGCTCGTACAGCGGCCCCTCTACCTCGGCCGGCGCGTACTGGGTCGGCAGTTCGGTGGTGGGCGCTGTCTGCTGCTGAGTGTTCTCGGTCACGGGGCCAGTTTAGGGGTGTCCCCGTGCTGTCCTGAAACGCTTTGGTTCGGTAACGGTGTGGCCCCCGCCGCACTGACGCCCCGGCGGTTCCGCCAGGATGTTCGGTAGGCATAAACATCCTGTGAGGGGAACCTGTCGATGAGCTACAACCAGCCGGGACCGTACGGTCAGCAGCCGCAGCAGCCCGGGCCCTACGGCCAGCAGCCGGGACCGTACGGGCAGCAGCCGCAGCAGCCGGGCCCGTACGGCCAGCAGCAGGCCCCGCAGCCCGGTTACGGCTACCCCCAGCAGGCCCCGCAGGGCGTCCCGCCGCAGCAGCCCCCCTACGGCTACCCGCAGCAGGGCCAGCAGCCCAACCCTTACGGCCAGCAGCCCCCGTACGGCGCCCCCCAGGGCCCCGGCGGCTACGTCCCCCACCCCCCGGCCCCGAAGAAGTCGAAGGCGGGCTGGATCATCGGCGCGGTCGCGGTGGTGGCGGCGATCGGCGTGGGCGCGTACTTCGTCTTCGGTGGCGGTGCCGGCGCTTCGGTCGCGAACGACGGCCCGCACAAGCTGATCACCCCGGAGACGGTGCTCACCGAGTACAAGAAGGACGGCAGCAACAAGTCGAGTGGCGACGACTCCCTCAAGGAGGCTTCGCAGAAGGGCGTCAAGAACGCCCAGCAGGTCCGTGCCGGCTACAAGGTGGAGGACAAGACCAACCCCCTCGGGGGCAAGTTCCTCTCCTTCAACGGTCTCTACGGCGAGATCGACGACCCGGAGCAGCTCGTCGACGACGTGTTCGCCAGCGCCAAGGCCGAGTCCGACAAGGAGGCGGGCAAGCCGGGCTCGCCGCAGCTGGAAGGCAGCCCCCAGGAGTACACACCGGCCGAGCTCGACGGCGCGGTCCTCAAGTGCCAGCAGGCCAAGGGCAAGGCGGACGCCACCACCAGCATGCCCGCCTTCACCGTGACGATGTGCGTGTGGGCCGACCACAGCACGGTGGGCTTCGTGGTCCCGACCGACGCGTCCGCGCTGGTCTCGGGCAAGGCCGGCTCCCCCGAGGACGCCGCCGCCATCACCGCCAAGCTCCGCAAGGAAGTCCGCGTCAAGCTCTGATCCGCGGCGCACACGGAGAAGGGGCGCCCCGCCGGTCGGCGGGGCGCCCCTTCCATGTCCGTACGGCTCAGGCCGACTTCTCGTGCCTGCCGTCGTTCTTCACGATGCGCGGGACCAGCGTCGGGTTGACGTTGTTGCGGACGACGTCCGCCGTGATGACCACGCGGGCCACGTCCTTGCGGGACGGGACCTCGTACATCACCGACTGGAGGACCTCCTCCATGATGGCCCGCAGGCCGCGCGCGCCGGTGCCGCGGAGGATCGCCTGGTCGGCGATGGCCTCCAGGGCCGGGCGGTCGAAGTCCAGCTCCACGCCGTCGAGTTCGAAGAGGCGCTGGTACTGCTTCACCAGCGCGTTCCGCGGCTCGACCAGGATCTGGAGGAGCGCCTCGCGGTCCAGGTTGTGGACGGAGGTGAGGACGGGGAGGCGGCCGATGAACTCGGGGATCATCCCGAACTTCACCAGGTCCTCCGGCATGACCTCCTGGAACTGGTCGCTCGCCTCGATCTCGCGCTTGGAGCGGATGGTCGCCCCGAAGCCGATGCCCTTGGCGCCCGCCCGCGACTCGATGATCTTCTCCAGGCCGGCGAAGGCGCCGCCCACGATGAAGAGCACGTTCGTCGTGTCGATCTGGATGAACTCCTGGTGCGGGTGCTTCCGGCCGCCCTGCGGCGGGACCGAGGCCGTCGTCCCTTCCAGGATCTTCAGGAGGGCCTGCTGCACGCCCTCGCCGGAGACATCGCGGGTGATCGACGGGTTTTCGCTCTTACGGGCGACCTTGTCGATCTCGTCGATGTAGATGATTCCGGTCTCGGCCTTCTTGACGTCGTAGTCGGCCGCCTGGATCAGCTTGAGCAGGATGTTCTCGACGTCCTCGCCCACATAGCCGGCCTCCGTCAGCGCCGTCGCGTCGGCGATGGCGAACGGGACGTTGAGCATCCGCGCCAGCGTCTGGGCCAGGAGCGTCTTGCCGGAGCCCGTGGGGCCCAGCAGCAGAATGTTGGACTTCGCCAGTTCGATGGCGTCGTCACGGCCCGCCCCGCCGCCGTTCTCGCCGGCCTGGACGCGCTTGTAGTGGTTGTACACCGCGACCGAGAGGGCCTTCTTCGCGGGCTCCTGCCCGACGACGTACCCCTCGAGGAACTCGTAGATCTCGCGGGGCTTGGGGAGTTCCTCCCAGCGCACCTCGCTCGTCTCCGCGAGTTCTTCCTCGATGATCTCGTTGCAGAGGTCGATGCACTCGTCGCAGATGTACACACCGGGTCCCGCGATGAGCTTCTTCACCTGCTTCTGGCTCTTTCCGCAGAACGAGCACTTGAGCAGGTCGCCGCCATCACCGATGCGTGCCACGAGGTGCTTCCCCTTCGCCTGGGAGCGCTTGGTTCAGCGACTCCTGGTGCCTCATATTCGACGGTACCTTGCCGGGCCCCTCGTTCGGGCCCCCCTTGGCACGGTTCACATGGTCGCGATTCGGCCACGCGTACCGTGCCACGGGAAGGTAGGGCGTCAGTGTGCCGCGGCGGCCGTGCTCTTACGGGTCGAGACGATCTGGTCCACCAGGCCGTACGCCAGGGCGTCCTCGGCCGTGAGGATCTTGTCACGCTCGATGTCGTCGCGGATCTTCTCGATCGGCGTCGAGGAGTGCTTGGCCAGCATCTCCTCGAGCTGGCTGCGCATGCGCAGGATCTCGCGGGCGGCGATCTCCAGGTCGGAGAGCTGCTCACGGCCGGTGCCGCCGGACGGCTGGTGGATCAGCACGCGGGCGTTCGGCAGGGCCATCCGCTTGCCGGGGGTGCCGGCGGCGAGCAGCACGGCCGCGGCGGAGGCCGCCTGGCCCATGCAGACCGTCTGGATGTCCGGCTTCACGAACTGCATCGTGTCGTAGATCGCCGTCAGCGCGGTGAAGGAGCCACCGGGGCTGTTGATGTAGATGGAAATGTCGCGGTCCGGGTCCATCGACTCCAGGCACAGCAGCTGCGCCATGACGTCGTTGGCCGAGGCGTCGTCGATCTGCACCCCGAGGAAGATCACGCGCTCCTCGAAGAGCTTGGCGTACGGGTCGTACTCGCGGATGCCCTGCGAGGTGCGCTCGACGAAGCGCGGCACGACGTAGCGGTTGTCCATCGGCGCGCCGGTGTAGAGGCCGCTCGCGGAGAGGTTGTTCTGCATCTGGGTGTTCACCGTCCTGGTGGCGTTCGGTGGGCTGGGGCTCTTGGGCGGGCGGACGGGCTCAGGCGCCCGTGCCGCCGCCGCCCGGAACACCTGCGGCGTGCGTGATGATGTCGTCGATGAGGCCGTACTCCTTGGCCTCGTCCGCGGTGAACCAGCGGTCACGGTCACCGTCGCGGATGATCGTCTCGACGGTCTGGCCGGAGTGCTGCGCGGTGATCTCGGCCATGCGCTTCTTCGTGCGCAGGAGGTACTCGGCCTGGATCTTGATGTCGGAGGCGGTGCCGCCGATGCCGGCGGAGCCCTGGTGCATCAGGATGTCGGTGTTCGGCAGCGCGAAGCGCTTGCCGGCGGCACCGGCGGTGAGCAGGAACTGGCCCATGGAGGCCGCCATGCCCATACCGATGGTGACGACGTCGTTCGGGATGAACTGCATGGTGTCGTAGACCGCCATGCCGGCCGTCACCGAGCCGCCGGGGCTGTTGATGTACAGGTAGATGTCCTTGTCCGGCTCGGCGGCCAGGAGGAGCATCTGGGCGGTGATCTTGTTGGCGATCTCGTCGTCGACCTGCTGGCCGAGGAAGATGATCCGCTCGCCGAGCAGCCGGTTGTAGACATGGTCGCCGAGGCCGCCACCGATGGACGGCTCACCCGCGGCGTAAGGCTTCAGATTCGTCACGTATCCACCTGCTCGTCTCCGACGGCCAGGGCCGTCTCAGCGTCTCGTACCGAGGGCACTGCCCTCTCTTCATGGACCCTAACGCGCAGGTAGGACAACGCCATCCCGGTTCCCGAACTGTTCGCTGGGAGCGCAAGGTAGTTGGGGGCGCGTGGCCGGGTCCTCGTACGTCCACGGGCCCGTACGCACTGGAGTGCGTACGGGCCCGTGGAACGGGGTCCGCGCGGGGCGGAGGGCCCCTTACTTGTCCTCGGAGACCTCGGCCTCGCCGGTGACGGCCTCGACGGCCTCGGCGGCGGTCTCGACCTCGTCCTCGTCGTCGGAGAGGTCGACGACCTCACCGTTGCTGTCGACGACCTTGGCGGCCTCGACGACGACCGCGAGGGCCTTGCCGCGGGCGACCTCGCCGACGAGCATCGGAACCTGGCCGCCCTCGGCCACGGCCTGGGCGAACTGGTCGGGGCTCATGCCGGAGGAGGCGGCACGGCGGAACAGGTGCTCGGTGAGCTCCTCGCGGGAGACGTCGAGCTTCTCCTTGTTGACGAGCTCATCGAGGATGAACTGCGTCTTGATGCCCTTCTCGGCCTGCTCCTTGGTCTCGGCCAGGAACTCTTCCTCGGTCTTGCCCTGGATCTCCAGGTACTTCGCGAGGTCGAGGCCCATCTGGCCGAGCTGGTGGTGCTCCAGGTTGTGCTTGCGGGTGTTGATCTCGTCCTCGAGAAGCTTCTCGGGCATCGGGACCTCGACCAGCTTGAGGAGCTCGTCGAGGACGCGCTCCTGGGCCTGGGTGGCCTGGTCGAACTGCTTCATGTTCTCGAGGCGCTTGCGGCTGTCGGCCTTGAGCTCGTCGAGGGTGTCGAACTCCGACGCCATCTGCGCGAATTCGTCGTCGAGCTCGGGGAGCTCACGGGCGGAGACGGTGGTGACCTTGACGGTGACCTCCGCGTCCTTGCCCTCGGCGGAGCCGCCCTTCAGCTGCGAGGTGAAGGTGGCCTCGCCGCCGGCCTCCAGGCCCTTGACGGCCTCGTCGATGCCGTCGAGCAGCTCGCCCGAGCCGATGGTGTACGAGACGTCGCTCGCGACACCGTCGGGCAGGACCTCGCCGTCGACCTTGGCCTCGAGGTCGATGGTGACGACGTCGCCGTCCTGGGCGGCGCGCTCGACAGCGGAGGTCGAGGCGAAGCGCTCACGGAGCTGCTCCACGGACTTCTCGATGTCCTCGTCGGTGACCTCGACCGCGTCGACGGTGACCTCGATGCCGGAGTAGTCCGGGATCTCGAGCGTCGGGCGGATGTCGACCTCGGCGGTGAAGGCCAGCAGCTCGCCGTCCTTCAGCTCGGTGATGTCGACCTCGGGCTGGCCGAGCGGGTTGACCTCGGCCTCGTTGACGGCCTCGGTGTAGAACTTCGGGAGCGCGTCGTTGACGGCCTCTTCCAGCACGGCGCCGCGGCCGAACCGCTGGTCGATCACGCGAGCCGGGATCTTGCCCTTACGGAAGCCCTTGACCGTGACCTGCTGGTTGATCTTCTTGTACGCCGCGTCGAGGCTGTCCTTGAGCTCCTCGAAGGGCACCTCGACAGTGAGCCGAACCCGGGTCGGGTTCAGGGTCTCCACGGCGCTCTTCACGGTTCGGTCTCCTTGTGGCTGATTCCTGGAATCCACCGTCGCCGCGTGTGGCGGTTCCGGTGGCTCGGCCCGGTCAGAAAGACACACGGGCACGCAGCTTGCATAGTAACCGCAAGCGGGATGACGCCCACAACGTGATCAAGAGCGCGCGGGCTGTGCGCGTGATCGTCATGGTCGGGGTGGCGGGATTTGAACCCACGGCCTTCCGCTCCCAAAGCGGACGCGCTACCAAGCTGCGCCACACCCCGTCGGTGCGACACGTAGGGTACATGGATGGGGACTGTGCGGCGCCCCCCGTTTTCCGGGTGTGCACGAAGGGCCCCCGAACCGCTACCATGCTCTTCGTGCCGCGGTCCTCGTGACCTGCGGCGCGATGCTGTGCGGGTGTAGCTCAATGGTAGAGCACTAGTCTTCCAAACTAGCTACGCGGGTTCGATTCCCGTCACCCGCTCCACGAGCTCGGGGCCGGTCCGGAGAAGTCTTCTCCGGACCGGCCCCGAGGCGTTTCCGGAGGCTCGCGAGATGCCGGGTCCGGCAGGCTCGCGCAGACTGGGCTCAGCCCCTCTCCCGCCGCACCGGAGGCCGCGATGAAGGATCTGAAGTTCGAGCGGAAGCGCTCGCTGTCCCGTCTCGAAGCTGCCGATCAGCTGACCGCGCTCGCCGACGCCCTGAGGGCCGGCGGGGAGGCGGAACTGCGTCTGGGGGACGGAACGCTCAGCCTGCGCATCCCCGACGAGCTTCGCAGCGAGGTGGAGTTGGAGGTCGGCGACGGGGAGATCGAGCTGGAGATCGAGCTGAAGTGGTCGACGGACCGCCCTCGCCGGACGGCGCCGAGCCGCGCCGTCGCGGGCAGCGACCGCGCGGCGAAGCGGTCCGCCCCGAAGCGGTCCGCCCCGAAGCCCGTCGGGTCGGCGAAGCCCGCCCCCAAGAAGAGCGCCAAGGCCGCCAGGGGCGGCTAGACGGTCAGAACTTTATGGAGGCGACCGTCTGCGTTATCGAGTCCAGGAAGCGCTGGATGTCGTCGGCCATGCCGGTGGAGGCGAGGAAGAAGCCGAAGAGGACCGCGACCACCGCCGGGCCGCCCTTGAGGTTCCCCCCGCGGATCAGCACCACCAGGATGATTGCCAACAGCAACACCACAGACAGTGAAATGGCCACAACTGATCACACCCTCGGTCGGTCCCGCCCAGCTCGCCGGGGAGCACACGTCGCACCACACGCCCCCCGCTGTCTCCATGGTGCCATCAACTCCCCTGCCCCGGCCGCCCCGTGACGAATCGTCTCAGGCGCGGCGGGAGATGAGCAGCAGGGCCCGGTCGTCGTTGACGTCCTTGGCGACGGCCTCGATCAGGTCCCAGGCGACGCCGTCGAAGCCTTCCACGACGCAGCGGTCGGCCTCGCCGGTGAGGCGGTCGATGCCCTCGGCGATGTCCCGGTCGGCGGCCTCGACCAGGCCGTCGGTGAAGAGCATGAGGACGTCGCCGGGGCGCAGGGAGCCCTTGTCCGGGTGGAACTCGGCGCCGTCGTAGACACCGAGCAGCGGCCCGTCGGCGGCCTTCTCCTCCCAGCGTCCGCTGCCCGCGTGGAGCTGGAGGGCGGGCAGGTGGCCTGCGGAGAAGAGTTCGTAGTCGCCGGACTCCAGGTCCAGGACGAGGTGGATGGAGGTGGCGAAGCCCTCGTCCCAGTTCTGGCGGAGCAGATAGCCGTTGGCCGCGGGCAGGAAGCCGTGCGGCGGGAGCGAGCCGAGGAGTCCACCGAAGGCGCCGGAGAGCAGCAGGGAGCGGGAGGCCGCGTCCATGCCCTTGCCGGAGACGTCGGTGAGGACGACCTCCAGGGTCCGGCCGCCGTGGGTGCGGGCGGCGACGACGAAGTCGCCGGAGAACGACTGGCCGCCGGCCGGTCGCAGGGCCATCTCGCGGTGCCAGCCCTGCGGGAGCCGCGGCAGGGCGCTCTGGACGCGGATGCGCTCGCGCAGGTCGAAGAGCATGGTGCCGCCGCGCCGCCAGGGCACGCCGACGCGGGCCCGGAACTGGGCGATGAGCAGTCCGAAGAGTCCGCAGGCGGCGACGACCAGGACGGTGCCGGGGGTCACGCGCGCGGGGCCCTGGGTGTACGGGCCGAGGACGATGGACTCGACGATGAGGGCGCCGGCGGCGGCCGCGTACAGACCGAGCAGGCTGGCGGGGCGCAGCAGCAGCCCGCCGGCCACGATCGGCAGCACGAGGGCGGCGGGTGCGCACCAGACCGGGTCGAGGAGCGTTCCGAGGGCGATGGCCGGAATCATCAGCAGGAGTCCGGCGAAGGCGAGCCAGTCGGAGCCGTCCCCGCGGAAGTAGTCGACACCGGATCTGCGCAGCGCGATGCGGGCCCGGCGGGCGCGTCGGCGCATCCGGACCGCGTACGTCTTCACTCCGGCGCGGTGTCCCATTGGCCTGGACCCTATCCATCCCGTCCGACATCGCGCAGGGGTACCCCTGTGACAATGTGCGCGAAATCGGGTCGCCCCGGGCGGGCGTCGCTGATATCGATGGCATATGACTACGGAACTGCGGGTTCTCGACCCGACCGAGTGGGACCGCTGGTACGGGGTGTTGGAGCTTGCGTTCGGGGGTGTGCCGGAGGAGCCGGAAGAGCGACGGCTCTGGCAGGACCTGACCGAGCACGAGCGGTTCCTCGGTGCCTGGGACGGGGACCTTCCGGTGGGCACGGCGGGGGCGTTCTCGTTCGGTCTCACCGTGCCGGGCGGGGCGTCGGTGCCGGTGGCCGGGGTGACGATGGTGGGTGTGGCGGGGACGCATCGCCGCCGCGGGATCCTGACCTCGATGATGCGGCGGCAGCTGGACGACGTACGGGCGTGGGGCGAGCCGCTGGCCGTCCTGACGGCCTCGGAGCCGGAGATCTACGGGCGGTTCGGGTACGGCGCGGCCTCGTACACGGCGCACGCGACGATCCCCACGGACCGGGTGCGGCTGATGGTCCCGGACGGCACGGAGTCGGTGAGGCTGCGGGCCGCCGACCCGGCGGAGTCCCTGGGGGCGTGCGAGGCGGTGTACGCGCGTCTCGTACCGGCCCGGCCGGGAATGCTGGTCCGGCGACCGGGGTGGGAGCGGCTGCCGCTGCTCGACCCGGCGGGGAGCCGGGAGGGCGCGTCGGCACGGCAGTGCGTGCTGGCCGAGCGGGACGGGGAGGTCGTGGGCTTCGTGCGCTACGCGGTCAAGCCGGACTGGTCGCTCGCCGGGCCCGACGGGACGGTGGTGGTGCACGAACTGATGGGGCTCGACGCGGCGGCGAACGCGGCGCTGTGGCGGTTCGTGTGCGCGGTGGACCTGACCACGAAGGTACGGATCCACAGTCGGCCCGTGGACGACGCGTGGCTGGGCCTCGTGACGGACGTACGGCGGTGCCAGCCGACGCTGAGGGAGTCGCTGTTCGTGCGGCTGGTGGAGGTCGGCGGGGCGCTGGAGGCGCGGACGTATCAGGCGCCGGTGGATGTGGTGTTCGAGGTCGAGGACGCGTTCTGTCCCTGGAACGAGGGGCGGTGGCGGTTGGTCGGGGACCAGAAGGGCGCGACGTGTGTGCGGACGTCGGATCCGGCGGATCTGGCGCTGTCCGTACGGGAGTTGGGATCCGCCTATCTGGGCGGGACCTCGCTGGTTTCGCTGGCCGCGGCCGGGCGCGTACGGGAGCTGCGCGAGGGCGCGCTCGTGGAGGCGTCGGTGGCGTTCGGGTCGCCCGTCGCGCCGTGGCTGCCGCACGGGTTCTAGTGGGGCGCGCCCTCTAGCGCTGCTGGCAGCCCGGGCACCAGAAGAGGTTTCGGGCTGCCAGGTCCGCGGTGCGGATCTCCGTGGTGCAGAGGTGGCACGGCATGTGGGCGCGGCGGTAGACGTAGACCTCGCCGCCGTGGTCGTCCACGCGGGGCGGGCGGCCCATCGCCTCGGGGGTGTGTTCGGGGCGGACGGTGTCGATGCGGTTCAGGCGGACGCCCTCGCGCATGAGCTCCATCAGGTCCGTCCAGATCGCGTCCCACTCCCGGCGCGTCAGGTCCCTGCCCGCGCGGTAGGGGTCGATGCCGTGCCGGAAGAGGACCTCGGCGCGGTAGACGTTGCCGACGCCGGCGATGACCTTCTGGTCCATGAGCAGCGCGGCGATCGTGGTGCGGGACGTGGAGACGCGGCGCCAGGCCCGGTCGGGGTCGTCGCCGTCGCGGAGCGGGTCAGGGCCGAGGCGGTCGTGTATCGCCCGCTTCTCGGCGTCCGTGATGAGCGCGCAGGTGGTGGGGCCGCGGAGGTCGACGTACCCCTCGGGGTTCGCGAGGCGCAGCCGGACCGTGTCGGTGGGCGGCGGGGCGGGCGCGTCCCCGAAGTTCACCTTGCCGAAGAGGCCGAGGTGGATGTGGACCCAGCCCATGCCGGCGAAGCCCAGGAAGAGGTGCTTTCCGTGGGCTTCGGTGGTGTCGAGCACGGAGCCGTCGAGCAGCGCCGCCGAGTCCGTGAACTTGCCCTGCGGGCTGGTCACCCGCACGGACCGGCCGCCGAACCGTTCCCGGTGGTCGGCGGCCAGTCGGTGGATCGTGTGCCCCTCGGGCATCAGGCGGTCGGCTCCTGCGGGTGGTGCGCCGGGATCGGGGGGAGCTCGCCGGTGTTCTCGTACGCGGTGAGCATGTCGATCCGGCGGGTGTGACGCTCGTCACCGGAGTACGGGGTGCTGAGGAAGATCTCGACGAACTTGGTCGCCTCTTCCTGGGTGTGCATCCGGCCACCGACGGAGATCACGTTGGCGTTGTTGTGCTCGCGGCCGAGGGCGGCGGTCTGCTCGCTCCAGGCGAGGGCGGCGCGCACCCCCTTCACCTTGTTCGCGGCGATCTGCTCGCCGTTGCCCGAACCGCCGATGACGACGCCCAGGCTGTCCGGGTCCGCGGCCGTCTTCTCGGCGGCACGCAGGCAGAACGGCGGGTAGTCGTCCAGGGCGTCGTAGATGTGGGGACCGCAGTCGACGGGCTCGTGGCCGTGTGCCGTGAGCCACTCGACGAGGTGGTTCTTGAGTTCGTAGCCGGCGTGATCGGAGCCGATGTAGACGCGCATGAAACCGAGTGTGGCATGTCAGGGGCCGGGCAGCAGGCAGCGGGGTCGGGACCTTCACCCGGTCTGGTACGGACCTTCGACTCTCGCGAAGTGGTCCACACAACGATCCGGAATGAGGTCTTCCGATCACACCCGTTCCCGGTGTTCAATGCTCGGGCTCGCGATCCGAGCGCCCCCCACACGCAAGGAAGCGTTCATGAACACGCAACCGACCCTGACCAAGGACGGCGAGGAGACCGGTACCCCCGGGACACCGCACTCCTCCGACGGCCTCAAGGCCGGTCTCAAGAACCGCCACCTCTCGATGATCGCCATCGGTGGCGTCATCGGTGCCGGTCTCTTCGTCGGCTCCGGCTCCGGCATCGCCGCGGCCGGCCCCGCGATCCTGCTGTCGTACTTCCTCGTCGGCACCATGGTCGTCTTCGTGATGCGGATGCTCGGCGAGATGGCCGCCGCCCGGCCGTCCTCCGGCTCCTTCTCCGCCTACGCCGACCGCGCCCTCGGCCGCTGGGCCGGCTTCAGCATCGGCTGGCTCTACTGGTTCTTCTGGGTCGTCGTGCTCGCCGTCGAGGCGACCGCGGGCGCGGTGATCCTGGAGAGCTGGGTCCCGGCAGTGCCGCAGTGGGCCTGGGCCCTCATCGTGATGGTGGTCCTCACGGTCACCAACCTCGGCTCGGTCGCCTCCTACGGCGAGTTCGAGTTCTGGTTCGCCGGCATCAAGGTCGTCGCCATCGGCGCCTTCGTCGTCATCGGCATGCTCGCCGTCTTCGGCGTGCTCCCCGGCTCGGACAACCCGGGCGCCGGATTCGCGCACCTCACCGACACCGGGGGCTTCTTCCCGATGGGCGCGGGCGCGGTCCTCACCGGTGTCCTGATGGTCGTCTTCTCCTTCATGGGCAGCGAGATCGTCACGCTGGCCGCCGGTGAGTCCGAGGACCCGCAGCGCGCGGTCACCAAGGCCACCAACAGCGTGATCTGGCGGATCGGCGTCTTCTACCTGGGCTCGATCTTCATCGTCCTGACCCTGCTGCCGTGGAACGACAAGTCGATCGTCGAGAAGGGCTCGTACGTCGCCGCCCTCGACTCCATCGGCATCGCGCACGCCGGTCAGATCATGAACGTGATCGTCCTCACGGCCGTGCTCTCCTGCCTGAACTCGGGCCTCTACACCGCTTCCCGCATGGCCTTCTCGCTCGGCCGGCGCGGCGACGCGCCCAAGGCCTTCGCCAAGGTCAACAAGCGGGGCGTGCCGGTGGCCGCGATCCTCGGCTCGGTCGTCTTCGGCTTCGTCGCGGTCTTCTTCAACTACAAGTGGCCGGACACCGTCTTCGCCTTCCTGCTGAACTCCTCCGGCGCGGTGGCGCTCTTCGTCTGGCTGGTCATCTGTGTGACCCAGCTGCGGATGCGCGGCATCATCCTGCGCGAGACGCCGGAGAAGCTCGTCGTGAAGATGTGGCTCTTCCCGTACCTGACCTGGGCGACGATCGCGATGATCGTCTTCGTCCTCGGCTACATGATCTACGACGGCGGGAGCGCCCGTGAGCAGGTCGTCCTGTCGCTGCTCGTGGCCGCGCTCGTGATCGTGATCGCGCTGGTCAAGGAGCGGTTCGCGAAGGCCTCCACGGACGCCTCGGAGCTCTCCGAGCGCGTCTAGCACCCGGGCACCCACGCGAGAGGGCCCGCCGTTCCCCGGGGAACGGCGGGCCCTCTTCGCATGCGCCCTCGTGGGGGCGGACAAGGGCTCAGCCCTTGCGGTCGAGCAGCTTCCACGCGGTCGGCAGGACGCCCATCGCGAGGGCCGCCTTGAGGGCGTCGCCGATCAGGAACGGGGTGAGGCCGGCCGCGACGGCCTGGCCGAGGGTCATGCCGGTGGCGAGCGCCAGGTACGGCACGCCGACCGCGTAGATGATCGCGGAGCCCAGGACCATCGCGCCGGCCGTGCGGAGCACCGAGCGGTCCGCGCCGCGGCGGGCGAGGGCGCCGACGACGGTCGAGGCGAGCAGCATGCCGAGGACGTAGCCGAAGGACGGCATGGCGTAGCCCGAGGAGGCCTGCGCGAACCACGGCACGCCCGCCATGCCGGCCACCGCGTACAGGGCCAGGGCGAGGAAGCCGCGGCGGGCGCCGAGCGCCGTGCCGACGAGGAGGGCGGCGAAGGTCTGGCCGGAGACCGGGACCGGCGAGCCGGGGACCGGGACGGAGAGCTGCGCGGCGAGGCCGGTGAGGGCGGCGCCGCCGACGACGAGCGCGATGTCGCGGGCGCGGCTCGCGCTCACGCTCCCGCTCGTGGGCAGCAGGTCGGCGAGGACGGTGCCCGCACGGAGGGAACGGACGGGGGCGGCGGCGGTGCTCATCGGTACTCCGCGGGGGTGAGGGTGGGTGGGACGCCTTGACGGTATGCCAGGAGTGAACGCTCGATCACCGTCAGCCGCCGACAAAGCGACGGTCGCGTGCTTCGTGGAGATCGAACAAACCCCGCCGATCCCACATCTCGCCACGTGACGCTTGTCACTGGGAACTCGTGCGCGGAGGTCCCTTTTGCGCCAGGGGTCGTTCACTGGAGAGACTGTGGGGTCTCCATAAACCGTCAGAGAGCACGAGCCCCCACATGCACGACTCCCTCGCCTCCGAACCGGAGCCCCTCTCCCACGGTCTGAAGCAGCGTCATCTGACGATGCTGGGGCTCGGCGGCGTGATCGGCGCCGGGCTCTTCGTCGGCTCCGGCGCGGGCATCGCCGTCGCCGGGCCCGGCATCGTGGTCTCGTATCTGATCGCCGGTGCGCTCGCGATGCTGGTCATGCGGATGCTGGGCGAGATGTCGGCGGCGATGCCCGCCTCGGGGGCCTTCTCGGTGCACGCCGAGCGCGCGCTCGGGCGCTGGGCCGGTTTCTCGGTGGGCTGGCTGTACTGGTTCCTGCTCGTCGTCGTCCTCGCCGTGGAGGCGACGGGCGCGGCGCGGATCGCGCACGGCTGGGTGCCGGACGTCCCGCAGTGGGGCTGGGTGCTGATCTTCATGATCGTGTTCACCCTGGCCAACCTCGCCGCGGTGAAGAACTTCGGCGAGTTCGAGTTCTGGTTCGCGGCGCTGAAGGTCGGCGCGATCGTGCTCTTCCTGGTGCTCGGCACGCTGGCGATCGTCGGCTGGCTGCCGGACACCGATCCGGTGGGGATGGCGAATCTGACCGGGCAGGGCGGTTTCCTGCCCAACGGCTGGTCCGGGGTGATCTCCGGCGTCCTCGCGGTCGTCTTCGCCTTCGGTGGTCTGGAGGTCGTCACGATCGCGGCGGCCGAGTCCGACGACCCGGCGCGGAACGTGGCGCGGGCGGTGCGCAGCGCGGTCTGGCGGATCCTCCTCTTCTACGTGGGCTCGATGCTGGTCATCGTGACGCTGCTGCCCTGGACCTCGATGAAGCCGGGCGAGTCGCCGTACGTCGCCGTCCTGGACTCCATCGGGGTGCCGGGCGCGGGCCAGATCATGAACGTGGTGGTGTTCGTGGCGCTGCTCTCGGCGCTCAACGCGAACCTGTACGGCTCCTCCCGGATGGTGTTCTCGCTCGCGGAGCGCGGGGAGGCACCGAAGGGGCTGCTCCGGATCTCCCGCGGAGGGGTGCCGCGCCGGGCGGTGCTCGCCTCGGTGGCCTTCGGCTTCGTCTCCGTACTCCTCAATCTGAAGTGGCCGGATTCAGTCTTCCTCTACATGCTCAACGCCGTCGGCGCGGTGCTGCTCTTCGTCTGGGCGCTGATCGCGGTCTCGCAGCTGCGGCTGCGGCGCCGGATCGAGCGGGAGGCCCCGGAGACGCTGACGCTGAGGATGTGGGGCTTCCCGTGGCTGACCTGGGTGGCGCTGGCCGCGATGGGCGCGGTCCTGGTCCTGATGCTGTACGACGACGCGGCCCGGCCGCAGGTGCTGTGGTCGGGCGCGGCGACCGGGGCGGTGCTCCTGGTGGCCTGGGCGCGGGAGCTGCGTACGAAGCGAGGTTAGATCTTCACCTTGTGTGAAGGTCGTGCCCGTATAGCGGACATCCGTTCCCTGTGAGCGGTGGTGCCCCACAGACTGTGGGCTCCCTCCCCGTCTCAGCTAGTGAACAGGGCTCGCCCATGTCTCGGACCACCGCGCCCGCGCCGGCCGACCGCAAGGACGGCGCGACCGCAACCGCCGAAGGCCTCACCCACGGCCTCAAGCAGCGCCATCTCTCGATGATCGCCCTCGGCGGCGTCATCGGCGCCGGGCTCTTCGTCGGCTCCGGCGCCGGTATCGCCGCCGCCGGGCCCTCGATCGTGATCGCCTATGCGATCTCCGGCATCCTCGTGATGCTGGTGATGCGCATGCTCGGCGAGATGTCCGCGGCGAACCCGGCCTCCGGCTCGTTCTCCGTCCACGCCGAGCGGGCCCTCGGCCCCTGGGCTGGCTTCACCGCCGGCTGGGCCTTCTGGTTCCTGCTCTGCGTCGCCGTCGGCCTGGAGGGCATCGGCGCCGCGAAGATCATGACCGGCTGGTTCCCGGACAGCCCCGAGTGGGCCTGGGTCGCGCTGTTCATGCTGGTCTTCTGCCTCACCAACCTCGCGGCCGTGAAGAACTTCGGCGAGTTCGAGTTCTGGTTCGCCGCGCTCAAGGTCGGCGCGATCGTCCTCTTCCTCGGCATCGGCGTCCTCGCGATCGTCGGCGTCCTGCCCGGCACGGACGCCCCCGGCACCACGAACCTCACCGGCGACGGCGGCTTCTTCCCGCACGGCTCCGAGGGCCTGATCGTGGGTCTGCTCGCCTCCGTCTTCGCGTACGGCGGTCTGGAGACGGTCACCATCGCGGCGGCCGAGTCGGAGCACCCGGTGCAGGGCGTCGCCAAGGCCGTGCGGACGGCGATGTGGCGGATCGCGCTCTTCTACATCGGCTCGATGGCGGTCATCGTCACCCTCGTCCCGTGGGACGACACGGCGGTCGTCGAGAAGGGCCCGTACGTCGCGACCCTCGACCACCTGGGCATCCCGGCGGCCGGCCAGATCATGAACGTCGTCGTGCTCGTCGCCCTGCTGTCGGCGATGAACGCCAACATCTACGGCGCCTCCCGGATGGCCGGTTCGCTCGTCTCGCGCGGCCAGGGCCCGAAGGCGCTCGGCCGCACCTTCGGCGGGGTCCCCCGCCCGGCGGTGCTCGTCTCCTCCGTCTTCGGCTTCGCCTGTGTGCTGCTCAGCTACTGGCGTCCGGACGACATCTTCGTCTGGCTGCTCAACACGATCGGCGCGATCATCCTGGTCGTCTGGTTCTTCATCGCCGCCTCCCAGCTGGTGCTGCGCCGCCGCACCGAGCGCGAGGCGCCCGAGAAGCTGGTCGTGCGGATGTGGGCCTTCCCGGTGCTGACCTGGGTGGCGCTGGCTGGCATGGCGGCGATCTTCGTCCTGATGGCCCGCGAGGAGGGCACCAGGGTGCAGCTGTACTGGACGGGCGGCCTGACGCTGCTGCTCGCCGTCGTCGGCTTCGTGCGGCAGAAGCAGCGGGGGCCGGTGGCCGAGGAGGCCTGAGCCTTCCCCCGCATACGAAACCGCTGCGTACGAAACCGCGCCCCGTCGAGCTCATGCTCGGCGGGGCGCGGTGCTGTGTCCGGGTGGCGGTCGGACTCCGCAGCGGTGGTGGTCAGGCGCCGCAGTACGGGGCCGTCCGTACGAACCCGCCGGTGTTCTCGTCGTCCGTGCCGAGCAGGGCGTCGCCCGTGCCGGGCAGGCACTCCACGGCCTCGATCTTGTAGCCGGGGAAGGTGCCGAGGACCTTCGGTGCCGCGTCGAGCGAGATGCGTACCCGGCCGGCCGCCGAGAGCGTCACCCGGCCCGCGTCGCTCACGGCCGAGTCGAACGGGCCGTCGTCACCGGCGTCCGAGGCCGAACCGACGAGGATCCGGCCGGAGTCGGTCACCGTGATGTCGGAGATGTGGCGCGTCCCGGCGTCGGTCGGGTACGTCGACCGGTGGATCCGCTGGCTGACGGCTCCGAACAGCACCTGCCCCCAGGACGCGAAGGAGAGCGGCGCCGCGTACAGGGTGGCGGGCCGGTCCGTACCGGCGCCGCGGTCCGCCCACAGCGCGGCGAGCTTCCCGTCCCGGGAGACGAGGGCGAAGCTCTCGAAGTCGTCGCCCTCGCCGATCGCCGGGAGCGGGGTGTAGTCGAGGACGGTGGCGGTGGTGCCGTCGACCTCGATGCGGTACACGATGCCGCGGGCCGCGAGGGCCAGGTACTCGCCCGGTGCGCCGGGGACTGCCTCGATCGCCTCCAGGTCGGAGGGCTCCGCCCCGGCCCAGGAGAGCGGGGCGAGGGTGGCGGGGCCTTCCGCGTACGTGAGGCGGGACAGGCGCTGCTGGCCGGTGCGCTTGTTGTCGTGGACGACCAGGGCGCCGGCGCCCTCGTGGGCGATGCCGCTGATGCCGCCGCGGGCGTCGGTGCCCACGCGCCGCCAGTCCTCGGGGGCGGCGACGGCGGGGGTGGTGCCGAGGAGCGCGAGGAGCGTGGGCGCCACGAGAAGTCTCAGGGGGAGTCTCATGCCCGCACGTTATGGATCTTGGTGGCTCCGTTCCCAGCGCCTGATCGCCCGTTCGGCGGAGCGCGCGGAAGCAGTGCGAAGCAACCAGAGGCCTAGGACCGACTTAGGACCAAGGACTGATCACCTATCAAGTGCACCTGCTGTTAGCCTGCACTTGCATATAGGTTGCAATAAGAGGTCAGGCGAAGGGCTCGGCAATGGCGATCTACACACTTCCGGAGCTGCCGTACGACTACGCGGCGCTGGAGCCGGTGATCAATCCGCAGATCATCGAGCTGCACCACGACAAGCACCACGCCGCGTACGTCAAGGGAGCGAACGACACCCTGGAGCAGCTGGAGGAGGCGCGCGACAAGGACCAGTGGGGCGCGATCAACGGCCTGGAGAAGAACCTGGCCTTCCACCTCTCCGGCCACATCCTCCACTCCATCTACTGGAACAACATGGACAGCCCGAAGGACGGGGGCGGCGGCGAGCCGCTGGCCGCCGACGGCGTCGGTGACCTCGCGGACGCGATCACCGAATCCTTCGGCTCCTTCGCCAAGTTCAAGGCCCAGCTGACCAAGGCCTCCGCGACCACCCAGGGCTCCGGCTGGGGTGTCCTCGCGTACGAGCCGATCAGCGGCCGGCTCATCGTCGAGCAGGTCTACGACCACCAGGGCAACGTCGGTCAGGGCTCGGTCCCGGTCCTGGTCTTCGATGCCTGGGAGCACGCCTTCTACCTGCAGTACAAGAACCAGAAGGTGGACTTCATCGAGGCCATGTGGCAGGTCGTCAACTGGCAGGACGTGAGCAAGCGCTACCACGCCGCCAAGGCCTCCGTACCGCTGATCTCCTTCTGACCGGAGCCTCTGATCGGAGCCTGAGAAGGCTTCCCCGTCGTCCTGCTCGTGATCGTCTTCTCAACCTTCACCTGCGGGCGGATGAAAGAAGAACCCCCGTGATTCGGGGCACCCCCAAAGGCAGCTTCGGGGGTGTGAGTCACGGGGGTTCTTCCATGCCTGCGCACACCGGTCACGTGAAGCTGGGCTCCGAGGTCCGCGTGCGCTTGATCTCGTAGAAGCCCGGCGTCGACGCCACGAGCAGGGTGCCGTCCCACAGCCGGGCCGCCGCCTCGCCGCGCGGGGTCGGGGTGACGACGGGGCCGAAGAAGGCGACCTCGTCGCCGTCCGCGCCCGGTACCGCGATGACCGGGGTGCCGACGTCCTGGCCGACCTTCGCTATGCCCTCCGTGTGGGAGGCGCGCAGCTCGGCGTCGTAGGTGTCCTTGTCGGCGTACTCGACCAGGTCCTCGGGCAGGCCTACATCCGTCAGGGCGCCGACGATCGCCTCGCGGGTCGGGCCCTCGCCGTTGTTGTGGAAGCGGGTGCCGAGCGCGGTGTAGAGCTTGCCGACGACCTCGTCGCCGTGCAGCTGCTTGGCGGCGATGACGACCCGGACAGGGCCCCAGGCCTGGGTCTCCAGCATCTCCCGGTACTCGGCGGGGACCTCGTCGAGGCGGTTCTCGTTGAGCACGGCCAGGCTCATGACCTTCCACCGCACGTCGACCGGGCGGACCTGCTCCACCTCCAGCATCCAGCGGGAGGTCATCCAGGCCCAGGGGCACAGCGGGTCGAAGTAGAAGTCGGCGGTGGTCCTGCTCTCGGACATGTCACTCCTCGGTACGGCCGTGGCGAAAAGAAAGGCGGAAAGACGACGGTGGCGCGCCGAAAGAAGGGAACCCCCAAACGCATGACGGCATTCCCGTGTCCTGGGTGACAGCTGCACATGGGAGGATCGGTGCTGTTTCGAACGTGCCACGAAGGAGTGACCGTGCCCGGTGAGAATCTGTCCCGCGACGAGGCCCACGAGCGGGCGGCGCTGCTGTCCGTCGACGGGTACGAGGTCGTCCTCGACCTGCGCTCGGCGGTCGGCGACTCGGCCGAGACCGCACGTACCTTCCGCTCGGAGACGACGATCCGTTTCCGTCGTACCGGCGAGGGCACGAGCACGTTCGTGGACCTGATCGCCCCGTCGGTGACCTCGGTCACCCTCAATGGGCGCTCCCTCGACCCGGCGGTCGTCTTCGACGGCTCCCGGATCGCGCTCGACGGGCTCGCCGACGAGAACACCCTCGTGGTGGACGCGCAGTGCGCCTACAGCCGGACCGGCGAGGGCATGCACCGCTTCGTCGACCCGGAGGACGGCGAGGTCTACCTCTACACGCAGTACGAGCCCGCCGACGCCCGCCGGGTGTACGCCAACTTCGAGCAGCCCGACCTCAAGGCCCCGTACCGCTTCGCGGTGACCGCGCCCGAGGGCTGGACCGTCTGGTCGAACGGCGCGGGCGAGCAGGACGCGGAGGGCGTGTGGCGGTTCGCCGAGACGGCGCCGATCTCCACGTACATCACCTGTGTCGTGGCGGGGCCGTACCACTACGTCACGGACACCTACACGCGGACGCTGGCCGACGGGACCGAGCTCGAGATCCCCCTCGGCGCGATGTGCCGCAAGGGGCTCGCCAAGCACTTCGACGCGGACGACGTCTTCCTGATCACCAAGCAGGGCTTCGACTTCTTCCACGACAACTTCGACTACCCGTACCCCTTCGGGAAGTACGACCAGGCCTTCGTCCCCGAGTACAACCTCGGCGCGATGGAGAACCCGGGCATGGTGACCTTCCGCGAGGAGTACATCTACCGGGGCAAGGTGACGCAGGCGGCGTACGAGCGCCGGGCGAACGTCATCCTGCACGAGATGGCGCACATGTGGTTCGGCGACCTCGTCACCATGGTGTGGTGGGACGACCTGTGGCTGAAGGAGTCCTTCGCGGACTTCATGGGCTCCTTCTCGCTCGCCGAGGCGACCCGCTTCACCAACAGCTGGGTGACCTTCGCCAACAACCGCAAGGCCTGGGCGTACCGCGCCGACCAGCTGCCGTCCACGCACCCGATCACGGCCGACATCCGTGACCTGGAGGACGCCAAGCTCAACTTCGACGGCATCACGTACGCCAAGGGCGCGTCGGTGCTCAAGCAGCTCGTCGCGTACGCCGGCCGGGACGCGTTCCTGGAGGGCTCGCGCCGCTACTTCAAGCGCCACGCGTACGGGAACACGCGGCTCGCCGACCTCCTCACGATCCTGGAGGAGACCTCGGGCCGCGACATGAAGGCCTGGGCGAAGTCCTGGCTCCAGACCTCCGGCGTGAACACCCTGGCGCCGGCCGTCACCTACGACGCCGAGGGCCGGATCACCGAGCTCGCGGTCCTCCAGGAGGGTGCCGAGCTGCGTCCCCACCGCGCCGCCGTCGGCCTCTACCGGCTCTCCGGCGGTGAGCTCGTCCGGTACGCGCGCGCCGAGGCCGACATCACCGGCCCCCGGACCGTCGTCGCCGACCTGGCGGGCGGGGAGAAGCCCGACCTGGTCCTCGTCAACGACGACGACCTCACCTACTGCAAGATCCGCTTCGACGAGGGCTCGCTCGCCACCCTGCGCGCCCACCTCGGTGACATCACCGACCCCCTGGCCCGCGCCCTGTGCTGGTCGGCGCTGTGGAACCTGACCCGCGACGCCCTGATGCCCGCCCGGGACTTCGTCTCCGTCGTCCTCGCCTTCGCGGGCCGCGAGACCGACATCGGCGTCCTCCAGATGGTGCACGCCTGGGCCAAGTCGGCGGTCACCCACTACGCGGCTCCCGCGTGGCGCGAGGAGGGCGGGCGGCTGCTCGCCGAGGGCGCCCTGCGCGAGTTGCGGTTGGCCGAGCCGGGCAGCGAGCACCAGCTGACCTGGGCGCGGTTCTTCGCCGCGACGGCCTCGTCCGACGCCGACTTCCAGCTCCTCGAAGGGCTGCTCGACGGTACGGCGAAGATCGACGAACTCGACGTCGACCAGGAGCTGCGCTGGTCGCTGCTCTCGCCGCTCGCCGTGCACGGCCGCGCGGACGAGACCCGGATCGGCGAGGAGCTGAGCCGGGACGACACGGCGACGGGCAAGCGCCACCAGGTCCGCCTGCTGGCCTCGCGGCCCTCGGCGGCCGTCAAGGCGCAGGCCTGGGCGCAGGTCGTCGAGTCGGACACCCTGTCGAACGCGCTCGTCGAGGCGACGATCGCGGGCTTCGTCCAGCCCTCGCAGCGCGCGCTGATCGCCCCCTACGCGGAGAAGTACTTCGCGGCGATCGAGCGGCTGTGGGCCGAGCGGTCGATCCAGATCGGGATGGACGTCGTCAAGGGCCTGTTCCCGGGGCTCCAGGACGACGAGGCGACGGCGGCCGCGACGGACGCCTGGCTGTCGGCGCACGAGTCGGCCGCTCCGGCCCTTCGCCGGCTGGTCCTTGAAGCGAGGGACGACCTGGCGCGGGCGCTGCGGGCGCAGGACTGCGACGGACGCCCGGCGGCGGTCTAGCCGGTCGGTCCCGGGGAGCGGCGTCCTGGAGAGGGCGCCGCTCCTTGGTGCGTCGGGCTCGCGGAAGATACGGAAGGTACGCCCCCGACGCGTCGGGCTCGCGGAAAGTACGCCCCCCCGACGCGGCATCTCTCATCGGCACTCGAACGCGCGTACTTTAGGACGGGGTTGTCCCTGATTGTCGACGAGCGTGTAACAGGGGTTAGGGCGGCCTTCGGGAGCGGAAGACCCCCGGCATGAACCACAACACCCCCATCACCCCCCGCCCCCTCCCCCTCTCCCCCCAGACCGGCCGACCACAACGCCTGGCGTCCGCCGACCAGTTGAGGGCCCAGGGCATTCCCGCCGGCGAGGTCGCCGCGCGCTGCCGGCCGGGTGCCTGGCAGCAGCTCCTGCCCGGCGTCTTCCTGCTCCAGCCGGGGCCGCCCACCAGCGAGGACCGGCTCCACGCGGCACTCCTCTACGCCCGCAGGACCGGCGCCGTACCTCCGCAGGGCCCCGACGCGATGATCACCGGACTCGCCGCGCTGGCCCTGCACCGCTTCTCCTCCGCTCCCCCGCTCACCGCCCTGGACCGGATCGACATCCTGGTCCCCCGCACCCGGCGGCTGCGTTCCACCGGCTGGGTGCGGGTGGTGCGCGCCCCCGAGTCCCCGGAGCCGGTGGAGCTGACGGGCCTGCCCGTCGCCCCGGTCGCCCGCGCCGTCGCCGACGCGGTGTCCGAACTCGGCGACGCGGAGACCGTACGCAGGCTGCTCACCGAGGCGGTGCGCGGCGGACACTGCGAACCGGGTGCGGTGGTACGCGAGTTGAACCGCGCCCGGCTCCTCACCCGGCCGCATGTGGTGGACGCGGTGGACGCGCTGCTCGCCGAAGGACGCTCGCTCTCGGAGGAGCGGCTGTACGAGATGGTGCGGGAGTTCGCCCTGCCGGACCCGCTGTGGAACGTGGACCTGCGGCTGCCGGGCGGCCCGCACCTGGGCGGGGTGGACGCCTACTGGCCCGACCAGGCGGTCGCCGTCGAGCTGGACACCCGGGCGCCACGGCAGGACGAGGACGCGCTCTGGTCCGAGTACACCCGCAAGCGGGAGCATCTGGAGCGGCTCGGCATCACGGTCGTCCACCTCACCCCGCGCAAGCTGCGCGAGGCGATGGACCAGCAGGCCACCGTGGTGCGTACGGCCCTGATGGCCGCGCCCGACCGGCAGCCCGCCGCGTATGTCGTCGTCCTGCCGCGGTGAGGCCTGCCGCGGTGAGGAGTCAGCCCTTCGGGGTGACTCCGCAGAACTCGGCCTCCAGGACGGTGGTGCTGTCGCCCGTCCAGTCGGCGTTGAAGTTCATGGCGAGGGTGTGCGCACCGTCGCGGGTGGCGTGGGCCTCGGAGGAGGAACCGTGGATGCCGCCACCGTGACCCCAGATCTCCTTGCCGCAGCTCAGCTTCTGCTGCATGAGCCCGAGTCCGTATCCCAGCCCGGGGAGTTCGGGCGACATCCGGACGGTGGCGGTCATCTCCTTCATCTCGGCCTTCGGGAGCAGCCGGCCCTTGAGCAGGGCGCGGTAGAAGGTCCCCAGGTCGTTGGAGTCGGAGATCATCTCGCCGGCCGCGTAGGCGATGGTGGGGCTCAGCTCGCTGACGTCGTGGACCGGCGCGTCCGGGTCGGCGGAGAGCGTGGACCAGGCGGGGGAGCTCGGCTTCGGCATCGTCACGTCGGTGCCGGGGACGCTCGTGGCGCGGAGCTTGAGCGGCTTGATGATGCGGTTCTCGACCGCCTTGCCGTACGGGCGGCCCGTGACCTTCTCGATCACCATGCCGGCCAGGACGTAGTTGGTGTTGGAGTAGTTCCAGCCGGTGCCGGGGGCGAAGTCCGGCGCGTGGGTCATGGCGATGTCGACGAGCTGCTTCGGGGTCCAGCGGTCGTAGCGGTGTTCGAGGAAGGCGGGGCCGAAGACCTTCTCCTGGAAGCCGGGGTCGGAGGTGACGCTGTAGATGCCGCTGGTGTGGTTGAGCAGCTGACGCACGGTGATCTTGCGGCCGTCGTGGCCGTTGCCCCGGACGACGCCGGGCAGCCACTTCTCGACCGGGTCGTCGAGGTCGAGCCGGCCCTCCGCCTGGAGCTGGAGGAGGACGGTGGCGACGAAGGTCTTGGTGATGGAGCCGACCCGGTAGCGGTCGTTCCCCCGGCGCTCGCCGGCGGTGCCGGTCCAGCCGGCCCGACCGTCGCGGGCCTGGGCGACGACACCGGGCACGCCGGCGTCGACGGCCGCCTGGAGCGCCTGCTGGGTGACCGTGTGGTCCCGCTTCACCGGCGCGGCGGCGAGGGCGGGGGTGGCGAGTGCCGTGGCGGCGAGCCCCGCGACCAGGGCGGCGGCGAGGACGGTGCGGGTCGTGCGTACGGCTGACATGCGGGCTCCCCTGTGATGGTGCTGTGCGTGTACTGCGGTCGGCGGGGAGGACCGCGGGGCCTGCGGGACGGTTGAGCGGGGTGGGGCCAGTTGAGCGGTTTCCGGCCGATCCTCAGCCGTACGGTCGATCCTCAGGTGTTCGACGGATCGGCGAGCCGGGAGCGGCCGACGGCGGGCCGTTCGCGCCACAGGTCGAGGCCGATGTCGACGAGTTCGACGCGGGGCAGGCCGGGGACGGTGTCGAGGGGGTGCCAAGCGGCGAGATCCGTGGAACCGCCGGTCTCGTTGCGCAGCGCACCCCCGGTGACCTGCGCCTCGTAGATGATCCGCAGGCCCTGGAAGTCGCCGGGGCCCGCGAGGCGGCGCAGCCATCCGCGGCGGATGGAGTCGATGCCGAGGAGGGCGGTGGGCTCGGTGAGATAGCCGGTCTCCTCCTCCACCTCCCGGACGACGGTCTGTACGGGTTCCTCGCCGTGGTCCATGCCGCCGCCGGGCAGCGTCCACCGTTTGGTGCCGTCGCTCGCCACCCAGCGGGCCAGGAGCATCTGCCCGTCCCGTACGCACACGGCGTAGGCCGCCACCCTCAACTCCTTCTTCATGGACCGAGGTTAGAACCAGTACAGGGGGTACGTCCGGCCGCCGACTCGGGCGGTTCCGAAACCGACGGCGACGAGGAGGAGGCAGGCGAGGGCGAGAAGGCCGAGAAACGACCAGAGGGGAGGCGAGGTGAGAGCGACGATCACGGCGGTGGCGGCGGCGGGCGAGTGCGGGGTACGTGCCTGCGCCATCACGCCGAGGGCGAGGCCGCCCGCGACGGCGGCGGCCCACGGGCCGGGACCCGCCACGGCGAGCACGGCGAAGCCGGTGAGGGCGGAGAGCAGCTGGCCGCCGACGACCGAGCGCGGCTGGGCCAGCGGCAGATCGGGGGCGCCGGCGACGAGCGCCATGCTGGCGGCGAGCGGCGGGATGAGCAGGGGCTGATCGAGCACGGTCCCGAGGGCGACCAGGAGGAGCAGCGCGGCGACACTTCCGGCGGTGGAGACGAGGAGGACCCGGGGGCGGGGCCGCGGGGGCGGTCCGGGGCGGGATGTTCGGGCGGCGGGGGTCGGGGTCGGGGCGGCGGGGGCTGCCGGGGCGGGGGCCGGGGTGGTGGTCACGGAGCGGTCCTCGGGGTGTCGGCGGGCGGGCGCGGGGGGTCGGCGGGCGGGCGCGGGGTGTCGGCGGACAGGCTCGGGGTGTCGGCGGACGGGCGCTGGGTGGACCTTCGTCAGGCCTCTCAGGCCTCTCAGGCCTCGGTCGGGTTGGCCGGGGAGTACTCCGGGGGCGACCAGCGCAGGGGGCTGCCGGCCGGGGTCTCGGCCGTGCGCTCCACGCGGAAGCGGGTGACGCGTCCCTCGGGGCCGTACTCGGTGTGGGCGAGGCCGCTGAGCTGGAGGGTCGTCCCGGTCTCCCAGTCGAGGAAGAGCAGGCCCGCGCGGCCGTCCTCCTCCAGATTCCCCAGGGTCAGGAACATCGCGTTGCCCGGGTAGTCGCGCCAGCTGAGCTCCCCGGGCGCGTCGACCCGGACGAACCCGGGGTTGCCCCCGCGATGACTGGTGTCGACTCCGTCGGGGGCGACGGTGGCCACGAAGAAGGTGTCCGCTGCCCGGACGTGGCGTACCTGGGCGGGGGTGAGCGTCTCGCCGCGCTGGACGGTGCCGGTTCCGGGGCCGCCGGGATCGGAGCCGTACCACTCCCTCTTCTGCAGGTATTTCGGGCAGTTGGAGAAGACCTGCTCGGCCTCGATCGTGAAGCCACGGGCGCTGGGGCGGGCGGTGCCGTTGAGGCGCATACGGCGGCGGGTGCGGGGGTCGAGGGCGAGGGTGCCGACGGGTGTGCCGTCGGGCGTGATCGCGTCGGCGAGCGGGTCGTACGCGGGGATGCCGCCGGCGACCGAGACGGTGTGCGGGCCGGTGGCGCGGGTGAAGCCGGGCGCGCCGGTGAGGAGGCTGCCCCAGACGCGTCCCTCCTGGTCCGCCGCGCCGATCATCAGCATGGGCTGGGCTTCGAGGAAGGCGGCGGCGACGGGGCGGATGCCGGGGGTGATGGAGCGGGCCACGTGCTCGGCGAGGTCTTGCACGCCGACTCGGGCCTGGACGGCCCTTGAGCCCTGGTGGTAGGCGCCGTCCATGGGGTCTCTCCTTGGAGTGCGGGTGGGTTGGGGTGCGGGCGCCGTTCTAGAAGAAGCCGCAGGTCGGGGCCGTTTCGCTCGGGGCCTCTACTGCCTCCGCGCCCTTGGGGATGGAGATTTCCAGGCGGGTGCCGTCCGGGTCGTGGAAGAAGATGCCGCCCGAGGCGGCGCCCTCGCGGTGGGCCACGACCCCCTCGTACGCGAAGGTCGTGCCGCGCGCGATCAGCGCCGCCTCGGCGGCGCGGACGTGGTCGAGGGACTCCGCCTCGAAGGCGAGGTGGTGGAGGCCCGCGCGGCCCGGCGCGTACGTCTCGTCGGCCTGCTGCCAGAGGGTGAGGATCAGGCGGCCGTCCCGGCCGAGGAAGGCGAAGCGGCTGTCCCCCTCCTTGCCCTCGCCGAGCGTCTCGAAGCCGAGGACCTCTCCGTAGAAGGTGAGCGAGCGGTCCAGGTCGGTGACGTTGAGGCCGACGTGGTGGGTGGTGAGCGTGCCGATCGCGGTCATGACGATTCCCTGTCTCTCCATGGCGTGGCCGGCCCTCCCGGGCTAACCTCTTAATTCGACTTTAGAGGTTAGAAGCGAAGTGCGTCAACCGCTCACGTACTCTTGAGGGGTTAGTTCACCGAGGAGGGCTCCCCACATGACCGCCACCGCCAGCGATCCACGGCCGCTCACCGGCGAGCCCGTCTCCCTCGACCTGCTCAACACCCGCTGGAACGAGGAGGGCGTCCGCCAGGACCTGCTCGGCGGGGTCGAGGGGCTCGCCGTCTGGCTCGCCGCGAACGGGCTCGACGAGCGGTTCACCGCCGACGCCACCACCCTGCGCCACACCCTCACCGCCCGGGACGCCCTCGCCGCGCTCGTCGACCACCCCGGCGACCCGGCCGCCACCGCCCGCGTCGACGCCGTCCTCGGCCACGGCCGCATCCGGGCCACCCTCACCACCGAGGGCCCCGGCGAGCGGCCCGAGTTCGCGGACCCCGCCTGGGGCCCCGGCTGGACCGCCGCCCGCGACTACCTCGACCTGCTGCGCAGCGCCCCCGACCGGATCCGGGCCTGCGCCCACGAGGCGTGCATCCTGCACTTCTTCGACACCTCGCGGAACGGCACCCGCCGCTGGTGCTCGATGGCGATCTGCGGCAACCGCGCCAAGGCCTCCCGGCACTACGCCCGCACGAAGGACGCCTGACCCTCGTTCGTCCCGTCCCTTGGACAATGGATTGGACAAGTCGACCCGGGACATACGCATCATGGACCGGCAGCAACCTGCACATACGTACGGAGGAGTCCCCGTGAAGGTCGGAATCGTCGGAGCCACCGGTCAGGTCGGCACAGTCATGCGCAGCATCCTGGCCGAGCGGAGCTTCCCCCTCGACGAGCTGCGGCTCTTCGCCTCCGCCCGCTCCGCCGGCACCGTCGTCGACGGCGTCACGGTCGAGGACGCCTCCACCGCCGACTACACCGGCCTGGACATCGTCCTGTTCTCGGCCGGCGGCGCCACCTCCCGCGCCCTCGCCGAGAAGGTCGCCTCCCAGGGCGCCGTCGTGATCGACAACTCCTCCGCGTGGCGCGGCGACCCCGAGGTCCCGCTGGTGGTCTCCGAGGTCAACGCGCACGCGATCAAGGACCGCCCCAAGGGCATCATCGCCAACCCGAACTGCACCACGATGGCCGCGATGCCGGTCCTCAAGCCGCTCCACCAGGAGGCCGGCCTCACCGCGCTGATCGCCACCACCTACCAGGCCGTCTCCGGCTCGGGCGTGGCCGGTGTCGCCGAGCTGCGCACCCAGGCGTGTGCCGTGGCCGAGACCGCCGACCAGCTGGCGTTCGACGGCGAGGCCGTCGAGTTCCCCGAGCCCGCCGTCTACAAGCGCCCGATCGCCTTCAACGTGGTCCCGCTGGCCGGTTCGATCGTCGACGACGGCTCCTTCGAGACCGACGAGGAGCAGAAGCTCCGCAACGAGTCCCGCAAGATCCTGGAGATCCCCGGCCTCAAGGTCTCCGGCACCTGCGTGCGCGTCCCGGTCTTCTCCGGCCACTCCCTCCAGGTGAACGTCCGCTTCGACCGCCCGATCAGCGTCGAGCGCGCCTACGAGCTGCTCAAGGACGCCGAGGGCGTCGAGCTCTCCGAGATCCCGACCCCGCTCCAGGCGGCCGGCAAGGACGCCTCGTACGTGGGCCGCATCCGCGTGGACGAGACCGTGGAGAACGGTCTCGCGCTCTTCCTCTCCAACGACAACCTGCGCAAGGGCGCGGCGCTGAACGCCGTGCAGATCGCGGAGCTGGTCGCGGCCGAGCTCAAGGGCGCCTGACGCCCGGAACGGTACGAGGGCGGCCATCCGGACACGGGTGGCCGCCCTCTCGCGTTCGCCCCGCGCAGCCGCTGTGTTCGCCCTGGGAAATGTCTCGTGCGCTGCCGACACACCCCGTGGAAGGATGGGCCAAACATCACAAAACCGAGGAGTTGACCGGGTGCCTGGCACAAACCTGACCCGTGAAGAGGCTCAGCAGCGGGCAGCGCTGCTCACCGTGGACGCGTACGAGGTCGAACTCGACCTCTCCGGTGCGCAGGAGGGCGGCACCTACCGGTCCGTCACCACCGTCCGCTTCGATTCCGCAGAGGCCGGTGCCTCGACGTTCATCGACCTCGTCGCGCCCGCCGTCCACGAGGTCGTGCTGAACGGCCGTTCGCTCGACGTCGCCGCCGTCTTCCGCGACTCGCGGATCGCCCTCGCCCATCTCGTCGCGGGCCGCAACGAGCTGAAGGTCGTCGCCGACTGCGCGTACACCAACACCGGTGAGGGTCTGCACCGCTTCGTCGACCCGGTCGACGACCAGGCCTATCTGTACACGCAGTTCGAGGTGCCGGACGCGCGCCGGCTCTTCGCCTCGTTCGAGCAGCCGGATCTCAAGGCGACCTTCCAGTTCACCGTGAAGGCGCCGACGGGCTGGAAGGTCATCTCCAACTCTCCGACCCCGGAGCCCAAGGACGACATCTGGGTCTTCGAGCCGACGCCGCGGATCTCCACGTACATCACCGCGCTGATCGTCGGCCCGTACCACTCGGTGCACTCCTCGTACGAGAAGGACGGGCAGAGCGTCCCGCTCGGCATCTACTGCCGTCCGTCGCTCGCCGAGTTCCTCGACGCGGACCACATCTTCGACGTCACGCGGCAGGGCTTCGACTGGTTCCAGGAGAAGTTCGCGTACGACTACCCGTTCGCGAAGTACGACCAGCTCTTCGTGCCGGAGTTCAACGCGGGCGCGATGGAGAACGCGGGCGCGGTCACCATCCGCGACCAGTACGTCTTCCGCTCGAAGGTGACGGACGCGGCGTACGAGCGGCGTGCCGAGACGATCCTGCACGAGCTCGCCCATATGTGGTTCGGCGACCTCGTCACCATGGAGTGGTGGAACGACCTCTGGCTGAACGAGTCGTTCGCCACCTACACCTCCGTCGCCTGCCAGGCCTCGGTGGCGGGCACCCGCTGGCCCAACGCCTGGACGACCTTCGCCAACGCGGAGAAGACCTGGGCCTACCGCCAGGACCAGCTGCCGTCCACGCACCCGATCATGGCCGAGATCAACGACCTGGAGGACGTGCTCGTCAACTTCGACGGGATCACGTACGCCAAGGGCGCCTCGGTCCTGAAGCAGCTCGTCGCCTACGTCGGCCAGGACGAGTTCTTCAAGGGCGTCCAGGCCTACTTCCAGGCCCACGCCTTCGGCAACACCCGCCTCTCCGACCTCCTCGGCGCCCTGGAGGAGACCTCCGGCCGTGACCTGAAGACCTGGTCGAAGGCGTGGCTGGAGACGGCCGGCATCAACATCCTCCGCCCGGAGATCGAGACCGACGAGAACGGCTCGATCACCTCCTTCGCCGTCAAGCAGGAGGCCCCGGCGCTGCCCGCCGGTGCCAAGGGCGAGGCCGTGCTGCGCCCGCACCGGATCGCGATCGGCTTCTACGAGCTGAACGAGACCGGCAAGCTGGTCCGCACCGAGCGCCTCGAACTCGACATCGAGGCCGCCGAGCTGACCGCCGTACCGCAGCTCGTGGGCAAGGCCCGCCCGGCGGTCGTCCTCCTCAACGACGACGACCTGTCGTACGCCAAGGTCCGCCTCGACGAGGTGTCCCTGAAGAACGTCACCGCGCACCTCGGCGACTTCGCCGAGTCGCTGCCGCGCGCCCTGTGCTGGGCCTCGGCCTGGGACATGACCCGCGACGGCGAGCTGGCCACCCGCGACTACCTGGAGCTCGTGCTCTCCGGTGTCGCCAAGGAGTCCGACATCGGCGTGGTCCAGTCGCTCCAGGGCCAGGTCAAGGCCGCCCTGGAGATGTACGCGGCGCCGGAGTGGCGGGCCACGGGCCTGGCCCGCTGGGGCGCCTTCGCCCAGGAGCAGCTGCGTGCCGCCGCGGGTGGCAGCGACCACCAGCTGGCGTGGGCGCGGGCCTTCGCGGCGACCGCCCGTACGGACGCGGAGCTCGACCTGCTCGCCGGGCTGCTCGACGGCTCCCAGGTGATCGACGGCCTGGCCGTCGACACCGAGCTGCGCTGGGCGTTCGTCCAGCGGCTCGCGGCCACCGGCCGCTTCGACGAGGCGGAGATCGCCGCCGAGCTGGAGCGGGACCGCACGGCGGCGGGCGAGCGCCACGCCGCCACCGCGCGCGCGGCCCGTCCGACGGAGGCGGCGAAGGCGGAGGCCTGGACCTCGGTCGTCGAGGACGACAAGCTGGCGAACGCCGTGCAGGAGGCCGTCATCGGCGGCTTCGTCCAGGCCGACCAGCGCGAGCTGCTCGCCCCGTACACGGCGAAGTACTTCGCGTCGATCAAGGGCATCTCGGAGACCCGCAGCCACGAGATCGTCCAGCAGATCGTGGTCGGCCTCTACCCGAGCCTCCAGGTCTCGCAGGAGACCCTGGACGCGACGGACGCCTGGATCGCCGAGCACAACCCGGCCCCGGCGCTGCGACGCCTGGTGACGGAGAGCCGCGCGGGCGTCGAGCGTGCGCTCCGGGCGCGGGCGGCGGACGCGGCCGCGGCGAAGTAGTGCATTAGTACGGAGGAAGGGGCGCCCCCACGAGGGAGGGCGCCCCTTCTTCTGTGTCCCGGGTGCTTGAGGTTCTTCTGTGTCCGTGGTGCTTGAGGTCCGCCCGGCGGGCGGGCGTCGGTGCGCTGCCGCGCCGCCGGGCGGAAGTGGGTGGCTCGCGGCGGTGCTCAGCCGCCGAGCGCCGTGAACCGGGCGCGCAGACCGGCCGCGCCCTGCTCCGTGAGCGCGCCGTGCAGGCGCATCCGGGCGACGCCGCCGTCGGGGAAGGCGTCGAGGCGGACATGGGTGACGACGGCCTGGGCCGGGAGCTTGAAGCGGTGCAGGGTGTCGGGCTGGAGCTTGGTGCGGGGGATGATCTCGAACCACTCCCCCGTGTCGCCGTTGCGTCCCTGGAGGGCGATCCAGCCGGCCGAGTTGCCCTTGAGGTAGGCGGTGTCGATCTCGACGGCGCGGACGGCGCCCTGTGCGGCGAGCCGGAAGCGCACCCAGTCGTTGGTGCCGCGTACCCGGCGGCGCCGGTTCTCCCAGCCGTCGTCCATCTTGCGGGAGGTGCCGGGCAGGATGATCTGGGTCGGCGACGAGTAGAACTTGTCCGAGGCGTCCTCGTAGGAACCGCCGTTGAGTACGGAGATCAGGTCGAGGGTGCCGAGCAGTTCCAGCCACTCGGGGTCGGGCACGACCTCGCCGTGGACACGGAGGCGGGCGATGCCGCCGTCGGGGTGCTGGCAGACCCGGAGGTGGGTCCAGCGGCGCTCGGCGGTGACGGTGAAGCCGTTGGCGGCGTGGCCCCGGACGGGGGTCGGCGGGACGAGCTCCTCCCACTTGGCGTCGAGCAGCTCCTCGGGGCTGGGCGAGCCCTCCACCGAGGTGGCCTGGATGCTCACGCGCTGCGGGTAGTTGCCGCGGAAGTGGGCGGTGTCGACGATGATCCCGCGGATCACGCCGGGGGCGCCGAGCCGGACGATCGCCCAGTCGTGGTCCTCGGGGGCGGGAAAGACGTTCTCGGCGTCGGCGCCACGGCGGCGGCGGGTCTCCCAGCCGTCCATGATCTTGCCCTTGTGCCCGAAGTGCTCCGGGTCGAAGACGGCCCGCTCGCGGACGAGGAGGTTCTCCCGCTCGGCGAAGAACTCGTCGTTCGCGGCGACGACCCCGGCGCCGAGACGGCGGTCGGCGAGGTCGACCAGCTCGGTGAAGGGGAAGTCACCGGTCCGGTAGTCGGCGTACGGGTCGCCACCGGAGTACGGGGCGGCGTCGTTGGCGTGCGGGTCCTGGTCCTGGCTCGTCTCGAAGGTCATGCGTCGACTGTGCGCCTCGGGGACCTGGTGGGTCCATCGAATGTTTTCGACGGATATCTTCAGCTCTTCTGAATGGTGCCGGGCTCAGCTCTGTCGAACGATGCCGCCGTCAGTTCTGCTGAACGGTTTCCCTCTGGGTCGCCGCCTGCCGGAGCGCGGCGAGCACCCGTGCCACCGCCGGGCCCTCCTCCGCCCCACGGCGCACCGCCGCGACGACATGGCGGCGCGGCTGGTCGGCGGCGAGGACGCGCATCACGATCCCGGAGCCGCCCCGGCGTTCCGCGGAGGCCATCCGGGGCACCAGGGCGACGCCCATCCCGGCCTCGACCATGGCGAGGATCGCGGTCCAGCCGGAGGCGCTGTGGGCCTGCTCGGGCACGAACCCGGCGGCCTCGCAGGCGGCGGTGGTGATCTCCGACCAGGGGCCCGAGCCGCCGAAGATCCAGGGCTCGGCGGCGAGGTCGGCGAGCCGCAGGCCGGGCGCGTCGGCGTGCGGGTGCCCGGCCGGCAGGGCCACGTCGAGGGGGTCGGCGAGCAGCGGGACCCGGCTGAACTTGGGGTCGCGCGCGGAGGGCGCGTGCGCGGCGAGCGAGAGCGCCAGATCGACCTCGCCGGCCGAGAGCAGCTCGTACGCCTCCGCCGCCTCGGCCTCCCGGATCCGGACGTCGAGCCCGGGGTGCGCGCTCCGCAACTGGCGTACCGCGGGCACGACGAGGGCGGGCACGGCCGTCGAGAAGGCCGCCACCCGCACTTCTCCGGCCTCGCCCCGCAGATAGCCGTCGAGTTCGGCGTCGGCGCGCTCCAGCTGGGCGAAGACCACCTCCGCGTGCCGCAGCACGAGGTGGGCGGCGTCGGTGAGCCTGACCCGGCGGCCCTGGGCCTCGAGGACGGGTACGCCGAGCTGTTTGGCGAGGTTGGTGAGCTGCTGCGACACGGCCGAGGGGGTCATGAGCAGCGCCTCCGCGGTCGCGGTGACGGTGCCGCGATCACGGAGGGTGCGGAGGATCTGGAGCTTCTTGATGTCCCACTCGGTCATGGGGCGCAACCTATCCGGACCTATCCGGCCCTGCGCGCACCCGTGGCCGAGCTCAGGGCCACTCCGCCGAGGATGAGCACCATGCAGGCCACGCCGAGGGCGCCGAGCCGCTCGCCGAGCAGCGCGTACGACAGGAGGGCGACGCAGACGGGCTGGAGGTAATAGACGACGCCCGCGCGGGCCGCGCCGATGAGGGAGATGGCCTTGTTCCAGGCGAAGAAGGCGACGGCGGAGGATGCGACGCCCACATAGAGCAGGGGGCCGACGGTGGCGACGCCGACGGTGAATCCGCCCTGGACGGCGAGGGACACGGCGTACAGGGGGGCGAGCATCAGCGCACCGAGCAGGAAGGTGACGAAGAGGAAGGCGAGTCCGCCGATCTCCGCGGGCTTGCGCTTGAGAAGGGCGCTGTACGAGGCGAAGGACAGGGCCGCGGCGAACATCCACAGGTCGCCCGCCGTGAAGTCGACGGCGAGGGAGCCCTTTCCGACGAGCAGCAGGACGCCGATGCCGGCGGCCAGCATGCCGAGGACGCGGCGGGCGCCGAGGCGTTCGCCGCCGAGCCGGGACCACACCGCCATGATCACCGGGGAGGCGGCCATGATCATGCCCATGTTGGTGGCGGAGGTGGTCAGTCCGGCCTGGTGCACCAGGGTGTTGTAGAGCGCGACGCCGAAGAGCGAGGCGAGCGCGACGAATCCGAGGTGCCGCCGGATCGCCTTCCGCTGCTGCCAGAACGGGCGGGCGGCGAAGGGGGCGACGGCGACCAGGGCGATGACCCAGCGCCAGAAGACGGCCTGGACGGGTGGGACCGAGTCGGCCATGTCGCGGGTGGCGACGAAGCTGCCGGACCAGACGACGGTGGCGAGCAGGGCGAGGAGCACACCGAAGCCGGCGCCTCGGGCGGGCGCCGGCTTCCGGGTGACGACGGGGGTCGGGTGGCGTGCGGTGATCAGGCTCATGGGGCCTACCGTCGCACTCCCGAACCTTCCAGGTCCATCGAAACTTCCTGACCATTTCCTTCAGCAGAGCTGAACGGTTCGACCTCTGCCTCGGCGGCCGGTCCGGCCTCCTTGGGCGTACGGGGGCCCAGCTGGCCCGCCAGGGTCGCACCGAAGGCGATCGCCATGCCGAGCAGCTGCACCGCACCGAGGGCCTGACCGAGCGCAGCCCAGCCGATGATCGCGGCGGTGATGGGCGAGAGCGGTCCGAGGAGGGTGGCGGAGGAGGCGCTGAGGCGCTCGATGCCGCGGAACCAGAGGAAGTACGAGATCGCGGTGTTGCCGAAGGCGAGGTAGGCGTACCCGGCCAGGTTGGTGCCGGTCAGGGCCGGCGGGGCGCCCTCGATCAGAAAGGCGATCGGCAGGATGATCAGGCCGCCCGCGGTGAGCTGCCAGCCGGTGAGCGCGAGGGCGCCGACGCCCTCGGGGCGGCCCCAGCGCTTGGTGAAGACGACGCCCGCGGACATCGAGAGCGAGGAGAGCAGTCCCGCGAGCACGCCGACGGTGTCGAACGCCGCACCGGCCTTGAGGACCACCAGGCTGACGCCGAGGGCGGCGGCGATCGCGGTGAGCAGGGTCCTCACCGTGGGCTTCTCGCCGAGGAAGAGGGCGGCGAGCCCGACGACGAAGAGCGGGCCGACCGAGCCGACGACGGCGGCGACGCCGCCGGGGAGCCGGTAGGCGGCGAGGAAGAGCAGCGGGAAGAACGCGCCGATGTTGAGGGCTCCGAGGACCGCGGACTTCCACCACCAGGCGCCCTGCGGGAGCTTGCGGGTGAGCGCCAGGAGCAGGAGTCCGGCGGGCAGGGCGCGCATCAGGCCGGTGAAGAGCGGCCGGTCGGGCGGCAGGAACTCCGTGGTGACGAAGTAGGTGGAGCCCCAGGAGATCGGGGCCAGGGCGGTCAGTGCGACGACGGCTGCCTTGCGGGACATGACGGTCTCCCCCTTGCTGCGGATGCCGGTCCGGGTGGGCCGGGGCGGCCGTGCCGGTCCGGGTGGGCCGGACTGGCTTGGCGGTAATTAACTTACCACTAAGCTACTTACTTGCAAGTGGCTTTCTTGCCATCGAGTCAGGCGGAAGAGGAGACTGCTCGCATGGACACGAAGACCCCCGGCACCGCCCTCGGCCCCGGCCCCGGCCCCGCCCACGACGCCGTCGACGCCATCACCGATCAGTGGGCGGTGGTCCGCCCCGACCTGGACACCGTGCCGATGGCCGTCTTCGGGCGGATCTACCGGCTCGCGAACGCGATGCGCGGCCGGGTGGACAAGGCGTACGCGCCCTACGGCCTGACGCTCGGGGAGTTCGACGTCCTCGCGACCCTGCGCCGCTCAGGGGAGCCGTACACGCTCTCGCCGCGCGAGCTGACGGCGACGCTGATGATCACCACCGGTGGGATGACCGGCCGGCTGGACAAGCTGGAGAAGGCGGGGCTCGTCACCCGCAGCCCCGACCCGCACGACCGGCGCGGGCTGCGGGTCACGCTCACCGAGCACGGCCGGGAGCTGGTGGACCAGTCCGTCGCTGCCGGTCTGGCGCAGCAGCGGGCGGCCCTGGAGGGCGCACTCAGCGAGGAGGAGGCGGCGCAGCTGGCCGGGCTGCTGCGGAAGCTGCTCGCGACCACCGCGTGAGGCCGACACCGGGCCGCTGAAAGGGGCTGGACGCACGCGAGGGCGCCGCACGGTACGTCGTACCGTGCGGCGCCCTCGGCGGAGCGGAAGAGGAGGCGGTCAGGCCTTCTTGGACTTGTCGAGCAACATCACCAGACCGGCGATCACCAGGAACAGCACCAGCGGTGCGGCCACGAACAGGCCGAGGGTCTCGATGACCTCCAGCTTGGGGGCCGGGTCGTCGCCGTCGTCGCGGGTGAGCGCGAGCGCGGGGGACGACATGAGCAGCATCATCAGCGTCGTGCCGGCCGCGAGCGAGCCGGCGCGCAGTGCGTTCTTCTTGTCCACGGTGCAAACGTAGCGAACAGCTAATCGGACCGCGCGCCCGGGGGTGCCGTACGGGCGTCGGAGGGTGCCGTACGGGCGTCGGAAGGGGTCGCGCGGGCTTCGGAGAGGGGCGTACCTGTCTCCGGGACCGCCGTACGCGCGTGGAGTTCGCGCAGCAGGGCGTGTGCCCGCGGCGAGGCGGCGAGGCGCTCCAGGGTCATCGGCTGCCCGTCCGCGTCCGCGAGCGGCAGCCGCCAGTTGGGGTACTCGTCCCAGGTGCCCGGCAGGTTCTGCGGTCTGCGGTCCCCCACCGCGTCCGGCAGCCAGACCCCGACCATCCGGGCCGGGGTGTCGAGCAGGAACCGGTGGACGGCCCTGATCTCGGCCTCTTCGCCCCCCGCGCCCTCCGGGAGCAGCCCGAGCCGCTGGAACAGGCCCAGCCACTCGGCGGTCTCGGCCGCGTCCGAGGCCCGCTCGCGCGCCAGGTCTCCGGAGAGCAGACCGAGGCGGTGCCGCAGGGTGACGTGGTCGCCGGAGAGCCGGGCGGCGGTCGGAGGCAGGTCATGGGTGGTGGCGGTGGCCACGCACGCGGCACGCCACTCGGCCGGGGCCAGCGGGCGACCGGAGTGCGCCCAGTCCCGCTCGAACCAGAGCACGGAGGTGCCGAACACCCCGCGGGCGGCCAGCTCCTCCCGTACACCGGACTCGACCGTGCCGAGGTCCTCGCCGATGACGAGGGCCCCGGCGCGGTGGGCCTCCAGGACCAGGACGGCGAGCATCGCCTCGGCGTCGTACCGGACGTAGGTGCCCTCGGTGGGCTCGCGGCCCTCCGGCACCCACCAGAGGCGGAACAGGCCCATCACATGGTCGATGCGCAGCGCGCCCGCGTGGCGCAGGAGTTCGCGCAGGAGCCCGCGGTACGGGGCGTAGCCGGCGGCGGCCAGGGCGTCGGGCCGCCAGGGCGGCAGGCCCCAGTCCTGGCCGCGGGAGTTGAAGGCGTCGGGCGGGGCGCCGACCGACATGCCGGCCGCGAAGGCGTCCTGCTGGGCCCAGGCGTCGGAGCCCTCCGGGTGGACGCCGACCGCCAGGTCGTGGACGATCCCGACCTCCATCCCTGCCTCGCGGGCGGCAGCGGCGGCGTCGGCGAGCTGCCGGTCCGTCAGCCAGGCGAGCCGGCAGTGGAAGTCGACGCGGGCGGCGAGGGCGGGGTCGTCGCGGACGACGGCCTCCGCCGTGCGCGGGGCGCGCAGCTCCTCGGGCCAGGTCCGCCAGCGGTGGCCGTGCCGCTCGGCGAGGGCCTGGTAGGTGGCGTGGTCCTCCAGGGCACGGCCGCGCGCGGCGAGGAAGTCATGGAAGTCGGCGCGTCTCCCGGGGCCGAGTTCCACACCGCCGACGACGAGTTCGAGGGCGCGCCGCTTGATCTCCCACACGGCGTCCCGGTCGATCACCGCGCCCTTGCCGAGGACCCGTTCCCGCAGGTCGGCGGCGTCGGCGAGGATCAGGTCGAGCTCCTCGCGGCGCTCGGGGCCGATCAGGGCGTACTCGGGGATCTCCTCGATCCGCAGATGGACCGGGTCGGGGAAGCGGCGTGAGGACGGGCGGTACGGGGAGGGGTCGCTCGGGGCCCCGGGCACGCCCGCGTGGAGCGGGTTGACCTGGACGAAGCCGGCGCCGTGCGTGCGACCGGCCCAGGTGGCGAGTTCCCGCAGGTCGCCGAGGTCGCCCATGCCCCAGGAGCGGGTGGAGAGCAGCGAGTAGAGCTGGACGAGCAGCCCGTACGCGCGCCGCTCGGGGGCGGGCACGCGCGCGGGGGCGACGATCAGGGTGGCGGTGGCGCCGCGCCCGTCGGGGGCCTGCGCCTCGACCGTGTGGACGCCGAGGGGAAGGTGCTCCCAGTCCTGGCCGGTGACGACGGCGCCGTCCTCGGTGGTGACCCGGAGCCGGGTGCCGGGCGCCAGGTCCGCCGGCGGGCGGGCGGGCTCCGCGCCGCGCCACTGGACCAGGGTCGGGGGCAACAGACGCTCCCCGTCGGCCCGTTCGGCCGCGTCGAGGGCCGCGGCGACCGCTTCCGGTGTCGCCGCGTCCACACCGAGGGCGCCGAGGACGGTCACCACGGTGGCGTCCGGCACGGGCACGGTGACGCCCGCGGAGGGGCTGTAGGCGGTGGCGACGCCGTGACGGGCGGCGAGACGGGCCAGGGTCACTTCACACTCCGGGGGACTCCGTGCCCGCACTTCCTGGGGCGGTGGGTTCGCTGGTGAGGGGGGCCGCGACGGTCAGCGGCGGTTCGCTGGTGAGGGGCGCGGCGTCGGGGAGCGGCGGTTCGCTGGTCAGCGGCTCGTCGGCGCGGGCCGGCTGCTGCGGAATCCGTATCCGTCCGAGGTGCGGGGCGGTCGTGGTCACGGGGGTCTCCCGATTCGTCTCGACTGGTGGGACTTGGGTAACGACTGAGCCCTACCCACCGCACCTCGTTTTACCGGCGGAATGTGGCGGAGTGACGTCACCTCGCCGACGGCTCGCCGGGCAAAGCCGACACATCGGCCACGCGCATTGACACCTCCGTGCGACGGGTGGTGGGCTCGTGACCCACTCGTGACCAAACCGGCGAGCGGCCGGCGGCCCCGGCCGAAGGGAGATCCCCGTGCACCTCGGGCACCTCGGGCACAGCAGGCGCACCGCGACGGCGGTCGCCGCCGCCGTCATCGGCGGCCTCCTCGGCGGCGCGGTGCCGGGCTCGGCGCAGGCGGTCCCGGGGACGGCCCCGAACGAACGCCCGAAGGCCGCGCCGTTCACCCCGACAGCGCCGTTCACCCCGACAGCGCCGAGGGTTCCGACGGCGCCGAGCGCCCCGGCCGACCCGGTCGCCCCTACGGCTTCCTCCACCACGGCCCCCTCCGCGGGCTCCGCCGCCTCCGCCGACGCCGGCTCCGCGCGCGTGCCCGCCGTCTGGCCGCGTCCGCAGTCGCTGACCGCCGCCGGATCCGCCGTACCCCTCGGGGACGAGGTGACCCTGCTCGCGGACGCCGACGCCGATCCGTACGCCCTCGCCGCCCTGCGCGAGCTGCTGCGGGCCGCCGGGGTGCGGACCGTCCACACCGGGCTCCCGGGCCGGGGACCGCTCTTCCGGGCCGCGGGCCCCTCGGGCGAGGCCGCCGAGGACGCGCTGAGCGCCCTGCGCGTGCCCGACCGGCTCGATCTGCCGCGTGGCGGCTACCGGCTCGCCACGGGCCGCCTCGGGGGCCGGGACACGGTCGTCCTGGACGGGGTGGGCGACGACGGACTGTTCCACGCCGTGCAGACGCTGCGTCAGCTCCTCGGCAGTGGCCGGGAGCTACCGGGGGTCGTCGTGCGCGACTGGCCGGGCACGGCCGAGCGCGGGATCACCGAGGGCTTCTACGGGACCCCCTGGACGGCCGCACAGCGGCTCGCGCAGATCGACTTCCTGGGCCGGACCAAGCAGAACCGCTATCTGTACGCGCCCGGCGACGACCCGTACCGGGGCGTGCAGTGGCGCGAGCCCTACCCGGCGGCGCAGCAGGCCGAGTTCCGCGCGCTCGCCGAGCGGGCCCGCGCCAACCACGTGACGCTCGGCTGGGCCGTGGCGCCCGCCCAGTCCATGTGCCTGTCCTCGCCCGGTGACATGGCGGCGCTGACGCGGAAGATCGACGCGATGTGGGCGCTCGGGGTGCGTTCCTTCCAGCTCCAGTTCCAGGACGCCTCGTACGACGAGTGGCACTGCGACCGCGACGCCGACACCTTCGGGCGGGGCCCCGAGGCCGCGGCCGCCGCCCACGCGCGCGTGGCGAACGCCGTCGCCCGCCACCTCGCCGAACGGCACCCGGACTCCGAGCCGCTGACGGTGATGCCGACGGAGTACTACCAGGACGGCCCGACCGCGTACCGCGGCAAGCTCGCCGAGGCGCTCGCGTCGGATGTGCGGGTGGCGTGGACGGGCGTCGGTGTCGTGCCGCGCTCGATCACCGGCGGCGAACTGGCGCGGACGCGGGGCGCCCTGGGCCATCCGCTGGTCACCATGGACAACTACCCGGTCAACGACTACGCCCAGGACCGGCTCTTCCTCGGCCCCGCCAAGGGCCGGGAGCCGGCCGTGGCCGCCGGTTCCGCGGCCTTCCTCGCGCTCGCGATGGAGCAGCCCGCGGCCTCCCGCGTCCCGCTCTTCACGACCGCCGACTACGCCTGGAACCCGCGCGGCTACCGGCCGGAGGAGTCCTGGCGGGCGGCCGTCGACGACCTCGCGGGCCCGGAACCGGACGCCCGCGAGGCGCTGCGGGCGCTCGCGGGGAACGGCGCCTCTTCGGTGCTCGACCCGGCGGCCGAGTCGGCGTACCTGAAGCCGCTCCTGGCGGCCTTCTGGGCCTCCCGTACGAGCGCGGGCACCGACGCGGACCCCGGGAGGGCGAAGGCGACGCGGGAGGAGGCGACGCGAGAGCTGCGGGCCGCGTTCACCGTGATGCGCGAGGCCCCCGGGCGGCTCTCGGGCGCCGCCGGCGGCACCCTCGACGACGAGACCGGCCCCTGGCTGGAGCAGCTGTCCCGGTACGGTCTGGCGGGCGAGACGGCGGTCGACATGCTGGTCGCCCAGGAGTCCGGTGACGGGGCGGCGGCCTGGCGGGCCCAGTTGAGCCTGGAGTCGCTGCGGAAGGATGTCGCGGCCGGCCGGGTGTCGGTCGGCGCGGGGGTGCTCGACCCGTTCCTCACGCGCGCGGTGGACCGGGCGAAGGCCTGGACCGGCGCCGACCGGACACCGAAGGCCCGTACCGAGCGCGCCACCGACTCGTACACCGTGCGCCTCGACCGGGCTCGGCCCGTGGAGGCCCTGACGGTGATGGCGGAGCCGGGCGCCGAAAACGCGGGCGACGCGCGCGTGGAGGCGTACGTCGAGGGCGAGGGCTGGCGGGCGCTCGGCCCGCTGTCGGCGTCCGGCTGGACGCAGGCCGAGCTCAAGGGGCTGCGGGCGGAGGCACTGCGGGTCGTGTGGAGCGGCGAGGGGCCGGCGCCCGCGGTGCGCTCGCTGGTGCCGTGGTTCGCGGACGGGCCGCGCGCGGCGCTCGGCCTGGCCCGGACGGAGACGGACGCGGAGATCGGCGGCCCGGCCCAACGGGTGGACATCGAGCTGTCGGGCCTGCGGGCGGGCGAGGTGCGGGGGCCGCTGACGGCGAAGGCCCCGAAGGGGATCACGGTCACGCTGCCGGAGCAGGCGGTGGTCGAGCGAGGCGCCCGGTCGACCGTGCCCCTCGCGGTGTCGGTGGCGCCGGACGCGCACGCGGGCACGTACCGGGTGCCGGTGTCGTTCGCGGGCGAGGAGCGGGTGCTGACGGTACGGGCCTTCCCCCGTACGGCCGGCCCGGACCTGGCGCGGACGGCGAGGGCCTCCTCCTCGGGCGACGAGACGCCGGACTTCCCGGCCGCCCTGGCGGTGGACGGCGATCCGGCCACCCGCTGGTCCTCGCCGGCGGAGGACGGGGCCTGGTGGCAGCTGGAGCTGCCGGAGCCGGCCCGGATAGGGCAGGTGGTGCTGCACTGGCAGGACGCCTACGCCTCCCGCTACCGGGTGCAGGTCTCGGCCGACGGGCGCGTCTGGCGTACGGCGGCGACGGTCGCGGAGGGCCGGGGCGGCCGGGAGTCGGTCCGGATGGACGCGGCGGACACCCGCTTCCTGCGGGTGCAGGGCGACACGCGGGCGACGCGGTACGGGTACTCGCTCTGGTCGGTGGAGACCTACGCGGTGGCCGGGCAGAAGCAGCCGGATGGGACCGGTCAGCCCGCCCGGAAGCCGACGGAACCGCCGACGGGGGCCGCGGGCACGCCGCCGGACGACGCGCCGGAGGGTACGCGGGCAGACACGCCGGAGGGCACGCCGGAGGAGCGGCCCGCCCCCTGAGGGGCGCACCGCTCCCGTGCCGTACCCGCCCCCGCGTACGTACCCGCGTGGTTCCGCGTACGTACGCGAAAGGCCCGGCTCAACCCGTCGTCAGCGCCCTCACGGGGGCGTCGGCGACGGAGTCGATCCGGGCCATCACATCCTCGGCGCCGTACGGCTGGAGGTACGGCAGCCAGCGGGGGTCCCGGTGTCCGGTCCCGATGATCCGCCAGGCCAGGCCGGTCGGCGGGGCCGGTTGGTGGCGCAGCCGCCAGCCGATCTCGCGCAGGTGCCGGTCGGCCTTGACGTGGTTGCAGCGGCGGCAGGCCGCCACCACGTTCTCCCAGGCGTGCGTGCCCCCGCGGCTGCGGGGGATGACGTGGTCGACGCTGGTCGCGACGCCCCCGCAGTACATGCAGCGCCCGCCGTCACGGGCGAAGAGGGCTCTGCGGGTCAAGGGAACGGGCCCCCGGTAGGGGACCCGCACGAAGCGTTTCAGTCGCACCACGCTGGGCGCGGGGACGACTTGGGTCTCGCTGTGCAGGAAGGCGCCGGATTCCTCGAGGCAGAGAGCCTTGTTCTCCAGGACGAGGACGAGTGCGCGGCGGAGCGGTACGACGCCGAGCGGCTCGTACGACGCGTTGAGGACCAGGACATGCGGCACGGATGCCTCCTATGACGCCGGCGGCGCGTGGCTCGCGCCGGGACGAACTGCTCTCAGTCTCTCCTCATGCCTGGTCGGAACGCCACCACGTACCGGGATCGGGGTGACGCGCCCGGCGTGTTCTCGACCACATCGGCATGTCTCCTTCTCTTTGCCCGGGTGAGGTCCGTCTCTCCCTCGAACAGGGCTACGGGACCATGTCCGAGGCCCCGTTACTGTGGATGCTTGCGTACGCGATGCCTGGAGGTCCCCCCGTGTTTTGGTCCGCCCTTGCGGCTGCCACCGAACCCGAACCCATGCCGGTGACCCTCGACGAGGCGGCGGAGAAGGCCACGAACGCGGCGAGCTGGGTGGAGGAGAACTGGTCCACCTGGCTGAACACGGGCCTGCGCATCCTGCTGATCCTGGTCGTCGCGCTGCTCCTGCGGATGGCCGTCCGACGGGCCCTGACGAAGCTGATCGAGCGGATGAACCGTTCGGCGCAGGCAGTGGAGGGGACGGCCCTCGGCGGGCTCCTCGTCAACACCGAGCGCCGGCGGCAGCGCTCGGAGGCGATCGGCTCGGTCCTGCGTTCGGTGGCGTCGTTCCTGATCCTGGGCACGGCCGGGCTGATGATCCTGGGCGCCTTCAAGATCGACCTGGCGCCGCTGCTCGCCTCGGCCGGTGTGGCCGGTGTGGCGATCGGTTTCGGCGCGCGGAACCTGGTGACGGACTTCCTGTCGGGTGTCTTCATGATCCTGGAGGACCAGTACGGCGTGGGTGACTCGGTCGACGCGGGCGTGGCCTCCGGCGAGGTCGTGGAGGTCGGCCTGCGGGTGACCAAGCTGCGCGGCGTGGACGGCGAGATCTGGTACGTGCGCAACGGCGAGATCAAGCGGATAGGGAACCTCAGCCAGGGCTGGGCGACGGCGGGCGTGGACGTGACCGTCCGGCCGACGGAGGACCTGGAACAGGTGAGGTCCGTGATCGTCGAGGCGGCGGAGTCCATGGCCAAGGAGGAGCCGTGGAACGAGCGCCTCTGGGGTCCGGTGGAGGTGCTCGGTCTGAGCGAGGTGCTGCTCGACTCGATGACCGTCCGGGTCTCGGCGAAGACGATGCCGGGCAAGGCGCTGGGCGTGGAGCGCGAGCTGCGCTGGCGGATCAAGCAGGGCCTGGACCGGGCCGGCATCCGGATCGTGGGCGGGCTTCCGGCGCAGGCCGAGGAGTCGGCCGCCGATCCGACCGCGGGCATGGCGGCCCCGTCGGCCTTCGCCTCGGCGACCTCGCCGCAGTCGGCGGCGGCGACCCCGCTGCCCAAGACGGACCTCAACAAGTAGGGACGCTCTCGACACGGAGGAACACGGCAGAACGCGCGCGTGGACGACGCCCCCGCAGGTAACGCTTTGGTTGCCTTCGGGGGCGTCTCGCGTGCCCGGGTATTGACGGCCCCGTGACGGCCGCCTTATTTTCCTCCCACCGAATAGGAAACTTTCCTAACAGTGAAGTGGGAGAGACGGGCCGCCGTGAGGCAGCAGAATGGCCCGACCAGTAGCCGAAGGGCAGGTGCGACCTCATGGCCGGTACGACCCCGGGAACCCCCGGTACGCCGCGCGTGCTGCGCGCCATGAACGACCGCGCCGCCCTGGACCTGCTCCTGGAGCACGGCCCCCTCTCGCGGACCCGGATCGGCAAGCTCACCGGCCTGTCCAAGCCGACCGCCTCCCAGCTGCTGGCCCGCCTCGAAGCGGCCGGGCTCGTCGTCGCCACCGGCACCACCGCGGGCCGGCCCGGACCGAACGCCCAGCTCTACGCGGTGAACGCGCGGGCCGCGTACGCCGCCGGACTCGACGTCAACCCGTTCCGCATCCACGCCGCCGTCGCCGACATCACGGGCGAGATCGTCGGCGAGTACGAGCTCCGCACCCCCGGCCGCGGCGCCTCCGGCGTCGTCCGCCAGGTCACCGACGCCCTCGACGGGGCCGTCAAGGCGGCCGGGATCACCCGGGAGGACGTCCGGCGTCTGGTCATCGGCACCCCCGGCGCCTTCGACCCGGCCACCGGACGCCTGCGCTACGCCTCCCACCTGCCCGGCTGGCACTCCCCCACCCTTCTGGAGGAGCTGGCCGCCGTCCTGCCGATGCCGTTCGAGTACGAGAACGACGTCAACCTCGTCGCCGTCGCCGAGCAGCGCGTCGGCGCGGCCCGCGGTCACACGGACTTCGCCCTGCTGTGGAACGAGGAGGGCCTCGGCGCCGCCCTCGTCCTCGGCGGGCGGCTGCACCGCGGCTTCACCGGTGGCGCGGGTGAGGTCGGCTTCCTGCCCGTGCCCGGCACCCCGCTCGTACGGCAGGTCACCAAGGCCAACTCCGGCGGCTTCCAGGAGCTCGCGGGCGTCCAGTCCGTGCCCCGGATCGCCCGCGCCCTCGGGATCGACACCCCCGAGCAGCCGTACGTCGCGGTCGCGAGCGGGCTGCTCGCCCACGCCGTCGAGGCGTGCGGCGAGGACCCCCGGTACGCGGAGCTGCTCGACCGGTACGCCGAGCGCGTCGCCATCGGACTCGCCTCGCTCGTCGCCCTCCTCGACCCCGAACTCATCGTGCTGTCCGGTGACGTCCTCGTCGCCGGCGGCGAACCCCTCCGCGCGCGCGTGCAGTCCGAACTCGCCGACCTCGCCGCCTCCCGGCCACGGCTCGTCCTCGCCGCCGTACCCCGGCGCCCCGTCCTGCGCGGCGCCCTCGAAAGCGCCCTCGCCACCACGCGCGACGAGGTCTTCGACACCTCGCGCTGACCCATCGACCGTCTCACCGCCCCACGCGTTCCCCTTCCTCCGTAAGCCCTCCGCCACAGGGAGACACCGTCATGCCCGTACGTCCGCGCAGAGCAGCCGCAGCGCTCGCCGCCACCGCCTCCATCGCCCTCTTCGCCTCGGCCTGTACGGGCTCCGCGAACAACGCGGCCTCCGACGACCCCAAGGCCGAGACCACCATCACCTTCTGGCACGGCTGGTCGGCGCCCGCCGAGGTCAAGGCGATCCAGAGCAACATCGACCGCTTCATGAAGGCCCACCCGAACATCAAGGTGAAGCTCGTCGGCGACATCAACGACGCCAAGCTCGGCCAGGCCCTGCGCGCGGGCGGTTCCAACGGGCCGGACGTGGCCGCCTCCTTCACCACGTCCAACGTCGGCAAGTTCTGCCACACCGGCGCCCTCGCGGACCTGAAGCCCTTCCTGGACAAGGACAAGGTCGACCTCGACAAGACCTTCTCGAAGGTCCTCCAGGAGTACACCCAGTTCGAGGGCAAGCGCTGCTCCCTGCCGCTGCTCTCCGACGCCTACGGCCTCTACTACAACAAGGACGCCTTCCGGAAGGCCGGTCTCGACCCGGAGGCCCCGCCGAAGACCTGGTCCCAGTTCGCCGAGGTCGCCAAGAAGCTCACCAAGGCCAAGGGCGACAGCTACGAGCAGCTCGGCTTCATGCCGAACTACCTCGGCTACGAGACCGTCCCGAGCCACTACATGTCGCAGTGGGACCACAGGTACTTCGACGAGAGCGGCAAGTCGCTCCTCGGCAGGGACCCCGGCTTCGCCGAGATGCTGACCTACCAGAAGTCGCTGGTCGACGGCCTGGGCGGGTTCGCGAAGCTGGACAAGTACCGCACCACCTTCGGTGACGAGTGGGGCGCCAAGCACCCCTTCCACACCGGCCAGGTCGCCATGCAGCTGGACGGCGAGTGGCGGCTCAACTTCATCAAGGACGCCGGCGTGAAGCTCGACGTCGGTGTCGCGCCGCTGCCCGTCGCCGACGACGAGGTCGCCGAGTACGGCAAGGGCTACCTCTCCGGCACGATCATCGGCATCGCGCCGCAGAGCAAGAAGCAGAACGCGGCCTGGGAACTCGTCAAGTACATGACGATGAACACCGAGGCCGTGGTGAACTTCGCCAACGACATCGGCAACGTCCCCTCCACCCTGGAGGCGCTGAAGTCGCCGAACCTGAAGTTCGACGCGCGCTTCAAGACCTTCCTGGACATCGCCCAGCACCCGCAGTCCACCACCTCCGACGGCGCGGTGAACGGCTCCACGTACCAGGACACCTTCCAGGACTTCGCCCAGAAGTACGAGAAGGGCCAGGTCCCGGACCTGAAGAAGGGTCTCGCGGACACGGCCGCCCAGATCGACCGCGACATCGCGCAGGCGAAGTAGAGCCCGGGACCGGTATCTCATGTCCACCGACTCCCTCGCGGGGCGTCAGGCGGCGCTGCGGTCGAAGCGCGTGCGCAACGCGCTTCGCACCGCGGCGTTCATGTCGCCCTGGCTGATCGGCTTCAGCGTCTTCTTCGCGTACCCGCTCGTCTCGACCGTCTACTTCTCCTTCATGAAGTACGACGGGCTCAACCCGCCGACCTGGCGGGGCCTGGAGAACTGGGACTACGTCTTCTCCGACCTGCCGAAGTTCTGGCCGGCGATGCAGAACACCCTCTGGCTCGCGGTCGTCATGGTCGCCTGCCGGGTCGCGTTCGGCCTCGGCATCGGCCTGCTCATCACCAGGATCAAGACCGGCGCCGGAATCTTCCGCACCCTCTTCTACCTGCCCTACCTGGCCCCTCCGGTGGCCGCGACGCTGGCCTTCGTCTTCCTGCTCAACCCGGGCACGGGGCCGGTCAACTCGTTCCTGGAGGCCGTCGGGATCCCCGCGCCCTCCTGGTTCAACGACACCGCCTGGGCCAAGCCGGCCCTGACCGTCCTCGCCGTGTGGGGCGTCGGGGACCTCATGGTCATCTTCATGGCCGCGCTGCTCGACGTACCGAAGGAGCAGTACGAGGCGGCGGAGCTGGACGGGGCCTCGGCCTGGCAGCGCTTCCGCTACGTCACCCTGCCGAACATCTCGCCGATCATCCTCTTCGCGGTGGTCACCGGGATCATCGGCGCGATGCAGTACTACACCCAGCCGATCGTGGCGGCGAAGGTCGCCTCGGGCGTGATGGGCGGCTCCGGCCAGACCTTCGAACCGGGCTACCCCGACGACTCGACGCTCACGCTGCCGCAGCTGGTCTACGACCTCGGCTTCGGCCGCTTCGACTACGGCGCGGCCAGCGTCGTGGCCCTCGTCCTGTTCGCCCTCTCCATGGCCTTCACGGCGCTGCTCATGCGCCGGCAGGGCGGCCTGATCGGCTCGGGTGACTGATCCATGACCTCCACATCCACCCTCGACCGGCCCGTCCGCGCGAACGCCCCGAGCGCCGCCGAACGGACCGCCCGCCGCAAGACGCTCCTGCACTGGATCGCCGTGCACTCCCTCGGGATAGCCGCGGCCCTGTTCTTCGTACTGCCGTTCGCCTTCGTCTTCCTGACGTCCCTGATGAGCGACCAGCAGGCACTCACCCGCGACCTCACGCCGAACACCTGGCACTGGGACAACTACGTCCGGGTCTTCGAGACCCCGGGCTTCCTGGACTGGTGGAAGAACTCCCTGCTGTACGCCGGACTCGGCACCGCGCTCGTGGTGGTGTCCTCGGTCCCGGTGGCGTACGCGCTCGCCAAGTTCCGCTTCCGCGGCCGGCATCTGTCGCTGCTGCTCGTCATCTCGATGATGATGCTGCCGCCGCAGGTGATCATCATCCCGATGTACCTGTTCTGGGCCAAGCAGCTGGACCTGTCCGGCACGCTCTGGCCGCTGATCATCCCGATGGCCTTCGGTGACGCCTTCGCGATCTTCCTGCTCCGCCAGTTCCTGCTGACGATCCCGAACGAGTACATCGAGGCCGCCAGGATCGACGGCTGCGGCGAACTGCGCACCCTGCTCAAGGTCGTGCTCCCGATGGCGAAGCCCGGCATCGCCGCCGTGGCCCTGTTCCAGTTCTTCTACTGCTGGAACGACTACTTCGGACCCCAGATCTACACCTCCGAGAACCCGGCGGCGCACACGCTGAGTTACGGCCTGGAGTCCTTCAAGGGCGCGCACCACACCGACTGGAATCTGACCATGGCCGCGACCGTCCTGGTCATGGCCCCTGTGATCCTCGTCTTCTTCTTCGCCCAGAAGGCGTTCGTCGAGGGAGTCACACTGACCGGAGTGAAGGGCTGACTCACACATGAAGCTCACTGTCGTGGGGGGCGGGTCCACCTACACCCCCGAACTGATCGACGGATTCGCGCGGCTGCGCGACACCCTGCCCATCACCGAACTCGTCCTCGTCGACCCGGCTGCCGAGCGGCTCGAACTGGTCGGCGGTCTCGCCCGGCGGATCTTCGCCAAGCAGGACCACGACGGGAAGGTCACCACCACCTCCGATATCGACGCCGGGGTCGAGGGCGCCGACGCCGTCCTGCTCCAGCTGCGGGTCGGCGGGCAGGCCGCCCGGCAGCAGGACGAGACCTGGCCGCTGGAGTGCGGTTGCGTCGGCCAGGAGACCACCGGCGCCGGCGGTCTCGCCAAGGCGCTGCGCACGGTCCCGGTCGTCCTGGACATCGCCGAGCGGGTCCGGCGCGCCAACCCGGACGCCTGGATCATCGACTTCACCAACCCGGTCGGCATCGTCACGCGCGCACTGCTCCAGGCCGGCCACAAGGCCGTCGGCCTGTGCAACGTGGCCATCGGCTTCCAGCGGAAGTTCGCCGGGCTCCTCGGCGTCGCCCCGTCCGAGGTCCACCTGGACCACGTCGGGCTCAACCACCTGACCTGGGAGCGTGCCGTACGCGTCGGGGGCCCCGAGGGCGAGGACGTGCTGCCGCGGCTGCTCGCCGAGCACGGTGACGCGATCGCCGACGACCTGCGGCTGCCGCGCCCGGTCCTGGACCGGCTCGGCGTCGTCCCCTCGTACTACCTGCGCTACTTCTACGCGCACGACGAGGTCGTGAAGGAGCTCGGCAGCAAGCCCTCGCGGGCCGCCGAGGTCGCCGCGATGGAGAAGGAACTCCTGGAGATGTACGGGGACCCGGCGCTCGACGAGAAGCCGGCCCTGCTCGCCAAGCGCGGCGGCGCCTTCTACTCGGAGGCGGCCGTGGACCTGGCGGCCTCCCTCCTCGGCGGCGGAGGTTCGCCGTACCAGGTGGTCAACACGTACAACAACGGCACGCTGCCGTTCCTGCCGGACGACGCCGTCATCGAGACGCAGGCCGCGGTCGGCGCCCACGGTGCCGCGCCGCTGCCGGTCGCGACGGTGGACCCGCTGTACGCCGGTCTGATCGCGAACATCACGGCCTACGAGGACCTGGCGCTCGAAGCGGCGCTGCGCGGCGGCCGGGACCGGGTGTTCAAGGCGCTGCTCGCGCACCCGCTGGTGGGTCAGTACGCGTACGCCGACGGGCTCACCGACCGGCTGATCGCGCACAACCGGGAGCACCTCGCGTGGGCGTGAACCTGAACGGCGTGAACCCGCACGGCGTGAACCTTAACGGCGTGCTCCTCGCGGTCGACGCGGGGAACAGCAAGACCGACGTCGCGGTCCTCGCCCCGGACGGCACCGTCCTCGGCGCGGCGCGCGGCGGCGGGTTCCAGCCGCCGGTGGTGGGGGTGGAGACGGCCGTCGACGCCCTGGCGGAGATCGTCGGGCGGGCCTGGGCGGAGGCCGGCGGGACCGGGCTCTCCCCGGCGTTCGCCCATGTCGCGGCCTGTCTCGCCAACGCCGACCTGCCCGTGGAGGAGACCGCCCTCCAGGCCGAACTCCTCCGCAGAGGCTGGAGCCGGTCGGTGCGCGTGCACAACGACACCTTCGCCATCCTGCGGGCCGGGCTCGACGAGCCGCGCGGTGTCGCGGTGGTGTGCGGGGCGGGGATCAACTGTGTCGGGATGACCCCGGACGGGCGGACCGCGCGCTTCCCCGCGATCGGGAAGATCTCCGGGGACTGGGGCGGCGGCAGCGGCATGGCCGAGGAGGCGCTCTGGTTCGCGGCGCGCGCCGAGGACGGGCGCGGCGAGCCGTCGGAGCTGGCCCGCGCGCTGCCGGCGCACTTCGGTCTGGAGACGATGTACGCGCTGATCGAGGCGCTGCACCTGGGACTTGTGCCCTTCGAGCGGCGGCACGAGCTGACGCCGGTCCTGTTCCGGGTGAGCGCGGACGGCGACCCGGTCGCGCTGTCGCTGGTGCACCGGCTCGCCGAGGAGGTCGTCGCGCTGTCGGCGGTCGCGCTCGGGCGGCTCGGCCTCCTGGAGGAGGCGGCGCCGGTGATGCTGGGCGGCAGCGTGCTCGCCGCGCGGCATCCGCAGCTGGAGGAGCGGATCCGTGAACTCCTCGCCGAGCGGGCGCCGAAGGCCGTCGTCGGCTTCGTGACGGCGCCGCCGGTCCTCGGGGCGGGCCTGCTCGCCCTGGACGAGGTGGCGGCGGCCCCGGAGGCGGCGGCCCGGCTGCGGGAGCACTACGGGGCCTGAGCGGCCTGCGGGGGAGGTGTGGTCGCGGGGCGTTTCCTCTGCCTGAGGAGACGCCCCGCAGGCATGTTCACCTGTTCGAGCGATGTCCGATACGGAACCGATCACGGCCGCGTGACGTATTCACTGTGAGGGGATTCGCCCCTCGAAGTGAGGGGGTTCGCCCGCGGATGTACCGGGGGTATGCGGCACGATAGGAACAAGATCCAGTCAATCCCGGTGTGCGGACGGCCCCCTGCGGCCATACTGCAGGCCGGACCGGCCGACGTCGGCGACCCAGGGGGAGGTCACGTGACACACCCGCCGAACGCACCCGCCGCCCCGGCGGCGCGGAGCACGGCGCAGGCGCCCGCGCGCCCGGCCGGCGTGCCCGCGCAGCCGTCGCCCGCGCCGGGCGCCGCCCCGCCCGCGGGGCAGAGCGCCTGGGCCGTGGGGCGGGAGCGGCTGCGGGTCGCCACGACGACCGAGCCCGGCCGGCTCCAGATCCTGGGGGCCGTCCTCGCGCTGCTCGTCGTCGCGTTCGGGGCCGTCACCGCCTTCCAGGTCGACGACCGGACGACCGCCGCCGACGACGTCGTCAGCCGCAGCCAGCCGCTGTCCGCCGACGCCGCCGCGATCTACCGCTCCCTCGCCGACGCGGACACCACCGCCGCCAGCGGCTTCCTCGCGGGCACCCTGGAGCCCGCCGAGTCCCGCGCGCGGTACGACCGGGACATCGCGACCGCCGCCCGGCTGCTCGTCAAGGCCGCAGCGAGCACCGACGGTTCGGACGGATCGGCCCGCGAGATCGCCACCCTCAACGAACAGCTCCCGCGCTACACGGGCCTGATCGAGCGCGCCCGCGCCGCCAACCGGCAGGGCCTCCCACTGGGCGGGGCCTATCTGCGGTACGCCAGCCAGCAGATGACGACCACCCTGCTGCCCGCCGCCGAGCGGCTGTACGAGGCCGAGACGGTACGGCTCCAGGAGGACGACGAGTCGGCCCGCACCTGGCCGTTCCTCGCCCTGGGCCTCGGACTGCTCACCCTCGCCGTCCTGGTCTGGGCCCAGCGCCGCACCTACGCGCGGACGAACCGGGTCTTCAACCACGGGCTGCTGGCCGCCACCGCCGCCACGGTGGTCGTGCTGCTCTGGCTGCTCGCCGCCCACACCGTCGCCCGCACCGGCCTCGACACCGCGCGGACACAGGCGCAGGAGTCGCTCCAGGCGCTCAACACGGCCCGGATCGGCTCGCTCACGGCCCGCGCCAACGAGAACCTGACCCTGGTCGCCCGGGGCGCCGTCCTCACCGAGGACGGCAAGAACGACAAGTACGAGGCGGCGTACACGTCGAGCATGGACACCCTGACGGACGCGCTCGCCACGGCACGGGAGCGGGCCGACGACGACGCGGGCCGCACCCCCGTCGACGAGGCCGCCTCCCGTACGGCCGAGTGGAAGCAGCGTCACAAGGCCGCCCGCGCCAAGGACGAGGCGGGCGACTTCGAGGGCGCCCTCGCCGGGATCGTCGGCTCCAAGGACTCGGGGCAGTCGACGGGGCAGTCCTTCGACCAGGTCGACGCGGCCCTGGACCGCGCCCTCGCGCACGAGCAGGCCGAGTTCACCCGCTCCGCCGGGGACGCCAGGGACGCGCTGACGGCGCTTCCGCTCGGCGCCGCGGCCCTCGGGATACTGGGCGCGGCGGGCGCCGTGCTCGGCATCAACCGCAGACTGTCGGAGTACCGGTGAGAGGGGGCGGGATGCCGAACGGCACGTACCCGCGGGTGCGGCGGACGGCGCAGCGCTTCCGTGGCTGGGGCGGGGTGGCCGCGATGGCCGTGGCCTGCGGGCTCACCGCCTCGCTCACCCTGCTCCCGCTGGCCCACGACGGCGGCGACGCTTCGGCCGCGCCCGGCATCGCCGGTCCGGGACCCGGCGTCGGCACCGGGGTCCAGATCAAGGCCGACACCTGCGACAAGCCCTGGGCCTCCCTCACCCCCTCGACGGCGGACGGCCCGTCGATCGAGGCGATCAAGAAGCGCGGGAAGCTCGTCGTCGGCGTCGACCAGTCCAGCTACCGCTGGGGCTACCGCAACCCGGAGACACGCGCGCTCGAAGGCTTCGACATCGATCTGGCGCGGGCCATCGCCAAGGACATCCTGGGCAGTTCGGACGCGGTCATCTTCCGGGCGATCCCCACGAACCAGCGGATCGCCGCCCTCGACAGCGGCAAGGTCGACCTCGTCGTGCGCACCATGACGATCAACTGCAAGCGGATCCAGCAGGTCGCCTTCTCCACCGCCTACTTCCAGGCCGGGCAGCAGGTGCTCGCGCCGAAGCTCGCCACGGACATCACCGGCTACGACACCTCGCTGAAGGGCAAGCGGGTCTGCACCGCCGAGGGCTCCACGGCCTACGAGGCCCTGGAGGAGAAGTCCTTCGGCGCGCTCTTCAAGGACGAGGGCGACGGCACCAAGGACGACAAGGACCTGCTGACCGTCCCCAACCAGCTGGACTGCCTGGCCAGGCTCCAGATGGGCGAGGTCGACGCCGTCGTCACCGACAACGCCCTGGCGGCCGGCCAGGCCGCCCAGGACCCGGCGGTCGAGCTCAAGGGCACCCCGTTCACCACCGAGTTCTACGGCGTGGCCGCCAAGCTCGGCAACGACGACCTGGTCCGCCGGGTCAACCAGGTGCTCGTGGGGTACCGCCAGGGCCCCTGGCAGCAGGCGTACAAGGACTGGCTGGAGAAGGACCTGCCCGGGATAACCGGGCCGCCCGCTCCCCTGTACAAGTAGCGCCGGACACCCCGTACGAAAGCAGCCCGTACAAGCAGCCCTGTACACGGAGAGGAAGAGGTGATCGATGGGCGTCACGGGACCCCCTGGGCCGGTGATGGACCGGGACGAGGTGGACCGTGCGCTGGCGCGCCTCGCAGCCGAGCACAAGGCGGTCGAGGACTCGCTCCTCGCGCTCCAGGACCACGCGGGCCGCAGGCTGCTCGAAGGGGCGGAACTGACCGGCACGACCCGGGACCGCTGGGCGGCGACCGAGCGGACCATCACCCTGCTCTGGACCTGCTTCGACGTGTACACCGGCGCCCTGCGGGACGCCCGCGAGGTGCGCGCGCGGCGCCGCTGGCCCGGCCGTGAGGAGCTCGCGGAGCTGACCGACCGGCTGCGCGGCGAGAGCGTCCATGTGGCGGGCGGGGCGGGTGAACAGGGGCTGCTCGCCGAGCGGTTCACCCTGGAGGGCCTCGTCCGGCGGATGAACGAGCTGTACGCGTCGTCGCTGGACGTGGTGGTGACCGCCGACGCGGTCTGGTCGGCGCTGCCCGCCCGGATAGACCTCCTCGCCGCCGAGCTGGGCCGGACGCGCTCGCTCGCGCACTCGGTCGGCGTACGCCCCGGGGAGCACCCGGCCGGCGACGAGCTGGAGGACATCACCGCCGAGCTGACCGCGCTGCGTTCGCAGGTCGTCACCGATCCGCTGGCCTTCTGGCGCCCGGCGGCGGGGAGTTCGGCGCCCGGCGGGGGCCGTCCCGACACCGAGCGGTACGACCGGGCGGCCCTGGCCCTGGAGGACATCCGGCGGGAGATCGAGGCGGTGCTCGCGGTCCGGCAGGACTCCGAGGACCGGCTGCTCCGGCTGCGGGACGTGCTGTCGCGGGCGGACCGTACGCTCTCCGAGGCGCGGGCCGCGCGCGGCGAGGTCCTCGCGAAGATCGCCGCCTCCGAGGTGCCGGCCGTCAGCGGGCCGCCGATCGTGCTCCAGGAGCGGCTCGTGGCAGCCGCCGAGTACCGCAGGCACGCCCAGTGGCACCGGCTCTCCCCGCTCCTGGAGTCCCTGGAGCGGGAGGCGGAGGACGAGCTGCTGCGGGCCCGGGAGTCGCTGACCGCGGTCACGGCCCCGCTCGCGGTCCGGGCCGAGCTGCGCGGCAGGCTCGACGCGTACAAGGCGAAGGTGGCGCGGCTCGGCGCGGCTGAGGACCCGCTGCTCGTGGAGCGGTACGACGCGGCCCGCCGGATGCTGTGGAGCGCGCCCTGCGATCTGCGGGTCGCGGAACAGGCCGTGCTGCGCTACCAGCAGGCGGCGGCGGACGTACTGTCCGGCCCGAGAGACGCGGGAGGACGACAGTGGTGAGCGGGGACCAGTGGTGAGCGGCGGGGAGACGGGCGTGGGGAGCTGTCAGCGTCCTTCGTGCGAGGGTTCGTACGAGGACATGGGAGGCGGCGAGCTGTACTGCGACACCTGCGGCCTCGCCCCGGTGGTCGCGGCCGGAGGGCTCATCGGCTCGACGCCCACGGGGGTGGCCGTGCCGGGCAGGAGCACGGGCACGGGCAGCGGCGTCGGGTCCGGCATCGGGTCCGCCGTCGGGGGGCCGGACTCCAGCTCCTCGCGGAGCAGTTCGCGGGCGTCCTCGCGGGCCTCGTCGCGCTCGTCGACCTCCCGCCGTTCGGTCTCCGGGCGGCTCTCGCGCTCGCTCACCGGGGCCTCCACGTCCCGCTCGGTGTCGGTGCGCAGCTCCGGTACCTCGACCGGTCAGTCCGCCCGCAACCGGCTGGGCGCCGGCCTGGTCACGATCCCCGAGGTGCCGCGTCCGGACCCGCGGGCGGCGGTCATGGAGAACCCCGAGGTTCCCGAGCGGAAGCGTTTCTGCTCCCGCTCCGACTGCGGCGCGCCCGTGGGCCGTTCGCGGGGAGAGCGGCCGGGCCGTACGGAGGGCTTCTGCACCAAGTGCGGGCACCCGTACTCCTTCGTGCCGAAGCTGCGCGGCGGAGACATCGTCCACGGCCAGTACGAGGTCGCGGGCTGTCTCGCGCACGGCGGCCTCGGCTGGATCTACCTCGCCGTCGACCGGGCCGTCTCCGACCGGTGGGTCGTCCTCAAGGGCCTCCTCGACACCGGCGACCAGGACGCCATGGCCGCCGCGATCTCCGAGCGCCGCTTCCTCGCCGAGATCGAGCACTCCAACATCGTCCGCATCTACAACTTCGTCGAGCACCTCGACCAGCGCACCGGCTCCATGGACGGCTACATCGTCATGGAGTACGTCGGCGGCAAGTCCCTCAAGGAGATCGCCAACGACCGGCGCACCCCGGACGGCCGCCGCGATCCGCTGCCGGTCGAGCAGGCCTGCGCGTACGGGATCGAGGCCCTGGAGGCGCTCGGCCACCTGCACAGCCGCAACCTGCTGTACTGCGACTTCAAGGTGGACAACGCCATCCAGTCCGAGGACCAGCTGAAGCTCATCGACATGGGCGCGGTCCGGCGGATGGACGACGACGAGTCCGCGATCTACGGCACCGTCGGCTACCAGGCGCCGGAGGTGGCCGAGGTCGGGCCGTCGGTGGCGAGCGACCTGTACACGGTGGCGCGCACCCTCGCGGTGATGACCTTCGACTTCCAGGGCTACACGAACGTCTTCGTGGACTCGCTGCCCGACCCGGACAACATCGCGGTCTTCCGGACGTACGAGTCGTTCTACCGCTTCCTGGTCCGCGCCACCGACCCGGACCCGGCACGCCGGTTCGCCTCCGCGCAGGAGATGGCGGAGCAGCTGACGGGGGTGCTGCGGGAGGTCGTGGCGCTCCAGTCGGGGCGGCCGCGGCCGGCGCTTTCGACGCTGTTCGGCACGGAGGTCCGGGTCACGGACACGGCCCTGTTCGCCGAACTGACGGATGACGTCTCGCTGCTCGGGGCACGGCGGGGGCGCAAGCAGGCCGCGCTGCCGGGCGCTGGGCCCGGCGCTGCGGCGGGCACCGCGCCCGGTGCCGTGGCACCCGCGCCCGGCGGCGCGCGCCCGGTCTCGGGGGTCTGCTCGCGCCGCTCGACACGCCCGCCACCGCGCTCGCGCTGCCCGTCCCGCGCGTCGACACGGGCGACCCCAACGCCGGCTTCCTCGCCGGTCTCGCCGCCGCCGCGCCCGGGGAGCTGCTCGCCGCGCTGCAGGCCGCGCCCGCGCCCTCCGCCGAGCTGCGGCTGCGGACCCTGCGGGCCGAGCTGGAGCTGGGCGACCTGCCGTCCGCCGCCCGGACCCTGGCCGGTCTCGAGGAGCGGGACCCGGACGACTGGCGGGTCGTCTGGTACCGGGGCGTCGCCTCTCTGGTGACCGGCGACCACGAGCACGCGGCGCTCGCCTTCGACGCGGTCTACGACGCCTTCCCCGGCGAGCCCTCGCCGAAGCTGGCCCTCGGGATCTGCGCCGAGGTGCTGGGCCAGCTGGACAACGCCGCCGAGTACTACCGCCTGGTGTGGGCCACCGACCCGAGCTTCGTCAGCGCGGCCTTCGGGCTCGCCCGGGTGCGGCTCGCGGCCGGGGACCGGATCGGAGCCGTACAGACGCTGGAGTCCGTGCCGGAGTCCTCGATCCACTACACGGCGGCGCGGGTGGCGACCGTACGGGCGCGGCTGCGGCGGCGCCCGGCGTGGGAGCCGCTCGGCGCCGATCTGACGGCGGCCGCGGCGCAGGTCTCGGCGCTCCAGGGTTTCGGTCTGGACGCCGTGCGCCGGGAGCAGTTGTCGACGGAGGTCCTCGGGACCGCCCTCGACTGGGTACTCTCCGGAAGTCCCGGTGCGGAACCGGGCGGCGGCGCGCTGCTGCTCGGGAGTGAACTGGACGAACGCGGACTGCGCTTCGGCCTCGAACGCTCGTACCGGGTGCTGGCCCGGCTCGCCCAGCGGGGCGAGGAGAGGATCGAACTGGTGGAGCGGGCCAACCGCTTCCGCCCCCGGACGTGGGTGTGAGGATGTCCCAGAAGCCGAAGCCGTCGCACGGCCTCACCGTCTGCCCGGACTGCGCGGAGCCCCTGGAGTCGGGTGACCGGTTCTGCGGGGCGTGCGGTCACGACCTGACGGCCGTGCCGGTCGCCGGGGTCGAGCCGGACCGCCCGACCGTGGCCATCGGCACCCCCGTGGCCTGGCCGGACGCCCCGCCCCGGGACCCCGGTTCGCTGTCGACCGCCACCCAGCACCCGGGCGACCTCCCGGGCACCGACTCCGGCGGCCGGGACCTGCCCACGATGGCGGTCCGCACGGACGGGCCGGTGCCTCCCGGCGCCGACCCCGCCGGGCGGACCACGAGCGGCAGCGGTGACTTCGAGCTGGCCGCGCCGGACCCACGTGCGGCGGTACGGGCGGACCCGGCGGCGGCACCCGCCACGAAGCCTGCACCCGCATCGGCAACGTCACCGGCACCCGCATCGGCGGCTCACTCCCCGGCCCCGGATCCGGCCGCCGCCGCTGCTGCCGCTGCCGCCCCCGGCTCCACCCTGTGCGTGGCCTGTCGGGCCGGGCGCGTGGACACCGACGGCTACTGCGAGAACTGCGGCCACGCCCAGCCCCGCGAGCGCGACCACATGGAGCGGGAGCTCGGCAGCGTCGCCGCCGTCTCCGACCGGGGGCTGCGCCATCACCGTAACGAGGACGCGTTCGCCGTATCGGCGACCACGCTCCCCGACGGCTCCCCCGCCACCCTCGCGATCGTCTGCGACGGCGTGTCCTCGGCGACCCGGCCCGACGAGGCGTCCGCCGCCGCCGCCGAGGCGGCCGGTGCCTCGCTGCTCGCCGCGCTCCCCCGGGGAACGCACCCGCAGCAGGCGATGCACGAGGCGATCGTGGCCGCCGCCGAGGCCGTCAACTCCCTCGCGGACGAGCCGGGCCAGGACGGCGCCGAGCACGACCCGCACCGCCACCGCAACGCCCCGGCCTGCACCATCGTGGGCTCCGTCGTCGCCGACGGCCTGCTCGTCGTCGGCTGGGTCGGCGACAGCCGCGTCTACTGGGTGCCGGACGACCGGGCCACCCCGGCCGCCCGGCTCACCGAGGACGACTCGTGGGCCGCGCAGATGGTCGCGGCGGGCCTGATGAACGAGGCGGAGGCGTACGCGGACGAGCGCGCCCACGCGATCACCGGCTGGCTCGGCGCCGACGCGTACGAACTGGAGCCGCACACGGCCGCGTTCAAGCCCGACCGGTCCGGCGTGGTCGTCGTCTGCACGGACGGTCTGTGGAACTACGCGGAGGGCGCCGACGACATGGCCAGGGTCGTCCCGGCCGACGCGTCCGACCGGCCGCTGCACAGCGCCCAGGTCCTCGTCGGCCACGCCCTGGACGGCGGAGGCCACGACAACATCACGGTCGCGCTCGTGCCGTTCACCGTCGCTCCCCAAGGGGCAGGGTCCGCCTGAGCGGTCGCCGGTCCCCTGTCCCTCCCCCGATTGACCGTTGTTGCCCGAGGAGCCGTAACAAATGGCGAACTTCTCCAAGTCGACCGTGCCGCAGTTCTCGGTGGACGTCTACCAGAACGAGTTCCTGCCCGAGGGCGGCCGGGACGTCAGCGCGATCGTCACGGTCACCTCGACCGGCGGCGGCACCACCGGCCGGCAGCCGCTCGCCCCGGCGGGCGGCGGCGGGGCCGGTGTCGTGATCATGGTCGACTGCTCCGGCTCGATGGACTACCCCGCCACCAAGATGCGCGGCGCCCGTGAGGCGACCGCCGCCGCCGTCGACACCCTGCGCGACGGCACGGCCTTCGCCGTCGTCGCCGGTACGCACGTGGCGAAGGAGGTCTACCCGGGGAACGGCGGGCTCGCCGTCGCCGACGCCAGGACCCGGGCCGAGGCCAAGGAGTCGCTGCGCCGGCTCAGCGCGGGTGGCGGCACGGCCATCGGCACCTGGCTGCGGCTCGCGGACCGACTGCTCTCCACCACCGGCCTCACCATCCGGCACGGCATCCTGCTCACCGACGGCCGCAACGAGCACGAGTCGCCGGAGGAGCTGCGGGCCGCGCTCGACGCCTGCGCCGGCCGCTTCACCTGCGACGCGCGCGGGGTGGGTACCGACTGGGAGGTCAAGGAGGTCACCGGGATCGCCTCGGCGCTCCTCGGCTCCGCCGACATCGTCGCCGACCCGGCAGCCCTCGCCGCCGACTTCACGACGATGATGGAGCAGGCGATGGGCAAGGGCGTGGCGGACGTCGCGCTGCGGCTGTGGACCCCGGTCGGGGTGGAGATCGCCTATGTGAAGCAGGTGGCGCCGACGGTCGAGGACCTGACCGGGCGGCGTACGGAGGCCGGGCCGCGCGCCGGGGACTATCCGACGGGCTCCTGGGGCGACGAGTCCCGCGACTACCACGTGAGCGTGCGCGTCCCGCAGGCCGCGATCGGCCAGGAGATGCTGGCGGCCCGGGTCTCCCTGATCGCGCCGGACCCGCTGGGCGGCGACCCGAGGCCGCTGTCCCAAGGACTGGTACGGGCGGTGTGGACCGACGACCTGGCGATGTCGACGTCGATCAACCCGCAGGTCGCGCACTACACGGGCCAGGCCGAGCTCGCGGACGTCATCCAGCAGGGTTTGGATGCCCGCAAATCGGGCGATCACGACGGCGCGACGGCGAAACTGGGCCGCGCCGTGCAGCTCGCGGCGGCCTCCGGTAACGCGGATACGGCGAAACTCCTTTCGAAGGTGGTCGACGTCGTCGATGCGGCGACCGGTACTGTGCGTTTGAAGGCGAAGGTCGCGGAAGCGGACGAGATGACACTCGAGACCCGCTCCACCAAGACCGTTCGCGTCAAGAGGTAGCCCGGCCACGGGCCGGATGACGAGAGGGGGAAGCACCGACATGCCTACCTGCCCGAACGGACACCAGTCGGTCTCCGACGACTGGTGCGAGGTCTGCGGCCATCGCATGGCCGGGGCGGGTGCGCCGACGGGTGCCGTACCGCCGCCTCCCCCGCCGCCGCCCCCCGCGTACGGATATCCCGGCCCCGGTGGCCCCGGTGGTTACGACGCTCCTGGTGCGCCCGGTGGCTTCGGTCACGGTGGCGACCCGAACGCGACGGCCCAGGCCGAGCTCTGTCCGCAGTGCCGGACGCCGCGTGAGCACATGGCGCCGTTCTGCGAGGAGTGCCGCTGGAACTTCCTCACGAACACGGCGACCTCGTACACGCCGGTGGCCCCGCAGAACGTGCCGTCCGCGCAGCGCCCGGCGGGCCCGCCGCCCGGTCTGAACCTGCCGCCGGGCTTCCAGTCCACACCGCCGCCCCCGCCGGGACCGCAGCCGGGCCAGCAGCCGGGCCAGCCGGGTCCGCACGGACAGCCCGGCCCGCACGGACAGCCGGGTCCGCAGGGTCCGCACGGACAGCCGGGTCCGCCGCCGGGTCAGGACCCGTTCGGCTACCAGGGTTCGCGGCCCTCGCAGGTGAACCGCCCGGCCGAGCCGCTCGGTGGCGACCCCACGCACCACCAGGCCCCGCCGCAGCGCCCGCCGGCGCAGCAGCCGCCCGGCCCGGCCGGTCCCGTCGGTCAGGGCGACCCCTTCGGTCCGCCCGGCCACCAGCCGCCCGCGCCTCCGGCGTACCTCCAGACCCCGTCCGCTCCGCCGGCCGCACCCCCGGGCGCTCCGGCCCAGGCCCCGGCGCCGCCCGCGCCGCCGCAGCCGCGCGCGGACGACGACTGGGTGCTCTCGCCGCCTTCGCAGCACCAGGCACCGCCGCAGCCCCCGCAGCACCAGGCACCGCCGCCGCAGCAGCATCAGGCGCCCCCGCAACCTCCGCAGCACCAGGGGCCCCCGCCGCACATGGCGCCCCCGCCGCCACAGCAGCAGCAGCAGCAGCAGCAGCAGTTCCAGGCTCCCCCGCAGCAGCAGTTCCAGCCGCCGCGGCAGCCGCTGTCCTGGACCGCGGTCATCGGTCCTGACCGCGACTACTTCATGGCGATGATGCAGCGCAGCGGCCCGGAGGCCGGCGGGCTGAACCTGCCCGCGTACTCGCCGGACAAGCACCTGCCGCTCCAGGGCAACCAGATCTCCATCGGCCGCCGCCGGCACTCCACCGGCGAGGCCCCGGACATCGACCTGGCGGTGCCGCCGGAGGATCCGGGCGTCTCGCACCAGCACGCCGTGCTCGTGCAGCAGCCGGACGGTTCGTGGGCGGTGGTGGACCAGAACTCCACCAACGGCACCACGATCAACGGCGGCGAGGAGCCGATCCAGCCCTACGTCCCCGTCCAGCTCCAGGACGGCGACCGGGTGCACGTCGGCGCCTGGACGACGATCACGATCCGGGTGGGCTGAACCCCTCTCGGAGCAGCGGCCAGGCGTACGGCCCTCCGGGGTCGTCCAGCCAGGCCCACTGCCGCTCGCCGCTGACCGTCACACCGAAGCGCTCCCGTTCCGGCCGCCCCTCGCGCAGCCAGAGCGAGAGCGCTTCGTTCCTGTCCAGGGCCTGGTCGACCAGCCCCCAGAAGAAGCGGAAGCGCTCGTCCCCGGCCGGGCCGTGGCGCGGGACCCGTCCCGCGACGCCCCGCAGCGCCACGAAGTACGCCGAGGTCGGGAGGAACCGTCCCTCCGCGTGGGTGACGTCGTGCACCCGCAGCAGCAGGAGCCCGGTGGAGAGCGGGGCGAGCACCAGGGCGCCGGGCCGGCACTGGGCGAGCCAGGGGTACGGGACCGAGGGCATCGCGCAGGTCGCCACGATCCGGTCGAAGGGGGCGCGCTCGGGGCAGCCGCGGGCTCCGTCGGCGGCGACCACGGCGGGCCGGTAGCCGACGGCGGCCAGATGGGTCCGGGCGGACTCGGCGATCTCCTCGTCCAGGTCGACGGTGGTGACGTGCTCCGCGCCGAGGCGGTGGCAGAGCAGGGCGGCGTGGTAGCCGGTGCCGGCGCCGATCTCCAGGACGTCGTCCCCGTCACGGACGTCGAGGGCGTGGAGCATCAGGGCCATCAGGGAGGGCTGGCTGGCGGAGGAGACCAGCTCCCCGTCCCGTACCCGGGTGGCGATCGCGGTGTCCGCGTAGGCCCCGCTCAGCCAGCGGTCCCGTCGCTCGGGGTCGGGGTCGCCGGACCAGAGCCGCTCGTAGCCGCCGGTGCCGGGGACGTAGTAATAGGGCACGAAGACATGGCGCGGGACCTCGGCGAAGGCCTGCCGCCAGCGGGCGTCGGTCAGCACGCCCTCGGTCTCGATCTCCCGCACGAGCGCCCGTCGCGCCCGTGCGCCGGCCTCGGCGAACTCGTCCCGCAGCTCACCCATGCCTCCACTCTCCCGCCGCCCGGGGGCCCCGGCGAGCGGTCCTGGACCTCACGTCCTAGGGCGGGGCATCTGAGACGATGGAACGGTGAACGAGATTCCCGGGGAAACAGTGCAGGAGCAGACCTTCTACGAGCAGGTCGGGGGCGAGGAGACCTTCCGCCGTCTGGTCCGCCGTTTCTACGAGGGCGTCGCGGAGGACCCGCTGCTCCGCCCGATGTACCCCGAGGAGGACCTGGGCCCGGCGGAGGAGCGCCTCGCGCTCTTCCTGATGCAGTACTGGGGCGGCCCCCGCACCTACAGCGACCACCGCGGCCACCCGCGCCTGCGTATGCGCCACGCTCCGTTCACCGTGGACCAGGCGGCCCACGACGCGTGGCTCCGTCATATGCGCGCGGCCGTGGACGACCTCGCCCTGGCCCCGGAGCACGAGGCCGAACTGTGGCGCTATCTGACGTACGCGGCGGCGTCGATGGTGAACACGGCCGGCTGACGGCCCCTCACACCCCTGGCACCGCCCCCCACCCCCTGGCACCACCCCCCACACCCCCGGTACCGCCCCCCTCACGGACCCTCCACGGACGGACACATTCCGGAGTCGGAACGCCGGATAACGGTCACGATCGGGTCAAGGTCGGACCGCAAGCGGTTTCCAGCGGCACATGCACTCTGAAAGCATCCGGAAGAAGTTCCGGGAGTGTTCGACGCATGTTCGACGTACGCACCGTGATCAGGGTGGCCAGGGGGATGGGTGACGGGGTTCGTATTTCTGCGTGTCAGGGCGCACCGGCTGCTGCTCGCCGCGGCACTGCTCGCCGTGCTCCTGACGACCTCGGTGCTCGCCACCCTCACCTCGTTCTCCGGGGCGATCGGGGACGCCGCGCTCCAGGCGGGGCTGCGGGGACGATCCGCGGCCGCCGCCTCGCTGCTCGTGAGCGGGCAGGTGCCCGCCGCGAAGCGGGCGGGGGCCGAGGAGGCCGTCCAGAAGGGGATGCGGAAGACCTTCGACGGGCTGCCCGTGACCGTACGGCGGCTCGAACGCTCGGGGCCGTACGCGCTGCCCCGGAGTCTTCAGCCGCCCGCCGCCCGTAAGGGCGACCCCGATCTGACCCACTTCGCCGCGGTCGACCGCTCGCGGCTCTCCCTCGTCAAGGGCGCCTGGCCCTCGGCCGCCCGCACGGCCGGTGTCGTCGAGACGGCGCTGCCCGAGGAGGCCGCGCGACGGCTGAAGGTCGCTCCCGGTGCCGTGCTCGACCTCACCGACCGGCTCGACGACCGGAAGGTGAAGGCCCGGGTCACCGGTGTCTACCGGCCCGCCGACACCGGCGACCTGTACTGGCAGCTCGATCCGGCCGGGGGCCGCGGTGTGCGGACGGTCGCGTTCACGACGTACGGACCCCTGCTCGTCGACCCGGCCGTCATGGCCTCCGGGGCGCTGACCGCCGGCGACACGTCCTGGCTGGGCTCCGCCGACTTCACCGGCTTCACCACCGACCGCATCGACACGCTGCGCGCCACCGCGACCGAGGGCCCGAAGGCGCTGGCCGCCGACATCTCCCCCTTCGGTACGACCATCTCGGCGTCCACCGCACTCCCGACCGTCCTGGAGCAGACCCAGCGGTCCCTGCTCGTCTCCCGCTCCACGCTGCTGATCGTCGCCGTCCAGCTGGTCCTCCTCGCCGCGTACGCGCTGCTGCTCGTCGCCCGGCTGCTCAGCACCGAGCGGTCCGGGGAGACCGCGCTGCTGCGGGCCCGCGGCGGTTCGCGGCGCCGGATCGCCGGGCTCGCCGCCGCCGAGGCGCTGCTGCTCGCCCTGCCCGCCGCGCTCGCCGCCCCGCTCCTGTCCGGACCGCTGACCCGGCTCTTCGCCGAGCGGTCCGCGCTCTCCTCCCTCGGTGTACGGCTCGACACCACCCCGTCGCTCCAGGTGTGGCTGGTGGCCGCCGCCGTCGCCCTCTGCTGCGCCGCGGCCGTCGTCGCCCCCGCGCTGGCCGCCGGGGACGGCTCCGTCGTCCCGCTGCGCAAGGCCCGCTCGGCCGCGCTGCCCGGCCCCGTCCGGGCAGGCGCGGACCTCGGTCTGCTCGCCGTCGCCGGCGTCGCGTACTGGCAGTTGCAGCGGCCGGCGGCGGCAGGCGGGACCCTCGGCACGGACGAGCCCGGCGGGGGCTCCATCGACCCGGTGCTCATCGCCGCGCCCGCCCTCGCCCTGCTCGCCGGCACCGTCCTGACGCTGCGTCTGCTGCCGCCCGCCGCCCGACTGGCCGAGCGGCGCGCGGCGGGCGGGCGCGGTCTCTCCGCCGCGCTCGCCGGCTGGCAGTTCAGCCGCCGGCCGCTGCGCGGCGCGGGCCCCGTGCTGCTGCTCGTCCTCGCCGTGGCGATGGGCATGCTGGCGATCGGGCAGAGCGCCTCCTGGGAGCGTTCGCAGCGCGACCAGGCCGACTTCCGCACCGGCTCGGCCGTCCGCGTCATCAGCGCCGGACCGGGCGAGCCCACCCAGACCGAGCAGTGGGACGCCGTGCCCGGCGTCCACGCCGTCGCCCCGGTGCACCGCACCTCCCTCGACGTGGCCGGGAAGAACGCGACCGTCCTGGCCGTGGACACCCGCGGCGCCGCCGGTGCGCTGTCCCTCCGCTCCGACCTCGCCGACCTCCCCGCCCGCTCCCTCCTCGCCCCGCTCGCCCCACCCGCCGGCGAGGGCCCCGCGACCGCCGGGCTCCCGATGCCGGCCGGCAGCCGGACGCTCACGGTCGACCTGCGGCTCGCCGAACCCAAGGGCGCCGCGCAGCTCACGGCCGCCCTGGAGGACCCGAGCGGCGTCCTGTACCGGCTGCCCCTGGGCATGCTGCCCTCCGACGGCCGGACCCACCGGCTGAGCCTCGACCTCGGCGCCCTGGCCTCCGGTGGCGGCGCCGGGGCCGACCGCGGCTCCGCCGGGCTGCTCACCCTGGTCGGCCTGGAGGCCGGCAGCCAGATCGCCGGGGGCTCCCGGGGCTCCCAGACCCTCCTCGTCGAACGGTTCGGGCTCGTCGGCGCGGACGGCCGCGAGAAGGTCCACGCCCCCGGGCGGCTCCTCTCCTCCTGGAAGCACTCCGCCGAGCAGACCGACCAGGGCGAGGCCAAGGCGGGCAGGCCCGTGTCCGGCGTCCCCGGCGAACCGGGACCCGGCGGCCGACCCGCCCCGTACTCCCTGACGTTCGCCGCCGCGGGCGCGCCCCTGGACTCGCCGTGGATCATCGAGGAGTACACGGTACGGATGAACGCCCCGGCGCCCGCGGCCCCGAGGCTCCTGCCGGCCGTGGCCACCGAGACCTTCATGACGGCCACCGGCGCCGGACCCGGCGAACCCATCGAGGTCGCCATCGGCGGCCGCACGGTGAAGATCACCGTCGTCCACGTCGTCAAGGAGCTGCCGACCACCGGTCCCGGGGCCCGCGCCGCCACCGCGACCAGCCACACCGCCACCCCCGACGACGGCGGCACGGTCCTCTTCGACCTCGCCTCCGCCAACCGCTCTCTTGCCACCGGCATCCCCTCGTCCGCGCCGCCCACCGAATGGTGGCTTGCCGTGGAACGCGGCCGGGCGGCCGAGGTCGCCGCGGCCCTGCGCGCCCTCCCCCATGTGGACCCCGACCAGGTCCTCGTACGCGACGAACTCGCCGCCGAACTCCTCGGCGACCCGCTCGGCGCGGGCCCCAACGCCGCCCTGATGGCGGTCGCGGCCGCCGCCGCCGCGCTCGCCGCCGTCGGCTTCGCGGTCGGCTCGGCCGGCGCGATACGGGAACGGTCCGCCGAGTTCGGCGTCCTGCGGGCACTGGGCACACCGCGCCGCCGGCTCGCCCGGCTGATCGCCGCCGAGCAGGGGCTGCTCATCGCCATCGGCCTGCTCATCGGCATCGGACTCGGGGCCGTCCTGGCCCGGGCCGTCGTTCCGCTCGTCGTCCTGACCGGCCAGGCCGCCCCGCCCGTCCCCCCGGTCCTCGTCGAACTGCCCCTCCACCACGTGGCCGTGCTGCTCGCCGGTGTCGCCGCGCTGCCCCTGGCCCTGGTCGCCGCGATCGCCCTGCGCCGCACCGACCCGGCCGTGACACTGCGACACCAGGGGGACAACTGATGCCCGGCACCGGCGGGGAGACCCCGGACCCGCTGTCGTCGGGTGAGGCGCACGCCGCCGCCACACCGCCGCGCCGCTCGGGTGACACGCGTGACGCCGACACCCCACCGCCGTCGTCGGGTGACACGCGTGACGCCGACACCCCACCGCCGTCGTCGGGTGACACGCGTGACGCCGACACCCCCTCCGTACGCAGGAAGGCCACCGACATGCCCCGGCCGCCCCAGTCCTCGTCGGCGTCCCAGTCCTCGTCGGGCCCCGAGTCCGGCCGGTCTTCCCGGTCTTCCCGGCCCGGCCGGTCGCCCCGGGCCGCCGAGCCCGTGCGACCCGTGGCGCCCTGGGTGCGGACCCGGCTGCGGACCGCGCCCTGGGCCGCCGTCTCGCTCGCCCTCCTGGTCCTGGCCACCGCCTACCTCGCCGCCGCGCTGCCGCGCGCGGTCGACGCGTACGAGACGGAGGGGCTGCGGCACGACATCCGCACCGCCGCCCCCCGGAGCAGCGTCCTCGAACTGACCGCCTCCCCTCCCGGTCTCGATCCCGACCTGGCCGTACGCGAGGCAGCCGTGGCGCCCGCCGTGCTCCGTAAGCAGCGCGACGCGCTGCGGGCGCTGCTGCCCGAGCCGCTGCGCACCGACCCCCGGCAGACCGTCAACGGGCTCCGTACGGTCAAGCGCGTCTACGGAACCGACCCCTGGCTGCCCCGCCCCGACGGACTTCCCCCGGAGTTCCTGCTCACCTCCCCGTCCGATCTGACCGAACACGCCACCCTGCGCAAGGGCCGCCTCCCCGCTGGCACCGCCCGCGCCCCCGAAGCGGCCGTGACCCCGGCGACGGCCACGTCGCTGCGTCTGAAGCCCGGTTCCGTCGTGCACGTACCGGACCGGACCGGCGGGGGCTCGATCGCCGTCACCGTGACCGGGATCGTCGAGCCGCGCGAACCCGAGAGCGCGTACTGGGCGGTGGACACGCTCCTGCGGACCCCGGTGCTCGCGGCGACGCGAGTCGGCGCCGACGTGAAGGACTACTGGCAGGCGGGGCTGCTCCTCTCCCCCGCCTCGGCGCCCGCCATGATCTCCACCCAGGGCGAGCCGGAGGCCTTCTTCCAGTTCGTGCCCACGGCCGGCCACCTGACCGGCCGGGACGCGGACCGGCTCGCCGCCGTGCTCGACTCGGCGGCGAGCGGCCCGGATCTGGTCGGGATACGCGAGGTCGTCGGGCCCACGGGCGCGCTGACCACCGATCTCGACGTGATCGTGGACTCGTACCGCTCGATGCGGGGGGCGATCGGTCCGATCGTGGCCGTCGCCGTCCTCGGCACCGGGACCGTCGCGGCGGTCGTCCTCGCCATGACGGGCGGACTGTTCGTCGCCCGCCGGGACAGCGAACTCGCCCTGCTCCGCTCCCGTGGCGCCTCGCTCACCGGCATCGGTCTGCGGCTGCTCGGCGAGACCTCGGTGGTCGTCGTACCGGCGGCGGCACTCGCTCTGGGGCTGGCGGTGGCGACCGTACGGGGGCCGGGCGGCGGGCCCGAAGAAGCGGCGGAATCCTGGCTCGGAAGCCGGTCCGGGGGCATCCCCTTGCTCCCCTCCCTCCTCGCCGCCTCCGCCGTCGCCCTGCTCTCGATGCTCGTCCTGCCGCTGCGGGCCGTCGTCCGGCACAGGCGCCCCCGCCTGCACGGCGGTCGCGACGACCTGGCCACCGCGCGCCCCTCCCGGCGCCGTACGGTCCTCGAACTCACCCTGCTCGTCCTGGCCGTGGGCGCCGTCACCTCGCTACGGCTCCGCGGCACCGACGACGCGGGCGACCATCTGGTGAGCGCCGCCCCGGTGCTCGTCGGTCTGATCGCCGCCATGCTGCTCGTACGGCTCTACCCGCTGCCGCTGCGGTGGGCGGCCCGCCCCGCCCGCCGGCTGCGCGGGGCCGTCGGGCCGCTGGCCCTGGCCCGCGCCGGACGCTCGTCCTCGGCGGGCACCCTCCCCCTGCTCGCGCTCGTCATGGCGCTGACCACGGCGGCCTTCGGCGGTTCCGTCCTGGCCGGTATCGGCGAGGCCCGCGACCGGGCCGCGCTCCTGGCGACCGGCGCGGACGCCCGGATCGACGGCTCGGTCGAGTGGACCCCGCTGCCGGCCGGCCTCACCGAGGCCGTGCGCGGTACGGCGGGGGTGCGGGACGTGACCGCGGTACAGATGGAGTACGGGGCGAACCTGGCGTCCCCCCAGGACTCCTCCGCCCAGCCGATGAGCTCGGCGCTCGTGGGCGTCGAACCGGACTCGTACGCCCGGCTCGCGGAGCGGACCGGTTTCGGCCCGTTCCCGGCGGCGCTGCTCGCGTCGACGGGGAAGGGCGGAAAGGAGGTCGCGGCGGACCGGGAACGGGTGCTGCCCGCGATCGCCTCGCCGTCGGTCGCCGAGTGGCTCGGCGAGGGTCCGCAGGAGGTCGTGTCGGCGGCCGGGGTGTTCCGGGTGCGGATCGTCGCGGTCCGCTCGAACACCCCGGCTCTCCAAGCCGCCGACTTCCTCCTCGTCAACGCCGCCGACCTCACCCACCGGGACGCCACCGCGCTGCTCGTCACGGGGCCGGAGGACGGCGCCGCGCTGCGGGCCACGGTGAAGGCGAACTCCGACGACCTCCTGGTGACGATGCGGACCGAGGAGCGGGCCGGCTACGTGGACTCGCCGCTCCAGTCGGGCGCCGAGCGGATGTACCTGGGCGCGATCGGCGCGGGCGCCGGATTCGCCGTGGTCGCCGTGCTGCTCTCGCTGATGCAGAGCGCGCCGGAGCGGACCACGCTCCTCGCGCGTCTGCGGACGATGGGCCTGACCCGCAAGCAGGGCCGGCGGCTGCTCGGTCTGGAGGCACTGCCGCAGGCGGTCCTCGCGGCGGTCGGCGGCACGCTCGCCGGCTGGGCGACGGTGCCGCTGCTCGCGCCCGGCGTCGACCTGATCCGGCTCGCGCTGGCGACCGCACCGGGACTCGCCCCGCTGGACAGCGCGCCGCTGCGGGCCGATCCGTGGTCGCTGGTGGTGCCGGCGGTCGCGGTGGTCCTGATCACGGCGCTGGCGGCGGGCGGACAGGCCTGGTGGGCGGGGCGCAGGGGCTCGATCAAGGAACTCAGGGCAGGAGACGCACGATGACGAAGACCGACACGTCGAGCCGGGCCGGTGCGGCGGGGTCCGCCACGGACGCCACCACCCTGGAGGAGCTGGAGCGGAAGGCGACCGCGCGGCGCGATCGGCTCTCCTTCGGTCATGACGCGCTCATCGCCTGCGACCGCCTCGTCCGGATCTTCACCACGGACGGGGTGGAGGTGCAGGCCCTCCAGGGGCTCGATCTCCTCGTGAAGGAGGGTGAGTTGATGGCCCTGGTCGGCGCGTCCGGCTCCGGCAAGTCGACGCTCATGAACATCCTCGCCGGCCTGGACGTGCCGACCGCCGGCGCGGCCCGGGTCGCCGGGGCCGACCTGCTCGCGATGGACGGCAAGGCGCGGCTGCGCTACCGCCGCGAGGTCGTCGGCTTCGTCTGGCAGCAGACCGCCCGCAACCTCCTCCCCTATCTGACGGCAGCCCAGAACGTGGCGCTCCCCATGCAGTTGAAGGGCCGCTCGACGTCGAGGCAGAAGGCCGAGCGCGCCGAGGAACTCCTGGCGATGCTGGGCATCGCGGACGCCCGCGACCGGCGCCCGCACCAGCTCTCCGGCGGCCAGCAGCAGCGGGTGGCCATCGCGGTCGCCCTGGCCAACAACCCGGCCGTACTCCTCGCCGACGAGCCGACGGGCGAGCTGGACTCCGCCACCGGCGAGCAGGTGTTCGCGGCCTTCCGCCGCGCCAACGAGGAACTGGGCACGACGATCGTGATCGTCACCCACGACCAGGCGGTCGCCTCGGAGGTCCGCCGCACGGTCGCCATCCGCGACGGCCGCACCTCCTCGGAGGTCCTGCGCCGCACGGAGGTCGACGAGCAGGGCAAGGAGTCCCTGGTGGCCCGGGAGTACGCGATGCTCGACCGCGCGGGCCGGCTGCAGCTCCCGGCGGAGTACACGGAGGCGCTCGGCATGCGGCACCGGGTGGCCCTGGAGCTGGAGCAGGACCATATCGGGGTGTGGCCGGACGACGCGGAGGGCTGAGCAACCGGGGGGGCGCGTGCGGACGTCCCACCTTGCGGGGGTGATGTCCATGTCATCTAGGGGTTCTGGTCCGATGGGCGCGGGGAGTCCGGCGGGCGCGGGGAGTCCGATGGACGCGGGGAGTCCGATGGGCGTGGGGGGCTGGGTGGCCACGCTCCTGCCGGCGTTCTGCGCGGTGGCCGTCTACGCCTGGTCGGTCTGGTCCTTCGGGAGCGCCTCGGCACCCTCCACCACGGTCGCGGTATCGGTCGGCGGGGCGGCGATCCTCGTCTCGGCGGTGGCCTACTACCTGCTCGTCGACGGGGTGGCCGGCTTCTGGGGCGCGCTGGCGCTGGTCGGCGCACTGCTGCTCTCGGTGGCCACCGCCGACCAGTGGGCCTCGCGCGGGGCGGTCGCGGAGTGTGTCGTGGTGAAGGTCCACGAGGAGCAGCACGTATCGGTCGGCGAGGGCGGCGGCGAGCGGACCGTGTACCGCCACACGCTGCGCTGCCCCGGCGGCTATCCGTCGGCCCTGGCGGAGAACCGCCGGGTCGCCCCGGACGGCGGGGGGGTACGGGTCGCCTACGACCCGCGGCGACGGGTGGCACCGGCGATGGAGGGCGCGTCCCCGTCCTGGGGCCAGGCGGTCTTCGCCGTACTGCTGCTCGCGGCCGCGACGGCGGGGGCGCGGAAGTTCAGCCGCGCGGGCCGCCGGGAGCGAGAGGCCCGTTCGGATCCGTCAGGCCGGCCGCCGTCGGCCGGAAGCCGCGGCGCTCGTGGACGGTGAGCTCGTCACCGGTGAGCGCCGGGGGTGACCGTCAGCGACACGGACACCGTGCGGAGGGCGATCGAGCCGTACGGGGTGCGCAGCCGCAGCCAGGGGCCGGAGGCGAAGAGCGCGACCGGGGCCTCGGTGTCCTCAGGGGGCAGGAAGCCCAGCGACTGCGCGGCGTGCACGGCCCGCAGCGGGAGTCCGGTGGACCCGAGGGTCCGGGACCAGATCTCGCGGCCGATCCGGTCGCGCTCGGCCCTGGTGCGCCGCTCCTCGGGCAACTCCTCGTCCCGCGCACGGAATTCGGCGACGGCCGCGGCGACCGCGCCGCGCATCTCGGCTCCGCCCGGCAGCCCGGCGACCGGCTGCCAGCCGGCCCGGGGCGGGAGGACACCGGTCCACGGGGGCCCGGTGACGGTGTCCGGGACGACCGCCTTGCCCGCCGACTCCTCGATGCCTTCGAGGAGTTCACCGGCGGAGACGGTGACGTCGAGGTCGACGGCGTCGACGAGCCGGGCCGTACGGATCGCGAGCACCTCGAAGGACGGCGGCCGGCCGAAGACGGCCAGCGCCCCGCCGCCCGCCTGGAGGCGGACGGCCGCGGCCCGGTCGTAGTGGACCAGCCGGCCCAGGAAGGCGGCGAGGGCCGCCGCCTCCCGGGCGTCGGCGAAGTGCAGCGGCGCGAGCACGGTCATGCGGCGGACTTCGCCCCTCCGGACGTCATCCCGTCGTCGACGTACTCCTGGAGGAACGAACGCTCCTCGGCGGTGATCCGGCGCGGTCGCTGCGCCGCCAGGTCGAAGGGCACGACGACCGTGGCGGCCCGTACGTACGTGACGTCCGGGTCCTTGATCTCGTACGCGATCGTCAGGGACGCCGCGCCTATCTTCGTGACCCACGACTCGATGGTCACCGGCTCGTGCCGGTGGACCAGCGGCCGCACGTAGTCGATCTCGTGCCGGGCCACGACGGACCCGCCCGAGAACGAGGGGGAACCGTCCCCCGGCGCCAGCCGGAACATGAAGTCGATCCGCGCCTCTTCCAGGTACCGCAGGAAGACGACGTTGTTGACGTGCCCGAAGGCGTCCATGTCCGACCAGCGCAGGGGACAGCTGTAGATGTGCCTGGTCACTGACTCAGCCTCGGGTCAGCTTCTTGTACGTGGCACGGTGCGGACGGGCCGCGTCGGCGCCGAGACGCTCGACCTTGTTCTTCTCGTACGACTCGAAGTTGCCCTCGAACCAGTACCACTTCGACTCGCCCTCGTACGCGAGGATGTGCGTCGCCACTCGGTCCAGGAACCAGCGGTCGTGGGAGATGACCACGGCCGCGCCGGGGAACTCGAGGAGGGCGTTCTCCAGCGAGGAGAGGGTCTCGACGTCGAGGTCGTTGGTGGGCTCGTCGAGGAGCAGCAGGTTGCCGCCCTGCTTGAGGGTGAGCGCGAGGTTCAGACGGTTGCGCTCACCACCGGAGAGCACGCCGGCCGGCTTCTGCTGGTCCGGGCCCTTGAAGCCGAACGCGGAGACGTAGGCGCGGGACGGCATCTCGACGTGGCCGACGTTGATGTAGTCGAGCTCGTCGGAGACGACGGCCCACAGCGTCTTCTTGGGGTCGATGTTGGCGCGGCTCTGGTCGACGTACGAGATCTTGACGGTCTCGCCGACCTTGACGGTGCCGGAGTCCGGGGTCTCCAGACCCTGGAGCATCTTGAAGAGCGTGGTCTTGCCGGCGCCGTTCGGGCCGATGACGCCGACGATGCCGTTACGCGGCAGGGTGAAGCTCAGGTCGTCGATGAGGACCTTGTCGCCGAAGGCCTTGGAGAGGTTGCTGACCTCGACGACGATGGAGCCCAGGCGCGGGCCCGGCGGGATCTGGATCTCCTCGAAGTCCAGCTTCCGCATCTTGTCGGCCTCGGCGGCCATCTCCTCGTAGCGAGCGAGACGGGCCTTGGACTTGGCCTGACGCCCCTTGGCGTTCGAGCGCACCCACTCGAGCTCTTCCTTCAGACGCTTCGCGCGCTTGGCGTCCTTCTGGCCCTCGACCTTGAGGCGGGTCGCCTTGTTGTCGAGGTAGGTGGAGTAGTTGCCCTCGTAGGGGTGGGCGCGACCGCGGTCGAGCTCCAGGATCCACTCGGCGACGTTGTCGAGGAAGTACCGGTCGTGGGTGACGGCGACGACGGTGCCGGGGTACTTGGCGAGGTGCTGCTCCAGCCACTGGACGGACTCGGCGTCCAGGTGGTTGGTGGGCTCGTCGAGGAGGAGCAGGTCGGGCGCCTCGAGGAGCAGCTTGCAGAGCGCGACGCGGCGCTTCTCGCCACCGGAGAGGTTGGTGACGGCCCAGTCGCCGGGCGGGCAGCCCAGGGCGTCCATGGCCTGCTCGAGCTGCGCGTCGAGGTCCCAGGCGTTGGCGTGGTCCAGGTCTTCCTGGAGCTTGCCCATCTCCTCCATGAGCGCGTCCGAGTAGTCGGTCGCCATGAGCTCCGCGACCTCGTTGAAGCGGTTCAGCTTCCCCATGAGCTCGGCGGCGCCGTCCTGCACGTTCTGCAGGACGGTCTTCGACTCGTCGAGCGGCGGCTCCTGGAGGAGCATGCCGACGGTGAAGCCGGGCGACAGGAACGCGTCACCGTTGGACGGCTGCTCAAGGCCGGCCATGATCTTCAGAACGGTGGACTTACCGGCACCGTTCGGGCCGACCACACCGATCTTCGCGCCCGGCAGGAAGCTCAGCGTCACGTCATCGAGGATGACCTTGTCGCCGTGCGCCTTGCGCGCCTTGCGCATCGTGTAGATGTACTCAGCCAAGAGAAACCGTCCGGCAAAGAGTGAGTGGGCAGATACACCCATCTTGCCTGACCGGCGCCCTCGGGCGGAAACCGGTAAGGCGGGAGCCGGGGCCCGGCAGGGGGGCGCGCCGGGCGCGCGGTGGAGCCTTACCGGGCGGTAGGGGGCGGAAACGGAGCCCGGGACGTGCGACGACCCCGGACGCCGAGGCGTTCCGGGGTCGTGCGGGGATCACGAGTCCATCACGATGTGACGCAGATCACTCGGGATCGAGTGGCTTCCCGGTGCCGGCGGGCCGGCACCGGGGGCCTGGGATCAGGCGCCGGCCGTCTTCTTCTTGCGGAGGAAGAACACCGCGCCGCCGCCGATCACGACGAGCGCGGCGGCGATGCCGGCGATCATCGGGGTGGCGTTGGAGCTGCCGGTCTCGGCGAGGTCGCCGCCACCGGTGGTGGTGGAGCCGGTCGTACCGGTGGTGCCGGTGGAGCCGGTGGTGCCGCCCGTGGTGTCACCGGTCGTGGGAGCGGTGGTCGACGGGGAGGGCTCGGTCGGGGGCTCCGTGCTGGGGGTCTCGGACGGCTTCGGGCCGGGGGTGGCCGTCTTGCAGTCCAGGACGCCCTCGAAGGTCTCCTCGAAGCCGTTCGGGCCGGTGATGGTGAACTTGTACGCCTCGTCCTCGGCGAGCGGGACCGGGATGGTCTTCTTCTCACCGGCGGCGATGGTGTACGAGGTGCCCTTCAGGTCGAAGGTCCAGGGCTCGTCGCCCTCGTTGGACGCGATGACCTCGAGGCCGCCCTTGGCGCAGTCCTTGGCGACCGTGACGGCCGGGACGGCACCCTTCTTCGCCCACGTGGCCGAGGCCTGGGCGTTGACGGTCGACTCGCTGGAGCCGGCCAGGATCAGGGTCTGGGACGGGCCGTCGATGGAGACGAACGCGCGGCCCAGGGAGACCTTGGTGGTGGCCTCGGCGGTCAGACCGGCGGTGCCGTCGGCGGTGCCGGCGGGAACGTCGAAGTAGACCTGGTCGCCGTTCTTGGCCTCGGTGACGGGCTTGCCGTCCTTGTCCACGATCTTGACGCTGTCCGGGGTGCCCGGGGCGGTCGTCAGCTTGGCGATCTGGGCGTTGGTGGAGACGGTGATCGGGCCGAGACGGTCACCGGCCTTGCCCGCGACCGAGGACGGGGAGAGCGAGAGGGAGGCCTTCGGCTCCTCGAGCTTGACCGCGTCCTTCAGGAGCTGCTCGGTGAGCTTCTGGGCGTCGGGGCTCTTCGGCGTCGCCGTCACGTCGTCGGACAGGGTCCAGATGGCGGCCTGGGTGGCCGCGGCGGCCTCGTCCTTCGACAGGTCGACGTCGAGCTTCTTGCCGAGCTCCTCGGCGGAGAGCTTCGGGTAGCCGTTCTCGAGGATCCAGAGGATCTTTCCGGCGTTCTCGTTGTTGTGCAGGGAGGACTCGTCCCAGCCGACTTCCTTGTAGTCGAAGTCGTGCTTGGCCGGCGTCCGGAGGTCGATGCAGTAGGTCTGGAGGGTTCCCCCGCCCTCGACCTGCATCTTGAAGAGGCCGCCCTGGACGGGCCACTTCGAACCGTTCTTCTCGACGATCTCGACGTCGTCCCGGTCGGTCATCCCGCCGAGCTTCGCCGTCACACCTCCGGTGCCGGGGGCACCGTCGTCGGCCAGCGCCGGACCGGCGGTCGCTATCGCACCGGCCATGACGAGGCCGGACACGAGGGCGGCTGCGGCGAGGCGGGCAGCCCCTCGTCCACGAACTGAATACATTGCTTTCCCCTCCGGGCGAGTCGCTCCGCGAACTTGGTTGATTCGCGTGGGGGGAGCGCACGCCAGCAGATCACAGACCCGATGGGCTCACGTGCCACATGAGTACCCGGGAATCCTAGGGATGGGGAGCCCCCGGGTGCCCGGCCATGCGGTCAGATAACCATTCCGAATCGGAATCGTTATCACGCAGGGCGAGTTGGTCGACAAATCGCCACAACTCAAGGTCAGGGCACGGTCACCAACCGCGCCGCCGACTCAGCCGCGGCCTCCGCCGCCGCCACCGCCCACGGGTCCCGCTCCGGCGCCGCCGCCGGCTCGGGCCGTGGCTTCTGTTCCGTCCGCGCCGCCCGCCGGAAGGCCGCCGTCCCCCGGCTCAGATCGTGCCCCACGGCCAGTGCGGCCACGTCGACGAAGGTCTTGCGCTGCCCGTCCCGCTCGTCCTCACGCACCCTCAGCCGGCCGTGCACCACGAGCGGTTCCCCGACGGACACCGAGGCCGCCAGATTGGCCCCGAGGGAGCGCCAGGCCGACACCGTGTAGAAGCTGGTGGGCCCGTCGGCCCAGAGCTCCTTCTCGCGGTCCCAGCGGCGCGTCGTCACCGCGAAGCGGAACCTGGCCACCCCGCCCGTCGCCGTGTCCCGGTACTCCACCGCCGTCGCCACGTTGCCGACGAGCGTCACGGTCGTGTCGTTCATGGTCCGTTCCCCCACCCTGCGTTCACGCTGCTGTCTCTTCACCGGTCGGACACCATCGTGGGGCCGGGGAGAAGAACGTGCCGGGGGCTGTGCACAGCCATGGGCATGTGGACAACTCCCCCACCCGGGAGGGTGAACCGGCGGGGGAACCGGGCTCCTACCTCCCCCGCCCCCCCGCCCGCGTCGCACCCAGCCGTCCCGCACCGCCGCGGATCCCGCCGACGATCCGTGCCGACGGACGCGTACCGACCACCGTCGCGTACTGCTCGCGCACCTCGCGGTAGCGCATCAGTTCCGCCGCCACCGGGTCGAGCACCCGGGCCCGGCCGCAGGCCGCCGTCGCCTCGCGCAGGCGGCGTTCGGCCTCCTGCCCGTACCGCAGGGCGGGGCCCTTGACGGCGCCCTCGCAGGCCCATTCGACGAGCGGTCCGCCGATGATGCCGCCGAGCATCACGAGGACCGGCGGGAGCAGTCCGGGTTCGACGACGCCGACGATCTGCCCCACCAGCCAGAGCGCGCCGAAGATCTGCAGCAGCGTCATCACGGCCTGGGCGAGAACGGCGGCTGGCCACCAGGCGGGCCGGGGCGGCCGGGCGGCCGCGTCGCCGATGGTGACCGTGATCTCGTCCAGCGCCTCGGGCAGCCCTTCCGCCCCGCGCGCCGCCGCCTCGCGTACGGCCTGCGCCCACGGGGTCGGAAGCCCGCGGGAGGCTTCGTCGGCGACGATCCGTACCGCCTGCTCCACGCGCTGGCGTGCCGTCAGTTCGTCCTCGACCGGGCTGGCGAGGTGCGGGTCGGTGGAGCCGTGCTCGCGGATCCGCTCGTACCAGCGGTAGAGGCGCAGCCAGGGGGTGCCGCAGGCGCGGATGGCACCTCGGCGCCAGACCCGTTCGGCGGCCTCACCGGCGGCCTGGGCGCCGACGGCGACGGCGAGCCGGTCGGTGAACGCGTCGCGGGCGCGCTCGTCGAGCCCGGAGCGGCCGTCGCCGAGGTAGGCGGGGCGGAGCCGGGCCGCGGCGGCGTCGACGTCGGCGGCGAGACGGCGCTCGGGGGCGGTGCGTTCCTGGACGAATCCGGCGACCATGTCGCGCAGTTCGGGTACGCCCTCGCCGGTCAGGGCGGAGACGGCGAGGACGGTGGCGCCGGGTTCGCCGTGCTCGCCGAGCGCGACGCCGTCCTCGTCGAGGAGGCGGCGGAGGTCGTCGAGGACGAGGTCGGCGGCCTCCGTGCCGAGCCGGTCGATCTGGTTGAGGACGACGAAGGTGACCTCGGCGTGCCCGGCGAGCGGCCGGAGGTAGCGCTCGTGGAGGGCGGCGTCGGCGTACTTCTCGGGGTCGACGACCCAGATGACGGCGTCGACGAGGCCGAGGACCCGGTCGACCTGGTCGCGGTGGGCGGTGACCGCCGAGTCGTGGTCGGGGAGGTCGATGAGGACGAGTCCCTGGAGCCCGGTGTCGGCGGCGCCGCCCGCGAGGGGCCGGCGGCGCAGCCGGCTGGGGACGGCGAGCCGGTCGAGCAGCCCGGCGGCGCCCTCGGACCAGCTGAGCGCGATGGGCGCGGAGGTGGTGGGGCGGCGGAGCCCGGTCTCGGAGACGGGGACGCCGGCGAGGGCGTTGAAGAGCGTGGACTTGCCGCTGCCGGTGGCGCCGGCGATCGCGATCACGGTGTGCCGGGAGGAGAGCCGCTGCCGGGCGGCGGCTTCGTCGAGCACCCGCCCGGCCTCGGCGAGGGCCTCGCCCTCGACCCGGGTACGGGAGAGCCCGACGAGTTCGTGGAGGGCGTCGAGGCGGGTCCGGAGGGGCCCGCCGTAGCTCCCGCCGAGGGGCGGCAGGGTGTCGGGCTCCTGTGTGTCGTCCGCGCCGGGGGGTACGTCGGCGACGGCGGCGCGCTCGGCGGCACGCCGCGCGATCAGCCCGTCGTCCCAGCGGCCGGGCTGATCGCGGTCGCGGCTACGGCCACGCTCGCGGTCACCGTCTCCGCCACCTCCCCCGGCCCGGAGACCGGCGCCACTTCGGCCGCCGGCACCGCTCCCCGTGACGGACCGGGCAGTGCCACCCCTTCCCGTCTCGGCACGGGTACCGGAGCGCGACTCGTCGTCGTCCACCACGTCACTCGCGTCACTCACGTCACTTCTCCTTCTGCAGTACGGAGAGCGCGGCGATCAGCTCCGCCTGCGGCTCGGGGGTCACGTCGAGCGCTTCGAGGGGCGCGAGGCGCCGGTCGCGTTCGGCGTGCAGGACACGGTCGACGTACGAGAGGACGAGTTCGCCGCCCTTGTCGCGCAGGCGCAGGGCGGCCTGGGCGCCGAGGAGTTCGGCGAGGCGTTCGCCCGCGGGCCGGGTGCGGCGGCCGCCGAGGAGGGACGCGGCGAGGAGGGCGGCGACGGTGTCGGCCTCGGGGGCGGCGGTACGGGGGGCGGAGGGCCGCTCGACGGTGCGTACCTCGTCCTCGGCGATTTCCTCGAGGACGCGGCGCCAGCGCCGTACCTCCACGCCGATCCGCTCGGCGGTGTCGCGGTCGCCGCCGGTCGGGGCGGGGCCGAGGGCGGAGGCGGCGGGTTCGCGGCGCCAGGCGTCGCGGACGCGTTCCTCGGCGGCGGAGACGGCGCAGTGGAGGAGGGCGGCGAGGGACTCGGCGAGGGCGTCGAGGAGTTCGTCGGCGGTGCTGTCGCGGGGGTAGGCGCGCCAGCGGGTGCGGGCGTCGCCGGCGAGGACGGCGCCGCGGCCGAGCTGTTCCCGTACGCGCCTGGCCTGTTCGCCGTACGCGGACTCGACGGCGCCGCCGAGGCGGACGGCGGCGGCGTACTGCGCGGCGACCGCGCCGGCCAGCTCGGGGAGCCGGGCGTCGAGGGAGTCGATGACGCCGGTGGCGGTCCGGGAGGCGGCCTGCTGGCGGGCGGCGGGGTCCTCGGCGCGGTGGGCGAGCCAGCCGCGGAGGGCGGCGACGGCGGAGTCGGGGAGGAGGCCGCTGCCGCCGTCGGCGGACTCGGGGAGCTCGGGGATGGTGAAGCGGGGCACGTCGCCGAGACCGGCCTTGTCGAGGAGGGCCTCGTACTGGCGGGAGACCTCGCCGATGACCTGGTGGGGGACGCGGTCGAGGACGGTGACGAGGGTGGCGTCGTACTCCTTGGCGGTACGGAGGAGGTGCCAGGGCACGGCGTCGGCGTACCGCGAGGCGGTGGTGACCATCACCCAGATGTCGGCGGCGCAGATCAACTCGGCGGCGAGGAGCCGGTTCTCGACGACGAGGGAGTCGATGTCGGGCGCGTCGAGGAGGGCGAGGCCGCGGGGCATGGAGGCGGCGGTCTCGACGCGGAGCGCGTTCTCCTCGGGGGGCGGGGCGTCGTCGGCGTGGTCGTCGTCGGCCTGGGGCAGCCAGACGCGGGTGAGCTGCGGGAGGACGCGCATCCCGGCGAACCAGTGGTGGTCCTCGGGGTGGCAGACGAGCACGGGGGTGCGGGTGGTGGGGCGGAGCACACCGGACTCGCTGACGCGCCGCCCGACAAGGGAGTTGACGAGCGTGGACTTGCCGGCCCCGGTGGATCCGCCGACGACGGCGAGCAGCGGGGCGTCGGGATCTTTGAGCCGGGGCACCAGATAGTCGTCGAGTTGCGCGAGCAGCTCGGCCCGGGTCTGCCGGGCGCGTGGTGTGTCGGGGAGGGGGAGGGGAAGGCGCACGGCGGCGACACGGTCGCGCAGGGCGGAGAGTGCGTCGATCAGCTGAGGCCGTTCGTCCAAGGTCACCACATGCGAAGAATGCCCAATTTATGAGTGTTTTTGAAGCCTATTGCGGCCCTGCGCGCCGAAGAGAAGGGTGGCGACCGGTAGCTCAGGCATAACGAGTGCACAACACCCGCCCCGAGCGATGCGAAAAGCGCTGCGCGAATCGCACCTGCCTGCGATTATCGTTCCGCTTCACCGAACCTCCACATCGTGCCACGCAGGTGAAGCAACCGGGCCAAGGCGATCGGAGCCCTATCCTTGTCCCGGCAGGCCACACCCCACCCACAAGGGGCCCCTGGCCACACGATCACCACCCGGCCCCCGTAGCTCAGTGGATAGAGCAGGTGCCTTCTAAGCACTTGGCCGCAGGTTCGAGTCCTGCCGGGGGCGCAACACTGGGACCCTCCCTCGGGGAGGGTCCTTTTTGCTGGTCGGTGCCGGTCGGATCGCCCCGGCGATGCATCGCCGCAAGTGAGGACGCGGTAGATGCGCCAGGCGCAGCGCTCTTGAAAGCCGTCCCGGTGGGCCGGAGTGCGTCCGCAGCCTAGAGGAGGTTGCTCAGCACCCTCAGTAGCCGAGCAAGAGTCCCGGATCACCCGCTACGACGCACAGAAAGAGACCACCCCCGCCGCCCCGGGGTGGTCTCCTCGGCGCTCGGCGCCGCGACGCGTGAAGCGGGCGGCTCGCCAAACTGGCGAGCCTTACAAGATCGAGCTACGAGAGGGCCGCTGTCAGGTCAGGGCGGGCGGTCGCCCAGATGTTCCAGCGTGGCTACCCCTGGGCCCCTATTCGAACAGACGTATCATTTTGGCTGTGGCTGATTCCTTCCCGAATGATCCGATCGACGTCCAGATGCGTCTCCACCAGGCGCGCGCCGAGTACGCGGCGCCGTGCCGGACCCTGCCGTGGTCGGTCGAGCCAGTGGCTGGCTGGCCCGGCGAGGTGCACCCGCACACCGGTGTCGTCACGGGAGGCAGGGATGCGAGCCCGGGCTACACCCCGGAGCAGGCCGCGGAGGAGAAGCGGCTGTCGATAACCGAGCGGCTGGAGAAGCAGCGCACGGTGCTCGCCTGGCTCCAGTACCAGGTCGCCCAGACCCGTCAGACGATCCAGAGGCTCGAGGCGGAGGAGAAGGAGCAGGAACGGCGCCGGGCGGTGGCCCGCCGGGAGATGTCCTGAAAGGTGCAGCCGTCCCGGGCGGAGAAGGTCAGCCGATACTGCACCGGGGAAACTGCGGTCAGCACCAGCAACGGTTCGGATTGTTGGGCCGGGACGAGGTGATGACCGCGTTCGCCGAGTTCCTGCCGTAGGGGGGGGCAGCGGTGGCTCTACCCTCCTGGTCTAGGTCTGCGGCTACCGAGGGGGAAGAGCCCGCGAGGAGAGAGGTCCCTGTTGGCGGGTCGTAGGAGTCTCGCCCCGCCCGACTTGCATATTCACCGGGCGGGACCGCCGCCAGCATGCTCACTGGTGCCAGATGTTCCATTGGCCCGGGGGGCCGCCATGGAGCTCCGAGCTCCACGCGAATGAGTTACCAGCCCAAGAGCCGCTCGGGCCGAAGTATCCAACGTACTTCCGGTCGGCGTTCGGATCGCCTTGGGTACCCCAGTCGATCTTGAAGTCGACGTTGCCGCCGCTGACCGTGCCGGCCACCCCGAGATTGTGGATGGTCCCGAAGACCTTCAGTACTGCGGTCCCCGTGAAATTCCCGTTCCCATCCGGAGCATTCGGGATCTCCAGTTTGAAGACGTCGTACCAGGTTGTCTCGCGCATGAACCACGCGCCCGCAATGTACGGCTGTGGTGGTGGCATCAGCTTTCTCCTTCGTGTCGCAGGTGCTCTGTCCGCACCCTCTGCCACAGAGGTATTTCCAGCCAAACGGAGAAGTTCACGAGATCGCGGTGGCTACCACCTGCGTAGCCCACGCATTGCCATGGCCGGCAACGCGACCCTGGTCGGCCCGGGCATGACGTTGTGCGAGATCTGCAATCCGTGGGGGAGCCTCGGTGTCGAGAAGCCGCCGCTGGCGCGGAAGCTGCCCGGCGGCGGGACGGCGTAGTGGGTGGAGCCCGCCCCGGTCTCGGGGCGGGCTTGCTGTGATCAGCGGCCGGGGCGGCGCACGCACTTCGTCGCGAGGTCGATGACGGTGTTCACTGCGATGGCCACCGCGGCCATCTGGATCATGGGCCCCTCGGGCAGGTATCCGCCGAGCATCGCGGCGACGGGGAGCGTACTGGCCGCGCCTGTCACTTCCAGCGCCCGAGGCCGGCGCCACTCCCAGCCGACTTCCCGCCAGGACGGCTCGCTCTTAGCCGTGATCTTCGCCTTGACGCCCCCATGAAGGCCTCCCGTTGTGTCGTACTCCGCCGGTCGTTCCGGTAGGACCACGATGGGGGCTGGACGGGGGCTAGAAATCCGCGTCTTCGCAGGTCAAGGCCATGATCGACTAAACGGCCTCAGAATGGATGGCGAGGGCGAAACGCCCTTCCTCGCCATTGCCATCCATTCTGGGGCTGTCTAGTCGAGCGCCCGCATGATCCCGTTTTCGACAGAATATTGATCAAGAAAGGTCCGGGAATCGCCGTAGCTGCTGCTGGACGGCAAGCGCAGAGCGCCAACTGCTACGCGGTCTTCCGGCGGCGCGATGGGGTGGCCTTCTTCGCCGCGGTCTTCTTGGCGGCCGTCTTCTTCGCCGGGCCCTTCTTGGCCGCGGCCTTCTTCTTCGGCGCGGGCATCTCGTGGACGGTGGCGGGTTCGCCGGTCTCGCCGCGGGCTTGTGATAGCCCACGACCCGGTCCTGGTGAGCAAGCAGATCCTCAAGACGCTGCCATGACTTCTGGCTGGCCGCTGCGAGTGACGGAAGAGGCCACTCCCGCGCCGGGCTGTTCACTTCGGCGTTCTCCGTCCGAGTCACGAGCTGAGACGCGACGAGTCACGAGGCCCACCTCACAGCCACCACCTCTGAACTGCACTGAGACGCTTTGAGTAGCTTGAGTCGCGATAAATCAGAAACTAGGTGGAACATGCTCAGACGACTACCGGAATGACACCCTCCGATGAATACGCGAGAAGGGTTCAGCGGCGGCGCTCCGAAGGATGACGAAGCTCCAGGTCAGCGGCTTGAGGCAGCCGGTACGGCCAAGTCCCTTCCAAGCACTTGGCCGCAGGTTCGAGTCCTGCCAGGGGCGCTCCGCGTAAGACCCTCCTTCGGGAGGGTCTTTTTGCTGGTCAGGGCCATTTCCAGTACACGGCGCGGAGCCGTAGCCGAGGTTTCCGGCGCGGAGGAGGAAGGACAGGACGAGCCCGGACAGGGCGACGAGCGAGACCGTGGTGGCCATGCCGAAACTCCCTTGATCACGAGGTGGGGTGGCTGGGTAGGGTGCGGGTACCTCGGGTGCTGACAAGCTCGGGGACATGGCCGACGGCGCGTCCGCCTAGCTCCTGCAAAGAGCGGGGTACGTCTCATGACGGGCGCCGTCGGCCGCTCCATGCCCAGGGCCGACGGGAGGAGGATGCAGCTGTGCGTTACCCCAACGAAGATCCTGAGCTGCTCGCTCTTGTGCACCGCTACGCCGCACCTGACCGGCGCTATCTCAAACTCGGTGGCCACATCCGGCGCATGAGTGATCCTGAACGCGCCGAGTTCGTACGGGCACTCGGCGAAGACGCCGGGGCTATCACTCCAGGTGAGCTGGCCATCCTGCTCGAAGGTGGCTGGCGCGAGCGCAGGACCGCTGCCTGGCTCATCGCCGTGGCCCGCAGAACTGAATTCCGCGAAAGCCTCGGCGAACTGCTGCTTGCCAGCGAGGTCGGCTTCGCGGGCTCGGCCTACTGCGTGACCCTGGCCGGCTTCGGCACTCCTGCCGACGCGGACCTCTTGGCCGCCTACCTCGACCGCTACCTGCGGCGCCCCGACCTCTACTACGACCAGCCGGCCGCCATGGGCGCGCTCCTCCACCTCGATGCCAAGCTCCGTGCCGATCAAGCGGCCCGGTTCCTGGCCCCGGACGGCCTTTGGCATCAGTGGATCGACGGGCCACCCCGCAAGGAGCACCACGGCACACCAGACAGCTATCGCGAGAGCATCAGCTGGGCCTGCGCCTTCGCCGATGAGAGCGCCGAGCATCTCCCGGCAACGAACCGCTGACGCGGTGGCCTCCCGCCTGGCGTGGGCGGCGGCGGTGCGGACGAGGGACGGTCCAGGACCTCACCGGCACGTGGGTCCGTGAGGTCCAGGGCGCCGCGTCCGCCTGACGCGCGGCCGACCGCCGGGGGCCCGCCGCGTCCGCCTGACGCTTCAGATGCCCTGCCAGGTGGGCTTGTTCGCGTAGGTGTGGCGGAAGTAGTCCGCGAGCTTCAGCTTGGAGGCGGCGGCCTCGTCCACCACGACCGTGGCGTGCGGGTGCAGCTGGAGCGCGGAGGCCGGTACGAGCGCCGCCACGGGGCCTTCGACGGTCTGGGCCACGGCCTCGGCCTTGCCCTCGCCGGTGGCGAGCAGGACCAGGTGGCGGGCTTCCAGGATGGTGCCGATGCCCTGGGTGATGACGTGGTGCGGGACCTGCTCGATGTCGTTGTCGAAGAAGCGGGCGTTGTCCACGCGGGTCTGCTCGGTGAGCGTCTTGATCCGGGTGCGGGAGGCGAGCGAGGAGCACGGCTCGTTGAAGCCGATGTGTCCGTCGGTGCCGATGCCGAGGATCTGCAGGTCCACCCCGCCGGCGTCGACCAGCGCCTTGTCGTACGCCTCGCAGGCCGCCAGGACGTCCTCGGCCGAGCCGTCCGGGCCCATGAAGTGGTCCTCGGAGAGCCCTAGCGGCTCCACGACCTGGCGCAGGACGGTGGAGCGGTACGACTCCGGGTGCCCGGCGGGCAGTCCCACGTACTCGTCCAGCTGGGCGATCCGGGCCCGCGAGGCGTCCACGGAGCCGGCCTTGACCTGGGCGGTCAGGGCCTCGTAGACGGGCAGCGGAGTCGAGCCGGTGGCCACGCCGAGCAGCGCGTCGGGCTTGCGGCGCAGGAGGCCGGCGATGCCGTCCGCGATGAGCTCGCCGCCCGCCCTGGCGTCCTTGACGATGACAACTTCCACGCTGTGCCTGCCGTTCTCGTGAGGTGCCGCCGGAGGACCGGACGGTCTTCCGGCGGCGGGTGTTCGTGCTGGTCCTCATGGCGTGACGGGGATGTTGGTCAGCCCCGTCGTGGCGCCGGTGACGGTGTTGGAGGAGTGGACGACGTTCGGGTTGCCGGAGCAGGCCGAGGTCGAGGTGATCTTGATGGCGTAGGCGCCGACGCCCCCGAGGTGCGAGGTGTTTCCGCGCCAGACGTTGCCGCAGCCGTTCTGGAAGGACGGTGAGGTCGACGGGTTGTGGGTCTCGTAGCCGTTGGCGAACGTGCCGGGCGAGGTGAACGTCCCGGTGTTGTGCTCGATCAGGTAGCCGATGCCCTTCACGTCGACCCAGGAGTCGGCGGAGTTCTGGCCGCTGAGTCCGGTCCCGTCGAAGGTGTTGCCCCGGACGACACCGTTCGCGGTGCCCTCCTTGATGTCGATGTGCTCGGCGGCGACGTTCGGCCCGAGCTTGTTGTCGAGCACCTGGACGCGGTCCGACCGGTCCACACCGCCGCTGTTGCCGTGACAGCCCCAGTTGGAGCCTGCCGAGCCGATGTAGACGGCCTCGCCGTAGCCGGGCTGGACGAGCCCGGTGTGGGTGAGCGTCGAGTTCCGGATCACCCCGTCGGCCGAGGACCGGCGGAAGTGGACCGCCTCCTCGTCGACGTGGTGGACGTACAGGCCGTCGATGGTCACGTGGTGCGCGTTGTCCAGGACGACGCCCTTCTTCGACTCCTTGACGGTGAAGCCGGAGAGCTTCCAGTACGGGGCGCCGTACAGCCACAGCCCGTAGCCGGAGTCCCAGCCGCCGCCCGGCGCCGGGCAGGACGGGGCCGTACCCGACGGGCCGTCGTTGACGAGGACGGCGTTCGCGGGGCCCGTGAGGGTGATCGGGGCGGAAGCCGTCCCGGCCTTCTGGGTCACGAAGGAACCCCGGTACTCGCCCGCCGCGAGCCGGATCGTCTGCCCGGGCAGGGCCTGGGCGAGGGCGTTCTGGAGCTGGGCGGCGGTGGAGACGTCCACGATCTGCCCGCCCGAGCCGGCCTGGGTGGTCACGCTCAGCGCGGTGCTCGCCCCCGAGACGTTCCCGGCGGCGTCGCGGGCCTTCACCGTGTAGCTGTACGAGGTCGAGGCCGCGAGCCCGGAGTCGGTGTACGAGGCCGAGGTCGCCGTACCGACGAGAGCGCCGTTCCGGTAGACGTCGTACCCCGTCACGCCCACGTTGTCCGTGGACGCGTTCCAGGCCAGCGACACCGTGCTCGCGCTGGTCCCGGTCGAGCGCAGCCCGCCCGGCACGCTCGGTGCCGTGGTGTCCCCGCCGGAGGACGGCGCGCCGTAGACCTCGAACTCCCAGAGCGAGTAGCCGTACGTGGTGCCGCGCGCGGTCCCGTACATCCGGACGTACCGACCGGTGCCGGAGACGGTGAGATCGTCGATGGCGCCGTCGCCCGTGCTGGTGGAGTGGACATCGGTCCACGTCGTGCCGTCATGGGAGGTCTGGATCTTGTACGTCCTGGCGTACGCGGCCTCCCAGTTCAGCTTCACCCTCGACACCGTGTGGCTGGAGCCGAGGTCGATCCGCATCCACTGCGGGTCGACGCCCTCGGCACTCGCCCACCGGGTGCCGGTGTTCGCGTCGACACCGCGAGCGGGCTCGAAGCCGCTCGCCTCGATCGACGAGGCCGTCGCGGGTCTGCCCACCGACACCAGCGTGTCGGCGGCGGTCGCCTGCTGCGGCAGGAGGGTCAGAGGAACGGACAGACACCCGGCCAGGACGAGCAGGCCCACTTTCCTTCTTCGCATCTCGACTCCTTCTCGGTACCGAACGGGAAGGGCCCTGCCTCCCCGGCCGGGGAGCGCGGAGAGACAGGGCCCGTTCAGGAGCTGGTCACGGGACCCAGTGGTTGCCGGTGGCCGTGATCATGACCTGGAGCTGGATGCTCGCGGCGAAGTAGCTGTCGGTCTGGATCGGGGTGGCCAGCATCTTGTTCCACAGGGCGTCGAGCCAGGCCTGGCTGCCCGAGTCGGTCATCGCCGCCAGCGCGAAGGGGGCGAAGAACGCCGGGTCGCTGCCGGCGGACAGCTGGCTGCCGTCGAGCCCGTAACCGATGGCGATCTTGTTCGGGTCGCCGCCGGTCTTGGCCTTGATCCAGCTGTTCATCTTCCGCGCCGCCGCGAGGGACTTCGCGTCGCCGCTGGTGACGGCGTCGTCCGCGATGCGCCACGGGGTGCGGCAGGCGTTCCACCAGTACTTGCCGTCGCTCGGGTCCTCAAGGACCTGACCGGGGGCGGGCTTCGGCGTGCTGTTGGTGTCGACGACGAAGTCGGGCAGGAGGCCCGTGTTCGGCGCGTACGTGTTCTGGAGGTTCGTGATCTGGTTCTGGTGCGCGGTGCGGATGGTGTCCCAGGCCGCGTCACCCGTGGCCTTGCGGAAGGCCCGGAAGTGGTCGACCATCCAGTCCGACGTGCGGGTGATGTAGTAGTACTGGTCGCCCGCGCTGGACCAGTCGCCGAGCTTCAGCAGGTTCGTGGACGGGTTGAGCTCGTCCTTCTTGATGGCGGCGATGTGCTTCAGCGCCAGCGCCTTGTAGTTGTAGGTGCCCGAGCTGCCCCACTGCCTGTCGGCGAGGAGCAGCCCGTAGGCCACGTCCATGTCGCCGTCGGTGGCGCCGTCGCCGCCGTTCACGCTGCGACAGTTGACGTCCTGCTCGGCGGCGAGCAGGTCGGGGTTGATCGCGGACGGGTGGTCGATCTTCCACTTCACCAGTCCGTCGAAGATCTTCTTGGCGTCCGGGTCGGCGCCGGCCATGGTCGCGGCGATGACCATCCCGTACCCCTGCGCCTCGGCGACGTAGGGGTGGTCGGCGTCCGGCGAGATGACCTGGTACCAGCCGTTGCCGCAGTTCTGGCGGACGAAGGCCGACTTCCAGTTGTTGTAGTAGTCGATGACCTTCTGGTCGAGCGTCGCCTGGCTGCCGGAGGGCTTCAGCATCCCGGAGGCGTACGGGATGGAGTGGCTGCCGAACGGCACGGCCGGGCCGCTTCCGGCGCCCGGGGTGGTGACGGACAGGGTGTTGCTCGCGGCCGAGAGGTTCCCGGCGGCGTCGCGCGCCTTCACCGTGTAGCTGTACGAGGTCGAGGCGGTGAGTCCGGTGTCGGTGTACGACAGGCCGGTGGAGGTGCCGACGAGCGTGCCGCCGCGGTAGACGTTGTAGCCGGTGACGCCGACGTTGTCGGTGGCGGCGTTCCAGGCGAGCGAGGCGCTCGTCGCGTTCGAACCGGTCGAGCGCAGGCTCGCCGGTGCGGTGGGCGCGGTGGTGTCCCCGCCGGAGGCAGGCGAGCCGTAGACCTCGAACTCCCAGAGCGAGTAGCCGTACGTGGTGCCGCGCGCGGTCCCGTGCATCCGGACGTACCGACCGGTGCCGGAGACGGTGAGATCGTCGATCGCGCCGTCGCCCGTGCTGGTGGAGTAGACATCGGTCCAGTTCGTACCGTCCATCGACGTCTGGATCTTGTACGTCCTGGCGTACGCCGCCTCCCAGTTGAGCTTCACACGGGAGACCGTGTGGCTGGAGCCGAGATCGATCCGCATCCACTGCGGGTCGATGCCCTCGGCACTCGCCCACCGGGTGCCGGTGTTCGCGTCGACACCCCGAGCGGGCTCGAAGCCGCTCGCCTCGATCGACGACGCCGCGGCCGGCTTGCCCACCGACACCAGCGTGTCGGCGGCGGCGGCCTGGTGCGGGAGCAACGTCAGCGGGGCGGACAGCAACCCCGACAGCACGAGCAGGCTCATGCCTCTTCGTCGCATCAGAACTCTCCTTCATCCATGACTAGGGGGAGGGGACAGAGCAGTGCGGGTGACGAACGGTCAGGCCCCGGCGGGAGTGCCGTAGACCTCGAACTCCCAGAGGGAGTAGCCATAGGGGGTGCCGCGGGCGGTCCCGTGCATCCGGACGTAGCGGCCGGTGCCGGAGACGGGGAGGTCGTCGACCGCGCCGTCGCCCGTGCTGGTGGAGTAGACGTCGGTCCAGTTCGTGCCGTCCGCCGACGTCTGAATCTTGTACGCCTTCCCGTACGCGGCCTCCCAGTTGAGCTTCATCCTCGACACCGTGTGGCTGGATCCGAGGTCGATCCGCATCCACTGCGGGTCGATGCCCTCGGCACTCGCCCACCGGGTGCCGGTGTTCGCGTCGACCGCGAGGGACGGCTCGAAGCCGCTCGCCTCGACGGAGGACGCCGTGGCGGGCTTGCCGACCGACACCAGGGTGGGTGTGCCGCCCGAACCGGGGGCGGTCGTCACGTTGAGGGCGGGGCTCGGGGCGGAGACGTTGCCGGCCGCGTCGCGGGCCCTGACCGTGTAGCTGTAGGAGGTGGACGGGGTCAGGCCGCTGTCCGTGTACGAGGTGCCGTTCAGCGTGGCGACCGGGCTGCCGCCGCGAAGGACCTCGTAGCCGGTCACCCCCACGTCGTCCGTGGCCGCGTTCCAGGCCAGCGAGACGGAGTTCGCGGTCGTGCCCGTCGTACGGAGCGAGCCGGGGACCGTCGGAGGGGTCGTGTCGCCGCCCGGACCGGTGGGCTTGAGGAAGAGGGAGCCGGACGGGTCGGTCGTCCCGGCGTGCACGCCGGCGTTCGGCGCCGCGCTGTAGTCCAGGGTCTCCTTGCCCGCCCAGTCCGGAATGGTCGAGCCACCGGCCGCGAGGTGCCGGAAGGCCGCCGGGTCGGCGGCGGCGCTGCCGAACTGGTAGAGCCGTTGCTTGTCCGGGTAGTAGCTGGTGTACGGACCGCCGGCGGTGGTCTGCTTGCTCATGGTGTTGCGGTAGAAGACGTTCTGCGGGCCGCTGGAACCGGACCACTTGGCCGCCTTGGGGCCTGCCGCCCACCAGATCGGCCACCAGGTCGAGTCGTCGGGCCCGCCGCCTCCCTCGTCGCCGCAGTTGGACCGGCAGCTCTTCGACGAGTTCTCGTACGCCACCGCGACCTTGTTGTTCTCGAAGAGGTTGCGGCGCTCCCAACCGCCGTGCAGGTTCAGGTCGCTGTCGAAGTCGTTGCCGAGGGCGACGTTGCCGGAGGCGGACCACTGGAAGGTGAAGTGGCGAAGGTTCCGGCTGGTGTTGTACGCGTACAGCGAGTCCCAGACGCGGGAGCCGCGGAAGTAGCCGTTGCCGCCCTTGCCCTTGTTCCACGAGCCGTCGAAGACCGACTCCTGCACCTGGACGTTCTTGGAGTTCTCGGTCACGACCGCGTGGGAGCCGGTCATGTACGTGCCGACCCGCCGGATCCACACGTCGGCCGCCCACTTGAGCACGATGCCGTGCTGCGCGTACTCGGGCGCCATGTTCCCGAAGTTGTGCCGCGCGTCGGCCGCGCTCAGGTTGTAGGTGGAGCCGTCGAGGGCCGGCATCCCCGTCATCTCCTGCGTGAGGCTCAGGTCCTCGATGCCCACGCCCTGGACGACCTTCAGCGGCGTGACACGGCTCGGATAGACCGTGCCTCCGATCGCCGCCGACCCGTCGGAGGTCGAGTTGAGCGGCAGCTCGTACTCCAGCGGCTTGTCGAGCGTGAGGTTCCTCCCGGTGGCGTCCACGGAGGCGATACGGAAGATCTGCTGGCGCATGTGCAGGTTGATGTACTTGGTGGTGTCCGTGACGGTCTGCTGCTGGTAGAACTTCACGCTGTTCGCGGCACCGACCCACAGATGGGCCCCTGCCTTGAAGCGGGACATGTCCGCGCTCGTCGCGAGCTTGACCACGGTGGCCCCGGCGGGTGAGCTCTCGCGCAGCGGCACCCCGGAGGCCCAGTGCTGGTTGACGCTGCCCTCGAAGATGTCCTTGCGGTTGGCCGGGGCGGAGGCGTGGTCGGCGGCGTACTTCGACGACACCTCCCGGGTCTGTACGCGGAGCAGGCCGCGGCCCGGCCACGTCCAGCCGCCCTTGCCCGAGGCGCCGTGGGTCATGCCGTCCTCGTCCCAGTCACTGCCGTCGGGCGTGAGGGTGTCGTACCGCGTGTTGACGTCCGGGCGGAAGGCGAGCGTGGTCTGCCCCATTCCCGCGCCGCGCAGGATCATGTAGTCGGCGTCGAGCGCGAGTTGGCGGGTGACCAGGATCCGTCCGGCGGGCAGCGTGATCGACGACAGTCGGGTGTGGCTCGCGGTGGGGCTGCAGCCCGACCGGAGGGCGTCGACGGCGGCCTGGATGCCGCTGGTCGCGTCCGCGCCGTCCGCCCGTACGCCGTACCGGCTCGCCAACTCCTGGGCAGTGACATGACAAGCAGGGTCGGGACTCTCCTGCGCCGCGCCGGGCAGCGGGACGGCGCCGGAGCGGTACCCGGCCTTGCTCCAGTCGGGCAGCCCGGCGATCGGGGCCCGCCGGTTCGCGGCGGTCAGATCGGGAAGGGCGGCGCCGGCGCCGAAGGAGGCGGTCGCCGTGACGGCGGTCGCCGTGGCGGCGGAGGGCGAGGCGGGTGCCGCGCCCGCGCTGCCCGTCAGGGTCCCCGCGACGGCGAGACCGGTCGCGGCGGCGACTCCGACGGCGACGGCACGCCGTCGTCGGCGGCGGCGGCCGGGGGTTCTCCTGGGCGGTTCGAGTCCTCGTGACATGTGCGGTCCTCAGTGATCGCCGGGCGAACGGAAGGGAAGGGACGCGCTTTGGTTAGGAAAACTTCCTAACCAATGACGGGGAGAGTAGGGATGAGCCCCAGGGACGCGCAAGTCCCCACGGCGAAAGTCGAGTTGCGGGGAGATCACGGACAACCCACCCCCGTACGTGAGAATGGCGCGATGACGAGCTACGGCGAGGGGTCTGACCAGCCCTGGAACCCGCGACGCGGGCGCAGCGGCAACGAGCGGCTGCTGCTCGACCGTCTGCGTACCGACGGCCCCGCCTCGCGGGCCCAACTGGCGCGGGACACGGGCCTGTCCAAGCCGACCGTCTCCAGCGCCCTGGCCTCCCTCGAACTGGCCGGCCTCGCCCGGCAGGCCGGCACGCACAGTCCGGAACGCGGGCGTTCCGCCGTTCTCTACGCTCCCGACCCGACCGCCGGCTACGCGCTGGGCATCGACATCGGCCGCTCCTGGCTGCGTGTCGCCCTGGCCGACCTCGACGGCACGATCGTGGCGGGCTCCGAGGCCCACAACAGCGCGCGCAGTTCTGGGGCCCTGGTGGAGCTGGTGGTGGGCACCGCACGTCACCTGGTGGACACCTCGGGCATCGAACCGCACAAGCTCGCCCACGCGGTGGTCGGGACGCCCGGCGTCTACGACAGCGTGAGCCGACGCGTGCGCTTCGCCCAGAAGCTGCCCGGATGGGACCGGGCCGGACTGTTCGACGACATCCGTGCGGGCCTCGGCATCCCGCTGGAGATCCACAACGACGCCAACCTCGCCGCGCTCGGCGAGTACACCCACGGCGTCGGAGCGGGCAGCAGGCTCTTCGTCTACGTGATGGTCGGCACCGGCCTCGGGATGGGCGTGGTCAGCGAAGGGCGCCTCTTCACGGGCGCGCATGGCGGCGCCGGGGAGATCGGCTTCCTGCCCTGGCCCCACGCCTCTCCCGCCGGGTCTCCCGCCCCGCCGTCCGCGCCGGACATCGCCGCGGCCCCCGGGCAGATGGAGGCCATGGTCTCCGGCCACGCTGTCGTCACGACCGCCCGCTCACTCGGCATGAACCATCCGGCCGACGCCAAGGAGGTCTTCGACGCGGCGCGGGAAGGCGATGCGGCCGCGGCCCGCGCCGTCGAGGAGGAAGCGCGGCGGCTCGCCTACACCGTCGCGGTGGTGGCCTCCGTGCTCGACCCCGACCTCCTGGTGCTCGGCGGCGGCATAGGCCACAGCGCCGACCTCCTGCTCGCCCCCGTGCACGAGCACCTGCGCGCGCTCACCCCCCTCCGCGTCCGCCTGGCGGCCGGGGCACTCGGCGACGGGGCGGTCCTCCACGGAGCCGTCGCCACGGCCCTCGAAGCCGCGCGGGACCTGACCTTCGACCGGAAGAGACCGGGCGGGTAGACAGGGCGGGTGGAGCGGGCGGGTGGACCGGGCGGGTGGACCGGGCACAGCGGGGCGAGGTGTCGGTGGCCTGGCGGGGGCGCTCGGCTCGGAGCGGGAGCGGAGAGGGAGCGGGAGCGGGAGAGGGAGAGGGAGAGGGAGCGTATGTGGGACGCCGTGGCGGACAGTGCGATGAATGCGATGGACCGGATCGAGGGGTACCGGCGGGAGCTGACCGGCTACTGCTACCGGATGCTGGGGTCGTACGCCGAGGCCGAGGACGCCGTGCAGGAGACGCTGATCCAGGCGTGGCGGAACATCGACCGGTTCGAGGGGCGTTCGTCGCTGCGGTCCTGGGTGTACCGCATCGCCACGAACGTCTGTCTGGACGCCCTCGCCTCCGGCAAGCGGCGAGCACTACCCATGGACTTGTCCGGGCCCAGCGACGGCAGCACCCCGCCGGCGGCCGCGGAGGACTCCGCCCTGTGGGTGGAACCCTGCCCGAGTGGGGATCCGGAGTCGTCCGCGACGACGGGCGAGTCGGTACGGCTCGCGTTCGTCGCCGCGCTCCAGCACCTGCCGCCCAAACAGCGGGCCGTCCTGATCCTGCGGGACGTCCTGGGGTTCTCCGCCCGCGAGGTCGCCGACCTGCACGGTTCCACCGTCGCCTCGGCCAACAGCGCCCTGCAGCGCGCCCGTACGACGCTGGCCGGCCACCACCGCGGAACGGACGGGGCCCTCTCACGGCCGTCCGACAGCGTGCACCGCGTGCTGGTCGAGCGGTACGCCTCGGCGTTCTCCCGTCACGACATGGAGGAGCTGAGCATGCTGCTCCACGTCGACGCCACCCTGTGTCTGCCCCCGTACGCGAAGTGGATGCGCGGGGTCCCCGACATCGAGGCGTGGCTGACGGGCCCCGCCGTCGGCTGCCGCGGCTCGCGCCTGATCCCGACCACGGCGAACGGCACCCCCGCCTTCGGCCAGTACCGGCCCCGCGCGGACGGAGCCGGCTATACGCCCTGGGCCCTGCAGGTGATCGACTTCTCCGGCGACCGGATCACCGGCATCACCGCCTTCCGTGACACGGACCGTCTCTTTCCGCTCTTCGGCCTGCCGGACCATCTGAGCGAGGACGCCGGGCGCGGGCGCGACGAGGCCGATCGAGTGACCGTGCCCCGGCCCGCGCCCTAGCGGCCCGCCGGGGCGGTGGCCAGGCGGGCCGCCACCGCGGCCAGCCACACCAGGCCGAGGCCCGCCCCGGCGGTGAACGCGAGGACGGAGGCGGCCGAGGCCATGAATCCGGCGAGGACGGCCACGGGCACGAGGCGGGAGGCGACGGCCCAGCCGCGATGGCCCCGAGCGGCGAGCGGTCGGGCCAGAACGACGAACGCGCCGCACAGGGCGAGGTGGCCGACCATCCCCGCCAGCATGTGCACGGACCCGTGCCCGCTCATCGCGGTCGCGTCAGGGGCGCCGACGGGGAAGCCCGCGCCCGCGTCCGCCGGGAAGGCCGCGGCGGCCCAGAACGACGCGCCGAAGACCGCGGTCAGGGCCGGACCCCAGACACCACCCACACCGCCGGCGCCCAGCACGCGGCGCAGCCCGGCCGCGCCCGCGATCAACAGGGCGCCCGCGATCAGGAAGTTCACGGTCTGGATCCAGCCCGTCTCACCGAGGGCGAGCTGACTGATCGCGTGACGGCCGAAGTCGAAGCCGTCACGGGTCAGCCCCTGCACGATGCCCACCCCGAGGAACAGCGGTCCCGCGACGACCGCACCGGCCGTCAAGCCACGAGCCGCCGACCACGAACTGCGCGAGGCGGGCGAGGCGGGCGAGGTACGGGCGGTGCGGGAACGGGCGCTGAGCGTCTGGGTCATGTCGGGCCTTCCTCGGTCGGTTCCTGTCGCACGTATGACAGGGGGCGAGCGACGAAGTGATCGACGCGGGGAGGGTGACCCGCGTCACGCCTCCTCGTTGCGCATCCCGGACGTCATGGAGCGCCAGGGCCAGAAGCCGTTCTACTTCACCGATCCCCACGGCTACGTCATCGCCGTCACCCAGAAGCAGACCTGGTGACCACGAAGGTGGCCGGCCTGCCCGCCGCCACCCGTGAACGGCCGCGCGCCCTCCACCACGACCAGCGCCGTCCCTGAGGCCGCAGACGCTCTCTTCCCGCTGGAGCACGCGTCACTCGGCGAGCAGGTCCATCTGGTACTCGTGCGTGCTGCGGTGGAAGCGGAAGCCCAGTCGGCGGTTCACGGCGATCATGTGGGTGTTGTCCTGTGCGTTGTCCGTCTCGATCTCCTCGATTCCGGGGTGCTCGGCCCGGAGCCTGCGCACCATCTCGGCCTTGACCCACAGCCCGAGCCCGTGGCCCCGGTGGGCGGGCACCACGACGGTGTCGTACTGCAGGGCGCGGTGGGTCTCCCCGGACCGGATGACGATCTCGGTGTATCCGGCCATCTCCCCCTTGCCGAGTGCGGCGGTCGTCAGCAGCAGGTCACCGCGGTCGGCCAGGACTTCCGCCATGGCGCGGACCCGGTCGGCGGTCCAGGTCTGGCTGCCGTAGTCCATGTCGCCGGTCGGCATGTCGTTCATCGCGTTCTTGGCCGAGGCGAACGCCTCGGCCAGCTCGTCGGGAACCGTGCCGGTCCAGCTGACCAGTTCGTAGCCGGGGTGTTCGGCCGCCGCCTCGGCGGCGTCGGCCTGCGCGACGTCGAGCAGCAGGTGGTCGAGTGCCAGTACGCGCCGGAAGCCGCGCGCGGCGCAGAACGCGCCCGTCGGTCCCTCACCGGGCGCGGCGGCCACCAGGCTGCGACGTTCCTCTTCCCGGGCTGCCCGCACGACTGTGGCCAGCAGGTGCGAGCCCACGCCCGAGCGCCGCCGGTCCGGGGTGACGTGCAGTTCCAGCTCCGCCAGGTGCTGCTGGCCCGGCGAGGTGAACAGCCGCAGCCCGGCCACACCGACCACGGCGCCGTCGGCCTCGGTGGCCAGCCACAGCAGTCGGCGGTTCTCCCGGCCGGTGACCGTGAGTTGGGCGTGGATCTGCTCGAAGGTGGGGCGGGGTTCCTCGGGCAGGTCGGCGGCGAGCGAGGCCGCCACGACCGCGTGCCAGGCGGTGGCGTCTTCGGTCGAGACCTGAGTGAGCGGGACGGCGTCGATCATGGGGAACTCCTCGGTGGGGATGGTTCGATTTCCTGCGCGCGTGTGCCGGACAAGGGCGACTCTGTCACCGCTCGCGCCTTCGGCCCCTCGCGATGCTTCAGTCCGTGTGGCGCACGAGCGGCCAGTCGATGTCGATACGCGACGCCGTGGCCAGGTAGTTGGCGAACACTCCGAGCGCCACATGGGCGACGACCTCGACGACCTGTCCGTCGGAGAGGCCGGCCCGTCGGGCCGCGTCCAGTCGTTCGTCGGAGACGACGCCCCGGTCCCGGACCACCGCGGCGGCCAGGTCCAGGACCGCGGCCGCCCAGGGGTCCTCGGCCTCGCCCCGCCGTGCGCGGGTGGCCTCGGCCGCGGTCAGCCCGGCCGTCCTGGTCCCGCGGAACGCGTGCACGGACAGGCAGTAGTCGGAGCGGTTCTCCTGCGCCACCAGCAGCCCGATGCGCTCGCGCACGTCCGCCGCCAGGGTCCCCTTCGTACTCAGGGCGGTGACGGCGTCCACGTATCCCTTCAGTACGGTCGGGTTGTTGGCCATCACCCTGGCCAGTCGGGGGACGACCCCCAGGGCCCGGTGCGTGGCGGTGAACAGGGTCTCGGTCTCGCCGGTCGCCCTCTCCGGGTCGACGATGTGGAGTGCTGGCATGCCGGTAACCCTGCCGGTGGATCTTGATACATTCCCGATGCTTCTTCGATGCACGTGCTGGTGACCCCCGGAGCGACGCCATGCGGTTCACGATCCTCGGCCCGGTGGAGGCGCGGGCTCCCGGTCCCGGGTCACCCGGGCTCGCACCCCGCCATCGTGCCGTACTCGCCTATCTGCTGCTCCATTCCGGGGTCGCGATCAGTGCGGACCGCCTGGTCGACGCGATGTGGGGGCCGCTGCCGCCGGACTCCGCCCGCGCGCAGATCCAGACCACGATCGCCGCGATCCGGCGGATGCTGCGCGCTTCCGGGGCCGACCACATGCTGGCCACCCGGCCGGCCGGGTACGTGATCGATCCCGAGCCGGGACAACTCGACCTGCACGAGTTCACCGACCTGATCGCCGGGGCACCGGCCGGCTCCGACGACGCGCGGGGCGCCGTGGAGCGGATACGTACCGCGTTGGCGCTGTGGCGGGGAGAGCCGCTGGCCGACGTCACCGGCCACTACGTCCCGGGCGCCAGAACACGCCTGAACGGGCAGCGACTGACCGCCGTCGAGCGCCTGGCCGAGCTGGAACTGTCCCTGGGCCGTCACGACGACCTCATCGACGAACTGACCGCCCACGTGGCGGCCAACCCCGTGCGGGAGCGGCTGTGCTGCCGGCTGATGCTCGCCCTGCACCGCGCGGGGCGCCAGCCCGACGCCCTGCGGGTGGCCAGGGACTTCCGGACGGCCCTGGCCGAGGAGCAGGGGCTCGACCCCGGCCACGCGTTCAGCAAGCTCGAACAGGACATCCTGCGGGACGCACCCGATCTCCGGGCGCCGGCCGCCACGCCCGCGCCCGCGAGGCCGCAGGGGATCAACTTCCTGCCGTACGACGTCCCGGACTTCACCGGACGCGACGGCGAGCTCGACGGGCTGACGCGCCAGTGGGCGGGCAACAGCGGCGGAGTCGTGACGATTTCGGCGATCGACGGGATGGCGGGGGTCGGCAAGACGACACTCGCGGTCCACGCGGGGCACCGCCTCGCGGACCGGTTCCCCGACGGGCAGCTCTTCGTGGACCTGCGGGCCCACACGGCCGGCCAGGCACCGCTCGACTCCGGTGCGGCGCTCGGCGTCCTTCTGGGTCAACTCGGCGTGCCCGCACAGCACATCCCGGAGTCGGTCGCCGAGCGCGCCGCGCTGTGGCGGTCCGAGCTCGCCGGCCGCCGGGTGCTGGCGGTGCTGGACAACGCCCTCGGCACCGACCAGATACGCCCCCTGCTGCCCGGCTCCTCCTCCCCCGCCCTCATCCTGATCACGAGCCGCCGGCGGCTGACCGACCTGGACGGGGCACACGCCCTGTCCATGGACGTGCTGCCCGCCGCGGACGCCGTGGAGCTGTTCACGGCGATCGTGGGCGAACGGGCGGTCGCCGAACCCCTGGCCGTCCTCGACGTCCTGCAGTTGTGCGGGTTCCTGCCGCTGGCCGTCCGCATCGCCGCCGCCCGCCTGCACCATCGCCGCAGCTGGACCGTCGCCTACCTGGCCGACCGGCTCCGCGACCAGCGCCGCCGACTGGCCGAGCTCGCCACCTCGGAGCGGGGGGTGGCGGCGGCGTTCACGCTGTCCTACCAGCAGCTGACACCCGATCAGCAGCGCATGTTCCGGCTGCTTGGGCTGCAGCCGGGCCGTGACATCGGTCCGGACGCGGCCGCTGCACTGGCCGGCCTTCCGCCCGAGCAGGCGGAGACGCTCCTGGAGGACCTCCTGGACGCCCATGTCCTGATCCAACTCCAGCCCGGCCGCTACACCTTCCACGACCTGCTGCGCGAACACGCCCTGGCCACCGCGGCCGCCGAGGAACCTCCCCACGCCCAGCACGAGGCCGTCGGCCGGCTCCTCCACCACTACCTCCACACCGCGAGCACGGCCGTCGACCACCTCTACCCCGAGGGCAGGAACCGCCGACCGCGCATCCCCGCCCCGGACACCCCGACCCCGGCCCCGACCCCGCGGGACGGGGCCGAGGCCATCGCCTGGCTGGACGGCGAACGCGCGAACCTCATGGCGGCCGGCCAGTACGCCACCGAGCACGACCGCCGCCCGCACACCAGCCGACTGGCCGCCACGCTGCATCGCTACCTGCTGGGCCACGCCCACCAGGCCGACGCGCTGACCCTGCACGGTCTGGCGCTCCGGGACAGCCGCCGCAGCGGCGACACGACCGCCGAGGCACGCACCCTCATCGATGTCGGCGAGGTCCTCTTCTGGTGGCACGGCGCGTACGAGCGGGCGGCCGAGCACTACCGGGAGGCCCTGGGCCTCGCGCGGGAGAGCGGCGATCAGGTCGCCGCGGCCCGCGCGCTGCAGAACCTCGGCGACGTCTCCAGGCGGCTGCGGGACTACGACCGGGCCCACGACCACTGTGTGGAGTCCCTGGCGCTCTTCCGCGACATCGGCGACCTCGCCGGCGAGGCCCGGTGCCTGACCGGCCTCGGCACCGACCACGAGCGTCAAGGTCGCCACGAGGAGGCCCACGACCACCACCGCCAGGCCCTGCGCGCGTACCGCGAGGCCGGATCCCGCATCGGCGAGACGATCGTCCTGAACAACATCGGACTGCTGTGCCAACGGCAGGGCCGTTACGACGAGGCCCGGCGCCATCATCACGACGCCCTGGAGCTGAGCCGCCGGTTCGACTTCCCCGGTGACGAGGCCGAGTCCCTCAACGCCCTTGCGGAGGCCGCCCGTTCCATGGGCGACCTCGACCGGGCCGCGGTCGAGCACGACTCCGCGCTGGCCCTCGCCCACGAATTCGGTTACCGCCCCGAACAGGCCCGCGCCCACCGGGGCCTGGCGCACGTCCACCGCGACCTGGGCCGCATCGACCTCGCCCACGACCACGCGCGTCAGGCCCTCGATCTGTACACCGCCCTCGCCGTCCCCGAGGCCGAGGAGATCCGCGCCTTTCTCACCGAGCCGGCGACGGTGACGGTGACGGTGACGGAGGACAGCCCATGAACGGCCCGTCCCTCGACGGTACGGGTGAGGCGCGGGGGCTTCCCGACTGGCGGGTGTTCGTCGTCGGGGGCGCGTCGGGCACGGGGAAGACCGGTGTCGGGCGGGCCCTGGCGCGGCGGTACGACGTCCCCGTCGTGGAGGTCGACGACATCGTGGAGGCCCTCCTCGCGGTGACGCGGCCCGAGCACCTGCCGGAGGTGCACTTCTGGCGCACGCACCCGGAGGCCGCCCATCGGGCGCCCGAGTCGGTGGTCGAGCGGCAGATCGCGATCGCCGAGGCGCTGGCGCCGGCGATCGAGGCGGTGGTGGCCAACCACGTGGGCACCGACACCCCGGTGATCCTGGAGGGGGACTACCTCCTGCCCCGGGCGGTGACGCCGGGGGGCCCGGTCCGTGGCGTCTTCCTCCATGAGGACGACGAGGCGCGGGTGACGGCCAACTACCTGCGCCGGGAGCCGGATGCCGGGCCGCAGCGCCATCGCGCCCGCGTCAGCGTGCTGTACGGCCGGTGGCTCGCCGCGCGGGCACGGGAGGCCGGCGTACCGGTCGTCGCTCCGCGTCCGTGGGAGGACCTGGCCGACCGTGTCGCGGACTCCGGACACGGTCGGCCCAGGGACGGAGGGCCGGACAGCGGTCCTGACAGCGGCCCGGACGACGCTCCGGACGGCGGCGGTCCGGACGCCCGGGGCGGTCTCCGGGGCCGCTGCTAGCCTGCTGGCCATGATCAAGGGCAGCCCGACCGGACGAATAGCCCGCATGGCCCGCGTGGCGGGAGACAGCAGGCCGGAGCGCGTGCTGATCGCCGCCAGTTTCGTCAACCGGGTCGGGAACGGTCTTTTCAACGCGGCCTCGGCGCTCTACTTCACGTTGATCGTGGGCCTGCCCGCGGTGCAGGTCGGGGCCGCGCTCACCATCGCCGGACTGATCGGCCTGTTCGCGGGCATACCCGGGGGCCATCTCGCCGACCGGCGCGGCGCCCGCACGATCATGATGCTGGCCCTCGCGGTCCAGGCGGTGTCGATGGCGGCTCTCGTCCTCGTCGAGAGCTGGACCGCGCTCACGGTCCTCGCCACGGTCGACCAGATCGCGGCGGCGGCCGGCGGGGCGGCCTGGGGCGCTCTGGTGGCCCGGGTCGGGACCGAGCGTCCGGCCCTGTTCCGGGCGAGGTTGCGCACCTTCGTCAATCTGGGCGTCATCTTCGGAACGGTGGGTTCCGGGTTGGCGGTGGCGGCGGACACCCGCGGCGCCTATCTCGTACTGATCCTCGGCAACGCGGCGAGCTTCGCCCTGTGCGCGCTGCTCCTGTTCCTGCTGCCCCACTACCCGGCGCTGCCGGCACCGCCGCGAGAGCGTCGCCGGCTCGCCTTCACGGACCGCCCGTACCTGACGTTCACCGCGCTGTACGGGGCCATGGGGCTCCAGTACCCGGTGGTGTCCCTGCTCCTGCCGATCTGGATCTCCCAGCACACCGAGGCGCCGCGCTGGACGGTGGCGGCGGTGTTCGCCGTCAACGCCGCCTTCTGCGTCCTCCTGCAGACCAGGATCGGCTCCCGTATCGAAACCCCGCACGACGGGGGCAGGGCGTTCCGCAACGCGGGGCTGCTCTTCCTCGTCAGCTGCCCCATGATGGCGCTGGCGGCGCACACCCCGGTCTGGGCGGCGGCGGGACTGCTCGTCGCGGCGATCTTCGTCCACAGCCTCGGGGAGATCTGGGAGTCCTCGGCCGGTTTCGCCCTGGGCTTCGGCCTCGCCCCCGACCACGCCCAGGGCCAGTACCAAGGCCTCCTCGGGCTCGGCTTCACCGCGGGCCAGGCCCTCGCCCCCGCGATCCTCACCACGGTGGTACTCGGCCTCGGCACGGCGGGCTGGCTGGTCCTCGCGGTGTTCTTCGCGGCCCTGGGCGCGGCCGGCCCCGCTCTCGCCCGCTGGGGCGTACGGACCCGGCCGCAGCCGGCCGTCGCCGAGGAGGCGGGGGCGGAGGCGACGGGGTGACGATGCCCGGGCGTCTCGCCGTGGGTGCCCGGACGGGGAACGTGGGTCATTCTTGGGGTATGGGTGCCGTGCGTGGTGGGTCCCCGGGGAAGCGGCGGAGTCGCGGCCGAGGGCCGCGCTCGGCTCTGGTCGGCGTGGTCGCCGCCCTCGTCGTGGGCGTCACCGCCTCGGCCGGTTGCGCGGGCGGTGGCGAGGGCGATCGTGGTGCCCCCACGTCCACCGGAGCGCACGGGTCGGTATCGGTCGTACCCCCGGTCGCCGCCCCTCCCCCGACCCCCTCCCCCGCTCCCTCCACGTCCTCGGCTCCCTCTCCCCGCGAGCCCGTCGCCGCCGAGATCTCCATACCCTCGATCGGTGTCGAGGACCTGGACGTCCTGCCGTACGAGGGGACGACCGACGATCGCGCGGGCACCCGTATCCAGGACCGTGGCGTGGCGGCGAGTCCCCACGGCGCGCGCGGTGGTGTGGGGCCCGGCGAGGTCGGCAACTACCTGGTGACCGCCCACCGGCTCTCCGCCGGCGGGCCCCTGCGTGAGCTGCCCTCGGTCGAGGTGGGGGATCTGGTGCTCGTCACCGCTGCCGGCTCCGTCCACACCTACGAGATCGTCGAGACCCGGACCACGTCCTTCCGCTCGGCCCGCTCGCTCGCCGAGCAGCGGGCCGCCGTGCCGGGCGAGCCGGGCGAGAAGCCCACCCGGGCCATGATCACGCTGTCCACCTGCGCGACGCCCGAGGACAACGCGGCGGGCAACTTCTGGCGGGACGCCCAGAACAACCCCGAGCATCGCATCGACAAGATCGGCGTCCTGACGTCCACGCGTCCCGCCTAGCCTCCCAGCACGCCAGCACAGGCGGTGCGTCAGCGCAGGCGGTGTGTCAGCGCAGGCCGTACGTCAGCGCAGGCGGTGCGGCAGACGGACGCGGACCAGGGTGGTGTCCACGTCGCTGTCGACCAGGCGGCCGTTCGCGTCGAAGGCCTCCGGGCCGTCCGTCATGCCGAAGTCGTTGTCGTTGAGGAGGACCAGGGTCGAGGAGCCCTCCACGGCGATGCCCTCGATCTTGCCGGGGACGCCCTCGACCGTGTTCAGGTCGACCACCAGGCGCTTCGCCAGGACCGGGGCGTCGACGGCCGCCTCGTCGTCGAGCTCCTCCAGGGTCGGGTTCGCCGTCGTGTCCCACGGCGAGCCGAGGATGTCGGAGCCGCGCCGGAGCCGTACCTCGTAGACACGGGAGGACTTGTCCGTACGCTCCTGGACGAGCAGGCGGTCGCCGCCCAGCGCCACGATCGAGGAGATCTTCAGTTCCGAGGTCTTCGTCTGGCCGGGCTCCACGACGCCCACCGGGTCGAAGCGGTACGCGTACTCCGCCGTGACACGGCTCTCACGGGTCGAGAAGCGCAGCAGCCGGGTGGTGCGGGAGTCCTCGCCGGCGGACTTGTCGGGGTTGAGCAGCGGGCTCTGCAGCGCCATCACCAGGTCGCCGTCGGGGAGCAGCGCCAGGCCCTCGAAGCCGCGGTTGACCTTGCGCTTGAGGAAGATCGACGGGAGCGACTCGACGACCGGGTAGTCGGCGCCGGTCAGGCCGAGGCCCTCGGGCACGTGGCGGGCGAGGACCCGGCCCTTGGCGGAGACGTGCACCAGCGAGGGGCCGTACTCGTCCACGAGCCAGAAGCTGCCGTCCCGGTCCCGTACGAGACCCTCGGTGTCGAGGCCGTTCGCGTTGTACGCGAGCGGGGTCGTGGCGTTGTAGTCGTACGGGGTCTCGTCGCGGCCCGGCTGGTTGGGCAGGCCCGTGACGGGCGCGCCGGAGGCCGTGGTGAGCGGGATGGACTTCAGCACCTGGATCCGGTCGCCGACGGCGCGGACCTTCACGATCGCCGGGTCGAAGCCGGGCACCGGGAACGTGCGCCGCTTGTCCTTGCCGACCGCTATCTGGCCGTTGGGGCCCCGGTCGGTGACGGTCCAGTACTCGCCGCGCCGCTCGGCCGGGTACAGGTCGCTGCCGATGCCGCCCAGGTCGACGTCCCGGTCGTCGTCGACGCTGCCGGGCAGCAGGCCGTTGCTGAAGGCGGCCAGCGGGATGTCGGGCAGGGTCGAGGTGGAGACGACCCGGGCGTGGGAGCCGTGCCGCGCGGGCTCCGCCTCGGCCGTACCCATGACCACCGTCAGCGCGAGGGCGGTGGACAGCGGCAGAACCACGACGGCGGGTCGGCGCAGGAGGCGCGGATTCATCTGAACTCCCTTTGACACATGGAATGTCGCCCATGGAGGCGGCCTCATGGTCCAGTTCCGGCCACAACGGTGGGCGTCGAGGACGCGACCTCGGAGCGAGTCCTGGGTGAACGCGCGACTCCGGCCCGCGGTCGACAGGAGCAGGGAGGAGAATCGCGCCATGGTGATCACCGCGCGCGCCCTCAACCGCTCCACTCTCGCCCGGCAACTGCTGCTCCACCGGGTGCCGATCGGCGTCGGGGACGCCGTACGGCAGGTGGTGGCGCTGCAGGCGCAGCAACCGGGCTCGCCCTACGTGGCGTTGTGGAACCGCGTCGCCGGCTTCGATCCCGCGCTGCTCGACAAGGCCGTGGAGGGTTACGAGTTGGTCAGGTCGACCCTGATGCGGCTCACGCTGCACTTGGTGCACGCCGAGGACTACCGGGCCTTCCGGGAGGGCATGGAGCCGACGCTGCGCGGCTCGCGGCTCCACGACCCGCGGTTCAAGGCGGCGGGGTTCACGGCCGACGACGCCGACGCGCTGCTGCCCGCTCTCCTCGCATACGCCGGTGAGGCACGGTCCGGGGCCCAGATGCGGGAGCGTCTCGAAGCGGCGCGGGGCGGGCCGGTGGAGGCCGTGGTGTGGCGGATGATGCGGCAGTACGCGCCGCTGTGGCACGCGCCGACGGGGCCGCCGTGGTCGTTCGGGGCGGCGCAGTCGTTCGTGACGGCGAGCGCGCCGCTGCCGGTGCTCGGCGATCCGGAGGCGGCGACGGCGGGGCTGGCCGTCCTGATCCGGCGCTATCTGGAGGGCTTCGGGCCCGCGTCCGTACCCGACATGGCGCAGTTCACGCTGGCGCCGCGGGGGAAGGTGCGCGAGGCGGTACGGCTGCTCGAAGGCGAGCTCGAGGAGCTGGCGGGGCCGGGCGGCACGGTGCTGTACGACGTGCCCGGGGCGGTGCTGCCCGACGAGGACGTCCCCGCGCCTCCCCGGCTGATGGCGATGTGGGACAGCGTCCTGCTGGCCTACGCGGACCGTGGCCGCGTCATCCCGGCCGAGTACCGCAAGCACGTGATCCGGGTGAACGGCGACACCCTGCCGACGCTGCTCGTCGACGGGTACGTGGCCGGGGTGTGGCGCCCCGTCGAGGGAGGCATCGAGGCCTCGGCCTTCCACCCGCTGCCCGCCCGGGTCTGGGACGGACTCGCGGAGGAGGCCGAGGCGCTCGACGGCTTCCTCGCCGCCCGGGACCGCCGCGTCTACGGCCGCTACGACCACTGGTGGGTCAAGGGACTTCCCGCGGTCGAGACCCGGCTGCTCCCGGGGGCCTGACAGGCGCGGCTCAACCCTTCGCAGCCACCAGCTCCTTCAGCGCGATGTTGAGCTGGAGGACGTTGACACGGGGCTCGCCGATGAAGCCGAGGATGCGGCCGTCGGTGTGGTCGGCGACCAGCCTGTCGACCGCTGCGACGTCCAGCTTGTTCACCTCCGCGACCCGGTGGACCTGGAGCTTCGCGTACTCCGGGGAGATGTGCGGGTCCAGGCCGGAGCCGGAGGAGGTGACCGCGTCGGCGGGCACGTCCGAGGGCTTCACGGCGTGGCCGTGCACCGAGTTGTCCTTGACGACGGCGGCCTTGGCCTCGGTGACCCACGTGACGAGGTCCGCATTGTCGCCGGAGCGGTTGGTGGCGCCGGAGAGGATCAGCTTGTACTGGGTGTTGACGCTGTTGGAGCCCAGGCCGTTGGAGGGACGGGGCTGGAACCAGCGCAGGTCCGGGGCGTCACCGTCGAGATACGTCTGGCCGATCAGTTCCGAGCCGACGACCCTGCCGCTCGCGTCGGTGACCTCGGAGCCGTTCGCCCGGCCGGGGAAGGCCACTTGGGCGATCCCGGTGACGGCCAGCGGGTAGAGGACACCGCACACGACGGTGAGGACGAGGAGGGCACGCAGGCCCGCCCACAGCACACGGCCGGTGTTCGCTGCTGAGTTGTTCATGACGACGATCAACCGATTCCGGGGATGAGGGTGAGGAGCAGGTCGATGAGCTTGATGCCGACGAACGGGGCGATCAGGCCGCCCAGGCCGTAGATCCCCAGGTTCCGCCGGAGCATCGAGTCCGCGCTGGACGGCCGGTAGCGGACGCCCTTGAGGGCGAGCGGGACCAGCGCGATGATGATCAGCGCGTTGAAGATGACCGCGGAGAGGATCGCGGACTCGGGCGAGGCCAGGCCCATGATGTTGAGCTCGTCCAGCGACGGGTAGGCGACGGCGAACATCGCGGGGATGATCGCGAAGTACTTCGCCACGTCGTTGGCGATCGAGAAGGTCGTCAACGCGCCACGGGTGATGAGGAGTTGCTTGCCGATCTCGACGATCTCGATGAGCTTGGTCGGGTTGGAGTCGAGGTCGACCATGTTGCCGGCCTCCTTCGCGGCCGACGTGCCCGTGTTCATCGCGACACCGACGTCGGCCTGGGCGAGCGCGGGGGCGTCGTTCGTGCCGTCCCCGGTCATCGCGACCAGCTTTCCGCCCGCCTGCTCCCGCTTGATGAGGGCCATCTTGTCCTCGGGGGTGGCCTCGGCGAGGAAGTCGTCGACGCCCGCCTCCTCGGCGATCGCCTTCGCGGTCAGCGGGTTGTCGCCCGTGATCATGACCGTACGGATGCCCATGCGGCGCAGTTCGTCGAACCGCTCCCGCATGCCCTCCTTCACGACGTCCTTCAGGTGGATGACGCCGAGAACGCGCGCGCCCTCGTCGTCCTCCAGAGCCACAAGCAGCGGCGTGCCACCAGCCTGGGAAATCCGGTCCGTGAGCGCCTGCGCGTCCTCGGAGACACTGCCGCCCCGCTCCTTCACCCATGCCACGACCGAACCGGTCGCGCCCTTGCGCACCTTCCTGCCGTCCACGTCCACACCCGACATGCGGGTCTGGGCGGTGAACTCGATCCACTCGGCGCCGGCCAGTTCGCCCTGGTGGCGCTCGCGCAGCCGGTACCTCTCCTTCGCCAGGACCACGATCGAGCGGCCCTCGGGCGTCTCGTCGGCGAGCGAGGACAGCTGGGCGGCGTCGGCCAGTTCGGCCTCCGTCGTCCCGGTCACGGGGGCGAACTCCGAGGCCTGCCGGTTGCCGAGGGTGATCGTGCCCGTCTTGTCGAGCAGCAGCGTCGACACGTCACCGGCGGCCTCCACCGCACGGCCCGACATGGCGAGGACGTTGCGCTGCACGAGCCGGTCCATGCCCGCGATGCCGATCGCGGAGAGCAGCGCGCCGATCGTCGTCGGGATCAGACACACGAGCAGCGCGGTCAGGACGATCATCGAGGTCTGCTTGTCGGCGCCCGCGTAGATCGCGAACGGCTTCAGCGTCACGACCGCGAGCAGGAAGACGATCGTCAGCGAGGCGAGCAGGATGTTGAGCGCGATCTCGTTCGGCGTCTTCTGCCGTGCCGCGCCCTCGACCAGGTTGATCATGCGGTCGATGAAGGTCTCGCCGGGCTTCGTCGTGATCTTCACGACGATCCGGTCGGACAGCACCTTCGTGCCGCCCGTGACGGCACACCGGTCGCCGCCGGATTCGCGGATGACCGGGGCCGACTCGCCCGTGATCGCCGACTCGTCGACGCTCGCGACGCCCTCGACGACGTCACCGTCGCCGGGGATGACGTCGCCGGCCTCGCAGACCACCAGGTCGCCGACGCGCAGCTCCGTGCCGGGCACCTGCTCCTCGCCCGTCTTCGTCAGACGGCGGGCGACCGTGTCGGTCTTGGCCTTGCGCAGGGTGTCCGCCTGCGCCTTGCCGCGGCCCTCGGCGACCGCTTCGGCCAGGTTGGCGAAGAGGGTGGTCAGCCAGAGCCAGGCGGTGATCGCCCAGCCGAACCGGTCCGACGGGTTCTTGACCGCCAGGACGGTGGTGACGACCGAGCCGATCAGCACCACGAACATGACGGGCGACTTGATCATCACGCGCGGGTCGAGCTTCCTGATCGCGTCGGGGAAGGACGTGATCAGCTGCTTGGGGTCGAAGAGACCGCCGCCGACCCGCCCGCCCTCGGGCTTGTGCCCCGTGGGTACCTCCGGGTGCGGTGCCCGGGGAGGAGTGATGGTGCTCATGCTGCGAGCCCTTCGGCGAGCGGTCCCAGCGCGAGCGCCGGGAAGTAGGTGAGACCGGTGATGATGAGGATCGTGCCGACCAGCAGGCCGGTGAACAGCGGCTTCTCGGTCCGCAGGGTGCCCGCCGTCTCCGGCACGGGCGTCTGCTCGGCCAGCGAACCGGCCAGCGCGAGGACGAACACCATGGGCAGGAAGCGGCCGAGCAGCATCGCGATGCCGATCGTCGAGTTGAACCACTGGGTGTCCGCGTTCAGACCCGCGAAGGCCGAACCGTTGTTGTTCGCGCCCGAGGTGTAGGCGTAGAGGATCTCGGAGAACCCGTGCGCGCCGGAGTTCGTCATCGAGTGCGACGGTGTGTCCAGGGCCATGGCGACCGCCGTGAAGCCGAGGACGAGCGCGGGGGTGATCAGGATGTAGCAGGCCGCGAACGTGATCTCGCGGGTGCCGATCTTCCTGCCCAGGTACTCCGGGGTCCGGCCGACCATCAGGCCGGCGATGAACACCGCGATGATCGCCATGATCAGCATGCCGTAGAGGCCGGAGCCGACACCGCCGGGCGCGATCTCACCCAGCTGCATGCCCAGCATCGTGATCCCGCCGCCGAACCCCGTGTACGAGGAGTGGAAGGAGTTCACCGCTCCCGTCGAGGTCAGCGTGGTGGCGACCGCGAAGATCGACGAACCGCCGATGCCGAACCGGGTCTCCTTGCCCTCCATCGCACCACCGGCGATGTCGAAGGCGGGACCGTGGTGGGCGAACTCGGTCCACATCATCAGCGCCGTGAAGCCGAGCCAGATCGCGGCCATCGTGCCGAGGATCGCGTACCCCTGCCGGAGCGAGCCGACCATGCGGCCGAAGGTCCGCGTCAGCGCGAAGGGGATGACCAGGATCAGGTAGATCTCGAAGAGGTTGGAAAGACCGTTGGGGTTCTCGAAGGGGTGGGCGGAGTTGGCGTTGAAGTAACCGCCGCCGTTCGTGCCCAGCTCCTTGATGACCTCCTGCGAGGCCACGGCCCCGCCGTTCCACTGCTGCGTGCCGCCCATGAACTGACCGACCTCGTGGATGCCCGAGAAGTTCTGGATCGCGCCACAGGCGACGAGGACGAGTGCGCCCACGACGGAGATCGGCAGCAGGATCCGTACGACACCCCGGACCAGGTCGGCCCAGAAGTTGCCCAGCTCACCGGTACGGATGGGGGTCCCCCCTGCTCGAGCGGAGCCGAGAGCTCGGGGGAGGGCGAAGCCGCGCACCAGCGCGACCGCGACCGCGATGCCCACCGCCGCCGACACGAAGTTCTGCACCGCGAGGCCGCCGGTCTGCACAACGTGGCCCATGGCCTGCTCGCCGTAGTACGACTGCCAGTTGGTGTTCGCGACGAAGGAGGCGGCCGTGTTGAACGCCTGGTCCGGGTCGATCGACACGAAGCCGAGCGAGCCGGGCAGCGAGCCCTGCACCCGCTGGAGCAGATAGAGGAACAGGACGCTCACCGCGGAGAAGGCGAGGACACCGCGCAGGTACGCGGGCCAGCGCATCTCGACCGTCGGATTCGCACCGATCGCCTTGTAGATCCACTTCTCGGGCTTGAGGTGCTTCTCCGAGGAGTAGACGCGCGCCATGTAGTCGCCCAACGGCCTGTACGACAGACCCAGTGCGACGATCAACGCCAGAAGCTGGAGGACCCCAGCAAGAACGGGACTCATGGTCGTACTCAGAACCTCTCGGGCTTGACGAGGGCGAGGACGAGGTAGCCCAGGAGAGCGGCGGCCACCAGCAGACCGACGATGTTCTCGGCACTCACAGCTTGGCCACCCCCTTGGCGATGAAGGCCACCAGCGCGAAGACCGCGATCGTGGTGACGACGAAGGCCACGTCGGCCATCGTGAGCTCCCGGATGCAGGAAGAAGGAAGAACGGATTCTCGGACGAGATGAGGAAACCTCTCCTCAGGCCGTCGACCGCCTGCGTTGACGTGCCCCTAACGCCGCGAATGCCCGTCTTGACGCTTCCTCTACGCGCAGCCCACCGCGACCGGCGAGGGGATCACCGCCCGCGCCCGAGCCTCCCCGGGCCGACCGGGGTCACAGCAGCCCGGCCGTCCGGACTCCCAGCCATACGGCTCCGAGTCCGGCGGCCAGGCTCGCGGCGACGTTGAGCACCGCGTACCCCTTCGCCCCGTCCTCGTACAGCTTCAGCGTCTCGTACGAGAAGGTCGAGTACGTCGTGAGCGCCCCGCACAGGCCCGTGGCGAGCAGCAGCTGGACCTGGGCCGATGTCACCCCGGTGAGCAGCCCGAGAACGAACGAGCCGACGACGTTCACCGCGAAGGTGCCCCAGGGGAAGCCGGGTCCGAGACGGGCGCGCGCAGCGCGGTCGGTGAGGTAGCGCAGGGGCGCGCCGACGGCGGCTCCGGCGACGACGAGCAGCCAGTTCACGCCCGCGCCACCCTCATGCGTACGGCGGCCCTGGTGACGGTGACCCCGGCCCACACGGCGGCGAGCGCGGTGACCACGGTCCCGCCCAGGTAGAGGAGGCCGCGTGTCGGGTCGCCCGCGCTCAGCAGCCGCTCCGTCTGGAGGCTGTACGTGGAGAAGGTGGTGAACCCGCCGCAGAACCCGGTGCCGAGGAAGGGGCGGAGGAGCGGGTGCGGCACGGCCGTCGACCACTCGGTCGACCGCTCCATGAGCAGGACCATCAGTACGCCGAGCAGCGCGCACCCGGCCACGTTCACCGTGAACGTCGTCCACGGGAAGGCGCCTGCCGGGGTCGGCCAGAGCAGCTCCGCGCCGTAGCGGGCGGTCGCGCCGAGGGCGCCGCCGGCGGCCACGGCCCCGACGACCGGCAGTTCGACGCGCGATCGCATCCCCACAGACTACGAGAACGCGAATCAAGGCGAGGCGCACAGGCACGGCCCCCGGCCTGGGGCATTAACCGGGGTCCGGCCCGTGCAGCCTCGCTCTGCGATGGTCCGGCCACGCCGTGCGACGGGTCAAAGCCGGGTCGGCGAGTCTGTCAGATCCCCCTCGGGGTGTGGCCGTGGGTCGTATCGCGGGCCCCGGGAGGGCGGGTGAAGGCGCCTCCGACCTGCGACGACACGTCGGGGGGTGGTCCGGCCACCATCAGGCGGCCGATTCGGGTGCCGGGTACACCTCGTCCCCAGGGGCGGTGACGGGCGACGGTGGTGGGGCAGCGGGAGGGAGCTGCGCAACCTTCGGGCAGGAGTGTCGTGAGTACATCCGTCGCAACCAAGCGCAGGGCCGTCACCGGGGCTGTTCCCCCGGCCGTTCCCCTGGACGTCGTCAGGTCCGTCGGCACGGCCGGCTCGCGCGAGGACGTCTACGCCGAGCTGTGTGCCGCGCTGTTCTCCGGGTTCCCGCGCCGGGACCAGCGCCTGAAGGCCGAGCAGTATCTGCACGGCCTGCTCACCGCGCAGGGCCGCAAGTCCATACGTAACATCGCCGCGCAGATAGGCGGTCCCGCCGCCGAGCAGAGCCTGCACCACTTCGTGTCCAGCTCCACCTGGGACTGGCAGCCGATGCGGGCGGCGCTCGCCCGGTACCTGGAGCGGAACAGCTGCCCGCAGGCCTGGGTGGTGCGGCCGATGCCGATACCGAAGGCCGGGGAGCACTCGGTGGGCGTGGACCGGCGCTTCGACCCGGAGCGCGGGCAGGTCTTCCACGGCCAGCAGGCGTTCGGGGTGTGGTTCGCGAGCGACGAGCTGAGCGTGCCCGTCAACTGGCGTCTGTTCCTGCCGGACCCGTGGGTGAACGACCGTACGCGGCGCGACCGCGCGGAGGTTCCCCAGGAGGCCGGCGAGGAGACCCTGGAGGAGTGCGCGGTCGCGGCGGCGCTCGACACGGCCCGCTGGCCGGACGTGACCCGCAAGCCGGTGCTCCTCGACATCAGGGGCGGCGCGGGGCGGGCGGCCCTCACCCGGCTCGCCGGGGCCGGGGTGCCGGTGGTGGCGCGGATCGGTCCGGGCTCCCGGCTGGCGATCGCCGACCGCTCGCTGCCCGGTTTCGGGGCCGGTCCGCTGTCGGCGCTTCAGATCCTGGAGTCGCTCAAGGGGCTGCGCAGGCCGGTGAGCTGGGTGGACACGGTGGCCGGCGCGCGGACCTCGCGCACCTCGCTGGCCACGGCGGTCCGGGTGGCGCTGCCCACCCCGGGCGGTGAGCGGATGCGTCCGCTGGTGCTGCTCGGCGAGTGGGACGACCCGCGGCGGCCTCCGGCCCGCGTGTGGATCAGCGATCTGACCGGTTCGCCGGTCGGCTCCCTGCTGCGGCTGACGAAGCTGGCCCGCCGGGTGGAGCGGGACTTCGTGGAGGTCGGCGAGGGGGCGGGGCTGCGCGACTTCGTGGGCCGCTCGTTCCGCGGCTGGCACCGGCACATCACGCTGGCCTCGGCGGCCCACGCCGCGACGGTCATGGCCGCCACCGACTGGGAGGCGTCCTACGGCTCCGGCTACGGATCAGGGCGTACGGCGCGGACGGCGAGCTGAGCCGCGCGGGCACCGAGTCGACCGCGCGGCCCGCGAGCTGAGCCGCGCGGGCGGCCACGCGGTCGCGCGTACCGGGATCAGGTGCTCCGCTCCGGCGGGCCCGGCGGCTGTCGGGTCGGGTCCGCCGTGGCGCGGCCCCTGGCCAGGACCTCCCGGGTGCGCTGGAGGCGCAGCGCCAGCTGGACCTCAAGGACCTGGCCGGGTTTCTGCCATTCGGGGCCGAGGAGTTCACCGATCCGTTCCAGGCGGCGCGAGACCGTGTTGGGGTGGACGTGAAGTGCCTCGGCCGCGTTGGTCGGGCTGCCGCCGGAGGCGAAGTACGCCTCCAGGGTGTGGGTGAGGTCGGTGAACCGCTCGGCGTCGTAGTCGAGTACGGGGCCGATCGCGGCCTCGACGAAACCGTTGACGTCGTTGTCGTCGGAGAGCAGCAGCCCGAGGAAGCCCAGGTCCTGCACGGACGCCGCCGATCCGGTGCCGCCGAGGGCGCTCATCGCGTCCAGGCAGCGCCCGGCTTCCTGGTGCATCCGGGCGACGCCGTCGGGGCTCTGGCCGGGTCCGGCGGCGGCGACGGAGACGGGGTGGCCGAGCAGCGGGGACAGTTCGTCGGCGACGGCCCTGGCGGCGGCCGAGGCGTCGATGCCCGGGAGCAGCAGCACGATGCAGCCGCCCTGCACGGTCTTCAGACCACTGAGGCGGTACGTGTACGAGGACGCCCACACCACGGCCCTGCCCTGTTCGCCGCCCTCCGGCCGGGCGAGCACGAGGACATGCGGTTTACGCAGGTCGACGCCGAGGCGGCGGGCGCGCTGGGCGATCTGCTGGGGGGCGTGCGGCGGGTCGGCGATGAGGTCGTCGAGGAGTTCGTCGCGGACGGGTCCCTCGGCGACGGCGGTGGAGCGGCGCATGAGGAGGAGGAAGGCGACGGACTGGGCGGCGAGTTCGAGGAGCCGCTCGTCCTCGCCGGTGAGGCCGCCGGCGGCACGGATGACGAGGCCGCCGAGGTCTTCGGAGCCGGCGATGACGGGGGCGACCCAGGTGTCGTCGTCGGCGAGGACGGGCCGGCGGCGGGCGTGCGCGTCGAGCGAGGCCTTGGCGACGGCCTCCTCGACGAGGCCGGGGATGTCGCCGGCGGTGGCGAGACAGCGGCCGCCCTGGTCGCGGATCATCACGGTCGCGTCGAGGGCGTCGGCGGCGGCCTTGGCCACGCTGCCCAGGTCGCCACCGGCGAGGACGAGGTTCATGATCCGGCCGTGGGCCTCGCTGACGTGCCGCATCCGGGTGAGGCTGGTGCGGACCCGGGAGCTGTCCCGTTCGAGTTCGGAGACCTCCGCCCGCGTCCGGTCGAGGAGTCCGGCCTTCTCCACGGCGAGCGCGGCGAGGTCGGCGAGCGCGGTGAGCAGCCCGATCTCCTCGCCGGTGTGGTGGCGGACCCGCCGGTCGGCACCGTGCAGGACGCCGATGACGGTGTCGCCGCTGCGCAGCGGCGCGGCCATGATCGCGTGCAGGTCCTCGGCGCGCAGGGCCGCTTCGGCGGCCTCGTCGAAGGCGGGTGCGTGGACGCCGGCGTCGAGGGAGCCGGAGGGGGCGAAGCGTTCGTCGGCGAGGTAGTCGGCGGTCCAGACGGCCTCGCCGTGCGACTGGACGGCGCCGCCGAGCCCGTACCCCTCGGCGATCCTCAGCCCGGGGGCGATCCTCGGCCCGCCGGCCCGTCCGGTGCGGGAGCCCTCGGTGGTGTGGACGTAGCAGGCTCCGTACGGGCCGCGCAGGGTCACGTACGCCAGGTCGAGGCCGAGGAGCCGGCGGGCGCGGCGGGTGATCACGCGCAGCAGGCTGTCGAGGTCGTACGAGAGGGTGAGGTCGCGGGCGGTGTCGGTGAGCGTGGCGAGTCCGGCTTCACGGCGGGCGTCCTGCTCGCGTCCGGCGTTCACCTCACCGGCGAGTGCCACGGCCCGTTCGAGGCGGTCGAGTTCCGCTCCGGCGAGTCCGGTGAGCCGGGCCTCGTCGAGGAGGGTGTCGAAGCGGGCGGGCGGGGCCTGCCCGGCCAGGAGTTCGAGGACCGTGAGCAGCGCGTCGGCACCACCGGCTCCGTCCGCGCCGTGCATGGTCATGGCCCCGTCCCCCGTAGTCGAGCGAAATCGGGCACCTGGGAGGAAACCCGTACTGCTCGCCGAAACTAATTGTGCTCCGGAAGTCGGTCAACGGTGAGTTCCCGCAGTTCGTTCCCGGTGAAGGCTCCTGGGAGGCGTCCGGCTGGTCGGACCGGTCGTCTTCCGGGAGCTGTCGTGTCGATCGGGCGGCCGCGCCCGGACGGTCAGCCCACGGATCCCGCCGGTACGAGCCGGGCCCGCGCGGGGCTGAACTGGGCGGGGATGCGGGGCGCGTACAGCGGGCGGACCTCGGTGTTCCGCAGGGCGAGGACCGAGCGCTGGAGGCGGCGCAGCCGCGCCGAGGGCTCCATGCCGCTCTCCCCCTTGAGGGCCACGCGCAGCCGCTCGTACACGGTGAGGGCCTCGTCGTGCTGGCCGCAGCGCAGCAGCGCCACCATGTAGTGGGCGTGCAGGGGCTCGTTGGTGCGGTAGCGGGCGACGAGCCCGGAGAGTTCGGAGACGAGTTCGGCGTGCCGGCCGAGGCCCAGCTGGGCTTCCACCCACTGGTCGAGGACGCTCAGCCGGGACGTTTCGAGGCGCTCGACCTCTCTGCGGAGGCGGGGGCCGGCGGCGACGCCCGCGTAGGGTTCGCCGCGCCACAGGGCGAGTGCCTCGCCGAGGCGGAGCGCGGCGCGGGCGAGGTCACCGGCCTCCATGGCGCGGTATCCGGCGCCGGCCGCGCGCTCGAACTGCCGGACGTCGTTGGTGCCGCCACCGGTGTCGAGCCGGTAGCCGCCGGGCTGGGAGACGAGGATCGCGTCGGCGGTGCGCCGGTCGGACCAGCCGGGTCCGGGCTCCGCCGGAGCGGCGCCGCGCAGCGCTCCCGCGATGAGGGTGCGCAACTCGGCTATGTGCGCCTGGAGTTCGGTACGGGCGCCGCGGGGCGCGCCGGACGGCCACAGCTCCTCGGTGAGCACCGTCACGGGAACGACCTGGTCGGCGCTGGCCGTGAGCAGGGCGAGGAGCTGCCGGGGCGCGGCGGCTGTCGGAGTGATCGACACCCCGTGCTCACGTACCGACAGTCCCCCCAGAATCCGGACGTCCACCTTGCCCCCTCCATGCCTGTGCGGTGTCAGCGCGCGGGATGACTCTCGATGATTAGAAAAGACCCCCGTAGGCATGTCAATAAGAAACCGGAGGGTATGGAAACCCAACCCGGGATATCGGGGTGATTCACCCCCTTTGGGGGGGTATAAGGGCGTAGGATTTTCGTCACTGGCGCAGACCAGCACATGCCGGAAGACTGTTTCCGGACTCATAGGTACGCTTTCGCGGGTCTCTCACGGACGCGGAAGAGGCCGACACGCACGAGATCACGCCAGAAACCGTCCACCGGGTACGGTTCCGCGGACGGCCCGCTCCGGGGCGGATGACCGAGCGGCCGTCAGGGCCGTCCCGGGCCGCGGGGCGGCGCCGGGGCGGGACGGGGCGCGGGACGGGACGCGGGACAGGGCGCGCTCTAGACGACGGCGGCGGCGGTCAGCAGGCCGAAGGCGACGACGATCAGGGGCGTACGGACACGGTGGAAACCGTTCCAGCGCCGCTCGAAGACGGCCCGGACGGCCGACGGTTCGTCACCCGTGGCCTCCGACGCGGCCAGCGCGTTGTTGAGCGGGATGTTGCCGCCCACGGTGACCGCGTGATTGAGGGCCGCGCACACCAGCCCCGCGAGCACCAGCCACTTCTGGGTGTCCGTCCGCCCGTCGACCGGGACGAAGAACGCGGCGGCGGGGAAGGCGACCACCCCGAGGAAGACGATCAGGAACACGCCCCTCGGGACGGCTTCGTTGATCCGGCGCATCGCGGTGACGAACTCGGCGTCCGTCAGACGGGCGAGCGCGGGCATGATCCCGGTCTGGAAGATCAGCATGAAACCGGCGTACAGGCCGGTGCATCCGATGGCGAGGGCGAGCAGCAGGGAGGCCATGGCGGCCATTCTGTCCCGCTGCCCGCCCCACGCGTCAGCTGTACGGGTCCCCCGATTTCAACTCGCCCTCATCAGCGGCCCCGTCGGTCGGCCCGCGAAGCCCGTCGGCCTGCCGTACGGCCTCGGCCAGCTCCCGCACCACCGCCGAACCCGACCGGCCGGCGATCGACTCGGCGCGCTCCGCGAGCGCCGGAAGCCCCGGGGCACCCGGCAGGTCGCCGCCGCGCAGCGCGTCCGCGAAGTAGGCGGTGATCGCCGTCAGCTGCAGACTGTCGTGGCCGCCGCCCCAGATGTCGCCGGCGAGGGCGGCCGTGCCGACCGAGCCCGAACGCTCGTGGGGCGCGCGCGTGGCCGGGTCGAGCCAGCGGACGGTGGCGGTGGCGACCGGACCGGTCGCCCCGGCCCTGGTCCTGACCGCGTACAGCGCGGTGACGGTGTGACCCGCGCCGACCTCGCCGCCGTCGACCCGGTCGTTCCGGAAGTCCTCGTCGGCGACCTCCCGGTTCTCGTAGCCGATCAGCCGGAACTTCTCGACGGTCCGCCGGTCGAAGGAGACCTGCGCCTTGGCGTCCCGCGCGCGCAGTTCGACATGGGCGGGCAGCTGCTCGACGAAGACCTTGCGGGCCTGCGCCGAGTTGGAGACGTACGTGGTCTGGCCGTCGCCCCGGTCGGCGAGCTGCTCCATGAACGCGTCGCCGTAGTCGCTGCCCACACCGACGCCGAACAGGGTGATCCCGTACTCCTTCCGCTCCTCCTCGATGCGTTCGAGGATCGACCCCGCGTCGGTGGAGCCGGTGTTGGCGAGCGCGTCGGAGAGCAGCACGACACGGTTGGTGGCACCCTCGCGGTGGCCGTCGACGGCCACGTCGTAGCCGGTGCGGACGCCCGCCTCGACGTTGGTGGAGGAGCTCGTCACGAGGGAGTCCACCACCTCGCGGATCCGGCCGCGGGCCTCGCCCACCCGGGTCAGCGGCAGCCGGGTCTCGGCCTCGCTGCTGAACGTGACGAGGCCCATCGAGTCGTCGTCGCGGAGCTGGTCGGCGAGCAGTCCGAGCGACTCCTTGACCAGGTCGAGCCGTCCCGGCTCGGCCATCGAGCCGGAGACGTCGACGACGAAGGTGAGGGCGGCGGGCGGGCGTTCGCCGCGCCGGTCCGCCGCGCGCGTGGCCAGGCCGACCCGGACCAGGGACCAGCCGTCCTGCCCGGCGCGGGCCCCGTCGAGGGTCACGCTGAAGCCGTTGTCCTCCGGACGCGGGTAGTCGGGGCGGAAGCTGTTGACGAACTCCTCGGGGCGCACGGTCGCCGGCTCGGGCAGCCTCCCCTCGGCGAGGGTGCGTCGGGCGTAGCCGTACGAGGCGGTGTCCACGTCCAGGGCGAACGTGGAGAGGTAGTCGGGGGCGGGTGCGGACGGAGGCCGCCGGTCGTCCCCGGCCCCCTCCGCTCCCTCGGGGTTCACGGTGCCCGCTCCCCCGTCGGGGGCCGCCGGTGCGGTCCGGCCGTTCTCCCCCTTCGCTCGGTCGGCACTGGCGCTCTCGCCGCCGGCGCCGCAGCCTCCCACGGCCAGTCCGGCCGCGAGCAGAGCCGCGACGGTGGCCGAGAACCGGGCCCGGCGGCGTCCGGCTACCTTCTTGTCCTGTCGTCCCATGTCATCTCCCCCTCTTGGTGAGGCACTTGTGAATGTGACGGACGAGAGGCCCGCCTGGAGCCGTCGAACGAGTTGCGGATGGATCTCGATGCGGCAACGGCGAACGGGGGGACAACCGGTGGCATGGATTCGCCATCCTTTTCAACAGGGCTTGTCACCGTGTGCAGTCGCATGCGTACATGGAGTGGACATCGATCGGGCGGGGGTGGTCAGCGGTGGCAGAGAGCGCGGGCTCCGTGATGCTCGCCCGTTCGGCGATGAACCGGGCCGCGACCGAGGGACAGCGGCCCGCGGGGCGCCCGGTCCGGGGTGCGCGGCGCATCAGCGCGGCGCTCGCCGGGCTGGCCGCTTCCACCCGGTACGAGTTGCTGACCTTCGACGACCCGGTCGCGTCGGCGGGCTGCGCGATCCCCGAGCCATTCCTGGAGCTGGCGGAGGCGTGCATGCGGGCGGCGGCGGAGCGGGCCGGAGAGGTCCGGCGGATCGTGCCGCGGCACGCGCTGCCGCGGCTCGGGGGCGGGTTCCGGATTCCCGGCCGGGCCCGGCTCGCGGAGGCCATCCCGTTCAAGATGATCGTGGTCGACCGGACGGTGGCCGCGGTCCCGCTCGACCTGGAGCTGCTCTACAACGGGCTGTTGCTGATCCGCGACCCGGTGGTGGTGCAGGCCCTGGCCCGGGCTCATCACGCCTGCTGGGCGACGGCCGAGGAGCTCACGTACGCGCCGCCGCCCCCGCGGCCACCGTGCGATCTGGCACCTCAGCTGCGTCCGGTGCTCGACGCCCTCCTGTCGGGGGTCACGGACGAGACGGCGGCGGCCCGGCTCGGCATGTCCGCGCGGACGTACAGCCGGCGGGTGGGGGAACTGATGGCCGCCCTCGGCACGACGAGCCGCTTCCGCGCGGGCGCGGAAGCGGCTCGAAGGGGGTGGCTGTGAGCAGAAGACCCTAGGGCCCCGTTCGGGACTGCCGGTCGGGACTGCCGGTCGGGAGTCGCCGGTCGGGGCCTACGACACGATGTCCTTACGGGCGAAGCCGCGGAAGGCGAGTGCGAAGAGGACGACGGCGTACGTCAGGGAGATCGCCGTGCCCTTCACCATGCCGCCCCACTCCAGCTGCGGCTGGAGCGCGTCGATCCAGGCGTACTGCCAGTGCGTCGGCAGGTACTCGCGCCAGTCGCCGAGCGCCGTGACGGCGTCCAGGACGTTGCCGACGATGGTCAGGCCGACGGCTCCGCCGACCGCGCCGAGCGGGGCGTCGGTGCGGGTGGACAGCCAGAAGGCGAGGCCCGCGGTGACCAGGAGCGAGGCGAAGATGTAGGCGGCGGCGATGCCGATACGGAACAGCGCGTCCCAGGCGGGCACCGAGCCGCCGGTGGGCAGTTGGAGCGGCCCCCAGCCGTAGGCGACCGTGCCCACGGCCAGGGCGACCAGCGGGAGCAGGACCATCGCGGCCGCGCTGTAGCCGAGGGCGACCGCCAGCTTGGAGGCGAGGAGCCGGGACCGGGGCACGGGCGCGGCGAGCAGGTAGCGCAGCGAGGACCAGCTCGCCTCGGAGGCGATGGTGTCCCCGCAGAACAGTGCGACCGGGACGACGAGGAGGAACCCGGCCGAGGCGAAGAGGCTGGTCGCCGCGAAGTTGGCGGCCGAGGCGGTCGCCGTGTCCATCAGGGTGACACGGCCTGCGGCGGCCCCGTCCGGTCCCCCGCCGATCGCGAAGGCGATCAGCAGGACGAACGGCAGGGCGACCAGGATGCCTCCCATGATCATGGTGCGGCGGCGCTTCCACTGGCGCAGGGCCTCGACGCGCAGCGGCAGGGTGCGTCCGGCGCGGTAGCCGGGGGCGGACTCCACGGGCGCCGCGGCGGCGGTGGGAGCCGTGGGGGTGTCGAGCAGCGGGCTCATGCGGCTCCTCCTCCGATCAGGGTCAGGAACGCGTCTTCGAGGCGCCGGTGCGGTCCGACGCCGGTCAGCGGCACGTCCAGGCCGACGAGTTCGCCGATGAGGGCGGTCGGGTCGAGGGTGTCGAGGCGGACGAGGATCCCGCCGTCGGCGCGGGTCGCCGTGGCGACGCCCGGGAGGGCGTCGACCTTCTCGACGAGGGCGTCGGGGACGGGTGCCCCGAGGGTCACGAGCAGGGTGTCACCGGAGCCGGTGATCTCGGCGACCGGTCCGGCCTGCACGAGCTGTCCCCGGTCCATGACGACGAGGTGGGTGCAGGACTGCTCGACCTCGGCGAGGAGGTGGCTGGAGACGATGACGGTACGGCCGCCTGCCGCGTACCGGATCATCACCTCGCGCATCTCGCGGATCTGCGGCGGGTCGAGTCCGTTGGTGGGCTCGTCCAGGATCAGCAGGTCCGGCAGGCCGAGCATGGCCTGGGCGAGGGCGAGGCGCTGCCGCATGCCCTGCGAGTAGGTGCGGACGGCGCGGTCGAGGGCGTTGCCCAGGTTGGCGATGCGCAGGGCCTCGTCGACATGGGCGTCCGCGGCGGGACGGCCGGTGGCCTTCCAGTACAGGTCCAGGTTCTCCCGGCCGTTGAGGTGCGGCAGGAAGCCGGCGCCCTCGACGAACGAGCCGACGCGGGAGAGGACCGGGGCGCCGGGCCGGATGGCCTGGCCGAAGACCCTGATCTCGCCCTCGTCGGGGGTGATCAGGCCCATCAGCATGCGCAGGGTGGTGGTCTTTCCGGCGCCGTTCGGCCCGAGGAGGCCGAGGACCTGGCCCTGCTCGACGCGGAAGGAGAGGTCCTTGACGCTGTACCTGTCACCGCCCTTGTACTTCTTGGACAGTCCGGTGATCTGGAGCGGTACGGCGGCCAGTTCGGGGTCGGGCGCGGGGGCGGCGACGCGGCGGCGGGCGGTGAGCAGCAGCGCGGCGGCGACGGCGAGGCCGATCAGCGGCAGGCCCCAGACCCACCAGGGCAGGGCGGCGGCCTGGGTGTCGAGGCCGGGCGCGGTGGGGACGGTGAGCGGGCTCTCGACGGCGACGGTGTAGCCGGCGGGGACGGCCGGGGAGGCGTAGCCGAGGTCGGTGGCGGCGACGACGAGCCGGAGCCGGTGTCCGGCCTCCACCTCGTGGTCGATCGCGGGCAGGGTGAGCGTGACGCTCTTCCCGGCCTCGGCGCCGTCGACGCGGACGGGGGCGACGAGCTGGGCGGGCAGCACCTGCTGCCGGCCGTCGGGCCCGACGTCGTACACCTTGGCGAAGAGGACGGCGGAACCGTCGGTGGCGGTGGAGGTGACCTTGACGCGGACGGTGGGGGTGCCGGTGATCCGGAGCGGCTCGGCCTGCGGCTTCGCGTCGAACCGGGCGTACTGGCCGGGGAAGTCGAGGGAGAGGCCGACGCCGAGGGAGGAGAGTCCCGCGACCGAGCCGCCGAGGCCGGGGATGGCCGAGACGGCGGGCGGCGCGGCGCCGGCCGGGTTCGCGAAGGTCTGCGCGGGCCCGGTGAGCGGGACGCTCGCGGTGCCGGCGGAGAGTCCCGGGTAGCGGTCGGCGGTCGCGGCGCGCAGGGTGGCCCGGCCGTCGGTGGAGTCGACGCCGCCGGTACGGCTGACGCGGAAGGCGGGGCCGGTGTCGGCGGAGGTGTCCTTCTTCAGCCAGCGGTCGAACCAGGTGCCGATCCGCCGCTCGACGCGCTCGGTCTCGCGGTCGCCGCCGTCGTGGCCGCCGGAGATCCAGTCGACGGCGACGGGGGCGCCGTTGGCGGCGAGGGTACGGGCCATGGCGTCGGACTGGGCCAGGGTGAAGAGCGAGTCGGACTGGCCCTGGACGAGGAGGGCGGGCACCTTGATCCTGGAGCCGACGGCGGAGGGGCTGCGGGCTTCGAGGAGCGTGCGGGCGGCGGCGTCGGGCTTCCCGGAGACGGCGACGCGCTCGTAGAGGGAGCAGAGCTCGGGGGTGAACCGGCCACAGGCGGCGGCCTGCGCGGTAGGTGCCTTCCCCGTGGGTGCCTGCGCCGTGGGTGCCTGCCCCTTGGATTCCTGCCCGGTGGGGGCCTGCCCTGTCGGTGCCTGCTCCTGGGGTGCCTGCCCCGGTGCGGCCGCGGAAGCGGCTCCCGGCTGGTTCCCCGCGGAGAAGAAGATCCCGGCCCAGAGCTTCTTGAAGACACCCTCCGGGAAGAGGGCGTCGGCGAGGTTCCAGTAGGTGATCTGCGGGGCGATGGCGTCGACGCGTCCGTCGTACCCGGCGGCGAGCAGGGAGATCGCGCCGCCATAGGAGGCGCCGGTGACACCGACGCGCGGGTCGCCCGGCTTGTCGAGGAGGACCTCGGGCCGGGCGGCGAGCCAGTCGATCAGCTTCCGGGCGTCCTTGACCTCGTGGTCGGGGTCGTTGAGCCCGATCTCGCCGGTGGAGGCGCCGAAGCCGCGCGCGGACCAGGTGAGCACGGCGTAGCCGTCCCGGGCGAGCTGCTCGGCCTGGGCGCGGACGTCGTCCTTGGAGCCGCCGAAGCCGTGGCCGAGGAGAACGGCCGGCCGGCGTCCGTCGGCGTCGCCGGTGAAGTACGAGGTGTCGATTCGGGCGCCGTCGAGGTCGAGCATCCGGTCCGCCCGGTGCACGGGCGGCGGATCGTCCGAGGCGACGGCGGTCCAGGTGCCGGCACCCGCGAGAACGGCGAGGACGGCGGTGACCGCGGCCCACCGGGGAAGTCGGAGTCGCATGGTGTCGAGCCTAAGCGGGCCCGCGGTGAGCCACGGCTGCCGGAAGACGGAACTGCCGCACCTCCTGGAGTCGTACGGCACGGGACCGGCGTACCACGGACGCGGTATCCCCCGCCCATGGCGACGGCCCCCGGGGTGTGCTGTCAGCACCCCGGGGGCCGACGGCGTGAACCGCCCGCGTCAGTGGTTGCGCGGGAAGCCCAGGTCCACGCCCGCCGGGGCGTCGGACGGGTCCGGCCAGCGGGTGGTGACGACCTTGCCGCGGGTGTAGAAGTGCACGCCGTCGTTGCCGTAGATGTGGTGGTCGCCGAAGAGCGAGTCCTTCCAGCCACCGAAGGAGTGGTAGCCGACCGGCACCGGGATCGGCACGTTCACGCCGACCATGCCGGCCTCGACCTCCAGCTGGAAGCGGCGGGCGGCGCCGCCGTCGCGGGTGAAGATCGCGGTGCCGTTGCCGAACGGCGAGGCGTTGATGAGGGCGAGGCCCTCCTCGTACGTCTCGGTGCGCAGCACGCAGAGCACCGGGCCGAAGATCTCGTCCTGGTAGGCCTTGGCCGTGGTCGGCACGTGGTCCAGGAGGGAGAGGCCGATCCAGTGGCCGTCCTCGTGGCCGTCGACCGTGTAGCCGGTGCCGTCGAGGACGACCTCGCAGCCCTCGTCCGCCGCGCCGTGGACGTACGAGGCGACCTTGTCGCGGTGGACGGCCGTGATGAGCGGGCCCATCTCGGAGGTCGGGTCGGTGCCGGGGCCGATCTTGATCTTCTCGGCGCGCTCGCGGATCTTCTGGACCAGCTCGTCGCCGATGGACCCGACGGCCACGACGGCCGAGATGGCCATGCAGCGCTCGCCGGCGGAGCCGTACGCCGCCGAGACGGCCGCGTCGGCCGCCGCGTCGAGGTCGGCGTCCGGGAGGACCAGCATGTGGTTCTTCGCGCCGCCGAGCGCCTGGACGCGCTTGCCGTTGGCGGAGGCGGTGGTGTGGATGTACCGGGCGATCGGGGTCGAGCCGACGAAGGAGACCGCGGAGACGTCCGGGTGCTCGAGGAGCCGGTCGACGGCCACCTTGTCGCCGTGGAGGACGTTGAAGACACCGTCCGGAAGGCCCGCCTCGGCGAGCAGCTCGGCGATCTTGAGGGACGGCGACGGGTCCTTCTCGCTCGGCTTGAGGATGAAGGTGTTGCCGGTCGCGATGGCGATCGGGAACATCCACATCGGCACCATGGCCGGGAAGTTGAAGGGCGTGATGCCGGCGACGACGCCGACGGGCTGGCGGATCGACGCCACGTCGACCCGGTTGGACACCTGGGTGGAGAGCTCGCCCTTGAGCTGGGTGGTGATGCCGCAGGCCAGGTCGACGATCTCCAGGCCGCGGGCGACCTCGCCGAGCGCGTCGGAGTGGACCTTGCCGTGCTCGGCGACGATCAGTTCGGCGATGGCGTCGCGGTTGGCGTCGAGGAGCGCGCGGAACTTGAAGAGGATGGTGGTGCGCTGGGCGAGCGAGGAGGTGCCCCAGGTCGCCCAGGCGTCCTTGGCGGCGGCGACGGCGGCGTCGACCTCCTCGACGGAGGCGAGCGCGACCTTCGTGGTCACGGCGCCGGTGGCCGGGTCGGTGACCGGGCCCCAGTTGCCCGACGTGCCCTCGACGGTCTTGCCACCGATCCAGTGGTTGACGGTCTTGACGGTGTTCGTCATGACGAAATGCTCCTTCAGAGATGGCGGCGTCGGGCGGTGACGTGCCGGTCGTACTCCTCCCGGGCCTTGACCGCCGACGGGCGGGTCGAGGTCTCGGCCACGGGCACATCCCACCATGCCTGGGCCGGGGGCGGGCCCGACACAGTGTCTGCCGTTTCGGTCTCGACGTAGACACATGTGGGAACCGTCGCGGTCCGCGCGTCCGCGAGGGCTTCCCGCAGGTCACGCACGGTGCGGGGGCGCAGCACCCGCATGCCGAGGGAGGCGGCGTTGGCGCCGAGGTCGACGGGGAGCGGCGGGCCGGTGAAGCCGCCGAAGGCGTCCCGGTGGCGGTAGTCGGTGCCGAACCGCTCGGCGCCGACCGCCTCCGAGAGGCCGCCGATGGAGGCGTAGCCGTGGTTCTGGAGGATGACCACCTTGATGGGCAGCCGCTCCTGGACGGCGGTGACGATCTCGGTGGGATTCATCAGGTACGTACCGTCGCCGACGAGGGCCCAGACCGGCCGGCCGGGGGCGGCGAGGGCGACGCCGAGGGCGGCGGGGATCTCGTAGCCCATGCACGAGTAGCCGTATTCGACGTGGTACTGGTCGGGCGAGCGGGTGCGCCACAGCTTGTGGAGGTCGCCGGGGAGCGATCCGGCGGCGTTGATCAGGATGTCGCTGCCGTCGACCAGAGTGTCGAGTACGCCGAGGACCTGGGCCTGGGTGGGGCGGGCGTCCTCGTCGGCGACGGCGTAGGCGGCGTCGACCTGCTCCTGCCAGTCCCGCTTCGAGAAGATCCACTGAACCATCTCCTGGCGGTGGCCGCCGAGCGCCTCGGTGAGTGCGGTGAGGCCCTCGCGGGCGTCGGCGACGAGCGGGAGCGCGCCGAGCTTGTGGGCGTCGAAGCCCGCGATGTTGAGGTTGACGAAGCGGACGCCCCGGGGGAAGAGGGTGCCGGAGGCGGTGGTGAAGTCGGTGTAGCGGGTGCCGACGCCGAGGATCAGATCGCTGGTCCCGGCCAGGGCGTTCGCGGTGGCGCTGCCGGTGTGGCCGATGCCGCCGGTCTCGCCGGGGTGGTCGTACGGCAGGACGCCCTTGCCGGCCTGGGTGGTGGCGACGGGGATGCCGGTCCGCTCGGCGAAGGTCCGCAGGGCGTCCTCGGCGCGGCTGTGCCGGACGCCGCCGCCCGCGACGATCAGCGGGCGCTTGGCCGCCCTGATCGCCCGTACGGCGTCGTCGAGTTCGGCCGTGTCGGGGCGGGGGCGGCGGACCCGCCAGATCCGGTCGGCGAGGAACTCCTCCGGCCAGTCGTACGCCTCCGCCTGCACGTCCTGGGGCAGCGCCAGGGTCACCGCGCCGGTCTCCACGGGGTCGGTGAGGACCCGCATCGCGGCGAGCGCGGCCGGGATCAGGGCCTCGGGGCGCCCGACGCGGTCGAAGTACTTCGAGACCGGGCGCAGGCAGTCGTTGACCGACACATCGCCCGCGTACGGGACTTCGAGCTGCTGGAGTACGGGGTCGGCGGGGCGGCCCGCGAAGGTGTCGCCGGGGAGGAGCAGGACCGGCAGGTGGTTGACGGTGGCGAGGGCGGCGCCGGTGACGAGGTTGGTGGCGCCGGGGCCGATGGAGGTGGTGACGGCGTGGGCGCGCAGCCGGTTGGACTGGCGGGCGTAGCCGACGGCCGCGTGCACCATGGCCTGTTCGTTGCGGCCCTGGTGGAAGGGCATCAGGGCGGGGTCCTCGACGAGGGCCTGGCCGATCCCGGCGACGTTGCCGTGGCCGAAGATGCCCCAGGTCGCCGTGATCAGCCGCTGCCGTACGCCGTCGCGTTCGGTGTGCTGCGCGGCGAGGAAACGCACCAGGGCCTGGGCGACGGTGAGCCGGACGCTCATGCGTATCCCTCCGTGTGGTCGGGGTGGAAGCAGATCCGCCACTCCCGTTCGGGGCCGGGGCCGGCCATGACGTTCAGGTAGTACAGCGGGTGTCCGGGCTGGGCGATCGACGGGCCGTGCCAGCCGTCGGGTACGAGGACGGCGTCACCGTCCCGTACCTCGGCGAGGAGCTCGGCGCCGCCGGGCCGGGAGGGGGAGATCCGCTGGTAGGCGAGGGCTCCCGGGCCCTCGATCTCGTAGTAGTAGATCTCTTCGAGGACGGACTCGGCGCCGGGGCGGTGCTCGTCGTGCTTGTGCGGCGGGTACGAGGACCAGTTGCCGCCGGGTGTGACGACCTCGACGGCGATGAGCCGGTCGCAGGGGAAGGCGTCCGCCGAGGCGAAGTTCCGTACCTGGCGGGCGCGGTTCCCGCTGCCCCGGGTCTCGACGGGAACCTCCGGCGCGGGGCCGTAGCGGGCGGGGAGTCGTCGCTCGCACTTCGCTCCTGCCAAAGCGAAGCGGCCTCCCGCGCCGGAGGCGATCTGGGCGTGGGTGTCGCGCGGTACGTAGGCGAAGTCGGTCACTCCGTCGAACACGCTCGCGCGGCCCAGGAGTTCGAGGATCTCGCCGTCGACGCGCACGCTACAGGCACCGGAGAGGGGAAGCACGATCCATTCGGAATCCCCGCTGTCGAAGGAGTGGATCCCGCCCGGTCCGAGGGTGAGGACCCGGAGGGCGGAGTAGGTCCAGCCGGCCCGCTCGGGGTCGATGTCGAGCCCGTACGGGCCGCGTGCGGCGGTTCCGGCGGGGAGGTGGAGGGACGGGGGATGGTGGGACGGGGGGTGGTGGGACGGGGGGTCGACGGACGCGGGGTGGTGGGTGCTCATGCCTGACCCGTGGGTGCTCATGCCTGACCCCTACCCCTTTTCCGCCAGGGTTCCGGAGCCGGTCGCGAGGGCCTCGGCGATCTCGGCGGCGTACGGCATGGCGGACGAGCAGGCGAGGCGGCCCGCGACGATCGCGCCGGCGGCGTTGGCGTGGCGGAGGGTGGTCTCCAGGTCCCGGCCGGCGAGCAGTCCGTGGACGAGCGCCCCGCCGAACGCGTCGCCCGCTCCGAGGCCGTTGACCACCTCCACCGGCAGTGGCGGCACCTCGGCGCTCGTCCCGTCGGCGGCGAGCGCGAGGACACCCTCGGGGCCCTTCTTGACGACGGCGAGCCGGAGCCCGGTGTCGCCTCCGGCGGCGAGCAGCGCGCGGGCAGCCGCGTACGGCTCGCGCTCCCCCGTCGCCACCTCGCACTCGTCGAGGTTGCCGACGGCGACGGTCGCGTGCCGCAGCGCCTCGGCGTAGTACGGGCGGGCGGCCGCCGGGTCCGTCCAGAACATCGGCCGCCAGTCCAGGTCGAGGACCGTCACCTCGCGCCCGGACCTGGCCCGGAGCGCCTCCAGGGTCGCGGTGCGGCTCGGCTCGGCGCAGAGGCCGGTGCCGGTCGCCCAGAGGACCCGGGCGGCGCGGATCGCGTCGAGGTCCAGCTCGTGCGGGTGGATCTCCAGGTCGGGGGCCTTGGGGCGGCGGTAGAAGGTGAGCGGGAAGTCGTCGGGCGGGAAGAGGGCGCAGAAGGTGACGGGGGTGGGGTACGCGTCGACCTCGGTCACCCAGCGCTCGTCCACGCCGAAGCCCTTCAGCTCGCGGCGCAGATAGGTCCCGAAGGGGTCGGCGCCGGTGCGGGAGACGAGTGCGGTGCGCAGGCCGAGCCGGGCGGCGGCGACGGCGACGTTCGCCGGGGAGCCGCCGAGGAATTTGGCGAAGGTGTCGACCCGGTCGAGCCCGACGCCGGTCTGGAGCGGGTACAGGTCCACGCCGAGGCGCCCCATGGTGATCAGGTCGTACGGCTCCGACTCCACCCGCGCCACCTCTCGCGTCCGGCTTCCGGCCCAGGTCCCTCGCGCTCGGATCCCTCCGCACCCAGGTCTAGCCGTCCGCCCTGAGGCGTGTCAACGATATGTCCGGACATTCGGACGACCAGGCCGTCGGCGAGGAGCAGCCCGTGCGGGCCGGAGCGGCCTCCTTGACGCTGCTCGCGGGCCCCGGTCAAGGTGGCAGGCATGACGACGCCGTCACCGCAGCCGCCCTCGCCGTCCTCCCCCTCCGCCTCGCCGTCCCGGATCCGGATCGGTTCCGCCCCGGACTCCTGGGGGGTGTGGTTCCCCGACGATCCCCGGCAGGTGCCGTGGCAGCGCTTCCTGGACGAGGTGTCCGGCGCGGGCTACGGGTGGATCGAGCTCGGCCCGTACGGCTATCTGCCCACCGATCCGGCCGTCCTGACGGAGGAGACCGCGCGGCGCGGCCTGCGGGTCTCGGCAGGAACGGTCTTCACCGGCCTCCACCACGGCGAGGACGTCTGGGACCGGACCTGGGCGCACGTCGCCGAGAACGCGGCCCTGGCGCAGGCGGTGGGCGCGGGCCATCTGGTCGTCATCCCGTCGTTCTGGCGGGACGACCGGACGGGCGAGGTCCTGGAGGACCGGACGCTCACCGCCGCGCAGTGGCGGGACCTGACGGGGCTCACCGAGCGGCTCGGCCGGGAGGTGCGCGAGCGGTACGGGCTGCGGATCGTCGTCCATCCGCACGCCGACACCCATCTGGACGACGAGGAGAGCGTGACGCGGTTCCTGGACGCGACCGATCCGGAGGCGGTCTCGCTCTGTCTGGACACCGGGCACTACGCGTACGCCGGCGGGGACAGCGTCAAGCTGATCGAGACGTACGGTGAGCGGATCGGCTATCTGCATCTCAAGCAGGTCGACCCGGAGATCCTGGCGGGGGTGGTGGCCGAGGGGGTGCCGTTCGGTCCGGCGGTGGCGCGCGGGGTGATGTGCGAGCCGCCGTCCGGGGTGCCCGCCCTGGAACCGGTGCTCGCGGCCGCCACGGCCCTGGACGTGGATCTGTTCGCGATCGTCGAGCAGGACATGTACCCGTGCGAGCCGGATGTTCCGTACCCGATCGCGCTCCGTACCCGGCGCTTTCTCCGCTCCTGCGGGGTGTGACCGGCGCGCGACCGGCGCATACCTTCCTGACCAGGGGTGACGCACGCGGACACACCGATGTTCCGATGCTTCTCTTTCGTCACGCACGTCGCTTCCGCGTCACACATATCTCCGTTACGCGGGTTTTCCGTCACAGGCGCTCGACAGGCGTTCCCCTCCGGTCTGGAGGGGTCGTTGCAGGGGGCAATGGCTCAGTGATCGCCATCGCATGCCCGCAGCGCCCCCGAACGGCACCCCCGCCGCCGCTGCGTGGCGCGCAGGGAGGTACCAGGCATGACGGACAGAAGGCTCTGGTCGTACAAGGACATCGCCGCACACATCCGGGTGCAGCCCGACACGGTCCGCTCCTACCGGAAGCACGGACTGCTGCCGGCCCCCGACCAGGTGGAGTCGGGCAAGCCCTACTGGTACGCGGACACGATCCGCGCCTGGGTCGCCAGCCGCCCGGGCAACCGGGGCCGCCGCGACTGACCTGACGTACCGCCCGCCCGCGGGGGCCGGACCCGGTGATCCCGGGCCCGGCCCCCGCTGCGTACGGGCGGCGGCTGTCACGGGCGGAGAGAGGTCATCTCCCGGCGGTCCCCGGGCACCTCGGGCGCCTGCGGCCCGCCTGCCGCTGCTCCGGCCTGCGGCTCCGTCGACGGGGTCGGGGCCGGGGTCGGGGCCGGCGCGTCCGACTCGCTGATGCCGAAGCGGTCGTGGAAGCGCCGCAGCGGCCCGGGGGCCCACCAGGTGAGGCGGCCGGTCAGCTTCATCACGGAGGGGACGAGGAGGCTGCGGACCACCGTGGCGTCCATGAGGACGGCGAGGGCGACGCCGAGGCCGAGCATCTTGGTGTTGGTGACGCGGGAGGTGCCGATGGCGACCATGACGACGGCGAGGATCACGGCTGCCGCGGTGATGAGGCCGCCGGTGTGGCGCAGACCGAAGCGGACGGAGTGCTCGTGGTCGCCGGTGGCGTCGTACTCCTCCTTGATGCGGGAGAGCAGGAAGACGCCGTAGTCCATGGAGAGTCCGAAGGCCACGCAGAACATCAGCACGGGCAGGGTGGTCTCTATGTCCCCGGTGGGGGTGAAGCCGAGGAGTCCCGCGAGGTGCCCGTCCTGGAAGACCCAGACGACCGCGCCGAACATCGCCGTGAGGCTGAGGGCGTTGAGGACGACGGCCTGGACGGGGATGAGGACGCTGCCGGTGAGCAGGAAGACCAGGAGCAGCGTGACGAGCACGATGATCGCCGCCGCCCAGGGCAGCCGCTCGGCGAGGGCGTCCTTGGAGTCGACGAGGACGGCGGCCTGTCCGGTGACGGAGGTCTCGAACGGGGCGGGGGCGGCGCGCAGTTCGGCCACGGCCCGCTGGGCCCGGTCGCCGACGGTCTCGCCCTCGGGGACGACGGTGAAGTAGGCGTGGCCGCCGGCGGCGGTCACCGGCCCGTCGGCCCGGACCACACCGTCGAGCGCGCCGATCCGCTCGCGGAAGGCCGCGTACTGCGCGGGGGTGGCCTCGCCTTCGGCGAGGACGGTGAGGGTGCCGCCGGGGTCGCCGGGGAAGCCGTGCCGCAGCTCGTCCTGGACGACCCGGGAGGAGGCGGTGACGGGCAGCTGACGGTCGTCGGCGGTGCCGAACTTCACGCCGAGGAAGGGCAGTCCGAGGAGGACGAGTCCGGCGGTGGTGAGGACGGCGAAGACCGGCGCCCTGCGCATCACGAGCGCGGCGGCCCGCGCCCAGCCCGCGCCCTCGCCGTCGGGGGCGTTCGCGCGGGGCGCCTTGCCGCGCCGGAGGAGGCGCCGCAGGTCGAGTGCGTTGACCCGGTCGCCGAGCAGCACGAGGGCCGCCGGGAGCAGGGTGAGGGCGGCGGTCGCGGCGAGCAGGACCACGGCGATCCCGGCGTACGCGAAGGAGCGCAGGAAGTACTGCGGGAAGACCAGCATCGCGGCGAGCGAGACGGCGACGGTCAGGGCGGAGAAGAGCACGGTCCGCCCGGCGGTGCGCAGGGTGGTGCGGACGGCGGTGTACGTGTCGGCCCCGGCGGCGAGTTCCTCGCGGTAGCGGCGGACGACGAACAGGGCGTAGTCGATGGCGAGTCCGAGGCCGAGGGCCGTCGTCAGGTTCTGCGCGAAGACGGAGACGTCGGTGAACTCGGTGAGGCCGCGCAGCACGGCGTTGGTACCGAGGATGGCGACGATGCCGACGCCGAGCGGCAGCAGGGCGGCGACGGCGCTGCCGAAGACCATGACGAGCAGGACGAGGGTGAGGGGCAGGGCGATGAGCTCGGCCCGCAGCAGGTCCTCCTGGATGACCGTCTGCATCTCGTGGCGCACGGCGAGTCCGCCGCCGAGGGAGACCTCGACGGGGCCGTGGGTGCCGCGGTACTCGGGGGCGATCCGGTCGAGGACGGCGGCCGCGTCCTTCTCCTCGCCCGCGATGCGGGCGGCGATCACGGCCTTGCGGCCGTCCTCGGAGCGGAGGGCGGGCGAGCCGGTGGACCAGTAGGATCCGACGCCGTCGACGCCCGGCTCGGCGTCGAGCCGCTCGGCGAGCCGACGCGCCTCGGCGGCGACCGCGGGTGCGTCGGCGCCGGCCGCTCCGGCGTCGACGAGCAGGAGCAGATTGGGCTGGGAGCCGGGGAACCGGCGCCCGAGGGCCTCGGTCGCGTACGTGGACTCGGCGGCCGGGTCCTCCCAGCCGCCACTGCCCATCCGGTCGGCCACCCCGCCGCCGGCCAGGACGGCGAGGGCGGTCAGGACGAGGGCGACGAGCAGGGTGAGACGGGGGCGCGCGGTCACGAACCGCGTCCAGCCGCCCGACTCTTCCCGCTTCGGGGATCCGCCGGCTTCCGATGCCGGAGATCCGCTGGATCCGCCCCCGCCGGGTGCTGATTTCTTGACTTCGGCCATGACGAGGTGTCCCCTTCACCTGACCCTGTGCTCGCTTCCCGGCAGGTCACATGGGTCGCCCGTTGCCATAGACTGGCAAACACGAGTGATCACTCGCGTTTCTCAAGAATGCGAGCGACCTCTCGTGTTTGTCAAACGTGTTGAGGAGATCTGGGGACAGCCATGTCCGAAGAAACCAAGCCGCGCCGCCGTCAGGCGCGGGGCGAGCGCCGTATTGCGCAGCTGCTCCAGGCCGCCGCCGACGTCTTCTGCGCGAACGGCTACACGGCGTCCAGCACCAACGCGATCGCCCGCGAGGCCCACGTCTCGCCCGGCACGCTCTACCAGTACTTCCCCAACAAGGAAGCCATCGCGATCGAGCTGGGCGGACGGCTGCTGCACCAGATGCGGGAGGCCCACGGCCAGGCGTTCACCCCGGAGAACCTCGCCCTGCCGCTCCCCGAGCTGCTGGACGCGGTCGTCGACCCGCTGATCGAGTTCAACTGCGCCAACCCGGCCTTCCTCGCCCTGATGCACGGCTCCGAGGTTCCCGGCCGGATCGCGGAGGAGCACGACGAGCTGCACGCCACCCTGCTCACCCGCGTGGAGGAGGTCATCGCCCACTACGCGCCCGCGCTGCCCGCCGCGGACCGGCTCCGGACCGCGGGAATGACCTTCGCCGCGTTCAAGGGGGGCCTGGACCTCGTCCTCGCCGCACCCGAGGGGCCCGAGCGGGACGCCACGGTCGCGGAGCTGAAGACACTCCTCCTGCGCTACCTCTCCCCCTTGGTCGAGGGGCGGGTCACCACGACTCCGAGCCGCTGATCCGCTCGGACGGGAGGCCCTTCGCCCCCGACCGCGACTTCAGCGCGACCAGCGGGAAGACGAGCACGGAGAGCATGCCGGCCCCCACCAGCGCCGCCGCCTCCCCCGCCGTCATCACCTTGTCGTCCACACCGATGGCCGTGATGGCGACGACGAGCGGCAGCGCGGTGGAGCCGTACAGCACGAGTCCGCCCCGGTCCTTGCGGTCGAGGTCGCGCGGGGCGAGGAACCAGATCGGTCCGCCGCGCACCGCCAGGAAGAGCAGCAGGAAGACCGGCAGCAGGAGCAGGGTGCGGCCGCCGTCGAGGAGCGAGGCCAGGTCGAGCTCGATCCCGGTGACGACGAAGAAGACGGGCACGAGAAAGCCGAAGCCGACGCCCTCGATCTTCTCCAGGATCCGCGGCCCCGACTCGGGCGCGGCCCCGGTCAGGACGAGCCGGGTGATGAGTCCGGCCGCGAAGGCGCCGAGCAGGATGTCGAGCCCGAGGGCCTGCGAGGCTCCCAGCATCAGGGCGAGCAGCAGGAGGACGAACCGGACCGCGAACTGACCGCTGGTGTGCAGGGTCTTGGCGATGATCCGGGAGAACCAGGGCGGACGCGGCCGCAGCGCCCAGAACACCGCCCCTGCGGTGAGCGCCGCGAAGATCGCGAGCAGCGCGGTCGACTCGCCCGCGCCGCGCCCGCTGAGCAGCAGGGCCATCGCGATGATCGGGCCGAACTCGCCGACCGCGCCGAAGGCCATGACGACCGTGCCGAACCGCCCCTGGAGGTCGCCCGAGTCCCGGAGCACCGGGAGGACGGTGCCGAGCGCGGTGCTGGTGAGCGCGACGCCGATGAAGACGCCCTTGGTGTATCCGCCGCCGAGGAGGACCCCGGTGGCGAGTCCGAGCCCGAGGGCGATCAGCCAGGCCCGGACGGAGCGCCGGAGGGTGTCGCCGCGGACCTTGCCGAACTCGATCTCGTACCCCGCGAGGAAGATCAGCATCGTGAGGCCGAGCTCCGAGAGTCCGTCGATCAGCGCGTCGGGCCGGGCCCAGTCGAGGACGTCGGGGCCGATGAGGATGCCGAGCAGGATCTCGAAGATGACGAGGGGGACGGGAAGCCTGCGCCCGACTCCGTAGGCGAGCAGCGGCGCCAGGACGGCGATCGCCATGATCAGGATGAGCGTGGTCCCCGAATGCGACATATCGGGTGTTTACCATAGCCTCTATGGCTCGCCCCGACTGGATTTATACCCCCTAGGGGTATAGTCTGATGGTGTACGGCCCTGAACCCACGAGGAGAACGTCATGACCGCAGAGACGAAGACCGACCTCACCACCGTCTACCAGGTCAAGGGCATGACCTGCGGCCACTGCGAGGGCGCGGTGTCGAGCGAGATCTCCGAGCTTCCCGGCGTCTCGTCGGTGACGGCCGTCGCCTCCACCGGCCAGGTGACCGTCGTCTCCGCCGCCCCGCTCGACGAGGAGGCCGTCCGCGCCGCCGTCGACGAGGCCGGCTACGAGCTGGTCTGACCGCTCCCCCGTCGACACCCCGCAGGGCCGTACCGTTATCGGGTACGGCCCTGCTCCCCTTTTGGAACCGCACATGACCTCCAGCACCACCGCTCCCCCCGTCGATGCCGCGGTCACCGAACTGACGATCGGCGGGATGACCTGCGCCTCCTGCGCGGCCCGCGTCGAGAAGAAGCTCAACCGCATGGACGGGGTGACCGCGACCGTCAACTACGCCACCGAGAAGGCGCGGATCGAGCACCCGCCGGAGGTCGGGGTCGACGCGCTGATCGCCACCGTCGTCAAGACCGGCTACACGGCGGAGGAACCCCCGCCGCCGGAGCCGGAGCCGGCCATCACACCGGAGGAACGGGAGCCCGCGCGGGACCCCGAGCTCGCCTCCCTCCGGCAGCGGCTCCTCGTCTCCGCGCTGCTCTCCGCGCCCGTCGTGCTGCTCGCCATGGTCCCGAGCCTCCAGTTCGACAACTGGCAGTGGCTCTCGCTCACCCTCGCCGCCCCCGTCGTCGTCTGGGGCGGGCTGCCCTTCCACCGGGCCGCCTGGACCAACCTCCGGCACGGCGCCGCCACCATGGACACCCTCGTCTCGGTCGGCACCCTCGCCGCCTTCGGCTGGTCGCTCTGGGCCCTCTTCCTCGGCGACGCGGGCATGACCGGCATGCGGCACGGCTTCGACCTGACCGTGGACCGCTCCGAGGCCTCCTCCGCGATCTACCTCGAAGTCGCCGCCGGAGTCGTCACCTTCATCCTGCTCGGCCGCTATCTGGAGGCCCGCGCCAAGCGGAAGGCGGGCGCGGCGCTCCGGGCCCTGATGGAACTCGGCGCCAAGGACGTGGCCGTCCTGCGATTCGAAGGGGGCGAGCGCGAAGCGCTCTCGGCCAAGGGTGGCGGCGGGCGACGGGCGGGCGCGGAGGTGCGCGTGCCGGTCGCCGCGCTGCGGACCGGCGACCTCTTCGTCGTACGGCCCGGGGAGAAGATCGCCACCGACGGCATCGTCACCGAGGGCGCGTCGGCCGTCGACGCCGCCCTGCTCACCGGCGAGTCGCTGCCGCTGGACGTCACCGCGGGCAGCGACGTCACCGGCGGCTGCGTCAACGTCTCGGGCCGGCTCGTCGTCCGGGCCACCCGCGTCGGCGCCGACACCCAGCTCGCCCGGATGGCGAAGCTCGTCGAGGACGCCCAGAACGGCAAGGCCGAGGTCCAGCGGCTCGCCGACCGGATCTCCGCCGTCTTCGTGCCGGTCGTGCTGCTCATCGCACTCGGCACCCTCGTCACCTGGCTGCTGCTGACCGACGACCCGACGGCCTCCTTCACGGCCTCCGTCGCCGTCCTGATCATCGCCTGCCCCTGCGCCCTGGGCCTCGCGACCCCGACCGCGCTCATGGTCGGCACCGGCCGCGGCGCGCAGCTCGGCATCCTGATCAAGGGCCCCGAGGTCCTGGAGTCCACCCGCCGCGTCGACACGATCGTCCTCGACAAGACCGGCACGGTCACCACGGGCCGCATGCGGCTGGCCGGTGTGCGTGTGTACGGCGGGAAATACGGCACCGACGCCACCGACGAGACCGAGCTGCTCCGGCTGGCCGGGGCCCTGGAGCACTCCTCCGAGCACCCGGTGGCCCGCGCGGTCGCGGCCGGCGCCGTCGAGCGCTGCGGCGAGCTCCCCGTACCGAAGACCTTCGAGAACGTCCCCGGGCTCGGCGTACGCGGCTCGGTCGACGGACACCTGGTCCTCGTCGGCCGCCCCGCGCTGCTGACGGCGGAGGGCGTCGACGTACCGGCGGGTGCGGAGCCCGGCGCCGTCCACGTCGCCTGGGACGGGGTCGCCCGGGGCACCCTCACCGTCGCGGACACCGTCAAGGACACCAGCGCGGAGGCCGTCGCCCGGCTGCGCGGCCTCGGGCTGCGGCCGGTTCTCCTCACCGGGGACCACCGGGCGGTGGCGGAGGCCGTCGCGGCGGAGGTCGGCATCGACGAGGTGATCGCCGAGGTGCTGCCGGAGGAGAAGGCCGAGGTGGTCCGGCGGCTCCAGGCGGAGGGCCGGACGGTCGCGATGGTCGGCGACGGGGTGAACGACGCGGCGGCCCTCGCCACGGCGGATCTGGGCCTGGCGATGGGGACCGGCACGGACGCGGCGATCGAGGCGAGCGATCTGACCCTGGTCCGGGGGGACCTGCGGGTCGCGGCGGACGCGATCCGGCTCGCCCGCCGCACCCTGGTGACGATCAAGGGCAACCTGGGCTGGGCCTTCGGCTACAACGTGGCCGCGCTGCCGCTCGCCGCGGCCGGCCTTCTGAACCCGATGATCGCGGGACTGGCGATGGCCTTTTCGTCCGTCTTCGTCGTATCCAACAGCCTTCGTCTGCGCCGCTTCGCGTGAATTCACCCACGCGTGACGCACAGGACCTTCACAAAGAGACCTAGATCACAGATATTGGGGGGTAACCATCTGGGCTGTTCGCGAGTCTAAGTGGGCGATGCCGAGAACGTCTTGGGGGACGTTCATGGAATGTCTTGGGGGACGTTCCAGGCAAGCGTTGGCCGGGGCACGTGCACCGGGGAGCTTTGAGCGGCCCTCCCGTACGTACCCCGGCAGACCGCGTCGCGCCGACCCGCGCAGCTTCTGCTGACACCCGCAGACGCCCGGCCCGGATCCCGTGGGGGGAATCCGCACCGGGACATGGAAGCGCCCCGCTCGTCGACCCGTGGGGGGATCGACAGAGCGGGGCGCTTCCTCTTTTTTGAGGGCTCGGTTCGCCGCCGGGGCGCTACAGCCGGTGTCGGCGCGACGATCGTGCTCGACCCTCCTTCGTCGGGCCTCCGCGCGTTCGTCACGCCGACACCGACGCGCCCCTTTGGCTCACTCGCCGCTCAGGCGCATCCACAGTCGATGTGAACCGATCAGGGACACGTCCTCAGTCATGGCGAAGGCTTCAGCGGGCCTCGACCGGGACGAAGTCGCGGAGGATCTCGCCGGTGTAGATCTGGCGCGGGCGGCCGATGCGGGAGCCGGGCTCCTTGATCATCTCGTGCCACTGGGCGATCCAGCCGGGCAGGCGGCCGAGCGCGAAGAGCACGGTGAACATCTCGGTCGGGAAGCCCATCGCGCGGTAGATGAGGCCCGTGTAGAAGTCCACGTTGGGGTAGAGGTTGCGCGAGACGAAGTACTCGTCGGAGAGCGCGTGCTCCTCCAGCTTGAGCGCGATGTCCAGCAGCTCGTCGGACTTGCCGAGGGCCGAGAGGACATCGTGCGCCGCCGCCTTGATGATCTTGGCGCGCGGGTCGAAGGACTTGTACACCCGGTGGCCGAAGCCCATCAGGCGGACGCCGTCCTCCTTGTTCTTCACCTTGCGGATGAAGGAGTCGACATCGCCGCCGTTGGCCTTGATGCCTTCCAGCATCTCCAGGACCGACTGGTTGGCGCCACCGTGCAGGGGGCCCCACAGGGCCGAGATGCCGGCGGAGATCGAGGCGAACATGTTCGCCTGCGAGGAGCCGACCAGACGCACGGTGGAGGTCGAGCAGTTCTGCTCGTGGTCCGCGTGCAGGATCAGCAGCTTGTCGAGCGCGTTGACGACGACCGGGTCCAGGTCGTACTCCTGCGCCGGGACCGAGAAGGTCATCCGCAGGAAGTTCTCGACGTACCCGAGGTCGTTGCGCGGGTAGACGAAGGGGTGACCGATCGACTTCTTGTACGCGTACGCCGCGATCGTCGGCAGCTTCGCGAGCAGCCGGATCGTGGAGAGGTGACGCTGCTCCTCGTCGAACGGGTTGTGGCTGTCCTGGTAGAAGGTGGACAGCGCGGAGACCACCGACGACAGCATCGCCATCGGGTGGGCGTCCCGCGGGAAACCGCGGAAGAAGTTCTTGACGTCCTCGTGGACGAGCGTGTGCTGCGTGATCTCGTTCTTGAAGGTCGCCAGCTCGTCGACCTTGGGCAGCTCACCGTTGATCAGCAGGTACGCCACCTCAAGGAAGGTGGAGCGCTCGGCCAGCTGCTCGATGGGGTAGCCGCGGTACCGCAGAATCCCCTGCTCACCGTCGAGGTAGGTGATCGCGGATTTATAGGCGGCGGTGTTGCCGTATCCGCTGTCCAGGGTGACCAGACCGGTCTGGGCTCGGAGTTTCCCGATGTCGAAGCCCTTGTCGCCGACGGTGCTCTCGACCACCGGGTAGGTGTATTCACCGTCCGCGTACCGCAGTACTACAGAGTTGTCGCTCACGTCATCCCTCACCGACGTAGTGCCTCTTCTTCGAGGTGCCCTGACTGTCTCTACCATCCCCCATTTGGCTCAGGAGAGTGCACTCGGGGTCGACCATTGGGCCAATCGGCGGCACTCAGTGCCGCCAACCTTCATATCCTGCCCCCTTCGCCCCGGTTCCGGTAGTCCTCCGTGATCTTTCACACGGGAGCGCCGCCTGTGAGCCGAAACGCGAGTGCGGTAAAGCGTCTGCCCGCGGAGACCGTGCGGACCGCCTGGGCGATCGCCCGCCGGGAGCCGACGAGGACCACGAGCTTCTTCGCCCGGGTCACGGCCGTGTAGAGCAGGTTCCGCTGAAGCATCATCCAGGCGCTCATGGTGACCGGGATCACCACGGCCGGATACTCACTGCCCTGCGAACGGTGGATGGTGACCGCGTACGCGTGGGCGAGCTCGTCCAGCTCGTCGAAGTCGTACGGCACCTCCTCGTCCTCGTCCGTCCGTACGGTCAGCTTCTGCTCGACGGGGTCCAGCTGCGTCACGACGCCGACCGTGCCGTTGAAGACCCCGTTGGCCCCCTTGTCGTAGTTGTTCCTGATCTGGGTGACCTTGTCGCCGACGCGGAAGACCCGGCCGCCGAACCGCTTCTCCGGCAGATCGGGGCGGGCCGGAGTGATGACCTGCTGGAGCAGTCCGTTGAGCGAGCCCGCGCCGGCCGGGCCCCGGTGCATCGGTGCGAGGACCTGGACGTCACGGCGGGGGTCGAGGCCGAACTTGGCCGGAATCCGCCGGGCCGCGACGTCCACGGCTACCCGGGCGGCGTCCTCGGTCTCCTCCTCGACGAAGAGGAAGAAGTCCGGCAGGCCCTCGGTCTTCGGCGGGGTGCCGGCGTTGATCCGGTGCGCGTTGGTGACGACGCCGGACTCCTGCGCCTGCCGGAAGATCCGGGTCAGCCGGACCGCCGGTACGGGGCTTCCCGGGGCGAGCAGATCGCCGAGGACCTCGCCCGCGCCGACCGACGGGAGCTGGTCCACATCGCCCACGAGGAGCAGATGGGCGCCGGGGGCGACCGCCTTGACCAGCTTGTTCGCCAGGAGCAGGTCGAGCATGGAGGCCTCGTCGACCACGACGAGGTCGGCGTCGAGCGGCCGGTCCCGGTCGTAGGCCGCGTCGCCGCCGGGCTTGAGTTCGAGGAGCCGGTGGACCGTGGAGGCCTCGGCGCCGGTCAGCTCGGCGAGCCGCTTGGCCGCCCGGCCGGTGGGCGCGGCGAGGACGACCTTGGCCTTCTTGGCACGGGCCAGCTCCACGATGGAGCGGACCGTGAACGACTTGCCGCAGCCGGGGCCGCCGGTGAGCACGGCGACCTTCCGGGTGAGCGCGAGCCGGACGGCCTCCTCCTGCTCGGGCGCGAGCGAGGCCCCCGTCCGGTCGGCGAGCCAGGCGAGGGCCTTGTCCCAGGCCACGTCCCGGAAGCCCGGCATCCGGTCCTCCTCGGCCCGCAGCAGCCGCCGGAGCTGCCCCGCGAGCGACAGCTCGGCCCGGTGGAAGGGGATCAGGTACACGGCGGTGACGGGCGTCCCCTCGGGGCCGGGCACGGTTTCCCGTACGACCCCCTCGGGGTCCTCGGCCAGCTCGGCGAGGCACTCGATGACGAGTCCGGTGTCGACCTGGAGGAGCTTCACCGCGTCCGCGATCAGCCGCTCCTCGGGGAGGAAACAGTGCCCCTGGTCGCTGGACTGCGAGAGGGCGTACTGCAGGCCTGCCTTCACCCGGTCGGGGCTGTCGTGGGGTATGCCCACAGCCTGGGCGATCTTGTCGGCGGTGAGGAAGCCGATGCCCCAGACGTCGGCGGCGAGCCGGTAGGGCTGGTTCCGCACGACCGAGATCGAGGCGTCCCCGTACTTCTTGTAGATCCGGACCGCGATCGAGGTGGAGACACCGACGCCCTGGAGGAAGACCATCACCTCCTTGATCGCCTTCTGCTCCTCCCAGGCCGCGCTGATCTTCTTCGTGCGCTTCGGACCGAGGCCCGGGACCTCGATCAGCCGGGCCGGGGCCTCCTCCAGGATCTGGAGGGTGTCCAGGCCGAAGTGCTGGGTGATGCGATCGGCGAAGACGGGGCCGATGCCCTTGACCAGACCCGAGCCGAGATAGCGGCGGATGCCCTGGATCGTGGCGGGCAGCAGGGTCGTGTAGTTCTCGACGGTGAACTGCTTGCCGTACTGCGGATGCGAACCCCAACGGCCCTCCATCCGCAGCGACTCCCCCGGCTGCGCCCCGAGCAGCGCCCCGACCACGGTGAGCAGGTCCCCGGCCCCCCGCCCGGTGTCGACGCGCGCGACCGTGTACCCGCTCTCCTCGTTCGCGTAGGTGATCCGCTCAAGGACCCCTTCGAGCACGGCCGAACCCGGCCCACGACCTTCGTTGGACATGCCCCGAAGGTAGCGAACCGCTCGGACAGCGCGCGCGGCCCTGTGGACAACTTCCCTACCGGGGCGCGGGGCTCAGTGACCCGGGCCCCGCTTCCCGGGGCCTGTCACCCGAGCTCAGCCGCCCGGATCCCAGGACGCCGGGGGCGGGCGGGAGGGTTCCTCCGGGACTACCATGTATGAGAGGTGGGCATTCGTCCCACATGGGGCACATGGAGGGTGATCATGGGTGTGACCAACGTGGACGTGGACGACGTCGTACTCGCCGAGGCCGCGAAACTGCTCGGGACCACCACGAAGAAGGACACGATCAACACGGCGCTCGAAGAGGTCATAAGGCGCCATCGCCGCAGGGCCGCGTACCAGCGGCTCGCGGAGCGGGGCGCACGAGGTGAACTGGAGTCCACCCGCCGGGCGTGGGAAGCCCGCAAGGCCGCCCAGCACGGCGAGGGCGCGGAGTGATCTCGTACCTCATCGACACCAGCGCGTACGTCCACCTCGGCACCGATCCCTCCGCACAGCGGCGCTGGGACGCCGAGATCGAGACCGGTGCCATCGGCATGTGCGAGGCCACCCGGACGGAGATCCTCTTCAGCTCCGTCAGCGCGGACGACCGCGATGAGATCGGAGAAGGCCTCACCGCGATGTTCGCGCCGGTGCGCGTCCCCAAGGACGCATGGCGATGGGTGGAGACCGCCCAGTACAAGCTGACGCAGAAGGGACAGCACCGTGCGGCGGGCGTCGTCGATCTCCTGATCTGCGCCACGGCGGTCCATCACGGGTTGACCATCCTGCACGGGGACAACGACTTCGCCACGGTCGCCCGTGTCCTCAAGGACGTCGAGCAACAGGACGTGCGGCGCCTGGGCGGGTGACCGTCCACCCGCCGCGCCTCCTCAGACCTCCAGGAACCTTTCCAGGGTCTCCTCCAGAACCTCCGCGCCGTCCCTGGACCATAGGGCGTCGTTGAAGATCTCCACCTCCACCGGGCCCGTCCAGCCCGCCTTCTCCGTCAGGTCCGCCCAGGCCCGGAGGTCGATCGTGCCGTCGCCCAGTTGGCCTCGGCCCGTGAGGACGCCCGCCGGGAGCGGGGTGGTCCAGTCGGCCAGTTGGAAGGAGTGGATGCGGCCTCCCGCGCCCGCGCGTTCCACCGCCGCCGGGGCGCGGTCGTCCCACCAGAGGTGGTACGTGTCGACCACCACGCCCACCTGCTCGGGCGGGAACTGCTCGGCGATGGCCAGCGCCTGGTCCAGGGTGGAGACGGCGCAGCGGTCGGCGGCGTACATCGGGTGGAGGGGCTCGATCGCGAGGCGGATGCCGCGTTCGGCCGCGTAGGGGGCCAGCGTGCCGATCGCCTCGGTGATGCGGGCGCGGGCCGAGGGCAGGTCGGGGAAGGCGGGGGTGAGGCCGCCGGAGACCAGGACGACGGTGTCCGTGCCGAGGGTCGCCGCCTCGTCGATCGCCGCCCGGTTCTCCGTCTCCCAGCCGTCCGTGGTGAAGAAGCCGCCCCGGCAGAGGGTCGTGACGGTCAGGCCCGCGTCCCGGACGAGGGCCGCCGCGGCCTCGACGCCGTACTCCTGGACCGGCTCGCGCCACAGGCCCACGCCCGGGACGCCGAGCCGGACGCAGTGGGTGACCAGGTCCGGGAGGGACAGCTGCTTGACCGTCATCTGGTTGATGCTGAAGCGGTCGAGGTTCATCGCAGGCCTCCCTGGACCGTCAGGAGGGAGCGCATGCGGTCCTCCGCCAGGGCCGGATCGGGGAACAGGCCCAGTCCGTCAGCCAGTTCGTACGCCTTTGCCAAGTGCGGCAGCGAGCGGGCGGAGTGCAGGCCGCCGACCATCGTGAAGTGGTCCTGGTGGCCGGCCAGCCAGGCCAGCAGGACGACGCCCGTCTTGTAGAAGCGGGTCGGAGCCTGGAACAGGTGGCGGGAGAGGGCGACCGTCGGGTCCAGGGTGGCACGGAAGGCGTGGACATCACCCGTGTCCAGAGCCCGTACCGCCTCCGCCGCGAGCGGTGCCAGCGGGTCGAAGATGCCCAGCAGGGCGTGGCTGAAGCCCTGTTCGTCGCCCGCGATGAGCTCCGGGTAGTGGAAGTCGTCGCCCGTGTAGCAGCGCACGCCCTCCGGGAGGCGGCGGCGCAGTTCGACCTCGCGCCGGGCGTCCAGGAGGGAGACCTTGATGCCGTCGACCTTGTCCGGGTGTGCGGCGATGACCTCCAGGAATGTGTCCGTCGCCGCGTCCAGGTCCGTCGTGCCCCAGTACCCGTCGAGCGCCGGGTCGAACATCGGGCCGAGCCAGTGCAGGATCACCGGCTCGCTCGACTGGCGGAGGAGATGGCCGTACAGGTCCAGGTAGTCCTCAGGCCCCGACGCCGCCGCCGCGAGGGCGCGGGAGGCCATCAGGATGGCCTGGGAGCCGGTCTCCTCGACGAGCGCGAGCTGCTCCTCGTACGCCTTGCGGACCTCCACCAGGCCCGCCGGACCCGTGAGTTGGTCCGTGCCGACGCCGCAGGCGATCCGGCCGCCGACCGCCTTCGCCTCCGCCGCGCTGCGGCGGATCAGCTCGGCCGCCCCGGCCCAGTCCAGGCCCATCCCGCGCTGCGCGGTGTCCATGGCCTCGGCGACCCCGAGTCCGTGGGACCAGAGGTGACGGCGGAAGGCCAGGGTGGCGTCCCAGTCGACGGCGGCGGGCGAGTCGGGGGTCGTGTCGGCGTACGGGTCGGCGACCACGTGCGCGGCGGAGAAGACCGTACGGGAGGTCAGCGGGCCGCCGGACGAGACCGCGAGCGGTTCGGCTCGGGGCACGTACTCCCGTACGCCGCCGCCGAGTTCGGGAAGGCGGATCACAGGCTGACCTCCGGCACGTCGAGACGACGGCCCTCGGCGGCGGACTTCAGGCCGAGTTCGGCGAGCTGGACGCCGCGGGCGCCGGCGAGGAGGTCCCAGTGGTACGGCTCGTCGAGGGCGACGTGCCGCAGGAACAGCTCCCACTGGGCCTTGAAGCCGTTGTCGAACTCGGCGTTGTCGGGGACCTCCTGCCACTGCTCGCGGAAGGGCTCGGTCGCCGGGATGTCGGGGTTCCAGACGGGCTTGGGGGTGGCCGAGCGGTGCTGGACGCGGCAGTTGCGCAGGCCGGCGACGGCGGAGCCGTGGGTGCCGTCGACCTGGAACTCGACGAGTTCGTCGCGGTTGACCCGGACCGTCCAGGAGGAGTTGATCTGGGCGATCGCGCCGCCCTCCAGCTGGAAGATGCCGTACGCGGCGTCGTCGGCGGTGGCCTCGTACGGCTTGCCCTGCTCGTCCCAGCGGCGCGGGACGTGGGTGGCGACCTGGGCGGTGACGGAGGTGACACGGCCGAACAGCTCGTGGAGCACGTACTCCCAGTGCGGGAACATGTCGACGACGATGCCGCCGCCGTCCTGCGCGCGGTAGTTCCAGCTGGGGCGCTGGGCGTCCTGCCAGTCGCCCTCGAAGACCCAGTAGCCGAACTCGCCCCGTACGGACAGGATCTCGCCGAAGAAGCCGCCGTCGATGAGGCGCTTGAGCTTGAGAAGGCCCGGCAGGAACAGCTTGTCCTGGACGACGCCGTGCTTGACGCCCTTCTCGGTGGCGAGCCGGGCGAGCTCCAGGGCGCCGGCGAGGTCGGCGGCCGTGGGCTTCTCGGTGTAGATGTGCTTGCCGGCGTGGACGGCCTTGGTGATCGCCTCGGCGCGGGCGGAGGTGACCTGGGCGTCGAAGTAGATGTCGACGGTGTCGTCGGCGAGGACGGCGTCGAGGTCGGTGGACCACTCGGTGAGTCCGTGGCGCTCGGCGAGTGCGCGCAGGGCGGGCTCGCGGCGGCCGACGAGGACCGGCTCGGGCCAGAGGGTCTCGCCGTTGCCGAGGTCGAGGCCGCCCTGTTCGCGCAGGGCGAGGATCGAGCGGACGAGGTGCTGGCGGTGTCCCATGCGCCCGGTGACGCCGTTCATGGCGATGCGGACTGTCCTGCGTGTCACGAAAGGTTCCTCTCCCCGGCGTTCAGCGCTCTCGATCCCGTGGATAGAAAGCGCTTTCCATCGGCGATGACGCTAGCCTGCCGACATCGCCGTCGACAAGGCCCTGGAGGTACGCACACGATGACCGTCACCCTGGCGGACGTGGCCGCTCGCGCACGGGTCTCGCCCGCCACCGTCTCCCGCGTCCTCAACGGCAACTACCCGGTCGCCGAGTCGACCCGCGAGCGGGTCCTGCGGGCCGTGGACGAGCTGGACTACGTGCTCAACGGGCCCGCCAGCTCCCTCGCCGCCGCGACCTCCGACCTCGTCGGCGTCCTCGTCAACGACATCGCCGACCCCTTCTTCGGGATCATGGCGAGCGCGGCGCAGAGCGCCATCGGGGAGGGCGGATCGGGGCGCGGCGGCGGCGAGAAACTCGCCGTCGTCTGCAACACCGGCGGCTCCCCCGAGCGCGAACTGACCTACCTCACCCTGCTCCAGCGACAGCGGGCAGCGGCCGTGATCCTCATGGGCGGCTCCCTGGAGGACCCCGAGCACCTCGCGGCGACGACCGGCAAGCTGGCCAAGCTGGCGGAGGCGGGGACCCGGGTCGTGCTGTGCGGGCGGCCGCCGGTCACCGGCGACGCGAACGCTGCCGCGCTGGTCTTCGACAACCGGGGCGGCGCGCGCCGCCTCACCGAGCACCTGCTCGGACTCGGCCACCGGCGCATCGGTTACGCGGCCGGCCCGGCCGACCGGACGACGACCCGGCACCGCCTGGAGGGCCACCGGGCGGCGCTCACGGCGGCGGGGGTCGCGGAGGGGCCGACCGTCCACGGCGCGTACGACCGACGGGCCGGCTACGAGGCCACGGCCGAACTCCTCGCCCGCGACCCGGACCTCACGGCGGTCGTCGCCGCCAACGACACGGTCGCTCTCGGCGTCTGCGCGGCCCTGCGGGAGCGCGGCCTGTCGATCCCGGGCGACGTGTCCGTGGCGGGCTTCGACGACCTCCCGTTCTCGGTGGACGCGGTCCCGTCCCTGACGACGGTCCACCTGCCGCTGCACGAGGCGGGGGCCCGAGCGGGCCGCCTGGCGATGGGCACGGAGGACCCCCCGGCGGGCGGCCTGGCCCGCGTCCCGGCGGAGCTGGTGGTACGGGGGTCCACGGGGCGGCCTCGGGGGTAGACGGGCCGGCCCGCCCGCCGGGCGGCGGCGAGGGCCGGGGGCGGCGGGGGCCGAGCGCCCCGGCCTTCGGCCTTCGGCCATCGACCCTCACCCTCGGCCCTCGGCATCGGCGATCGGCGATCGGCCATCGGCCATCGGCCATCGGCCATCGGCAAGAGGATCATCAGGCCCACCGGACATCGGTGAGGGCCCCTCCGGCGCGCGCGGCGACCGGCCACCCCGGCACCCCGACGCCCCGACGGACGGCGCCGTCGGGGCGAGGGCTGGGGCGCCGGGGCGCCGGCGATGGCCGGGGCGCCCGGCCATCGCCCCTCGACCCTCGGACCTCGGCGGCGCCCCGGCGCCCCGACGGACGCCGCCGCCCCCACCCGCGCCCCCACCCCCACCCGCACCCGCACCGGCACCGGCACCGGCACCGGCACCGGCGGGCGGATGCCCGGCGCACGCCCCGCAGTGCATTCACCTCCACTCCATTGCAACACGCGGCACCCCGAGCGTTGCGTTACCCCCGAAACCGTTGCAACGAAATCCCTCAATCCACCTGCGGCTATGCCTATTTCACGCAACGAGAGCGTTGCCAACATCTTGAACGCAACGTAGCTTTTCCTTCATCGGAAACAGCGGGCCGACAAGACGGCCCGCCGGATGAAGGAGCAGAACCATGCAGAAGTTCGCCACCTCCGCCGCCATCACCACCGTCCTCGACATCCCCGCCGGCCGCATCCAGCTCGTCGCCTCCGACCGCGCCGACGCCACCGTCGAGGTCCGCCCCGCGAACGCCGCCAAGGGCAACGACGTGAAGGCCGCCGAGGAGATGACCGTCGAGTTCACCGACGGCGTCCTGCGGATCGCCGCCGCCCCCGCGAAGAACCGGATCCTCGGCGACTCCGGGTCCGTCGAGGTCACCGTCCAGCTCCCGGCCGGCTCCCGCGTCGAGGCCAAGACCGCAGCCGCCGACCTCCGCGGCGTCGGACAGCTCGGCGACGTCGTCTTCGAGGGCGCCCAGGGCACCGTCGAGCTCGACGGGGCCGCGAGCGCCCGACTGGCCCTCCAGGCCGGCGACATCACCGTCGGCCGCCTCGGCGGCCCCGCCGAGATCACCACCCAGCAGGGCGACCTCCGCGTCACCGAAGCCACCCGGGGCACCGTCGTCCTGCGCACCGAGTCCGGCGCCATCGCCGTCGGCGCCGCCCGCGGCGTCTCCGCCACCCTCAACGCCGGAACCGCCTACGGCCGCGTCCACAACGCCCTCGCCAACACCGAAGGCGCCGGCGCCGCACTCACCATCCACGCCACCACCTCCTACGGCGACATCACCGCCACCAGCCTCTGAACCACTACAGCGGCGTAGCTCCGACCAAGATCTACATCGACCGACAACGGGGACGGACAACAAGAATGAGCACCACTCAGAACTACCAGGCCGCCGAACAGCTGCTCCGCCGTCCCGCCCGCCCCGGCGAGCTCGTCGTCGGTGACAAGGTCAGGCCGCAGTGGATCGACGGGGGCGCCCGGTTCTGGTACGCCGTGAGCAACGGGGTCGGCAAGCGGTTCACGCTGGTCGACCCGGCGGCCGGCACCCGCGAGCCGCTCTTCGACCACCCGCGGCTCGCCGCCGCCCTCGCCGCCGCCTCCGAGCAGCCGGTCGACGCCGAGGCCCTGCCCTTCATAGGGATCGAACTCGCCGAGAACGCCGTGAAGTTCGTCGCCTTCGGCGCGTACTGGAGCTGCCGCCTGGACGACTACGCCTGCGAGCGGGCCGAGTTCACCCCGCCGGGCAACCCGCTGGACGTGACGTCGCCCGACGGAAAGCTCGCGGTGTCCCAGCGCGGGCACGACCTGTGGGCGTGCTCGCTGTCCGACGGCCGCGAGTGGCCGCTGACCACCGACGGCGCGCCCGACCACGCCTACGGTCCGGGCCCGGCCGCCACGGGCAACCCCACCCTGCTCCGCAAGCTCGGCGTGCCCTACCTGCCCCCGGCCGTGGCCTGGTCGCCGGACTCGACGAAGGTCCTCGCCCACCGGACCGACGAGCGCGAGGTCCGCAGGACCCACCTCGTGGAGGCGAGGCCCGCCGACGGCGGCGCGCCCCGCCTGCACACCCAGCCGTTCGCGTACGCCGGGGACGAGCACCTGCCGCTGGCCGAGCTGGTCGTCCTCGACGTCGCCGAGGGCACGGTGGTCCGCGCCCAGACCGAGCCGCTGATCATGACCCACGTGTCGCCGATCACCGTCAAGTGGGCGTGGTGGGCGGCGGACGGCTCCGCCGTCCACTTCCTCGCCCGGCCCCGGGACCAGCACTCCCTCACCCTGCACCGCCTCGACCCGGTCACCGGCGACGTCACCACCGTGATCAGCGAGTCCGGGGAGACCCGGGTGGAGCCCAACCAGTGGATGACCGAGGCGCCCCTCGTGCGCGTGCTCGCCGACGAGGTGCTGTGGTTCTCGCAGCGCGACGGCTGGGGCCACCTCTACCGCTACGACCTGCACACCGGTGAGCTGCTCGGCCAGGTCACCTCCGGGCCGTGGCTGGTCCGGCAGATCCTGCGCGTCGACGAGGCCGAGCGGGTCGTGTACTTCACCGCCTCCGGGCTCGTCGACGAGGACCCGTACCGGCGCTCGGTGTGCCGGGTCGGCCTGGACGGCTCCAGTTTCGCCAGGCTCACCGACGACACGCTCGACCACCTCACCACCCAGCCGGAAAGCCCGTACGACCAGGCGTACTTCATCGACTCCGCGTCCACCGTCGACACCGCCCCCGTGATCACGGTCCGCGACTGGACCGGCCGGGTCCTGGTGGAGCTGGAGCGCGCCGACATCACCAAGCTCGCCGCCACCGGCTGGACCGCGCCGGAGCGCTTCCGCGTCAAGGCGGCCGACGGCGAGACCGACATCTACGGGGTGCTGTACCGGCCGCGGGACTTCGACCCCGCCCAGTGCTACCCGGTGGTGGACACCCTCTACCCCGGCCCGCAGGTCAACCGGGTCGCCCCGTGCTTCGACCCCGGCGGCATGGGCATGGACGCCGAACCCCTCGCGGCGCTCGGCTTCGTGGTGATCGCGCTCGACGGCCGGGGCACCCCGGGACGGAGCAAGGCCTTCCATGACGCGTCCTTCGGGAACCTGGCCGACGCCGGCTCCCTGGCCGACCATGTCGCGGCCCTGAGGCAGCTGGCCGAGACCCGGCCGTGGATGGACCTGGACCGGGCCGGCGTCTTCGGCCACTCGGGAGGCGGGTTCGCCGCGGCACGCGCCATGCTGGACTTCCCCGAGGTGTACAAGGCCGGGGCCGCCCTCTCCGGCTCGCACGACGCCCCCACCTTCAACGCCGGCTTCGTCGAGTCCTACGACGGCGCCGACGCCCCCGAGGCCTGGGCCCGGACCTCCAACCTGGACCTCGCCGACCGGCTGACCGGCAAGCTGCTGCTCGTCCACGGCGACATGGACGACCAGGTCCACCCGCACCAGACCCTGCGGCTCGCCGACCGGCTCCTCGCCGCCGGCAAGGACTTCGAACTGCACATCGTGCCCGGCGCCGAGCACACCTTCATCGACTGCCTGGCCCATGTCCGCACCCGCTGCTGGGACTTCCTGGTCCGCGAGCTGATGGGCACGCTGCCGCCCGCCTACCGCCCGGCGCCCATCGTGATCGGCCCCGAGCTGCTCGCCGACCTGTTCGCCTGACCCTGACGTCGCGGACCGGAGAGCGAGCCCGTCGGACCCCCGCCTCGGCTGGGGTCCGGCGGGCTACTTCTCCGGCGGGCTACTTCTCCGGGGCAGGGCCCATCGCCTTCTCCGGGGTCAGGCCCGTCGCCGCGAGGACCGCGTCCACCGTCTCCGCCACCGTCAGGTCCGCGTTGTCGATCCAGACGCCCTCGCCCGACAGCTCCGCGCGCATCGCCTCGTCCAGGAAGGCCCAGTTCGTCGTGAGGCGCTTGTCGCGGGCGTTGTTGCGTTCCCAGGCCTTGTCGGGGCCGGGGGCCAGGAACACCACCTGGAGCGGGGCCTCCTTCGTACGGGCGCGGTAGTGGTCCAGGTGGGAGCGGCGTACCACCACGTCGTCGAGGACCGGGAGGAAGCCGGCCGTGACGAAGCTGTCGGCGAGCAGGCAGGCGTTGCGGGCGCGCAGCAGGATCTGGCGGTCCGCCTCCGGGTCGCCGTCGGGGCTCGGCCAGTGGCCGCCGCTCACGATGAGGGACTGGAGCCCGTCGACCTCGATGTGCGCCGCCCGGGCGAAGCGGGCCGCGAGGGCGGCCGCGACGGTGGACTTTCCGCTGCCGGGGATGCCGGCGAGCAGCACGGCCCCGGGGGCGGGTTCGGGGGCGTCGACGGTGATGTGTTCGAAGGTCATGCGGGCCTTTCGTCGCTGGTCGTCCGCCGCTCCGCGCCGAGGGGACGGCCGGTCGACGATACGGCCACGGGGTGCGCGGTCGCCACGGAGTTCCGCGCGGTCCGCCGGCCCGGCGCGAACGAGGTCAGTGCCACTCCCCCGACGAGCAGCGCCGCCGCGCACCAGCGGGCCGGGCTCACCCCCTCGCCCAGGACGAGCGCCGCCGAGGACATCCCGAAGACGGGGACGAGGAGGGAGAAGGGCGCGACGGAGGAGGCCGGGTAGCGGCGGAGCAGCCAGCCCCAGGCGCCGAAGCCGAAGACGGTCGTGATCCAGGCGACGTACACGATGACGCCGGCGCCGGTCCAGTCGAGGCCGCGCAGGGCCGCGAGGTCGCGTTCCGGGCCCTCCAGGAGGAGGGAGAGGCCGAGCAGCGGCAGGACGGGCACGGTGCTGACCCAGACCATGAAGTTGAGCGCGTCGGGCGGGGAGGCCTTGCGGGTCAGGACGTTGGAGACGCCCCAGCAGGCCGCCGCGGCGATCACCAGGGCGAAGCCGGCCAGGGACCCCGCGCCGCCCTCGTCCGCCGCCGCCACGCCGATGCCCACCAGGGCGACCCCCATGCCCGCCACCTTGAGGCGGCCGGGCCGTTCTCCGAGGGCGGCGAAGGCGAAGAGGGCGGTGAAGACGGCCTGGACCTGGAGGACGAGGGAGGAGAGTCCGGCGGGGGCGCCGAGGTCCATGCCGGTGAAGAGCAGCCCGAACTTGGCGACGCCGAGGACGAGGCCGACCGCCAGGATCCACTTCCAGGCCACCGTGGGGCGGCCCACCAGGAACACGGCGGGCAGGGCGGCGGCGAGGAAGCGGAGGGCGGAGAAGAGCAGCGGCGGGAAGTGGTCGAGGCCGATCTCGATGACGACGAAGTTGACTCCCCAGACGGCGGCGACCAGGGCGGCGAGGGCGAGGTGGGCGGGGCGCATGCGGTCGAGCATGGCCGCCGTCGACCATGTAGCACCAGCACGGGTTCCTTCATGATGGGATGTAGCAACGCTTCATCCATGTCACCCCCCACCCCTCCGGAGGACGCACCGTGCTGGATCTCGGCCGACTGCGCGCCCTGCACGCCGTCGCCGTCCACGGCAGTGTCGGCGCCGCCGCCACCGCCCTCGGCTACACGCCGTCCGCGGTCTCCCAGCAGATCGCGAAGCTGGAGCGGGAGACCCGTACGACCCTGCTGGAACGCAGTGGCCGCGGCATCCGCCTCACCGACGACGCCCACCATCTCGCCGCCACGGCCCGGCAGTTGCTGGCCCTGGTGGAGGAGGCGGAGGTGCGTCTGGAGGAGCGGCGCGTCCGGCCCGCCGGGCGGCTCGCCATCGGCTGTTTCGCGAGCGCGGCGCGCGGTCTGATGCCCCGGGTGCTCGCGGAGCTGGGCCGGGTCCATCCCGATGTCGACGCCCGGCTCTCGGAGGTGGACCCGCACGTCTCGATCGACCTGGTGGCGCGCGGGGTCATCGATCTGGCGGTGGCGCACGACTGGGACATCGCCCCGCTTCCCGTACCGCCGGGGGTCGAGCAGGCGGTGATCGGCGACGACCTGTGCGACATCCTCGTCCACCGGGACCATCCGCTCGCCGCGCGGAAGTCGGTGCGCCGGGAGGAGCTGGCGGCGGAGCGGTGGATCTCGCAGCCGCCGGGGACGGTCTGCCACGACTGGCTGACGCGGACGCTTCGGGAGACGGGTTTCGAGCCGCTGATCGTCCATCAGGCGGAGGAGAACCACACGCAGGTCGCCCTGGTCGAGGCCGGTCTGGGCATCGCGCTGGTGCCGCGCCTCGGGCGCGGGACGCTGCCGCCGGAGGTGGCGCCGGTGCGTCTTGACCCGATGCCGACGCGTCGCCTGCACGCCATGTGGCGGACCGGGGCGGCGCGGCGCCCGGCGATCCGGGAGACGGTCCGTACGCTCCAGGGACTCTGGCCCGGGATCGCCGCCGTGGGTGATTCGTGCGCGGGTCCTTGACCTGGCAGTTACTTTCGGGCTATCCGTGACTCCTTGGAAGTTTCCTTCAGAGGCGGCTTCCGAGGTTTCCCGACACGGATTCCCTCGACCTCGCACGGCCGGAAGGAGCATCAGTGCACCACCGCGCCCCCGCCCCCTCCCGACGCACCCTCCTCACGGTGACCGCCGCCGCGGCAGCGGCCGCCGTCACCGGAGTGAGCACCCCCGCCCACGCCGAGCAGGACCGGCACGACGACCGGAAGCTCCGGCGGATCATCGACCGCATGTCCCTGGAGGAGAAGGTCGGTCAGCTCTTCGTGATGCGGGTGTACGGCCACTCCGCCACCGCACCCGACCAGGCCGACATCGACGCCAACCTCACGGAGATCGGCGTCCGGACGGCCGCCGAGCTGGTCGAGCGCTACCACGTGGGTGGCGTCATCTACTTCTCCTGGGCCCACAACACCCGTGACCCGCAGCAGATCGCCGCCCTCTCCAACGGCATCCAGCAGGCCGCGCTCGCGCAGCCCACGCCGGTCCCCGCGCTCATCTCCACCGACCAGGAGCACGGCATCGTCTGCCGGGTGGGCGAACCCGCCACCCTGGTGCCCGGGGCGATGGCCCTCGGCGCCGGCGGCTCGCACGCGGACGCCCGTAGGGCAGCGCAGATCGCCGGCGCGGAGCTGGCGGCCGTCGGCATCCGGCAGAACTACGCCCCGGTCGCGGACGTCAACGTCAACCCGGCCAACCCGGTCATCGGTGTCCGTTCCTTCGGCTCCGACCCGGCGGCGGTCGCCGGTCTGGTCGCCGCGCAGGTCAAGGGCTACCAGCGGGCCGGGGTCGCGGCCACCTCCAAGCACTTCCCGGGGCACGGCGACACCGCCGTCGACAGCCACTACGGCCTGCCGACGATCAGCCACACGCGGGCGCAGTGGAACGCGCTCGACGCCCCGCCGTTCCGGTCCGCGATCGCCGCCGGGATCGACTCGATCATGACCGCGCACATCGTGGTCCCGGCGCTCGACCCCAGCGAGGATCCGGCGACGCTGTCCCGGCCGATCCTCACCGGCATCCTCCGCGAGGAGCTCGGCTACGACGGCGTGGTGGTCACCGACTCGCTCGGCATGGAGGGGGTGCGCACCAAGTACGGCGACGAGCGCGTCCCGGTCCTCGCCCTGAAGGCCGGTGTGGACCAGCTGCTGAACCCGCCGAAGCTGGACGTGGCCTGGAACGCGGTCCTGAAGGCCGTCAAGGACGGCGAGCTGACGGAGGCCCGGCTCGACGAATCGATCCTGCGGATTCTGCGGCTCAAGTCGAAGCTCGGCCTGTTCCGCAACGCGTACGTCTCCCGGGCCGGCGTCGAGCGGGTGGTCGGCACCGCCGCCCACCTCGCCCAGGCCGACCGGATCGCCGAGGCCACCACGACCCTGCTGCTCAACGAGGGCGGCTTCCTGCCGCTGAGCCCGGCCCGGCACCGCTCCGTCCTCGTCGTCGGCGCCGACCCGGCCTCCCCGTCCGGTACGACGGGTCCGCCCACCACCACGCTCGCGACCGCCCTGACGGAGCTGGGGTTCACCGCGACCGCGCTCTCCACCGGGATCACCCCGACGGCCACGAGGATCGAGGAGGCGGTGGCGGCTGCCGCGGGCAAGGACGTCGTCGTGGTGGGCACGTACAACGTCACCGCGGCCAGTCCGCAGCGCACGCTCGTGGCGCGGCTCGTCGCGACCGGGGTGCCCGTCGTGACGATCGCGATCCGCAATCCGTACGACATCGCCCGGATCGGCGGCCAGCGGGCGACGCTCGCCGCCTACTCCTGGACCGACGTCGAACTCCGGGCCGCCGTACGGGTCCTGGCGGGCCGGGCCCGGCCCAGGGGCCGGCTGCCGGTTCCGGTGCAGAGCGCCGAGGACCCGGCGAAGGTGCTCTACCCGGTGGGACACGGCCTGTCGTACCGCTGACACGGAAGTGGGGTGCGTCCCGCCGGACGCATCCCACCCCCCATGCGATGAGCCGTTACGGCCGCAGGCCGTGCTCCTTCGTCGCGTCCTCGTCGACCGGCTTGTCGAGGCGCGCGTCGAAGCGGGCCAGCGGCTGCGCCGCCTGGACGGCCGGGGCGGGGACGCCGGCCCAGTCGAGGATGCGGGCGGTGGCGTTGTTCCGCTCGGCCTCGACGAGCCCGGCGACGTTCGCACCGTGGTTGGCGCCCGGCGCCACGTACACGTAGCTGTCGCGCGCGCTCTTGCCCAGGTGGAACTTCTCGGAGCCCCACGGGTCGTTGCCGCCGTACACGAACAGCATCTTGTTCGCGTTCTTGCGGACCCAGTTGTCGACGTCACGCATGGCGTGCGGCTTGAACTTCATCGGGATCTCGCGCGGCACGAAGTTGCGCGCGGGCTGGTAGCCGTAGCGGCTGAGCCCGTCCAGGTGCGGCTGCTCGATGGTGGGCGCGCCGAGCTCGGTCGCCGCCTGGTAGTAGTACGGCGTGTACGGCTCCAGGCCCTGGTCGGTGTAGGCGGCCCAGCCGGAGTAGGCGTCGATCGTCTCGTAGACGGTGTCGTCGCTCGCGGTCTTCGCGTCCGGGATCTGGTCGCAGACGTCCTCGCCGTAGTACTGCCAGAAGCCCCACACGAAGTCGAGGACGACGGCCTCGAAGGCCTTGTCGAGCGTGCCGACCGTGTTGAAGGTGGCGCCCTCCGACTCGGCCCACGCCTTGTACTTGGCCTCAAGCGGGGCGCGGCGGACGAGGGCCTCGCGCTGCATGGAGTTCAGGCGGTCGCGGCACTCCTTGGTGCCGACGGTCGCGAAGAACCGGTCGTAGGCCGAGTCCTCGTTGTTGACCACGTCGTTCGGGGCGACGTAGGCGACGACACCGTCCATGTCACGCGGGTAGAAGCGCTCGAAGTAGGTGGCGGTCATGCCGCCCTTGGAGGCGCCCGTGGAGAGCCACTTCTGGCCGTAGATCTTCTTCAGCGCGGTGAAGATCCGGTGCTGGTCGCTGGCCGCCTGCCAGATGTCGAGCTTCGACCAGTCGGCGGGCTGCGGACGGGACGGCGTGAAGAATCGGTACTCCATGGAGACCTGGTTGCCGTCGACGATCCGCGTCGGCTCGGCGCGGCTCGGGGTGGTGCTCAGCGAGTAGCCGCTGGTGCGGAAGACGGTCGGGCGGCTCGTGTCCTTGTGGAGGACGGAGATCCGCTGGTCGAACGTGCCGGCCCACGGGCGCCGGTGGTCGATCGGCTGCTTGTAGTTCAGGACGAAGAAGCGGTAGCCCGCGTACGGCTTCTCCTCGATCAGGCTCATCCCGGGGATCGCCAGGATGCGGTCCTTGATGTCCGTGCTCTGCGAGTCGACGACGGCCGTGCTGCCCGTGTCCGTGTCCGCGGCGGTAGCCACGCCGGTCGGTGCCACGGTGCCTATGAGCACCGAAAGCGACAGCGCCCATCTCAGCGACTTGCGCATTCACCCTCCCCTTGGTTCACAACGGTGTCGCGAACCTAGCGGGGGCAACGTGTGGACCGCCAGCCCCAGTTGATCCTTACCCTTGGACTTATCCGCACATCAGCACAGGATCCAGCCGACGGACGTGCCCTGTCCGGCCACCGAACCGCTCGCCCGGACGCAGCGGTTGAGGGCGTGGACGGTGACGGGCCCGGCCTGCCGGTCGAACCGTCCGGCCCGGACGGCGGGCCGGCCGCCGCGCGGCTGAAGGGAGACCGCCATCGGGCGGCGGGCGCCGGGGCGCTTGGCGACGGTGACGGCGCAGGCGTAGTGGCGGGTCCGGTAGAGGCGGAGCTCGCCGGTGGCGAAGGTGATGGTCCTGGCGGGGCGGCCCTGGCAGACGGACGCGGCCTCGGCGGTGCCCGCCCCGGCGCCGGGGACGAGGGTGTCCGGGGTCAGGACGAGCGCGAGGGCGGCGAGGAGCGGCGCGAGGACGCGGGCGAGCAGCCGTGGGCCACGTCGTGCGTGCTGCGTGTCCGTGGGCATGCGTTCCCCTCCCGAATGGATCGGCGTACAGGCGTACGACGCACCCCGCCCCGGAATGGTTGCCTCCGCTTGGGCGCCCCCTACGCGAACGCGGTGAGGAGGAAGAGAAGGAAGACGCCCTGGGCGCCGAGCTGGGTCCGGAACGCCGCCCGGCGGACGTCGGGCCGGGCGGTGCTCTGCGCGGTCACCAGGGCCACGACGAAGATCACCAGGGCCGCGACGAACAGGGAGCCGGGGGCGCTGTTGCAGGCATCCCCGTAGGCGAGGCAGCGGGCGGTGTTCTCGCGGGTGAGCACGAGGAGGCCGGCGAGCAGGCTCGCCGGCACGAACATCCCCGCCCAGACCATGGACCGCTTCCGCAGCCGGACGCCCTCGACGTCCGGCGGGGTGATGGGGACGGGCGAGGCGGCGCGGGGGCGGGGGGCGTTGCTCATGCCCCGATTCCATCCCGCCCGCGCGTGGCCCCGCTATCCGACCGGATACTCACCTGCCGGACGGGCGGGTACTCACACCCGCTCCGGCTCCTCCTCGTCCACGGTCTCGCCGATGAACGTCCGCCACAGCGCCGCGTACCTGCCGTCCCGCGCGAGGAGCTCCTCGTGGGTGCCGTCCTCCGCCACCCGGCCGTGGTCCATGACGACCACCCGGTCGGCGCGGGCTGCGGTGGTCAGCCGGTGGGCGACGACCAGCGTCGTACGGCGTCCGGCGAGGCGGTCGGTGGCCTGGTTGACCTGGGCCTCGGTGGCCAGGTCGAGGGCGGCCGTGGCCTCGTCGAGGAGCAGGATGTCCGGATCGACGAGTTCGGCGCGGGCGAGCGCGATGAGCTGGCGCTGACCGGCCGAGAGGTTACGGCCCCGCTCGGCGACCTCGTGGAGGTAGCCGCCGTCGAGGGTCGCGATCATCTCGTGGGCGCCGACCGCGCGGGCCGCGGCCTCCACCTCGGCGTCGGTCGCCTCGGGACGGCCGTACGCGATGGCGTCGCGGATCGTCCCGGCGAAGAGGTACGCCTCCTGCGGGACGACGCCGAGCCGGTGCCGGTACGCGGTGAGGTCGAGGTCGCGCAGGTCGGTGCCGTCGGCGGTGACCCGGCCGCCCGTCGGGTCGTAGAACCGGGCGACCAGCTTGACCAGGGTGGACTTGCCCGCGCCGGTCTCGCCGACGAACGCGACGGTCTGACCGGCCGGGATGCGCAGGTCGATGCCGGTGAGCGCGGTCTCGTCCTTCGGGGCGCCGTCCTCTCCCCCGTACGCGAAGGAGACGTCCTCGAAGGCGATCTCGCCGCGCAGTGACAGCACGTCCAGGGGCGCGGGGGCGGCGGCCGTCGAGGTCGGCTCCTGGAGGAGTTCCTGCATCCGCTTCAGCGAGACGGCGGCCTGCTGGTAGCCGTCGAAGACCTGCGAGAGCTGCTGCACGGGGGCGAAGAACAGGTCGATGTAGAGGAGGTAGGCGACGAGCGCGCCGGTGGTGAGCGTGCCGCCCTCGATGCGGTTCGCGCCGACGATCATGACGGCCGCCGCGGCCACCGAGGACAGCAGGGTGACGAACGGGAAGTAGATGGATATCAGCCACTGGCCGCGGACGCGGGCCTCACGGTAGTGGTCGCTGCGCTCGGCGAACCGGGCCGCGCCGGACTGCTCGCGGCGGAAGGCCTGCACGATCCGGAGGCCGGAGACGGACTCCTGGAGGTCGGCGTTGACGACGCTGATCCGCTCGCGCGCCAACTCGTACGCCTTCACGCTGGCGCGGCGGAAGAAGTACGTGGCGACGGCGAGGACCGGCAGGGTCGCGAAGACCACCAGGGCGAGCTGGAGGTCGAGGACGAGCAGCGCGACCATGATCCCGAAGAAGGTCACGACGGAGACGAAGGCGGTGACCAGGCCCGTCTGCAGGAACGTCGACAGGGCGTCCACGTCCGTGGTCATCCGGGTCATGATCCGGCCGGTGAGCTCGCGCTCGTAGTAGTCGAGACCGAGCCGCTGGAGCTGGGCGAAGATCTTCAGACGGAGCGCGTAGAGGACCCGCTCACCGGTGCGGCCGGTCATCTTGATCTCGGCGGTCTGGGCGACCCACTGCACGAGCACGGTGACCAGGGCGAGCGCGGAGGCCGCCCAGACGGCGCCGATCGCGAGCCGGTTCACACCGTCGTCGATGCCGTGCCGGATCAGGACCGGGAGCAGCAGGCCGGCGCCGGCGTCGAGGGCGACCAGGCCGAGGCTGATGAGCAGCGGGACGCCGAAGCCGCGGAGCAGCCGGCGCAGGCCGTAGCTGTCCTCGGGCGAGACGGCGCGGGCCTCGTCGATGCCGGGGGTGTCGGTGGCGGGGGGCAGGGCCTCGACGGCGGCGAGCAGCTCGGGGGTGGCTCCCCCGTAGCCTTCGGCACGGGCGGTGCCCCCAGGCGGGTCGCTCTCGCGGTCGGTGGTCTCGTCCCGTACCCACAGGGTGGGGGTGATGCCGCGCTCGGCGTCGAACTCGGCGTCCAGTTCGGCCCGCAGGGTGCGGTCCTCGGGGAGCTCGGCGGGGGTGATGTGACCGGGCGAGACGGCGCCCAGCTCGTCGGGGTCGGTGAGCAGGCGGCGGAAGAGGGGGGAGCGCTCCTCCAGCTCGGCGTGGGTGCCGATGTCGGCGAGCCGGCCGTCCTCCAGGACGGCGATGCGGTCGGCGAGGCCGAGGGTGGAGCGGCGGTGCGCGATGAGCAGGGTCGTACGGCCCGCCATCACCGACTTCAGGGCCTCGTGGATCTCGTGCTCGACCTTGGCGTCGACGGCGGAGGTGGCGTCGTCGAGGAGGAGCAGCCGGGGGTCGGTGAGGATCGCGCGGGCGAGCGCGACGCGCTGGCGCTGGCCGCCGGAGAGGGTGAGGCCGTGCTCGCCGACCTTGGTGTCGTACCCCTCGGGCAGCTCGGCGATGAACCGGTCGGCCTGGGCGGCGCGGGCGGCGGTCTCGATCTGCTCCTGGGTGGCCTCCGGGAGGCCGTACGCGATGTTGGCGCGGACGGTGTCGGAGAAGAGGAACGAATCCTCCGGTACGAGGCCGATCGCGGCGCGCAGCGAGTCGAGGGTGAGTTCGCGGACGTCGTGGCCGCCGACGAGGACGGCGCCGTGGGTGACGTCGTAGAAGCGCGGGAGGAGGAGGGAGACGGTGGACTTTCCGGAGCCGGAGGAGCCGACGACGGCGACGGTCTCGCCGGCGCGGATCTCCAGCGAGAAGCCGTCGAGGACCGGCCGCCCCTCGTCGTACGCGAAGGACACGTCGTCGAACTCGACGGTGGCGGGGGCGTCGGCGGGCAGCTCCTTGGTCCCGTCCTTGATGACCGGCTCGGTGTCGACGAGGTCGAGGACCCGCTCGACGCCGGCGCGGGCCTGCTGGCCGACGGTGAGGACCATGGCGAGCATGCGGACCGGGCCGACGAGGGAGGCCAGGTAGGCGGAGAAGGCGACGAAGGTGCCGAGGGTGATCTGGCCGCGGTAGGCGAGCCAGCCGCCCAGGGCGAGGACGGCGACCTGGCCGAGGGCGGGGACGGCCTGGAGGGCCGGAGTGTACCGCGAGTTCAGCCGGATCGTCCGCAGCCGGCCGGAGAACAGCTTCCGCCCGGCCTCGCGGATCTTGCCGGTCTCCTGGTCCTCCTGGCCGAAGCCCTTGACGACCCGGACGCCGGTCACGGCCCCGTCGACGACCCCGGCGACGGCGGCGGCCTGCTGCTGCGCGTGCCAGGTGGCGGGGTGGAGGCGGGTACGACTGCGCTTGGCGATGAACCAGAGGGCGGGGGCGACGGCGAGGGCGACGAGGGTGAGCGGAAGGGACAGCCAGGCCATGACGCCCAGCGAGATCAGGAAGAGGAGGACGTTTCCGATCGTCATCGGAAGCATGAACAGCAGACCCTGGATCAGCTGGAGGTCGCTGGTGGCCCGCCCGATGACCTGCCCGGTGGACAGCTCGTCCTGCCGGCGCCCGTCGAGCCGCGTGATGGTGGCGTACATGTCGGTACGCAGATCGTGCTGGACGTCGAGGGCGAGCCGGCCGCCGTAGTAGCGGCGGACGTAGGTGAGGGCGTAGACGACGACGGCGGCGGCTATGAGGAGGCCGGTCCAGACGGCGAGGTCCCGGGTCTTCGTCCCGATGACGTCGTCGATGATCACCTTGGTGACCAGCGGCACGAGCGCGAGCACGGCCATACCGGCCAGCGAGGACCCGAGCGCGAGCAGCGTGTTCGCCTTGTACCGCCACGCGTACCCGGCAAGCCTGCGCGCCCAGCCCTGTTGTGGTTCCGCCGTCTGTTTCTGCCCCACCGCCGCCACGAGTGGCCTCCCGTCCGTCCTGCTCTACCGGAAGCCCCAACACGGCCGACGTGCGATTTCATCCCGCCGCAACAAATAAGGGGCAAGGTCCGGTCCCAGGTCCTAGGACCTCGCGGACGGGCTCAGCCGGTGCCGTAGAGCAGGAGGAACACGGCCGTCACGGCGGTGACGGTGAAGAAGGCGCTCGTCACGGCGGCCAGCCGCCGCCCGCGCCCGGCCCGCGCGCGGTCACGCACGTCCATGGCCCCCGCCCCTCCCTCACCACACCACCCACGGGGTCCGCAAGGACCTCAGGTCTGCGGAGGAAGACCCGCGCGGGGCGGGAAGGGTTGCGGCGGTGGGTAAGGAACCCTGGGGCCGGCGTCGGGCGGGCCCGGGGATGGTGGGGAAAGGGGTCGCACGTGGCGCGGATCGAGGACGGCATGCCGTACGCGTGGGGGCAGCTGTACGCGGCGCTGCTCACGGTCAAGGGGCCGGCGGAGGCCGGGCGGGTCGAGCCGGTGTCGGGCCGGCAGCTGGAGGGGACGGCGGGAAATCCCCGCAACATCTGCTGGCGCCTCCTGCGCCAGACCGGGCAGCAGGCGTTCCTCGCCCGGGAGCGGGGCGGGACCGTCGCCGAGGCGGCCCTGGTGGTCATGACCGACGCCGTCGGGCTGCTGCCCCCACGGCGGGTGTCCCGGGACGGGCTGGACAAGGACGAGGCGCAGGAGTTCCGGCAGGGGTACGAGGCGCGGCTCGCCGAGTACCGGAAGGCCTGGGAGGACCTCGTCGGGTGAGCGGCCCGGCGGCCCGGCCCCTTGGGGTACGGGCCACCGGCTCGGCACCGTCAGAGGTGCGTCGGCTCGAACATGCGGAGGAGGGCCGGGAGGACGACCACCGACGGGCCCGGGGTGGTGAGGGCCTTCGCCAGGTCCGTCGTCAGGTTCTCCGGGGTCGTCAGGGTCGCCGGGACGCCGAAGGACTCCGACAGCGCCACGAAGTCCGGGCGGGACAGCTCCGTGCCCGTGGCCTCGCCGAACGCGCCCGTCATGTACTCCCGCAGGATCCCGTAGCCGCCGTCGTCCACGATCAGCCACGTCACGTCCAGGCCGTACTGCTTCGCCGTCGCCAGCTCCGCGATCGAGTACATCGCGCCGCCGTCGCCGGACACCGCCAGCACCGGCCGGCTCGGGTCCGCCGCCGCCGCGCCGAGCGCCGCCGGGAAGCCGTAGCCGAGGCCGCCCGCGCCCTGCGCGGAGTGCATCGTGTTCGGGTGCTTCGCGTCGAAGGCCGACCACGCCCAGTACGCGAGGATCGTCATGTCCCAGAAGCTCGGGGACCGGTCCGGGAGCGCCTCCCGTACCGCCGCGACGATCCGCTGCTCCAGGCCCAGGTCCTGCGCCGCGATCCGGTCCCGGACCTTCGTCAGGACGGCCGCGACCCGCTCGGGGGCGGTGGCGTCCCGGCGCTCCGGCACCGTCTCCAGGAGCGCCTGGAGCGCGAGACGGGCGTCCGCGTGGATGCCGAGCGCCGGGTGGTTGGACTCCAGCTTCCCGGCGTCCGCCTCGATCTGGATCACCCGGCCGCGCGGCGCGAACGTGTGGTAGTTCGAGGACAGCTCCCCGAGCCCCGAGCCGACGACGAGCAGGACGTCCGCGTCCTCCAGGAAGTCGGTGGTGTGCCGGTCCTCCAGCCAGGACTGGAGCGACAGCGGGTGCTCCCAGGGGAACGCCCCCTTGCCGCCGAAGGTCGTCACCACGGGGATGTCGAGCCGCTCCGCGAGCGCGAGCAGCTTGCCCGAGGCGTCGGAGCGTACGACTCCGCCGCCCGCGATGATCGCCGGGCGCTCGGCGTTCGCGAGGAGGTGGGCGGCGACCGCCGTCAGCTCGGGGCGCGGGGCGATGTCCTCGGGCGTCGCGTCCATCGCGGTCACCACGGGCAGGGTGGTCTCCGCGAGGAGCACGTCCTGCGGGATCTCCACCCAGACCGGCCCGTGCGGGGCGGTGAGCGCCGACTCCCAGGCCGCGGCGATGGCCGACGGGATCTGGGACTGCGTACGGACGGTGTGCACCGACTTCACGACGTCCCGGAAGGACGCCTGCTGGTCGCGCAGCTCGTGGAGGTAGCCGTGCCGGCCGCCGCCGAGGCCGGCCACCGGGATCTGGCTGCCGATCGCGAGGACGGGCGCGGAGGCGGCGGCCGCCTCCTGGAGCGCGGCGAGCGACATGAGCGCGCCGGGGCCGGTGGAGAGCAGCAGCGGGGCCGCCTCGCCGGTGATCCGGCCGTACGCGTCGGCGGCGAAGCCCGCGTTGTTCTCGACGCGGAGGCCGACGTACCGGAGGTCGGAGCGGCGCAGGGCGTCGAACATGCCCAGGGCGTGCTGGCCGGGGAGGCCGAAGACGGTGGTGGCGCCGAGGCCGGTGAGGGTCTCTACGACGAGGTCGCCACCGTTGCGCCCGGCGGGCGGGTTCAGGGCGGCCTCCGTCTGGGCGGCGGTCGGGCGCAGGACCAGGTCGTGGTCGTGGGTCATCGGTCGTCCCTTGGCATGGTCGGTCGGGTGCGGGCCGGTGGTCGGGTTGTGCCCACCCGTTCCGCCCTGGGGGTACCCCCTGGACGAAGTCCTTGGGGAGGAACGCATGCCCACAACCCACCGGGATCAGTTTGCCGTGCGGCTCTCCGCGATCTGGCGGGACATGATCGTCGTCAGCTCGTACGCGGTGTGCGAGGCGGCGACCGCCGTGATCTCGGCGTGGTCGTACGCCGGGGCGACCTCGACGACGTCCGCCGACACCAGGTTGCAGGAGGAGAGGCCGCGGAGGATCTCCAGGAGCTCGCGGGAGGTCATGCCGCCCGCCTCCGGGGTGCCGGTGCCGGGCGCGTGGGCCGGGTCGAGGCAGTCGATGTCGATGGAGATGTACAGCGGGCGGTCGCCGATGCGCTGGCGGAGCTGGTCGGCGACCTCGTCGGCGCCGCGACGGTAGATGTCCGCCGAGGTGACGATGCCGAAGCCCATCTTCTCGTCGTCGGTGAGGTCCTGCTTGCCGTACAGCGGGCCGCGCGTGCCGACGTGGGAGAGCGCCTCGGTGTCGAGGATGCCCTCCTCGACGGCGCGGCGGAACGGGGTGCCGTGGGTGTACTCGGCGCCGAAGTACGTGTCCCAGGTGTCGAGGTGCGCGTCGAAGTGGAGCAGGGCGACGGGGCCGTGCTTCTTGGCGACGGAGCGGAGCAGCGGCAGCGCGATGGTGTGGTCGCCGCCGAGGGTCATCATGCGGGCGCCGGAGTTCAGCAGGTCGTCCGCCGCGGCCTCGATCGTCTCGACGGCCTCGTTGATGTTGAACGGGTTGGCGGCGATGTCACCGGCGTCCGCGACCTGGGCGAGGGCGAACGGGGAGGCGTCCTGCGCCGGGTTGTACGGGCGGAGCAGGCGGGACGCCTCGCGGATGGCGTTGCCGCCGAAGCGGGCGCCGGGGCGGTACGAGACGCCGCTGTCGAAGGGGACGCCGACCACGGCGATGTCGGCGGTGCCGACCTCGTCGAGTCGCGGCAGCCGGGCGAACGTCGCGGGACCGGCGTACCGCGGGATGCGGGACGAGTCGATCGGGCCGCGCGGGGTGTTCTGGTCGCTGCTGCTCATGGTCGGGTCCTCCTGGGGTGTGTCGGTGAGGTCCGGTCGGGGCCCGAGGATCTTCTCGGACCCCGGCCGGGAGTCTGGTGGCGTCAGCCGGTCGCCGTCGCCGCCGGTACGGTCTCCGGCGCCGTCGGGTCGGCTTCGGGGGTGTCCTGGCCGGCCAGCCGGGCGCGCCAGTGCGCGAGCACGGCGGCGTCCGTCGGGCGGGTCGCCAGGGAAACGATCACATATGCGGCGAGCGAAGCCAACAAACCATAGTAAACGGGCTCATTTGCGAGGATTCCGTAAGTCCACATCAGGCCAATGACGGCCAGGCCGCCGACGGTGACCGCGGCGAGCGCGCCCTGGACGGTGCCGCGGCGCCAGAGCAGTCCGCCGAGGATCGGCACGAGGAGCCCGCCGACCAGCAGGTTGTAGGCGACGGTGAGGGCCTGGACGACGTCGTTGAGGGCGATGGCGATGAGGATGACGGCGATGCCCATGATGAGGATGAAGGCACGGTTGCCCTTCACCTCGTCGTGGTCGTCCTTGTCCACCGACACGGTTCCCCGCAGCCGCGACCAGATGTCGTTGTTGGCGACGGTGGCGCAGGCGATCAGCGCGCCCGAGGAGGTCGACATGACGGCGGCGAGGGCGGCGGCGAGGACGAGACCCCGGACACCCATCGGCAGCTCGTCCTTGACGATGGTGGCGAAGGCGTCGTCGGCGCTGGGCAGGTTCGGGTAGAGCACCTTCGCCGCGGTGCCGATGACGGCTCCGGCGAGGGCGTACGCGAGACAGTAGGTGCCGGCGACGGTGCCGCCCCACTTGGCGACCTTGTCGGTGCGGGCGGTGAAGACCCGCTGCCAGATGTCCTGGCCGATGAGCATGCCGAAGGTGTAGATCAGCACGTACGTGAAGATCGTCTCGCCGCCGATGCCGAGGGGCTCGAAGTACGAGGTGGGCAGCGCGGCCTTCATCTCGGCGAAGCCGCCCGCCTTGACGACGGCGATCGGCAGCAGCAGGAGCAGCACGCCGACGGTCTTCACCACGAACTGCACCATGTCGGTGATGGTGATGGACCACATGCCGCCGAGCGTCGAGTAGGCGACGACGATGGTGCCGCCGAGGACGATCGCGAGGGTCCGGGGCAGGTCGAAGAGGACGTCGAAGATCGTGGCGTACGCGATCGTCGAGGTGACCGCGAGCATCAGCGTGTACGCCCACATGACGACGCCCGAGATGACGCCGGCCCGGCCGCCGTAGCGCAGGTCGAGCATCTCGGAGACGGTGTAGACCTTCAGCCGGGCGATCCGGGCGGAGAAGAAGACGGAGAGGGCGAGCAGGCCGAGGCCGATGGCGAAGACCATCCAGGCACCCGAGAGGCCGTACTTGTAGCCGAGGCCGACGCCACCGATGGTGGAGGCACCGCCGAGGACGATGGCGGCCATCGTGCCGGAGTACATCCAGGGCCCGAGGCGACGACCGGCGACCAGGAACTCGCTCTTGGACTTGGCGCGGCGCATGCCCCACCAGCCCATCGCGAGCATGCCGGCCAGGTACAGGGCGATCACTGTGTAGTCGACGGCCATGGGGCCTCCTTCGTTCACCTCGGTGGCGTGTCGTGCAGGGGAGTGACCGGAAGCTGATCGCGGGGACATCCGCCCGTACCCGCGGCCTCCGGATGCCATGACAGTAGGTGGCCGGAAAGCGACGATGAAGTGTACGTTTCCTCCACTGACCGGTCGGGGGGATGTACGAAGGGTCCATGACCATGACCTCCGCCGAGCCCACCTCCACCCCTCCCGCGCCACCGGTCTCGCTGGCCGCACTGCTGGCCCGCCGGGACCTCGGGCTGCGGCTGCTCGCCGGCCCCGAGGACGTCTCGATCCACTGGGTGCACACCTCGGAGATGGCCGACCCGTACCCGTACCTCCTCGGCGGCGAGCTGCTCATGACGGCCGGCGTGCAGCTCACCGATCCGGCGCACTACGTGGAGCGGGTGGTGGAGGCGGGGGCGGCGGCGCTCGCCTTCGGTGTGACGCCGGTGTACGACACGGTCCCGGCCGAGCTCGTCGAGGCCTGCGCCCGGCACGGTCTGCCGCTGGTCGAGGTGCCGCCGAAGACCCCGTTCACGGCGGTGGCGCGGGCACTGTGGCGGCTGATGGCGGAGGCCCGGCTGTACGAGCTCCGCCGGGTGACGGAGGCGCAGCAGTCCCTGGCGGCGGCCGCGGCCCGGCCGGCCCCGGTCCCGGCGGTGCTCGGCGCGCTCGCCTCACGGCTCGGGGGGCGGGCGGTGCTCTTCGGGGCGGACGGCACGGAGTCGGTGGCGGCCGGCCGGGAGGTGCCGGCGGAGGCGGCGCGGGCGCTGCGGGACCTCGCGGGCGTCCTCGGCCCGCGCCCCGGGCGGGGCCTCGCCGATCCGGCCGGCGAGGCCCCGCCCAAGGGCCCGGCCTCGGCGAGCGGGGACGGCGGCGGGCTCCGGCTCGCCGCGTACGCGCTCGGCGGCGGGGACGGGGACGGGCTGACGCTCGGGGTGGCGACGGAGCGGCGCGGTCCGGGGGACCACACGATCGCGGGAGTCGCGGTCGTCCTGCTGTCCCTGCTGACGGCCCCGCACCGGGGCGCGGACGCGGCCGTACGGGACGGGGCCCTGGTCCGGCTCCTGCTCGGCGCGGCCCCGGCGGAGATCGCGGACACGCTGGGCCCGGGCCCGTGGACGGTGGTCCACGCCTCGGGCGGCGACGGCACCCCCTTCGCGGCGGCCTCGTTGGCCGCTGCGCTGGGGACACCACTCGTGGACGCGGGCGGCGGGAGCGGTCCGCGCGACGGCACCCCCGTGGCCGTCCGCCTGCTGCTGCCCGCCGCCACGCCCGTCACCGAGCAGCCCGGCTGGACCCTGGGGGTCGGCGCGCCCGCGCCGGCGGCGGAACTCGCCGCCGCCGACGCGCAGGCCGCCCGCGCCCTGCGCCGGGCGGAGGCCACCCGCACGCCCCTGGTCCGGCACCGCCCGGGAGGCGTCGCCGCCCTGGTGGACCCGGACGAGGCGGCCGCCCACGCCCGTGCCGTGCTCGCCCCCCTGACGGAACCCCTCGGGGAGACCCTGCGGACCTGGCTGTCCCTGCACGGCAGCTGGGACCGGACGGCGGTCGCCATGGACATCCACCGCAACACCGTCCGGCAGCGGATCGCCCGATGCGGGGTGCTCCTGGACCGGGACCTGGACGACCCGGACGTACGGATGGAGCTGTGGTTCGCGCTCAAGTCTCGCTGAGAAGCTCACGCCCCGCCGGGCAACTCACGTCCCGCGGAAGCAACTCACCTCCCTCTCGGCCTCGGTCGGCTGCCGCTCGGCCCGGGTCACCGGACGCGCGCGGCCTGGGCGGCGGCCAGCTCCTCGACCCGGCTGCGGTACGCCTCGGCCAGGTCGCCGCCGTTCGCACCGGGGACCCCCTCGGGACCGGCCCCGAGCGACTCCAGGACCGCGTCGGCACGGTCCTGGAGCTCCGCCAACGCGCCCATGGTGTGCGGGTACAGCAGGTTGAGTCCGCGCTTGTCGCCGTCCGACAGGTTCTGCCCGTTACCGGCCGGCGCGCAGCTGCTGGGGTTCGACTTGTAGAAGAACGCCGGGAACCGGTACAGCATCACGGACTTGGTGTCGAAGGGCCCGGCGACGACATCCGGGGCGTCGACGGTGCGCAGGTTGAAGTCCACCTTCGCGCGCGGCCACTTGTTCGGCTCACCCGCGAGGAACGTGTAGATGCCGGGGAGCCGGCCCTGGGAGTCCGGCACGAAGGAGCCGTCCGGGGCCAGCGTGGGGACGTACCCGACCTCGTCCTCCCAGCGGAACTCGCCCTCGCAGGTGCCGCGCATGTTCTGGTGGGAGTGGTGGAAGCCCAGCGCGTGCAGGAACTCGTGCCGCACGGTGCCCTCCCACTGGGCGGGCCTGTTCGTGGTGAACCGGCCGAGGTTCAGGCTGCGCTGGCCGGGGTTGCCTCCGACCGGACCGCCTCCCGCACCGATGGCACTGTCCGTGCTGTCGGTGCCCACGAGGGAGAAGAAGCCCTGCATGTCGAAGCTGACCCGGATCTCGGCGGCCAGGACGGTGTCGGACGTGGTCCATCGCCGGAACGTTCCGGCGCCGTCGTCCCGGCCGAAGTCGAGCGTCAGGTTGCAGGCGTCGGTGATCTGCTTCGTCGCTCCCGCGATGTCCGCGTGCAGCTGGTCGCTCCCGTCGAGGAACGCGACCCGCACCGTCTTGCCCAGCGGCCACCTCCCGATGTCGGTGACGAGGAACTCCAGGCCACCGGCGGCCGTTGCGCGCCTCCAGCGGTCCCGCACCTCGATCTGGGCGACGACCTCGTCAGGGAGGGATTCGAGGGGGACGGATTCCAAGGGGAAGTCTTCGAGTTCCATGACGCGTCCTTTCGCATCACATTCGAAACGGTCCCCCCGACCGGTACCGGTCTGATGACAGTTGGGCTGCTCGGCTCCACGCGCGAGCGTGCCGACGTCGGAAACCCATGTCCCAGTATCCCCCGAATGGCGGTACTCTGCGACCCTACCGTCACTCCGAGTAGTCAAGGACGCGTCGGGGTGACACCGTGTCAGGGCCAGAGCTTGTTCACGGCCGTACGGGTCGTCGCCTTGAAGGCCGTCAGCGGAGCGTCCTTGAAGTCGCCCATCTGACCCCAGCGGACGAGGGTGACGGTGCGGCCGTCGCGGCCGACGGAGAAGAGGTGGATGTCGGTGTTGCCGACCTCCGGGTCGGCGGTGTCCAGGCTGTAGACCCAGGCGCCCTCCTCGACGGCGAGCTTGCCGTGGGCGGCGCTGACGGCGTGCAGGCCCGGGTTCTGCCGCTCCAGCAGAGGGCCGCAGCCGGCGAGGGCCTTGCGGAGGGTGTCGACCAGCTTCACGGCGTCGGCCTCGGTGCGGGCGACGGTGGCGACCTGGACGCCGTTGGTGTCGAGCTCGGTGCTGAACTCGCGGTAACGGGTGTTCTGCGCCGGGATCTTGTACGGGGCGCAGAGGACGCCGCCGTTCTCCGGGACGCCGGTGAAGACCTGGGTGGCGGTCCACGGCGTCGACGACGGCGGCATCTGGGAGGCGGCGAGGAAGGCGGGCTGGGCGGCGGCCTGCGCCGGGGCCGTGGCGAGGGCCGCGAGGCCCAGGGCGGCAGCGGCGGCGGTGGCGAGTGCGGTACGGAGCTTGTTCATGGTGGTGGATCCCCCGTCGGGTCGTTCGGTCAGTGCTCAACCAGCGTCGGGCCGGCGCCCGCCGCCCTGCAACGGTGACGCGCCCACCATCCGTCCCGGAACCATTCCACCCCCGCTGACGTGCAAGGACGTAAGGGGTGGGACGCAGGGTCGAGGGGGATGGAATGCCGAAGGACGCCGCCGTCGAGGAGTTCGCGCGGCTCGTGCGCGCACTGAAGGCGCGGGACGGGCGCAGTTACGAGGCGCTGGGCCGGCGCCTGAGCGTCAGCGCGTCCACCCTCCACCGCTACTGCTCGGGCGCGACCGTCCCGGAGGAGTTCGCCGTGGTCGACCGCCTCGCCCTGCTGTGCGGGGCGGACGAGGAGGAGCGGCGCGCCCTGGAGGTGGCCTGGGGCCGCGCGGACCGCACCCGTCGCCCTCCGGTGCCGGAGCCCGACACGGAGCCCGGACCCGGCCCGGAACCGAGGCCGGCACCGGAGCCCGCGCCCGCGTCCGCGCCCGCCCCGGAGTCTGCGTCCGAGCCCGAGCCTGTGTCCGAGACCGGACCCGAACCTGAGCCCGCGCCCGCGTCCGAGACCGGGCCCGAACTGGAACCCGTGCACGCGCGCGTGCCGGGCCTCCCGTCCGAGCGACGGAGGCGCCGGTGGGGATGGGTGGGCTTGGTCGGCGGGACGCTGGCGGTCGTGGGGACGATGACGCTCGGAGCCGTACTCCTGCCCGGGAAGACCCGGGAGCGGGCCGCCGAACCACCGGCGCCACTGACGTGGACGGTCGACTCGCACATCTGGAAGAACGGGTGCGGCCACACCTACCTCGTGGAGCGGACGCCCCCTCCCCCGCCGGAGGTGGCCGACGCGCGGAGCTGGGCGACGGCACAGGGGGCCGTGGACGGCGGGGAGACTCTGGTGCGGGTGTCCGTGCAGGGGAAGGGCGCGGCGGCGGTGGTGCTCCAGGCGCTGCACGTGCGGGTGGTGGAGCGGGGCGCGCCGCTGCCGTGGGCGGCGTACCGGATGGACGACGGGTGCGGTGGGGCGGTGACGCCGCGCCGTTTCGAGGTGGACCTCGACCGGCCGCGGCCGGTGGCGCGGTCGCTGGACGGCTACGACGCCTCCGGCGCCGAGGGCCGGACGATCCCCGCCGTCTCCTTCCCCTACGCGGTCACCGCGACGGACCCCGAGGAACTGCTCGTCATCGCCGGTGCCGCACGCTGCGACTGCCGCTGGTACCTGGAGCTGGTGTGGAGCGCCGGGGGCCGCACGGGCACGGTCCGGATCGCGGACCGCGACGGGGAGCCGTTCCGTACCAGCGGGGCCGGAGGGCGGCCGGTCCACGCGTACGACTCCGACGGTAGGCGCTGGATCACAGGCGAGAGCTCTGGACAGAGCGGGTGACCGCTGGGTAACTTCGAGGGACGAGGCTGAGCAAGCGCTTAGACAGGGCGCGGGCCGGACCAGGACAGGACCCGAAGGAGGACGGCTCGTGCGCCGTACCGTATTCAACGAGGACCACGAGGCGTTCCGGGAGACCATCCGCGCCTTCATCGAGGCCGAGGTCGTCCCGGTCTACGACGAGTGGTTCGCGGCCGGCCAGGCGCCGCGCGAGTTCTACGACAAGCTCGGCGAGCTGGGCGTCTTCGGCATCAACGTGCCCGAGGAGTTCGGCGGCGCGGGCCTGGACACCCACAAGTTCGAGGCCGTCCTCTACGAGGAGACCTCGCGCGCGGGTGTGCAGTTCGGCGGCTCCGGTGTCCACGTGCTGCTCGCCCTGCCGTACATCAAGATGCTCGCCACCGGCGACCAGAAGAAGCGCTACCTGCCGAAGTTCGTCACCGGCGAGGAGATGTGGGCCCTCGCGATGACCGAGCCGGGCACCGGCTCCGACGTCGCGGGCATGAAGACCACCGCCAAGCTCTCCGAGGACGGCACGCACTACGTCCTCAACGGCTCCAAGACCTTCATCACCGGTGGCGTCCACGCCGACCGCGTGATCGTCTGCGCCCGTACGTCCGCCCCGACGGCCGAGGACCGCCGCTTCGGCATCTCCCTCTTCGCCGTGGACACCAAGTCCGAGGGCTACTCCATCGGCCGCAAGCTGGACAAGCTGGGCCTGCGCACCTCCGACACCGCCGAGCTCGCGTTCGTCGACGTCAAGGTCCCGGTCGAGGACCTGATGGGCGAGGAGGGCAAGGGCTTCTACTACCTCGGCCACAACCTCGCCTCCGAGCGCTGGGGCATCGCCTTCGGCGCGTACGCGCAGGCCAAGGCCGCCGTCCGGTTCGCCAAGGAGTACGTGCAGGACCGCACCGTCTTCGGCAAGCCGGTCGCACACTTCCAGAACACCAAGTTCGAGCTGGCCGCCTGCCAGGCCGAGGTCGACGCCGCCGAGGCCGTCGCCGACCGCGCCCTGGAGGCCCTGGACGCGGGCGAGCTGTCCCCGGCCGAGGCCGCGAGCGCCAAGCTCTTCTGCACCGAGGTCGCGCACCGCGTCATCGACCGCTGCCTCCAGCTGCACGGCGGCTACGGCTACATGAACGAGTACCCGATCGCGCGCCTGTACGCCGACAACCGCGTCAACCGCATCTACGGCGGCACCAGCGAGATCATGAAGTCGATCATCGCCAAGTCGATGGGCCTGTAGGTCCAGGTGCCCGACGCGCACAGCGCCCTGGATGGCCTGCTCGATCTGCTCGACCTGGAGCGGATCGAGCGGGACATCTTCCGGGGCGAGTCCCGCTCCGCGCTCGTCCCCCGTGTCTTCGGCGGCCAGGTGGCCGCCCAGGCCCTGGTGGCGGCGGGGCGGACGGTCCCGGAAGACCGCCTGGCGCACTCGCTCCACGCGTACTTCCTGCGTCCCGGGGACCCGGGCGCGCCGATCGTCTACACGGTCGACCGCATCCGCGACGGACGCTCCTTCGCCACCCGCCGGGTCGTCGCCGTCCAGCACGGGCAGCCGATCTTCCATCTGTCCGCCTCCTTCCAGACGTACGAGGAAGGGCTGGACCACCAGGCGGACATGCCGGCCGCGCCGGACCCGGAGTCGCTCCCCACACCGGCCGAGATGCTGCCCCGGCACCTCCCCCGCGAGGTCGCGGACCGGCTGATCGAGGCCAGGGCCGCCGTCGACCTCCGCTACGCCGAGGTCCCGCCGTGGGGCTCGGTCGGGGAGCCGCGCGAGCCGCGCTCCCAGGTCTGGTTCCGCACCAACGGCAAGCTGGCCGACGATCCTCTCCTCCACGTCGTCCTCGCCACGTACGTCTCCGACATGACGCTGCTCGACTCCGTCCTGCTCGCGCACGGGCGGGGCGGCTGGGCCGTCGGGGACGTCGTCGGGGCGTCCCTGGACCACGCGATGTGGTTCCACCGCCCCTTCAGGGCCGACGAATGGCTCCTGTACGACCAGGAGTCGCCGACCGCGTCCGGCGGACGCGGCCTGGGCCAGGCCCGGATCTACACACAGGACGGCAGGCTCGCCATCTCGGTCATCCAGGAGGGTGTCGTTCGCGTGCCGCGCTGATGATCGGACATAACGTCCGATGTCATGGCAGAGCAGTCGGAGAACGGTGAGAGCACGTTCACGGTGATCGTGGCGGCGGTGGCGAATCTGGGGATCGCCGCCGCCAAGGCCGTCGCCGGTGTCGTCAGCGGGTCCAGCGCGATGCTGTCGGAGGCCGCCCACTCGGTCGCCGACACCGTCACCGAGGTCATGCTGCTCACCGCGCTGAAGCGGAGCGACAGACCGGCCGACGAGGACCACCCGGTGGGCTACGCGGGCGAACGCTACGTCTGGGCGCTGCTCGCGGCCGTGGCCACCTTCGTCGGCGGCGCGGTCTTCTCCGTCTACGACGGCATCCACACCCTCACCCACGGCGAGGAGTTGGGCGACCCGCTGGTCTCGTACATCGTGCTCGGCGTCGCCTTCGTCCTGGAGGGCTACTCCCTCCGGACCGGCGTCAGGCAGATGCGGGCCGAGGCGGAACGGGCCCGCACCCCCTTCGCCCGCTATCTCCGCCTCACCCCCGACACCACCGTGAAAGCGGTGGTGATGGAGGACTCCGCCGCCCTGGCCGGCCTGATGCTGGCGGCGGGCGGCCTGCTCGGCGGCCAGATCACCGGCTCCGGCGTCTGGGACGGCGTCGCGTCGATCCTCATCGGCGTGCTGCTCGTGTACGTGGCGTGGGTCCTCGGCCGCTCCAACGCCGAACTCCTCATCGGCCGCCCGCTCCCCAAGCACATCCGGACGGAGATCCGCGAGGAACTCCTCTCCGTCCCGCACGTGGTGGACGTCCTGGACCTGACGACCCTGATCCAGGGGCCGGGCGAGGCCCTGATCGCGGCGAAGGTCGACTTCAGGGACGTGGCGTCGGCGGAGCAGGTGGAGTGGGCGTGCGAGGACGCGGAGTCCCAACTCCGCGAACGCTTCCCCCAGATCCGCCGCGTCTACCTGGACCCGACGCCGGGTGTGGAGCAGCGCCGGGACCGGCGGCCCTCCGGTCCGGGCCCGATCTGACGGATTCGATCTTCTTTCCGGACGTCGGATGCCGGATGTCGTACAACCTTGCACGGCTGTCGCGGGTCCTGTGGTTGTGGCGTAGGGACGCCACAACCACAGCCCGGAGGAAGCCCCTTGAAGCACCTCAGCCCGGCCGGCCGGAACCTCGCCGTCGCCGTCACCGTCACCCTCGCCGTGACAGCCGGGACGGCCCTGGCCGCCACCCCCGCCCTCGCCGCCCCACGAGCGGTCACCGCCGCATCGGCGGAGCAGCAGGCGGGCCCCTTCGCCCTCGGCTTCAACGAGCAGCTGCACGGCGGCGGCTCCACCGGGTTCCTGACCTGGGCCGGTTCCAGCGACGGCCTGACCACCAGCTGGCAGTGGCGCCGGGCCGCGGACGGGGCCGTGACCACCCTGCCCAAGGGCGCCCCCGACCACGTCAACCCCACGGCAGCGACGGACAGCGACCTCGTCGCGGTGCAGACAGGGGGAAGCAGCTACCGGCTCCTGGACATGGCGGGCGGCGAGCCCGTCGACATCGACACCAGCTCCGTGGGCGAGGGGGCGGAACTCCGGCAGGTCGCGCGTGACACCCTCGTCATGGTCCGCGCCGGCAACAGCCTCCACCTCGTCTCCAAGCCCGGGGACGCGGTCGTGCACCGCCAGGTGCAGGGCCTGCCCGCCGACGCGCACATCCGGGACCTCACGTACTCCCCCTCCGGTGTCCTCGTCGTCCGGTACGTCTCGGACGTGGAGCACCTCGCCGTCGTCGACCTCGCCGGGGCGAAGGTCGTCGAGGACCGGCCCGTACCCCGCCTCTACCACGCGTCCGAGGTCGCTGTCTCGGCCACCCACCTGGCCTGGTCCGAGAGCGACCCCGACGGCTCCGTGACCCTGGTGACGGCCCTCCGGGGTGCGGCGGGCACGACGCGGCACACCACCTTCGAGACCCACGGCGGCTTCCACGTTCCGGTCAACCTGCTCGGGGACTGGGTCGTGTACGGCGTGTCCGACAAGGAGCTCTCGGCCGTCTCCCTCAAGGACGGCACGACCGCCGGCCTCCTCGGCGACGTGGGGGGCGTGTCGGGGTCCGGCGACGACCTGCTGGCGCAGGGCAGCACTGCGGAGCACGGCGACGGCCTGTACCGGATCGCTCTCGCCCCGGAGGGCCGGCCCTCCGTCACCCAGGTGGCGACCAACGGCGCGAGGACTCCGGTCTCGGTCGTGGACGAGCAGGTGCCCGCCACCGCCGGTTTCGGCACGGCCGGGTCCGAGGCGGTGCTGCGGTGGAAGCTCAGCCGGGGCGACGTGAGGGTGAGCCTGCGGCTGACGCACAAGGCGACGGGGAAGACCTGGACGGCCGACAAGGGGCTTCTGGGGACGGACGCCGAGGCCGCCTTCGCGTGGGACGGGACCTTCTCGAACGGGACCGCCGCGTACAACGGCGCCTACGCGTGGCAGGTCACCGCCACCCCGCTCAACGGCGTCGGCGGGCAGGTCGAGCGGACCGGCACCCTCCAGGTCGCGAGCGGCACCGCCCCGCACGACTACTCGGACAGCGGCTCCCCCGACCTGCTCGTCCGCGACAGCTCGGGCCACCTCGCCTCGTACGACGTCCGGCAGTTCGTCGCGCAGTCGGAGAAGCCGTGGGAGCGGACCGAGCGGGGCGGCGGCTGGTTCGCGTACGACCGGCTGCTGTCCGCCGGGAACCTCGACGCGACCCCGTACGCGGACGTCGTCGCCCGCGACAAGCAGGGCGTGCTGTGGCTCTACTCGGGCACGGGCCACTCCCTTTCGCAGCGGGTCCGGATCGGCTCCGGCTGGGGCGTGTACACGACGTTCGCGGCGGGCTCCGACCTGACCGGCGACGGCCGCCCCGACCTCGTCGCCACCGACACGGGAGGCGTCCTGTGGCTGTACAAGGCCACCGGCGACGCCGCCAAGCCGTTCGCGCCGCGCGTCCGCGTCGGCGGCGGGTGGAACACGTACGACCTGCTCACCGCCCCGGGCGACATCGGCGGCGCGAAGACCGGCGACCTCCTGGCCCGCGACCGGAACGGCAACCTGTGGCTGTACCTCGGAAAGGGGGACGGCACGTTCGCGCCGCGCACCAAGGTCGGCGGCGGGTGGAGCCAGTTCCGGCACATCGTCAACATCGGCGATGTGGACCGGGACGGCCGGGCGGACCTGATCGCGGAGAGCGGATCCCCGGAGTCCTCGCTGCTCCACGTCTACAAGGGCACCGGTGACTGGAAGGCCCCGTTCGGGCGCGGAAGGTACCTCGACGTCGTCTCGCCGTACAGCTCCGCGTACGGCACCCCCGGCCCCGTCGTCTTCTGATCCCCTCACCGCAAGGGGGAGGCGCCCCAACACGGACGCCCCGCGCCGCCCCGACACGGACGCCCCGCGCCGCCTCGGCGCGGGGCGTTCCCGTCTTCCGGTCCCGTGACCCGGTCCCGTGACCCGGTCCGGGGCGCTCGGGCCGTCAGAGCAGGCCGGCCGCGTTCAGGGTGTACGTCGTCATCGGCTCGTAGAAGCGCGGGTCCAGGACATGGTCGTCCAGCGGAATCGTGACCTGCATCGTCCCCTCCGCCTCACCGAGGAAGAGCGCGGGGTCGTTGCAGTCCGCGTACCCCACGGAGTCGATCCCCCACTGCCCCGCCCGCCCGGCCCAGCCGTGGTCCGCGATCACCAGGTCCGGGCGCCCGTCCTCGCCGAGCGCGTCCAGGATCGCGTTCATCGGCTCCGGGGAGTGGGTGTGCCAGAGGCTCGCCCCGCGCTCGAAGACGGCGACGTCGGCGAACTGCACGACGTACCCCTCGTCGGCGATGAGCCCCCCGGGGATGCGGACGATGTCACAGCCCTGCGCGCGCAGCGCCGCCGCGACCCGGCTGTGCACGTCGATCAGCGAGCCGGGGTGGCCGGTCGCGAAGAGGACCCGCTCCTTGCCGGCGGCTGCCTTGCGCAGCCGGGCGGCCATCCGCTCCAGGCCGTCCACGGTGAGCTCGGGGTCGATGGTGTCCTGCCCGGCCCGGTGCGCCGGGTCGTCGATGACACCGCAGCGCTCGGCCATCACGGCGAGCACGTCCTGCTCGTCGGTCCAGCGGTCACCGAGCTCCAGGCCGAGCCAGTAGTGCCGGTCGCCGTTGGCGAGCTTGCGGTAGTGGGAGAGGTTGTTGTCGCGCGGGGTGGCGACGTCTCCCGCGATCCGGGTACGGACGAGGTGCTCGACAAGGGCGGCGCGGCTGAGTATCGGCATGGGGCTCATTCTGGAGGACGCCGACCTGTTGTGGGCAATCGTTCCGTCCCGTGGACCCGCCGGGGACTGGCCGGGCACGAGCCGGTGACTAGCCGGCCAGCGCCCCGAACGCCCCATGGGCGAGGCGGCGCAGCAGGGATTCCATCGGGCCGCGACCGAGGGCCGCGAGGTGGGGGGTCGAGTTGAGGAGGCCGAAGACGGCGTGGACGGCCGTCCGCGCCTCCGATTCCCCCGCGTCCGGGTACAGCTCCCGCACCACCGCCACCCACAGTTCCACGTACTGCCGCTGGAGCTGCCGTACGCGCTTGCGGTCCTCGTCCTTCAGGCGGTCGAGCTCGCGGTCGTGGAGGGTGATCAGCGGGCGGTCGTCGAGGGCGAAGTCGATGTGCCCGTCGATGAGGGCGCCGAGCAGGGCCTCGGGGTCGCCGGTCGTCTCGCCGGCCCGGAGCAGACCGCCGTCGAGGAGGCGCTCGCTGATGCCGACGAGGAGCTCGGCGAGCATCGCGTCCTTGCCGGGGAAGTGACGGTAGAGACCGGGGCCGCTGATGCCGACCGCGGCCCCTATCTCGTCCACGCCCACGCCGTGGAAGCCACGCTCGGCGAAGAGGCGGGCGGCCTCTTTGAGGATCTGCTCGCGCCGCGTCGGGGCATCGGTCCTGCCGGTGGCGGTCCTGGTCGTGGTCGGGGTGGTGGCCATGGAGGCAATTCTAGACAACGCCGTTAGCGGTCGTTAACCTGAACGACATACGTTAACGCTCATTAACCGAGCAAGGGAGCTCGAGGGATGCAGCAGGCACCTGTGCTGACGAGTGCGGCGGACCCCGCCTCGCCGGCCTGGCAGGCGAACGAGGCGGCGCACCATGAGCTGGCGGCGACCCTGCGTGCCAAGCTCGCGGCGGCGGCGCTGGGTGGTGGTGAGAGGTCCCGGGCGCGGCATACCGCGCGGGGGAAGCTGCTGCCGAGGGACCGGGTGGACACTCTGCTCGACGCGGGCTCGCCGTTCCTGGAGCTGGCGCCGCTGGCGGCGAACGGGATGTACGGGGATGCTGCCCCGGCGGCGGGTGTGATCGCGGGCATCGGTCGGGTGTCGGGCCGTGAGTGTGTGATCGTCGCGAACGATGCGACGGTCAAGGGCGGTACGTACTACCCGATGACGGTGAAGAAGCACCTCCGCGCCCAGGAGGTGGCGCTGGAGAATCGTCTCCCCTGCCTGTACCTGGTGGATTCGGGTGGTGCGTTCCTGCCGATGCAGGACGAGGTCTTCCCGGACCGCGAGCACTTCGGGCGGATCTTCTACAACCAGGCGCGGATGTCGGGGGCGGGCATCCCGCAGATCGCGGCGGTCCTGGGCTCGTGCACGGCCGGTGGCGCGTATGTGCCGGCGATGAGCGACGAGGCGGTGATCGTACGGAATCAGGGCACGATCTTCCTGGGTGGTCCGCCGCTGGTGAAGGCGGCGACCGGTGAGGTCGTGACGGCGGAGGAGCTGGGCGGTGGTGAGGTCCACTCGCGGATCTCCGGTGTCACCGACCACCTTGCCGAGGACGACGCCCACGCGCTGCGGATCGTCCGCAACATCGTGGCGACGCTTCCGGAGCGTGGGGCGCTGCCGTGGTCGGTGGAGCCGGTGGAGGAGCCGAAGGTCGATCCGTACGGGCTGTACGGGGCGGTGCCGGTGGATTCCCGTACTCCGTACGACGTGCGCGAGGTGATCGCGCGGGTCGTGGACGGATCGCGTTTCCAGGAGTTCAAGTCGGAGTACGGGCAGACGCTGGTCACGGGCTTCGCCCGGATCCACGGGCATCCGGTGGGGATCGTCGCCAACAACGGCATCCTGTTCGCCGAGTCCGCGCAGAAGGGCGCGCATTTCATCGAGTTGTGCGACCAGCGTGGGATTCCGCTGGTGTTCCTGCAGAACATCACCGGTTTCATGGTCGGCAAGGCGTATGAGCACGGTGGTATCGCCAAGCACGGCGCGAAGATGGTGACGGCGGTGGCCACCACCCGGGTGCCGAAGCTGACGGTCGTGGTCGGTGGTTCGTACGGTGCGGGCAACTACTCGATGTGCGGGCGGGCGTACTCGCCGCGCTTCCTGTGGATGTGGCCGAACGCGAAGATCTCGGTGATGGGCGGGGAGCAGGCCGCCTCGGTCCTGGCGACCGTCAAGCGCGACCAGCTCGGCGACGACTGGAGCGCGCAGGACGAGGAGGCGTTCAAGGCTCCGATCCGTGAGCAGTACGAGACCCAGGGCAGCGCTTACTACGCGACCGCGCGGCTGTGGGACGACGGGGTCATCGACCCGCTGGAGACCCGGCAGGTCCTCGGACTCGCGCTGACCGCCTGTGCCAACGCGCCGCTGGGAGACCCCCAGTTCGGCGTCTTCCGGATGTGAGGGGACCGCAGAAGATGTTCGACACAGTCCTTGTGGCCAACCGGGGCGAGATCGCGGTCCGTGTCATCCGCACGCTGCGGGCCCTGGGTGTACGTTCGGTGGCGGTGTACAGCGACGCGGACGCCGACGCCCGGCACGTACGGGAGGCGGACACGGCGGTACGCATCGGTCCGCCGCCGGCCTCGGAGTCGTACCTGTCGGTGGAGGCACTGCTCGACGCGGCCGCCCGGACGGGCGCGCAGGCCGTCCACCCCGGCTACGGCTTCCTGGCCGAGAACGCCGGGTTCGCGCAGGCCTGCGCGGACGCGGGCCTGGTCTTCATCGGCCCCCCGGCCTCCGCGATCTCGCTGATGGGCGACAAGATCCGGGCGAAGGAAACGGTGAAGACGGCGGGCGTCCCCGTCGTGCCCGGCGCGGCCGACCCCGAACTGGTCGAGGCGGCCCGGAAGTTGGGGGCGCCCGTTCTGCTCAAGCCGTCCGCCGGCGGTGGCGGCAAGGGGATGCGGCTCGTCCGGGACCTCGCAGTCCTGGACGAGGAGATCGCGTCCGCGCGCCGTGAGGCCCGCGCGTCGTTCGGCGACGACACGCTGCTGGTGGAGCGGTGGATCGACCGCCCCCGGCACATCGAGATCCAGGTCCTGGCGGACGCCCACGGCAACGTGATCCACCTCGGCGAGCGCGAGTGCTCGCTCCAGCGCCGCCACCAGAAGATCATCGAAGAGGCACCCAGCGTCCTGCTGACTCCGGAGCTCCGGGCGTCGATGGGCGCGGCGGCGGTCGAGGCGGCCCGGTCCTGCGGCTATGTGGGCGCGGGCACGGTCGAGTTCATCGTCCCGGGCGGCGACCCCTCCTCGTACTACTTCATGGAGATGAACACCCGCCTCCAGGTCGAACACCCGGTCACGGAGCTGATCACGGGTATCGACCTGGTGGAGTGGCAGCTGAGGGTGGCGGCGGGCGAGCGGCTCCCCTTCACGCAGGACGAGATCCGGCTGGACGGCTGGGCGATCGAGGCCCGCATCTGCGCCGAGGACCCCTCCCGCGGCTTCCTCCCGTCGGGCGGTACGGTCCTGGCGCTGAACGAGCCGCAGGGCAACGGCGTCCGCACCGACTCCGGCCTCTCGCAGGGCACGGAGGTCTCCTCCCTCTACGACCCGATGCTCTCGAAGGTCATCGTCCACGCCGAGGACCGCCCCACGGCCCTCCGTAAACTCCGCGCGGCCCTCGCCGACCTGACGACCCTGGGCGTCCCCACGAACGCAGGCTTCCTCCGAAGGCTCCTCGCCCACGAGGCCGTGGTGGCGGGCGACCTGGACACGGGTCTGGTGGAACGGGAGGCGGAGAACCTGATCGACGCCGGGGTCCCGCAGGAGGTGTACGCGGCGGCTGCCGCCGTACGCCTCGCGGAGCTGGCCCCGGCGCCCCGGGACGGCTGGACCGACCCGTTCTCGGTGCCGAGCGGCTTCCGGCTGGGCGGCACCCCGATGGTCCCGGCCTTCTCGCTGCGCGTACCGGGCCTCGAACCCGTCACTCGCCGGGCCGCCGACGACGCCCGGGTCACCGACACCACCGTGCACGTGACCGTCGACGGTGTCACCCACACCTTCCACCGCGCAGGCGACTGGCTCGGCCGTGAAGGCGACTCCTGGCACGTCATGGACCACGACCCCGTCGAGGCCGCGCTCTCCGGCGCCCGGCACGGCGGCGCCGACACGCTCGCCGCGCCCATGCCCGGCACGGTCACCGTCGTGAAGGTGGCCGTCGGGGACGAGGTCGAGGCCGGGCAGAGCCTGCTCGTCGTCGAGGCGATGAAGATGGAGCACGTCATCTCCGCCCCGCACGCCGGCACCGTCACCGAGCTGGACGTCACACCCGGCACCACCGTCGCCATGGACCAGATCCTGGCCGTGGTGAAGCCCCGCGACGAGGAGGACGCATGACCGCCGCCGGACTGCCCATGGTGGTGCCCGATCCCGCCCTGCCGGCCCGGGTACGGATCCACGAGGTCGGCGCGCGCGACGGCCTGCAGAACGAGAAGGGCGCCGTCCCGACCGGCGTGAAGGCGGAGTTCATCCGGCGGCTGGCCGCCGCCGGGCTCTCCACCGTCGAGGCGACCAGCTTCGTGCACCCCAAGTGGGTGCCCCAGCTGGCCGACGCGGAGGAGCTGTTCCCGCTGGTCCGCGACCTCCCCGTCCGTCTCCCCGTCCTCGTGCCGAACGAGCGCGGTCTCGACCGCGCCCTCGCCCTCGGCGTCCGTGAGATCGCCGTCTTCGCCTCCGCCACGGAGTCCTTCGCGAAGGCCAACCTCAACCGGACCGTGGACGAGGCCCTCGCCCTCTTCGCCCCGACGGTCACCCGTGCCATAGAGGCGGGGCTCAAGGTCCGCGGCTATCTGTCGATGTGCTTCGGCGACCCCTGGGAGGGCGCCGTCCCCGTCGAGCAGGTCGTCCGCGTCACCAAGGCCCTGGCCGAGATGGGCTGCGACGAGCTGAGCCTCGGCGACACCATCGGGGTCGCCACCCCCGGGCATGTCGAAGCCCTGCTGACCGCGCTCGACGAGGCCGGCGTGCCCACCTCCCGTATCGCCGTGCACTTCCACGACACCTACGGCCAGGCCCTCTCCAACACCCTCGCCGCCCTGCGCCACGGGGTGACGACGGTCGACGCCTCCGCCGGCGGCCTCGGCGGCTGCCCGTACGCGAAGAGCGCGACCGGCAATCTCGCCACCGAGGATCTCGTGTGGATGCTCGACGGTCTCGGCATCGAGACCGGGGTCGATCTGGCCGCCCTCACCGCCACAAGCGTGTGGATGGCCGACCAGCTGGGCCGCCCCAGCCCTTCCCGTACCGTCCGCGCCCTCTCCCACAAGGAGTGACGTCCCCCATGTCTCTCGACCACCGGCTCACCGCAGAGCACGAGGAACTCCGCCGTACCGTCGAGGCGTTCGCGCACGACGTCGTGGCGCCGAAGATCGGCGACTACTACGAGCGGCACGAGTTCCCGTACGAGATCGTCCGCGAGATGGGCCGCATGGGCCTGTTCGGGCTGCCGTTCCCCGAGGAGTACGGCGGCATGGGCGGCGACTACCTGGCGCTCGGCATCGCCCTGGAGGAGCTGGCCCGGGTCGACTCCTCCGTCGCGATCACCCTGGAGGCGGGCGTCTCGCTCGGCGCGATGCCCGTGTACCTCTTCGGTACGGACGAGCAGAAGCGCGAGTGGCTGCCGAGGCTCTGCGCGGGCGAGCTGCTCGGCGCCTTCGGTCTCACCGAGCCCGGCGCGGGCAGTGACGCGGGCGGCACCCGCACCACCGCCGTGCGCGACGGCGACGAGTGGGTCATCAACGGTTCGAAGTGCTTCATCACCAACTCCGGTACGGACATCACGGGTCTGGTGACGGTCACGGCGGTCACCGGCCGCAAGCCCGACGGCCGACCGCTGATCTCCTCGATCATCGTCCCCTCCGGCACCCCCGGCTTCACCGTCGCCGCCCCGTACTCGAAGGTCGGCTGGAACGCCTCGGACACCCGTGAGCTGTCCTTCGACGACGTCCGGGTCCCGGTGGGGAACCTGCTCGGCGAGGAGGGCCGCGGGTACGCGCAGTTCCTGCGGATCCTGGACGAGGGCCGGGTCGCGATCGCCGCCCTTGCGACGGGTCTGGCGCAGGGCTGTGTCGACGAGTCGGTGAAGTACGCGAAGGAACGTCACGCCTTCGGCCGGCCGATCGGCGACAACCAGGCCATCCAGTTCAAGATCGCCGACATGGAGATGCGGGCGCACATGGCCCGGATCGGCTGGCGGGACGCGGCCTCGCGGCTGGTCCTCGGCGAGCCGTTCAAGAAGGAGGCGGCGATCGCGAAGCTGTACTCCTCGACGGTGGCCGTGGACAACGCCCGTGAGGCGACCCAGATCCACGGCGGCTACGGCTTCATGAACGAGTACCCGGTGGCCCGGATGTGGCGCGACTCGAAGATCCTGGAGATCGGCGAGGGCACGAGCGAGGTCCAGCGGATGCTGATCGCCCGGGAGTTGGGCCTCCAGGCCTGACCCGGCCGACCCGGCCCGTTCGGCAGGGAGGGCCCGTCATCCCGAGGGGGTGGCGGGCCCTCCCCCCGTACCAGGATTTATGAGGTTAGGCTAACCTATGTTTTCATGACGAACCCCGAGACCGCCCCCTTCCAGTTCTTCCGCCTCCAGGTGGACCGGACCCGGCGGCTCGGCCCGTCCCTGGTCCGCGTCACCTTCACCGGCGACGAGCTGAAGAACTTCGCCGCCGGCGGCCGCGACCAGTCACTCTCCCTCTTCCTGCCGCACCCCGGCCAGGACGCGCCGGTCCTGCCGCCGCTCGACAACCCGGACATGTACGCGATCCTCGGCGCCTGGCGCGCGATGCCCGACGACGAGCGGGCCGTGATGCGTTCGTACACCGTCCGCGAGCAGCGCACCGAGCCGGAGCACGGCGAGAACGCCGTCGACATCGACTTCGCGATCCACGAGGACGGCGGCCCCGCCTGCCGTTGGGCCTCGCGCGCCACCCCGGGTGACCGCGTGGTCGTCCTCGGCCCGGCGGTCGCCGAGAACACCGGCGTCCGCTTCCAGCTGCCCGAGGACGCCGACTCGGTCCTGATCTGGGCGGACGAGACGGCCCTGCCGGCCGCCTCGGCGATCCTGGAGTGGCTGCCGGCCGAGACCCGCGCCCAGGTGTTCCTGGAGGTGCCGTACTCCGGCGACCGTACGGAGCTCGCGACGCGGGCGGACGCGACCGTCACCTGGCTCGTACGCGAAGAGGGGGCGCCGTCCGCCGTGGAGGCGGTGCGCGGCGTCGAGCTGCCCGGGGAGGCCCCGTACGTCTGGATCGCGGGCGAGTCGGGCGCGGTGAAGGCGCTGCGTCGGCACTTCGTCCGGGACCGTGAAATCGACCGGCGCCGGGTGACGTTCGTCGGCTACTGGCGCAAGGGTCTGTCCGAGGACGCGCTGCGCGAGGTCCCGGACGAGACGCAGGAAGACGCGTAGGCGTTCGCGCCTCAACTCCCGTCCCCCGAGTGTGACCTGAGAGGGGCGAGGGGACGTTGCGATGCTTCGTTAGGTTAGGCTAACCTAACGAAGCGTCGCCGCCCCCTCACCCCTCTCTGCTGTCCGGAGGCCCCCCACATGCGCTCGCACCTGCTCAATGACGCCACGGCGGAGAGCTACCGCCGCTCCGTCACCGAAGGAGTCGAGCGGGTGGCGGACAAACTCGCCGCGACGCGACGTCCGTTCACCGGAGTGACCCCCGCCGAGCTCGCCCCCGTCATCGACGCCGTCGACCTCGACCGGCCGCTCGGCGACTCCTCCGCCGCGCTCGACGAGCTGGAGAGCGTCTACCTCCGCGACGCCGTCTACTTCCACCACCCCCGCTACCTGGGCCACCTCAACTGCCCGGTGGTCATCCCCGCCGTCCTCGGCGAGGCCGTCCTCTCGGCGGTCAACTCCTCGCTGGACACCTGGGACCAGAGCGCCGGCGGCACCCTGATCGAGCGCAAGATCGTCGACTGGACCTGCGGCCGCATCGGCCTCGGCCCGGCCGCCGACGGCGTGTTCACCAGCGGCGGTACGCAGTCCAACCTCCAGGCGCTGCTCCTCGCCCGCGAGGAGGCGAAGACCACCGACCTGTCGAGGCTCCGGATCTTCTCCTCCGAGTGCAGCCACTTCAGCGTCCAGAAGTCGGCCACCCTCCTCGGCCTCGGCCAGGACGCCGTCGTCTCCATACCGGTCGACCGGAACAAGCGGATGCAGTCCGTCGTCCTCGCCGCCGAGCTGGCGGCCTGCCGCGCCGAGGGCCTCGTCCCGATGGCGATCGTCGCCACCGCCGGCACCACCGACTTCGGCTCCATCGACCCGCTGCCCGAGATCGCCGCCCTGGCCGACGAGTACGGCGCCTGGATGCACGTGGACGCCGCCTACGGCTGCGGACTGCTCGCCTCCCCCACCCGCCGCCACCTCCTGGACGGCATCGAGCGGGCCGACTCGGTCACCGTCGACTTCCACAAGTCCTTCTTCCAGCCGGTGAGTTCCTCCGCCATCCTGGTCCGCGACGGCGGGACCCTGCGCCACGCGACGTACCACGCGGATTACCTGAACCCGGCTCGCACGGTCGCCGAGCGCATCCCCAACCAGGTCGACAAGTCCCTCCAGACCACCCGCCGCTTCGACGCGCTCAAGCTGTGGATGACGCTGCGCGTGATGGGCGCCGACGGGGTCGGGCAGCTCTTCGACGAGGTCTGCGACCTGGCCGCCGAGGGCTTCGCGCTGCTCGCCGCCGACCCGCGCTACGACGTCGTGGTCGAGCCGCAGATCTCCACCCTCGTCTACCGCTACATCCCGGAGAACGTCACGTCCCCCGAGGACATCGACCGGGCCAACCTGCACGCCCGCAAGGCCCTGTTCGCCTCCGGCGAGGCCGTCGTCGCCGGCACCAAGGTCGACGGCCGCCAGTACCTCAAGTTCACCCTGCTCAACCCCGAGACCACCGCGGCCGACATCGCCGCCGTCCTCGATCTGATCGCCGGCTACGCCGAGCAGTACCTGGGAGAGACCCTTGTCCACGCCTGAGACGACCGAGATCCACGACTTCATCGGCATCGGACTCGGTCCGTTCAACCTCGGACTCGCCTGCCTGACCGAGCCGATCCAGGAGCTGAACGGCCTCTTCCTGGAGTCGAAGCCCGACTTCGAATGGCACTCGGGGATGTTCCTCGAAGGCGCCCACCTCCAGACCCCGTTCATGTCGGACCTGGTCACGATGGCCGACCCGACCTCGCGGTACTCCTTCCTGAACTACCTGAAGGACAAGGGCCGGCTGTACTCGTTCTACATCCGCGAGAACTTCTACCCGCTGCGGACCGAGTACAACGACTACTGCCGCTGGGCCGCCGGGCGCCTCTCCTCCGTCCGCTTCTCGACGACCGTCGCGACCGTGACGTTCGACGAGACCGCCGAGGTGTACGTGGTGACCACCGAGGCCGGAGAAACGTTCCGCTCGCGTCGTCTGGTCCTCGGCACCGGCACCCCGGCGTACGTCCCCGAGACCTGCCAGGGCCTCGGCGGCGACCTCATCCACAACTCGCGCTACCTCCCGAACAAGGAGGAGCTCCAGAAGAAGAAGTCGATCACCCTGGTCGGCAGCGGCCAGAGCGCCGCCGAGATCTACTACGACCTCCTCAGCGAGATCGACGTCCACGGCTACCAGCTGAACTGGGTGACCCGCTCCCCCCGCTTCTTCCCCCTCGAATACACCAAGCTCACCCTGGAGATGACCTCCCCGGAGTACGTGGACTACTTCCATGCCCTCCCCGAGCAGACCCGCTACCGCCTGGAGACCCAGCAGAAGGGCCTCTTCAAGGGCATCGACGGCGAGCTGATCGACGCCATCTTCGACCTGCTCTACCGGAAGAACCTGAACGGCCCCGTGCCCACCCGGCTCCTCACCAACTCCGCGCTGCACGCCGCCGCGTACGACGACACCAGCGGCACGTACACCCTCGGCTTCCGCCAGGAGGAGCAGGAGAAGGACTTCACCCTGGACACCGAGGGCCTGATCCTCGCCACCGGGTACAAGTACGCCGTCCCCGCCTTCCTGGAGCCGGTCCGCGACCGCCTCAACTGGGACGGCCAGGGCCGCTTCGACGTGGCCCGCAACTACGCGATCGACACGACGGGCCGCGGGGTGTTCCTGCAGAACGCCTCCGTGCACACCCACTCGATCACCTCGCCCGACCTCGGCATGGGGGCGTACCGCAACGCGTACATCATCGGGGCGATGCTGGGCTACGAGTACTACCCCGTCGAGAAGACCATCGCTTTCCAGGAGTTCGCCGCATGACCGTCCGCTTCCGCCCGCTCGATCCCCTCAAGGACGCGGAGCTGCTCCACGCCTGGGTCACCCACCCCAAGGCCGCCTTCTGGATGATGCAGGACGCGACCCTGGAGGACGTCGTGCGCGAGTACACGGCGTTCGCCGCGCACCCGCACCACGAGGCGTTCATCGGCCTGGTCGACGGAACGCCCGCGATCCTCATGGAGCGCTACGACCCCGCCCACCTGGAACTGGTCGGGCTCTACGAGCCGCAGCCGGGTGACGTCGGCATGCACTTCCTCGTCGCGCCCACCGACACCCCCGTGCACGGCTTCACCCGCAAGGTGATCACCGCCGTGATGACGGAGCTGTTCGCCGACCCGGCGACCGCGCGCGTGGTCGTCGAGCCGGACGTGTCCAACAAGGCCGTCCACGCGCTCAACGAGGCCGTCGGCTTCGTGCCGGAGCGGGAGATCCAGAAGCCGGAGAAGAAGGCGCTCCTTAGCTTCTGCACCCGGGAGCAGTTCGAGGCCGCCGTGGGAGCCGCCGTATGAGCACCGTCGTCCGGGGCGCCGAGTCCGTCGCGCACCTCACCCCCGAGCTGTGGGCCGACGCCAACCGCGCCCTGATCCGCAAGGGTCTCGCCGAGTTCGCCCACGAGCGTCTCCTCGACCCGCGCGAGCTGGGCGAGAGCCGCTACGCGGTCCTGTCGGACGACGGCGCCACCGAGTACCGCTTCACCGCGGACCGGTACGCCCTCGACCACTGGCAGGTCTACGCCGAGTCGATCAGCCGCCACCGCGGCGACGAGCAGCTCCCGCTGGACGCGCTCCAGTTCATCACCGAGCTGCGCGGCTCCCTCGGCCTGAGCGACGAGGTCCTGCCGGTCTACCTGGAGGAGATCTCCTCCACGCTCGCGGGCACGGCGTACAAGGCGACGAAGGAGCCGATCAGCTCCTCCGAACTCACCCACGCGGGCTTCCAGGCGATCGAGACGGGGATGACCGAGGGTCACCCCTGCTTCGTCGCCAACAACGGCCGGCTCGGCTTCGGTGTCGACGAGTTCCGCGCGTACGCCCCCGAGGCGGCGAGCGAGATCCACCTGATCTGGCTGGCGGCGCGGCGCGACCGCACCACGTTCACGGCCGGCGCGGGCATCGACTACGAGACCTTCGTCCGCGCGGAGCTGGGCGACGCGGCGGTGGACGGCTTCGCGACGACCCTGGCGGCCCGCGGCCTCGACCTGGCCGACTACCTCCTCATGCCGGTCCACCCCTGGCAGTGGTGGAACAAGCTGTCCGTCACCTTCGCGGCCGAGGTCGCGCAGCAGCGCCTGGTGTACCTGGGCGAGGGCGACGACGCGTATCTGGCGCAGCAGTCGATCCGTACGTTCTTCAACACCTCGGATCCGGCGAAGCACTACGTCAAGACGGCGATCTCGGTCCTCAACATGGGCTTCATGCGGGGCCTTTCGGCCGCGTACATGGAGGCGACTCCGGCGATCAACGACTGGCTGCACGGCCTGATCGCCTCGGACGAGGTCTTCACGGACGCCGGCTTCTCGATCATCCGGGAGCGCGCGGCGATCGGCTACCGGCACCTGGAGTACGAGGCCGCGACCGACCGCTACTCGCCGTACCGCAAGATGCTGGCGGCGCTCTGGCGCGAGTCGCCGGTCCCGGCCCTCGCCGAGGGCGAGCGCCTGGCGACGATGGCGTCCCTCGTCCACGTGGACCACGCGGGCGCGTCCTTCGCGGGCGCGCTGATCAAGGAGTCGGGCCTGGAGCCGACGGCGTGGCTCCGCCGGTACCTGGACGCGTACCTCCTCCCGGTGCTGCACAGCTTCTACGCGTACGACCTGGCGTTCATGCCGCACGGCGAGAACGTGATCCTGGTCCTGGACGAGCGCGGCGCGGTCGCGCGGGCGATCTTCAAGGACATCGCCGAGGAGATCGTCGTCATGGACCCGACGGCGGTCCTGCCGCCGGCGGTGGAGCGGGTCCGCGCCGAGATCCCGGAGGACATGAAGCTCCTCTCGGTCTTCACGGACGTCTTCGACTGCTTCTTCCGCTTCCTGTCGGCGACGCTGGCGACGGAGGGAGTCCTCACGGAGGACGACTTCTGGCGGACGGTGGCGGAGTGCGTGCGCGGCTACGAGCAGTCGAAGCCGGAACTGGCGGACCGGTTCGCCCAGTACGACATGTTCGCGGAGACCTTCGCCCTGTCGGCCCTGAACCGCCTCCAGCTCCGCAACAACAAGCAGATGGTCGACCTCGCGGACCCGTCGGCGGCCCTCCAGCTGGTCGGCGACCTGGTGAACCCGATCGCGCGGTTCGCCTGACCTTCCCCAGAGACCGATGCGAGCCCCGCCGGAGTACGGTCCTCCGCCGGGGCTCGCATCTCTTCCTCAGGGGCCCTACCATGCGCGGACTGTGCGGGTACGGGGCCGCGGGTTCCAAGTCCGGCTCCTGGCCGCGGAGTCCATGCCCCGGCCGCTCCGGTCTACTCGGGGCAGCCGCTCGCGTTGTGGCGGCACAGGGAGCCGATGTTGTACGTGCCGGCGAGGTTGCCCTGGCCTCCCGAGAGCGTGCTGCCGATGCGGTCCTTGTAGTCGAAGGCCTTGTAGTAGTGGTAGCGGTAACTCGTGCGGTTGTAGACGGACTTGGCGGGCGAGCCGTTGTTCATCCACGAGCACTGCTCGCGCGCCCGCGGGACGAGGGACGAGCTCCACTGGCACTTCGAGCCCGAGCCGCTCGTGCCGGAGAAGAAGCAGATGTAGCCGCTCGTGCAGTCGGAGTACGCCTGGGTGCCGACCTCGCCGGGCGGCACGCTGAAGCCGATGGCCTCACCCGCGCCCAGGGACACCGCGACGGCCTGCGCCGGCGCGGGGGCCGCGGGCGCTTCCTGAGCCGCCTGCGCGGTCGGGGTGACCGCGAGGGCGGCGCCCAGGAGGGCTGTTGTCGCGAAGGCTGTGATGACGGACCGTAGAGCCACGGTGGTTCCCTTCGTGGGAGTGCACGGACAGGCACGTCGGCGCTCCTCGCGCCGCGTTGAACCCGAGGGTCCCTGACGCGAGCATGGTGAACCAGAGCTTGTGACTCTGCCTGAAAAGCCCAGGCCATAAGGGGGAACTGAATGCTCCGCATCCACTTCACCGACGCCGACCTGACGCGCACACGGATGGGCACCGCGCCCGATCCGTTGTGGGAGATCTGCATGAGCCTGCACCGCTTCCAGACCAGGCAGGGGCGCTGGGCCCACGCCGACTGGTTCCGCACCACCCGTACCCGGCTGCACGCCAAGGGGTTCGGTCGCACCTTGAGCACGTTCCTCTTACCCCTGGTCCCGCGTGCCGCCTACTTCCCCGACTTCCTCACTCCTGTCGAAGCCGCCGAGGGACTCGAATCGGGACTCGAAGCCGTCCTGAGCACCCCCACGCGCCGGGTGCTGCACGAGGTGAGCCTCCTCGACCGGACCAGTGGCGCTCCCGACTGGGCTCCCCGTCTCGCCGAGCCGGACTTCCGCGAAGAGCTGGTCCGGGCCCTGCGCACCTACCACGACATCGCCATCGCTCCCTACGACGACCGCATGCAGGCGCGCCTCGACGCCGAACGCGCCACACAGGCCCGCGCCGTCCTCAGCAGCGGAGCCGAAGGCATCCTGCAGAGCCTGGGGCCGGCACTGCGATGGCGCCGGCCGGTCCTGTCGGCGAACTATCCCAAGGAGCGTGACCTGCACCTCGGCGGCCGGGGGCTCCTCCTGATCCCGTCCTACTTCTGCTGGGGAACCCCGGTGACCTTCCACAGCACGACACTCGATCCCGTGCTGCTCTACCCGCTCAGCCAGGAGCCCCGCCCCTCCGCGCTTCCGGAGGGCCTCGGCTCCGGAGCGCCCCTGGCCGCTCTGCTCGGCCGCACCCGGGCCTGTGTCCTACGTGCCGTCACGTCGGGCGCCACCACGGGCGAACTCGCCCGTGCGGCAGGGGTCTCCGCGTCGTCCGCGAGCCAGCACGCCGCCGCCCTGCGCCGCACCGGCCTCCTCACCACCCACCGCAACGCCACATCGGTGCTGCACACGCTCACACCACTCGGAGCCGCCCTTCTGCGCGCCAACACCCCGACGACCTGATCCCGCTCCGGAGCAGCTGATTCCTCCTTGGCGGCCTGGGCTTTTCAGGCACGGATGAACACCCTGGCCGGCTCTGCCCGCGCCGAGGGATGCTCAGGCCGCCTGGTGACTGCGAGGGTCTCCAGAAAAGAACCGGAAGGCAATCACATGCGAGTTGCACGGATGGCCGCAGGATCGATAGCCATCATCACCGCTGCTCTCGGGCTGAGTCTGTCGACCGCCGGCCCCGCCGCGGCCGCCGACAGCGGCAGCTGGCGCGCCTACGGCAACACGAACCCGATCACCTCCAGCTCCAGTACGTGGCACTGCGCCGGCACCAAGACGATCGCCACCAACGTGGGCGCGCAGGTCTGCGCGATCAGGTCGCAGGGAGGGGGCTCCGTACAGGCGGCGGTGATCGTCCGCAACAACCGGTCCAGCCTCTACTCCGTCCAGGCGGCGATGGACCTGTACAGCTCGTCCGGCAAGCTGGGCGCCTGGCTGTGTTCGTCCTCCGGGGTCGGGGCGAACTCGTGGTCGGTGTGCTTCGGGAAAACTCTCTCCCAGAGCGGCGCGGTGGACTCGGTAGGGAACGCCAACGGTGTGAACCTCGGCATCTCACCGAAGGTCTGAGCCCGGACCCGTCGAAGCGGCACGAATCCTGATATCGGCGTGAGCCCCGGCGGAGTACGGTCCTCCGCCGGGGCTCGCGTCACGTCGCCGTCGGGCGCCTCGGCGGTTGAGGACCTGCTTGACCTCGTCCGTCACGTGCGCGGCCTGGAGGTCACGGCCCCGCTCGTCGGGGTGGGCGTACCAGGGGAGTCCGGTCCCACCATGGGGCTTGACCTGGGAGCCCTCCAGCAGGCCGCCGATGCCCCGGTCGGCGCCGTCGCACGCGGTGTTGCTCGCGGCCGGTTCGTCCCCGTCCGTGACTCCAAGCGCCCCGCCGGCCCCGTCCTCGACCTCCCCGCCACCGCCTTCACCACCTTCGTGGCCGGCGTCAAGGACGGCCGACCCGGCGCCGTCTGAACAGCCGAGGCCGGGCTACGGCTCGGTCCCGCGCGCCACGGCCTCCCGCGAGGGCATGCGGTACTGCCCGGCGCCCAACGAGCCGCCGCTCGAAACGCAGACGCCGTGCATCTCGCAGGATCCCGCCCAGAAGTACGCGGAGAACCACGGCTACCGGCGCCAGATGGCGATCACCGAGGAGCAGCGTGCCGGGGCGCAGGGCGAGGCGGAGGCCCTCGCCCGGGCCCTGCGGGGTCTCGCGGGCACGTCGGCCGGTGAGGCGGAGGTCCGGGCGGCGGCCGCCGCCCTCGGCCTGGAGGCGCACAGGATCGAGTACCGGGAACGCGGCCCCTACATCGAGCTCGGCGGCGGCGAGGGCAAGGTCTGCGTCAACGCCCTGATCGACGAGCAGAACCGGACCACCGCCGAGGTCGCCGGCCGCACGATGGACGGCACGTGCCTCCCCGGCCTCGGAGGCCACTGGCCCCGCCCGTACAACCATTCGCCCGCCAGTGAGTCTCACCCGGCGAAAGGGGATCACATTGCTCTGGTTCTACCCCGGCACCACCTCCGGTGGCGTCGGCGCCCGCAAGCTGATCGGCTCCGGCGGCTGGAACGCGATGGACACCTTCCTCGCGGTCGGTGACACCACCGGCGACGGCCGCCCCGATCTCTCGACCGTCACCAACGGCGATTACGTCATCGACGGCTTCCGGGGACACCCGGGATGGCTGGTCGGCTACCGCGGCCTCGGCACCGGCGGCTTCGCGGCCGGCGACCGGACCGACGGCGAGTGGTGGGGCCTCAACGGCGCCTTCTGACCCACCGGCGGAACACCGAACGGGCTGTGCGGACGCGCGCCCGTGTGGTGGGAGGCGGGCATGGAGGCCGTGCTGGCCAGTCTGGTCGCCGTCGCGGGAACCCTGGCGGGTTCCGTCATGACCTTCGCCGTGCAACGCCGTACGAGCGCGCGGGCGGAGGCCTTCAGCCGTTCCCAGCAGCTGCGCCAGGAGCGGCTGGTGACGTACGCCGCCTACGCCGGAGCCGTCACGGCGCTCAAGCAGGCCACCGTCGCCCTCTGGTTCCGGCTGCGGGAGGCTCCCGACGGGCCCGAGGCGCGGCAGGCTTTCGCCGAGTGCGACCGGCTGGGCGCCGCGGCGGAGGACGCACAGTTCCGAGTCCGGCTCCTCGCCGAGGACGCCACGCTCGTGGCGCTCGCCGTCTCGGCCTTCGACGCCGTCGCTCCCCTGCGCACGGCGTCCGACGGAGCCGAACTGGCCGACCGTGAGCAGGACCTGCAGCGCGCCCTCAACGCCTTCGTCGTCGCGGCCGCGCCCCAGGTCCATTGATCCGCTACTCCGCGGGCCAGGGCACCTCCGGCGAGCGGTAGTAGCCGATGCCCAGGGCGTCGAAGCGCGGGGCCTGTTCCGCGAGGCGGACCTTGTACGTGTCCCAGTCGTGGGTCGCCGCCGGTGACCAGCCCAGTTCCGCCAGGCCCGGCAGGCGCGGGAAGGCCATGACGTCCAGGTCGTCCGTGGTGGCCAGGGTCTCCGTCCACAGCGGGGCCTCGATGCCCCGGACGGTGTCCTCCGGGGCGCCGGCGAGGTAGGTGGCCGGGTTCCAGTCGTAGGACTTGCGGACCTCCACGTAGCCCGCCCAGGCGAGGCCGAGCTTGGTGTCCTTCGTGTACTTCATGTCGAGGTACGTGCGGTCGGCCGGGGAGAGGATCAGACCGGTGCCCTTCCGTGCGGCGGCCGCGACCCGTTCCTTCTCCTCCGTGGGGGTGCGGTCGAGGCCCCAGTACTGGACGAGGGCGCCGTCCGCCGGGGTCGTACCGGTCAGCTGGTGCCAGCCGACGACCTTCTTGCCGTACTTCGCGACGACCGGCTGCACCTTGTCCATGAAGGTCACGTAGTCCGCGTGGCTGGTCGAGTGCGCCTCGTCACCGCCGATGTGGATGTACCGGCCGGGGGTGAGCGCGGCGATCTCGCGGATCACGTCGTCGACGAAGTCGTACGTGACGGGCTTCGGCACGCACAGGGAGCTGAAGCCGACCTTGACGCCGGTGTAGAGCTCGGGGGCGACGCCGTCGCAGTTGAGCTCGGCGTAGGAGGCGAGGGCGGCGTTGGTGTGGCCGGGGAGGTCGATCTCGGGGATCACCTCCTGGTAGCGGGAGGCGGCGTACCGGACGATCTCCTGGTACTGCGCCTTGGTGTAGAAGCCGCCGGGGCCGCCGCCGACCTCGGTGGAGCCGCCGTGGGTGGTGAGCCGGGGCCAGGAGTCGACGGCGATGCGCCAGCCCTGGTCGTCGGAGAGGTGCAGATGGAGGGTGTTGACCTTGTAGAGCGCGAGCTGGTCGATGTACCGCTTCACCTCGGCGACGGTGAAGAAGTGCCGGGATACGTCGAGCATGGCGCCCCGGTAGGCGTACCGGGGGGTGTCGGTGATGGTGCCGCCGGCGATCTTCCAGGGCCCGTTCTGGACGCTCTTGCGCTCGACGGCGGAGGGCAGCTGCTGGCGCAGGGTCTGGACGCCCCGGAAGAGCCCGGCGGGTTCACGGGCGGTGAGGGTGACGCCGTCGGGTGCCGAGCGGAGCCGGTAGCCCTCGGCGCCGAGGGCGGTGTCGCCGGGGCTGAGGCGGAGCCGGATGCCGCCGCGGGCGGCGTGCTCGTCGACGACGGGCAGCGGGAAACCGGTGGCGGGGCGGAGCAGTCCGGCGAGGTAGCGGCCGAGCTCCCGGGTCTCGCGGTTCGCGCCGTCCACGCCGATGCGGGTGGTCCGGGTGAGGGCGTAGGGCTCGCCCTCGGGGGTGACGGAGGCGGGTACGGGCACGATGCGGCCGAGCGGGCGGACCTCCGGCTCGACGGCGGAACCGCCGCTCTTGCCGTCCGTCCCGCCGTCGGCGGTGGCTTCGCCGCAGCCGACACCGGCGGCGGCGACCAGGAGCAGGGATCCGATCAGGCGCGGAATGCTTCGGCGCGGTGTCACAGGCTGGTCCCCTTCGGGCGTTGGACACGTCTGTCGAGTTTTATATCCGAACCGTCCCCATGCGTACCGCCGGGACTCCCATCGGGCAAGGTCTGGACCAATCTCCCCGAAACGAGGGGGGATCATGGACCACCTGCCCGATATCGGGCAGGATTCTTGCGAAAGCCGATGGGTACCCCTCAGTATTCACGGGTGCTCGAACGCCGCCCGTCGCACGACGACCTCATCGACCATCTGGTCCGCAGCACCGCGCTCCAGCGCGGTGAGGCCGCCCGGGTGGTACTCGATGTGCTGGCGTACTTCGACGAGACGACCGAGGAGTTCGTCCGCCGCCGCCACCGCGAACTGCAGTCCGGCGGGGCGGTGAACACCGAGATCTTCGAACGGATCTCGGCGGAACTGCCACACCGGGCCGTGGCGCCACCGGAGCTCTCGCTCCGGCAGCTGCGCCGCATCGTCTACGGCTGACACGGCCGGCACGACCGGATCGCGAACGAGCACGGCGAGCACGCTCACCAACCTGGAGGGGTTTCACCTTTATGTGCGGAATTGTCGGTTACATCGGAAAGCGCGACGTCGCCCCGCTGCTCCTTGAGGGCCTGGCGCGTCTGGAGTACCGGGGATACGACTCGGCCGGCATGGTCGTCACCAGCCCGAAGGCCTCCGGCCTCAAGATGGTGAAGGCCAAGGGTCGCGTCCGTGACCTGGAGGCCCGTGTCCCCAAGCGCTTCACCGGTACCACCGGCATCGCCCACACCCGCTGGGCCACCCACGGCGCGCCGAGCGACATCAACTCGCACCCGCACCTGGACCCCGAGAACAAGGTCGCGGTCGTCCACAACGGCATCGTCGACAACGCCCAGGAGCTCCGCGCCAAGCTGGAGGCCGACGGCGTCGTCTTCGCCTCCGAGACGGACACCGAGGTCATCACCCACCTCATCGCCCGCTCCCAGGCCACCACCCTCGAGGAGAAGGTCCGCGAGGCGCTCAAGGTCATCGAGGGCACCTACGGCATCGCCGTGATGCACGCCGACTTCAACGACCGCATCGTCGTGGCCCGCAACGGCTCCCCGGTCATCCTCGGCATCGGCGAGAAGGAGATGCTCGTCGCCTCCGACGTCGCCGCCCTGATCGCCCACACCCGCCAGGTCGTCACCCTCGACGACGGCGAGATGGCCACCCTCAAGGCCGACGACTTCCGCACGTACACGACCTCGGGCGCGTCCACCACCGCCACCCCGGAGACCGTGGAGTGGGAGGCCGCCTCGTACGACATGGGCGGTCACGACACGTTCATGCACAAGGAGATCTCCGAGCAGCCCGACGCGGTCGACCGCGTGCTGCGCGGCCGGATCGACGACCGCTTCTCCACCGTGCACCTCGGCGGCCTGAACCTGGACCCGCGCGAGGCCCGCACCATCCGCCGGATCAAGATCCTCGGCTGCGGCACCTCGTACCACGCCGGCCTCATCGGCGCCGGGCTCATCGAGTCCATGGCCCGCATCCCCGCCGACGCCGAGCCGGCCTCGGAGTTCCGCTACCGCAACCCGGTCGTGGACCCCGACACCCTCTACATCGCCGTCTCCCAGTCCGGTGAGACCTACGACGTGCTCGCCGCCGTCCAGGAGCTGAAGCGCAAGGGCGCCCGCGTCCTCGGCGTGGTCAACGTGGTCGGCTCCGCCATCGCCCGCGAGGCCGACGGCGGCGTGTACGTGCACGCCGGCCCCGAGGTCTGCGTCGTCTCCACCAAGTGCTTCACCAACACGGTCACCGCCTTCGCGCTGCTCGCCCTGCACCTGGGCCGCATCCGCGACCTGTCCGTCACCGACGGCAAGCGGATCATCGAGGGCCTGCGCAAGCTGCCCGCGCAGATCCAGGAGATCCTGGAGACCGAGGACGAGATCAAGAAGATCGCCGCGGAGTACGCCGGCGCCCAGTCGATGATGTTCATCGGCCGCGTCCGTGGCTACCCCGTCGCCCTGGAGGCCTCCCTCAAGCTGAAGGAGATCTCCTACATCCACGCCGAGGCGTACCCGGCCTCCGAGCTGAAGCACGGCCCGCTCGCCCTCATCGAGCCCGCCCTGCCGACGGTCGCGATCGTCCCCGACGACGACCTGCTCGAGAAGAACCGCGCCGCCCTGGAGGAGATCAAGGCCCGCAGCGGCCGCATCCTCGCGGTCGCTCACCAGGAGCAGGCGAAGGCCGACCACACCATCGTCGTGCCGAAGAACGAGGACGAGCTGGACCCGATCCTGATGGGCATCCCGCTCCAGCTCCTCGCCTACCACACGGCGCTCGCCATGGGCCGCGACATCGACAAGCCGCGCAACCTGGCCAAGTCCGTCACGGTCGAGTAGCAGCGACCTCGGGGCCTGTCCCCCCGAGCCGCGCCGCCGGGCCTGTCCCCCGGAGGTTCGACCGGACACGAAGCGGTCCCCCGTGCATCCCAGGTGCACGGGGGACCGCTTTCCTTTTCCGCTCGTACGGTCAGCTCGTACGGTCGGCCCGCACGGTCAGCCCGTACGGTCGGCGCCCGCGCTCAGCTCGCCGCCGCCGCGCTGCGGTTCGCCCTGCCGAGCGCGGTCGGCCAGCCGGCCACCGCCGCCGTGGCGCCGTACCAGGCGACCAGACCGGCGACGGCCGCCACCCAGCCGCCCGCCTTCGCGAGCCCGCCGTTGTCGGCGAGCGCCCCGATGCCGAGCAGCAGGAGCGCGACGAACAACAGCCCGTACACGCCCTGTCCGAACAGTCCGCTGCCCGAGGCGGCCAGCGTCAGCGTGAGCGCGAGCAGCGCCCACAGGAGCAGGAAGACGCCCACGGCGTCGGCGGACGCCCCGCCGCCGGCCGCGGTGCCCCAGGTGAACCAGAAGGCGCCGAGCGCCGCGAACGCCGTGCCCTCACCCTTGTCGCCCGCGCGCAGGGCGAGCAGACCGACGAGGAAGAGCGTCACCCCGCCGACCCAGGTGGCGAGGCCCGCGGCATCCGCTGCCGCGACGTTGTCGATGACACCGGTGCCGCCCAGGCCGAAGGCCAGCAGGGTCAGTCCGAGTGCGAGGTGGCCGAGAGTGGAAGTGGTGTTTCCCGCGGCGACTTCGTTGTTCACGGCGGGCTCCCTTCAAGTGCGCAGATGTACTGCGTGAGCTGCTGTGTTCCGGTGACCCTTATGTACCCTTCACAAGCGCACAATTCACCTGGGGAAGGCCGAAATTATGGCGGGATGACGCCAGTTGAGGAAGTGACCTGACGGGTCGTACGGGACGTGCGGGACGGAAGGGGTCGCCGTGGGGAGTCTCGTACGGTTACGGGATGACGATCACGGGCCGCTGCGCGCGGCGCGCGAGGCGGCCGGCCACCGAGCCGAAGATCCGGCCGACGATGCCGTGCGTGGAACCGACCACGATCGCGTCGGCCGAGTACTCCCGGCCGACCTCCTCCAGCTCGTGGCAGATGTCGCCGCCGCGCTCGACGAGGATCCAGGGCACCTCGGAGAGGTGCTCGGCGCAGGCCAGTTCCAGGCCGAGGACCTCGGTGCGGTGGTCGGGCACGTCGACGAAGACGGGGGGCTCGCAGCCCGCCCACACCGTGGTGGGCAGCCTGTTGGCCACGTGCACGATGATCAGGCCCGAGCCGGAACGCCTGGCCATGCCGATGGCGTACGCGAGGGCGCGCTCACTGGACGTGGAGCCGTCGAAGCCGACGACGACCCCATGCCGGAAGGCCGGGTCGCAGGCGTGACGTGGCTGTTCTACCGCGAGGGGGTCGACCGTGGAATCGGCGACGCGCTTGCGGTCCGCGGGTTCGGGGAATTCGTGACCGGCCATCGGTGTCTCGGCGAAGAGGGTCCTCGTGGGAAGGGGCGGGAAACGGCGGGGACGGAACAACGGGTGGCGGCGGAGCTGTGTCCGGGAATCATCTTCCCAAGCCCATACCCCCAAGGGTACGGCGACACTCCTCTCCTGCCCAGAGCCCGCCGTGCCACTCCCCGGCGTGCGCCCCGCTCGCGCGCGGCGTTCCAGGGAGCATGCACGAGCGGCTCGGGATCTGGCAATGCCGGTTGTGCCCTACAGGTGTCCGTACGGGGGCCAAACGGACGTCGCCGAGAGTGACCGGAACGTTCCGTTTCTCGTTGCCACAGGTCCAGCCCACCGTCGCAGGGAGACCGCCCGTGCCCGCACCATCGACCGCCGCCGGCCAGACCTCCACCGCCCCCGCCGCCGCCCGCGCCACCGCGCTCGGAGGGCCCCGCGGCCGCCGCCGGGCCCCCGTCCTCGGCCCAGCCGCCCCCGCGGACCCGGATCCGGGCAACGGGCCGGGGACGGGTACGGGAACGGGGACAGGGACAGGCGCGGGGGCAGGGGCATGGGCGGCGGCGGCCGGCGGGGCCGGGGCGGACCAGGCCGGTGACGTCGTCCGCTGGGCGGTCTTCTGCTGCGTGCTGGTCCCGGTGGTCCTGCTCGTCTACGGCAGCTCCCTCGGCGGCGCCACCGGGACCGCACTCGGCCTCGTCTCGGTGACGGCGGCCTGCCGGGTGCTGCTGCGCCGCTCGGAGCGGGGCAGGCGGAGCGAGGGCGTCCGCGGCAGGCGGCGCGGCCGGGACAGGCTCTAGATCTCCGGGGGTATAAATCGCCGCGAAACGGGGCACTCGCCGGGCCCGCCCCTCGTGGAGTTGACAGGTTCGTACACGCGAACCCATATGTTTTCAGCCAACTTCCATCCGTCGGCGAGTCCTTGGCGGAACGGTTGCCCAACCCCGGCGCCGACACCCGAAAATGCCCCGCCCCAAGGGCTCGCACCCGCCGCGTACGGGGACGTTCGCCGCCCCGCCCCTTCCCCTGGGGGCCTCCTGACGGAAGACTTCGCGATCGATCGCTTCACGCCAAGTGGCCTTGTCGACAATCCACCGGATGGAGAACTTGTCACGCCGGCGGCACGGGACGCAGTAGATTCGATCATGGGTACCGAAGACTGGGGTCTCGTGCAAAACCGAGGGGAAACGTGCAGGAGCGACACGACCAGGGAGACGCGAACACCGAGGGGGGCTTAGCGTCATGAGCCAGGACTCCACCGCGCCGGAGGCCGCACGGAAGCTGACCGGGCGCCGCCGTCGCGAAGTCGTCGCGGTGCTGCTGTTCAGCGGCGGCCCCATCTTCGAGAGTTCCATCCCGCTCTCCGTGTTCGGCATCGACCGGCAGGACGCCGGAGTGCCCCGTTACCGACTGCTCGTCTGTGCGGGCGAGGACGGACCACTGCGGACCACCGGTGGACTCGAACTGACCGCGCCGTACGGCCTGGAGGCCATCAGCCGGGCGGGCACCGTCGTCGTCCCGGCCTGGCGGTCGATCACCTCGCCGCCGCCGCCGGAGGCGCTCGAAGCGCTGCGCCGCGCCCACGAGGAGGGCGCGCGGATCGTCGGTCTGTGCACCGGGGCGTTCGTCCTCGCCGCGGCCGGCCTGCTCGACGGCCGCCCGGCGACGACGCACTGGATGTACGCGCCGACACTCGCCAAGCGCTACCCGTCGGTCCATGTGGACCCCCGGGAGCTCTTCGTCGACGACGGGGACGTGCTGACCTCCGCGGGCACGGCGGCCGGAATCGATCTGTGTCTGCACATCGTGCGGACCGACCACGGCACGGAGGCCGCGGGCGCCCTGGCGCGCCGGCTGGTCGTCCCGCCGCGGCGCAGCGGCGGTCAGGAGCGCTACCTCGACAGGTCTTTACCTGAGGAGATCGGCGCCGACCCGCTGGCCGAGGTCGTCGCCTGGGCGCTGGAGCACCTCCACGAGCAGTTCGACGTGGAGACCCTGGCTGCCCGCGCGTACATGTCACGGCGGACCTTCGACCGCCGGTTCCGCTCGCTGACCGGTTCGGCCCCCCTCCAGTGGCTGATCACCCAGCGGGTGCTCCAGGCGCAGCGGCTGCTCGAAACCTCCGACTACTCGGTCGACGAGGTCGCGGGCAGGTGCGGCTTCCGCTCGCCGGTGGCGCTGCGCGGTCACTTCCGGCGGCAGCTCGGCTCCTCGCCGGCCGCCTACCGGGCGGCGTACCGTGCGCGGCGGCCGCAGGGCGAGACCGCCACGGCGGTGCTCGACCCGATCGTGCCCGCCCAGGTCGGGGCCGGAATCCGGCGCCCGGCGTCCCCGCTGGACCAGGGGAAGCCGCAGTCCGACGCCTACGCTCCGGGGCGCGCCTCGCTCCCGGGTCAGCGCAGCGCGCCGTAAGGAGAAGACCGCCGCCGCCACAAGCGGCGCGACGCAGGAACGACGGGCCCTCGGGGACATCTCCCCCGGGGGCCCGTCGGCGTCACGTCCCCCGGGGCGGCCGGTTCGCCGGGTTCTGCCCGGCGCGGCGGGGCCCGGGGGCGGCTCGGCCCGCTCCGACACGGGAAAGAGCCCCTAAGGTGGACGCATGAACGATCGCATGGTGTGGATCGACTGCGAGATGACCGGGCTCTCGCTGACGGACGACGCACTCATCGAGGTGGCCGCACTGGTCACCGACTCGGAACTGAACGTGCTCGGCGACGGGGTGGACATCGTGATCCGCCCGCCGGACGCGGCCCTGGAGACCATGCCCGAGATCGTGCGCCAGATGCACACGGCCTCGGGGCTGCTCGACGCGCTCGCCGACGGCACCACGCTCGCCGACGCGGAGGCCCAGGTCCTCGCGTACATCCGCGAGCACGTCAAGGAACCCGGCAAGGCGCCTCTGTGCGGGAACTCGGTCTCCACGGACCGCGGCTTCCTCGCCCGGGACATGCCCGCCCTGGAGGCCCATCTGCACTACCGGATCGTCGATGTCTCCTCGGTCAAGGAGCTGGCCCGCCGCTGGTACCCGAGGGCGTACTTCAACAGTCCGGAGAAGAACGGCAACCACCGGGCGCTCGCCGACATCCGCGAGTCCATCGCGGAGCTGCGCTACTACCGCGAGGCGGTCTTCGTCCCGCAGCCCGGCCCCGACTCGGAGACCGCGAAGCAGATCGCGGCCCGTCACGTCGTCCGGGGCGAATAATCCCCTCCGCGCAGGGCCGCTCGTGCCCGCACATCAATGCGGGCGCGAGCACCCTCCAGGACCCTGTAGACTTCTTCTCGGCCGGTCGGGGAAACCTTCGGGAAACCGCCGGTCATGGTGGGTATAGCTCAGATGGTAGAGCACCTGGTTGTGGTCCAGGATGTCGCGGGTTCGAGTCCCGTTACTCACCCTGAAGGCCGAGGCCCCGGTTCGAGAGAACCGGGGCCTCGGTCGTTTTTCGCGTACGTCACACACAGCTGAAGGCCCCCGGGGGCGGGTTGCTGCCCGTCCAGGAGCCGTTGAAGCCGAAGGCGGTGGAGCCGCCCGGCGCGACCGTCGCGTTGTACGGGAGGTTCGCCGCCGCCACCTCCGCCCCGGTCTGCGTCACCGCCGCGTTCCAGGCCTGGGTGACCCGCTGGCCGGCCGGCTGGGTCCAGCGGACGGTCCAGCCGTTCAGCGGGGCCGTACCCGTGTTGCGGACGGTGACCTGGGCCGTGAAACCGCCCGTCCACTGGCTCGTGACCGTGTACGTGACGGAGCACACACCCGGGGCGGGCGGGGTGACGGGGGCGAGCGCCTCGGCGATCCCGGCGCGGGCCGGCTTCGGGGCGAGGTTCTCGTCGTACGGAGTGGCCGCGCCCTGGCCCGGGAAGAAGTCCGGGATCCAGGAGTCGGAGTCGGTGAAGCCCCAGACGGTGACACCGGCGCAGCGGGTGACGGCGAGGCAGGCGCGCAGGACGGAGGCGTAGTCGGCCTTCTGCTGGGCGAGCTGCGCCGCCGTGGCCGGCAGGGTCATCCTGATGTCGAGTTCGGTGATGGCCACGTCCACGCCGAGTTCGGCGAAGCGGCGCAGGTTGGCCTCCAGGGAGGCGGGGACCTGGCCGAGGACGAGATGGGCCTGGAAGCCGACGCCGTCGACGGGGACGCCCTGGGCGAGGAGCCGCTTCACCAGGGCGTACATGCCGTCGCTCTTCGCGCCGAGCGCGTCGGTGGAGTAGTCGTTGACGTACAGCTTCGCGGCCGGGTCGGCGGTCCGGGCGGCGCGGAAGGCGTCGGCGATGTACGACTCGCCGAGCGTCGCCCCGAAGACGGACTGCCGGAGGGTGCCGTCCTCGTCGAGGGGTTCGTTGACGACGTCCCAGTGGTCGATGCGGCCCTTGTAGCGGCCTGCCTGGGTGGCGATGTGGTCGGTCATCAGGGTGCGCAGTCGGTCGGCGGTCCAGCTGCCGCCGGTCACCCAGGAGGGCAGCTGGCTGTGCCAGACGAGGGTGTGGCCGCGGACCTTCTGTCCGTGGGACTCGGCGAAGGCGACGACCCGGTCGGCGCCGGTCCAGTCGTACGTACCCCTGACGGCTTCGACGGAGCCCCATTTCATCTCGTTGCCGGGGGTGAGGGAGCCGAACTGGGCGCCGGCGAGGTCCGCGTATCCGCCGGTGAGCTTCCCTGCGGTGACGGCGGTGCCGAGGTAGACGCCGCGGGCCTCGGCAAGGTCCCGCAGCGGGGTGTCGGCGGCGGAGGCGGGACCGGCGGTGGTGAGGACGGCGGCGAGCAGGGCCGCGCCGGCGATCAGGCGACGGAGCATGTCGTACCTCCGAGGCTGAAGGCGGTCGGTACGGGGTTGGTGCCGGTCCAGGTGCCGGTGAAGCCGAAGGAGGCGGAGGCTCCGGCGGCGACGGTGCCGTTCCAGCCGACGTTCTGGGCGGTGACGGCGGTACCGGTCTGCGTCGGGGTCGCGTTCCACATCTGGCCCACCCGCTGCCCCGCCGGGTACTCCCAGCCGAGCTTCCAGCCGGTCCGGGCGGTGGCGGAGGTGTTGGTCAGGGTGACGTCGGCCTGGAAGCCGCCCTGCCACTGGTTGGTGACCTTGTAGGTGACCTTGCAGGCGCCGGTGGGGGCGGGCGGGTCGACGGGGCCGGTCTCGGTCGTGTCGCCGTAGATGATGCCGCGGCCGTTGGTGGAGACGTACACCCGGCCGTAGACGCGGGGGTCGCCGGTGATCGCGCCGCCGGTCCAGCCCCACTGGTGGGCGTCGTCGTTGATCCGCGCCCAGCTCGCGCCCGCGTCGGTGGAGCGGAAGATGCCGCGCACGCCGCCGATCTTGGCGCTGGTGTAGAGCGTGGGGTACGTGGCTCCCGGGGCGGCCTTGCCGAAGCCGATGGTGTCGGCCTGCTCGACGCCTCCGAGCCGGGTGAAGGTGGCGCCGCCGTCGGTGGAGTGCCAGAGGCCGTACGTGGAGTCGGGGGCGCCACCGGCGAACCAGATGTCGCCCTTCGCGCCGGGGAGGGCCTTGAAGCGGGCGTTGCCCTTGGCGGGGAGTCCGGTGGCGCGGGCGGTGAAGGTCGCGCCGCCGTCCGTGCTGGCGTAGAAGGTGCCGTCCTTGAAGCCGTAGAAGGTCTTCGGGTCGACGCGGTCGGACTCGACGGTCGCGCCGGCGGGGATGCCGGTGGAGGCGGTCCAGGCGCCGCCGGTGCCGGTGTGGACGCCGGTGCCCTCCGGGCTCCAGACGTAGCGGCCGCCGTCCGCCGACACGGCGACCGTGCCGCCGCCGGTGACGCCCGAAGGCTCCTGTCCGGCACGCCAGTTGGCGCCGTTGTCGGTGGAGAAGGCGACGCGCGGGCCGCCGTCGAGGTGCCCGGCGCGGACGACGGTGTCGGGCTTGGTCTCGGCGAAGTCGACGCTGGTGGTGGAGGTGAAGTTGGGGCCGGTGAACATCATCGACGGGACGGCGGTGAGGTCCGTGTGCCGGAAGCCGCCGATGTCGCCGAGCGCGCTGATCAGCGGCGCGCCGGAGGGCGGCGATGCCAGGTCGAGGACGGCGGTCTCCTCGAGGCCCTTCACCATGGGCCTGATGGTGAAGTTCGTCCCCGCGTCCCACCGGGTGAGCTCCTGGGTGCCGTAGATCGTGGCGCCCGTGCCGTACATCATGCGGTTCGAGTCGAAGGGGTCGATCTCCAGGGCCTCGGTCATCCAGCCGAGCTTCGGGGTCTGCTCGGGCGGTGCCGGGTTGCCGCCCCAGGTCAGCCAGGGCACGGAGGAGACGTCCATCGTGTAGCGGTTGGCGCGGGTCGGGTACGAGGTGTAGTCCCAGGCCCTGGTCCAGCTGCCGCCGGAGTCGGTGGAGCGGAAGATCTGGGTGTCGGGGTACCAGGAGCTGTAGCCGGAGACCATGACGGTGCCGGGGTTCTGCCGGTCGACGGTGAGGCCGCTGAAGCCGTAGTGGGTGTCGGCCTCGGCGACGGGGCTGATGTTCGTCCAGGTGCCGGTGGCGGTGGCGTACCGCCAGACCTGGCCCTTGCCGCCGTCGTACGGGCCGGCGGTGTCGCTGTACGCGAGGTAGAGGTAGCCGTTCTCGGCGTCGAGGACGCCCTTGTGGGCGAGGTAGCCGGTGGGCTGGCCGGGGAGCCGGGTCCAGGTGGCGCCCGCGTCGGTGGAGCGGTAGACGGCGTTGCCCTTGTCGCCGACGCCGGCGTAGATCGTGCGGGTCGCGCTGCCCGCCGTACCGGTGGACTCGTCGAAGGTGACCCAGACGATGCCCTGCTCGTCGGAGTTGTAGCCGCTGGTGTCGGTCGGGTCCTGCTGGTGATCGCCGGGGTTGGTGAAGGAGGTGACCTTCGACCAGGTGACGCCGGAGTCGGTGGAGCGCCAGAGGCCGTTGCCGCTGGGGGTGCCGAGGTAGAGGACGCCGTTCCTGTTCGGGTCGACGGCGAGGCGCTCGCCCATGCCGCGGCCGGGCATGTTGCCGCCGAGCTTGAAGGGGAGGTCGGTGCGCTGCCAGGTGGCGCCGCGGTCGGCGGAGCGGAGGACGGCGCCGTTGCCGGGGTCCCAGTCGTTCGTGTACGTGCCGACGGCGGCGTAGACCTTGTCGGGGTCGACGCTGTCGGAGGCGAGGCCGACGACGCCGGTGTGACCCCAGTGGTCCCAGTCGACGGAGTCGAGGAGCGGGGTCCAGGAGGCCGTGGTCTGGTTCCAGCGGTAGGCGCCGCCGATGTCCGTGCGGGCGTAGACGAGGTTCTTCTCGGTCCGGTTGAAGACGATGCCGGGGACGAAGCCGCCGCCGTCGACGCGGACGTTCTTCCAGGTGTAGGAGGAGGCGGCGGTGGTTTCCGTGGGGGTGGCCTCGGTGGCTTCCGTGGAGGCGGCCGTGGCCGGTGCCGCTCCGGTGAGGGGGCTCGCCAGGAGACCGGCGGCGAGGGCGAGCCCCGCGAGCAGATGGCGTGTACTGCGCATGGATATCCCGTCGAAGATGGAGTGGGAGCGCTCCCACTATTGAGGTGGTGTCAGAACACGGTCAAGGTCCGGGCATCGTCGAAGACGTTCGACGGGGGCGGGACGGCGCGGGGCGGGACGGCCCACGGGGCGGCTCGCGGGGCGGCTCGCGGGTACGGCTCACGGGTACGGCTCACGGGGCCGGGCGGGTGGCGCGCCTGGGTGAGTTCCGCGGCGCGCGGCGAGGTCGCCCGGGTCGGGCGGAGGGAGCCGCACTACGGTCGGGGCCCATGTGGAGCGGGCGGCGGAGCAGAGGGGCGTACGGGATCGCCCTCGCGCTCCTCCTGGGCGCGGTGCTCTCGGCGGGCTGCGCGACCGACCCCGCCGAACCGTCCCCCGCCGCCGCCCGGCAGCGGTCCGTGGACGAGGACGGGCGGCGGATCACCCTCACCGTCGGGGTCTTCGGCACCTTCGGCATGGAGGAGGCCGGGCTCTACGACGCCTACATGCGGCTCCACCCGGACATCGCCGTCCGGCAGACCTCCCTCACCCGCAACGACGTCTACTACCCGCAGTTGCTCACCCACCTCACCGCCGGCTCCGGCCTCGCCGACGTCCAGGCCGTCGAGGTCGGCAACATCGCGGAGGTGCTCGCCACACAGGCCGACCGGCTCGTGGAGCTCGGTACCGTCCCCGGGGTCGACCGGAGGGCCTTCCTGCCGTGGAAGTGGGCGCAGGGCACCGGCCGCGACGGGCGCACGCGCGCGCTCGGTACGGACATCGGGCCGCAGGCGGTCTGCTACCGCAAGGACCTGTTCGCGCGGGCCGGGCTGCCCACCGAGCGGGGCGCGGTCGGGCGGCTGTGGGCCGGGGACTGGCGCGGGTACCTGGCGGCGGGGCTCCGGTACCGCGAACGGGCGCCGGAGGGCACGGCGTTCACGGACTCGGCGTCGGGGGTGATGGCGGCGGTCACCGCGAGCGCGCGCGTCCGCTTCTACGACGCGCGCGGCAGGCTCGTGGTCGCGGAGAACCCCGCCGTGCGGGAGGCCTGGGACCTCGCGGCCGCGTTCGCCCGGCGGGGGCTGACGGCCAGGCTCCAGCAGTTCACGCCCGGCTGGGACCAGGCGTTCGCCAACGGCCGCTTCGCCACGGTGGCCTGCCCGGCGTGGATGCTCGGCTACATCCAGGACAAGGCGGGCCCGGCGGGGCGGGGCCGCTGGGACGTGGCGGCGGCGCCCCGGCCGGGCAGTTGGGGCGGTTCCTTCCTGGTCGTCCCGGCGGCCGGACGGCACCGTGAGGAGGCGGCCCGTCTGGCGGCCTGGCTGACGGCTCCGGCGCAGCAGGCCCGGCTGTTCGCCCGGCGGGGCAGCTTCCCGAGCGCCTCGGCGGCGTACGCGCTCCCGTCGGTCGCGGGGGCCCGCCATCCGTACTTCGGCGACGCCCCGGTGGGCGCCCTCTTCGCCACGGCGGCCAGGGGTGTCCCGCAGGCCCCGGTGGGCCCCAAGGACGCCCTGGTGGCCCAGACCCTGGCCGACGTGGGCATGCTCCAGATCGACCAGACGGGCCGCGATCCGGACGAGGCCTGGCGGGCGACCATGAAGGCCCTCGACAACGCGCTGGACCGGTGACCGGGTGACGGAGACCAGGGCCGCCACCGAAGCCCCGGCGCCGGCGAATCCGGTGCGGCCGGCCGGGCCCCTCCCCCCGGCCCGGGCCACGCGCGCGCGTACCCGCTTCTCCCCCGCCCCGTACCTCCTCCTCGCCCCCTTCCTGCTGCTGTTCGCCGCCTTCGGGCTCTTCCCCCTCCTCGCCACCGCCTGGGCCTCGCTCCACCGGGTCGAGTTGACCGCGCCCGGACAGGCCGAGTGGGTCGGCCTGCGGAACTACTCCCGGCTCCTCGACGACGCCTTCTTCTGGAACGCGCTCCTCAACACCGTCACCATCGGCGTCCTCGCCACCGTCCCCCAACTGCTGCTCGCCCTCGGTGTGGCCCAGCTGCTCGACGTGCGGCTGCGCGCCCGCGGGGTCTTCCGGGTCGTCGCGCTCGCCCCGTACGCCACCTCCGTCGCCGCCGCCACCCTTGTCTTCGCGCTGTTCTTCGGGCGGGACCACGGGATGGCCAACTGGCTGCTCGGGACCGTCGGGTTCGGGCCCGTCGACTGGCAGAACGGGCCCTGGGCCTCGCGTCTCGCCGTCGCCTCGATCGTCGTCTGGCGCTGGACCGGCTACAACGCGCTCATCTACCTCGCCGCCATGCAGACCGTCCCGCGCGAGCTGTACGAGGCCGCCGCGCTCGACGGGGCCTCCCGGTGGCGCCAGTTCCTCCACGTGACGCTGCCGGGGCTGCGGCCCGCGCTCGCGTTCACCGGGCTCGTGTCGACGATCGGCGCGGTCCAGCTCTTCGGCGAGCCCCTGCTGTACGGGAGCGGCGCCGGCGCCTCGGGGGGCGCCGACCACCAGTTCCAGACCCTCGGGCTCTATCTGTACGAGCAGGGCTGGGTGAATCTGCATCTCGGGCGGGCCGCCGCCATCGCCTGGGCCATGCTCCTGATCCTGGTCGTGGCCTTCGCCCTCGTACGGCTGCTCCGGCTGCTCCTGCTGCCCCGGCCGAAGCGGTCCGGGAGGGCGGCCTGATGCGGGTCCGGGGAGGTCGTCCGATGCGGACACCGACCAGGGCGGCCGGGACAAGCACCCGGCGGGCCGGCTGGGGCACGTACACCCTGCTCGCGCTCTTCAGCCTCGTCTCCCTCTTCCCGCTCCTCTGGACCGCGGTCGCCGCCTCCCGGACCAGTACCCGGCTCGCGGCCACCCCGCCGCCGTTCCGCCTCGGCCGGAACCTGCCCCGGAACCTCACGATCGCCTGGACCGACGCCCGGCTCGGCGAGGCCCTGGCGAACACCGCCCTGGTCGCCGGGGCCGTCGCCGCCGGCACCGTGGCCTTCTCCACGCTCGCCGGCTTCGCCTTCGCCAAGCTGCGGTTCCGCTTCAAGAGCGCCCTGCTCCTCCTGGTGGCCGGCACGATGCTGATCCCGCCCCAGCTGGGAGTCGTCCCGCTCTATCTGCTGATCGCGCGGCTGCGCTGGACGGACGAGCTCCAGGCGGTGGTCCTGCCCTCGCTCGTCTCGGCGTTCGGGGTCTTCTTCATGCGCCAGCACCTCCAGCGGGCGCTGCCGTCGGAGCTGCTCGAAGCGGCGCGGGTGGACGGGGCGGGGACGGTGCGGACGCTGTGGCACGTGGTGCTTCCGGCGGCGCGTCCGGCGATGGCGGTGCTCGCGATGCTGTCGTTCGTGGCGGCGTGGAACGACTTCTTCTGGCCGGTGCTCGCCCTGACACAGACCGGGAACCCGACGGTGCAGGTGGCGCTCACGGGACTCGGTCGGGGGTACGTGCCCGACCAGTCGGTGGTGATGGCGGGCGCGCTGCTCGGGACGCTGCCGCTGCTCGTCGTGCTCGCGGTGTTCGGCCGGCACATCGTGGGCGGGGTCATGCGCGGCGCGGTGAAGGGGTGGGTGAAGGGGTGAAGCGGTGGGTGACGGGGTGTACGACACCTTCGTCGAGGGCTTCCGCTCCATCGCCGCCGACCTGCCCCGCAACACGCTCCTCGTGTACTCGTTCGACCTGCTCGCCGGGGCCGAGCGGGTCCACGGGAAGGACTTCGCGGACTTCCTGGAGAAGAGCTACGAGCCGGTCGACCGGGAACAGGGGTGCGCGCCCCGGCCGGGAGGTGGGGTGGACCCGGCCGGGGCGCGCGGTGTGGGGGGACTCGGGGGTCCGGGGCCTACTTCCTACTTGTAGGCGGCGAAGGCCTTCGTGAAGGCCAGCGGCTGCTGGAGGATCGAGGAGCAGGTGGCGTCGGCGCGGTTCACGGCACCGTCCGGGCACTGCTTGTCGCGGGTCGAGGACCACATCGAGAGCCAGCCGATGCCCTTCGACTTCGCGAAGTCGACGAGTTGGGTGGCGTCGTCGACCTTGAAGATCTCGGACAGGACGTCGTTGACGCCGATCATCGGGGTGACGGCGACGGCCTTCCAGGCGGCCGCGTCGGAGAGCCCGAGGACGCCCTTGATCTGCGCCTGGGTCGCGGTCGCGGCCTGGATGGCGTACGTGCCCATGTCGGCGCTGTAGGCCGGGCCGTAGTCCATCGCCATGATGTTGACAGCGTCGACGCGGACCCCGTTGCGCTTGGCGTCGGCGAGCAGGTCGACGCCCGGCTGGGTCAGCCCCTCGGGCATGACCGGCAGGGTGAAGGAGACGTTCAGGCCGGGGTGGGACTTCTGCAGCTGGGCGATCGCCTGCGAGCGGCGGGTGTTGGCGGCGGTGTCCGGCAGGGCCGCGCCCTCGACGTCGAAGTCGACCTTGGTCAGCTTGTACTGGTCGATGACCTTGCCGTACGCGGCGGCCAGCGCCGAGGACGAGGAACAGTTCAGGGCCAGCTCGTGCCCCGCGGCGCCGCCGAAGGAGACCCGGACGTCGCCACCCTTGGCGCGCAGGGCGCCGATCTGGGCGGCGACCTTGTCGTTCGCCAGGTCGGTGACCCCGCCCCACAGCGGGGCGCAGGAGCCGCCGGAGGTGATGAAGGCGAGGTTGAACTCCTTCACGCCGGTGGCGTCGGCGGTCGCGAGGAGGTCGTAGGCCGGGTAGAGCGAGGTGTCGACGTAGGGGGCGTACTTGGCGGCGGTGACGGGGGAGCCGGTCGCGGTCGCGGTGGGGGTGGGCGTCGGGGGCGCGGTGGTCGCGGTGGCGGTCGGCTTCGGGCTCGCGGTCGCCGTGGCGGTGGGCTTCGGGGTCGCGGTGGGCGAGGGAGCGGTCGTGGTGGGGCGGCCGCTGGGAGTGGGGGCGGTGCCGCCGGCGGAGCAGGTCGCCTTGTTGATCAGGCAGTTGGCGGGGTCGCCGGCCTGTCCGGCGGCGGAGGTGACGAAGCCGACGGTGACGGACCCGCCGGGCGCGAGCTGCTTGTTCCAGCTCGCGGGTTTCACGGTGACGTGGCTGCCGGAGACGGTGTGCTCGCCGTTCCAGAGGGAGCCGATGGTCGTCCCGGCCGGGAGGTCGAACTCCAGGGTCCAGTCGGACTGGGCGGCGGAGGTCTCGTTGGTGACGACGTACTGGCCGGTGTAGCCACCGGTCCAGGAGCTGGTCCTGGTGTACGCGGCGCCGACCGCGGCGGCCTGGGCCGTACCGGTGAGCGCGAACGCGGCGCCGCCGACGACAGCGGCGGCGACGACCGCTCCGACGGCCTTGGTCCTGGTGCTCGCCCTGCGCCGGTGCGAACTGGTACCCATCGCGTGCCTGCCTCTGTGTGCTGGGGGGTGGGGAGGGGGTGCGGCAGCACGCTAGCGAGCGGAAAACGGACAAACCGGCGTCCGGGGACGCGGGCGGGGATCCTTAGGCTCCGCTTAAGGCAGGCATCGGAACCACGAAAGGTTGGGGCGCGGCCGACGCGGGTCCGGGGTGTGCGACGGACGCCAGGCCGGGTGTGCGGCCCACGCCGCGCCGGGGGTGCGGCCCACGCCGCGCCGGGGGTGCGGCCCACGCCGCGCCGGGGGTGCGGCCCACGCCGCGCCGGGCGTACCGCCCCGCCAGGCCGGGGATGCAGCCGACGCCAGGCCGGGCGTGCCGCCCGCACCTGGCCGGGACGCGGCCGCCGCTGCGCCGGGGATGCGGCCGCCGCGCCGGGGCTCCCGCCTGGCCGGGGTGCGGCCCGCGTCGGGCACCGGTGCCGCCCGCGCTGGGACGGCGTAACGCCCCCGCCAGGCCGGGGGCGCGACCCCCGCCGCGGCGGGCGTACCGACCCGGGCCGTCAGTCCTCGGTGGCCCGGCGGGTGCCGTTGCCGCCGCGTCTGCGGCGGGCCGGGCGGTGGCCGCGGCGGGCGGTCGTGCCTCCCGTGCGGCGGCCGTCGAGCCCGATCCAGATCCGGACCTCCGTGCCGCCGAGCACCGAGTGCCCGATGCGGACGTCGCCGCCCGTGGTCTCCGCCATCCGCCGCACGATGTCCAGGCCGAGGCCCGTGGAGCCGTCCCGGGCGCCGCTGTTGCCCCGGGCGAGCGCGGCGGCCGGGTCCGCGATGCCGGGGCCCGCGTCGGAGACGAGGACGATGACGGCGTCCTCGCCGTTGTGGACGTCGATCGAGAAGGCCGTGCCCTCGGGGGTGTGCCGGAAGACGTTGCCGAGCAACGCGTCGAGCGCGGCGACGAGTTCGGGGCGGGCGACCGGGATGCGGACCGGACGCTCGACGCCCGCGACGCGGACCCTGCGGTCCTCGTCCTCGGCGAGCGCCGACCAGAACTCCATGCGCTCGCGCACCACTTCGGCGGCGTCACAGCCCGCGCCGGGCCCGGTCGCCTGGGTCTGCGGCTTCGCGTCCCGGGCCGTCCGGATGATGGTGTCGACCTCGCGCTCCAGCTGCTCGACGGCCGCACGGGTCTGCTCGGCGGCCGGACCGGAGCCCAGCGAGGCCGCGTTGAGCCGGAGCACGGTGAGCGGGGTGCGCAGCCGGTGGGAGAGGTCGGCGGCCAGTTCCCGTTCGTTGGCGAGGAGTTGGACGACCTGGTCGGCCATCGAGTTGAACGCGACGGCGGCCGACTTGAGTTCGGGCGGCCCCTCCTCGGGGACGCGCGCGCCGAGCCTGCCCTCGCCGAGGTCGTGGGCGGCGCCCGCGAGCCGCTGCGCGGGCCGGACCATCCGGACGCCGAGCCGGTCGGCGACGGCGACGGAGCCGACGATCAGGGCGATGCCGACCCCGGCGAGGACCAGCCAGGCGGTGGCGACCCCGTTGGACACCTCGCCCTCGGGGACGAAGAGTTCGACGACGGCGACCTTGCCGCTGCTGAGCGCGGTGGGCTGGAGCAGCGCGAAGCCGCCCGGCACCTCGGCGATGGACGCGCGGCCGAGCCGGCGGGTGGCGGACAGCTCCTCCTCGCCGGCCCGCCGGGTGCCGATCTCCAGGCCCGGGGCGCCGGGTTCGGCGGCCGGCACATGGACGGCGAGCCGTCCGGCGGCCCCGTCCTCGGTGGTGGCGACGGCCTTGTCGAGCTCCTCGCGGTCGGTGGTGATGGCCAGCACGGGGGCGAGGCCGGCGGCCCGGCGTTCGGCGTTGGAGAACGCCCGGTCACGGGCCATCTCCTTGACGACGAGCCCGAGGGGTACGGCGAAGGCGAGGACGACCATGGCGGTGACGGCGAGCGACACCTTGACGAGCGCCCATCTCACGGCTGGGGCTCCCGGGGCGGCTCCAGCTTCACGCCGACCCCGCGCAGGGTGTGCAGATAGCGGGGCCGGGCGGCTGTTTCGCCCAGTTTCCGCCGCAGCCACGACAGATGTACGTCGATGGTCTGGTCGTCCCCGTACGACTGCTGCCACACCTCGGCGAGCAGTTCCTTGCGCGGGACGACGACACCGGGCCGCCCGGCGAGGAAGGCGAGGAGGTCGAACTCGCGCCGGGTCAGGTCCAGGGGCGCCCCGTCGAGCTCGGCCTGACGGCGCAGCGGGTCGACGGTGAGCCCGCCGACCTGGATCACCCGCGGCGGCGGGGCCTCGCCCGCGCCGGACCTCGCCCGGCGCAGAACGGCGGCCATCCGGGCCGAGAGGTGGTCGACCGAGAACGGCTTCACGAGGTAGTCGTCGGCGCCCGCGTGGAGGAGCCGTACGATCTCCGCCTCGTCGTCCCGGGCGGTCGCGATGATCACCGGTACGTCGGTGATCCCGCGCAGCATCTTGAGCGCCTCCGACCCGTCCAGATCGGGCAGTCCGAGGTCCAGGACGACCACGTCGAACCGGAAATGGGCGACCTCGCGCAACGCCTCCAGGGCCGTACCGACGCTCCGTACCGTGTGGGAGGCCTCGGAGAGCCGGCGGATGAGGGCGGAGCGCACGAACTGGTCGTCCTCGACCACGAGCACACTTGCCATGGGCCGCACCGTACGCCATTCGGGGGAACCTGAGGCAAGGAGCACCCTGCGGTGAGGACGTGGACGGTGTGGTGCAGGATGACCCGGATGCGAAGAGGACTCGTTCACGCCCTGGCCTGGTCGCTCGCCACCGGTGCGGCGGTCACGCTCTCCTGGTGGGGAGTGCACACGGTCATGTCCGGCACGGTGTACGACCCCCCGCGCGCGCTCCCCCTCCCGGCGGGCAGCGCCGGCGAGCCGGACGCGGCCGGCGGCGATCCGCAGTCCTCCTCGACCCGGCGGCCCGAGATCGCCGAACCCACCGCGGCCGTCACGAGGAAGCCGACCCCGAGCAGTGAGAGTTCGGCCCCGGCCACGCCCCCTTCACGGACGGCGCGGCCGACGACGCAGGCGCCTCCCGCCACCACGCCCCCCGCCGACTCGAACGTGAAGACCTACACGGTGGACGGCGGCCGGGTCACCTTCGACCTGGGCGAGGACTCGGCCGAGCTGGTCTCGGCGATCCCCGCCTCCGGCTGGCAGATGCAGGTGTGGAAGCAGCCGAGCTGGATCCGGGTGACGTTCACGGGGGACGGCCGCGAGCTGTCCGTCTTCTGCGTCTGGCACGACACCGCGCCCCGTGTGGAGATCGACGACCGCGCGGTCTGAGCGGACGCCCGGAGCGATCGGCCGGTCAGCGGAAGACGGACGCGGGCGGTACGGGTGAGGGCTTGGCGCTCGCGTCGGTGACCGGCGCCGCTCCCCCGGCGAAGTCGGCGAGGGCCCGCCCGTGTTCGACCCGGCCCGGGTGCGGGTCGGTGGCGACCCGGCGGGTCAGCTCCGCCACCGGCAGCTCCCGGTCGGAGGCGAGCAGCACCGCGTTGCCGAAGCGGCGGCCGCGCAGCACCGTCGGGTCGGCGGCGAGCGCCAGTTCGGGGAAGACGGCGGCGGCGGTGGCGATCTGGCCGCGCAGATGCGTCAGCGGCGGGCCGTCGGCCAGGTTCGCGGCGTACCAGCCGTCGGGCCGCAGCACCCGCCGTACCTCGCCGAGGAATTCGACGCTGGTGAGGTGCGCCGGGGTGCGGGCTCCGCTGAACACATCGGCGATGACGAGGTCGGCCCAGCCGTCCTGGACCTTGGCGAGCCCGGCGCGGGCGTCGGTGGAGCGGACCCGGATCCGGGCCCCGGCGTCGAGCGGCAGCTCGCGGCGGACGAGCTGCACGAGGAGCCCGTCGAGTTCCACGATCTGCTGTGTGGAGCGGGGCCGGGTCGCGGCGACGTACCGGGCGAGGGTGAAGGCGCCGCCGCCGAGGTGGACGACCTGGAGCGGCCGGTTCGGCGGGGCGACGAGGTCGGCGATGTGGCCGAGGCGCCGCTGGTACTCGAAGGTGAGGTGGGCCGGGTCGTCGAGGTCCACGTGGGACTGCGGGGCGCCGTCGATGAGCAGCGTCCAGGCGCGGGGGCGCTCCCGGTCGGGTATGAGTTCGGCGAGCCCGCCGTCGACGGTCTCGACGACGGAGGCGGCGGACGCCGCCCGGTCGCGCTGTTTGTTCCTGGCCACGGGCCCATTATCGGGTCATTCGCCCCGGCCCCGCCCGACGGCCCCGGGACCGCGGCGGCGGCACCCGTGCGGCCGCCGTCAGTGGCCGCCGCCTGTGGCCGCCGTCAGTGGCAGCCGTCCGCCGCCTCGATGAGCCGGGCCGCCTCGCCGAGCGCCTCGCGCAGGACGGCGGGGTCGGTGACGCGGTCGGTGTCGCCCGGGGGCAGCAGCCAGCCGGCGGGGCGGGGCGCGTCCCCGGCCGGTTCGGGCAGTTCCGGCAGCTCGGGGAGGCGCAGGCCGCGGCCGGAGGTCCGGGTGCACGCGCTGCCGGGCATGTCCCAGGCGGCGGCCGTGCCGGGCGGGACGAGGAAGCCGAGGGTGTCGCAGGTGCCGTCGTGGACGACGGGGCCGACGGCGGGGACGGCGCCGCGCCGCAGGATGTCGACGGCCTCGAGGCCCTGCCGGACGGGCACGGTCACCAGGTCCCAGGGTTCGGCGGGCTGCTGGCCCGCGGCCGGAACCGGATTCCGGTCCTGGGGGGTGGGCTGGGACGTGCGGGCGTCCGGGGCGGGCGCGTGCCGCGTGGCCGACTGGGAACCGATCTCCGTCATGGGACCCCTCCTCGCTCCTGAGGAGACACGTTCCGTCTCTCCCTTTACGGTTCAACGCCCGTGCGCGTCAACGGCTACGGCGCCATGCCGCCGCAATGGATGGCAGTTCATGGCAGATCGCAGGCGAGATATCCGATTTGTAGCCAAACCCTGCGTACGCATCCGGTCACAGCAGGTACGTTCCTGTGCTGCCGGACCACCCGGCAGCACAGGAGAGGGCTCGGCCATGGCGATGTCACGGGCAGTTCCCAATCTCGCCTTCCGCCGGCTCCGCGGACAGCATTCGCCGGCGGAGTTCGCCGCGGCGGTCCGCCGGGCGGCGCGGGAGATCGGCGAACAGGTCGCGTGCGACGCCCGCTACATCGGGCGCGTGGAAGCGGGCGAGATCCGTTGCCCCAACTACGCGTACGAACGGGTCTTCCTGCACATGTTCCCCGGTCTGGGTCTCTCCGACCTGGGCTTCTCCGCGCGGGAGACGGTGCGCGGCCGGCGGCAGCCGGTCGCGGCCGGGGCTCCGGCTCCCGCGGCACTCCCGACCCGGAACGATGAGGAGAGCGACGTGCTGCGTCGCGCATTCATGACGAGCGGCTCCGCCACCCTGGCGGCCGCCTCGCTGGGACTCGGCGGCCCCGCCGTCGCGATCCCCGCCCCCCGCGGCACCCACCGGATCGGCGACGCCGAGGTGCGGGCCGTCGAGGACGCCGTACGGCAGATCCGTCTGCTCGACGACCGGCACGGCGCCGACGGGCTCTACAAGGTCGCCGCCCACCCGCTCCGGGCCGCGTACGCGCTGCTCGACACGGGCACCATGACCCGCCGCTCCACCGAGGACCGGCTGCACGCGGGCGCGGGGGAGCTCTCCCTCTCGGTGGGCTGGCTGGCCCACGACTCGGGCCGGCACGACGACGCCCGCTCGCACTACGCCGAGGCCCTCGCCACCGCGCGCGTGTCGGGGAACGCCGCCCTGGAGGCGCACGCCTTCTGCAACACGTCCTTCCTCGCCCGGGACACCGGCCGGTTCCGCGAGGCGGTGCGGGCGGCGCAGGCCGGGCTGCGGGCCGCGCAGCCGCTGGACTCGGCCCGGCTGCTCTCGCTGCTCTCGCTGCGGGAGGCGGCCGCGTGGGCCGGGCTCGGCGACCGGTCGGCCTGTGAGCAGGCCCTCGGCCGCGCCCACGGCTTCTTCGACCGGGGCGCGGCGGACGACGACCCCGAGTGGATGTCGTTCTTCGGGGAGCCGGAGCGGGAGGCCCTGGAGGCCCAGTGCTGGTCGGCCCTGGGCGACTGGGGCCGGGCGGCCCGGCACTCCCACCGGGCCACGGTCCTGCAGAACCCGCACTTCGCGCGGAACCTGGCGCTCTACCGCGCCCATCTCGCCAAGAACCTGGCGCACGCGGGCCGCCCGGACGAGGCCGAGGCCGAGGCGAAGCGGGTGGTGGACTCCCTGGAGGGCATCGCCTCGGCCCGGATCCGCGGGATGCTCATCGACACCCGCCAGGCCCTCGCCGCGTACTGATCGCGCGGAGTCCGCCCGGAAGCGGGGCCCGCCCGGAAAGGGAGCGCCCGGAGAGGGAGCGCCCGGATAAGGAGCGCCGTCGGCTACTCCAGGTGCCCGGTGTCGTTCCAGCGCTCGACCGCCGGGGCGCCGTACGCCCAGCCCAGGACGGACAGGCTCGTCGGGTCGAGGCGGATGCGGGCGGCGAAGGAGACGTCCTCGCCGAGCCAGCGGGCGCCGATCGACCGCAGGATGTGGCCGTGGGCGAAGACCAGGACGTCACGGTCGGCCGAACGGGCCCAGTTCACGATCTCGTCGGCGCGGTCCGACAGCTGCGCCAGGGTCTCCCCGTCCGGCACTCCGTCGCGCCAGATGAACCAGCCCGGCTGGATCTCCTGGATCTGCGGCGGGGTCAGCCCCTCGTACGCCCCGTAGTCCCACTCCATCAGCGCGTCCCAGGGCTCGGCCCGCTCGCCGAAGCCCGCGAGCTCGCAGGTCTCGCTCGCGCGGACCAGGGGGCTGGTGCGCACCTCCACCCCGGGCAGCCCCTGCCAGGGGCCGCGGTGGAGACGCTCACCGAGGAGCTTCGCGCCGCGCCGCCCCTCGTCGAGCAGCGGGATGTCGGTCCTGCCGGTGTGCCGGCCGAGCAGTGACCACTCGGTCTGGCCGTGCCGGGCGAGCAGGATGCGCGGTGCCATGGGAAGGATCTCCAGGGGTTCACGGTGCGGACGTGCTTCACGGAGCGAAGGGCTTCACGGAGCGGGCTTCACGGAGCGGAAGGGCTCTCTCCCATCATCGCCCACGTGGATTCGGGGTGACGTCCGGGCAACCCCCGGGCGGCTTCCGGCGTCCACTCCCCCGGGGCGATCACCGGTTGGGGGGACCTTTCGTATGCGCACGCCACGCTGGTGGGCCGAGTTGTCGCTGATCGCGGTCGTGTACGCGGCCTACTCGGGCGGGCGGCTGCTCGTGCGGGGCGACGAGGCCTCGGCCGTCGAGCACGGCCTCGCGATCCTGCGCCTGGAGCGGCTGCTCGGCATCGACGCCGAGGATCCCCTGAACCGGTTGTTCACGGACGTGCCCGCCCTCGGGATCCCGGCGGACTTCGCGTACGCCTCGCTGCACTATCTCGTCACCCCGGCGATCCTGGTCTGGCTCTTCCGCCGCCGCCCCGCCCACTACCGGGCCGCCCGGACCTGGCTGATGCTCTCCACGCTGCTCGGCCTGGTCGGCTTCACCCTGCTGCCCACCTGCCCGCCCCGGCTGCTCGACCCGGTGTACGGCTTCACCGACACGATGGCGCACTTCAGCGCGTACGGCTGGTGGGGCGGCGAGGCCAGCGCGCCGCGCGGGCTCGGGGGTCTCACGAACCAGTACGCGGCCATGCCCAGCCTGCACGTCGGCTGGGCGCTGTGGTGCGGGGTGATGCTGTGGCGGTACGGGCGGACACCGGTCGCGAAGGCGCTCGGAGTCGCGTATCCGCTGGTCACGACGCTGGTCGTGATGGGGACCGCCAACCACTATCTGCTGGACGCGGTCGCCGGGGCCGCCGTGATGGGCGCCGGTCTGCTCCTCACCCCGTACGTCCTGCGGCTGGCCCGGCGACTGCGCGGGACGGCGGAAGCGCCCCCGGTTGTCAGTGGTGGATGCGAGACTTCCACGGGTGAGCGCATCCCCGGACAGCGGTCTGTCCCGATCTCCGCAGACGACACGTCGGCACCTGCTCGCTGAGCTGCGCGGACCGGCCACTCCGCCGCGTCCGCTGGACGCGCGGGCCCTCGCGGCACTGGCCGCCAACCCCGGCTGCCGCCGCCGGGCCCTGCTCGACGGCGCGGGGGTCGACAAGTCCGCGCTGGCCGCGAAGCTCGGCTCGCCGGCCCCCTTCGGGCAGTCCCAGTTCGCGATCGTGCGGGGCAACTCCTTCGAGGCGAAGGTCAAGGCGGACGGCGGCCGCGAGCTGCTGCGCCTGATCGGCGTCGAGGAGCCCGGGACGGTGTCCGTGCCCGAGCTGGCGGCGGCCGGGCCCGAGGGGCGGGTGGCGCGCACGGCCCTCGCCCTGCGGGAGGCGACCGCGGCCGGCGGGTGGACGCTGCTCGACCACCCGCTGCTCGCCCTGGAGGTGGCGGGCTCGCCGGTGTATCTGGAGCCGGACGCGGTGGTGGTCCGTCCCGACGGCGGGTGGACGGTCGTGGAGATCAAGTCCTTCCCGATGGTCGACGGCGCGGCGGACGCGTCGAAGGTGGGCGCGGCGGCCCGGCAGGCCGCCGTGTACGTGCTCGCGCTCGAACGGGTGGCGGCGGTGACCGAGGGCGCCCGGGTCGCGCAGTCGGTGCTGCTCGTCTGCCCGAAGGACTTCTCCAACATTCCGACGGCCTCGGTCGTCGACGTGCGCAAGCAGCGGTCGGTCACCCGCCGCCAGCTCGACCGGCTGACCCGGATCGACGAGATCGCGGCGGCCCTGCCGGAGGGCGTCAGCTTCGATGTGGCGGAGCGCTCGGCCGAGGAGCTGACGGCGGCCGTGGAATGCGTGCCCCATCAGTACGCGCCGGAGTGCCTGGCCGCCTGCGAGCTGGCCTTCCACTGCCGGTCGCGGGCCCGGGAGGCGGACGCGGTGGAGACCCTCGGCCGTTCGGTACGGGGTGAGCTGGGCGGCCTGACCACGGTCGGCGCGGTCCTCGCGGCGGCGCGCGGCGAGGAGGGCGACCCGGAGGACCCGGCGGTGGCGGCACTGCGCAGGGCGCGGGCGCTGCGCGAGGAAGCACTGTCGGGAACGGGGGCGCGGGTATGTCGCTGATCTCCACCCTCGCCCGGATGGAAGCCGTCGAGTCCGGCCGGGCGCAGCCCCTCGCGACCGTCCGGCACCGGCGGGTCTCCGAGCGGCCGCTCGTCCTCGTGCCGCTGACCACGGCCGGTGAGGCGGGCGCCCCGCTGGGCGCGCTCGTCGGCACCGACCCCGAGGAGCCGCGGCTCCTGGTGGTGGCCCAGCCCCGGGACCGGGACCTGCGGTTCGCGTTCCTCGCCGATCTGGCCGAGGAGGTCCTGCCGTACATCGACTCCTTCACTGAGGACGTCGAGGCGGCGGAGAAGAGCGAGGTCGACCCGGAGACCGGCAAGAAGGTGAAGGTCGAGGTCGAGCTGTGCGCGGACGCGCCGCAGTTGATCGTGCCGAGCCGGGCGGGCATCGAGTACGTACGGCTGCTCGGGCGGTCGACGCGGTTCCGGCGGACGGCCGAGCAGGACCCGGAGACGCCGTTCCCGGCGCCGCCGCGCGTCCCGCTCCTCGGGCGCTGGCTGACGCACTTCGGCGACCGGGCCCGGGTGCCGGGCTCCTCGCTGCTGCTGTCGGCGACCGATCTCCTCAACCGGCACTGGGCGACCGGCCAGTCCTCCCTGGAGGACCAGCACCTGGGCGCGCTGCTCGCGTGGATCGACCCGTACGACAGTGAGCCGGGCGCCGAGGCGGCGCTGCGGGCCGAGGTCGGGCGGGACTCCGAGGGGCAGTTGCTGTGCCCGCCCGCCGGTCCCGCCACCGATCCCGCCTTCGACAACCGGCTCCTCGCGCCCGCGATCGAGCGGTACGACCGGGCCCGGCAGGCCGTCGGCGGCGCCGAGGACGGCGAGGCGGCCGAGCGCGGTCTCGGCGAACTGCACCGGGCCGAGCGGGAGCTGCGCCGGCTGGTCGTCTCTCAGATGAAGCCGACCTGGGACGCGGTCTGGCGGGCGATCGGCCTGCTGCGGGAGCTGCCGGAGGGCGCCAGGGTCGAGGACCGCTGGACCCGCGACCGCTGGTCCTTCACCGCCCACCGGGACCGGGTCACCGCGGGTGAGCCGCCGCAGCCGCGCCGGGACGACGCCGTGACGGCGGCCCGGAAGCTCGCCGCGCGCGAGCAGGCGCAGGGCCAGCTGGAGGCGCAGGAGGCCCTCGACGATCCGCTGGTGCTCGCCGGACGGCGGCTCGCGGGCGAGGCGTTCACGGCGGAGGTGGTCGAGGTGACGATGGCGTGGACGGAGTCCAAGCGGCCCGCGCCGCGCCCGCTGCTCACGGTCCGCACGGAGGACCGGCCGCACCTGGGCGAGAAGGTGAAGGTGTACCGCTCGCTCGACGGGAAGCCGCAGTCGGCGGAGTTCGTGCGGTACGAGGAGGACGGGGCGCTGCTGCTGCGGCTCCTCGACAAGATGGGCCGTTCGAAGGAGCCCGCGGAGGGTTCGGTGCCGGAGAAGGGCGAGCGGATCGCCTGGACGCTGTTCGAGCACGACCAGCGGGTCGGGCCGCAGCTGCCGGAGGCGGAGGAGACGCCCTGGACGCACGGCGGTCCGCCCCGGACCGACGTGGTGGAACTGCCCGACGCCGTGACCGCGGAGGACGTGCTGTGACCGTGTTCGACCTGTCGTCGGAGGCCACCGGGACCTTCGATCCTTCGGCGGCGGCCGGGAAGGCGACGGCCGGCATCCTGGCCGACACCCTGCACGGCACCGCGCGCGGTGTCGTGGTGGACTCCCCGCCCGGCGCCGGGAAGTCGACGCTCGTGGTGCGGGCGGCGCTCGAACTGGCCGCGGCCGGACGCCCCCTGATGGTGGTGGCCCAGACGAACGCGCAGGTGGACGATCTGGTCCTGCGACTGGCCGAGAAGGAGCCGGACCTGGAGGTCGGCCGGCTGCACTCGAACGACAGCGACCCGTACGACAAGGCGCTCGACGACCTGGAGAACGTACGGAAGTCGGCGAAGGCCGGTGAGTTGACCGGGCTGCCGGTGGTCCTCTCGACGGCGGCCAAGTGGGCGCACGTGAAGAACGTCGAGCCGTGGGCGCACGCGATCGTCGACGAGGCGTACCAGATGCGCTCGGACGCGCTGCTCGCCGTGGCGGGGCTCTTCGAGCGGGCGCTGTTCGTGGGCGACCCCGGGCAGTTGGACCCGTTCTCGGTGGTGGGCGCCGAGCAGTGGGCGGGGCTCTCGTACGACCCGTCGGCGAGCGCGGTCTCCACCCTGCTCGCGCACAATCCCGAACTGCCGCAGCACCGGCTGCCGGTGTCCTGGCGGCTGCCCGCCTCGGCGGCGCCGCTGGTCTCGGACGCGTTCTACCCGTTCACGCCGTTCCGCAGCGGCACCGGGCACGGTGACCGGAAGCTCTCCTTCGCGGTCGCGTCGGACGGTTCGGGTCCCGACCGGGTGCTCGACGAGGCGGCGGAGTCGGGCTGGGGCCTGCTCGAACTGCCCGCCCGGCACACCCCCCGCACCGATCCGGAGGCGGTCGGCGCGGTCGCCGTCGTGGTCCGCCGGCTCCTCGACCGGGGCGGGGCGGCGGTCTCGGAGCGCTCGGAGACCCCCGTACCGCTGACGCCCGACCGGGTCGCGGTCGGCACCGCCCACCGCGACCAGGCGGCGGCGATCCGGGCGGCCCTCGCCGACCTGGGTGTCACCGGCGTGACGGTGGACACCGCGAACCGGCTCCAGGGGCGTGAGTACGACGTGACCGTCGTCCTCCATCCGCTGTCCGGGCGCCCCGACGCGACCGCCTTCCACCTGGAGACGGGCCGGCTGTGCGTCCTGGCCTCCCGGCACCGGCACGCGTGCGTCGTGGTCTGCCGGGCGGGCGTCACTGACCTGCTCGACGCCCACCCGTCGACCGATCCGGTCCAGCTGGGCGTCGCCGTGTCGTTCCCGGACGGCTGGGAGGCGAACCACGCGGTCCTCTCCCACCTGGAGGAACACCGGGTCGCCTGGACACCCTGAGTTCTCCCGGATGCCCTGAGCTCCCAGGATGCCCTGAGCTCCCCGGGTGCCCCGAGTTATCCCGGGCGCTCTGAGTTCTCCCGGGCGCCCTGAGCTCTACGGGGCCGGTTGCGCCGCCAGGGTGAGGAGTTCGTCGACCGACCACTGGTCGTAGACGTGCTCGCCGTACTTCGCGGCGGTGATACGGCCGTCCGGTGCGATCAGGAAGTCGGCGGGGAGGCCGAGGCGGCCGGCCGGCTGCGAGGTGGCCGGCAGCCGGCCCCTGCCCCGGAGCAGGTCCGCGGCGTCGCGGAGGACGCCCCCGACGATCGCGGGCCAGCCGCGCGGGTCGAGCAGGGCCCGGCGGTGGGACTCCACGCCGAACTCGGCGTACAGCACCTTGTCGGGGTCCGCGACGACGGCGAACGGCAGGTGGGCGACGTGCTCGCGGAGTTCCTCGGCGGGCGAGTGGAAGAACACGAACTCCCGGATACCGGCCCGCTCGATCTCGTCGTGGCGCTGGGCCACCGAGCGCAGGTGGAGGTTGCAGACGGGGCAGCCCGCGAAGCGACGGAACTGCACGTGGGTGGTCCGTCCGGGATCGGGGAGGGTCAGCGCGGGGCCGGTCACCGGGGTGAGGGTGCGGCTCGGCACGAGGTCGCCGGGGGCCGGCCGGGTGCGGGGCGGGATCGCGGAGGACATCGCGGAGGACGTCGCGGGCGAGGTCGCTGAAGAGGCTGTCTGGGGCATGCGCATGGGACACCATCCTCGTAGGCGTACGGCGTACTCCTAACAGCGTAGGCGTAGGGCGTACGCTGTCAACCGTCATGCCACGACCCCGCTCCCTCACCCCCGACCGGCTGGCCGCCGCCGCCCTCGCCGTCATCGACCGCGACGGACTCGCCGCCCTCTCGATGCGCACCGTCGCCAGGGAACTCGGCATGAGCCCCATGGGGCTCTACCGCTACGTCGCCGACCGCGAGGAGCTGGAAGGGCTCGTGGTCGACCGCGTCCTGGGCGACCTCGACACCTCCGCGCCCGCCGCGGACGCGCCCTGGCGGGACCGGATCGAGACCATGGTCGGGCGGCTGCGCGACGCGGTCGTCCGCCACCCGGAGGCCGTCCAGCTGACCCTCACCCACCGGCACCGCGCACCCGGCGGCCTGCTCTGGTCGGAGACCGTGCTCGGCATCCTGACCGAGGCCGGCATCGACGGCGCACGACGGGTCGTCGCCCTGCGCGCGCTCCACGGGTACGTCACCGGGGCCATCCAGCTCGAACACCTCGGCCCGCTGGCCGGAACCGGCACCTCGGCCATCGCCGCGCTGCCCGAGGACCGGTTCCCGTATCTGACGCAGACCGCGCGGACGGCCGGCGAGGTCGGCCCGGACCAGGAGTTCTTCGGCGGCCTTCGACTGCTGCTGCGCGGCCTCGACGGCTGACCACGCCCCGGCCCCCGACGCCCTCTTGCGGGGCGCGGGACAATGGAAGACGGCCCGGGGTTCCGGGCCGCCCGTGTGCGAAGAGCCCGTGTGGGAAGAGCCGGTGCGCGATGCGCCGGTGCGTACGGCGTGAACGTGAGCGTGAAGAGGAGAGCGACGATGGCGGAACCCGCGGAGCGAAGTGGACAGCGGCGGCTCAGGCCGGCACCGCTGGTCTTCGAGCCTGCCGAGGCGACCGCCGACCCGGAGCACTTCTTCGACCTGGAGTCGATAGAAGATCCGCGGGAGCTGCTGTCCCGCGCGACGGAGCTGACGCTGGCGTTCCGCGCGGCGACGGACCGGGCGACCGAGTTCCAGGCGATCGCGGCGGCGCAGCTGGCGGATCCGCGCCGGTTCGACCGTCTGACGCCGGCGGACGTCGCCGAGCGGGCGCAGTGGACCGAGGACTACGCCCGGAAGATGATCGAGTTCGGTCGCGATCTGATCAGGACGAACGGACGCCCGGCGGAGGACTGAGCCCCGGACGGGCCCTCGGCCGGGGCTCAGTCGGCAGGGCTCCTCGGCAGGGCTCTCCGACAGAGCTCCCCGGCAGAGCTCCTCGGCCGGACTCCTCGGCCGGACTCCTCGGCGGGGCCCTCCTGGTGGCCGAAAAAGCACCCCTGGCATATGCCGGGGGTGCACGATACTCCTCACCCTCCCCCGCTGTCCGGAATTCCATGAACTCTCGGCGACCGAACTGTGACAGCCGGTAGATCTGGAGGCATGACGACGTGGACGCGCGACGAGGCCCCGCACGACATCTTCCGGTTCCTCCGGGAGGGCGACGAGGGACGGCACCAGACCGCCCGGGTGACCGCCGACGGCGCCTCCTGGCTCGCCTCCGCCACCGGGAGCCGTGAGGCCGCGCTCACCCGCTGGGAGTCCCGGCCGGCCTCCCCGGCGGCGCTGCCCTGCGGATCCGTCTTCGACGTCGTCAACGTGGACCCGGTCTTCGGCCGCCGGATGCTGGACCGGCTGTGGGAGGAGGGCCCGGGTTCGGGCCCGGTCGCGGTGCACCGGGGCCGGATGATGCTGTTCGCCGCGCCGGGTACGGCCCAGCGGCTGCCGGCCCTGCTCGAATGGGAGGAATGGAGCGACGCCGTCTCCCGGCCGCTCTGTCACGGGATCGGGGACGCCGTGACCGTGCCGCCGCTGGTGCCGTCCGGCTCCACCGGGCCCCGCTGGCTGGTGGCGCCCGACACCCGGAACCCCTGGCTGCCCGGCCCCGAGGTCATGCTCTGGGCCTGTGTGCGGGCCGTCCGGGCGGCTTCCGCCGCCGACGTGCGGGTATCGATTTTTCCTCCCGCCGATCCGGGTGCTAATGTCTACGACGTCAGCAGGCGCCGCTAGCTCAGTTGGTTAGAGCAGCTGACTCTTAATCAGCGGGTCCGGGGTTCGAGTCCCTGGCGGCGCACAGACGGAAGAAGCCCCTCGCGGAAGCGAGGGGCTTCTTCGTGTTCGAGGACGGTGCGCGCTCAGTCGACGGCGGGCGGGGTGATCCTGACCGTCCAGGCACCCGTCCCGGTGCGTTCCGTGACCTCCACCCGTACCCCCGCCCCGGGCACGGTGAGCGTCTCACCCTCCTCCAGCGGGGCGTCCGCGAGCGGCGGGTAGACGGAGCGGTCCCAGCAGGCGTCGGTGCGCGGGTGCGCGTCGACGACCTCGACGGGGCCGTCGCCGGAGGCCGTGCCGCCCCGGACCCGGTAGACGAGGACGCCCTCGGTGCAGGTCTCGGCGTTGTTCCCGGCGCTGCCCCGGGCCTCGACCGCGAGGACGCTGTCGGGGCCCGTGCGGACCACGGCGAGCCGGGTGCCGAGGCTGGCTCCGGCCGCCGGCTGGGCGTCGGTCGGCTCCAGGCTCACCATCCGGGGACCCGTCCCCTGGACGCAGGCGATCTGGGCCTGGGAGAGCCAGCCGAGCTTCCACTTGTGCCAGCCGAAGAGGTCCGGGGAGAGACCGAACTGGCTGCCCATGACGTCCCAGTCACCCACATGGGTGTCCCAGTCGCCCTTGCCGTCCGCCGGGCGGTGGTAGAGGTCGGGCAGGTCGAAGACGTGCCCGGTCTCGTGGGCCAGGACGTTCCGGTCGGGTGGATGCCGCTCGAAGACCGTGACGACCCGCTTGATCTCGGTGCCGTCGACCTCCATCGGCTTCTCGAGGTTGACGACCTTGGTCGCGTCGGAGTCCACGCCGGGCGCGTCCGGGTCGGCGACCAGGTAGACGATGTCGTACCGGGAGAAGTCGACGCTCGCGTCGGCGGCGCCGATCGCGTCCCGGAGGTAGGCGGCGCGCTGTCCGGCGTCCCAGTCACGCCGTATGTCGTACGCGCTCGACTCCTTCGGCATCGGGGTCCAGGCGGGCTGGATGTGCGGGCGCAGGCTGAAGCGCCCGTAGGAGGCGCGGGCGAAGTACTCGCTGGTGGCGGGGAAGTGGTCGGCGGCGAGTTCGGCCGGACCGGTGAGCGGCTCGGCGTCCGGGAACGACAGGAAGACCATGACCGCGTCGAGGGGGCGGTCGGGGCGCGGATACGACCTGTTCCAGGTGTCGAGGCCGAGCGAGTGATGGGCTGCGGTACGGGGCAGGGCGCAGGGGCCCGCGGAGGGAGCGCCGACGGCGGGGCCGGCGACGAGCCCGGTGGCGGCCAGGGCGGCGAACGAGGTGAGGGCCGCCGCGCCGGCGCGCAGCCGCGAGCGTTCCACTCCCCCGGGTGGCTGCTGACCCCTCACGTGGACCTCCGGATCGGGAATGCGGGACACCCCACCCACCTTGTGATGGTTTGCGACGTTTCGCACGTTTCCGCTGCCCCGGTCGGGTGAGGGCGCGCCACGGGGTCGACGCGACACGAGCGCGCTTCAGCTCACAGAAAGTCACATTCGGTCACATCGTCGTCGACCCGTGTCAGACCCGCGCAGAAACGATCGGGCGGGGTGCTTCCGTGGGCGGTCTCACAGGGGCGGGCGCTCCCCGGAGACCCCTCGGAGCTGGAAGGCTCCCCCGCACGGGCTCTATGATCGGCACACTCTTCCTTGGCCGACCGTCCCGACCACATGTGACCGGCCCGACTGCACTACGGGAGCGAGCGGTGAGCGGAACCCCCGAAGGACCGGTGCACCCAGAGCCGCCGGAGACGCGCGCGGCGGAAGTCGCACTCACGGAGCGTCACCCCCCGTACGGCACGGAGCACCGCGTCGGCTGCTCCCCCTCCGAACTCCGGGACTACCGCGCCGCGTTCCGTGTCGCCCAGCTCGCGATGGCCGTCGTCGACCAGGAGGGCGTGGTGGTCGTGGCCAACGACTCCTTCGGCACCCTCCTCGGCGCCGAGCCGGAGGCCCTCCGGGAACAGGCCGCCGCCGATCTCGTCGACCTCGCCTCCGACGGGCGCACCTGGCACGCGTACCGCGAGGTGCTGCGCGGCCGGCGCTCCCGCTTCCGCTGCACCCGCCGCCTCAAGCACGCCGACGGGCGCTCGCTGTGGGCCGAGGTCACCGTCGCCCCGGTCCCCGACAGCCGGCGCGTCCTGCTGTCGATCGCGGACATCAGCGACCGGCGCGAGCTCCAGGCACGGCTGCGGCACCTCCAGATGCACGACCCGGTGACCCGACTGCCCAACCGCGCCCTGTTCTTCGAGCGGCTCTCCGCCGCCCTGGAGGCCTCGGCGCAGGACGCGGCGGACCTCGCGAGCGCCGCGGCCATCGCGGGCACCGCGAGCGCCCCGGTCACCGCGGGCATCACGAGCCCAGGCGAAACGATCAGCTCGTCCTACGAGTCGTACGGGTATGGCAGAACAGGGCGGATCGGTCTCTGCTATCTCGATCTCGACGGCTTCAAGGCCGTCAACGACACCCTCGGCCACCGCGTCGGCGACCGGCTCCTCGCCGCCGTCGCCGCCCGCCTGACGGAGTGCGCGGACAGCGACGGCTACACCCGCAGCGGCGGCCTTCTCGTGGCGCGGCTCGGCGGGGACGAGTTCGCGATCCTGGTCGAGGACTCCACCGGCACGGAGCAACTCGCCGACCTGGCCCGCTCGGTGCTGTGCGCGCTCCAGCAGCCCTTCGACCTGGGCGGCCAGCGGCTCTCGGTCTCCGCCTCGATCGGTGTGGTCGAGCGCTCCGGGTCCGGCACGACGGCGACGGCCCTGATGCAGGACGCCGACACCACGCTGTACTGGGCGAAGGCCGACGGCAAGGCCCGCTGGACCCTCTTCGACCCGGAGCGCAACGCGCACCGGATGACCCGGCAGGCGCTCTCCTCCACCCTGCGCCCGGCCGTGGAGCGCGGGGAGTTCGCCCTGGAGTACCAGCCGCTGGTGGATCTGGTGGACGGCGCGGTGCGCGGGGTGGAGGCCCTGGTGCGCTGGAACCACCCGCAGTTCGGCGTCCTTCCGCCGAATCGGTTCGTCGGGATCGCCGAGGAGGACGGCTCCATCGTGGAGCTCGGCCGCTGGGTGCTGCGGACGGCCTGCCGGCAGGCCCGGCAGTGGCAGAAGGACCATCCGCGCGAGCGCCCGATCTTCGTCAGCGTCAACGTGGCCGTCCGTCAGGTCTGGGACTCCGACCTGGTCGCCGACGTGGCCGGGATCCTCGCGGAGACGGGTCTCGCGCCGCACCTGCTCCAGCTGGAGCTCACCGAGTCCGCCGTGATGGGCTCCGCCGGGCGCCCGCTCCAGGCGCTCCAGGCGCTGAGCGACATGGGGGTGCGGATCGCGATCGACGACTTCGGCACCGGCTACTCGAACCTGGCCTATCTGAGCCGGCTGCCGGTCTCCGTGCTCAAGCTGGACGGCTCCTTCGTCCGCGGCTTCCAGGACGAGGAGCACGCCAACCCGGCCGACGAGCTGATCGTCGAGGCGCTGGTGCAGCTGGCGCACCGGCTGGGGCTGACGGTCACCGCCGAGTGCGTCGAGACCTCGGGGCAGGCGAGCCGGCTGCGCAGGATCGGCTGCGACACGGGGCAGGGCTGGCTGTACTCGCGGGCGGTGGCGCCGGACCGCATCGCGGAGCTGATCGGCACGGAGCCCCTGCCGGTCTGAGGCCCGTACGTCGCGGGTACGGGCCCGGGGCACGGAACCGTCTCCGGCCGGAGGCATGGAACTGCCCCCGGCCGGAGGGACATTCCGGGCGGGGGCAGTGGTTCATGCGGGGTTCAGCGGGTCACGTGGGGCCAGTGGCTCACATGGGGTCAGTGGCTCGCGTGGGGCTCCGCGGGTCGGGGCCTCAGCAGGCGCCCTGGTCCTTCCAGACACCCCACTCGCCGGTGGTGCCGGGGGTCTCGTTCTGGGTCCACCACTGGGCCAGCCACTTGCGGCCGTTGTGGGAGACGACCGTGCCGCCGTTGTAGACCGTGCCGGCCACGTACGCCGGGACCGAGCCGCAGCCCGTGGGCGGGGTCGTCGGCGGGGTGGTCGGGGGCGTGGTGGGCGGGGTGGTGGGAGGCGTCGTCGGCGGGGTGGTGGTGGAGCCGAGCGCCGTGTTGATCTGCTTCAGCAGGGTCGCGTTCTCGTCCAGGCCGAGGAGCGAGTACATCATCGCGCCGGCCAGGCCGCGCTGCTTGGCGTAGTCCACCCGGGCCTGGATGGAGCGCTGGTTGAGACCGGTGAAGAACTCGCCGTCCTTGTAGAAGTACGAGGCCTTGGCCTGGTCGTCCCAGAAGGTCGTCGACGCGTTGTCGACGATGCCGCCGAGCTCCTTGTAGTGCGCGATGCCGGCCTGCTGGCTGAGCGGGCGGGCGTTGGAGCCGCCGGTCGCGGTGCCCGCGAGGCCGTTGGCCGACCCGGCCGGGACGCCCTTCCAGCCGCGGTAGTAGAACTCGTAGCCCAGGGTCAGCTTGTTGGCGGGGAAGCCGCCGGCGATGCCGTAGGCGGGCTTGCCGTCGATCCAGGAGTCGATCGCGTTGTCGATCGAGTACTTCTCGGTGCCCGGGGCGATCACGTCGGTCGGGTCGTTCGAGCCGGAGTGGAGCGGGGACTGGTGGTACGTCGGCCCGTCGCCGTCCCAGGCGCCGTGCATGTCGTACGTCATGATGTTCGCGTAGTCGAGGTACGCGCCGATCTTGTCCGTCTCGATGTACTTGATCTTGTCCTGGCCGGCCGGGAGGGCCGCGGTCAGCAGGTACTTCTTGCCGCCGTTGGCCGCGCCGTACTCGTCGAGCTGCTTGCGGAACTCGGCGAGGAGCAGCGTGAAGTTCTGCTTGTCCTCGGGGCCGTAGTGGTTGCCCAGGTGGCCGCCGGAGGAGCCGGGGTACTCCCAGTCGATGTCGATGCCGTCGAAGATGCCGGCCGCCGTGCCCGCGCCGCCGAAGCCGCCCTCGACCGGCAGGTTGCCCTTGAGGTACTGGTCGATGCAGGAGGAGACGAGCTTCTTGCGGCTCGCGTCCGTCTTCGCCGCGTCGTGGAAGTACTTGGAGTACGTCCAGCCGCCGAGCGAGATGTTGATCTTCAGGTGGGGGTACTTCGCCTTCAGTTCCTTGAACTGGTTGAAGACGCCCACGATCGGCTGGTCCCACTTGTCGGCGACGCCGTCGACGCTGTCCGCCGCGCTGAAGGACTTCTGGTAGTCGGCGTAGGAGTCGCCCGCACCGTCACCCGCGTTGGGGTTGTTGTCGTCACCGGCGGCCTTGTTGGCCATGAAGCAGGTGAGGTTGGTGGGGTGGATGTTGCCGAACGAGTAGTTGATGACGTCCAGCTGGCCCGCGATGCCCCGGGTGTCGAGGTGCTTGGGGTAGAACGCGTTGCCGTAGACGCTCCACTGGTCGTAGTACGCGATGCGCACACCGCCCGCAGCGGCAGTGGTCGTCGTGTCGGCCGCCTGGGCGGAGCCGAGGCCGACGGTCGCCGCGAGGGCGCCGGCGGCGAGGGCCGTGCTGAGGAGCGCGGCGATCAAGGGCTTACGGGGGTGCACGTGCGGCCTCCATCGGGGGGAGTGCGGGGGTGGTGCCGTACAGGAGCTGGAGCAGTGATAACCGGCGCGTGAACAGTGCGTCAATGGTCTGAACCAGATTGAGGACTAGACCAATTGGAGAGAGAAAGGCCTTGTCAGAGCCGCGCAGCACAAAACGGAACCGCCCGCCACCATCGGTGACGAGCGGTTTAAGGTTCACTTAGGGGTGGACGGGGCCGGATCCGTGCAGGAACCAACCGGCCTCGGGAACCAGGGTTTTTACCCGACCGTCCCCGGCCCGGAACAGCCCTCGCGCCCTACTCCTCCGGGAGCTCGGGGAGTTCGTACGCGTCCGCGATGAGCTCGTAGCTCCGCAGCCGCGCCTCCCCGCCGTGCGCGTTGGCCGTGATCATCAGCTCGTCCGCGCCCGTCCGCTTCCTGAGGTCGTCCAGGCCGGTACGGACCTCGTCCGGGGTGCCGTACACGATGTTCGCCAGCCAGTCGTTCACGAACTCGCGCTCGGCGGGGCTGAATCCGTACGCCTCCGCCTCCTCCGGCGTCGGGACGAGACCGGGCCGGCCGGTGCGCAGCCGGAGCATCGCGAGGGCGCCGGAGAGGACCTGGCGGTGGGCCTGCGCCGCTTCGTCGGCGGCGAGCGCGGAGACGCCGATCATCGCGTACGGCGCGTCGAGGACCTCGGAGGGCCGGAAGGACTCCCGGTAGAGGTCGAGCGCCGGGATCGTGTTCCTGGCCGAGAAGTGGTGGGCGAAGGCGAAGGGCAGCCCGAGCAGGCCGGCGAGACGCGCGCTGAAGCCGGACGAGCCGAGCAGCCAGATCGGCGGCCGGCCCTTCGGGCCCTGCACCGGGCCGGGCACGGCGTGGATCCGGGCGTACCGGTGACCGTCCGGGAAGTCGTCGTCCAGGAACCGGGTCAGCTCGGCGAGCTGCTCCGGGAAATCGTCGGCGCCCTCGTTCAGGGTGGCGGTGCGGCGCAGGGCGGCGGCGGTGGCTCCGTCGGTGCCGGGCGCGCGCCCGAGGCCGAGGTCGATCCGGCCCGGGGCGAAGGCCTCCAGGGTGCCGAACTGTTCGGCGATGACCAGCGGGGCGTGGTTGGGCAGCATGACGCCGCCCGAGCCGAGGCGGATGCGCCGGGTGTGGGCGGCGAGGTGGGCCAGGATCACCGCCGGGGACGAGGAGGCGACGCCGGGCATGGAGTGGTGCTCGGCCACCCAGTGCCGGTGGAAACCGCGCCGCTCGGCGAGCCTGCTCAGCTCGACGCTGGTGGCGAGCGCCTGGGTGGCGGTCCTGCCGCTGCCGACGGTCACCAGGTCCAGCACGGACAGCGGCACGGGCGCGGAGCCCCGCGCCTCTCCTCGAATAGCGTCGGTCACCTTCGGGACCCTCCTCGGCACACGTACGGACTCATGAGCGACCCATGGTCCGGCTGAACGACTTCATGGCTCGACCGAACGACCCATGGATCGGCTTGGACTCGGTGACAACAGGAGGGTGTCTCCGTTTATTCCGCGGGCCTCCCGACGCTTCTCGGCCACCGACAGGGCCGGAAGGTGACCGGAAGGACCGCTACCGCGTCCGTTTCCCCATAAAAAATCTCGCGTTCCCCCAGGGCCGAACGCACGCGCGAGCCCCCTCGCGCACAGCCCTGACCTGAGACTCTGTGGGGCACCCATGACCAGGGCATATGCCAGCGGGGTGCACCCCAGCCCAGGGCCCGGATGCTCCGCATCATTCTCGCCAACAGCCGCCCCGTAAACGGTGCTTGGCGGCTATCGTGGTACGAAAGCTTGCGGTCACAACCTGGTAGGGGGAAACCGTGGCGCTGAAGCCCGAGCCCACCGCGCCGTTCCACTCGGTGCAATACGCCTTGCGCGTCCTCGAGACGATTTCGCGGCACGGTGGCGGAGTGACAGACGTCCAGATCGCGCGCGAAGCCGGCCTGCCCGTAGCCCATCTCTCCTCACTGCTCCTCATGCTCCGTCGTGAGGGGTACGTCGAGCAGGTCGCCGACGGCGCGTACGTGATCGGGGACTCCCTCGTCCTCCTCGGCTCCGGCATGACCCGCCGCGAAGCCCTGGAGGCGAAGCTCCAGGAGACCCTGACCGAGCTGCGCGACTCCGTCGGCGCGGCGGTCTACATCAGCCGGTACATCGACGGCGAGGTGAAGATCACCCAGTTCGCCGACGGTCCGCGCACACCCAAGGTCAACGAGTGGGTCGACTTCCGCTCGGCCGCGCACGCCAGCGCGGTCGGCAAGTGCCTGCTCACCCAGCTCGACCAGAACGGACGGCGGGACCACCTGTCCCGGCACAAGATCGCCCGGCTGACCTCCCGGACGATCACCAGCGAGCGGATCCTCTTCTCGAAGCTGGACAGCCAGCCGCCGACCGTCCCGGTGCTCGACCTCCAGGAGTACGCGGTGGGCACGGTCTGCGCCGCCGTTCCCCTGACGGCGGGCTCCGCCGTGGGCTGCCTCGCCCTCTCCCTGCCGATCGAGCACGCCCACCGGCTGCGCTCGGCGGCGGACACGCTGAACCGGCGGGCGGCGCCGGTGGTCATGGCGCTGGCGATCTGAGAGATCCGGGAAGCCCCAGGGAGCAGGAAAGCCACTGACGGCCCCGGCATCCGGGGCATTCGGGGGTCCCGACGGCGCGGCCTCGCCGGGTGGTCATGAGCACCCCGCGGGACCGGGTAGTATTTTCTCTGTCAGCAGGCGCCGCTAGCTCAGTTGGTTAGAGCAGCTGACTCTTAATCAGCGGGTCCGGGGTTCGAGTCCCTGGCGGCGCACAGACGGAAGAAGCCCCTCGCGGAAGCGGGGGGCTTCTTCGTGTGCCCGCCCGCGCCCGCTCGCCCCCACTCACCCCCGCCCCCCGCTCCCTCCTCAGGCCCTGAGGTAGGTGAGGACGGCGAGGACCCGGCGGTGGGTGTCCTCGGCCGGCGGCAGGTCCAGCTTCGCCAGGATGTTGCCGATGTGCTTGCCGACGGCGGCCTCGGTCACGACCAGGCGGCGGGCGATCGCGCCGTTCGAACGGCCCTCGGCGACCAGGCCCAGGACCTCGCGCTCGCGCGGGGTCAGCGCCTCCAGCGGATCGCGGTGCCGGCGGATCAGCTGCCGTACGACCTCGGGGTCGACGACCGTCCCGCCGTCCGCGACCCGGGCGAGCGCGTCCAGGAACTCCTCCACCTGACCGACCCGGTCCTTGAGCAGATAGCCGACGCCGGTGCCGTCGCCCGCGTCGAGGAGATCGGCGGCGTAGCTGCGCTGCACGTACTGGCTGAGGACGAGGACCGGCAGGGCGGGGCGCTCGGCGCGGAGCGCGACCGCGGCGCGCAGCCCCTCGTCCTGGAAACCGGGCGGCATCCGGACGTCGGTCACGACGATGTCCGGGTCGTGGGCGGCGACCGCCCCGCGCAGGGCGTCGGCGTCCCCGACGGCGGCGACGACCTCGTGGCCGAACCGGGCCAGGAGCCCGATCAGTCCCTCCCTGAGGAGGACGCTGTCCTCGGCGAGGACGACGCGGAGCGTTCGCTCGGTGCGGGGCATGGGATCTCCACTCGGAGGAGGGTCGGCCCGCCCGGCGGGCTCATGATCGTCAGTGTGCCATCGAGGACGGCGATCCGGTCGGCGAGGCCGGTGAGACCGGTGCCCCCGGCCGGGTCGGCGGCGCCACGCCCGTCGTCCTCGACGTCGATCCGGAGGACACCGTCCGTGTGCCGGGCGGTGATGCGGGCCCGGGCGGCGCCACTGTGCTTGCCGATGTTGGCGAGGGCCTCGCAGCCCGCGAAGTAGCCGGCGCTCTCGACGGACTCCGGCAGCCGGGGCAGCTCGATGTCCGTGACGACGGGCACGGCGGACCGGTCGGCGGCGTCGGCGAGGGCCGGGCCGAGGCCGTAGTCGGCGAGGACCTGCGGGTGGATGCCGTGGATCAGCTCGCGCAGCTCGGTCAGGACCTGCCCGGCCTCCGCGTGCGCCTTCGCCAGCTGGCCGGCGAGCGGGCCGCCCGGCGGGGCGTCGAGGCGGGCGAGCCCGAGGGTCATCGTGAGGGCGACCAGGCGCTGCTGGGCGCCGTCGTGCAGATCGCGCTCGATCCGGCGCCGCTCGGCCTCGAAGGCGTCGACGAGCCGGGCGCGGGAGGCGATGACCTCGCCGATCGCGCCCTGCTGCGCGGATTCGCGGGGGGTGAGGAGGGCGCGGGCGAGGGCGGCGCGGGCGCCGGCGACGGCGGCGAGCGGGTAGGCGAGGGCGACGAGGAGCAGGGCGCCGAGCAGGGCGGCGGCGAAGGCCTCCGGGTAGGAGGTCACCAGGTACGCCTTGACGACCTTGGCCTCGTGGCCGTCCACGGCCAGCTGGACGGGGGCGCCGAGGAGCAGGACGGGCAGGCCGATGCCGACGGCGACGGCGAGGAGGTCGAGCGGCCACAGGACGGTGGCGAGGAGCAGGGCGTACGCGAACTCCCGCCAGGTCGCCTGCTCCCCCGCCCGGACCCGGAGCCAGGCGGCGAGGCCGGGGGCGGTGGGGGCGCGATGCGGGTCGGGGGCGGGGTCGAGGTCGACGAGGCGGAGTCGGCGGCGCTCGACGCGGCCGAGGGCGAGGCCGGAGAGCAGGAGCGGGGGCAGGCCGACGAGGAACAGCGAGAACACCCCGAGCACCAGGAAGACGGCACCGACGGCGGCCCCGAGCAGCCCACCGGTGACCAGGTACCCGACGGCCCTCCACGGCCAGGAACCGAGCGGGAACCGGGTCCGGGTGAGCGCCTGCCAGGGCGTACGGGGGTCCATGGGGGCCACGCTAGGCGGCGGGACCGGGGGCGGGCCATGGGGGCGGGGGGTGCCCCTTTCAAGGGTGGGGCCGCTCTCCCTCAGGACGCCCGCCAGACCGTCAGGTCCCCGGTCAGGAAGTTGATCCCGCTCTGCGGCATGGCGGTCGACTTCACCGTGAGGACGAAGAGCGCGATGTCACCGGAGGGGTGTTTGAGGCAGATCTCGCTGCCGGCCGCCGCCCAGTCCAGCCTGAGACTTCGCTTCGCCTCCCTGGCGAGGGCGGCGCGACACGTGTCGAGGGTGGCCCCCGGCTTGCCGGCGAGCAGATGCATCAGGCTGGCGCGGCTCTCCAGGCCGCAGCTCTCCCCACAGACGAGGCGGACGTCCCCTTTGCGGTCCCGGCGTTCGATCGGCTCCTTGAGGCTCATGGAGTTCTCCTCGTCCAGGAGCCGGAAGGGGTACGGGAGGGGTTGAGGTGCCGTGGGCGCCGTCGTGGAGGGGCGCGAGCCCCTTCCCCGTGTCCGGCTGCCGTCCTTCGACGCGGAGGACGACGCCGTCGGACCGGGAGGCGTCGTGGTCGCGGACGGCGCACGGTCGCGGATCCGGTCCGCGGCCTCCATGACCGTCCAGGTCAGGCCCGTCAGGAGGAGGGCTCCCGCCGTGACGGCGGCGGCCGTGACGAGCGCGGTACGCCGCCTCCGGGCTCGTCGCTCGTACGGCACCGTCGGCTGCGGCCGCGGGACCAGCGGCAGCGTGTGTACCGGGGTGGGGTCGGGGACCGGATCCGGCACCGTGGGCTCGGGCCCCGTGACCTCCCGCCAGACGGCCGGACCCGCGCCCGCGTCCCCGCCGAGTCGTCCCCGGCACCACTCGACGACCTCCGCCGGGGTGGCGCGCTCCGCCGGATCGGCGGCCAGGCACCGGGCGATCAGGGGACGGAGCTGCGGGGGAAGGCGGGACAGGTCGGGTGCGGAGTGCACGATGCGGTACAGCACGCCGACCGAGGGGCCGTCGCCGTACAGCGGTTCTCCCAGCGCCGCGAAGGCCGCCGTCTGCCCCAGCGCGAAGACATCCGTCGCCGCGGTGAGTTCGCCGGCGGACGCCTGCTCGGGGGCCATGTACGAGGGGGTGCCCAGGGCGGTGCCCGTCTCCGTCTGCCGGGTGATGTCGGAGGCGAGCGAGATGCCGAAGTCGATCACCCGCGGCCCGTCGGCGGCCAGCAGCACGTTCGACGGTTTCAGGTCACGGTGCACGATTCCCGCACCGTGGATGGCCTGCAGCGCCTCGGCGACGCCCGCCATCAGCCACAGCACCGCCGGCACCGGCAGCGGCCCGCGCCGGGCGACGGCCTCGGACAGGGACGGGCCGGGCACGTACAGCGTCGCCAGCCAGGGCGGTACGCCGTCCGCGTCGGCGTCGATCAGTTCGGCGGTGTACGCGCCCCGGACCCGTCGGGCCGCCTTGATCTCCCGGCGGAACCGGTGCCGGAAGGCCGGGGAGTCGGTCAGCTCCGGCCGTACGACCTTGATCGCCACCGGTCGGCCGCCCGGTGTGTGCGACAGGTAGACCCGCCCCATGCCACCCGCACCGAGCCGGGCGGCGAGGCGGTAACCCGCCACCGCGGGCGGGTCGTCCGCCTGCAGTGGCTGAAACACCTCGGTCGCGTGGTCCCTCTGCACTCATCCCCCCGGATTCCTGATCAGCGGCTGCGCCGGCCGATGGCAGCAGCGTAAGCGGGAGGGCGTCGGGGCCTGCCGTCAGGGTTCGCGATCCTGGTCGGGCGCGGGGTCGGACACCGCCGGTGCGCCGGGCGGTCGGACGTGGTGGTCCGGGGTGGGGGTGCGGTCGTGGCGCGCGTACGCCGCCCTGAGGCCGGCCGTGGCCGCGGGGGTCAGCCGTACGTACGGCGCGTCCGGCGTCGGGCGCCACCAGACCGGGTCCGCGCAGAGGAAGGACGCGCGGCGGAGGGCCACTCGGTGGATCTTGTTCGTCGCCGTGAGGGGGAGTTCGGGCATCACCCGGACGAAGCGGGGCGGCATCTTCGTCCCCAGGTCCTGCTGCGCGGCGAGGAACGTCGCGAACTCCGCCGGATCGAAGACCGCCCCCTCCCGCAGCGCCAGCGCCGCCATCACCTGGTCCCCCGCCACCGGGTCCGGTATCGCGTACACCGCGACCCCCGCGGCCCGGTCCCAGCGGGCCAGGATGTGCTCGATCATCGCCGCTGCCAGGTTCTCGCTGTCGACCCGCAGCCGGTCGTCCGTACGGCCCGCGAAGTAGAGGTAGCCGTCCGCGTCCCGGTAGAAGAGGTCGCCCGTCCAGAAGCAGCCTCCCCCAGAGCCTTCGGCCTGGGGGCGCCCCCAGCCCAGCCTCGCCGCGTCCGCCTCCGGGTTGCGCCAGTAGCCCTCGAAGGCGCTGCGGCCCCGGTTGACGAGTTCTCCGACCGCCTCGGAGGCGTTGAGGAGCCGGCCGGTGGGTGAGAAGCGGGCCGGCGGGCATACGAGACCCGTGTCCGCGTCGACCACGACCAGGTCGTCGTCCGGTGCCGCCCGGCCCACCGCGCCCGTCGGTGTGTCCGGCGTCCGCTGGATCGACGCGCCGCCCTCGGAGGAGCCGTACCCCTCCACGAGCGGCACCCCGAACCGCTTCCGGAAGCGCGCCGCGTCCACCGCCCCCGCCTCCGTGCCGAAGCCGAGGCGGAGCCGGTGGGCGTGGTCGTCGGGGGTGGGCGGGGTCGCCAGGAGGTACTGCACGGCCCTGCCGACGTAGGTGAAGTAGGTGGCTTCGAAGCCGCGTACGTCGGAGAGGAAGCGGGACGCCGAGAAGCGGGCCCGCAGCGCCACCCCCGCCCCGGCGGACAGCGCCGGCGCCCAGTCCGCGATCACCGCGTTCCCGTGGAACATCGGCATGCAGATGTAGTGGACGTCGTCCTGACCGACGGAGAAGTGGGCCGCCAGCGAGGCGCCGGCCGCCGCGAGCCGGCCCTGGCTGCAGAGCGCCGCCTTCGGCGCGCCCGTCGAACCGGAGGTGAAGGAGAGCAGGAAGCGGCTGTCGGGGCGTACGGGGCCGAGGCGCGCGTCGCCCGGCCGGGCGGACCCGTACGGCGCGAGGAGTTCCCGGTACGCGTCGGTGTCCGTGACCAGGATCCGTACGCCGGGCAGCGGGAGGCCGTCGAGGAGCGGCAGATGGGCGCGCTGGGTGACAAGGACCCGGCAGGCGGTGTGCCGGATGTCCCGGGCGAGTTCGGCGCCGCGCCGGGTGGGGTTGATCCCTGCGACGGCGGCCCCCGCGAGGGCCGCCGCGCTGAGCCAGAGCGGGTACTCCGGCGTGTTGTCGAGCAGGATGCCGAGGTGCGGCTCGCCCCCCGGCCGGGGTGGCATCAGGTCCACGAGCAGTGCGGCCCGCGCGGCGGCGCCGGCGGCGACCTGGTGGTGGGTGAGGGTGTGGTGCTCGTCCCTCAGCCCGATCCGGTGGTCGCCCCATTGGCGCCGTACGAGTTCCGCGACGGTGTCCGCACCCCTCATGGGCCGGACTGTAACTGACGTGTCGTCAGAACTGAACGGCCGGGATCCGCCGGCCGTTCAGAACGTGGCGCGCTTTCAGAACTTGACGTCCGAGCACGCGTAGAACGCGTTCGCCGTGTCCGCGATCGTCCACACCGCCAGGATCAGGTGGCGGCCCGTCTTGCCCGCCGGGATCGTCCCGGAGTGCGAGAGGGTCGCCGGCGGCTGCTGGTTGTTGTAGGGGACGGTCAGGAACGGCTGGGGGTCCAGCATGGCCCGGGTGAGCTTCTGGGTCCCGGTCCAGCCGTTCTTGGTGATGTAGTACTTGAAGTCGGTGGTGCGGTGCCGGGCCGTGAACTGCCAGCGGAAGCTGTAGCTCTGGCCCGCCGAGAGCTGCGTCGTGGGCCACGCACCGCCCCGCGGGTCGTCCAGCTGGGCGAACTGCGTGAGCCCGGCGGAACAGATCTTGCCGTCGGCGGGACCGGCGGCGGGGAAGCCCTTGAGGCCCTCGACCGACTGGGGCTCCCACTGTATGGAGCCGCAGTTGGTCACGGTGCCGTTGGCGCAGAGCTTCTGGCGGCTGATCGGCGAGTCGGTGTAGCCGTGACTGCCGGCGCTACCGGTGGCGAAGAGGGTGACGCCGGCGACGCCGAGCGCCACCGCCGCCGCCCCGACTGACTTTTTGCGCATGCTTCGCTCCAGGAGAACGTGGGGGAGTTCCGTTGGGCCGTGCGCGCACGCGTGCGGTAGTACGTCGTACCGATTTTGGTCTGGACCAAGTACCAAGGTATGGACGGACGTTGAACATGTCCATCCCTTCACGCCCCCTCTACAGGACCCGTCCGACCCGTGTAGAACGCCACCGTCAGGTCCTTGACCAGCGCCTTGCGCTCGTAGTCGTCGAGCTCCACCAGACCACGACTGGTCAGCCGGTGGACCACGTCGTCCACCGCGTCCACCACCGAGGTGAGCACGCTGTCCCGGTGCTTCGCGTCGATCGCCGCGATCCGGCGCCGGCGCATCGCCGCCGCCACGTCCGGCGCGTACTCGATCCGCGTCGGCTGCGCCGAGAACACGTCCACGCCGACCGGGGCGCACTCCGCCGACAGCATCCGCGTCAGCGCCTCGCCGACGGCCTCCGCGTCCCGGAGCGTCGGGGCGTCCTCGTGGAAGGCGTCGGCCGGAAGCTGCGACAGCACCCGGGCCATGGCCGCCTCCACCTGCTCGCGCAGGTAGTCCTCGTGCCCGTCGACGCCGAGCGCCGCCCGGACCGTGTCCCGCACCCGCCACACCACGAGCACGGTGACATCGAGCGCGGTTCCCTTGGCGTCCACCGCCGACAGCGGCTCACTGCGCCAGTGCCGGAGCCGTACGTCGACGCGGCGGCGCAGCAGGAGCGGGCTGACCCAGACCAGACCGGTACGGCGGACCGTGCCGCGGTAGTCGCCGAACAGGGACAGCACCCAGGCGTAGCCGACCCGACCCCGGCCCAGCCCGCCGAGAGCGAACAGGGCGAGGACGACGCCGAGCGCGAGGAGCGCCCACTGGCCGAGATGGATGCCGTTGTACGGGCGTTCGGGCAGCCGCAGCATCCGGGCCGCCTCCTGGGGCACGGCCCCGGCCCACCACACGACCGCCGCGCACCCGGCGAGCGCGAGGGCCCCGCCGGCCACGCCGACCCATCCGGGCAGCACCGGCCCGGGACGCTCGACGAGGGCGGGGTCGGCGGTGGGGGCGGGCCGGGAGGTCGAGGCGGACGCGGAGGCGGAGGCCTTGGCGGCGTGCGCCCTTCGTTGCGCCTTGGGCTGTGCGTTGGGCTGTGCGTTGGGCTGCTGCCCCTTGGGCTGTGCGTTCGGCGGGGACTTCGGCTTCTGCTTGGACTTGGCCCTGCTCGCGGGCTTGGTCCCCGCGGCGTCCGCCTGGGCCTGGACCTTCGACGGGACGGGGATGGCGGGACCCGTGCCCGTCCAGGACGAGGTGGGCGCGGCCATGGCGACGGTGTCGGGACCGCCGTCGTCCTCGCCGGTCACGAAGGGCACGGCGTTCGCAGGCTCGTCGCGGAAGAGGAGGTGCACCGGGATGGAGCCGGTGGTCTCGGCCCCGATCACGTTCTTCCGCCGCGCGACCCGCACGACGGCGGCGACGGGCACGGCGACGGCGCCGACACCGGCCCCGGCGATCCGCCCGAAGTCGGGCGCGACGGCACGGTCGGCGGGACGGTCGGGCGTGACGGCGCGATCGGCGGGACGGTCGGGCCTGGGCTCGGCTGCGGGCGGGGCGGTCGGCGCGGCGGAGACCGCGACGGGGACCGGCGCGGGACCACCGGACCGCACCGTGATGGTGGCCTTCAGGGGGGAGGAGGAACCGGGGCGGGCGTGCCTACCCGCCCCGGAGGGCCCGGAGGAGGCTGCCTCGGGCCGCACGGCCGGGGCGGTTCCCGGGGTGGCGGGCGCCGCCGTCGCCGTACCGGAAGCGGACCCCACCGGGCGGACCGGCAGCACGCCGGAACGGCCCGCCGGATCGCCCGACCGCGTGCCCGGGTAGGCGGGTACGACGGGTTGGACCCGGGTGACCACGGGGGCGGTTCCCGGCGCGGCCGGCGCCCCCGCCGAGGAACCGGAAGGAGACACGACCGGGGGCGTGGAACCGACCGGGGACGCCGAACCGACCGGGGGTGCGGACCCGACCGGGCGGGTCGGCAAGGTGACGGAAGGTCTCGCCGGGTCAACGGGCTCCGCGCCCGTCGCACGGTCTCCTGTGGTGGCCGACTGCCCCGGCCCCGTACCGACCGGCCCCGTCCCGTGACCCGGTGACGTGCCGACGGGGCCCGTCGGGTCGTCCCGTCTCGTTGCCGCGTCCGCCGCGCCGCCGCCTCGCGCGCCCGGCTCGGGCCATACCGGGACCCGGCCTCGCGGTGTCCCCGGCTCCCCGGCCGGGGACACCGCGGTACCCGTCGGGGCCGGAGCCGATCCACCGGGCTCTCCGCCCGACGTGACGACATCCGCGGGTACGGGCACGGACGCGGGCGCGGGCGCTCCGTCCGGGGCCGACGCGGGCGCGTCACCCCCGGTCGGCGTCGGCGCGGCGGCTGCCACCGCGGCCTCACCCGCCCCCGCGCCGCCCGCCACCGGTGCGCCCTCCCCCGGCTCGCCCGGCTCACCCGGCCCCGCCGGCCCGTCCCGCCGGGTCGGCGGGGTGCCCGGGGGCGCGCCCTGGGGAGGAGACGTGCGCGGGAGGGTGCCGTCCGTCAGGCGGCGGGCCGTGCGGGCCGCGTCACGTGAGGCCGCCGCACCGGAATCCGCGGGGTTCGGGGTCGATGCCGTCATTCGGGTCCACCTCATGCTCTCGGGGTCATCGGAACAAGCGCCGCCAGGTCTCCGGGCCCGGGTAGCCGTCGGCCGCTGCGCCGCGCCAGCCCTGTGCCCGCTGGAACGCCTCGACGTTGCGGCGGTCCGCCTCCGTCCAGCGCGGACCGGGTCCCGACAGGTAGTGCTTGCCGAAGCCCCGCTTCACCAGTTGTTTGCCCAGCTTCTCCACATATGCGTTGGATTGGCCCGGACGGAAGGAGCCACGCCCGGGAAAGCCCGTCGCATTCGCGCTCGACCCGCTCGAACCACTCGAACCGCCGATGTTCTTGCCCTTGCCGGTCACGAGGAGCTTCCACGTCGCGGGGCCGGGCAGGCCGTCCGCCTCCTTGCCCTTCCAGCCCTGCGCCAGCTGGAACGCCTGGGTCGCGCGCCGGTCCGCGTCACCCCACTTCGGGCCGGGTCCCTTGCTGTAGTACTTCTTGCCGCCGCGGTCGACGAGGAGCCGTCCGAGCTGGGTGACGTGGGCATTGTTTGCGCCCGGACCGAACATCGCGATCCCCGGGTACGGCGTCGTCGTCGGGGTCGCCCCGCCGGTGCTGCCGCTGCCGCCGCCGCTGACCACGCCCTTGTAGCGGTAGGCCACGTACCGGTTGGAGTTCTCCCAGTACGCCATCGGCGTCGCCTGCTTCCGCGTGCGCGGCTTGGTCTGCTCGTACGCGACGTAGGACGTGTGGGTGTAGTCGGTCCAGCCGCCGAAGATCGTGACATGGGAGCCGCGCGTCGGGTCGGCCGGGTTGTGGAAGAGCAGGATGTCGCCGGGCTGGAGCTCGGTGCGGTCGACGCGCTCGGCGAAGCGGTCGAGGCTGCCGGTCCACTCGTTGCTGCGGAGGTTCCAGGCCATCGAGATGTAGCCGGAGCAGTCCTGGCGGTAGCCGTCCGACCAGTACTTCTCCATGGAGTACGGGACCTGGGCGGTCACCCACAGCTTGGCACGGTTGATGATCTCGGCCCGGGTCGTCTTCCGCAGGGTGCCGGTCGAGATCTGACTGGTCGTCGGAGTCGCGTTCGGGGAGGGCTGCCCGCCGGGGCCCGGCGTTCCGTGCAGGGGTTCCCGGCCGCCCTGCGGGGTGTCGGGCCCGGGGTACACGGCCCGCACGGACCCCTCGGCCGCCCCTGCCGACTCCGCCGGCTCCGTCGCCCCCGTCACGTCCGTCGCCCCCGTCACGTCCGTCGCCCCCGTCACGTCCGTCGCCTCCGCGAGGTCCGCCGCCTCCGTGAGGTCCGCCGGGGTGAACGGGACCGACGGCGGCGGGAGCGCCGTCGCCACGGCGGCCCCGCCGCCGCCGAGGACCACGCCCGCGGCCGTCACCAGGACCAGGGCCCGGCGCGCGCCGTGCGCCGCCGGATGCCCGCCCGCGCGGACCGGCAGGCCAAGCGCGAGGTCACGCCGCTGCCGGGCGCACCCCGGGCAGCCGCAGTCGGCCGCGGGTTCGAACTCCTCGAAGACCGGCACGCTCATGCGAATCCCCTCCACACTCGTCAAGATCTTTTGACCCTTGGTTTCGGGCGTCAGTGTCTCAACTGTCTGGACAAATCGCATTTTGACGGATCGAAGGCCTGATAAGACCATCCGACAGGCCGGAGGTGACCGATATTGGTCAGGAGCACACCCGGACGTCGGGTAGAGTTCTCTCTGTCAGCAGGCGCCGCTAGCTCAGTTGGTTAGAGCAGCTGACTCTTAATCAGCGGGTCCGGGGTTCGAGTCCCTGGCGGCGCACGCAGAGTCAAGACCCCCTCACCGACGGTGAGGGGGTCTTGGTCATTCTCCGGCCGCCCTGGTGGCGTGAACTACCGGGCGTTGCGGGCCAGTTCCTGGGCGTACGGGTCGAACCACTCCCCCGCCTTCGGGCCGCCCCGGCACGTGCCGTCCGACTCGCCCGGCCGCTTGATCCAGAGGTACGCCGCCACCAGCGGGTCCCCGGTGGCGCGGGTCGGCGGCTCGCCGAGCGCGCGTCCCGGCGGATTGCACCAGCTGTCGGCCGGGTCGCCCTGCGTCCAGGGGCCGTTTTCGTTCCGGCTCGTGTCGATCACGAAGGGCTTGCCGCCCGCCGAGTGCCGGCCGCAGTCGCGGTTGGGGACGTCGTAGAGCACGAGGAGCGCCTCGCGGCCGGCGCGGGTGGCGGCCTCGGTGAGGGCCCGGGTCTCCTCCTCGGGGCGGTCGGGGCCGATCCACTCGGCCGCCGGCCGGTCGGAGATCTTCCGCAGCAGCTCGGCCTCGGGGGTGCGGCCGGCGGCGAGGTGCGCGGCGACGGCGCGGGCGGCCCTGCCGTCGGGGTTCACCCAGTAGGGGGTGGGGCTGGGGGTGGGCGGCTCGGTGCTCGGGCCGCCGGGGCCTCCGGGGCCCGGGGCGGCGGGGGCGTCACGGGCGGGCCCGGGGGGCGGGGCCGTACACGCCGCGAGGCCGGGGAGGGCGGCGAGGAGGAGCAGGGACGCGACGGCCGGTAGTGGGAACCCTGCTCGGCACGCGGTCGGACGTGCGGACATGCGGGCCCCTCGGGCACGTGCGGAGCGGTCGTGAGCATCGTGACACGACCGCCCTCTGGGCCGGGCGAGGCAGGGCCTTTACAGTGTCCGGAACCTCGACCTCCCGCGGTGGCACCGGGCTCCTCCCGCGCCCGTGAGCCGCGCGGTGGAGGACCGGCCCGGTCGGCGGCGGCCGCGGGACGCGAGCCGCCGACCGGACCCAGGTCCCGTGCGGGGCGGGTTGCCCCCGCCGCCGCCACCCTCGTGCAGGCCCGCACGCCAGGCGGGACCCTCGCCACCTCCGTATGGGCCCGCACGCCATGCGAAACCCTCGCCACCTCCGCATGGGCCCGCACGCCATGCGGGACCCTCGCCACCGCCGTGTGGGCAGTTGTCCCGCAGGGCGGGACGGGTGGGCACACGGGACGGCGCCCTCTGGCGGCGCCTCCGCCCCTGTGCCTGACCCGCACGCGTGCGGCGCGCACGGGGGTGCGGGTTCAGGCGCGGAAGCCTGGGCCCGGCAAGGGGCGCCGCCCGTTGTGCCCACCCGTTCCGCCCCTGGGGGTCCCCCCTGGACGAAGTCCTTGGGGGAGGAACAGTTGCCCACAACGAGGTGGGCGGCGGGTGCCTCTACGGGGCTTCCGATGCTGTCAGGTAGGCCGAGACCACGACGTTTGCCGTGTATGTGTTCGAGCTTCGGTCGAACGTGCCGCCGCAGGTGATCAGGCGGAGTTCCGCGCGGTGCGGGTCCCGCGCGCCGTAGACCTTGCTCGCGTCGAAGTGTTCCCGGGGGTAGACCTGGACGTCGTCCACCGTGAACTCGGCCACCGATCCGTCCGTACGGGTGATGCGGACCTTGGCTCCGGGGCGGGCCGCGCTCAGTCCGTAGAAGACCGCCGGCCGGCTCTCGGTGTCGACGTGGCCGACGAGGAGGGCCGGGCCCGCCGCGCCCGGCCGGGTGCCGGAGCCGAACCAGCCGACCGTGTGCGGCATCTCGTACGGCGGCGGGTCGATCGCCCCCGTGTTGTCCAGCCCCCGCGCCACGACGGGCGCGTTGATGCCGAGGGACGGGATCTCGACCCGCCGGGGGTCGACGGGAGCGAGCGGGTCCCTGGCCGGGGGCAGGGCGGCGCCGAGCGGGCGGCCGACCGCGGCGATGTCTCCGGTGGTCGGCGCGGAGCTGCCCCCGGGCCCCTCGGTGACCTCGCGGCCCCAGAGCCAGAGCCCGAGCAGCAGCAGCGCCCAGGCCACGCCGGTGACGAGTCGCCCGGTGCCCGCCGGGCGGGAGCCGGACGACACCGTCACTCCGAGCCGGTGCCGGAGCCCGTACCCGGACCCGTACCCGTACCGGAGCCGGCGGCCCGACGGCGGGAGCTGCGGAAGGCGACCGCCACGGCGGCGACGGCCGCCAGACCGAGGCCCAGCAGCGTGTACGGGGTGCCGAGGCCGCTCTCGCTGGTGGTCTGGGCGACGCCGGGGGCGGCCGGGGCGGCGAAGGCCGCGGTGCCGCCACCGCCCGCGCGGACCGGGGCGACCGGGCTCGCGTGGTGGGTGGGCTTGTTCGTCGGCTCGTGCGTCGGCTTCTGGCGCTCGATGCGCACCGTGCCGACGTCCGGGTGGTCGTGGCCGTCGCAGGTCACGCCGACCTTGTACGTGCCGTTCTCGAGCCGGGTCTTGATCGTGGTGTCGCCGAACAGCGGGGCGCCACCGCCGTCCCGGCCGGTGAGTTCGGCGTCGGCGACGAACGCCGGGGACTTCGCGGCACCCGTGGTGCCCTTGCAGCCCTGGACGCGGACGTCGACGTCGGCGCCGGGCGAGGCGGTGGACGGGGTGACGGTGACCTTCACCCCGTCGTGGGCGTACGCGCCACCGGCCGTGGGTGCCAGTACGAGTACGAGGGCCGCTCCCGCGGCACGGAGAGCAATGGGACCTGAACGCATCGTGACCTCCTGATACTGGCAGGGTCACCCGGATCGGGCCGGTTCGCATCCGCAGGGGCGCATCCGCGGGGCGGTTCGAGTGCGCTCTACACGCGGTCGACGATGTCCGCGATCGACTTGACGATCTTGGACGGGCGGAACGGGAAGCGGTCGATCTCCGCCTCCGACGTCAGCCCGGTCAGGACCAGGAAGGTCTGCATGCCCGCCTCCAGGCCGGCCAGGATGTCGGTGTCCATCCGGTCGCCGATCATGGCGCTCGTCTCGGAGTGGGCGCCGATGGCGTTCAGACCGGTACGCATCATGAGCGGGTTCGGCTTGCCGGCGAAGTACGGCTCCTTGCCGGTGGCCTTCGTGATGAGCGCGGCGACGGAGCCGGTGGCCGGCAGCGGGCCTTCGAGGGAGGGCCCCGTCTCGTCGGGGTTGGTGCAGATGAAGCGGGCGCCGGCGTTGATGAGCCGGACGGCCTTGGTCATCGCCTCGAAGGAGTACGTACGGGTCTCGCCGAGCACCACGTAGTCCGGGTCGTGGTCGGTGAGGACGTAGCCGATGTCGTGCAGCGCGGTGGTCAGGCCGGCCTCGCCGATGACGTAGGCGGTGCCGCCGGGGCGCTGGTCGTCGAGGAACTTGGCGGTGGCGAGCGCCGAGGTCCAGATGTTCTCGACGGGGACTTCGAGGCCCATCCGGGCGAGGCGGGCGTGCAGGTCACGAGCCGTGTAGATCGAGTTGTTGGTGAGGACCAGGAAGGGCTTCCCGGTCTCCCGCAGCTTCCTGATGAACGCGTCGGCGCCGGGGATCGGCACGCCCTCGTGGATGAGGACGCCGTCCATGTCGGTCAGCCAGGATTCGATCGGCTTGCGCTCTGCCATGGGTGCGGGACTCCTGCCGTACAGACGTGCGGTGTGCTGGGGGCGTCGGCACAGCGCTGTGGCGACGCCCCCAGCCTAATCAGGAAGCCGTGACCTTGACCCCGTCGATCACCCAGTACCAGTTGTTGGACCCGGTGTAGCGGAAGCGGAAGCTCACGCCGGCCGCCCCGGCGGGGACGGCGACCGTGAGCGACTGGGGCTGCGAGACGACGTCCGAGGTGTAGCTCTTCACCACGGTCGGGGTGCCGCCGTTGAAGACCGCCTGGACCTGCGCGGTCTGGCTGCCCTCCTGGCGGTAGAAGGTGGTGAAGTCCAGGGTGACCCGGGTCGCGCCCGAGACGCCGTACGCCGGGGTGACAAGCGTCGAGTCGTACGTACCGGAGAAGGTTTTGTCGGCCCACTCGTCGGAGTCGGCGACGGCGAAGACGCCTCGGGCGCGGACGTTCAGCTCGCGGGACTGGTCGCGCTGGGTGCGGGACCAGAACTCGTCGGTGGCGAAGGACCAGCCGCGCCACTCGGTCATGCCGCCGGTGCCCATGGCGTTGTTGATGACGGACCAGCCGCTGGGCGCGGTACGGGTGAAGCCGAGGACCCCGGCGGGGATGCCGGTCTCGTCGACGCGGCCGGTGAGCGACCCGTACAGCGCGTCGAAGGGGTCGGTGGAGCGGTCCTGGATCGGCTTGCCGTCGAGGCCCCAGGCGGGGTCCGGGGTGATGCCGAGCTGGCGGAAGACGGTGGCGGCGACGTCGACGAGCCGGGTGTCGATGGGGCGGGCGCCTGCGGCGATGCCGGGGCCTTGGGCGAGGACGAAGGTGCGGCGCTCCTCGATGGAGGAGCCGCCGTGGCCGCCGGCGTCGGCGTGGCCGTGGTCGGTGGTGACGATGACGGTCCAGCGCTCTTCGGCGTAGGTGGGGCGGGCCTTGATGGCGGCCCAGAGGCGGCCGACGTACGTGTCCTGGACGGCGATGACGTCGAGGTAGGCCTGGCTCCTGGCACCGGAGTTGTGGCCGACGATGTCGGACTGGCCGAAGTAGACGAAGAGGACGTCCGGGTTCTGGTTCCGCAGGACGGACTCGGCCTCGGAGGCGATCGTGGCGTCGTGGCCCACGTACCCGTCCGCGTCGCCGTCGAGGACGAGCTTGGCGTCGGCGCCGGTGGTGACCGTGCCCTGGGTGTCGAGCGGCTTCCAGTCGACGGCGGCGTACGTCGAGAGCTCGGGCCGGATCTGGGCCAGGCGGGCGAGGAAGCCGGGGTACTGGCCGTAGTTCCTGCCGGTGAAGGAGTTGTCCTTCACGCCGTGCTTGTCGGGCCAGACGCCGGTGGAGATCGTGGACCAGCCGGGACCGGAGGAGGTCGCGGCCATCGGGTTGGCGTACAGCAGGGACAGGCCGTAGGTGCCGTTCGCCATCATCGCCTTGAGGTGCGGCGCCTTGGCCGCGTCGATCCGGTCGTGGCGCAGGCCGTCCATGCCGACGACGAGGACCTTGTCCTTGCTGGTGCCGTTGGGGAGCGTGGGGGCGGCGGCCTGGGCGGCGGGGGCGGTGGCGAGGCCGGTGGCGGCGACGGCCGCGGTGGCACCGGCGGCGGCGAGCACGGTGCGGCGGGAGATGCCGGGGATCGGCATGTCGGAGTCCTCCGTGGATGTCCGTGGAAAGGGGTTCGGGCATGGCAACGCCCCTGATTTCTCAGGGGCGTTGGTCCGTACCCGTTATCCTTCCGCGATGTGCGGAGGCGTTCCAGAGTCGTACGGTGAACTCTTGGTGCCTATCAGCTTCGGTCAGCTGCCGGTGTCAGCTGCCGATCAGCTGCCGATCAGCTGCCGGTCGCGGACTTCCACGCGTCGACGTACGTCTTGAGGTTCTTGTCGATGTCGGCCCAGTCCGGCTCGAAGACCTCGACGCCCTCCATCTGCTTGGCGAGTTCGATGGCGTTGGCGTCGCTCGCCTTGACGTCCTTACGGGCGGGGAAGCCGCCGCCGACCGCACTGACCTCGCGCTGGGCGCCCTCGGTCAGCATGAAGTCGAGGAGCTTCTTGCCGTTCTCGGTGTGCGGGGCCTTGTCCACCAGGCCGGCCGCGTACGGCAGGGCGAAGGTGGTCGGCCTGCCCGCGCCCTTGGCCGGGAACCAGATGCCGAGGTTCGGCATGGACTTGGACTGGGCGAAGTTCATCTGCACGTCGCCGTTGGCGACGAGGAGTTCGCCCTTGTCGACCTTGGGGGCGAGCTTGGAGGTGGAGGAGGACGGGCCGACGTTGTTGGCCTGGAGCTTCTCGAGGTACTCCATGGCCGGCTCCTGGCCACCGAAGTCGTGCATCGCCTTGATGAGGACGGCGGTTCCGTCGCCCGCGACGCCCGGGGTGGAGTACTGCAGCTTGTTCTTGAACCTGCCGTCGAGCAGCTCCTCCCAGGACTTGGGGGCCGCGGGGAGCTCCTTCTTGTTGTGGATGAAGCCGAAGTAGTTGTTGACGACCGAGGTCCAGGTGCCGTCGCTCGCCTTGTCGCCGCCGCCGACCTGGTCGGCGCCCTGCGGGGTGTACTTCTGCAGCAGGCCCTTGGCGCCGGCCTGCTGGATGAAGGGCGGCAGGGTCACGATGACGTCGGCCTGGGTGTTGCTCTTCTCGCGGAGAGCGCGCTGCACCATCTCCCCGGAGCCGCCCTCGACGTACTTGACCTCGATGCCGGTCTTCTTCTCGAAGTCGGCGAAGACCTTGTCGTACCAGCCGTCCCCCGCCTCGCCCTTGAGGCCGTCGGCGCTGTAGACGGTGACGATCTTCTCGTCGGACGCTTCGGTGGAGCCACCGCAGGCGGTGAGGCCCGCGGCGAGGACGAGGGAGCCGGTGACGGCGGCGATCGGCTTGGCGTACGTACGCATAACGTCGTTTTCTCCTGAGGAACTGAGGAGCTGGGGAGCTGGGGATCTGGGGATCTGGGGATCTCTGGCGGAAGCGCTAGCGGAAGGAAGCCTTGGTACGGATGCGGGAGACGGCGAGCAGCGCCAGCAGGGTCGTGGCCATGAGGACCACGGCCAGCGCCGATCCGGTGAAGAGGGAACCGCGGTCGGTGGCGGTGAAGATGAGCACCGGGAGCGGCATCCAGTCCGGCGGGTAGAGCATCATCGTGGCGCTCAACTCGCCCATGGACAGGGCGAAGCAGAGTCCGGCGGCCGCGTTCAGGGACGGCAGCAGGAGCGGCAGCTTCACCCGGAGCAGGACGTACGAGGGACGGGCGCCGAGACTGGCCGCCGCCTGCTCGTACATGGGGTCGAGCCGCTGGATCGCGGCCGACACCGACTGGTGGGCGAACGCCGTGACGAGCACGGTGTGCGCGAGGATCACGATCCAGCGGGTGCCGTTGAGGAGCACCGGGGGCTGCGAGAACGCGACGAGGACGGCGAGGCCGACGACCACGGACGGCACGGCGACCGGCAGCATGAACAGCGCGTCGAGGACCCTCTTGCCCTTCTTGCCGAGGGCGGCCCCGGCGAGCGCGGCCCAGGTGCCGACGGTCAGCGCGATCAGGCCGGCGGTGACGGCGGTGACCAGGCTGGTGGTGAGGGCCTGGAGGGACTCGCCGCGGACGGCGGCCGCGTAGTGCTCGGTGGTCGGCCCGGAGGGGAAGGCGCCGGACCAGTTCGTGGAGAGCGAGGCGGCGACGATCACCAGGAGGGGGAGGGCGAAGAGCGGGACGAACAGGACGGCGAACGTGACCCAGGCCGTCCACCTGCCCGTACGGCTATGCACCAGCACGGCGGCTCACCCCCCGGTAGAGGACGTAGAGGCCCACGGAGAGGGCGACGTTGACGACGGCGACGACACAGGCGGCGGCGTAGTCGGATTCGAGGATCGCCTTGCTGTAGACGAGCATCGGGAGGGTCGTGACGCCCTTGGCCCCGGTGAAGAGCACGATCCCGAACTCGTTCAGGCACATGACGAGGACGAGGCTGCCTCCTGCCGCGAGCGCCGGGAGGGCCTCGGGCAGGATCACCTGCCGGACGATCCGCAGGGGCCGGGCGCCGAGCGAGGACGCGACCTCCAGCTGGGCCGTCTCCATCTGCGAGAAGGCGGCGAGCAGCGGCCGCATCACGAACGGGGTGAAGTACGTGATCTCGGCGAGGAGGACACCCCACGGGGTGGTCAGGAACTGGAAGGGGCCCGAGGGGGCCCCGGTGACGTCCGTCCAGACGCCGTTGGCCATGCCGACCGTGCCGTAGAGGAACAGCAGGGCGAGCGTGATCAGGAAGGACGGGAAGGAGAGGAAGACGTCGATGAACTTCGACACCGCCTTCCCGCCGGGGAACGGCACGAACGCGATCACGACCGCGAGCACGAAGCCGAGGACGAGACACCCGACGGTGGCGGCGACGGCGAGCCACACCGTGGTGACGAGGGCGTCGCGGAACGACGCGGAGGCGAAGACGTCACCGTACGCACCGGGGGCCAGGGACTCCTGGACGACGAGGGCGAGCGGATAGAGGAAGACGACGGCGAGCACGGCGACGGGGGGCAGGGCCCAGATCCAGGTGGGGGTCTTCCGCCCCGTTGTGGGCATGCGTTCCGCAAGGGCGGAACTGGTGGGCACAGCCCCCGGTGCCGGGTGCCGTTCCTTGACCCCGCTCCCGGCGCTACCCATCGTTCACCCCCGCTGCCAGCAGCACCGCGTCCTCGGGCGCGAAGTGCAGCGTCACCTCGGCCCCGAGCAGCGGCGTCTCCCGCAGCTCCCGTACGTCCGCCTTCACCCGGTGGCCGCCCACCTCCACGTACAGCCGGTGCGTGGACCCCCGCCACTGGACCTCGCTGATCCGGCCACGGAGGGCGTTGGGGCCCTCGCCGAGGCCGACCAGGTGCGGCCGGACGCAGAGGGTGGCGTCGGAGCCGACCGCCGCGTCGGGGGCGGGGACCTTCAGGGCGACGCCCTCGAAGGCGACCCCCTCGGCGCCGACCCGTACCGGCAGCAGGTTCGCGTTCCCGACGAACGACGCCGTGAACTCCGTACGCGGCCTGCGGTACAGGTCCTGCGGGGTGCCGCAGTCCTGGAGCCGGGCCCTGTCCATGACGGCGATCCGGTCCGCGAGCGTCAGCGCCTCGACCTGGTCGTGGGTGACGTACAGGATCGACACGTCCGGCAACTCGCGGTGGAGGCGGGCCAGTTCGGCCAGCATCCCGGAGCGCAGCTGCGCGTCGAGCGCGGAGAGCGGCTCGTCGAGGAGGAGGACCTTGGGCCGGATGGCGAGCGCGCGGGCGATGGCGACGCGCTGCTGCTGGCCGCCGGAGAGCTCCCGGGGGTACCGGTGGGCGTAGGCCGCCATGCCGGTCATCTCCAGGGCCTCGGCGACCCGGCCGGGGATCTCGCCCTTCGGGACCTTCCGGGCCTTCAGGCCGAAGGCGACGTTGGCCTCGACCCGGAGGTGCGGGAAGAGGGCGTACTGCTGGACGACCATGCCGATCCCCCGCTTGTACGGCGGGAGGCCGGTCACGTCACGGTCGCCGATGAGCACCCGCCCGGAGGCCGGCCGCACGAACCCGGCGACGGCCCGCAGCGCGGTGGTCTTGCCGGAGCCCGAGGGCCCGAGGAGGGCCATGACCTCACCGGGCTCGACGGTCAGGTCGAGCCGGTCGAGGACGGTGGTGCCGCCGTACGCGACGGACACGGCGTCGAAGCGGATGCCGCTGGTCATGCTTCCGACTCCCCGATCAGTGCGGGAAGTTCGGCGATCGAGGCCAGGACGTGCGTCGCGCCGTGCTCCTTGAGCGCCGCCTCGTCGTGCGCGCCGGTCAGGACGCCCGCGACGATCCCGGCGCCGGAGCGGACCCCGCTGAGCATGTCGTACGAGGTGTCGCCCGCGACCACGAGCCGGCGGACGTCGTCCACGGCTCCCGTACGGAGGAAGGCCGCGAGGACCATGTCCGGGTACGGGCGTCCGCGACCGCCGGCGTCGGCCGGGCAGAGGGTCAGCTCGGCCAGGTCCCGCCAGCCGAGCGCGTCGAGGATCGCGTCCTGGGTGACCCGGGCGAATCCGGTGGTGAGGACCACCGTCCGGCCCTGCGCCTTCAGCTCGGCGATCGCCTCGGCCGCGCCGGGTATCGGGGCGATCCGGCCGCCGGAGACCAGCTCTCCGTACGCCGCCTCGAAGGCGAGGTTGGCCTCCTCGGCGCGGGTCTCGTCGCCGCCGAAGAGGTGGCGGAAGACGGAGATCTTGGACTCGCCCATGGTGGCGCGGACGTAGTCGATCATCGTGGCCGGGTCTTCGCCGAGGCGCTCGGCGGCGGCGGTGAAGGCCTGCTCGACGAGGCCGCCGTCGGCGACGGTGGTGCCTGCCATGTCGAGGACGACGAGGTCGTGCTTGCGCTTGTGCGTGTCTGCGGAGGTCATGTGGTTCACCAGCCCAGTTCGTCGGCGGTCGTCTCGGCGATGGCGGGCGAGCAGGTCATGCCGCGCCCACCGGGTCCGGTCACCAGCCACACGCCGTCGCGGACCTTCTGGCGGTGGACGACCCGGCTGGTGTCGACGCACTGCGCGTACACCCCGGCCCAGCGCCGCCTGATCTTCGGCAGCGGGCGGCCGAGGAAGGACTCGACGACGCGGGTGAGGTGCTCGTAGGGGTCTTCGAGGGTGTCGAAGGCGAAGGGGTGCTCGTACTCGTGGGTGTCGCCGATGGTCAGTCCGCCGTCGAGGCGCTGCACCATGAGGAGCTGCATCCTGTGGGCGGCGGCGGTCGGGTCCTGCGGCTGCCCGGCCTGGAGGGCGTCCAGGGCCTCGGAGGCGTAGGCCGGGTAGTAGCGGAAGGAGTCGGCGTCGGCGACGGAGGTGGTGAGCGCCTCGCCGAGGGGCTCGGTCTGCATCATCTGGAGCCGGACCCGGCGGACGGGTATCTCGCCGGCGACCTCGCGGACGAGGCCGGAGAGCCAGGCGCCGGTGCACAGGACGACAGCGTCGCCGCTGTGGACCTCGCCCCGGTCGTCACGGACCGCGCTGGTTCCGTTTCCGTTGGCGCCGACGACATCCCGGACCTCGCGGTTCGGCAGGAAGGTGTACTTCCCGGTGGCGAGGAGGGCCTCGCGGAGGGCGAGCTGCGCGAGGCGCGGCTCGACGGCCGCGTCCCGCTCGCACCAGAGCGCGGCTTCGAACTCACCCCGCAGGGCCGGGTTGATCGCGCGGGCCTCGTCGGCCGCCAGCAGCTTGTAGCCGCGGGCGGCGGCGTCGGGGCGGGCCACGGCGGCCTCGGCGACGGCGAGCTCCAGCTCGTTGCGTACGGGGGTGAGCGAGCCGATGGCCCGGAAGCCCAGGCCGGGGACCCGGGCGCCGATGCCCTCCCAGAGTTCCCGGGCGCGCAGGGCGGTGTCCAGCTCCTCTCCGCCCGCCCGTCCGCTCACCCAGATCTGGCCGAAGTTGCGGAGGGACGCTCCGCGCGCCTCGGCCTCGCGCTCGATGTGTACGACCTCATGGCCGCGTTCCACTGCGTGCCAGGCGTGCATGGTTCCCACCACGCCGGCTCCTACGACGATCACCTTCATGCCGTCGACGGTCCTGGGGACGGGTGACCCGGACGGGGCCGGTGGGCGACGGGACGGTGAACGGACCGACAAGCTTGGACCAGACCCGTTATCTTCTCGTGATCTGAGTGGTGGCGGGTTGCGAGGGTTTCGGCGTTCGGCCCGCCGCTCGGCCCCTCGGTCAGCCCTGCCGCCTCACCCGGTCAGCCCTGCGACCTCACTCGGCCAGCTCTGCCACCTCACCCGGTCAGCCCTGCGACCTCACTCCGTCAGCCCTGCTGCCCCAGGTGGGCGGTGAAGCTGAACCGGTCACCCCGGTAGAGGGTGCGGACCCGCTCCAGGGGGCGGCCCGAGGTGTCCCGGGAGATGCGGTGGAGCAGCAGCATCGGCAGCGCCGGCGGGGTGCCGACGAGGAGGGCCTCGCGGGGGGTCGCGAGCACCGTCTCGATGCGCTCGTCGGCGTCGCCGAACGAGATGCCGAGGCGGTCGTGGAGGTAGGAGTAGAAGGAGGAGTCCGGGTCGAACTCGGTGTCCAGGTGCGGGACGCGCGCCTCGGAGACGTACGTGCTCTCCAGGCCGACCCGCTCGTCGTCGGCGAGGAGCACGCGCTCCATGTGCCAGACGGGCTCGCCCCGTTCGGCGCCGACCTCGGGAGCGAGCGCCTCCGGGCAGGGGAACCGGTCGAGCGAGATGAGGCTGCGGCCGGGGCGGCGACCCTGCCGGCGGACGCCTTCCGTGTAGCTCGCGAGCGAGAGGGGCTGTTCGAGCTTGGGGCCCGCGACGACCGTGCCCCGGCCCTGGCGGCGCAGCCGCCCCTCCAGGAGGAGTTCGCGCAGCGCCTGCCGCACGGTCTCGCGGGACACCTCGTACCGGACGGCGAGGTCGCGCTCGGTGGGCAGCAGCCCACCCTCCCCCAGCTCATCGACCATCAGGGAGAGTTTGGCCTTGACGGCGTAGTACTTGGGCACGCGCCCGTGCTCCGGAATGCCGGAGTTCACGGGGGCGCCCGGGGTGCTGGGGGTGTTCTGGTAGTTCACCGGGGGATGGTCGCAGACGGGGATGAACGGGAAGGTGTACGCAGCATGACTCACCGGTGCCGGGGGCGGCGGGCCGTGCGGACCAGGACGGCGCCGAGGAGGACGAGGGCGGCCGCGAGGGGGGCGAGGAGCTTGGCGTACTCCTCCGACTCCCGCCCCGTGTGGGCGAGTTCGCGATCCGAACCGGCCAGCAGGAGGTCTTCCGGGTCCTCGGTGGCGGAGCCCGGCGGGCGGGGCGTGGCCCCGGGGGGTCGCGAGGGGGCGGGCGGGTCGGACGTGCCGGATGTGTCAGGTGCGGGCTCGTCGGCTCCGGTGGAGCGGTCCGGGTCGGCAGGACTCACGGTCAGGCGGTAGTCGCCGGACTCGCCGACCCAGTCGCCGTCGGCGCCCCGGCGCTGGACGACGGCGGCGTTCACGACGACCTCGTCGGGGGCGGCCTCCGCGCGGAAGCCGAGGCGCACGGGGACGGTGAGGGTCCGGCCGGCGGGCACGACGAAGCCGTCGAAGCGGTCGGAGCCGTCGGGGCGGACGGGGCTGTCGGGGCGGACGGGGCTGTCGGGGCGGACGGGGCTGTCGGGGCGGGCGGGGCTGTCGGGGCTGGCAGGACTGGCGGGGCTGTCGGGGCCGGCCGAGCCGTCGGTGTCGCCCGAGCCGCCCGATTCGTCGGGACCGGTGAACGCGCCGACGTTCTCGGCCTGTTCGGTCGCCTCGAAGGTCACGGGCCGCCAGCGCCCGGCCCCGTCGTCGTAGAACTCGAACCGGATCTGCTCGGGCCGCAGCACCCGCCGCTCGTCGGTGAGGACGAGCACGGGATGGATGCCGGAGCAGGTGGCGTCGGTGGTGTTGGTGAGATCGAGCTTCCACTCCTGGAGGGGACCACCGGCGGGGTAGTCCACCGGACCGCCGTGGATCCGGGTGTCGACGGGGAAGACGGAACCGGAAGGGGTGCCGCAGGCGGGGGCGGGGGGATCGGGGGCGGGGATGTCGGGGGCGGCCTGCGCCGGGGCGGGGGCCGTGGTGGGGGGCGCCGAGGGGCCCGGCGCGGTCAGGGCGGGTGGCGCCAGGGCCAGGTGGGCCGTCGCGGCGGTCGCCAGCGCGGCTGCCGTGGTCAGGGCGCGGGCGGTGCGCGGTCGCAGGGGGGCGGATGCCATGGGGCCGGGCCTTTGCTGCTCGCGGGCGTACGGGTCGGCCGCGACGCTGCCATGCCGCAGGGGCGGGGGCCGGGCAGCGACACCGCGTCCGCCCCCGGACGGCCCGGCCGATCCGCCCGATCGGTCTACTTTCGTATGTACTGCTCTTCTCCTCTGCCTACTTCCCGAAGATCGGGGCGAGGATCAGCCAGGCGGCTCCTGCCGCCACGGCGTCCCGCTCCCCCGCCACGCGCACCGGGGCCGTCAGGCCGAGCCCGGCGAGGACCTCCCGCACCCCGCCCGCGAACACCTCCGGCGCGGCGAGGACCAGCCGGCCGCCGAGCAGGACCTGGTCGATGTCGAGGAGCCGTACGACGTTGGCCGCGCCCGCGCCGAGGATGCGCGCGGCCTCGGCGTCGTCGCCGCGCGCGACCGCCGCGAGGCACAGGACCTCCAGGCAGCCGCGCCCGCCGCAGCCGCACGGGGGCCCGTCGAGCTGGACGGTCTGGTGGCCGAGTTCGCCGGCGCCCGTCCTGTCCCCCCGGAGCGGCGCCCCGCCGAGGACGAGGCCGGCGCCGAGCCCCGTACCGAGGTGGACGTACGCGAAGGAGCCGGGGGCGGCGGGGCGGACGGCGAGGCCGAGGGCGGCGGCGTTGGTGTCCTTGTCGAGGACGACGGGCAGCCCGAGGCGTCCGGCCAGCTCCTCGCGGACCGGGTGACCGTCCCACTCGGGGAATCCGGTCACGCGGCCCGGGACTCCCGCACGGTGGTCGAGCGGTCCGGGCATGGCGACCCCCACACCCAGGACGGGGAAGCCGGGAACGGCGGAGGCCCGGTCGGGTCCGGCTCCGGCGGCGGATTCGGGTCCGGCTCCGGGTCCGGCGGCGGATTCGGGTCCGGGGGTGCCGGCCGACAGCTCCCGTACCTCCTCCGTCACCGCGTCCAGGACGGGCCCCGCCCCCTCGCCCAGATCCACGGCGCGGGTGCGCCGGGCGACGACCGTGCCCGCGAGGTCGGCGAGGAGGGTGGTCAGCTCGTCGCGGTCGAGGTGGACGCCGACGGCGTACCCGGCGGTGGGGACGAGCCGCAGCACCGTACGGGGTTTGCCGCCCGTCGAGGCGCGGTGGCCTGCCTCCGCGGCGAGGCCCTCGGACCGGAGCCGTGCGGTGATCTTGCTGACGGCCTGCGGGGTGAGGCCGGTCCGCTCGGCGAGTTCGAGGCGGCTGATCCCGGCCTCTCCCGCCGTGCGCAGCAGGTCGAGCACGAGCGCCGCGTTGGGGCTGCGCAGGGCCGGCACGTTCACTGCACCACTCCGATCAGGTCCGTCTCCACCTGCCCATTGTCGCTGCCGCTTGCACTTTGGCAACACCGTTGCTTAAGTGAGGAGCATGACTGGCACCCCCCGCACTCCCCTCCGCGTCGGCCTCGTCGGCTACGGCCTCGCGGGCTCCGTCTTCCACGCCCCGCTGATCGCCGCGTCCGAGGACCTCGTCCTCGCCGCCGTCACCACCGGCAACCCCGAGCGGGCCGCCGAGGCCCGCGCCGCCCACCCGGACGTACGGGTCGTCGCCACCGCCGAGGAGCTGTGGGCGGACGGGGCGGCGGACGAGCTCGACCTGGTCGTCGTCGCCTCCCCCAACAAGACGCACGTCGCGATCGCCACGGCCGCCCTGGAGGCGGGCCTTCCGGTCGTCGTCGACAAGCCGCTGGCCGGGACCGCCGCCGAGGCCCGCGCCCTCGCGGCCCTCGCCGAGGAGCGGGGCCTGCTGCTCTCCGTCTTCCAGAACCGCCGCTGGGACAACGACTTCCTGACCCTCCGCCGCCTCCTCGACGAGAAGGCGCTCGGCGAGGTCCAGCGCTTCGAGTCCCGCTTCGAGCGCTGGCGCCCGCTGCCCAAGGGCGGCTGGCGCGAGTCCGGCGCGCCGTCGGAGATCGGCGGCCTGCTCTACGACCTCGGCAGCCATGTCGTCGACCAGGCCCTCGTCCTCTTCGGCCCGGTGGTCTCCGTGTACGCCGAGTCGGACGTCCGCCGTCCTGGCGCCGAGGCCGACGACGACACCTTCCTCGCGCTCACCCATGCGAACGGCGTCCGCTCGCACCTGTACGTGAGCGCCACCACCGCCCAGCTCGGCCCCCGCTTCCGGGTGCTCGGGCAGCGCGCGGGCTTCGTGAAGTACGGCCTCGACCCGCAGGAGGCGGCCCTCCGCGAGGGCCTGCGACCGGTGCCGGGTGCGGTGTGGGGCCTGGAGCCGGAGGAGCTGTGGGGCCGGCTCGGCGCCGGTGAGTCGCCGCTGACCGGCGGCGGGATCCCGGTCGAGTCGCTGCCGGGCGACTACCCGGCGTACTACGCGGCCGTCGCCGCCGCCCTGCGCGGGGCCGGCCAGAACCCGGTGACGGCACACGAGGCCGCGGCCGCGCTCGATGTCCTGGAGGCGGCGAAGAGGTCCGCCCGCGAGGGAATCACGGTGGCGCTGTGAGCTCCCGGGAAGTGAGTGAGCTGGAGGCGCAGGAGGCCCGTCTGGTCCTCCCCCGCTTCACGTACGAGGACGCCTGGACGCTCGGCGGCCTGCTCGTCGGCATGGCGCGCGAGCGCGGGGCGCCGGTGGCGATCGACATCCGGCGCGGGCCGCAGCAGCTCTTCCACTGCGCGCTGCCGGGGTCGAGCGCGGACAACGACGCCTGGATCGACCGCAAGCGACGGGTCGTCGAGCGGTACGGCGTGAGTTCGTTCCTGGTCGGCGCCCGGTTCCGGGAGAAGGGGACGACCTTCGAGGAGTCCTCGCGCCTCGACCCCGACCGGTACGCCGCGCACGGCGGTTCGTTCCCGGTCGCGGTCGAGGGGGCGGGCGTGATCGGCTCGGTCACGGTCTCCGGACTGCCGCAGGCCGAGGATCACGCCATGGTCGTCGAGGCGTTGGAGCGACTGCTCGGCTCGTACGCCTCGTAAGACTCGTAAAACTCATACGGCTCGTACGGCTCGTACGGCTCCGGGGCGTCGGCCGGCTGGGGACGCCACCACGCCACTCAGCCCATCCGCCTCCGCCTCCGGCTGACGAGGACGAGCGCGCCGCCGCCGAGGGCGAGGCCGACGGCGGTGGCGCCCATCACGATCTTCCCGGTGCCGGCGCCGGTCTCCGAGAGTTCGCCGTTGGGGCCGTGGTGGCCGCCGCCGGAGTCTCCGTACCCGCCGTCGCTCCCGTTGTCGCCGTAGCCGCCGTCGCTGCCGCCGTTCGCCGACCCGCCGACCGTGTGATCGGTGGGGGTGGGTGTGGGCGTGGGATCGGTGGGTGTGGGCGTCGGGTCCGTGGGCGTCGGGGTCGGGTCCGTCGGCGTGGGCGTCGGATCCGTGGGAGTCGGGGTCGGGTCGGTCGGGGTCGGCGTCGGGTCCGTGGGCGTCGGCGTCGGGTCCGTCGGTGTGGGGGTGGGCGTGGTGTTCCCACAGGACGGCAGGTCGCCGTTGAACGGATAGGCGTGGATCTCCTGGCCGCCACCGCCGGTCGTCTCCGAGGCGTGCGTCAGGTTCCCGGTGGTGAAGAAGCGGCCGTTCATGCCCGGCATCGTGATCGTCGTCGTGCTGGCCTGGTTGCCGATCAGCACGCTGCCCGCGAACTGGGCCGTGCCCTCGAACTTCACGGTGGTGGCGTCGGGGAAGTTCCACAGGACCCGCTCACGCAGCCCGTCCGGCAGCTGGTTGATGTACGAGTCGACGGTGCGGGCGGCGCCGAGGACGTTGACGAGGACGGTCGCGTCGGCCGGGATCCCGTCGAAGCGGATGCCCTGCTGGCCGCCGCCGACGGACTCCAGGTCGAAGTCGACGTTGAAGACCTGGAGCTTGGACGTGCCGTCACCCGTGAAGAGAGTCTCGGTGTTGTTGTTGGAGGCGGTGCCGGTGGGGGTGCGGGAGGCGCCGTTCACGTACGCGTAGCAGTGGCTGGCGTCGGTGAGCTGGTCGCGGAGCGCGGTGTACGGGGCGGCGGCGTCGGCCTTGTGCACGGCGGGCGGGGCCACCGTGCCGGAGAGCGTGCCCCCGTACCGTACGACGCCGCTGACCTTGCCCTCCTCGGCGAGCAGCCGCTGGTCGGTGGCGACCGTCAGGTTCTTGCCGACGGTGAGGAAGTCGGTGCCGTTGTCCGGCGGGACGCGCGAGCCGACGCCCGCGACGCCGACGTTGTAGACGCTGGAGGCGCCCGCGCGCTTGTTCATGTCGAAGCCGCCCAGGACGACGACCTTGCCCTCGGCCTCGGCGGCGGCCTCGCGGACGAGCATGTCGCCGCCGACGTAGATGTTGATGTTGTTGTCGCGGTACTTGACCTCGCCGCTGCCGATGTCGGGGTACGTGCTCGGGGGACAGTTGCCCGGCAGGCAGGGGCCGAGGCCGCCCGGCAGCGGGTCGGCCCAGCCGTTGACGGCGAGCACGCCGACGAGGGCGGTGGCCGCGACCGTGGAGGCGGCGATGACGGCGAGACGGCGCCGGTCACGTCGTCGCTCGTGCGTGGTGGGTTCCATATCCGGCAATATGCAAAAAGGGTACGAAAATGGCGACGTCCCACGCGGGGCGCCGCCGTTTTCCGGCCAGAAAGGCGCGAAAGGCCCGGCTCTCCGGTGCGGGATCAGGCGCTCTTGAGCTCCTGCCGCTGCCGGCCCAGCCCGTCGACCTCCAGCTCGACGACGTCACCGGGGCGCAGGTACGGCTTGGGCTCCGGCTGCCCCATGGCGACACCGGCGGGGGTGCCGGTGTTGATGATGTCGCCCGGGTAGAGGGTCATGAACCGGCTGACGTACCGGACGACCTCGGCGACGGGGAAGATCTGGTCCGAGGTGTGGCCGTCCTGCTTGAGCTCGCCGTTCACCCAGAGGCGCAGTCCGAGCGCCTGCGGGTCCGGCACCTCGTCGGCGGTGACGAGCCAGGGACCGAGCGGGTTGAAGGTCTCGCAGTTCTTGCCCTTGTCCCAGGTGCCGCCGCGCTCGATCTGGAACTCGCGCTCGGAGACGTCATGGGCGACGGCGTACCCGGCGACGTGCGCGAGGGCCTCCTCGTCGGTCTCCAGGTAGCGGGCGGTGCGGCCGATGACGATGGCGAGCTCCACCTCCCAGTCGGTCTTCACCGAGCCGCGCGGTACGAGCACGGTGTCGTCCGGGCCGACGACGGTGTCGGCGGCTTTGAGGAAGACGACGGGCTCGGCGGGGGTGGCCTGGCCGGTCTCGGCGGCGTGCCCGTGGTAGTTCAGCCCGATGCACACGACCTTGCCGATCCGCCCGACGGGCGGGCCGACGCGCAGCCCGGTGGCGTCGAGCGCGGGCAGCACACCGGCGCCGGCGGCGGCCCGTACCCGGTCGAGGGCGGAGGCGTCGGCGAGCAGACTGCCGTCGATGTCGTCGACCAGCGCGGACAGGTCGCGAAGCGTCCCGTCCTGGTCGAGCAGGGCGGGACGCTCGGCTCCGGGCGGGCCGACACGCAGCAGCTTCATGGACTTCTCCCTGTGGTCGAGGCGGGCCCGGGAAGGGGCCCTGAGGTACCCCGGCCGATGGAGTGCGGCCATCGGAGGATTGGTCGATCCTCCAAGAGAACGGGTCAGTCTGCAAGACCCCGTTCAGCCACTGGACCCTTACGCGCGAGTAGCAAGGGGCGCGGGCCCCTCCTTCTCGCCCTGACCGGGGCGCTCCCGGAAGAGAAGGGCCCGCTCTACGGCGGTCCAGGCGGTGCTGGTGACGACGTAGAGCGCGGCGCCGAGGGGGACGACGGCCACCGTGATCAGGGTGGCGAAGGAGAGCAGCGGCATCACCTTGGTGATGGCGCCCGCGCCCGGTGTGGGCTGACCCAGGTCCAGGGGCTGCGCGGCGAGCTGCGCCTTGGTACGCCGGTACGTGTACGTGGCCACGGCGACGACGAGCGCGAACAGGACGAGGTAGACCCGCCCGGCCGGGCCGAAGGGGCCGCCGTGGGAGAGGGCGTCGGCCCAGTGGTCGCGGAGCGGGGCGGCGAGCAGGGTGTGTCCGGCCATCCGGTCGCCGGCGAACAGGTGGTACATCAGCAGGAACGCGGGCGCCTGGAGCAGGCTGGGCAGGATCCCGGCGAACGGCGAGACCTTCTCCCGCGCGTGCAGCTCCGTCACCGCCTTCCGCAGCCGCTCGGGGTTCTTGGCGTGCTTCTTGCGGAGCGCGGCCAGCTCCGGCGCGATCCGGGTGCGCGCCTTCTGCCCCCGGGCCGAGGCCCGGGACAGCGGGTGGACCGCGAGCCGTACGAGCATCGTGAAGAGGACGATCGCGGCGGCCGTGGCGCTGGTGGCGAAGAGCGGCTGGAGCAGGTCGGCGATCCGCTCGACCAGGGAGCCGAAGGCGGAAAGGATGACGGACAAGGGGAGCCCTCCGTGGGGTCTCGTCGTGCCGGGGAGATGTCGGGTCTCGGCATGACGGATCCGCGAGGGGATGCCCGGTGAGCGTGTCCGGGGTACGTCCGCGGTGCGTCCGGGGTACGTCCGGGGTGCGTGTCCGGGGTACGTCCGGGGTGCGTGTCCGGGGTGCGTCCGGGGTGCGTGTCCGGGGTGCGTCCGGGGTGCGTGTCCGGGGTGATGTGGTGCGGGGGCTCCCTACGCGGCCGTCAGGAGGGGACGGCCGGGAGCGCGGGGTCTGCGGCGCCCCGCGGCGTCGGGGTCGCGCTGGGGCAGGAAGGCGGTGCGCCGCTCGCGGTCACGGATCGCGGTGCGGACGGCGGTGGGCGGCACGGCCGGGGCCGTACGGGCTCCGAACAGGGCGCAGACGACGGTGGTGGCGGCGAGCGCGACGGCTGCGGAGACGCCACCGCCGTCGGAGAGCAGCAGATCGGCGAGGGCGAGGAGGAAGAACAGCGGCGCGAGGACGCGCAGAGCAAGGCTCCCGACCGTCATTCCGCCACCCCCCTCATCACGTGTCGCACGGTGTCGCGCGGTGTCTCACCGTGAAGACGTGCGGAACGGCTCGGGAGTTCCCGGCTGGAGAGGGACCAGCAGGCGGCGGGTGCCGAGGAGGGCACGGCTGACCGGATCGTCGGGGTCCTGGTCGAGCCCGGCGCCGGGCCGCATCTCGACGTCGGCGGGCGGCACGGGCACACGGCAGGCCGGGCACTCGCCGTACGGGCCGAGTTCGGTGCCGCAGTCGGCGTGGTGGAAGTGGCGCACCGCCACCGCTCCGGGGACCTCGGCCCGCCCCCAGGCGCCGAGCGAGCGCAGGACGGGCCAGAGGGCGAGACCGCGGTCGGTGAGCACGTACTCGTCGCGCGGGGGCGACTCCTGGTAGCGCCGCCGGTCGAGGACCCCGGCCTCGACGAGGGCCTGGAGGCGGGCGGCGAGGACGGCGCGGGGGGCGCCGAGGTGGGTGAGGAAGTCGTTGTAGCGGCGGACGCCGTAGAAGGCGTCGCGGACGACGAGCAGGGTCCAGCGCTCACCGATGACTTCGAGGGCGCGCGCGATGGAGCACTGCTGGTGGGCGTAGTCCTTGCCGAGAGCCATGGACCCATCGTACCCAATCATGGTTCATTGAATGAACCTTGCTGGTACCGTGAGTCTCCGACTACAGAGTTCGTTCACCGAACCGACCGGTGGAGGTCCCCGCCATGCCCCAGCTCGCGTCCACCGACCACACCTCCGCCCCGCCCCACGGCGCCCGCTCCCGACCCGGCCCCCGCCCCCGGGCCGCGCTCGCCGTCACCGCCGCGGCCACCGCCGTCGCGCTGATGAACTACACGGCCCCGATGCTCACCCTCCCCGACATGGCCGCCGCCTTCTCGACCCCGGCATCGGCCCAGGCCTGGCTGCTCAACGGCACCCCGCTCGGCCTCGCCGTCCTCCTCCTGGTGGCCGGCAGCCTCGCCGACGCGCACGGCCGCCGCCGGATCTTCCTCCTCGGGACCCTCGCCCTCGGCCTCACCACCGCCCTCGGCGCCTTCGCAGGCTCCACGGCCACCTTCACCGCGGCCCGGATCGCCCAGGGCGCGGCGAGCGCGGCGGTCCTCGCGGGCAGCCTGGGCCTGCTCGCCCAGGCGTACCCGGCGGGCCGCGACCGGATCAGGGCGACGGGCGTCTGGGGTGCTTCCGTCAGCGCCGGCATCGCACTGGGCCCACTGCTCGCGGGCGCCCTGAGCCTGGCGGACTGGCGGCTCGCGTACGGGGTCCTGGGCGCGGCGGCGCTGGTGATCGCGGCGGTGGGGGCACGGACGCTGAGGGCGGACGAAGCGGCACCGGAAAGGGCGGGCTCCCCCCATCGACCGCGTCCCGACATCGCGGGCGCGACGGCCCTCGGCCTGGCCCTGGCGGCCCTGCTCACCGCGCTCACCCTCGGCCGGGACGGCTGGCTGCGCCCCCAGGTGGGCCTCCTGCTGCTCGCCTCCCTCGCCCTGACGGCACTGTTCGTGCTGGTCGAGCACCGGAGCCGTACGCCCATGGTGGATCTGGCGCTGCTGCGGCGACCGGCGTTCCTGGCGTCGACGCTGGGGGCACTGTTCACGGGTCTGGCCGTGATCGGCCTGTTCAGCGTGGTGCCCGCGCTGCTCCAGGGCGGCGGGTCCGGTGCCGGGAAGTCCCCGCTCGGCGGGTCCGGTGCCGGGATGTCCCCGCTCGGCGCGGCCTGGCTGTTCGTGCTCTGGTCGGGCACGGCGTTCGTCGTGGCCCTCCAGGCGCGCCGGCTCCCGGCCCGGCTGTCGGCCCCGTACCAACTGGCCCTGGGTTTCGTCCTGTCGGCGGCGGGTGTCCTGGCCCTCCTTGGCTCCCTTGAGGGCCCGGCCGGCTCCTGGCCCCGCCTGCTCCCCGGCCTCCTGGTGGCGGGCGCGGGCAGCGGCCTGCTGAACGCCGCGCTGCCGCGCCTCGCGGTGGACTCCGTACCGCCGGAGCGGGCGGCGATGGGCTCGGGCGCCAACAACACCGCCCGCTACATCGGTTCCTCGGCGGGCGTGGCCCTGACGCTGGCGCTCGCGACCTCGGGGACCGGCCCGGACACGGCGGTCCTGGTGTCGGCGGCACTGGCCCTGACGGGCGCGGGGCTCACCCTGGCACTCGGGCGACAGCGGCGTCGGTGAACTCCTCGAGGGCGAGGACGTCCTCGTCGGCACGCCGGTCACCGCCCTCGGACGGCCCGTACAGACTGACGACCACGCTCACGAGGAGATTGACGACGAGGGCGAGCAGCCCGGCGTTGACGCCCCAGAGGGGATCGTGCCCGGAGAAGACGAGGGCGCAGACGATCCCGACCCCCACCACGAGCCCGCTCACCGCACCCACCACCGTCATCCGCCGCCACACGAGCCCCAGCAGCACCAGCGGCAGGAGCTGCGCCATCCCCTCGTACGAGATGAGGGAGAGGCGTACGAGGGTGTTGGGCGCGGTGTAGGTCATGACGAGCGCGAGCGCCCCGGCGACGACCACGACGCTCTGCGAGAGCCCCTTCTCACGGGCCCGCAGCCGAGGCACGAGACTGAGCACGCTCCTCCCCCACATGGTGCCGATGACCAGCATGAACACCGCCATCGGCACGATCGAGGAGAGCGCGGCGGCGACGCCGACGACCCCGACGGCCCAGGCGGGCAGCGCGTCCGTGATCAGCTTGAACAGCGCGAGGTTCGACTCGGCGCCGACGAGCCCGGGGACGACGAAGAGGGCGGCCGTGCCGAGCAGCATGGGGACGAAGAGAAGGACGTTGTACGCGGGCAGCCAGACGGCGTTGCGACGGAGGGTGTCGGCGTCGCGGGCGCCGAGATAGCCGGCGACGGTGGTCGGAAAAATGACAACGGTGAGCGAATTGAGAACCGTCGTGGAAGCGAACCACCCGACCCCGTACCCGCTCTCCTCGCCACCGTGCCCGGGAAGCTTCAGCCACTCGCTCTTCTCGTCGACGAGCCGCCCGAAGAACTCCCCGAACCCACCGAAGTAGTGCAGGGGCACGTACACGAACAAGAACCCCAAGGTGAGCACGACAAGGGCATCCTTGAGCACGGACACCCACGCACTCCCTCTCAACCCGCTCACCACCACAAAACCGGTGGTGACGGCGAAGGCGAGGAAGTAGGCGAGGTCGAGCCCGATGGTCCCGTACGAGATGGTCGAGACGACCACCCCCATGCCGGTGATCTGGAGCTGGATGTACGGCAGGAGGAAGACGGTCGCGAGCACGGCGACGGCGGCACCGAGCCAGGGCCGGCGGTACCGGTGGGCGGCCATGTCGCTGAGGGCGACGAGCCCGTGCTTGCGCGCGTACCCCCACAGCATCGGCCCGACCACGTAACCCACGGCGTATCCGCAGGACATGTAGGCGACGACGTAGAGCACGGGAGCGCCGTAGTTGTACCCCCACCCGGCGGCGCCGAGATAACTGAAACTGGTGTACCCCTCCCCCGCCATGAGCACCCAGATGAAGACCGGACCGAGCGAACGCCCGCCGACGGACCAGGCGTCGAGCCCACCGGTCTGCTGCCGGCGCACGGCGAGCAGCCCGAGAACGACGGTGAGCACCATGAAGACCGCGAAGACGGACACGGCGACGACGGCGGGGCTCATCCTCGGTCCCCCCTCCTGGCGAGGCCGACGGCGACGGGGGTGAGGAGAGTCGCCCCGAACAGCCAGAGAACGAACAGGGGCACCCGGTTCACGAACGGCAGCGCGACGACGAACAGCAGGTACGGAAGGAGAAGCCACGACAAGTGGGGCCGACGTCTGATCACCGGACGAGCCTAACTAGGCGACCAGCTTGGCCCAGACGACGAGCCGGTAGGCACTGCTGAACTCGGGGGTGCAGGTGGTGAGGGTGAGATAGGCGCCGGGGACGTCGTACCCGTACGAGGGCTTGACGATCGACCGTGGCACGGCCCGGATGACCCCGACGTCACGGGGAGCGGTCTGCCGCAGGACCTGATCGACCCGGTAGACGTACGTCCGCTCGCGCGTCCGCACGGAGATCTCGTCCCCCTTCGCGAGCCGGTTGATGTACCGGAAGGGCTCGCCATGGGTGTTGCGATGCCCGGCGAGGGCGAAGTTCCCGGTGCGCCCGGGGGAGGCGGTGCCGGGGTAGTGCCCGACGTACCCCTTGTCGAGGACGGACCGCTTGGAGACGCCGTGGGCGACGGGGACGGTGAGCCCGAGGCGGGGGATACGGAGGACGGCGAAGGCGGCGGAGTCGGCGGGACGGGTCGCGGGGTCGGGGGGAGGGGAAGGAACCACAGGCGGAACGGAGGGACTGCCGACGTCGCCATCGGCACCGACACTGGCGGAGGTAGGGACGGAGGTGGGGACGGGGACGGAGACGGGTACGGGTACGGGTACGGGGGAAGGAGAAATATCCCACTCCCGCTCAAGAACACGCACCTGCTGAAGGGCCTCGGCGCGGGCCTGCTGGTTGGTCCACCACAGCTGATGCACCACGAGCAGCAGAACGACAACGCCACAGGTGACGACGGTCTCGGCGGCGATCCACAACGCGCGGGCACCCGTACGGCGCCGCCCTCGCGTCTGGACGACGACCGGCACCCGCTGCCCCACCCTGACCTGCACGCGGGGCACGATAAGCGCTGAGGCGCCAACTCTCCAGGCCCGTACAGCAGTACGGTGGAGAGCATGCGCCCCGACACGCCTGCCGCCCACACCACCGAAGCCGAGCGCCTGCTGCGCACGGCAGCGCAGTACCCGGGAGACCGGGAACCCCTGCACCTCCAGGCCGCGGCACACCTGGAACTGGCGGGCGACCGCCAGGCAGCGACGGCCCTCTACGACACGCTGCTGTCCGGGGAGCCGGCGAACCCGCTCCTGATCAGGGCGCTGAAGGCGGCGAACCTGTGGGAGTACGGCCATGAGGCGGAGGCCCGAGCGATCATCGAGGGCGTCCGGAGGGCACGGCCCACGGACGCGGCCCCCTGGGAGATCACGGCGCAGACGCTGGAGGCCCACGACGAGCTGGAGGCGGCGGAGAAGACGCTGACGGAAGCGGCGGCGCTGCTGGTCACGACGGAGGAACTCCCCCACTCCACCCAGTCCCTCCTGGCGACGCGCCACCGGGTGCGCAGGATGCTGGCCCTGCCGCACGACGACTGGGACGACCAGGCGGACCGCCTGCACACGGCGGCCGTCCCGCTGGACGAACTCCACGACCCGAAGCGCCTCTGGTCCCTCGGCTCCTCGGACCCGGCGGAACTCCAAGCGGAGATCACCCGCCTCCGCTCGGAACTGGGCACCTACCGCACGGCGCTCTCCCGCCCGTTCCCGGTGGCGGTCCTGCACTGGCCGGAACCGGAGCTGGACGAGCTGCTGGCGGCGTACCCGGAACTGGAAGCGGAGTACCCCACGTACCGCGCCCACCTGACAGACATCGAGGCCTCCCTCAGAGAACTCGCCCAGGCAGGCACCCCGAACCTGGGCATCGTCCGCGCGACGGTCCCCTCCTACGAAGCCTTCGCAGCCTCAGAATCCACCCACCCGTCAAACGCGGACCTGCTCCCCCAGTACGCAACGACGTTGGCGGCCCGGGGCCGGGCGACGGCGTGGCCGCCGGCGCGGTCTTCGGCGTGCTGGTGCGGCTCGGGGACTGCGTACGGGGAGTGTCACGGGGGCGCTACGACCTGAATCGGCCCTAGTTCGTCGTCATCCCCCAGCCTCGCGCCCTGGGGGAACCGTGCCACCCATCATCGGCCCGCCAGACCGAGGCGATTCCCTGCTCTTCCAGGTACGGGGCGTAGACGCCGATCTCATCCGAGAAGAGGCCCACGAGGTAGGGCTCCGGCTCCTCTCGATAGAGAAAGTGTCGGTACTCGTAGAGCTGCCCGATCGCTTCGCGCACCGCTACCGTCGGGTTTCCGTTGCGGACGACCTTCGCCTCGACAAGCCACTCGCTCCCCTGCCCCTCCGAGGGCTGCTGGTGTCGGAGAACCAGGTCCTTGGGATGCTGTGCCCGCGTGATGGGCGTGTATCCACGGCCTGCGACGTACAGGCCGAAGTCCTTGACGAGATCCTCGTGGCTTCGCTGCTTGACCTGCTGACGAGCCCTGATCTGCGCCGTGTACTCGCCGCTGTCTTTCGGATGAAACTCAGCTAGCGGATCGAAATCGGCGGCTGAATCGCTGACCTTTCGCACGTGACCGCTGAGGTCGTATGCCAGCTCAAGAGCGTCAGAGTCGTTGCTCATCCACCAGACCTGATCGAACTCTTCTGCCCGACGTAGGGATTGGATGCCCAGGAGAAGATCTTCCATCAGCGTGACATCACTGGGCAAAACGGCGGTGTCGTACACCTTGGCAATCACGCTAGCCGCCTCGTACGCCCTCGGCCGCGCCGCCTTATCCCTGAGCTTCGGTTCGTCCGCCCAATCGAGATTCTCCTTGCGCCTCACGGCCCGCCGGAGTCGCGCCGCGTGATGACGAAGGTGTTCCTCACGTGCAACGCCTCGCCCCAACCGGTCTTCCAGCCAGGTAATCCCCTGCTGCAAGGTCAGCGCCACATTCTTCAGATCGGCGCTGAAGATGTAGGCGAGGTACAGGCCCTTCTTGGGATCTCGCATCCCTTGCTCGTCGAAGACGCCGATCCATGGAGTCGCCGCCGGCGTCGTCTGCCCCCCATGTCCCTCAGCCCTGAATCCCGGCGGAAGAGCGAGGTCAGTACGGCCCGCGACGGCTCGCAGCACCTGCTGTCCCTTTACCTCACGCCTTGAACCAGCCGTGCGGTCGTAAGTGCTCGCGACCTCGCTGAGCAAGTCTCGTATCCCCATGCGGAGAATCTAGATCAGAACATCTCACCGCAGGCACGGAAGTGCGCAACCTCGTCACGTCCCCCGTGGCCCTCACAGCCCGGCGTCAAAGCGCACTCGGGCCACGTCCAGAACATCGTCGACGTCGTATCCGTGGGCGTCCATCCAGTGCATGAGGTCCACGATCACATCGATCGCAGCATCCTTGGCCACAGCAGTGGCTAGCCGACTCCCCGTGGCCGCTCGGGGAGAAGCGACGGCACCGCAGAGGGAAATCATGCCTTCGGCCCTCGTGACAGCCATGCTGCTGATGTGGCCCTGGGGAGAGGTGAGGTCCGTCGCGATCTCACACCAAGCCACCTTATGGTCATCCCCGAGCATGACGCCCCAGCGATCCGCGATCCCGCTCACCAGCGCCAGACCTCTGCCGGATTCCGCGTCGTCCACGCCTGTGATCAGTGTTGGCAGCGCGCGGCACTCCGGATCTCGCACCTCGATCCGCAGATAGGTGCCATTCATCGACAGACGCAACGATGTCGGGGTGCCTGCCCCCACATGGCGGATCACGTTCGTGACCAGTTCGCTGACACAGAGCCGGGCTGCCTCAACCTGCCGCGACAGTCCCCAGAGCTTCAAGTGGAGTCGCATAATGCGGCGGAGTGCGGCAACCTCGCGCGCTTCCGCCAGGAAGGGAAGCTCCCACGGCCTGCGCTTCATGCACCCGTCTTCGTTCACACCAGCCTCCGAGCGCCCACCCAGGGCCTCCCGTCCCTCACGCGGACACTTCCTTCAGCTCGGCCCAGACCTGTTTGCCCCATCGGTACAGCTCGGTGCCCCATTCCTCCGTGAGCGTGTCGACCAGGATCAGACCCCTCCCTCGGAGTTCGTCGCCACTCAAGGCCGCGTCCAGGATCGGGAGGGTCCTGGAGCGGTCGACTACCCCCAGGCGAACCCTGTTCGCGGAAGGCCGGGAGACGATCACTCTGATCGACGGGAGTCGGCTGTGGTCGACCGCGTTGGAGACCAGCTCAGTGATCACGAGCGAGGCGTCCTCGGTCAGAGAGTTCAGGCCCCAGAGGGTCAGCGCGGTTCGAACCAGTCGGCGAGCGACTCCGGCGCTCCGCGCCTCGCGCGGGAGGGTTTGGGAGTAGGCGGGGTGACCTGTGGGGCGAGACCTGGCAGTCGCAGCGTCAATCAATGCGACTGGGGGAGGTACGGGCCTCTCGCCCGCCCACGTGACCTGCTGGGGACGTGAAGGGAGACGAGTCGGTGTCGCAGATGACGAGCCGACGGGCTCTCGACCCTCCTCGTCACCCACGTGGCTGAAAGTCACCAGTTGCCCTCCCGTCGTTGTCGGTTGGTGGTTTCGTGTCCTCTCAGCGAACCGTGATTCGCGATGGGCAGGTATCCCCGTTCGGGCCCCGATGCCGTCAAACCCGTCAAAGATTGTTCTCTGGTGAACAGGGGCGCAGCATGGCGCGCAGGAACGACGAATTGGCCGCAGTGATCGCGGAGGCAGGCTGGTCACAGCCCGTGGTAGCTGCCGCAGTCGTACGGGTCGCGGCAGAGGCCGGCGTCGACGAACTCCTCACCGTCACGCGCTCACACATCGCCATGTGGGTCGCCGGGACCCAACCCCGAGGGCGGGCAGCCGACATCCTGCGTGAAACTCTGTCGCGGCGGTTGGGGCGTCCCCTCACGCTCGCGGACATCGGTCTCGCAGGAGCCTCGGATACGGTCGCCGTGTCCGAGTGGGACACCGACACGCTGACGACTCTGGTCGACCTGGGGAGAAACAGCATGGACCGCGAACGCCGCCGACTCCTCACCGGCGCCGCCGTCTACTCCGTCGGCGGATTGATTCTGCCCCGAGATCCTTGGTGGGACGAAGCCCCTCAGCGGGCGCGCTCCCGCGCGGTCGACCCGAACCGGAGAGTCGGAGAGACCGAAGTGCGGGCCGTGCGCGAGATGACCGAGTTCTTCGCCCGCCGCGATCAACGACACGGGGGCGTCGACGGTCGAACTGCCCTCTACCAGTACATCGTCGATGACGTCGCCCGGTACGTCAGCGGAGTCTTCAGCAGCGAGAACTCCCGTCGGTCGCTGTACTCGGCGGCAGCCGAAGCGGTGTACGTCGCCGGCTGGATGAGCTTCGACGCCTCCCAGCACGAGTCCGCGCGACGCTACTTCACCCTCGCGCTCAAGCTCGCCGCCGAGGCCGACGACGCTCCCCTTGCCGGGCACATCCTGCGGGCGATGGCCCATCAGGCCATAGACCTGGGACACGTCAGGGAGGCCTTGACCCTCGCCACCGCCTCCGTCGAACGCAAGAGGTACACCCACGCCACTCCGCGCGAGCGAGCCCTGATCGGCGTCGTACGCGCACGGGCGCTGGCCGTGGACGGCCAGAAGAGCAACGCCATCGCCGCGATCCATGGAGCCGAGGCCGACCTCGACCAGGCCGTAGCAGGCGACGACGAACCTCAGCGAGTCTGGTTCTTCCAGGAAGCGTCCCTCGCCCATGAAACCGCCCGCACGCTGTGGGCCTTGGGTGACCTCGACGGCGCCCTGCGCCACTTCCGAGCCAGCGTTCGACTCCGTAGGGCGGACTCCTTCAGTCGAACCCACGCTGTCACGCTCGGTTACATGGGCTCTGTCCAGGCCGGACAGGGGAATATCGATGCGGCGTGCCAGACGTGGTCACGGGCCCTGGACGCCATGGACGGCGTTCAGTCCGGCAGGGCACGGGAATCGGCCGTCACCATGCGGACGATCCTGTCCCCGTTCCGCAATCGCGGAATCCCCGCCGCCGCCGAGGTGGACGAGCGAGCCCGGGTAGCACTCCGACGAGTAACCTGATCGACGTCGGAGCCGCCGGACGCCACAACTGGCGTTGCCTATAAGGAAGAAGGGCTAACTGTGCCTGCACAGTTCATCGAGGTGCCGGTCATCGCCGACGTCGTCGGGGGCCATTCTGGACGGCTCGACGACTTCAAGGGTGGCGTGGAATCGGTCATCCGCCTGCGGCCGGAGTTCCCCGTGGAGACCTTGCAGGGCATCGAGCAGTTCTCCCACCTTCAGGTCACGTGGTTCTTCAACCTGGGCTCCCCGGAGGATGTCGCGCTCCATGCGCGCAGCCCCCGCGACAACCCCGCGTGGCCGGCGACCGGCACCTTCGTGCATCACAACCACCGGCGTCCAGCCCGGCTCGCTACGTCGTTTCCGAGACTGCTCAAGGTCGACGGGCGCGACCTGCACGTCGTGGATCTCGATGCCGACGACGGCACTCAGGTCGTCGATCTTGTCGCGGTGTTCCAGGAAATGCTCCCTCATGGGCCCGTGACTCAGCCGACGTGGCCGGGCGAGATGCTCGCGGACTACTGGCGAGACGCCTCCGAACGCTGAGGCGACCGGCCCTCAGGGTGGGCCGGGTGTGTGGGGCTCGGGTGGGACCGCCCTCTTTCCGAGAGTCGCTCCTTCCGGTGGTGCGTCAAGGGCGCTCCTTCGTCGCGTCGCTGCGCGATGGCCTTCGGCCACCCTTGACCCACCACCTCCAGGAGCGAAAACACTCTCGGAGGGCGGTCCAGGGGGCGGGGTCACCGCCGGGCTTCGGGCAGGGGCCGCTCGCCGCGTGCGTGTGCCGGCCGGTGGGTGGGGGCTTGGTTCGCGGCCGAGGGGGATGGGCTTCCGTCGGCCGGTTGGGGGTGCGCGGTTGTTGGATGGGGCGGCGGGGCGACGCTTGGCGTCGGAAGGTCGGTCGGGGTGGGGCTTCAGGCCCCGCTGGTCACTCCTGGTGGGTGGGGGCGTGAGTAACTCTGCATTTCTCCGAGTAACAGCCCCCGAATTAACCCCCATTGGGGGCGAATCACCCTAATCGGGCGACGAAAGTGCAAGAAACTCACGCCGACCGCTCCCACCACCCACGAACACGGACCAGCGGGGCCTGAATCCCAGCCAACCGCCGGCCGCAACCCGCTGAGCCAAGCCGGGCCGCCCCATTCAACTGCCGCGCACCCCCAACCCACCGGACTTCACCCACCGGCCCGAGCAACGAACCAAGCCCCCACCCACCCAGGCACACAGCCAACACACGCCCCGCCGATGCCCGGCCTCGCACCCCACCCACAAGCCCCACGCCGCCCACGACGCGCAACCACCCCCCAGCAGTCCGCGTAGGCCCCGGCCCTCGGCCGCCCTCCGAGTGTGAAAAGGCGGCCTCCGCCGCCGGGTCAAGGGTGGCCGAAGGCCATCGCGCAGCGACGCGACGAAGGAGCGCCCTTGACGCGGTGGTGGAGGCCGCCACACTCGGAAAGAGGGCGGCCGCACCCGAGGCAGAACTGCTGACCAGCCCCGCTGGGCTGCCCCTTCGCGCGCACCCGTCTCGCCTACGCTTCCAAGGGATCGTGACGACGCCCCTGGACGAAGACACGCTCCCCGCTTTGGAGAAGGCCAGGCCCCAGCAGGTGGCACGCGCATGAGGGGGCCTGCGGGTCAAGTGCCGGTCGAGGGGCTTGGACCGTAGTAGGCGTTGATGGGGGCGCGTGCCTCGTCGAGCAGGGCCGGGCCGTCCTGTGGCACCGACGGCCAGTCACCCGACTCCGGGTTGAGTTCGACGAGTTGCTCGGTGGAGAGCGCGTACACGACCCGGCCGATGCCGGAGCGGACGATGCCGCCGCCGCACATGCCGCACGGCTGGCAGCTCGTGTACATGGTGGTGCGTGCGGCTGTGTCCGTATCCAGCTCACGGGCCGCCCACCGGGCCAGCTTCAACTCCGGATGGGCCGTGATGTCGTCGTCCCGCCGGACCGTGTTGTGCGCCTCGGCGAGGATCGTCCCATCCGGCCCGGCCAGCAGCGAGCCATACGGCGCGTCGCCCAGCTCCACCGCGCGCGCAGCGATACCGATGGCCTGCCGCAGCAGCACCTCGTCAGCAGGGGTGATCACGACGCCATCCTCCACCGCTCGGCAACCTCAGTGAGTGCCCGCCACGCGGCCTCGGGCCGATGGGTCTGAGCAGGGTCCCCGTCATAGGGATCGAGCACCACCGTCTGGGCACCGAGTCCGCGAAGCTCCGCCAGATCACCCACGATCTGCTGCACGTCGCCGACGCCGGCCGGCCGTTCGGCATCTTCGACCGGAGCGTCGGTCAGCCGCAGCGCGATCCGTGGCGCGAAGCCCGGCAACGCGTTGTCCTCGAGAACCGACCGCATCCGCGTCAGCGGAAGCCTCAGCGGATGCCAGGCATCGCCGAACCTGACCGTCCGCCGGATCGCCGCCGCACTGTGCCCGCCGATCCACACCGCAGGCGCGGCTTGGTCCTCCGCCCTCCACACCTGACGCATCACCCCCAGGTACTCGTCGGTCAGCCGGCCCCGCGCGCCGAACGGCACCCCGAGCGCGTCGAACTCCTGCCTCGCCCACCCGACCCCTACTCCGAGCACGAACCGCCCACCGCTGAGCCGTTGCAGGCTGCTTGCCATCCGTGCCGCCAGCAGCGGATGACGGTACGGCAGCACCAACACGGTCGTGCCCAGCCGCAGCTCCCCATCGCTGATCCCGGCCAGCCAGGACAGTGTGGTGAACGGGTCGTAGAACGGCTCCGGATACCGCTCCGCCACATCCGGGGTGACAGCTACATGGTCTGACACCATCAGCAGGTCGAACCCGAGGCCGGCCACGACCCGCGCCCACTCACGCAGCACGCCGGGGTCGGTCCCCGGCCCGAAGTTCGGTACGTTGACACCAAGTTGCATGCCCCGAGGCTATTGCGGCGATCATGCCGCGGGGAACCACAACTTCCCGGTGGTTTCAGCTGACTGGAGCGAATCTCCCGGTAATATCGCGTCATGGCCGTGAACCTCGACGACATCGACTGGGCGATCATCGAGCAACTGCAGCAGGAGGCCCGCATCTCCCTCAGCGAGCTGGGGCGCCGCGTCAGCCTCAGCCCGTCGGCCGCCACCGAGCGGGTGCGAAATCTGGAGTCGCTGGGCGTCATCACCGGCTACCACGCCAACGTGGACCTGGCCAAGGTCGGTTACCCGGTGCTCGCAGTCGTCCGCCTGAAGTACCCCGGCAACCGCCACCAGCCACTGCACCACCTCCTCGCCGAACGCCGCGAAATCCTGGAGTGCCTGCGCACCACCGGCGACGACTGCTACACCCTGAAGGTGGCCGCGACCTCCATGGAGCACCTGGAGACACTCATGGACGAGCTGGCCGGCTTCGGCAGCACGACCACGAGCGTCGTCTACAGCCGAACACTGCCCCACCGCGGACCCAAGCGGCCCTGACCAACAGCCGACCGCCGCCACATGACCGCTGGTCGGAAGTGGCGCGCCAGGCCGACTTCTCCGAACAGCGCCTCACCACTCACTCACTCACTCACTCACTCAGACAGACCAGCGGGGCCCCACCGGCCCCCACCACTAGCCAAGCCCCCACCCACCGGCCGGCACACGCCGCCCCACCCCGGCCGCTGCCCGGGGGGATTGCGTAGGCCCCGGCCCTCGGCCGCCCTCCGAATGTGAAAAGGCGGCCTCCGCCGCCGGGTCAAGGGTGGGCGCAGCCCATCGCGCAGCGACGCGACCGAAGGGAGCGCCCTTGACGCGGTGGTGGAGGGCGCCACACTCGGAAAGAGGGCGGCCGCACCCGAGGCCCACCCGAAACGCGCACCCCCGGACGCCTGTTGCGGGGCGCGTCGGCTGTCAGTGGGATGCGGATAGCGCTGCGCGTACTGCCGCTGCAGCGTGGAGTCTTGCCGTGGGGAAGACCGGTACAGGGCTGTCCTCGGAATCGATGAGCAGCTCGATCTCCGTGCAGCCCAAGATGATGCCTTCCGCGCCGTCGGCGACCAAGTCCGCGATGATCTTCTGGTAGGCGTCGCGTGACTCTTCCCGCACGATGCCCAGGCAGAGCTCCTCGTAGATCACGCGGTGAACGAACGCGCGCCCGTCGGCGTCCGGGATGCGTACATCGAGTCCGCCGACTTCGAGTCGGCCTCGATAGAACTCCTGCTCCATGGTGAACGCGGTGCCCAGCAGGCCGACTCGGCTCACGCCCGACGCCCGTACGGCCTCTGCGGTGACGTCGGCCAGGTGCAGCAACGGGATGGAAACCGCCGCCTCGACCTGGTCGGCGACCTTGTGCATGGTGTTGGTACAGATCAGCACCATGTCTGCGCCTGCTGCCTCAAGAGCCCGAGCAGCCGCAGCAAGGATCTCGCCGGCCTCCGTCCAGCGCCCCTGGACCTGCAGCTGCTCGATCTCCGCGAAGTCCACCGAGTAGAGCACGCACCGTGCCGAGTGGAGTCCACCGAGGTGGTCACGCGTGAACTCGTTCAACAACCGGTAGTACTCCGCTGTCGACTCCCAACTCATCCCACCGATCAGCCCGATCGCCTTCATCGCCACGCCCCTCACATCGACTCCGAGCGGCCTCGTGCTCGCCACCGGATGCTTCTGTATAAGGAATTGAGCATGACAGACCGCAACACATAAGCCCCGCTTGGAGTCAGTGGAGCCTCCGCGCCCGGTGACCGTTCGCCGCGAGCCGCGGGCCGCTGAAGCACGCACCTGAAGGTCACCCACACGAGCGGTGTTGACTCACCGTGCCGATCCAGACACGTTGAGTGCGGTACGTTCGCGCAAAACGGCCCCCGCCGGCGGTTCGCAGCCATCGGCGGGGGCCTGAACCACTAGTGGAAATGGCGTCCACCGTGATCTACCGGCACTTTAACTCGCCCTCCCGTGCTTTCAGTCAGTTCTCGCACGAGATCATTCGGCATCCTCGGCTCAATTCCGACGCCGTTCGGATCCTGACCTGGCAGCTCTCCCTCCCCCTCGACGCTCGCGAGTCGCTCTCCGGGACCGCCAAACGTGCCCGGATCGGGGGATGCGCGTTCACCCGCGCCAAGCGGCAGCTCAAGGACGAGGGGTTCGTGCACGAGCGGCGCGTCCAGGGGCCTGAGGGGCTCTGGACGACCCAACAGCTTGTCTCCAGCGTCCCGTTGACCTTCGACCAGGCCGTCAAGCTTCTTGCGCAGACACCCGTCCCTACCTGCACCAGCCTCGTAAACCCGCAGGTCGCACCGAGTCCCCTGAAACCGGCCGCCGGTCAGCCGACCACCCCGTCGACCGACGGTCATCCAGATAAAGACCTTCCGGAAGACACCTCCAACCTTCCGGCCGGGACCGCACGGACGGTCGGGACGGCCGGGACGGCCGGGACGCTCGAAGCAGCCCAAGCGGTCGACGTCGTCGTCGAAGAGACTGCGCCTGCACCCGTGGCTGTCGATGGGGCGCCTACCAGCCCCCACCTCGACGAAGCCCGCGCCCTCGTCGGCGCGCTGCCCCTCCTCTCCCCCGCCCTCCGCCACATCCCGCCCGGCATGCGCGACGAGCTCGCCCGTCTTGCCGCGCGCTGGCTCGATGCCGAGCACACCTCCGCCGACATCCACGAGCACGTCCTCCGTGGCCTGCCCGGCGCCGGGACGCCCGTACACCGGCCCGGCGGGCTCGTCCGGTACCTGCTGCGCGACGTGCCGCCCCGCGTCCTGCCGACACAGCCCGTATCCGTATCCGTATCCGTATCCGTATCCGGTGATCGGCTCTCCGTCCGGCTCCAAGGGACACGGGAGTGTTCCGGCGACCACATCCAGCCCATGCTGTTCCGGCCCCTCGCCGACGAGGTCCTCTGTCAGGAGTGCGCCGGGCGTTCGCCGGACCGCACCTCGTAGGCTCGGAGGACGAACCCGTCGAACCGAAAGGCCCCGTCATGCCCCGCATCCCCGCCCCCGCCATAGCCGCCGCCGGACTCGTCGGTGGTTACGCCGTCGCTCGGTGGACCAAGAAGCGGCCCCTCGGTGGGGTCGTGCTCGCCGGGGCCGGGGCCGTCGCCGCCCGGGAGTGGCAGCAGGTCGGTGGGGCCAAGGTGGCCGCCGGGCTCGGCGCCGCCTACGTCGCCGCCTTCGCCGGATCCCACCCGCTCGCCAAGAAGATCGGCGCCTGGCCCGCCGTGTTCTCCGTCGCCGGGGGCATGGCCGCCGCCTCCTGGGCCGTCACCCGCGGGAAGTAGGAGCCCCGCCCCTCAGCCCCCGCAGCCCCCGCACCTCAGCCCCCCGCCCCTCAGCCTCCCACCCCATGGCTGATCGTGTAGATCAGCAGGCCCGCCAGTGCTCCCACCACCGTGCCGTTGATGCGGATGAACTGGAGGTCGCGGCCGATGTTCGCCTCGATCTTCTTCGAGGTCTGCGTGGCGTCCCAGCCCGCCACCGTGTCCGTGATCAGGGACGTGATCTCGTAGCGGTACGTCGTCACCACGTACGCCGCCGCGTCCTCCGCCCAGCCCTCCACCTTCGACTGGAGGCGGGCGTCCGTCGACAGGCGGTTGCCCAGGGAGATCAGGGACGCGCGGGCGCGGAGGCGGAGTTGGCTGCGGTCGTCCTCCGCCGCCGCGATGATCAGGGAGCGGACCGAGGCCCAGGCCGAGGCGATGATGTCCTGGACCTCCGGGCGGGCCAACAGGTCCGACTTCAGGCGTTCGACGCGGGCCCGGGTGTCCGTGTCCGCCTGGAGGTCGGCCGCGAAGTCGGTGAGGAAGCGGTCGATCGCCCCGCGCGCCGGGTGCGCCGGCATGTCCCGCATCTCCGTCACGAAGCGGAGGAGCTCCTTGTAGACCCGCTCCCCGATGCGCTTGTCCACGAAGCGAGGGGTCCAGCCCGGCGCCCCGCCCTGCACCGCGTCCATCACCGAGTCCCCGTGGGTGACCAGCCAGTCGTGGGCCCGGGTGCACACCAGGTCGACCGCCCGGTGGTGGGCGCCGTCGGAGACGATCTTCTCCAGCGTCTTGCCCAGGCCCGGCGCGATCTCCGCCGCCTCCGCCCGCCGGGTGATCGCCTCGCCCACGACCGCCTGCACGTCCGAGTCGCGCAGGACGGTCAGCGCGCCCCGCAGCGCCGTCGACGCCTCCGCCGTCACCCGGTCCGCGTGCGCCGGGTCCGCCAGCCACTCGCCGAGGCGGCGCCCGATGCCCAGGGCCGCCAGCCTGCCCCGCACGACATCCGGGGAGAGGAAGTTCTCGCCCACGAAATGGCCCAGCGACGCGCCCAGCTGGTCCTTCTTCGTCGGGATGATCGCCGTGTGCGGGATCGGCAGGCCCAGCGGCCGCCGGAACAGCGCCGTCACCGCGAACCAGTCCGCCAGTGCGCCGACCATGCCGGCCTCCGCCGCCGCCGCGACATAGCCGGCCCAGGCCCCCCAGCCCGCGTTCTCCGCCCAGGTCGCCAGGGCGTAGATCACGGCCACGACGAGCAGCAGCGACGTCGCCAGCGACTTCATGCGGCGGACGCCTCTGCTCTTCTCCTCGTCCGCCGCCGTGTACGAAAAACTCACCATTGGCCTGACCTCCTACATCAGGGACTCCCGGCGCTCGTCCCGAGTTCCCCCGTACATCTTCGCGATCACCGTCTCGATGTCCGGCTCCCGCACCGACAGGTCGAGCAGGGGATACTTCGCCGCCACCGCCGCCACCAGCGGTGCCGCCGACGTCGTCGCCGGGAAGGCGAGCCACTGGCGGGGGCCCTCGGACCGCACGAAGCGGGCTCCCTGCACGTCCGCGATCGGCGGCAGTTCCCGCTCCAGGTCCACCACCAGGAGCCGCTCGCTCTCGCCCACCGCGTGCAGGCCCGCCAGCTCGCCGTCGTACATCAGCCGCCCGTGGTCGATCACCATCACCCGCGAGCACAGCTGCTCGATGTCCGTGAGGTCGTGGGTGGTCAGCAGGACCGTCGTGCCCTGGGTGGTGTTGAGGTGGCTCAGGAACTCCCTCACCCTCGCCTTCGACACCACGTCGAGGCCGATCGTCGGCTCGTCGAGGTACAGCACCTCCGGGTCGTGGAGGAGCGCCGCCGCGATGTCCCCGCGCATCCGCTGCCCCAGCGACAGCTGCCGTACGGGGACCTCCAGCAGCTCCGCCAGCTCCAGGAGTTCCACGCACCGGTCCAGGTTCTCCCGGAAGCGGGCGTCGGGGATGCGGTACATCCGGTGCATCAGCCGGTACGAGTCCCTCAGCGGCAGGTCCCACCAGAGCGTCGTCCGCTGGCCGAAGACCACCCCGATCCGTTGCGCGAGACGGGTGCGTTCGCGCGCCGGATCGATGCCCGCGACCCGCAGCCGGCCGCCGCTGGGGGTGAGGATGCCCGTCAGCATCTTGATCGTCGTCGACTTCCCCGCGCCGTTCGGGCCGATGTAGCCGACCATCTCCCCGCGCTCGACGGCGAAGCTGATGCCGTCGACCGCCCTGACCTCCTTCCTCTCGCGGCGGAGGAGGCCGGCTTTGCGGCGGACCGTGAAGACCTTCTCCAGGTTCTCCAGTTCGATGAACGACACTGTGCCCTCAGCTTCCTGTCGATCGGTACGCGCGGATCCCGGCCCGCCACGCCAGCCCCGCCACCCCGCAGCACACCGCCGCCACCAGCGGCGACGCGAACGCCGCCCACTCCGGCACCCCCGCCGGAGCCGGCCGGTCCAGCACGTACAGCGCCGGCAGCCAGTTCACGAACGCGAGCGGTACGACGTACACCACACCCCGCACCAGGTCCTTCGCGAAGATCGTCGGCGGGTACTGGAGGAGGGTGTTCCCGCCGTACGTGAAGGAGTTCGTCACCTCCGCCGCGTCCTGCATCCAGAACAGCACCGAGGCCCCCAGCACCATCACGGCGCCGAAGATCACCGCCCCGGACACCACCGTCACCGGCAGCAGCACCAGCTTCACCGGCGTCCACGCCACGTCCAGCAGGCACAGGCTCCACACCAGGACCAGCAGCCCCTGCGTCACCCGGCCGAACCTCCGCAGCGCGAACTTGTCCCCCGCCACCTGCGCGAGCAGCGGCGCCGGCCGCATCAGGAACGTGTCGAGCGAGCCGTCCCTGACCCGCGACCCCATCCGCTGGAGCGAGCCCATCGTCAGGTCCGCGATCCCGAACGCCGTGCCCGCCGTCCCGTACAGGAGGGCCACCTCCGCGAACGCGAAACCGCCGAGACCCTCCACCTGACCAAACATCAGGAGGATGACGACGAAGTCGAAGAAGGTGACGCAGAAGTTGGTGACGACCGTGAGCGCGAAGGAGGCGCGGTACGTCATCGTCGAGCGGATCCACATGCCCGCGACCATGCGGTACGTCCGCCAGGAGTCGGCAAGGAGGCCGGGAGCGGGAGCGGGAGCAGGACCCAGCCCGTCACCGCGTCCACCTCCCGACCCCACGCGCGTGCGTGTCGCCTCATCCACCCTGCACCACCACCTTCCGCGTCGCCGCCGCCTGCACCGCCCGGCCCGCGCCGAGCAGCACCAGCGCCCAGCCGCCCTGGAAGGCGTACGCCCCGGCGAGCTCCCAGCCCTCGTACGTCCCCAGGTACACATCGGCCGGCACCTGGAGCAGCGACGCCCACGGCAGCACCCGGGCGACCTCGCCGAGCGCGCCCGGGAAGACGTTCAGCGGGAGCAGCATCCCCGAGAAGAACAGGCCGCCCAGCCAGGCCACCTGCACCACGCCCTGACCGTCCATCAGCCAGAACGCGCTCATCGCCACCAGGTACCAGATCGCGAATCCGACCGTCGAGCCCAGCGCCACGGCCACCATGAAGGCGAGCCACGACCCCGGCCCGGCCGGCAGCGTGAAGCGGAAGGCGAGCCAGCCGGCCGCCATCGGGGCGATCCCGCGGCCGAGCAACTGGTAGGCGGATCTGCCCAGGTTGGCCGAGAACCACCAGATCTGGAGGTCGGCGGGGCGGTAGAGGTCGACCGCGATGTCGCCGGTCCTGATCCGCTCGATCAGCTCGTCCTCGAAGCCTCCGCCCATCATCCCGCAGACCGTGATCAGCGCCTGCCCGATCCACACGTACGCGAGGGCGTCGTCCATCGAGTAGCCGCCGAGCTGCGGGCGCTCGTCCCAGAGGGCGATGTACGTGTACGACAGGATGAAGCCGAAGACGGTGTTGGTGAACACCCCCGCCGCCGTCGCCACCCGGTAGGTGGCATGGCGCCGGAAGCCGCCCGCGGCCACCGTCGCGTACAGCCGCAGCATGCCGCTCCTTCCGTACGCCCAGTCCGTAAAGCACGGAAAAACACCGAAGCGCACGACCCTAGCGAGGTGAGCCCGCGACCCGCGACCGGATTTCCCGTCACCTTCGGGTCGCATTCAGGAGTTTCGTCGGGTTGGGGGCAATATGAGGTGCCATGCCCCCTTCCTCCGGTACGAGCGACTCCGACGCCCCCCGGCCGGCCCGCCCCACGGGCTGGGAGCCGAGGGACCCCACCCTCTCCCCTCCCCCACCACGCAAGGCGAAGCGGCGTCCCCGCCGCCTCCTGCGCACCCTCTTCGGGCTCCTGCTCCTCGGCACCCTGCTGCTCGCCGGTGCCTTCGCCGCCGGCTACCTCCTGGTGGAGATCCCGCCCGCCAACGCCGCCGCCCTCGCCCAGTCCAACGTCTACCTCTACCGGGACGGCAGCACCCTCGCCCGCGACGGCGAGGTCAACCGCGAGAACGTACGGCTCGACCGCGTCCCCCTCACCGTCCGGCGGGCCGTCCTCGCCGCCGAGGACCGCGACTTCCACGCCTCGCGCGCCGTCGACCCCAAGGCGATGGTCCGCGCCGCCTGGAACACCGTCACCGGCAAGGGCCGCCAGTCCGGTTCCACCATCACCCAGCAGTACGTCAAGAACTACTACCTGGGCCAGGAGCAGACCCTCACCCGCAAGGCGAAGGAGTTCTTCATCGCGATCAAGCTCGGCCGCGAGAAGAGCAAGGAGGACATCCTCCAGGGCTACCTGAACACCAGCTACTTCGGACGCAACGCGTACGGCCTCCAGGCCGCCGCCCGCGCCTACTACGGCAAGGACGTCGAGGACCTCGACACCGCCGAGGGCGCGTACCTCGCCTCCGTCCTCAAGGCCCCCAGCGCCTACGACGTCACCACCCACCCCGAGAACCGCGCCAAGGCCGTCGCCCGCTGGAACTACGTCCTCGACGGCATGGTCACCGAAGGCTGGCTCACCCGCGCCGACCGTGCCGCCGCCCGCTTCCCCACCCCCCAGACCGCCCGCCCCGCGACCGGCCTCTCCGGCCAGCGCGGCTACCTCGTGCAGGCCGTCGAGGAGTACCTGACCGGGCACGGGATCGTCGACGAGAAGACCCTCGCCGGCGGCGGCTTCCGCATCACCACCACCCTCGAACCCGCCAAGCAGGACGCGCTCGTCCAGGCCGTCGAGGAGCGGGTCATGTCCCGGCTCGACCCGGCGAGCTCCCCCACCGACCGGTACGTACGGGTCGGCGCGGCGGCCGTCGACCCGGCGAACGGCAAGGTCCTCGCCCTGTACGGCGGCGTCGACTACACCCAGCAGTACGTCAACAACGCCACCCGCCGCGACTACCAGGTCGGCTCCACCTTCAAGCCCTTCGTCTTCACCGCGGCGGTCCAGAGCGGCGCCCAGACGCAGCAGGGCGAGCCGATCACCCCGTACACCGTGTACGACGGAAGCAACCGGCGCCCGGTCGAGGGCTGGAACGGCACCCCGTACGACCCCGCCAACGAGGACGACGAGAGTTACGGCGAGATCGCCGTCGGCGCCGCGACCGACCTGTCGGTCAACGCCGTGTACGCCCAGATGGCCGTCGACGTCGGCCCCGGGCACGTACGACGCACCGCCGTCGCCCTCGGCCTGCCCGGCTCCACCCCCGACCTCACCGCCTCCCCCTCCATCGCACTCGGCCCCGCCACGGCGAGCGTCCTGGACATGGCGACGGCGTACGCGACCCTCGCCGCGCACGGCAGGCACGGTACGTACTCCCTCGTCGAGGGCCTCAGCAGGGACGGCCAGGAGATGGCCGTGCCGACCCGCCCTGCCCGGCAGGCGGTGAGCCGCGAGGCCGCCGACACGACGACGTCGATCCTGCGGAGCGTCGTCGAGACGGGCACGGGAACGGCCGCGCAGGCCGCCGGGCGGCCCGCCGCCGGCAAGACGGGCACGGCGGAGGACGACAAGGCCGCCTGGTTCGCCGGCTACACCCCGGAACTCGCCACGGTCGTCGCCCTGATGGGCCAGGACCCGGAGACGGGCCGGCAGGAACCGCTGTACGGCGCCCTCGGACTGCCCCGGATCAACGGAGGCGGGGCGCCCGCCGAGATCTGGGCCCAGTTCACCCGCGAGGCACTGGCGGGAACGGCACCGCGGGACTTCGACCTCCAGCTGATGCCGGGGGCGGAGGAACTGCCGCCGGTCCCGCCGGTGCCGGATGCCCCCGATGCCTCTGACGTTCCCGAGGAATCGTACGAACTGGGCGAGGCGGGCCCGGGAGCGGCGTCACGCAGCCCCCGGCCCCCTCGCGGTGCACCAGGTCAGTGACCCGAGGTCGCCTTGAGTCCCACCACGGCGACCAGCAGCAGACAGACGAAGAAGATCCGGGCGGCGGTCGCCGGCTCGCCCAGCACCACCATGCCGAGCACCGCCGCACCGGCCGCGCCGATGCCCACCCACACGCCGTACGCCGTACCGATCGGCAGCGTCTTGGCGGCGTGCGAGAGCAGCAGCATGGAGGCGACGATCCCGGCGCCGGTGAACACGCTCGGCCAGAGCCGCGTGAAGCCGTCGGTGTACTTCATCCCGATCGACCAGCCGACTTCCAGCAGACCCGCGACGACAAGAAGAACCCAGGCCATGACGACAACACCTCCGCGAGACGGAACAACAGGGGTGCGTCGTCTTGTCGGAATCCCGGTACGGCGCGTCTCGTCGGGTGTCTCCAGGCTAGCAAGGAACGGCGGAGGGCCCTGGTGACCATGGTCACCAGGGCCCTCCGCCGAAACCACTCCCACGGACTCCTACAGATACAGCCCGGTCGAGTCCGTCGTCCCCTGGAACCGGTCCGCGGCCACCGCGTGCAGATCGCGCTCCCGCATCAGGACGTACGCGACACCCCGCACCTCGACCTCGGCGCGGTCCTCGGGGTCGTACAGCACCCGGTCGCCGATCTCGACGGTCCGGACGTTCTGACCGACCGCGACCACCTCGGCCCAGGCCAGGCGCCGGCCGACGGCTGCGGTCGCCGGAATCAGGATGCCGCCGCCGGAGCGCCGCTCCCCCTCCGGGGAGTCGGTGCGGACCAGGACGCGGTCGTGGAGCATCCGGATGGGCAGCTTGTCGTGCGTGTTCTCGCTCACGGGGTGAACCTACCTGCCCGGGTACGGCACCCGGGGCGGGGAGGGGTCATCCCTGGAAAGGTCATCGCTTGCTCTTGCGGGAGGACGCGGCGAGCAGCCCGATGACCGCCACGGCGACGAGGGCCGCCGGCACCACGCGCTCCAGGCGGGGGGCGCCGTCCTCATGGGTGAAACGTGCCTTCACGTCCGAGACGACCCGGTTGACGGCGACGAAGGCGCGTCCGGCGGTCTGGTCGACCGTCGAGGCGACCTTGGCCTTCGCGTCCCCGATGATCGTCTTGGGGTGCACCCGAATGCCGATCTCGTCGAGAGTGACGGCGAGCTGCTCGCGCCGGCGGACGATGTCCGCCTCGATCTGCGCAGGGGTCCTGGCCTCCGACACCGCGCTGCCTCCGTAGTCGTGATCCGGTCGTTGACGGCCAGTCTGTCAGTTCCGCCGCCTTCGGGTCGTATCAGACCCCCCATTAGGCTCTGTACGCGTACGCGAACCATCCCGAGGAGAGCCAGCCATGAGCGAGCGACTGCAGCCCGGCGACACCGCCCCCGCCTTCACCCTGCCCGACGCGGACGGCAACGAGGTCTCCCTCGCAGATCACAAGGGCCGCAAGGTCATCGTCTACTTCTACCCGGCGGCGCTGACCCCCGGCTGCACGAAGCAGGCGTGCGACTTCACGGACAACCTGGACGTGCTGGCGACGGCGGGCTACGACGTCATCGGCGTCTCGCCGGACAAGCCGGAGAAGCTGGCGAAGTTCCGCGAGAAGGAGAACCTGAAGGTCACGCTGGTCGGCGACCCGTCGAAGGAGACCCTGGAGGCGTACGGCGCCTTCGGCGAGAAGAAGCTGTACGGCAAGGTGGTGACGGGCGTGATCCGCTCGACGGTCGTCGTGGACGAGGACGGCAACGTGGAACACGCCTTCTACAACGTGAAGGCGACGGGCCACGTGGCCAAGATCATCAGGGACCTGGGCATCTGAGCCCTGACCTTCGCCCGGGAACGGCCCGCACCGCTGACCGAAGCGGTGCGGGCCGTTCCGCGTTCCGGACGCGATATTCGTACGCGTTATGACGTGACCGTCCGATATTCGGCTCGTTAGTCCGTACGAGGCCGCGAACGGGTGGCCGGATCGGAGGGACGAGCGCGTACACGCAGGAGCGGCTCACCGCCGTTGTGGCGGAGGCGAGTGGGTGGGCGGATCTGATGCGCCGCCTCGGCGTCAACGAGAGCGGGGGCCGACGCCGCACACTGCAGTCGAAGGTGGCCGAGTACGGCATCGACACCAGCCATTTCAAGCAACGAAGCCCCTGGCGCAAGTACACAGACAGCGCCATTGCCGAGGCGGTTGCCGCCTCTACGACACTCCGCGAGGTCGCGCAGAAGCTCGGCGTGCCCCCGGCCACCGGAACGCTCTCGCACATCAGCAGACGGGTCGCAGCAGCCGGAATCGATGTGACCCAGTTCCCCGGCCTGAACCGCTCGCGCACACGGTATTCCGGGTCCGCCCCGAAGGATCGTCGCGCGAAAACCGCGACCGGCTCCACCGCGCGCTCACCGAGGTAGGTATCCCGTACCGCTGCGTTGAGTGCGGCAACGAAGGTTCGTGGAGAGGTGGATCCATCACACTGCAGATCGACCACATCAACGGAAACTGGTTCGACAATCGCCGGGAGAACCTCCGCTATCTGTGCCCCAACTGCCACTCGAAGACCGCAACGTGGTGCCGAGGCAGCGGCCGCCAGTCGACGTAACAACATCCGTACTCACGCCAGGCGCCTGCCCGCTACCATGGCAGGCGACCAGCGGCCTTGGCGGAACGGCAGACGCCTCGCGTTTAGGTCGCGATGGGAGCAATCCCGTGAGGGTTCGAATCCCTCAGGCCGCACACACCGTGAAATCGAAGGCCTCACCCAAAGTTTCTGGGTGAGGCCTTCGCCGTAACCTTCAGCCCAGCAGTTCCCTCACCACCGGTACCAGGGCGCGGAACGCCTTGCCTCGGTGGCTGATGGCGTTCTTTTCCGCCGGGGTCAGTTCCGCGCAGGTGACCTCGTGGCCGTTCGGCTGGAGGATCGGGTCGTAGCCGAAGCCGTTCGTGCCTGTGGGGGCGTGGCGGAGGGTGCCTGGCATCGTGCCTTCCACGACGCGTTCCGTGCCGTCGGGCAGGGCCAGGGCCGCCGCGCAGGCGAAGTGGGCGCCTCGGTGTTCGTCGGCGATGTCCGAGAGCTGGGCCAGGAGGAGGTTCAGGTTCGCGCGGTCGTCGCCGTGCGTGCCCGACCAGCGGGCCGAGAAGATGCCCGGCGCGCCGTTGAGGACGTCGACGCAGAGGCCGGAGTCGTCGGCGACGGCCGGCAGGCCGGTGGCCTGGGCCAGGGCGTGGGCTTTGAGGAGGGCGTTCTCGGCGAAGGTGACGCCGGTTTCCTTGACGTCGGGGATCTCCGGGTACGCGTCCGCGCCGACGAGTTCCAGGTCGAGACCTGCGTCGGCGAGGATCGCGTGGAGTTCGGTGATCTTGCCCGCGTTGCGGGTGGCGAGGATCAGACGGGTCATGCCGTCGATTATCCCGGCGTGCAGACCTTGCCGATCTCGGTGGCCGCGTCGGTGATGGGGGTGATGTCCGGGGTGGTGTCGCCGTTCTTGACGGCGGTGCGGACGGTGTCGACGCCCTTGGTGAGGTCGTCGACCGCCTTGGAGAGGTCGGCGTTGTCCGTGGCGTTCTTGAGGTTGCCCAGTTCCGTGGAGATGGAGTTGAGGGATTCCTCGATCTGGGTGGCGTCGTTCGAGGCGTTGGAGACCGCCTGCTGGAGGTTGTTCACCGAGGTGGCTATCGCGTCGGCGGTCTTGACGCAGTCCATTGCTTTGTCGAGGGCTCCGCAGCCGCTCAGGACGGTGGTGAGTGCGGCGGCCGTGGCCACGGCGAGTGCGAGACGGCGCTTCAAGGCGGGTCCTCCCCCAGGTGCGTACATATGAACGACGGACGGGCGCACGGAGCTTATCCGTAGGCCCGCCCGTCAGGACGCAGTGCGGGGTCAGAGGGTTCCTTCGAGGGCCTTGCGCTGGATCTCGGCGAGTTCGGCGCAGCCGCCGGACGCGAGGTCGAGGAGGGCGTTGAGCTCCTTGCGGTCGAAGGGCTCGGCCTCGGCGGTGCCCTGGACCTCGACGAAGCGGCCGTCGCCGGTGCAGACGACGTTCATGTCGGTGTCGGCGCGGACGTCCTCCTCGTAGCAGAGGTCGAGGAGGGGGACGCCGTCGACGATGCCGACGGAGACGGCGCCGACGGTGCCGGTGAGGGGCTTGCGGCCGGCCTTGACGAGCTTCTTGGTCTGGGCCCAGGCGACGGCGTCGGCGAGGGCGACGTACGCGCCGGTGATGGCGGCGGTGCGGGTGCCGCCGTCGGCCTGGAGGACGTCGCAGTCGAGGACGATGGTGTTCTCGCCGAGCGCCTTGTAGTCGATGACGGCGCGCAGGGAGCGGCCGATGAGGCGGGAGATCTCGTGGGTGCGGCCGCCGATCTTGCCGCGGACGGATTCGCGGTCGCCGCGGGTGTTGGTGGCGCGCGGGAGCATGGAGTACTCGCCGGTGACCCAGCCTTCGCCGCTGCCCTTGCGCCAGCGCGGGACGCCTTCGGTGACGGAGGCGGTGCAGAAGACCTTGGTGTCGCCGAAGGAGATGAGGACGGAGCCCTCGGCGTGCTTGCTCCACCCGCGTTCGATGGTGACGGGGCGGAGCTGTTCGGGGGTACGGCCGTCGATACGAGACATGGGACGAGCCTAGCGGGATACGGGGAGGGGCCCGTTCCCGTCGCGGTGGGGCGTCCGCGGCCCTGCGGCGCCGTACATGACGAAGGGCCCGTTCCCCTGCCGGAACGGGCCCTTCGGCTGATGCGGCTGCTTACATCATGTCTTCGATGTCGGCGGCGATCGGGTCGGCGTCGGTGCCGATGACGACCTGGATCGCGGTGCCCATCTTGACGACGCCGTGGGCGCCGGCGGCCTTGAGGGCGGCCTCGTCGACCTTGGACGGGTCCACGACCTCGGTGCGCAGGCGGGTGATGCAGCCTTCGACCTCTTCGATGTTCTCGATGCCGCCGAGCCCGGCGACGATCTTCTCAGCCTTGCTGGCCATGTGTTTCTCCCTGTCCGTTCCGTTCGCCCGTACGCGAATCTCGGCGCACCTGCGGTCCGCTTTGTCACGGTAACCCACGGTTGGCCCAACTTCGCGAGCGAGTGCCATCGTTCTACCGAATGATGACGATCACCGGCGGCCTGTCCTCAGCGGGCTCCGGGGAGCCTATCGCAACTGGTCTACACCAGTGTGCAACGAGATGCGGACCCGGCTTGTTCCGGGCAGGGAGGACGCCGATGAGTACGGACAGCGCCGCGGCGCGGCCGCAGAAGTCCCTATGGGGCGGACTCTTCCAGGGGCTGCAGAAGATGGGGCGCAGTCTTCAGCTCCCCATCGCCGTGCTGCCGGCCGCCGGCATCATCAATCGGCTCGGGCAGCCGGACGTCTTCGGCGCGGAAGGTCTCGGCTGGGACAACGTCGCCAAGGTGATGGCGGGCGCGGGCGGGGCCCTCCTCGACGGCAACCTCGGTCTTCCGCTGCTGTTCTGCATCGGTGTCGCGATCGGCATGGCGAAGAAGTCGGACGGCTCGACCGCGCTCGCGGCGGTCGTCGGCTTCCTCGTCTACTTCAACGTGCTGCGCCAGTTTCCGAAGGACTGCCCGGCGGGGACGAAGGACATCAGCGGTGGCTGCCTCGCCGTCGACGACTCCTTCGCCGGTTACACGTACCAGAATCCCGGTGTCTTCGGCGGCATCGTGATGGGTCTGCTCACCGCGTACCTGTGGCAGCGGTACCACCGGACGAAGCTGGTCGACTGGCTGGGCTTCTTCAACGGCCGCCGTCTGGTCCCGATCATCATGACGTTCGTGGCGATCGCGTTCGCCGCGCTGTGCCTGTGGGTCTGGCCGCCGATCGGTGAGGGTCTGGAGAACTTCAGCGACTGGCTGGTGGGACTCGGTTCGTGGGGTTCGGGCATCTTCGGTCTGGCGAACCGGGCGCTGCTCGTCATCGGCCTGCACCAGTTCCTGAACGTGCCGATCTGGTTCCAGTTCGGCACGTACGAGAAGCCGGACGGTACGACGGTCCATGGCGACATCCCCATGTTCCTCGCGGGCGACCCGAACGCCGGCCAGTTCCTGACGGGCTTCTTCCCGATCATGATGTTCGCGCTTCCGGCGGCCGCGCTGGCGATCACCCACTGCGCCAGGCCGCACCGGCGCAAGGAGGTCGGCGGCATGATGCTGTCGGTCGCGCTGACCTCGTTCGTCACCGGCATCACCGAGCCGATCGAGTACTCGTTCCTCTTCATCGCGCCGCTGCTGTACGCGATCCACGCGGTGCTCACGGGTGTGTCGATGGCGGTGACCTGGGCGCTCGGGGTGAAGGACGGCTTCAGCTTCTCGGCCGGTCTGATCGACTACGTGATCAACTGGAACCTGGCGACGAAGCCGTGGCTGATCATTCCGATCGGTCTCGCCTTCGCGGTCGTGTACTACGCGATCTTCCGGTTCGCGATCACCAAGTTCAACCTCCCGACGCCCGGCCGCGAACCGGAGGAGGTCGAGGAGGAGATGGAGCGGGACAACATCAAGTGACCCCGCCGGCACCCTCCGAGGCCTGACCGATCCGGGGCTTTCGTCCCCTTCATAAGGCCCGCGAAAGGCCCCTGGACCTGACGGTCCGGGGGCCTTATGTCGTGCATTTCCAGCTATGGCTGAGCACACAAAATTCGCAGGTTCCTTATCTAAGTCTCACGTGCTACAACTGGTCTACACCACTCATTGGTGTAGACCACGCGGTCCAGACCACCGCGTTCCACGAGACGTCGCCGTCCCCCCCTTTCCACTGTCCTCTGGCGGCGCCTTGCCTTACTGGAGGAAGTTGATGAGTACGGCCACCGCCCAGGCCGCCGCTCCCGCGAAGAAGCGCGGATCCGGCCTGTTCCAGGGCCTGCAGAAGGTCGGTCGCAGCCTGCAGCTGCCGATCGCCGTGCTGCCGGCCGCGGGTATCTTGCTCCGTCTCGGCCAGCCCGACGTGTTCGGCGACAAGGGTCTCGGCTGGGACAAGGTCGCCTCCGTCTTCGCCACCGCCGGCGGCGCGGTCTTCGACAACCTGCCCCTGCTCTTCTGCATCGGTGTCGCCATCGGCTTCGCCAAGAAGGCGGACGGCTCCACCGCCCTGGCCGCGCTCGTCGGCTTCCTGGTCTACAGCAACGTGCTGAAGGCCTTCCCCATCGCCGACGCCGTGGTCAACACGACCGCCAACAAGGGTGTCGACGTCGCCGCGAAGTTCAACAACCCCGGTGTCCTCGGCGGCATCCTGATGGGTCTCATAGCGGCCGTCCTGTGGCAGAAGTTCCACCGGACCAAGCTCGTCGACTGGCTCGGCTTCTTCAACGGCCGCCGTCTCGTCCCGATCATCATGGCCTTCGTCGGCACCCTCGTCGGTGTCGTCTTCGGCCTGGTCTGGGAGCCCATCGGCGAGGGCATCTCCAGCTTCGGCGAGTGGATGACCGGCCTCGGCGCCGGTGGCGCCGGCCTCTTCGGCCTCATCAACCGCGCGCTGATCCCCGTCGGCATGCACCAGTTCGTGAACACCGTCTCCTGGTTCCAGATCGGTGACTTCACCAACGCCGCCGGCGAGGTCGTCCACGGTGACCTCAACCGCTTCTTCGCCGGTGACCCGAGCGCCGGAATCTTCATGTCGGGCTTCTTCCCGATCATGATGTTCGGCCTCCCGGCCGCCGCCATCGCCATCGCCCACGCCGCTCGCCCCGAGCGCCGCAAGGCCGTGATGGGCATGATGGTCTCCCTCGCGCTGACCTCCTTCGTCACCGGCATCACGGAGCCGATCGAGTTCACCTTCATGTTCATCGCGCCGGTCCTGTACGCGATCCACGCCGTCCTGACCGCCGTGTCCATGGCCGTCACCTGGGCCTTCGGTGTCCACGCGGGCTTCACCTTCTCGGCCGGCGGTATCGACTACCTGCTGAACTGGAACCTCGCGACCAAGCCGTGGCTGATCATCCCGATCGGTCTCGTCTTCGCGGCGATCTACTACGTGGTCTTCCGCTTCGCGATCACCAAGTTCAACCTCCCGACGCCGGGCCGCGAGCCCGACGAGGAGATCGAGGACCTCACCAAGGCGTGAGCCTCACCCGTACGAAGGGAAGGCCCCGGAACCGTCCAGGTTCCGGGGCCTTCCCCGTACTCATACGCGTACGAGTACGGCTCAGATCTCGTAGACCGCGCCCGGCCTCGCCAGCTCCGACGGCCCGGAGTACACCGCGCGCGCGTCCGCCAGGTTCTGCTCGCCGTCCGTCCACGGCGGGATGTGGGTGAGGACCAGCCGGCCCACCGACGAGCGGGTCGCCTCGGCGCCCGCCTCGCGGCCGTTGAGGTGGAGGGCCGGGATGTCCTCCTTGCCGTGGGTGAAGGAGGCCTCGCAGAGGAAGAGGTCCGTGCCCTCGGCGAGCTTGTGCAGCGACTCGCAGACCCCGGTGTCCCCGGAGTACGTCAGCGAGCGGCCGTCGTGCTCGACCCGGATGCCGTACGCCTCGACCGGGTGGCACACCTTCTCCGTACGGACGGAGAACGGGCCGATCTCGAAGGCGCCCGACTTCAGGGTGCGGAAGTCGAAGACCTCGCTCATCGAGGTGGGCGACGGGGTGTCCGCGTACGCCGTGGTCAGGCGCTGCTCGGCGCCCTCCGGGGCGTAGACGGGGATCGCGTCGCAGCGTCCGCCCTCGTGCCGGTAGTAGCGGGCGACGAAGTACCCGCACATGTCGATGCAGTGGTCCGCGTGCAGATGGCTGAGGAAGATCGCGTCGAGGTCGTACAGACCGATGTGTCGCTGCAGCTCGCCCAGGGCGCCGTTGCCCATGTCGAGGAGCAGCCGGAAGCCGTCGGCCTCGACGAGGTAGCTCGAACAGGCCGAATCCGCGGACGGGAACGACCCGGAGCAGCCGACGACGGTGAGCTTCATGGAGCGTGAACCTCCGTGGACGGATACGGAAAGCGCGCTGGGGAAGGGGGGAGGCTGTGCGGTCTGTCGAGCGTAAGGCGCTGCCGGGCCTGTCGCTCCTTTGCGGTGGCCTGTTGTGGGCGAACTCACGGGCTCTGTCACCGGTTCGGATGGATGGCGGGCCGCGTCGGCGACGTGAGCCGTGCGCCGGTACCGTCTTGAGGTATGGACACGTCGTGGTGGCCCGCGCTGGTCGCGGTCGTGGTGATCGCGCTGGTGGTGGCGCTCGCCGACGGGTGGAGGCGGTCGTCGCGCCCGCAGCGGGGACGGCGGCCCTCGCCCTCGGGACGGACCCGGCCGCCGACCCGGCCGCCCGGTCGGCCCGCGGGGCCGCGGCAGGCTCCGTCGCGGTTGCCGCGGGCCGCGGAGATCTGGTGGGCGGACGTGCCCTTCGAGGACGGGCCCGGGTCCAAGGACCGGCCCTGTCTGGTGCTGTCGGTACGGGGGGACTGCGCGCTCGTCGCGAAGATCACCAGCAAGTACCACGACGAGCGGCCGGGTGTGATCGCGCTGCCGCCGGGCGCGGTGGGTGACGCGCAGGGGCGGCCGAGCTTTCTGGAGACGGATGAGCTCCGCGAGGTGCCGGTGGTTGATTTCCGGCGGAAAGCGGGGATGGCGGACCCGGTCGTCTGGGACCGGGTCCGCCATCTGGCGCGGTAGCCCTACCGGCTTTCGGTGCGGGCCCGCGTGGTGCGGGTTCAGGCAACGGGGGGCGCTATGCCCAGAGCTGGCCCTGGACTGCTGCGATTGCTTCTTCCGTCGTGGCCGCTGTGTAGAGGCCCGTCGAGAGGTACTTCCAGCCTCCGTCGGCGACGACGAAGGCGATGTCCGCGCTCTCGCCCGCCTTCACCGCCTTGTTGCCGACTCCGATGGCCGCGTGCAGGGCCGCGCCCGTGGAGACGCCCGCGAAGATGCCCTCCTGCTGGAGGAGTTCGCGGGTGCGGGTGACCGCGTCGGCGGAGCCGACGGAGAAGCGGGTGGTGAGGACGGAGGCGTCGTACAGCTCCGGTACGAAGCCCTCGTCGAGGTTCCGGAGGCCGTAGACGAGGTCGTCGTACCGCGGCTCGGCGGCGACGATCTTGACGTCGGGCTTCTGCTCGCGCAGGTAGCGGCCGACGCCCATGAGGGTGCCGGTGGTGCCGAGGCCCGCCACGAAGTGGGTGATGGAGGGCAGGTCGGCGAGGATCTCGGGGCCGGTGGTGGCGTAGTGGGCGCCCGCGTTGTGCGGGTTGCCGTACTGGTAGAGCATCACCCAGGTCGGGTTCTCGGCCGCGATCTCCTTGGCGACGCGTACCGCCGTGTTGGATCCGCCCGCCGCGGGGGACGAGATGATCTCGGCGCCCCACATGGAGAGCAGCTGGCGGCGCTCTTCGCTGGTGTTCTCGGGCATGACGCAGACGATGCGGTAGCCCTTGAGCTTGGCGGCCATGGCGAGGGAGATGCCGGTGTTGCCGCTGGTCGGCTCCAGGATGGTGCAGCCGGGGGTGAGGCGGCCGTCCTTCTCCGCCTGCTCGATCATGTGGAGCGCGGGGCGGTCCTTGACCGAGCCGGTCGGGTTGCGGTCCTCCAGTTTCGCCCAGATGCGGACGTCGTCCGAGGGCGAGAGCCGGGGGAGGCGGACGAGCGGCGTGTTGCCGACCGCCGCCAGCGAGGAGTCGTAGCGCATGTGGATCAGACCATGCCACCGGCGACGGCCGGCAGGATCGTGACGTTGTCGCCGTCGGTGAGCTTGGTGTCGATGCCGTCGAGGAAGCGGACGTCCTCGTCGTTGAGGTAGACGTTGACGAAGCGGCGGAGCTTGCCCTCGTCGACGATGCGGGCCTCGATCCCGGTGTGGCGGGACTCCAGGTCGGCGAAGAGCTCGGCAAGGGTGCCGCCGCTGCCCTCGACGGCCTTCTGGCCGTCGGTGTAGGTGCGGAGGATGGTCGGGATGCGGACCTCGATGGCCATGGCGTGGGCTCCTGTCGGAAGTGGCGTGATGGGCGCGCTGCTGGGGCCCCCGCGCGGAGGGGGGTCGTACGTAAGTGCGCTCGGCCGGTCGCTCAGAGCGCAGCGCGGGACGAACAGATCGCGCTGGCGAGGCGGCACAGGTCGACGTGCAGGCGCGCGACGAGCAGGACTGTGCCCGGAGTCTCTTCGCTCACGTCGTGGGAAACCATGGGCTCATCGTATCGATTCCCGGTCCGGGTTTCGGAATGTGATCTCACATGGTGGATGATTCCTGACCGACTGCCGGACGGTGCTGGAAGAGGACGGTGGGGCTCCCCGTCCTCGGATGCGGGATGACCTCGGCATCCACCCCGTAGACGGCCTCCAGGAGGGCGGGGGTGAGGACCTCGGCGGGTGTGCCGCCGGTGACGAGCCTTCCGCGCTCCAGGACGTAGATCCGGTCGCAGTACGCCCCCGCGAGGTTGAGGTCGTGCAGCGCGAGCAGGTTGGTGGTGCCCAGGGTGCGGACGAGCGCGAGGACGTCGAGCTGGTGGCGGATGTCCAGGTGGTTGGTGGGTTCGTCGAGGACGAGGAGGGCCGGGTCCTGGACGAGGGCGCGGGCGACCAGGGCGCGTTGGCGTTCGCCGCCGGAGAGGGTGGGGTACGGGCGGTCGGCGAGGTCCGCGAGGCCGACGCGGGCGAGGGCGGCCTCGACGCGCTCCCGGTCGGCGCCGGTGTCGCCCTCCCAGAACCGTTTGTGCGGGGAGCGGCCGAGGGCGACGAGTTCGCCGACGGTGAGTTCGAATGCGAGGGTGCTGTCCTGGGGGACGGTGGCGACACGGCGGGCGCGGGCCTTGGGGCCGAGGGCGTGGAGGTCGTCGCCGTCGAGGAGGGCGCGGCCCGCCGTGGGGGTGAGGGTGCCGTAGACGCAGCGCAGGAGGGTGGTCTTGCCGCTGCCGTTGGGGCCGATGAGGCCGACGGTCTCGCCGGGGCGGACGGTGAGATCGACGGAGCGGAGCCGGTTCTCGTACGAGAGGCCGCGCAGGCGCAGTTCGGTCACAGCGGTGCTCCTTCCGGGCGGGTCGCAGGGGGCTCCTTCCGGCGGGTCACAGCGGGGCTCCTTCCGGGCGGCGGCGCATCAGCCAGAGGAAGAACGGGCCGCCGGTGAGGGCGGTGAGGATGCCGACGGGGATGTCCTGGGGTGCGGCGAGGGTCCGGGCAGCGAGGTCGGCGAGGACCAGGGCGAGTGCTCCGCCGAGCGCGGCGACGGGGAGGAGCCGGCGGTGCGGGGCGCCGACGGCGAGCCGGGCGGCGTGCGGGGCCATCAGGCCGACGAAGCCGACGGCTCCGCTCGCGGCGACCATGACGGCGGTGACGAGGGAGGCGAGGACGAAGACGGCGGCGCGGAAGCGGGCGGTGTCCAGGCCGAGGACGGTGGCGCCCTCCTCGCCGACGAGGAGCAGGTCGAGGGGGCGGGCGAGGGTGAGGAGGGCGGCGACGCCGACGGCGAGGGCGACGGCGGGCAGGGCGAGGGTGTCCCAGCGGGCGCTGCCGAGGCCGCCGAGGGACCAGTACATGGCCTCCTGGAACTGCTCGGGGCGTCCGGCGACGACGAGGAGCAGGGTGGCGAGGGCGGACAGGATGTAGGAGACGGCGACTCCGGCGAGGACGAGCCGGGTGCTGGTCAGGGTCCCTCCGCGGCGCGCGAGCCCGTAGACGAGGACGAGGGAGAGCAGGGCGCCCGCGAAGGCGCCGGCGGGCAGGGCGAGCGTGGTGGTCACGCCTCCGACGAGGCCCACTCCCCCGCCGGCGACCAGGACGAGGACGGCTCCGGCGGAGGCGCCGGAGGAGATCCCGAGGAGGAAGGGGTCGGCGAGCCGGTTGCGGACGAGGGCCTGGAGGACGGCTCCGACGACGGCGAGTCCGGCGCCGACGACCGCGCCGAGCAGGACCCGGGGCAGCCGTACGTCGAGGACGATCGTCCGGTACGGGGAGGGGTCGGCGGCGCGTCCGGTGAGGGCGTCGAGGACCTGGCCGGGCGGGACGCGGACGGAGCCGAGGGCGAGCGCGGCGAGGGCCGCGGCGGCGAGGGCGAGGACGAGCCCGGCGACGACCAGGGCGTACCGGAGGCGCGCGGGGGCCAGGGCCGGGGCCCGGACGGGGGTCCGTGGCCCGGCCTCGCGGAGGGCCGTGCTCATCGGGCCGGGTGGAGCTGGGTCGGGTGGAGCTGGGTCGCCAGTTTGTCGACGGCCGCGGGGACGCGGACGCCGAGGACGGTGTCGGAGAGCGGCATCACGGCGAACCGGCGGTTCTTGATCGCGGGGACGTCCTTGAGGGCGGGGTCGTCGAGGAGCCGCTTCTTCTTCTGTTCGACGGTGGTGGAGCCGTAGTCGTAGATGACGACGACCTCGGGCTTGCGGGCGACGACCTGTTCCCAGGTGGCGTCGCCGAAGGCCTTGTCGAGGTCGGCGAAGACGTTCCGGCCGCCGGCCCGGGTGATGAGGTCGTTGCCGATGCCCTTGCCGCCCGCGGTGAAGGCGGTCTTGTCGCCGCTGTCGTAGACGAAGACGGAGACGGGCGCGGTGTCCTTGAGGCGCTTCTCGGTGGCGGCGACAGCGGCCCGCGCCTCCCGGACCCACGTCTCGGCCCGGTCGGGGACGCCGAACGTCCTGCCGATCTCGTCGACTTCGCGGTAGAGGTCGTCGACGGAGGGCGAACCGGAGGGGCAGTACTCGGTGTTGAGCCGGGTGTCGATGCCCGCGCGCTTCAGGTCGTCGCGGCTGCGGCCGTCCTTGCTCGCGAAGGCGGAGGAGTAGCCGCCGTACACGAAGTCGGGGTCGGCGGCGAGCAGGGCCTCCTTGGAGGGGTACTCCTTCGCGAGGACGGGGACGGAGTCGTACGCCTTCTTGTAGGCGGGGAGGATCGCGTCGTCGAGGTAGGCGGTGCCGATGAGCGACTTCTCCAGGCCGAGGGCGAGCATGACCTCGGTGACGTGCTGGTTCATGGTGACCGCGCGCTTCGGCGGGGCCTTGAAGGTCGTCTTCACACCGCAGTTGGAGACGGTGTACGGGAATCCCGGGGCGGCCTCGGCGGCGGGCGTCCGTGCCGCGGGGGCCGCGCAGGCGGCGAGCAGCGGGAGCAGGACGGCGGCGGACAGCAGGGGCGTCAGGGGCAGAGGGGTGCGACGGGTGCGACGGGTCCAGGACATGACGGAACGTGCCTCCTCCGGGGATTTCCACGTCCCCGATCGGTGGTGGCAGGCGGCAGGTCAGTTCCTGGCTTCCGTCTCCCCGGGGAGGCGGTCACAGTGGCGGGACCGTGCCGGATTCGCACCGGCTTCCTGGGTCCTGCCGCCCGTAGGTCCGGGCCAGTGTCTCAGGCCTCGTACTCCTCGACGACCTTGACCTCTTCCTCGGTCACGACGCCCTCGACGATGGTGAAGGAGCGGAACTGGAAGGGGCCGGCGCCGTCGCTGTCGGCGGTGGAGACGAGGACGTAGTGGGCCTGGGGCTCGTTGGCGTACGAGATGTCCGTGCGGGACGGGTAGGCCTCGGTCGCGGTGTGCGAGTGGTAGACGATGACGGGTTCCTCGTCCCGGTCGTCCATCTCGCGGTAGAGCTTGAGCAGGTCCGCGGAGTCGAACTCGTAGAAGGTGGGCGAGCGGGCGGCGTTGAGCATCGGGATGAACCGCTCGGGGCGGCCGGTGCCGGCCGGGCCCGCGACCACGCCGCAGGCCTCGTCGGGGTGGTCCTTGCGGGAGTGGTCCACGATCTGGTCGTACAGGGCCCGGGTGATGGTCAGCATGCCGACAGGATAAGCCGACGGGCCGTTCCGTACCGGGGAGTGGTACGAAACGGCCCGCATGCCGAGACGATCGAGGTCAGGGCCGTTTGGGGACGGCCCGGGGCGACCGCTCGTGGGGTCCGGTCAGTGCCGCTTGGCGAAGGCGGCGCCCTCGGGGTTGCGGGACTTCAGGACCAGGTAGGAGACGCCGAGGATGAGACCCCAGACCGGGGCGGCGTACAGCGAGACCCGGGCACCCTCGTCGATGCCCATCATGACGATGACCATGCCGATGAAGAGGAGCGCGAACCAGCTGGTGTACGGGGCTCCGGGGGCCTTGAAGGTGGACTCGGGGAGCTCGCCGCGGTTGGCCTTGGCCCGGTAGCGGATCTGGCAGACCAGGATCATGACCCAGGCCCACATGCCGGAGATGGTGGCGAAGGAGACGACGTACTCGAAGGCCTTGCCCGGGGCGACGTAGTTGATCCAGACGCCGACCAGCATGAGCGAGGCGGAGAAGGTCAGGCCGAGCAGCGGGGTGCCGCTCTTGGTGAGCTTCGTGAAGACCTTCGGGCCCTGGCCGTTGAGCGCGAGGTCGCGCAGCATGCGGCCGGTGGAGTACATGCCCGAGTTGCAGGAGGAGAGGGCGGCGGTCAGCACCACGAAGTTGACGATGGCGGCGCCGACGCCGAGGCCCATCTTCTCGAAGGCGGCGACGAACGGGGAGACGCCCGGCTGGAACTCGGTCCACGGGACGACCGACAGGATCATGATCAGCGCGCCGACGTAGAAGACGGCGATGCGCCACGGCACGGTGTTGATGGCCTTGGGCAGGACGGTCTTCGGGTCCTTGGACTCGCCGGCGGTGACGCCGACCAGCTCGACGGCGAGGAACGCGAACATGACGATCTGCAGGGTCATCAGCGTGCTGCCGATGCCGGTCGGGAAGAAGCCGCCCTGGTCCCACAGGTGGGTCACGGAGGCGGTGTCGCCGGCGTCGGAGAAGCCGATGGTGAGGATGCCGGCGCAGATCAGGATCATGCCGATGATCGCGGTGACCTTGACCATGGAGAACCAGAACTCCAGCTCACCGAAGAGCTTCACGGAGATCAGGTTGGCACCGTAGAGGATGACGGTGAAGACCAGCGCGGAGATCCACTGCGGGATGTCCCACCAGTACGTCATATAGGTGGCCGCGGCGGTGACTTCGGTGATGCCGGTGACGACCCAGAAGAGCCAGTACGTCCAGCCGGTCACGAAGCCCCAGAACGGGCCGACGAACTCGCGTGCGTACTCCGCGAAGGAGCCGGACACGGGGCGGTACATGAGGAGCTCGCCGAGGGCGCGCATGATGAAGAAGATGACCAGGCCCGCGATGGCGTACGCGAGGATCAGGCTGGGCCCCGCCTTGGCGATGGCCTTGCCGGCGCCGAGGAAGAGGCCGGTGCCGATGGCACCGCCGATCGCGATCATCTGGATCTGCCGGGCGCCGAGGCCACGCTGGTAGCCCTCGCCGCCGTCCACGGCCCCGTCGGTGCCGTCGTGCTGCTTGTCGACCTGCACAGAGGTCATGGTGGTGCGCCTTTCTCCATGCTGATCCGCGCGACTGCGAGTGCGTCTGCCGCGGATCAGATCCTGATCCCCCCGGATGTGGATGGAGTGCTACCGGCGGTCCGCCGGCCAAAGCGCCCTCGGGGACAGGGGTGGCGTCCCCGAGCGGTCGTGAAGATTTATCACGGGGTGGGACGTGATCGAGGGAGTTGCGTGTGGCGCACGCCACAGAAAACGGCGGATGAAAGGGATCCAAGACGCCAAAGCGGACGCTCTGATAACGCATTCGTTATCCGGATTTGAGCGTCCGCTGAGCGAACACCCCGCGAAGAAGGGGTGCACACGGGGGTGCGGTTACGGCATCAGGGTCTCGACGAGGGACTCCTGCAGCGCCCCCAGCCAGAGGTACGCCATCACCATCGGCTTGCGCGGGTCGGAGTCCGGCAGCCGGTACAGCTGCTCGCCCTCCTCGTCGGTGATCTCCAGGCGGGTGCCGATGGTCAGCCGGAGGTCGTTGAGCGCGCCGAGCCAGGCGCGGGACTCGTCCAGGGTCAGCTTCAGGACGGCGCCGCCCTCACCCGCCGTGTCGGCGGAGAGCGCGTCGAGGGCGCGGACGACGACGAGGGCGTCGTCGCGCTTGCGGGCCCGCAGGTCGTTCTCGGTGAAGCGGCGGAAGTCGGAGGCGGCCGCACGCAGCTCCTCGCTGTCGTCCCCGTACGCGTCGGGGAAGAGGCGCTTGAGCGCGGGGTCGGACGGCGGCTTGCTGGGGCCCTCGGCGAAGAGCGCGGCCAGCGGGTCGGCGTCCTTGGCGGGCTCGTCACCCGGCCCGATCAGCTCCATGAGCTGGACGGCGAGGGAGCGGAGGATGGAGATCTCGACGTCGTCGAGGGCGACGGCCGCGCCACCGCCGGGCAGGGTCTCGAAGCGCCCGGCCATCAGCCGCGGTCCTGGGTGAGGGTCGCCCAGAGGCCGTAGCCGTGCATCGCCTGCACGTCGCGCTCCATCTCCTCGCGGGTGCCGCTGGAGACCACCGCGCGGCCCTTGTGGTGCACGTCGAGCATCAGCTTGTGCGCCTTGTCCTTGGAGTAGCCGAAGTACGCCTGGAAGACGTAGGTCACGTAGCTCATCAGGTTGACCGGATCGTTGTGCACGAGGGTCACCCAGGGCACGTCCGGTTCGACGACCGCGGAGACCTCCTCGGCCGATTCCGTACGTTCGATCTCAATAGGCGCGACGCTCACTCACCCCATGCTGCCACCCCGGAGGGCCCGTCGCACAAACGGGTCACCCGCTCGTCACCCACTCGACCCACTATTCGTCACTCTGACGATTTCTGCGCTAGCATCGCTGACATGAACGCTGCGGACCTTGGGCTGCCGGTGGACGTGCCGTCGACCGCGCTCTTCACCGATCAGTACGAGCTGACCATGCTCCAGGCAGCCCTCCGGGGCGGCACCGCCGACCGACGCTCGGTCTTCGAGGTCTTCACCCGGCGACTGCCCGAGGGCCGGCGCTACGGCGTCCTCGCGGGCGTCGGCCGGGTCCTGGACGCCGTCGAGAACTTCCGTTTCGACCCCGCCGTCCTGGGCTTCCTGCGCGAGCAGGGCATCGTCGACGAGCCGACCCTGGAATGGCTCGCCCGCTACCGCTTCACCGGCGACATCTGGGGCTACCCCGAGGGCGAGGTGTACTTCCCCGGCTCGCCCGTCCTGCGCGTCGAGGGCTCCTTCGCCGAGTGCGTGCTCCTGGAGACGGTGATCCTCTCCATCCTCAACCACGATTCGGCCATCGCGGCCGCCGCCTCCCGCATGTCGGCCGCGGCCGGCGGACGCCGCCTCATCGAGATGGGTGCCCGGCGCACCCACGAGCTGGCGGCCGTCGCCGCCTCCCGCGCCGCGTACGTCGGCGGCTTCGAGGCCACCTCGGACCTCGCGGCCGGCTTCCGCTACGGCATCCCGACCGTCGGCACCTCCGCCCACGCCTTCACGCTCCTCCACGACAGCGAGCGGGACGCCTTCCAGGCGCAGGTCGAGACCCTCGGCCGCGGTACGACCCTGCTCGTCGACACCTACGACGTGACCGAGGCCGTCCGTACCGCCGTCGAGGTGGCGGGCCCCGAGCTCGGGGCCGTCCGGATCGACTCCGGCGACCTGCTGCTCGTCGCCCACCGGGTCCGGCAGCAGCTCGACGAGCTGGGTGCGCGGGACACGAAGATCGTCGTCACCTCGGACCTCGACGAGTACGCCATCGCCTCCCTCGCGGCGGCGCCGGTCGACGCGTACGGGGTGGGCACCCAGCTGGTCACCGGCAGCGGCCACCCGACCTGCTCCATGGTCTACAAGCTGGTCGCCCGCGCCTCCTCGGCCGACCTCAAGGCGCCCCTCACCCCGGTCGCCAAGAAGTCCCTCGGCGGCAAGGCCTCGGTCGGCGGGCGCAAGTGGGCGGCGCGCCGGCCCGACGCGTACGGCGTAGCCGAGGCGGAGGTGGTGGGCACCGGCCCGGTCCCGCCGGAGCTCGCCGACCACCAGCTCCTGGTCGAGCTGGTCAAGGGCGGCGACGTGGTGGCCAGGGAGCCCCTGGAGGCCGCGCGGTCCCGGCACATCGCGGCCCGCGCCGGGCTGCCGATGTCGGCGATCCAGCTCTCCCGGGGCGAGCCGGTGCTGCCGACGGAGTACATGTAGGGGGTGTCGGTCGGGCCCGGCCCGACCGACAAGAGACCCCCTGGAGCCCTACGGAGACCGGACCCGCCCCCTCCCGGTGGGCGGGCCGAGTCTCTAGGCTCGGTCCCACCCCTCCCCGACGCGCTAAGGACACCCGCCATGCACCGCGCATTGATCGTTGTGGACGTTCAGAACGACTTCTGCGAGGGCGGCAGCCTCGCGGTGACCGGCGGCGCGGACGTCGCCGCCGCCATCACCGACCTGGTCGGCCAGACGGCGGGCACCTCCTACCGGCATGTGGTCGCCACCCGCGACCACCATGTCGACCCGGGGGCGCACTTCGCGCAGGCCGGTGCGGAGCCGGACTACGTCACCTCCTGGCCGGTGCACTGCGTGGCCGGCACGGAGGGGGTCGGCTTCCACCCGAACTTCGCGCCGGCCGTCGCCAGCGGGGCGATCGACGCCGTCTTCGACAAGGGCGCGTACGACGCGGCCTACAGCGGCTTCGAGGGGCACGACGAGAACGGGCGGACGCTCGCGGAGTGGCTCCGCGAGCGGGAGGTCACCGAGGTCGACGTGGTGGGCATCGCCACCGACCACTGTGTGCGGGCTACGGCCCTGGACGCGGCCCGTGAGGGCTTCCGCACCCATGTGCTGCTCGACCTGACGGCCGGCGTCGCGAAGGAGACGACGGACCGGGCCCTGGAGGAGCTGCGGACGGCGGGCGTGGAGCTGACCGGCAAGCCGGTGGTCCCGTAGGACGCTCGCCGCGGCGCCGTTCGCTACGCCGCCGGTTCCCTGGGGAGGGACCGTACGGGGTGCCAGAGCTCCTGGGCGGCGCCGGGCGCGGATCTCCACAGCAGGCCGTCGGGGTGGTGGAGGACGGCCGTGATCTCGTCCGGCGTGGGCGGTTCGGTGTTGCCCCGGAGGTAGACCGCCCGCAGGCCGAGGTTCCGCAGCCGGGTGAGGGCGCGGGCGCGGTTCGCGGCATGCACCAGGAAGCGGACACTGGCGCCGTCGCGGGCCGGGCTGGGCAGCCCTATCGCGACGACCACACTGCCTCCCGGCAACTTGCAGAACCCTCCGTTGGGCATGCGGAACCACTCCCCCGTGGATCGACTGTCAATAAGAACATCGGTCTGAAGCGTCAGACGCACCTAAACACGATCGGCCGTCGCCCGCTAGAGGGGCGACGGCCGATCATGCTTTGACCTGCAGTTTTACCGATTACTTCGTGGACGGACCCACGCGAACCGTGATCGTGTCGCCGTTCTTCGGCTCCTTCACGACCTGGATCTTGGTGTTGGTGTCAGTTACCTGGACACCGGCGCGCTCCGTCTCCTTGAGCCAGTACGTGCCCTTGCGGTCGTCGAAGACCGGGTTGCCCGGCAGCGACGGGACGAACGCCGCGACGTCGGCCTTGTGGAGCAGCAGGCTGTCGGTCCGGTAGGTGCCGAAGGTGGAGTCGTAGGCCTGGACGCGGTTGCGCATCAGGCTGCCGTCCTTGAACTTCAGCGGGGTCGGGTGGGCGTCGACCGGAAGGATCAGACCCTGGCCCGGGTGGACCGCGGTGTTGTTGTCCTTCTGGGAGAGGTCCCACTTCCAGATGAGCAGACCGTTCTGGTACGGGTAGTGCTCGACCCAGCTCGCCTTGTCACCGGTGAACCCGAAGTTGTACGGGCCGACCTTGAGGGTGGCGTCGTACGAGACGTACTGGCGGTTCTCCGCGATGTAGTACTGCTCGTACTCCTTCGTGAAGCCCTTGCCGACCCGCGAGAAGCCCTTGGCCGCCCAGCCGTTGTCACCGTTCTCGGCGCCGTCCGCGAAGACGGTGGCACCGTCGGCGGTCAGCGTGATGGCGTCGGCCGTGAAGCCCTTGCCGCCGGCGCCGCCGTCCGTCTGGTAGCGGAAGCGGAGGTCGAACTTCTTGCCCGCGTAGGCGTCGAGGCCGTAGACGAGCTCCTTGTGCGTGCCCGAGACGTCGGTCAGCGCCGGGGCGCCGCTGGCGTCGCGCGGGAGCGGCTTGCCGTCGGCGGTGCCGTCCAGGGCCGTCCAGTTGGCGCCGCCGTCGGTCGACACCTCGGTGTAGAGGTAGTCGTAGTCGAGCTCGATGTCGTACCAGCCCTTGAGCTTCAGGGAGGCGGACGTCTTGCCCGTCAGGTCGACGGAGCGGGTCAGGGTGTTCTTGAGGTCGTCACCCATGTTGCTCCACCACTGCGTGCCACCCTCGGCGGGCGCGACGACATCGGTGGTGACGGCCTTCTTCGGCAGCTCGACGACGAGCGCCTGGGGGTTCTCGGTGTTGTACGCGGCCACGCCCAGCTTGTGGGTGGAGTTCCACTTGCGGGCCTCGTCGGCGACCTTGGTGTAGTTCAGCCAGCCGAGCTGCAGCTTGTCCCAGGCGTTCATGTCGCCGGGCAGGTCGCCGATGGCGTCCTTGCCGCGGCCGAGCCAGGAGCCGGAGGACATGAGCGACCAGAAGCCGGTCGAGTTCTCGGCACCCCGGGCGCCGGAGGTGTCGTACAGGTCCGGCAGACCGAGGTCGTGACCGTACTCGTGCGCGAAGACGCCGAGGCCGCCGTTCTCCGGCTGCATCGTGTAGTCGCCGACCCAGATGCCGGAGTCGCCGATCTGCGTGCCGCCGGCCTTGTTGTTCGCCGGGCCGGTCTTGCCCGCGTTGGTGCCGTACGCGTACCAGCGGTGGGCCCACAGGGCGTCGCCGGCCTGGGCGCCGCCGCCCGCGGACTCGTCCTCGCCCGCGTGGACGATCTGGAAGTGGTCGATGTACCCGTCGGACTCGTTGAAGTTGCCGTCGCCGTCGAAGTCGTACCGGTCCCAGAGGTCGTACTGGGCCATGTCGGCCTTGATCTGGGCGTCGGTGCGGCCCTTGGCCTTCTGGTCGGCCACGAAGGCGGTGACGCCGTCGCGGACCGCGTCCCAGACGTTGGAGCAGTTGCTGTTGCCGCAGTAGTTCGAGCCGTAGCGGGCCTCGTTGTACTCGACCTTGACCCAGTCGGAGACGCCGCCGTCGACCGAGTAACGGCCGGACGAGGTCTTCTCGTAGTAGGTCTTCAGCGACTGCTTGGGCTGCCCCGCGGCGTCCTTGCCGGTGCCGAAGTACAGGTCCTGGAAGTGCTTCTGGTTGTAATCCGCCTGCCACGCCGTGGAGTTGTCGTGCTCACGGTCCGGCTCGGCTATCTGGTTGTGCAGCGGACCGGGCGTGCCGCCGAACTTCGGCTTCAGCTCGGTCGTCTCGTCGTCCGCGCGGTCGACGAGGGTGGTGTTGTCCACCTTGTCGCCGAACTCGACGAGGATCGTGAAGATCTTGTCGGTCTTCTCACGGCCGAGCTCGACGTACTTCTTGTCGTCGAGCTTGACGACCTGGGAGCCGTTTCGGCGCTCCACCTTCGACTCGCCGCTCAGCACCTGCTCCAGGGCAGCCTTGCGCTGCTGCTCCTGCTGCTCGCTGAAGGGGCCGTCGAGGTCGTGGTCGACCGCCGTCTTGTCGACCCCGTGGCCGTGTCCGTGTCCGTCGCCGGCGCCGGGCGCCGGGTCGTGACGGACGTCGGCCGGGTTCACGCTGCCGTGATTGTCGGCCCATGCGGTGGTGAAGGTCGAGGCGGTAGCGGCGGTGGCCGCGAGCGCCACAACAACTGCGGACGTTCTGATCGCCCGTCGTCTGTTGGTCACTTGGTATGTCCTCCCCGGCGCCCGCGCTTCGGACCGAAGGTGGGGTGTCCGTCCGGCGGGTCGCGCGTCACAAGTGACGACATTCGACCGGAGGGAGACAAGAAAAGACAGATCTTGACTTGGACATACCAACTGCACTATGTGGGAGGTGAATTCCGATTATCGGACGATCAACGGGCACCTTACGGGGAAAAATCACACGACCCACGGCTCCGTGCGCCCCCCGTGCACCCCGTGCCCCCGCATCGTGGGTGAGGTCACGCTTACTTCGCTTCCTCCCGGGCATCCACGGTCTTAGAGTCGAACCGTTGTCCTGAGAGGGCGGTACGTGTCATGCAGCGTCCGAACGCCGCGCAACTCACCTACGGTTCGGCCACCGTCGTCCTCGCGACCGTCGCCCTGCTGCTGCTCTCCGGTACGACGAGCACGCTCGGGATCACGGTGATCAGCCTCGCCGGCCTGCTGCTCGGACTGCTCGTGGCGGTGACGATGCCGCTGCGGACGGCGGGCGTCAAGACCACCGCACCGACTCCGGCACCCGTCGCACACGAAGAAGTCCGGGTACCGACCGCGCGTGTGGGCGCGGGAGTCGATACCCGGACCGGTTCGTGACACTTCCTGCTTCGGCCACTTCGGCCACTTCGGCTACTGCGGCTACTTCGGCTACTTCGGCTACTGCGGGACGGAGACCACCACCGTCTTCGCCGCCTTGTCGTGCAGACCCTGCTTGTAGGGCTTGTCGACCAGGATCAGGATCAGCAGGAGCAGCGGCCACAGGCAGGCGCAGCAGATCAGGGCGGGCAGCCACAGGACGATCGCGCGCAGCAGCGACTGGCTCATCGGGGGCGTCGAACCGTCGTTGAGCATCGCGACCCGCAGCTTCATCCACTTCTTGCCGAGGGTCTGGCCGTTCTTGGCCACCATCACCGTGTCGTACGCGACGTACGCGACGATCGTGATCAGCTGGAAGACCAGCTGGCTACCGCCGTTGAGGCTGTTGACCGTGTCGCCGAAGTCGTTGCCGTCCTCGCTCGCCCGCGAGTAGATCTTGAACGGGATGCCGATGACCGCCAGGGGGATCGCGATGATCAGCCAGTCGATGATCCGGGCGATGATGCGCTTGCCGGACTCGGCGAGCGGCGGCATCCCGGAGAGCGGATCGGTCCCTCCGTACCCGGCGCCGTAGCCGCCGTACGGGGGCGGAGGCGGCGCGTTGTCGTACGGGGAGCCGCCCGGGGGACCGTACGGCGAACCGCCCGTGGGTCCGTACGGACTCCCGGGCGGCGGGCCTCCGGGCGGCGGGCCCCCGGGCGGCGGGCCCCCCGGCGGAGGCCCTTCCGGGGGCGGTCCGGAGGGCGGCGGTCCGGACGGGGGCGGCTGGCCCGCGGAGGGCGGCGGAGGCTCCTGCGGCCTCTTGAGGAACGGGTCCTCCTCGGGCGGCTGGCCGGGCGGCGGCTGGTCGGTGCTCATGGGGGCAGTGCATCCCGGGCCGGGCGGCCCCGCAAGGAATCACCGCCCGTTCGGGGGACCCCCGGCCGCGGCCCGCGGATCAGCGCGCCACGAAGGTCCGGGCGGCCTTGTCGTGCCAGCACTGCCGCCAGGGACGGTCGAAGAGGCACCACAGGACGTTGAGGACGCCGATGGCCAGGAGTCCCAGGACGCTGTAGACGAGCCAGCGGCGCAGGGCCGCCCCGAACCGCGGCGGCTGGTGCGCCTCGATGTCCCGCACCTCGATCCCGCACAGCTTCTTGCCGAGCGTGCGGCCCCACTTGGCGGTGGGCAGCGCCTCGTACAGGACGCCGATGACGAAGAACGCCGCCAGCGCGATGCCGAACTGCACGGAGGTCGTGCCGTCGACCAGCCACACCTGGACGGTGACGCCGGACTGCTTGGCCGCCTCGATCTTGCCGTTGATGTGGTCGAGGGCCGCGGTCACGAACGGGAAGGCGGCGACACCGACGAGCGCGCCCAGGACGAGGGAGTCGATCAGCCGGGCGATCAGCCTCCGGCCGAGCCCGGCGGGGCGCGCCGAGGCCTGCGCGCGGGCCGCCTGGACGAACAGGTCGTCGACGGGCGGCTTCCAGGGGACGACGGGCTGCTGCGGGTCCTGAGACTGGGGCTGCTGCGGCTGGGGGTGTTGTGCCTGGGGCTGCTGTCCTCGGGGCTGTTGTGCCTGGGGCTGTTGTGCCTGGGGTCGCGGCTGGGACTGGGCCTGCTGGGCCCAGGAGGGGGTCGCGGGCGCCTGGTGTACGGGAGCGGGGGCGGGCGCGGGGGCCGGGGCGGCCGTCGCCGCGGGCTCGGGGGCCGGCTGGGGAGCCGGCTGGGGCCTGGGTGCCCGCGGAGTCGGCTGGGGCTTCTGAGGGGCCGCGGCGGGCGCGGGGGCGGGAGCGGGGGTGGGGATCGGCGTGACCGGCATCCCGCCGAGGCGCGCGGCTCCCCCGGTGGCCCGGGGGTCCGTCGCCGGGGCCACGGAGCGCGCCTCGCTCTCGGGCTCGGGTTCACCCGCACCGGCGACGGGCCAGTCCGCCGGGGTGCGCGGGTCGGGGGTCCGGGGCGCGCCCCAGGAGACCTTCTGGTCGCGGTCGCCGCCGAAACCGGTCTGGCGGGAGGTGTCCGCCTGCCAGGCGGACGCGGGTTCCGCGGGGGCCGGCTCCTCGTCGAAGAAGACGGGCCCGGTCTCCTCCACGGTGGGTACGGGGGCGAGGGCGGGCGTCCGGTCCGGCGCGGGGAGCGCTGCGGGCGTCCGGTCCGGCGCGGGGAGCTGCGCGGGCGCCTGGGCCTGTGCCGGTACGGAGGCGGCGGGGCGCACGGGCTCGAGCCCGGGAACGGGCTGCGGCTGGTACGGCTGCCCGTGGAGCTGGTGCGGCTCGTGGGGGTGCTGCGGCTCGTGGGACTGCTGGAGCTGCTGCGGCTCGTGGGGCTGCTGCGGCTGGTGCCGCGCGGGCTGATGCGGCTGGACCGGTTCCGGTTCGGGCCGGGCCGGCTGCGCGGCGGCCGGTGCGGGTGCCGGTCCGGAGGCCAGGATCGGCCCGGCCGGGATCGCCGAGGCCGGCGGGCCCGGCGGAACCTCACCGTCCGCGGGCGCGGGCCTGCTCGTACCGGGCACCCAGGCGCCCCCGTTCCAGTACCGGATGTACCCGGGAATGGACGGGTCCGGGTAGTACCCCGCCTGCGGTACCTCTCCGCCGCCTCCAGGAGGAGTAGCCACTGCCCCGACTCCGTTCAGTCACAACGCCCTTGATCCGCGCGGCCGCGTGCCGGGCGTGCCGCGCCCAAGGAGGACAGTAACGAAGAACGCCCCCGAGGGAACAAAGAGCCTGGGAGAAAGCCCGCCTTCGGGGGGACACGTACCGGAATCGATCACTCCCGGTGATGTTCGGGCCGGTACATACGCCCTGCTCCGCGGCCCGGAAAAACTTCCCGAAAAAACTTCCCGAAGTCGCGTAATGAGCCGTGGGTACCCCGCTCTCTCCTGCTGAAGGCCCGACCGGGGCCGGTCCGCGAGAGGGAGTACGACCATGCAGAACACCGACAACACCACCGTCGAGCGCGAGCTGGAGCTGAAGCTGGTGCTCTCCCCCGAGCGCACCATCCCCGTCCCCGCCCGGCTCGCCTACCGCACCGACGACCCGTACGCCGTCCACATCACGTTCCACATCGGCACCGACCACCCGGTCAACTGGACGTTCGCGCGCGAACTCCTGGTCGAAGGCGTGTTCCGGGCCTGCGGTCACGGCGACGTGCGGATCTGGCCCACGAAGGTCGACGGCCGCAGCGTCGTCCTGATGGCGCTCTCCTCCCCCGACGGCGACGCCCTGCTCGAAGCCCCCTCGGCGCAGGTGTCCGCCTGGCTGGAGCGGACCCTGCGCGCGGTGCCGCCGGGCACCGAGTCCGACCGGCTCGGCATCGACGACGGCCTTGCCGAACTCCTGGCGACCACCGTGATCGCCGACGAGCTGTGGCTGCGCGACCCGTGGCCGTCGGACGAGTCGCAGGACGGCGAGCAGTGAGCCCCGTACCCGTGCGAATCCAGGGGTCCCAGGCGTCAGCCCAGGGGTCCCGGGCGTCCCAGGCGTCAGCCCAGGAGTCCCAGGCGTCAGAAGAGCTTTCCGGGGTTGAGCAGCCCCAGCGGGTCGAAGGTGGCCTTGATCCCGCGCTGGAGCTCCAGCCCTACCGGCCCCAACTCCCGTGCCAGCCACTCCTTCTTGAGGACGCCCACGCCGTGCTCGCCGGTGATCGTGCCGCCGAGCGCGAGCCCGAGCGCCATGATCTCGTCGAAGGACTCCCGCGCGCGCCGCGACTCGTCCTCGTCGGTGTGGTCGAAGCAGACGACGGGATGGGTGTTGCCGTCGCCGGCGTGCGCGCAGACGCCGATGGTGAGGTCGTACTTCTCCGCGACCGCCGCCGTGCCGGCGAGCATCTCGGCGAGCCGCGTCCGCGGCACGCACACGTCGTCGATCATCGTCGCCGACTTGATCGTCTCCAGGGCGGTGAGGGAGAGCCGGCGCGCCTGGAGGAGGAGTTCGGACTCGGCGGCGTCCGCGGCCGGGACGACCTCGGTGGCGCCCGCCGCCACGCACAGCTCCGCCACGGCGGCCAGATCGGCGGCCGGGTCGGGGGTGTCGAAGGCACACAGGAGCAGCGCCTCGGTGGTGTCGGGCAGCCCCATGCGCGCCATCTTGTTGACGGCCTGGACGGTGGTGCGGTCCATGAGTTCGAGCAGCGACGGAGTGTGGCCGCGCTCCATGATCGTGCAGACGGCCGCGCAGGCGGCGGCCGCGGAGGGGAACTCGGCGGCCAGCGCGAGCTGCGCCGGGGGCTGCGGCCGGAGCGAGAGCACGGCCCGGACGACGATGCCGAGACTGCCCTCCGAGCCGACGAAGAGCCTGGTCAGGTCATAGCCGGCGACGCCCTTGGCGGTGCGGCGGCCGGTGCTCAGGAGCCGGCCGTCGGCGAGGACGACGTCGAGGCCGAGGACGTACTCGGCCGTCACCCCGTACTTCACACAGCACAGACCGCCGGAGGCCGTACCGATGTTTCCGCCGATGGTGCACGTCTCCCAGCTGGACGGGTCCGGCGGGTAGTAGAGGCCGTGCTCGGCGACCGCCCGTGACAGCACCGCGTTGACGACACCCGGTTCGACGACGGCGATCCGGTCGACCGGGTTGATCTCCAGGATGCGGTCCATCTTGACCAGGGAGAGCACGATGCAGCCCTCGGAGGCGTTGGCGCCGCCGGAGAGGCCCGTGCGGGCTCCCTGGGGGACCACGGGAACGCGGAGTTCCGTCGCGGTGCGCATGACGTGCTGCACCTGCTCGACGGTGCGCGGGAGCACGACGACCGCGGGGGCACCGGCCTCGCAGAAGCTCGCCATGTCGTTCGCGTAGGAAGCGGTCACGTCCGGATCGGTGAGCAGCGCCTCGGCGGGGAGCCCGGCGCGCAGCCGCGTCAGAAGATCGTCCATGCCTCCAGCGTGGCACCCGGGGCCATCGGTGTGAACCTGCCGGGGCGAGCGCTTCGTGTGCTCTTCGTACAGGTGCGGGCGGGCGCACAGTGAGCGCCATGAAGACGCAGAACGTGTCGAGGACGGTCCTGGCGGCCGGGGTGGGCGCGGTGCTCGCGGCGACGGCACTTCTTTACGTCCCGGAGTTCCTCGACCAGGAGCCGCGGCGCCGCCCGCCGGGTCCTGCGGAGCGAGCGACGACCGCGGCCCACGCGGGCGCGCAGGCGGCGCTCCCGGACCTGGCCGCGCTGATCACCGACAGGGAGAAGTGGCTGCGCGCCCACCCGGACGACGACGGGTCCTGGGCGGAGCTCGGCGCGGCGTACACGGAGCGGGGCGTGCGCCTCGGAGACGTACGGGACTACCCGCGTGCCGAGAAGGCGCTGCGGCGCTCGCTCGCCGAACGGCCCGCCGCGCGCGGCAACACGGCCGCCCAGCTGGGTCTGGGGGCGCTCGCGGGGGCGCGCGGCGACTGGAAGTCGGCGAAGGAGTGGGGCGAGAAGGTCCGGAAGGCGGATCCGAAGCGCTGGCCCGCGTACCCGGTCCTGATGGACGCGTACAACGGTCTCGGGGACTACCAGGCGGCCCGGAAGGCGATGGAGGCCCTGGAGGGGCTCCACGCGGGCGCGGTGGTGCGGGCCAGGGCCTCGCAGACCTACCGCGACCGGGGCTGGCGCGAGGACGCGGACGCCGCGGCGCTCGACGCGGTGGCGCTGGCGGAGACGGCCCCGGACAAGGCGGCCGCGCTGGCGCGGCTCGGGGACCTGGCATGGGAGCGGGGCGAACCGGACGAGGCCCTCGCGCGGTTCGGGGCGGCGCTGACGCAGGTACGGGACCACGGACCCTCGCTCGCGGGCCGGGCGCGCGCCCTGACGGCGCTGGGCCGCACGGACGAGGCGCTGCGGGACTGGCGGGCGGCGCTGGCCCGGCTGCCGCTGCCCGAGTACGTCCTGGAGGCGGGCGAACTGTCCGGGTCGCTGGGCCTGGACGGGGACGCGCGGGCGCTGTACGAGCGGCTGCGGACGGGTACCTGGGCGGGCGGGGAGGTGGCCCTGGCACTGCTCGACGCGGACCACGGCGACCCGGCGGCGGCGGTCACCCGGATGCGGGCGGAGTGGGCGCGCGGCCACCGCTCGGTGCGGGTGGCGGACGCGCTGGGGTGGGCGCTGTACCGGTCGGGTGAGCCCAAGGAGGCCATGGAGTACGCGAAAAGGGCCACGGAGGAGGGGCTGCGGAGCGCCCTCTTCTCGTACCACCGGGGCGAGATCGAACGGGTCCTGGAGGAACACGGCCCGGCCCGCCGCCATCTGGCGGAGGCGCTGCGGATCAACCCGCACTTCTCGCCGCTGCTGGCGCCGAGGGCGGCGGAGTCGCTGGCGGCCCTGGGAGAGCCGTCGGCCGAACTCCCGAAGGAGCTCCGCACGGAGCCGGAGCGGGAACGGGAGCGGCGGGACGAACAGAACGCCCCGGCGAAGCCGACACCGTCGAAGTCGCCACGCGAATAACGCGCCGCCCGCCACGGGACGAGCCCCGGCCCACCCCCCGCGTGGGCCGGAACCCGCCGGAGGGTGGGACTCCTCCCCACCGCGCGGGCTCACCGCGCGGGACCGAGCACGGGGCCAGGAGCCCCGGACACGGGCCAGGCACCCCCGCCCACCCGCCGTGTGGGCAATCGTCCTTCCCCCAGACTTCGTCCGGGGGGGGGGAACGATTGCCCACAACGGGCGGCGGCTACAGGTTGCCGCGCTTCTCCTGCTCGCGCTCGATCGCCTCGAACAGCGCCTTGAAGTTGCCCTTGCCGAAGCCCATCGACCCGTGCCGCTCGATCATCTCGAAGAAGACCGTCGGCCGGTCCTGGACCGGCTTCGTGAAGATCTGCAGCAGGTAGCCGTCCTCGTCGCGGTCGACGAGGATCTTCAGCTCGCGCAGGGTCTCCACGGGCACACGCGTCTCGCCGGCCCACTCGCCGAGCGTGTCGTAGTACGAGTCGGGGGTGTCGAGGAAGGAGACACCGGCGGCCCGCATCGCGCGCACGGTCGCGACGATGTCGTTCGTGGCCAGCGCGATGTGCTGGACGCCCGCGCCGCCGTAGAACTCCAGGTACTCGTCGATCTGCGACTTCTTCTTCGCGATCGCCGGCTCGTTGATCGGGAACTTCACCTTCAGGCTGCCGTCCGCGACGACCTTCGACATCAGCGCCGAGTACTCGGTCGCGATGTCGTCGCCCACGAACTCCTTCATGTTCGTGAAGCCCATGACCTTGTTGTAGAAGCCGACCCAGTCGTTCATCTTGCCGAGCTCGACGTTGCCGACGCAGTGGTCGATGGCCTGGAAGGTGCGCTTGGCCGGCGGCTCGACGATCGGGTTGGCGGCGACGAAGCCCGGCAGGTAGGGGCCGTCGTAGCCGGAGCGCTCGACGAGGGTGTGGCGGGTCTTGCCGTACGTGGCGATGGCGGCGAGGACGACGGTGCCGTGCTCGTCCTTGAGCTCGTACGGCTCGGTGAGGCCGGTGGCGCCGTGCTCGACGGCGTAGGCGTACGCGGCGCGGGCGTCCGGCACCTCGATGGCCAGGTCGACGACGCCGTCGCCGTGCTCGGCGACGTGGTCGGCGAGGAAGCGGCCCCGGTCGGTGGCGACCTTGATGACGGAGGTGAACACGAACCGGGCGGCGCCGTTGGTGAGGACGTAGCTGGCGGTTTCGCGCGTGCCGTTCTCCGGCCCGGAGTAGGCGACGAGCTTCATGCCGAAGGCCGTGGAGTAGTAGTGCGCGGCCTGCTTGGCGTTGCCGACGGCGAAGACGACCGCGTCCATTCCCTTCACGGGGAAGGGATCGGCCTGCCGCGCGGTGGAGGGGGTGTGATCGATGGTCTCAGTCATGGCAGCAATGTCCCGCCGTTCTGCAAGGTGCGCAAGAGTTCGCTGATCTGCTGGTCATGTTGCACAGCGACCAGCGAGTATGGCCGTGCGACTTGTACATCCTGACCATGGGGAGACCACTGTGGCGATCGATCATTTGGACGGCCGGCTGATCACGCTTCTCGCGCGCGAGCCGCGCATCGGGGTCCTGGAGGCCTCGCGGCGGCTCGGGGTGGCGCGGGGCACGGTGCAGGCGCGGCTCGACCGGCTCCAGGCGAGCGGGGTGATCAGGGGCTTCGGACCGCAGGTGGACCCGGCGGCGCTGGGCTATCCGGTGACGGCGTTCGCGACGCTGGAGATCAAGCAGGGGCAGGGAGCGGACGTACGGGAGCACCTGGCGACGGTGCCGGAGGTCCTCGAACTGCACACGACGACGGGCCACGGCGACATGCTCTGCCGCCTCGTCGCCCGCTCCAACGCCGACCTCCAGCGGGTGATCGACAGGGTGGTGGCGTTCGAGGGGATCATGCGGGCGTCGACGGCGATCGTGATGGAGAACCCGGTGCCGCTGCGGATCATCCCGCTGGTGGAGCAGGCGGCACGCGAGTGACGGAGCCGACTGAAGGAGACAGTTGCAAAGGACTGGTTGCAAAAAGACTATTGCAACCAGTCCTTTGCAACTCTACGCTGTGAACATGTCCGAGCCAGAGGAACACCTGAGCCGCCAGCTGGACCCGCGCTCCCTGCGCGGACTCGCCCACCCCCTCCGCATCCGGCTGCTGCGCGCCCTGCGCCGGCACGGCCCCGCCACTGCCTCCCAACTGGCCGAGCAGCTGGGCGAGTCCAGCGGCGCGACCAGCTACCACCTGCGCCAGCTCGCGGCCCACGGCTTCGTCGAGGACGACCCGACACGGGGCAAAGGGCGCGAGCGGTGGTGGAAGGCCGGCCAGCAGGGCACGAGGGTCGACGCATCGCTCTACGAGAACCCGGACCCGGAGGTCCGCGGCGCCCTCGACGTCTACGTCCACGAGATCGCGACCATCCACACGCAGGAGCTGAGCACCTTCCTCGGCACCCGGCACGACTGGGACCAGACGTGGCTCGGCATCTCCGACATGAGCGACTTCACCCTGCGCCTGCCCCCCGAGAAGCTCCGCGAGCTCGACGAGAAGATGCACGCCCTCATCGAGTCGTACCGGGACATCGAGGAGGCCGACGCGCCGGACGCCGAGCGCGTACGGATCCATCTGCACGCTTTCCCGCAGCGCGAGAACTGACGGAAGGAACCACGGAGTCATGCACGCCGACATTCACCTCCGGATGCACGCGCTGACCGCCGCGGAGCTCCACCGCGAGGCCGCCGCCCGGCGCCGCCGCCCCGCGCGCGCCCCCGCCCCCGCCCCCGCATCCGCCCCCGCCCTTCGCGTCCGGCTCGGCTGGCGGCTCGTCGAGCTGGGTCTGCGCCTGGTCACACCGGACCGTCGCCCGGCCACCCTGACCGCATGACCACGCACGGGGGAGACGAGGCCGGATGACCACGCCGGGGGGAGACGAGGCGGGCACGACGAAGCGGGACCGGGTCCCCCTCGCGACCGTCCTCACCGCCAACGCCGTATCCATCACAGGGAATTCACTCACGCTCATCGGCGTCCCGTGGTTCGCCCTCGACACCACGGGAAGCCCCGGCAAGGCCGGCATCGTCGCCTTCTGCGCGGCCCTGCCCGTCCTCGTCTCCGCGATCGTCGGCGGCCCGGTCGTCGACCGGATCGGCCGCCGCCGGGTCAGCATCGCCTCCGACCTGGTCTGCGCGCTCGCGCTCACCGCGATCCCGCTGCTCAACAGCGCCGGACTCCTGCGGTTCTGGATGCTGTGCGCGCTGATGGCCGTCACCGGCCTCTTCCACGCGCCCGGGGAGATGGCCCGGCACGTCCTGGTCCCCGATCTCGCCCGGCGCGCCGGGACCCCACTCCCCCGGGCGGCCAGCCTGTACGACGCCGTGGCGCGCGGCGCCTGGATGACGGGCGCCGCGATCGCCGGACTCCTCGTGGCGTTCATGGGCGCCGACACGGTCCTGGTCCTCGACGCGGCGACCTTCGGCCTCTCCGCGCTGCTCGTCACCGCGGGCCTGCGCGGGGTGCCCTCGGCGGAGCCGGTGCGGGACGGCCCCCGGCTCTCCCCGGCCCGCTACCGGGCCGATCTGCGCGAGGGGTACGCCTTCCTGTTCCGCGCGCGGCTGCTGCTCGGCATCACGGTCATGGTGATGGTCACCAACGGCCTGAGCCAGAGCTGGAGTTCGGTGCTCCTTCCGGTCCACGCGCGCCAGGAGCTGGGCGGTCCGGCCACCCAGGGCCTGCTCGTGTCGGTCTTCGGCGGCTGCGCCCTGGCCGGCGCCCTGGTCTACGGGGCGGTCGGGCAGCGCTTCCCGCGCCGGGCCGTCTTCACGGCTGGCTTCCTGCTCGGCGGCGCCCCGCCGTACGTGGTGGCCGCGCTCACCGACACCACCGCGCCCCTGCTCGTGACGCTCGCGGCGGCCGGATTCGGCCTCGGCGTCGTCAACCCGATCCTGACCACGGTGATGTACGAGCAGGTCCCCGACGCCCTGCGCAGCCGGGTCATGGGCGCGAGCACCGCGGGGGTGCTGCTGACGACCCCGCTGGGCGGCCTGACGGCGGGCTTCCTCGTCGAGCGCGCCGGTCTGACGGCGACGCTGCTGGGAATCGGCGGGCTCTACCTTCTCGCCACGCTCTCGCCGCTGGTCTTCCCGGCCTGGCGGGCCATGGACTCCCCGCCGCCGGAGCGCCCGCCCGAGCGCCCGCCCGAGGACGGCACGTCTTCCGGTGGCAAACCGGTCAGCAGACCGGAACCTTCGACTCCTGCCCCTGCTCCAGGGCCTTCAGAGACGCCACCGCGTCGCTGAGCGCGGTGACGGGGACGAGCCGCAGCCCCTTCGGCAGCTCGGCCTCGGCGTCCGAGCACTCGGCCTTCGGCACGAGGAAGACGGTGGCCCCGTCACGCGCGGCGGCCTGGGTCTTCAGCGAGACCCCGCCGACGGCGCCGACCGAGCCGTCCGCGCCGATCGTCCCCGTACCGGCGATGATCCGGCCGCCGGTGAGGTCACCGCCGGCACCGTCGCCGTCGAGCTTCTCGACGATGCCGAGGGAGAAGAGCAGCCCGGCGCTGGGGCCGCCGATGTCGGCGAGGTGCAGGGTCACCTTCACCTTCTCGGGGTCCTTGTCGAGGTAGTCGAGGGCGGCGAGCGTGGCCGCGTCCTGCGACTGCTTCATCTGACCGAGGTTGTGCTTCTCGACCTCGGCGTCGGACTTCCCCGGGGGATAGACGGAGTCGCGCGGCAGGACGGCCCGGTCCGTACGGAACCAGGCGTCGGCCACGTCCCCGAGGTCCACGTCCGTGGACGGCCCGGTCGCGACGATCGTCGTCATCCGCAGCTGACCCTCGGAGGGCCGGACCGGGGCTCCGGTGATCGTGATGACCTCCTGCCCCTTGTCCTTGCCGAGCACGTCGGCGGTCGTACCGGGCTGCGCGATGGCATAGGGCAACGGCGCGAGCCCGACGACGGCGAAGAGCGCGACGAGGGGCAGCGCGCAGACCGCGAGCGCCTTGGGACGGGAGAGACTGGAGAGCACGCCCCCAATCTACTGGGACGACCACCCCCACCGGGCCGGGGGCGCGGACCTGCGCACGGCCCTGGGCACGGCTCCGGGCACGGCCCTGGGCACGGCTCCAGGCACGGCCCTGGGCGCGGCTCCAGGCACGGCTCTGGGCACGGCTCCGGGCACGGGCAGGTGGCGGGCCCCGGGCGCGGGCAGGTGGCGGGCGAAGAAGGACCGGACGAGCTTCCGGACGGCGGGCACCGATACCCGGGGGTCGACGGTGCCGACCATCTCGGCGCGCCCGGCGGCGGTCGTCAGACCGGCGGCCCGGAGCTGGGGCACCAGGGCCGCGTAGTCGGTGAAGACCCAGTGGCCGCTGTCGGCGAGCTGCCGGCGGGCGACGGGTCCGCCGTGGGAGAGCAGCGCCGACCAGGAGCGGTCGAGGCGCGCGTCGCGGAAGCCGTCGGTGCCGGCGAGGAGCAGCGGCCGGTCCGTCCCCTCCCGGGCGAGGGGGAGGAGTGCGCCGTCCATCCGGTCCAGGTACCCCTCCAGGTTCACGGCGGCGGCCACTCTCGGGTCCTCGTGGAGCGCCTGGGCGACGGCGGTGCCGCCGGCGGAGTGCCCGTAGAGCCCGACCCGGTCGAGGCCGAGCGCGTCGAGGACGAAGCGGAGGTCGGCGACCCGGGTGTCGATCATGGTGCGGAAGGTCACGGCGTCGAGGTCGGGGCGGAGGACGGTGGTCCGGATCCGGTCGCGTTCCGGCCGTTCGTCGGGGAACTCCACCTCGGACGCGTCGCCGGGGTGGTCGACGGTGACGACGGTCCAGCCGTACGAGGCGAGATCGATCGCGAGGGAGCTGCCCAGGGCGCGGGAGTCCCCGCCGCCGGGGCTGTACAGCAACACCGGACGCCGGCCGGGCAGCGGCGGGGCGCCGCCGGTCCGGGCGTGGGTGAGGGTGGCCGCCCAGTCGACCCCGGTGGCCGGCAGGTGCGGGCGGACCAGCGGGGCGAGGACGGTGAACACCTCGGCGGCATCGCGGGTGAGCTGTGGGAGACGCGGAAGACCCCGGCCGGAGGCGATCGGCCGGAACACGGTGACCATCAGCTCCCGTACACCGATGGCGGGCACCCACGGGTCGTTGCGGGTGGGGTCGACGAGATGCCGGACGGTGGCGCCGACGGCGTGGGGGCCGGTGGGCGCGGGCAGCCGGAGGACGAGGCTCCCCGGGGTGGCGGCGGAGGCGGCCGCGGGAGGGCCGAGCAGCAGGGCGGCGGCCGCGGCGAGGGCCCCCTTGGCGACGGTACGGCGGGCGGGAGAGTGGTCGACGAGCAGGTGATCAGGTGTCATGGGCGTCATCCTGGGAGTGGTGGGGACGCCGGCGCGAAGGTTGAGGCCCTGCCCGAAAGGCTGGCGGCGAACGGGGGTCGGTGCGGTGCTCCACATCCATTTCACGGCGGACGACACGACCCGGGTACGGTTCGCGCCCCGCCCCTCCCCCGTGCCCGAACTGCACGCGGCCCTGCTGATGCTGGGCGCCCCGCACGAGGGGCTGCTCTTCGGCCGCTGGCGGGGCAGGCTGCTGCGGGCCCTGCCGGGCGCGGCCGAACCGCTCGCGGAGCTGGTGCCGGGCGGGGCGGCCCCGCGCTTCCTCGACGTCCTCGGCGGGACGCGGGAGGAGGGCTTCGCGCTGATCCGTTCGGCGCGGCCGGAGTTCGTACGGTCCGAGCTGGCACGGGTGTACGCGGGACAGGGCCGCGTCCCGACCTGGATCCGGGCCCTGCACGACGGGGACGCCGAGTCCTGGGGCATGCTCGACCGGGCCCAGCGGGCGGCGTACGAGACGGTCCTCGCGCCGGTGTGGCCGCTGGTCCAGGACCTGCACCGGGCGGAGTTCACCCGCTATGCGCTGACGGTGGCCGAGCAGGGCCTGGCCGCCGCCCTGGCGGCGGTCGCCCCGGGCTCACGGCTACGGGACGGCGTCTGGGCGTGGCCGACGGCCCCTGAGATCGGTGAGGCCCGTGAGGCCCATGAGGTCCGCCTCGACGGCCGGGGCCTGGTCCTGCTGCCGACCTTCCACTGGAGGGGCGGCCCGCTGATCCAGGACCTGCCGGACCGCCCGGTGGTCCTCACGTACCCGGCGGGCGGAGGCCTTCCGCCCGCCCCGGACACCCGGGACGGGGACCTGGCGGCGGCCCTGGGCCGCACGAGGACCGAAGTCCTCCGGGCCATGACGGAACCCCGCACGACCACGGAGCTGGCCCGCCGCACGGGCGTCAGCAACGCGACGGCCTCGGCCCATGCGACGGCCCTGCGGGCGGCGGGCCTGATCACGACGACCCGCACGGGCCGCTCGGTCCACCACGAACAGACCCCTCTGGGCGCCCTGGTCGTGGGCGTACGCACACCCCACGACAGCGCCGCACCTCCGGCGCACCGTCCGGGCACCGAGGCCTAGGCCCGGGACGGCAGAGCCCCACCCCGGTCGCCGCGCGCTCTAGCGCAACGCGTCGGCGACCTCGCGTGCCGCGTCCACCACTCTCGGCCCGACCCGCTCCGGCACCGCGTCCGCGAGCATCACGACTCCGACGCTGCCCTCCACGCCCGTCACGCCGACGAGCGGCGCGGCCGCACCGCTCGCGCCCGCCTCCAGCTCGCCGTGGGTGAGTGTGAAGCCCGGTTCGATCAGGCCGCCCTGGCGGGCGGCGAGGATGGCGCGGCCGGCCGCGCCCCGGTCGAGCGGGTGACGGAAGCCGGCCCGGTAGGCGACGTGGTAGTCGGTCCAGGTCGGTTCGACGACCGCGACCGCGAGTGCCTCCGCGCCGTCGACCAGCGTCAGATGGGCCGTCGCCCCGATGTCCTCGGCGAGCGAGCGCAGCGCGGGCAGCGCGGCCTCCCGCACGAGGGGGTGGACCTGGCGGCCGAGCCGGAGCACGCCGAGGCCGACGCGGGCGCGCCCGCCGAGGTCACGGCGGACGAGGGCGTGCTGCTCGAGGGTGGCGAGCAGACGGTAGACGACGGTCCGGTTGACACCGAGTTTGTTGGACAACTCGGTGACGGTCAGGCCGTGGTCGGTGTCGGCGAGCAGTTTGAGGACTCTGAGTCCCCGGTCGAGCGTCTGGGAGGTCTCCGCGGTCACGACGCCCTCTCCTTCGGAGTGAGTGGCGGCGGGCTCTCACGGGGTTGCGTCACCGGTCCCGTCGGCGACGCACGTCAGAGGCCGCCGGCAGGAAGGGGTACACCGGCTGCGCTCCGCGGCGGCGCTGCCACGGGGCGATTGCTTTTGAGCCGGGACAGTAGCGACCCGCTCCGCTCAGCGGAAGACCTCGTCCAGAATCCGGGCGTCGACGAGCGAATAGAGACGGTTCGGGACCTTCGTCGGTCGTACGCGGGACTTTGGCGGACAAGATCGGCTTTGTCGTGCACGTAGCGTGGAAGGGCCCGGAGGCCGACCGTGGGGGCCGGTCTCCGGCGCCGGTCCCGACGCGGTTCCTTCACCGGTTCCGCCGCCGCGGGACGAGTGAGGCCCGTACGAACGCCGTCGTACGGGCCTCAGCTGTTCCTCCGACGGGTCACCGCATCCGGGTGGCCCACCGCGCAGGGGCGGGAGTCACCGCATCCGGGTGGCCCACTCCTGCACCTTCTTGATCCGTTCCCGGATCTGGCCGGCGGTGGCCTCCGCGCTCGGCGGTCCGCCGCAGACCCGGCGGAGCTCCGTGTGGATCACACCGTGGGGCTTGCCGGTCTGGTGGACGTACGCGCCGACCATCGTGTTGAGCTGCTTGCGCAGCTCCAGGAGCTCCTTGTGGGAAACGACAGGGCGCCGCTCGGCGGGCAGTTCGAGCAGGTCCGCCTCCTCGTCCGGCTTCTTGCGGCTGTGCGCGATCTGCCGGGCCTGGCGCTTCTGGAGGAGCAGCTGGACCTGGTCGGGTTCGAGGAGGCCCGGGATGCCGAGGTAGTCCTGCTCCTCGGCGCTGCCGGGGTGGGCCTGCATGCCGAACTCGGCGCTGTTGTAGAGGACGCGGTCGAAGACGGCGTCGGACTCCAGCGCCTCGAAGGGCAGCATGTCCTGCTCGCCGGTGTCCTCGTCCTGCTGCCGCTCCGCCTCGGCGAGTTCCTTCTCGGACTCGGCGTACGGGTCCTCCTCGCCCTGCTTCTTGGGCTTGTCGAGGACGTGGTCGCGCTCGACCTCCATCTCGTTGGCGAAGCCGAGGAGGCTGGGGATCGTGGGAAGGAACACGGAGGCGGTCTCGCCGCGCCTGCGTGAACGCACGAAACGGCCGACGGCCTGCGCGAAGAAGAGGGGGGTCGAGATCGTCGTCGCGTACACGCCGACGGAGAGGCGGGGCACGTCGACGCCCTCGGACACCATACGGACGGCGACCATCCAGCGGTCGTTGCTCTCGCTGAACTCGTCGATGCGGTTCGAGGCGCCGGTGTCGTCGGAAAGGACGACGGTGGCCTTGGTGCCGGTGATCTCGCGGATCAGCTTGGCGTACGAGCGGGCCGAGTCCTGGTCACTGGCGATCACCAGGCCGCCCGCGTCGGGGATGGACTTGCGGACCTCGGTGAGTCGCTGGTCGGCGGCCCGGAGCACGTTCGGCATCCAGTCGCCCTTCGCGTCGAGCGCGGTGCGCCAGGCCTGCGAGACGGCGTCCTTCGTCATCGGCTCGCCGAGACGGGCGGCGATCTCGTCGCCGGCCTTGGTGCGCCAGCGCATGTTGCCGCTGTAGGAGAGGAAGATGACGGGCCGGACGACGCCGTCGCCGAGGGCGTTGCCGTAGCCGTAGGTGTAGTCGGCGGAGGACCGCCGGATGCCGTCGTTCCCCTCCTCGTACGTGACGAAGGGGATGGGGTTGGTGTCGGAACGGAACGGGGTGCCGGTCAGCGCGAGGCGCCGCGTGGCGGGCTCGAACGCCTCCAGGCAGGCCTCGCCCCAGGACTTGGAGTCTCCGGCGTGGTGGATCTCGTCGAGGATGACGAGGGTCTTGCGCTGCTCGCAGCGGTTGCGGTGGAGCATGGGCCGGACGCCGACACCCGCGTAGGTGATCGCGACGCCGTCGTACTCCTTGCTGAGCGGCCCGGCGCTGTAGTCGGGGTCCAGCTTGATCCCTATCCGCGCGGCGGCGGCGGCCCACTGCTTCTTGAGGTGCTCGGTGGGTGCGACGACGGTGATCTGCTGCACGACGTGGTGGTGCAGCAGCCATGAGGCGAGGGTCAGGGCGAAGGTGGTCTTGCCGGCGCCGGGTGTGGCGACGGCGAGGAAGTCTCGGGGCTGCTCCTGGAGGTATCTCTCCATGGCGCCCTGCTGCCAGGCACGCAGCTTGCCGGCGGTACCCCAAGGGGCCCGTCCCGGGAAGGCGGGAGAAAGGTGATGGGAGGAGGTGGTGGTAGTAGTCACGATCTCCGGGTTCGACGCTCGTCCAGATATGACAACCGGGCCACCTTACCGGCGGCCCGGCCGGAACGTCGTACGAAACGGGGCGGGTGGGGGCTGGTTGCGATTCAGCTCACGTCGGCGGCGATCAGCTCGCGCAGCCCGTGGGAGATCACCTTCACCTCGTCGGTCTCACCGGTCGCCACGGAGATGACCAGGCGCTCCGCCGCGTCGATGTCGGGGCGGAGTTGGACGCCGTTCATGGCGAGGAAGGTGACGCAGGACAGCCAGGCCGTGCGCTTGTTGCCGTCGAGAAAGGGATGGTTGATCGCGAGCGACTGGAGCAGTGCGGCTGCCTTGTCGAGGAGGTCGGGGTACGCCTCCTCGCCGAACATCGCGGCGGACGGCCGGTGCACCGCCGATTCGAGCAGTCCCGCGTCTCGTACGACGACGGCCTGGTCGTCCACCGCGTGTTCGGCGACAGCCAGGACGTCCTCGGCGGAGAGATAGACACAGGTCACTTGAGCCGCTCCATCAGCTCGTGCCACTTGGCCGCCTGTTCCATGGCGGTCTTCCGCACGATCGCCTGCTGGGCGGTCCGGGCGAGGTAGTCGTCGACGGCCTGGAGCAGTATCGCGTGCATGCTCGTGCCCTCCTGCTCGGCGCGCAGCTTGAGTGCCTCGGTCTGGTCGTCGCGAAGACGCACGTTCATTGCCATACCAAAACGGTACCACTCGATGGGGTCAAAGTGGTACCAGGCAACGTCAGGCCCGGGCCGGCGCCGCGTGCAGCCGCGTAGCGACCCACGCCCCCACCGCCGCCACCCCCGCCATCGGCAGGAAGACCGCCGCGAAGGCCCCCGGGTGGGAGCCCGTGGACGCGGACGAGGTGACGGCGTGGCCGACCGCGCCGCCGCCGAGCGCGGCGAAGGCCGCGCCGCCCGCGGCGAGGAGCAGGACGTTGGAGAGGCCGTCGGAGATCTGGAGGGCGGCCGAGTTCGCACCGACCTCCTCGGGCGCCGACAGCTTCATGAGCAGCACGCTCGTCGAGGCGATCACGGCCCCCATGCCGAGGCAGCCGAGACCCCAGGCCGCCGCGAGCACCCACACCGGCACGGCCGTGATGAGCACGCTGGGCGCCGCCGCGATGGCGATCGCGACCAGGATCATGCCGAGGACGACGAGCCGCTCCCGGTACGGCTCCGTCCACGGCCGGGCCTGGATCCAGGAGCCGAGCGCCCAGGTGAGGCCGCCCGCGGCGAGGGAGAAGCCGGCGAGGGTGGGGCTGAGGCCCCGCTGGGTGACCAGCATCAGCGGCACGAAGGACTCGGCCGCGATGAACGCGCCCGCGGCGATGCCGCGGAGCAGGACGACGGACGGCAGGCCGCGGGCCGCCCGGTAGGTGCCGTGCGGAAGGAGCCCCCGGACCGCGGGCACGAGGAACGCGGCTCCCACCGCGGCCGGCAGCAGGGAGAGCCAGCGCAGCTCCTGGCCGGCGTACTGGAGGAGCGCCGCGCCCGCCGAGATGCCGAGCGCGAGCCGGATCCGGCGCCGGTCCCAGGGCGCGACGGGCGCGGTCGGGTCGGCGGGCCCCGAGGCGGTACGGCGTATCGCGGGGAGGGCGAGGGCCAGCGGGAAGACGACGAGGACGGGGATGCCGACGAAGACCCAGCGCCAGCCGAGGTGCTCGGTGATCGTTCCGGCGGCGAGCGGTCCGACGACGGAGGGGACGACCCAGCTCGCGGCGAACGCGGCCATGATCGCGGGTCTGAGGTGCTCGGCGTAGGCCCGGCCGACGACCACGTAGAGGGCGACGATGACGAGCCCTCCGCCGAGGCCCTGGACGGCCCGCCCGAGGATGAACAGCCACATGCTGCCGGCGGTCCCGGAGAGCAGCAGTCCGGCGGCGAAGGAGCTGATGCCGGCGGTGAGCGGCGCGAGCGGCCCGAGCCGGTCGGACCACTGGCCGGCCAGGACCATGGCGAAGAGGCTGGTGGTGAAGTAGGCGGAGAAGGCGAAGGCGTAGAGGGGGATGCCGTTCAGCTCGCGGGCGGCCACGGGCATGGCGGTGCCGACGGCGGTCGCCTCGAAGGCGATGAGCAGGACGACGGAGACCATGCCGATGCTGAGCGCCCGGTGGGCCGGATCGAGGACGGACCCCTTGGCGAGGGCGGTGTCGGCGATGCGGGCGGCGTCGGCGGGTATGTCCGTGTCCGCCTCGGCGTCGCGGGGTTCGAGGGCGCTCATTCCCCCAGAGTAAGAGGTGAAGCAGCAAATGACCCCTGTCAGGAGTCCCGGACGGACTCAGCCCTTGGACGTACGACTGTGAACGCGGTGTGGCAGCGCCATTGCACTCGTATGGCACGACCCCGAAACCCCTTGAGCCCCTCCCGACCCCCGCCTACGGTCGTACTCGTCGCACAACACGACCGTGTGCCCGAGTGGTTGAGGGGCTCGCCTGCAAAGCGAGTTACGTCGGTTCGATTCCGATCACGGTCTCCAATGAACTCTTCCAGATCGGCGGCCTCCGGGTCGAGGGCCTGGGGCACGATCGCTCGCGGCCCTGATCACCCCCGCGACGGTGGTACTCCTGTCGCAGCCGGCCCCGGCGACGACGACGGAGACGGCGGAGACAGCGACGACGACGGAGCCGACGGAGACGGCGGAGACGGCGGAGGACTGAGCGACCGGCCACCGCGGAGCGCGGCGGCCGCTGTGACCACCGTGGCTGCGGCCACAGTGCCGGAGCCCGGACTCCCCGGGGCCGACTCACCGCGTGGCCCGCCCCCGCCGCCCCTCCCGCGCACGCCCCTCCCGCGCACGCCCCTCCCCCTCTTGCCTCACCCCGCCTCGATAGGCTCGTCCCGCCCCGTCACCACGGGCGCACGGACGACGGGGGGCGGGAACGGTGGAACAGCCGCGCACACAGCGCGAATCCGCGCGGCAGGAATCGGCTCGGCAGGAATCCGCGCGGCGGATCGGCCCGTACCGGCTGATCACCCGCCTCGATCCGCCCCGGACGGCCCTGCCCTGCCGCCGGTTCGTGGCCCGCACCGAGGACGGCGAGCAGACCGTGCTGCTCAGCACCCCGCTGCCCGACGCCGATCCCGCCCGGTTCGCCGCGGAGGCCGACGCCGCCCGCTTCCTCCTCGGCCCCTGGATCGCGCCGGTGACGGCCGTCGCCGGGCCGGGGGAAGCCCCCTGGTACGCCAGCCCGTACGTTCCGGCCCTCCCGCTGCCCGTGGCGCTCGCCGTCCACGGCGGCCCGCTGCCCGAGGCCACCGTCCGGGCCGTCGGCGCCACCCTCGCCGAGGCGCTGGCAGCCGCGCACGGCCAGGGCCTCACCCACGCCGGGCTGTCCCCGGCCGCCGTCCTGCTCACCGCGGACGGCCCCCGGCTGACCTGCTTCGGCGCCGTACGGGCCGCCTCGGCCGACGGCGAGCCGCGCACCGGACTGCCCGGCCTCGACCCGGGGGCCCTCGCCCCCGAACAGGCCGCGGGAGGCCGCCCGCGCCCGCCGGGCGACGTCTTCGCGCTCGGCGCGGTCCTCGCGTACGCCGCCACCGGGCACACCGTGCCCGAGCGGGACGAACTCCCGGCCGCCCTGCGCCCGGCGATCGCCTCCTGCCTGGCCCGCGACCCGGCCGACCGGCCCACGGTGGCCGCCCTGATGACCGCCCTCGCCCCGCCGACGACGCACGGGACGGTCCTGAACTCGGCCGGTTCGCTCCTGGCGCCGGGCTGGCTGCCGGGCCGGGTGGTGGCGGCGCTGGCCCGCCAGTCCTCGGAACTCCTCGCGGCCGAACTCCCGGAACCGGCAAGGACCTGAAAGCCCCGAACGCCCCGCGCCCCGCGCCCCGCGCCCCACGCCCCACGCCCCAGGCCTCCCGACTCCCCCTCCCCGCCCTCCCCGAACGCCCCACACCTCCCGAGTCCCCCTTCCCGCCCTCCCCCGGACCTGACGGACCTCATCCATGCTGTCGCCCCTGACCCACGACGACCCGGCCGCGGTCGCCACGTACCGGCTCATCGCCCGCCTCGGTTCCGGCGGCATGGGCACGGTCTATCTGGCGCGCACCCCCGGCGGTCGTACCGTCGCCCTGAAGACCGTGCACGCGCGGCTCGCCACCGACCCCGCATTCCGGGCCCGATTCCGGCTGGAGACGGACGCGGCACGGATCATCGGCGCGCGCCACGGCGCGGCCGTCGTCGACGCCGACCCACTGGCCGAGACGCCGTGGCTGGCCACCGAGTACGTCCTCGGGCCGCCGCTCGACGACGCGGTCGCACTCGGCGGCCCGCTCCCCGAGCCGACGGTCCGCGCCCTCGGCGCGGCGCTCGCCGGGGCGCTGGCGCAGCTGCACTCCTCGGACGTGGTCCACCGCGACCTGAAGCCCTCGAACGTCCTCGTCACGGCGTACGGCCCGAAGATCATCGACTTCGGCATCGCGCGAGCGGCCGGCGACGACCATCTGACGCGCACGGGGGCGGCGGCCGGCACACCCGCGTTCATGTCGCCGGAGCAGGCGAGCGGGCAGGAACACCCGCCCGCGGGAGACGTGTTCGCGCTCGCGGGCGTCCTCGTCTTCGCCGCGACCGGCCACGGCCCCTTCGGCACGGGCTCCGCCGCCGACCTCCTGTACCGCGTCCGCTACGCCGACCCCGACCTCACCGGCGTCCCGGAAGCACTGCTCCCCCTCCTGACGGCCTGCCTGTCGAAGGACCCGGCGGCCCGCCCCACGACCACCACCCTGATCGACCAACTCCACGACGGCCACGGCGAGTTCGCCGACCACCTGCCGCCGCTGCTCCTCACCGACATCGCCCGCCGAGCCACGGACGTCTGGCTCCACGCCCCCCACCGCCTGCCGGCCCCGACGGGGTCGACGGCGGCGGAGACCGTCCCCAGTACACCGATCTCCCGCCGACGGCTGTTCTCGACGGGCGGCGCGGCGCTGCTCGGGGTGGCGGGAGCGGGGGGCGGGCTGTGGGCGTGGCTGGGGTCGCGGGACACCGACACGCCCTCCACCGGCGCCCCCGCTCCCGCCGGCCCCACCGCGATCCCCGCCACGACGGCCTCGGACGGTGCGCCCGCGCCTCTCTGGCGGAAAGAGTCCCTCGACCGCGAGGAGAGCACGACGCAGCTGGTCGCCGGGGACGTCGTCGGGTTCGCCGAGACCGTCTCCTTCCGCGCCCTCGACCCGCGGAACGGCGCCGAGCTGTGGACCGAGTCGATGGTGATGGAGCCCCAACAGGTCACCACGGACGGCACGTACTTCTACACGTCCGACGGCCCCAACGACGGTCCGGGCATCCTGCGCATCCGGACGCTCGCACCCCGCACCGGTGAGGAGGCCGCCCGGACGATCGAGCTCAAGGGCTTCGAAGGTTCGCAGTTCGGCACGAAGCTCCTCACCGCCTCCGGCGGACGGCTCTTCGCCGACTCACGGCTCGGCAGGCAGTCGGACACCCTGGAGGAGCGGGAGAGCGGCTGGCACCTGATCGCCGTCGATCTCCGCACGGGGAAGGAGGCATGGCGCCACCCCTACGAGTGGGACGGCGTCCGCCCCTGGCTGTCCCGGGTCGTCGGTGACCGGCTGGTCCTCGGCAAGAACAGCGGCGACCTGGAGTCCTTCGTCGTTCAGGCCAGGGACGTGCGCACCGGAAGGAAACTGTGGCAGCGGTCCCTTCCCATGAAGGAGTCCCAGAACTTCAGGCCCGGCCAGCTCGCGACCGACGACCGGCACCTCTACCTCGGCGGCGACCGCCTGCGGGCGCTGCGCCTCACCGACGGCGGCACTGCCTGGGAGTACGGCGAGGGCTCCTTCCACGGGATGCCGGCCGTCGCCGACGGCCTCGTCCACGTGAACGAATCCGGCCGCGGACTCGTGGTCGTCGGCGCCGACAAGGGCGACAAGCGCTGGGAGGAAGCCGCCTCGGGCCGCAGCCTGACCCCGGAGCTCTTCATGGTCCCGGTGGTCGGGACGAAGTACGTGTACGCGCCCGTCCGGGGCGGTCTGAGCGCGATCGACCGGACGACCCACAGGTCGGCCTGGGTGTTCTCGACGGATGCCAGCCGGTACGTCGTCGACAAGGCGCGCACCCGGATCTTCGGGGCCGGGGCGTCGTCCGTCGTAGCCATCCCGTTCGCCTGATCCACCTGCCACCGTCCCCCCTCCGCCTGATCCACCTGATCCACCTGTCACCGTCCGCCCTTCGCCTGATCCACGTATCACCGTCCCGCCCTTCCCACCGACCTGGAAGCTCACGTGACCACTCAGCCCCTCGCCACCGGCGACCCGCTCCGGCTCGGCCCGTACCGACTCCTCGGCGTCCTCGGCGAGGGCGGCATGGGCAAGGTGTACGTCGGCCGGGACGGCGACGGAACGCCCGCCGCCGTCAAGGTCCTCCGCCCCGAACTCGCCCACGACCAGCACCTGGCCCAGCGCTTCGTCCGCGAGGCCGACATGGCGCGGGCCGTCACCAGCAAAGGCGTGGCCCGGGTCCTCGGGGCGCAGACCGAGGGCGGACGGCCGTGGATCGCCGCGGAGTTCCTCGCCGGGCCGACGCTCGGCGAGGCGGTCCGGGCGTACGGGCCGATGGACGGGCCGACAGTCCGGGCCCTGGCCGCCCAGCTCGCCCGCACCCTGCACGACATCCACGCGGCCGGTCTGATCCACCGCGACCTCAAGCCGGCGAACATCGTGCTCACCTCCACCGGCCCGCGGATCATCGACTTCGGCATCGCCCGCCCCGAGCACGGCCTCACGCTGACGACGACGGGCCAGATCCCGGTCACTCCGGGATACGGGGCTCCCGAGCAGGTCCTCGGACAGCGGGTCGGACCGCCCTCGGACGTCTTCTCGCTCGGCGCGGTCCTCGCGTACGCGGCGAGCGGGCGGCGCGCCTTCGACGGCGCGCACGTGCCGGCCGTCCAGTACGAGGTCGTGCACGGGACTCCCGATCTGAGCCTGGTCCCGCCGGAGCTGCAGGAGCTGATCGGGCCGTGCCTGGCGAAGGACCCGGCGTACCGCCCGCAGCCTCCGCAGGTCGCGGAGGCCTTCGCCCCGCCGAAGGGCGCCGACCGCGCCTGGCGCAAGGGCCCGCTCGCGGAGGACATCAAGCGGCGCGAGACGGCCACGAAGCGCCTCTCGGCACCCGCGGAGACCGCCGTACCCTCCGCACCGTCCCGGCGTCGTTTCCTCACCGCGGCGGCGGTGGGCGTGGCCGTGCTGGGCGCGGGCGGCGGGGCAGGGGCCTGGTGGCTGGGCCGGGACGGAGCGAAGTCCCCGACCGCCGACGTGCCCCCGGCCGTGGCGACTCCCGAGGCCGCTTTCATCTCGGTCATCGACAGCACGCCGAACGAGGCCCCGAAGGCGCTGTGGGGCCCTCTCGACGTCGCCGCCCCCGAGGGCAGGACGCTTCTTCCCGTGAGGGACGTGGTGCTGATGCAGGCGAAGACGGGCGGGCTGCTCGCCCTCTCCGTCACGGACGGAAAGGAGCGCTGGCGGGCCGAGGAGATCGACGCGGCCGCCGGTTACGTCTCCGTCGCCGACCGCCTCGTCGTAGGCGCCGACCGCGCCGGCGTCCTGCACGCCTTCGTCGCCTCCACCGGCGCCCCCGTCTGGCAGACGGGCAGCGACGTCGGCGACGTCCTCGCCGCCGACGACACCCACGTCTACCTGGTGACGAAGGACAACAAGCTGCGCGCCGTCGACGCCTGGACGCTCGCCACCACCTGGACCCGCCCCATGACGTCCCCCCGGTCCGCCGCCGGTCCCGCAAAGGCAGCCGCCGGCGGGAAGCGGCTCGTGGTCCACGGCAGGGACGGACACGTCGCCGTCCTCGACACCGCCACCAGCGAGACCGTCTGGGAGGTCGACGACCAGGGCACCCACGGCCAGGCCCCCTCGATCAGCGGCAACACCGTGTACGTCGGCGGCCTCAATCTGATGGCCAGGCGCCTCGATACCGGCAACTTCCTCTGGGAGGAGGAGACGCGCGGTGTCCCCGGACGGGAAGTGGGCTGGGGCAATCCGACCGCCGACGGCGAATCCGTCGTCGCGGTCAACGGGTACAGGGCCGGCCTCTACCGTGCCGTGCCCGAAAGCCAGTACGCGCGCGCGGATTGGACGCAGATCATGGACCACCCGGGCAGCACCATCACCGCACCCGCGGTGGAAGGGGCGACTGTCTGGCTCCCGGAGGCGGACGACAGCTCCGTCACGGTGGTCAACAAGACCACCGGCGACCGCCTGTTCACCATGAAGATGCAGCGCACGGGCCCCTACCAGCTCGTGAGTGACGCCCATCGCGTCTTCGTCGCCCGCGGCGGAAGGATCGCGGCCATGCCGGTCTTCGGCACGTGAGCCCACGACCAGGCCGGACTCAGCTCCGACGCGAACGCAGCACGGGCACGGCGATCGCGGCACCGACCAGCACGACCGCGCCGATCCCGAGGCCGATCCAGAGGCCGGTGTTGCCGCCCTCGTCGGCCGCGGCCTGCGGGGCGGGAGCAGGAGCGACGGTGGTCTCCACCGGACCGGGGTCGGTCGAGGTCGGGGTTCCGGGGCCGGACGGCGTGGCGGTCGCGGGCTCGGCCTCGGCAAGGTCCTCGATGGGCCGGACATCAGCCGGACCCGGGTCGCCGGGCGTCTTCAGCATTCGGAGCGGACGGATGGCCCCGTACCCGATGAAGTCGCTGCGCTTGTCGCCCCCGACAGGACCGGCGATGGTGTTGAGCATGACCTTCAGGACCTGGTTGTTGGTCCAGTCGGGGTGCTTCGACCAGACCAGCGCGGCGGCGGCGGAGGCGAGGGCGGTGGCGTCACTGGTACCGGAGGACTTGCAGACGCCCGTGCCACCGCCGCAGGCGTGCACCATGTCCTTACCAGGGGCCACGATGTCGACCTGCCGCCCGTGCTGGGACGTCGGGATACGGGTGAGCTTCTGATCGACCGCACCCACGCCGACGACGCCGGGAGTAGCCCCCGGGTACTCCACGGCGTTGCCCTTGTCGCCGGTGTTGCCGACGGAGGCGAAGACGAGAGCCCCCTTGTCGAGGGCGTACTTCACCGCGTCGGTGAGGGCCGGTGAACCCTTCCTGTTTCCCAGGGAGACATTGATGACCTTGGCGCCTGCATCAGCCGCATACGTGATCGCCTGGGGAACAGTCCGGTTGAAGTCCTCGCTGGCCTGGTCCATGCTCACGTCGCCCCCCTCCAGCCCGGGAACACGCAGCGGAAGGATCTTGACTCCGGGAGCCAACCCGAAGGCCCCGTTGCCACCATCACGTTCGCCGGTGCCCGCGATGAGACCGGCCATGCCCGTGCCGTGCCCGGAGTAGTCGGTGAACTGGTTTCCGGACTCCGCGGGCGACGCAAAGTCCTTGCCCTCCAGGACTCGCCCCCGAAGGTCCGGGTTGGCCTTCTCCACACCGGAGTCGATCACTGCGACCGTGACGCCCTCGCCCGTGCTGAGCTGCCAGATCTTCTCAGCTCCCATGGTGTCGAGGTGCCACTGCCGGTCTCGGACACCCGCTGCCTGGGCAGGGACGGAAGCGATGCCCACCAGCAGCATCCCCAAGGCGGCCGAGGCGGCGACTCGGGCACGGCTCCGACGAATACTGCTGGTACGCATCTGCTTCCTCGCGCTGATCAGTCGATGACGGGCGGCGCCACGCGGCGCCCCTGCTGCCAGGTCTCCTCGTCCTCGACCAGGTAGTCGGGACGCTCTCCGTTCGTCTCCTCGCGGTCGCCGGGCTGCGTGGAGCCTCCGCGCACGAGGCCGGAGCCACCGGGCGTGAAGGGACGCGCACCGCCGCCGGTGGCACTGGCGCGCTGCGCCTTGCCGCCGACGATGCCGCCGGTCTCTCCGGCAAGGCGACGTCCGCCGGCAATGCCTTGCTGTCCGCCCATGCCGCCGCCCATCGGGCCGCTCATACCTCCGCCGCCCATGGGACCGCGGCCCATGCCCGTGCTGTTGCGGCCCGGCTCGGTGCCGATGACCGTGCTGCGCGGGAGCCCGGTCTGGGGACGCCCCTGCGTGTTGGGCACGGCCTTGCCGCCGCTGATGCCCTCGCGGGGACCGCCCAGCGGGCCGGGGCCCGTCGGAAGGCCGCGCGGGCCGGTGTTGTTCATCGGGTTGCGCGTGCCGCCGGTGACGGGACCGGTGGGAGGCGGCACCCCCGGGCCACTCTTCGAGGGGAGCCGGGGCAGGCCGGTCGTGGGCACGAACGGAGGCGCGGCACCGTCCGGCTTGGTGAGCGGCGGCGGGGTGCCCGGGGTCTGCGTCGTGGGACCGGGCGGCGTGGTCGGCGGCGTCTTGGTGTCGACGCTGTCGATGCCGAGGTCCACGGGCACGTCGGGTCGGACGTCGGGGACATCGGGACGGACGACGTGCGTCGGCCCGGTCTTGTCCTGGGACGGCAGCACGATCTGCGTGTCGGGCGTGGTCCGGGTGTCCGGCTGCGAGGGGGAGGTACGCGTGCCCGAAGTCGTGTCCGTACCAGTGGAGCGCTCGCCCTGCGGACTGGAGCCGATGTAGGAGTCGTCTCCGCTCCGAAGGCCACGGTCGCTCGGCACGAACGCCCCCGGCGGCGGCGGAAACGTCGGCGGGACGTTGTTGCCCATGTGGAAGGCCGACCACTGGTACGCGTTCGAGAGGCGGTCCATCTCCCTGGCCGCCGCCTCCTTGTTCGCCGCTTCCTTGGCCTCGATGGCCGCGAGCTCCTCGCTCTCGGCCATCGAGGAGCGAGCCTGGCCGGCGATGTACCGCGAGTCGGGATCGTTGCGGTACTTCAGCGCCGCTTCGAGGTTCTCCTTGGCGGACGCGTGGGACGTGTACCGGGGCATGGCGCTCTGAGCCGAGGCGATGGCCACGGAGTTCTCCTGCATCCAGAGGGCCCCCTTCTCGCTGTAGTCAGCGAGCGCCTTCGTCGAGTTGGCCACGTTGGTGGCCCACTCGACGAACGCCTTCTCCGCCTCACCCTCCCAGTCCATGCGCTGCATGCTGGTGCTCAGTTCGGTGGCGACCTTCTCCAGCTGCACCGCAACCGACTTGAGCCGCTGCGCCGCATCACCGACGTAGAAGCTGCTGGCCTCGTCGAGCCACGCCAACATCTGCTGATGGGTCATGCCACGGAAGTTGGTTCCGCCGCTCATCCCTCGCCTCTTCCCCGTGTCCCCGAAATTCCGTCCGCGTCCGCCTACTGCAAGGACGCGTCGCCCTTGGCCGTCTGGTCGCCGGCGCTCTCCGGCGCTCCGCGGCCCGCTTCCCTGTCCGCCTTCTCCTTGGCCTCGAAGGTCCGCTGGTGGATGTTGATCATCTTGCGCTTGACGTCGTCATCCATCTCCTCGAAGCCGTTCTTCGAGGCGACGACCGCGATCCCCAGACCTTCCAGACAGTCGTTGAGCAGGCCGGAGAGTTCCACCAGGCGCGAGAGGGTTCCGTCGTACGCCGCGTAGGCACCCTGGGCCTCGCCCCAGGCCGAGCCGCCGCCGCCGAACTGGGTGCGGGTCACCGGGTCGGCCTTCAGCTGCCCGGGTCCGGCGGTCGAGCCCTGGAGCTGCTCGATGAGCCCCTCGACCTGCTTCCTGAAGGTCTCCATGGAGTCGGCGCTGTACTTGACAGCCTGCGCCCGCATCCCGGACGCCATTCCGCCCATATAGGCTTCCATGCCCGCTGTCCTCCCCCGTATGAACAACTGAACTACCGTGCTGCGTCAATCCGAGTCTAGAAGTCCACTGTAGCCAGGAAGGACGACACCGCGCACCTCCGGGTTGCACAAGCAACGGACATCACAGGGTTACGAATTGGGCACGGCCACCGCTGCCTGGGGGCGGATCGGGAGGCGGTTGACCGGGCGGCCCGTCGCCGCGCGTACCGCTGAGGCCACTGCGGCGGGTGAGGTGACGACAGGGATCGCGCTCGCCGCCTTCGCGCCGAACGGCGCGACGACGTCCCGTTCTTCGACGAGTTTCACGATGCGAATGTCCGGGGCGTCCAGGGATGTCGGGAGTGCGTAGCCCGTGAAGTCGGGGTGGCGGACCAGGCCCCGGGCGGTGCGGAGGTTCTCCGTGAGGGCCGCGCCGACGCCCTGGGTGACGCCCGCCTCGATGCGGGTGGCGAGCTGGGCCGGGTTGAGGACGCGGCCGACGTCCTGGGCGACGGCCATCTCCACGACGCGTACGGCGCCGAGTTCGATGTCCACGTCGACCACCGCGCGGATCGCGCAGAACGCCAGGCCTACGAACGCGTCGCCCTGGCCTGAGTCGTCGAGGGGCTCCGTCGGGTGCGGGCGGCACTGGGCCGTGGCCCAGAGTTCCTTGCCGTCCATCGCCTCCGTGACGGTCGTCGACAGGACCCCGTCGTACGAGGTGATCTTGCCGTCGGTGATCTGGAGGAGCTCCGTCGACATGCCGAACTGGTGGGCCAGCGGCTGGAGAAGCTGCGTACGGACCATCTTCGCGGCCCGCTCCACCGCCCCGCCCGAGACCCAGGTGTGGCGGCCGTGAGCCGCAGGTCCCGCCGGCGGCTGGTCGGTGTCCACCGGAGCCACGTGGACCTCGTCGATGCCGAGGGTGTCCTGCACGATCTGGCGGGCGAGCGTCGAGAAGCCCGAACCGGTGTCCACCGCCGAGCAGATGACCGTCGCCACCCCGTCCTGGACCCGCACGGTCGCCGTCGAGACCTCGTCGGTGCCCTCCGCGCCCAGCATGTGCACCATGCCCAGCGCGTAGCCCACGCCCCGTCGCACCGCGCCCGGTTCGCCCGCGCCCTCGGGGCCGCCGGGCAGCAGCCACTCACCCTCGGGAGTGTCCTTGGGCAGGGCAGGGAGCGGGAAGTCGCGTACGGCGGCCAGGAGTTCGGCCACGGGCGCCGGGCACGTCACCGTCTGGCCCGTCGGCAGGATGTCGCCCGTCGACATCACGTTCCGCATGCGCAACTCCGCCGGGTCCACGCCCAGTTTCGCCGCCAGCTTGTCCATCTGCGCCTCGTACGCCGCGCACACCTGCATCGCGCCCTCGCCCCGCACATGGCCGGACGGCGGGTTGTTCGTACGGACCGCCCAGCCCTCGACGAAGGCGTGCGGGACGACGTACGGGCCGCAGGCGAAGGCCACGGCCGCCGCGAGCGACTCCGACGAGGAGTCGGCGTACGCGCCCGCGTCGAGCAGGATCTGCGCCTCCACCTTCACCAGCCGTCCCTCCGCGTCCGCGTGGTGCCGGTAGCGCAGCAGGGTGGGGTGCCGGTGGGCGTGCCCGAGGAAGGACTCCTCGCGCGTGGCGGTGAGCTTGACCGGGCAGCCGGTACGCAGCGCGAGCAGGCCCAGCGGGATCTGGAAGCCCGGGTCCTCGCGGTCGCCCGTGGCGCCCGGGACACCCGTCACCACCAGCTTGACCTGCTCCGGCGGAAGGCCGAAGCAGGCGGCGGCCAGGTCGCGGTCGGTGTGCGGGTCGGTCGACGCGGTGTAGAGCTCCACCCCGCCGTCGGGGCGCGGTACGGCCAGGCCCGCCTCGGCACCGATCGGCGCCGGGTCCTGGCGCCCGATCCGGTACAGACCCTCGACGACGATCTCGCCCGTCGCGTCCGGGTCTCCGAAGCGCAGCGGGATGTGCCGGATCAGGTTCCCGTCGGGGTGCAGCGCCTCGGCCGCGAACGCCTTCTCCGGGTCCGTCACCGGGTCGAGCACCTCGTACTCGACGGCGATCGCGGCGGCCGCGAGCCGGGCCGTGTCGGGGTGGTCGGCGGCGACGGCGGCGATCGCCTCGCCGTGGTGCCGGACCAGGTCGGCGGCGAACACCGGCCGGTCGGCGACCCGTCGGCCGTACGTCGCCGCGCCCGGCACGTCCGCGGCCGTCACCACGGCCCGTACGCCCGCCATGGCGGTCGCCGCGCTGGTGTCGACGGAGACGATGCGCGCGTGGGGGTGCGGGGAGCGCAGGATGGCGGCCCAGAGCAGTCCCTCGGCCCACAGGTCGGAGGCGTACGGGAAGGTGCCCTCGGTCTTCGCCCGCGCCTCGGCCTGCGGAAGCGAGGTGCCGAGGCCGTGCGCGGCCGGCTCCTGACCCAGGGTCCCGGGGGTGGTGTCCAGGACCGGGATCGTGGGAACGGCGGTGATCGCGTCGCTCACGCCATGCCTCCGTCGTGCGGGTGGGGAATCTGGTGCGGGACCCGGGGCTCGTCGGCGGCCTCGGACGCGGTGGCCGCGGCGCTCGCCTCGCGCTCGGACACGACGTCCCGTACGGCTTCGAGGACGCCCCGGTAGCCGGAACAGCGGCACAGGTTGCCCGCGAGCGCCTGGCGGGTCTCCAGCTCGCTGGGGGCGTGGTTGCCCTCCAGGAGGTCATGCACGGTCATGCACATGCCTGGGATGCAGAAGCCGCACTGGACGGTGCCGCACTTCGCCATCGCCCGCTGCACGTCCGAGGGCTCCCCGTCGACCGCGAGGCCCTCGACCGTCCGCACCTCGCTCCCGGCGGCGGTCGCCGCCGGGACCAGGCAGGAGGCGACGAGCCGGCCGTCGACCTGCACGTTGCACGCGCCGCACTCGCCCTGCGAGCAGCCGTCCTTCGCCCCGGCGAGGCCGAGGCGCTCCCGCAGGACGTAGAGCAGCGACTCGCCGATCCAGGAGCCGGTGACGGGCCGGTCGGCGCCGTTGACCCGGAGGGTGTACGAGGTGTGGGGATGCTCGTCGCTGTCGGTGGAGGCGTAGGCGCTCGCGCTCGGCGCGGGATCAGCGGGATCAGCGGCACCGGCAGCATCGGCTGCGGCGTCGGCGGACCCCTCCGCCGGAGCGTGCTCGCTCTCGGGCCGGGGCTCGCGCTCGGGCTCCGGCTCCGGCGTCGGGTCGGACGCGTCGGCCGCACCCGACTCACCGCCCGCCTCCTGAGCCTCCGTCCCGGCCGGCGCGGCCGGCGCAGCCGTCTCCGCCGTCTCGGACGGCTCCAAGGGCCCCTGTGGCTCCGTCGGCTCGGTCTCCGGGCTCGCGCCCGGCTCCTCCGCAGCCTCCGCGACGGCCTCGACCTCCGCGGCCTCCGCAACCGGCTCCTCCGGAACCGCCCACGGCGCCGGTGCTCCGCCCGGCAGGGTCGCGGGCGCCTCCGCGTACGGCCTGATGGCCGAGGCCGCGAAGTCGCTCGGCTCCCCGGCCGCGTCGGGCGCCGCCTCCTCCGTGAAGCGCCACTCGGCGGTCGCGTGCGGGTCCTGCTCGACGTGCTTGACGTACTCGGTGTGCTCGGTGTGCTCGGTGTGCTCGGTGTGCTCGACGTACTCGGTGTGCCCAGCGGTCTGCCCGGCGGTGTGGCCCGCGCTGAGACCCGCGCTGAGACCGGCGGTGTGGCCGGAAGGACGCCCCGGCACCCGCCCGGCCGCAGGCCCGGCGTACCCGCCCTGACCCGCCTGCTCGGCGTACTCGCCCGCCCCCTGCTGGAACTGCTCCGCCTGCTGGAAGGCGGCGCCCTGCTCGTACGAGCCGCCCTGCTCATACGGGCCGCCCTGCTCGTACGAGCCGCCCTGCTCGTACGGCCCGCCCTGCTCGGCGTACTCCGTGCCGTCGAAGTACTGCGTCTGCTCCGCCTGCGTCGGTACGTGGACCGTCCAGGCGCCCGTCGCCGACGGGTCCGTCGTCGCCGGGTCGAGCGGCTGCAGCGGGGTGATCATCGGCGGTACGTAGCCGTGACCGGGCGCCTCCAGGGGGACCCCGTCCAGCATGAAGTCCGGCGGCAGCTGGACGAAGGCGGTGGCGTCGCCGTCGTACCCCTCGCTCTGCGGGATCGGCTCCCAGCCGCCCGTCCCGCCCTCGTGCGCGTCGCTCATGACAGTGCCCTCCCCAGTGCCCGTCGGGCGAGTGCGGCGACGGTGCGCCGCAGGTGCAGTACGGCCGGGGGCAACACTTCGTCGCCCGGCGGGTCCGGGATGCAGGCGGCGGCGACGTACTCGCCGAACGCCGCGAGCGCCTCGGGGGCGAGCCCCCGGTCGTTGTCCCAGTCGACCAGCGAGGCGATCCAGCGCTCGGCCTCCAGCGGGCGCAGCGGCATCGGCGCGACGGCGCCGACCGCGCAGCGCACCCCGCGCCGGGCCGGGTCGAGGACGACGGCGACGGAGGCGGTGGCGCGGGCCGGGCCGGTGCGGCCGGTGGCCTTGACGAAGACCTGGGGGGCGTGGAGCAGGGGGACGCGGACGAAGGCGACGAGCTCGCCGGGGGCCAGCAGGTCGCGGCCGGCGAGCAGGTGGGAGACGGGGATCTCGCGGCTGCCGAGCGGCCCGAGGACGACGAGGTCGGCCTCCAGGGCGGCGAGGACGGGAAGCGAGTCGCCGGTGGGCGCGGCGGTGACGACGTTGCCGCCGAGGGTGCCCGCGTTGCGGATCTGGGGTGGTCCGGCGGCGCGTGAGGCGGCGGCGAGGGCGGGGATGAGGGCGGCGAAGTCGGGGCGGCCCATGCGCGCGTGGGTGAGGCCGGCGCCGAGGAGGGCGTGGCCGTCCTGGTACTGCCAGCCGCGGATCTCGTTGATGCGGCTCAGACCGACGAGTCCGGCGGGGCGGAGCTGCCCTTTGTTGACGGCGGCCATCAGGTCGGTGCCACCGGCGACGGGGACGGCGGCCGGCATGGCCGTGAGCGCCGCCACGGCCTCGTCGAGCGAGGCGGGCAGCGTCACGGACTGCGCCGTCTGTGGTGCGTGCGTGGTCAACCCGCTGCCCCTTCCCGGTGTCCCGGTGGTCCCCGAATGTGCCCGGCGGTCGCGCCTGCGTGTGGGCGTACCGTACGTGCTCACAGGCCGGACGTGGCAACTCTGGCACATCTTCCGAGCGGTCCGGCGCGAGGGCCCGCGAAGGACTGTTCCGTCCGGGACGCCCCGTCGAGTGACGGTAACTTCCGTTTCGCCGCTCTTGGGTGAAGGGGGATGTCGGGTCCCTCACACGATCGGGGGCGTGCCCTCCAGGGGGCGGCCGACCACCCCCGGGCGCTGCTGCCGGGGATGGGGTCCGGCGGGCGGGCGGTAGTCCACGCCGAGGGCGTCCAGGCGCGCGTAGTGGGTGTGCATCCGGCGTGCGAAGGCCGGGTAGTCGCGCGCCTCCGGCGCGGGCAGCGCGGACCAGGCGACCTCGGCGAAGGCGGCGAGGCGCGGGAAGACCTGGTAGTCGACTCGGGACCGGTTCTCCATCACCTCGGTCCAGACGTTGGCCTGGGTTCCCAGGATGTGGGCGGCGGCCTCCGGCGAGAGGCCCGGCGGGACGGGCTCGAAGCGGTAGACGTCCTCCAGGGTGCGGACGTAGCCGATGGGCATCGGTTCGTCCTCGCCCGGCGCCTGACGGTGGTCCAGGTACACCTGCTGCTCGGGGCACATGACGACGTCGTGGCCGGCCTCGGCGGCGGCGATCCCGCCCCCGTATCCCCGCCAGGAGGACACGGCCGCGCCGTCGGCGAGGCCGCCCTCCAGGATCTCGTCCCAGCCGATGAGCCGCCGTCCGCGGGCGGTGAGCCAGCGGTCGAAGTGGCGGATGAACCAGGACTGGAGCTCGTCCTCGTCGGCGAGCCCGAGTTCCTTGATGCGGGCCTGGGCGGCCGGGGAGGCCTTCCACTGGTCCTTGGGGCACTCGTCGCCGCCCACATGGACGAAGGTCGAGGGGAAGAGGTCGAGGACCTCCTCGAAGACGCCCTCGTAGAAGCGCAGGACGGTCTCGGTGGGGGCGAGGACGTTGGGGTTGACGCCCCACGTGTCCCAGACGGTGAGGGCGGCGGTGTCGACGACGTCGGTGTTGCCGAGCTCGGGGTACGCGGCGATGGCTGCCTGCGAGTGGCCGGGGAGGTCGATCTCGGGGACGACGGTGATGTGCCGGTCGGCGGCGTACGCGACGATCTCGCGGATGTCGTCCTGGGTGTAGAAGCCGCCGTGCGGGGTGTCGTCCCAGAGGGGCGAGGCCCGGTGGCCCCACTTGCTGCGGGCCCGCCAGGAGCCGACCTCGGTGAGCCGGGGGTGGCGCTTGATCTCGATGCGCCAGCCCTGGTCGTCGGTGAGGTGGAAGTGGAAGACGTTGAGCTTGTGGGCGGCGAGGAGGTCGAGGTGGCGCAGGACGTCGTCCTTGGGCATGAAGTGCCGGGAGACGTCGAGCATGAGGCCGCGCCAGCCGAAGCGGGGCCGGTCCTCGACGGTGACGTACGGGAGGTCCCGGCCGCCGCCGCTCACGGGCGCCCTGCGGTACGCCTCCGGGCCGAGGAGCTGACGGAGGGTCTGGGCGCCCCAGAACACCCCGGCGGGGCCGCCGCCCTCGATGACGACGGCGGCGTCGGGGTCCTCCGTGCTGAGGCGGTAGCCCTCGGGGCCGTGCTCCCGCTCCACGGCCTCGCTGACGCGCAGCCGGATGGCGTGCGGGCCGGCGCCGTCGGCCAACGGCAGGCCGGTGGCGGCGCCGAGGACGGAGCGGAGCCAGCGGGCGGTGGAGCCGGTGCCGGGTCCGGCGTCGAGGGTGGTCCGCTCGTCGAGCGAGAAGCAGCCCGGGGAGTCTCCGCGTACCTCCTGGAGGAGCGGTGCCGGGATCAGGTCCGTGCCGGGGTACGGGTCAGTGGTCATCACGTCAGTCCTTCACCGCTCCGCCGAGGCCCGAGACCAGGCGGCGCTGTACGAGTACGAAGAAGACGAGCACCGGGACGGTCATCACGGTCGAGCCGGCCATGATGCCTCCCCAGTCGTTCTCGTCGGGCTTGAAGAAGACGAGCAGGGCCATGGGGAGGGTCGACTGGGAGGTGTCGCTGATGATGAACGACTTCGCGAAGAGGAAGTCGTTCCAGGTCGAGATGAACGAGAAGACGCTCGTCGCGACGAGGCCGGGGAAGACCAGCGGGAAGAGGATCTGCCACAGGAACCGGGTGCGGCTCGCCCCGTCGATCTGGGCCTGCTCCTCCAGTGCCTCCGGCACCGCCTTGACGAAGCCCCGCAGCATCCAGATCGCGAAGGGCAGCGAGAAGGCGATGTGCGGCAGGATCAGCGAGCCGAGGGTGTTGAGCTGGCCGGCGTCCCGCATGAGGAAGAACAGCGGGATGGTGAGGGCCTCGACCGGCACCATCTGGGCGACCAGGAACATGATGAGCAGGGTCGTCCGGAACCTGAAGCGGAAGCGGGTGACGGCCGTCGCCGCGAGGAAGGCGATGAGCGCGGAGGCGAGGACGACCGTGCCCGCCACGATCAGCGAGTTCAGGAAGTAGCGGCCGAACTCCTGCTGTTCGAAGACGCGCCGGAACGAGTCGAGGGACGGGGAGAGCGTCCACGGCCGCGGTGCGGTGGACTGGATCTCACCGGCCGGTTTGAAGGCCGAGAGGACCATCCAGTACAGCGGGAAGGCGACGGCGGCGGCGACGAGCAGGGTGACGGCCTCGGCGGCGAGGCGTCCGGGTCGCGCGGGCCGCCTGATGCGGAATGTGGTCACAGCTCTTCTCCCTGGCGTCGCAGCAGGCGCAGGTAGACCAGCGTCACGGCCAGCAGGATCAGCAGCATGACGACGCCGATCGCCGAGCCCAGGCTGTACTGGGACGAGGCGAAGGCCTTCTGGTAGGCGTACACGTTGAGGACGAGGTTCTGGCCGGCGATGCCGCCGCCGTTGGTCATCACGTAGATCTGGGTGAAGACCTTGAAGTCCCAGATGATCGACTGGATCGTGACGACGACCAGGATGGGCCGGAGCATGGGCGCCATGACCGAGCGCCAGATCCGCCACTGCGAGGCGCCGTCGAGGGCGGCGGCCTCCAGGACCTCGGACGGGATGGCCTTGATGCCCGCGTAGACGGTGACCATCACGAACGGGAAGGAGCACCAGACGACTTCGAGGAGGACGAGGGCGAAGGCGCTGTACCGCCCGTACGTCCAGGAGAAGTCGCCGAGCCCGAGCAGCTTGTTGACGGGGCCGAAGTCGGGGTCGAAGAGGAAGACCCAGACCGTGGAGCCGGTGATCGCGGGCGTGGCCCAGGCGCCGAGCGCGGCCATCATCAGGACGAACCGCGGCAGGGCACGCACGCGCGTGAGGAGTACGGCGAGGGCGCAGCCGGCGGCGAGCGTGGTGACGACGCAGGCGGCGGCGAAGAGGACGGTGGCGAGGAGGACCTGCCAGAACTGGGGGTCGGCGAAGAGGGTCGTGTAGTTGCCGAAGCCCTTGAAGGAGGTGGGTTCGCCGCCGCTGACCTGGGCCTGGGTGTACTCCAGGAAGGAGATCAGGCCGAGCTGGTAGACGGGGTAGACGAGGAGTCCGCCGAGGACGGCGAGGGCGGGCAGCAGGTACAGCCAGGGGGTCCAGGGGCGGTGGCCCCTGGGGCCGCCGCGGCGGGCCGGCCGGGCGGCCGGGGGCGCGGTCGCGCCGGGCCGCTTCCCGGTGACGGTGAGCTGGGTCGTCATGCGGCTCAGCCCGCCGGCGCGAAGGCCGCGTCCATCTTCTTCGCGGCGTCGTCGGCCGCCGCCTTGACGTCCTTACGGCCGCTGACGACCTCCTGGAACATCGTGGGCAGCACGAGCGAGGCGTCGATCCGGCCCCAGCCGGGGGACGCCGGGACGAACTTGGTGCCGGCGCCGAGGGTGTCGATGAAGGGCTTCACGAAGGGCTTTCGCTGGGCGGCGGCGGTCCGGACGTCGGTGTACGTGGGGAGGAAGCCCATCGCGTCGAAGAGCTTGCCCTGGGTCTCCTTGCCGGTGAGGGACTTGAGGAGGTCGACGGCGAGGCTGCGGTGCGAGGTGCTCTTGAGGACGCCGATGTTGTTGCCGCCGGCGAAGGCCGGGGCGATGGAGCCGGGGGTGGTGCCGGGCAGCGGGACGACGGCGTACTTGCCCTTCACGGTGCCGGCCTCGACGGCGGCGTGGCTGAAGTCGCCGCCGATGGCCATGGCGGCCTTGCCGGAGGCGAAGGCGGTGACGGTGGCGTTGCCGCCCATCTGGGCGCACTTGGCCGCGGGGCAGTTGTCGTCGCCGAAGAGCGAGGTGTAGGTGCTGATGCCCTTGAGGGCGGCCTCGCTGTTGACGGCGGCCTTGTACGTGGCGCCGTTCGCGGTGGCGAGTTCGCCGCCGGCCGCCCAGACGAAGGGCATGGCGCCGTAGGTGTAGGCGCCGCCGACGGCGATGCCGTACAGCTCGGGTTCGGCCTTGCGGATCTTCTTGGCGGTGGCGACGAGTTCGGCCTGGCTCTTGGGGGCGGTGAGGCCGAGTTCCTCGAACACGTCGGTGCGGTAGTAGAGGGCGCGGACGCCGACGAACAGCGGGGCGCCGTAGACCTTTCCGCCGACGGTGACGGACTGCCTGGCTGTGGGGTCGGTGTCCTTGGCCTCGTCCCAGGCGCCGAACTCGGTGCTGATGTCGGCGAGTCCGCCGTCCTTGACGTATCCGGCGGTGTCGGTGTTGCCGTACTCGATGAGGTCGGGGGCGGACTTGGGGTCGTTGAAGGCGGCCTTGACGCGCTGGGCGCGGGTCTCCACGGGTATGTACTCGACCTCGACCTTCGCGCCCTGGTGCTGCTTCTCGAAGGCGGCGACGGCCTGCGCGACGACCTGTTCCTTGGGTTTGTTGCCGACCTCCTGGAAGAGCCAGACCCGCAGGGTGCCGGTCTTCTCGTCCGTCGTGGCCTTGCCGTCGGACGTCTGGGGCGCGCAGGCGGTGACGGTGAGGCCGGCCAGCAGGAGTGCGGCGGCCGGGGCGGTGACACGGGCGGTGACGCCGGCAGGAAGTTTCATTGCGGTTCCCCTCCAAGTGCGTGCGTTGCAACATGTGCAACGATCGTTTCGCGCTGCACAACACGCGTGAGGTTAGGCGCGCCTCCACCGACCGGACAAGAGGTCTCGACCACCTGAAAACGCGAAACGGCCCCCGTCACCCGTACCGAAGTACGTGTGACGGGGGCCGTCCCCGACGTTCCGAGAGGTCAGGACACCGCGGTCAGGACACCGCTACTTCTTGTCCTTGCCGCCCTTGTCCTTGTCGCCACCGCCGGCGCCCATGGACTCGTAGATCTCCTTGCACATCGGACAGACCGGGTACTTCTTGGGGTCGCGCCCCGGCACCCAGACCTTTCCGCACAGCGCCACGACGGGCGTACCGTCGAGGGCGCTCGCCATGATCTTGTCCTTCTGGACGTAATGGGCGTAGCGCTCGTGGTCGCCGTCACCGTGGGACACCTGCGGCGTCGGCTCGACGAGGGTTCCCGTACCTGCCCCGCGCTCGGGCTCGAGAGTGCTCATAACCGCCAAGGGTACTGAAAGCCGGGGCCCTCAGTTGAGGGAGGGATCGTCCGGGTACGTCGCGATCATCGCGAGCTCGCCGCGCTGCCGCCGGAGCACCTGCCGCCAGAGGGTCTCGGGCTGCGGCGAGGAGACGTCGCCGGGCTCCGACTCGACCACGTACCAGGCTCCGTCGCCCAGCTCGGTCTCCAGCTGGCCGGGGCCCCAGCCCGCGTACCCGGCGAAGATCCGCAGCGAGCCGAGGGCCGGTCCGAGCAGCTCGGGCGGGGTCTCCAGGTCGACCAGACCGATCGCCCCGTACACCCGCCGCCAGCCGAGCGGCCCCTCGTCGCCGGGGATCACGGCGACGCCGAGGGCGGCGTCGAGGGAGACGGGGCCGCCCTGGAAGACGACACCCGGTTCGCCGGCGAGACCGGCCCAGGGGGCGAGGATGTCGCCGACGGTCACCGGCGTCGGCCGGTTGAGGACCACGCCGAGCGAGCCCTCGTCGTCGTGGTCGAGCAACAGCACCACCGCGCGGTCGAAATTCGGGTCCGCGAGGGCGGGGGTGGCGACGAGCAGCCGTCCTGTGAGCGAGGACACCTCGGTCATGCGACACATGATCTCGCATCTTCGGCGTTCGCGGGGGGTCTCGGAGGGTACGGAGGGACGCGATGTCCGGAACTCGCCGACCGTCGCAGTTCAGAGGGGAGGGGGCGGGCCCGTACCGGCGCTTGGGCGACACAAGCGGACGGTGACGCTCCGCAAGATCACGGGAACAGAGGGTGTTGTGCCGAATTCATTACATCTGACAGGCCCCCCGGCGCACCCAAGAGAGGTCTCATGGCCCCTTACCCTTTTCACTGGCCACCCGACCGACCTCCCCCTAGCTGCGCGGGGGGGACCCCCACCGGAACGCGAGATTCATGACCGGCACAGACAGCCATGATGTACTGCTCGTCCATGGCGGAACCCCGCTGGAGGGCGAGATCCGCGTCCGCGGCGCGAAGAACCTCGTGCCCAAGGCGATGGTCGCCGCCCTGCTCGGCAGCGGCCCGAGCCGCCTGCGCAACGTTCCCGACATCCGTGACGTCCGCGTCGTCCGCGGACTGCTCCAGCTGCACGGCGTGACGGTCCGTCCGGGTGAGGAGCCCGGCGAGCTCGTCCTCGACCCGACGCACGTCGAGTCCGCGAACGTCGCTGACATCGATGCCCACGCCGGCTCGTCGCGCATCCCGATCCTCTTCTGCGGCCCGCTGCTGCACCGCCTCGGCCACGCCTTCATCCCGGGCCTGGGCGGCTGCGACATCGGCGGCCGGCCCATCGACTTCCACTTCGACGTGCTGCGCCAGTTCGGCGCCACCATCGAGAAGCGGGCGGACGGGCAGTACCTGGAGGCCCCGCAGCGTCTTCGCGGTTGCAAGATCCGGCTGCCGTACCCCTCGGTCGGTTCGACCGAGCAGGTGCTGCTGACGGCGGTGCTCGCCGAGGGCGTCACCGAGCTGTCGAACGCCGCCGTGGAGCCCGAGATCGAGGACCTCATCTGCGTGCTGCAGAAGATGGGCGCGATCATCTCCATGGACACCGACCGGACCATCCGGATCACCGGTGTCGACCGCCTCGACGGCTACACCCACCGGGCGCTCCCGGACCGCCTGGAGGCGGCCTCCTGGGCGTCCGCGGCGCTGGCGACCGAGGGCAACATCTACGTGCGCGGCGCCCAGCAGCGCTCGATGATGACCTTCCTCAACACCTACCGGAAGGTGGGTGGCGCCTTCGAGATCGACGACGAGGGCATCCGCTTCTGGCACCCGGGCGGCTCGCTCAACGCGATCCACCTGGAGACGGACGTGCACCCCGGCTTCCAGACGGACTGGCAGCAGCCGCTGGTGGTGGCCCTGACGCAGGCCTCCGGCCTCTCCATCGTCCACGAGACGGTGTACGAGTCCCGGCTCGGCTTCACCTCCGCGCTCAACCAGATGGGCGCACACATCCAGCTGTACCGCGAGTGCCTCGGCGGCTCCGACTGCCGCTTCGGCCAGCGGAACTTCCTGCACTCGGCGGTCGTGTCCGGCCCGACGAAGCTCCAGGGCGCCGATCTGGTCATCCCCGACCTGCGCGGCGGCTTCTCGTACCTGATCGCGGCGCTCGCGGCGCAGGGCACCTCCCGGGTGCACGGCATCGAGCTGATCAACCGCGGCTACGAGAACTTCATGGAGAAGCTCGTCGAGCTCGGCGCCAAGGTCGAGCTCCCCGGCAGCGCGCTGGTGTGACGCCCGTGACGGCGTAGCCCGTGTGCGGGCCCTGAGGGGCCCGCACACGGGCGAACGAAAGGGCGGCCACCCCCTGACAGGGTGGCCGCCCTTTCTGTGCCTCCAGGCTGCCTTACGCGGCCTTGTCGGCCTTACTTGCCCTTGGCGGCTTCCTTGAGCTTCGAGCCCGCGGAGACCTTCACGCTGTAGCCGGCCGGGATGTCGATCGGGTCGCCGGTCTGCGGGTTACGAGCGGTGCGAGCGGCACGGTGGGTGCGCTCGAAGGTCAGGAAGCCGGGGATGGTGACCTTCTCGTCGCCCTTGGCGACGACCTCACCGACGGTCTCGGCGAGAGCGGCCAGCACGGCGTCGGCGTCCTTGCGGGTCACCTCGGCGCGGTCGGCCAGGGCGGCCACCAGCTCACTGCGGTTCATGTTGTTACTCCCGTGTTCTTCTTGCCTGTGAGGCGTGCCACGCGGCGGAAGCCGCGTGATTGGGTACAGCGAAGCCGATGCTGCCAGGGCCTTCGGACAGTCCCCGGACCCGGGTCTAATGACAGACCCTCGCGCCCAAACACGCATCCTGCCCCCACCAGCGGCGGGAACGCCAATCCGGCACCCCCTGGGGTCACACGAAAAGCGCCAGCGCCCCGTGGTGGTGACGTTCTGTCGACTCCGCGAAAACCATGCGGAGCCGAAAAGCCACCCTAAAGGCGGGTTTACGGCTCCGCGAATCGCGACGCGCCGTCAGCGGCCGGTCGCCGCCGGGCCGCCGGCCGCCGCCTTCGCCGCGTTGCGCACGGCTCCGGCGACCGCGCCCGCGACCTTGTCGTTGAAGACCGACGGGATGATGTAGTTCGGGTTCAGCTCGTCCTCGGTGACGACGTCGGCGAGGGCGGTGGCCGCCGCCAGCATCATCTCCGTGTTGACGGTACGGGACTGGGCGTCGAGGAGACCGCGGAAGACACCCGGGAAGACCAGCACGTTGTTGATCTGGTTCGGGAAGTCCGAGCGGCCGGTGGCGACGACGGCGGCCGTCAGGCGCGCGGCGGCCGGGTCGACCTCCGGGTCGGGGTTCGCGAGTGCGAAGACGATCGCGCCCTCCGCCATCGCGGCGACGTCGTCCGCGCCCAGCAGGTTCGGGGCCGAGACGCCGATGAAGACGTCCGCGCCGACCACGGCCTGCTTGAGGGTGCCGGTGACGCCCTCGGGGTTGGTGTTGTCGGCGATCCAGCGCAGCGGCGAGTCGGCCGGGGCGTCCACGAGGTCCTCGCGGCCCGCGTGCACGACGCCCTGGATGTCGGCGACGACGGCGTGCTTCACGCCCGCCGCGATCAGCAGCTTGAGGATGGCCGTACCGGCCGCGCCGGCACCGGACATGACGACCCGTACGTCGCCGATGCCCTTGTTGACCACGCGGAGCGCGTTGGTCAGGGCGGCGAGGACGACGATGGCCGTGCCGTGCTGGTCGTCGTGGAAGACGGGGATGTCGAGGGCCTCGCGCAGCCGGGCCTCGATCTCGAAGCAGCGCGGCGCGGAGATGTCCTCCAGGTTGATGCCCGCGAAGCCGGGGGCGATCGCCTTGACGATCGCCACGATCTCGTCGGTGTCCTGCGTGTCGAGGCAGAGCGGCCAGGCGTCGATGTCGGCGAAGCGCTTGAACAGGGCGGCCTTGCCCTCCATGACCGGCATGGCGGCCATCGGGCCGATGTTGCCGAGGCCGAGGACGGCGGAGCCGTCGGTGACGACCGCGACGGTGTTGCGCTTGATGGTGAGGCGGCGGGCGTCCTCGGGGTTCTCGGCGATCGCCATGCACACCCGGGCGACACCCGGGGTGTAGATCATGGAGAGGTCGTCACGGTTGCGGATGGGGTGCTTGGACGCCATCTCGATCTTGCCGCCGAGGTGCATCAGGAACGTACGGTCCGAGACCTTGCCGAGGACGACGCCCTCGATGGTGCGCAGCTGCTCGACGATCTCGTCGGCGTGCGCGGTGGAGGTCGCGGCGATGGTGACGTCGATACGGAGCTTCTCGTGGCCGGAGGCGGTCACGTCGAGGCCGGTGACGGATCCGCCGTGGGACTCCACCGCCGTGGTGAGCTGGGAGACCGCGGTTCCGCTCGCGGGAACCTCCAGCCGGACCGTCATCGAGTACGAGACGCTGGGCGCCGTTGCCATGGCCGAGTTCCTCTGCTTTCCCTGAGCTTCGTTGCTACGCCGCCCCGGCTGGTTGCCCGGCGGCGCCCTCCGATGGTCGCACCTACCTGTCGGTAGCAGGTAATGCGGTCATTTTGTTTTCGGAAAGTAGTTTCCACCATACGAGAGATGCCGGAGAAGCAGAAGAGGCCCCCGTCACCTGAGGTGACCTGGGGCCTCAACTTCGTATGTACGTCTAAGTGGCACCGACCCGCCATGCTCGCCTCGCGGCAAGTGGTCCCTCTGAGGGACGAAGGTTGGGCCCGGGGGCTTGGATCGAGCCGGTGCCACGACAAGGCTAACAAACCACCCTGGTCGGTGATTCCAGCGCCACAGGTTGACCTGAAATCGGCGTCTCCCGCTCCCCGGGGCCCTCCTCGGGATCAGTCCCTCAGCAGATCCGGGACCCCCGCCTCGTCCGGCATGTCGGCCGCCGCCGCGACCACCGTGAGCTGCTGCGTCGCCCGGGTGAGGGCCACGTAGAGGACCCGCAGACCGGCCGGGGACTCGTCCGCGATCTCCGCGGGCGAGACGACGACCGTGGCGTCGTACTCCAGGCCCTTCGCCTCCAGGGAGCCGAGCGCCACGACCCGGTCGCCCAGCTCGGCCAGCCAGCGGGCCGCCTCCTGACGCCGGTTCATGGCGACGACGACACCGACGGTGCCCTCGACCCGCTCCAGGAGCAGCCGTGCCTCGGACCGAACAGTTTCGGCCAGGTCGGGCTTCCCCGCCGTCTCCCGTACCGGTACGAAACGGGGCTCGACGCCCGTCGAGCGGACCGCGCGCGGCGACTCCTTGCCCGGCATGGCGAGGGCGAGCACCTTGGCCGCGAGCTCGGCGATCTCGGCCGGGTTCCGGTAGTTCACGGTCAGCTCGAAACGGCGCCGCGGCCGGGACCCGAGGGCCTCGTCGCGGGCCGCCGCCGCCTCGTCCGGGTCCGACCAGGACGACTGCGCCGGGTCGCCGACGACCGTCCAGGTGGCGTGCCGGCCGCGCCGCCCGACCATCCGCCACTGCATGGGCGTGAGGTCCTGCGCCTCGTCGACGATCACGTGCGCGTACTCGGTGCGCTCCGCGGCGAGCCGCTCGGCCCGCTCGCGCTGGGTCTCCTCCCGTACGGGCATGAGCTCTTCCAGGCCCGTGAGCTGGTCGAGCGGGTCGTACTCGCGCTTCTTCCGGGGCCGGGCGGGGGCCCCGACCAGGGTGTGCAACTCGTCGAGGAGCGCCACGTCGTGAACGGACAGCTCCGTGCGGCGCAGCGAACGGGCGAGCCGCCGGACCTCGCCCGGGTTGAGGATGCGGCGGGCCCAGCGGCCCAGCCGGCGCTCGTCGGCCATCGCCTCGAGGACCCGGCGGGGGGTGAGTTCGGGCCACCAGGCGTCGAGGAACCCGAGGAACGAGTCCTCCGTCGACACGTCCTCGTCGAAGGAGGAGCGCAGTTCGGCGGCGAGCTCGGGGTCGCTGTGCCGGCCGACCGCGCCCGACTTGGCGTACAGCGCGTCCAGGAGCAGACGGCGGGCGCGCGGGCGCAGCAGGTTGACGGGGGTGGTGCCGCCGAGGACGTTGTGCCGGATGCGCCGCAGTTCGTCGGCCTCCAGCTCGAGACGGCGGCCGAAGGCGACGACGCGGAGCCGCGTCGGAGTGCCGGCGGGAGTTGAGGCCTCCTCCTCCCCCAGTTCGAGCTGGACCTTCGGCGCGGGGGTCTCCAGGGCGCCACGGGCGGCCTTGCGGAGCACGTGGAGCATCCGCGAGGAGCCCTTGATCCGGGCGACGGCCGGATCGTCGTAGGCGGTGGCCTCGGCGCCGTCGACGAGACTGCCGACGGCCCTGATCGCGACCTGCCCCTCCTCGCCCAGGGAGGGCAGGACGCCCTCGGTGTACGAGACGAGGAGCGGGGTCGGCGAGACGATCAGGATGCCGCCCGCGTACCGCCGCCGGTCCTGGTAGAGCAGGTACGCGGCCCGGTGCAGGGCCACGGCCGTCTTCCCCGTCCCGGGCCCGCCCTCGACGTACGTGACGGAGGCGGCGGGCGCGCGGATGACGAGGTCCTGCTCCGCCTGGATGGAGGAGACGATGTCCCGCATCGTGTGGCTGCGGGCCTGGCCGAGGGCGGCCATCAGGGCGCCGTCGCCGATGACGGGCAGCTCGCGGCCGTCCAGGGTGGCCCGGAGCTCGGGACGCATCAGGTCGTCCTCGACGCCGAGGACCTGGCGGCCCTTGGAACGGATGACCCTGCGCCGTACGACCCGGCCCGGCTCGACCGGCGTGGACCGGTAGAAGGGCGCGGCGGCTGGTGCGCGCCAGTCGATGACCAGCGGCGCGTAGTCGGAGTCGAGGACGCCGATCCGGCCGATGTGGAGGGTCTCGCCGATCTCGGCGGTGTTGTCGGGCCGTACGGCGTCCTCGGCGGGCTCGACGGAGGTGTAGGCCCCGTCGGGCCCCTTCTTCCCGTCCTTCCCCTCCAGCAGATCGATCCGGCCGAAGAGGAAGTCCTCGAACTCGTTGTTGAGCCGGTTGAGGTGGATGCCGGCCCGGAAGACCTGGGCGTCGCGCTCGGCGAGGGCGCCGGGCGTGCCGACCTGGCCCCGCTGGGCGGCGTCGTTCATCAGGAACTCCGCCTCGTGGATCTTCTCCTCCAGTCGGCGGTAGACGTGATCCAGATGTTCCTGCTCGACACCGATCTCACGGTCTCTGACCGTGTCCACGGCTTCCTGCGCGGCCACCTAAGGCCCCCTTCTGACGTGCACTGGGCAGCCGTCGAGCGTACGCCACCGGAAGGCACCGTGTCAGGCGAGCTCCCCGTCCGACCCCCAACAACCACCAGCCACCCCCACGCGCCGTCGCGGCCCACCCGAACGCAGCCCACCCCCGCACCCCCACGTTGTGGGCCTGCGCCCAGGCCGGAGCCCACCCGCCCGCCCTCGTTGTGGGCATTCGTTCCTCCCCCAAGGACTTCGTCCAGGGGACCCCCAGGGGCGGAACGGGTGGGCACAACGGACGGCGCCCCTTGCCGGGCCTAGGCTTCCGCGCCTGAACCCGCACCGGGTGCGCGCTGCGCTGGTGGTGCGGGCCCAGGCACAAAGGGCGGAGGCGCCGCCAGAGGGCGCCGTCCCGTGTGCCCACCCGTCCCGCCCCGCGGGACGATTGCCCACACGGCGGTGGGTGCGGGCGGCGGCGCGGCCTAGTCGTCGTATTTCGCGTCCGCCGCCGCGTCCAGCGCCAACCGGTACCCCCGCTTCACCACCGTCTGGATCAGCTTCGGCGTGCCCAGGGCCGCCCGCAGGCGCGCCATCGCCGTCTCCACCGCGTGCTCGTCCCGCCCCGCGCCCGGCAGCGCGCGCAGCAGGTCGGCGCGCGAGACCACCCAGCCGGGGCGGCGGGCGAGGAGCCCGAGGAGGGCCATGCCGGCCGGCGGGACGGGCCGCAGGAGGCCGTCGACGAGGACGGCGTGCCCGCGGACCTCCACCTGGTGGCCCGCCACGGGCAGGACCCGTGAGCGGGCCGGCAGCTCCTTGCAGAGGAGCTGGACGAGTGGTCCGAGCCGGAACCGCTCCGGCTGGTACGTGTCGATGCCCTCGGCCTGGAGCGGAAGCGCCGTCACGGGCCCCACGCACACCGCGAGGACGTCGTGCCTCAGCGCGGCGACGAGCTCGGCCCGTACGCCCTTCTCCTCGGCCCGCGACAGCAGCGACACCGCGGCGGGCGCGCTGGTGAAGGTGACCGCGTCCAGGCCCCCGGACAGGACGCCGTCGAGGAGCCGGTCGAGCGGCCCGCTGTCCTCCGGCGGCATCCAGCGGTAGACGGGGACGCCGACGACCTCCGCGCCCCCGGCTGTGAGCGACTCCACGAAGCCGGGCAGCGGCTCCCCGTGCAGCTGGATCGCGATCCGGCGGCCCGCGACGCCCTCGCCGAGGAGCCGGTCGAGGACCTCGGCCATGGACTCCGATCCGGGCGACCAGGACTCGGTGAGTCCGGCGGCCCGTACGGCTCCCTTGACCTTGGGTCCCCGGGCGAGGAGCTCGACGTCCCGCAGGACGGCGAGGAGCTCCTCCCCGCAGCCCCAGCCCTCGGCCGCCTCGACCCAGCCCCGGAAGCCGATCGCCGTCGTGGCGATGACGACGTCCGGGGCGTGACCGATGAGTTCCTTGGTGGCGGCCAGGAGTTCGGTGTCGTCCGCCAGGGGCACGATCCGCAGGGCGGGGCCGTGGACGACGGCCGCGCCGCGCCGGCGCAGCAGCGCGATGAGTTCGTCCGCGCGTCGCGCCGCGGTGACGCCGACCGTGAAGCCGGCGAGGGGCCCGGCGGCGGGGCCGTGTTCTTGCTGCTCGTCCATGGGGTCAGAGCCTGACGGGGACGCGTGACGGTCTCGGTTCGCCCGTATTTCCTGGTCGTTACGGTCCGCGCCGGGCACCTGACATCACACCTTCGCGTAGCCGGGCCGGGTCTCCGGCTCGGTGACGTCCCCGGCGTGCTCCGGGACCGTGGAGGGGACCGTGGCCGGAGCTCGAAGGTATACCGCCCAGGTGACGACCATGCAGGCCGCGTAGAAGGCCAGGAAGGCGACGAAGGCGGCCGTGCCGGTGCCGGAGGTCTGGAAGGACTGCCGGAACGCGAGGTTGATGCCGAGGCCGCCGAGCGCCCCGACCGCGCCGATGAGGCCCATCGCGGCCCCGGAGAGGCGCCGCCCGTAGGCCTCGGCGGCCTCTCCGGCGAGGCCCTTGCGGTGCCCCTGGGCGAGGAAGATCGCCGGGATCATCTTGTACGTGGAGCCGTTGCCGAGGCCGCTGAGGACGAAGAGGCCGATGAAGCCGACGAGGAACACGGTGAGGGACTCGATCACGGAGGCGTAGATGACCACACCGGTCGCGGCGGCCATCGCGGCGAAGGTCCCCAGGGTGATGCGGGCGCCGCCGTGCCGGTCGGCGAGGGAGCCGCCGACGGGCCGGATGAGGGAGCCGAGCAGCGGGCCGATGAAGGTGAGCGAGGCGGCCTGGAGCGGGGTGCGGCCGAACTGGGTCTGGAGCACGAGGCCGAACGCGAAGCTGTAGCCGATGAAGGAGCCGAAGGTGCCGATGTACAGGAAGGCCATGATCCAGGTGTGGCGGGCCCGGACGGCCTCCTTCGCGGCCCCGGTGTCGTTCTTCACGGGGGCGAGGTTGTCCATGAAGAGCGCGGCGCAGACGGCGGCGATGATGATCAGCGGCAGGTAGACGCCGAGCACGATCCTCGGGTGCATGGCGCCCGCCGTGCCGATGACGAGCAGGCCGACGAGCTGGACGACGGGGACGCCGATGTTGCCGCCGCCCGCGTTGAGCCCGAGCGCCCAGCCCTTCTTCCGGAGCGGGAAGAAGGCGTTGATGTTGGTCATGGAGGAGGCGAAGTTGCCGCCGCCGACGCCGGTGAGCGCCGCCACCAGGACGAAGGTCGTGTACGAGGTCCCGGGCTCCATCACCGCGAAGGCGAAGCCGGTGGGCAGCAGGAGCAGCAGGGCGCTGAAGACCGTCCAGTTACGGCCGCCGAAGCGGGCGACGGCGAAGGTGTACGGGATGCGGATCAGCGCGCCGACGAAGGTCGCGGTCGCGATCAGGAAGAACTTGCCGGCCGGGTCGACGCCGTACTGCGGCCCCATGAAGAGCACCATGACCGACCACAGGCTCCAGATGGAGAAGCCGATGTGCTCGGAGATGACGGAGTAGAGCAGGTTCCGTCGTGCGATCCGCTCCCCCGTCTCGCGCCAGAAGGTCTCGTCCTCCGGCTCCCACCGTTCGATCCACCGGCCGCCCATGTCGTACCTCCGCGGGTGTCGGGTCCTGGGGCGTCCACAGCCCCGGTCCACCTGTCCCCGACGCTAGGGAGGCCGCGTTTCGGCCCGGTGCCGCGAGGTGACGTCAGCGGAACCTTGCTCTCACCCGGAGCGCGAGGCCCCTGTGAGCGCCCCCTTTTTTAAGGCTCGGTTCCCCTCCGGGGCGCTGGAGCCGGGCTCACAGCGCCGGGTCCTACCGGTGGACGTGACCGGGTCCCGATGCGTGCCGCCCCGGGCAGCCGCCCTCAGGCGCCCGGCAGCCCCGGCTCCCCCTCCGGCAGCCAGGACCCGGCCGGACGGTGGTGCCAGCCCTCCCTGGCGCCGATCTCGGCGGCCGCGGTCCGCAGCGCGTCCAGAGCGGGATGGCGCAGCCCCTTGCGCCACACGAGGCTCACGGGTGACAGGGGTACGGGGTCGACGAGCGGCCGCAGCACAGAACCCGGCATGGGCGGGAAGTCGACGACGGCGAGCACCGGGTTGCGGTGCTTGGCCATGATGCGGCGGAACTCCTCCTTGCCGACGGCGAGCGGCGCGGGTGGCGCGATCTCGATGCCGCGCCCGGCGAAGAGCCGGGCGGCGAGGTCGGTCCACTCGGGTGTCCGGTCGTTCCCCGCGCCCGCGTAGATCCGTTCCCCGGCGAGAGCGGCGAGCGGCACCTCGGGCAGGGCGGCGAGCGGGTGGTCGTCGGGGAGGAGCACGGCCATCCGCTCGTACCGCACGAACTGGGAGTCGAGCCGCGCCCGCAGCCCGGCGTCGAGGCCGCCGTACCGGCCGAAGGAGGTGTCGAGCCGTCCGGCGAGCATCTCCCGTACGGCGCCGGTGAGTCCGCTCTCGTAGCGGGCCATCAGCTCGTGGTCCGGGGCGAGTTCACGGGCCCGGCGCAGGACCTCCTCGGGGGCGAGGCCGGGGCTGTTGAGGTCGACGAGGAGGGGCCGGGGCGCGGCCCGGAAAGCCTCGGTCAGCTCGTCGTGGGCGGCCAACACCCGGAGCGCGTACGGCAGGAGGCGCTCACCGTCGGGCGTGAGGGACACCTGCCGGGTGGTCCGTACGAAGAGCTCGACGCCCAGCTCGCGCTCCAGGCGCCGGATGTCACGGCTGAGGGCCTGCTGGGCGACGTAGAGGCGGGCTGCGGCGCGAGTGAAGTGAAGCTCCTCGGCGACGGCGGTGAAGGCGCGCAGGAGACGGGGGTCGATGTCGCGCGGCGCGACGGCCGCCGGCATGGGGGAAGGTACTGAGAAGCGCACCGCCGCATTTAACAACACAGCTGCGTGAATGGCCACCGAACAGGTGTTGGACCCACCCGCCCCCCTCCGGCGAGCCTTGATCCATGCCGCAACCGGACCTCACCCTCACCCCGGCGGGCCCCACCCTCGCCCCCCGCTACCGCGACCGGCACACCGCCGTCCCCAGCAGCCCCGCCCACACCCCGCACACCCCCCGCAACCCCTACCTCCGCCTCTTCACGCTCCCCGGCACCCGCGCCTTCACCGTCGGCAATCTGATCGCCCGGCTCCCCATGGGCATGTTCGGCGTCAGCGCCGTGATCATGATCGCGGCGGCCTACGACTCGTACGCCCTCGCGGGCGGTGTGACCGCGACCGGCATGGCCGCCGGCGCCCTCACCGCCCCCTGGATCGCCCGGCTCGTCGACCGGTACGGCCAGGCGCGGATCGCGGTCCCCGCCACCGCGTACGCGGTCCTCGGCCATCTGGTCCTGCTGCTCTGCGTCCATGAGAAGGCCCCCGTCTGGGCCCTGTTCGCCACCACCGCGCTCACCGCCACCTCCCCCAACACGGGCGGCATGTCCCGGGCCCGCTGGGCCCATCTCCTCAAGGGCGACCGGGACGCCCTGCACACCGCGAACGCCTTCGAGCAGGCCACCGACGAGCTCTGCTTCATGCTCGGCCCGGTCGTCGCCGCGCTGCTCTGCTCGACGCTCTTCCCCGAGGCCGGCACCCTCGTCGGCGCCGCCCTGTTCCTCACCGGCGTCCTGATCTTCGCCGCCCAGCGCTCCACCGAGCCGCCGGTCTCCCCCCGTACCGCCACGGGCTCCCCGCTGCGGGTCCCCGGCATGGCCCCGCTCCTCGCGGTCTTCCTCGCCACCGGCGCGGTCTTCGGCTCCATGGAGGTGGTGACCGTGGCGTACGTGGACGGCCCCGTCGCCGGTCCGGTGCTGGCCCTCCAGGCCGCGGGCTCGTTCGCGGCCGGCCTCCTCTACGGCCGCGCCCACCGCACGGTCCGGCTCCGCACCTGCCTGGCCGCGATGGCCGTCCTCATGACGATGCCGCTGCTGGCCGCCTCGACCGGCTCGCTGCTCGCCCTCGCCGGCGGGCTGCTGCTCGCGGGCATGGCGACGGCTCCGACGATGGTGACGGGCATGGGCCTGGTGCAACGCCTGACGCCGGCGTCCCAGCTCAACGAGGGCATGACGCTGGCCGTGACCGCCCTCCTCGGCGGCATCGCGGCCGGCTCCGCCACCGGCGGCTGGGCCGCCGACCACGCCCCCTTCGCCTCCTTCGGCTTCCTGGTCCCGGCCACAGCGGCGGCCCTGGCCCTCGCCCTCTGCGCGGCGACCAGGGTGGGCGCCCGGGCATGACGAAGGCCCGGCAGTCTGATGACTGCCGGGCCTTCGCCCACATGGGATGAGGTGTCCGAGGGGCCAGGCCTCCCGGACGCTCGGTGGAGATGGCGGGAATCGAACCCGCGTCCAACGGTACGGAAACAGGGCTTCTCCGTGCGCAGTCCGCTACGAGTTTCTCAGCCCCGGAGATCACACGGACAAGTCTCCGACGGGCTCAGTCACTGTTTGATTTCCTTCTCACCCCCGTGACCGGGGTGAGAAGTTTAGATCCCTAAATGACGCCAGGATCCGGGTCGGGACCACCCCCGGGCTGACGCTCCTCACAGAGGCTTCTTGTCGTTACCTAAAATTAGGCAGCGAGGGCGAAGCGGGAGTTATCGCTCTTGGAGTTGGCGATTATTGGTTGCGACATATGGTTAACGAGATCATTGCCGCTTCCTCGACACGCTTCCCCTGCATCGGTATCCGCTGTCGAAACCGATCATCCCCATGTTGATTTTTCAAAGTGCGCACCCCCTGCGGGGCAGGCACGGCCCATCGTACGTGACCGACGGGCGCTGTCGCCAGCGTATTACCCGCGACCGCGCCGCCCTGCCGGGCAGCGCCGTGGTGGCTAGGCGGCCTGGGCCGCCCGCTGCTTGCGCTTGGCCGCCGCGATGGCCCGGTTCGTCTCGCGGGTGTCCTGCTTCTCGCGCAGGGTCTGACGCTTGTCGAACTCCTTCTTGCCCTTGGCGAGCGCGATCTCGACCTTGACCCGGCCGTTCAGGAAGTACAGCGCGAGGGGCACGATCGTGTGACCCGTCTCCTGCGACTTCGACTCCAGCTTGTCGATCTCCTCGCGGTGCAGCAGCAGCTTGCGCTTCCGCTTCGCCGAGTGGTTGGTCCAGCTGCCCTGCATGTACTCGGGCACATGGATGTTGTGGAGCCACGCCTCATGGTTGTCGATCTGCACGAAGCCGTCGACCAGCGAGGCGCGGCCCATCCGCAGCGACTTCACCTCGGTGCCCATGAGCACCACACCGCACTCGTACGTGTCGACGATGTGGTAGTCGTGGCGCGCCTTCTTGTTCTGCGCGATGATCTTGCGCTCGGGCGCCTTGTCCTGGTTCTTCTTCGCAGGCTTGCCCTGCACGTTCACGAGTCCCTTTGCCATAGTGCGCTCATTTTCGCACTACGAGCCCCCTCCGAGGCCACTCAATACCGTCTTCGCCCGTTCTTCCGCCCGTTCCCCGGCGGTCAGGTCGGGGGTGATGCCCCGGCCGTCCACGGCGTGCCCGGCCGGGGTGCGGTAGTGGCCGACGGTCAGCTCGGCGACGGAGCCGTCCGGCAGGGTGCTCGGCATCTGGACCGAACCCTTGCCGAAGGTGCGCGAGCCGACCGTGACGGCCCGGCCCCGGTCCTGGAGGGCGCCGGTGAGCAGCTCGGCCGCGCTCATCGTGCCGCCGTCGATCAGTGCGACCAGGGGCCTGCCGGTGTCGCCGCCGCCCTCCGCGTACACGGCGCGCTGTTCGCCCTCCACGTCGTACGTGGCGACCAGACCGCCGTCGAGGAAGGCGGAGGCCGCCGTGGCGGCCTCCGCGACCAGGCCGCCGGCGTTGCCCCGCAGGTCCAGGAGGACTCCGGAGCCGGCGGGGGCGGCCCGTACCGCGTCCCGCACGCGCGTGCCCGCGCCCTTGGTGAAGGCGGCGACGCGGATCAGCAGGGTCCCGTCGTCGAGACGGCGGACGGAGACCGGGTCCGTGGCGAGCCGGGCCCGGTGCAGGGTCTCGGTCCAGGCGGCGCGGCCGCGCTCGACCCGGAGGGCCACGGTGGAGCCGAGTACGCCGTCGCCGCGCAGGAGGGCGACGACCTCGGAGACCGAGAGGCCGTCGACCGGGCGGCCGTCGACGGAGACGAGCCGGTCGTCGGCCCGGAGTCCGGCCCGTGCGGCGGGGCCGCCGCTCTGCACCCGGGTCACCCGGACCCTGCCGTCGGCGGCCCGGCCGGCGGAGAGCCCCACGCCGGTGTAGGTGCCGTCGAGGGCCTGCTCGAACTCGGCGTACTCCCGCTTGTCGTACACCGCGCCCCAGCGGTCTCCACTGCGGCTGACGAACTCCTCGGCCGCCTGCTTGCCCGACTTGCCGTCCGCCATCGCGTCGGCGGCGGCCCGGTTCAGGGCGGCGCTGTCGACCGTCGCGGAGTCACGTGCCCCCTCCCCCGTGCGCAGGGTCGCCTCCGCGCGCCCGGCGGCGGGCTCCTGCCGGGGCAGCGAGCCGGTGGCGGCGGCGGTGGCCAGGACCCCGGCGAAGACCAACGTCAGAACGGCCCCACGGAACACTCCGCGGGGCCGGATACAGAGATGGTCGGTGCCGGCCGGCATGGCGCCCACTCTAGGACAAGGCAATGGCGCCGCACGGGCTTTGCCCCTACGACGCCACTCACCCTCAGTGGTCTCTTCTCACACCTTCAGGTACTTGCGCAGCGCGATGAAAGCGGCCACGGCGGGCATCAGCAGCCCGATCGCGATCACCAGCGGCAGCTTGGCGAGGACGGCGTCCCAGCCGATGAAGTTGACCAGCTGCATCTTGTCCGCGAGCGCGATGCCGTGGTCGATGAGGAAGTACCGGCCGACGAGCAGCAGCACACAGGCGACCGCGCCACCCAGGAGTCCGGCGAAGGCGGCCTCCATGATGAACGGCATCTGGATGTAGAAGCTGGACGCGCCGACGAGCCGCATGATCCCGGTCTCGCGGCGGCGGCTGAAGGCCGAGACGCGGACCGTGTTGACGATCAGCATCAATGCGATGACCAGCATCAGCCCCATGACGCCGAGGGCGGCGATGTTCATGCCGTTCATCAGGTCGAAGAGGTTCTGCAGGATGTTCCGCTGGTCCTGCACCGACTCGACGCCGTCACGGCCGGCGAAGGCGGTGGCGACCACCTTGTACTTCTCCGGGTCCTTGAGCTTGACCCGGAACGACTCCTGCATCTGGTCCGGCGTCACGACGGAGGCGATGGCGGTGTCGCCGTACTGCTCCTTGTAGTGCTTGAACGCCTCATCGGCCGTCTCGTGCATGACGGTCTCGACGATGTCCATCTTCTTCAGATCGGCCTCGATCTGTTCCTTCTGCTGCGCCGTGACCGCACCCTTGGCGCACTTGGCCGCCGCGGCCGCGTCGGCCTTGTTGCAGAGGAAGATCGAGACGTTGACCTTGTCGTACCAGTAGTCCTTCATCGTGCTGACCTGCTCGCGCATGAGCAGCGCGCCGCCGAACAGGGCGAGCGAGAGGGCCACGGAGACGATGACGGCGAACGTCATCGTGAGATTGCGCCGGAGACCGACGCCGATCTCGGAGAGCACGAACTGAGCGCGCATGGTGTGTTGAGTCCCCTACCTGCTCAGTGCTGGTAACCGTAGACGCCGCGGGCCTGGTCGCGGACGAGACGGCCCTTCTCCAGCTCGATGACGCGCTTGCGCATCTGGTCGACGATGTTCTGGTCGTGGGTCGCCATGACGACGGTGGTCCCTGTCCTGTTGATGCGGTCGAGCAGCTTCATGATGCCGACCGAGGTCTGCGGGTCGAGGTTGCCGGTGGGCTCGTCGGCGATCAGCAGCATCGGGCGGTTGACGAAGGCCCGCGCGATGGCGACGCGCTGCTGCTCACCACCGGAGAGCTCGCCCGGCATCCGGTCCTCCTTGCCGCCGAGTCCGACCAGGTCGAGCACCTGCGGCACGGCCTTGCGGATCTCGCCGCGCGGCTTGCCGATGACCTCCTGGGCGAAGGCCACGTTCTCGGCGACGGTCTTGTTGGGAAGGAGGCGGAAGTCCTGGAAGACGGTGCCGAGCTGACGCCGCATGTGCGGCACCTTCCAGTTGGAGAGCCGGGCCAGGTCCTTGCCGAGGACGTGCACCTGGCCTTGGCTGGCGCGCTCCTCACGAAGGAGCAGCCGCAGGAAAGTCGACTTTCCGGAGCCGGACGAACCGACGAGGAAGACGAACTCCCCCTTCTCGATCTCCAGGGATACATCCCGGAGCGCGGGGCGGTTCTGCTTCGGATAGGACTTGGAGACGTTGTCGAATCGGATCACGGATGCACCACGGTCGGCCGGGAGTAGGTGTGCGTGACCTTACGCGACCGGGGAAGACCCGCGCAGTCGCGGTTCCGGCTTGCGGCGTTTATCCTTTTCGCCCTCGCGGACGGAACGGTCGCGTTCCGGTGGGGCGCGCCGAAACGCCGTCGAGCTGGCAGAGTGGTAGGGGGAACGTCCGGACCCCTCCGGACGTTGTCCTGGTGTGAAACCCAGTGCGGGAGGAGGAGAGCGCATGACCTACGACCGACTGGTGTGCGCCAACTGCGCGGCCCCGGTCGCCGAGGGCCGCTGCCCCGTCTGCCGCGCGAACCGGGAGCGACTGACCCCACAAGGCGGTCTCTCGCCCGCGATGCTGTTGACGCTGGCGATCGCCCTGCTGGCTGCGATCGCCCTGCTCGCGGCGGTCCAAACGGTCTAGCGGACCGCACAGCGTCCACACGAGCCGGAACCATGAGGAAGGGCCGGGGAGCTTCTCCCCGGCCCTTCCTCATGCTCTGTACGTCATACCCGGTACGTCATACCCGGTACGTCATACGCCGTACGGATCCACGCGCGCGTCCGGATCAGACGGCGGCGCGGCCCCCGCCGACGAGACGCGGCAGCATACGGAAGCCGATGCCACCGGCGATCATGGTCGCGGCGCCGATGATCAGGAACGAGGTCTCGGCCGCACCGGTCTCGGCGAGCTCCTCCTTCGCCTGACCCTGCTGCACGGGCTGCGAGCCGGCGTTGTTGGTGTCGGTGTTGCTGTTGCCGCTGTCCACGCACTCGGCGCCGTCGAGGTCGACGGTGCAGGTGCCGGCGTCACCGTTGTCGGTGTTGTCGTCACCGGGGGTGGTCGGCGCCTCGGTCTGGCCGGGCCCGTCCGTGTCATCCGGCTCCGGCGCGGTCGTCGGGTTCGTCGTGGGGTCCGTGGTCGGGTCCGTCGTCGGGTCCGTGGTCGGATCCGTCGTGGGGTCCGTCGTCGGGTCCGTGGTCGGGTCCGTCGTCGGGTCCGTGGTCGGATCCGTCGTGGGGTCCGTCGTCGGGTCCGTGGTCGGGTCCGTCGTGGGGTCCGTGGTCGGATCCGTCGTGGGGTCCGTCGTCGGGTCCGTGGTCGGATCCGTCGTCGGGTCCGTCGTCGGGTCCGTGGTCGGATCCGTCGTCGGGTCCGGGCAACCGGCAGTCCCCGGAATACACGTGGGCGTCGGGTCCGGCTCGCCGAAGGCGCCCACGGCCTGCGCCGCACCCGCCGCCGTCAGCGACGCACCGGCCGCGATCACCGCACCGGCGGCGACACGCGCGATACGGATTCGCATCTGCTTGGTCATCTGGCTGCTACCCCCAGTAGCTCATCTCGTCATGGGGCAGCGCTCGGGGCACGCGACAGAGGCGGCTCACTACTGGGCCCGCCCCCGTTCGCACGCGCCCCAGAAATGCGCATGCCAGTACGCCACCCTTCCGAGTTTCCGATGAAGCGTCAAGGTCGTTGCGCGTGCGATGCCCGAAAGATCACGACGTGTCCCACATACAACGATGCAACTGTGACGTAAACCCAGAACTCCGGGCCCCGCACCAGTAGTTCCCTTGTCGACAAAGCTCCCCGACGGCCCCGTTTCCGCTTGCGCCAGCGAATCCGCTGACCGGCCGGAGGCCACCGCCCAGAACGACGACGGGCCCCGCACCATGACGGTGCGGGGCCCGAACGTGCCGTGTTCCGGGGTTACTTCTCCTGCTGCTTGCGCCAGCGGATGCCCGCCTCCAGGAAGCCGTCGATCTCGCCGTCCAGGACGGACTGCGGGTTGCCGACCTCGAACTCCGTACGGAGGTCCTTGACCATCTGGTACGGGTGCAGGACGTACGAGCGCATCTGGTTGCCCCAGGAGCTGCCGCTGTCCTTCAGGGCGTCCATCCTGGCCCGCTCCTCCTGGCGCTGACGCTCGAGGAGCTTGGCCTGGAGGACGTTCATGGCGCTCGCCTTGTTCTGGATCTGCGAGCGCTCGTTCTGGCAGGAGACGACGATGCCGGTCGGCAGGTGCGTGATGCGCACGGCCGAGTCGGTCGTGTTGACGCCCTGGCCGCCGGGGCCCGACGCGCGGTAGACGTCGACGCGCAGCTCGGACTCGTCGATCTCGACGTGGTCGGAGGACTCGACGACCGGCAGGATCTCGACACCGGCGAAGGAGGTCTGGCGACGACCCTGGTTGTCGAAGGGCGAGATGCGGACCAGGCGGTGGGTGCCCTGCTCGACGGAGAGCGTGCCGTAGGCGTACGGCGCCTTCACCACGAAGGTGGTCGACTTGATGCCGGCCTCTTCCGCGTACGAGGTCTCGTAGATCTCGGTCGAGTAGCCGTGTCGCTCCGCCCAGCGCAGGTACATGCGCTGGAGCCGCTCGGCGAAGTCGGAGGCGTCGACGCCACCGGCCTCGGCGCGGATGTTGACCAGGGCCTCGCGCTCGTCGTACTCGCCGGAGAGGAGGGTGCGGACCTCCATCTCGTCGAGGGCCTTGCGGACGGAGGTGAGCTCCGTCTCGGCCTCGGCGAGGGTGTCCGGGTCGTCCATCTCCTCGGCGAGCTCGAAGAGCACCGCGAGGTCGTCGATGCGCCCGCGCAGGGTCTCGGCCTTGCGGACCTCGGCCTGCAGGTGCGAAAGCTTGCTCGTGATCTTCTGCGCCGCCTCCGGGTCGTCCCACAGGGACGGGGCCGCGGCCTGCTCTTCGAGCACGGCGATGTCGGCCCTCAGCTTCTCGAGGTCCAGGACGGCCTCGATCGACCCCATGGTCGAGGAGAGGGACTTCAGCTCTTCGGATACATCGACGACTGCCACGCGTCCAGCGTAACGGCTCGCCGCCGCTGCTACGGCAGTGAGGACTGCTTGGAGTCCTGCGGCGGGGTGTCCGCGTCCCCGGAGACCGCCAGGTAGCCGCCCGCGCCGAGGGCGCCCGCGACCACCACCGCCGCGATGGTGAGGGTGATCCGGCGCTTGCGGACCGCCTCGGCCTTGTGGCGGGCCGAGCCGGGTCTGCGGGCCCCGGCGGAGCGCGGGGCGCGGGCCGTGCCCAGGGGGCCGCCGGAGAGCTCGTCGGGGGCCGGGACCCGCATGGAGGTGTGGGTGTCGCGGTTGGAGTCGGCGGAGGCGCCGGGGACGAGCGGCACGGCGGCCCGGCGCGGGCCGGGCTCGCCCGCGCCCGTACCGGTCGCGTACGTGTCCTCCTCGTACGGCTCCGGCGCCGGCTCCGCGTCCGGCTCGTCCACGTCGAGCGGCGGGATGCCCTTGAGCAGCGGCAGGACGTCCTTGAGGCGGGTGGCGAGCTCGGAGGCACGCAGCCGGGAGGCCGGGGCCTTGGCCAGGCACTGCACGAGCAGCTGCCACAGCTCCTCGGGGATGCCGGGCAGCGGGACGACGGTCTCGGTGACGTGGCGGCGCAGCACGGCGCCGGGGTGGCCGCCGCCGAAGGGGGTGAAGCCGGCGAGCAGCTCGTACAGGACGGTCGCGAGGGCGTAGATGTCGACGGCGGCCCGGGGCGGGAGGCCCTCGACGATCTCGGGGGCGAGGTAGTCGGGGGTGCCGATGATCCGGGTGGCCTTGGTGCGGCCGGGCGTGTCGATCAGCTTGGCGACGCCGAAGTCGGTGAGGAGGGCCGGGTGCGCGCCGCCGGGTCCGAGCGGCCCCTCCATGTCGAGCAGGATGTTCTCCGGCTTGACGTCCCGGTGGACGATCCCGGCGGCGTGCGCGGCCGCGAGGGCGTCGGCGACGTCGGCGACGATCGCGACGGCCGCCTCGGGGGCGAGCCTGCGTTCCCGGTCGAGCCGGGTGCGCAGGTCGGTGCCGCGTACGAGGTCCATGACGAGGGCCAGGTCGTTGCCGTCGACGACGAGGTCGCGGACCTTGACCACGCGGGGGTGGTCGAGGCCGAGCAGGGCGGTCCGCTCCTGGACGAAGCGGCCGACGAGCTCCTGGTCGGAGGCCAGGTCCTCGCGCAGCAGTTTGACGGCGACGGGACCCTCGGGCCCCTCGCCGAGCCACACCGTTCCTGCACTGCCCCGCCCCAGGATCTGGTGGGTGGTGTAGCGGCTGCCGATGTTCCGTGCCAAGACTGCTCCCTCAGCGGCTGCGGTTCGCGTGCAAAGTTACGCGTCCGCAGCCGCCGGACGTCACTTCCGAGGGGAAATCACCCCTCGGAAGTCGATAAATCGGCAGTATTACGTGGTCCTACGGTGTCACTGCCCTGTCGTACCGCCGGTAGCACCGGTGGAGTCGGTGGCCTCGCCGATCGTGGAGATCCAGTCGGTCACCGTCGAGATGCCGTCGCCGATGGCCTCCCAGTAGCTCTTGCCCTCGGCGATCCAGTCCTGGAGCGGGGTCAGCTCCCAGACGAGCCAGCCCGCGACCACGAACAGCACGATCATGACCAGGCAGCCCTTGAGGCAGCCGAGGCCGGGGATCCGCACCGGGTTGGCGCTGCGCTGACGCGGCGGACGCGGCTCGCGCGGCGCCGGGGCCTGGGGCGGCGGCTGCGGCGGGGTGTACTGCTGCTGGGGCTGCGCGTACTGCTGCGGGGCGGGCGGCGGCGCGTACTGCTGCGGCTGGTGCTGCTGCTGGTGCTGCGGCGGGTACGGCTGCTGCGGCCGCTGCTGTGCGGGACGCTGCTGCTGGTACGGCTGCGGCGGCTGCTGCCCGTACTGGCCTTGCTGGCCCTGACCCTGCTGACCCTGCTGCCCGTACTGGCCGGGCTGCTGCTGCGGGGGCTGCTGCCGCTGCGGGCGGCGGCGCAGCGGGTCCTGGCTCGGGTCCAGGTACTGCACCTGCGTCTGCTCGTTGCGGTCGCGGACCTGCCGCAGCTGGTTCTGCCAGGGGTGCGGGTCCTCCGCCGGAGGGTTCTGCGGTACGGGGGGCATGACGGCCGTCGGATCGGCGGCGCCCGCCGTGCCGCTGGTCTGCATGACGCTGGTCGCGCCGGCGGGGTCGTACCGGGGCGGCGTCCCGGCGCCACTGGGCAGCACCTGGGTGGGGTCGGCGGCCCCCGTCTCGGGGGTCTCCGGGACCGGCGCGGGCGCCGGGTCCGGGGCGAGGAGCGCGCCGACGCCTTCGGCCGCCTCGATCTGGGCGGGCGTGGAGTGCACGCCGATGCCGGCGGCGACCGCGCGCAGACCGCGCGCGAGGTTCACCGCGCTCGGCCGCCGGTCCGGGTCCTTGCTGAGGCAGCGCTCTATGACCGTCCACAGGGGTCCGGGCACGGTCGAGGGCCGGCGGGGCTCCTCGCTGAGGTGCCGGTGGAGGACCTCGAGGGCGGTGCCGCCCGCGAACGGGGGCCGGCCGGTGACCAGCTCGTACAGCAGGATGCCGGCGCCGTAGATGTCGACGGCGGAGGTCTGCGGGCGGCCCTCGGCGGACTCCGGCGCCACGTACGCGGGCGTGCCGACGAATTCGTGGGTGCGGGTCAGGCCCGGGGAGTCCGCGAGGCGCGCGATGCCGAAGTCGGTGAGCATCGGGTGCATCTGGCCGCCCTGCTCGGCGAGCAGGACGTTGGCCGGCTTCAGGTCGCGGTGGACGACGCCGTCGGCGTGGCTGGCGGCGAGCGCGTCGGCGATCTGGGCGGTCAGGAGGGCGGCGGCGACCGGGGTGAGCGGGCCGCTGTCCCGGATGTACCGGTGCAGGTCGGGGCCCTCGACGAGGTCCATGACGAGCGCGAGGACATCGCCCTCGACGACCAGGTCGCGGGTGCGCACGATGTTGGGGTGGGTGAGCCGGAGCAGCACGGACCGCTCGCGCAGGAAGCGCATCACGATGTCCGCGTCGTTGGCCAGCTCCTCCTTGAGGACCTTGATCGCGACGGTCTCGCCGGGCTGGCCGGGCACGGCCGCCTCGGCGCCCGCCGTCTCCCGCTGGCGGGCTCGCCAGACGGTGCCCGTGGCGCCGCGGCCGAGCGGCTCCTCGAGCAGGTACTTGCTGCCGATAGGCCGCACGTCACGCGCTCCCTGCTGATCGTGGTCCTGGGGTGATCCGGTGGTGTTCCCGGGGTCCCTGTCCTCTGTTGTGACCCGTCCGGGTGTCCGACCCACTTTAGTGCCGCCGAACGGGGTAAAGGCCGGTCGTCCACAGGCCGATTCCGATTCCGGTGGCCCGCCGACGGTCTGCCGGGGCGGGCCGGTGCCGTACCGGTGCCGACGCCGACCCGTGCCTTCGCCGGGCCGGGCCCGGACGGGTCCGGGCAGGTCCGGTCTGTCCGAAAGAAGACGCTTCCGGAGGCAGGACGGTTGCCGGGCATGTTCCGAAGGCATGCCCAACCAGGCACTTTTGCGTCCACAGCCGACCATTCAAGATCACTTCCGGCCGACCCGGGGGCGGGCTGTCGGTGGCAGGTGCGAGGATGCCTCCAGCACGTCGCATCGGTGGGGTCGGGAGCCCCCGCGCCGTGCCGACCTGTACCGGGCGACGCGTCCGTGCCGGGTGGGGGGAGTCACAGGGCGGTTCCCCTGCCGGGCATCACGCAGAAGGGACCGCTGACGGCGATGCAGATCCGGCTGACCGTCCTCGCGCCGTACGCCGGCCATGGCGCCGGACGTACCTGCGAGGTGCTCGTCACGGCCCCCGCCGGGACGGCGCTGGCCGCCGTGGCCTCGAATCTCGCCGCCGCCGTCACCGGCCCCGACACCTCCGCCTCGGGCACCACCGTGCTCTACGCGGGCGCGGAGCGGCTCGACGGCCGCCGCTGTGTGCTCGGCGAACCCCCGCTCGTCGACGGCGCGGTCCTCTCCCTCCAGGTCCCCGGCCCCGACGACCGCGTCGACGAGACCGCCGCGGCCCGGCTGCACGTGGTGGCGGGCCCGGACGCGGGCGGAGTGCACCTGCTGCACGGCGGAGCGATCAGAATCGGCCGTTCCGTGGACGCCGACGTACCGCTCGACGACCCGGACGTCTCCCGCGCGCACTGCACGGTCACCGTCGGCGAGGACGGCCGGGTCACGGTCGCCGACCGGGGCTCGACGAACGGCACGACCCTCGACGGCGCACCGGTCGGCGACCGCCCGGTCGCCTTCCGGCCGGGCGCGCTGCTGCGCCTCGGCGAGTCCGCCCTCCGCCTGACCGGCCCCGGCGACGACCTCGGCGGTACGGAGACGCGGGCGACCGCCCCGGACGGCGAGGGCCACCTGCGGGTCGCGCCCGCCGACGGCACGCCCCTCACGGACCGGACCGACCGGCCAGGCCACGCGGGCGTGCCCGGCACGGCTCCCGGCGCTCCCGGCGCTCCCGGCGCTCCCGCGGACGACACCACCCACGGCGGGCGCGGCATCCCGTTCGGCGGGGCGCCCGGCAGCGCGTACGAGGACCCGTACGGCCCCGGCCGCGACCGGGGCCCGGACCCGTCCGGCCACGCGCGCGCGGGCGACCGCCCCGGCGACGAGGGCCACGACGGACCCGACGGCGGCGGCGAGGCCCACAGCAGGACCCGCCCGCCCCGCGGCGACGCGTCCCCGGCGCAGGCCGGTTCCCCGCGCGCGGGTGGCGGCGGCAAGCGGGGCCTCGGGGCCTGGGCCCGGCGCCTGGCCGGCGGACGCGAGGACCTCCCGGCGCCCGTCGCCGGTTCCCGTACGGCCCCGGACACCCACGCGGGCACCCTGCCCGGCGCGGCCGCCCGTGGCGGCTCCGGCGCGCCCGCCCCGATGGCCGACACCTGGCCCGACCCGGCCACCGTCCTGCTCACCGCCCTGGGTCCCGGCCCCCGGCTCTGGGAGCGCGGCCAGGACCACCCCGAGTCCCTGGTGGTCCGGCTCGGCACCACGGACCGCGCCGACCTCTCCGGCGTCCCGGTCACCGTGGGACTGCGGGAGGCCGGTTCGCTGGGCCTCGCCGGCCCCGCCGACCGGCTCGCCGGTCTCGCCCGCTCGGTCGTCGCCCAGCTCGCCGCCCTGCACTCCCCCTCCGACCTGGAGATCGTGCTCATCAGCGCCGACCGGAACCACTCCCTGGAGGAGCGGCGCCGGTCCTGGGGCTGGCTCGGCTGGCTCCCGCACGTCCGGCCGGCCCACGGCCAGGACTGCCGGCTGCTCCTGGCGTACGACCGCGAGCAGGCCCAGGCCCGTACGGCGGAGCTGACCCGGCGGCTCGACGACGGCCCCCTCGGCCCCGGCTGGCCCAGCGCCGACCGCGCCTCGGTCGCCGAGGCGGCGGCCCGGCACGAGGGACCGACGACGGTCGTGGTCGTCGACGGTGACCCCGGTTCGGCGGCCCTGCGCGAGACGGTGGCGCGGCTGGCCGGCGCCGGAGCGGCGGCCGGCATCCATCTGCTGTGCCTCGCCGAGGCTCCCTCGGCCTCCCCGGTCTCCCCGGTGGCCGCCACCTACGAGACGGCGTGCGCCGCGTCCCTGGCGTTCCGCGAGTGCGGGGCCGCCGCGCTCCTCAGCGGCGACGTGGCGACGGCGCTGCGACTGCTCAGGACCTCGGGCGGACGGGTCGCCGGCCACGGCACGGTCGGTGTGGTCGACGCGGTCTCCGTCGCCTGGGCCGAGCGGTTCGGCCGCGCCCTCGCCCCCTTGCGTACGGACACGACGGCGGCGCCCGGCGCGCGTGCCGCCGCGCTGCCCCCGTCGGCCCGCCTCCTCGACGAGCTCGGCCTCGCCCGTGCCACCCCCGCCTCCCTGATGGCCCGCTGGGCCTCCGCCGCGGACGGCACGGCCGTCCTGGGCGCGGGGCCGCGCGGCCCGCTGGCCGTGGACCTCACCCGCGAGGGCCCGCACCTCCTGATCGAAGGCCCCGCGGGAAGCGGGCGGACGGAGCTGCTCCGTTCCATCGCCGCCTCGCTCGCGGCCGGCGGCCGCCCCGACCGGCTCGGGCTGCTCCTGGTGGACGGGGCGGGCGGCGACCGCGGTGAAGGACTCGCGGCCTGTACGGAGCTGCCGCACGTCACCGAGCACCTGGTCGCCTCGGACCCGGTGCGGATGCGGGAGTTCGCGCAGGCCCTGGGAGCGGAGCTGAAGCGCCGGGCGGAGCTGCTGGGTGACGGCCACTTCGCCGACCGCCGGGGGACGCGCACGGCATCCGCGGCGACCGCCGCCGACCGGCTGATCGGCCAGCGCGCCCCGAGTGCGGCGGAGTCGGTGCCCCAGGGCGCCCGCGCGACCGTCCGCCTCCAGGACTCCGGCGACCTCACGGGCCGCCCGAGCGGCCGCACCCTGCGCACGGGCGACGGCACGATCGGCGCCCTCCCGAGCACGCGAAGCGGCCGCACGGACGGCCCGTACCCCACGTCGGACGACCTCGGCGGCCGGCCCAGTGGCCGGATCACCTACACGGGCGACGTCGACAGCCGGCCGAGCGGCCGGAGCGCGTACCCGGGCGACGTCGACAGCCGGACGAGCACGCGGAACGCGTACCCCAGAGACGTCGACAGCCGGCCCAGCGGGCGGAGCCCGTACCCCGGAGACGTCGACAGCCGGCCCAGCGGGCGGAGCCCGTACCCCGGAGACCACCCTCGTCCGTACCCCGGAGCCGATGACCTCGGCGGCCGGCCGAGCGGCCGGCTCACGTACCCCGGGTCCGAGGGCCCGGCCGGGCGCCCCAGCAGCCGCACCCTGCGCACGGGCGACGACGACCTCACCGACCACCCGAGCGGCCGCGTGGCCCGCGCGGGCGCGGAGGACCTCGGCGGCCACGGCAGCGGGCGCGTGCCCCGCCCCGGCGACGGTTCGCTCGACGAGCGGCCCAGTGCCCGGACGAGGGCCGGTGCCGATGCCTTCCTGACCGATACCCCCAGCGGGCGGCTGCCGCGCCGGGACGGCGACGACCGCACCGGCGGACGCACCCTCCGCACCGGCGACGGCGACCTCACGGACCGCCCGAGCGGACGGGTGTCCCGCACCGGGGCGGAGGACATCGTCGGCCACGGCAGCGGGCGCGTGTCCCGTCCCGGGGACGGCGACCTCGGCGGGTACCCCAGCGGCCGCGTCCCCCGGCCCGGCGACGGCGACCACGCCGACCGCACCGGCGGGCGCCTGTCCCGGCCCGCCGCCGCCGAGGATGTGTCCGGGCGGATTCCGCGGCCCACCGGCGGCGAGCAGGGGTCCGTGCGAGCCGTGGGCGGCTCCGCCCAGCTCCCCCGCCTCATCGTTCTCGTCGACGACTTCGACGCCCTGGTGGCACCCGCGCTCGGCGCCTCCGGGCGGCCCGCCGCCGGGTCCGTCGTGCGGGCCCTGGAGGCCGTCGCGCGAAACGGCGAGCGGCTCGGCGTGCACCTCGTCGCGACCTCCGCGCGCCCCGACCGGACCGCCGACACGGAACTGGCCCACGGGGCCCGACTGCGGATCGTGCTCGACGCGCCCCCACTGACCGCGGGACCGGACGTACCGGCGGCCGGGCGCGGGCGCCTCGGCCATCCGGACGGCCGGGTGACCCCCTTCCAGGCGGGACGCGTCACCGGCCGGATCCCCCGGACCGCGACGCTCCGCCCCACCGTCGTGCCGCTGGAGTGGGAGCGGATGGGCGATCCGCCGACCCGCCGTCCGGTCCGCGAGCTGGGCAACGGACCGACGGATCTGGCCCTCCTCGCGAGCGCCCTCGACCGCGCCGCCCGCTCGGTCGAGGCCACGCCCGTACCCCCGCTGACCCCCGCGACCCACAGCTGACACCACGTCACGAGGGCATCACGATCGCCCTCTTGACGCGGAAGGCGGTATTGCGGGGCCCCGTCACCGGGCGTAGACCTGTCGGCACGGGACAGCGAAGCGCACGGGAGAGACGGGGCAGCGATGCGTACAACTCTTCGTCCACGCAGCAGGACCGCGGTGACCATGACGGCGTTCACGGCCATCACCGCACTCACCCTCGCGGCGTGCGGTGGCGGCGGGGCCGACAAGGGTCAAGGGGAATCCGGGCCCAGCGGCGGCGCCCTTCCCCTCAAGGGCGAGAAGATCGAGGTCGCCGCCGTCTGGACGGGCCCCGAGCAGGAGAACTTCACCAAGGTCCTGAAGGAGTTCGAGAAGCGCACGGGCGCGACCGTCACCTTCGTGCCCGCCCAGGACCCGATCGTGAACTTCCTCGGCACGAAGATCGCGGGCGGTTCGCCGCCGGACGTCGCGATGCTGCCGCAGGTCGGCGCGATCCAGCAGGCCGCCGCGCAGAAGTGGCTGAAGCCCGTCGGCCCGGAGGCCGAGGCCCAGCTGGCCGCCAACTACTCGCGCGGCTGGCAGGAGCTCGGCGCGGTCGGCGGTACCCAGTACGGCGTCTACTTCAAGGCCGCCAACAAGTCCCTGGTCTGGTACAACTCCGCCGTCTTCGAGAGCGCCGGCGCGACCGAGCCGAAGACCTGGAAGGAGTTCCTCACCACGGCCGAGACGATCTCGGCCTACGGCGTCACCCCCGTCTCGGTCGGCGGCGCGGACGGCTGGACCCTCACCGACTGGTTCGAGAACATCTACCTCTCCCAGGCGGGCCCGGCCAAGTACGACCAGCTGGCGAAGCACACGATCAAGTGGACCGACCCGTCCGTCACGGCGGCCCTGACCACGCTCGGCGAACTCTTCGGCAAGCCGGCGCTGCTCGCGGGCGGCACGAGCGGCGCGCTGCAGACGGAGTACCCGGTGTCGGTCACCCAGACCTTCACGGGCGGTGACACGCCCAAGGGGGCGATGGTCTTCGAGGGCGACTTCGCGGCCGTCAACATCGCCCAGACGAAGGCGAAGATCGGCACGGACGCGAAGGTCTTCCCGTTCCCCACCGTCGGCACGGGCACCACGCCCGTGGTGACGGCCGGCGACGCGGCCGTGGCCCTCAAGGACACCAAGGGCGCACAGGCGCTGCTCGCCTTCCTCGCCTCACCGGACGCGGCGAAGATCTGGGCGGCCGAGGGCGGCTTCGTCTCCCCCAACAAGAACCTGGACCCGGCGGCGTACCCGAACGACGTCCAGCGTGAGATCGCCAAGGCGCTGATCGGCGCCGGTGACGACTTCCGGTTCGACATGTCGGACCAGATGCCGCAGTCCTTCGGCGGAACGCCGGGCAAGGGCGAGTGGAAGGCGCTCCAGGACTTCCTGAAGAACCCGAAGGACATCGCGGGGACTCAGGCGCGTCTGGAGAAGGACGCGGCGAAGGCGTACAAGGCCGCGGCGAAGAGCTGAGGCCCCCGGCATGCCGAGGACAAACCACAACGGCGTCAGGAGCGGCAACAGGAGCAGGACGGTCGCGGCGGGGTTCCTGCTCCCCGCCCTGCTGCTGCTCGGCGCGCTCGTCGTCTACCCCATCGGGTACTCCGTCCAGCGCTCGTTCTTCGACAGCTCCGGCTCGTCCTTCGTCGGCCTGGACAACTACCTCGCCCTGGTCACCGACGAGTCGCTCCGCACCGCCGCCCGCAACAACGTCATCTGGCTGGTCGTCGCCCCGGTGGTCGCGACCGCCCTCGGCCTGATCTTCGCGGTGCTCACCGAGCGCGTCCGCTGGGGGACGGCGTTCAAGCTGGTCGTCTTCATGCCGATGGCGATCTCGATGCTGGCCGCCGGGATCATCTTCCGGCTGGTCTACGAGCAGGACCCGGACCGCGGGGTCGCCAACGCCGTGTGGGTCGGCGTCCACGACACCTTCGCCGAGTCGTCCGGCTTCCCGCGGGCCCGGCCGCTGCCCGCGCATCCGCTGGAGGCGGCCGGCGGCGGCGCGTTCGTCACGAAGGAGCCGGTGCGCGCCGGGGAGCCCGTACGGCTTCCGCTGATCGGGGTGACGCCCGGTCAGATGCCGGAGGAGGCCCGCCCGGCGCGGACCCCGGTCGCGGCGCCGGAGACGGCGGACACCGTCACGGGCACCGCCTGGCTGGACTTCACCCGGGGCGGCGGCGGGCGGCAGAACGCCGTCGACCCGGCCGAACTGGGCCTCGCGGGGCTGCGGATCGAGGCCGTACGGGACGGAAAGGTGGTCGCCCGGGCGACGGCGGCGGCCGACGGCACCTTCACGCTGCCCGCCGACCGCGCCGACGGAGCCGTGCTGCGGCTGCCCGCGAGCAACTTCCGGGAGCAGTACAACGGCGTGGAGTGGCTCGGTCCCCGGCTCGTCACCCCGGCGGTCATCGGCGCGTACGTGTGGATGTGGGCCGGGTTCGCGATGGTGCTCATCGGCGCCGGGCTCGCCGCCGTCCCGCGCGAGCTGCTGGAGGCGGCGCGGGTGGACGGGGCGAACGAGTGGCAGGTGTTCCGCCGGATCACGGTGCCGCTGCTCGCCCCGGTCCTCGCGGTCGTCCTCGTCACCCTGATGATCAATGTGCTCAAGGTCTTCGACCTGGTCTTCGTCATCGCGCCGGGCTCCGCCCAGGACGACGCGAACGTGCTCGCGCTCCAGCTGTACCGCTCGTCGTTCGGTACGGACGCCGATCTCGGGGTCGGCTCGGCCATCGCCGTCCTGCTGCTGCTCCTGGTGGTCCCGGTGATGGTCCTCAACATCCGCCGCATGCGCCGGGAGGCCCGCCGATGAGTTCCTCCGCCACCCGCACGCGCGCGCGTACCGGCGTCTCCGCACCGCTCGCGGGTTCCCCCGCGCCCCGGACGTTCGCGGCGCGGGCCGCCGCCCGTGCCGCCGGGGGCGTGGTCCGGGTGTTCCTCGTCCTGGCCGGTCTGTTCTGGCTGCTGCCGACGATCGGGCTGCTGCTCTCCTCGCTCCGCTCGCCCTCCGACATCGCGGCGAGCGGCTGGTGGCAGGTGTTCACGGCGCCGGCCCAGCTGACCACCGAGAACTACAGCCGTCTCCTCGCCAACGACACGATCACCGACTCGCTGCTCTCCACGGTCCTGATCACCGTCCCGTCCACGCTCCTCGTCCTCCTCCTCGGCTCGTTCGCCGGGTACGCGTTCGCGTGGCTGGAGTTCCCGGGAAGGGACTGGTGGTTCCTCGGGGTGGTCGCCCTGCTCGTGGTCCCGGTGCAGGTGGCGCTCGTCCCGGTGTCGAAGCTCTTCGGCGCGGTCGGCCTCTTCGAGACGACGCTCGGGGTGGTCCTCTTCCACACGGCCTTCGGCCTGCCGTTCGCGATCTTCCTGCTGCGGAACTTCTTCGCGGAGATCCCGCGCGAGCTCCTGGAGGCGGCGCGGCTCGACGGGGCCGGCGAGGTGCGGCTTTTCACCCGGGTGGTGCTGCCCCTCGGCGGTCCCGCGATCGCCTCGCTGGGGATCTTCCAGTTCCTGTGGGTGTGGAACGACATGCTGATCGCGCTGATCTTCGCGGACTCGCAGTCGCCGCCGATCACGGTGGCGCTCCAGCAGCAGGTACGGCAGTTCGGCAACAACGTCGACGTGCTGGCGCCGGGGGCGTTCGTGTCGATGGTGGTGCCGCTGGTGGTCTTCTTCGCGTTCCAGCGGCAGTTCGCCACGGGGGTGATGGCGGGCGCGGTGAAGTAGCCGGTCGTACGTCGGCGGGGGCTGGATGCGTCACCGCGTGCCCCCGTCGGCAAGACACGGCCCAGGCCTTGAGCGCCGCCACCGCTAGGCCTTGAGCGCCGCCACCGCCGACCGCGCCAGATCGTCCACGTACCCCGGAGGCAGCGGCGTACGGACCACGACGAGGCGCCAGTAGAGGGGCCCGACGACCAGGTCGAGGGCGCGGCCCGGGTCGGTCCCCTCGGGGAGTTCGCCGCGCGCGACCGCCTCGCGGACGACCTGGGTCACGACGCCGCGCTGGCCGTCGAGCAGGGCGGCCGTGACGGCCTCGGCGATCTCGGGCTGCCGGGCCGCCTCTACGAGCAGGTCCGGGATGACCCGCGAGGCGACGGGGTGGCGCAGCGCGTGCGAGGCCACCTGGAGGAGCGCCCGTACGTCCCCGTGCAGCGAGCCGGTGGCGGGCGCCGGCAGGCCCTCGGTGGCGAAGGCCCCGACGAGGTCGAGGACGAGGGCGAGCTTGGACTTCCAGCGCCGGTAGACGGCGGTCTTGCCGACTCCCGCGCGGCGCGCGATGCCCTCGATGGACATCCGGGCGAAGCCGACGGCCGCGAGCTCCTCGAAGACGGCGGCGCGGATGGCCTCGGTCACGTCCTCGCGGAGTACGGCCGCTCCGGCGGGGGCGCGGCGGGGGGTCGGATCGGTCATGAACGGCATCCTAACCAACGGCGACGCCCCGAGGGCGTCACGACGATACGGTTGCGTTCCGACGTACGACCGTCCTAGTCTCCCCGTAGCGACGATACGGACCCGTTCCATCGCCGAGGATGCCCGCACCCTTCGTCGAAAGCGCCCACCCGTGACCACCCAGACGCTCCCCCCGCCCACGCGCAAAGCCCCTCAGCCCCCTCAGCCCTCTCAGCCCTCTCAGCCCCCTCCGGCCCCTCCGGCCCCTCCGTACGAGGCCTCCTCCGAGGACCTGCGCGCGCTCGCCCGGCGCCACGGCCTCACCGTCAGCGGCGCCCGCCCCTCACTGCCCGCCTACGCCCGGCAGATCTGGTCCCGCCGCGACTTCATCACCGCCTTCGCGAGCGCCCGCCTGACCGCCCAGTACAGCCAGGCGCGCCTCGGCCAGATCTGGCAGGTGATGACCCCGCTGCTCAACGCGGCCGTCTACTACCTGATCTTCGGCGTCCTCATGGACGCCAAGGAGGGCGTCGCCGACTACGTGCCCTTCCTGATCACCGGCATCTTCGTATGGACGTTCACCTCGAACACGATCCTGGCCGGCACCCGGGCGATCAGCGGCAACCTGGGCCTCGTCCGCGCCCTGCACTTCCCCCGCGCGAGCCTGCCGATCTCACTGTCGCTCCAGCAGCTCCAGCAGCTGCTGCTCTCGCTCGCCGTACTGGTCGTGATCCTCTTCGGGCTCGGCGAGTTCCCCACCTGGAGCTGGTTGCTCGCCGTCCCCGCACTGCTCTGCCAGGCCCTGTTCAACACGGGCGTGGCGCTCGTCCTCGCCCGGCTCGCGGCCCGCACCCCGGACATCTCCCAGCTGATGCCGTTCGTGCTCCGCACCTGGATGTACGCCTCGGGCGCGATGTGGTCGATCCAGAACCTGGCGAGCAGTGGCCGTTTCCCCGACGGCGTGGTCCTCGCCCTCCAGTGCAACCCGGCGGCGGTCTACATCGACCTGATGCGCTTCGCGCTCATCGAGAGCTACACCTCGGCCCAGCTGCCGCCGCACGTCTGGGCACTCGCCGCCGGCTGGGCCCTGCTGGCCTTCGGGGGCGGTTTCATCTGGTTCTGGAAGGCGGAGGAGACGTACGGCCGTGGCTGACCCGAAAAGCACCCCCACCCCCACCCCCACCCCCACCCCCACCCTCACCCTCACCCCGACCCCCACCTCCACCCCGACCCCGACCCCGACCCCGACCGTCGTGGTCGACGGAGTCCACATCACGTACACGGTCCACGGCGGCGGCACCGGCGGCCGAGGCGCCGCGACGGCCGCGCTCAGCCGCATGCTCCGGCGCGGCGAGAAGCGGCCGACCGGCCGCCGGGTCCACGCAGTGAAGGGCGTCAGCTTCGTCGCACGCCGGGGCGAGGCAATTGGCCTGATCGGTTCGAACGGATCTGGGAAATCCACCCTCCTGAAGGCCATCGCGGGCCTCCAGCCCGTCGAGCGGGGCCAGGTGTACACCGACGGACAGCCCTCGCTCCTCGGCGTCAACGCGGCCCTGATGAACGACCTCACCGGCGAACGGAACGTGATCCTGGGCGGTCTCGCCATGGGTATGAGCCGCACGGAGGTCCGCGAGCGCTACGACGAGATCGTGGACTTCTCCGGCATCAACGAGAAGGACGACGCGATCTCCCGCCCCATGGGGACGTACTCCTCCGGCATGGGGGCGCGGCTGCGCTTCTCCATCGCCGCCGCGAAGAGCCATGACGTCCTGCTCATCGACGAGGCCCTGTCGACCGGCGACGCGCGTTTCCGCCGCCGGAGCCAGCGGCGGATCGACGAGTTGCGGGCGGAGGCGGGGACGGTCTTCCTGGTCAGCCACTCGAACTCCACGATCACGGAGACCTGCGAGCGGGCCCTGTGGCTGGAGGCGGGCACGTTGCGGATGGACGGCCCGGCGAAGGAGGTGGTCGCGGCGTACGAGGAGTTCACCGCGACAGCAGCCCGAACAGGGGCCAAATAAAGGGGCAAATAAGACATTAAGGACTACAGTGCGGAGGGATGACGAACGATCACTCCCAGTCGCCACCAGGAACCCTCGCCGAGCCCCCCCACCTCACCGGCTCCCCCTTCGACTCGGACACCTTCACCTCCGCCACCTTCGTCACGGTCGGCCGCGGCCCCTACCTCGCCGTCGCCTCCGTCTGGCTGATCACCCGCGTCGGCATGGTGCTGCTGCTCCTCCGCGACACCCTCGGCATCGGCGGCGTCGGCCGCGAGGTGGACCTCTACCGGTACTGGTACGAGCAGTTCGCGCAGGGCACCTTCCCGCCCGGCGACGTCACCTGGCAGTACCCGCCCGGCGCGGGGCTCGTGATCATGTCCCCGGGCGTCCTCCCCTGGCTGACGTACGTCCAGGCGTTCGTCGCGCTCACCCTCCTGGCCGACGCGGTCGTCACCGCCGCACTCGCCCGCGCCGACAGCGCCCGGCTCACCCACGGCACCTGGATCTGGGTCTGCGGACTGCCGCTGCTCCTGCACCTGCCGCTCGCCCGGTACGACGTCCAGACCACCGCCCTCGCCGTCCTCGCGCTGCTCGCGCTCGGCGCCCGCTCCACCGCGGCCCACCAGCTCGGCGGGGCCCTCGCGGGCATCGGCGCGATGGTCAAGGTCTGGCCGGCGCTCGCCCTGATCGGCACGCCCCGGGGCCGTACCACCCGCGAGGCCTGGACCGCCGCGGCGGTCGCGGCCCTCGCGCTCCTCGCCACCCTCGCGCTGTTCTTCTCCGGCTCCCTCGGCTTCCTGCGCCAGCAGGGCAGCCGCGGCATCCAGATCGAGTCGCTCGGCGGCACGGCCCTCGGACTGGCCGGGGCCGGCGGCATCTGGCCGGGCAGGGTCGAGATCCGCTACGGGGCCTTCGAGTACGTCGGCCCGTACGTCTCCAGCCTCGGCCACCTCGCCCTGCTGCTCACCGTCATCGCCTTCGGCTGGCTGCTCCTGTGGCGCGTACGAGCCCACCGCTGGACCGCCGCCACCCCGCTCGACGCGGCCCTCACCGCCGTTCTGCTGTTCACCGTCACCAGCCGGGTGATCAGTCCCCAGTACATGATCTGGCTGCTCGGCCTCGCCGCCGTCTGTCTGACCTCGCGTGCCACCGTGATGCGCCCGGTGGCACTGCTGCTGCTCCCGGCGGCCGCCCTGAGCTCCCTCGCGTACCCCGTCCTGTACGACCAGGTCGTCGCCGGCACCACCCAGGGGCTGACCGTCATGGTCCTCCGCAACGGCCTGCTGCTCGCGGCGACCCTGCTCGCCGCCCGCCGCCTGTGGACGTCGACGGTGACGGGACCGCCCGAGGAAACCGCGTAGCAGGGACACGAGAAGGGCCCCACCGGACGACCGGTGGGGCCCTTCTCACGCTACGACGAGCGACTTCGCGAACGGCTACGTCGATCGACTGCACGAGCGCTACGACAAGCGACCGCGCGAGCGACTAGCTGTGCGTACGCAGCAGCGTGCGCATCGTCCGCATCGCCACCGACAGGTTCGCCAGGTCGAAGGTGTCCGAGCCCTGGATCTCCTCCAGGGTCGTCCGCGCGCGGCCCAGGATCGCCGCGTTCTTCTCCTCCCAGTCCTTGAACCGCTGCTCCGGGCTCGACGTGCCGTTCCCGGCCGCCAGGACGTCCGCGGTCAGCGCCGAGTGCGCCGCGAACAGGTCCTCACGGATCGACGCACGGGCCATCGACTGCCACCGGTCATCGCGCGGCAGCTCGATGATCCGGTCCATCAGGTCGGTGATCCGCAGCCGGTCGGCCAGGTCGTAGTAGACCTCGGCCACCGCCAGCGGGTCCTTGTCCATCCGGTCCGCGATCCCCACGATGTCGAGGATCGGGAAGGCGGAGGAGAAGCCGGCCACCCGCAGCGCGAGCTCCTCCGGCACACCGACCTCGGTCAGCTCCTCCACGATCGACTGGTACCACTCCAGGTCAGCGCCACGCAGCAGGTTCGGCAGCTGCGCCCAGACCTGCTCGACGCGCTCGGCGAAGAACTCGATGGTCTCGGTGAGCTGGAGCGGCTGCGGCCGGTTGTTGAGCAGCCAGCGCGTGCCGCGCTCGACGAGCCGGCGGGAGTGCAGCCGCATCCGGGTCTGGACGTCGGCCGGCACCTGGTTGTCGAGGGCCTCGACGGCGTCCCAGACCTGGCCGAGGCGGAAGACGAACCGGGCCGCGGTCTGCGCCCGGACGATCTCCTCGATCGACGCGCCGGTCTCCTCGCGGAGGCGGTGCAGGAAGGTCGAGCCGCCTCCGTTGACGGTGTCGTTGACCAGGACGGTGGTGATGATCTCGCGACGCAGCGGGTGGTTGTCGACGGCCTCGGTGAACTTCTCGCGGAGCAGCGTCGGGAAGTACGCGTGGAGCAGCCCGCTCAGGTACGGGTCGTCCGGCAGCCCCGTACCGATGAGCTCGTCGGCCACCGTGATCTTGGTGTACGCGAGGAGGACGGCGAGCTCCGGCTGGCTCAGCCCGCGGCCGTTGTTGAGCAGTTCGCGGATCTGCCGGTCGTTGGGCAGGAACTCCAGGGACCGGTCGAGAGCCCCGTCGCGGCCCAGGCGGCGCATGAAGCGCTGGTGGGCGTGGAGCAGGGACGGCGACTGGGCGACGGCGTTGGCGAGGGCCGTGTTCTGCGCGTAGTTGTTGCGCAGGACGAGCGTGCCGACCTCGTCGGTCATCTCCGCGAGGATCTTGTTGCGCTGCTTGACGGTCATGTCGCCCTCGGCGACGAGCCCGTTGAGCAGGATCTTGATGTTGACCTCGTGGTCGGAGGTGTCGACGCCGGCGCTGTTGTCGATGGCGTCGGTGTTGACCTTGCCGCCCTGGCCCTCGGGACCGCCGGTGCGGGCGAACTCGATGCGGCCCAGCTGGGTCGCGCCGAGGTTGCCGCCCTCGCCGATGACCTGGGCGCGGACGTCCTGGCCGTCGACGCGGATGGCGTCGTTGGCCTTGTCGCCGACGTCGGCGTTCGACTCGGCCGAGGACTTGACGTACGTACCGATGCCGCCGTTCCACAGCAGGTCGACGGGGGCGTGGAGCACGGCCTTCATCAGCTCGGCCGGGGTCATCTTGGTGATCCCGTCCTCGATGCCGAGGGCGGCCCTGACCTGTGCGTTGACCGGGATCGACTTGGCGCTGCGGGGGTGGATGCCACCACCCGCGGAGAGCAGCGACAGGTCGTAGTCGGCCCAGGACGAGCGGGGCAGCTCGAAGAGCCGGCGGCGCTCGGCGTACGAGACGGCCGCGTCCGGGTTCGGGTCGATGAAGATGTGCCGGTGGTCGAACGCGGCGACGAGCCTGATGTGCTCGCTCAGCAGCATGCCGTTGCCGAAGACGTCGCCGGACATGTCGCCGACGCCGACGACCGTGAAGTCCTGGGTCTGGGTGTCGTGGCCCAGCTCGCGGAAGTGCCGCTTGACGGACTCCCAGGCGCCGCGGGCGGTGATGCCCATGCCCTTGTGGTCGTAACCGGCGGAGCCGCCGGAGGCGAACGCGTCGCCGAGCCAGAAGCCGTACGACTCGGCGACCCCGTTGGCGATGTCGGAGAAGGTCGCGGTGCCCTTGTCGGCGGCGACCACCAGGTAGGTGTCGTCCTCGTCGTGGCGGACCACGTCGACCGGCGGCACGACCTCGCCCGCGACCAGGTTGTCGGTGATGTCGAGCAGCGCCGAGATGAAGGTCTTGTACGAGGCGATGCCCTCGGCCAGCCAGGCGTCACGGTCCACGGACGGGTCCGGGAGCTGCTTGGCGACGAAGCCGCCCTTGGCGCCGACGGGCACGATGACGGTGTTCTTCACCATCTGCGCCTTGACCAGGCCGAGGATCTCCGTACGGAAGTCCTCGCGGCGGTCGGACCAGCGCAGACCGCCTCGGGCGACCTTGCCGAAGCGCAGGTGGACGCCCTCGACGCGCGGGGAGTACACCCAGATCTCGAAGGCCGGGCGGGGCGCCGGAAGGTCCGGGATGGCCTGCGGGTCGAACTTCATCGACACGTACGAGTGCGGCGTACCGTCCGCCGTCAGCTGGCCCCTGTCATTGCTTCCCTCGCTGGCGCTCTGGAAGAAGTTGGTCCGCAGGGTGGCCTTGATGACGGTCAGGAAGGACCGCAGGATCCGGTCCTCGTCCAGGCTCGCGACCTGGTCGAGGGCGGCGTCCAGCTCCTCCAGGAGCGCGTCGATCAGCTCGGTGCCGGCGCGCTGGCGCTCCGGGGCCATCCGGGCCTCGAAGAGGTTGACGAGCAGCCGGGTGGTGTGGACGTTGTTGCGGAGGGTGTCCTCCATGTAGTCCTGGCTGAACGTCGAACCGGCCTGGCGCAGGTACTTCGCGTAGGCGCGCAGCACCATCGCCTCGCGCCAGTTGAGCCCGGCGGAGAGGACCAGCGAGTTGAAGTTGTCGTTCTCGGCCTCGCCGGTCCAGGTGGCGGCGAAGGCCTCCTGGAAGCGCTCGCGGGCGTCGTCGCCGAGGTAGTCGCCGCCGTTGCCGGTCGCGGCGGGCATCCGCAGACCGAAGTCGTAGACCCAGCCGGGCGTACGGTCGGCGCAGCGCAGCTCGTACGGCCGCTCGTCGGTCACCTCGACGCCGAGCCGGTTGAGCACCGGGAGCACGGCGGAGAGGGAGATCGGGTCGCCCGTCTTGTAGATCTTGAAGCGGCGCTCGCCGGGGCCCGCGCCGACCGGCTCGTAGAGCGAGAGCGCGAAGTCCTTGCCGCCGCCGGTCCGGGCGAGGGCCTCCAGGTGGACCAGGTCGGCGACGGCCGCGCGCGGCGAGTGGTCGGCCTTGTAGCCCTCGGGGAAGGCGTTGCCGTAACGGCGGTGCAGCTCCGCGGCGTGCTCCTCGCCCAACTCGGCGTTGAGCGCCTCGGCGAAGCCGTCGGACCAGGAGCGGGCGGCCTCGACGAGCCGGGCCTCGATGCGGTCGACATCGGCGTCGGTGAGCTTCGCCAGCTCGGTGCCGGGCTGGACGCGGACGACGAAGTGCAGCCGGGACAGGATCGACTCGGTGTTCCAGGCGGTGAAGTCGACGCTGGTGCCGTCGAGCTCCTCCTTCAGGATGTCGATGATCCGCAGCCGGACGCGGGTGGTGTAGCGGTCGCGCGGCAGGTAGACGAGGGCCGAGTAGTAGCGGCCGTACTCGTCCTGGCGCAGGTACAGGCGCAGCCGGCGCCGCTCCTGCAGGTACAGGACGCTGGTGACGACGGACTGGAGCTGGTCGGCCGGGGTCTGGAAGAGCTCGTCGCGCGGGTACGTCTCCAGGATCTGGAGCAGGTCGCGGCCGTCGTGGCTGTTCGGCGAGAAGCCCGCGCCCTCCAGGACCTCCTGGACCTTGCGCTTGACGACGGGAACACGGCGCACGGACTCGGTGTAGGCGGCCGAGGAGAAGAGGCCGAGGAAGCGGCGCTCGCCGATGACGTTGCCGTCGGCGTCGAACTTCTTCACACCGACGTAGTCGAGGTACGAGGGGCGGTGCACGGTCGAGCGGCTGTTGGCCTTCGTCAGGATCAGCAGCTTGTGCTCGCGCGCCTTGGCGCGGACGTCCTCGGGCAGCCGGCTGAAGGACGGCGAGACGGGGTGGGCGTGGTGGCCCTCGTCGTCGCCCGCGTGCTTCGGGTCGGAGCGCAGGATGCCGAGGCCCGTGCCGGGCACGGCGGACAGGGCGTCACCGTTGACCAGCTCGTACTCGCGGTAGCCGAGGAAGGTGAAGTGGTCGTCGGCCAGCCAGCGCAGCAGCTCGCGGGCCTCCTCCACCTCGGTCGGACGCAGGTCGGAGGCGGTGGGCTCGGCCGGGAGGCCCTCGGCGATCCGCAGGGCGGCGTCGCGCATCTTCTCCCAGTCCTCGACCGTCTCACGGACGTCGGACAGGACACGCAGCAGATCGGTGGTGATCTGCTTGAGGTCGGCGCGGTCGGTCTCCCGGTCGATCTCGACGTGGATCCAGGACTCGGTGAGCGCGTCGTGCGGCAGCTCGCCGTGGATCTGCGCCGACAGGACCTCGATGAGCCTGCCCGTGACGTCGCGGCGGACGAGGACCTGCGGGTGGATCACGACATGGATGCCGCGGCCCTGGCGCGAGAGCTCGTTGGTGACCGAGTCCACCAGGAACGGCATGTCGTCGGTGACGACCTCGACGACGGAGTGGCTGCTCGTCCAGCCGTTCTCCTCGACCGTCGGCGTGTGGACGCGCACGTTCGCCGTGCCCTGCGGGCGGTTCTCCGCGAGGCGGTAGTGAGAGAGCGCCGCGCCGAACACGTCGACCGGGTCCCGGTCGCCGAGGTCCTCCGGCGCGGTGTGCAGGTAGTAGCGCTGGAGGTACTCGAGCACGGTGTCCCGGTCCGGGCGCTCCCCGGCACCCTCCGGGCCCGTCGGAAGTCGCCCCCCGACCGGGCTGTGCTCAGCTACCCGAGCGGCCCTTTCGAGCAGCTCGGCCTTGGCTTCGTCCAGCTTGGTCTGCATGTCCTCTGACTCCTGTCGCGCGCCGTTGCGTGACGTCGGTGGAAGAAAGGACACAACGACGCCTCGACGCGGTGATTCCGGTCGAAGACGACGCTATGCCCGAATGAGAGATGCCCGGGTCGTTATCGGCCACAGAGAGCGGCGCGCCCGGACGGAGAGGATCGGCGAACGCACGGTCGGCCCGGCCGCTGTCGCGGACCGGGCGGCAGCCGGGGGCTTCACTGCCCCCTCGGCGTATCGCGCTGATCACGGGAAAAGCCTATCGCCCCGGACCCCCGAACCGTCATGAGCCGTATGTGTACAAAAGAGGGGGTGGAAGTTTGACGTTATGGACAGAGACACATGTCCTCTTGGCAAAGCGCCCCGTCGCGGGCAGCGTGTACGTGACCGAGGCAGCGTGTACGTGACCGACCATCTGTGATCTGGGAGAGCCATGGCGAAGATCCTGATCGTGACCGGGGACGCGGCGGAGTCGCTGGAGGTGATGTATCCCTACCAGCGGCTACTGGAAGAGGGCTACGAGGTCGACATCGCCGCCCCGGCCCGCAAGCAGCTCCGCTTCGTCGTCCACGACTTCGAGCCGGGCTTCGACACGTACACCGAGAAGCCCGGCTACACCTGGCCCGCCGACCTGGCCTTCTCGGAGGTCGACCCGGGCGCGTACGTGGCGGTGGTGATCCCGGGCGGCCGGGCGCCGGAGTACCTCCGCAACGACCCGGAGCTCCGCAAGATCCTCAAGGCCTTCTTCGACGCGGACAAGCCGGTGGCCCAGATCTGCCACGGCCCGCTCCTGACGGCGGCGGTCGGCGGCCTGGAGGGCCGCCGGGTCACCGCGTACCCGGCCCTGGAACTGGACATGCAGGCGGCCGGCGCGACCTTCCAGGACAGCGCGGCGGTGGTGGACGGCCTCCTGGTCTCCTCAAGGGCCTGGCCCGACCACCCCACCTGGATGCGCGAATTCCTGAAGGTCCTCCGAGCCAAGTCCTGAAGCGGGAGGGCTCGCCAGGTGGTTGTGGGCATCTGTTCCGCAAGGGCGGAACGGGTGGGCACAACCACCCCCCGGGCCGCATCCGGCCCCCGAGGACCCACGCCCCACCGGACGCAGCCGCGAACGGCTACACCAGCTCCTCCGCGACGGCCACCGCCTCCTCCAGGGTGTCGACCACCGGCACCCCGACCCGCGAGAGCGACGCCCGACTGTGCGACCCCCCGGTGTACAGCACCGCCCGAGCCCCCACATGCTGCGCCGCGATCGCGTCATCGGCGGCGTCACCGATGACGACGACCCGCTCGGGAAGCACCCCTTCCAGCGCGGCCAGGTGCCGCACCATGTGCCCGGACTTCCCGTCCGTGGACGCGTCGACCCGCCCGTCCATCCGCACGAACCGCTCCGCGATCCCGTGCCGCTGCACCAGCGGGATCAACTCCGCGTGCGGCGCGAGCGACAGCAGCGACTGCGTGAACCCGGACTCCTGCCGCGCCGCGAGCAGCTCCGCGGCCCCGATGGTCAGCCCACACCCCTCGGCCCGCTGCCAGTAGTGCCGATGGAAGGCACCGTCCATGACGGACCACTCGGCGTCGGTGGGCAACCGCCCCATGAGCCGCTCGTAGAACTTGGGCACGGGCACCGTGTAGAGCTCCCGGTACCGCTCAAGAGTGATCGGTTCGAGCCCCAGCTCGGCGAATGCCGCGTTGGTCGCCCCGATGACCGCACTGATGTCGTCGAGCAGTGTGCCGTTCCAGTCCCAGACCAGATGCTTGCCGCGCAAGCCGTCGTGCTTCCCCATGGGGAGACGGTACCGGGCCCCACCGACAGGCGGCCAAGACCCGGGACCTGAGGGCGTCAGCCCAGCAGCCCGGGAATCTCCTGCACCCCGAACCAGAGCAGCTCGTGGTCCTCGGCCCCGTCGACGACGAACTGCGCGTCGTCGTCCCCCTGGTCCGCCGCGCCCAGCGCGTCCGCCGCCGCCGTCACGTCCGCCTCCGCGTCGTCCGCGTCCGCGTGCACGGCCGCCGCCTTGGCGAGCCGGACGGGCCCGGCGATCCGGACCTCGCCGATGGAGCTCACGGTGAGCGCCCCGTTCGGGTCCGTGGCGGCGTCCTTGTCGGCGACGTCGACGGCGACGACGATCCGGCGCCGGGGCGCCTCGGGGTCGCCGGCGAGCAGGCGCAGGGAGGCGGTCGCGGCCCGGTTGAGCGCCGCGTACTCCAGCTCCTCGATGTCGTCGGAGACGTACCACTCGCGCAGGGCGGGAGTGACGGCGTAGGCGGTCAGCGGGCCGGGTCCCAGCTCGCCCGCCTGGTGCGCCTGTGCGAGACCGGGGAGGGTCAGGGGGACGTACACGCGCATGGCTGGCCGCTTTCGTAGACGGAGAGGCCCTCAGGATACGTGCGGAGTCCCCCTTCGGGGTGGCCGGCCGGAGGAGGCGTACGTCCACTCCGGGAGGCCCTCCTCAGGACCCCCGGGAGCCGATTTTCTTCCACGTCACCCGGATAGGTGATTCCGTTTTCGACCCGTCGAGCGGCGGCGGACTCCTTGCGGCCCCTCCGAGCCCACCCGTACAAGATCCTCAACGGAAAGTTACTGACTGGTATCACTCGGTGACGCGACGACAGGGGCAGGCCCATCATGACGACCACCACCCTCACCCCGACCGGCACCCCGCGCCCCCGCAGGGCCCCCGGCGGCCCCGCGGGCACCCGCCCCCGCGGCCCGGCGGGCACCCACCCCCGCACGAGCCGCCCCCGCGCCCTGCCCCCGCACACCGTCTTCGCCGAACGCCTCCTCGCCGTCCTCAGCGGCGAACGCCCGGTCCACTGGATGCTCGGCCACACCGTCGGCGAGGCGTACGAGCAGCTCGTCCGGATCGCCCCCGAGACGCCCCTGCGCTCACTCGGCCCCCGCCCCGTCCTGCGCCGCTGCTCGGTCCAGGTGGACGACGACCGGACCGCGGTGGAGGCCTTCGCGACGATCGCCACCGGCGCCCGCGTACGGGCCATGGCGTTCCGCCTCGAACGGGGCGAGGACCAGCGCTGGCGCTGCGCGGCGGTGGAACTCGACGGTCTGGGCACGGCCCCCCACCCCGCATGACGAAGGGGCCGGCCGCCCACCGGGCAACCGACCCCTCCAGAAGAACTCACCGCATCGGCGGCACCGTCTCACCGACGCCGCGTCAACGACACCGCGTCCGCGACACCGCGTCCGCGACACCGTCTCGGCGACGCGACGTCACTTCTTGCGACGACGCCCGCCGCCACCCGCGTTCTTCTGCGCCTTGCGGCGCTCCGCCCGCGTCATCCCGTCACCGGCGTCGATGTCGTCCGAGGCGAAGTCGCCCTCGACGACACCTCCGTCACCGTCCACCGTCGGCGCGGAGAAGTGCAGCCGGTCCGGCCGCTGCGGGGCGTCGAGCCCCTTGGCGCGGATCTCCGGCCGCCCGGCGCCGGCCGGCACGGCGTCCTGCTTGTCGAGCGACGGACCGGTCGCCTGCACCGGGACCTCCTCGACCTGCTGCTCGACCTGGACCTCCAGGTTGAACAGGTAGCCGACGGACTCCTCCTTGATGCCCTCCATCATGGCGGTGAACATGTCGAAGCCCTCGCGCTGGTACTCGACCAGCGGGTCCTTCTGCGCCATGGCGCGCAGGCCGATGCCCTCCTGGAGGTAGTCCATCTCGTAGAGGTGCTCGCGCCACTTGCGGTCCAGGACGGACAGGACCACGCGGCGCTCCAGCTCACGCATGATCTCCGAGCCGAGCTGCTTCTCCCGCGACTCGTACTGCTCGTGGATGTCGTCCTTGATGGACTCGGCGATGAACTCGGCGGTGATGCCCGCCCGGTCCCCCGCCGCGTCCTCCAGCTCCTCCACGGTGACCTTCACCGGGTAGAGCTGCTTGAAGGCGTTCCACAGACGGTCGAGGTCCCACTCCTCCGCGAAGCCCTCGGCGGTCTCCTGGCGGATGTAGTCGTCGATCGTGTCGTCCATGAAGTGCTGGATCTGCTCGTGCAGGTCCTCGCCCTCCAGGACGCGGCGGCGCTCGCCGTAGATGACCTGACGCTGCCGGTTGAGGACGTCGTCGTACTTCAGGACGTTCTTACGCGTCTCGAAGTTCTGGGTCTCGACCTGCGACTGGGCGGAGGCGATCGCCCGGGTCACCATCTTGTTCTCGATCGGCACGTCGTCCGGCACGTTGGCCATGGCCATCACGCGCTCGACCATCTGCGCCTTGAACAGACGCATCAGATCGTCGCCGAGCGACAGGTAGAAGCGGGACTCGCCGGGGTCGCCCTGACGGCCGGAACGACCGCGCAGCTGGTTGTCGATACGACGGGACTCGTGGCGCTCGGTACCGAGCACGTACAGCCCGCCGAGGTCCTTGACCTCCTCGAACTCCGCCTTCACGGCCTTCGCGGCGCGCTCCAGGGCGGCGGGGAGGGCAGCGGCCCACTCCTCGACGTGGTCGACCGGGTCGAGACCCGCCTGGCGCAGCTCGGCCTCGGCGAGGTCGTCCGGGTTGCCGCCGAGCTTGATGTCCGTACCGCGACCGGCCATGTTCGTGGCGACGGTGACGGCGCCGCGGCGGCCGGCCTGGGCGACGATGCTGGCCTCGCGGTCGTGGTGCTTGGCGTTGAGGACCTCGTGCTGCACACCGCGCTTGGAGAGCTGCTGCGAGAGGTACTCGGACTTCTCGACGGAGGTCGTGCCGACGAGGATCGGCTGACCCTTCTCGTGCTTCTCCGCGATGTCGTCGACGACGGCGGCGAACTTGGCGACCTCGGTCCGGTAGATCAGGTCGGACTGGTCCTTGCGGATCATCGGCCTGTTCGTCGGGATCGGGACGACGCCCAGCTTGTAGATCTGGTGGAACTCGGCGGCCTCGGTCATGGCCGTACCGGTCATGCCGGAGAGCTTGTCGTACAGGAGGAAGAAGTTCTGCAGGGTGATCGTGGCGAGGGTCTGGTTCTCGTCCTTGATCGCCACCCCTTCCTTCGCCTCGATCGCCTGGTGCATGCCCTCGTTGTAGCGGCGGCCGGCGAGGATACGGCCGGTGTGCTCGTCGACGATCATGACTTCGCCGTCCATGACGACGTAGTCCTTGTCCTTCTTGAACAGTTCCTTCGCCTTGATGGCGTTGTTCAAGTAGCCCACGAGCGGGGTGTTCACCGACTCGTAGAGGTTGTCGATGCCGAGCCAGTCCTCGACCTTGGCGACACCGGCCTCGTGGATGGCGACGGTGCGCTTCTTCTCGTCGACCTCGTAGTCGCCGGTCTCCTCGATGCCCTTGAGCTGGTTGCCGGGCTCGCCCTTGGAGAGGCGGGTGACGAGCTTGGCGAAGTCGCCGTACCACTTCGTCGCCTGGTCGGCCGGGCCGGAGATGATCAGCGGCGTACGGGCCTCGTCGACGAGGATGGAGTCGACCTCGTCGACACAGGCGAAGTTGTGGCCGCGCTGGACGAGCTCGTCCTTGGACCACGCCATGTTGTCGCGGAGGTAGTCGAAGCCGAACTCGTTGTTCGTGCCGTACGTGATGTCGCAGTTGTACTGCTCACGGCGCTGGGCCGGCGTCATGTTGGCGAGGATGCAGCCGATGGTCAGACCCAGGAAGCGGTGCACCCGGCCCATGAGCTCGGAGTCACGCTCGGCCAGGTAGTCGTTGACCGTGATCAGGTGCACGCCCTTGCCGGAGAGCGCGTTGAGGTACGCCGGGAGGGTACCGACGAGGGTCTTGCCCTCACCGGTCTTCATCTCGGCGACATAGCCGAGGTGGAGCGCGGCACCACCCATCAGCTGGACGTCGTAGTGGCGCTGACCGAGGACACGCTTGGCGGCCTCACGCACCGTCGCGAAGGCTTCGGGCATCAGGTCGTCGAGGCTCTCACCGTCGGCGTACCGCTGCTTGTACTCATCGGTGAGCGCCCGCAACTCGGCGTCGGAGAGGTTGACGAAGTCCTCTTCGATGGAGTTGACCTGGTCCGCGATGCGGTGCAGTTTGCGCAGGATCTTTCCTTCGCCTGCACGCATGAGCTTGTTGAAGACGGACACTGAGGCTGGTCTCCTTGCCGGTCGGGCCTGGCACTGGGTCTTGTCATGGACGCGAGCGCGGGCACGGCAGGTGGTCCCCACCGCAACGGCCATCGTAAGCGAGACCGCCCTCGCGAAGGGAGGCCCACAGTGCCGGAGCCGTACGTCCGCCCGCAAAGAGAACGCACGAGGTGGGCGGAAGGTGCCGCCCCACCCGAAAAGTGTTCGCTTCCGGTCCGGCCGCTCACCAGAATCCAGACATGGAGCCGATCACCCTCACCACCGACCGACTGCGGCTGCGGAACTTCGTCCCCGCGGACCTCGACACGGTGTACGCAATCTGCCAGGACCCGGACATCCGGCGCTGGACCGTCGTCCCCGACCCGTACACCCGGCAGGACGCCGACTTCTTCCTGAACCGGCTGGTGCCCGACGGCTGGCGCGAGGACTCGGACTACACCTTCGCCGTCGAGCCGGTGGCCGGCGGCCCGCTGCTCGCGGCGAGCTCGCTGACCAGCCGCGGCTCCGGGGTCTGGGAGGTCGGCTTCTGGACGCGCCAGGAGCATCGGGGCCAGGGCTACATGGCGGAGACCGTCCGGGCCCTGGCCCACTGGGCGTTCACGGGGCTTGGCTGCACCCGTCTCCTCTGGCGCGCGGAGCTCGGCAACACCGGGTCCCGCGCGGTGGCCGAGCGTGTCGGCTTCACCGTGGAGGGCGTCCAGCGCGCCGGCCTCGTCAACAAGGGCACGCTGCGCGACTGCTGGGTCGGCTCCCTGCTCCCCTCGGACTTCGGCCTGCCGAGCCCGCTTCCGTACCTCCCGGCCCGCGACCAGCCCGCCCAAGCCTGAACTCCAGGCCTGAACTCCACGCCTGAGCTCCAGGCCCTGAACCCCCAGCCGTGACTGTCAGAGCCGAGCCCTAGGGTGCGTTCCATGACGACTGTGCCGCGCCCCGCCGCCGAACTGTCCGCCGACGATGCCCGCCGGATCGCGCTGCGAGCCCAGGGCTTCCTGGGCGCGCCCGACCGCAGGTCCGGGGTCCGCGGGGTGCTGCGCGCCCTCGGTCAGGTCCAGCTCGACACGATCTCCGTACTGGCCCGCTCACACGAGCTCATCCCGTACGCGCGCCTGGGCGCCGTGGGCCGCAAGACGGTCGAGGGCGCCTACTGGACCGGCTCTCACGCCTTCGAGTACTGGTCGCACGCCGCCTGCGTGCTGCCCGTCGAGGAGTGGCCGCACTTCGCGTTCCGCCGCCGCGCCTACCGCGACCGCCCGCACTGGCACCACGACCTGTCGGCCGGGGCGTACGACAAGGTGATCGACCAGCTGCGGACCGAGGGCCCGCAGACCGCGACGGAGCTGGGCGGCGCGAAGAACAAGGGCGAGTGGTGGGACTGGTCGGACGCCAAGATCGCCGTCGAGCGGGCGCTGATGTACGGCGAGGTGGTCGTGGTCGAGCGGCGCGGCTGGAAGCGGGTGTACGACCTGGCGGAGCGGGCGATCCCGCAGACTCTGCTCCACGACGACCTGGACGACACCGAGTGCGTGCGGCGGCTCGTCCGGCAGGCGGGCGAGGCGCTGGGCGTGGGCACGCGCGCGGACATCGCCGACTACCACCGGCTCAAGGGGGAGCAGTTCGACGCGGTGGTCGAGGCGGCGGGCCTCGTGCCGGTCACGGTGGCGGGCTGGGGGAAGCCGGCGTGGGCGGACCCGGCGGCGCTGGCCTCGGAGCCGCGCGGCCGGCACCGTACGACCCTGCTGTCGCCGTTCGACTCGCTGATCTGGGAGCGGGCCCGCACGGAGCGGATCTTCGGCTTCACGCACCGCCTGGAGGCGTACGTGCCGAAGCAGAAGCGGATCCACGGCTACTTCGCGATGCCGGTCCTCGCCGGTGGCCGTCTGGTCGGCCGGGTGGACCCCGCACGGGACGGCGGGACGCTCGTCGCCCGCCAGGTGACGCTCGACGGCCCGAAGGCCGTGCCGGCGGTGGCGCGGGCGCTGCGCGAGGCGGCCGAATGGGTCGGCTGCGACGCGGTGCGGGTGGAGCGGGTGGACGCCCCGGGGCTGACCAAGGACCTGGTGGCGGCTCTGGCGTAGCGCCGGGCCTCAGCGGCCTGGCGTAGCGCCGGGTCTCAGCGGATCTCCAGGATCTTCTCCCGCATCGCGTAGACCACGGCCTCCATCCGGGAGTGCAGCTGCAGCTTCTCCAGGATGTTCCGGACGTGGTTCTTCACCGTGTTCTCCGAGATGAACAACTCCTTGGCGATGTCCCGGTTGTTCATCCCGGTCGCGACGAGCTTGAGGACCTCCAGCTCGCGGTCGGTCAGCCGGGGCGCGGGCACGAGCCTGCGCTCGTCGGTGCGCTGGATCATCGACTTGAACTCGGTGAGGAGCTTCGACGCCATCGAGGGGCTGATCTGCGACTGTCCGTCGGCGACCGCGCGGATCGCCGTCGCGACCTCGTCGGTGGAGATCTCCTTGAGGAGGTAACCGGTGGCCCCGGCCTTGATCGCGTCGTAGAGGTCGGCCTCCTCGTCGCTGATCGTCAGCATGATGATCTTCGCGCTGGGGGCCACCTCCTTGATGGAGGTGCACGCCTCGATGCCGCCGCGCCGGGGCATCCGTACGTCCATCAGGACGATGTCCGGCAGCAGATCGGCCGCCTTGTCGACGGCCTCCGCCCCGTCACCGGCCTCGCCGACGACCTGGATGTCCTCCTCCTGCGCGAGGACGATCTCGAGTCCGCGGCGGAAGAGGGCATGGTCGTCCACGACGAGGACCCGGATCGGTTCCCTGCGGAATGCGCCGCTGTCCGAATCCGATCCCTCCGGAACCGCACTACCGTGCTCGCGCCCGCTGAGCACCGGCCCGAAGCTGTCCGCCATCGTTCCTCCCCCTGAAGGCCGTGGCCTGAATTCGTTTCCGGTCCTCCAACCGCTACTCAGGGAGCACCGGTTGGCGTGCACGCCATGCTTTCATGCTCCGGCGGCAACGGGGTGAACCGCGGGGCGCACGGTGGTGCCCCTGGGAGCGGGAAGAGCACTCCAGGGGCACCGTGAGGGGCAATTGAGGTGTGGGGGGCGCGGGACGGCGGTCAGCCGCCGAGCGCACCACCGGCGCCGCCACCCTCGGCGAGCGGGTCGCTCTCCACGTGGATGACGCCGTAGTCATAGGCGTGTCGGCGGTAGACGACACTCGGCTGCTTCGTGTCGGAGTCGACGAAGAGGTAGAAGTCGTGTCCGACCAGCTCCATCTCGTAGAGAGCCTGGTCGAGCGTCATCGGTGCGGCCCGGTGGGTCTTCTCGCGGACCACCAGCGGGCCTTCGCCCTGGACTTCGATCGAGCCCATCATCGTGGTGGGCACCTTGTCGGTCTCGTCGGCGACGAGCTGGCCGTCTCCGTTGAGCTTGGCGGCGCCGGGCACCACGTCCCCGACCTCCGCCGCCGAAAGCCTGCCGTTCCCACGGCGGGTGTACCGCTTGTCGTGCTGCTTGCGCAGTCGTGCCTCGAGCTTGTCGCTGGCGAGGTCGAGCGCCGCGTACGGGTCCGCCGCCGCGGCTTCCGCCCGGATCACCGGGCCTCGGGAGTGGAGGGTGATCTCCACGCGGTCGGACCTGTCGGCCTGCCGCGGGTTGTGTTCCTTGGACACCTCGACGTCGAGGCTGATCACCTTGCCGTCGAGCTTCTGGATCTTCTCCAGCTTCAGCTTCTCGGCCACGTGCTTGCGGAACCGCTCGGGCACCTCGGTCTTGCGGCCCTTGACGACGATGTCCACGCAGAACTCCGTTCCCGGATCGCCCTGATCGGCTCTCTCGGCCGCCGGGCATCTCCCTTTGCACCAGACTCCGGTGGTTACCGGAGCTCGGACTTGGCGACTTTCACCTCCTCCTCCCCAGTCGACAAGATCCCCACCCCATCGACAAGAGGTTAATTCGCCCTGAACTCCTGTCCTGTAGGCGCAACCATGTATTCGGCGAGGCGATGGCGTTCGCCATTCCTCACAACCGAACATAGCCCCTTCGGACGGGTGTCGGCACCCGCTACCGCGACATACCTCCGTACGGGTGCTTTCACCTCTCACCACCTGCAACGATCCAAGTTCCTGGCGAGTTCCGGTTTAATTCGAACGAGGCGGGAGAGGATGCGATCACAGCCGCTTCCCGCTGTTCGAATCCGCGCTGCGCCGAACCACCCGGTAAGCCGTGCGGTATTCCAGGAATGAACGGAACGTGTACGCCTCCGAGGACGCGCGCCGCCTCCGCCAGTGAGGCGCCCGTGGTCATCAGATCGTCGACGAGGACCACCTTTCCCGCCCGGAGCAGCCGCCCGCCGCCGGGCACGACCTCCAGCGCGCCGGAGAGGTTCGCGAGCCGCCCGCGCGCACCGAGACCCGCCTGGTCCGCCACGTACCGCCGCTGCCGCAGCACCGGCACGACCCGCGCCGGCCGGCCCGAGCCCCGCAGCCGGGCCGCCGCGGCCAGCGCGATCCGCCGCGTCGGATCGTGGCCACGCGCCCGTACGGAGCGCCGCGAGGAGGGCACCGGTACAAGGAGCAGCGGCCGCGCCCCGGGGCCCTCGACGCCCCCGGCAGCGGCCTCCACGGCGGCGGCAAGGGCGCCGCCCAGAGGCCGGGCGAGGGTGAGCGCCCCGCGTTCCTTGTGGGCGATGAGCAGTTCGCGTACGGCACCGGCGTACGGCGCGACGGCATGCACGACGGGCAGCCCGGCCGGCTCGGGCGACGGCCGCACCCTGCGCGGCCCCTCCCCCGCCCCGGTCAACGCGGCCTCGCACGACGGGCACAGCTCGATGCGCGGCCTGCCGCAGCCTCCGCAGGCGACCGGCAGCACCAGCCCGGCGATCTCGCGCCACCACCCCCGCATGGCTCCACTGTGCGCCTTCCCGAGCGCCTCGGCCACCCCTGTGGAAAACCCCCGCTGGCGCCCCCGGAGTACGTCAGGTACCCGCTGCGCACCCACCACGAAGGGCCCGCCCGGTCACCGCGGCGGAAGCGCGCGTACACCGCCACGAAGGCGCGCGCGTACACCGGGCCGAGGCCTCACGCGGGTCTCCGTCGCTACCCCGGATAGACGGGCGAGGTCCCGGTCTTGACCACGGGCTGCCAGTTCGTGCCCGGCGCGAGCCGCACGATGCCGTCGTTGCCGGAGTCGGCGACCAGCGGCACGGAGCCCATGTGCGGCGCGGCCACCGAGGTCACCCCGTTCAGGCCGGGAAGCACCGAGGTCGCCGAGGTCGAGCCGTCCGTCTGGAGGTAGCGGATCTGCTGGACGCCGCCGGCCTCCTTGCCGACGACGACGAGCCGGCTCGGCCCGGCCCAGGAGACGGCCGTGACCGACTCCATCCGGGGCGCGGCGGGCTGGAGGTCGCGCACGGAGACGACCGCCTCGTCGCCCGACGTCTGCCGCTGGACCCGGCCGATCTGCAGGGTCGTGTCCCCGCCCCGGGTGACCACGAGCGCGATCCGGACCCCGTCGGCGGAGACCCGCAGGGACTCGATCCGCACGTCGTCCGCCAGCCACGGCGTATGCACCTTGACGGGGTCGCCGGTGCCGTCGGGCACCATCCACAGCTGGGGGGCGGCGGGGTCGCGGTCGGCGATCCACAGGTTGCCCCGGCCGTCCCAGCTGGGCGCGGACAGCCGGTCGGTGGGCTTGACGGCCTTGCTGCGCAGGATCGCCGGCGCCGCCTCCTCCTCGGTGGTGATGGAGGAGACGAACAGCTCGCGACCCGTCTCCCCGACCCCGGCCGCGCGGGTCTCGCCCCGGTCGACGGCGACCGACTTGAGCCGCGTGGTGCCCTTGCCGAGCGGGCCGGGCACCTCGGCGGGCTCGCCGGCCTCCTTGCCCCCGACGACGAGCATCTTCAGCTTGTGGTCCTCGTCGACGAAGTACGGGTTCTCGTCCCGGCCCGTGTTCCGCACGGGCGCGAACTCGTCGGCCGCCTGCCCCTGGCCGAGACGGCACAGCGCCTGGCCCTTCGAACCCTGGAGCTCCACCTGCTCGGCGTTGACGGAGGTCAGGTCGCGCAGCGTGAACAGCATCTGCGCCGCCATCCGCCGGCACCGTTCGCCGCCCACCAGGTCCGCCTTGGCGTTCAGCGGCACCTTGAGCGTGGACTGGTCGTCGGGGGTGAGCGTGGTGACGCCCTTCCGCAGCTCCGCACCGGAGGGGAAGCTGGAGTCGACGGCCGGCTTCAGCCAGTTCGTGGGTCCTTCGAGGAGCGCCCTGACCGTCTGCGTCACCGGGTCCATCCGGGTGACGGGGTCCTGGCGCTGCCGGATGTAGACAGGGTCGGCGACGACCCAGTTCTCCCCGGAGGCGAAGTAGTACTTGTTGACCGACCGGTAGTTGCGCAGGAAATCGGCCTCGCCGAGCACCAGGCCCGGCGGCAGGCTGTCGATGCGCCACTCCTTGCCCTTGCCGTTGGCCGAGGGCTGCTGCACGACGTGGATCGACTGGAGGTACGCGGCGGGGCTGATCGGCTCGTACGCGTGCCGGGCGTCCACGCGCGCGATCTTGCGGCCGGAGATCGGGTAGGCGCGGCCCCGGTCGTCGGGGTCGGCGTTGCGGTCGGCCAGGTCGCGGTTGGGCGCGGTGGTGAGCACGGTGATGCTCTGCTCCGGCTTCCAGGTCCGCTCGGCCTGGTCCGTCAGGTACTTGCGGGCGGTGGCGAAGCCGGGGTCGTCACTGGTCATGGCTTCGAGGAAGCCGTCGACGATCTCGTTCGGGTCGGCGTTCTCCCGGGGCGCCACGGCGTAGACCCGCACCTGCGAGTCGCCCTGGTTGGCCCCCTTGACCGGCTGGACGTCGCCGCTGTCGGGCATGGTCGCGCAGCCGGTCACCAGGAGCCCGCCGCACGCGGCGAGCACCACCGCGCGCGTGCCCCGGACCCGCCCGGGCCGAAGCCCCGGATCGGCGTGCCCCACACGGAAGCCTGGGAAGCCCCCCATCACGTGCCCCCTTCGGAAGCCCCGCCCCGCGTACCCCTTGGAGGAGTCAGCGCCCACGTGTCCCGTCCTCCCGCTCCGCGTCGGCCGTGGCCGAAACCGCCCCACCGCCGTCGTTCTCCGCCGACGCACGCGCCACGACCCTGGCACCGCTGCCGGGCAGGGCCGTCGGGTCGACGGTCGCCCGCGACGGCGCGGGCAGCCTCGGCGGTACGGGCAGCTGCTGCCGGTCGCCGACGGGCTGCGCCGGCACCGCCGCCAGGCGGGCGTTGTCCTGGGCCCGGCCGGCGGCCGCCTGCTCGCGGTTGCGCCGCGAGTCCTCGGGCTCCAGGGGTATCGGGGAGCCCCGCAGCGGCTCGTCCGCGGTCCGCGGCAGCGTGAGCCGGAACTGCGAACCTCCGCCGGGCTCTCCCCAGGCCTGGAGCCAGCCGCCGTGCAGCCGGGCGTCCTCCACCGCGATCGACAGGCCGAGGCCGGTGCCGCCGGTGGTCCGCGCGCGGGCGGGGTCGGCGCGCCAGAAGCGGTTGAAGACCCGGGTCGCCTCGCCCGGCTTGAGTCCGACGCCGTAGTCGCGCACGGCGACGGCGACGGCCCCGCCGGCGGCCGCCAGCTTCACCACCACGTCACGGCCCTCGCCGTGCTCGACGGCGTTGACGACGAGGTTGCGCAGCACCCGCTCGACCCGGCGGGCGTCCGCCTCGGCCACCACGGGCTGCTTGTCGCCGACGACCACGATCCGGGTGCCCTTGCGTTCGGCGAGGGGTTCGGCGCCGCCGATGACCCGGCGCACGACCTGCCGCAGGTCTATCGGCTCGGCCTCCAGGGCCGCCGCTCCCGCGTCGAAGCGGCTGATCTCCAGAAGGTCGGAGAGCAGCGACTCGAAGCGGTCCAGCTGATCGCCGAGGAGTTCCGCGGAGCGGGCGGTGATGGGGTCGAAGTCGACCCGGGCCTCATGGATGACGTCGGCGGCCATCCGGACCGTGGTGAGCGGGGTACGCAGCTCGTGCGAGACGTCCGAGACGAACCGGCGCTGCATCCGCGACAGCTCCTCCAGCTGCTGGATCTTGAGCTGGAGGTTCTGGGCCATCTTGTTGAAGGCCTCGCCGAGCCGGGCGATGTCGTCCTCGCCGGTGACCTTCATCCGTTCCTGGAGGCGGCCGGCCGAGAGCCGCTCGGCGATCCCGGCGGCCATCCGTACCGGTGTGACGACCTGGCGCACCATGAGCCAGGCGATGGCGCCGAGCAGCACCATGACGAACAGCCCGGCGGTCGCGAGGGTGCCCTTGACCAGGGTGAGTGAGTCCTCCTCCTGGGTCAGCGGGAAGAGGTAGTACAGCTCGTACTGGGTGCCCTCGGCGTCGTTCAGTCGCTTGCCGATCACCAGACCGGCCTCGGACTGTTTGCCGCTGGTGTAGTGGATGCGGGTGAACTTCTGCAAGGTGTCCGTGCCCTGCGCCACCTGGTGCCGTAGTTCGGCGGGGATGCTCGTGGTCGGGTCGACCTCGCCGGACGCACGGGCGCCGCGGCTCGCGGCATCACCGGTGTCGAGGGAGAGCGCGACCACGTTGAAGGCGCTCTGACCACCACTGGCGAGCTGCTCGACCAGCGTGGAACGCCAGTTCACGGAGGCACCGGCCCGCGCCCCGTCCTGCTGACCGGGTGCCGAGGCCGTCGTCGCCGCCCGGTCCTGGGCGGCGGAGAACCCGCCGGCGGCCTGACTCTGGGCGGCCCTCTCCTTGGCGTCGAGCAGGCCGTTGCGGACCTGGCCGATCACGACCAGGCCGAGGAGCAGCACGACACCGAGCGACATCAGCAGGGTGCCGGCGACGATCCGCAGCTGGATGTTGCGCCGCCACAGCCGCACAGCGGGCAGCAACGGCCGGCGCACCCAGCGCGCGAAGAGCCGGAGGACCGGCCCACCGGGGGTCCCGTCCCGGAACAGCCGTCCACCGCGCGGCGGACGGCCGGAACGCGAGCCCCCCCGCCCCGGTCCGGCAGCCCGCCCCGTACGGACTCCCGGGTCCCCGGGCCTCGGAGCAGCACTGCCTGTACTCATGTCAGCTCGGCCCCGCCTTGTAACCGACGCCACGGACGGTCACCACGATCTCCGGCCGCTCGGGGTCCTTCTCGACCTTCGAGCGCAGCCGCTGTACGTGCACGTTCACCAGCCGGGTGTCGGCCGCGTGCCGGTAGCCCCAGACCTGCTCCAGGAGCACCTCACGCGTGAACACCTGCCACGGCTTGCGCGCCAGCGCGACGAGCAGGTCGAACTCCAGCGGCGTCAGGGCGATGGACTGCCCGTCCCGCTTCACGGAGTGCCCTGCCACGTCGATGACCAGGTCACCGATGGTGAGCTGCTCGGGCGCCGGCTCCTCGGACCTCCGCAGCCGCGCCCGAATACGGGCCACGAGCTCCTTCGGCTTGAACGGCTTGACGATGTAGTCGTCGGCCCCGGACTCCAGACCCACGACCACGTCGACCGTGTCGCTCTTCGCGGTGAGCATGACGATCGGCACACCCGACTCGGCCCTGATCAGGCGGCACACCTCGATGCCGTCCCTCCCGGGCAGCATCAGGTCGAGCAGCACCAGGTCAGGCTTGGCCTCCCGGAATGCGGCAAGCGCCTTGTCACCGTCCGCGACGAACGACGGCTCGAACCCTTCACCCCGCAGCACGATGCCGAGCATCTCGGCCAGTGCGGTGTCGTCGTCGACGACAAGAACGCGTCCCTTCATATCGACATCATCCCATTTCCGTATCAGTCTCATGGCCGCTGGTGAGATACCTCACTGACCTGCGGTGACGTCCAAGATCGGCCGCTGATGACCGTCCGTGTCCGTGGGTGTCGATGTCAGTCATGGATGTCACCCCCGTGTCCCCCGGTGGTCGCGCAGAACCGTACCCTGTGCGGCCCCATACGGCCCATGGGACGGGTCGCCCGATCCCCGGGCGGGATGAGCTGGTCGGCGCTCTCCGCTTGTCACGTTGTCGCCCCCGGTTGCCCTCACACAGCCCGGAACCTACTCAGTCGCGAGCCCAGTCGAAGGGCATCGGTGCGCCCTGCGGAACCACCCAAGGGTGCGGATAGCGCGCCCGACAGCCTGTGCACCGCGCGATGAACGGACCGATTTCCGGGTTCGTCAGAACGCTGTAGTGGCTGGAGGGCTGAGCCAGAAGCATGTGCCCGTTCGCTGTCGCCTCCAGGCCGGGCCACTCTGGCGAGCACTCGCAAGGTCGCTCCACGGCAAACAGCTCACCGTCAGAAGTCTCGGTCGTTCGCTTGAAGAGCCTGGCGAAGTTCCCGCGTACCGACACAGCCGGCCTCCGTTTCACCTAGCCCGGATCCCGGGTGGGCAGAGGCTACCCGAGGCCATGGAGCGGCTTGGGGCTGGAGCCGCCGTGGTTGCTGCACTCCGCTGCGGTGCGGTGCCGAAGAGCTGCCGGAAGACGACTGAACGACATGCGCATCAGCCACAGCGAGACGGGTTCCGACGCGGAGCGACCACACCGGCCGTGGCCACATCGCGGCAGCAGCTGCTCCCCACCCGCCCAGTTCCGGTGGTGTGTTCGCCTCACGCACCCGTCATCCGTGACGGCGGGGGTACGGCGCCCAGCCCCACTCGGTGCTGACAGACGGCCGACCCTGAGCAGGAAGCGACCCCTCCCTCGCCGCTGGCCGTCTTTTGGCACCCCATCTCGGCCGCAGTCGGCAGCGCTCCCGGCTACGCATGCCATGTGACGGTTGCCGTGCCTGTAGGCGCACATCCCCTACCCATCAACCCGAGCTGTAGGCGTGCGGCCGGCGGCCGGGCCGGAGCGGGGCGCAGACAGGAGCGGCGGCCCGGACGACGGGCCGCACGCGCCGCGCGTGCGCGGCGGGTGCCTTGATGAGGTAGAGAAATCTGTAACAACAGGCTGGACCCTCACCGTCGACTCAAAAGCCGTTGCCCTGATCCGAGTCGACCCGGTAGTCAGTCTCTCGATGACGATCTTTTACTGTGCTTCGTGTGGTGCTCGGCTGACGACAGAGCTGCAGCAGATAGCTGAGGTGCCCAAGCGTCCCTTCTATGACGGCTTGCCGGTCGACGGGGTTCGGCGTGCGTCGGCGACCATGCCGCGCGGCTTCTATGCGGTTGACCCCGACCCGACCGGTGCACCGTTCGTGGCAAGCGACGACCAGGACAGCTTTGTCCCGGCGTATCCGGGTGGACCGTCGATCAGCGACGAGGGCGTCGAGATGGTCTCTGGAGGGCCTCGCAACACCCTGCTGCTCCACCCTGAGGACATGCCGCGCCTGGTTCCGCTGAGCACAGGAGAGGTGGGCTGCTGCGGCAATCCTGGCGACAAGGGACCGAATCGGGGGTGCAGATGCGGTGCCACGATCGGCACTGAGATGTCCGAGTGCTACACCCCGTACGAACTCCACCTCGTTCCGGGCGCGGTAGTCGAGGGATAGGCCGTCACGTGGTGGTAAACGCGTCGGCGATGGCCTGCATGTCCTCGGTGATGACGTCGGCCTGCGCCTCGGCGAACTGGTCCGCCTTGTGAGGCTTGTTGGCGTAGCCGATCACCGTTGCGCCTGCTGCGTGGGCCGCCTGGATGTCAGTGAGCGAGTCGCCGATCAGGGTGCAGCTCGTGACGTCGACGTGCATTTGCTCGGCTGCCGTGATGAGCGGGAACGGGTTCGGTTTCATCAGGTGCGGCTGCTCGGAGGGTCGACCCACGATCTTCGTGACGTACTCCTCCAGGCCGTGAAGTTCAAGGAAGACCCGTACGCACTCGGTGGAGTTGTTGCTCACCACCGCTACGCCTCGACCGGCCACACGTGCTGCCTGGAGTGCTTCGGCTGCTCCTGGCGTCGGCTTGCCTGCCACCGCGACGGCTCGGACCTCGGCGGCCGTGAGGGCCTGCTCGATCTGCCGGCCCAGTTCGGTATCGGCTTCGTGCGCGATGCGCAGGACCTCGATGGGGTCGTCCGTCTGGGAGGCTTTTGCGCCCGCGGCTTCATCCTGAGCGGAGAGGAGGGCGGTCAGCTCCTGCGCGACCTCGGGCGCCGGCAGTCCCGCGAACACGTCGCACACGGGTCCGTCGAAGTCGAAGAGGACGACGCGGGCGTTCGCCAGGGTCTCGGTGAGGGGGTCAGCGTGCGTCAAGATCGAAGTCCCTTCCGATGGTCTCCCAGACGCTGTCGAACCACATCCGGGCCTGCTGGACCTGCTGGGCTCCACCCGAGGACTCGCCATCGTTGATCGAGTGGTGGAGGAGGACCGTGTCCTTGCCCACGAGGTCGTAGATCTCGATCGTCTCGCCCTGGGCGACGACCTTGTTGGGGCGGATCGGGTAGTACCCGAAGAACGTGTCCTCGTTGTTGAGCGCTCCCCCAGCCCGGACCGCGATCCCGTCGACCGCGCCCCGCTCGGCCCGCCGCCGCACGGTTCGCGCGTGATGATCGGGTATCCGCACCGTGTGCCGTCTGCCGCTCGCACAATGAAGGTCCGGACAAAGGTACGAAGGTCACGGCCGCTCCGGCCCACGGGCGGGTCCCGCGTGGCACGATGGCACCCGGCCCGCCGCCGTGTCAGGTGTCGGCGGCCGTGACCGAGCCGGTTCGCCGATCCGGCACCGCGACCATTCCTCCGAGGTGGACGACCGTGAACGACACTCCGGGCTGGACCTCGCCCGGATCCGCCCCCTCCGACGACCAGAACGGCTCCGGGGTCCCCCGGCCCGCCGATCCGGCCGACGCGAACGGCTCCGCCCCTCAGTGGTCCAAGGACCAGCCGCCCGCCGGCCAGTGGTCCCCGCCGACCGGCCCACCCCCGCCCCCGGCACCCGGCCAGGGCTGGGGAACTCCTCCCCCGAACGCCCACTGGGGCCGCCCGCCGGCCGCGAAGCCCGGAGTGATCCCGCTGCGCCCGCTGGGCATGGGCGAGATCCTCGACGGCGCGGTGAAGACCCTCCGCACCTACTGGCGCACCGTGCTGGCCATCACGGTCACGGTCGCGGTGATCTCCCAGATCGCCAACATCCTGGCCCAGCAGTACCTCGCCCCCGACGTTCCGGCGGCGAACCCGGACGCCACCCCCGCCGAGGCACTCGAGCAGTCCCTCGACGCGGCCCAGTCGTCCCTGATCGGCCTGGGCCCCGCCCTGCTCGTGACGCTGATGGCATCCCTGGTCAGCGCCGCCCTGCTGACCGTCGTCATCAGCCGCGCCGTCCTCGGCCGCCCGGTCTCGCTCGGCGCCGCCTGGCAGGAGGCCCGACCGCGCCTCCTGCAGCTCATCGGCCTGACCCTGCTGCTCGCCGCGATGAGCTCCGCCATCGTCATGGTCGGCCTGCTCCCCGGTCTCCTGATCGGCGGGGCCGCAGGCGTGGCCCTGACCCTCCTCGGTGGACTCGGCGCCCTGGTGACGGCCGTCTGGCTGATGATCCGCTTCAGTCTCGCCTCCCCCGCCCTGATGCTGGAGCGCGGCGGCGTGATCAAGTCGCTGAAGCGCTCGGCGAAGCTGGTTCAGGGCGCGTGGTGGCGCATCTTCGGGATCACGCTCCTCACCCAGCTGCTGATCTTCATCTTCTCCATGATCATCGCGATCCCGTTCACCATCATCGGCATCGCGGTCGACGGCGACGGCTTCTCCGACATGCTCTCCGGCACGTCCACCAGCTTCGGCTGGCCGTTCCTGATCATCACGGGCATCGGCGGCGTGATCACCAGCGCGATCACCTACCCGATCTCGGCCGGGGTGACCGTCCTCCTCTACGTGGACCAGCGCATCCGCCGCGAAGCCCTGGACCTCGAACTGGCACGGGCCGCGGGCCTCCCCGGCTACGGCCCCACTCCGGGCAACCAGACCGTCGGAGGCTGATGCCGTGACGGTCACGGGGGGAACGACCACGGCACTGGCGCGGCTCGGCGCCGACGACGACATCCCGGTGGACATCTCCCGCGTCCCCGCCCAGGAGGCGGCGGAGCGGGAGCTGTCCAAGCCGATGTACCACGAGAACGACCCGAACCTCCTCCAGCGCGGCCTCGACCGCTTCTGGGAGTGGGTCGGCGACCTCTTCGAGGCCGCGTCGGGTGCCGCCCCCGGCGGCGTGATCGGCCTCGTCGTGGTCGTCCTGCTCGTGATCGCCGCGGTCGCCGCCCTCTGGTGGCGCCTCGGCACCCCCCACCGCGCACCGGGCACCACCGGCGACTCCCTCTTCGCGGACGGCCCCCGCACCGCCCGCGACCACCGGGCAGCCGCCGCCCGCCACGCCTCCGCCGGCCGCTGGAACCAGGCCGTCCAGGAACGCACGCGGGCCATCGTCCGCTCCCTCGAGGAACGCGCCCTGCTCGATCCCCGCCCCGGCCGCACCGCGGACGAGGCCGCCGCCGAAGCGAGCCGCTCCCTGCCCTCCCACGCGGACGACCTGCGCCTCGCCGTCCGCGTCTTCGACGACGTCACATACGGCGGCCGCGCCGCCGACGGGCCGGCGTACCGCCGCATCGAGGAGCTGGACACGGCCCTGGAGCACACCCGTCCCGTCCTCGACACCGCCTCCACGGGGACACCCGCATGAGCCGCCCGGCCACCAGCACGACGTCCACCGCCCTCTCCGCCCGCCGGCTCTGGGCCCGAGCCCGCGGCGCGGCCCTCGTCCTCGCCCTGATCGTCATCGGTGGCCTCGCCCTCGCGACGCTGCGGTCCTCCGATGCCCATGGCTCCCTCGACCCCCGTTCCGCCGACCCGAACGGCAGCCGGGCCGTCGCCGAACTCCTCACGTCCCATGGCATCGAGCTCACCCTCGCCACCACCCTCGACGAGGCCACAACGGCGACCGACCCCGACGCGACGCTCCTGGTCACCACCCCCGACCTGCTGACGCGGTCTCAGCAGTCCACGCTCCGCCGGGCCATGACGGACTCCACCGGCCGCACGGTCCTCGTCGGCGCGGGGCAGCCCTCCCTCGACACCCTCGTCCCAGGAGTCACCAGCTCCACCAGCGCCCCCGTGGAGAACCGCGCCCCCTCCTGCACCCTGGCGGAGGCCACCCGCGCCGGCAGCGTCGACCTCGGCGGCGAGCGCTACGTCACCACCCCCGGCACCACCGCGGACTCCTGCTACCTCTCCGAAGGCCTGCCAACGCTGCTCCGCCTCCCCGGGCCGGACACCACCGACACCGTCCTGCTCGGCTCGCCCGACATCCTCTACAACAAGCGTCTCGACCAGCAGGGCAACGCCTCGCTCGCCCTGCAACTCCTCGGCTCCCGGCCCCATGTCGTCTGGTACCTCCCCTCCCTGACCGATGCCTCCGCCGCCGCCGACGCACCCGACGACAGCACCACGGGCAACTTCCTCTCCCTCATCCCCTCCGGCTGGCTGTGGGGCACACTCCAGCTCGCGATCGCGGCCCTGCTCGCCGCCATCTGGCGCGGCCGCCGCCTCGGCCCCCTGGTGACCGAACGCCTCCCCGTCGCCCTCCGCGCCTCCGAGGCCACCGAGGGCCGCGCCCGCCTCTACCGCAAGGCGAACGCCCGCGACCGCGCCGCCTCGGTGCTGCGCACCGCGACCCGCACCCGGATCGCCCCGCTGCTCGGCGTCCCCGTCCAGGACGCCCACTCCGCCGATCGTCTCCTCCCCGCACTCTCCGCCCGGCTCCCCGAGACCACTGCGGACCCCCGACACCTCCTCTTCGGCCCGGCTCCCGCCGACGACGCCGCTCTCATCCGCCTGGCGGACCAACTCGACGCCCTCGAAAGAGAGGTACGCACCTCATGAGCGCCCCGACCCCCGAGACCGCCACGAACTCGGACCGCGCCCGCGCCTCCCTGGAGGCCCTGCGCACCGAGATCGGAAAGGCCGTGGTCGGCCAGGACCCCGCCGTCACCGGTCTCGTCGTCGCCCTGCTCTGCCGCGGACACGTCCTCCTCGAAGGCGTGCCCGGCGTCGCGAAGACCCTGCTGGTCCGCTCGCTCGCCGCCGCCCTCGAACTCGACACCAAGCGCGTCCAGTTCACCCCCGACCTCATGCCGAGCGACGTGACCGGCTCCCTGGTCTACGACACCCGGACCTCCGAGTTCTCCTTCCAGCCCGGCCCGGTCTTCACGAACCTCCTGCTCGCCGACGAGATCAACCGCACGCCCCCGAAGACCCAGGCCTCCCTCCTGGAGGCGATGGAAGAGCGCCAGGTCACGGTCGACGGCACCCCGCGCCCCCTGCCCGAACCCTTCCTGGTGGCCGCGACCCAGAACCCCGTCGAGTACGAGGGCACCTATCCCCTCCCCGAGGCCCAACTGGACCGCTTCCTCCTGAAGCTGACGGTCCCACTGCCCTCCCGCGCGGACGAGATCCAGGTCCTCACCCGTCACGCCGAGGGCTTCGACCCCCGCGACCTCAAGGCCGCCGGCGTCCGCCCCGTCGCGGGTCCCGCCGCGCTCGAAGCCGCCCGGGCCGCCGTCGCGAAGGTCTCGACCTCCGCCGAGATCGCCGGCTATGTCGTCGATATCTGTCGTGCCACGCGTGAATCCCCCTCACTCACGCTCGGGGTCTCCCCCCGAGGCGCCACCGCCCTGCTCTCCACCGCCCGCGCCTGGGCCTGGCTCACCGGCCGGGACTACGTCACCCCCGACGATGTGAAGGCCCTCGCTCTCCCCACCCTGCGTCATCGCATCCACCTGCGGCCCGAGGCCGAGATGGAGGGAGTCACCCCCGACTCCGTCATCAACTCGATCCTCGCCCACGTCCCCGTCCCCCGCTGAGAACGGCGCCCCATGGCCCTCACCGGACGAACAGCGCTGATCGCCGCCCTCGGATCGCTCCCCGTCGGCATCTTCGCCCCCAGCTGGGCGGGGATGCTCGCGGTGAACGCGCCTCTCTCCCTCGCAATTCTGTGCGACTACGCCCTGGCGGCGCCAGTACGAACGCTCCAATTCACCCGAAGTGGTGATACATCCGTTCGACTCGGTGACGCGGCCACCCTCCAGCTCACCGTCACCAACCGGTCCCGCCGCCGCCTCCGCGCCCAGCTCCGCGACGCCTGGCCGCCCAGCAGCTGTCTCCCCGGCACCGAACAGGCCTCCTCGCGCCACCGCTTGACGGTCCCCGCAGGCGAACGCCGCCGCCTCACCACAAGCCTGCGCCCGACCCGCCGCGGCGACCGCCGGGCCGAGCGCGTCACGGTCCGCTCGTACGGCCCCCTGGGCCTTGCGGCCCGTCAGGGAAACCACGAGGTCCCCTGGACCGTCCGCGTCCTGCCCCCGTTCACCAGCCGCAAGCACCTGCCGTCCCGCCTGGCCCGACTCCGTGAACTCGACGGCCGTACGAGCGTGCTGACGCGCGGTGAGGGCACGGAGTTCGACAGCCTCCGCGAGTACGTCCCCGGCGACGACACCCGCTCGATCGACTGGCGTGCCACCGCCCGCCAGACCACGGTCGCGGTCCGCACCTGGCGCCCCGAACGCGACCGCCACATCCTGATCGTCCTCGACACCGGCCGCACATCGGCCGGCCGTGTCGGCGACGTCCCCCGTCTGGACGCCTCCATGGACGCGGCCCTCCTCCTCACCGCGCTCGCGTCCCGCGCCGGTGACCGCGTGGACCTCCTGGCCTACGACCGGCAACTCCGCGCCCAGGTCCAGGGCCGCTCCGCCGGCGACGTCCTGCCCGCCGTGGTCAACGCCCTCGCCCCGCTCGAACCCGAGCTGGTGGAGACCGACGCCCGCGGCCTGGCCGCAACGGCCCTCGCGCGCGCTCCCCGCCGCTCACTGATCGTCCTCCTGACGAGCCTCGACTCCGCTCCGATCGAGGAGGGCCTCCTCCCGGTGCTGCCGCAGCTCGCCCAGCGCCACACGGTCCTGCTCGCCGCGGTCTCCGACCCTCACATCGCCCGCATGGCGACGACCCGCGGCACGATCGAGGGCGTCTACGAGGCCGCGGCGGCTGCCCAGACCCAGTCCCAGCGTTCCCGCACCGCGGACCAGCTCCGCCGCCACGGCGTCACGGTCGTCGACGCCTCCCCCGACACCCTCGCGCCCGCCCTGGCGGACGCCTACCTCGCCCTGAAAGCAGCCGGCCGCCTCTAGAGCCGCACGCACCGATGGCCGGCACGGCGAGCAACGCCGACCGGCCATCGATCACGCATGGCGCCCCGACTCAACGGAACACGACGGAGGCCTCCCCAGCCGCGGCACTGAAGGATCCCGGGCACAGGAACGAGCCCGATACCTTGGTGGCCGTGAAGGGGGTGTTCACATACTTCCTGGTGGCCCCGTCCCGCTTCCAGACGATGTTCGTCACCTTGTAGCGACAGGAGACGAACGACTGATTTCCAGTGAGGTCGATGACGTCGGTCGTCGCCGTACCTGCGACGTCATCGAAGGTGAAGGCCGGATTGTTGTTGAGCGAGGCGGTGATGCCCCCGCCGCAGGTCAGATTCCCGCCAGGCTTGTTGATCGTGGCCCGGTCGACGGTGAGCGCGCTCGGCGGAGTCGCACTGGCATCGGCGCCGGTCCAACTGCAGGTGTTCCCAGAGACGACCATCACGCCGTCGACCTCCGCGCCGGCCGCCGCGCCGCTCGCATGGGCCGACGTGGGAACACCGATGCCGACCGCCATCACCAGCGCGGCCAAGCCAGTCAGGGTGGGGGTGTACTTCATGTCGCTCTCCTTGCCACAGCTTGTGGGTGGGGGGAACCCAAGCCGCTCGGCAGAGCCGCCTGGATTCGGAGTGCGCCACGGAGCGTGTCACAACCATCGCGAGATGTCATGGCCACATCAATCATTGGCTGAAAGTAGCCCAACGCAAAAATGCCTCAACCCCCGGACAGAGTCCGGGGGTTGAGGCTAAAAATTGTTCGGCGGCGTCCTACTCTCCCACAGGGTCCCCCCTGCAGTACCATCGGCGCTGAAAGGCTTAGCTTCCGGGTTCGGAATGTAACCGGGCGTTTCCCTAACGCTATGACCACCGAAACTCTATGAAGTTAACCAACCGGATGACAACACGGTCGTTACTTCAGAACTAACACAGTGGACGCGAGCAACTGAGGACAAGCCCTCGGCCTATTAGTACCGGTCAGCTCCACCCATTACTGGGCTTCCACATCCGGCCTATCAACCCAGTCGTCTACTGGGAGCCTTACCCTCTCAAGGAGGTGGGAATACTCATCTCGAAGCAGGCTTCCCGCTTAGATGCTTTCAGCGGTTATCCCTCCCGAACGTAGCCAACCAGCCATGCCCTTGGCAGGACAACTGGCACACCAGAGGTTCGTCCGTCCCGGTCCTCTCGTACTAGGGACAGCCCTTCTCAATATTCCTACGCGCACAGCGGATAGGGACCGAACTGTCTCACGACGTTCTAAACCCAGCTCGCGTACCGCTTTAATGGGCGAACAGCCCAACCCTTGGGACCGACTCCAGCCCCAGGATGCGACGAGCCGACATCGAGGTGCCAAACCATCCCGTCGATATGGACTCTTGGGGAAGATCAGCCTGTTATCCCCGGGGTACCTTTTATCCGTTGAGCGACGGCGCTTCCACAAGCCACCGCCGGATCACTAGTCCCGACTTTCGTCCCTGCTCGACCCGTCGGTCTCACAGTCAAGCTCCCTTGTGCACTTACACTCAACACCTGATTGCCAACCAGGCTGAGGGAACCTTTGGGCGCCTCCGTTACCCTTTGGGAGGCAACCGCCCCAGTTAAACTACCCATCAGACACTGTCCCTGATCCGGATCACGGACCGAGGTTAGACATCCAGCACGACCAGAGTGGTATTTCAACGGCGACTCCACCATGACTGGCGTCACGGCTTCAAAGTCTCCCACCTATCCTACACAAGCCGAACCGAACACCAATATCAAACTGTAGTAAAGGTCCCGGGGTCTTTCCGTCCTGCTGCGCGAAACGAGCATCTTTACTCGTAGTGCAATTTCACCGGGCCTATGGTTGAGACAGTCGAGAAGTCGTTACGCCATTCGTGCAGGTCGGAACTTACCCGACAAGGAATTTCGCTACCTTAGGATGGTTATAGTTACCACCGCCGTTTACTGGCGCTTAAGTTCTCAGCTTCGCCACACCGAAATGTGACTAACCGGTCCCCTTAACGTTCCAGCACCGGGCAGGCGTCAGTCCGTATACATCGCCTTACGGCTTCGCACGGACCTGTGTTTTTAGTAAACAGTCGCTTCTCGCTGGTCTCTGCGGCCACCCCCAGCTCACGGAGTAAATCCGATCACCAGACGTGGCCCCCCTTCTCCCGAAGTTACGGGGGCATTTTGCCGAGTTCCTTAACCATAGTTCACCCGAACGCCTCGGTATTCTCTACCTGACCACCTGAGTCGGTTTAGGGTACGGGCCGCCATGAAACTCGCTAGAGGCTTTTCTCGACAGCATAGGATCATCCACTTCACCACAATCGGCTCGGCATCAGGTCTCAGGCTATGTGCTGTCCGGATTTACCTGGACAACGCCCTACACCCTTACCCCGGGACTACCACCGCCCGGGCTGGACTACCTTCCTGCGTCACCCCATCGCTTACCTACTACCACCTTGGGTCAGCGGCTCCACCACTTTCCTTTCCCCGAAGGGTCCGGAACGGCTTCACGGCCTTAGCATTAATGGGCTCGATATTGGGCGTTTCAAAGCGGGTACCGGAATATCAACCGGTTGTCCATCGACTACGCCTGTCGGCCTCGCCTTAGGTCCCGACTTACCCTGGGCAGATCAGCTTGACCCAGGAACCCTTAGTCAATCGGCGCACACGTTTCTCACGTGTGTATCGCTACTCATGCCTGCATTCTCACTCGTGAACCGTCCACAACTCGCTTCCGCGGCTGCTTCACCCGGCACACGACGCTCCCCTACCCATCACAGCGGGCGTTGGCCCTATTGCTGCAATGACACGACTTCGGCGGTACGCTTGAGCCCCGCTACATTGTCGGCGCGGAATCACTTGACCAGTGAGCTATTACGCACTCTTTCAAGGGTGGCTGCTTCTAAGCCAACCTCCTGGTTGTCTCTGCGACTCCACATCCTTTCCCACTTAGCGTACGCTTAGGGGCCTTAGTCGATGCTCTGGGCTGTTTCCCTCTCGACCATGGAGCTTATCCCCCACAGTCTCACTGCCGTGCTCTCACTTACCGGCATTCGGAGTTTGGCTAAGGTCAGTAACCCGGTAGGGCCCATCGCCTATCCAGTGCTCTACCTCCGGCAAGAAACACACGACGCTGCACCTAAATGCATTTCGGGGAGAACCAGCTATCACGGAGTTTGATTGGCCTTTCACCCCTAACCACAGGTCATCCCCCAGGTTTTCAACCCTGGTGGGTTCGGTCCTCCACGAAGTCTTACCTCCGCTTCAACCTGCCCATGGCTAGATCACTCCGCTTCGGGTCTTGAGCGCGCTACTGAATCGCCCTATTCGGACTCGCTTTCGCTACGGCTTCCCCACACGGGTTAACCTCGCAACGCACCGCAAACTCGCAGGCTCATTCTTCAAAAGGCACGCAGTCACGAGATACAGCAAGCTGTATCCGACGCTCCCACGGCTTGTAGGCACACGGTTTCAGGTACTATTTCACTCCGCTCCCGCGGTACTTTTCACCATTCCCTCACGGTACTATCCGCTATCGGTCACCAGGGAATATTTAGGCTTAGCGGGTGGTCCCGCCAGATTCACACGGGATTTCTCGGGCCCCGTGCTACTTGGGTGTCTCTCAAACGAGCCGTCAATGTTTCAGCTACGGGGGTCTTACCCTCTACGCCGGACCTTTCGCATGTCCTTCGCCTACATCAACGGTTTCTGACTCGTCTCACAGCCGGCAGACTGTGAAAGAGAGATCCCACAACCCCGCATGCGCAACCCCTGCCGGGTATCACACGCATACGGTTTGGCCTCATCCGGTTTCGCTCGCCACTACTCCCGGAATCACGGTTGTTTTCTCTTCCTGAGGGTACTGAGATGTTTCACTTCCCCTCGTTCCCTCCACATGCCCTATGTGTTCAGGCATGGGTGACAGCCCATGACGACTGCCGGGTTTCCCCATTCGGAAACCCCCGGATCAAAGCCTGGTTGACGGCTCCCCGGGGACTATCGTGGCCTCCCACGTCCTTCATCGGTTCCTGGTGCCAAGGCATCCACCGTGCGCCCTTAAAAACTTGGCCACAGATGCTCGCGTCCACTGTGTAGTTCTCAAGCAACGACCAGCCACCCATCACCCTGACTCCGAAGAATCAAGTTCACTGGGGCCGGCATCGCGAAGATACAAACCTTACGGCCGTACCCTCAGACACCCAACAACGTGCCAAGCACAGTCCGTTCCTCGATCCCGTTTTCCACGCCGAAGCAGTACTAACGGTTTCTCGGAGAGAGACTGTGCCAACTAATCAACGTTCCACCCATGAGCTGACCGTGCAGAACGTTTGTCTGCAATCGGTACTGTGCTCCTTAGAAAGGAGGTGATCCAGCCGCACCTTCCGGTACGGCTACCTTGTTACGACTTCGTCCCAATCGCCAGTCCCACCTTCGACAGCTCCCTCCCACAAGGGGTTGGGCCACCGGCTTCGGGTGTTACCGACTTTCGTGACGTGACGGGCGGTGTGTACAAGGCCCGGGAACGTATTCACCGCAGCAATGCTGATCTGCGATTACTAGCAACTCCGACTTCATGGGGTCGAGTTGCAGACCCCAATCCGAACTGAGACCGGCTTTTTGAGATTCGCTCCGCCTCACGGCATCGCAGCTCTTTGTACCGGCCATTGTAGCACGTGTGCAGCCCAAGACATAAGGGGCATGATGACTTGACGTCGTCCCCACCTTCCTCCGAGTTGACCCCGGCGGTCTCCTGTGAGTCCCCATCACCCCGAAGGGCATGCTGGCAACACAGGACAAGGGTTGCGCTCGTTGCGGGACTTAACCCAACATCTCACGACACGAGCTGACGACAGCCATGCACCACCTGTATACCGACCACAAGGGGGGCACTATCTCTAATGCTTTCCGGTATATGTCAAGCCTTGGTAAGGTTCTTCGCGTTGCGTCGAATTAAGCCACATGCTCCGCTGCTTGTGCGGGCCCCCGTCAATTCCTTTGAGTTTTAGCCTTGCGGCCGTACTCCCCAGGCGGGGAACTTAATGCGTTAGCTGCGGCACCGACGACGTGGAATGTCGCCAACACCTAGTTCCCAACGTTTACGGCGTGGACTACCAGGGTATCTAATCCTGTTCGCTCCCCACGCTTTCGCTCCTCAGCGTCAGTAATGGCCCAGAGATCCGCCTTCGCCACCGGTGTTCCTCCTGATATCTGCGCATTTCACCGCTACACCAGGAATTCCGATCTCCCCTACCACACTCTAGCCTGCCCGTATCGGATGCAGACCCGGGGTTAAGCCCCGGGCTTTCACACCCGACGTGACAAGCCGCCTACGAGCTCTTTACGCCCAATAATTCCGGACAACGCTTGCGCCCTACGTATTACCGCGGCTGCTGGCACGTAGTTAGCCGGCGCTTCTTCTGCAGGTACCGTCACTTTCGCTTCTTCCCTGCTGAAAGAGGTTTACAACCCGAAGGCCGTCATCCCTCACGCGGCGTCGCTGCATCAGGCTTTCGCCCATTGTGCAATATTCCCCACTGCTGCCTCCCGTAGGAGTCTGGGCCGTGTCTCAGTCCCAGTGTGGCCGGTCGCCCTCTCAGGCCGGCTACCCGTCGTCGCCTTGGTAGGCCATTACCCCACCAACAAGCTGATAGGCCGCGGGCTCATCCTTCACCGCCGGAGCTTTCAACCAGCTCCCATGCGGAAGCCGGTGTTATCCGGTATTAGACCCCGTTTCCAGGGCTTGTCCCAGAGTGAAGGGCAGATTGCCCACGTGTTACTCACCCGTTCGCCACTAATCCACCCCGAAGGGCTTCATCGTTCGACTTGCATGTGTTAAGCACGCCGCCAGCGTTCGTCCTGAGCCAGGATCAAACTCTCCGTGAATGTTTACCGGATATCCGGTTGCACACTCGCGTTGAGCGGGACAGTCAGGCCGGAATAAGGCCGACTGTCCACAGCGTCCTCGCTGTGTATGTTGCCTACCCGCCACAAGGGCCGGCAGGACTTTCAAAGGAACCTCGCCATCCGAAGATGGACGGGGTATCAACTAATCTGGCGTTGATTTTTGGCACGCTGTTGAGTTCTCAAGGAACGGACGCTTCCTTTGTACTCACCCTCTCGGGCTTTCCTCCGGGCTTCCCTTCGATCTTGCGTTTCCGACTCTATCAGATCTTTCCGATCCGATTTCCTCGGTGCTTTCCGGTCCCTTTTGCTTTCGCGCTGGGGGCCTTTCGGCGGTTCCGACTTTATCAGAATCATTTGGGCCGACCTAATCGGCGGCTTTCTTGATTCGAATAAGAATCGGAGTGACTCCGTGGAATCGAATTCCCGACCGGAGTGAGTGAGACTCTACTTGATCGCTGCCGAACTGTCCAGTTCTAGGCAACCGTTTAAATCTACCTCCCCACGGCCGCCATGTCAATGGCTTTTGTGGGCACCGGGAGACACTAGCAGGTCAGCGGGGTCGTACGCACATCAGGCGGCGGTGGGGAGCTGGGCGCTGCGGTCGGGCTCCTCGAGGTCGCCCTGATCGCCTGCGCGGGCGGCGCGGCCGCCGAGGACGTAGACGTAGGCGAGGAAGACCAGCTCAGCGACGATGCCGATGGTGATGCGGGCCCAGGTCGGCAGGCCGGACGGGGTGACGAAGCCTTCGATCAGGCCGGAGACGAAGAGGACCAGAGCCAGGCCGAGGGCCATGCCGACCGCGGCACGGCCGCGTTCCGCGAGGGCTGTGCGGCGGGTGGTGGGGCCGGGGTCGATGACCGTCCAGCCGAGGCGGAGGCCCGTGCCGGCGGCGACGAAGACGGCGGTCAGTTCGAGCAGGCCGTGGGGAAGGATCAGGCCCAGGAAGACGTCGAGGCGGCCCGCGGAGGACATCAGGCCGATGCCGACGCCGACGTTCAGCATGTTCACGAAGAGGATCCAGAGCACCGGGATGCCCAGGAAGGCGCCCAGGACCAGGCACATGGCGGCGGCCTGGGCGTTGTTCGTCCAGACCTGGGCGGCGAAGGACGCTGCCGGGTTGCTGGAGTAGTACGCCTCGTACTGGCCGCCGGGGCGGGTCATCTCGCGGAGATCGGCGGGGGCGCCGATCGCGGCCTGGACCTCGGGGTGCGTACCGATCCACCAGCCGATCAGGGCGGCGAGCAGGGTGGAGAGGACGGCGGTGGGGACCCACCAGTGGCGGGAGCGGTAGACGGCCGCGGGGAAGCCGGCCGTGAGGAAACGGGCCGCGTCGCGCCACGAGGAGCGGCGGGTACCGGTGACGGTGGCGCGGGCGCGGGCCACGAGCTGGGTGAGCCGGGCCGTGAGCATGGGGTCCGGGGCGCTCGACTGCACGATCGAGAGATGGGTGGCCGTGCGCTGGTACAGGGACACGAGTTCGTCGGCTTCGGCCCCGGTGAGCTTGCCGCCCCGGCGCAGGAGGTGGTCGAGGCGTTCCCACTCGGCGCGGTGGGCGGTGACGTAGACGTCGAGGTCCATGATCGGCTGCTGCTCCAGGCATCGGCTGCGGACGGTTCCGTACTGCTGCGGCGCGCTGCGGGTCAGCTTGGCAGACTGGCGTTCGGAGGGGTCGGGAAGGTCGGAGAAGGGTGGGTGCCGTGAGTGACGTGGTGACCGGGGATGCCGTCGTACTGGGGTTGCAGCCGGCGCGGCTCCCGAGCCGGGCGTTGGCGGTGCTCATCGACCTGGTGGTGGTCTGGACCGCGTATCTGCTGGTCACGCTCGGGCTCGCGGTCGCCACCGCGTCGCTCGACGAGGCGGCGGTGATGGCGGTGTCCATCGCCTCCTTCCTGCTGATCCTGGTGGGGGCGCCGATCGCGGTGGAGACGCTGTCCCACGGGCGGTCGCTGGGGAAGCTGGCCTGTGGGCTTCGTGTGGTGCGCGACGACGGGGGGCCGATCCGGTTCCGGCACGCGCTCGTGCGGGGGGCGATGGGGGTCGTGGAGATCCTGATGACGTTCGGGGTCGTCGCCTGTGTCGCGTCGCTCGTGTCGGAGCGGGGGCGACGGCTCGGGGATGTCTTCGCGGGGACGCTTGTCGTGCGGGAGCGGATACCTGCGGCGCGGGTGCTCGCCGTGCCTCCGCCGCCGCCGTGGCTGGTGGGGCGTTTCGCCGGGCTGGATCTTTCGGCGGTGCCCGAGTCCCTGTGGCTGGAGATACGTCAGTACCTCACGCGGGCGCGTGAGCTGGACCCGGTGGTGGGGCGGCAGCTCGCGGAGCGGCTGGCCGACGAGCTGGTGGCGCGGACCGGGACGCCTCCGCCGCCGGGAGTGCCGGCCGACGCGTATCTGGCGGGGGTGGTGGCCGAGCGGCAGGCGCGGGAGGCTCGGCGGGCCTTCGGCTCCGCGGGAGTCACCGGGATGCGTGGGGTGGCCGGGATGCCGGGGGCGGGTGGCGTGGTCGGGGCGAGTGGGGCTGTGGGGGTGCCGGCGCCGGGCGTAGTTCCTCCCGTCGCGCCTTCGCCGGTGGCACCTCCGGCTGTTGCGCCGGGTGGTGCCTCCCCCGTTTCCGACGGTCGGGAGGCCGCGGCGCCCGCCACCGGGTTCACTCCGCCCGCCTGATCGTCAGGGGAAGACCGACGGCGGGGTCTCCAGGGCTTCGAGTTCGATGCCGGGGGCGGCGAGGACCACGTCGCCGGCGATGTGGACGGTGTGCCGCTCGCCCGTGTCCAGGGCGCTGACCTGGTACTCGTCCACCATCAGAGGGCCGTTGTCAGTGGCGTGCGCTTCACTTTTCAGCAGGGCCCAGGACTGGTCGACCGTGAGGGGGGCGAGCACCGGGTCCGTGAAGGCGACGAGCCTGACACGGGTCTCGGGGGAATCGGGGGTGAGACGCAGCAGTCGCGTGAGCGCGACGAGGAACGCCGGGGAGGTGCCGGTGAAGGCATGGGCGCGCACATTGCCTTCGGTGGCGTGGGTTCCGGTGGGGTCCGTACGGACCCAGGTGACGCCGTCGAGGGCCGCACCGCGGACCTGCCAGCCGGCGGCGTGGAGTTCGAGGCGGATGGGGCGGCCGAGTTCGTCGACGGCCAGGTCGACGGAGCCCTGATGGTCGCCCGAGGGGGTGGTGACCTGTGAGACGTAGCGCCAGCCGGAGGGGCCGGGCGCGCAGTGGAAGTGCTCGTCACCGAGGGGGGTGTGATCGTGCGGGTCATGGAGCGAATAACGGCCGCGGGGCATGGGGCGGGTCCTCGGGACGGGGGCTTCGGGGCGTGAGCTGGGGCCTGTCCGGCCCTGATCTCCGCCGGACGGGCCCTGGGACGGGGCAGGCCCCCCGGCACGGGGGTGCGGGGGGCCTGCCTGATTCCTCTACGGGTGTCCGGGACGGCGCCGCGTCAGCGCGCGGGCGCGACGCCGCCCGTGGCATCAGTAGCGGTAGTGGTCCGGCTTGAACGGGCCCTCGACCTCGACGCCGATGTAGGCGGCCTGCTCGGGACGGAGGGTCGTCAGCTTGACGCCGAGGGCGTCCAGGTGAAGACGGGCGACCTTCTCGTCGAGGTGCTTGGGCAGCACGTACACGTCGGTCGGGTACTCCTGCGGCTTCGTGTAGAGCTCGATCTGGGCCAGGGTCTGGTCCGCGAACGAGTTCGACATGACGAAGGAGGGGTGACCGGTCGCGTTGCCCAGGTTGAGCAGGCGGCCCTCGGACAGCACGATGAGGACCTTGCCGTCGGGGTACGTCCAGGTGTGGACCTGCGGCTTGACCTCGTCCTTGACGATGCCCGGGGTCTTGGCGAGGCCGGCCATGTCGATCTCGTTGTCGAAGTGGCCGATGTTGCCGACGATGGCCTGGTGCTTCATCTTGGCCATGTCCGCGGCCATGATGATGTCCTTGTTGCCGGTCGTGGTGATGAAGATGTCGGCCTTCTCCACGACCTCGTCCAGGGTCGTGACCTGGTAGCCGTCCATCGCCGCCTGGAGCGCGCAGATCGGGTCGATCTCGGTGACGATCACGCGGGCGCCCTGGCCGCGCAGCGACTCGGCGCAGCCCTTGCCGACGTCGCCGTAGCCGCAGACGACCACGGTCTTGCCGCCGATGAGGACGTCGGTGGCGCGGTTGATGCCGTCGATGAGGGAGTGGCGGCAGCCGTACTTGTTGTCGAACTTCGACTTCGTCACGGCGTCGTTCACGTTGATCGCCGGGAAGAGGAGGGAGCCGGCCTGGTGCATCTCGTACAGGCGGTGGACGCCGGTGGTGGTCTCCTCGGTGACGCCGCGGATCTCGGACGCCAGCTGGGTCCACTTCTGCGGGTTCTCGCCGAGGGTGCGGTTGAGGAGACGGAGGATGTAGCCGTACTCCTCGCTGTCCGCGGTGGCCGGGTCCGGGGCGGAGCCGGCCTTCTCGAACTCGACGCCCTTGTGGACGAGGAGGGTGGCGTCACCGCCGTCGTCGAGGATCATGTTCGGGCCGCCGGTGGGCGAGTTCGGCCAGGTGAGGGCCTGCTCGGTGCACCACCAGTACTCCTCGAGGGTCTCGCCCTTCCAGGCGAAGACCGGGACGCCCTGCGGGTTCTCCGGGGTGCCGTTCGGGCCGACGGCGATGGCCGCGGCGGCGTGGTCCTGGGTGGAGAAGATGTTGCAGGAGGCCCAGCGGACCTCGGCGCCGAGGGCGACCAGGGTCTCGATGAGGACGGCGGTCTGCACGGTCATGTGCAGCGAGCCGGTGACGCGGGCGCCCGCGAGGGGCTGCTGCTCGGCGTACTCACGGCGGATGGACATCAGGCCGGGCATCTCGTGCTCGGCGAGGGTGATCTCCTTGCGGCCGAAGGCGGCCAGGGAGAGGTCGGCGACCTTGAAGTCCTGGTGGGCGGCAGTCGTCATGACTGAGCTGCTCCTCGTGTGTTGGCGTGCGAGGGTCGGTTGGGGCGCCGGGCACCACGGAGGTTCCCTGGACACACGAATGCCCGGGGGTTTCCACGGTGCCGTCGTCGGAGGCCCTCTCTCCCTCGGCCGGTCCGCGAGGACCGCCCGACCGCCATCAGCAGCGACGTCTGGCTGGTCACGAATCTACACCGGACGGTGCGGTCGGCCACAGTCCGCATCGGGCGGCGGGGCGCGGTCGAAAGCCGGTTCGGACACACGCGACCCCCGGGACCGTGGGGTCTCGGGGGTCGCGTGGGGAAGGCGAGGGGTAGGGCGAGAGGCGGGTCAGTGGTCCGCGTCGTCCGGGGTCTTGGACGGGTTGGTGCCGGTCGCGGCGGCCGCCTCGTTGTAGACGTCCGGCTCCAGGTAGATGACCCGGGCGATCGGGACGGCGGCGCGGATGCGCGCCTCCGCGGCGTTGATGGCGTTCGCGACGTCGGCGGCCGAGTCGTCGTGCTCGACGGCGATCTTGGCGGCGACGAGGAGCTCCTCCGGGCCGAGGTGGAGCGTCCGCATGTGGATGAGTCGGGTGACGGTCTCGCCGTCGACGACCGCGTCCTCGATCTTCTTGACGTCCTCGATGCCGGCGGACTCGCCGAGCAGCAGCGACTTGGTCTCGGCGGCCAGCACGATCGCGATGGCGATGAGCAGGATGCCGATGCAGAGGGTGCCGATGCCGTCCCAGATGCCGTCGCCGGTCAGCAGGGCGAGGCCGACGCCGCCGAGCGCGAGGACGAGCCCGACGAGGGCGCCGAGGTCCTCCAGGAGGACGACGGGCAGCTCGGGAGCCTTGGCCCGGCGGACGAACTCCTTCCAGGAGAGGCCGCCGCGGATGGCGTTCGACTCCTTGATGGCGGTCCGGAAGGAGAACGTCTCCGCGATGATCGCGAAGACGAGGACGCCGACCGGCCAGTACCAGGCCTCGATCTCGTGCGGGTCCTTGATCTTCTCGTAGCCCTCGTAGATGGCGAACATGCCACCGACGGAGAAGAGCACGATGGAGACGAGGAAGGCGTAGATGTACCGCTCGCGGCCGTAGCCGAAGGGGTGCTGCGGGGTCGCCTCGCGCTGCGCCTTCTTGCCGCCGAGCAGCAGCAGGCCCTGGTTGCCGGAGTCGGCGAGCGAGTGGACGCTCTCCGCGAGCATCGACGACGAACCACTGAAGAGGAACGCCACGAACTTGGCTACGGCGATCGCCAGGTTGGCGGCGAGTGCCGCCACGATCGCCTTGGTTCCGCCTGACGCGCTCATGGGTGTACGTGGTCCCTTCGTCGATGCACCGGCTCTGTCGCCGCGGTTCGGCCGGTCATTGTTGCATCAGGCCACGACGGTGGCGCGAAAGACCGTCCCCGTACCGGAGAGTTCGGCCTTCTCGCCCGCGGGCACGAAGACGGATTCGCCGGCGGCGAGGGTCACTTCGCCCGCCTTCGGGCGGCCCGCGACGGCGAGCAGGATCTGCGGGGCGGGGCTCGTCAGGTCGGTCGGGGCGGCGCCGTCTGGCCGTACGAAACGGGAGAGGCGGAACTCGTCGATCGGGGTGTCGTAGACCTCCTCCCCGGACGGGGAGGCCTCGGGGCGCAGGACGGTGGGGTCGGCTGGCTCGAAGCGGACCACGCGCAGGAGTTCGGGGACGTCGATGTGCTTGGGGGTGAGTCCGCAGCGCAGCACGTTGTCGGAGTTGGCCATGATCTCGACGCCGAGGCCCGAGAGGTACGCGTGCGGGACGCCAGCGCCCAGGTAGAGGGCCTCGCCGGGCTGGAGCGTGACCGGGTTGAGGAGCATCGCGGCGAGGACGCCGGGGTCGCTCGGGTAGTGGTGGGCGAGGCTCGCGTACGGGGCGTGCTCGCCGCCGAGCCGGTCCGCGGCGGCGGCCGCCTCCGCCACGGTGTGCGCCATCTCCTCCGGGTCGGCGGTCAGCAGCGCCGTCAGGACCTCGCGGAGCGCGGCCTCCTCGGGGTGGGCGTGCAGGAGGTCGACGTACGGCTTGAGCGAGTCGACACCGAGCGCGGCGAGCAGGTCCGCGGCCTCGGCCGGCGCGCGGAAACCGCACAGCCCCTCGAAGGGGGTGAGCGCGCAGATCAGCTCGGGCTTGTGGTTGGCGTCCTTGTACGTGCGGTGCGGGGCGTCGATCGGGATGCCCGCGGCTTCCTCGGCCGCGTGACCCGCCTGTGCCTGGGCGAGGTCGGGGTGGGCCTGGAGGGAGAGCGGGGCACCGGCGGCGAGCACCTTCAGCAGGAACGGCAGGCGCGGGCCGAACTTGTCGACGGAAGGCTTCCCCAGTTCGCCTACGGGGTCGGCGTCGATCAGCGCGTTCAGCGAGCCGCGCTCGGTGCGGGAGGGGGCGCCGGGGTGGGCGCCCATCCACATCTCGGCCTGCGGTTCGCCGGTCGGGGCGACTCCGAGCAGCTCCGGGATGGCCGTCGTGGATCCCCAGGCGTAGGGGCGAACGGTGTTGACGAGGCGGTCCATGGTGCCTGCCAGCTCCTCGGGGTGGTGACGGACGGTGAGGTCAGGGGTGTCGGGAGACAGATGACAGGGGGCGGGTGACGGGTGGGTTACGGGGTGGTGGACGTGGGTGTGGGGGTGGATGTTGTGGGGGTTGGGGGTGGTGGGGCGGGTGGGGGTGGGTGTCGGGGTGGGGGTGGAGCGGGTGGGGGGTGGGCTTTTCAGAGGGCCGTGCGGCCCGGAGTCGCCAGGGAGAGGTAGACCGCCGCGAAGTCGGTCACCGCGAGCAGTTCTGCCAGGGTCTCCAGGTCATCGCCTTCCTCCGGTTCCAGCTCGCTGATCGCCGTCTCGTGGCTCAGCGCCAGTTCGCGGGCCGCGTGTGCGGCGGTCAGACCGTCCGACGGACGGTCCCTCAACAGGACCACCCGGGCGCGGAGCGCCTGCGGCTCCTCCACCCGGTCACGGAAGAAGTCCTCCGGGTCCGCGCCCGCCGCGTAGTCACCCGCGAGGAGTACGCCATGGGCCGGGAGGGCCTCGGGGAGTTCCGCCGCAAGCGCCGGCAGACCCGCGAGCTCCGCCAGGACCGCGGCGAACCTGCGGCCCACCGGGCCCGCGGCCGCGCCCTCCGTCCAGATCAGCGGCAGCGTGTCCGCGAGCTCGGCGGCGAGCGTCTTCGCCGGGTTGCTGTACGTGGCGATGGCCGGTCCGCAGCGCTCCGCCATACGGTCCAGCCGGTCGGCGACCTTCTCCAGGGCCTCGGGCGGGGCCTCCAGGAGACCCACCCGGTCCAGCAGCATGAGCAGCGGGGTGAACAGGGCCCACAGCGTGCCGGGGCTCGCCGCGATGTTCTCGGCGTACTCGTTCGGCGCCTCGTTGGGGGCGATGGCCATCGGCACGAACAGACCGCGTGAGCCGCTGACCGTCTCCGTCAGCGGCGAGGCCTTGGGCGCCACGGCGACGACGGTGATCCCGCGGCGGTACGCCTGCTCCGCGAGGAGCGCCAGGCCCGGTTCGGAGCCGTCCGTCGTCGGCAGCAGCAGGAGGTCCACGGAGCCCGCCCAGCCGGGCAGCGCCCAGCGCAGGGCGCCCGCGGCGGGGGCGACGCCGGTCGGCTGGAGGCGTACGACGGGAGCCGAGGCTCCTGCGAGGGCGCCGATCAGGTCGGCGACGGCCGCGGCGGCGGTGCCTGGGCCGGCGACGAGTACGGCGCGGGGGCGGCCCTCGGGGTGGAGGTCCGCGATGCCGGCCTCGGAGGCGTGCCGGGCCGCCGTCCGTACCCGGGCGCCGGCTTCGGCGGCGCCTCGGAGGAGGCCGCGGCGGTCTGCCAGGGCGAGGTCGTCCGGGGCGTCGAGGAGGGTCTCGTCGAGCATGGGGCGGGTGCCTCCGGTCGCGTCGTCGTCGCGGGCCCCTGCGGGGGGCTTGGGGGGTGGGTCTTGGTGCGGGGCCCTTGGTGCGGGCGGCTTAGGTGCGGGCGGCTTAGGTGGGTGCCTGGTGGTGCGTGCACCTTCTATGGTGCGGGGCTTGTGGTGCGGGCGCGGTGCGGGTGCGGGGTGCTTGTGGTGCGCCCGGCCTTTTGCCGGGCTTGTCGGTTCCCACCCGCACCACCCGTGCAGGTGGGATGGCAGAGGTGCGGGCTTCCCCGTGGGGGGGGTGCTCGCCGTTGGCGGCGGACCCTCCGGGGGGACAGGAGAGGCGGGTCCGTCGGGAAGCGCCAGGTCGAGGCAGGGTGGGGCCGGGCGCGCGGGGCTGCGGGAGCGGGTAGGTCGGTCGGGCGTGGGGGATGCCGTGCTGGTGGCGAGCACCCCGTGCCGGGTGGCACGAGCTGGATTCCGCGCCATGCGGCGCGAACCTGAGGCCGACGCGGCCCGGTCCCCGGCCCTGCGGACCAAGCCTGTGCCGGATGGCAAGTCTCCCGACTCCCTCGCGACACGAGACGGCCTTGCCGTACGGGCCGGGCCCCTGCCCGTACACCCGTGCACCAGGGCAGTGGCCGGACGACACGCGCCCGAGACCCTTGGCCGTACAGGCCGAGCCTCTGCCCGTAAGCCGCAGAGTCTGCCGGGCGGCACGAACCTGAGCCCACGCCACTCGACACGCGCCCGAGGCCCTCGCCGTACAGGCCGAGCCTCTGCCCGTGCGACGCAGGGGAGCCTGCCGGGCGGCACACGCCTGAACCCACGCCACACGACACGCGCCCGCGACCCTCGCCGTACAGGCCGAGCCTCTGCCCGTGCGACGCAGGGGAGCCTGCCGGGCGGCACACGCCTGAACCCACGCCACACGACACGCGCCCGCGACCCTCGCCGTACAGGCCGAGCCTCTGCCCGTGCGCCGCAGGGCCTGCCGGGCGGCACAAGCCTGACGTCCCACGCCATGCGACGTGGTCCCAGGCCCTGCCGTACGGGCCTGGCCTCTGACTGTGCGCCGTGCGTCGCAGAACCTGCGCCCATGCCGTACGGCCCGGCCCCTGGCTTGCCCGGTTTTCGTGCGGTGCTTGGTCTGGGGCGGGGATCCGGGCGCCCTGTGGTGCGAGATCACCCATCGGGTCGCTCCTACTGGCGTCGCCGTGAGGTAGCTCCGTGCCGCTGTCCCCGGTTACGGGCGGCGGGCCTCGTCCGTCAGGAGGACCGGGATGTTGTCGCGGACCGGGTAGGCGAGGCCGCAGTCGGGGCTCGTGCAGATGAGTTCGGGGGTTTCGTCCGCCGTGCGGTCGTTCAGTGGAGCGTGGCACGCGGGGCAGGCCAGGATCTCCAGGAGGCCGGCTTCGAGCGGCATGGGGTGTCCCTTCGAACAAGCGGTTTCGGGCCAGGTCAGCCTACCGCCGGGGGACGGGGGGTGCCCCGTTCCCCGGCGGTGGGTGGCGCGTGGAGGTCAGGCCGTGGCGCGGACCAGGGCCAGGACCTCGTCGCGGATCCTCGCCATCGTCGCCTCGTCGCGGGCCTCGACGTTGAGGCGCAGCAGCGGCTCGGTGTTGGAGGCGCGGAGGTTGAACCACCAGTCCGCCGCCGTCACCGTCAGGCCGTCCAGGTCGTCGAGGGTGACGTCCCCGGTCTCGTACGCCGCCTTGACCTTGGCCGCGCTCGCCCGCTGGTCCGCCACCGTCGAGTTGATCTCGCCCGAGGACGCGTAGCGGTCGTACGCCGCCACCAGGGGCGACAGCGCGCCTTCCTGGCCGCCCAGGGCCGCCAGGACGTGGAGGGCGGCCAGCATGCCCGTGTCCGCGTTCCAGAAGTCCTTGAAGTAGTAGTGCGCCGAGTGCTCGCCGCCGAAGATCGCGCCGCTCTTCGCCATCTCCTCCTTGATGAAGGAGTGGCCGACCCGCGTACGGACCGGCTCGCCGCCCTGCTCGCGGACGACCTCCGGCACCGACCACGAGGTGATCAGGTTGTGGATGATCGTTCCGCCGGGGTGCTTCGCGAGTTCGCGGGCCGCCACCAGGGCCGTGATCGCCGACGGCGAGACCGGCTCGCCGCGCTCGTCCACGACGAAGCAGCGGTCGGCGTCGCCGTCGAAGGCCAGTCCGAGGTCGGCGCCCTCGGCCAGGACGCGGGCCTGGAGGTCGACGATGTTCTTCGGGTCCAGCGGGTTCGCCTCGTGGTTCGGGAACGTGCCGTCCAGCTCGAAGTACATCGGGACGACGTCCAGCGGCAGGCCCTCGAAGACCGTGGGGACCGTGTGGCCGCCCATGCCGTTGCCGGCGTCCACCACGACCTTGAGGGGGCGGATCGCCGTCAGGTCCACCAGGGACTTCAGGTACTGCGCGTAGTCCTTGAGGGTGTCGCGGTGGGTGATCGTGCCCTCGGTCTCCGCCGCTTCCGGCGCGCCGGTCTCCGACCAGCCCTCGGCCAGCTCCCGGATCTCCGCCAGGCCCGTGTCCTGGCCCACCGGGGCGGCGCCCGCGCGGCACATCTTGATGCCGTTGTACTGGGCCGGGTTGTGCGAGGCGGTGAACATGGCTCCGGGCAGGTCGAAGCTGCCGGAGGCGAAGTACAGCTGATCGGTGGAGCAGAGTCCGATCAGGGTGACGTCGGCGCCGAGTCGGGCCGCGCCACGGGCGAAGGCGTCCGCGAGGCCGGGCGACGAGGGGCGCATGTCGTGGCCGACGACGATCGCGTCCGCGTCCGTCACCCGTACGAAGGCGGCACCGAAGAGCTCGGCGAGCGACTCGTCCCACTGGTCGGGTACCACTCCGCGGACGTCGTACGCCTTCACGATCTGCGACAGATCGGCAGTCACGGATCCACCCTCCTGAGTTCTCGGCACGCGTGTGCGGCGCGTGTACGGAACGCCAAAACTACCCGGAGCGGGGAGGGGGTACGCGGACGGTGGCCGGTTGCGCTCAGTTGTCCGGGGAACGCAGCACTCTCAGATGCCCTCGGCGCCCGACCTCCATGGGGTCGCCGCCGCGGCCTCCGCCGCCCTTGCCGCCGGCCTCGGCCGCGCGTTCCTGGGGGCGGGCCGCCTCCCGTACCGCGTTGGCCAGGGCTTCGAGGTCGTCGCCGCTGGGGCGGGCGGGGGCGGAACCGTCGGTCAGCCGCACGACCTCCCACCCCCGTGGGGCGGTCAGGCGCTCGCTGTGCTGGGCGCACAGGTCGTAGCAGTGGGGCTCGGCGTAGGTGGCGAGCGGGCCGAGGACCGCAGTCGAGTCGGCATAGACGTACGTCAGTGTCGCGACGGCAGGGCGGCCGCACGCAGTGCGCGAACAGCGACGTACAGGGCTCACGACGTTGGACGGTACCGCACTCTTGAGCGGGCCGCGACGACTCTCCCTCAGGTCACTCCACCGTGTCGCGCTGTGACCTCCGCCACCCCCCTTCGAGTGGCGGCCGCTCCGACCTGCGCGGGAGGGGGCACAAGGGGGTGGCGCCGGGAGTCGATCCGGACACTCGGGGGTATGGATCCGGTCAACCACGGCCAGATGGCCGATCCCGAGCAGCCCTCGAATCGGGCGGACGGTTGGCCGGAACGTTCAGGTTCGGACAGGGGGTGGAGTGGTGGACCCGGAGCGCCAGGGGAGGTGGCGAGGATGCGCCACGGTGCGCGGGCGCCGATGAGGGTTACGCTGCGTCAGTGATGGACAGTCCTGTGCCGCCGAGCCCTCCGCACCACTCCACGGAGCCCCCGGCGGAGCCCCGGGTTCGCCGCCGCGACCGGCACGGCCGCGGGATGCGGGGACCGGTCGCCCCGCCCCAGGTGCCGCTCTCCACGAGCCGGGCCGACACCTTCCGCGATCTCGTCCTCGACTCGGTGGAGCGCCTGGAGCGGCGCTGGCCGCAGCTCGCCGACGTCGAGTTCCTCATCATGGAGGTGCCGCCGACGGTGCCGGGCGAGACGGTGCCCCTGGGCGGCTCGTCGCCCGCCGGGAAGGACGATCCCGCCCGGGTGATCGTCTACCGGCGGCCGATCGAGATCCGCTCCAAGAACCGGGACGAGCGGGCGCTCCTCGTCCACGAGGTCGTCGTGGAGCAGGTCGCCGAGCTGCTCGGGCTCTCCCCCGAGTCCGTCGATCCCCGGTACGGGCAGGACTGACCCGCATCGCTGCTAGTCCAGGACGCCCAGGTCCTGGCGGGCCGACGGGACCTCGACCGTGCCCCGGTCGTCGACGAAGGTCTGGACCGTGAACATCGGGGTGTCGTCCAGCGGCACCGCCAGCGTCCTGGCCGCGTAGACCTTGCCGCCCGAGACCGGTTCGACGGTCAGCGCGTAGGAGCCCTTGAGGCCCTGGGGGACCAGGTCGGTCAGGGCCGTCGTGGTGCCGCCCTTGACCGTCACCGTCCTCGACACGGGCGTCCCCCCGCCGGAACCCGCCGAGGCGGTGACCTTGACCTGTGCGTCCGCGCCGACGGCGGTCAGGGCGAGCGTCGTCCCCTTGGCCCGGTTGTCGGCGATCGTCGCGCGGGCTGAGATCGCCCCGGTCGCCGGTACGAAGGCGACCTCGGTGTCCTCGCCCTTGCCGCGGACCACCCGCAGGGCGGCCACGACCGGGGTGGACTTCTTCGGGTCGCTCGGGCTGAGCATCAGCGAGCCCACCTCGCCCCGGGTGAGGTCCGGCAGCTCGACGGAGGCCGTCATCCCCGACTTCACGTGCAGGGAGCCGGCGCCCGCCGGGACGATCGTGCCGCTCCGGGTGACCAGCTGGACCTTCAGGTCGGCGTCGTCCTCGCCCGGGACGAACGCCACCAGGCGTACGGAGGTGGCGTCGGCCGGGATGCCGGGGAGCACGGCGGTGCTCGCCGGGTCCGCCGAGGCGGCGATCCAGTCGCTGCCGAGCTTCTCGTCGGCGGAGCCGATGGCCGCGCCGACCCGTCCGCTGCGGGTGGTGACGTGGACGGTGACGGACTGCTGCGCGGCCTCGCTGGTGAGGGTGGAGAGCAGGACGGGGACCGTGGAGCGGGCGGGTACCGGGATGCCCTCGGTGAACTGGGACTTGAGGACGCCCTCGGGGCCGTACAGCTCGATGTCGGCGACGGCGGCCGTGTCGTCCGGGTTGGTGAGGTGGACGTAGTCCTGGCGTTCCTTGGCGGTGGAGGCCGCGGGGAACCAGAAGTCGGTGTCGGGGGCGCCGCAGCTCAGGCCGAGGAGGCCGCGGGCGCCGCCGGCCGGGACGACGGTTGTCTGCTGGACGGTCCAGCCGGGGGCGAGGGTGCCGGTCGCCGCGCCGGTGAGGGCGGGTGCGGCGGGGCCGTTCGCCTCGGCGGTGACGGGCTTGCCGGGGGCGGTGACGGTGGCCGGGGCCTTCGCCTTCTTGCCGCCCTTGGTGGCGCCGCCGGAGGTCGTCGCGCTCGTCGCGGGCCGCAGCCGGGCGGTGGCGGCGGCAGGCTTGTCGGCCGTGCCGGAGCCGCCCGTGCCCGCCGTGCCGCCGGTGCTGCCCGTGCCGCTCGTGCTGCCCTTCGCCGGGGCCGTACCGCCGCTGAGCGGGGTGTACGAGGTGTAGAGGGTCTCGGCCACCTCGGAGGTGCTGGGCACCGGGCAGGCCAGGCCGGCCCGCTCGACCGGCAGTCGGGTGGGCGCCTTGACCTGGGGGGCGGCGGTGCCGTCCGGGGTGGTGAGGGACGCGAAGCCGGTGACGGCGGCGAGCGCCGTGGCGCCCGCGATCAGGGAGAGGGTCGTGCGCTTCACTGGTTGCTGCTCCCGTCGGGACGCTGCTCGGTCTCGTGGCCCTGGGGGTGCCCGTAGCCGTAGTTGTACGAGTCGTACTGCTGCGGGTCGTACTGCTGCGGCTGCTGTTCGTACTGCTGCCCGCCGTACTGCGCCTGCTGCGGGTCGTACTGCTGCTGGTCGTAGCCCTGGTCGGGGTACGGCTGCTGCTGGTCGTACTGCTGCGGCTGCTGCTCGTAGCCCTGCTGGGGGTACGCGTACGGCTGCTGCTGGTACGGGTCGGCCGCGTACTCCTGGTAGTAGCCGCCCTGCTCGGCGTACGCCTGGGGCTGGGGCTGCTCCTGGTGGTCGCCCTGCGGCTGTTCCTGGGCCTGGGCGTAGGCGGGGTCGTAGCCGCCGTCCCATCCCTGGGGCTCCTGGGACTGCTGCCCCGGGATCGCGGTGGTCTCCGGTGCCGGGTTCTGGCCGGTCTCTGCGGTTCCGGCGGCCTCGGCCTCGGCCTCCGCCTCCGCCGCGGCGCGCAGTCGGCGGGCCCGACGGCCGTCGCCCTCCAACGCCTGGGCCGGGATCGCGAGCTCCTCCTCGGGCAGGTCGTCGTCGATCTCGCGGCGCCGGCCGGGCAGGGCGAGGACGAGGAGGACGACGGCGAGGCCGACCTGGGCCCAGATCCACGCGGTGTGGGTGAGCGGCTGGTCGTACGTGAGGTCGAGGCGGCCGGCCTGGGCGGGGAGTTCGAAGCCCTGGGCCCAGCCGTCGACGGTGGTGCGGGTCAGCTCCTTGCCGTCGAGGGTGGCGGTCCAGCCCTCGTCGGCGCGGTCGGCGAGGCGCAGGACGCGGCCGGTGGGGCCGGCCGGGATCTCGGTGTGCGCCTCGACGGGGCCTGCGGCGACGGCGACCGGGGCCGATTCCTTCGCGGCGTCGGCGGGCTTCGCCGTGGACTCGTCGGTCGACTCGCCCGTCGTCCCGTCCGTGGCCTTCGCGGCCGGCGGGACGATCATGAGGCGGGCGATCTCGCGGTCCACGCGCCAGAGCGCGCTGCCGTCGAGCTGGCTGAGGCGGCTGAGTCCGGGGGTGGAGTCGAGGACGCGGCTCATCTGGCGGGGTGCCCCGTCCCGTACCAGGACGTAACGGATCGCGTAGCCGCTGAGCTGCTGGGTCTGGTCGGCGCCGGAGCCGGCGACCAGGTGGGCGACGACGTCGTCCAGGCGGGGGTCGTCCTCGGCGCCCGCGGTGAGTTCGCCGTCGCCGAGGCGGGCGCCGGAGCCGCGGACCAGGGTGTACGTGACCTCGCCGGGCGAGGTGCCGCCGAGGACGAGGGTGCGGGGCTGGTCGCGGGTGCCGGACTCCTCGGCGACGAAGGCCGGGACCTGGACCGGGTCGCGTCGGGTCAGCGGGCCGTCGGCGCCGGCGATCATCCAGCCGGCGGCGGCGACGGCGGGGCCGAGGGCGCAGGCGAGGGCGATGAGGGCGGCGACGGGCTGGCGCCAGCCGAAGCCGTGGGCGGCGACGCGGGTGCGGCCGCCCTCGGCACCGATCATGCCGGCGGCGATGAGGGCGGCGCCGTAGACGAGGGTGGCGGGTCCGGCCCAGCCGGTGCCGCCCGCGCCGTTGGACAGGGCGGCGAAGAGGAGTCCGGCGAGGCCGGCGGCCCAGGCGGCGCGGACGGCGAGCTGCCGCTCCTCGCGCAGCAGTCCGGCCAGGCCGGCGAGGACGAGGCCGGCGAACAGGAGGCCGCCGGTGGTGCCGGGCCCGCCGGGGCTGGTGCCGAGCAGGTCGAGCGCGGTGGCCGTGCCGGTACGGATGTCGAGGCCGGCCTCGCGCAGGAACGCGGCCGGGTCGGTGAGCAGGGTCAGCGACCAGGGCGCGAGGACGAGGAGCGGGGTGCCGACGGCGGCGAGGAAGCGCAGCCCGTACGCGGTGATGTCGGAGCGGCGTACGACGAGCACGCCGAGGCCGAGGAGGACGGCGAGCGGCCAGACCACCGGCGTGAACGCGGTCGCGAAGGTCAGCAGGAAGGTGTACACCCAGGTGGCGCGCCAGCTGCCCCGGTCAGGCCGGTTGAAGCCGTGGGCGGCGACGGCGGCGCGGGCCATCAGCGGCAGCAGGATCGCGAGGACCGCGGTGCCGAGCCGGCCGGTGGCGAGGGCCCCGGTGGCGGCGGGCAGGAACGCGTACGCGATGGCGCCCCACGCGCGCAGGAGGCGGGACTCGACGATGCCGCGGGCGGCGAAGTACGCGGTGAAGCCGGCGAGCGGGACCGAGCAGACGAGCAGCAGGGTCAGCGCGGTGGAGGTGGAGCCGAGGAACAGCGCGGAGAGCGCGGCCAGGACGGCGAGGTAGGGCGGGGCGGTCTGGGTGCCGCCGGTGCCGAGGGGGTGCCAGCCGTCGGCGTACCGCGACCAGAGTTCGGAGACGGTGTCGGGCGCAGGCAGCAGGGCGCCGCCGGCCAGCGAGCCGCCGGCGAAGAGGTTGCGGGAGGCGACCAGGGAGATGAGGAGCAGGAGGGCGAAGAGGACCGGGCCCGGCTTGCGGGCGATCTTCTTGAGCCGGGAGAACTGCTCGACCTCCAGGTAGTCGGCGTCGTCGCCGCCGGGTCCGGACTCGACGACGCCGTGGCGGGAGCCGCCGGAATCGGCCTCGGAGCCGCCGAAGTTGGCGGTGAACTGTTCGACGGCGGCGCGGACGGTGGCGCCGGGCGGCGGGAACAGCGGGCGGAGTTCGCCCGCCGGGACGACGGGGTTCTTGCGGCGCTTGCGGGCGGCGAGGATCTTCTCGGGGCGCAGCAGGGTGGCGAGGAGGCCCATGACCTCGTCGACGGCCTGTCCGGGGACCTTGCCGACGAGGTAGGCGAGGGTGCGGAGCAGGGTGCTGACGACGAGCCGGGCGAGGACGTACGGGAGGGCGGCGCCGCGGCTGTTGGCGAGGAGGGTGTAGACGGCGCCGGCCTTGTCGACGCGGTGCGGGTTGGCGGCGGTGCGTCCGGCGCAGTCGACGGTGCGGCGCTCGCGGGCGGAGGCCTCGGCGTGCCGGAGGACGGCGTCGGGGGCGATGAGGACGCGGTGGCCGGCGGAGTGGGCGCGCCAGCACAGGTCGACGTCGTCGCGCATGAGGGGCAGGCGCCGGTCGAAGCCGCCGAGCTCCTCGAAGACGTCGCGGCGGACGAGCATGCCGGCGGTGGAGACGGAGAGGACGGAGCGGACCTGGTCGTGCTGGCCCTGGTCCTGCTCACGGCGGTCGAGTCCGGTCCAGCGGCGGCCGCTGCGGGCGATGGAGACGCCGGTCTCCAGGAGCTGCTTCCTGTCGTACCAGCCGCGGAGTTTGGGGCCGAGGACGGCGGCGTCCGTGTCGGAGTCGGCGACGCGGAGGAGTTCGGCGAGGGCGCCGGGCTCGGGGGCGCAGTCGTCGTGGAGCAGCCAGAGCCACTGGACCGGTTCGCCGTGCGGGAGTTCGGGGAGGTCGTAGGCCTCGTCGTTCCAGGTCCGGCTGACCGGGTCCCAGCCGCTGGGGCGCTTCAGATAGGGGAGGTCCTCGGGTCCGAGCAGGGGCGCGGTGCGGGCGGCCTCTTCGACGGCGGCACCGAAGCCGGTGCGGCGGGCGAGGTGGAGGACGCGGTCGGTGCCGATGGCGTCGGCGAGGAGCTGCGCCGAGTCGTCGGCGCTGCCGGTGTCGGCGGCGACCACGTTCTGCACGGGGCGTTCCTGGGCGAGCAGCCCGGCGAGGGCGTCCGGCAGCCAGCGGGCGCCGTCGTGGGTGACGAGCACGGCGGTGACGACGTGTCGCGGAAACTCAGGAGTTGAGGACATCGAGCTACGGGCCCTCCGGCCGGGGTCGCCCGCGGGGGGCGTGGGAAGCGTCTCGGACGGAGGCCCACACTAACGGCTGCACGCGGAGCGGTCCGCCGCCCTGTGGACAGAGCGGGAGGAACGGGTATGCGGTCCGCGGGCGGCGGGGTACGCCGTCCGCGGACGGCCGGGACGGCGCGGTTTCGCACCGGGTTCGCCCTGGGCTCGCACGGGGTTCGCCCTGGGCTCGCACCGGGTTCGCTCCGGGCTCGCACCGGGTTCGCTCCGGGAGACGCGGAACGGCCCGCCTCCTGTGGGTGAACCCCAGGTGGCGGACCGTTCGTCGTGGTGTGGCGTGCGCGGGGCCCGGCGGGCTTCGCGCGGTTCAGACCGCGGCCTTCTTCAGGCGGCGTCGCTCGCGCTCGGAGAGGCCGCCCCAGATGCCGAACCGCTCGTCGTTCTGCAGGGCGTATTCGAGGCATTCGGAGCGGACCTCGCACGCGAGGCAGACCTTCTTGGCCTCTCGGGTCGAGCCGCCCTTCTCGGGGAAGAAGGACTCGGGATCGGTCTGGGCGCACAGCGCGCGCTCCTGCCAGCCGAGTTCTTCGTCCGCGTCCTCGACCAGCAGTTCCTGGAACAACTCGGTCATGTGCGCCCCTCGTCTGTTCTGTGCGTCCCCGTGGTGTTGCCGTTGCGAACCCGGCCGAACGACACGAGTGAAATTACAAGTTCGTGCTCTGCGCGAGTCAAGCCGAGATCTGCTATTGGGCCTCGTATTCACTCTGCGGAACCAAGCCTATGCGGAAAGTGTTCAAATCACCAAAAACCGAGACACATGCCACCGGCCTGGGTGTGCACCGTGCTCGGCCTCCACGAGGGAGGACGTCCGAGACTTGGATCTTGTTGCGATCCAGCCATGGAAGCGATCCGGATCACAGTCCGATCACGGACCGGCCGGAGTCCACGTGGTGACCGAGCGTGGTCGATCACGCGGGCGCCGCCATGTTTACGGGCACGGTTGAAGCGCCATCTCTCCTGGTCCGCGGCTGAACAAACCTTTCTCCGCGCACTGTAACCGGATGAGGTGAAACATTACCCCCAAATCGGGCATTGGGTTGACAGTCGGGTGCTGTTCCGGCCACCTTTGGTGGCATGCCAGCGACCGCAGCGCTCTCCGCGACCCACAGCCGTGGGTTCCGCAGCGCTGTCCAGGCGCGCTGTTGCTGTTGCTGTCCCAGCTGTTGATGCCGTAGAGCTCCAGCTTCTTCTCCCAGCGTCACCCTGCGTCACTCGCGTCACCTCTTCTCCGTGACCCCCACCGCTTCTGTTTCTGCTGAGGAACCTCCCCACCCATGAACATGGACAGCGACCTTCAGATCGCCGGCGACATCCTCGAGGTCCCGCACCTCCTCCAGCCCGAACGCGCCCACCCCGAGACGGTGGCCGAGTTCGCCGGCCTCGCGCGCTCCATCGCCGACGACCGCGCCCAGTGGGCCCCGTACGTCGAGTACGACGCCACGACCCGCTGGTACCACCGGCTGCGCACCGGCCCCGGCTACGAGGTGTGGCTGCTCTCCTGGGTGCCCGGTCAGGGCAGCGGGCTCCACGACCACGGGGTCTCCTCCGGCGTACTGACCGTCTTGGAGGGCGAGCTGACGGAGCGTACGGAACACGCGGCGGGCCGGAACGCGCGGACGCTCACGCCGGGCGCGCAGCGGGTGTTCGCGCCGGGGTACGTCCACGAGGTCGTCAACGACTCCCTCGAACCGGCCGTCAGTCTGCACGTCTACTTCCCCGGTCTCACCGAGATGCCCATGCACGAGTCCCTCCAGGCACAGTGCGCCCCCGTCTCCCCTGCCCCGCCCGCCCCTGAGGTCGTCGTCGCCTGAGAGACTGCTGTGCATGCGCATTGTGGTTCTGGCCGGCGGCATCGGTGGTGCCCGTTTCCTTCGCGGCCTCAAGCAGGCCGCGCCGGACGCGGAGATCACGGTCATCGGCAACACCGGTGACGACATCCATCTCTTCGGGCTGAAGGTCTGCCCCGACCTGGACACCGTGATGTACACCCTCGGCGGTGGCATCAACGAGGAACAGGGCTGGGGACGTACGGACGAGTCCTTCACCGTCAAGGAGGAACTCGCGGCGTACGGCGTCGGACCCGAGTGGTTCGGCCTCGGCGACCGGGACTTCGCGACCCACATCGTCCGTACGCAGATGCTCGGCGCCGGCTACCCGCTGAGCGCCGTCACGGAGGCGCTCTGCGCCCGCTGGCAGCCGGGCGTACGCCTCATCCCCATGTCCGACGACCGCGTCGAGACGCATGTGGCGATCGAGGTCGACGGCGAGCAACGCGCGGTGCACTTCCAGGAGTACTGGGTGAAGCTGCGCGCCTCCGTGGACGCGAAGGCGATCGTGCCGGTCGGCGCGGAGGCCGCGAAGCCCGCGCCGGGGGTCCTGGAGGCCATCGCCGAGGCGGACGTCATCCTCTTCCCGCCGTCCAACCCCGTGGTGAGCGTCGGCACGATCCTGGCCGTGCCCGGGATCCGTGAGGCGATCGTCGCGGCCGGGGCGCCCGTCGTGGGCCTCTCCCCCATCGTCGGTGACGCGCCCGTGCGCGGCATGGCCGACAAGGTGCTCGCGGCGGTCGGCGTGGAGTCGACGGCGGCCGCGGTCGCCCGGAACTACGGCTCCGAACTCGTGGACGGCTGGCTCGTCGACACCGTCGACGCGGGCTCCGTCGCGGACGTCGAGGCGGCGGGCATCCGCTGCCGGGCGGTACCGCTGATGATGACCGACGTCGAGGCGACGGCCGCGATGGCGCGGGAGGCCCTGGCGCTGGCCGAGGAGGTACGCGGGTGACCGCCGTACCTCCCGGGTACCGGGTCTGGGCGCTGCCCGGACTGCCCGAGGTGGCGGCCGGGGACGATCTGGCCAAGCTGATCGCCTCCGTCTCGCCCGGACTCGTCGACGGGGACGTCCTCCTCGTCACCTCCAAGATCGTGAGCAAGGCCGAGGGGCGGGTGATCGCCGCCGACGACCGCGAGGAGGCCATCGACGCCGAGACGGTACGGGTGGTGGCGCGGCGCGGCACCCTGCGGATCGTCGAGAACCGGCAGGGGCTCGTGATGGCCGCCGCCGGGGTCGACGCGTCCAACACCCCTGCCGGGACCGTGCTGTTGCTGCCCGAGGACCCCGACGCCTCGGCCCGGCGCATCCGTTCGGGGCTGCGGGAGGCGCTGGGCGTCGATGTGGGCGTCGTCGTCACGGACACCTTCGGGCGTCCCTGGCGCGGCGGGCTCACCGATGTGGCGATCGGTGCGGCCGGGGTGCGGGTCCTCGACGATCTGCGCGGCGGGACCGACGCGTTCGGCAATCCGCTGAGTGCGACCGTGGTCGCCACGGCGGACGAACTCGCCGCCGCGGGCGACCTGGTGAAGGGCAAGTCCGCGGGTCTGCCGGTCGCCGTCGTGCGCGGCCTTCCGCACGTGGTGGGCGGGGACGAGGAGCCGGGGGCGCGGGCGCTGGTGCGCGACGCCGCCGCCGACATGTTCCGGCTGGGCACGTCCGAGGCCGTACGGGAGGCGGTGACGCTGCGGCGGACCGTACGGGAGTTCACCGACGACCCGGTGGACCCGGGGGCGGTACGGCGCGCGGTCGCGGCGGCCCTGACGGCGCCGGCCCCGCACCACACCACGCCGTGGCGGTTCGTGCTCCTGGAGTCGGCGGCGTCGCGGCTACGGCTGCTCGACGCGATGCGGGACGCGTGGGTCGAGGACCTGCGGCGGGACGGCCGGTCCGAGGAGTCCATCGCGAAGCGGGTGCGGCGCGGGGACGTCCTGCGCAACGCCCCGTACCTGGCGGTGCCCTGCCTCGTCATGGACGGCTCCCACCACTACGGCGACCCCCGCCGGGACACGGCCGAACGCGAGATGTTCGTGGTGGCGGCGGGCGCGGGCGTCCAGAACTTCCTGGTGGCGCTGGCCGGTGAGCGGCTCGGCTCGGCGTGGGTGTCCTCGACGATGTTCTGCCGGGACGTCGTACGGGAGGTCCTCGACCTGCCGGCCGACTGGGACCCGCTGGGCGCGGTGGCCGTCGGACATCCGGCGGGGGCGCCGAGGGAACGGGCGGCGCGGACGGCTGCGGAGTTCGTGGCGGTGCGGTAGGGGCGGTAGGTGTGTGGGGTGGGGTCTGTGGGCTGGGGGTGTTCTTTTTCTAGAGCGCCGTGATGTTGCCCGGTGTCATGCGGGGGGCCCTGCGGGGTGGGACCCGGCCGCTGAGGAGGATCAGGCGGGCCGCTCGGTGGCGTTGGCCCGCGTAGGGGGCCAGGAGCTCCAGCATCGCCTCGTCGTCGGTCGTACGGTCGCCCGCCAGGGCCCAGCCGACGATGCCGGGGAGATGGAGGTCGCCCGTGGTGACCTCGTCCGGGGCGCCGTTGCTGCGCTGGATCGTCTCCGCGCTCGTCCACGGGCCGATGCCCGGGATCAGTTCCAGGCGCTCGCGGGCCGCCGGCGGGTCCATGAGCGCGGCCTCCTCCAGGCGGGCCGCCACCCTGGCCGCGCGGACGATCGTCGCCGAGCGCTTGCCGTCGACGTTCGCGAGGTGCCACTCCCACGACGGGATCTGCGTCCACGTCCGCGCGTCCGGCATCACGTGCATGCCTTCGGGGGCCGGGCCCGGCGCGGGCTCGCCGAACTTCCGTACGAGCTGCCGCCAGGCCCCGTACGCCTCCGTCGTCGTGACCTTCTGCTCCAGGATCGTCGGGATCAGCGACTCCAGGACCAGGCCCGTGCGGGTCAGCCGGAGGCCGGGGCGGCGGCGGTGGGTCGCCAGGACCAGTTTGTGCCGGGGGACGAAGGCGGCGGGGTCGTCCTCGGCGCCCAGCAGCGCGGGGGCGTTGTGCAGGAGCCAGGCCGCGCCCGCGCCCCAGGCCTCGGCCGCGCCCGCTCCGTCCCGGACCGACAGCCGGATCGTGCCGGGGCCGTCGGGCGTGCGGCTCGCCCGCCAGATCGAGCCGTCGGGGGTCACGCGGAAGGTGGGGTCGGCGGGGCCGCGGCGGAGGGGGCCGAGGGTGAGGCCGAGGTCGAGGCCCGGCAGCGCGGTGGTGGCGGCCGGTGCGGGGGTTTCGCCGCCGCGGATCGTGGTGCGGGTGGTGGGGGGTGTGGGTCTGAAGCGGCCGGCCATGGTTACGAGCGTAGCCGGGCGGTACGCCTGCCAGCCCCGTGTGGGCAATCGTCCCTCCCCCAGACTTCGTCCGGGGGGAGGAACGAATGCCCACAACGGGTGGGCACCGGCCCGGTGGTGCGGATGCCCGCAACCGGGTGGGTGGGGGCCGCCGCGGCGGCGTCAGACGCGGTTGTTATTGGTCCGAGGAGAAGCGGATCGTGGCTGCTGGGAGGGTGGCGTTGCACCAGATTCTTATGCCGTCGCGGAGTTCGTTGTCGGGGCCCACCTGCGCGCCGTCGCCGATGACCGCGCCCGTCAGGACCGTGCGGGCGCCGATGCGGGCGCCCGCGCCGATCAGGGAGTCGGTGATCACCGCGCCCGGTTCGACGACCGCGCCGGCCAGCAGCGTGGAGCCCGTTATGCGGGCGCCCTCGCCGACCACCGCGTCCGCGCCGACGACCGTGCCGCCGGTCAGCTTGGCGTCCGGGGCGACGCGCGCCGACGGGAGGACCAGCCGGTCGCCGCAGCGGCCCGGGACCGCCGGGGAGGGCGCGCGGCCCAGGACCAGGTCGGCGGAGCCGCGGACGAAGGCCTGCGGGGTACCGAGGTCCAGCCAGTACGTGGAGTCGACCATGCCCTGGAGGTGGGCGCCGGAGGAGAGGAGTTCCGGGAAGGTCTCGCGTTCGACCGAGACCGGGCGGCCGGCGGGGATCTTGTCGATGACCGAGCGGCGGAAGACGTACGCGCCCGCGTTGATCTGGTCCGTGACGATCTCTTCGGGGGTCTGGGGCTTCTCCAGGAAGGCCGTCACCCGGCCCGTCCCGTCCGTGGGGACCAGGCCGAAGGCGCGAGGGTCCTCCACCCGCGTGAGGTGCAGCGAGACGTCCGCGCCGGAGGAGGAGTGGGTGGCGACCAGGGCCTGGATGTCGAGGCCCGTGAGGATGTCCCCGTTGAAGATCAGGACCGGGTCGTCGGGGCCCGAGTGCAGCCGCGAGGCCACGTTGCGTATCGCGCCGCCGGTGCCGAGGGGCTCCTCCTCGGTGACGTATTCGATGCTCAGGCCGAGCGCCGAGCCGTCACCGAAGTGCGGCTCGAAGACCTCGGCGAGGTAGGAGGTGGCGAGCACGATGTGCTCGACGCCGGCGGCGCGGGCGCGGGCCAGCTGGTGCGTCAGGAAGGGGACGCCTGCCGCCGGGACCATGGGCTTGGGCGTGTTGACCGTGAGAGGTCGCAGCCGTGTTCCCTTGCCACCGACCAGGAGGATCGCTTCTGTCACCTTGTCGTCTCTGCTTCCTGTTCGGGGCTGGTCAGCTCGCCCGTCTCGGTCGTCCGTGCGATATGACCGGTCAGTTTAGGCAGATGGTTGCCCCGATGACCCCATCAGCGCCTTCCCTGGTACTTCGCCGAGCTCACGCGGGCCGTTCCGAGCTTGCCGTAGAGCCGTACTCCGGGGCACTCCGTGGCGAATCCGTCGCGGTGTCCCGCGATGGCGTTGAACTTCACCTTCTTGCCCTTCTTGTACAGGTTTCCGCCACCCGAGACGAGGTACGACGTCCCCTTCGGGTTCACCCCGTGCAGCCCGAGCTTCCAGGCCGTCAGACGGGCGACGGCGGTCACCGCGGCGGTCGGCGGGGCGCTCTTGCTGAACGTGCCGAGAACGGCGATGCCCATGCTGTTGGTGTTGAAACCGAGGGTGTGCGCGCCGAGGACCGGCTTGGACACTCCCCCGGCCCGGCCTTCGTAGATGTTTCCGCACTTGTCGACGGCGAAGTTGTAGCCGAAGTCTCGCCATCCACTGCTCTGGACGTGGTAGCGGTAGATACTGCGCAGAACGGAGGGGGCCTGGGCGCAGGTGTAGTTGTTGCCGGTGGCGCTGTGGTGCACGAAGGCGGCCTTGATGCTCTTGGTGTAGACGAAGCCCTTCTCGCGGATGCGCTCGTCGGCGCCCCAGCCCTTGCGGGTGATGATCTTGGGGCGGGGGCCGATGTACGGCTTCGCGGCGGCCATCTGTTCGGGGGCCTGGGCCTCGCCGGGAGCCAGGACCTCGTCCGGGGCCTGCGCCTCGTCGGCGGCCTGCGCCTCGTCCGGGGCGGCCTCGGGTGCCGGCGGGGCCATCGCCTCCTGAGTCCTCGGCACGTACGGGAGCGTGATCTCCGTCGCCTCCTTCGACAGGGCCGGGATCCAGGCCGCGCCGTACGGGGCGAGCTGGGCGTTCACGCCGCTCACCGCCGCCTCCGCGGCGTTCAGGCCGGCCAGGGCGAGCGAGGCCGCCGTCGTACGGGCCCACGCGGCCGCCGTCACCGCGGCTGTCGTGGCCTGCGTGGCCGTGGTCGCCGCCGTGGCCGTCGTGGCCGCGGTGGTCGCGGTGGCCGTCGTGGCCGCGGTGGTCGCGGTGGTCGTCGCCGGCGGGTCCTGACCCGGGGCATCTCCCGGGTCGACCAGTTCCAGTCGCAGGCCCTCGGGGAGCGGCTCGTCCCCCCGTACGCGGATCTCCACGCCGTCCGAGTCGCCCACCCACAGCGGGGCCGTGGAGCCCTTGAGCGCCCGCCCGTGGCCCTCCGCGGTGTCCGGGTCGGCGCCGTGCTCCTCGTTGTGGGTCTCGACGTCCTGCCACTCCGACCAGACGCCGCCGCCGGTGGCGCGGGTGCGGACCTGGACGACGCCGTGCAGGGCGGCCGCCGGGTCGTCCCACACGACGCCGACGAGCGAGAAGGGCCTGACGTCGCGTCGGGTGAGCCCCTGCACGCCGGCGTCGTCCGCCCCGCCGCCCAGCGCCCGGTCGCTGCCGCCACCCAGTGGCTCCAGCGGCAGCGACTGGGTGGCGCCGGGGAGTTCGGGCGCGGGTGGCTGTGCGGAGGCCGACGGTGGCAGCCCGAGCGCCGAGGGCACCGCGGCCGCCGCGGGTGCGGCGAGAGAGACCGGCAGGGCGAGGACCGTCGCGCAGGTCACGGCGATCGAGGAGGCGAGTGAGGCACGCATGGGCCGATCGTGCGTATCCCGGGGTCGTTCCGCGCGTCGGGAACCCGCCGGGAAACCGACGCCCCGTCGGGCCGACCGGTGGACGGCGTCACCGGTACGGCGGACCCGCGCGCGGCGGCGCGCGTACGCTGTCCGGCGTGAACGCCAGCGACCGCACCCCCGCCGACCTGCTGCGATCCGCCCTCGCCGCGGACCCCGCCCGCCCCTTGGTCACCTTCTACGACGACGCCACCGGTGAGCGGGTGGAATTGTCCGTCGCCACCTTCGCCAATTGGGTGGCCAAGACGGCGAACCTGCTCCAGGGCGAACTGTCCGCCGCGCCCGGCGACCGGCTCGCGCTGCTGCTGCCCGCGCACTGGCAGACGGCCGTCTGGCTGCTCGCCTGCTCGTCCGTCGGGGTGACCGTGGAGGTGGGCGGCGACCCGGCCGACGCGGACCTGGTGGTCGCGGGACCGGACACCCTCGAGGCGGGGCTCGCCTGTTCCGGGGAGCGGATCGCGCTCTCCCTCGCCCCGCTGGGCCGCCGCTTCCCGGCCGCGCCCGCCGGGTACGCCGACTACGCGGTGGAGGTGCCGAGCCAGGGCGACCGGTTCGCCCCGTTCGTACCGGTCGATCCGGGCGCTCCCGCGCTCGTCGTCGACGGTACGGAACGCGGCGGCGCGCGGCTCGTCGAGCAGGCCCGCGCGGACGCGGAGGCCCTCGGCCTCACCCCCGGGGCCCGGTTGCTCTCCGGGCTCGGCTACGAGGACTGGAAGGGCCTCTCGACGGGCCTGTACGCCCCTCTCGCGGCGGGCGGCTCCGTGGTCCTCTGCCGGAACCTGGACCAGCTGTCGCCCGAGTCCCTCGCCAAGCGCGTGGAGAGCGAGCGGGTGACGGTCACCGAGGTCTGACCCGCGAGCACCGAGCGCACCTCCCTCCCGATCCGCAGGCGCCCGCCCGCCTCGACCGAGCGCCCTGTCGGACTCGTCCGGCATCGGCCGCCGCCCCGGAAAGCGCTCGTTCGGCCTAGCACCGCGCCGAGTTCACAGGCCCTCCCGCCCCCGCCGGTACATGATCGGCGGGGGGAGTCGACTCCTTCCGCACAACCATGCGTGGGGTTCGGCCGTCTCCTTCTACGACCGGCGGCCGCCCGGCGCGCCGCCGACGCCAGAAGGACGGACTCAGACGTGACGGACCGTGCGGGTACGCCCGCCGAACCGGATCCCCCGGCAGCGGAGGGCACGGCGACGGAGGGCACGGCAGCGGAAGGCACGGCTCCCGACGCTCCGGAGCAGCCGCGACGCCGACGCCACTGGCTGCGGTGGACGGCGCTCGGCGTCTCCCTCGTGGTGCTGGCCGCGGCCGGGGTCGGCTGGTGGTTCTACCGCAAGCTCGACGGCAACATCACCACGGACACCACGGCCGCCGCCGAGCTCCGGGCGTACGAGAAGGAGCGGCCGCCGGCCAACGTGTCGGCCGCGCGGAACATCCTGCTCATCGGCTCGGACACCCGGGCCGGGGAGGGGAACCGCAAGTACGGCAAGGACGAGGGCACCCAGCGCTCGGACACGACGATCCTGCTGCACCTGTCGGCGGGGAAGAAGAGCGCGACGGCCGTCTCGCTGCCCCGCGACCTGATGGTGACGATCCCGAGCTGCCGCAAGCCGGACGGGACGCGGACCCGTGAGCAGTTCGCGCAGTTCAACTGGGCCTTCGAGTTCGGCGGTACGGCGTGCACGATCCGTACCGTCGAGAAGCTGACCGGGATCCGGGTGGACCACCACATGGTGATCGACTTCCGGGGCTTCAAGAAGATGGTGGACGCCGTCGACGGCGTGGAGGTCTGCCTCAAGGAGCCGGTGAACGACCCGGCCGCGAAGCTGAAGCTGCCCGCGGGGCGCCAGACGCTCCACGGGGAGCAGGCCCTCGGCTTCGTACGGGCCCGGAAGTCCATCGGCAACGGCAGCGACACCGAGCGCATGGACCGCCAGCAGCAGTTCCTCGGCGCCCTGGTCAGCAAGGTGCAGAGCGACGGGGTGCTGCTGAACCCGACCAAGCTCTATCCGGTCCTGGACGCGGCCACCAAGGCGATCACGACCGACCAGGGGCTGGACTCGCTGCGGGACCTGTACGACCTGGCGCGTTCGATGCGGGCGATCCCGACGGAGAAGGTGCAGTTCCTCACGGTCCCCCGGCGCCCCTACACGTACAACGCGAACCGGGACGAACTGGTGCAGCCGGCGGCGAGTCAGCTCTTCACGCAACTGCGGGAGGACCGGGCCGTCGTGGTGACCCCGGGCGACGAGAAGAAGGACGGCGCGGAAACGGGCGGGGACGGGGCGGACGGGAAGCCCGACGACCAGGACACCCCGACCCCCTCCGTGACACCGACCTTCACGGGGCGCAACGCCGCGGAAGGGGTGTGCGCCTGAAACAGCCGCCGGAGGGGGCCGCGGGGGCGGTGAGTAAAGGGCACACCAAGGGGAGGGCCGGGAGGGATGAGGTTTGAGCAAATTGCCCGGTTGTAAGCGGCGTGGAATTTGTCACGCGCGTCGCCCCACGCTGAACTGGGCGGATAGTGTGACGCGATCCGGTGCGCCCCGACCGCGTGGTCGCACCCACCAAGGATCGAACGACCGAGAGAGCGGCGCCCACTGGGGGAGGCGCCTCGCGTGGCACCGACGGAGGACTCGAGTAACCGTGGACGCGCACAGCCGTGGACGGGCGGACGAGATCGACCCCGCCGACCAGTGGGTGCTCAACCCGCAGACGGGCAACTACGAACTGCGACTGGACCACTCCGCTGGGCAGTCGCAGCCGCGGACACCGTCCGGAGCCCGTAGAGCCACCGTTCCCGCTCCCGCGTCGCGTGACACCTCCGCCGACGCGTCCGTCGGCACCCCCGTCGAGGCACCCGTGCCCGGCCAGCGCCGCCGCCGGGTCTCCGAGCCGGACGGCGGCCGGGGCAGGGAGGCGCCCGCGAGCCGCCGCAAGCGCAAGCAGGGCGCGTCCCGCAAGAAGAAGGTCCTGCTGTGGACCGGCGGCACGATGGCGCTCGTCCTCGTCGGCGGCGCGACCGGCGCGTACCTGCTCTACAACAAGCTCGACGGGAACATCGACGTCGTCGACCCCGTGGGCACCCAGAGCGCGGGCTTCCGCAAGGGCGAGGCCTTCAACATCCTGATCATCGGCACCGACAAGCGGACCGGCGCGGGCAATTCGGGCTACGGCGACAACAACAGCCCCGGCCACGCGGACACCACGATCCTCTTCCACGTCTCCAAGGACCGGACGAACGCCACGGCGCTCTCCATCCCGCGCGACCTGATGACGACGATCCCCGAGTGCCAGACGCGGCAGCCCGACGGCCAGATCCTCACGATCCCCGGCCAGCAGCAGGCCCGCTTCAACGTGAGCCTCGGCCAGGACGGCCGTGACCCCGGCTGCACCATGCGAACGGTCAAGGAGCTGACCGGGCTGACCGTCGACCACTTCATGATGGTCGACTTCAACGCCGTCAAGGAGCTGACCTCGGCCGTCGGCGGCGTGAAGGTCTGCGTCGAGAAGGCCGTCGACGACCCCAAGTCGCACCTGAAGCTGCCGGCCGGCGAGTCGGTCATCGAGGGCGAGAAGGCGCTCGCCTTCGTCCGCACCCGCTCCAGCTTCGGCAACAAGAGCGACCTGGACCGGATCAAGATCCAGCAGCAGTTCCTCGGCTCGATGATCCGGCAGATGAAGTCGAACGAGACGCTCACCAGCCCGACGAAGCTGTACGACCTCGCCGAGGCGGCGACGGACGCGCTCACCGTCGACAAGGGCATAGGGTCCCTCTCCAAGCTCCAGGACCTGGCCGGGGAGCTCTCGGGGATCGACACGAAGAACATCGCGTTCGCGACCCTCCCGGTCATCGACAACCCCGCCGAGCCCAAGCCGATCACCGTGGTGCCGCACCCGACGCAGGCACCGCAGCTCTTCGCCGCGATGCAGGCCGACACCTCGCTCACCGAGGTGAAGAAGAAGCAGCAGGACGCCAAGAACGCCCAGGCGCAGGCCCAGGCGAAGCTCCTCCAGGGTGCGCGCGCCGAGGCCGTGGACGTACGCGTCGACGTCTACAACGGCAGCGGCATCCAGGGTGCGGCCCAGTCGACCATCGTCTGGCTGCAGAACGAGGAAGGCGTGACCCGCTCCACCAACAAGAGCAACGCCCCTGAGAAGGCGGCGAAGACGACGCTCACCTATGCACCGAACCAGGCCGATCAGGCCCGCAAGCTCGCGGACATGATGGGTCTGGCCGCCACGGCTCTCAAGCCGGGCACGCAGGACGCCGGGGTACGCGAGCCCATGACGCTCGTTCTCGGTGCCGACTTCAAGGGCGCGGGGGTGCCCATCAACGGTCCGGTGAAGGCGCCGGACGTCGAGAAGGTACAAGCTGACAAGCAGGTGTGCGCCAAGTAGTCCGGAAACACCGGGACTTGGCGCGCGCCTGACTGACGAGGGGACCTGGGGTGGGACAGAACAGCGTGCGTGGGGAGGGAACGCGTGGCCGCGTTCCGCGCGCCCGTGAACTGGGCTGGGACGACGAGCTGTACGACGCCGGTGCGGCCACCGGCGCTGCGCAGGCCGACGCTCCCGAGGAGACGGACGCAGGGGCCGCCTCCGGGACGACGACCCGCGCCGAGCGCCGCCGCGGCGCCGGAAACGGCAGCGGGAACGGCGCCGACGGACGGGCGGGTCACCGTCGCGGCGGCTCGCGGCGGCGTGCCAAGAAGGCCGGGAAGCACAAGGTGCTGCGCTGGGTCGCGATCACGCTCGCGGTGCTGATACTCGGCACGGCCGGCGCCGGATACCTGTACTACGAGCACCTCAACGGCAACATCCGCAGCGGTGACCGCGCCGGCGGCAGCAGCGGCGTGAAGAAGGCCGCGCCGAACGCGCTCGGCGACACCCCGCTCAACATCCTCCTCATCGGCTCCGACAGCCGCGAGGACGAGAAGAACATCGCCCTGGGCGGCGGCCGGAACGACAAGGACCGCAAGCCGCTCGCCGACGTGCAGATGCTGCTGCACGTCTCGGCGGACCGCGAGAACGCCTCGCTCATCTCCATCCCGCGCGACACCGTCGTCAAGATCCCCGAGTGCAAGGGCGACGACGGCACGCCCTACCCCGCCACCACGAACCGGCCCATCAACGAGTCGCTCCAGCGCGGCGGTCCCGGCTGCACGCTCACCACCTGGGAGAGCCTCACCGGGGTCTACATCGACCACTGGCTGATGGTCGACTTCGCCGGTGTCGTGGCCATGGCGGACGAGGTCGGCGGTGTGCCCGTCTGCGTGAAGACCGGTGTGCACGACAAGTCCACCGCCCGGGTGAAGGGCGGCTCCGGCCTGAAGCTGCCGAAGGGCACCACCGAGGTCAAGGGCGAGCAGGCGCTCCAGTGGCTGCGCACCCGGCACGCCTTCGGCAGCGACCAGAACCGCGCCAAGGCCCAGCACATGTACATGAACGGGATGATGAAGAAGCTCCAGGCCCAGAACGCCTGGACCGACACCGGCCGGCTGATGGGCCTGGCCGAGACCGCCACGAAGTCCCTCGAGGTCTCGCAGGACCTCGACACGGTGAAGAAGCTCTTCGATCTGTCGATGCAGCTCAAGAACGTGAAGATCGACCGTCTGACGACGGCGACGGTCCCGACCGACCCGTACGCGCCGAACCCCGACGCGTGGCTCCAGCTTCGGCCGTCCGCCGCCGACAAGATGTGGGCGATGCTCCGCGACGACGTCGCCTTCGACAAGAACGGTGACAAGTCCGGCGCCAAGGCGAAGCCGAAGGCCACCGCCTCCCCCAAGCCGAAGACGACGGCCGAGGCTCCCGGTTCCTTCCCCGTGACCGTCGTCAACGGCACCGACGGCGGCGGCGAGGCGGCAGTCGAGGGCCGGGCCGGCGACATGGCCGAGGCCCTCCGGGGCAAGGGCTTCGCGCAGGCCGACTCCACCCAGGAGAGCGGGGGCCGCAAGGACACCGTCGTCGCCTACCCGAAGGCGGACGCCGACCAGGGCAAGGCGAACGCGCTCTCCGTGGCGAAGGCGCTCGGGCTCCCCGACTCGGCCGTACGGTCCGATCCCGAGGCCAAGGGCATCACCCTGGTCGTCGGCGCGGACTGGCGCGAGGGCACCACGTACAAGAAGCCGACGGCCGTCGAGGGCGACCTGCCCGAGGGCGCCGACGACAAGGAGACCTGCATGAGCATCTACTCGGTCTACAAGTGGGACGGGAAGAGCTGACCCCCTCCCCCGCGTCGTGACAGAACGGCGGCCGGGTCCCTTTCGGGGCCCGGCCGCCGTTCTCGTACGGGAGTCGTCAGACCGTCTCGGACTCGCCGGCCAGGACCGCCGGGCGGCGGCTCGCGATGACCTTCTTCGCCAGCGAGCGGGGGCTCGTCAGGAAGCCGTACCCCCACGACATGTGCATCGTCGCGAGTGCCACCGGGATCTGGAGGCGGGCCTTCAGCGAGAGGCCCTTGCCCGCGGGGAGCGAGCCGGCCGTGATCGCCGCGAGGTAGCCGGCCGGGATCACGAAGCCCAGCGGAGTGAGGACGGCGCCCACGACCAGGCCCGCGGCGATGGCGCACACGGCGGTCGGCGGGGCCAGGTAGCGGAGGTTGATCGAGCCCTGGTGGTAGCGGGCCACGACGTGGCGCCAGCGGCCGTAGTCCTTGTACTGCTTGGCCAGCGCGCGGACGCTGGGCCGCGGGCGGTACTGGACGCGCAGCTCGGGCGAGAACCAGATCAGGCCGCCGGCCTCGCGGATGCGGAAGTTCAGCTCCCAGTCCTGGGCGCGGATGAACTCCACGTTGTAGCCGCCCTGCTGTTCGAGCGCCTCGCGCCGGAACACACCCAGGTAGACGGTCTCGGCGGGGCCCGCCTCGCCGCCCGTGTGGAAGGCGGCGTTGCCGACGCCGATCTTCGAGGTCATCGCGGCGGCGACCGCGTCCTCCCAGGCGTTCTCCCCCTCGGCGTGCATGACACCGCCGACGTTCTGCGCGCCGGTCTCCTCCAGGAGCCGGACGGCCGTGGCGATGTAGTTCGGGGAGAGCATGCCGTGACCGTCCACCCGCACCACGATCGGGTGACGCGAGGCCTTGATCGCCGCGTTGAGCGCGGCGGGCGTACGGCCCGTGGGGTTCGGGACGGTCGTGACGCGGGCACGGGGATCGGACGCGGTCTCGGCGACGAGTTCGGCGGCGATCTCGTCGGTGCGGTCCGTGGACGGCCCGAGCGCGATCACCACCTCCATCTCGCCGTCGTACTCCTGCTCCAGGATGTGACGAACCGAGGTGCGCAGATACCGCTCCTCGTTGAGGACCGGCATGATCACGGAGACGGGGGGCAGCATGGTTCCTCGGGGGTTCGGGGGTCGCCCCCCGGAAGACAGCGGTTTTGCCCGCCACGTTACCGCGAACGGGGGACAGCGGGCGTGCCGCCCGGGTGGTGCTGCCTTGCGCTGATCGTATGGGCCTACCGTGCTCACGGTTCCCTTTGTCACACCCGCGGAGGTGTCCGTCCGTGCCCACACCGCCCCGCACGCCCCGTCCCCGGCCCGCCGCCCGTTCCGCGCCGGTCCGCCGGCGGCGGAGGCGCCCCCGGTGGGGGATGCGGATGGCGACGGCGCTGTCCGTGACGGTGCTCGCGGCGGGTGGGATCGGGCATGCGCTGGTGACCGGCCTCGACACCGGGATCACCCGGGTCGACCCCTTCAAGGACATGAAGAACCGGCCGCAGGCCGGGCACGGGATGAACGTCCTCGTCGTCGGCACCGACGGCCGGGACCGGATCACCCCCGAGGAGAAGGCGAAGTACCGGCTGGGCGGGGCGCCCTGTCACTGCACCGACACGGTGATGCTCGTCCACATCTCGCAGGACCGGGAGCGGGCGAGCGTGGTGAGCCTGCCCCGTGACTCGTACGCCGAGATGCCCGAGCACACCGATGTCACCACGGGCAGGAAGCACCAGGCGCATCCGGTGAAGCTGAACGCGGCGTACGCGGAGGGCGGGCCCTCGCTGACCGTACGGACCGTCGAGTCGATGACCGGCGTCAAGATCGACCACTATCTGGAGGTCGACTTCACCAGCTTCATGCGGACGGTGGACGCGGTCGGCGGGGTGCAGATCTGTACGACCCGGGCGGTCAAGGACTCCTACACCGGGCTCGACCTGCCGGCCGGCACCCACGAGCTGGACGGCGGGCAGGCGCTGCAGTACGTCCGCTCCCGGCACATCGACGGGGCCGCGGACATCGGGCGGATGCAGCGGCAGCAGCGGTTCCTGGCGGCGCTGGTCGAACGGATCACGAGTGGCGGGGTGCTGTTCAACCCGGTGCGGTTCCGTGAGGTCGCCACGACGATGCTGAGCTCCGTCCGGGCCGACGAGGACTTCGGTACGGATCAGCTGCTCGCCCTGTCCAAGGCGATGCGGGGCTTCACGCCTTCGTCGTCGGAGTTCGTGTCCGTGCCGATCGGGGACATGAGCTTTCCCGTGAAGGGGATCGGGTCGACGGTGAAGTGGGACGCGGCGAAGGCGCAGAAGCTGTTCCAGGCGCTGCGGGAGGACCGGCCGCTGGCCGCGTCGAAGCCGGGCTCCCCGTCCTCGGCGAAGGCGCCGAGGGCCGTGGTCGTGGACGTGGCACCGCGGACCGTGCGGGTGCAGGTCTACAACGGGACCCGGACGGACGGGCTCGGCCGGAAGGTCGACGACGCGCTGCGCGGGACCGGCTTCGACACCACCCGGACGCCGATGACCGGGACCGGGAAGGAGCGGGCGCGGACGCTGGTGGAGTACGACCCGCGCTGGGACCGCTCGGCGAAGACGCTGGTGGCGGCGCTGCCGGGGGCGGAGCTGAAGCCCGTGGCGGGGCGGGGCGGGACGCTGCGGGTGACGGTGGGGGCGGACTACAAGGGCGTGACGGCGGTACGGGCGGAGGAGGCGGGGAGGGCGGGGCCGTTCGAGGCGGTTACCGGGGACCGGGTGGTGTGTCCGTAGGGCCCCCGGCCGGTTCCGGGCTCAGTCCTCGTAGCCTTCTGCTGCGCGGCGTTCGCGGAGTTCCTTGATCGCTTGGCGGCGGGCCAGGCGGTGGGTGCGGCGGATCTGGGCTTCCTGGTTGCGGCGCTTGTCCTGTTCCGTTTCCGGGAGGACCTGGGGGACCGGGCGCGGCTTGCCGTCCGCGTCGACCGCGGCGAAGACCAGGTACGCGGAGCCGACCTGGGTCGCGGGCGTGGACTCGTTCCAGCGCTCCGCCAGGACCCGTACGCCGACCTCCATCGACGACCGGCCGGTCCAGTTCACCTGGGCCTTCACATGCACCAGGTCACCGACCCGTACCGGCTCCAGGAAGACCATCTCGTCCATCGAGGCGGTGACCGCCGGTCCGCCCGAGTGCCGGCCCGCGACGGCGCCGGCCGCGTCGTCCACCAGCTTCATGATCACGCCGCCGTGCACCGTACCGAGGAGGTTGGTGTCGTGGCTGGTCATGATGTGGCTGAGGGTGGTGCGGGAGGCGGAGGTGGGCTTGCCCGGGATATCGCCCTGATCTGTCATGCCCTCCACCATATGCCGGGTCCCTCGGCCGTCGCCGTTCGGTCCGCTTTGCATCAGCTTGGCAACAGCCCCGGTCCGTTCTTCCACCCGGCCTGTCGCCCGTCATGGCATGCCCGGCACACTGGTCCGCATGAATGACTGGCCCGAAGACGGCGGCTACGGCCGTGGCAACGCGAACTCCCAGCCCGAGGGACCTCGCCGGATGAGCCATGTGCAGCGCCCGCAGGTTCCGCAGCAGCCGCCTCGGCACGACCAGGGGTACAACCCGAACTTCACCCAGGCCCAGGGTTCCGGTTACGACTCCGGTTACAGCTCGGGTCAGGTCTACGGCGGCCCGCAGGGCGGCGGTCCTCAGGGCGGCGGGCGCGGCACCGTGCCCCCGCAGTACGCGCCGGGCCCCGGCGCCGGCGGCCCCGGCCGCCCCGCGCCGAACTGGCGCAAGCGCATCAAGGTCGGCTCGATCGTCCTGGTCGTCGGCGTCCTCGCCTGGGGCATCGGCACCTACGCCTGGGCCAGCTCGCAGATGCGCAACGAGGTCGATCTCTCCAAGGTCATCGAGCGTCCCGCCGAGGGCGACTGCACGACGTATCTGATCGTCGGTTCCGACAGCCGTGAGGGCATGTCCGCCGAGGAGAAGAAGAAGCTCCACACCGGCTCCGCCGCGGGCAAGCGGACCGACTCGATGATGATCCTCGCGGCCTGCTCCAGCGGGGACACGATGGTCTCGCTCCCCCGTGACTCCTGGGTGACCATCCCGAGCTTCGTCGGCTCGGAGTCCGGCAAGTCGTACCCGGCGCGTGGCGGCGCCAAGCTGAACGCCGCGTACGCGATGGACGGCCCCGAGCTGCTCGTGCGGACCGTCGAGTTCAACACCGGTCTGCGCATCGACCACTACGCCGAGATCGGCTTCGCCGGCTTCGCGAACATCGTGGACGCGCTCGGCGGTGTCGACCTCAACATCGAGAAGGGCTTCAAGGACAAGAAGTCCGGGGCGGACTTCCAGGCCGGTGAGCAGACCCTCAACGGTGAGCAGGCCCTCGCCTTCGTCCGTACCCGGTACGCCTTCGCCGAGTCGGACTTCGCGCGGACGAAGAACCAGCAGAAGTTCCTCGCCGCCCTCGCCAACCAGGCGGCGACGCCGGGCACGATCCTCAACCCGTTCACGCTCTACCCGACGCTCGGCGCCGGTCTGGACACGCTGATCGTCGACAAGGACATGTCGCTGTACGACCTCGGGAAGATGTTCTTCGCCATGAAGGGCATCAGCGGCGGCGACGGCAAGTCCATGAACATGCCGCTCGCGGGCCCGGCTCCGCAGAACTCCTACAAGTGGGACATGGCGAAGGTGAAGCAGATGGTCGAGCAGATCCGGAACGACGAGAAGGTCACCGTCGAGTCGAAGTGACCCCGTCGCCCGTACGACGGGAAAGGGCGCCCTTCCTGCTGTGCGGGGGGCGCCCTTCGCGTACCTCTTACGGGAGGTTGCGGGCCATGACGATGCGCTGGACCTGGTTGGTGCCTTCGTAGATCTGGGTGATCTTGGCGTCGCGCATCATGCGCTCGACGGGGTAGTCGCGGGTGTAGCCGTAGCCGCCGAGGAGCTGGACGGCGTCGGTGGTGACCTCCATGGCGACGTCGGAGGCGAAGCACTTGGCCGCGGCGCCGAAGAAGGTGAGGTCCTCCTTGTCGCCTCCGGCGGAGACGCGCTCGCTCTTCGCCGCGGCGGCGTAGGTGAGCTGGCGGGCGGCTTCGAGCTTCATGGCCATGTCGGCGAGCATGAACTGGACGCCCTGGAAGTCGGCGATGGGCTTGCCGAACTGCTTGCGCTCGGTGACGTAGCCCTTGGCGTAGTCGAGGGCGCCCTGGGCGATGCCGATGGCCTGGGCGGCGATGGTGATGCGGGTGTGGTCGAGGGTCTTCATGGCGGTGGCGAAGCCGGTGCCCTCGGCGCCGATCATGCGGTCGGCGGGGATGCGGACGTTGTCGAGGTAGACCTCGCGGGTGGGGGAGCCCTTGATGCCGAGCTTCTTCTCCGGGGCGCCGAAGGAGACGCCCTCGTCGGACTTCTCCACGACGAAGGCGGAGATGCCCTTGGAGCGCTTCTCCGGGTCGGTGACGGCCATCACGGTGTAGTACTCGGAGACGCCGGCGTTGGTGATCCACCGCTTGACGCCGTTGAGGACCCAGAAGTCCCCGTCGCGCACGGCGCGGGTCTTCATGCCGGCCGCGTCCGAGCCCGCGTCGGGCTCGGACAGGGCGTAGGAGAACATCGCGTCGCCCTTGGCCAGCGGGCCGAGGTACTTGTGCTTGAGCTCCTCCGAGCCGGACAGGATCACCGGGAGGGAGCCCAGCTTGTTGACCGCCGGGATCAGCGAGGAGCTGCCGCACGCACGGGCGACCTCCTCGATCACGATGACCGTGGCGAGGGCGTCCGCGCCGGCGCCGCCGTAGGTCTCCGGGACGTGCACGGCGTGCAGGTCGTTGGCGACCAGCGCGTCCAGGGCCTCCTGCGGGAACCGGCCCTCCTCGTCCACCGCCGCGGCGAACGGCACGATCTTCGCCTCCGCGAGCGCACGCACCGACTCCCGGAGCATGTCGTGCTCCTCGGAGGGCCGATACAGGTCGAAATCAGACGAACCTGACACTCTTACTCACTCCCACGCTGCTAACTACCGTTAAGTAACCCAAAGCGTAGGGCGTGACCCGGCCCCGGACCAGAGCACGACTATGCTCGGGCAGGCATTCCGCCCGACGTTCACTGGAGACCCGCATGGCCCTCAAGATCACCGTGATCGGCACCGGCTACCTCGGCGCCACCCACGCCGCGGCCATGGCGGAACTGGGCTTCGAGGTCCTGGGGCTCGACGTCGTCCCCGAGAAGATCGAGCTGCTGTCCTCCGGCCGGGTCCCGATGTACGAGCCGGGCCTCGAGGAACTCCTCGCGAAGCACGTCGTCGGCATCGAGGGTTCGAGCGGCCGGCTGCGGTTCACCACCTCCTGGGAGGAGGTCGGCGCCTTCGGCGACGTGCACTTCATCTGTGTGAACACCCCGCAGAAGCACGGCGAGTACGCCTGTGACATGAGCTACGTGGACGCCGCCTTCGCCTCCCTCGCCGGGGTCGTACGCGAAGGGGCCCTGGTCGTCGGCAAGTCGACCGTCCCCGTCGGCTCGGCCGAGCGGCTCGCGGACGTGCTCCCGCAGGGCGTCGAGCTGGCCTGGAACCCGGAGTTCCTGCGCGAGGGCTTCGCCGTGAACGACACCCTGCACCCGGACCGGATCGTCGTCGGCGTGCAAGGCGAGCGGGCGGAGAAGCTGCTGCGCGAGGTGTACGCCAAGCCGGTCGGCGACGGCTCGCCCTTCGTGGTGACCGACTTCCCGACCGCCGAGCTGGTGAAGACGTCCGCCAACTCCTTCCTCGCCACCAAGATCTCCTTCATCAACGCGATGGCCGAGGTCTGCGAGGCCGCCGGCGGCGACGTCGCCAAGCTGGCGGAGGCCATCGGCCACGACGACCGGATCGGGTCCAAGTTCCTGCGCGCCGGCATCGGCTTCGGCGGCGGCTGCCTGCCCAAGGACATCCGGGCCTTCATGGCCCGCGCGGGCGAACTGGGCGCCGACCAGGCGCTGACCTTCCTCCGCGAGATCGACTCGATCAACATGCGGCGCCGCGGCCAGATGGTCGAGATGGCGCGCGAGGCCCTCGGCGGCAGCACCTTCCTGGGCCGCCGGGTCGCCGTCCTCGGCGCCACCTTCAAGCCGGACTCGGACGACGTCCGCGACTCCCCCGCGCTGAACGTGGCCGGTCAGATACACCTCCAGGGCGGCCAGGTCACCGTCTACGACCCGAAGGGCATGGACAACGCCCGCCGCCTCTTCCCGACCCTCGGCTACGCGGAGTCCGCCCTCGACGCGGTGCGAGGCGCGGACGTGGTGCTGCACCTGACGGAGTGGCGCGAGTTCCGCGAGCTGGACCCGGCGGCGCTCGCCGAGGTCGCCTCCTCACGGGTGATCCTGGACGGCCGCAACGCGCTGGACTCCGAGCGCTGGCGAGCGGCCGGCTGGACGTACCGGGCGATGGGCCGACCGCGCGCCTGAGCCGCGGACATGAACGCGCCTGAGCCGCGGACATGAGGAAGAGGGGGCGCCGGTGGCGCCCCCTCTTCCGTTCCCGCGGTCAGGCCACCGCCGGCCTGATGCGGTTCGTCCGCGACAGGAACTCCGTCTCGCGCAGCACCCGCGTCACGTTGGCGTGCGCGAGGCCGACCAGCTCCTGGGCGGTCCAGCCCCGGTGGAGGAGCTCCGCGAAGAGCGGCACGTAGCCGACGGCCGGGGCGGTGGTGTGGGAGACGCCCACGCAGTGCGCGCCCGCCTCCTCGCGCACCCGGTCCAGGACGTCGGCGACGGCGGCCGGATCGTCGGTCACCGTGACCATGCAGACGGCGCCGTTCTCGCCGAGCAGGCCCACGACGTCGTCGGGCAGGTCCTCCGCGGCCGCCCTGGTGAGCAGGGCGGGGGCGCGGGTGACCGCGAGGGTGCGGCGGACCGTGTCCTGGTCGGCGCCGGAGAGGTCCACGACCAGGCCGATGCGGTTCATCTCCCGTACCGCCTCGCGGGCGAAGCGGTCGAAGCGGGTGAGGTTGACGGCCCGTACACCCAGGGCCTGATAGGCCCGCAGGGTCGCGGCGGAGGCGCCGAGCGCCGTCCAGCTGACCGGGCCGAGCAGGGCGGCGACGCGGCCGCAGTTGCGGGCGTGGGCCATCTCCGAGGTCGTGTGGGCGAGGCGCAGGTCCTCGGGGCAGGCGGCGACGAGCGCGCGGACGGCGTCGATGCGCCGAATGGTCCCGATGACGCCCGCCGTGTCTTCGCCGGGTTCGACGTGCAGCGACCAGAACTGGGCTCCTGCCTCCGCCGCGCGGACGGGCGGGAGGTCCTCCGGGTCGAGGGACCCGGGCAGTTCGGTGTGTCCCTCGACGACGGGCTGGGCGGCCAGGATGGCGTGGGCGCGGGACGTCTCGTCGAGCGGCGGGGGTGGCTCCGGAGGGTCCGGCTCCCCGGCGGAGGCGGCAGCGACAGGGAGGGTGGTGAGGGTGGGATGGTCGTCCAGCAGTTCCGCCATGGTCTTACTCCAACTCGGCGATGCAGTACCGCCCCGCCGAGTGCGGCGGGGCAGTACCGTCCACCGTGCCACCGGGCCCGTGCGGGGGCCCGGCGGGCTGAGCCGTCCGGGTGAACGCGCCGGTCCGGAGCCTGGCCCGGAGCCGGTCCGGAGCCTGGCCCGGAGCCGGTCCGGAGCCGGGTCGTCCACGCGCCGTCAGGCGCCCGGTGCGTCCAGGGAGTCGATCGTCGCGTTCGACGGCGCCGTACGGCTCCGCAGGTCGCGCGAGACCGCTTCCGCGTCGCGGAGGACGCGGACGGCGTTGGACCAGGTCAGCTTCGCCAGGTCCGGGTGGGACCAGCCGCGGTGCAGCAGTTCCGCGACCAGGTTCGGGTAGCCGGCGACGTCGTCCAGGCCGGCCGGGGTGAAGGCCGTGCCGTCGTAGTCGCCGCCGATGCCGATGTGGTCGATGCCGGCGGCCTCGCGCATGTGGTCGAGGTGGTCGGCGACCGTGGCGGCGGTGGCGATCGGACGCGGGTTCGCCTCCTCGAAGGCGCGGTGCAGCTTCATCGCCTCGGCGGTGGTGTCGAGGTGGTCGAAGCCGTGCGCCCGGAGGTTGTCGTCGGCCCGCGCGGTCCACTCGACGGCCGCGGGGAGGATGAACTTGGGCACGAACGTGGCCATCGCGACACCGCCGTTGGCGGGCAGCCGCTCCAGGACGTCGGTCGGGATGTTCCTCGGGTGGTCGCAGACGGCCAGGGCCGAGGAGTGCGAGAAGATCACCGGCGCCGCCGAGGCGTCCAGCGCGTCCCGCATGGTCGTCGCGGCGACGTGCGAGAGGTCGACGAGCATGCCGGAGCGGTTCATCTCGCGGACGACCGCGCGGCCGAAGGCGGAGAGCCCGCCGACACCGGGCTCGTCGGTCGCCGAGTCGGCCCAGTCGTTGTTGTCGTTGTGCGTGAGCGTCATGTAGCGCACGCCGAGGGTGTGCAGGGCGCGCAGGGTGGCGAGGGAGTTGTTGATCGAGTGGCCGCCCTCGGCGCCCTTGAGGGAGGCGATACGGCCCTGCTCGCGGGCCGCCTCCATGTCGTCGGCCGTCAGGGCCGGGGCGAGGTCGCCCGCGTACCGCTCCAGGAGCTGGTCGACGACGTCGATCTGCTCCAGGGTCGCGCTGACCGCGTCGTCGCCGGCCAGCCGGCAGGGCACGTACACCGACCAGAACTGGGCGCCGACCCCACCGGCCCGCAGCCGCTTGAGGTCGGTGTGCAGCGCGCCGGTCTGGTCCGCGCCGATGTCCATCCGGTCCAGGTCGTAGCGGACGTGCTCCCGGAGCGCCCACGGGAGGTCGTTGTGGCCGTCGACGACGGGGTGGCCCGCGAGCAGTTCGCGGGCCTCCGCCAGACGGTCCGCCGCGGCGCTCAACTGCCGAAGCCGAAGGAGTCGGCGCCCTCGACCTTGGCTCGCAGCCGCTTGCCCTTCTCGGTCGCCTGGTCGTTGAGCTCCTGGAGGAACTCGTTCATCCGGGCGAGGAGGGCGGCGTCGTGCGCGGCGAGCATCCGGGCCGCGAGCAGGCCCGCGTTGCGGGCGCCGGCGACGGAGACCGTGGCGACGGGGACGCCGGCCGGCATCTGCACGATGGAGAGCAGCGAGTCCATGCCGTCGAGGTACTTCAGCGGCACCGGCACGCCGATGACGGGGAGCGGGGTGACGGAGGCGAGCATGCCGGGCAGGTGGGCGGCGCCGCCCGCGCCCGCGATGATCGCCTTCAGGCCCCGGCCCGCGGCCTCCTCGCCGTACGCGATCATCTCGCGCGGCATCCGGTGCGCGGAGAGGACGTTGACCTCGTAGGGGATCTCGAACTCGTCGAGGGCCTGCGCGGCGGCCTCCATGACGGACCAGTCGGAGTCGGATCCCATGGCGATGCCGACGACGGGGGAGGTGCTGTGGCTGCTCACTCGGTGATCGTTCCTCGCAGATAGCCGGCGGCGTGACGCGCGCGCTCCAGCACGTCGTCCAGGTCGTCGCCGTAGGTGTTGACGTGCCCCACCTTGCGGCCGGGCTTCACGTCCTTGCCGTACATGTGAATCTTGAGCTGTGGGTCCCTCGCCATGCAATGCAGGTACGCCGCGTACATGTCGGGGTAGTCACCGCCCAGGACATTGCACATCACGGTCCACGGGGCGCGCGGGCGCGGATCGCCGAGCGGCAGGTCCAGGACCGCCCGGACGTGGTTGGCGAACTGCGAGGTGATCGCGCCGTCCTGGGTCCAGTGGCCGGAGTTGTGCGGGCGCATCGCCAGTTCGTTGACGAGGATGCGGCCGTCCGTGGTCTGGAACAGCTCGACGGCCAGGTGGCCGACGACGCCGAGCTCCTTGGCGATGCGGAGGGCGAGCTCCTGGGCCTGTCCGGCGAGCTCGCCGTCGAGGTCGGGCGCCGGTGCGATCACCGTGTCGCAGACGCCGTCGACCTGCCGGGACTCGACGACCGGGTAGGCGACGGCCTGGCCGTGCGGGGAGCGGACGATGTTCGCGGCGAGCTCGCGCGTGAAGTCGACCTTCTCCTCGGCGAGGACCGGGACACCCGCCCGGAAGGGATCGCGGGCGTCCTCGGGCGTACGGACGAACCAGACGCCCTTGCCGTCGTAGCCGCCGCGCACCGTCTTGAGGATGATCGGGAAGCCCCCGACCTCGGCGGCGAAGGCCGCCGCGTCCTCGGGGTCCGCCACGATGCGGTGCCGGGGGCTGGGCGCGCCGATCTCGTCGAGCTTCGCGCGCATCACCCCCTTGTCCTGGGCGTGCACCAGCGCGTCGGGCCCGGGGCGGACGGGGATGCCGTCCGCTTCGAGGGCCCGCAGGTGCTCCGTGGGGACGTGCTCGTGATCGAAGGTGATCACGTCACATCCGCGCGCGAAGTCACGCAGCGTAGCCAGGTCGCGATAGTCGCCGATGACGACCTCGCTCACCACCTGCGCCGCGGAGTCCTGCGGGGTGTCGCTGAGGAGCTTGAACTTGATGCCGAGGGGGATGCCCGCCTCGTGGGTCATACGGGCGAGCTGACCGCCGCCGACCATACCGACTACCGGGAACGTCACCCTCTTAGGGTATCCGCACCATCCGGGAACACTCGTCCGGCTGTGGTTTGGCACAAGAGCGACGGGGTGGCGGGGAGCCGGTTCGCCGGCTGTTTCCCCGGTACACGGGCGGGTGACAGGAGCGCTGGTTAGCATGGTTGGGTTGACGTCACCCGGACGTCATCCGGACGGACGGGACACAGCCATCACCATGAGTGAACCCGGCGCGCTGCGCACGCGACTCGACCGGCTCGCCCGGGAGGTCGCCAAGTTCGGGGTGGTGGGCGGTCTGGGCGTCCTGGTGAACCTCGGCGTCTTCAACATCGTCCGGGGTGCCACGGACATCCCGATGGTCCGGGCCAGCCTGATCGCGACAGTCGTCGCGATCGTCTTCAACTACGTGGGGTTCCGTTACTTCACGTACCGCGACCGGGACAAGTCCGGGCGCACCAAGGAGATGTCGCTGTTCCTGCTGTTCAGCGTCGTCGGCATGGTCATCGAGAACGGTGTGCTCTACGCGGCGACGTACGGCTTCGGCTGGGACGGCCCGCTCGCGAGCAACTTCTTCAAGTTCTTCGGCATCGGGATCGGGACGCTGTTCCGCTTCTGGTCGTACCGCACGTGGGTGTTCCGCGCGCTGCCGGCGAAGGAGGCGGTGCAGACCGCCGAATCGTTCCTGGAGCAGGCGCCGCGGCAGGCGACCCGACGGCAGCCCGACCGGGTCTGACCCACCCCTCCCGACCTGCGCTTTTACCGTACGGGACGGTCCCGGTGCTTGTCCGCGACGCTGCGGACCTCCCGGCTCAGGAACAGCGCGAAGACCGCCGGCTGCTGCTGGAGCAGCTCAAGACGGCCGCCGTCCGCCTCCGCGAGGTCGCGGGCGACCGCCAGGCCGATGCCCGTGGAGCTGCGGCCGCTGACGGCCCGCTCGAAGATCCGTGCGCCGAGGTCCGCCGGGACGCCCGGCCCCTCGTCGGTGACCTCGATCACCGACTGGTTGCCGGTGACGCGGGTCCTCAGGGCGACGGTGCCGCCGCCGTGCATGAGCGAGTTCTCGATCAGGGCCGCGAGGACCTGGGCGACCGCGCCCGGCGTGCCGACGGCCCGCATGCCCTGCTTGCCCGAGTGGACGATGGCCCGCCCCGCGCTGCGGTAGGCGGGGCGCCACTCCTCCAGCTGCTGTTTGATGACCTCGTCCAGGTCGAAGGCGACGGCGGAGCCGGTGCGGGGGTCGCGGGAGTTCGTGAGCAGCCGCTCGACGACGTCGGTGAGCCGCTCGACCTGGGTGAGCGCGATCGTCGCCTCCTCCTTGACCGTGTCCAGGTCGTCGGCGAGCGCCACCTCCTCCAGGCGCATGGAGAGGGCGGTGAGGGGCGTACGGAGCTGGTGCGAGGCGTCCGCGGCCAGGCGTCGCTCGGCGGTGAGCATCCGGGCGATGCGCTCGGCGGAGGCGTCGAGGACGTCCGCGACCCGGTCCAGCTCGGGCACCCCGTACCGCTTGTGCCGGGGACGCGGGTCGCCGGAGCCCAGCCGCTCGGCGGTCTCGGCGAGGTCCGTGAGGGGGGACGTGAGCTTGTTGGCCTGCCGTACGGCGAGGAGGACGGCGGCGACGACGGCGAGCAGCGCGACCGCACCGATGATCATGAGGGTGCGGCCGACCTCGGCGGTGACCACCGAACGGGACTCCTCGACCACCACGGTCTCGCCGCGCTCGCCCTCGGCCAGGCCCCGTGTGACGTCGCCCTCCGGGCGGGTGCCGATCTCGATCGTGTCGCGGCCGGGGATGTGGATCTGGGCGTACCGCTTGGCGCCGCTCTGCTCGGACAGGATGTCCGGGTTCACCGGCTCGCCGCCGATGAGCCGGCTGTCGACGATGGAGACGATGCGGAGCGCCTCCAGGTCCACGCTCTCCTGGGCACTGCTGGAGATGGTGCGGGTCTCGACGATGACGAGGGAGACACCGAAGACGGCGATGACGACGAGCACGACGGCGAGCGTGGAGTTGATCAGACGGCGACGCATGGCTTAACGGTGGCTCAGCTCTTCTCGAAGCGGAAGCCGACGCCTCTGACCGTGGCGATGTAGCGGGGGTTCGCCGCGTCGTCGCCGAGCTTCTTGCGGAGCCAGGAGATGTGCATGTCGAGGGTCTTCGTGGAGGACCACCACGTGGTGTCCCAGACCTCGCGCATCAGCTGGTCGCGGGTGACGACCCGGCCCGCGTCCCGGACCAGGACCCGCAGCAGGTCGAACTCCTTGGCCGTGAGCTGGAGCTCCTCCTCGCCCATCCAGGCCCGGTGCGACTCGACGTCGATCCGTACGCCGTGGGTCGAGGGGGCGACGACGGGCTCGCTGGAGCCGCGCCGGAGCAGGGCCCGGACCCGGGCGAGGAGCTCGGCGAGCCGGAACGGCTTGGTGACGTAGTCGTCGGCGCCGGCGTCGAGCCCGACGACCGTGTCGACCTCGTCGGCGCGGGCGGTGAGCACCAGGATCGGGACCGTGTGCCCCTCGGCGCGCAGCCGCCGGGCGACCTCGAGACCGTCCATGCCCGGCAGGCCCAGGTCGAGCACGACCAGGTCCACGCCGCCCTGGAGTCCGGCGTCGAGGGCGGTCGGACCGTCCTCGCGGACCTCGACCTCGTACCCCTCTCTCCGCAGGGCACGGGCCAGCGGTTCCGAGATGGATGCGTCGTCCTCGGCGAGCAGTACACGGGTCATGGGGTGATGGTAGTCCGCGGGGGTGGGGCGCCGGGTCATGATCCCCAAGGACCGGGTGACCCCTGGGTATCGAGCGGGCATCCTGCTCATGACCTTCGAATAGCCTTGCGTGGTTGCATCAACGCCTGTGATCCATCTCTCAAGTCCTTCCATATCCGGCACTGTCGTGTCGTATGGTGGCTCGACGTCTGTAGCGGTAATCGGGGACCTTTGGCCAGCTTCATGCGCCGAGGTCCTCTTTCTGCGTGAGGTCGGCTCAGCCGAACCTTGAGGACACGAATGACCTGTGGGCCGGGTCCCGGGACGCGAAGACGCATCTCCCGGGGCGTGGATCCCGGTGGAGTCCACTCCGATTCCGCCGGTGCCGGCCACCCCCACCGGGCGCACCACGCTCACAAGGCGCGCGTCCCGACAGAGCAAGGATCGACCATGGCTTCCAGCCTGACGAAGGCTTCGCCGCCCCCGGCGCACGAGAAGACCTTCCTCGGCCACCCCATCGGACTGGCCACGCTGTTCATGACCGAGATGTGGGAACGTTTCTCCTACTACGGCATGCGCGCGCTTCTCGTCCTTTACCTGGTCTCCGGCGGCGTGGACGCGGCAGCGGGAAGCCAGGGCGGCGGACTCGCCTTCAAGGCCACGACGGCCACGGCCATCTACTCCGTGTACGTGGCGATGGTCTACCTCATGGCCATGCCCGGTGGCTGGTTCGGTGACCGCGTCTGGGGCGCCCGTAAGACCGTCGCCATCGCCAGCTTCGTCATCATGGCCGGTCACGTGGCGCTCGCGCTGCCCGGTCAGGTCGCGTTCTTCGTCGGCCTGCTGCTGGTCGCGGTGGGTTCCGGTCTGCTGAAGGCCAACATCTCCACGATGGTCGGCCACCTGTACAAGGGTGCGGACGACCCACGTCGGGACAGCGGCTTCACCGTCTTCTACATCGGCATCAACCTGGGTGCCCTGCTCGCACCGGTCGGCATCGGCATGGTCGGCGAGCTCGTCAACTGGCACCTCGGTTTCGCGCTCGCCGCGGTGGGCATGGGCCTCGGCCTCCTGGTGTTCCTGCTGGCCGGCCGCACGCTGAGCCCGAAGAGCAGCCTCGTTCCGAACCCGCTCAGCGCCGCCGAGCGCAACAGCATCATCACCAAGGTCGCCATCGGCGTCGTCGTCACTGCCGTGTTCTACGGTGCCGTGGTCGCGATGGACATGTTCACCATCAAGTGGGCGCTGTACCCGATCACCATCGCCGGCCTGGTCATCCCGGTCGCCGTCCTCACCCGGATCAAGCGGGACAAGGACCTGTCCACGGTCGAGCAGACCAAGATGAGCGCCTACATCTGGTTCTTCGTGGCCGCCGCGGTGTTCTGGATGATCTACGACCAGGGTGGCTCGACCCTCTCGCTGTTCGGCAGCGACAACTCCGAGCGCAACCTGTTCGGCTGGGAGATGCCGAACGTCCTGTTCCAGTCGCTGAACCCGCTCTTCGTGGTGCTCCTCGCCCCGGTCTTCGCCTGGATGTGGTTGGCGCTCGCCCGCCGCCGCCGCGAGCCCAGCACCATCGTGAAGTTCTCGATCGGCCTGGTCGTCGTTGGCGCCTCGTTCTTCGTCTTCAGCATCCCGCTGAACCAGACCGCCGGCACCGACATCAAGGTCACCATGTGGTGGCTGGTGCTCATCTTCCTGATGCACACCGTCGCCGAGCTGTGTCTCTCCCCGGTCGGCCTCTCCGTCACCACGAAGATGGCGCCGAAGAAGTACGCCTCCCAGATGATGGGTGTCTGGTTCCTCGCCGTCACCGCCGGTGACTGCGTGACCGGTCTGCTCGGCCTCGCCGAGGTGCCGCTGAACAGTGTCGGCGTGGTCCTCTTCGAGGCGGTCGCAGCCGTGGTCGCCGGTATCGCGATCTACTCGTACCGCAAGAAGGTCAACGCACTGATGGGCGACGTGCACTGACGCGTCCCGCCTGATCGGGCGAACGGCCCGGCACACCGGAAGGTGTGCCGGGCCGTCGTCGTGTCAGCGCCGCAGCCGCGCCCACGGGGTGAAGGTGAACACCGCGCCGCCGAGCAGGATCACCGTGCCCGCGACCAGGGCGAGGGCGCGCAGGGCGCCGTCGCTCTCGCCGCCGGTCTCGGCGAGGTTCCCGCCGTCGGAGCCGCCGGACGGGGTGCCCGAGCCGCCGCCGGACGGGTCCGTACCGCCGTCGGAGCCGCCGTTCGCCCCGCCCGCCTGCTTGCTCGTGTCCAGTTCGAGGGAGGCCTGGACGGCTCCCTTCACCTGGCAGGGGATCTCCATCTGGGACTCCCCGAGGGTGACCTTGATGGTGAGCGTGCCGGGGCTGAGGGTGGCCTTGCCGGTCGCGCCGGGCTTGTACGTGCCCTTCATGTCCGGCAGGTTCACCGGATCGCCCATCTTCAGGGCGGTGGGGTTGGGCGGTCCCGTCACGTTCACGGTGCCGCTGTCCGCTCCGCCGACCTTGATGGCCATGGAAGCCTTGAGGGCCCCGGCGGGGAGGGGGGCGGGGCTGTCCATGACGCCCTTGGCCGTCTTGACGGTGAGGTCGTAGGAGCCGCCGTTCTTCTTGGCGTCGATCGTCACCTTGGACGTGATGGCGTCGGGGCCGGGGGCCTGGCAGCTGAAGCCGACGGCCACCTCCTTGCCCGGGAACGACGTCTGCCCGCCGCCTGTGCCGCCCGAACCGGAGCCACCGCCCGAATTGGAGGATCCTCCGGTGGTGGTCGTACCGCCGCTCGTGGTCGTACCCCCGCTGGTAGTGGTACCGCCGCTCGTGGTCGTACCCCCGCTCGTGGTCGTACCCCCGCTCGTGGTCGTACCGCCACTGGTGGTCATACCGCCACTGGTGGTCGTACCCCCACTCGTGCTCGTACCGCCGCTCGTGGTCGTACCGCCTCCCCCGGCCGTCACCTTGATCTTCGCGGCGACCGGCACCGTCTCCTTCGGCGCGCACTTCGTGTCCGTCGACAGCGGCTTGGACACGTTGATGTTGTACTTGTCGGGCGTGAGGGTGACCTCGCCCGCCTTCGTCAGCTTCAGCTTCCCCTTCATCTCGGGCAGCACCATCGGGCTGTTCTTGGGAATCGGCGGGTTCTTCCGGGGTCCCTCCATCGCGACGGTGCCGGACCCCGCGCCGCCCACGGTGAGGGACCCGGTCGGCTTGACCGTGTCCGCGCCGAGGTCGAGCACGTCGGGGTTCTTCGACGCGGCCTGGACCGTCTTCCAGACGATCTCGACCTCGTCGCCGACCTTGGCCTCCGCCGGTGCCGTGATCAGCACCTTCGTCGTGCCCTGCACGGGTGGAAGTCCGGAGATGGACGGCGGGATGCACTCCGTCTTGTACGAGACCTCGGCGGCCTGGGCGGGGCCGGCGGAAATCATGATCCCCGCGCCGCCGAGCATCAGCGCGACTCCGGCCGCGCTCATCCTCCGTTGCGTACTCACGCATGTCCCTTCGTCGTCGGACTACTCTCTGGGGCTGACGGTGCGGAGTCAGGACTGAACCACGGCAGGACCGCGGTCGGTTCGTCGTCCTCCGGGCCCTGGAGCGCGGAGTCGCGCGCGGGGCCGGAGGCACGTGTACGGAGCCGGGCCAGGGGCCCGGTCCGGGGTTCGGTCCGGGGCCGGGAGCGGGGCCGGCTCCGGGGGCGGGGGCCGGGCCGGGCGGGGCTCGTCGCCGGGCGGACCCGGTCCACCACGGCCATCCCGATCCGGAACAGCGCCGCCGGGACGACCACGGCGAGCAGCAGCCAGAAGAGCGTCACGCCCCAGGGCCTGCCGACCCCCCACGGCTGCTCGACCAGGACCTTGCCCGCGTACCGCACGGAGACCTGGTAGTCGCCGTGCGCGCCCGCCGTCAGTTCGACGGGGAGCCGGACGAGGGCCTTCTTGCCGGGGGCGATCGTGCCGCGCCACTGCCGTTCCTCGTACTGCGGCGCGAACACGCCGTGGCTGGAGCCGACCTGGAAGACCGGGTCCTTCACGGGGGCGGAGCCGAGGTTGCCGACGGTGAAGACGACCTCGCGGCTCGGCGGCGCCCCGAACCAGGTGAGGAGGCCGCTGGAGCCGTCGAGGCGTACGGCGGCGAGGACGGCGAGCCGCCCGTCGCCCGAAGCCTCGGGGAGCGGCGCGACGGGATGCCCGGCGACGGTGAACTCCCGGTCCACGGCGTCCTGTTGGCCGGTCACCCCGGCGACGTGCACCACGCAGGGGCAGGGCTTGGGCGGTTCGGCGATCGGGAGCTTCGCACTGAAGCCGCCCCGGGCGTCGACGGTGGCGGCCCGGCCCTCGGTGTTGGCGCAGGAGTTGGTGCCGCCGATGACGCCCTTGTCGGGTGCCGCCTGGCCGCAGACCAGCAGCATGAGCAGGGCGCCGGGTTTCCAGCCGCTGCCGCTGACGGTGACCTCGCCGCCCTTGCCGCCCTCCGCCCGGGAGAGCTCGACGGCGGGGCCGGGGGCCGCGACGGCGGGGGCGGCCGGGAGGAGCCCGAGGGCGAGCACGGCCACGAACACGGCCACGAGCGCGTCCGCTGTACGTATCCACCTCATGTGTGCACTCCCGCCGGGGCTCGCTGGGTACGGGACCTGCCGCGCCGCCGTACCGCGTATCCGCCGCAGCCCGCCGCCGCGAGCAGCAGTCCGGCCGCCGCGACGAGCGCCGGGCCCGAGGCGAAGGAGGCCTCGGCGCGGGCGGTGGCCGGGGCCGCGCCCTCGGCGGTGGCGGTCAGCCGGACGGTGACGGAGTCGAGGGCGGGCGGGTCGGGCCAGGCTTCGGTACGGGTGGCCCGCTGACCGGGTCTCAGGGTGAGCGGCAGGGGCCGGCCCGGCCGGTCGAGGACGGTGCCGAGGACGCCTTCGGCGCGCACCGCGAGGTGCGGGGCGAGGACGGTGGTGCCCCGGTTGACCAGGGTGTAGCGGAGGGCGCCGGTCGCGGTGTCGACGTGGACGTCCTCGACGGTGAGTGCGGCGAGCCGGGGGCCGCTGACCCGCAGCCGCAGGTCGACGCGTACCTCCCGGCCGGCGGCGGTGGCCCGTACCGCCCCCCGGTGTTCGCCGGGCGGGGTGTCCGCGGTGACGGTCACGGCGAAGGGCACGTCCGCCCGGGTCCTGGCGGGCACGGTCACGGTCCGGGCGGCGAAGGACACCGGTGCGCCCTGCCCGCCGAGCCGTACGGTGAGCGGCCGGGCGCCCGGGTTGGTCAGCGACAGGGTGTCCTGGAGGACGCTGCCGGCGGGGCCCTCCAGATAGGCGTACGGCCGCCCGGCGGCGGGCGCCGCCGTCCAGGTGGCCGGGGCGCCGGGGGGAGCCGCGGGCTCCTGGACGGCGGGGGAGGCAGCGACCCGGACGAGGGAGGAAGCTGCCGCCTGGAGTCCGGAGGAAGCCGCGGCCCGGGAGCCGCCCGAGCTCGTCGCTTGCGCGGCCGTAGGCACCGCCACGGCCGCCGCGACCGCCGCGACCGCGCCGGCGAGGGCGGTCGCGACGGCCACGAGCCCGGTGCGTGCCGCCGTCCGCATCAGCGAGCCGTGCGCCGCGTGAGCCAGAGGACTCCGGCCGCGCCGGTGAGGAGGACGGTGCCGCCGAGGGTGCCGAGGGCCACGGCGGAGTCGAGCGGTCCTGTCCTGGGCAGTTCGGCGCCGGTGCCCTCCTCCTCCTCGCCCTCGTCGGCGGGCGGTGGGGTGTCGGAGCCGCCGGAGAGCCCCGTCACCTCCAGTTCGAGGGAGGGCCCGGGGCTGTTCTTGGTGGTGCAGACGGCCGCGTCCATGCCGAGCGCATGCACGGTGAGCGTCCCGGCCGTGAAGGTGACCTTGCCGTTCTTCTTCGGGGTGTACGTGCCCGTGAGCGTGCCGATCCTGATCGGGGTGTCGGGCGGGATGGCGGCGGTGTTCGGCGTTCCCTTGACCTTGACGGTGCCGGAGTCGTCGCCGCCGAGGACGAGGTCGGCGCGCGGGGTCATGACGCCCTTGGGCAGTTCGACCGGGCTGTCGGAGACGCCCTTCTCGAACGACATGGTGATCGTGTACGCGCTGCCGTTCTTGACGGCCTTGATGTCGACGGGCGAGACGGCGCTCTTGGGCCCGATCTTCGTCTCGCAGGCGTAGTTGACGTCGACGACGGCCGCCTGGGCGGTCGGCGCACCGGCGAGCACGGCCGCGCCCGCCACCGCGACCGCTGCCGTGAGCGCGGCGGTCGTTCTCCTCCGGTTCGGCTCCTTGGACACCCCGAGCACCCCTCACCGCAATGGAACTGACGGTCTTTCAGATTGGGCGTCAAGGTACGCCCGGGGCCTTGCGGAGGGAAGAAGAAGGAAGGAAGAGGGACTGTGAAAGTCCTAGGCGGGCGCGGAGAGTTCGGCCCAGACCGTCTTGCCGGGGGCGCCGGGGACGCGCTCGATGCCCCAGTCGAGGCAGAGCCGCTGCACGATGAACATGCCGTGGCCGCCCGGGCGCCCGGACCGGTGCGGCGTGCGGGGCGCGGGGGTTCCGGCGCCCCGGTCGGTGACTTCGAGACGCAGGACCTTGGACCGCCGCAGGACACGGAGGCGCTCGGGGCCCTCGGCGTGCAGACAGGCGTTGGTGACGAGCTCGGAGACGACGAGCAGGACGTCCTCGGCGGCGGCCCTGCGGTCGGCGGTGGCGGCCGGCAGCCAGCCCCACTCGTGGAGCGCGGACCGCGTGAAGTCACGGGCGAGCGGCACGGTGCCGCTGGTCTCGCCCAGGGCGAGCGTGCGGACATCGGGAGTTTGGTCCATCAGCGCTTCACCTCACCGATCGACGGAGCAGAGGGCAGGACGTACGGGCGGTGCGGGCGGGACCGGTCGTGGGGGCGGGCCCGGCAGGGGCCGGCTCAGCCGGGCAGGGCTGTGGCGAGTGTCTCGTGCACGGTGAAGACGGCGTCCGCGCCCGTGATGTGGAACACCCGGGCCACCGCGGGCCGCATCCCCACGAGATGGACGCCACCACCGGCGGCGTCCGCCCTCAGCCGGGCGCCGAGGAGCACGTTGAGCCCGGTCGAGTCGCAGAACTCCAGGCCCGCGCAGTCGACGACGAGCCGCGAACGGCCCGCGTCCAGCGCCTGGTCCAGGGGGGAACGCAGCAGTTCGGCGGTGTAGTGATCGAGCTCACCCACCGGAGCGAGGACCTCACTGTCGTCCACGGTCCGGACCTCGACCCGCAGCCGCGCGGGCGGTGCGCTGCCGATGTTCTCGCGGTCCATGGCCATCCCTCTTCTCGCTCGCACGGATGCCGACTGACGTGCCTCGAACCCTACAAGCGGCGCACGCTCCGATGCACACGAGGTCCACTACATAACGGGGCAAAGTGGACTATCGATACTTGCGACCTTCGGCGTCGAGCAGGTAGGGCTAGTAGAGAACACCCGACACGACCGGCTTGGAGGCGCCGCAAACCGCAGCAGAAGGAACCACGAAGGAGACCCATGTCACCCCGGCTCGACGCCCCGCGTACCCCCGACGCGCCGTCGGCAGCAGTCCCCCTGGACCACCCGCTCGACCTGTCTGCCGAGCTCCTCCACGAGCTCCCTCACGACCGAGCGCTCGCGCTCCCCCTCGACCGGCCGCTCGACCACATGGGACCGGTCGACGCACGCGCCCTGTCGAAGCAGCTCTTCGCCCGGCTCGCCGAGCTCGAAGAGGGCACCCACGACCACGCGTACGTCCGCAACACACTCGTCGAACTCAACCTGGCCCTGGTCAGGTTCGCCGCCGCCCGCTTCAGCACCCGGAGCGAGCCGATGGAGGACATCGTCCAGGTCGGCACCATCGGCCTCATCAAGGCGATCGACCGCTTCGAGCTCACCCGCGGCGTGGAGTTCCCCACCTTCGCGATGCCCACGATCATCGGCGAGATCAAGCGCTTCTTCCGCGACACCTCGTGGTCCGTGCACGTGCCCCGCAGACTCCAGGAGCTGCGGCTCGACCTCGCCAAGGCGGGCGACGCGCTCGCCCAGCGCCTCGACCGCGCCCCGACCGTCGCCGAACTCGCCGAGGAACTCGGCATCTCGCCGGAGGAGGTCGTCGAGGGCATGGCCGCGAGCAACGCGTACACCGCGAGCTCGCTCGACGCGCAGCCCGACGAGGAGACCGGCACCGGCGGCGAGGCCACGCTCGCCGACCGGCTGGGCTACGAGGACCACGGCCTCACCGGGATCGAGTACATCGCCTCCCTGAAGCCGATGATCGCCTCGCTGCCCGCCCGCGACCGGCACATCCTCTCCCTCCGCTTCGTCTCCGGCATGACCCAGTCGGAGATCGGCACGGAGCTCGGCATCTCGCAGATGCACGTGTCCCGGCTGCTCGCCCGCACCCTCGCCAGGCTGCGCCGGGGGCTCACTCTGGAGGAATGACCTCCACCGGCTTCCCCGAGCCGCCAAGATGGCTGCGGAAAGGGCCCGTTCACGGTCTTTCGACCCGTGACGGGCCCTTCCGCGCGCCACGTCCCGAGCCCTCTCCCGCGGTAGCCCGTACGGCCAACCGCACGGCCGCGAGGCCTTGTTGACGCGGCGTCCGGAATGGGCCACATTGAGCCCGGGGGTTCAGGGGGGAATCACATGGTTTCTGCGTACGCGGAACTGGAAGACCGCATGCGCGGCAGGCTCGGGGGCAGGGAGTGCCTCTATGTGCCGTCGTGCCGCCTCGGTCTCTATCTGGCACTGCGCCACTGGTGCGAACCCGGCGGCAAGGTCCTCATGTCGCCGGTCAACGACGACGTCATCTTCTTCGTCGTCCTCGCCGCCGGGCTCCGCCCCGTACAGGCGCCGCTCGATCCCCGGGACGGCTCGATCGACCCGGCCGCCGTGCCCGAGTCCGTCTGGGGGGACCTCTCCGCCGTCCTCACCACCAATCTGTACGGGAACCCCGACCCGGCTCCCGAGCTGCGGGGCCACTGCGACCGGCTCGGCATCCCGCTGATCGAGGACGCGGCCCACGCGATCGGCTCCAGCGTCGGCGGGCGCCCGGTCGGCACGTACGGCGAGGCGTCCGTCTTCAGCCTCTCGAAGCACACCGGCGCCAAGACCGGCGGCTTCCTCGCCCTCGCCGACCCGGCGCTGCGCGGGGAACTCGCCGCCGCCCGCGACGCGTTGCTGCACCCGGCCCGTCCCACCGCCGAACTCGCCTACCTGCTCCGGCCGTACGCCGAGGCCACCCTGCGCGGACTGCGCCTGGTCGGGGCCGCGCGGGCCGCCGTCCGGCGGCTCGGCCTCGAAGAGCGGGAGGAGATCCGGATGCCGCTGCGCGCCGAGGAGCTGGCCCGGGCCCTCACGGCGGCGCCCGCGCTCGAACCCTTCCACTCCTGGGTCCGGGTCGACATGCACGACTACCGGCTGCGGCCCGGCGCCGGGCGGCTCCGCCGCACCACCCGCAGGTTCGCCCGGCTCGACGAGGTCCTCGACGCCCACCGGGAGGGCACCGCCCTGCTCCTGGCCGCCGAGTACGGCACGGCGGAGGTGTTCCCGGGCGGTGTGCCGGAGGAGTCCCCGGCCGGCGCGCCGCAGCCGCTCTACCGGGTGCCGCTGCTCGTCGAGGACCGGGACGCGGCCGTCGCCGCACTCGCCCGGCGCCGGATCACCACCGGCTACCTCTACGACCCGCCGCTCGACAGCTACGCGGGCGAGGCCTTCACCGACCCCTCCCCCGCGCCGGAACCGGCCGCCTGGTTCGCCCGGCACGCCCTGCCGGTGGACCCGCGCCGCGCGGCCGAGGCCCTCGCCGTGCTGCGCGGCGCCGGGATCCGCCCGGCGCGGCCGTCGATGGTCCCCGGCAGGTCGCGGTGACGGAGACGGTACGGCTGCGGGGGCCCGACCGGGACGACGCGGCCGCCACGGCCGGCATGGGCGGTACGCCCGACACGGCCGGTCAGGCCGGTGACGCGAGTCGCGAGCAGCCCGCGTCAGCCGAGGCGAAGAACGGCAAAAGCTCCGGCTCCGGTGACAACTCCATGTTCCGCAACGCCTACGCCCTGATGCTCTCCACCGGCGTCTCGGCGGCCCTCGGGCTCGGCTTCTGGCTGATCGCCGCCCGCTACTACTCGGAGGAGGCCGTCGGCCAGGGCTCCGCCGCCATCGCCGCGCAGCGGATGCTCGCCTCGATCACGGCGACCACCCTGTCCGGCGCCGTCGTCCGGTACGTGCCCCGGGCCGGCCGGGCCACCGGCCCGCTGGTCGTGCGCCTGTACCTGGTCAGCACGGTCGTCGTCACCGTGGCCTGCGGCGTCTTCCTGCTCACCCTCGACCTGTGGGGGCCGTCGTACGCCCCGCTCGGCACCGTCTCCGCCGGGATCTTCTTCACCGCGTCCGCGGTCGGCTGGGCCCTGCTCACCCTCCAGGACGGGGTCCTCACCGGCCTGAGACGGGCGATCTGGGTCCCCGTCGGCAACGCCGTCTTCTCGCTGGGCAAGCTCGTCCTGCTGGTGCTCCTGGCGACCGCCGTGCCGGTCCTCGGCGTCTTCGTCTCCTGGTCGGCGGCGATCGTGCTCTCCGTCCTGCCGCTGGGCTGGCTCGTCTTCCGTCGGCTCATCCCCCAGCAGGCCCGAGCCGACCGGGACCGCGAGCCGCCGAAGATGCGGGAGATCGGCAGGTTCATCGCCGGTGACTCCGTCGGCGCGTTCTTCAGCCTCGTCATGATCAGCCTGCTGCCGGTGATGGTCGCCGTCCGCTTCGACGCCGCCCACAACGCCTTCTTCTACACGGCGTACACCGTCGGCGGCACCATGGAGTTCATGGCCATCAACATGGCCTCCTCGCTCACCGCGCACGCCTCGCACAGCCCCGAGTCCCTCGCCGAGGGGGTGCGGGGCGCGCTGCGCCGCATGGTGCTGCTGCTCGTCCCCGTCGTGCTCGTCCTCGTCGTCTTCGCGCCGCTGATCCTCGCCCCCTTCGGCCAGGGCTACCAGGACAACGGCTCCACCGTGCTGCGGCTCCTCGCCGCCGCCGCGCTCCCCCGGGTCGCCGTGGAGCTCTACATCGGCGTGCTGCGGGTCCAGGGCCGCACGGGCATGCTCGCCGCCGTCCAGGGCGCGATGTGCGTCCTCGTGCTCGGCAGCGCGGCCGTGCTGCTCGGCCCGTACGGGATCAGCGGGGCCGGGATCGCCGTCCTCGGCGGGATGACCGTGATGGCGGTGGCCTGTGTGCCGGGCCTGCGGGCCACCCTCAAGGGCCGGGCACCGGCCGAGCGCCCCCGGGCGGCGGCCCGGGTGAAGGAGCGCGAGGAGGACGGGTACGGCACCAACTGGGCGCGGGAGAGCGCCTATCTGCGCGGGGCGCACGAGTCGGTGACGCCCGCGTTCGGCATCCCCGTGTACGTACCCCGGCAGCGTGACGACGAGCCCTCGGGCCCGCTCGCGCGCCCGCTGCCGCCGCAGGTGTCCCGGACGGCGGCGCCGGACGCCCCCGACCGGTGGGGGCCCTGGCTGTGGCTGCTGCTCGGCCTGGCCGCCGGGCTGTTCTGGTTCCCGCTCGCCCGCTCCGGCGCACTGGACGTGGCCGCGCTGTCCGGCACCGGGCTGCTCGCCGCACTGCCCCCGGTCACCCTCCTCGCGGGGCTGCTCCTGGTCGCCCTCCAGGGCGCCGCCGTCGGGCTCCGGTTCTTCCGGCCCGTGTTCGCCGCGGCGGTCCTGCTCGCCACCTTCCTGGCCCTGCACACCGCGCCGCCCCTGCTGGGTCTGCGGCCGGCCGACGCGGCGGGTCCCGGGGCGACGCTCCTGGGCGACGGGGTCGAACGGGCCGTCGCGCCCATCGCCCTCCAGGCGCTGAGCCTGCTCCTGACGGCCGTGCTGCTGCGGGTGGTCGGGGTGGGCGCGCGGGTCACGGCCGGTGTGGTGTGGGTCCTCGTCTGGGCGGGCTGGGCGGGGCAGCAGGCCTTCGCCACGGCCCCGCTGCCGCTCTTCCTGGGCCTGGCGGGCGGCACGATGGCGGTGTGCGCCTTCCGGGGCCTGACGTCGGGGCGCCACTGACCTCTCGCACCCGGGTCAGCGGTTCGGCACGTCCTGGCGGAAGTACGGGTCCTGGCCCGCGGTCCGGTATCCCTCGAGGCCCGGGCCCGAGTTGATGGTCAGGTCGCAGCCGGGCCCGGGAACGGCCCGGTTCCAGTGGACGTACGCGCGCGCGTCCGGCAGGGTCGGCGCCACCTTCGGGATGGCGGTGTACCAGTCGCGCTGCCGCGCGGGCTTCTTCGGGTCGGGGGCGGTGGAGAACTCGGAGAGCATGATCGGCTTGTCGTCGGAGATGTTCTTCCGGAGCCAGTCGTAGCTGGGGCGCTGGCTCCGGTCGAAGTCGAGCCAGTCCGGCGACTTGTGGCAGAGGTAGTAGTTGTACTGGTCCATGCCGATCCAGTCGACGTAGTCGTCTCCCGGGTAGAGCGCCTGCATCCGCTCGGCGTTGCCGAGGTAGCCCGAGACGGTCCACACCCACACCACGTTGGTGACGCCCAGCTTCTCGAAGCGGTCGTGGAGGTGACGGTAGGCGGCGACGTACTCCTCGGGGGTCCCGGCGCCCTCGGGGATGCGGAAGTCCGCCTCCTGGTCGAAGGAGAAGAAGACCCGCTTGCCGTACTCCTTGATCCGGCGGGCCTGCGGGTCGATGACGGAGGTGTCGTACTTCCCGGAGGCGATGTTCTTCCAGCCGAGCTGCCGCTCGGTCCAGTTGGCGTGGTGCTTCTCGGTCCACACGGTGGACTCCCAGGCCAGCATGAGGAGTCGCTCACGGCCGAGTTCACGCTCGTCGGGGGTGAGCAGTTCGCCGTCCGCCTTGCTCCCCGACATGTCGTGGTACGTGTAGACGAGGTCGAGCTTGCGGCCGATCTTCTTCTCGAAGGCGTACACGGGCCGGGTGAGCGAGCTGTCCTCGTCGTGCGGGATGTACGCGCCCCACCAGGCCCCGCACGGGGCGACGAGGGTGGCGTCGGGGGTGCAGCGGTCGTCGCCCTCGGCGAGGGTCGACCAGACCCCTATCCCGGCGGTCAGGGCGCCGACGGCGGCGAGCGCGATCGCGAGCCGGGCCCAGGGCCCGCCCTGGGCGTGCCGCCCGGTCATCCGCCCCCACCGGCCCCTCGTGCGCGGAATCGCGGCGGGCGGAGCCGGAGCGTGCGGGTCCGGGAGGGCCGGGCGCCGTCGCGCTCGACGGCCCCGCGGGTGGCGGCGGGCAGCGGAACTCCGGGGAGGACGGCGACGACGCTCACGAAGAGGGCGAGGACGACGAGGAAGAGGGTGAGCGAGAAGGCCTCCGTCAGGAAGAGGGTGGTCGCGACGAGGGTGGCCACGGACAGGCTGACCGGTGCGGCCAGCGCCAGTGCTTCGAGTCGGGCGCCGGGGCGCAGTCCGAGGGGCTGCGGGAGCAGCAGGGCGAGGCCGGGCGCGAGGACGACGAAGGCGAGGACCGGGATCCAGCGCGCCGGGGAGCCGCCGGGGAGCGCGGTCGCCGCGAGGGCGACCCATCCGGAGGCCGCGAGGGCGGCTCTGCGCTGGACGCGTGGGGTCAGGCGTGGGTGGGCCATGGCGTACCTGCTCCTCGTACGGGTGGGCCGACGGGCGTGCCGTCGGAGGGGTGTGCGGCCGGTGGTGGGCGGTCGTGCCCAGCCGGTCGTGTTCAGCCGGTGGTGGTGGGCCGGTAGCGCAGGACGAGTCCGTACCGGCTCTCCTCCACGACCGCGAACAGCGGCGACGCCTTGAGCGCCTCGCCGACGCGGTCGAAGCCGCCCTCCGGGAGGTAGCCCTCGCCGATGACGGCCTCGCCCTGGGTGGGGGTGAGGATCACATAGGCCGGGCGGCCCGTGGGGATGCCGCCGGCGAGGTAGCCTGCCGGGTCCTTCAGCATGCGGAGGTTCTCGTCGACCTCCTGCTCGGTGAAGAACCAGCGCTCGTAGTGGTCGTAGCGGTAGTACGAGTCGGCGAACGCGCCGGTCGCGGCGAGGATCAACGCCCCGTCGGGCGCCCGGTCGAAGGCGCGGCGGGTGAGCGCGGTCTCGCCGGGCGGCGCGTAGTGCATGCCCTCCTTGCCGTAGTACGAGGGCAGGAAGCCGGCGAGCATGGCGACGAGGGTGAGGGGCAGGGCGACGGCGGCCGTGCGGCGGGCGACCGCGGCGGCGCGGCTCGCGGCCCCGGCGGCGGGGACGAGCGCGGCGGCGGCGAAGAAGGCGGCGCCGGGAAGACCGAACAGATAGACCCGGAAGATCATCTCGCCGCCGTAGTCGTTCACGGCGAACATCGGGAGGGGCGCCGCGGCGGTGAGCAGCAGCGGCAGCGCGCTGCGGACCAGCCTGCGGCGGAGGAGCACGGCGGCGGCGGCGAGCCCGCCGAGGGCGAGCACCATCAGGATGTTGGCGCTGCCGACGAGTTCCGGGCCCGGCCCGGTGGGGTCGCCCGCGAAGCCGGGGCGCGAGTTGCCGAGCAGGTCGCCGGCCTTCTCGCGCAGGGTGCCGAGGGTGTCGAGGAACAGCTCCCGGCCCATGGTCAGGTTCCAGACCAGCATGATCAGGCCGGTGACGGCGAGGAGCCCGAGGTTGCGGTAGCGGCGGGTGAGGCAGAGCGCGAACAGGCTCGCGCACAGCATCACGGGGGTGAGCTGGTGCGAGGCGTTGATGGTGGCGATGATCGGGACGAGGAAGAGGACGGCGACGGCCCGCTGCCGGGTGGTCGTGGGCGGCGGTACGGCCGCGGCGGCCGGGTCGAGCGTGGCGCGGTCGCGGAGTCTTCCCGCCGAGCCGGGCAGCACGAAGTGCCGGACGACGACGGCGAAGACGGTGAGGTAGAGCAGGTACGAGAAGCCCTGCGGCGAGAGGTAGTCCTGGCCCACCCAGTTCGCCAGCTGGAAGATCCACACACCGGTCCACACCAGGCGCCAGTCGTCGCTGAACGTGCGGTAGACGAGGATCAGGACGGGGACGGTGAGCAGACCGAGCGCGACGGGCGCCCAGTTGATGAACGAGGCGGCGGCGTCCACGCCGAAGGCCCGGACGAGGGCGGCGTCCAGCGAGAAGAAGCCGGGCCACTGGTCGTAGGCGGACATGCCGCCGGAGAGCTCGGTCCCGGGGTGGACGGTGCCCTGGTCGAGCAGCCTGCTGATGATCGCGTCGTGCTTGGACGCCCAGGCGTAGCGGACGGTGTCGTAGAGGATCGCGGGGGGCGCCTTGAGGGCGACGAGCATCGCCGCGCAGTACGTGGCCGGCCAGAGGGGCGCGGTGCCTGCTCGGCGCAGGGTGATGACGAAACCGCAGGTGAGGACGGCGAGGGCGGCGTAGAAGGTGAGCGGGAAGCGGTCGAGGAGACCGAACTCGTCCATGCTCCGGAAGTCGATGCCGGGCAGCGCCGAGAGCCAGAGGGCGCCCGCGACGAGGAGGGGGACGAGGTTGAGGGCGTCGGGGGAACGGAGGGCGGTGGCGAGACGGCCCCGGACGGCGGTGGCACCGCCGGTCTCCCGCTCCCCCGCCTCTCGGACCCCGGTCTCCCGCTCCTCCGCCCCCCGGTCCCCCGGCTCCTGGTCCGTGGCTGAGGGCTGCGGTGGCACACCGCTCCCGGTCACCGGTGCGGGCCCCTGACGCTGCACGGCCTCTCCCCCCACGAACTATCCCTTTCGCCGAAGTACAGGAACGTACTTCGGTTATGTTCGGGCTTTCAACTGCCGGGCGGATTGCCGGAGTTGTCGATCTTCGGACGGGCCGGACCTCAGCCGGCGAACTCGGGCCCCCTGAGCAGGGCGCGGGCTCTGCGGTACATCCGCCAGCCGACCGTGGGCAGCGAGTCGGGGTATGGCGCGGCCTTCGCCCCGCGCCCCTCCATCCACTGCTCGATGTCGGCGACGGTGTGGCCGCGGCGCAGGATGAGCCGGGCGATGCGGTAGATCTCGTCGGTCCCGGAGCTGAGCGCGTGCCGGACGGCGACGGCCGAGGTGTAGCCGGCGGCCGCGGCGGCCCGCCGTACGGCCGGGCTGTTGTAGCCGTGCGGGTAGGCGAGATGTCGGACCTCGTGCCCGAGGACGTCCTCCAGCACCGCCTTGGACTCCCGCAGTTCCCGGCGGAGCGCGGCCGGCGCGAGGGTGTCGAGCTGCGGGTGGGTGGCGGTGTGCGCGCCGACCTCCATCCCGTACTGCTCCAGGAGCGGCGCCTGGGCGAGGGTCATCATCGGCGCGGGCGGCAGCAGACACGGCCGGCCGCGGGTGATGGCCCCGGTGGTGAGGTACGCGGTGGACGGCAGGTCGCGGGCGGCGAGCGCCTCGGCGGTCGGCCCGACCAGGTCGGCGAAGCCGTCGTCGAAGGTGAGGACGACGGGGCGGGGCGGCAGCGGGGCGCCGGTGGCGAAGTGCGCGGCGAGGGCGCCGACGGTGACCGCGGTACGGCCGCTGGCCACGATCGCGTCGAGCTGGGCGGCGAACTCCTTGGGCGGGACGGTGAATTCGGCGATCCAGTCCGGCGGGTCCTCCATCACGGCGTGGTAGAGGAGGACGGGTATGCGGGTGCGCAGGGGGGCGCCGCTCATCGGGTGTCCGCCTTCCGCAGCCGGGCCTTCGCGTAGCCGATCGGGCCGTAGAGCATGCCGCGTCGCTCCAGTCGGGAGAGGGAGGCGGGCCAGGGGTGGTGCTGGGTGCCGTGCTCGCCGGGAACGCCCCCCTCGGGGATCTCCCCGCGCTGGGCGGTCATGGCCCGGGCGTGGGCGAGGCCGCGCGGCAGCCGGGCGAGCAGGGCGGGCAGCAGGCGGGGGCTGCGTACCAGGGTGGCGGTGAGGTACGCGGTGAGCCCGGCGCCGTAGCCGTACGCCTGGTTCCGCAGGTCCTGCCAGGTGTCGCGGTGGTGGTGCCAGACGAGGGCCTCGGAGGTGTAGCGGAGGCGGAAGCCGGCGGAGAGGACGGCGACGAAGGCGTACAGGTCGTCGCCGCCCCTGGCCGCGGTCCCGGTGCCGGTCGCCGGGTCGAAGCCGCCGGCCCGGCGGAGGGCGTCGGCGCGGAAGGCCATGTTGGCGCCGGAGCCGAAGCTGCCGGCGGTGAAGGGGAAGAGCGGTTCGTCGGCGGGCGGCCGGGCCGGGTCGTACAGCCGGGGCGCGAAGCCCTTGGCGAAGCCGCCGTGCGATTCGAGGAGGACCTGGGCGGGGGTGCTCAGCCGGGCGGGCAGGATGAGGCCGGTGACGCAGCCGAGACCGGGGTCGCCGGCGAAGGGCGCGGTGAGGGCGGTCAGCCAGTGCGGGTCGGCGATCACGTCGTCGTCGGTGAAGGCGACGACGGCGCCCTCGGCGGCGGCCAGTCCGGTGTTGTGGGCGGTGGCGAGACCGGGAGTGTCCTCGCGGACGTACCGGACGCGGTCGGCGTACTCGGCATGCTGGGCGTACTTGCGGGTGACGAGCTCGTGGGTGTCGGTGGTGCGGGGCGCGTTGTCGACGACGATCAGCTCGAAGTCCGGGTGGTCCTGGACGAGGAGCGAGTCGAGGGCCCGGGCGAGGGACTCGGGCCGCTCACGGGTGGCGACGACAACGGAGGTACGGGGCGGGGTGAGCGCGTCGGAAGCGTCCTCGGAAGAGCCCTCGGCAGCGTCCTCCCGGGCCGCGGCGAGTCGTTCGGCGTCGGTCCGGGGCTTCCCTTCCTGCGCGAGCCGCCGCCGGGCGAGGGCGGCGAGCACCTCGGCGGGGTCCTCGCCGTCGGCGACGGTACCGACGACGGTGGCGGCGGGCCGGCCCCGGAGCCGTACCAGCGCGTAGACGTCACCGGGCACGACGGCCGGACCGCCGGGCGCGGGCCGGAAGCCGAGGACGGGCCCGTCGGGGGCGTCGAGATCGAGCTCGGCGACGGAGAGGGGCCGGGGGACAGGGGGGCTGCTCATCGGGGGTCTCCCCAGAGGCGTACGAGGGCGGGTGCGGCGGGGACGGCGAATGCGACGGGTGCCGGGATCGCGCGGACGGCGAACGCGACACGTGCGGGGAGCGCGGGGACGGGGAACGCGACACGTGCGGGGAGCGCGGGGACGGGGAACGCGACGGCTGTCCGCCCCGCCGGCGCGGATCGCGGCTCCGTGGTGGGGCTAACGGTGGCCCCGCAGACGAGCGAGACCGTTGAGCGCGGCGCGCCCCCGGGCCGCGAGGGCCGGCCGGGTGCGGACGAAGCGGTGGACGCGCAGCGGGGGCTCCCGGCGCAGCCAGTGCAGGGCACCCCGCACACCGGGGCGGACGACGGCACCCTCGTGCACCGTCAACTCCCCCGTCTTCAGGGCGTCCTTGTACTCGGCGGCGCCGCGCCCCAGGTCCAGCATCCCGATCCCGGCGGCGGCAGCGGCCTCGGCCATCCGCAGATGGAGGACGAGCCCCGGCGAGTACTTCGCGAACTCGGGGTCGTACGCCGGGAACCAGCAGGACAGCACGGTGCGGGACCGCAGCCCGAAGTGGGCGGCGATCGGGCGCTCCCCCACGTACAGCACGGACAGGACGCCGGAACAGCCGGGTGTACGGAGCGTGTGGAGGCGGCGGACGAGGGCGCTGATCCACTCCTGGGCGAAGCGGTCGCCGCGGCCGGTCCTGCGGTACTGGGCGGACTTCCACTCCATGAGGGTGCGCAGGGCCGCCGGATCGCGCTCGTCGAAGACGAAGCGCACCTCGCCGTCCGCCTGGCGGCCGAGCCTGCGCTCCTTGGCGAGGGTGGTCTTCAGGAACTTGGGCGACTGGACGCGGAGCAGGGCCTCGTAGGCCGCGTACCCCTCACCGACGTCGATCACGGGCGAGGCGAAGAACTCGGTGGCGGCGCCCTCGAAGACCGGCTGCCCGTCCTCCAGGTTGTCGAACTCCCAGACGGCGAGACCGCAGACGCGCAGCAACGCCCGTGCTCCCGGGCGCAGTCCGGAGCGCAGGACGGCTCCCTGGCTGTCGGAGACCCCGAAACCGATGGCACGGCCCCCGCCGAGGAGACCCTTCTCGTACGGCAGGAAGCCGACCGGCTCGCCGTCCTCCCACCAGACGGCGACCCGCGAGCGCGGGCGGACTTCGGCGACCGCGCGGGTGAACTCCGGTTCCATGAAGGGATTCGCCGGCCCGCCGGACTTGGCACGCAGCTCCCGCCAGGCCTCGATCTCGCGCTCGCCCAGCTCCCCCGGACGCACGACGCGCACGCTCACAGCACTCACTTGCCGACCCCCCGGTCTACCCCCTGAGCACTACCAGGACAGGACGGTACCGGTCCGCGGTCGCCTGCGGCAGGGATACCGGGGCTTTCCGTGACCAACCCGTGAAGGAGGGGACGAAACCCGGTGGCCGGCGGACCGGGTCCGTCGGTACCGTCGGGGCCCCCGCGGACCGCGCCCGCGGCTGCCCCTGAGAGAGAGTGAACCCCCGTGACCGCCGCCCGACGCCCGACGACGACCCTGTGGCGCCCGACCGGTCCGGTCGAGCTGGACCTCGTGCGGGAGCTGGGGTGGCGGGCCTGGCCGCCGCGGCTGCCGGAGCAGCCGATCTTCTACCCGGTCCTCGACGAGGAGTACGCGGTGAGGATCGCGCGCGACTGGAACGTCAGACACGACGGCGCCGGCTTCGTCACCCGCTTCGAGGTCGACGCGGAGTTCCTCCGCAGGTACCCGGTCCGGCAGGCGGGTGGCCGGACGATCCTGGAGCTGTGGGTGCCGGCGGAGGAGCTCGACGAGTTCAACGCGCACATCGTGGGCGAGATCGAGCTGGTCCACACGTTCCGCTGACCCCCGACGCCTCGTCGCACGCTCAGACCACCCGCACGCCCGCCCGCCAGACCTCCGTCACCAGGGGGACCCCCGGACGGTAGGCGAGGTGGACGTGGGACGGGGCGTCCAGGACGGTCAGGTCCGCGCGGGCGCCGACCGTCAGCCGTCCGACGTCCGTGCGGCGCAGGGCCGCCGCGCCGCCCGCCGTGGCCGACCAGATCGCCTCGTCCGGGGTCATGCCCATGTCCCGTACCGCGAGGGCGATGCAGAAGGGGACCGAGGACGTGAAGGACGAGCCCGGGTTGCAGTCCGTGGACAGGGCGACCGTCACCCCCGCGTCCAGGAGGCGGCGGGCGTTCGGCCACTGCGCGCGCGTGGAGAACTCCGCGCCCGGGAGGAGGGTCGCGACCGTCGACCCGTTCGCCAGCGCGTCCACGTCGGCGTCCGTCAGGTGCGTGCAGTGGTCCGCGCTCGCCGCGTCCAGTTCGACCGCCAGCTGGACGCCGGGGCCGTACGTGAGCTGGTTCGCGTGCACCCGGGGGTGCAGGCCCTTCGCCTTGCCGGCGGTGAGGATCGCGCGGGCCTGGTCGCCGTCGAAGGCACCCTTCTCGCAGAAGACGTCGACCCAACGGGCGTACGGGGCGCACGCGTCCAGCATCTCGCCGGTCACCAGCTCCACGTACGCGGCCGGGTCGTCGGCGTAGTCCGGGGGGACGATGTGCGCGCCGAGGTACGTGACCTCGTCGGTGTGCTCGGCGGCGATGCGCAGGGCGCGGGCCTCGTCCTCGACCGTCAGGCCGTAGCCGGACTTCGTCTCGAAGGTCGTCGTGCCCTGGCGGAGTGCCTCACGGAGGTAGCGGGCGACGTTCGCCGAGAGCTCGGCGTCGGTCGCGGCGCGCGTCGCCGCGACCGTGGTGCGGATGCCGCCCGCCGCGTACGCCTGGCCGGACATGCGGGCGTTGAACTCGGCCGTGCGGTCGCCCGCGAAGACCAGGTGGGAGTGGGAGTCGACGAAGCCGGGGACGACCGCCCTGCCGCCCGCGTCGACCCTGTTGTCAGTGGCCGGTGCTTTGCTGGATTCACCGACCCAGACGACCCGGTCGCCGTCGACGACGACGGCCGCGTCCTGGATCAGGCCCAGGGACGAACCATCACCGAGAGAGGGGTCATTGGTGACGAGGCTGGCGATGTTGACGATGGCGGTGGCGGTCGTCGCCACGGCGCTGTTCGCGCTCGTGGGGGCGGAGCTCGCCGCCGGGTTGTTCGTCGCCGCGGGGCCCGTGTTCATGATGAGAGGTGTCTCCTTCAGGCGCTTCAGCCGCGCAGGGCGGCGATCGAGTCCGCGAGGGCCTGGGCGGCGTCCGGCACGGAGCCGTGGACCCCGTCCCGTACGACGTGACGTCCGCCCACGACCGTGTGCCGGACGTCCGCTGCCGACGCTGCGAATACCGCCGTCTCGGCTGCCAGACGCGGTACCGGTCCCGCTGTCCTGACCGAGTCCAGCGCGATCGTCGTGAAGTCGGCGAGGGCGCCCGTCTCCAGCGTGCCCGCGTCCGGCCGGCCGAGGGCCGCGTGGCCGTCGGCCGTGGCCGCGCGGAGGAGTGCCGCCGCCGTCCAGTGGCCCCGGGTGCGGGTGCGCAGGCGCTCGTTCAGCTCCATCGCCCGCGCCTCCTCCAGGAGGTCGATCACGGCGTGGCTGTCGCTGCCGAGGGAGAGCGGGGAGCCGGCCTGCTGGAGGGCGACGGCCGGGCCGATGCCGTCGGCCAGGTCCCGTTCCGTCGTGGGGCACATGCACGTGCCGGTGGACGACGAGCCGATCAGGGCGATGTCGGCGTCCGTCATGTGGGTGTTGTGGACGCCCGTGGTCCGTGCGCCGAGCACGCCGTGGTCGGCGAGGAGCTGGGTGGGCGTGCGGCCGTGGGCCGCCAGGCAGGCGTCGTTCTCGGCGGTCTGCTCGGAGAGGTGGACGTGGAGGGGCGCCTGCCGGTCCTGGGCCCAGCGGGCCACCGTCGCCAGCTGGTCCGCCGGGACCGCCCGTACGGAGTGGATCGCCGCCCCGATGCGTACCCCGTCCCGCTCCTTCAGTGCGCTCACCCGCTCGGCCCAGGCCTCGGCCGTGCCGTCGGAGAAGCGGAGCTGGTGCCGGTCGGGGGCGGCGCCGAAGCCGGAGGAGAGGTACGCCGTGTCGAGGAGGGTGATGCGGATGCCCGCCTCCCCCGCCGCCGCGATCAGGGCCTCGCCCATGGCGTTGGGGTCGGCGTACGCGGTGCCGCCGGGCGCGTGGTGGAGGTAGTGGAACTCGCCGACGGCCGTGATGCCCGCCAGCGCCATCTCCGCGTACACGGCGCGGGCCAGGGCGAAGTAGCTGTCGGGGGTGAGGCGCTGGGCCACGCCGTACATGACCTCGCGCCAGGTCCAGAAGGTGCCGGAGCCGACCTGGACCGTGCCGCGCAGGGCGCGGTGGAAGGCGTGCGAGTGGGCGTTGGCCAGGCCCGGGATCGTCAGGCCGCGGAGCACCACCGCGCCCGGGGGCGGGGCGTCGACCCCGGTGCGTACGGCCGCGATCCGGCCGTCGGCGGACACGTCCAGGGCCACGCCCGGCTCGACGTTGGTGTCGAGCCAGGCGTGTTCCAGCCAGTACGTCGTCAGCGGCACGCCAGCTCCTCCAGTACGTCGGCGAGTGCGAGGACCCCGGCCGCGCAGTCGTCCTCGGCCGCGAACTCGGCCGGGGAGTGCGAGACGCCGGTGGGGTTCCGTACGAACAGCATGGCGGTCGGAATCGATTCGGAGAGGATTCCCGCGTCGTGTCCGGCGCCGGTGCCGAGGACCGGGACCTTTCCGGACGCACCCAGGATCCGGGACAGCTCGTCGCGCAGGGCGTGCGAGAAGTCCACGATCGGGGTGAAGGACTCCTGGACGACCGTGAGGTCGATGCCGTGCCGCCGGGCGTAGTCGCGGGCCGCCGTCTCGACGCCCGCCACGACCGTGTCGAGCGAGTCCTGGTCGGCGGCGCGGGCGTCGAGCCAGCCGCGGACCAGGGAGGGGATGGCGTTGACGCCGTTCGGCTCGACCGCGATCTTGCCGAAGGTGGCGACGGCGCCCGCCAGCTCCGCCTCGCGGCGGGCGGCGAGGACCGTCTCCGCGTAGGTGAGCATCGGGTCGCGGCGGTCGACCAGGCGGGTGGTGCCCGCGTGGTTGGCCTCGCCCGCGAAGTCGTACCGCCAGCGGCCGTGCGGCCAGATGGAGGAGGCGATGCCGACGGCGTCCCCGGACAGGTCCAGGGCGCGGCCCTGCTCGACGTGGAGTTCGACGAACGCGCCGATACGGGCGAGCCGTTCGGGGTCCGGGCCGATGGCCGCGGGGTCGTGTCCGGCCGCTTCCATGGCCTGGGGGAGGCTGATGCCGGAGGCGTCGCGGAGCTCGTACGCCTGCTCCTTCGTCAGCCGGCCGGCGGTGAGGCGGGAGCCGACGCAGGCGAGGCCGAAGCGGGCGCCCTCCTCGTCGCCGAAGTTGGTGATGGCGAGCGGGCGCTTGAACGAGACGCCGCGCGAGCGGAGTTCGTCGAGGGCGGCGAAGGCGGAGACGACGCCGAGGGGGCCGTCGAAGGCGCCGCCGTCCGGGACGGAGTCCAGGTGGGAGCCGGTGACGACGGCGTCCCCGGCCGTGGGGTCGCCGAGCCAGGCCCACTGGTTGCCGTTGCGGTCGGTCTCGACGTCCATGCGGCGGGCCTCGGCCTGCATCCGGAACCAGAGGCGGCAGTCGGCGTCGGCCTCGGTCCAGGCGTAGCGCCGGTATCCGCCGGAGGCGGCGCTGCGGCCGATGGGCCGCAGCGACCGCCACATGGCCTGGAAGGTGGCACTCACGCGGAGGCCTCGGCCGCGCCGGACGCGCCGGACGCGTCGTCGCCCTCGCGCATCGGGATGCGGACGCCGCGCTCGTCGGCGACCCGCTCCGCGATGTCGTAGCCCGCGTCGACGTGGCGGATGACGCCCATGCCGGGGTCGTTCGTCAGGACGCGGCGGATCTTCTCGCCCGCGAGCTTGGTGCCGTCGGCGACCGAGACCTGACCGGCGTGGATGGAGCGGCCCATGCCGACGCCGCCGCCGTGGTGGAGGGAGACCCAGGACGCGCCGGAGGCGACGTTCACCATGGCGTTGAGGAGCGGCCAGTCGGCGATGGCGTCGGAGCCGTCGAGCATGGCCTCGGTCTCACGGTACGGGGAGGCCACCGAGCCGCAGTCGAGGTGGTCGCGGCCGATCGCGAGGGGCGCGGCGAGGGTGCCGTTGCCGACCATGTCGTTGAACATGTCGCCGGCCTTGTCGCGCTCGCCCTGGCCGAGCCAGCAGATACGGGCGGGCAGGCCCTGGAAGTGGACGCGCTCGCCGGCCATCTTGATCCAGCGGTGGAGCGATTCGTTCTCCGGGAAGAGGTCGAGGATCGCCTTGTCCGTCTTGTGGATGTCCGAAGCCTCGCCGGACAGGGCCGCCCAGCGGAACGGGCCCTTGCCCTCGCAGAACAGCGGACGGATGTACGCCGGGACGAAGCCGGGGAAGGCGAACGCGCGGTCGTAGCCGGCCAGCTGGGCCTCGCCGCGGATCGAGTTGCCGTAGTCGAAGACCTCGGCGCCCGCGTCCATGAAGCCGACCATGGCCTCGACGTGCTTCGCCATCGACTCGCGGGCCCGCACCGTGAACCCGGCCGGGTCCTTGGCGGCCGCGTCGGCCATGTCGTCGAAGGCGACGCCGACCGGGAGGTACGCGAGCGGGTCGTGGGCGGAGGTCTGGTCCGTCACGATGTCGATCGGGGCGCCCTCGGCGAGCATCTGCGGGAGCAGCTCGGCGGCGTTGCCGAGGAGGCCGATGGAGAGCGGGCGGCGGGCGTCGCGGGCCTCGGTGGCCAACTGGAGCGCGTGGGCGAGGTTGTCGGCCTTCACGTCCAGGTAGCGGTGCTCGATGCGGCGCTCGATGGCGCGCGGGTCGACGTCGATGCAGATCGCGACGCCGTCGTTCATCGTCACGGCGAGGGGCTGGGCGCCGCCCATGCCGCCGAGTCCCGCGGTGAGGGTGATCGTCCCGGCCAAAGTGCCGTTGAACTTCTTGGCGGCGACGGCGGCGAAGGTCTCGTACGTGCCCTGGAGGATGCCCTGGGTGCCGATGTAGATCCAGGAACCGGCGGTCATCTGGCCGTACATGGTGAGGCCGAGCTGCTCCAGGCGCCGGAACTCCTCCCAGTTGGCCCAGTCGCCGACCAGGTTGGAGTTGGCGATGAGGACGCGCGGGGCCCACTCGTGGGTCTGCATGACGCCGACGGGGCGGCCGGACTGGACGAGCATCGTCTCGTCCTGCTTCAGCGTCCGGAGCGTGCGGACCATGGCGTCGAAGGAGCGCCAGTCGCGGGCGGCCTTGCCGGTGCCGCCGTAGACGACGAGCTTGTCGGGGTGCTCGGCGACCTCGGGGTCGAGGTTGTTCTGGAGCATCCGGAGGGCGGCCTCCTGCTGCCATCCCAGGGCGCTCAGTTCCGTACCGCGCGGGGCCCGTACGGGGCGGGGTCCTGACATGGCGGTGCCTCCTCGAATGTCGTTCAGATATTCACATCCTGGCGGCTTGAATAGTTGTAGTCAACAGCTGCGGGGCCGCACGTCCCGGTGATGGGATGGACACATGGCCTCCTCCCGCCGCGATCTCGCCGTCCGAGCCTCCGTCGACCAAGGACTCCTCTCCCCCGCCGAACCGGTCGTCGCCCTCCTCGACACCGCCGGCATCCGCGCCTCCGCAGCCGCTCTGACCAGCGCGTTCGCCGCCGTCACCGATGCGCCCGTACTGCACGCCTTCGCCGTGAAGGCCGCCCCGCTCGTCCCCGTCCTCCGCCTCCTGCACGAGTCCGGGCTGGGCGTCGAGGTCGCGAGCCCCGGCGAGCTGGCCCTCGCGCGCGCCGCCGGAGTCCCGCCCACCCGCACCGTGCTCGACTCCCCCGCCAAGACCCCCGCCGAGCTGCGCCAGGCCCTCGCCCTCGGCATCGCCGTCAACGCCGACAACCTCCAGGAACTGGCCCGCCTCGACACGCTCGTCGCCTCCGCCCCCACCGCCTCACCCCTCGGGATCCGGGTGAACCCGCAGGTCGGAGCCGGTTCCATCGGCGCCCTCTCGACCGCGACCGCCACCTCCAAGTTCGGCGTGGCACTCCGCGACGAGGGCGCCCGCAAGACCGTCGTCCAGGCGTACCTGGAGCGGCCCTGGCTGACCCGGCTGCACACCCACACCGGCTCCCAGGGCATCCCGCTCGCCCTGATGGCCGAAGGCGTCGGAGAGGCGTACGCGCTGGCCGAGGAGATCAACCGGGCGGCCGGCCGGCAGCAGATCGACACCCTCGACATCGGTGGCGGCCTGCCGGTCGACTTCGGCTCCGACGAGGAGACGCCGACGTACGCGGAGTACGCCCGGCTGCTCGCCGACACCGTCCCCGGGCTCTTCGACGGCCGCTACGGCCTGGTGACCGAGTTCGGCCGCTCGCTGCTCGCCAAGCACGGCACGGTCCTCGCCCGGGTGGAGTACACCAAGACCTCCGGCGGCCGCCCCATCGCCGTCACCCACGCGGGTGTGCAGCTGGCCACCCGGACGGTCTACGCCCCCGAGGCCTGGCCGCTGCGCGTCCTCGCGTACGACTCCGAGGGCCGCCCCCGCACCGGGGAGGTCGCCGTCCAGGACGTGGCGGGCCCCGCCTGCTTCACCGGGGACATGCTCGCCACCGGCCGGGCGCTGCCGCTGCTGCACCCGGGTGACGTGGTGGCCGTCCCGGACACCGGCGCGTACTACTTCGCCCACCACTACGCGTACAACAGCCTGCCCCGGCCGGGCATCCACGGCTTCACGGTGAGCGACGCCGGCGCGGTCACCTTCACGACGGTACGGAAGCCCCAGACGCTCGCGGAGATCGTCGCCGAGTCGGGCGGGGAGCACGCGGACGCCCTCGTCGGGTAGCGCGGGCCCCGCGTCGCGGTTTCGATGAAGCCATGACTGGAACGGGACCGGGTTCGAACACCACCACCGTCGTCGTCGAGCGGCGGGTCGACGCCTCACCCGGGCGGGTCTGGGAGTCGATCACCGATCTGCCGGACATGCCCCGCGTCCTCTCGGGCGTCGAGCGGGTCGAGGTGCTCACCGAGGGCGGCTTCGCCGTGGGCACCCGCTGGCGCGAGACCCGGCGGATGCTGGGCAAGGAGGCCACCGAGGAGATGCTGGTGACGGAGTGCGAGCCACCCGACCGGTACGTCACGGTCGCCGACTCGCACGGCATGCACTACGTCTCCGAGCTCACCCTCACGCCCGACGGGGCGGGGGCGACCACCCTGCGGATGACGTTCTCCGCCCGGCCCGTCCGCGGCCTCAAGCAGGGCTTCCTGGGGCGGCTGATGGCCCGCTTCGGCGCGAAGGCGGTGGCCAAGGCGCTCACGAAGGACCTGTCCGAGATCGCGAACGCGGTGGAATCGAAGACCTGACCCGCGACCTGACACACAATCCCGCGTGATTGCGGTCGGGTACTGGCATGTTCCGATGGAAAATGCCAGAACCCCTCCCCCGGAGCACTGCGTTCAGTAACGTCACCGTCACTGCCGTACGTTCGCACGCCGCATCGGGAGGGGAATCCGCGTGCCCGGAATCGACGAGTGCCTTCTGGAGGCCATGGCCCTGCCGGGCGCTCGCGGAGCCTCCCTGGTCGACTGGACCAGCGGGCTCGCCCTCGGGACGGCGGGCGACTCACCGGTCGGCGACCATGAGACGACAGCCGCCGAGACCGCAGAACTCGCCCGCGCCGCCGCCGAGTTCGACTCGTTCGCGGCAGCGGAGGAGACCCCCGGCGGCGAACCGCCCGTCGAGGACCTGATCGTCACCACCCGCGCCGGCTACCACGTCCTCCGCTTCGTCGAGACGTCCTTCGACAGCAGCGTCTTCCTCCACCTCTGGCTCGACCGCGACACCGGCAACCTCGCCCTCGCCCGGCTCCGCCTCCGCGACCTCGCCGAACGGCTGGTTCTGGGGTGAGCGGGCCCGGAGCGAGCGCGGTCGCCACCCCCGTCTCCCCGATGCTGGTCCGGCTCGCCGCCGAGAAGGCCACCGGCGCCCTGCTCCGCGACCACGGCACGCTCTACCTCGTCGACGGCCGCGTCGTGCACGCCGAGAGCCCCGCCGCCCCCGGCGTCGACGTCCTCCTCACCACCGGCGGACGGCTGCCCCGCGAGGGCTGGGACGAGGCCGTCGACCGGGCCGGCGCCCATCGCTCCGTCGGCCGCTTCCTCGTCGACAGCGGCCGGCTCCACGACGGCGAGCTGGAGATCTGCCACCTCGGCGCCGTCTTCGACGCGGCCTTCTTCGCCCTCTCCCCCACCAGCGGCCCGACCCGCTTCCGGTACGGGGTCGGGCACTGGTTCGGGACGGTGCGGCCGGTGTCGGCGGAGGCGGTCGAGCGCGAGACGGTCCGCCGCCGTGAACTCCTCGACGCCGTCTGGCCGTACGCCGCCGTGGACACCGCCCCCGTCACCCCGCGCCCCGCCGCCCCCGGCCAGACCGTGGGGGCGCGCCAGCGGGCCCTGCTCGCCGCCGCGGACGGGCGGCGGAGCCCGGCGGAGCTGGCCCGGGTGCTCGGCCGCCCCGCCTTCCACACCCTCCTCGACGTCCGGCGGCTCGCGGCCGCCGGGCTCGTCGAGACGCCGCTCGACCCCACCCCCGTACCGCCGCCACCGCCCTCGCCCACCCTGTTACCGGCCCTGCCGGTGGCCGATCCCGACATCGCCCTGCTGCGCCGGCTCCGTGACGCCCTGGAGGCACACCTGTGATGAGGCGTGCCCTGCGCCTGCGCGCCGAAAGGAAACAGCTCATGACGGCAGAAGCCGAGGTCCTCGGCGAGCTCAGACGGCTGCGGGCCCGGCTGCCCCAGCTGACCGGGGCGCTCGCGGCCAGTGCCGACGGGCTCGTCCTGGCCCACGACACCGTGGACGGCGAGGCGGAGAGCGTGGCCGCGCTGACCGCGGCGGCGCTCGGCGTCGGCCAGCGGCTGACCGACAGCACCGGCCAGGGCCGGTTCCGGGAGCTGCTGGTACGCGGTGAGAACGGCTACGTGGCGACGTACGCGGCGGGCGGCTCGGCCGTCCTGACGCTGCTCGCCGAACCCCGGATCAATGTCGGGCGGCTCCATCTGGAGGCCCGCAGGTCCAGCGTCCGGATCGGCGAACTCGTCGACGGCGCGCTGGAACGCAAAGACCTGAACTGAAGCGACGCACCAAGAGAAGCGAACAAGCAGAGAAGGAAGTGCGACACCCATGGCGAACACCGAGACCTCCCTCAAGGAAGCGGCCTCCATCGAAGGCGCCCTCGGCGCGGCCCTCGTCGACTACACGAGCGGCATGGCGCTCGGCACGATCGGCGGAGGCAAGGACCTCGACCTCAACATGGCCGCGGCCGGCAACACCGACGTCGTCCGGGCCAAGGTCCGGGCGATGGAGATGCTCGGCCTCGGCGACGAGATCGAGGACATCCTGATCACCCTCGGACGGCAGTACCACATGATCCGGCTGCTCAAGGGGCAGGGCAAGACCGGCCTGTTCCTGTACCTCGCCCTGGACAAGGACCGGGCGAACCTGGCGATGGCCCGCCACCAGCTGAAGAAGATCGAGTCCGCCCTGGAGGTCTGACCCGGCCCTCGCGTGCGCGGGGCCCGGCACGGTCCGAAAGACAGGCCCTAGTCGACGAACAGGCCCCGCGCCGCCGCCTTCGTGTCGAACTCCTCCAGGCGCGCCTGCGCGTCCGGGAGTTCGTCGGCCATGGCCTCCAGCAGGACCCGGCCGAGCATCATCGGCGCACAGGCCGTGTCGAAGGCGAGCCCGGTGCCGACGGCGGCCGGGATGAGCAGGTCGCTGTGGGCGGCGACGGGCGCGAACGCCGACTCGGCGACGGTCACCACCGTGAGCCCGGCCGCCCGCGCGTACTCCAGGGCCTCGACGACCTCCCGCGGATGCCGGGGCAGCGCGAAGCACAGCAGGGCCGTGGCCCCGGCGCGTACGGCGGCGTCGACGCGGTCCGTGAGCATGGAGCCGGCCTCGTCGAGGAGCCGGACGTCCGGGTGCACCTTGCCGGCGAAGTAGGCGAAGCCACGCGCCTGCGAGGAGGCGGCCCGCAGGCCGAGCACGGGCAGCGGGCGGGAGCCGGCGAGCAGCCGGCCGGCCTTCTCGACGGGCGCGGGGTCGGCGAGGAGCCCGGCGAGGTGCCGGAGGTTCTCGATCTCGGCGAGGACGGCCTGCTGGTACTCGTTGAGCGCCTCGTCCTCCCCCTCGGCCGCGCCGGGCTCAGGGGGCGCGACCTCGCGCAGATGACGGCGGAGCGCCGGGTACCCGTCGAAGCCGAGGGCGACGGCGAAGCGGGTGACGGAGGGCTGGCTGACCCCGGCGAGCTCGGCGAGCTCGACGCTGGACAGGAAGGGCACGTCACCGGCGCGCCGCACCATGCAGTGCGCGATCCGTCGCTGTGTCGGCGTCAGCCGGTGCCCCTCGAAGAGCGCCTGCAGCCGACCGGCCGGGCTGTCGCTCATGCCGCCGCCCCCTCTCTCTCACCTATTCACCCGCAAAGGGCTCTGCATAAGGATATGCAGGGGGTGCGCCGGAGAGAAGTGCGAGCGGGAAGCCCGGCAGAGCCGGAGGAAGTCGGCGCGGGGACCGCCGCACCCCCGAAACGGGGGGCGGGACGACGGCGGTCCCCGCGAGGACACGGGCCCGGGTCAGGGCCGGTCTCCGCGTCCGTGGCGTCGTCAGGAGTCCGGGAGCCGCTCCGGAAGTCCGTGACGCCGACAACCACCACTGTGCCGGACGCGTGTTAAGCGGGTGCTGCGCGTACGTGTCGCGCTCGTACCGATTGCGCGAACGCACCCGCGGCACCCGCCCGGGGAACTACTTCGTGCCGCCGTTGGCCAGGAAGGCCAGCAGGTCCTGGCGGCTGACGACGCCGGTCGGCTTGCCCTCGACCAGGACGATCGCCGCGTCGGCGGACTCGCCGAGGACGGACATCAGGTCGGCGACCGGCTCGCCGGAGCCGACCTGCGGCAGCGGCGCGCTCATGTGACGCTCCAGCGGGTCCTCCAGGGAGGCGCGCTGCTTGAAGAGCGCGTCGAGCAGCTCGCGCTCGACGACCGAACCGACGACCTCGGCGGCCATCACGTCGGGGTGGCCGGCGCCGGGCTTCACGATGGGCATCTGGGAGACGCCGTACTCGCGGAGCACCTCGATGGCCTGGCCGACGGTCTCGTCCGGGTGCATGTGGACAAGGGAGGGCATGGTGCCGCCCTCCTTGTGGCGCAGGACGTCGGCGACGGTGGCGGTGGAGGTGTCCTCCAGGAAGCCGTAGTCGGCCATCCACTCGTCGCTGAAGATCTTCGACATGTAGCCGCGGCCGGAGTCCGGCAGCAGCACGACGACGACGTCGTCCGGGCCCAGCTCCTTGGCGACCTCGAGCGCGGCCACGACGGCCATGCCGCAGGAACCGCCGACGAGGAGGCCCTCCTCCTTGGCGAGGCGGCGGGTCATCTGGAACGAGTCCTTGTCGGACACCGCGACGATCCGGTCCGTGACGGTCCGGTCGTACGCGGTCGGCCAGAAGTCCTCGCCGACGCCCTCGACGAGGTACGGGCGACCGGAGCCGCCGGAGTAGACCGAGCCCTCCGGGTCGGCGCCGATGACCTTCACGGAGCCACCGCTGGCCTCCTTGAGGTAGTTGCCGGTGCCGGAGATGGTGCCGCCGGTGCCGACGCCCGCGACGAAGTGGGTGATCTTCCCGTCCGTCTGCTCCCAGAGCTCGGGGCCGGTGGTCTCGTAGTGGGAGCGCGGGTTGTTCGGGTTGGAGTACTGGTCGGGCTTCCAGGCACCCGGCGTCTCACGGACGAGCCGGTCCGAGACGTTGTAGTACGAGTCCGGGTGCTCCGGGTCGACCGCCGTGGGGCAGACGACGACCTCGGCGCCGTACGCCCGCAGTACGTTGATCTTGTCGAGGGACACCTTGTCGGGGCAGACGAAGATGCACTTGTAGCCCTTCGTCTGTGCCACGATCGCCAGGCCGACGCCGGTGTTGCCGGACGTGGGCTCGACGATGGTTCCGCCGGGCTTGAGCTCACCGCTCTGCTCGGCCGCCTCGATCATCCGCAGGGCGATCCGGTCCTTGACCGAGCCTCCGGGGTTGAAGTACTCGACCTTGGCCAGAACGGTCGCCTGAATACCCGCTGTGACGCTGTTGAGCTTCACCAGCGGGGTGTTGCCGACGAGGCTGATCATCGAGTCGTGGAATTGCACCGTAATCTCCGGGGTCTCCGTAATGGTGTGGCCAGCGTATGCGTAGTCGGAGCGGGTTACGGGGCAGTTAGACCCTGAACGGCTTGAAGGAGGTGACGGCCCCATGTCGAGGGCGAGGGTGGCGCGGCGGATCGCGGCGGGTGCGGCGTACGGCGGCGGGAGCATCGGACTGCTGGGTGTGGCGGCGGTGGGCGTCCTGCTGGCCGAGATGCAGATCGCGAAGCGGACGGTGGGCGGTGGCGCGGCCCCGCTGCCGCCGGGGGCGGACGGCCTCTACGGCCGCGCGTTCGGCACGGACGACCCCCTGCGGCTGGCCCTTCTGGGTGATTCCACGGCGGCGGGGCAGGGGGTCCGCCGCTCGGGCCAGACGCCGGGCGCGCTGCTCGCCTCGGGGCTCGCGGCGGTGGCGGAGCGGCCGGTGGTGCTGCGGAACGTCGCGCTTTCCGGTGCCCGCTCGGACGATCTGGAGCGGCAGGTGTCGCTGCTGCTGGCCCAGCCCCTCGGACCGCCGGACGTCTGCGTGATCATGATCGGCGCGAACGACGTCACGCACCGGATGCCGCCGACGGAGTCCGTACGGCTCCTGGCGTCGGCGGTCCGGCGGCTGCGGACGGCCGGCGCGGAGGTGGTGGTCGGGACCTGCCCGGACCTGGGGACGATCGAGCCGGTCTACCAGCCGCTGCGCTGGCTGGCCCGGCGGGCCTCCCGGCAGCTGGCGGCGGCCCAGACGATCGTGGTGATCGAGCAGGGCGGGCGGACGGTGTCGCTGGGCGACCTGCTCGGCCCGGAGTTCGCGGCGAACCCCCGCGAGATGTTCGGGGTGGACAACTTCCACCCGTCGGCGGAGGGGTACGCGACGGCGGCGATGGCCGTGCTGCCGACGATGTGCGCGGTGCTCGGCGTATGGCCGGAGACGGACCGCCTGGAGCCGGCGCGGCGGGAGAACATGCTGCCGGTCGCGAAGGCGGCGGCGGAGGCGGCGCGGGAGGCGGGCACGGAGGTCACGGGTGCGCGCGCCCCCTGGGCCCTGCTGAAGCACCGCCGCCGGCGGCGGCTCCCGGTCGCGGCGGAGGCATCGCCGGACACCGAGGGGGAAGGGGCCACGGAGACTCCCGCCTCCACCAACTGAGCGCTCGCTTAGAAAAGAGGTCCGCATCACATGCCCAGGCCGGTGACCCCATGCGGTACGTACGGGTAACTTCCCTTTCAGTCCGCCCACTCCGCACCCTCATGGAGCCGTGATGCCCGAAGCCGTGATCGTCTCGACCGCCCGCTCGCCCATCGGCCGGGCCTTCAAGGGCTCCCTGAAGGACCTGCGGCCGGACGACCTCACCGCGACCATCGTCCAGGCCGCCCTGGCCAAGGTGCCGGAGCTCGACCCGCGCGACATCGACGACCTGATGCTGGGCTGCGGTCTGCCCGGCGGCGAGCAGGGCAACAACCTGGGCCGCATCGTGGCCGTGCAGATGGGCATGGACCACCTGCCGGGCTGCACGATCACCCGCTACTGCTCCTCCTCGCTGCAGACCTCCCGCATGGCGCTGCACGCGATCAAGGCGGGCGAGGGCGACGTCTTCATCTCGGCCGGTGTCGAGATGGTGTCCCGCTTCGTGAAGGGCAACTCGGACTCGCTGCCCGACACGCACAACCCGTTCTTCGCCGAGGCCGAGGCCCGTACCGCCGAGGTCGCCGCCTCCGAGGGCTCCACGTGGCACGACCCGCGCGAGGACGGCATCGTCCCCGACGCGTACATCGCCATGGGCCAGACCGCGGAGAACCTGGCCCGGATGAAGGGCATCAGCCGCCAGGAGATGGACGAGTTCGGCGTCCGGTCGCAGAACCTCGCCGAGCAGGCCATCAAGAACGGCTTCTGGGAGCGCGAGATCACCCCGGTGACGCTCCCGGACGGCACCGTCGTCTCCGCGGACGACGGCCCGCGCGCCGGCGTCACCCTGGAGGGCGTGCAGGGCCTCAAGCCGGTCTTCCGCCCCGACGGCCTGGTCACCGCCGCCAACTGCTGCCCGCTGAACGACGGCGCCGCCGCGCTCGTGATCATGTCGGACACGAAGGCCCGCGAGCTCGGCCTGACCCCGCTCGCCCGCATCGTCTCCACCGGCGTCTCCGGCCTCTCCCCCGAGATCATGGGCCTCGGCCCGGTCGAGGCCTCGAAGCAGGCCCTCAAGCGCGCCGGCCTGACCATCGGCGACATCGACCTGGCCGAGATCAACGAGGCCTTCGCGGCCCAGGTGATCCCGTCCTACCAGGACCTGGGCCTGGACCTGGACAAGGTGAACGTCAACGGCGGCGCCATCGCCGTCGGCCACCCCTTCGGCATGACCGGCGCCCGGATCACCGGCACGCTGATCAACAGCCTCCAGTTCCACGACAAGCAGTTCGGCCTGGAGACCATGTGCGTCGGTGGCGGCCAGGGCATGGCCATGGTGATCGAGCGCCTCTCGTAGGACCGAGCGCCTGCCGTAGGACAGGAGTGCGCCGGGGCGCGTCTCCTCGTACCGAGGCCTCCAACCGCACCGCGTCCGAGCCGTGACCGAATCTCCCCCAGGATGTGACCTACGTCCCGGGGGAGTTCGTTTTCCCAGGTCAGAGCCGTTTCGGGACTAAACGCCTGGCAGAAATACCTGTCCAATTCGTGACGTAATGCACTGACAGCGAGCCCCACCCCAGGACAAGCTGATGTAGAAGTCGGGGGATCGACTCGGAATCGGGAGTACGTCAGTGAGCGCCATGCCTCTTGCCCTGCTGCTGACCACGGCCGCTGCCACGGCCGTGGGCGCTGCCGCCCTGCACGCCGTCCACGGTCTCCGCAAGCAGGTCACCGACCTGCGGAGCGAGCTGGCGGCCGGACACGGCGCAACGGTGCCCGCGGCCCGCGCCACGCCCGCCGCCGAGATACGGGCCGCGGTCGCGGAGGCGCTGGCCGAGGAGCGCGAGCGCGAGCTCGCCGAGGCGCGCGCCTTCTGGGCCGCGCAGGAGGCCCGCGACGCGGCCGACGCCCCGTCCCTGCTCGGCGGCCTCGGCAGCCCGGCCGACGACGGCACCTTCTTCGTCCCGCGCCAGGCCGACTTCGTGGGCCTTGAGGCAATGGCCCTGGAGGCCATGGAGGCGGAGGCGGCCGCGCTCGACGGCGTCGACGCGCTGGACGCCCTCGACCCGGTCGACGCCCTGGAGGAGTACCCGGAGGACTCGGCCGAGCTGGCCGCGGCCCGCCGCCGGCACCCCTCGCACCCGGACTTCGTGCCGGTGCAGACCCCCGTCGTCACCGACCACGAGCGGACGGTGGCCCGCCTCGAGGAGCTGGCCGACACCGCCACGGCGCTGACCGACGTGCGTCCGGGTCCGCTCGGCACGCTCGACGTGTACGTCTTCGCGGACGGCACGACGCTCTGCATGACCCCGGGGCACCGCGAGACCGCGGAGCGCCTGGCGGAGGCCCTGCGCTCCGGTCGTACGCCGGTGCTGCTCGGCGGCTCGGGCGTCTCGGGCGCCTTCGCCCTCACCTTCTCGTACGGCGAGGCGGACGACGAGAACGTCTACATCCTGGCGGACCGCGTCATCGCCTCGCTGTAACCCCTCCGGGGCCCCTGGGGCCCCCTGGCGGCCCTGTCACAGCCCCGAGCGCTCGCTTCACAGCCCCGAGCGCTCCGCCGCCTCACGGACCAGACCCACGGCCTCCGCCAGCTCCCCCTCACGGGAGTCGGCCGGGGCCGTTCGCAGGATTTCGGCCAGATCGTTCCCGGCGACGACCAGCTGGTCGGCCACGGTGAAGACCCCCGCGTCCGGCATGGTCCTCGGCTCCCGCTCCGGGTCCTCGGCACGCTGGGCGCGCACCGCGAGCTCGCGGGCGAGGGCCAGTCCCTCGGCCGCCGCACCGCGCTGGAGGCGGCTCTGCGGGGCGGCCCGCAACCGGTCGGCGAAGCGTTCGACGGCGGCGGTCAGTTCACTCGTATCGCGCACCCCGCGACCCTACGCGCCGTCCCGGCCCTCTTGCCAACGGGCGACCACTTGGGCACGGTGACGTGAAGAAGTGCCAGGAGTACGAGGAGCACACGGTACGACGCGTCCGGAGGCGCCGATGTCCCACACATTCTCCGAAGAGACCCACCGCAACATGCTGGCCCGCATCCCGGGCCGCACCGGCCGTGAGATCGCCGACTGGATGCGCACCGTCGAGGAGGGCCCCTCCCTCCTCCGTTTCGAGGAGCGGGTGAGCTGGCTCCGCGGGGCCCATGAGCTGGCGTACGGCCACGCGAAGGCGATCCTGCACGAGTACGACCTGCGGCGGGCGGCCCGGAGACTGCTCTGAGGCCCGGGCTCGGCCACTACGACGGAACGCGGAAGGGCCCGCCCGGCACGAAGCCGGACGGGCCCTTCCCCCGAGTCGGGACGCGTCAGTCGTCGCCCTGCAGGATCGACAGCAGACGCAGCATCTCCAGGTAGATCCACACCAGGGTCATGGTGAGACCGAAGGCGGCCAGCCAGGCCTCCTCGCGCGGCGCGCCGTACGTCACGCCGTCCTCGACCTGCTTGAAGTCGAGGGCGAGGAAGCAGGCGCCCAGGATGATGCCGATGACACCGAAGAGGATGCCGAGGCCACCGCTGCGGAAGCCGAGGCCGTCACCGCCGGCGAAGACGGCGAACAGCAGGTTGGTCACCATGAGGAGCATGAAGCCCATCGCGGCGGCCATCACGAAGCCGTAGAAGCGCCGGTTGACCCGGATCCAGCCCATCTTGTAGGCGATCAGGACGCCGGCGAAGACCGCCATCGTGCCGAGGACCGCCTGGATGACCACGCCGTCGGCGATGTACGTCGACACGGCGGCCGAGATCACTCCGAGGAAGACGCCCTCGAAGGCCGCGTAGCTCAGGATGAGCGCCGGCGACGGCTTGCGCTTGAAGGACTGCACCAGCGACAGCACCAGGGCGACCAGGGCGGCGCCGATGGCGATGCCGTAGGACTTGCCCAGGTTGGCGGGGTCGACCGGCAGGAGCAGCCAGGACAGGACGGCGGTGAGCACGACCGTACCGAGCGTCATGGCCGTGCGGCTCACGACGTCGTCGATCGTCATCACGTTGCCGCGGGCCTGCTGCGGGGCGCCGAGCTGCGTGTCCTGCGGGGCGTACGGGTTGGTGGCGTACGGGTTCGTCGCGCCCTCGGCATACGGGTTGCCGGTGGCGTACGGGTTGGTTCCGACGGCGGGGCCCCCGGCCTGCGGCTGCTGGCCGTTGAAGCCCGCCGTGCCGTTGTCGCGGCTGAACCCCCGTCGCGAGAAGACCGGGTTGCTGCTCCTCATCTCACTCCTCCATGGCGTGCCGCACGCGCGCGGCCTCGCGTCAAGAGTAATGCGTAGGCAAAAGAAACTCTCTAGTGCTCGGGGAGGATCTTTTCCCGTACGTTTTCGATCTTCGCGCGGCGCCGGGCCGCAGGTGTGTCACCTGGGCCCGGGTGGTGCCCGGAACCGGACTCGAACCGGTACGGCCCGAAGGCCAGCGAGGTTTAAGCTCGCCGTGTCTGCATTCCACCATCCGGGCGTCGCGAAGCTCCGCGTTGGCACATGAGCCTATCGGGGCGCTTCCCTCGTTCAGCGGAACATCCTCCCGATGTTGTCTTATTTTATTGACGTCTGAGGGTGCGTCAGCGCAGGTGGGAGCCGTTTCGCCGAACTGTGACAGGGGTCGCAGGCGCAAAGCCGCACCCCCCGGAATGACGAAAAGTCGTCGCACGTCTGTCACGTCGGCGCGAACCCGTCTCTCAGGGCCGCCGTCATACCTCAGGAGGAGGATCGGGGCCCCCGGTCCGACTCGAGACTGCCCCGGGAACGGGCATGTGGGCGGACGATCCGAGCAGGAACGCTCGACACGATGGAGGGGTTCCCGCAGAAGCCCCGCAGTGACAGGAGTCCCTCGTGACCACCACCCCCACCGTGTCCCGCGCCACCGCGGTGGCCGCCCGCGCCACGGATCTCTCCAAGGTCTACGGACACGGCGAGACCCAGGTGGTCGCGCTCGACCACGTCACCGTCGACTTCCGCCAGGGCGAGTTCACCGCGATCATGGGCCCCTCCGGCTCCGGCAAGTCGACGCTCATGCACTGCGTCGCCGGCCTCGACTCCTTCTCCTCCGGCTCGGTCCGGCTCGGCGAGACGGAGCTCTCCACCCTCAAGGACAAGCAGCTCACCCAGCTCCGCCGGGACAAGATCGGCTTCATCTTCCAGGCCTTCAACCTGCTGCCGACGCTGACGGCCCTGGAGAACATCACGCTGCCGATGGACATCGCCGGCCGCAAGCCCGACAAGCAGTGGGTCCAGCAGGTCATCGACATGCTCGGGCTCTCCGCCCGGCTCAGCCACCGCCCCACCGAACTCTCCGGCGGCCAGCAGCAGCGGGTGGCCGTGGCCCGCGCCCTCGCCTCCCGCCCCGAGATCATCTTCGGTGACGAGCCCACCGGAAACCTGGACTCCCGCTCGGGCGCCGAGGTCCTCGGCTTCCTGCGCAACTCCGTCCGCGAGCTGGGCCAGACCGTCGTCATGGTCACCCACGACCCGGTCGCCGCCTCCTACGCGGACCGCGTGATCTTCCTCGCCGACGGCCGGATCGTCGACGAGATGCTGCACCCGACGGCGGACGGCGTGCTCGACCGCATGAAGGCCTTCGACGCCAAGGGCCGTACGAGCTGACGCCGTAGCGCGGCCTCCGACCCCTCCGTCCGTCCTCCCCCTTTCCTTCAGGACACACCCATGTTCCGTACCGCCCTGCGCAACGTGCTCGCGCACAAGGCGAGACTGCTGATGACCGTCCTCGCCGTGATGCTCGGCGTGGCCTTCGTCTCCGGCACCCTCGTCTTCACCGACACCCTCTCCCAGGCCTTCCGCAACCAGTCCGCGAAGAGCTACGACGACGTGGCCGTCTCCGTCGAGATGTACCCGAACCCGGAGGAGGCCCAGAAGACCCCCGGCCTCTCCGGACAGGTCGTCGACAAGGTCGCGAAGCTCGACGGCGTCGCCTCCGTCACCCCCCGCGTCGACGGCTTCGCCGGTGTCCCCGACAAGGACGGCAAGCTGATCGGCGTCGGCTGGTCCAACAAGGGCACCAACTTCGCCCCCGGCAAGGACGGCAAGGACCGCGCGTACGCCTTCACCACCGGGAACGGCCCGGCCTCGGCCGGCCAGATCGCCCTCGACAAGGACACCGCCGACAAGGGCGGCTACAAGGTCGGCGACACCGTCCGCGTGGCCACCAACGGCCCGGTGAAGGAGTACGAGCTCTCCGGCGTCTTCACCACCGAGGACGGTGCCGTCAACGCCGGCGGCAGCCTCGTCGTCTTCGACACCGCCGTCGCCCAGAAGCTCTACCTGAAGCCCGGCTACTTCCAGAACCTGGCCGTCACCGCCACCCCCGGCACCGACGCCGACAAGCTCCTCGACGAGGTCCTGAAGGTCGTCCCGAAGGCCGCCACCGCGCAGACCGGCGAGGCCCTCGCCGAGCAGCAGGCCAAGGACATCGAGGCCGGTCTCGGCGCCCTCAACCAGGTGCTCCTCGGCTTCGCGGGCATCGCGCTCTTCGTCGGGATCTTCCTGATCTCCAACACCTTCACCATGCTGGTCGCGCAGCGCACCAAGGAACTGGCCCTGATGCGCGCCGTCGGCGCCTCGCGCAAGCAGATCACCCGCTCCGTCCTCGCCGAGGCCGGTCTGGTCGGACTGCTCGCCTCGGCCGTCGGCTACGTCCTCGGCATCGGTCTCGCCGTCGCGCTCCGCTCGGGCATGAACGCCTTCGACCTGAAGATCCCGGACGGCGACCTCGTCCTCGGCGCCACCCCGGCCGTCTCCGCCTTCGCCGTCGGCGTCCTGATCACCATGCTCGCCGCCTGGCTGCCCGGCCGCCGCGCCGCGAAGATCCCGCCGGTCGCCGCCATGAGCAGCGTCCACGCCACCGCGAGCACCAAGTCGCTCGTCGTCCGCAACTCCATCGGCGCGGCGCTCACAGCCCTCGGTGCCGTGCTCATCGTCCTCGGTGCCGGCCAGGGCGGCGACGACGGCCGCATGCTCATCGCGGGCGGCGCGTTCGTCACCCTCATCGGTGTGATCGTGCTGATCCCGTTCCTGTCCCGGCCCGTGATCGCCGTGATCCGCCCCGCCTTCGTGGGCCTCTTCGGGGTCTCCGGCAAGCTCGCCGGCCTGAACGCGGTCCGCAACCCGCGCCGCACCGGCGCCACCGCCTCCGCGCTCGCCATCGGTCTGACCCTCGTCACCGGCCTCTCGGTGCTCGGCGCCACGGTCGGCGCGGCCCTGGACAAGATGACGACCGACCAGATCAAGGCCGACTACATGGTCTCCATGGCCAGCGGCACCAGCCTCAGCCAGGAGGCTCTGACCGCCCTGGAGAAGGCCCCGGGCGTCACCGCGGTCTCCCCGCAGCAGAACGGCGCCTTCGAACTCAAGGGCTCCTACGTCTCGGCCTCCGGCGTCACCCCGGGCGACATCGAGAAGGTCCTCAAGCTCGACGTCGTGAACGGCTCGATGGCCTCCCTCGGCCAGGGCAAGATCGCCGTCGACGACAAGACCGCGGCCACGCGCGGCCTGAAGGTCGGCGACACCGTCCCGGTCGAGTGGCTCGACAAGCAGAAGGGCAAGCTCACCGTCGGCGCGGTCTACAAGGGCAGCGAGTTCGTCTCGCCGGTCCTGATCGACACCAAGCTGGTCAGCGCGCACGACGATCAGGCGGGCATCCAGCAGATCTTCGTCTCGACGGAGGGTGGCCCGAGCGCCGCCCACGAGAAGGCCCTGTCGAAGGCCATGGGCGACAACCCGGCGATCACGGTGATGGACCAGAAGGACATCCGTGACCTGTTCGGCGGCCAGATCAACATGCTCCTGAACATCGTCTACGGCCTGCTCGCGATGGCCCTGGTGATCGCGGTCCTCGGCGTCGTCAACACCCTCGCGATGTCGGTGTTCGAGCGTCAGCAGGAGATCGGCATGCTGCGCGCGATCGGTCTCGACCGGCGCCGGGTGAAGCGGATGGTCCGTCTGGAGGCCGTGGTCATCTCGGTGTTCGGCGCGGTCGTCGGCATCGGTCTCGGCTCGTTCCTCGGCTGGGCGATCGGTGAGACGTTCAAGAGCAGCCTGCCGGGCTACGCCCTGGTCCTGCCCTGGGACCGGATCGGGATCTTCCTGGTCCTGGCCGGCCTGGTCGGCGTCCTCGCCTCCCTGTGGCCGGCCCGGAGCGCGGCGAAGCTGAACATGCTCGCCGCCATCAAGACCGAGTAGAGCCGCTCGTACGACGCCGAGGGCCGGGTTCCGTGAGAACCCGGCCCTCGGCCGTGCCTCAGGCCTTCTCGTTCCAGACGCGCGGCCGCAGCGCCGTGCCGCTCTTCCCCGACAGCGGGGTCTTCACGGCGAGGAACTGGTTCACGCCGATCCGGTTGCGCTCGAAGGAGACGGCGGAGGCCGCCATGTAGAGCCGCCAGATCCTCGCCCGGCCCGGTGAGGTGAGCCGGACCGCCCGGTCCCACTCCCGCTCCAGGTTGGCCACCCAGCGGCGCAGGGTGAGCGCGTAGTGCTCGCGGATCGCCTCCACGTCCCTGACCTCGAAGCCGGCGTCCTCCAGGGTGCTCAGCGTGCGGCCCATGGGGGCGAGTTCGCCGTCGGGGAAGACGTACGCGTCGATGAAGGGGTCGACCTCGTACGCCTCCTCGTCGGGCTCGGGGCGCCGGGAGATCTGGTGGTTGAGGAGCCGTCCGCCGGGCTTGAGGAGCCCGTACAGGATGTCGGCGTACTCCCGGTACCGGACGGCGCCGACGTGCTCGGCCATGCCGATCGAGGAGATCGCGTCGTACGGGCCGTCCGTGACGTCGCGGTAGTCCTGGACGCGGATCTCGATCAGGTCGGTCAGGCCCTCGTCGGCGATCCGCTTGCGGGCGTACGCGGCCTGTTCGCGGGAGAGGGTGATGCCGACGACCCTGGCCCCGTACTCCCGGGCGGCGTGGAGGGCCATGGAGCCCCATCCGCAGCCCACGTCGAGGAGCCGGTCGCCCGCCTTCAGGTTCAGCTTGCGGGCGATGAGGTCCAGCTTGTCGCGCTGGGCGTCCTCCAGGGTCGCGTCGGGGCCGTCGGAGGCCCAGTACGCGCACGAGTAGACCATCGACGGGCCGAGGACCAGCTCGTAGAAGTCGTTGCCCACGTCGTAGTGGTGACTGATCGCCTGCTTGTCGCGGCGCCGGGTGTGCCGGCCGCCGCTGCGGCCGCGCATCTCCTCGGCCGGCGGCTGCGGCGGCAGCGGCGGACCGGCCAGCCTCAGCAGGGCGCCTGCGGCGGCCCGCAGCCTGGGATCGCGTACGGAGTCCCGTACGGCCGTGACGCGGCCCCTGGTGTCCGCCGCTCGCTCCCACAGCAGGCCCGAGAGCCCGTCGAGCAGCGCGTACAGGTCTCCCTCGACGTCCAGCTCCCCGGCCACCCAGGCGCGGGCCATGCCCAGTTCGCCGGGCTTCCAGATCATCCTCCGCAGGGCGCGGCGATCGCGGACGATCAGGACGGGGCCGCCCACTGGGCCGGCTTCACTGCCGTCCCAGGCTCGCAGTCGTACCGGGAGCGGTCCGCCCAGCAGCTCCTCGGCGAGACTCGTCAGCCGCGACGCGGCGTCGGCCATGATGCACACCTCCGTGATCTCGTGCCCCAGAAATGCTCGTCACCAAGGGAACACCGTCCGTAGGCGTTTGCAGTCCCGGCACAGCGCAATCAGTCGGCAAAACACGCGAAGGGCCGTCCGCACCACGGATGGCGGACGGCCCTTTTACGGCCTTGCGTGCACTGCTGGTACTGCGTGTACTGCTGGTACTGCGTGTACTGGTGGTGCTGCGTGTACTGCGGACTGCGGGTGTTACGAGGCCTTGGCCTTCTCCTGCGCCGGGGCGGCCGGCGCGGGGGCGGGCTTGGCGGCCTCGTAGAACTCCTCGCGCGGCGTCTCGATGGCGCCGAGGGAGACGACCTCACGCTTGAGGAACATCGCGAGGGTCCAGTCGGCGAAGACGCGGATCTTGCGGTTCCAGGTCGGCATCGCCATGCCGTGGTAGCCACGGTGCATGTACCAGGCGAGACGGCCCTTGAGCTTGATCTTCACCTTGCCCATGACGATCATCGCGACGCCCTTGTGCAGACCGAGTCCGGCCACCGCGCCCTTGTTGGCGTGGCTGTACTCCTTCTGCGGGAAGCCGCGCATGCCGGCCACCACGTTGTCGCCGAGGACCTTGGCCTGGCGCAGGGCGTGCTGGGCGTTCGGCGGGCACCAGGCGTTCGGGTTGCCCGCCTTGCGGCCGACCATGTCCGGGACCTGGGCGTTGTCGCCCGCGGCCCACGCGTAGTCGAGGCCGTTGATCTGGAGCTTCTCGTTGCAGTCCACGTGGCCGCGGGGGCCGAGCGGCAGACCGAAGCGGGAGAGCGCCGGGTTCGGCTTCACGCCGGCGGTCCACACGATCGTGTTGGAGTCGACCTCGAGGCCGTTCTTCAGCACGACGTGGCCGTCGACGCAGGAGTCCATGGAGGTCTCGAGGTAGATCTCGATCCCGCGGCTCTCCAGGTGCTCCTTGCCGTACTGGCCGAGCTTGGGGCCCACCTCGGGAAGGATCTTGTCGGCCGCGTCGACCAGGACGAAGCGCATGTCCTCGCGCGACACGTTCTGGTAGTACTTCGCGGCGTCCCGGGCCAGGTCCTCGACCTCACCGATGGTCTCCGCGCCGGCGAAGCCGCCGCCCACGAAGACGAAGGTCAGCGCCTTGCGGCGGACCTCCTCGTCGGTGGTCGAGTCGGCCTTGTCGAGCTGCTCGAGGACGTGGTTGCGCAGGCCGATGGCCTCCTCGATGCCCTTCATACCGATGCCCTGCTCGGCGAGGCCGGGGATCGGGAAGGTACGGGAGACGGCGCCCATCGCGATGACGAGGAAGTCGAAAGGCAGCTCGTACGCCTCGCCGACGAGCGGCGCGATCGTGGCGACCTTGCGGTCCTGGTCGATGGTGGTGACCCGGCCGGTGAGCACCTCGGCTCCGCGCACGACGCGTCGCAGCGGGACGACGACGTGGCGCGGCGAGATGCTGCCGGCGGCGGCTTCGGGGAGGAAGGGCTGGTAGGTCATGTACGACCGCGGGTCGACGACCGTGACGGTCGCCTCCGCGTAGCGCATCTTCTTGAGGATGCGCCGAGCTGCGTACAGGCCTACGTACCCGCCGCCTACTACGAGGATCCTGGGACGCTCCGTGGTGCTCATGAGATCGAGTATCCACCCCTCCTGAGGGGGGTGCTCGTGCGCCCCTTCACAAGCTCTCCGGACACCTCTGCTACACTCCGCCGCCCACGTGATCCATGTCATGGTGCTGCAAAGGAACCGGGGTGCAGGGGCGAACGTTGTTCACCCCTTGTGAACTGGCCCGGAGAGCCTCCGTTAACGCTGAACCACGGGGGCCGTTCACGCGATGGAAACAACGAGCGAATCGGCCTCCGCGCCTGCGAAAGGGCCCTGGGGCGCCCCCCGGAAGGCCCAAAGACCCCCTTCGGGCGCCACCAGGGCCCTTTTCCTTGTGAAGAACTTCACGAACTTTCCCGACGACATGTCGCCGAGGGCGTCGATAGGTGCCCGCTATGACACGGATAGGGCGATCCCATCGAGGATGTCGTGCTCGCTGACGACGACCTCGTGGGCTCCGACCCGCTCGACGATCTCCCTCAGGACGATGGCACCGGCGATGATCACGTCGACCCGGCCGGGGTGGATGACGGAGATCGCGGCCCGCTCGGCGTGGGTCGAGGCGAGCAGCCGGTCGGTGACCTCGGCGACCTGGGCGGCGGTGATCCGGGCGTGGTGGATCTTCTCGGAGTCGTACTCCGGGAGACCCAGGGCGATGGCGGCGACCGTGGTGACCGATCCGGCGAGCCCGACGAGGGTCTCGGCGGTGTCGATCGGGACGGTCTCGGCGGCCAGGTCGAGCGCGGCCCGGACGTCGGCGCGGATCGCGTCGGCCTCCTCGGCGGTCGGCGGGTCGTGCCGGACGTGCCGCTCGGTGAGCCGGACGCAGCCGATGTCGACGGAGCGGGCGGCCTCGACGTGCCGGTTGCCGACCACGAACTCGGTCGAGCCGCCGCCGATGTCCACGACCAGACGGCGGTCGTCGCCGTGCAGCTCGCCGGTGGCGCCGGTGAAGGAGAACTCCGCCTCCTGGTCGCCGGTGATGACCTCGGGCTCGACGCCGAGGATCTCCACGACCCCGTTCACGAAGTCCTGGCGGTTCTCGGCGTCGCGGGAGGCGGAGGTGGCGACGAAGCGCAGCTTCTCGGCGCCCAGTTCCTCGATGACCTCGGCGTACGCGCGGCAGGCGGCGAAGGTCCGCTCCAGCGCCTCGGGCGCGAGCCGGCCGGTCTTGTCGACGCCCTGCCCGAGCCGGACGATCGTCATCCGCCGGTCCAGCTCGACGAGGTCACCCGTCTCGGGGTGGATGTCGGCGACGAGGAGGCGGATGGAGTTCGTACCGCAGTCGATTCCGGCGACCCGGGTCATTCGGCGGACTTCCCCTCGTCGGAGCACGGCGTGACACAGGGGCCCTTCGCCCACCACTCCGGCAGCATCGCGAGCGCCTCGTCGCCGAACGGGTTCACGCCCGGTCCGGCGGCCAGCGAGTGGCCGACGAGGACGTGCAGGCACTTCACGCGGTCCGGCATGCCGCCGGCGCTCGGGAAGCCCTCCAGGACCTCGATCGCGTCACGGCGCGCGATGTAGTCCTCGTGCGCGGCGCGGTAGGCGGCGGCGAGCTCCGGGTCGGTGGCGAGCCGGGCCTGCATCTCCTTCATGACCCCGTTGGCCTCCAGGGTCCCGATGGCCGAGGCCGCCCGGGGGCAGGTCAGGTAGTACGTGGTCGGGAACGGCGTGCCGTCGGGGAGCCGGGGCGCGGTCTCGACCACGTCCGGGTTGCCGCACGGGCAGCGGTGCGCGATGGCGCGCAGGCCGCGGGGCGGCCGGCCGAGCTGGAGCTCGAAGGCGGCGATGTCCTTCTCGGTGGGCTCGGTGCGTTCGGTCTGCGGAGGGGGCGTTTCCATGTCTGCCTTGCTCGTCTGGTGCGGAGGAGGGGTCAGGGGCGGTCGGCGTGGTCGACGCCGTCCCAGAGGTTGTCGTACCAGGGGCGGTCCGCCGCGCCCTGGTCGCCGCGGGGCCGTTGCTCCGCGTCGGGGTCGTTCACGGTGAAGCCGGTCTCGCCGGGCAGCACGTAGTGGAGGTGCTCGCGGGCGAGGCGGCGGACGTAGGCCGGGTCCTGGAGGCGGGCCTTCTCGTCCCTGAGTTCCTCGACCCGGCGGGCGGCCTCGGCGGCCCTGCGCTCCTGCTCGGCGATCTCGCCCTGCTGGGAGACGTAGCTCCGCATCGGGTAGGCGAGTGCCACGACGAGGGAGCAGACGACCAGGGCGAGGAAGGCCGCGCGGCCGGTGAGCCGGGAGCGGCGGGCCTGGCGGCGGGTCTGGGAGCGGTAGACACGGGCGGCGGTCTGCTCGCCGAGCAGTCTGATCCGGGTCGCGGTGGAGAACCGGTCCCGGTCCTTCGCGGCCATGTCGTGTCGCCTCCCCTGTTCACGCGGACGTCCCCGCACACGGTACGGGACCGAGTACGGGGACGTACGGAACTACCGGGTGTGACGCTGTCAGCCCTTGAAGCGCGGGAAGGCGCTGCGGCCGGCGTAGACCGCGGCGTCGTCGAGGATCTCCTCGATGCGCAGCAGCTGGTTGTACTTGGCGACGCGGTCCGAGCGGGCCGGGGCGCCGGTCTTGATCTGACCGCAGTTCACGGCGACCGCGAGGTCGGCGATGGTGACGTCCTCGGTCTCGCCGGAGCGGTGGGACATCATGCACTTGAAGCCGTTGCGCTGGGCGAGCTCGACGGCGTCGAGGGTCTCGGTCAGCGAGCCGATCTGGTTGACCTTGACCAGGAGGGCGTTCGCGGTGCCCTCCTCGATGCCACGGGCCAGACGCTCCGGGTTGGTGACGAAGAGGTCGTCGCCGACGATCTGGACCTTGGAGCCCAGCTTGTCGGTGAGGACCTTCCAGCCGGCCCAGTCGTCCTCGTACAGCGGGTCCTCGATGGAGACCATCGGGTAGGCGGAGACGAGCTCCTCGTAGTACTCGGTCATCTCGGCGGCCGAGCGGGACTTGCCCTCGAACTCGTACTTGCCGTCCTTGTAGAACTCGGACGCGGCCACGTCGAGCGCGAGCGCGACGTCGGAGCCCGGGGTGTAGCCGGCCTCCTTGATGGCCTCGACGATGAGGTCGAGGGCGGCGCGGTTCGACTCGAGGTTCGGCGCGAAGCCGCCCTCGTCGCCGAGGCCGGTGGAGAGGCCCTTGCGCTTCAGCACGGCCTTGAGGGTGTGGTAGATCTCGGCGCCCCAGCGGAGGGCCTCGGAGAAGGACTCCGCGCCGATCGGGGCGATCATGAACTCCTGGATGTCCACGTTGGAGTCGGCGTGCGACCCACCGTTGAGGATGTTCATCATCGGAACGGGCAGCAGGTGCGCGTTCGGGCCGCCGAGGTAGCGGAAGAGCGGGAGGTCCGAGGCCTCGGACGCGGCGTGCGCGACGGCGAGGGAGACGCCGAGGATGGCGTTGGCGCCGAGGGAGCCCTTGTTCTCGGTGGCGTCCAGGTCGAACATGGCCTGGTCGATCAGGCGCTGCTCGGTGGCGTCGTAGCCGACGAGCTCCGGGCCGATCTGCTCGATGACGGCGAGGACGGCCTTCTCGACACCCTTGCCCAGGTAGCGGTTCGGGTCACCGTCGCGAAGCTCGATGGCCTCGAACGCACCGGTGGAGGCGCCGGACGGAACAGCAGCACGACCGGTGCTGCCGTCGTCGAGGCCGACCTCGACCTCGACCGTGGGGTTGCCTCGGGAGTCCAGGATTTCCCGGGCTACGACGACGTCGATGGACGGCACGAGCATCTCCTTTTTGGGATGTGACGCTGGATGTGACGCAAGGTCGGTGCAGGGTCGCTTGGCCTTGCGACAAGAGCCTAACCGGCTCGGGGGCTCCGGCCAGCCGGGCGCCCGCCCGCTGGGACGAAAAAGGACCCGAGGGCATGCATCTCGGGACGAAGGACCCCAGATCTACCAGTCGGTAACCACGGAGTCCTCCTGAAACGGGGGAACCCCGGCCCGACGCGCACGGGGGAGAGACGCGTCGGGCCGGGGTGGTCACCGCGGGAGGGTCGGAGGGTCCGCGTGAGCCGCCGGACTCACGCGGGCCGCCGGGCTCACTTCAGGTGAAGCTGCTGGCCCGGGTAGATGAGGTCGGCGTTGTCGACGACGTCGTCGTTCAGCTCGAAGAGCTCGGCCCAGCCGCCCTTGACGCCGTGCGCCTGGGCGATCTTGCTGAGGGTGTCGCCGGTCACGACCTTGTACTCGCCGTCACCCTTCTTGACCTTCTTGCCGGTCGGGGTGGTGACGGTCTTCTTCGCGGCGGCCTGCGGAGCGGCCTGCTGCTGCGTGGCCTTCTTCGGGGCCTGGCGCTGCTCGCTGCGGGTGGTCGGCTGCTCGGCCTTCCGCTCCTGCTGCGGCTGCTGCTGGGTGCTCTGCTGCGGCGCGCTCTCGGTGGCGCCACCGTCGTACGAGGCGCCGGAGAGGCCCACGCCACAGGACGGCCAGGCGCCCTTGCCCTGGCCCGCGAGGACCTTCTCGGCGATGGCTATCTGCTGGGACTTCGACGCCTGGTTGGCGGTCGAGGCGTAGGCGGTGCCGCCGTACGCGGCCCAGGTGGAGGCCGAGAACTGCAGGCCGCCGTAGTAGCCGTTGCCCGTGTTGATCGACCAGTTGCCGCCGGACTCGCACTGGGCGACGCGGTCCCACTCGGAGGCCGTGGCGGCCGAGGCGGTGCCCGCGGTCATCAGCGGGGCGGCCACGGCGACACCGGTGACGCCGACGAGCGTGGCGACCTGGGTGGCCTTGGAGGGACGGCGGTGTTTGCCCTTGCCGGAAAACAGCATGGAGATTCTCCTCACCGACGCCTGTGAGGTGAGCTGTCGGGTTCGGGCCGGAAAGTTGCCCGGCCGCGTGTCCTAGCACGCGGCTTCACCCCAAGCCGATCGTCGGCCGTCTGTCTCAACGGCCGGGGCCGGCACTTACCTTGGGTCCCCCACTCCTGCCTTCGGCGCTTGCGCGACGACTGTTCCCATCGGCCGACGGCAGGATTCGGCGTTTCGGTCGACGGGGCCCGCGGTGGCGAGCGGTGACGACCGTAGACACAGACCCACCGGAAGTTCAAAGAGGCGTATTGCGGAAATAACGCCCCTACTTGCCTTCCGATGGGGGGTGTTTGTGCAGGTGAGAGGTGACGGGAGCAAAGTTTGCGGGCGTGACACGCCAGTTGGGGCGAAGAGACCCATGTCTCACTTGCCCAGAACCGGACATACGCCCCCGAATCACTCCGCCGACGCGGTCGAACCGTTCGTCAGGTCGAGAGCCTGACCAGGGAGGATGAAGTCCGGATCGAGGCCCACGGTCTGCCGGTTGGCGTCGTAGAGGGCGGTCCAGCCCCCGGGGAGTTCGTTCTCCTGTGCAATGTCGGACAGATTGTCGCCCGGCTGCACGAGATAGGAGCCCGAGTTGCCCTGACTGTCAGTTGCGTCCGTTTCCTTCGAAGCGTCAGCCGGCGCCGCCTTCGGGGGCTTTTCGGTCAGGTTGTTGTCCGATGAAGCATGTCTACCCGATTCAGCGGAACTGTCCGGGTTGCCGGTTTCCTCCGGCGCGGCGTCACCCCGGTGCTTCCCGGTTCCGGGAGTGGCCGACGACACGTCATCCGTCGGCGCACCGGGCTCGGTGGCCCCCGGCGCGTCAGGGGTGCCGGGCGTACCCGGCGTACCCGGCGTAAGGGATGTATCGGGCGTGCCCGGAGTGGTGGGCACGGTCGGGTGGCTCGGGTCGGTCGACACGGAGGGGCTCGCCGGGGTGGTCGGCGTGACGGGAGCGGTCGGCGAGACGGGCGTGGCGGGCGCGGTCGGCGAAGCCGTCCCCGTGCCCTTCTTCGCGTCCTCGGACCCCTTCGCCCCCTCGGCGGCCTCCGAGGTCTCCTCGGAGGTCCCGGGCAGACCCGTGGTCCAGTTCGACTCGGGAACCGGCCCCGTGGGGGCCTTGGGGACGCTCGCGGGACCGGGGTCCACGCCCGGCGACGTGCCGTCGTTCGTCAGGCCGGCGATCGGCGCGCAGGTGGCCCACTCGTTGGAGCCCTTGGCAAGGGCCTTCTCGGCCACCGCGATCTGCTGGGCGCGACTGGCCAGATCGGGGCTGGGCGCGTACGTCAGGCCACCGTTCCGCTCCCAGCTGTCCTGGGTGAACTGGAGCCCGCCGTACATGCCGTTGCCGAAGTTGGCGCTCCACTGGCCGCCGGACTCGCATTCGGCGACCCGGTCCCAGGTGGCTGCGTCGGCCGCGGAGGCGGACCCGGTGGCGAGCAGCGGCAGCGCCATGGCGGAGCCGGTCACACCCGCGGCGACGACGATTGCGGGGGCCTGACGGGGGCGACGGTGACGTCCGTTCCCGGAACGCATAGGAGCGCCTTTCGCGTGACGACTAGGAGGGCGAGCCCAGTTGCCGCACATGGCCGAATTACTCAACCACGTTGACGAACCGAGCTGACGGGGAAGGTAGCCGTATTCGAACGCTCATCACAAGTCGATGCACCCGCGATCACGCGAAGATCACAGTTCTGACGGCTCGTCACTTTGTGGGAGTCGTACGGAAGGGGAGAACTCCACCGGAAGCGTGCGCAATCCGCGCATGATGAGCCCTCCGCGCCACCGCAGTTCCTCCGGATCGGCGGCAAGTCGCAGGTCCGGCAGCCGCGTCAGCAGGGTGGCGAGCGCGGTCTGCCCCTCCAGCCGCGCGAGCGGCGCTCCCAGGCAGTAGTGGATGCCGTGCCCGTACCCGAGGTGCTGGTTGTCGCGCCGGGCCAGGTCCAGGGTGTCCGGCCCGTCGAACCGCTCCGGGTCCCGGTCGGCGGCGGCGAGCACCACGAGCACGGGGTCGCCCGCCGGGATGTCCTGCCCGCCGAGGGTCAGCGGCTCGGTCGCGTACCGCCAGGTGGCCATCTCCACCGGCCCGTCGTACCGCAGCAGCTCCTCGATCCCGGTCTCCAGGAGCCCGGTCTCCCCCGCCGCGATCGACGCCTGGAGCAGCTCGCGCTGCTCGGGGTGGCGCAGGAGCTGGTACATGCCGTTGCCGATGAGGTTGACGGTCGTCTCGAAGCCGGCGAAGAGCAGGATGAAGGCCATGGCGGCGGCCTCGTTCTCGGTGAGGTGCTCGCCGTGGTCGGAGGCCTTGATGAGCCCCGAGATGAGGTCGTCCCCGGGCGCCTCGCGCTTGCGGTGGATCAACTCCGCGAGATAGCCGCGCATCTTCTTCACCGACCGCGCGACCCCGCCGCGCGGCCCCCCGCCGTGCCGGATCATCATCCCGGCCCAGTCGCGGAAGTCGTCCTGGTCCTCCTCGGGAACGCCGAGCAGGTCGCAGATCGCGTAGATGGGGAGCGGGAAGGCGAACTCGTGGATGAGGTCCGCGCTCCCCTTCTCCACGAAGGAGTCGATGAGCCGGTCGGTCAGCTCCTGTACGCGCGGGGTGAACTCGGCGACCCGGCGCGGCGTGAAGGCCTTCGAGACGAGCCGCCGCAGCCGGGTGTGGTCCGGCGGGTCGATGTTGAGCAGATGCGTCATCAGCTCGGCCTTGCGCTCGCCCGGGATGCCCGTCTTGCCCTTGGCGTGCGGGGACTCCTCGTGGTGCGCGGGGTTCTTGGAGAGCCGCTGGTCGGCGAGGGCCTGCCGGGCATCCCCGTACCGCGTCACCAGCCAGGCCTCGACCCCGCTGGGCAGCGTCGTCCGGTGCACGGGCGCGTGCTCACGGAGCCAGGCGTACGCGGGGTACGGATCGCTCGCGAACTCCCAGGTGAAGAGCTCGGGCGCGGGGGACGACACGGGGCAGGACGCGGGACCGGTTCCGGGGGTGGTGCTCACTCCCCGACCGTACAGGGCGGTCCGGAAGGTGCCGTCTGTCGGATCCTGTGATCAAGAAGGGGGTGGTGCCCTAGATTCTTGTCAGTGGATCCTCAGATGCTCAGAAGCACGTTCGCGGTCGTCGAGAGACGGGCCGAACACGCCGTCACCTTCTTCTACTCGCATCTTTTCTGGAACAACCCCGCCCTGCGGGAGCTGTTCCCCGAGGACATGCAGCCCCAGCGGGACCGGCTCTTCGCCGCGCTCACCCATGTGGTGACGCATCTGGAGTCCCCGGGGCTCGCCGCGTACCTGGGGCAGCTGGGCCGCGACCACCGCAAGTTCCTCGCCTCCCCCGCGCTCTACGCCGCCGTCGGGTCGAGCCTGCTCGCCGCCTTCGCGCACGCCGCCGGGGCCGCCTGGAACCTGGAGGCCGAGAAGGCCTGGACCGAGGCGTACGGGCACGTCGCCGATCTGATGCTGGCAGGCGCCGAGGAGGCGGCCGGGGCCGGGGAGCCGGCCTGGTGGGACGCGGACGTCGTCCGGCACGAGCGGTACGGCGAGGACCTGGCCGTCCTCACCCTGCGGCCCCGGCAGCCGCTCCCCTTCCTCCCCGGGCAGTACGTCAGCGTCAGCTCGCTGCGCGTCCCGCGCGTCTGGCGCACCTACTCCCTCGCGGACGCGCCCCGACCCGACGGCACGGTCGAGCTCCATGTGAGCCGGATCCCGGGCGGCGCGATGAGCACGGCACTCGTCGACCTGACGGGTCCGGGCGAGACGCTGCGGCTGAGCGCGCCCGGCGGCGGCCTCACCGCGTGCACCGAGCCGGGCGGACTCCGTACCTATATATGCGCGGGTACGGGCTGGGCGCCTATGAAGGCGCTCCTCTCCGAGGCGGCGGAGGCCGAACCGGAGCTGAAGGGCCGGCTCTTCGTCGTGGCGCGCGCGAAGGAGTACCTGTACGGCCGGGGGGACGCGGAGCGACTGAAGAAGCGTCTCGGCGGGCTCAGCGTCACCTACATCACCTCGGCCCCCGGCCACCGCAAGGACCAGGCGACCGAACGGCTCCTCCAGGCACTGCGGGCCTGCGTCCACTGGCCCGCGCACGACGTCTACCTCGCGGGCCCGCCCGGCTTCCTGACGGAGGTCGTCGAGACACTGGTGGAACTGGGCACGGACCCGGACCGGATCCACCACGACACGCTCCAGCCCGTGGGCCGCTTCACGGCCCGCCCGAACACCGCGGCCGAACGCCTCCTGGGCCCGCCGCCCCCGCTCTGGCACAACCCGGGGGCCCGGGCACCACGCGAACCGTAGCGCCGGCCGCTCCGGCCGATCAGGCCGCTCCGACCGACCAGGCCTCTCCGATCGGTGAGAAGGGCCGGCCGCTCAGGCCTTCACGCCCTCCGCGGCGCGGATCGCGTCCCGGTACGTCCGGGCCGCCGCGCGCAGCGCCGCCTCCGGGTCCACACCCTCCGCCTCCGCCCGTACCGCGAGGGCGAGCAGCTCGTAGCCGATGCCCTCGCCGTCCGGCAGGGGCACGTCGAGGCCCGCCGTGCGGACCCGGCCCGCGAGCTTCGCCGCGAGCGCGAGGCCCGGCTGCCCGAGGGGCACGCCGTCCGTCACGGACTCCCGCTGCTTCTCGATCGCCTTGGTGCGCAGCCAGTGGGCCCGTACGTCCTCCGGCGTCTCCGCCTTCGCGTCCCCGAAGACGTGCGGGTGCCGGTGGATCAGCTTCTCGACGAGGGCTCCGGCGACGTCGTCCACGGAGAAGGGCTCCTCCGCGTCGTCCTCGGCGATCCGGGCGTGGAGGACGACCTGGAGGAGGACGTCCCCGAGCTCCTCGCGCAGTTCGTCCCGGTCGCCGTCCTCGATCGCCTCGACGAGTTCGTACGCCTCCTCGATGCCGTACTTGGCGAGCCCCTCGTGGGTCTGCAGGGAGGTCCACGGGCATTCGCGCCGGATGCGGTCCATGATCTGCACGAGGTCGAGGAGCCGGGCGCCGGGCAGGTCGTACGAGCCGGGCAGCAGCTCCAGGTCGGGCATCGTGAAGCGGCCGGAGCCGGCGAGCCGGGCGAGGCCGTCGGTCAGCGCCCGGTCGCCCTCGCCGGAGGGCAGCAGCAGGACCGTACGCCCCCCGGCACACGCCTCGACGAGTTCCTCGGCGGTGGGCCGGAGGTGCTCGACGGCGACCCCGGCCTCCCGCAGGTACGGCAGCTGGGGGTGGTGCTCGTCGGGGCAGAGCACCCGGTCCGCGGCGCCCAGCGCCTGCCAGGCGGGCCAGGACAGCAGTCCGGGTGCCACGCGGTGGCTGGCGGTGAGCAGAACGATGCGGCCGGGGCTCTCAGAAGTCACCCCTTGAACTTACTCCGGCTCACGCACCGGCCGGGACGGCGCCCGGGTCCTGGCTGAGCTGCCGCAGCCAGGGCGCGGTGGTGTTGCCGAGCCGGACCTGGGCGTCGTCCCAGGCGCCGTAGCGCGGGTTCACGTCGATGGCGAGGGCCTTGGAGGCGGCGGAGAAGACCTCCGTCAGCTTCTTCTGTCCCTCGGGGGTGTCCGTGACGCCCAGCTTGGCGGCGATCTTGTTCATCAGGACGTTGCGGCGGACGACGTCGTCGATCTGGCCGGGCGCCACGCCCTGCTCCTGGAGGAGGACCTCGGCGAGCCGCTCCTCACCGCCGCTCTCGCGGACGAACGCGGTCCTGGTCTCCTGGAGCTCGGCGCGGGTGACGCCGACGCCGTTGTCCGCGGCGACCTTGTCGACGACCCGGTCGAAGATCATGACGTTGAGCTTGCGGCGGGGCAGGTCACCGGTGGCCTGGACGAGCTGGGCGGCCTGCGGGGAGCGCTCCTGGGCGGCGCGCACGTCCTTCACCTGTGCCTGCAGGCTGGAGACGTCGATCCGTTCGCCGCCGACGACGGCCGCCGCTCCTGGGTGGGCCTCGCCGCCGCAGGCGGTGAGCAGCGGGGCCGCGGCGAGCAGTGCGGCGGAGACGGTGAGCGCAGTGCGGCGGTGCAAAGGAGCCTCCCGGGCTGGTCGTGCGTCAGTTGAACGACCTTGCGGTGATCGATGTTAGGGAGTCGCCCGGGCCGGAGCCACTACTTCGGTGCGACTGTTTCCCACAACGACTCACCGGCACGCCGGGTGTCGGCCCGTACCGGTCCCGTATCCGCCCCCTCGCGCGCCCCTTCGTACGCCCCTTCGGGGGTCCCCTCGTACGTCCCCTCGTAGGTCCCCTCGTGGGTCTCCTTGACCAGGTAGTGCGGCCGGCGCTTGACCTCGTAGTAGATGCGGCCGACGTACTCGCCGATCAGCCCGACCATCACCATCTGTACGCCGGCGAGGGCGGTGACGGCGACGAGGAGGGTGACGTAACCGGGGGTGTCGACGCCGTTGACCAGCGCGTCCCCGACGATCCAGGCGGCGTAGCCGAGGGCGACGAGGACGAGCAGGAAGCCGAGGTGGACGGCGGCCCTCAGCGGCTTGTTGTTGAAGGAGAGGAGCCCGTCGAGGCCGTAGTTGAGGAGCTTGCCGAAGGTCCACTTGGAGCGGCCCTCCTCGCGGACGGCGTTCTCGTAGGAGAACGTCGTCGTCCGGAAGCCGACCCAGGAGAAGAGGCCCTTGGAGAAGCGGTTGTACTCGCCGAGGCCGAGGACCGCGTCGACGGTACGGCGGGACAGCAGCCGGAAGTCCCCGACGCCGTCGACGAGCTCGACGTCGACGAGCCGGTTGATCGCCCAGTAGTAGACGCGGGCGGTCAGGGTCCGGGTGACGCGGTCGCCCTCGCGGGTGCGGCGGGCGACGACCTGGTCGTACCCCTCGGAGTGCAGCGCGACCATGCGGTGCACCAGCTCGGGCGGGTGCTGGAGGTCGGCGTCCATGATCACGACGGCGTCGCCGGCGGCGTTGCGGAGGCCGGCCAGCATCGCCGCCTCCTTGCCGAAGTTCCGGCTGAAGGAGACGTACCGGACGAGGTGGGAGTCGCGCGCGGCGAGCTCCTGGAGGAGCGGGAGCGTCCCGTCCCGGCTTCCGTCGTCGACGTAGACGATCTCGAACTCGCCGTCCAGCTTGGCGAGTTCATTGGTCACGTGGTCGTGGAAACGGGCGAGGACGTCTTCCTCGTTGAAGCACGGGACGACGATCGAGAGCAGCACGCCGCCCACGACAACGGAGCACGGTGTCCCGGCCGGACCCCGTGGATGGCCTTCAGGCGACCATTGAATGAACTGGGTCGCGCGGAGCGGATTCTCCCGGTCGGACGCTGGCATATTCGACGGGTCATGCCGAACGCCACCCGTACGCGGGGCTCCACGCCGCCCGCCCTCACGCCCACCACCGTGGGCACCGCGACCCGGCTCACGGCCGAGGGCCCGCGCTCCCTGCTCCTCGCCGCGCTGCTCACCGTGCTCGCCGTCTGCGGCGGCGACGCCGTCGCCCGGATCTTCCCCTTCGGGCCGCGCCACCGGGCCGTCAACGACCTCGCGAACCAGTTCGTGCCGTTCCACGCGCACCTGTGGGACCTGCTGCGCGGCCGGGCGGACGGCGGGCTGCTGCTCGACTGGCAGGCGGGCTGGGGCACGAGCTTCCTCCCCGACTACGGCACGTACGTGTCGAGCCCCTTCGCGCCGCTGGTCGCGCTCTTCCCGCGCGGGGACATCGAGTACGCGGTGTACGCGATCACCGTCCTGAAGACGGCGGTCGCGGCGGTGGCCATGACGTACCTGCTGCGCCGCCTCGGCCCCGGCACCTGGTGGTGGGCGTCGGTCCTGGGCGCCTCGTACGCGCTCTGCGGCTGGTCGCTCGCGGAGGGCACGTACAACCCGATGTGGCTGGACGGCCTGATCGCCTTCCCGCTGCTCTGCCTGGTGGGCGAGTGGGTACGGGAGGGCAGCCGGCCGCTCCTCGGGCCGCTGGTCGTCGCGGTCTGCTGGGTGGCGAACTTCTACACGGCGTACATGGCGACGATCGGGGCGGCGCTGGTCCTGGTGGTCCGACTCGCGACGGCGGGCTCGGCGACGGCGACCGGTGCGACGGGTTCAGCGAGGGCCGGCGCGGCGACGGCCGGCGCGGCGACGGCCGGCGCGGCGGGCTCGGCGACGACCGGCGCGGCGGGCTCGGCGACGGCCGGTGCCTCGGCTTCGGCGACCGGCTCGGCGACGGCCTCCGCGTGGGGCGACGTCCCCCGTGGGGGCCGCGGCGCCCTCCGTACCCTGCTGCGGGCCGCCCTGACGACCGGCATCGGGATCGCCCTCGCCGCGCCCGTCCTCGCCCCCGTCTTCCTCGGTTCGCGTCACGCGCACCCGGGCCTGGTCAGGGAGTTCGACCCGGCACCCGCCACGGACGTCCTCGCCCGGCTGCTCCCCGTGACGTACAGCTTCTCGACACCGGCGGCCTTCGTCTCCACGGCGGTGCTGCTGCTCGTCGCCGCGCTGCTGTTCCGCCGCGACGTCCCCGGCCGGGAGCGGTGGCTGTGGGCAGGACTGTGCGCGGTGGTCGTGGCCTCGATGCAGTGGGGCCCGACGCACCTCCTGTGGCATGCCTTCGCCACCCCGAACGGCAGCCCGTACCGCCAGACCTTCGTCCTCTCCGGCGTCCTCGTCCTGGCGGCGTGGACGGGCTTCGCCCATGGCCGCCCGGACCGCCGGGCGTTGCTCGGCGGGGCGGCGGTGGTCGTGACCCTGACTCTGGGCGCGCTCCCGAGCCCCTTCCTCACCCCGTGGGCGCTGCTGCTCACGGCCGTCGGCCTGGCGGCGGTCGCGGGCGCGCTGCTGCTCCCGCGCCGGGGCCGGTACGGGGTGCTCGCCACGCTCCTGGTCGTCGGCACCGTGGTCGGCCAGGCGGCCGCGACGACGGCGTACGCGGACCGGGAGCGGCTGGTCCGGCTCGACGACTACCCGCCGTACGGTGCCGAGCAGCAGCGCCGGGCGGACGCCCTCGCGGAGGCGGACGGCTGGCCCGCGTACCGCACGGACTCGGGTCTGCCCCGGGTGGCGGGCAACGATCCGCTGCTCCTGGGCGGCCAGGGCGCCGCGTACTACAGCAGCCACACCCCGGCGGTCCTGACGGAGACGCTGACCGCGCTGGGCGGCGGCTGGACGTCCCGGGGCCGGAACCTGCTGAGCCTGGACAACCCGGTGACGGACGCGCTGTTCGGGGTGGGGGCGAGGTGGCGGGACGGGGAGGTGGTCCGCGCGGAGCCGCTGCCGCTCGTCACGGTACGGCGGCCGGGTCCGGCCCCGACGTACGGCAGGTCGCCCTTCCGCAACCAGGAACTGCTGCTCGGCGCGTGGGTCTACGAGGCTCCGGGGACGGGCGGTGCGTGCCGGGTCGGTACGGAGGTCTTCCTCTGGGCCCCGGACGCGACGGGTACGGCCCGCCTGGGCGCGTACGAGACGCGGCTGCTCGGCGGTCAGCCGAAGCGGCGGGCGGCGCTGACGTCGCTGGGCGTGCAGCGGGACCCGGTGGCGAAGCCGCTGGTCCCGCGCGGCGGGACCGCCGAGATCGCCTGCCTGGACCGCGACCGCCTGCGCACGGCCGTGGACGGGCTGCGCGCCCGGGCGGCGACGCGGGTCGACATCCGCTCCGACGGCCTCACCGCCACGCTCCCGCCCGGCACGACGGGCACGGCGGTGGTGGCCGCCCCGAGGATCGCCGGCTGGCGGTGCGAGGGCGGGCAGGCGGGTTCGTACGGCGGTCTCCTGGCCATCGACGTCCGCCCGGGGACGACGACCGTGACCTGCGACTTCCGCCCACCGGGCCTGCGTGCCGGGCTGGCGGCGGGGACGGCGGGCGCGCTGCTGCTCGCCGCGTCCCTGTGGCTCGGCGCCAGGGCCCGGCGGAGGGCGGAGGGTCCGGCGGAGGGCGGAGGTTCCGGCCCGCTCAGCCCGTGAGCGTGACGATGCGCCAGCCCACCGCGCCCGAGGCGCCCGCCCGGCCCGTGAGCACGAGAGGAAGTTCGGCGGGCGCGCTCGTGATCCGGTGCAGCACGGGAACGCCGTCGCAGGGCACGGTCCGGATCTCCTCGCCGTCGACGACGGGCACGACCGCGCCCTCGCCGGCGCAGACGAGGGCCAGCTGGTAGGCGGCTCCCTTCTTCAGCGGGGAGAGGTGGCGCACCCCGTCCTCCACCCGCTCGGTCCCGGACTCCACGAACTCGGGAGCGTCCGGAGAGACCGTGTCGAGGGCGTCCTTGACGCGCTTCTCCTGCGCGGCTGCCGCCGCGGTATTACGGCTCGTGGGTGCGGATGCGGTGGGTGAGGCGGGTGAGGTCGCTGCCGGGGCGGGACCCGGGCCGGTGCACCCGACGGCCCCGATCGAGAGAAGCCCGAGTGCGGCCCCCGTCAACAGATACGCGCGTATTCCGGTCATCAGTAGTCTCCCCGTGGTCGAACGGCCCCGACCTGCGACGTTAGGTCACGCCCTGCGGCCGCCGAGCGCCAATGCCGCTTCCCTGAGGAAGACTTGAGGGAGAAGCGCCAGGAGAAGTGCCCCCGGCTTCACAGGCGGCCGGGCACCCGCCGCTCCCATCTGACCTCGCCGTCCTCCACCCGGTCCGTGGGGGTGAGGCCGGCCGCGGCGGCGACGGCCGCCGAGGCCGCGTGGTCCGGGTGGACATGGGCCACGATCGTCCGCGCGCCGTGCTCCACGAGCAGGGCGACCAGGCCCTCGGCCGCCTCCCGCGCGATGCCCCGGCCCTGCCACGCCGCGCCGATCACCCACGCGACCTCCGCGACCCGCCCGTCCTCCGTGACCGTCGCCTGTACGGTCCCGGTCGGCCGGTCCTCGGCGCGGAGCCGGACCACCCAGTTGCCCCAGACCACCGCCGGGTCCGGCGAGCCCGCCGCCAACCGCTCGTACCGGGCCCGCAGTTCGGACGGGGTCAGCGGGGTGCCTCCGATGAAGGTGTGCAAGGCGGGGTCGGCGAGGACCCCGGCCATCTCCTCGGCGTGCGCGACGGCGAGCGGGACGAGGTCGAGGCGGGAGGTCCGTACCGTACGGCCGGCCACCCCGTTCCCCTCCCCCACGCTCATACGTTCCCCAGGAAACCGGGGTCGCTCTCGTCGAGTGCCACGCACGTCTCGCGCTGGGCATCCAGGAGTTCCGCCATCGTCACGACGCGGCGGCTGGTCGCGGTGAGGTCCTGGTGCGCCTCCGCCGACCACAGCGGCGGGTAGAGGGTGAGGCCCCGGTCACCGTCCAGCCGACGGACCTCGTCCTGCCAGCCGGGCCAGCGCAGGCCCGCGTAGAACTCCTCCGTGCCGCCGGACAGCATCCACGACAGCCAGGCCCCGTACCCGGCGCCCAGCGCGTCCCAGCTCAGCGAGTCCGGCGCGAAGTACACCATCTCGCCGGGCTGTCCGGGCAGCCCGACCCGGTCCGCGGGCCCGCCCTGGAGGACGAACACCCCGCCGAGTACGTCATGGGCCACGACGAGCCCCGCGTCGGGCCGCCACCCCGGGTCGGCCGCCGCGTCCGCGGGGAAGTCGTTGACCTGCGCGAGCGAGGGCAGCCGCCGGTCGTTGTCGCCGGCCGGGCTGCCGTACACCCGCAGCCAGCCGTCGTCGACGAACGCCCCGCCGCTGTGGAAGACGAACGCCCCCAGGAACGACCGCACGGTCACCTGCGTCCGCAGCAGCGCGGCAGCGCCCCGCGTGGGGTCGGCGTCCAGCACCTCGACGGGTACGGGCGCGGCCCGCAGCTTCTCGCCGAGGACCGGCCAGGCCGGGTCCTCGACCTCGGTCAACTCACTCAGTTCACGCACCGGTGCATGCTCGCACGCCGACCGGCACGCCCGTCCCTCCCGGCCGCTCGTTAGCCTGTCCGCGTGACCGGGAGAGGACGAGCACGATGACCACCCACTGCTGCGAGGCGATGAACCGCCGCCTGGACGTGGACTGCGACCAGCACGACGACCCCTTCGACTGCCCGGACGCGCTGATCGGCTTCAGTCCCAAGTTCCAGGAGTACGGGCTGCTCATCCATGACGGCGGCACGTCGAGCATCACCATCGACTTCTGCCCCTGGTGCGGACGGCGGCTGCCCGAGTCGCAGCGGGACCGGTGGTTCGACGAGCTGGAGCGCCGCGGGATCGACCCGTCGGAGGACGAGGTCCCCACCGAGTTCCAGGACGACCGCTGGCTGAGCGCGGGCTGATGGCTGGCTGACTGCTGGCTGAGCGCGGACTGACCGGCTGGGTGACCGCGGGCCGACCGGCCGGGTGACGCGGACTGACCGGCTGCCTCACGCCCCCGCGCGGCGAATCCCCGCCAGCAGCCCGTCCAGCGCCGCCACCGTCCGCTCCAGCGCCTCCGCCGACGTGGCGCTGTCGCCCCTCGCCAGCCACAGCGCCGCCTCGTTCATCGCGCCCGACAGCAGCCGGGCCAGCGGTTCCACCGGCTGTTCGGCGACGATGCCCGCCTCCACCAGCCCCTCCAGCGCCTCCGTCAGGTGCCGCGCCGAGGATTCCTCGTCCAGGGCGCGCCATTCCTCCCACCCCAGGACCGTCGGCGCGTCGACCAGCACGATCCGTCGTACGGCCGGGTCCGAACCGGCCGCCAGGAAGGCCCGGCAGCCGGCGCGCAACTGCTCCCAGGGGTCGGTCCGTTCGTCGGCCGCCGCCGCGACCCGGTCCCCCAACTCCCCCTGGACCTCGGCCACCACGGCCCGGAACAGCCCCGCCTTGCTCTCGAAGTGGTGGTAGGCCGCGCCCTTGGTGACCCCCACCGCGCGGGCCACCTCCGCGAGCACCACCCCGTGGTAGCCGTCCTCGGCGAACCGTCTCCGGCCCTCCGCGAGGAGCGCCCGCCGGGTCGCCGCCCGTTGCCCGGCCCGGAGGCCCTGGGCGCCGCCGGGTCCGGCCGCACCGCCGACTGCGGCCCGGTCGCCCGCTGCCTGCTCGTCCGCCGCCCGCTCGTCGGCCGCCCGTTCGTCCGGCATCGCCGCACACCGCCCTTCCCATTTCACATACCCGAGGTATGTTAGCTCTCGTCACTCACATACCCCGGGTATGTGGAATCGGAGCGAGCGACGCACGACGAGGAGAACGACCCCATGACGACCGGACGGCTCAGCAGCTTCTACCCCGTGATCCGCACCCGCGACGTCGCAGCCTCCCGCGACTTCTACACCCGCCACCTCGGCTTCACGACGACCTTCGAGGCCGACTGGTACGTGAGCCTCCACCGCCCCGACGCGCCGCAGTACGAGCTCGCGCTCCTCGACCACAGCCACCCGACCCTCCCCGCGGGCCACCGCACCCCCACCAGCGGCGGCCTGCTCCTCAACTTCGAGGTCGAGGACGTCGACGCGGAGCACCGCCGCCTGGTGGGGGAGGCCGGTCTCCCCGAGCTCCTCCCCCTCCGCACCGAGGACTTCGGCCAGCGCCACTTCATCCTCGGCGCGCCCGACGGCGTACTGATCGACGTCATCACCACGACCCCGCCGACCGGGGAGTACGCCGCCCAGTACACCTCCACCGCCCCGGAACAGGCCTAGACGGCGGGGTCGGTGGCCCTGGTGGCGCTGCCGAGGATCTTGGTCGGCGTGATGCGGACGACCACGCGGACCTGCTCCGCCGGAGCCTCCTCGTACTCCTTGCCGCCGCCCGGACCGAGGTACTCCTCGGCGATGCGGACGGCCACCGCCCGGCCGGTGTCCTCGGTGAGGGCGGCCGTGCCGCGTATCTCGACGTACAGGTCGGGGTCGGCGGGGTCGAAGACGGTCAGGCCGACGCGCGGGTCCCGGAGCATGTTCCGCGCCTTGCGCCGGCCTTGCGTGGTGGAGATCAGCACCTCGCCGCCGTCACGGCTGACCCACACCACCGAACTCTGCGGGGCGCCATCGGGGTTGAGGGTGGCGAGCACGGCCATGTACGGGGCGTCGAGCAGCCCCCGTACGGCGTCGTTCATCTCGGTGTTCTTCTGGGTTTTCATCTCGAAGGACATGTGAGGAGGCTATGCGGGCGCGGACTACGCGCCGCAGAGGGCCTGGTCGTGCAGCGTCTCCAGGGCCGTGTCGATGGGGTGGGGCTGCGGGGTCGCCTCCGCGCTCCGGGGGTTCCAGCGCTGGAGGTTGACCGCCATCGACATCTGACGGCCGCCGTCCGACCGGGTCAGGGAGATCGTGCCGGCTCCCCAGACCGTGCCGTCGTGACCCCAGAAGGTGCCGCAGCCGGGGACGACGACCTTGTGCAGGCCGAGGCCGTACTCGATCATCGTCCCGTCCAGGGCGCGGACCGGGACCGTGCGCTGCATCTGCGCCAGTGACGACCGGCTGACGATCCTGCCGTCGAGCAGCCGCGCGTAGAAGCGGTTGAGGTCGTCCATGGTGGAGACGAGGGCGGCTCCCGTACCCGTCCAGGACATGTTGTAGACGCTGTAGTCACGCGGCGGTTCGAGCAGGCCCCACAGGGACTCGTACATGCGCGGGTGCGGCCCGTCGATCGTCGGTCCGTCCGGGAAACCGGTGTGCCGCAGCCCCGCGCGGTCGATGACGTGACGGGTGATGTAGCGCTCGGCGGTGGTTCCGGTGACCCGTTCCAGGAGTTGGCCGAGCAGCAGCCAGTTGGTGTTGGAGTAGACGCCCGTGGGACCGCCGGGCTCGCCCGCGGGCGGCGCCGCGAGCCCCAGCTCGATCAGCTCGGCCGGCCGGAACTCGCGGAACCGGTTGTCGTCCAGGCTGGTGGGCGAGTTCCGCTGGAGCGAGGGGAAGGCGTACGGGATGTAGTCGGGGATGCCGCTCGTGTTGTTGAGGAGCATCCGGACGGTGATCCGCCTGCCCCTCTCCCCCGGTACGAGGTCGGGCAGATAGGCGCCGACGGGCGCGTCGAGCCGGATCCGTCCCCTCTCGACCTGCTGCATGACGGCCGCGGCGGTGAAGGTCTTGGTGATGCTGCCGACGCGTTGGCGCATGTCGGGGCTCATGGGCCGTCCGGTGGCGAGGTCGGCGACCCCCGAGGCCCCGCGCCAGGTCCGGCCGGCGTCCCGCACCTCGCCGAACACCCCGGGGACGCCCGCCCGGTGGACGGCGTCCATGGCGGTGCGCAGCTGTGCGGGCTCGACGCGGGTCGGCGTCGATGTCGTCCCAGCTGACGTCGCGGCCGTCGTCGCGGCCGTCGTCCTGGGCGGGGCGGGTGCGGCCGCCACCGTGCCGACGCAGGCGGCGAGCGCGGCCGCGCCGGCGATCAGGGAGAGGCGGATCTTCGATCGGAGTTTCACGGCGTACGTACTCCTTCGGTCGGGCGCGACGGGAGGGCGGTGTCGGCGATGTGAGTGGGGCCGGTGGTGTGGGTGCGGACAGTGGTGCGGGGGCGTGCGCGCTCCGGGCTCATCCGGCCAGGGCTCGGCGCAGGGCGGCGCCGAGTTCGGCGTTCTGCCGCTGCGAGACCTCGGCGGAGAGGATCGCCTGCGAACCGTGGAAGGTGCCGGGCCACTGGTGGATCTCGACCGACACCCCCGCCTGGAGCAGGCGCAGCGCGTACGCGAGGCCCTCGTCGCGGTTCGGGTCGAACTCGGCGGTGGCGAGGTAGGCCGGCGGCAGGCCGGTCAGGTCCTCGGCGCGGGCCGGGGCGGCGTACGGGCTCGCGGGGCGGCCGCCCAGGTAGTGGCGCCACGAGGCCGTGATCTTCTCCCGGTAGAACCACGGCGTGTCGGTGAAGTTCACCGCCGACCACGAGTCCTGCCGGTCGTCGAGCCCCGGCTGGTTGAGCAGCTGGAAGCGGATCGGCGGGCCCTGCCGGTCGCGGGCCCGCAGGGCCACCGCGGTCGCGAGATTGGCGCCGGCGCTGTGGCCGCCGATCGCGATGCGGTCCGGCTCGACGCCGAGTTCGGCCGCGTGCCCGACGGCCCACTCCAGCACGGCGTACGCGTCGTCCAGGGCGGCCGGGTAGGGGTGTTCGGGGGCGAGCCGGTAGCCCACCGAGATCACCACCGCGCCGGAGGAGGCCGCGATCCGGGCGGCCCACGGGTGCTCGGTGTCCAGGTCGCCCATGAGGAATCCGCCGCCGTGCAGCCACACGACGGCGCCCTGGGCCCCGTGCGGGCGGTAGACGCGCACCGGCACCGGCGGGTCGGCGGGAACCTCGTGGTCCTCGATGGTCATGTCCGTGGTGTCGGGGGCCGGTACGGCGGCGGCCAGTCGGGCGGCGCTCTTCCGCGCGGTGACCGGGTCCGTGAGGTCGGTGCGGGGGAAGAGCGGTACGAATGCTTCGAGTTCGGGGTCCATGACGGTCATCCTCGGCGAGCCGCCCGCGCCGGGTCGTCCGCCGTCCGTCGGGCATCCGGGGCCGATCGCGCGCCGATCGGCGCCCGCGTCCCGCCCGCCCGTCCTCCTATCCTGCTGCCATGGAGGCTTTGGCCGTACGACTGTCCGGACTCGACCCGTACGTCGACGGCGCGCTCCGCATCGTCGCGTTCTACGACACGCTGATGCGCAGGCGCGTGGACCTTCCCGCGCTCGCGCGGGCCTCGGCCGGTCTCGCCGAGTGCGTCACCGGCGTCGGACTCCACGGCACCGGGCGGACGATCCGCGTCACGCCCGACGGCCGCGAGGCCCCCGGCCCGGCGGGGCCCGCGTCCGGCACGGTCCCGGTCGTCCTCGACGACGAGGAGATCGGCACGGTGTGGCTGGAGCGGTCCGGCCCGGCCGGCCCGCTCGACGAGGTGCTGCTCGAACGGCTCGCCCTCGCCGTGGCGGGGGCCGTCGAACGGTACGGTCCGGCCCGGACGACCATGGCGGACCCCGCGCTCGTCGAGCTGGTCATCAGCGCCGAGACCGACGAGGCGGCCCGCGCGCGAGCGCTGCGGCTCCTCGGCTTCGCCGCCGGGCAGCCGGTCCGGGTGGCCGCCGTACGGTCGCCGCGACTGCCGCTCGACCAGGTGGGCGGAGTCGTCTGCCCCGGCCGGCCCGTGAAGGCGGCACGGATCGGCGGGGTCGGCGTGATCCTGGCCTCGGCCGTGGACCGGGCCCGGTTCCCCGCGGGCGTACGCGCGGGCATCGGCGCGGCCGACGGACCCGACCTGGCGTGGCGGGAGGCCCGTACGGCCCTGCGTCTCACCACCGAGCGCGAACCGGTGCTCGGTCACGCGGAGTTGGGCGCGCTGGCGCTGCTCGCGGAGGTGCCGAGGGAGGTGCTGCGCGGCAACCCCGACGTCGTGGCGCTCCTCGGGGTGGCCGGAGATCCGGGAGGCCCCGAGGAGGGGGCCCGGGAGACTCTGGACACGCTGGAGGCGTACTGCGCGGCGGGGTCGCTGCGCCGGGCCGCCGACGTACTGCACCTGCACCACAGCAGCGTGGCCCGCCGCATCGACCTGATCGGCAGGGCCCTGTCGGTGGACCTCACCACCCCCGCGGGCCTGACCAGGGCGCGCGTGGCCCTGACGGCATGGCGGTTGCTGGGCGACTAGGAACGGTCGCGGGGCGGGGCGGCGGGCGGGGCGGGGCGGCGTCGAACGGGTGGCCGTACGGCCCCGGGCGACGTACGGCCCACGTCGACGTACGGAGCCGGGGCGGCATACGGCCCCATGTCGGCGTACCGAGCCGGGGCGGCGGGCTCGGCCGTGGCGCCGGGGCCCGTGCCCGTGCCCGCCGGGCGGGCCGGGCGGGCCGGGTGGCTGTTGCCGGTCCCGGCGGAAACTTTCTCGGGTCCGGTCGCAACCTCGCGGGGTGATGCACGTCTGGTGGTGTGAAGGCGCTCTTCACACCGATCCACCCGACCATGTCCGTCCCCTTCCTCGGGAGAACCCCATGTCCAGCCACGCCAAGCGGAACTTCCGCCCCCGTCCCCGGGTCCTGGGCGTCATCACCGGTGCCGCGCTCCTCCTCGGCGGCGGCGGCTTCGCCGCGCAGGCCATCGCCGACTCCGGTCCGCAGCCCGCGCCGGCGGCGCCGAAGGTCTCGGTCCCGGACGCGGCCCCGACGGCAGCTCCGGCGGCCGCCCCGGCTGCCACCCCGGCTCCGGCCGTCGCCCCGAAGGCCGTCCCGAAGGCCGCCGCGCCCGGCACGCCCGCCCCGGCGGCCAAGCCCGTCGCCCCGAAGGTCGTCTCGCCCGGCACGCCCGGCCCGGCGGCCACCCCCGCGCCCGCGCCCGCCGCCGAGTCCGGGGCCCGGCCCGGCCCCGCCCCGGCCCCCGCGGTCAATCCGGCGGCCACCCCCGCGCCCGCCGCCCCGGCTCCGGCCGCGCCCCGCGTCCAGAAGTAGCAGCACGCGGTAGCACCGCGGAGCGGGCGGCCCGGCCGGGCTTGCGCAGGTCCGGCCCGGTCGCCCCTCCGTCCCGCAACGGATCGAGGACCGTGCAGTTGTCGTACGCCATACCCGCTCCCGGACCCACAGACCGGCCGTCGCCCTGGTGGGCCCGGCTGCTCGCCCGTATGCCCCGGACCCGGACACGGACCCGGGTCGACGACGTGCCCGGAGACGTACGGGGACGGCAACTGCGCGCGGTGGACGCCCCGGAGGACCAGGGGCCGCCGCCCACGCTCACCGAGCTGTACCGGGCCCGGCGGCTCGACATGGTGCGGCTCGCGCTGTTCCTCGTCGACGACCTGCACAGCGCCGAGGACGTCGTCCAGGACGCGTTCGCCGCCGTGTGCCGGACGTACGGCACCTCCCTGCACGGGCTCCAGGACCCGGGCGCGTACCTGCACACCGCCGTGGTCAACGCCGCCCGTTCCGTCCTGCGCAGGCGCCGCACCGCGCGCGCGTACACCCCGCCCCACCCGGTCTCGGAGCCACCCGTCGACGAGGGGCTGCTGCTCGCCGAGGAGCACCGGCACGTGCTCGACGCGCTCGCGCAGCTGACCCGGCGCCAGCGCGAGGTCCTCGTCCTGCGCTACTGGTCGGAGCTGACCGAGGCGCAGATCGCGCAGACGCTCGGGCTCTCGCGCGGCACGGTGAAGTCGACCGCGAGCCGTGCGCTCGACGCCCTGGAGAAGAAGCTGGAGGCGGGCCGATGAGACCGCGTGCCGAGGACCCCCTCACCGTCACCGAGGAGCGGCTGCGCGCCGCGTTCGCCGCGCGAGCAGCCCTCGTCACGTACCGGGACCTGCGCCGTGACGAGCCTCCGGAGGGGCGCGGCTGGGGGCTGCGGCGGGTGCGCGGAGTCGCGTTCGCCTCGCTGGGGGCCGTCGCCGCGGCGGCGGCCGTGGCGGCCGCGTACCTGTTCTTCCTGGTGCCCTCCGGCACGGTCTCCCCCACTCCGGCGCCGCCCGCCCGGCCCCCGGGTGTCAGCGAGTCCCCGGTCAGGCCCACCCCCTCCGCGGTCGCCCCGTCGGTCACCGGGCCGGGAGCGGCACCCGAGCCGGGGACGCCGCGGGGGCCCGGGGCCGGGGTCGGGGCCGATCCGAAGCCCGGGGCAGTACCGAAGCCCGGAGCGACACCGGAGCACGGGGCCGACCCGGCGACCCCGGCGACCCCGGCGGACCCGGCGAACCCGGCGAACCCGGAGCCCGTCGGCCGGCCGTAGCGAGCACGCGGTCGGGCTCGGAATGCGGGAAGGGCCGGAACCCCTGCGGGGGTTCCGGCCCTTCCCGGACGTGCGGGTGCGCGCGAACTACTTCGCGGGGACCTCTTCCAGGCACAGCACGAACTTGTCCGACTCCAGCTGCTGCGCGAGCGCCGACAGCTCCGTGCCGCACTTGTTCACGTCGAAGGTGTCGTCGATGACCTTGACGACCTTGAACAGGTCGGCCTTGCCCGAGGAGCAGTCCGTGGTGTCGACCTTGGGGTCGTTGTCCGGGCCCGTCACGGTGACGCACTCGCCGGCCTTGGCGTGCACGGGGGCCTCGCCGGTGAGGTACGGAAGGCCGAACTTCACGCCGAGGGCGATGGCGATCGCGACGACGACACCGCCGACCTGCTTGAGGATGCGGCTGCCCTTCTTCGCGGGGGCGGCGGGCTGCTCCGGGGCGGCGGGCTGCTCGGGGGTGAAGGGCGCGGGCGGCGTCGTCATGAGGGATTCCTTGGGGACGTGAACATGATCAGACGCGAACGCTACATGCATCAAAAGCGACAAAAAGGATCACGGGGATCTGTTCACCGATCAGTTGTCGACTCGTGATTCTGGCTCTCCGTCAGGAGCGCGGGCCCAGTTGACGCTGGTGCTCCAGCACGCGCCGCAAGTCCGCCGGAAGCGGGTGATACGGGCCGAACGCGCGCTCCGCGTCGAACAGCAGCCGCTGGAGCTGGTCCTGTCCGGCCGCGTGCTCCCCCGTCGCCACGAGCAGCAGCCCGATCCGCTGCCGGATGTCGAAGGCACGGGCCGGATCGCCCTCGTAGTACGGCAGGACCGCACGGAACTCGGTGAGCGCGGCGGCCGTCTCCCCCAACTGCTCCAGGCACAGGGCGGCGTCATAACGGAATTGAAGAGCCTGCGGATCCGCCGGCCCGGCCTCCGCGTCACGGTCCGCCGCGAGTCGGCGCAGCTCGGGCAGTGCACGCCGGTACTGGCCGTCGTCCATCAGCGTGGACGCGTACTGCTTGCGCAGGATGCGGACGACCGGCGACCCCTCGCCGTGCTCGGCCGCCGCGGCGGGCAGGATCCCGCCGAGCATGTCGACGGCCTGGGTGAGCGCCCCCTCCCCCAGCAGCCGCTTGACCTCGTCGACGGCGGCGGCGACGTCGGGGCGGGCGGGAGCCACGGGGGTGGCGGGGGCGACGGGAGTGGAGACGCCCGGCGGCGGATACGCGGCCCTCGGGTCGCCCCCGGGAGCGGTCGCGGGCAGGGGCGGCGGCGGGGCCTGCGCCGGAACGACCGGTGCGACCGGTGCGACGGGTGCGACAGGCGCCGCCGGTACGGCCGCCGGTGCCACCGCCTGCACGGCTGCCGGTGCGGCCGCAGCCGGGCGGTCCGGCCAGGGCGCGTGCGGGCGGAGGAACGGCCGGGTCGGGTCCATCGGCCCGGCCGGGGCCCCGCGCGCGGGGAGCAGCGGCAGCAGCTGTTCGTACACCTCGTGCGCGCCGGACGGCCGCTCCCGCGGGTCCTTGGCGAGCAGCCGGAGCACGAGTGCTTCGAGGGGCTCGGGAACCTCGGGGCGCAGCTGACGGAGCGGTACGGGAGGCTCGTACAGATGGCGGTGGAGGACGCCGAGCGCGGTGGAGCCGACGAAGGGCACGTTCCCGCTGAGGAGTTCGTGCAGCAGCGCACCGAGCGCGTACAGGTCGGTGGAGGGTCCGACGGCGCCGCCCATGGCCTGCTCGGGCGCCATGTAGGCGGGGCTGCCGATGGGGGAACCGGTGTGGGTGAGGCGGGTGGTGTCGCTGTCCAGGACGGAGGCGACGCCGAGGTCGAGGACGATGACGGACCCGTCGGGGCGGACCATCACGTTCCGCGGTTTGAGGTCGCGGTGCACGATCGGCACGGCGTGGACGGCCGCGAGCACGGCGCACAGCTGCGCGGCGACGCTGACCGCCCACCCCCAGGGGTACGGGTCGTGCTCGGCGAGGTGGTCGGCGAGGTCGGCGCCCTGCACGTACTGCATGACGAGGTACAGGTCCTCGCCCTCGCTGCCCGCGTCGTGGACGGTGACGAGACCGGGGTGGTCGACATGGGCGGTCACCCGGCACTCGCGCACGAAGCGGCGGCGCAGTTCGTCGGCGGCGGTGGCCGGGCCCGCCATGGTGGCCGGCCGGAGCAGCTTCACCGCGACCCGGCGGTCGAGCCTGCGGTCGTACGCCGTCCAGACCTGGCCCATGCCGCCCTGCCCGATGACGGTGGCGAGCTCGTAACGCCCGCCGATCACCCGCCCGTTCATGCCCGACCGTCGTCTTCCCCGGCCTGCCGCAGCAGGTCACTGAGCTCGTCGAGCTCGGCGCGGACCTGGTCGATGCGGGGGGCGTGACCGGGAAGGGGTGGTGGGACCTGGCCCGCGGGCGGGGTGGGGACGTACGGACCCGGCGCCGCGCCCTGGACCGGGCCCGAGGCCTGGCCCGGAGCCTGGCCCAGCACCGGTGCCTGGCCCGGCGCCGGTGCCTGGCCCGGCACCGGGCTCGGGGTCGTGGCGGCGGCCGGCGGGTAGCCGTACCCCGGCGTGGCGTATCCGGGAGTGGCGTACCCCGACGACGGCGTGCCGTACGGGTACGCCTGCGGCTGCTGATGCGGCGGCAAGTGGGGCGCCGGGGACGGCGGCGGCATCATGATCACGACGGGAGCCGGCTGGTGGTGCCGGATGTCGACCACCAGGAAGTAGCAGGTCACGATCGCCATCTGCACGAGCAGCACGATCATGCCCGCGGTGTTCATCCAGGTGTCGGCGAACCGCTGCTCCAGCGGCACCACACACCCGATGTTCAGGACCAACTGGGCCCAGAAGAGCGTCCAGTCACGCCCGGTGCGCCGCATGATCGCGATCCGGAGCATGGCGACCCACGCGAGGAAGCCGAGCGACAGGACCACCAGGACCGTGATGAGGACCCGGACGGTGATCGTGGCCGCCGACGGGCCGGTGGCCCGCGGCGGTGCGGGTGCGGGCGGGGCCGCGGGTGTGGGCACCTGACCGTACATACGACGCTCCCCCGGGACGGATGATCAGGCCACTACGGTTGATCAGACCAAGAGAGTATGACGGCCTTCACGCGGGCTCCACACTTCCGTCCGCGAGACCGTCGTACAGCCCCTGGACCAGCTGCTCGCCGAGGCGGGCGGCGAGCCGCAGGGCCTCCTCGAACTCGGCGAGCGACTTGAAGTGGGCGCCGTGCCGGCGCTGGTCGGCCAGGGGCAGCCGGGGCAGCTGGAGGCGGCGGACGTCGAGCCGCGTCGCGGTCGAGGCGAAGCTGCTGGCCTGCCGGTTGTTGGCGGTGCCGCGCAGGAATCCGGCGAGGAACCAGGGGTCGAGGGCGGCCGGTTCGGGCCGCAGGAGCTGGAGGTTGCGGCCGAGGGCCGCGCCGGCGGTGGCGGCGTCCACGACCCGGGCGACGGAGCCGCCGCCGAGGACGGGGACGACGACATCGCCCTCGGCGACGAGGACGGGCTCCTCGCGCTCCTCGCCCGGGCCGCCTCCGGCGGGGAGGGTGCCGGAGGGCGCGCCGCCGGACAGCACGTCGTGCTCGGTGAGGACGGGCACGCCGCCGCCGGCGGGGGCCGTGCCCGAGCCGCCCGTACGGAGCTGGAGGGCGCCGGTGCGGGCGAGTTCGCCGACGGTGGTGAGGGGGCGGGGCGCGGGGCGCGCGGGGACCGGGGTGGGGGCGAGGCCCTGGGTGCGGCGCAGGGTCTCGTCCAGGCGGTCTCGGACGGCGGCGAGTTCGGGGGCGGTGCCGCCTGCGGCGGGGGCGGTGAGATAGCGGGCGGGGGCGAGGTCGACCTCGTCGTCGAGGAGTTCGATGACGGGGACGGCGCGGGCGACGGACTCCTCGCCGCCGCGGCCGGTCCAGGCGTCGAGCACCGTGTTCCGCAGGGTGGTCCAGGGGAGTTTGTCGCGGCCGGCGTCCGGGACGAGCCCGGCGGTGTCCACGAACAGGGTCTCCGCCGGGGGCCGCTGGTCGGCGCCGGGACGGACAAGCACCCAGAGGTGGAGCGGGATGCCGTACGGCGGTGCGGCGCCGGCCGGGAGGGCGACGACGGCCCGGAGGGCGCCGCGGCGCAGCAGGTCGGCGCGGATGCGGCGGCCGGAGCGGCGGGAGGCGACGGCGGGCGGCATGAGGAGGACGGCGGCGCCGCCCGCGCGGAGCCGGGCGAGGGCGTGCTGCACCCAGGCCAGCTCGGACTCGGTGCGGGCCGGGAAGCCGTACTCCCAGCGGGGGTCGTAGGCGAGTTCGTCGTGGCCCCAGGCCCGCTCGTTGAACGGCGGGTGGCACAGGACCGCGTCGACGCTCAGGGACGGGAAGGCGTCGGCGCGGAGGGTGTCGCCGATGGCGGCCCGGATGTCGGCGTCGTCGTGGAGGGCGAGCCGGAGGGCCGAGAGGGCGGCCAGGTCGGGGTCGGCGTCCTGGGCGTAGAGCGCGGTGGGGTGCGGGACGGCGCGCAGCAGGCCGCCGGTGCCGGAGGCCGGGTCGAGGACGGTGGCGACGGGGCGGCCCTCGGGTACGGCGGCGGCGGCGAGGGCCGCCATGAGCTCGGCCAGCGGGGGCGGGGTGAGCGTGTACTGGCGGGGGTTGGCGTCGAGGTGGCGGCCGAGCAGGAACTCGAAGGCCTGGCGGGCGCCGCCCAGCTCGACGGCCAGCTCGACGGCGGCGCGGAGCAGGGGGACGGCGGGGACCGTGTCGGCCGGGGTGGGGGTGTGAACAGACCTGGGCAGACCGAAGCGGGCGGTGAGGACCTCTTCGAAGACGCCGGGCAGGAGTTCACCGAGGCGGTCGTCGGGGAGCGCGGCCAGCTCGGTCCAGGCGCCGGGGCGGGCGCGGAGGAGGAGCAGGACGCAGCCGGTGTGCACGAGACCTGCGACGGTGCCGGAGGGGTGGCCGGCGAGCTGCTGCCAGACGCGCTCGCGGAGCGGCACTTCGGCGAGTTTCCCCTGGTCGCGGAGCCACTGCTCGATGTCGGTGAGGGAGAAGGAAGGGCTGGTCTCGGTGCCGCCGACGGGCTTGGGGAAGTCGGCGTGGCGTCGCCGCCAGTTGCTGACGGCGGCCCTGCCGACCCCGGCGAGCCGGGCGATACCGGCGGCGGTGACCTCTGTCGTGCTCTCTTCGGGCACCTGTCCGTCTCCCCTCGTACGTGTGTGAACACACCGAGCATAGCGCTCGAACCGATTCACGGCGTGAGCGAACTCGAACCTCGTGAACGAGGTTGACTCGGTTCACAGTCTCTGCTGTGATTACTCCATCGGAACACGGAGTCCTGAAAGCGGAGTCCTCACAGCGCCCGGAAGGTGCCACAGCCATGTCTCAGCAGCAGCAGCGCAACTGGTTCGCCCGCCACAAGGTCCTCACCGCCGCCGGCGCGGTCGTCGCGGTCATCGCGATCGGTGCGTCGATGGGCGGGGGCGGCGACGCCGAGTCCCCCAAGGCGGGCGCGAAGCAGGAGCAGCCCGCGAAGCAGGGCGGCGACAAGGGCGACAAGAAGGCCCAGGACAAGCCGAAGGGCGCCACGATCGACGGCGACGGCGACTTCGAGGTGGGCTCCGACGTGAAGCCCGGCCTCTACCGCTCCACGGGCAACGAGGACGCGGGCTGCTACTGGGAGCGCGCGAAGAACGCCTCGGCCGACACGGACGCGATCCTCGCCAACGACAACGTGACGGGCACGAGCTACGTCGAGATCAAGGCCTCGGACAAGCTCTTCAAGTCCTCGGGCTGCGGCACCTGGGAGGCCGTCGACACGAAGGCGAAGGGCACGCCGGGCACGACGCTCAAGGGCGACGGCGGCATGTTCAAGGTGGGCGTCGACATCGCCCCGGGGACGTACAAGTCGACGGGCAACAAGGACGCGGAGTGCTACTGGGAGCGCTCGAAGGACGCGAGCCACGGCACGGACTCGATCCTCGCCAACGACAACGCGACGGGCACGGCCATCGTCAAGGTCAGCGCCTCCGACGCGTACTTCAAGTCCTCGGGCTGCGGCGACTGGAAGAAGACGGCCTGACGGGAGTTCACGGACGACCCGCGCCGACGCGATCGGGGGGGCGGTCCCATCCGAAAGCCCATCGCCGAGCATTCGTCCGTCAGCAGGACGCGACCGAGGTCAGTTCAGGGTCTCCAGGACCTCGGCGGGGGCCGGCGCGTGCTCCCGGGCCTCGCCGTCGACGGTCCACGAGCCGTTCCACTCGATCCGCCGGACCTGCCCGTGACGGTTCTCGTACTCCACGAAGCTGCCGGGCGCGCCCTCCAGGAGCTCCAGCTCCTGGAGCAGCACGTCGGGGGTGGTGAAACCACGGAGATCGCCTTCGCTTCCTCCGCCGGTCCTCGTGTTGTCGAACTTCATCCGGAGGAACGGAGCGGCTGCGCGGGTCATGTCCGCCGCGTTCAGCATCCGCTTGAAGCGGAAGAACGCCTCTTCGGACGTCTCGTTCCCGGAGAACTCCCGGACGTACGCCGGGAAGACCCCGACCACGACCTCGTTGAGTTCTTCGTTCCGGCCCACGTAGTAGCCGTGGATCTCGGGCTGGATGGCCACCACGGCGTCGAAGTCGTAGCCCGGGTGGGAGAACCCGGGAACGACCTCGAACGGGCGGGGGTCCTCCCCGAGCCCGGCACGGTGCTCACGCGCGAACGTGAGCACCGCCCGGGCCAGGTCCTCGTCGAAGGAGTCTCGGGCGTTCACCTGATAGATGCGCGTCCCCTCCGCGTTCATCGCGAGCGAGAACACGAACCGGAACATGGGCGACCAGCGCCACGCGCGCGCGAGGCCGGGAAATTCCTCAACCTTCGGAATGTCCCGCACGGCCCCCTCCACATCGACGTCGGTCATACGTTCCGCCTCCACGTGTAGAAATCTGGCAACAGAAAAGGGCGCGCCCTGCGGACAGAGCGCGCCCTCTTCATGACACGCCGGCCACCTCGGAGGTGGCCGGCCGGCGACGGTCAGCCGACCGTCATCCGTCGTTCTCCGCTCGGAGGACCTCCGCCTCGTCGAGGTTCATACCGATCATGTGCCGGAAAAAGTCCGGGAACGAGGGGTACCTCTCGACCTCCGCGCCGGCGATCCAGATCACCGGTGCCGCCACGTCTCCCGACGTCACGGGCATCACGAAGAAGTCGATCGTCGTCGTCGACGCGGCGATCGGCAGGAGGGCGTCACGGTCGAGCCCGGAGCGCACGAGCGCGTCGGGCTCCATCGTGTCCACCAGCATCCGCGCCGTCTCCATGGCCGGGGAGCCGAGGAGCTCCTCGGTGCCGAAGACGTCGATGTCCTGGAACAGAGCGGGCCATCCGTCTGCGGCGAGGAGGAAGGACACGTATGCGCGGTCGAGCTCGTGCCCGAGCCTCCCTGCCACCTCGCGGAGTCGTTCCGCGTCCGCCGGGGGACGCGGCTCCTCGAAGCGCCAGAGCTCATCCGTGTCCGATGCCCGCACGCGTTCCTTGGCGTCCCGCATGCGGCGCATCTCGTCAGGCCAGTCGGTCATGGCGTGCTCGCTTGGTTCCTGTTGTCGACGATGACGAACTTCTTGGGCTTGCAGCCCACGGGGCAGCGCTGCCCCTGGCCGGAGAGGCTGCTGTTGACCTTCAGATCCATGTCGATCCAGGTCGGCGGCGTACCGTGACCCAGCCACATGGCGTCAGGCGCGTGCCCGGCCACCCCAGTGTAGGGAGTGCCCGCGGCTTCGGCCCGCTTGCGCTCCTTCTTCGCCTGCCGGGCCGCGTCGGCGCGGATCGCGCCTCCGGTGGAGACCCGGCCCGTCGGGGACATCTTCCCGTTGGCGATGGCGTCGTTCGTCGCCGCCACGTACGCCTTGAACTGGTCCGCCTGGTCGTCCGTCGCCCATTCGGGGATGCGGACCTCGGCCTCGCCGTTCACATTGCAGTTGTGGACGAGGACCGCGGAGCCCGGATCGACGCCGCCGGAACCGGAGCCGGACGCCGCGTCCGCGGTCGTCACCGAGTCACCCGCGAACACGAAGTACGTGTGCAGGCCCTCGACGCTCAGGTCGTACGTGGTCCGCTGGGCCTTGTACGACGTGACGTCGACGATCGCGGTCGGGGCACCCGTGCCGTTCTGGAGCTTCTGGCCGACCCGGAGGTCGCCCGCCTGCGTCCAGGCGTTGCGGGTGGACTCGTAGAACTGGTGGTGTTCGGTGGTCTGGATCGTCTTCGGACCGGCCTCCGTCGTGATGGTGACATCGACGTAGTCACGGTCGGTCTTGGTGACGATCACCTGCTTGACCTCGTGGACCTCCTTGGTCTTCTTGCCGGGCTCGGCCGTGAGGACCTTGTCGCCCGCCCTGACCTTGGAGATCTGCTTGGTCGTGCCGTCCGCGAGCAGCACCGGCGTGGTTCCGGTGAAGCTGTGCGGCGTTCCGCCGCGACGGATCGGGCAGCCGGGACCGGACGAGGCACCAGGGGAGTCCTTGGCCTTCGGTCCCTTCCCCTTGCCCTTGGCTCCGAACGCACCGCCCATGACGGCACCGATCGTCGCCGCCTTCGCGGCTCCGGCGACCGAGCAGCCCTCCTCGCTGTTCACACAGGAGGTGCCGTACTCGACCGCGCCCGTGAGGGCTTCCTCACCGGCGTTCTCCGCGACGCTCGTCGCGATCTTGCCGGCCGAACCGGAGAGCAGCTTGCCCGCGGCGCTGGCCGCGAGACGACCGCCGACGCCACCGGCGGCACCGGTCACGGCGCCGATGGCGACCGCGCCGAGGAAGCCGCCGACCGACTTCGGACCGTCGCTCATCATGTAGCCGACACCGTTGGCAGCGGCGCCCGCGAGGGCGGCGCAGCCGATGGCTCCGACGCCGGCCGTGATCGCGGTGCAGCCCGCGAAGACGGCGATGCCGGTGGCCACCGAGGCGATGGTCGAGGCGTGTTGCTTGACGAAGTTGGCTGTCGCCTTCGCCGCCTTCTTGACGGCTCTGCCGACCTTCTTGGCTGCCTTGACCACCTTCTTGGCGACGTGTTTGACGGCCTTGGCGACCTTGCGGACCGCCCTCTTCACATGCTTGACGACCTTGTGGGCGACGCGTTTCACGGTCCTGTAGACCCGCTTGACGTATCTTTTGACCTTCCGGACGCTGTCGGCCACGTACCGGACGGCCTTTCTCACCGCCCGCTTGGCCCGCTTCACCACCTTCTTGACGGCCCGCTTGACCTTCTTGGCCGCCTTCTTGACGACCTTGGCGACCTTCTTGACGGCCTTCTTGACGTGCTTGTAGGCCGACTTGACGGTCTTCTTGACCTTCTTCTTGACCTTCTTGACGATCTTGTCGGCCCAGCCCGGCCAGTGACCGGTCGGGTCCATGCCCGTCATCGGGTTGCCGTCCGCGTACGCGTACCGGTTCGCCGAGATCGAGTTCGGGATCCCGCTGAGGGCGACGGTGTCACGGCTGTTGAACTGGCCGGTCTCCGGCGAGTACCAGCGCGCGGCCATGTTGACCTTGGCCGTCTCCGGGTCGGTCCAGCCGGACTGGTAGCCCAGCGAACCGAGCATCGACGCGGACTGGACGACCTTGCCGAACGGCGAGTAGGTCGTCGAGCCGGTCAGCGCCTCGCCCGTGGTGGTGAACTGCGCCACCACGTCCGTGTGCAGGTCCGTCAGGGCCAGCACGGAGCTGACAGCGGTCTTCACACCGATCACGGCGCCCCCGGCGTCCCGGCTGTAGCTCGCCAGACCGTCGGAGGCCACGTCGTTGCCGTCGCCGCTGTACTGGAACGAGTAGAGCGCGCTGCCCGTCTCGTCCTTGGCGTTCAGGACGCGGTCGAGACCGTCGTAGGTGTAGGTGCGGTTTCCTTCCTGGATGACGCGGTTGAAGGCGTCCACCTTCATGGTCGTCACCCGGCTGGCCTCGTCCGTCACCGAGCTGAGCGTGCCGCGCGCGGTGTAGGTGTAGGCGCTGTGGCCGTCCGACGTGAGCCGGTTCCGGGCGTCGTAGGTGTAGGTGTCGCCACCCACCCGGGTCCGGTTGCCGGACGCGTCGTAGCCGTAGACCTCGTTCGTCGTCCCGTTGTTCCAGGACATGACGCGGTCGGCCCAGTCGTACGTGTACGTGTTGGCCGACGAACCGGCGAGCCCCGTCGTCGTCTTCGACGTCAGGTTGTCGTTCGCGTCCCACCCGTATGTGAAGGACGCGAGCGTCTTGCCGGTGGGCGAGGTCAGGGTGTCGGTGGTCGGGCGCTCCAGCTTGTCGTAGCCGAAGGCGCGCTTCGCCTTGCCCGTGCCGTAGTCGATCGACGTCACGTTGCTGTTGACGTCGTAGCCGTACGTCGCCGTCGAACCGGTGACCCCGTCGTTGGCCGTCTTCAGGCGGCCGGCGGTGTCGTAGCCGAAGGTCGACGTGCCCGAGGCGTCGGTGCGGGAGGTCATCCCGCCGTCGCCGTCGTACGCGAAGGACGAGGAGCCCGAGGGCCCGTTCGCCGTCAGGAGCAGACCCCGGTCGTCGTAGGAGAAGGTGTTCTTCTCCTCACCGAGCCCGGCGACGGCCGTGATGCGGTCGTCGGCGTCGTAGTCGTACGTGTGGTCGGCCGTGACGGCCTCCGCACCCGTACCCGACTGGCGGACCAGTCGGCTCTTCGCGTCGTACTCGAAGGAGATGTTCACCCCACCGGGAGAACGGGACTCCTTGATCCGGCCCCCACCGTCGTAGACGGCCGTGAAGGTCCGGTCCGCGAGGTTCGGATGGGTCGGCGTCGACGGCTCGATCTGCGACTCCGGCAGACCCCACGTGTTGTACGTCGTCAGGAACGGGTTGCCCCGCCCGTCGGTGAACCGGGTCTGGTTGCCCGCCGCGTCGTACCCGTAGGTCGTGGTGATCGACTCGGTCGCGGAGACCGGCTCGACGACCTTCGTGATCAGACCCGAGGAGTCGTACGTGAAGGTCTTCGTGTGACCACGGTGGTCGGTCGCCGAGACCATGTTGCCGCCCCGGTCGTAACCGGTGCTCGCCGTACGCAGCACGGCACCCGTCTCGTCCAGGTCGTCCGTCCTCACCAGCTGGCCGAAGCCGTCGTACGTGTTGCGGGTGCTGGTTCCGTCGGGCTCGGTGGCGGTGAGCGGCTGCCCGTCCATGTCGTACGTGAAGCGCGAGACCTTGCCCGCGCTGTCGGTCACCTCGGTGACCTCGCCCTCGGCGTTGTACTTGTACGACTCCGTGACGCCCTGCGGCGACACGATCCGGGACAGCTCGCCGCCCGGCGCGTTGTACTCGTTGATCGCCGTGTAGGCCCGCTGCGTGGGCTGGCGCACGATGTCCGTGCTGGTCAGCTCGCGGCCCAGGTAGTCGTACGTCATCTCCTGGCGGGCGCCGTTCGGCCGGGTGGCCGACAGCTGGTCGCCGTTGGTGGAGTACGTGTACTTCGTCGTACCGCCGCCCGGCTCGGTGACCGAGGCCAGGTCGCCCAGCTGCGTGTACGTGTAGGTGGTGCGGTTGCCGAGCGAGTCGACCTCCGCCGTCACCTGGCCGAGCTTGTTGTACTCGTTGTACGAGGTGGCGCGGATCGGGGCCGACGCACCCGGCGCGAGGTAATCAGGAGCCGTCGTCGACAGTTCCTGGCCCTCCGCGTCGTACGCCGTCGTCACCACGTTGCCGAGCGGGTCCGAGGACTCCGTAGCCTCGCCGAAGGTGTTGTACCCGGTCATCGTGACGGGCCGGACCGAGACCGGGGTCCCGCCGTTCTGCTCCGCCATGACGGCCGGCTCGGTGACCGAGGTCTGCTGGCCGAGCTCGTCGTAGCCGTAGTCCGTGACGTTGCCCGCGGTGTCCGTCTGGGACACCGGCAGACCGCGCTGGTCCAGCTTCCACGTGGTCGAGCGGACCGTGCTGCCCGCGGCCGGCAGGGTGCCGCCCTTGACGGCGGTGACCTGCGCCGCGGTCAGCGCCTCGCTGTAGACCTGGACGTCGTCGATACCGCCCTTGAACTCGTAGTCGTAGTTCCCGGCGCCCATCTTGTGACGGCCGATCTGGAACGGACCGGTCGCCTCCCAGTTGCCCGAGACCGCGACTTCCTGGGCGAGCGTGCCGTTGACGTACAGACGCAGCTTGGACGCCTGGGCGTCGTACATGCCGACCAGGTGGGTCCAGGCTCCGGCGACCGCCGCGGACGGGGCGGAGACCGCCCGGTCGTAGGCGAGGGGCAGTGCGTCCGTCCGCGGACGGGCGAACGCCCAGCCGGTGTTGGCCGCGTAGTACAGCACGAAGCCGTACACGCTGCCGGCGTCCTGCGAGAGGACCGTGCGGCCCGTCGTCAGGTCGGACAGCTTGGCCCACGCGGAGACCGTGAAGCTGCCGGCCGTGTTCACGGCCGGGCCGGAGGCCTGCGCCCAGGAGTTGACGTCACCGTCGAAGACGGCGCTGCCGCCCCGGTCGGTGTTCCAGTGCATCCCGGTGCCGTGGGTACCGGTGTTGTTCGCGCCGGACGAGTCCGCCAGACCGAAGCCCGTCGTCTCGTCCAGCTTGTAGCGGGCCACCGGGGCCGTGGTGCCGTCGTGCGTGGTGGTTCCGGTGATGTTGCCCAGGGCGTCGTACCGGGTGTCCGTGGTGGACACGTCACCCGTCGCCGGGTCGCGGTCCGTCTCCGACACCACGTTGTCGTCCGGGTCGTAGCTGGTCTGCGTGGTCCTGGCGAGCCCGTTGGGGTCGAGGATCTCGGAGACCGTACGGTCGGCCGCGTCCACCGTGAAGGTGGTGCGGGTCTGCCCGTCGTTGGTGACCTGCTCGATCAGGTTGCCGGCGGCGTCGTAGGTGTTCGCCTGCTCCGTGAAGGACTTGCCGGTCTGCGGGTCCTTGCGGACCACGGAGGCCGACAGGCCGTCGTCGGTGTAGGTGTACGCCGTCTGCCAGCCGAGCGAGTCGGTGATCGACGCGAGGCGGCCGGCCGGGTCGTAGGCCCGGGACTCCTGGACGAGCGTCGTCGGAGCCGTCGGGTTGTACGGGTCGCCGGTGTAGCCGAGCAGGCTGGTGGTGAGCGGACGCTGCTCGCCGTCGAAGGTGTAGGTGTTGACGGTCCCCGCGGGGTCCGTCTCCTTCACCTTGTTGCCGTAGGCGTCGTACTCGAACGACGTGGTGTCGCCGCCCGGGTCCGTCCTGGTCGCCAACAGGTTGTTGGCGTTGTACGTCATCGACGTGACGCGCGCCGTGTCACCGCCGGTGAGGTCCTGGACCGTCTGCGACAGGATGTTGCCGTCGGGGTCGTACCCCGTGGTCGTCCTCGCCTGGTGCTTGGCGCCGGTGACCCGGTTGGTGACGGCCGGGGTCGTCTCGGTGAGGACCTGGTCGTTCTTGTCGTACGTCTGCGACGTGACCAGACCGGCCGGGTTCGCGTCCGAGACCTCCTTCTTGGAGATCTCGCGGCCCAGCTTGTCGTACGTGTACTCCACCGAGGCACCGTTGGCGTCGGTGATCTTCGCCAGGTCGCCGTTGGCGAAGTAGGTGTACGTGGTCTTCCGGCCGCCCGGAGTGGTGACCTGCGACACGAGACCCGCCGGCGTGACCGCCGTACCGCCCTCCGCCGCCGGGGTGGTGGCGGTGGTGTACGTGGTCGAGGCCGTCCGGCCGTTCGGGTGACCGGCCACGGGGGGCGTGGTCACCGACAGCAGGTTGCCGCCCGCGTCGTAGGAGTAGCTCGTGAGGTAGGCGTTGTCCGTCGGCCCGGTCGAGCGCCCGTCCCGCTCCGTGAGGAGCAGGTCGTTGCGCAGGTCCATCGGCGGGAAGGCCGTGGTCGAGTCCGGGTAGAAGGTGTAGTACTCCGTCGAGCACTTGTTCGCGGTCGTGTTCTGGCAGGTGGTCTGGGAGACCGCGTTGCCGCGCACGTCGTGACCGGTGATCGAGCGGTTGCCGTTGGCGTCCGTGATGGTGTGCAGGAAGCCGCCGGTGTCGTACCCGTAGGTGGTGCGGTCGCCCTCGGTGTCGATCGCGGCGAGCAGGCGGTTGCCCATCTCGGCGTCGTACACGTAGGTGAGGGTCTTCTCCGTCGGGTCGGTCAGCTTGACCGTCTTGACGGGGGCGATGCCGGAGGACGCCTTGTAGGCCGACCAGTGGGTCGCCACGTCCGCGTCGGTCAGGCCCTTGGAGTGGACCGCGACCTCGGCGATGGAACCGGTGAAACGGCTGACGTCACCCGGCGAGCTGTACCAGCCCTTGCCGAAGCCGCCGCCGATGAACGTCCGGGTGTTGCTCTGGTCGTTCGTGGCCGCGGCGCAGCTGCCCTGCTTGACGCCGTCCAGGTAGAGCGACTGCGTGGTCCCGGCCGAGGCCAGCACCGCGTGGTGCCACTTGTCGTCGGTGACGGTGCCCGTCGAGCCGAGCGTCGAGGTGGCGTTGCAGGCGCTGGTCCACCAGTGACCGTGCAGCTTGCCGTCGGCGCCGACGTACAGCAGGTCGCTGTAGGTTCCCGCGGCCCCACCGGCGTTGTCGAGCGGAAGGCTCTGGTCGCTCATGATCACGCCGGGCTCGGCGGTCTTGAACCACAGCTCCACGGACCGGTCCGGCTTGGCGTGCAGCGGGCCGAAGGGGATCTCCAGGAAGGAGGTGGACCCGTCGAAGGTCGCCGCGCTCGCGTCACCCGGCCCGAAGGGGCCCTCGACGCCCTGGATGACGTTGTTGTACGTACCGAAGCCGGTGTTCACCTGGTTCGCGGCCTGCGCCGCGCCCTGGGTGTCGTCCAGGCGCCAGTAGCCGGCCGGGGCGGAGCCCATGACGGCGGAGCGGTAGACCTGGGACGAGCCGGTGATGGTCGGCGGGTTGAGCTTCCAGGTGCCGCCGTTGCCGTCGGTGGCCTGGAGGACGCGGTCGTCGGTGGTGTCGTAGACGACCGACGCCTGGGTCTTCAGGCCGGGCGTGGTGATCTTCTGGAGCAGACCGGCCGACCGGGTGGCGGAGTCGTACTGCGTCTTGATCACGCCGGCCGAGAGCGGCTCGGAGAAGATCGCGACCTCGGCCATCTGGCCGTTGAAGTGCCCGAGCTTGTCGTTCGGGTTCATCGCCGGCCAGCCCATGGTGTTCACACCGGCGCCGAGGGAGATGTACGGCTGCACCCAGTCGTTGATGGTGCCGCTGAGCGAGCCGACCGCCGCACCGTCGAGGTACAGGGTCTGGCTGTTGGCGACACCGGTCAGGACGGCGTTGTGCCACTGGCCGTCGGTGACGACCGGGGTGGACGTGATCGTCGTCATGCAGCCCGGCGACATCGCCAGGCAGCCGCGCAGCTTGCCGTCGGTGCCCACGTACACCGCGGGGGTGTTCTTCGTGGTGTTGGCCACCGGGTCGGGGTCGCTGAGGGGCTTGTCGCCGTAGTAGAAGAGCACGCCTCCGGCGGTGCTCGTCTTGAACCACAGCGAGACGGAGGTGTACGAGGGCGTGGCGCCCGGCGCGGCCGGCATCTCGACGTACGAGGTGGTGCCGTTGAAGGTGGCCGCCTTCTGGGTGGAGCCCGCGAGGGGACCCGTCCCGCCCAGCGTCACGTTCTTGTACGTGCCGTTGTACTGGCCCTGGTTCGCGTCGAGGGCGTCCTTCGCGACCGTGCCCGACGTCTCGCCGAGCCGCCAGTAGGCGAACGGGTCGGCGTCGAGGACCGTGGTGCGGTAGTGGTTGCCGGTGGCGTAGGTGTACGTCGTGCACTTGGACCAGTCGGCCGGCGGGCACACCTTGGTGAGCTGGTCACCGGTGTGGGTGTACTGCCAGGTCTGGACCGAGTTCGCGTCCCCGGCCGTGGCCTGGTCGGTGTAGACGGTCTGGACGTGCCAGGCGGTGGCCGAGGCCGGCTGGTACCAGGTCAGGCCCAGGTTCCGCTTGGAGACCTCGTTCGTGATCTTCGTGAGGCGCTTGTTGGCGTCGTACGTGAAGGTCTCGGTGCGGCCCGCGTAGTCCTTGATGCTCTTCAGCGCGTAGGTGCCGGCCTTCGCGGTCGCCTGGGTGAAGGCGTACTCCGTGAAGTCCTTGTCCGTCAGCGCGTAGCCGCCGGTGACGGCCGCGAGGCGCGCGTAGCGGCCCAGCGGGGGCACGAAGGTGCCGTCCGAGTTGCGGCCGAAGGCGACCTGCTCACCACCCGGGTAGGTGATGATCACGCTGGTGAGGGCGCCGGTGCCGTCCTTGACCTCGACGGCCTTCATGTCGACGATCGTCGACCAGCCGGCGCCGAAGGCGGAGTCGACGCGGGGGTCGAGGCTGTTGTAGGAGCGCTCGATCTCCAGCGACGGGCCGATCACCGGCACGTCGGCGTCGGTGTCCTCGGTGGTGTAGTTGCCGTCCGAGGGGTCGAACTCGTGACCATCGGTGTTCATCGACAGGCCCGAGGTGACCGGCGGCTGCGGCACGGCCGTGGTGAAGCGGCTGCCCTCCACGACGGCCGAGGTGCCGTCGCTGGCCTCCGCGTACCAGTCGTAGTTCTTCGACCACTTCAGTTTGCCGGCGGGAACCTTCCAGCTGCCCTTGGTGATCGCGCCGGACGTGGCCACCAGGGTGGGGGTGCCGGTGGCGTCGCCGTCGTAGACCTCGAAGGTGTACGACAGGGGGTTGGGTCCCTTGTCGGCGTCGCTCGCGTAGACGAGCAGCTCCGGCTGGAGGGTGTTGGCCTGGAAGTTGGCCGGCGGGTACTGGGCGTTGATCTGCGGCGCCGTGTTCGGCGTGTAGGTCAGGTCCAGGGCCGGACGGAAGCCGGCGGTCGCCGAGTTGTCCGAGTGGAACTTCTTCCAGTGGAGCATGTCGTTGGTCGGCGCGGTGAGCGCCAGACCGTAGTTCGCGGCCCCGCCGGCGACATTGTTGAACCACGTCGTGTTGAGCGAGACCGGCATGCGCACACCGACGCTCGCCGAGCCGGAGCTGTTGGAGCAGGAGGCTCCGGGCGCCGGGGTGGCGGTGCCGATCGCGGCGCCGAAGGACGGGCCGGGGTACGCCGTGACGGCGGACGGCGTCCACGACTGCGTGATCGGGTGCACCGAGAACGACTGGGCCGCGCAGGTCGAGGACCACAGGGCGTACACGTTCAGGGTGGCGGCGGTGACCCGCTGCCCCGCGAGCGTGGTGCCGAGGGAGTTGAACTGGAGGAACGAGTTCGTCTTGTTGGTGCCCGAGTCGTACGAGCCGACCTTGATCTGGGTCTCGGTGGAGTGGTCCCCGCCGATGGTGTTCTGCGTGTACGTCGAGTTCGACGCGGTCACGGTCGGGTCGACGGTCACCGGGTAGACGCGCGCGGGGTCGTCGAGCCAGGCGCGGTCGGCGGTCATCCGCAGGGCGGGCTGCCCGTCGGCCTTGCCGTCGACGGTCGTCAGCTCGTAGGTGACGGCCCGGGACTGGGCGCGGTCGCCGGAGCGCGGGTCGACCTTGGAGTCCTCCATGTACGCGTGCGGGATGGTCGCGGTGACCTTGCCGTCGGCGTCGGTGAACTCCACGTCGCCGTCGGCGGCGACGCGGGGGGTGAGGCCCTTGAGGTCGAGCGGGAAGACCCAGGAGTTCTCGGCCCGCGGGGAGCGCAGGACGATGTTCTCCTTGAAGCCCTCGGCGAGCGGCACGAGCTGCACGTCGGTCTCGGGGAGGACCCCGGCGTACGTGAGGGTGCCGTCGGCGTCGACGGTGGGCTCGGTCTTCGCCGCGTCCCGCAGGGCGTAGGCGAGGGAGCGGCCCTTGCCGAAGTCGACGGAGGCGAGGGCCTTGTCGGCGGCGGTCGGCGCGAACTCGACGTCGAGGGAGTTGGCCGTCTGCTGGAGACGTCCGTCCTTGTCCTCGGTCAGGCTCGTGTCGATGGCCTTCCACGTGCCGTCCGCGGCCTTGAAGTTCGTGCGGCCGGGGTAGTGGCGGACGGTGGTGGAGCCGTCGGCGTTGACGTAGTGGTCCGAGGTGGCCGTGGACTTCTTCGCGTCGCGCTTGCTGGTGCGCGCGTCGAAGCTCTTGGCGTTGCCCGGCGCCTTGCCGGTGCGGGTCTCGGCGGGGTCGTCGGTCTCCCGCTCGAACAGCGGGAGTTCGCCCTTGCCCTTGCCGGGCTTGCGCCCGGCCTTGCCTTCGAGGCTCGTGGCGTCGGAGGAGGCCGCGTGGCTCTTGCCACGGGCCGTGCCGCCCTGCTGGTCAGGGGTGTCGAGAGGGTTCTCGCTCACCCACTTCCACAGCCCCGAGAGGGAGAGCTTGGGCATCTTCACCGGTTCGAGCGTGACGCCCGCGGCGAGCGCCGACTCGGTGGTGATCATGAGGAACAGTGAGATGAGTACGGAAAGAGCCGTAGCCCTCAGCCTGCGTCTGCCGGTGCGACCCGGTGGGAACAGGCGAGGGCTACGGACCCGGCGTATACGCATGGGCCAGCCTTTACTAACGCGATGCTTACAAAGCTTCGCGAGCCTGCCCGATGACAGATCACCAGTTCACACCAGGGTGCCGAACTTTACTCTCGCTTTACTCGACGGAGGGAACCCTTCCGGACAACTCCGCCCCGGACACCCGGACAGGACGCCCTCCGGCCCGTCAGCCCTCGCCGGCCAGGCGCTTCACCGTCGCCGTGATGTCGTCCTTCAGGGACGCCCCGGGCGCCACCCGGACCAGGTTGCCGTGGGCCGCGCCGCCCGCCTCACCGACCGTCACGAACCGGACCTTCGGGTTCTTTTCCACCGCCGCCTCGGCGGCCGCCACCTGCGGGGCGCCCGAGGCGACGACGATCTCGCAGTCCCGCTGCACCAGACCGTTGAGGAACGGACGGGCGTTCGCCACCGACTTCTCCCCCATCACCGGTACGAACGTCACGCGGATGCGCTTGTCCAGGGACGCCGCCTGCATCCCCTCCCAGACGGGAGCCGCCGGCGCGCCGGTCACGATGCCCCGCTCGTCGGTCAGCAGACAGGCGTCGTAGTCCTGATAGGCACGGGCCCGGGTGTCGGGCGGGGTGCCCGGACCCTCCGACCCGGCGAACATCCGGGCGCCGACGAGACCGAGGGCGAGGACCAGGACCGAGCCGAGGGCCCAGCCGACCCGGCCGCGCAACGCCCCCGCACCCGCGGCGAGCAGCCCGGGAACCCGGGCCGCCCCGGACTCCGCCGCCTCCTTCTTGGCCGCCTCCCGCTCGGTGACGCGCCAGGCACGACGGGTCTTCACCGGCCGGCCTCCTTGACGGTGAGGCAGTGCGCCGCCGCGCCCAGGGTGGTGGCCGCGAGCAGCACCACGTCGAGGAGGTACGCCGCGCCGTGGGTCTCCTCGGGCGTCAGCGCGATCTGGAAGCACCAGCCGACCGACGCGGCCGTGAACAGCAGCGCCGCGAGCCAGTCGTTCCGCGTCCCGCGCCGCAGGGCGAGCGTGAGCGAGGGAACGAAGCCGAGGACACCGAGACTCAGCAGCGGCACCAGCGCGAGCCCGATCCGGGCCCGCCGGCCCGGCAGCTCCTTGGGGCGCGGGGACTCCGCGCCCTTCTCCAAGCGGACGGCCTGGTTCACGATTCGCGGGACCTCTCACGGAGGCGCACGCCGGGGGCGGGGCGCACGGGTGTACGACAGGGGACGCCGTACGGTACATCCCCCGCCCCGAAGATCACCCCCGGGGTCCCGCTCGTCGGCGGGGCCCCGTACGCGTCAGAGGCTGTGCCGCACCCACACATTGGGCTCGACGTAGACCGCGTAACCGCGCGAGGCCTCGCAGTGGACGGGCACGAGCGCGCCCTCGACCTCGACCGGGCCGTCCGCGTCGAAGGCGAGGCCGGTCCACTTGCGCCACTGCTCGACCGAACCGGAGACGGTCATCGAGGCCGGGGCCACCGCCTCGATGACACCGCCCGCGCGGACGTGGACGCGCAGCCAGGCGTCGTGCGGCAGGCCGTCGGCCTCCCGCGTGCGGAACGCGTACTCGTGGATGGAGGCCGCGGCCTCCAGGTGCTTGCCGTTGGGGCGGACCGGGGCGACCAGCTCGGAGAACCCACGGCGCACGGCGTTCTCCCGCATGGCGGCCAGCATCCGGTGCGAGATGCCCTGGCCCAGGGCGCTCGTGTCGACCGTGATCTCGATGGCGCTGACGGTGTCGGCCTCGCGGCCGTGCTTCAGGTCGGAGAACGCCCAGAGCAGCACCTCGTCCCAGCCCCGCGCGGGCAGCTCGCGGCGCCCGTCGACGTCGAGGCGGAAGGGAACGCTGAAGCCACGGGCGACGACCTTGCCCTCGGCGTCGGTGGCGACGAGCACGTACTCCGGCAGCTCACGCACGATCCGCCCGATGTTCGCCCAGCCCACCGGGTCGTACATCATGAACTCGGGCCAGAGGTCGCGCATGCCCCACATCGGCCCTTCCAGTTCGGGGCGCTCGGCAAGGGTCGATATGTTCAGGTCCATGCGGGCAGAGTAAAGATCATTTCCCCTCGCGCCAACAGGATTTCTCCTCCGCGGCGAGCGCTACGGAAGCCTCTGCTGCGGGCAGGTGGTGAGGACCCGCCTCATCGCGTCCCGCTCGCCGCCCGTCACCCACACCCCGTACTTCTTCTTCACGGCGATCTGCCGGGCCACGTACGTGCAGCGGTACGCCTTGTTCGGCGGCAGCCAGGTCGCCGCGTCGCCGTCGGACTTGCGGCGGTTGGTGGAGGCGTCGACGGCGAGCAGGTTGAGCGGGTCGTTGGCGAACCGGCGCCGGGTCTCCCCGTCCCACTTCCCCGCCCCCTTCTGCCAGGCGTCGGAGAGCGCGACGACATGGTCGATGTCGACCTTGCTGCGCCCCCGGACGAAGCGGACGGTGGTCCCGGTGTACGGGTCGTCGGTGAGCGTGCCGGAGGCGATCTTGCAGCGGCCGTCGGTGAACCGGACGCCGGTCAGGTCGCGCTTGAGTATGTCGTCCCGGGTCCCGCAGCCGTTGCCGTCGACGTCCGCCCAGGCGCGTCCGAACTTCTCCCGCTCGTAACCGGTCTTCGGGGCGCGGCCCTTGACCGTGAGCGTCTCCACGGCGGCGAGGGCGGTCCCCCGCGCGGCGGGCCTGCCGCCCGCGCCATCGCCGGATTCCGGACTGTCGGCCCCGGGCGAGCAGGCGGTGGTGACGAGCGCGGCGACGGCGAGCGCCGAGGCGGCCAGGACTGATCGAAACGTCCGTTCTGTGAGCATCCGGAGATTCTAGGCCGGTCGCGGACGCCGAGACCTGGACGGTCGACCACCCGCTTTCCGAATGGAACGCGCATTCGACTAACGTTCACCCCTTCCATAACGCTCCATCAGGAGGGGTTCACTTGCGAAGATTCGGACCGGTCAGGGCCCTTTTGGCCACCTTGGCCTTCATATGCGCGGCGACGATGGTGTCCGCACCTCAGGCGCTGGCGGACACGGTGTCCTACGCGACCGCCCCGCCCATCAGGACGTTCACGTACAACATCTGTGGCAGCAGTGGCACCGAGGGATGCAACGCCACGCGGGAGGAGGACGACGCCCGCCACAAGACGATCGTCGACGAGACGGCGGGCGGCGTCTGGAACGCCGACTACATCTTCCTCGTCGAGATCTGCAGCTACCAGTTCAACCGCATGGACGCGAGCCTCAAGCCCCGCGGCTACACCGGTCGCTTCGTCGAGACCGTCCCGGCCGCGAGCCTCTACAACTCGGCCGGCCGGCCGCTCTGCGTCGACTCGTCCGGGAGCGGCACCCCCCGCAGCTACGGCATGGCCGTGTTCGTCCGAGGCTCCTTCGTCGAGTCCACGAACCTCACCCTGGACACGAAGGCCGCGATCCAGCAGACCGTTCCGGGCGCCAACGGCGAGGACATCAAGTCCCCCTGCATCAAGTCCTGGGTGCAGAACCGCCTGACCTGGGCCTGCTCCGTACACCTGTGGTGGGGCGCCCCGAACGTCCCCACCGACCCCGGCCCGGACGCCACCGCCGCGGAGATCGCCGCGTACAAGGACAAGCTGGCGCGGCACCAGGTGATGACCAGGGAGGCCGACGCCCTGGTCAGCAAGTCCAAGGAGTGGGAGCAGGCGGGCATCCCCGTCATCCTCAGCGGCGACTTCAACTCCTCGCCCTGGGGAGACGTCCTCAACCGCTTCTACGAGCCGGCCACCGGCGACGGCGCGTACGGCACGTTCATCGAGGCCGACGAGACCGACTTCGACGACATCAGCCCGTACGGCAACTGCCAGACCCCCGGCCTGACGCGGTGCCGGGTGGGCGAGCTGACGATGTACGAGTCGACACACCAGACCCGTGTGCAGAAGCTCGACTACACCTTCTTCAGCGCCCAGTTCTTCCGCGGCGTGGTCGGTGACGTACCCGCCGAGCCGAAGACGACCACCGGCAAGTGGATCTCCGACCACCTGCCGCTCCGCGGAGCGGCCTATTGGAAGGACTGCGGCGCCCACGAGGCCACCCCCGGCGCCGTGTACCGGCGTGACGCGGCCGGCGGGCTCTACCGCTACGAGGGCCGCGCCACCGGTGACACCGCCTCCCTCGCCAAGCCGTGCAAGGTCGGCTTCGGCTGGGGCATGATGAAGGAGGTCGCCCGGCAGGGAACGACCCTTGCCGCCATCGACACGGCCGGCGTCCTGTGGCACTACCCGCTCAGCCCGGTGGACGGTACGTACTCCGGCGGCACCCGCCACCAGGCCGGCACCGGCTTCCTGACCGACGACGCGCTCCTCGCCCCCGGCGACTTCGACGGTGACGGCACCGCCGACCTGATCACCCGCGTCGCGGACAAGCTCTGGCTCCACAAGGGAACCGGGGAGAACAGCTACGCCCCGCGCACACAGATCCTGGACACCAGCGGCGACTGGGCCGGCTACCGGTCCGTGGTCGCCACGGACTTCGCCGATACGGTGAACGCGCCCGGCACGGCCGACCTCCTCGCCATCGACGAGGCCGGCAACCTCTGGCTCCAGGAGGGGAAGGGCGACGGAACCCTCGCCGAGCGCAGGGCGATCGGCCACGGCTGGCAGGTCTACGACGAGCTCGCCGCCCCCGGCGACCTGAACGGCGACGGGAAGGCCGATCTGATCGGCCGTGAGTCCGCGGGAGACCTCTACTTCTACAAGGGCGACGGCGCCGGCGGCTACGCCCCGCGCGTGAAGGTCGGTTCGAGCTTCCCCGCCGGGGAGATGCTCTTCTGATGCTCTTCTGAAGGGCTTCTGATGCGCTTCTGATGCGCTTCTGACGCGCTTCAGATCAGACGGGGGAAGGGGCCCGGGTGTCGCACGTGCGACACCCGGGCCCCTTCGCGTTCCCCGGCACCTGACCGCCCCCGCTCACACCTTGCCGATGCCCAGCGTGTTCTCGGAGGGCAGCAGGCCGGAGCCGATCGCGGCGAGCCAGGGCCCGCCGAGCAGTTCCGCGAGGCGGGCCGTGCCGTCCGGGCCGAGGGCGGTCCAGGGGGCGGCGGCGAGTTCGTCCGTACGCCGCTCGACCTCGGCGCGCAGGGCGCGGCCGGCCTCGGTGGCGAACCCGTCCGCGTCCACCAGCCCACGGGCGGCGAGGCGGGCGCGCGCCGCCGCCCACTCCTCGCCGCTCCAGCCCCGGCTCTCGAAGACCCGCTCGGGCGCGGCGCCGACCGCCGCGAAGGAGACGAGCGACTCGACCGGGTCGAGCCCCGCGTCGACGAGGGCGCCGATGTGTCCGTCGCCCCGGTGCTCGCGCAGGATCGTCGCGGCCTGCCAGAGGACCAGGTGCGGGGCCTCGGGCCAGGGCAGGGCGGCGTTGGCGGCGGCGAGCGGGCGCTGCTCCGCCCCTGCCGCCCCTGCCGTCCCCTCCGCCCCAGCCGCCTCGGCGGCACGCCGGGCGAGGGCGGCGGCCTCGGCGAGCTCAGGACTCTTGACCGTGTCCTCGCCGAGGACGGCCCGGTAGGTGCGGTCGACGGCCCGGAGCCGGGCGGCGAGCACGGCGGCGGGCTGCGCGGGCGGGTTCGGTGCCGCCTCGCCCGGGACGTACCGGGCGACCATCCCGGGGCTGAAGCTGTAGAACACCGAGGTCACCAGGGCCGGGCCGGGCGCGCCGAGCGGCGCGGCCCGCCAGGCGAAGTAGGAGGGCCAGCGCTCGCCGGTGTCGTAGCCGAGGGCGGCGGCCTCGTCGAAGGCCTCGGGGGCGTAGTAGAGCAGGGCGTGCAGGGGTTCGAGCAGGTGCCACATCTGACGTACGCGTCCGGGTTCCACGGCGTGCTCCCTCATCTTCGACCGCCTTGTCGACCACATCATCTTGTCACTGACAAGATGATGTGCCCGCGCCCGTGAACTTGTCAATGACTAGATGAGGGCTAGGCTGCCGCCATGACGAGCCGGAACCGGAACACCTACCACCACGGCGACCTGCGGCAGTCCGTCCTCGACGCCGCCCTCGACGTGATCACCGCCGAGGGCCCCGGGGCGCTGAGCCTGCGTGACCTCGCGCGCCGCGCGGGCGTCTCGCACGCCGCACCCGCCCACCACTTCAAGGACCGCACCGGACTCCTCACCGCGATCGCCACCGAGGGGTACGACCTCCTGGCCGTGGCCCTCGCCGGAACGCCCGAGCTGCGCGAACGCGGGGTCGGCTACGTACGGTTCGCGACGGCCCACCCCGCCCACTTCCAGGTCATGTTCCAGCCGGAACTGCTCCGCGCCGACGACCCGGACCTCCTCGCCGCCAAGGAACGCGCCTCCGCCGAACTCCGCGCGGGCGTCGCCGGCCTGACGGACGTCCCGGACGCCCGGGCGGCGGGCATCGCGGCCTGGTCGCTCGCCCACGGTTTCGCGACGCTGCTCCTGACGCACAACGTGACCGGTGCGGTGGGCGACCGGGACCCCGAGGAGTACTTCCGCGAGCTCACCGGCCTGCTCTTCACGGCCCAACTCCCGCCGGGAGATGCCGAGCGAGGGGAATAGCCCGCGTCAGTCAGCAATTGACGGAGGACATGAGTGCCACACACACCCTCCGTCGTACCGCGATAGCCGTACTCACCACGGCGACCCTCGCCTTAGCCCCCACCGCCCTCGCCACCCCCGACCACGCGGGATCCGGATCGCCCTGGCGCGGCGCCTGGGCCGCGTCCCCGCAGGCGCCCAGCGCGCCCCTCGCCCCCAACTGGTCGCAGCAGGGCTTCGACAACCACACCGTGCGGCAGGTCGTCCGCGTCACCGCCGCCGGCACGCGGGCCCGGATCGAGCTGAGCAACCGTTACGGCACCACCCCGCTGCGCGTCACCGGCGCGACCGTCGCCCGTACGGCCGAGGGCGGTGCGGTGCGCGCGGGTTCGGTCCGCACCCTGCGCTTCGACGGCCGCTCGTCCACGACGATCCCGGTCGGCGGCACCCTCCTCAGCGACGGTACGCCGTTCCCGGTCGAGGCCTTCGAGTCGCTGACCGTCACCCTCTACCTGGCGGGCGAGACCGGCCCGGCCACCTTCCACCAGTTCGCGGGCGCCACCAGCTACCGGGCCGCCGGCGACCACCGCGCGGACGTGTCCGGCTCGGCCTTCACGGAGACCGGCACGTCCTGGTACTTCCTGTCGGGCGTCGAGGTGACCGGCGGCCGCGACTCCGCCCGACGCGACGGCATCGTCGCCTTCGGCGACTCGATCACCGACGGCGTGGGCTCCGCGACGGATGCGGACAACCGCTATCCGGACGAGCTCGCCGAGCGCCTCGCCGCGGCGGGCAGCCCGCGCGCGGTCCTCAACCACGGGATCGCGGGCAACCAGGTCGTCAACGACACGACCTGGGCCGGCGAGAAGGCCCTGACCCGCTTCCGCGAGGACGTCCTGAACGAGCGGGGCGTCCGTACGGTCATCCTCTTCGAAGGCATCAACGACATCGGCGGCAGCACGGTGACCTTCCCCGCCGCGCCCACCCCCGACGTCTCCGTGACCGAACTGATCAAGGGCCACCGCACCCTGATCCGCCAGGCCCACGCCAAGGGCCTGAAGGTGATCGGCTCGACCCTCACCCCGGTCAAGGGCTCCTTCTACGACACCCCGGCCAACGAGGCCAAGCGGGACGCCTTCAACGACTGGGCCCGCACCTCGGGCGCGTACGACGCGCTCGTCGACCTCGACCGCGCGGTCGCGGACCCGACGGACCCGGACCGCATCCTCCCCGCCTACGACTCGGGCGACGGCCTCCACCCGAACGACGCGGGCTACCGCGCGATGGCCGAGGCGCTGGACCTGGACGAGCTGTAGCCGCCGCGGCACCCCGTCCCGTACTACGGCACGGGGTGCCGCAGCAGCCACTCCTGGAACTCCCGGTGCCGGAACTGATAGGCGACACCGGAGGTCCGCATGAGCCCGGCGGAGACGGACCAGTCGAGGAAGCGGGCGAGGCGGAACGGGATGTCACGGCGGAGGAGGACGACGACGGCGTACTCGACCACCGCCCAACCCCCGAAGGAAGCGGTCACGGGCAGCACGAGCGCCAGGCCCGCGTCCAGCAGCTGGCGATCGTCCATCCTCGCCATCCAGGAGACCGCGGCCTGCGCGACGAGGAGCGCGGACCAGAAGTAGACCCCACCCCTGACCCAGCCCGGCGGGCCCACCGTGGCGACGTCCAGACGCGCGGTCATCTGGTTCAGGTAGAGGATCGAGGCCAGCGAGAGAATGACGAGGAGGAACAGCCAGTCCTCCGCGTTCTCCCACACCAGGGCGGTGGCGGCGAGCACCGCCAGCACCAGGTACGAACCGATCCCGAGCAGCATCAAGAGGCGATGTCGTCCCGGCTGCCACGCACGTCGCAGGCCCACGCGCCACAGCGGACTCCCGATCCTCGGCATGTGCCACACCTGCTGGGCATCGTCCCCGTTCATGACCACGGACGAGAACAGGCAGACGACCGTCACGGCGAGCCCTGCCGCGGCCGCCCACCCCCGGCCGAACACCGGGGCCACCCCGACCATCGCGGCTGCCCCACTCGCCAGTGCCATCGTTCCGAGCGCCACGGCCCGCGGCCACCTGCCCGCGAACCGCCCGCCGAAGTCCCACAGCGGCAGGTCCGTCGCTCCGTCCATGTGCGTCGCCAGCGCACTCAGCCAGCGGTGGACGTCCTCGGGCCGGAACCGCCCGGGGGCGTGCGGGGCCCTCTCCACCGCCGCCTTCACATAGCGGCCGAGCAACAGCTCCGCCACGGCGTCCGGGGTCGCGGGGACCAGCAGCTCCCCGGGGTCGCCCGCACGGTCGTAGACGATCGCCACCAGCGTCAGCCGCCACGGCGTGGAGAGCGCGCGGGAGAGGACGCCCCCCGGCGCGGTCCGCAGCTCGTCGAGGACCGGATCCCACAGCGCCGGGCGACGGGCCGCGTCACGCCGGGCCAGGAAGTCCACCGCCTGCGCCGGGGTCACCGAGGCGATCTCCAGGCGGGCCGCGTCCAGGATGTGACTGCCCGCCGCCTCCAGCGCGTCGTACTCCCGCGACCGGCAGGTGAGGACCAGCGGCGCCGGGTCGGTGCCGTCCTGATAGCCGCTCAGGGCGTCCAGGGCACGGGCCGCCCGGGAGCCCTCGGGGGCGGTCCCCGTCGCGTCCATCTCGTCCAGGCCGTCCAGGACCGGCAGGACCATGCGGGCGGCGACGACCCGGCGGGCGGACACGGGCGGCAGGCCGTAGTCGCGTTGGATGTGCCGGGTCAGCCAGTCGCGGAAGGGCTCGCCCGCGTCCCAGTCGGCCAGGGAGATCAGCACCGGCACCGGTTCGTGCTCGGCCCGCACCTCGATCAGCTTCATCACGAACTTGCGCGCCAGGACCGTCTTCCCGGCCCCCGGCTCCCCCGTGATCACCATCCGCCGGGGCCGCAGGTCGCGGTAGTCCTCCACGACCCGTTCGAGCCGCCCCGCAGGTGTCGCCGGGAGCGCGGCCGCACGGGCACCGGCGTACGGGCGGAAGGCGAAGGTGACGTCGATGGCCTTGAGGTCACCGCCCAGGGAACTGGTCCACTGGGGCTCGCCGATCGCCTTCACCTCCCGGGCCAGCCGGGCGACCGCCTCCGCGTCCGCGTCCTCCGGCCGCCGCCACAACGTCGCGAGCACCGCGACCCCGCCCACCACCGCGCAGACCATCGCGATCAGGTCCGTCCGCTCGGACAGCTCCATCGGGCCCGCGGCGTCCTCGCCGTCCAGCGCCCACAGGACGCCCGCCGCCCCCAGGGCGAGCAGGCCCGCCCCCAGCAGCCACCCTCGCAGCATCCAGCCCCCTCGTCCCCCGTCCGGCATGGGGACATCCTGCCGGACGGGGGGTGATCACACGCCTACGATCCGAGGATCGTCGTCAGGAACTCCCCGGTCCACGCGAGCAGTTCACGACCCACCACCGGCTTGCCGCCGATCTTGCCCGCCGTCGGGCGCGGCACCAGGATCTGGTGGACGGCCGGCTTGATGACCGTGCGCGGGTACAGGCGCTTCAGGCGCAGCTCCTGCGACTCCCTCAACTCCACCGGCGCGAAACGGATGTTCGGTCCCTGGAGCACGATCTCACCGACCCCGCACGCACGCGCCAGCATCCGCAGGCCCGCCACGAGCAGGAGGTTCTCGACCGGCTCCGGCAACTTGCCGTAGCGGTCGGTGAGTTCCTCTCGGACTGCCCTGATGTCCTCCTCCGAGTTCGCCGAGGCGATCGAGCGGTAGGCCTGGAGCCGGAGCCGCTCGCCCGGTGCGTAGTCGTGCGGCATGTGGGCGTCGACCGGCAGCTCGATCTTGACCTCCAGCGGGGCCTCCTCCTCCACCCCGCCCTCCATCTGCGCCCGGTAGTCCGCGACCGCCTCGCCGACCATCCGTACGTACAGGTCGAAGCCGACGCCCGCGATGTGACCGGACTGCTCGCCGCCGAGCAGGTTGCCCGCGCCGCGGATCTCCAGGTCCTTCATGGCCACGTACATGCCCGCCCCCATCTCGGTGTGCTGGGCGATCGTCGCGAGCCGCTCGTGCGCGGTCTCCGTGAGCGGCTTCTCCGGCGGGTACAGGAAGTACGCGTAACCCCGCTCGCGGCCACGCCCGACGCGACCGCGCAGCTGGTGCAGCTGGCTCAGGCCGAAGTTGTCGCCGCGCTCGACGATCAGGGTGTTGGCGTTGGAGATGTCGATGCCGGACTCGACGATCGTCGTCGAGACGAGGACGTCGAACTTCTTCTCCCAGAAGTCGACGACGACCTGTTCCAGGGCCGATTCGGACATCTGGCCGTGGGCGGTCGCGATCCGCGCCTCGGGGACGATCTCGCGCAGCCGTGCCGCCGCCCGGTCGATCGAGTCGACCCGGTTGTGGATGTAGAAGACCTGGCCCTCGCGCAGGAGTTCACGCCGGATCGCGGCGCCGATCTGCTTCTCCTCGTACGGGCCGACGAAGGTGAGGACCGGGTGGCGCTCCTCCGGCGGGGTGGTGATCGTCGACATCTCGCGGATGCCGGTGACCGCCATTTCGAGCGTACGGGGAATGGGGGTGGCCGACATGGTCAGCACGTCGACGTTGGCGCGGAGCTTCTTCAGCTGCTCCTTGTGCTCGACGCCGAAGCGCTGCTCCTCGTCGACGATGACCAGGCCCAGGTCCTTGAACTTGGTCTCGGAGGCGAAGAGGCGGTGGGTGCCGATGACGACGTCGACCGAGCCCTCCCGCATGCCCTCCAGGGTCGCCTTCGCCTCCGTGTCGGTCTGGAAGCGGGACAGCGCCCGCACCTTCACCGGGAACTGGGAGTACCGCTCGCTGAACGTGCCGAAGTGCTGCTGGACGAGGAGCGTCGTCGGGACGAGGACGGCGACCTGCTTGCCGTCCTGGACGGCCTTGAAGGCCGCGCGTACCGCGATCTCCGTCTTGCCGTAGCCCACGTCGCCGCAGATCAGACGGTCCATGGGGACGGTCTTCTCCATGTCCTCCTTCACCTCGGCGATGGTGGACAGCTGGTCGGGCGTCTCCGCGTACGGGAAGGCGTCCTCCAGCTCGCGCTGCCACGGGGTGTCGGAGCCGAAGGCGTGCCCGGGGGCCGCCATGCGCGCCGAGTACAGCTTGATGAGGTCGGCCGCGATCTCCTTGACGGCCTTCTTCGCGCGCGCCTTCGTCTTCGTCCAGTCCGCGCCGCCGAGCCGGTGCAGGGTCGGCGCCTCGCCGCCCACGTACTTGGTGACCTGCTCCAGCTGGTCGGTCGGGATGTACAGCCGGTCGCCGGGCTGGCCGCGCTTGGCGGGGGCGTACTCGACGAGGAGGTACTCGCGGGTCGCGCCCTGCACGGTCCGCTGGACCATCTCCACGTACCGGCCGACACCGTGCTGCTCGTGCACGATGTAGTCGCCGACCTCCAGGGTCAGCGGGTCGATGGTCTTGCGGCGCTTGGCCGGCATCCGCTGGCCGTCCTTGCCGGCCGCCTTCTGGCCGGACAGGTCGGTCTCGGTGAGGACGGCGAGCTTGAGGGCCGCGTCGACGAAGCCGTAGTCGATGGAGCCGGTCGCCACGTGCACGACCGACGGGGAGATCTCGGCCAGGTCCGCGTCCAGGCGGGCGGCGATGCCCTCGCCGCCGAGGACCTCGACCGTACGGGTCGCGGGGCCGTGGGCCTCCGTGACGTAGACCGTGCGCCAGCCGTCGGCCAGCCAGCCCTTGGTGTCGGCGAGGGCACGGGCGGTGTCGCCGCGGTAGGACTCGGGGGCGTGCATGCCGAGCGTGAGGGTGTCCCCGTCGGCACCGTCCGTCGTCACGTCCGCCGCGAACGGCGACACCGACCACCAGGACATCCCCAGCTCGCGGGCCCGGTCCCGGACGTCCGCGATCCCCCACAGCGAGGCCGCGCCGACGTCGATCGGGGCCTCGCCGCCGCCGGCGGTGGCCGCCCAGGAGGCCTGGAGGAACTCCTGGGAGGTCGCCACCAGGTCCGACGCCCGGGTCCTGACCCGCTCCGGGTCGCAGACGACGGCCATGGCGCCCTTCGGCAGCACGTCGAGGAGGAGCTCCATGTCGTCGACGAGGACGGGGGCGAGGGACTCCATGCCCTCGACGGCGATGCCCTCGGCGATCTTGTTGAGCAGCTCGCCCAGCTCGGGATGCGCCTCGGCGAGCGCCCGCGCCCGCTCCCGTACGTCCTCGGTGAGCAGCAGCTCACGGCAGGGCGGCGCCCAGAGCCCGTGCTCGGCCACTTCGAGGGACCGCTGGTCGGCGACCTTGAAGTACCGGATCTCCTCGACGTCGTCGCCCCAGAACTCGATCCGGAGCGGGTGTTCCTCGGTCGGCGGGAAGACGTCGAGGATGCCGCCGCGTACGGCGAACTCGCCGCGCTTCTCGACGAGCTCGACGCGCGAGTACGCGGCGGCCGCGAGCCCCTCCACGATCTCGTTCAGATCAGCGGTCCGGCCGGACCGCAGCGCGACGGGCTCCAGGTCGCCGAGGCCCTTGACCTGCGGCTGGAGCACGGAACGAATGGGCGCGACGACGACGCTGACGGGCCCGGCGGCCGGGTCGTCGTCCCTCGGATGGGCGAGGCGACGGAGCACGGCGAGACGGCGGCCCACCGTGTCCGACCGGGGCGAGAGCCGCTCGTGGGGCAGGGTCTCCCAGGAGGGGTACTCGACGACGGTGTCCGGGTCGAGCAGGGACCGCAACGCGGCGGCGAGGTCTTCGGCCTCCCGGCCGGTCGCGGTCACCGCGAGCACCGGCCGCCCCGAGTCCCGGGCGAGCGCGGCGACGGCGAAGGGCCGGGCGGCCGCGGGCCCGACCAGGTCGACGTGCGGGCGGTTCCCGTCGGCGGCGGCCTTCACCGCCTCGGCGAGGGCCGCGTCCTTGACGACGACATCGAGCAGACCGTGCAGGCTCATGAAGCTTTTCCATCCCGGTGGGTGACGGGGGCGGGCAACGCGAACAGCCCGACACGTGTCACGGGCCGGGGTGGTACCGGACGCGTACGGCCCGGTCGTCCCCCAGCCTACGACGTGCCACCGTCACTCGCCCGAAGGAGCGGGGCCACTCGGGAGGGTGATGGAGCTGGCAGCCCGTCGGCTCATAGCACTACGATTAGTCCAGTACTTAGTCCATCTTTGCTCCACCTAGCTGTGAGAGGCCGCGATGGAAGCAGCCCGGCAGTACAACGTCCACGAGGCGAAGACCCACTTCTCCAAGATCCTGGAGGCGGTCGCGACCGGCGAGGAGGTGATCATCAGCAAGTCCGGGGAACCTGTCGCGAAGGTGATCCCCCTGGCCGGGAAGGTCCACCGCACCGACTACGGCTCCCTGCGGGGGCGCATCACCGTGGCCGACGACTTCGACGACCTTCCCGAAGGCTTCGACGAGGCGTTCGGAGCCGACGAGTGAGGCTTCTGCTCGACACGCACGTCGTCCTCTGGTGGCTCAACGGCGACCTTCCGGACGAAACCCGCGAACTCCTGGCCAGGGAGCGCTGGGTGTACATGAGCGCCGTCACTCCGTGGGAGCTCTCCGTCAAGCAGGCCACCGGTAAGCTCGACGCCCCCACCGACGTGGCGGAGCGGGCCAGGGACACCCAGTTCCTGGCCCTGCCGATCAACGCGGAGCACGGCGTCCGCGCGGGCGCTCTCCCGCCGCACCACCGTGACCCCTTCGACCGGATACTGATCGCCCAGGCGCAGACCGAGGGACTCACACTCGTCACGCGGGACAAGCACATCCCGCTGTACGACGTGCCGGTGCTGACGGTCTGACCGACCGCGCAGCAGTACGGCCCCGGTGCATGTGCGCACCGGGGCCGTACTCCCCCGTTTCCCCCGTTCCGTCCCGCGACCGCGCTACTCGCTCGCGATCGCGTTCAGGACGTTCATCCGGCCCGCCCGGAACGCCGGGACCAGCGCCGCGAAGAGCCCCACGAACGCCGAGCCGACGAAGACCGTCAGGATCGTCGGCCACGGGATCTCCAGGACCCCGAGTCCCTCCAGCGCAAGGAGCTTCTGCGCGGCCGTGCCCCAGCCCATGCCCAGGCCGAGGCCGAGCAGCGCGCCGAACAGGGCGATCACCACCGACTCCAGGCGGATCATGCGGCGCAGCTGGCGGCGCGAGAGGCCGATGGCCCGCATGAGGCCGATCTCCCGGGTCCGCTCGACGACCGACAGGGCCAGGGTGTTCACGACGCCAAGGATCGCGACGACGATCGCCAGGGCGAGGAGCCCGTACACGATGTTGAGCAGCTGTCCGACCTGGTCCTGCAGCTGTTCCTTGTAGTCGGCCTGGTTGCTCACCTTGTACTGCGGGTACGGCACGAGCGCGTCCTTGAGGGCCTGGTAGGCCTCGGTCTCCTGGCCGTCCTTCGCGCTGGCGAGCAGCAGCAGGCTCTGCGGCATGCGGTCGGCGGGGACGTACTCGGCGACGGTGGTGACGTTGGTGTACATCGCCCCCTTGTCGACCTGCCCCGTGTCCGCGGTGATCGCCGCGACCTTCAGCTTCGCCTTCTCGCCGCCCTTGAAGGCGACGGTCAGGACATCGCCGACCTTCACCCCGTGCTCGGTCGCGTAGTCGCTGCCGACCGACATCGCGCCCTTGCCGTACGCGTCGGTGAGGGTGCCGGCGGTGGTCTCCCGACGCAGGTCCCCCACGTACGACGGCTCGGTGGCGGCCAGGTCGGCCTTCGTGGTCTTCCCGGCGGGGTCGGTGACGGTGGCGTCGACCCACCGGTACTCGGTGACGTGGTCCAGGCCCGGGGCCTTCTCCAGGGCGGCCTGGGCCTGCGGGACGATCGGCTGCCCGGTGCCGGACTGCACGATGAAGTCGGCGCCGACGGACCGGTCCAGCTCGTCGGTGGCCGAGGCGACCATCGAGGAGCCGACGACCGACAGTGCGGCGACGAGCGCGAGGCCGATCATCAGGGCCGCGGCGGTAGCGCCGGTGCGGCGCGGGTTGCGGAGCGCGTTCCGCTCTGCCATCCGGCCGACCGGGCCGAACATCCGCAGCACGACGACGCCCAGGGCGCGGACGACTCCGCCCGCGAGGAGCGGGCCGACGACGACGAAGCCAAGGAGGGAGAGGAGGACGCCGAGTCCGAGCCAGAGCGAGCCGGGCGCGGCCTCCTCCGCGCGGGACGCCGCCACGAGCGCGGCCGCTCCGGCGGCGGTGAGGCCGAGACCGATGCCGCCGCGGATCCGGCCGGCCCTGCCGTCGGCGGGGGTGCCCGCGTCGCGGAGCGCGGCCATCGGGGAGACCTTCCCGGCGCGGCGGGCCGGGATGTAGGCGGCGAGGACGGTGACGACGATGCCGAGGACGAGGCCGACGGCCGGGGTCGTCCACCTGACGGTGAGGTCGTCGGTGGAGAGCTCCATGCCGATCGACGACATGAGCTTCATCAGTCCGACGGCGAGCCCGACACCCGCGGCGACTCCGGCGACGGAGCCGAAGAGGCCGAGGAGCAGCGCCTCGATGAGGACGGAACGGTTCACCTGCTTGCGGCTGGAGCCGATGGCCCGCATGAGGCCGATCTCGCGGGTCCGCTGGGCGACCAGCATCGAGAAGGTGTTGACGATGAGGAAGATGCCGACGAGGAAGGCGATTCCGGCGAAGCCGAGCATCGCGTACTTCATGACGTCGAGGAAGCCGGCGACGTCCTCGCGGCCCGCGTCGGCGGCCTCGGCGGCGGTCTGCAGCTTGTAGTCCGCGCCGATGGAGGCGGCGATGCTCCGCTTCAGCGTGTCATCGCTGACGCCGGGCGCGGCGTCGGCCGTGATCTGCGTGAACAGGCCTTCCTTGCCGAGGAGTTCGCGCTGTGCGGTGGACGTCTCGAAGTAGACGACGGTGGCGCCGGGGTTGGTGACCTTGAACTCGACGATGCCGGAGATCTTCGCGGTGAAGTCACCCGCGACGGAGATCGTCCGCAGCTCGTCGCCGAGCTTCAGGCCGTGCTTCTCGGCGGTGTCGCCGTCGACGACCACCTCGGTGGGGCCGCGCGGCTCATGGCCGGACGCCATCTCCACCGAACGCAGCTCGTTGGGGCTCCAGTTGACGGCGATGGTCGGCGCGCCGCTGGTGGGCCCGACGTTCTTGTTCTTCGCGTCGACGACGGTGACGCTGGTCGAGATGACCGCGCCCTGCGCGGCCTCGACGCCCTCGACCTTGCGGACCTGCTCGACGAGCGAGGCGGGGAAGGCCTCGGGGCGGCCGGTCTGCGGGGTCTCGTCGTCGACCGCCGCGCCCTTGGGGCTGACGGTGACGTCGGAGGCGGTCGAGGCGAAGAGCTTGTCGAACGTCGTGTTCATCGTGTCGGTGAACACGAGGGTGCCGCTGACGAACGCGACGGAGAGCAGGACGGCGATGGCGGAGAGCGCCATGCGCCCCTTGTGCGCGAAGAAGTTGCGCAGCGAGGTCTTCAGGACGCTCATGACGTCCGCCCGCGCGCGTCGAAGTCCTTCATGCGGTCGAGGACGGCGTCGGCGGTCGGCCGGAGCATCTCGTCCACGATCCGCCCGTCGGCGAGGTAGAGGACCCGGTCCGCGTAGGAGGCGGCGACCGGGTCGTGCGTGACCATGACGATCGTCTGCCCCAGCTCGTCGACCGAGGTGCGGAGGAAGCCGAGGACCTCGGCACCCGCCCGCGAGTCCAGGTTTCCGGTCGGCTCGTCCCCGAAGATGATCTCGGGCCGGGCGGCGAGCGCGCGGGCCACGGCCACGCGCTGCTGCTGGCCGCCGGAGAGCTCGTTCGGCCGGTGCTTGAGCCGCTCGGAGAGGCCGACGGTGTCGACGACCCGGCGCAGCCACTCGGCGTCGGGCTTGCGGCCGGCGATGTCCATCGGCAGCGTGATGTTCTCGATGGCGCTCAGGGTCGGCAGCAGGTTGAACGCCTGGAAGATGAAGCCGATCCGGTCCCGGCGCAGCTGCGTGAGCTTCTTGTCCTTGAGCCGGGTGATCTCGGTCTCGTCGAGGAAGATCTCGCCGCTGGTGACGGTGTCGAGCCCGGCGAGGCAGTGCATCAGGGTCGACTTGCCGGAACCCGAGGGTCCCATGATCGCGGTGAACTGTCCGCGGGCGATGTCGACGTCGACGGAGTCCAGCGCGACGACCCGGGTCTCCCCGGAGCCGTACGCCTTGACGACCTGACGCGCCCGCGCGGCGACGGCCGTACTCCCTCCCTCCACCCGACCACCACCCCTCACGGAGGCGCTTCGCGCCGCCCCTTCCTCTTCGCCCCCGTGCCTGGGGATGTTCACAGCCGTGGTCACGGTCTTCTCCTAGGGGTGGAGCGGGTGGGTTTGTAAGTTCAAGTTAAGAACCGCGAGGGCCGGTTCTCCTCCTCCGCCGGGACGAACAGCCCCTGGCCCGTATGGGGGAGTTGCCCCTAGGGGTTCCTCCATCCCTGGTCCTGGTGGCACCCTGACGTCGTTCATTTAGGTGTACGAAGAAAGGAATGCCGCGGTGACGGAGCCGTACGTGACGGGGGCCGCGACAGCGGCCCCGGACACCCCACCCGCCCGCCGCGGCCCCGTAGTGGCCGCCCTGATGCTCGGCATGGGGCTCGCCGCCATCGACGGCACGATCGTGTCCACCGCCGTCCCGCAGATCGTCGGCGACCTCGGCGGACTCGCCGTCTTCTCCTGGCTGTTCTCCGGCTATCTGCTCGCCGTGACCGTCACCCTGCCGGTGTACGGGAAGCTCAGCGACACCTTCGGCCGCAAGCCGGTCCTGATCGCCGGGGTCGTCCTCTTCCTCATCGGCTCGCTCCTGTGCGCGGCCGCCTGGAACATGGCCTCCCTCATCGCCTTCCGCGTCGTCCAGGGCCTCGGCGGCGGCGCGCTCCAGGGCACGATCCAGACGATCGCCGCCGACCTGTACCCGCTGAAGGAACGCCCCAAGATCCAGGCGAAGCTCTCCTCCGTCTGGGCCGCCTCCTCAGTCGCCGGCCCGGCGGCCGGCGGCCTCCTCGCGGGCTACGCCGACTGGCGCTGGATCTTCCTGATCAACCTGCCGGTGGGGGCGGTGGCGCTGTGGCTGATCGTCAAGCACCTGAAGGAACCGGCCCGCACCACGCCACGCGCGCGCGTACGGATCGACTGGGCGGGCGCGCTCGCCATCTTCGCCACCGGGGCGCTGCTCCTCACCGCCCTGGTCCAGGGCGGCGTCGCCTGGCCCTGGCTGTCCGCCCCGTCCCTCGGCCTCCTGGCCGGAGCGGCGGCCCTCGGCGCGGCGACGGTGGCGATCGAACGGCGCGCGGCCGAACCGATCATCCCCGGCTGGGTCTGGCGCCGCCGCACGATATCCGCCGTCAACCTCGCCCTCGGCGCGCTGGGCCTGCTCATGGTCGCGCCGACCGTCTTCCTGCCCACGTACGCGCAGTCCGTCCTGGGCCTCGGGCCGATAGCGGCCGGTTTCGTGCTCTCGGTGATGACCCTGAGCTGGCCCATCAGCGCGGCGTTCTCGAACCGGATCTACGGCCGGATCGGCTTCCGCCTGACGGCCGTCATCGGCATCTCACTCGCCCTGGTCCTCCTCCTGGCGTTCCCGTTCCTCCCGTTCCCCGGCGAACCCTGGCAGCCGGCCCTGCTCATGCTGCTGCTCGGCGCCGCCCTCGGCCTCTTCCAACTGCCGCTGATCGTGGGCGTGCAGTCGACGGTCCCGTACGAGGAGAGGGGCACGACCACCGCCTCCGTCCTCTTCTGTCGCCAGGTGGGCCAGAGCGTGGGCGCGGCGCTGTTCGGCGCGGTGGCGAACGGCGTCCTGGCCGCCCGCCTGGGCGGCGGCGACCTGGACACCCTGGCCCGCGCGCTGGACGCCCCCGACTCCCTGACGGCAGGGGCGATGGACGGCCTGCGCCGCGCGGTCGACGCGGCGGTCGACTACGTCTTCGTCGGCGCGGCGGGGGCGGCGGCCCTGGCACTCCTGGTCCTGCTGACCCTGGCACCCCGCCGCTTCCCGGTCCTGAAGGAGGCGGCGGGCGAGGACCGGAACGCCCACCGTGACCCAGAGTGATGCCCGTTCGGGCTGGCGCCACGAGCCGTCGCCGTGGGCCGCTCCTAGCGTGAGGTAACGCATGCAGGGCCCTGAGAGGCCGGTTCGTGAGCCTTTGACCGCTCGGTCAGCGGCCATCAGGGCACCTACGAGATGCGCGAGATCGTCAACGCGATCCTCTACCAGGGCCGGACCGGCTGCCAGTGGGCCTACCTCCCGCACGACCTGCCGCAGAGGAGCGCGACGTACTACTACTTCGCCGCCTGGCGGGACGACGGCACCGACCAGGTCATCCACGAACTCCTGCGCTGCCAGGTCCGTGAACGGGCCCGGCGATGAGAGAACCCGACCCTGGTGGTGCTGGACACCCAGAGTGTCCACGCGGCCGTCGGGGTCCCCGCGTCCACGACCGGCCGGGACCCGGCGAAGAGGGTGCCGGGCCGCAAGCGGGGACTGGCCGTGGACGTGCTGGGCCTGGTCATCGCCGTCATCGTCATAGAGCTGCTAGAGCTAGGGCCAGCCCACGTTGGTGGAGATCGTTTCCCACGTTCCTGGCGTACTGCGTGGTGCTTACGGCGTAGCTTCGGGGCAGTCGGCTGGGACCCATGTGGTGGTGGAGGCTACGGATCGAGGGCGGCATGACCGCACACCTACACCCGGCCAGGCCCGAGACCTCAGCACCGGATGGCTTACCGCTGCCGCGTAAGGATGTACCGCTCACCCGAATCCGGCTCGCCGATCCAGGTGAAGACCGTCGGGTGTTCCTCCGTACCGCCGATGCCCCAGCCGGAGGACAGGCTCTCGCAGTCCGCGATGCTGAGCTCGAACGGCCGACCGGCACCGTCGTTCTCGGTCAGCTGCCACTTCCCGGTGCAGTTGGAGGCACCGGACTGCTCACCCGTGGCCTCGTACTCGTTGACGCCCTTCGCCGTCACCGTGCCGTCCGCCTCGAAGCGGAGGCTTCCGCCGTCGCTGTCCGTCCAGGTGCCGACCATGTCGGCTTCAGTGAGCCGGGGCGGTTCGTAGATCTTGAGGATCCCCGAGCTGTACGCCGCGACCCCGACCGCAAGCGTCACCGCGAGCAGCCCCAGACCGCCCAGCGCCACGCCCCCGAGCACCCGCCATCGGGCCCCGGGCTTTCCGGGGTTCCCCGCCGCCCGGGCGCACAGGGTCGCGGGTGCCAGCCCGACGATGAGGCTGAGGGCAAGGACGGGATAAACGAGCAGGTCGCCGGGGCCGCCGAAGCCGGCCAGGAGCATGCAGGAGCCGATGAGCAGCGCCAGGGCGGCGGCAACGACCGCCACAGTGGCCAGGGTGAGCTGCCAGCTGTCGCGCCGCCCCGTACGGCGGGCCACCGCACGCCCGAGGAGGACTAGGGGAAGCACCGCCATCGCCGAACCGGCCAGCCCTGCGATCATCGAAATGACTGCCAGCAGCACGAGCGCGAATATGGTGCCGAACAGCCATCCCAGGCCGCCTTCGCCTCCGTGGGACTCGGACTGCAAGCTGTACAGGACGGCGACCAGCGCGGCGATCACGGTCTCAGCCCCGATTGCCACAGCCCCGACGGTGAACACCGCAGCGTTCCCGCCGTCCGGAGGCCGCACGGGCATGAACCCCTGCGGCGGCACACCCGGATTCCCAGGAGCCCCCGACGGTGGCAGCCCCCATCCCGGCGGCGCGGTCTGCGTCATGCGTCCCCTCTATGTCCAGGCACATCATGCACCTAGGCACACCGGCGTGATCAAAGAGGGGGCAAAGCGCTCGCTTCCCGCGATCGAGCAGCGACCCCGGCAGGAGGTCCGGACGAACCACGAAAGGTGCCCCGCCACCAGCGACTTCCGTCACAGGGACGAAGCACCTTTCGTCGGTGCTTCGCGGGAGGCAGAGACCCACCTCGAACACCTCGCGATCACCCGGAAGACCCTCACTGGCCTCGCCGACCGGCTCCCGGCCGTCCCACCGCCTGGTCAAGCTCGGCATCCTCGCCGAGATCGACACGGGCAGCTTCGCCAGGAAGCAATAGCCGACCGAGCCCCGCGACCAGCGGTCCTGCCCAACCTCACCGGGAAACGGACATCAGACCACGAGCCGCCTTCTGAGGAGGTCGTCCGATGAGCAGTCGCAGCATGGTGGCCGGCCTAGCCCTGGCCATCGTCTCCGTCGCCCCCTGTCCGGCATCGCCCACGCCCAGGATCTCGACTGCGTGGACTTCCGCTACCAGGAAGACGCACAGGCCGAGTTCAACCGGAACACGAGTGACCCGCACCGGCTCGACGAGGACCAGGGCCCGACGACAACATCGCCTGCGAGAGGCTCCCGCGGCGCAGCGACGCGAACATGGTGCCGGTGAACCCGAGTCCCGCCACCGTCCCGACGCCGGCCCCCGTCGCCCCCACGGCGCTCCCCGTCGTACCGGCTCCCGTGGTCCCGACGCCCGTCGTCCCTGCCCCCGTCGTCTCTGCTCCCGTCGTCCCTGCTCCCGTCACACCCAGTCTCGGTACGCGGGCGGGGATCGGTGGAGCATCCGGTCCGACCGACCTCAGCGTGGCGATAGGCCTCACCCTGACCATCGGTGCCACAGCGGCAGTTGGATACCTCACAGCACGCCGCCTGGCCCGCAGACCGAAGCGGTCGTGACCGACGGACGCCCGGCGGTACTCCGATCAGACGTCGCCCTGGACCAGGGCGTGCAGATGCTCGTCGTGCCAGCCGTCGGCGTGCAGAAGCGCACTGCGCATGGTGCCTTCGAGGGAGTACCCCGCCTTCTCCGCCACGCGGCAGGAGGCCGGATTGGCCACCGAGTGGCACAACCGAAGGCGATGCAGGCCGAGATCGTCGAAAGCCCACCGGCTGACACGCTCCGTCGCCTCGGCGGCGACGCCCCCGCCCCGCGCCTCCGGCAGCAGCCAGTAGACGATCTCGGCGCTACCGCCCGCGAGATCGATGTCGCCCCAGCCGATCAGACCCGCCGCCTCGCGGCCCGGCCGGGCGATGGCCCAGATCGCGCTGAGCTCGCCCTGCCACCGCCGGCGCATGCGCTCGATCCTCTGACGGGCTCCTTCCGAGGAGTCCACCAGCAGACGGTTCCAGTGGCGGATCGCCTGGTCCTGGCCGGCAGCCAGCAACGCGTCGGCATCGCCGAACTCCCAGGGCCGCAGCTCCCACCCGCTGGGCAGGCCGAGTACGGGTTGCTCCATCCCGGCCAGACGGCCGGCGGGAACGACGGGAGGTATGAGCGAGGAGGCGGTCATCGCGGCATCGTGCCACACCGCCGGAGCCGGAAAGAGAGCCCTGCTGTCCGGCTCGGACGGCAGGGCTCTCACACGTACAACGGCGGGCTGTACTACTCCGCCGAGGCGAGCCCGACGAAGCCGGTCCACGCGTCGCGCGAGACGGTGAGGGCGGGCCGGGCCACGTCCTTGGAGTCACGGACGTGCACGGTTCCCGCACCGGTCGCGACCTCGATGCACTGGCCGCCCTCGCCACCGCTGTAGCTGCTCTTGAACCAGGCGAGGGATTCCATGTCGTTCATAGCTCTCCTAGCAACTTCTCGATGAACTGCAGCGACTCTCGCGGGGTGAGAGCCTGCGACCGGATGATCCCATAGCGGGCGGCGGCGAGAACGGCTGGCTTGGGGTCGGTCTCCAAGACGCTGGCGCCCTGGGCCTCGGCGTAGACGAACCGCTTGCCGTCCTCGCTCGTGATGACGGTGAACGGCCCGTCTACGCCCGCATTTTCCGCGCAGTCGAGCGGCATGACCTGCAGCTCGACGTTCTTCCGCTGCCCGACGAGAAGGAGCTGCTCCAGCTGCCCGCGCAACACGTCCTTCCCGCCGAACTGACGCCGCAGTACCGACTCGCACATGAGGAAGCTCAGCAGCGGTTCAGGACGTCGGTCGAAGATGTCCTGCCGGGCCAATCGGGCGGTCACCCGTTGCTCGATGGTCTCCGCGTCAAGCGGCGGACGACGATTGCCCATCATCGTCCGTCCGTACTCCTCGGTCTGGAGTAGACCGTTGACCACCAGCGTGTCGTACGCCAGTAGCTCTATCGCCCTCTTCTCCAGCTGCGCCATCCCCTGGAAGAACGCCGGATACTGCGCCTTCTCCAGCTGGTCCTTCCACACGCTCAACAGTCCGCCCGCGTCCAGCACTTCATCGCAGCGGTCGATCGCGCGCGGCGGGGGAATTCTCCGCCCCTGCTCGAACGAGGCGATGGTGGAGGCCGAGTAGCCCAGCCGCTTGCCGAACTCCTCCCGTTCCATCCCCGCCCGCGTCCGTAGCGTCTTCAGACTCTGCCCGAACGCGGCCACCACACCGCGCCCGGACTTGTCCGCCGCCTGGGCGCCGCCCTCCGCCTCATCGGCCTCGGGCTCCACCTGCTCATCCGCCATCGCACCCCACCTCTCGTACCGGCACCGACACCCCGCGTACAAGGCGGTCGCGTCAGCGCGTCACCACTGGTCACGCTACGCGACGAAGAGGAGCTTGGGGGGCATGACGAGCAACAACCTCAGCCCAACCGACACCACCCAACTCTCCGGCGCCTCCCCTTACTTGGGGAGCAGGGTCTTCGCCCTGCGGTTCACGTCGACCGCCCGGGGCGCCCGGCTCGCGCGCCGTCTCGTCGCCGTCCGGCTGGACGAGTGGGGTGTCCCGTACGGGACCGGGGCGCACGAGACCGTCGTCGTGGTCGCCTCCGAGCTGGCGACGAACGCCGTACGGCACGGGCACGTGCCGGGACGGGACTTCCACCTCTCCCTGCGCCTCACCGACGAACCGCCCGTCGCGCGGATCGAGGTGAGCGACACGAGGGCGGAGCGCGTACCGCCCCGGCCCGGAAAGCTCCCCGGCCCCGGCCCCGGTCCGGAACTGGCGGACGGGGGCCGGGGGTTGCGACTGGTGGAAGAGCTCAGCGCGCGTTGGGGGTGGCATCCCCGGCTCCGAGCCCCAGGGAAGACGGTCTGGGCCGAGTGCGCCCTGCCCTGACACGCCCCCGGCCCCCCTACTCCCAGGTCGCGGTGTCCGGGTCGATGCCGTGGGCGCGCGCCGAGGCGTCGACGATGCGGCGGAACCACGTGGCGAGGCCGGCGCGGATGCCGTCGTAGTGGGCGGCGAAGCCCGGATCGGACGCGTACATGCGGCCGAGGCAGACCTGCATCTGCCGGGTGAGGGGAAAGTACGAGCCGAAGACCTCGCGGTGCCGTTCGACGAGTCGATTCGCCTCCGGGCTGCCGGGTGCGACGCCGGCGTCCATCGCGTCCCCGAGCGCGCGGTCGAAGTCGGTCATGGTGTCGGCGACGGCCTGCCATTCCTCCGGGCCGCGCGAGGCGGCGCGTTCGGCGTACTGGCGCCATTGAGTCGTGTCGCCGTAGCGCCGGCGGGCTTGGGCGGGCGAGTCCGGGTCCCAGTCGGGGCCGAAGATCGCCGCCTGCTGCTCGGCGGTCAGCAGCAGTCCGCGTTCGTGGGCGTCGATCATCCGGTCCAGTCCGGCGCCGAGCCGCTGGAGGCGTTCGATCCGTTCGGCGACCTGGGCGCGCTGGGCGCGCAGTTCACCGGGCACGTCGGTGGCCGGGTGGTCGAGGACGGCGCCGATCCGGTCCAGGCCGAGGCCGATCTCCCGGTAGACGACGATGCGGTGCAGTCGTTCGAGGTCACCGGCGGTGTAGAGCCGGTATCCGGCGGCCGTGCGCAGCGAAGGCCGCGCCAGACCGATCTCGTCCCAGTGGTGCAGCGCGCGGACGGTCACGCCCAGGCGTGCCGAGACCTGGCCGACGGTCAGGCCATCGGCGTCGGCGTCGGTGGCATCAGGCATGCTCCCCATTGTCTCCGTCGCCATCTCCGTCTCCGTCGCCATCTCCGTCGCCGTCTCCGTCGTCGACGCCCGGCGGGGTGATCCCGATGGCCGCGAGGTTCCGTGCTTCCTGGCTGTCCGGGTCGAAGGGCTTCGCCGCGGTGAGGATGATCCGGGCGTTCTCGGGGGTGATCACGGTGATGTCGCGGGTGTTCCAGGGCGTGTCGCGTGGTCCGTCGACGGAGTCCGGGCGCAGGGCTCGGCAGGCCTCGGCCAGGGGCTCGGTCTGGCTGAGCACGCACGCGAAGCTGAGGCTCATCGTCGGCGCCTGCTCGGGCACGTTCCCCTCCGCGACGAGGAGCACGTCCTGGAAAGCCCACCGGCGCAGATGCACCAGCGTGCCGGGGATCCTGAACAGCTCGAAGAACCCGAGCCCGCGCCCCCAGAAGTCCACCGACGCGTCCAGGTCGTTCGTGGGGATCGTCGCGAACGCGGGCATTCCGTAGATGCCGTGGAACGGCTCCGGCGGAACGGTGTCCGGGCCGGGGGTGGGTACGGGGCTCATCTCGAACGCGTTGTAGTAGTCGCTCATGTGGTCCACCCTCCGGCCTCACGCAACGTGAGGGTCAAGCCGGATCCGTGGATCCGGCTCGACCCCCACGATGCGGCCGCGTGCTGTGGCCGGCCAGGACGCCTAGAAGGCGGTGTTGTAGGGGACGCCGCTCGTGACGTCGGTCTTCACGCCGCCCTTGAGGGGGGCCTTCCAGTCGCCCGTACCGGCGTAGAAGGTGGCGCCGCCGGACGAGGCGATCAGGTCGGCGCGGCCGTCGCCGTCGGCGTCTCCCACGCCGACGAGGTCCTTGAATCCGCCCCAGCCGGCGCCGATCCGGGTGCGGGCGGCGAATGTGCCGTCGCCCTTGCCGAGGTAGAGCCAGAGGACACCGGCGGTGTCCCGGGCGAGGAGGTCTCCGGCGGGGCCTCCGGCGAGGTTCCCGACGGCGGCGATCTCGTTGTAGACGGCCCAGCCGCTGCCGATCCGCTTGCGGGCGGCGAAGGGGGTGGTGGTGTTCCCGGTGCCGGGGTAGAGCCACAGGACGCCGGTCTTGTCGCTGGCGACGAGGTCGGGGCGGCCGTCGCCGGTGACGTCGCTGCCGGCGGCGAGCCGGTCGTACGCCTGCCAGCCGCCACCGATCCGGGTGCGGCCGGAGAGCGTCGTGTCCCGGTCGCTCGTGCCCTGGTAGAGCCAGAGGACGCCGGCGGTGTCCCGGGCGAGGACGTCGGGGGCGGTGGTGCCCGCGATGTTCCCGGCGGTTTCGACCCGGTCGTAGGCCTGCCAGCCGCCGCCGACCCGCGACCGGCCCAGCGATGTGACCGAACCGCCCGTCGCGGCGGGCAGGGTCCGGAGGGACCACAGCGTGCCGCCGGCCTCGCGGGCCAGCAGGTCGGCCGTTCCGTCGCCGTCGAAGTCGTGCGGCGCCGCGGGCCGGTTCACGGTGAACCGGCCGGTGGTGACCAGCTCCGGGCCGACGCCCTCCTCAGGCCGGACGGTGATCTCCCACTCGTACTCGCCCGCGCGGGCCGGGCCCGGCCCGTTCGTTCGGTCCGGGTCCTTGCCGTCCCAGTGCCAGGTGACCCGGCGCGCGGCCCCGTCGGCGGCGTCGGCGGGCCACTCCTGCGTGAGCGCGTTCCCGCCGCTGACGTGCTTCAGGCTGACGCGTACGGCCGCGTCGCCCCGCGACAGGTCCCAGCGGAAGTCGACGCCGCCCGCGAGCTGGTCGGCGGAGAGCGTCTTCGGGGTGTCCGAGCCGGTGAGGGTGACGACGGTGGTCTGACCGGTGGAGGCGACCAGCTCGACGTCCGGCCTGCCGCCGTCGGCGCGCGGCGAGATCCGGTACAGGCCCTCGCCGTGCTCGGGGGTGCCACCGCGCACCAGGATGCTGCCGCCGGGACCGGCGACGGCGGAGGAGAACGCGGTGAGGGCGACGGACTTCTCGCCGGTCTCGATCGACTGGAGGGTGAAGGGCCGCACGGTCGCGCTCGCCGAGGCGCCCGCGGCCGACGCGTCGATGTGGGCCTGCTGGCCGGTCGCCATCCAGCTGCCGACCAGGTACAGCGGGTCGTCCAGGTGTTCCGACGGGAACCACCGCTCGCCGTGCGTGCCACGCTGGTGGGCCACGATCCCGTTCCCCGACAGCCGTATCTCGCGCCAGGCCACGTGGGTGGCGGATATCGCGCCGTCCTGGGCGTACTCGTTCTCCATCTGCAGGTACATGGGCCCGTAGTCCGTGGCGAAGTCGACGACCACCCGGGTGGACATCCGCTCACTGCCGATCCAGCACTGGTAGAGCGCCGAACCGGTGTCGGTCCCGCCCCAGCCCTCCTTGCCCGAGAAGCAGTCGTACTGGGGATGCGCGAGCACGGCGCGGGGCTTCGGAGTGCCGCTGCCGAGGGCTGCGGCGTACTGCGACCACATGCCGTCTTCCTGCCGGGTGAGAAGGAGGGTGGAGCCGGCCAGGCCCGTCAGGTGGTAGCCACCGAGGGCGTCGAGATCGACCTCCACCGGCGCCGCGGCGGCCGTGGCGGGCGTCGACAGGTCGTGGACCTTCAGCCGGCGGCTGGTGTAGTCGCCGGACTGGTCGCCGGTGACGACGAGGTCCGTGCCGCCGCCGATCGCGTAGGCCCCGGGCAGCACGATCGACGAGCCGTCCGCGTACCAGGTCCAGCGGAACTCCGGCGTGCCGCCCCGGGTCTTCGACAGGAAGCCGCTCGGTCCCGCGCCGACGACGTCCGCGTCGAGCGGGAAGCGCACGGCGGTCTGCTGCTGGTCCTCCTGCGTGGCCCCCGGCGCGGGCGCTGCCGTGGCCGGGAGTGTGGTGAGCGTGCCGCCCGTGGCGGCGAGGACGATGGTGACGGCGACGGCCGCGAGACGGCGGCCGCGGGGATACGCGTGATTCACGTACGGGTTCTTTTCCCTGGGTGATGAATGAGTGGGGCCGGTTCGCACCGGCCAGGTGGGTCGGGTCCGCACCGGCCGGTCGGCCGGGTCCGCGGGACGGAATCCGCGGGACGGGCTGCGGGACGGGCGGCGGGACGGGCGGCGGGTCAGAAGATGCGGTCGGTCCCCAGCGTCGTGGAGGTGCGCCAAGGCCGGGCCCTGAAGGGGGTCTTCCAGTCGCCCGAGCCCAGGTAGTAAGAGACCACGGCCCCGTCGCGGGCGAGGAGGTCCTGACGGCCGTCGGCGTTCACGTCGCCGATCCCGATCAGCTCCTCGAACCCGCCCCAGCCGCCACCGACCCGCGTGCGCGCCGCGAAGGTGCCGTCGCCCTTGCCGAGGTACAGCCAGAGCACCCCGGCCCTGTCCCGGGCGAGGAGGTCACCGGCCGGGCCTCCGGCGAGGTTCCCGGTCGCGGTCACGTCGTTGTAGATCCCCCAGCCACCGCCGACCCGCTTGCGCGTGCCGAACGGGGACGTGGTGTCGCCGGTGCCCGGGTAGAGCCAGAGGACGCCGGTCTTGTCGGTGGCGACGAGGTCGGCCCGGCCGTCGCCGGTGACGTCGCTGCCGCCCGCCAGGTGGTCGTACGCGTTCCACCCGCCACCGACCCGCACGCGGTCGAGGAGCGGCCGCTGCCGGTCGCCGGAGCCCCGGTGCAGCCAGAGCACGCCGCTCCGGTCGCGGGTCACGAGGTCGGCAAGGGGCGACCCCGCGAGGTTGCCCGACGATTCCATCCGCTCGGTGCCGTCCCAGCGAATGACCGTCTTCTCCCGGAGGTCGGGCGGTGTCTCGAGCGTGCCGGGGACGATGTCGACGGACTTGAACGGCCCGCCGTTCCGCTCCAGCGCGAACAGTTCGGGCGCGCCGTTGCCATCGTAGTCGTGGAGGCCGGGGGTACGGCGGACGGTGAACGTGCCGGAGCCACGGACCGGTTCACCGACCCCGTCGCGCGGCTTCGCCTCGAACGTCCAGGTGTACGTGCCCGCCGGGGCGGGCCGCCCCGGGGTGACGAGGTCCTCGCCGTTCCAGTGGAAGCCGACGGCGTCGTCCCCCATGGCCTCCATGCCCCTGCGCTCGACGTAGTCGACTCTCCCGGTGCCGGTCCTGCGGGTGAGGGTGACGTGCGCGTACGCGTCCGGCCGGGACAGGCGCCAGCGGAGCGCGACGCCGTCCACCCGGTCGAAGTCGATCGTGGCGGGGAAGTCGGCTCCGCCGAACACGAGGGAGCTCGGTTCGCCTGTGGAGGCGACGAGTTCGGCGACCGGGGCGCCCTCCGCCCCTGCCGTGACGCGGTAGAGCCCCTCGCCGTGCGCGAGGGTCCCGCCCCTGACCAGCAGGGAGCCGTCCGGGCCCGGGGCCATCGAGTGCATGCGGTCGAGGATCCGCACCCAGCCGCCGGTGCCGCCGGTACCGTCGGTACCGTCGGCCCGCTCCGCGAACAGCCGGGACCCGTCCGCGCCGCCGGCACCGAAGACCAGCCACTCCCCGACCAGACCGTACTTGTAGTAGCTGGGGACGGTGGTCGTCCGCATGCTGTCGGAGCCCCGGGGGCCGACGGACACGTAGTACCCCGTCGGGTCGGCCCAGGCGACGTGCGATGCCGACACGGCCCCGGGCGAGCGATGGTCGCGGGAGGCGGGCACCGGGACGGCGTCGGTGACCGTGCCGGACGCGATGTCCAGGACCGCCCGGGTGGAGCGGCGGGCGTCCGCCGGACCCGCCAGCACGTACAGCAGGGCGGAGCCGGACGTGGGGCCGCCCTGATCCACGACGGTGAAGAGGGCCTGGTCGGCGGGCAGGCCGGCGATCACCCGCTCCTGCGGGGCCCCCGGCCCGGGGACGAGCAGCCGGCCCTCGACGGTGCCGTCCGCCTTGCGTACGGCGACGATGAGCGTGCCGCCGACGGCACCCCGGTAGTGATAGGTCGCGCCGTCCTTCTCCAGCGTGGCGAGGTCGACGACGTACGGCGCCGCCCCGGAGGCCAGGTCGCGGACCGTCAACACCCGGGACTGCCGCATGTCCGACGCGTGGTCCCCGGTCACCAGGACGTCCGACGCGTCGACGGCGTACGCGCCCGTGCCCGTGGGCGAGTACTGGCCCTCGATGACCGCCGTCGTGACACCGTCCGCGTACCGGGTCCAGCTGATCGTGCGCGTCTGCACGGCGTGGGTGAAGAAGCCTGCGGTGCCTCCGCCGAGGACGTCCACGTACCCCTTCGGGTACGGCACCACCGTCTGCTGGTCCTCCTGCGCGGCCCCCGGCGCGGGCGCGGCCGTGGCCGGGAGTGTGGTGAGCGTGCCGCCCGTGGCGGCGAGGACGATGGTGACGGCGACGGCCGCGAGACGGCGGCCGCGCGTGCGTGCGTGGTTCATTTACTTGTTCCCTCCCCTGGGAATCGGGAGGGTAGCGGACGGGCGACGTCCGCCCGTCACCGGCTGCCGCCAGGCGCCCCGCCGGGTACGAGGCTTACGGGAAGCGGGGCCCTTGGTGGCCTCGTCCGGCTGCGATACGCGGGCCCCGCCCCCTCCTACTCCTCGTCCGAAGCCTGGTCCGGGTCCTGAGCCTGCTCCGCCTCCGAAGCCTGGTCCAGGTCCTGAGCCTGCTCCGCCTCCGAAGCCTCGTCCGGGTCCTGTGCCCGGTCAGGTCCCACCCTTCCCGTCAGCGCCGCCAGCGAGTCGCGGATGTGGTCCATGTGGCCGTGGATCTCGTCCCGGGCCTCCTCGTGCTCCCGCAGCACCCGTTCCGTCTCCCGCTCGACGCGCTCCGCCTTCATCCGGGCCTCCGCGAGGAGTTCGGCCGCCCTCGCCTCCGCGTCCTCCCGGCCGTGCCGGGCCTGCTCCTCGGTCTCCGCCAGCGACCGCCGCGCCTCCGCGAGCCTCGCCTCCGCGGCGGCGGTCAGCTCCTCGTGGTGGGCGTCCTGGGCGGCCGCCCGGCCCTCCGCCGTACGCTCCGCCTCCTCCCGTACGGCAGTCTGCTCCGCGCCCTGCTCCGCGAGGAGATCCGCCGCGCGCCGCTCGGTCTCCTCGAAGGCCTCCCGCGCCCCGGTCAGCCGTTCCTCCGCCTCGCGCCGCGCCTCCGCCGTCAGCTCCTCGGCCCGCGCCCGCGCCGTCGCCAGGGTCGCGCCCGCCGCCGCGTCGGCCGCCGCCCGGACGCCCTCCGCGTACGCCCGCGCCGCCTCCGCCGCCTCCCGGCCCGCCGCCTCCGCCGCCTCCGCGAGGGACTGCGCCTCCGCCTCGGCGGCCCGTACGAGCGTCTCGTCCTCCAGCTCCGCCAGCTCCAGGATCTTCCCCGCCCGGTCACCGAGGACCTCGTACCGGTGCGGCGTCAGCGCCTCCACGGCCGCGCGCAGCCGGGCCGCCTCGGCCTCCATCTCCTTCGCGAGGACGGTGAGCCGCGCGGCCCGCTCCCAGGCGCCGTCACGGTCCTCCGAAAGCGCGGCCAGGTAGCGGTCGACCTGCTCGGGGCGATACCCACGCCCCCGTCCGACAGCGAAACTCATCCCCTGGCGCCCCTTCCTCTGACCCGACCCGAACGTCCAGGATGCTGCATCAGAACGGACAAAAGACGCCCAACGTGCATACACGTCGAGCGCCTTTCATCACATTCTGTCCAGCAGAGTCTGTCCAACGGCGTCAGCGGGAAACCCCGGCCCCACCTTCTACAGAAGCCCGTCCCACATCTGCTCCAGCAGCACCGACCACCAGTTCTCCGGCGACGACAGCGCCGCCGGGTCCAGCATCGCCAACTGCGCCTGGAAGTCGACCGTCCAGCGGCCCGCCTGCTCGGGGTTCAGCCCGAACCGCAGCCGCCACATCCGGCCGAGCAGCGCCATCGCGCGCGTGAACTCCGGCAGCCCGGTGTTCACGAACTGCGGCGGCACCGACTGCCCGCCCGGACCGGCCTCCACCGGCACCGCCACGATGTGCGCGGTCCCGTACTGGACACAGAGCGCCCGGCCGAAGTCCGACCCCAGGACGAGGTACGAACTCGCGTCCGGCGCCGCCGGAACCTGCCGCTGCGCCGCCAGCTCCGCCAGCGTCGGCACCACCGGCACCGCGGGCTGCGCCCAGAAGAACGGCCCGAAGTCCGCGGGCAGACCCGCCCACACCAGCGTGCGCGCCACCACCTCCGGCACGCCCTGCCGCGACACGGCGCGCTGGTCGAAGCGGAGGATGCCGGGACCGAACGCCCCGGCCAGCTCCTGCGCGATCGCCTCCGGCGGAACCGGCGGCGCGGGCTGCACCTGCGGCAGCGGCGCACGCACCGGCGCCGGCCGCGCCGGACCGTCCGCGACCTGGTGCAACTCGCCCTGATGGGTGAGGAGTTGCCGCATGCCCTGCTGACGGCCCGCGTGATCACGGCCGTACGGGGCGATGCTGGTGATCCGCGCCTGCGGCCAGGTCTCCCTGATCATCCGCGCGCAGTAACCACCCGGCAGCTCACAGGACTCCAGCTCCGTGTGCAGTTCGAGCACCTGCTGCGGCGGCACGTTCATCGCGCGCAGCTCGTGCAGGATCTGCCACTCCGGATGCGGGGTGCCCGGCGCCGAACGCCGGATGATCTGCGCCTCGGAACCGTCGGGCGCGCGATACCGCAGCACCGCCTGGTAGCCCGGACCGACCGTCGGCTGACCCGTCGGCTGCGGATACCCGTACGCGGGGGGTACGGCCCCGGGGGGTACGGCCCCGGGGGGTACGGCCCCGGGCACGGGACCCGGCGCCGGCGGCGACACGTGACCGCCGTGCAGCGGCGGCGGCGGAGCCGGCGGCCCCGGGGGCTGCGGCGCCGTCGGACCGGCCGGACCCGGGTGGGCCAGCATCGTCGCGGCGTGCTCGATACCGCCCGCGGGCGTACCGGGCGCACCCGGCATACCCGGCGGCGGCGGGGGCGGCGGAGGCGCGGCCGGACCGCCCTGGCTCGGATGCGCCAGCATCGTCGCCGCGTGGTGCACGGGCTGCGGCGGCGTCGGCGGACCGGGCGGGGCGGGCGCGGGCGGCGGACCGGGCGGACCCGGCTGCGCGGGCGGCTTGGGGCCGTCGGGCCCGAGCTGCGACACCAGCTGCGTGGGGATGTACGCCCCCGCACCCGACGACCCACCCGGGACACCCGGAGCTCCCGGCGGCGGCGGAGGGGCCGCCGGGCCGCGGCCGCTCTTCGGCGGCAGCGCGGCCTTGCTGGTCGCCGCGTCCGCGATGTCCCGGGCGGCCGGCGCCGAGGGCGCGGGCGCGGGCGGCGGCGGCGCACCGGGACCGGCGGCCTGCGGAGGCGCGGGCGACGCGTTCGGCACGGGCGACGCATTCGGCACGGGCGGGCCCGCCGGAGCAACACCCGCAGGAGCACCGCCCGGCGGCGGCGCGGACGGGTCGAGCCGGGGCGCCACGGCGGTCGGCGGCAGCGCGCTGCCGCCCTTCATCAGGGCGGTCGGCGCGTCGGCGCCCACCTGCGGCGGCGGGGTGTCCTCGTCGTCCGCCCCCGACAACGCAGGCGCGAACACGGTCGCGGGCAACGGCACCGCGCCGTCCGCACCACCGGAACTCGCGTTGGCATCGGCCCACGGACTCGGCGCGGGCGGCGGAGTCGACGCGGGTACGGAGACGGGCGCGGGCGCCGCCGAGGGCGAAGCCGGAGGCGCCACCGGAGCAACCGGAGCCGGCACCACCGGAGCCACCGGAGCCACAGGAGCCGCAGGGGCCGAAGCCGCACCCGCGCCCGGCGTCTCCGCCGGAACCCCGTCCATCGCGGTCGGCTCGTACGCGACGGCACCCGCCACCGCGGACACCCCCGCACCCTCCGACGCGGAGGACGACGAAGCGACCGAAGCCGAAGGCCCCGTCTCCGCCGCCGCCACCGGCGCCGACACGTCGTCCAACGAAGCCGACGAACTCCCGCTCTCCTGCGACGCGTTCGGCTGCTTCGGCAGCCCGATCCGGTCCGCCGCGTCCTGCAGCCACTCCGGCGGACTCAGCAGGAACGACGTCTGGTTCAGATCGATCCGGGCCGCCGGCACCGCCGCCTGCGCCGGAACCTCCTCCGAAGCCCCGTACTCCTCCTCGTACCGGCGGATCACCTCACCCACCGGCAACCCCGGCCACAACGTCGCCTCACCACTGTCCCGGGCGATCACAAGCCGCTGACGCCCGCCGTCCGACGTCGGACCGCCCTCGCGGTCCTCCGCCCACACCACGAACCCCAGCTCGAACTCCCGCACCCGCACCTCACGGTGCTGATACGACGGCAGGTCGCCGTTGATCCATTCCTCGGCGCGCTCCTGCGCCTGCGCGAACGTCACCACAGCCCACTCACTCCCCCACCGGGACGACCGGCACCGCACGCGCGAAGCCACCGTCCACCATCAGGTTCGCCACCGTCTCCAGCTCCGGCGGATTACCCGCGAGCCGCTGCAGAAACGCGTCGAAGTCCGCACCACAGGGCAGCAGCAGCCGCTCCACCCGCTCACCAACCGACCAGCCCGCCGCCACCTCGCCGGAGTCCCGGGCGTCGTCGTACGCGCAGAACCACACCGAACCGACCCCCTCACCCCGCACCTTCAGCGCGATCAGACCGCCCTGGACGAACGCCACGCCCAGATAGTCCTTGGTCAGATGGTCACGGAGACACTTGTTGACATAGACGAGGTCATTGACCCCCGCCTCCTCCCGCACCGTGAAGAACGGCTGGTCGACCAGGAGCCCCAGCTCCGCGTCGAGCGCCGCACCCACCGGAGCACAACCGCCCGCCGCCCGCAGGAACGACCGGTACGCACCCGGAAGCCGGTAACCGAGATCCTCCTCGACACCCTGGAGCTGCTGCTCCGACACCGACACCAGACCCTTCGGCAGCCCGAAGTGCGCCGGCCGGGTCTCCTGCAACGGACGCGTGCCCCGCTTCGCGTGGTCCACGGCCGCCGTCGCCACCCCGCCGTGATGACGCAGCAAGGCCTTCACCTCGACCGGAACCAACTCCATCCGACGACTGCGCGCCACGTGATGCCAGGTCCAGCCGTGCGGCGTCGCCACCGACGGAATCGTGTCCCACAGCTCATGACCGGTCGCCGCCATCGCCGCATTCGCCGACACGTAGTCCGTGAGCCGCAGCTCGTCCACGCCGAAACCCTGCGGCGGGTCGGCGATCTCCGCCGCCGCGCGCGCGTACGGCGAGAAATCCGGATGACCGAACTCGTCCACCCGCACCCCTCTCGGGTGACGGGAGGCCCGGACCGGGTCCGGGAAGTGCACGACCTGCCCGGCATAGGCCGCGTTCGGTGGCGCGGTGTCCTGCCCGAGCCGACCTGTCGTCATGGCGGTTGCCCCCTGCACTGGCGTCGCTGACTGCTACTACCCGCAGCCGCTGGCTGCTCCTGACTGATGCCGCACAGCCTATGCGCTGCCACAAGAGCCCGAACCGGCCCGATCCGACGGTGACCAACTGTCACGACGCCATGACAGGAGCACCATGATTACGACACACCGAAGCCGCGTTTCAGCGCCCCAGCTTCCCCATATGGCTCCCTATTTGGCAGGCTGTCCACGCAACTCGGGGGATTGCAGGAGGGGAAGACCAGCACCATGCACACAGCACCGACGCCCACACAGGGTGACCCACGCCTCAACTGGAGCAGCGACGCCGACGCCACCCGCGCGCCGTTACTGCGTCAACGCCGCGACGGCATCCTCCCCACCGTCGGGGCCGCCCTCTCCGTGCGCGGCGAGACGACCCTCACCTGCACGGCCGGCCGCGGCGACCGGCCGCCCGCCCTGCACGCCCTCGTCCAGGACTTCCTGGACACCCTCACCAGCGGCCAGCGCGAACGCTTCACCGGCCGCTGCCCCGAAGCGATCCTGCTCTCCCGGCACCTCACCGCCGCCGAGAACACCCGCTCCAAACGCGCCCAACGCAAACCGCTCACCCCCGGCGAAGCCCGCCGCTCCCTCAAACACGCCAAGCTCACCGCACGGCACATCCGCGAGGACGGCGACCCCCTGCACGGCAGCTACGCCGCACCCTGCCGCTCCTGTACGGCGATGCTCGCCCACTTCGGCGTCCGCACCGTCGACCCCACCACGCCTGTCGAGAACGGCTGACCGCACCCCCATGCCCGACCACCTCAGCACCACCCGGTTCCCGGTGAACGTCGACGCCGCCCTCCGCGAGGCCGGCTGGCAGCCCGGCCGCTGGGACATCAAGCTCGCCGAAGAATGGGCCGACACCCTCCGCGCCCACCTCTCCCCCGCCGGACACCGGCACAGCGTCTTCCCCGCCGTCGTCGAGGCCTGGGCCGAATTCGGCGGCCTGCGGATCACCGCGCCCGGCCACGGACGCCAGATAGCACCCGCGGCCATCCACTTCGACCCCCTCGCCGGACTCCACCTCTCCCGCACCCTCGCCGACCTCGGCCGAGCCCTGGACACGGAACTCGCACCGCTCGGCAAGGAGGGCGACCACCAGGCGATCCTCGCCATGGACATGGAGGGACGCGTCTACAGCCTCGACCACGCGGGCGACTGGTACCTCGGCAAGGACATCGACGCGGCGCTCTCCACCCTCGTCACGGGCGCGCAGCCGACCCGCCTGACGGCGGGATGACCGTCGGCAGCACCGCCGACACCTTGAACCCGCCCGCGTCGGTCGCCCCCGAGACGAACACCCCACCGAGCCGCAGCACACGCTCCCGCATGCCGACCAGCCCGTTCCCACCACTCGGCAGCCGTACGTCCGCGACACCCGCGTCCGAAGGACACGGACCGTTCTCCACCTGCATCGCGACCTCGGACTCCCGATGCGCCAGCCGCACCACGACCTCGGCACCCGCGGCGTGCTTGTGGACGTTGGTCAACGCCTCCTGCACCACCCGATACGCCGTCCGCTCCACCTCCGGCGGATAGGCCCGCGCGTCACCGATCACGACGAACTCCACCACCGCCCCCGCGAGCCGGGACTGCTCGCACAGCCCCTCCAACGCGTCCAGACAGGGCCCGTCCTCCGCAGCGGCCTCCGCCGCGGCGGCCGCGGCCCGCCCGACGGCCGCCAACGGCACGGGAGCGGGCGCCACCGGCACAGCCCCCTCCCGCAGCACCCCCAGCATCTCCCGCAACTCCGTCAACGCCTGCCGCCCCATGTCCCCCACCAGAGCAGCGTTCCGCACGGCCTTCTGCGGATCCTTCAACGCCACCGCCTGCAACGCCGCCGCGTGCACCACCATCAACGACACCCGGTGCGCCACCACGTCATGCATCTCACGGGCGATCCGCGTCCGCTCCTCCTGCCGCGCCCACTGCGCCCGCTGCTCCGCCCGGTCCGCGAGCAACGACAACTCCTGCTCCAGACTGTCCGCCCGCTCCCGCAGGCTCTCCATGAGCCGGCGGCGCGCCCCTATGTAGAGGCCGAAGAGGAGCGGCGGCGCGTTGAGCCCGAGGGTCATGAAGAGCGCGACGACCGGCACGTACCAGCCGCTGGGGTCGATGTCCGGCTGCCCGACGTCGGCCTGGGCGACGTCCTGCCGCATCCGCACCGCGGTCACGACGAACACGGCGACCGTCGACATCCCGGCGAGCAGGGCGGTGATCCGCCGGGGCACCTCGGAGGCGGCGAGCGAGTACAGCCCGACGATCCCCATGAGGAAGCCCATCTCGGCGGGCGCGACGGCGATCGACACGAGCACGACCACGATGGGCCACCGCCGCCGCACGAGCAGCACGGACCCGACGAGGAGCCCGAACACCACCCCGACAGGCACGGGCACCGAAGCCTGCTCGGCGAACCCGATCCCCTCGATCGCACACTCGACGGCGGACACGAGCGCAAGCCCCACATCGAGAACGGCACTCCGCCGTCTCCCCCACCACCATGTCCCGGCGCCCACGGCGCCCCGGTCTGCCCCCGTCGCGGTCATACCCACCACCCTACGGGCGCGCCCCTGCGTCAACGCTTTGGACACCAGTCCCCCGAACTGTTGAATCGCCCAGGCTTTCGACCCGGACGTCCGCATTCCGGACGATGGTGTTCGTATGACAGCCGCCACCAACAAGTACGCGGACTTCGAGAACCTGCGCGAACAGGCGATCGCCCTCCGTCGCGAGGGCCTCAGCCGCCGCCAGATCCGAGACCGTCTCCACGTCGACAACAACGACATCCTCAACCGCCTGCTCGAAGGAGAGCCTCCACCGGAGTGGACGAAACGCCCGAACGCGAAGGACGACCTCCGGGACCGAGCGAGGGAGCTCCGCCTCCAGGGCATGACCTACGACCAGATCCAGGTGGAACTGGGCTGCTCGAAGAGCTCGATCTCCCTGTGGGTACGGGACCTGCCGAAGCCGGAACGGAAACGCTCTCGCGAGGAGGCTTCCGAGATCGCCCGAAGGGGTTGGGAACCGATCATGCGCAGGCGTGAGGAGGAGCGCCAAGCCGCCAAGCGAGCGGCGACCGAGGAGGTCGGGGCCATGTCGGAGCGCGAGCTCTTCCTGCTGGGCGTCGGCCTCTACTGGGCAGAGGGCACGAAGGACAAGCCTCACGCCCGCCGAGAGCGCGTGACGTTCGTGAACAGCGACCCCGGGATGATCCAGGTGTTCACCGCCTGGCTGGACCTTCTCGGCATCGACCCCGCGAGGCGGAAGTACTACGTGATGATCCACGAGTCCGCCGACGCGGCTCGCGCCGAGCAGTACTGGAGCACTCTCGTCGGTGTCGACTCCTCGACGTTCAACAAGACGACTCTCAAGCGCCACAACCCCCGGACCAACCGCAAGAACGTGAACGACGGGTATCACGGCTGTCTCGTGATCCAAATCCTCGGGAGCGCCGATCTGTACCGTCGCATCGAGGGCGCCTGGTGCGGCATAGTAGGGGCGGTCCGAACTCCCAAGACGGGAAATCAGACATAGGGGGCGAACCATCCCGGATCGTCTAAGGGCAGGACAAATGGTTTTGGTCCATTGAATGAGGGTTCGAATCCTTCTCCGGGAGCCCACAGGTTCGGGTCCTGACCGTCCAGGTCAGGACCCGCACTCATGTCCGCCCCCTTGCCCCCCGGTATCCTTCGTGCGTCCACCACCCAAAGCCGAAGGGCATTCCCGTGAGCGCCAATCGCCCGGCAGCCGTCGTCGTCCTCGCAGCGGGTGAGGGCACCCGCATGAAGTCGAAGACCCCCAAGGTCCTCCATGAGATCGCCGGGCGGTCGCTCGTCGGGCATGTCGTGTCCGCCGCCCGGGAGCTGGAGCCCGAGCACCTCGTCGTGGTCGTCGGGCACGCACGCGAGCAGGTGAAGGGTCACCTCGACACCCACTACGCGGGGACCCGGACCGCCGTCCAGGAGGAGCAGAACGGCACCGGGCACGCGGTGCGGATGGCTCTCGAGGAGCTGGGCGCGGCCCCCGAGGGGACCGTCGTCGTCGTCTGCGGCGACACGCCGCTGCTCTCCGGCGAGACGCTCACGTCGCTCGCCGACACCCACGCCGCCGACGGCAACGCCGTCACCGTGCTGAGCGCCGAGGTCCCGGACTCCACCGGGTACGGGCGGATCGTGCGGGACCCGGCGACCGGGGCCGTGACCGAGATCGTCGAGCACAAGGACGCCTCCCCCGCGCAGCTCGCCATCCGCGAGATCAACTCCGGCGTGTTCGCCTTCGACGGGCAGCTGCTCGCCGACGCCCTCGGCAAGGTCCGGACGGACAACAGCCAGGGCGAGGAGTACCTCACCGACGTGCTGTCCATCCTGCGCGAGGCGGGGCACCGCGTCGGCGCCTCCGTCGCCGGCGACCATCGCGAGATCCTCGGGATCAACAATCGCGTGCAGCTCGCCGAGGCCCGCGCCCTGCTGAACCGGCGGCTGATCGAGCGGGCCATGCTCGCCGGTGTGACCGTGGTCGACCCCGCGTCCGTGTTCGTGGACGTCACCGTGACCTTCGAGGCCGACGCCGTCGTCCTGCCCGGTACGCAGCTCCTCGGGGCGACGCACATCGGCGAGGACGCCGTGGTCGGCCCGAACACCCGCCTGAAGGACACCCGCGTCGAGAAGGGCGCCCGGGTGGACAACACCGTCGCCGACTCCGCCGTGATCGGCGAGAGCGCCTCCGTGGGGCCGTTCGCGTACCTCCGTCCGGGCACGAACCTCGGCCGGAAGTCCAAGGCCGGCACGTACGTCGAGATGAAGAACGCGACGGTCGGCGAGGGCACCAAGGTCCCCCATCTGTCGTACGTGGGCGACGCCACGATCGGCGAGTACACGAACATCGGCGCGGCGAGCGTCTTCGTGAACTACGACGGCGAGGCGAAGCACCACACCACGATCGGGTCGCACTGCCGGACCGGGTCGGACAACATGTTTGTGGCTCCCATCACGATCGGGGACGGCGCGTACACCGCCGCGGGGTCCGTGATCACGAAGGATGTGCCGGCCGGTTCGCTCGCCGTCGCCCGGGGCCAGCAGCGGAATATCGAGGGTTGGGTGGCCAGGAAGCGTCCCGGCAGCGCTGCCGCGCAGGCCGCTCAGGCCGCATCGGAGGACTCCGCCGGCGAAAGCTGACCGGAAACGGGTACGTCGAACTCGGCGTACCGTGATACGTGCACACAAATTCGGCTGGCTCGCACACGCGCACGACAGCTCGTGGTTGGCGGCCAGACAACACGTCTGAGGAGACAGTGCTGTGACCGGGATCAAGACGACCGGCGAGAAGAAGCTGATGCTCTTCTCCGGCCGCGCCCACCCCGAGCTGGCCGAGGAGGTCGCGCACCAGCTGGGCGTCGGCCTCGTTCCGACCAAGGCGTTCGACTTCGCCAACGGTGAGATCTACGTCCGCTTCCAGGAGTCGGCCCGTGGCGCGGACTGCTTCCTGATCCAGAGCCACACGGCTCCGATCAACAAGTGGATCATGGAGCAGCTGATCATGATCGATGCTCTGAAGCGGGCCTCGGCCCGGAGCATCACCGTGATCATCCCGTCGTACGGCTATGCCCGTCAGGACAAGAAGCACCGCGGCCGTGAGCCGATCTCGGCGCGTCTGGTCGCGGACATGCTGAAGACGGCCGGCGCGGACCGCATCCTGACGGTGGACCTGCACACGGACCAGATCCAGGGCTTCTTCGACGGCCCGGTGGACCACCTGTCGGCGCTGCCGGTGCTGGCGGACTACGTGGGTGCGAAGGTCGACCGCTCGAAGCTGACGATCGTCTCCCCGGACGCGGGCCGCGTGCGGGTCGCCGACCGCTGGTGCGACCGTCTGGACGCGCCGCTGGCGATCGTGCACAAGCGTCGTGACAAGGACGTCGCCAACCAGGTCACCGTGCACGAGGTCGTCGGTGACGTGAAGGGCCGCGTCTGTGTCCTGGTGGACGACATGGTCGACACCGGCGGCACGATCTGCGCCGCGGCGGACGCGCTGTTCGCGCACGGCGCGGAGGACGTCATCGTGACGGCCACGCACGGCATCCTGTCGGGTCCGGCGGCGGACCGCCTGAAGAACTCCAAGGTGAGCGAGTTCGTGTTCACGGACACGCTGCCGGTGCCGGGTGCGCTGGAGCTGGACAAGATCACGGTGCTGTCGATCGCGCCGACGATCGCGCGTGCGGTGCGTGAGGTGTTCGAGGACGGTTCGGTGACGAGCCTCTTCGAGGAGCACTGAGCCGTGGCTCGGTAGGCATGAGGCATGAGGCATGAGGGCCGTTTCCCCGTTCGGGGGAGCGGCCCTCCGCCGTGTTTGAGTGATCGAATTGGGTGGTAGGGCGGTGGGCCGGTAGACTGCCGTAGTTGCTCGGCGAGGGAGGCCGTACCCGTACGGATGTACAGGGTCACGGCGGTCCGTTATCGACGCGCTCTTCGTAGCAGGCCATCGCCAGTCGTGGCCGGGTGACCCAGATTTTTCGTCACCTTTCTACGAGGAGTGCACCATGTCCGAGGTCAAGCTCGCCGCTGCCGTCCGTACCGAGTTCGGCAAGGGCGCCGCCCGCGCGATCCGCCGCAACTCCCAGGTTCCCGCCGTCGTCTACGGCCACGGCTCCGAGCCGGCGCACGTGACCCTCCCGGCCCACGACCTGGCCCTGGCCCTGCGTACGCCGAACGTCCTGCTGTCCCTGGACATCGACGGCAAGAACGAGCTGGCGATCCCGAAGGCCGTCCAGCGTGACGCCATCAAGGGCTTCCTCGTCCACGTCGACCTGCTCCTCGTGAAGCGTGGCGAGAAGGTCACCGTCGAGATCCCCGTGCAGGCCGAGGGCGAGCTCGCCGCCGGTGGCAACCTGCTGGAGCACGTGCTCAACACCCTCTCCATCGAGGCCGAGGCCACCCACCTCCCCGAGTCCGTCACGGTCTCCGTCGAGGGCCTGGAGGCCGGTGCCTCCGTCCTCGCCAAGGACATCGCCCTCCCGAAGGGCTCGACCCTGGTGACCGACGCCGACGCCGTCGTCCTCCAGGTCCTGGCCGCGCAGGCCGAGGAGCCGGCCGCCGAGGCCGAGACCGAGGCCGCCGAGGGCGCCGAGGCCTGAGCCGTAGGCTCTGCTTGACGTGACGGGGTGATGGGCCGCACGGCCCGTCACCCCGTTTTTCGTATCTGGACGTACCTGAACATCTGGACATCTGGACATCTGGACGAGGAGACGTGGATCGGATGACCGACGACGCGAACGCGCCCTGGCTGATCGTCGGCCTCGGCAATCCCGGGCCCGAGTACGCGGCCAACCGGCACAACATCGGGTTCATGGTGGTGGACCTGCTCGCCGAGCGGATGCGGGGCTCGTTCAAGCGGGCGGGGAAGGCGCAGGCGCAGGTCGTGGAGGGCCGGATGGGTCCGCCGGGACCCGCGAGCCGTCGGGTGATCCTGGCGAAGCCGATGTCGTACATGAACCTGTCGGGTGGCCCGGTGACGGCGTTGCGCGACTTCTACAAGGTGCCGACGGCGAACATCGTGGCGGTCCACGACGAGCTGGACATCGACTACTCGGTGCTGCGGCTGAAGATCGGCGGCGGCGACAACGGGCACAACGGTCTGAAGTCGATGACGAAGGCGATGGGTGCGGAGTACCACCGGGTGCGGTGCGGGATCGGGCGTCCGCCGGGCCGGATGCAGGTGGCGGACTTCGTCCTGAAGGACTTCTCGTCGACGGAGCGCAAGGACCTGGACTGGTTCGTGGACCGGGCGGCGGACTCGGTGGAGTGCCTGGTGGCGGAGGGTCTGGAGCGGGCCCAGTCGGCGTACAACTCCTAGGAGGCCTGGTCTCCGGAACGTACGACTGTACGATCGCGGGTCATGACGCACGTCCGTAACGCCGCCATGGCCCTGGTCGCCCTTCTTCTCGTCGTCGCGGGCGCCTGGGCCTCCTGGAACTCGGCCCAGCACGTTCTGCTCGCCAAGGGGCGGGAGCACGGCACGCTGACGGTGACCGGGTGCACCGACGACACGTGCAGCGGCCGCTACGCCCCGGAGGACGCCTCCTCGACGCGCCGGACGCTGACGATCGCGCGTTCGGTGGCGGCGGAGCAGGGCGCGACGATCCCGGTGGTGGTGAAGCCGGGTACGGACGAGGGCGTGCGGACGGGCTGGGGCGGTGGTCTGCACGCGTGGCTGCCGCTGGGCGGGGCGTTGTTGCTGGCGGCGCCGCTGATCGGGGGCGGTCTGCGGCTGCCGAGGGCGGCGTGGTCGGCGGCGGGGGTGGGCGGGGCGTTGCTCGTGGCGGCGTTCTTCGCGCTCTGAGAGTGGTTGAGGGCGCCTGAGGGTTGTGGCCTGATTCCACCAATTTCCCGGCGGGATCGTTATCGACCTCTGCCTTAAGGATGACTTGAAGCGACGGATAGGCTGCCCCCCTGCCACCCCCCACGGCATCCCTCATCCCATAGATGGACGACTGCACATGCGACGTTCTCTCATCCCTGCCGCCGCACTTGTCGCGGCCATGGCAGGTTCCCTCGTCCTGGCCCCGGTGGCCTCCGCCTCGGAAGGCCCCAAGCCGCTCCCGCTGCACCAGACGGTTCCCGTGACCGCCGCCGAGTTCGGCAAGCCCGGGGAGTGCAAGACCATTCCGGCCGACCAGGACGGCTGGCACTTCGTCATTCCCGGCAACAGTGCGGTGTTCACCAAGCTGACGGTGACCTTCGACAACGGCGACCCGATCGTCATCACCAAGTTCGGTCCGCCGAAGGACGACCACGCGTACGTGGCCTCCGCGCCGGGTGCCGAGCTGACCTCCGCGGTCGCGGAGGTCTCCGGTGAGGTCTCGCAGGGGTTCTTCAACCTCTCGCACACCTGCCCGGCGACCGTGAAGCCGACCCCGACCGGCACGCCGAGCACCAGCGCGCCGACGCCGACGGACACGCCGACGACCGAGACGCCCGGTACCGAGACCCCTGGTACCGAGACGCCCGGCACGGAGACCCCCGGGACCGAGTCGCCCGCTCCGTCGGAGACCCCCGGTGCCTCGGAGACCCCCGGTGGCACCGAGTCGCCGTCCGCGTCCGCCCCCGCGGGTGAGACCGGCACGGGCGGCACCGACAGCAAGGACGGCGACCTCGCCGAGACCGGCTCCAGCGCCCCCGTCGGCGTGCTCGCCGCCGTCGCCGTGGCCCTCGCGGGTGTCGGCGCGTTCCTGGTGACCCGCCGCCGCAAGGCCGGGCAGCAGGGCTGACGTACCCCGTCATGACGGAGCCCCCGCCGGATCCCCGGCGGGGGCTCTGTCGTGCGTGCGGGCAGGCGCGTCAGCCGGTGTTGCGGAGGCCCGCCGCGACACCGTTCACGGTGAGGAGCAGGGCCCGTGCGAGCAGCGGGTCCGGGTCCTCGCCGCGCTCGGCGGCACCGCGCTGGCGGGCCAGGAGGGCGACCTGGAGGTAGGAGATCGGGTCCAGGTAGGCGTCGCGGATGGCGAAGGTCTGCTGGAGGACCGGGTTGGAGTCCAGGAGCTTCTCGCCGCCGGTGACCTTGAGGACCTCGGCGACGGTCAGTGCGTGCTCGGCCTCGATGGTGTCGAAGACGTGCTTGAGGTCGTCGGGGACCAGGGTGTCGACGTAGTGGCGGGCGATCCGCAGGTCGGTCTTCGCGAGCGTCATCTCGACGTTGGAGAGGAAGTTGCGGAAGAAGTGCCACTGCTCGTACATCTCGCCGAGGACCGGGTCGAGGCCGGCCTCACGGAGGGCCTTGAGGCCGGAGCCGACGCCGAACCAGCCGGGGACGATCTGCCGGGACTGGGTCCAGCCGAAGACCCACGGGATGGCCCGCAGGCCGTCGAGGGAGACGCCCGAGCCGGGGCGGCGGGAGGGCCGCGAGCCCAGGTGCAGGTCGGCGAGCTGGTCGACCGGGGTCGAGGCGAGGAAGTACGTCGGCAGGTCCGGGTCCTCGACGAGCTTGCGGTACGCGGTGTGGGCGGCGTCCGAGACGGTGTCCATGGCCGCGTCCCAGCGGGCCAGGGCCTCGTCGGACTGGCGCGGCGCGGTGTGGAGGGCGGAGGCCTGGAGGGTGGCGGCGACCGTCAGTTCCAGGTTCTCGCGGGCCAGGGACGGGATGAGGTACTTGTCGGAGATGACCTCGCCCTGCTCGGTCACCTTGATCTCGCCCTCCAGGGTGCCCCAGGGCTGGGCGAGGATCGCGTCGTGCGAGGGGCCGCCGCCGCGGCCGACGGTGCCGCCGCGGCCGTGGAAGAGGCGGAGCCGTACGCCGTAGCGATGGGCGACGTCGCGGAGGCGACGCTGGGCGCGGTGGATCTCCCACTGGGAGGTCGTGATGCCGCCGAACTTCGACGAGTCCGAGTAGCCGAGCATGACCTCCTGGACGTCGCCGCGGAGCGAGACGAGGCGCCGGTAGGAGGGGTCGGCGAGCATGCCGTCGAGGATGACGTCGGCGGCCTTGAGCTCGTCGGTGGTCTCCAGGAGCGGCACGATGCCGATCTTGGCCCAGCCGCCGTGGAGGTCGATCAGGCCTGCCTCGCGGGCGAGGACGGCGGCGGCGAAGACGTCGTCGGCGCCCTGGCACATCGAGATGATGTAGGACTCGATGACCTCGGGGCCGAAGCGCTCGAAGGCTTCCTTGATGGTGTGGAAGACGCCGAGGGTCTTCTGTCCGGCCGCGTCGAGCGGGGCGGGCGTGGGTGCGAGCGGCCTCCTCGACCGCAGCTCCTTGGCGAGGAGCTTCTGCCGGTAGTCGCGCGGCATGTCGACGTACCGCCAGGACTCCTCGCCGAGGCGGTCGAAGAGCTGCCCGAGGGCGTGGTGGTGGGCGTCGGCGTGCTCGCGTACGTCCATGGTGGCGAGCTGGAGGCCGAAGGCGGAGAGGGTGCGGATGGTGCGGTCCATCCGGCCGTCGGCGAAGAGCGCGCCGCGGTGCTCGCGCAGCGAGGTCTGGATCAGGGTGAGGTCGTGGACGAGCTCGGCGGTGCCGAGGTAGTCGCGGCCGTCCTGGTGGGGGGTGCCGGAGGCGAGGCGCTCGCGGGTGTTGACGAGCTTCTGCCGGATGCAGGTGGCCTTGAGGCGGTACGGCTCCTCGGCGTTGAGGCGCTTGTAGCGGGGGCTGATCTCCGGGAGGAGTTCCAGGTCGCGCTGGAGGGAGTCCAGGAGTTCCTGGGTGGCTCCGGCGTAGCGGATGGAGTTGGAGAGGAGTCCGCGCAGGTAGTCGACGAGTTCGAGGGCGTCGGTGATGCCGTGCTCGTGCTGGAGGATCAGGATGTCCCTGGTCACCTGGGGGGTGACGTTGGGGTTGCCGTCGCGGTCGCCGCCGATCCAGGTGCCGAAGGTGAGCGGGCGGGTGCCGGCGGGGAGTTCGACGCCGACGCGCTCCAGTTCGGCGGCGAGGTCCTCCAGGACGTCGCCGACGGCGCCGGCGTGCAGCTCGTCGAGGTAGTAGATGGCGTTGCGGGCCTCGTCGGCGGGCTCGGGGCGGACGACCCGGAGTTCGTCGGTCTGCCAGATGAGGTCGATGTTCTCGGCGAGCCGCAGGTCGTGGCGGCGCCGGTCGGCCTCGATGACCGGGGTCTCCAGGAGGGCGGCGATGCGGCGCAGCTTGTTGAGGACGGAGCGGCGGGCGGCTTCGGTGGGGTGCGCGGTGAAGACGGGCCGGACGTTGAGGTTCTTGACCGTCTCGCGGACGTGCTCGGGGTCGCCGTCCTTGAGCATGTCGGCGGTGCGGGCGAGGAGGCCGCCCTCGGCGGCGCGCTTCTCGCGCATCTCGCGGCCGCGGTGGACCTGCTCGGTGACGTTCGCGAGGTGGAAGTAGGTGGAGAAGGCGCGTACCAGCTTGGCGGCCGTCTCCAGCTCGACGCCTCGGAGCAGCTCGGCGGCTGCCTCGCCGTTCTCGCGGGTGAGGCTGCGGACCCGCTCGACGAGGTCGAGGAGCTCGTGGCCCTCCTGGCGGACGAGGGTCTCGCCGAGGAGATCGCCCAGTCGGCGGATGTCGGCGCGCAGCTCGGTGCTGGCGGTGGGGGTCTGGTCGGCACTGCTCACAGGTGCGGCTCCTTGCAGTGTTTGAGCACGTCTGGAGGGGTACTGGAGGCTTGCGGACCGCGCTGTCCGACGCACCCAGGATAGGTGTCCATCTGTCGGACAGCGGTCAGGGTCCTCTTGTGCCCCCTTGCCGCGCGCCCCGGCGCTGCCATACTTACGACGCCGTAGGTTACGGAAGCGTAGCCTCGTGCTCGTTTCGTACCGTTCCGCTCCCTTTCATCCTTATCCCTCCCTCATCCCCAGGGGACATCCATGACCACGAGCCCTGAGTTGCTCGAAACCGATCAGGACCACCTGCCCTCCGGCACGCTCGGCGGGGACAAGAAGCGATCGATCGAGCAGATCACGCTGCTGCTGTTCATCACGGTGCCCTTCGTCGCGCTGATCGCGGCGGTGCCGCTGGCGTGGAGCTGGGGCGGCGTGTCGTGGCTCGATCTGGGTCTGATGGTGGCGATGTACTACATCGGCTGCCACGGCATCACGATCGGCTACCACCGTTACTTCACGCATGGTTCGTTCAAGGCCAAGCGGCCGCTGCGGATCGCGCTCGCGATCATGGGCTCGCTGGCCGTGGAGGGGCCACTGGTGCGCTGGGTGGCGGACCACCGCAAGCACCACAAGTTCTCGGACGCGGAGGGCGACCCGCACTCGCCGTGGCGTTTCGGTGAGACGGTGCCGGCCCTGATGAAGGGGCTGTGGTGGGCGCACATCGGCTGGATGTTCGACGAGGAGCGGACGCCGCAGGCGAAGTACGCGCCCGACCTGATCAAGGACCCGGCGCTCCGGCGGATCTCCCGTGACTTCATCTTCTGGACGATGCTGTCGCTCGCGATCCCGCCGCTGGTGGGCGGTCTGGTGACGATGTCCTGGTGGGGCGCGTTCACCGCGTTCTTCTGGGGTTCGCTGGTGCGGGTCGCGCTGCTGCACCACGTGACCTGGTCGATCAACTCGATCTGTCACGCGGTGGGCAAGCGTCCGTTCAAGTCGCGGGACCGTTCGGGCAACGTGTGGTGGCTGGCGGTGCTGTCCTGCGGCGAGTCCTGGCACAACCTGCACCACGCCGACCCGACGTCGGCGCGGCACGGGGTGCTGCGCGGCCAGGTCGACTCCAGCGCGCGGCTGATCCGCTGGTTCGAGCTGGCGGGCTGGGCGTACGACGTGCGCTGGCCGGCGAAGGAGCGCATCGAAGCCCGCCGCCAGAGCGCGCCCGCAGACGCGGCATGATGGAAGACGTGGCGATCGACGGCAGGACCAGTGGCACCGGCAGCGGCGAGCAGAAGCCCCGGCGGGGCCGCCGGGTGCGGATGACGGGTGCGGAGCGCCGGGAGCAGCTGCTGGACATCGGCCGGACACTCTTCGCCGAGAAGGGCTTCGAGGGCACGTCGGTGGAGGAGATCGCGGCGAAGGCCGGGGTCTCCAAGCCGGTGGTGTACGAGCACTTCGGGGGCAAGGAGGGGCTGTACGCGGTCGTGGTCGACCGGGAGATGCGCCAGCTTCTCGACGGGGTGACGGGCGCGCTGACGGCGGGGCATCCGCGGGAGCTCCTGGAGCAGGCGGCGTTCGCGCTGCTCGACTACATCGAGAACTACACGGACGGTTTCCGGATTCTCGTACGGGACTCCCCGGTGGCGCAGTCGACGGGCACGTTCGCGTCGCTGATCAGTGACATCGCCACGCAGGTGGAGGACATCCTGGGCCTGGAGTTCAAGGCCCGCGGTTTCGACCCGAAGCTGGCGCCGCTGTACGCGCAGGCGCTGGTGGGCAGTGTGGCGCTGACGGGTCAGTGGTGGCTGGACGTCCGCAAGCCGAAGAAGGCGGAGGTCGCGGCGCATCTGGTGAACCTGGCGTGGCACGGTCTGGACGGTCTGGAGCCGAAGCCGCGGTTGATAGGGCACCGGAAGAGCTGACCGGACGGTCGGACTCTCGGACCGGACGGTCGGATTCACCGAGTAAAGCCCTGGCATATGACGCGCCCGCGGGTAGAATCGCGTTCAACATCCGGGGGGGGTGTTCCGACCTTCTGACGAGGTCGTCTCCGCGTGCCCAGTGGGCCTGCGCTGACGCCGTCCGATGCCGTGCGAGCCCCCCTGTTTGGTTCCGTCGAACCTCTGGTCCCTGGGGGGATCTCTTGCTTTTCACGTACTCCAAGCGTGCCCGCCGTGTCGCCGCCTGCACCGCGCTCGCCGTCTCGGCCGGCATGCTGCTCGCGGGCACGGCGTCCGCCGACACCCCGGCGCCGGTTCCGTCGGTCGAGAAGGCGACGCCTTCGTTCGCGCCGCCGAAGCTGACGCTCCCGAAGAAGGACACCGCCCGCGCGGCCAAGGACGGTGCGCGGGCGGGCATCGCCTCGGCCGAGGCCACGCCCCTGCTGCTGTCCGACCTGGACCTGGACGGCGTCGAGGACATCATCTTCCGCACGGCGGACGGCGCGCTCTACTCGAGCACGACCACGGCGGCCGGTGGCGACTTCGAGCTCTACCGCTACGACGACGTCGCGAAGGACATCATCCCGATCGGCAACCAGGGCGGCAGCACGGCCGAACCCGAGGTGCTCGTCCTCTCCGAGACCGGCACGCTCACCCTGTACACCGACGCCGACCCGACCGGCACCCCGTACTCCTCGGTGGTGGGCGGTGGCTGGCAGGCCTACAACAAGATCGCCTCGCCCGGCGATGTGAACGGCGACGGCCGCGCCGACGTGATCGCCCGCACCCAGGACGGCGTCCTCTACCTGTACCTGGGCACCGGCAGCACGTCCGCGCCGCTGTCCGGCCGGATCCTGGTCGGCGGCGGCTGGGGCGTCTACGACCAGCTCGTGGGCCTCGGCGACGGCACCGGCGACGGCCGCGCCGACCTGTACGCCCGCGACACCACCGGCACGCTGTGGTTCTACGCCGGTACGGGCGACAAGAACAAGCCGTTCGGCACCCGCAAGTCCATCGGCGGCGGCTGGAACACCTACAACCAGATCCTGCCCAACGGCGGCGGCGACGTGCTGGCCCGGGACAACGCGGGCACGCTCTTCTACTACCCGGCCAACGGCGACGGCACCCTGGGCGGGCGCACGCAGACCGGTGACACGGGCGACCTGCTGGGCGTCGCGCAGCTCGCCGGCGCCGGCAACAACCCGTACACGGGCAAGGAGGGCGTCTACGCGACGACCCCCGGCGGGGCGCTGTACTGGTACACGAACTCCACCACCGGCAAGCTGATGCCGCGCGAGGAGTTCCTCGGTGCGGGCGGCATGAGCGGCCTGACCGTCACGAACCTCTCCTCGCTGAACGCGGACGGCCTCTCCGACCTGGCCGTCCAGGAGAACGGCGACCCGTCCGGCTTCCTGTACATCGAGGGCAACACGATCGGCAGCGGCTGGGGCGTCTACAACGCCCTCGTGGGCCCCGGCGACCTGAGCGGCGACGGCAAGGCCGACCTGCTGGCCCGTGACCGTTCCGGCGTCCTGTACCTGTACAAGGGCAACGGCAAGGGCACGGCTTTCGCGACGCGGATCAAGGTCGGCGGCGGCTGGGGTTCCTTCAACAAGATCGTCGGCGCCGGTGACTTCACCGGTGACGGCCGTACGGACATCGCGGCCCGCACCTCGGGCGGTGACCTGTACGTGTACCCGGGCACGGGTGTCGCGGCCACGCCGTTCGGTGCGCGGAAGTGGGTCGGCAGTGGCTGGAACACGTACACCAAGGTGGTCGCCCCCGGCGACCTGAACGCCGACGGCAAGGCCGACCTGCTGGGCGTGACCTCGGGCGGCGACCTGTACCGCTACCTGAACACGGCGCCGGGCAAGTTCGCGCCGCGGTTCAGGCTCGGTGGCGGCTTCCAGGTCTACAACACGATGTCGTAGCACCGCTTCCCGGACAGCCGGGGACGCCCCGTACCGGACACCGGTGCGGGGCGTCCCCCTTCCCGGGAACCTTCTGTCACCCCCGGGCGGTATGCTCCCGAAACACCCGGGGGGTGTTCGCCCTTCGTACGCGCTTTCTGCCGTACGGAGAGGCCGCGGACGCCCGTCCCCGGTCCGACGACATTCTGATCCCTGGGGGGGATCTCTTGCGTTCTGCGCACCTCACGCGTGCCCGCCTCGCGGCCTGCACCGCACTCGTTCTCTCCGCGGGCATGCTGCTCGCGACCCCGGCGTCGGCCGATCGGCCCGCGCCGCCCCACCCCGCCGTCGAGAAGCCGGCGGCCGACTTCACCCCGCCGCCGCTGACGCGGCCGGTGCCCGGCACGGCCCGCGCCGGTGCCGCCGGTACCGCCGAGGCCGACGGTGCCGCCGCCACGGGGTCCAGGGTCCCCGCGCCGCTGTCGGACTTCGACGGCGACGGCGTGAGCGACCTGATCTACCGCGGCTGGAACGGCAACGTCTACACCGCGACGGCCGCGGGCGAGGGCGGTGTCTTCAGCGCGGGCTCGCTGCCGAAGGACATCGTCCCGATCGGCAACCAGGACGCGGTCGGCGGCGGCCCCGAGGTCCTGATGCTCTCGGAGCAGGGCGCGCTCACGATGTACGCCGACGCCACGCCCACCTCGGCGGCGTACGCGTGGCAGGGCAAGGGCTGGCAGATCTACAACAAGCTCTTCTCGCCCGGCGACGTGAACGACGACAACCTGGCGGACCTGCTCGCCCGCGACACCGCCGGCAACCTGTGGCTGTACTACGCGACCGGCAAGCGCAGCGCGCCGTTCTCGGCGCGGGTGAAGCTCGGCCCCGGCTGGAACATCTACGACCAGCTCGTCGGCTTCGGCGACAACAACAGCGACGGCTGGACCGACTTCTACGCCCGTGACACCGCCGGCACCCTGTGGTTCTACGCCGGCACGGCCGACAAGAGCAGGCCCTTCGCGACCCGGGTGTCGGTCGGCCCCGGCTGGAACATCTACAACACGATCATTCCCGTCGGCGACGACAACGGCGACGGCAGCGGCGAGCTGCTCGCCCGCGACGCCAAGGGCACCTTCTGGTACTACACCGGCAAGGGCAACGGCACCCTGGCGACCCGTATACAGGCCGGCTCCGTGGGCGGCTGGGAAGGCGTCCCGCAGTTCGGCGGCGCGAGCAACAACCCGGTCGCCGCCACCAAGGAAGGCGTCCTGGCGCGGGACTCGGCCGGCACGATGTTCTGGTACGGCAGCCGGACCAACGGCTACCTCACCGCGCGCGACCAGTACGGCGACTCGGGCGGCTGGCGGGGTGCCGACTACACGCACCTGGCCTCGCTGGACCCGGACAACTCGTCCGACATCGCGCAGCTCTTCGACAACGGCCTGTACATCGACGGCGTCCTCATCGGTACGGGCTGGGGCGTCTACAACGCGCTCGTCGGTCCGGGCGACCTGAGCGGCGACGGCAAGGGCGATCTGCTGGCCCGCGACCGCTCCGGCAACCTGTACCTCTACCAGGGCAACGGGCAGAGCACGGCGTTCGCGACGCGGATCAAGGTCGGCGGCGGCTGGGGTTCCTTCAACAAGATCGTCGGCGCCGGTGACTACACCGGTGACGGCCGTACGGACATCGCGGCCCGCACCTCGGGCGGCGACCTGTACGTGTACCCGGGCACGGGTGTCGCGGCCACGCCGTTCGGTGCGCGGAAGTGGGTCGGCAGCGGCTGGAACACGTACACCAAGCTGGTCGCGCCGGGCGACCTGAACGCCGACGGCAAGGGTGACCTGCTGGGCGTGGCCTCGAACGGCGACCTCTACAGCTACCTGAACACCGCCCCGGGCAAGTTCGGCAACCGGAACAGGCTCGGCCCCGGCTTCCAGATCTACAACGCCATGTCGTAGCACCTCGCCATGGACACACGCGGGCGCCCCGCACCGGAACTCCGGTGCGGGGCGTCCGCGTCCACGGGCCGCTGGTGCCGGCCCGCGCGCGTCAGTGGGGCTTGCGGGCCACGGCGAAGATCCGCCGGAACGGGAACACCGTGCCGTGCGGGCCCCGGGGGTAGGCCTCCCGGAGGAGGTCCCGGTACTGGCCGAGGAAGGCGTCGATCGCGTCCTGGTCGTCGCCCAGGGTGGTGAGGACGGGCCGCAGTGCCGTGCCCTTGACCCAGTCGAGGACGGGGTCCTCGCCCTGGAGCAGCTGGCAGTACGTGGTCTCCCAGACATCCGTCTCGCAGCCGAGGTCGGTGAGGCGGGTGAGGTAGTCGGGGGCGTCGAGGATATGGACGAAGCGCCGGCCCTGGTCGCCGAGCCGGCCGCGCCACTCGGGGGTGTCGCAGAGTTCGCCGAGCAGGGCGTGGCTGGGCGAGGTGAAGTTGCCGGGGACCTGGAAGGCGAGGGTGCCGCCGGGCCGGAGTCCGTCGATCCAGCCGGCGAAGGACTCGGGGTGGTTGGGCACCCACTGGAGGGCGGCGTTGGAGACGATCAGGTCGTAGGGCTCGGTGGGGGTCCAGTGGGCGGCGTCGGCGGGCCGGAAGTCGATCCAGCCGCCGCCGCGGGTGGTGCCGGACCAGTCCTTCTCGGCCTGCTGCAGCATCTCGGGCGAGAGGTCGAAGCCGGTGATGTGGGCGTCCGCCCAGCGGTCGGCGAGGAGGACCGTCACGTTGCCCGGGCCGCACCCGAGGTCGGCGATCCGGGCGGGCCGGTCCTGGGCGGGCAGGTGCGGTATTCGGGTGAGCAGGTCGAGGAAGGGCCGTGTGCGGTGGCCCGAGTGCCGGAGGTACTGCTGTGGATCCCATGTCGGCGCGGATGGTGCGGCGGATTCCACGGAATGCATGTTCGAAGCCCCCTTGCTGGAACGAGTTGCCGAAGCGGAACGGAGTTCCGGCCGGGTCCCTTCCCCGTAGTCCAGGGAAATATATCTCGATTCGAAGATACTTGATATCGAGAAACTTGACCCCAAGAGACTTTATGTCAACAGACCCTCTACACTGATCGACATGGAGGACGAGGTCGACCGACTGGTCGCAGCATGGCGCCGCGAGCGCCCCGACCTCGACGTGGAACCGCTCGAGGTGCTCAGCCGCGTCTCGCGGCTCGCCCGGCACCTCGACCGCGCCCGTCGGCTCGCCTTCTCCGAGCACCAGCTGGAGCCCTGGGAGTTCGACGTCCTCACCTCCCTGCGCCGCGCCGGAGCCCCGTACCAGCTCTCCCCCGGCCAGCTCCTGACCCAGACGCTGGTCACCTCCGGCACCATGACCAACCGCATCGACCGGCTCACCAAGAAGGGCCTCGTCGAGCGGCTCCCCGACCCCAGCGACCGGCGCGGCGTCCTGGTCCGGCTCACCCCCGAGGGCCGCGACCGCGCCGACGAGGCGCTCGCCGGACTGCTCGCCCAGGAGCGGGCCATCCTGGCCCAGCTCTCCCGGGGCCAGCGCGGCGAACTGGCCGCGCTGCTACGCCAGCTGACCGCCCCGTTCGACAACGTCCCCGGATAGTCCGGACAGCGGCGCCCCACCCAGCTGGGCCGGCCCCACCCCCGCCCGGCGGGCCAGGGCGACCGCCGCCAGGGTCGAGTGCACGCCCAGCTTCCCCAGCACGTTCTGCATATGCGTACGGACGGTGTGCGGGGACAGGAAGAGGCGCTCGGCGACCGCCTTGCGCCCCAGGCCCGCCACCATGCAGCGCAGCACCTCCCGCTCGCGCGGGGTCAGCGACTCCACCAGCCGCTCGCTGTCCGTGCGGTGCTTGCGGGCCGCGGTCAGCTCCCGCAGGACACCCGTGAGCAGCGCGGGCGGCAGATGCGTCTCGTCCCGCAGCACCCCGCGGACCACCGCGAGGAGTCGCTGGAGCGAGCAGTCCTTCGCGACCCAGCCGGAGGCCCCGGCCTGGAGGGCGAGGGCCGCCCGGTGCGGGTCGTCCTTCTCCGCCAGGACGACGGTACGGACCGCGGGCTGGACCCTGCGCACCCCCGCGACCAGGGAGATCCCGTCGACGGCGCCCTCGGCGTCGTCCGGCACCGCGCGGGCCACGGCCCCGGCGGGACCGGCGCCCAGCTCGGCGTCGACGAGCAGCACGTCGAACCTGCGGCCCTCCGCGGCGCCGCGCTCCAGGCAGCGCAGGGCGGCCGGACCGCTTCCCGCGGCGGCGACGTCGACATCGGGCTCGGCCGCGAGTGCGGCGGCCAGCGATTCGGCGAAGACGCGGTGGTCGTCCACCACGAGGACACGGATACGTGCCACGGACACCCCCAAGTGTCGAGGAACGGAGAACCGACGCGGGCACGGCGTCGGAGACGGGTCCGTCATCCGCGCGGCCGCCGCCGTGCGTTGACTGTTTACCCCGCTTCCGGCGCCGTACCCGACCGGGTCTCGCCCCCTGAACAGCACCGGCCCCCACCGGCGCTGCCCCTCAGAGTAGGGGCGGGGCGTCACGGCGGGGGCCGATTCACGGAACTGTCCGAAGTCGTACGGGAGTACGGGGGGTGTCAGCGGTGCCGTACGGGGCGACCGGGGCGCCGTACGGCGGTGTCCGGGGGCCCGTACGGCGGTGTCCGGGGGTGGCGTACGGCGGTGTCCGCGGGTGCCGTACGGCGGTGTCCTCGGGTGTGTCAGAGGCGCCGCGCACCCGCCGAGGGGACGGCCGGAAAGATGCCGGGGGCCGCGTGGCCGGCCTCGGCGAAGGCCTTCTCGACGGCGGCGGCGACCGCGTCCGCCCGGTCGGTGTCGACGAGGACGACGGCGGAGCCGCCGAAGCCGCCGCCGGTCATCCGGGCGCCCAGCGCCCCGGCGGCGTTCGCCGCCCCGACGACCAGGTCGAGCTCCGGGCAGGAGACCCGCAGATCGTCCCGGAGGGAGGCATGGCCCTCGGTGAGGACGGGACCGACGGCCCGGGTGTCCCCGGCGTCGAGCAGCGCGATCGTCCGCTCCACACGGGCGTTGTCGGTGACGACGTGCCGCACGTAGCGCAGAATCGCCTCGTCGCCCAGCAGTCCGAGGGCTTCGGGCAGATTCGCGGCGCTCACGTCACGCAGGGCCCGGGCGCCGAGCGCCCGCGCACCGGCTTCGCAACCGGCGCGCCGTTCGGCGTACGCGCCGTCGCCCAGCGCGTGCTTCACGCGGGTGTCGACGACGAGCAGCCGCAGCCCCTCCCGGGCCAGGTCGAAGGGGACCTGACGGTACGAGAGGTCCCGGGTGTCCAGATACAGGGCGTGGCCCTCCTCGGCGCAGGCGGAGGCCATCTGGTCCATCACCCCGCAGGGGACGCCGACGAAGGCGTTCTCGGCGCGCTGGGCGAGCCGGGCGAGCTCGGGCCGGGAGAGCCCGAGCGCGAACAGGTCGTTCAGGGCGAGCGCGGTGACGACCTCCAGGGCCGCCGAGGAGGAGAGCCCGGCGCCGGTCGGCACGGTCGAGGTGAGGTGGACGTCCGCGCCGGTGACCGGGTGCCCGGCCTCCCGCAGCGCCCAGACGACACCGGCCGGATACGCGGCCCAGCCGCCGCCGGAGAGCGGTTCGAGGGAGTCGACCGCGAGCTGCACGATGCCGCCGTCGATGTCGGCGGAGTGCAGGCGCAGCACCCCGTCGTCGCGGCGGGCGACGGCGGCGACGGTGGTGTGCGGCAGCGCGAGCGGCAGCACGAACCCGTCGTTGAAGTCGGTGTACTCCCCGATGAGGTTGACCCGGCCGGGGGCGGCCCAGACACCGTCGGGGGCGGCGCCGTAGAGCGCCTCGAAGTCGGCGGCGACGCTCATGCCCGGCCCCCCTCGTGCCGCGTCCGCGCGAAGGCCCAGGCGTCGGCGACGACGTCCGCCAGGTCCGGGCGGGAGGGCGTCCAGCCGAGCCGTTCGCGGGCGGCCTCGGCGGAGGCGACGAGGACGGCGGGGTCGCCGGCCCGGCGCGGGGCGGTGATCTCCGGGATCGGGTGCCCGGTGACCTTCCGTACGGTCTCGACGACCTCGCGGACGGAGAAGCCGTTGCCGTTGCCGAGGTTGCAGACCAGGTGCTCGCCGGCCGGTACGGCGTCCGAGGTCATCGCGTCGAGCGCCAGGAGGTGGGCCTCGGCGAGGTCGGCGACGTGGATGTAGTCGCGGACGCAGGTGCCGTCGGGGGTCGGGTAGTCGTCGCCGTACACGGAGATCGCCTCGCGGTCGCCGAGGGCGACCTGGAGGACGAGCGGGATGAGGTGCGACTCGGGATCGTGGCGCTCGCCGAGGGAGCCGTACGCCCCCGCGACGTTGAAGTAGCGCAGGGAGACGGCGGCGAGGCCGTGGGCGGTGCACTCCCCGCCGATCATGTGGTCGACGGCGAGCTTGCTCGCTCCGTACGGGCTGGTGGGGGCGGTCGGCGCGGTCTCGGTGATCGGTACGGTCTCCGGCTCGCCGTAGGTCGCGGCGGTGGAGGAGAAGACCAGCCTGCGGACGCCGGCGGAGCGCATGGCGGCGAGCAGGGCCATGCTGCCGCCGACGTTGTTCTCCCAGTACTTCTCGGGCTTGGCGACGGACTCGCCGACCTGGGAGAAGGCGGCGAAGTGCAGGACGCCGTCGTAGGAGCCGTCCAGCCATCGGGCCACGTCCTGGATGCGGCCCTCGATGAACTCGGCGCCCGCCGGGACGGCTTCGGCGAAGCCGGTGGAGAGGTCGTCGAGGACGGTGACCCGGTGGCCCCGCTCCAGGAGGTGGGCGGCGACGACGCTGCCCACGTATCCGGCCCCGCCGGTCACCAGGTACTTCTTCACCGTCTCGGGATCCACGGTCTCGGTCACTTGCCTGCCACCTCTCGGAGTCGCCGGGCCGCCGTCTCCGGCGGCACGTCGTTGCTGAACGCGCTCATGCCGGACTCCGTGCCCGCGAGGTACTTGAGCCTGCCGGACGTCCGGCGGACGGTGAAGAGTTCCAGGTGCAGGGCGAACTCCTCGCGGTCCGCACCGGTGAACGGCGCCTGGTGCCAGGCGGAGATGTACGGCGTCGGCGGCTCCCCCGGTCCGAAGATCCGGTCGAAGCGCCTCAAGAGTTCCAGATAGATCTGTGGGAACTCTGTGCGGGCCCCCTCGTCGAGCACCCGCAGGTCGGGCACCCGGCGGGTCGGGTAGAGGTGGACCTCGTACGGCCAGTGGGCGGCGTACGGCACGAAGGCGATCCAGTGCTCGGTCTCCAGGACGATCCGCTCGCCGTCGGCGCGTTCGCGGGCGACGACGTCGTCGAAGAGGTTGCCGCCGGTGCGGGCCCGGTGCTCGGCCGCGCTGCGCTGCATGAGGGCGGTGCGGGGCGTGGCGGCCGGGTAGGCGTAGATCTGCCCGTGGGGGTGGGCGAGGGTGACGCCGATCTCGGCGCCGCGGTTCTCGAAGCAGTACACCTGCTCGACGCCGGGGCGGGCGGCGAGTTCGGTGGTGCGGTCGGTCCAGGCGTCGAGCACGAGGGCGGCCCGCTCGGGGGTGAGGTCGGCGAAGGAGGCCTCGTGGTCGGCGGTGAAGCAGACGACCTCGCAGCGGCCCGACTCCCCGGCGAGGGTGGGGAAGCGGTTCTCGAAGACGGCGACCTCGTAGTCGGGGGCCGGGATCTCGCTCTGCCGTCCGTCGCCGGAGGGGCAGAGCGGGCACTCGCCGACGGGCGGGTGGTACGTCCGGCCCTGCCGGTGCGAGGCGACGGCGACGGTGTCCCCGAGGAGCGCGTCGTACCGGAGCTCGGTGGCGGAGGTGACGGGGTCGAGCGGCCGGGTGTCGACGGCGGTGCGGACGGCGTCGTCGCGGGTGTCGTAGTAGATCAGCTCGCGCCCGTCGGCGAGCGCGGTGACGGTCTTCTTCACGGGGTACCCTCCGGCGGTTCAAACATAACCACGCACAAGGAACCACATTCCAACATCGCCGTCAACGGCGAAGCCCGGCCCCTCCCACGAACGGAGGGACCGGGCTTCATCCGGGCGTCAGAAGGCCCGAGCGTCAGACGGCCCGAACGTCAGAGGGACGGGCCCCGCTGCATCGGCACCGCGCGGTCGAGCAGCCCCGTACGGGCCGCGAGCGCCGCCGCCTCCAGGCGCGACCCCACCCCCAGCTTCATCAGGACCCGCTGCACATGCGTCCGGGCCGTGCTCGGCGCGATCCCCATCCCCTCCGCGATCAGCCGGGTGTCCTCCCCCTCCGCGACCCGGACGAGGACCTCCACCTCCCGCTGCGTCAGGAGCCGCAGCAGCCGCTGGCCCTCGTCGTCCGGCTGCGCGGTGGGGTGCAGCAGCTCCGCGAAGGCCGACTGGAGGAGCTGCGGCGCCACCGCCGACTCCCCCGCCCTCGCCTTCACCAGGGCGCGCTCGACGCCCTCGATGCGCTCGTCGTGCCGGACGTACCCCGAGGCCCCGGCGGCGAACGCCGCCGCGATCCCGCGCGGCGAGGGCACCGGGCCGAGCACCACCACGGCCACCTGCGGCCGCTCGCGCTTGATCCGTACGACCACGTCGAAGGCCCCCGGCTCGGCCGGGGCCGCCGTGCCCAGGAGGCAGACCTCCGGCGCCCGGCTCACGACGAGCTCCGCCGCCCCCGCCACCGGCGCGGCCGCCGCGAGCACCCGGTGCCCGCGCAGCTTCAGCGCCGAGGCGAGCGCCTCCGCGAGCAGGCGGTGATCGTCCACCACCACGAGCCGTACGCCCATCCCGGTCATCCCCCATCCTCCGGGCCGCCGTCCACCGGCCGCCCGCTCGACCCCGAATTCCTCACCCACCGGCACCCCGCGCAAACGGCCCGGCGCGTCGGGGTGAACCGACGCGCCGGGCCGCGCGAACCTCACGGACATCCGTGCGATGTCAACGAGTTCAGTGGGTGCTGAACGACACCGCCAGATACTCCTTGTCGTTCGGCGACGCCGACGCCCGCGGCTTGGAGAGCATCATGTCGGACATGAACAGCCGCCCGTCGCGGTAGAGGATCTCCGAGTACTGCGGAGTGAAGGCGCGCTCCAGGTTCCGGAGGGTCTTGTCCGCCGGGTTCTCCAGGAGCACGGTCTCCTTCATCGTGCCGCCGTCGATGGAGACGATCCGGCCGCCCTTGTCGTAGGGCGGCTCCTTGTACGCGATGATGTTGCCGCCGTCCATCCGGAGCGGGACCAGGGTGTACTTGTCACCCGCGTCCGCCTTCTCCGGCGCCGTCCTTCCGGTGGCCAGGTCGAAGGCGATCAGCTCGTTCGTCTCGTCGCCGTACTCGCCGGTGGAGCCCTCGTGCTCCTCGGTCGACACGTACAGCCGGCCGTTGCCGACCAGCGCCTGCGAGCAGGACTCGACCTTGGTCGAGCGGCAGCGGGCCGCATACTGGTCGGCGTCCGCCGTGATCTTCGCCTTCAGCTTCCCGGTCTTCTCGTCGAGGGAGAAGAAGTCCGAGATGCCGCTGCCGTCGCCCGCACTGTCGCCGACGTCGGCCGCGACGACCAGCGGCTTGGTGGAGATGACCGACGCGTACTTCACCCCGGTCGGCATCTTGAACTGCGAGACCGGGGCGCCCGTCATCGGGTCGAGGTTCTGGATCATCACGTACTGGGCGTCGTACGAGCCGCACTTGCGGACCGCGACGAGACCTTCGCCGCCGCCGTATCCCAGGTCGTAGCAGCTCTGGTCGTTGGCCTGCGGCTTCCAGCGCGGGTTGCCGTTGGCGACGTCGAAGGCGGCGCCGCCGTCGGTGCCGCCGGCCGCGACCGTCTTCCCGCTGATCGTGACCTCGCCGAACCGGACCTTCTGGTCGCCGGCGGTGCCGCCGGTGACCGAGGTGGACCACAGCAGCTTTCCGGCGTTCAGGTCGACCACACCGACCTCGGTGCACTGCTGGAAGTAGCGCGGCGCGACCCGCTTCTTGGCCTCGAAGAGGATCGCCAGCTTGTTGTCGGCCGTCAGATGACGCGAGCTGCCGCAGACCTGACCGGTCAGGGGCAGCGTCCACAGGACGGAGCCCTTGTCACGGTCGTGGGCGACGATCGAGTTGACGCCCGTCTTCACGTACGCCTTGTCGGTCACCCAGGAACCGGTGACATCGGTGACGTCCGGGACCTTCGGCGTGTCCAGCCGGAAGGCCTCCTTCGCCTGGGTGTTCGCCGGCGGCTGCTCCTTGCCGCCGCCACCGATGCCCTTGGTGTCACCGGAACCGCCGTCGCCCGTGGCGCCCTGCGAGGTGCCGGCCGTGCCCTTGGCCTCTTCCTCCTTGCCACCGCCGTCACCGGAGTTGGCGTACCAGATGCCGACGCCGACGATCAGGACGACGGCGACGACCGCCGCGATGACGATCTGGAGCTGCGCCGACAGCTTCTTGCCGCCGCCCGCCGCGGCCGGGACCGCGGCCGTGGTGGGCTGCTGGTAGCCGCCGTAGGGCTGCTGCTGGGGCGGATAGCCGTACGGGGGCTGGGCCGGCTGCTGGTAGCCGGCGCCGTAGGGCTGCTGCGGCTGCGTGGGCGGCTGGCCCGGGTAGCCGTACGGCTGCTGCTGCGGGGCCGCCGGGGGCTGCTGCGGGTAGCCGTACCCCGGGTCCGGCTGCGGCGGCGGTGCCTGCTGCGGGTAGCCGTAACCGGGCTCGGGCTGCTGCTGCGGGTAGCCGTAACCGGGCTCCGGCTGCTGCGGCGTCGGCGCGCCGAAGCCGCCCTGCGGCTCGGGGGGTTGGTTCGGTGGGGGTGGGGGTGGCTGCGTCATCGGTCCGTGTACCTCACTTGCTGAACGCCATCATCGTCTTGACCAGCTTTTCTTCCTTGTCGTTCGAGGCGGAGACGCGCCCGCTCGCCACGACGAAGGTGCCGGCGCCGTACGCGTAGCCCGGACTGTAGAAGTTGTTCTCGACCTGGGCCGTCGACGCCGGGTGCTGGAGCACGGTCTTCGGCGCACCGCCGGTGGGGGCGATCGTCGCGACGGCGCCGCCCTTGTCGTACGAGGGGTCCACGTACACCAGGACCTGGCCGCCCTCCATGCGGAGCGGGATCATCGACTGCTCACCGGGCGCCTTGGAGCGCCACTTGGCCTTGCCGGTCTTCAGGTCGAAGGCGACGACCTCGTTGGGGGTGCCGTACGAGGTCTCGGTGGCCATGTAGAAGGTGTTCGCGTCGGCCGCGACTCCCGTGCAGCCCTGGAGGTTCTTGCCGAAGATGACGAAGCCGCCGCCGCACGAGGGGGCGAACTTGTCCTTGCCGCCCTGGATCTGCGAGCGGAGCGAACCGTTCGGGTTGAGCGCGAAGATGGTCCACTTCTTCTGCTCGCGCTGGGTGGCGGAGACGACCAGCGGGTCGACCGAGTAGACCCGGTCCACCTCCCAGTCGGCCTCCAGCTTGAAGGTCCACTTGGGCTTGCCCGTGTTCGGGTCGACCTGGCTGACGCCCTGGAGCTTCTTGGTGGTGCTGCCCGACGGGCAGTCCACGGCGGCGATCAGCTTGCTGCCGCCGGCGTACGCGAAGGGCTTGCAGCCGGTCGTCGCGCCGGTGAAGAGCTGCTTGCCGTCGGTCAGCGAGAAGCCGTAGGAGCTGCTGGTGCCGGAGACGGTCAGCGTGTTGCCGCTGATGGACAGGGTGTTGTCCGAGAAGGCGAACAGGCCCTTGGGCTTGGGTACGGCCTTCTTCCAGCCCGCCTTGCCGGTCTTCAGGTCGATCTGCTGGAGCGAGGTGCACTTGGCGCCGTCCTTGGCGCTCTCGGCGTAGGCGAAGACCATGACGCCGTTCGCCGAGGGTTCGGCGGGCGCGGCGCACAGCTCGAACGGCACGTCGACGTGCCACTTCGGGGCGCCGTCGCTCAGGTTGTAGCCGGAGACGCCCTTGTACATGGCCTTGACGACGGTGTCGCCGACGATCCACGGGCCGAGGACGTCGGCGCCGTTGCGGGGCAGGTCGACGTCGTTCTGGAGCAGCCAGTTGACCTTGGCCTCGCCGGCCTGGCGGCCCGCGTTGAGGTCGCCGCCGTCGCCCTTGGAGCCGTCGCCCGAGCCGTCGCCCTTGTCCACCGACTCGGTGGGCTTGGGGGCGCTGGACGAGGAGCTCGCGCTGGCGGTCGGCCCGGCGATCGGCTTCTCGTCGTCGCCACCGCCGACGACGGCCCAGGTGGTGACGGCGGCCACGAGGACGGCACCGGCGGCCACGGCGGCGACGAGACCGGTACGGCCCTTGAGGCCGCCGCCGGAGGACGGCGGGGTGGGGGCGCCCTGGTACATCGGCTGGGTGGGGTACCCGCCGTACGGGCTCTGCTGCTGGCCGTACGGTCCCGGCTGCTGCGGCTGGCCGTAGCCGGGCTGCTGGCCCTGCTGCGGGTAGCCGTACGGCTGCTGGCCGTAAGGGCCGGGCTGTCCGGGCTGGCCCGGCTGGCCGTACGGGCCCGGCTGACCGGGCTGGCCCTGCTGCGGGTACCCGTAACCGGGCTGCGGCTGCTGCTGCGGCTGCTGGCTGTACGGTCCGGGCGCGGCGGGCGGCGCGCCGGGCGGGCCGGCGGGCGGCGGTGGGGTCTGCGGTGCCTGCGGCGGGGCGGGCGGCACGGGCGGCGTGCCCTGGTGCGGGCCCTGGTTCGGATCCTGGGGAGCTCCGAAGCCCCCCGGCGGCTGGTTGCTGGGCGGCTGGGTCATCAGCAGTTCCCCCTTGACGTGAGCGGGTTTTCTTTCTACCACTCACGCGCTGGCGCAAAAGCGACCGGTCCGCCCCTTGTACCCAAGGGAGGACCGGCCTGTGATGCCCTCGTTATGCGTCCTCGGCCAGTTCGAGCCAGCGCATCTCCAATTCCTCGCGTTCACCCGCGAGTTCCCGGAGCTCCGCGTCGAGCTTCGCGACCTTCTCGAAATCGGTCGCGTTGTCGGCGATCTGCGTGTGCAGCTTGGCCTCCTTCTGGGAGACCTTGTCGAGCTGTCGCTCGACCTTCTGCAGCTCCTTCTTCGCGGCGCGGCTGTCGGCGGCCGAGACGCCGGGCTTCGTCTGCGCGGGCGCGGCGGCGGGCGTCGGGACGGACGCCTCGATCATCTTCCGGCGCCGCTCCAGGTACTCGTCGATGCCGCGGGGCAGCATCCGCAGGGTCCGGTCGCCGAGCAGCGCGAGCGTCCGGTCGGTGGTGCGCTCGATGAAGAACCGGTCGTGGGAGATGACGACCATGGAGCCCGGCCAGCCGTCGAGGAGGTCCTCCAGCTGGGTGAGGGTCTCGATGTCGAGGTCGTTGGTGGGCTCGTCGAGGAAGAGGACGTTCGGCTCGTCCATCAGCAGGCGGAGCAGCTGGAGGCGGCGGCGCTCACCACCGGAGAGGTCTCCGACGGGCGTCCACTGCTTCTCCTTGGAGAAGCCGAACTGCTCGCAGAGCTGCCCGGCGGTCATCTCGCGGCCCTTGCCGAGGTCGACCCGGTCGCGGATCTGCTGGACGGCCTCCAGGACCCGCAGGGTGGCGGGGAGCTCGGTGACGTCCTGGGAGAGGTAGGCGAGCCGGACGGTCTTGCCGACGGTGACGGTGCCGGCCGCGGGCTGGATCTCGCCCTGGCTGACGGCGGCGTCGGCGAGTGCGCGCAGGAGTGAGGTCTTGCCCGCGCCGTTGACGCCGACGAGGCCGATCCGGTCGCCGGGGCCCAGCTGCCAGGTGAGGTGCTGGAGGAGGGTCTTGGGACCGGCGGTGACGGTCACGTCCTCCAGGTCGAAGACGGTCTTGCCGAGCCGGGCGTTGGCGAACTTCATCAGCTCGGAGGTGTCGCGCGGCGGCGGCACGTCGGCGATCAGCTCGTTGGCGGCCTCGATGCGGTAGCGGGGCTTGGAGGTACGGGCGGGGGCGCCGCGCCGCAGCCAGGCCAGCTCCTTGCGCATCAGGTTCTGCCGCTTGGTCTCCTCGGTGGCGGCGATGCGCTCGCGCTCGGCGCGGGCGAAGACGTAGTCGGAGTAGCCGCCCTCGTACTCGTGGACGTCACCGCGCTGCACGTCCCACATGCGGGTGCAGACCTGGTCGAGGAACCAGCGGTCGTGGGTGACGCAGACGAGCGCGGAGCGGCGCTCCTGGAGGTGCTTGGCGAGCCAGGAGATGCCCTCGACGTCGAGGTGGTTGGTGGGCTCGTCGAGGACGATCAGGTCCTGGTCGTCGATGAGGAGCTTGGCGAGCGCGATGCGGCGGCGCTCGCCGCCGGAGAGCGGGCCGATGACGGTGTCGAGGCCGTTCTCGAAGCCGGGCAGGTCGAGCCCGCCGAAGAGCCCGGTGAGCACGTCGCGGATCTTGGCGCTGCCGGCCCACTCGTGGTCGGCCATGACGCCGATGACCTCGTGCCGGATGGTGGCCTTCGGGTCGAGCGAGTCGTGCTGGGTGAGCACGCCGAGGCGCAGCCCGCCGCTGTGGGTGACGCGGCCGGTGTCGGCCTCCTCCAGCTTCGCGAGCATCCGGATGAGGGTGGTCTTGCCGTCGCCGTTGCGGCCCACGACCCCGATCCGGTCCCCTTCGGAGACGCCGAGCGAGACGCCGTCGAGCAGTGCACGGGTTCCGTACACCTTGCTGACAGCCTCGACATTGACCAGATTGACGGCCACTTTGACTCCTGTACGGGGGGATCGTTCGACGTCCCAGGGTAGACGGTGGGGTGACCGGTCACTCTTTGTGATGACGTGATCGGGATCGGCGGCTACTGTGAAGAGCGGGTCGCAGAATCCCACCCATGGGAGGAACCATGACTGCCGAGCCGATGACCAGGCCGGAGCAGGAGTGCGCCGGGCGTTGGCCGAAGCCGCCGCAGGACGGCTGGACGGTCGACGACCTGCTCACGCTGCCCGACCTCCCGCCGCACACCGAGCTGATCGACGGGAGCCTGGTTTTCGTGAGTCCGCAGCGCCACTTCCACAGTGTGGCAATCGACCTGCTGGTGAGCGGGCTCCGCAGCACGGTGCCACCGGAGCTTCGGGTGAGCCGGGAGATGACCGTGATCATCGACCGCCGAAACGGGCCCGAACCCGATGTATCGGTCATCCGCAAGGAGGCTCTCAAGAATCGCACTCAGACCTCGTTCGAAGTCGCTGACGTTCTGCTCGCCGTCGAGGTCGTATCGCCTGAATCCGAGGCGCGGGACCGTAACGCCAAACCGCCCAAGTACGCGGCTGCGGGCATCGAGCACTTCTGGCTCGTCGAGATGGAGGGCAAGGACGAGCACCTGGTCGTGCGGGTCTACGAGCTCGACCCTCTCACCAAGACCTACAACTCGACCGGAACCTACCGCGACCGGCTGAAGGTCGCCGTCCCCTTCCCCGTCGACATCGACCTCACCGCGATCGACGAGATGTAGGGCGCTCGACGAGCAGCCAGCCCGCGAGGGCCATCGCCACCGCCGCCGGGGCGGTGACCTCGAACGCGATCAGGGTCGCGGTGTGACCCTCCAGGAGGCCGCCGAGGCCGGTCGCCGAGAGGCCGAGGATCCCGAGGAGCGCCAGGGTGATGCCGAGGGCCGCGAGCGGCCCGGAACCGCCGTCCCGGCGGGTGGGTCCCGGCGCCTCGAAGCGGCGGAAGACGGCGACGAGTGCGGCGGTCAGGGCGGCCGCCGCGGCGAACCGGAGCGGCACCTGCGCCCACCAGGCGCCCGAGGCGGGGGCGGGCAGCCCCGCACCGAAGCCGAGCATCGCCCCGTACACCCCGAGCATCGCCGTCAGGTGCCACAGGAACGCCGTCATCGCGATCCCGTTGGCCGCGACCACCGCCCGCCACACCCCGGCCCGGGCCACGAGCCGCGCCCCGGGCCCCTTGAGCAGCTCGACCGCGCCGACCAGCCACAGGCCGTGGCAGAGCAGGGCGAGGGTCGGCGGTGCCATGTTGGAGACCTTCTCGCCGGGCATCCCCACCATCGACAGCGGATACGGCCCCAGGGCGACGAGCGCGGTCGCGCCGAGCAGGCCCGCGCCGGCGAGCAGGGCCGGGCGGCGGATCATTCCGTCGGCGCGGAGGAAGCCCAGCTGGTGGACCGCCAGCCACACGAACGCGAAGTTCAGGAACTCGACGAACGGCACGTCCGCCGCGAACCGCAGCACGTCCACCGCGACCGCGCCGCCCGCGAGCACCGCGAACGCGCCCCAGCCCCATCGCTCGTGCAGCCGCAGCAGCGGCGGGGTGAACGCGACCATCGCCAGATAGATCCCGATGAACCAGAGCGGCTGGGTGACCAGCCGCAGCGCGACCCCGGTGAGCCCCCCGTCCGCTCCGGACAGCTGGAGGACGAGTGCGGCCGCGCCCCAGACCCCGACGAAGACCATCGTCGGCCGGAGCAGCCGCTGGAGCCGGGCCCGCAGGAAGGCCGCGTACTGCGGGCGGGAGCGGTGGGCGAGGGCGTGCGAGAAGCCGCCGACGAAGAAGAACACCGGCATCACCTGGAACAGCCAGGTCACCACCTGGAGTTCGGGCACGACGGCGAGCAGATTGCCGACCTGCCCGTCGACGGTGACGGCCGCCATCAGCCAGTGCCCGAGTACGACGACGGCGAGCGAGGCCACCCGAAGCAGATCGACGTACCGGTCCCGCGTCGCGGGCGTGGCGGCGGCGAGTTCGCGAGCACTGATTCCCATACGGGTACGGTCCCGCGACCGCCCGGCCCGTCGTCAGCGCGCGGATACTCAACCGGCGGCTGAGTACGGGCACCCCCGGCCACGGCACAGTGCCAACCGGCCCCATGCCGTCGGCCGCGCGGGCGACCCCCCGGCCCCGGCTGCCGCACCCGACGACTGACGACCCGTCATCTTCTCCTCAGGTCACCACCACTCCGAGGAGAAGCCCATGTCGAGCCATCCACGCCTCACCGCCGTCGCCACCGCCACCGCCGCCCTCGCCGTGCTCGCGGCGGGCCCCGCGTCGGGCGGCGATCCGACCGTGTCCGATCCCCGCGTCGTCGCCCACTTCGACTCCGCCGCCGGTCAGAACGCGGAGAACATCGCCCTGGAGCCCGACGGCTCCGCCGACATCACCTTCGCCTTCGCCCACCAGGTCGCCCGCGTCACCAAGGAGGGCGACACCACGATCCTCGCCACCCTGCCCGAGGTGCCGGACGCGCAGACGCCCGTCGGCGGGGCCGTGACCCTGGGCATCGCCCGCGCCCACGACGGCACCCTGTACGTCACCTACGCCACCGGCAGGAAGGAGACCGGCATCTGGCGCATCGCGCCCGGCGGCGGCGCGCCGGAGCAGATCGGCTTCTTCCCTGCGGACGCCTTCCCCAACGGGCTCGCCCTCGACGAGAAGTGCGGCACCCTCTACACCGCCGACTCGCGGCTCGGCACGGTGTGGTCCCTGCCGGTGACCGGCGGCACGCCCACGGCCTGGGCCACCGGGGCCGCGCTCGAACCCACCGAGCAGATCCCCTTCGGCGCCAACGGCCTCAAGGTCCACGACGGCGCCGTCTGGGTGTCCAACACCGCCCACGCGACCCTGCTGCGCATCCCGATCGGTCCCGGTCCCGACCGCGCCGCCGGCCCGATCGAGACCCGGGCGACCGGGCTGACGTTCATCGACGACTTCGCCTTCACCGGGCACGGGGACACGGTCCTCGCCGCGCTGCACCAGGACAACGAGCTGGAGCTCGTACGGCCCGACGGCACCCACAAGACCGTGCTCACCCGGGCGGACGGGCTCGACGGCCCGACCTCCGTGGCGGTCCGCGCCAAGACCGTCTACGTGAACAGCGCGGCCTTCTTCAACACCGAGAACCCGGACCCGAACCTGCTCCTGGCCCGGATCTCCAAGAACAAGCTCTAGAGGACGACCGCGCCCGCCGCCGGCGACGTCGCCACGCGGGCGGTGCGGCAGGTGCCCGAGGCGATCAGGGCGGCGGCGACCGTCTCCGCGGCCTCCGCGTCCTTCACCAGGAACGCGGTCGTCGGGCCCGAGCCCGACACCAGGGCCGCGAGGGCACCCGCCTCCGTGCCCGCCGTCAGCGTCTCGGCGAGCGAGGGACGCAGGGAGAGCGCCGCCGCCTGGAGGTCGTTGGCGAGGGTGGCCGCGAGAGCGGTCGTGTCGCCGGTGCGCAGGGCGTCCAGGAGGACCGGGGAGGCGGCCGGCTCGGGGACCTCGGTCCCCTCGGTGAGCCGGTCGAACTCGCCGAACACCACCGGGGTCGAGAGCCCTCCGTCGGCGACGGCGAACACCCAGTGGAAGCCGCCGCCGACCGGCAGCTCCGTCAGCTTCTCGCCGCGCCCGGTGCCGAGCGCCGCCCCGCCCACCAGGCTGAAGGGGACATCGCTGCCGAGCTCGGCGCAGATCTCCAGGAGTTCCTCGCGCGAGGAGTTCAGGCCCCAGAGCGCGTCGCAGGCGAGCAGGGCGCCCGCGCCGTCCGCGCTGCCGCCGGCCATGCCGCCCGCGACCGGGATGTCCTTGGCGATGTGCAGGTGCACGTCCGGGGCGATGCCGTGCCGGGCGGCGAGCAGCTCGGCGGCGCGCGCGGCCAGGTTGGTGCGGTCGAGCGGCACCTTGTCGGCGTCGGGACCCTCGCAGGTGACCGTCAGCTCGGCGGCCGGGGTCGCGGTCACCTCGTCGTACAGGGACACCGCGAGGAAGACGTTGGCCAGGTCGTGGAAGCCGTCGGGGCGGGCCGCGCCCACCGCCAGCTGGACGTTGACCTTGGCGGGGACGCGGACGGTGACGCTTCCCGCGGCGGTCATGCCTTCGCCTCCGCGATCCGGGCGAACTCCTCCACCGTCAGGCCCTCGCCGCGCGCCTGCGGCGAGATCCCGGCCTTCACCAGGGCCTCCTCCGCCGCCGCGGGCGAGCCCGCCCACGTCGCGAGGGCCGCGCGCAGCGTCTTGCGGCGCTGGGCGAAGGCCGCGTCGACGACCGCGAAGACCTCCTGCCGGGTGGCGGTGGTCGCCAGCGGCTCGGTGCGGCGGACGAGGGAGACGAGGCCGGAGTCGACGTTCGGCGCGGGCCAGAAGACGTTGCGGCCGATGGACCCGGCGCGCTTGACCTCCGCGTACCAGTTGGCCTTGACCGACGGCACGCCGTACACCTTGTTGCCCGGCTTGGCGGCGAGCCGGTCGGCGACCTCGGCCTGGACCATGACGAGGGTCCGCTCGATGCTCGGGAACCGCTCCAGCATGTGGAGCAGGACCGGCACGGCCACGTTGTACGGCAGGTTCGCGACGAGCGCGGTCGGCGCCGGGCCCGGCAGCTCCTGGACGTGCATCGCGTCGGAGTGCACGAGCGCGAAGCGGTCGGCGCGGGCCGGCATGCGGGCGGCGATCGTGGCGGGCAGCGCGGCGGCGAGCACGTCGTCGATCTCGACGGCCGTCACCCGGTCCGCGGCCTCCAGGAGGGCCAGGGTGAGGGAGCCGAGTCCGGGCCCCACCTCCACGACCACGTCGTCGGGCCGTACCCCGGCCGTGCGGACGATCCGCCGGACGGTGTTGGCGTCGATGACGAAGTTCTGGCCCTTCTGCTTCGTGGGGCGTACGCCGAGGGCGGCCGCCAGTTCACGGATGTCGGCGGGGCCGAGGAGGGCGTCGGGGCTTTCGGGGCCGGTGGTGGTGCTCACCGGTACAGCCTACGGGGCACGGGTCGGCCGGCCCTACGACTCACCCCGTCTCATCCGTGCAGCCGCCGTCCGCAGTGGGGCCATGGACTCGCCCCGCGCTGCACGTACAGCTTCTTCGCCCGGAACGTCTGCTCGGCGGCGGGCGCGTTCTGGGCGACTCCGCTGCCGCCGAGGGAGCGCCAGGTGCCGGGGTCGAACTGGTAGAGCCCTCCGTACGTCCCCGAGGGGTCGACGGCGTTCGGGCGGCCACCGGACTCGCAGGCGGCGAGCGCGCCCCAGTCGAGGCCGTCGGCGCCGGCGACGGAGGTCGGCATCGGCCTGGTGCCGACCCGGACCCGCCGGCTGACGGGTTCGCGGACGATCTCCTCGCCGATCCGGCGGGGCTTCTGCCGGACGCCGTTGACGGTCCGCAGGCTGTACGTGACGCGGCGGACGCCGGCCGCGCCCTGCCGGTCGACGACCTCGGTGCCGACGAAGAGCTCCGGGTCGCGGGTCCGCTCGACGGCGTACGGCACGGCCTCCTCGCGCGTCTGCTTCGAGCCGGTGATCCGCAGCACGGTGACCGTCTGGCCGTCGCGCGGGAAGGACTCGGGGACGACGGAGACGGCGTCCTGCGCGGAGAGGGTGATCCCGGCCTCGGCGAGGGCCTCGCGGACGGTGGCGGCGTTCGTCCGCACGGTCCGCTCTCGCCCGTCGGCGAGGAAGGTCACCGCCCGCTCGGTCCGTACGTCGAGGGCGAGGCCGTCGCGGGAGATGGGGGCGCCGCGGGAGACCGAGAGGTACGCGCCCTCCGCGCGGACCCCGAGCTGGCGCAGCGCGCCCTCGACGGTCCTGGCGGTCGTCCAGACCTGGCGGCGCTGCCCGTCGACGGTGAGGGCGACGGGCCGGCCGTACCGGACGACGATCTCGTCGCCGCTGGCCAGGGCCTCGGCGGGGGCGGGGGCGACGATGTCGTGGGCGCCGACGGCCAGGCCCTCGTCGGCGAGCAGTTCCTCGACGTCGTCGGCGAAGGTGTGGAGGGTGCGCGGGACGCCGTCGACGGAGAGCAGGACGGCCTTGTCGTCGGCGACGAAGGCGCTGGTGCCGCCGGCGAGGAAGGCGACGACGAGGGCCTGCGGGACGAGCCGTCGCAGCCCCTCCCCGGTGGGGCCCGAGGCCTTGCGGCGGCGGGCGGCCCGGCGGGACCCGGCGCGGGAGCCCTGACCGGGGACGGTGCCGGCGGCGGGGGCGACGAGGGGCGCCACCTGGGTCGGCTGCTCGTGGACGGGCAGGGTCGCGCCCCGTCGTCCGGCGCGGTGACTGCCCTGGGATGTGCTCACGAGGCCGGGACACTAGCCCCGGCGGTGATCACCCAGCCGAACGACTCGACCACGAAACGTAATCGTTATGGATCAGTAGTCGAAGGCGCGGGCCGTGTTCACCGCGATCGCCTCGGCCATCTCGTTCTCGTCGATGCCGCGTACCTCCGCCATCGCCCGGAGGGTGACCGGGATCAGGTACGGGGCGTTCGGCCGGCCGCGGTAGGGCGCCGGGGTGAGGAAGGGGGCGTCGGTCTCGACGAGGACGAGTTCCAGCGGGGCGACGGCGAGCGCGTCGCGCAGGTGCTGGGCGTTCTTGAAGGTGACGTTGCCGGCGAAGGACATGTAGTAGCCCTTGGCGGCGCAGATCTCGGCCATGGCGGCGTCGCCGGAGTAGCAGTGGAAGACGGTCCGCTCGGGGGCGCCCTCCTCGTCCAGGACGCGCAGCACGTCGGCGTGGGCCTCGCGGTCGTGGATGACGAGCGCCTTGCCGTGCCGCTTGGCGATCTCGATGTGGGCACGGAAGGAACGCTCCTGCGCGGCGATGCCCTCGGGGCCCGTACGGAAGAAGTCGAGGCCGGTCTCGCCGACGCCGCGGACGTACGGCAGGGCGGCGAGGCGGTCGATCTCGGCGAGCGCGTCGTCGAGGGCCGCGTCGCCGCCGCCCTCGCGCGCGCCCTGCCGGGACCATCCGTCGGGGTCGCCGAGAACGATCCGGGGTGCTTCGTTGGGGTGGAGGGCGACGGCGGCGTGGACGTGCTCGTGGGCGGCGGCGGTCTCCGCGGCCCACTGGGAGCCCTTCACGTCGCAGCCGACCTGGACGACCGTGGTCACCCCGACGGCGGCGGCCTTGACCAGCGCCTCCTCGACGGTCCCGGACTGGAGGTCCAGATGGGTGTGCGAGTCCGCGACCTCCACGAGGAGGGGTTCGGGCAGCGGCGGCGGGGCGTCCTTGGCACTCATGCCCCCGATCGTACGAGGGTCATGAGTGCCGGCGCGCGGGGATATGCCGGGCCCGGAGCGGGTTCGGCCCCGGGCCCGGGGCGGGGTCGCTGCGGGGGGCTACTGGCGGCGCCTGAAGGGGTGCAGGAGGTCGGAAAGGTGCCAGTGGTGCGGCACCGGGGGCTGCTCGGAGCCGTCCTCGGTCAGCTCCTGACCGATGGGACCGGCCATCGAGACGGGCTTGGTGGCCCGCGCCCCCTGCTGGTGCTTCTCCGTCGCGGCGATCAGGTCGAGCACCGACGACACCTGCCCCGCGCGCATGATGCGGACGACATGGCCGCCGCAGTTCATGCAGGTGGGGCTGGACAGCGGGGACGGGACCCGCTCCCCGTCGGCCTTGTAGACGACGAATTCGTGGCCGGCGGCGTCGACGTGGTGCTCGATGTCGTACGCCTGCTCCCAGCCGTATCCACAACGCATGCAGGCGAAGGCGTACGCCTCATGGGCGACGGATATGCCGGTGCCGGTGATCTCGGTCATGCCAGCTCCTCTCCACTGATCCAGTGGACGCCTTTTCGGGCCGGAGCGCATCAGCGCGGGTCGAACCATGGAAGGCTTTTGGCTCTTCCCTTGCCAAGCGCCCTGCGAAGAGTCCCGGCGCCGGGTTCGGCTTTGCCTTTCAGATTAGTCCTTTACCGTTTCCAGGGCCTTGTCCAGCCGCGTTCTTTGCCGCCACGACGGCATCGAACACCTCCCGCTTGGGAAGCCCCGCGTCGGCGGCGACCGCGGCGATCGCCTCCTTGCGCCGCTCGCCCGCCTCCTCGCGCACCCGCACCCTGCGGACCAGCTCCTCGGCGTCGAGTTCGGCCGGTCCCGTCTCGGGGGCGCCCTCGACGACGACGGTGATCTCGCCCCGTACGCCCTCGGCCGCCCAGGCGGCGAGCTCGGCCAGCGGGCCGCGCTTGACCTCCTCGTACGTCTTGGTCAGCTCGCGGCAGACGGCGGCGCGGCGCTCGGCGCCGAAGACCTCGGCCATCGCGGCGAGGGTGTCGTCGAGCCGGTGCGGGGCCTCGAAGTAGACGAGGGTGCGGCGCTCGTCGGCGACCTCACGGAGCCGGCCGAGGCGCTCGCCCGCCTTCCTGGGCAGGAAGCCCTCGAAGCAGAAGCGGTCCACGGGCAGGCCGGAGAGGGCGAGCGCGGTGAGGACGGCGGACGGGCCGGGGACGGCCGTCACCTTGATGTCCTGCTCGACGGCGGCGGCGACGAGCCGGTAGCCGGGGTCCGACACGGACGGCATGCCCGCATCGGTGACGAGCAGCACACGGGCGCCGCCGACCAGGGCTTCGACCAGCTCCGGCGTACGGGCGGACTCGTTGCCCTCGAAGTAGGAGACGACACGGCCCGTGGTGTGGATGCCCAGGGCGCGGGTCAGCCCGCGCAGCCTCCGGGTGTCCTCGGCGGCCACGATGTCCGCGTTCTCCAGTTCGGTGGCGAGTCGGGGCGGAGCGTCCGCGATGTCACCGATGGGGGTCCCTGCGAGTACCAGCGTTCCTGTCACACGGCCCATCCTCCCAGCCCGGAGAGGCGACGCGCACAGGCGCGTTCCCTACGATGGCGCGGTGACCAGTACCGCACCCGAGGCCCTGGAGGGCCAGCACCCCATGGCAGAGCCCGTGGCAGAGCCCTCTTCGTGGCAAAAGCGGCTTCGGCGTTTCGGCTACGCGCCGCCCGCCGGCAGCGCCGCCCCCATCGGGCTGCGGGAGCGGCTCGTCCCCTCGTACGTCCGCCCGTCCCCGCGCGTGATGTCGCTCCTCGGCATCGGCCCCGACCGGTCCGAGCGGCTGTGGCGGCTGCTGGCCTGGGGCGGTCCGCTCCTGGTCACGGCGGTCGCGGGGCTGCTGAGGTTCTGGAACCTGGGCAAGCCGAACGCGGTGATATTCGACGAGACGTACTACGCCAAGGACTCCTGGGCCCTGATCAACCAGGGGTACGAGGGGGCGTGGCCGAAGGACATCGACAAGACGGTCCTCAGCGACCCCGGCGCGGTCCTCGTGCCGACCGACCCCGGCTATGTCGTCCATCCCCCGATGGGCAAGTGGGTCATCGGCGTCGGCGAGAAGCTGATCGGCTTCGAGCCGTTCGGCTGGCGCTTCATGGTGGCGCTGCTCGGCACGCTGTCGGTCCTGATGCTGTGCCGGATCGGCCGCCGCCTCTTCCGTTCCACGTTCCTGGGCTGTCTGGCGGGTCTGCTGCTCGCCGTCGACGGACTGCACTTCGTGATGAGCCGCACGGCGCTCCTCGACCAGGTGCTGATGTTCTTCGTCCTGGCGTCCTTCGGCTGTCTCGTCCTGGACCGCGACCGGACCAGGAAGCGGCTCGCGGGCGCGCTCCCGGAGGACGAGGAGGGCGTGCTGCGGCCGGACGCGGAGATCGCGGAGACGCTGCGGCTGGGGTGGCGGCCGTGGCGGATCGCGGCCGGTGTGATGCTGGGCCTCGCGGCGGCGACCAAGTGGAACGGTCTGTACGTCATGGTGGGCTTCGGGCTGATGACGGTGCTGTGGGACGTCGGCGGGCGCCGGACGGCCGGCGCGGTCCGCCCGTACCTCGCGGTGATCAAGAAGGACCTGGTCCCGGCGTTCGTGTCGGTGGTGCCGGTCGCGATCGTCACCTACCTGGTGACGTGGACCGGCTGGATCGTCAGCGACAAGGGCTACTTCCGGAGCTGGGCCGCCGACCAGGACAAGCTGGACGGCGGCGGGTTCTGGGGCTGGCTTCCGCAGTGGCTGCGCAGCCTGTGGCACTACGAGTCCGAGGTGTACAGCTTCCACGTGGGCCTCACCTCGCCCCACACGTACGAGTCGAACCCGTGGTCCTGGATCGTCCTCGGCCGCCCGGTCTCCTACTTCTACGAGTCGCCCGCGCCCGGCACCGGCGGCTGCCCGGCCTCGGCGAAGGAGAAGTGCGCGGCGGAGGTCCTGGCCCTCGGCACCCCGCTCCTGTGGTGGGCCGCCTGCTTCGCGATCCTGTACATCCTGTGGCGCTGGGCCTTCCGCCGCGACTGGCGCGCGGGCGCGATCGCCTGCGGCATCGCGGCCGGCTGGGTCCCCTGGTTCCTCTACCAGGAACGCACCATCTTCCTTTTCTACGCGGTGGTCTTCGTCCCGTTCCTGTGTCTGGCGGTGGCGATGATGCTGGGCGCGATCATCGGGCCCGCAGGCTCCTCGGAAAGGCGCCGCACATTCGGCGCGGTGGCGGCCGGCTGCATCGTGCTTCTCATCGTGTGGAATTTCATCTATTTCTGGCCGATCTACACGGGTACGCCGATTCCCCTCGACCAATGGCGAAACCGGATGTGGCTCGACACCTGGGTGTGACGGCGGGTGCGACGCCCTCGTGACATGTGGTGTGACAGAGAAGCCATAAGTTGCTCGACACACGCATGTGACGGCTGCTTCACTCGTGGGTCCACCTGGGGAGGGGAACCGCAGTCATGCGCAGTGGGGCCAAGGTCGCGATAGTCGGAAGCGTGTTCGTCGTCGTGGCGGGCGGGGTCGGATACGGGGGCTACAACCTCTGGAACGGCGTGATGGGCGGCGAGAAGTCGCCGGAGTCCAGAACCGCCGCCGCGCCGAGAACCGGGCCCGTCACGGGCGACGAGATCACCACCACCGCTCGGGACTTCCTGGCCGCCTGGGCCGCCGGGGAGCCGGAGAAGGCCGGGCAGCTGACGAACGACCCGGTGACGGCCGGCCCGGCCGTGGCGGCCTACCGGGAGGGCGCGAGCGTCTCGAAGGCCGAGATCACACCGGGGACGCCCGTCGGGGCGACGGTCCCCTTCACCGTGAAGGCCACGATCACGTACGAGGGCGTGTCGAAGCCCTGGTCGTACGCCTCCGAACTCACCGTCGTCCGGGGGCAGACCACCGGTCGGCCGCTGGTGAAGTGGGCGCCGTCCGTGCTTCACCCGAAGCTGCGCACCGCCGAAGCCACCCTGCGCACGGGCGTCGCGAAGACGGCCTCCGTAAAGGCCGTCGACCGGAACGGCAAGGAGCTGACGGCGGAGAAGTACCCCTCCCTCGCGCCGGTCCTCGACGAGCTGCGCAAGCGGTACGGCTCCGAGGTCGGCGGCTCCACCGGCGTCGAGACCTGGATCGACTCGGGCAGCGAGGCGGTCGCCGACACCACCCTCCTCGTCCTGTCGAAGGGGAAGCCGGGGACGCTGAAGACCACGATCGACGCGGGCGTGCAGGCGGCCGCCGAGAAGGCGGTGAAGGCGTACGGCTCGGCTTCGGTGGTCGCGATCCAGCCGACGACGGGTGCCGTACGGGCGGTCGCCAACAGCCCGGCGGGCGGCTTCAACGCGGCGTTCGAGGGCCAGAAGATGCCCGGTTCCACGATGAAGATCGTCACGGCGGCCCTGCTCCTGGAGAAGGGCCTGGTCAAGGCGGACCAGGCCGCCGAGTGCCCGCAGAGTGCCATGTACTACGGCCGGACCATCAGGAACCTGAAGGACTTCTCGCTCAACGGCGCGACCTTCGGTGAGAGCTTCGCCCGCTCCTGCAACACCGCCTTCATCAAGAAGATCGACGACGTGGAGAAGACCGAGGGCGACGACTTCGGTCTGGCCCGGGAGGCCAAGGAGGTCTTCGGCATCGGCCTCGAATGGAAGACCGGCATCAGGTCGGTCGACGGCTCCGTCCCCGAGGCGACGGGCGCCGGGGCGGCCGAGCAGTACATCGGCCAGGGCACGATACAGATGAACCCGCTGAACATCGCCTCGATCACCGCGACGGCGAAGGACGGACGGTTCCGGCAGCCGTACCTGGTCGCGGCGGACCTGGACGACCGGCCCTTCGCCCAGGCCGAGCGGCAGCTGCCGGCGTCGGCGGCCCGGCAGCTGCGCGACATGATGCGCACCACGGCCACGGCGAGCTACGGCACGGCGGTCGGCCCGATGGCCTCGGTGCGCGGCGACAAGGGTGCCAAGACCGGTTCGGCGGAGGTCGACGGCCAGAAGACGTCGGACAGCTGGTTCACGGCGTTCGCGGACGACCTCGCGGCGGCGGCCCTCGTCGAGGAGGCCGGCCACGGCAGCGACGCGGCCGGCCCGATCGTGGCGCAGGTGCTGAACGCGGACTGAGGGTCCGTAACCGGGTCGCGTGGCCCGTACACCCACCGCTAGCGTGCGGGCCATGACGACTGACGAGACCGCCTCCCACGCCCACCCCCGATTCGCCGCCGCACTCGATGAATTGGGCCTCGACGTCGAGATCCGCCGCTTCCCGGACGAGACCCGCACGGCCCAGCAGGCCGCCGACGCCATCGGCTGCCAGGTGTCGGAGATCGCGAAGTCGCTGATCTTCGCCGCCGACGGGGTGCCGGTCCTCGTGCTGATGGACGGCGCCTCGCGGGTGGACGTCGAGCGGGTACGGGTGGAGCTGGGCGCCGAGAGGGTGACCCGGGCGGACGCGAAGGTGGTCCGGGAGACGACGGGGTACGCGATCGGCGGCGTCCCGCCGTTCGGCCACATCACGCCGACACGGGTCCTCGCCGACCGGGGCCTCCTCGACCACGCGCTGGTGTGGGCGGCGGCGGGCACCCCGCACACGGTGTTCGCGCTCGACCCGAAGTCGCTGGTGGCACACGCCGGCGGGACCCTGGTGGACGTCCGCGAGCCCTCGGCGTGACCCCGCTCGTCACCCTGGCCGTCCTGGTCGCCGCCGTCACGCACGCGAGCTGGAACGCGCTGGCGCACCACATCAGGGACCAGCTGCTCTCGTTCACGCTGATATCCGGCGGCGGCGCCCTCATCGGCCTGGTGATGGCCCTCTTCGTGCCGTTGCCTGCGGCGGGGGCGTGGCCGTACCTGGTGGCGTCGGCGCTGCTGCACGTGGGCTACATGGTGCTGCTCATGCGCTCGTTCTCGCTGGGCGACTTCGGGCAGATGTACCCGATCGCGCGCGGTACGGCCCCGCTGGCCGTGACGGCGCTCGCGGCGGTGTTCGTGGACGAGATACCGGACGGCCGGCAGCTGCTGGGGGTCGCGGTGGCGTGCGCGGGCCTGACGGGCCTGGCGCTGTGGGGCATCCGGGGCGAGGGGGCGCGCCCCCACTGGCCTGCGCTGCTCGCGGCGGGCGCGACGGGCCTGTCGATCGCCCTGTACACGGTGGTGGACGGTGTCGGCGTCCGCGCCTCGGGCACGCCGCTGGGCTACATCGCGTGGCTGATGGTCCTGGAGGGCCTGGCGATCCCGGCGTACGCCCTCTGGACCCGCCGGGCGGCCCTGCTCCCCCAGCTCCGCCCGTACGCGGGGCGGGGCCTGCTGGGCGCGGCGCTGTCGGTGACCGCGTACGGCCTGGTGCTCTGGGCCCAGACGAAGGCGCCGCTGGCACCGGTCGCGGCGCTGCGCGAGTCCTCGATCATCGTCGGCGCGGCCATCGGGGCCCTCTTCTTCAAGGAACGCTTCGGCGGCCCGAGGATCGCGGCGGCGGGCCTGATGGTGGCCGGGATCGGGCTGATGCTGCACGCCGGGTGAGACGGGGCGGGCGGGTTACGGGTGGGTGGGGGGCGACGGGCGGGGGCGGGCGACGGGCGGGGCGATGTCAGCCACCGACGCCGGCGCCCACGCCCGCACCCGCGCCGGGGGCCGGGCCGTCCCAGGACGCGCGGAAGAAGTCCGTACGGATGCGGCGGAAGCCGGTGTGGCCGGTGGCCTGGGCGTGGGAGAGACACCAGACGGCGGGCCCTCGTCCGTCGTCCGCCGCGCCGGAGCCGTCGAGGCAGGTGGTGCACTCGGCCTCGGTGATGGTCCCGCTGCCCGTCCGGTCGGGACGTAACGCCCAGAGCCTGGGCCGCCGCGCGGTCCGGTGGTACGCCCCCGCAGCGCTCACCTCGACCCACCGCCCACGGCGGGCAGGGCCGGTACGGCCGGCCGGGCCTGTGCGACCCGCAGAGCCGGTGCGGCCGGGCGGTGCCCCGGCGGGGGCGGTAACGGCCGGGGGACCGGGCCGGCAAGGCGGACGCCAGGGTTGCTCACGTCGACGCTCCTTCGAAGCGGTGGCCACGCCCCGGCCCGTTCGCGCGGTGGCGGGGGGCTTGCTGTTTCTCGTACGGACCAGCAAGATCAACTCACCGTTACGGTCGAGGTACGGCACGTGATCGCCGTCACAGCATGCCCACGCGCATCGGAGGAATGCAAGGCTTGCGAACTCCCCCTCGGCGTTCCGCGAGTTGAGCGCCGGCGCGGTGACCGCGCACACTCGCGGGTACCCGCCCGGCAGAGAAGGGACCGCATCATGCCGGCCAAGCGACCGCACCCGCCGACCGTCCAACTCCGGCGTCTCGCTGCGGAGTTGAGGAAGCTGCGCGCCGAGGCCGGGCTCACGCGCGAGGACGTCACGGAGCGGACCGGGATCAACGAGGCGACGCTCTACCGGATCGAGAGATCCCGGGCCCGACCCCAAAGGCGCACACTCGTCGGCCTGTTGGACACCTATCAGGCCGACGAGGCCCGGCGCACCGACCTGCTGGCCCTGCGGAGCGGGTCGAACGCTCAGGGCTGGCGGCAGCCGTACCACGCGGAACTGCCCGAGGAGTACACCGCGTACATCGGCTTCGAGGCCGAGGCACGGACGGTCCGCAACTACGAGTCGCTGTTCGTTCCCGGGCTCGCCCAGACGGAGCAGTACGCCACGGAGGTCGTCCGGGGTGTCCTCCCGGTGGCCAGCCGGAAGGAGGTCGCGCAGCGCGTCCAGGCGCGCATGGAGCGCCAGGCCGTCCTCACCGGGGAACACCCGCTGCACCTCCGGGCGATCGTGGACGAGGCGGCCCTGCGGCGGGCGGTCGGGGGTCGTGACGTCATGCGCGGCCAGGCACGGCATCTGCTCGAACTGATGGCGGAGCCGCATGTCACGTTCCAGGTGATCCCCTTCGAGCGGGGTGCGCACGCCGGTATGACCGGCAGCTTCGTCCACATGGACTTCCCCGACGCGGACGATCCCGAACTGGTCTATCTGGACACGCCGGCCGGCGATCTGTTCCTCGAGTCGGAGCCGGAGGTCCGGCGCTACAAGTCGTTGTTCGAGCACCTCCAGGCGGTGGCCCTCGGGCCGGACGACAGCGCCGGGCTGCTGGCCAGGGTTGCGGAAGAGTAGGACCGAGAGAGGGTGTTCGCAGTGCAGCACGACCAGCGCGACCAACACGACCAGCTAGACCAACCCGACCAGCACGACCCGGCCGAGCCGGTGTGGCGAAGCAGCAGCTACAGCAGCGGGAACGGCCAATGTGTGGAGGTCATGGACGACCCCCACGGCACTGTCCCCGTCCCCGTCCCCGTCCGCATCCGCATCCGCATCCGCATCCGCGACAGCAAGACGGCCCCCGCCGGCCCCCGCCTCGCCTTCGGGGACGGGGCCTGGACATCGTTCGTGGACGCGGTCAGAACCGAGCGGCTGTAGCGGGGTCCGCCCCCTCGGCCCCTCGCCCCCTCGCTCCCTCAGTCCCCCAGCACCTCCGCGAAGTGGGTGTTGACCGCCAGCAGGCCGCCGTCCACCCGCAGGACCGTGCCCGTGATCCAGGACGCGTCCGCCGAGGCCAGGAAGGCGACCGCCGCCGCCACGTCCTCCGGGGTGCCCACCCGCGACAGGGGGTAGACCCGGTCGGCCAGGGTCCTCAGCTCGCGGTCCTTGCCCGACCACGCCGTCGTCGCGATCGTTCCGGGGTTGATCTGGTTCACCCGCACCCCGCGCCCCGCCGCGTCGCCCGCGAGCGTGCGGGTCAGCGACGCCAGGCCCGCCTTCGCCGCGCTGTAGGCGTGGTTGCCGAAGTCCGTCTCGGCGTTGACCGATCCGATGTTCACGATCGCCCCGCGCCCGCCGGCCGCCGCCAGATGCGGCAGTGCCGCCCGGGAGCAGCGGACCGCGCCCATGAAGGTGACGTCGTGCTGGACGGTGAACACCGCGTCCGGCTCGTCCTCGAAGCGGTCCCGGTCGGGCGCCACCGGGCCGAGGGCGTTGTTGACCAGGACGTCCAGGCCGCCGAAGACCTCCACCGCGTACGCCGTCGCCTCGTCCACCGAGGTCTGGTCGCCCACGTCGCAGTGCCGGTACTCCGCTCCCGGAATCCCCGCCGCCGTCTTCCGCGCCGCCGCCTCGTCCACGTCCGTGACCAGGACCCTCGCCCCCTCCGCCGCGAGCCGTCGCGCCGTCGCCGCGCCGATGCCGCGCGCCGCGCCGGTGATCAGTACCGCGTATCCGTCGAAGCGTTCCGTGAGGTCCATACATCCGATCTCAGCACCCGGGGCCGGGCCGCGCCAGCCCTCCGTAACATGCCGTTCATCAATTCCCCCCGCCTGTATACGCGAAGAAAGCGCGGCTACGGCAATTCGGCCAGAGCCGAAAGACTTTGACACACCCCAGGCGCTAATACCACGATCTACTTCGCCGCCGACCAGGCTTTCGACCACGCTTTCATCAGGGGGAAAACCATGTCCACGTATCAGTCGGGTGTCGAAGAAATCGCCGAGTCCCTTTCCTCCCGGAGCTACGACCTGATATCCGGCGAGAAGGTGAAGAATCTTCTCCGCCGGCGGTCCGAGACCGCCGTCGACGACCTGGAGGCGTTCCGCGAGAGCTGGTCGCGGATGCCGCTCGACAGCTACATGGCGGACGGCGGACGCTACCGCCGCCGTCGGCACGCCACCCTGAGCGCGCCCCGCGCGAGCGCCGACTACCGCGTCGAGGCGCACCAGCCGCACTACCAGGGGCTCGACTACAACACCCTCAACGGCGGTGTGGCCCGGCACTACGAGCCGTTCGAGGAGCAGATCCTGCGCGGCCGCACCATGGACAGCCTGCTCACCCTCGGCTGCGACATATTCGGTCGCCTCGCCCCGTACTCGGGCTGGCACATCGAGGCCCACCAGTTCCGCATCGAGGTCAACGGCGAGGAGGTGGGCCTGCCCACGCCGGAGGGCGTGCACCGCGACGGTGTCACGTTCGTCCTGATGGCGATGGTCGGCCGCTCCAACGCCACCGGCGGCGAGAGCACCGTCTTCAACCTGGACAAGCAGCCGGTCGAGAAGTTCTCCCTGGCCGACCCGCTCGACGTGGCCCTCGTCAACGACGAGCGCGTCTACCACGGCGTCTCGCCGATCGAGCAGATCGACCCCGCCGCCCCGGCCTCGCGCGACGTGCTGGTCATCACCTACCGTCACAAGCCCTGATGTCAGGTGCGGGTGGGAGGGGACGGGGTCCGCGAGGACGCGAACCCTCCCACCCGCTCACCCCTTGAGTGAGTACGTGAGCGAGAAGGCGGGAAGTCGGGAACATGGGTCAGCTCATCGCCGTGGCGGTCATCACCATTCTGGCTGTGATCAGCCCCGGCGCGGATTTCGCGATGACCGTCCGCAACAGTTATCTGTACGGAAGGACCGCCGGCGTTCTCGCGGCCGTCGGAATTGCACTAGGCGTTCTCGTCCACGTCACGTACACGATGCTGGGCGTGGGACTTCTGGTCTCCCGGACCCCGATGCTTTTCACGGCGATGAAACTCGTCGGCGCCGCGTATCTGGTGTACATCGGCTACAAGACGTTCGTCACCAAGGCCCAGGTGGACATCGACCTTTCGGAGGACGGCGGCCTTTCGAAGGCCGGCGCGCTGCGCACCGGCTTTCTCACGAACGCGCTCAACCCCAAGACGATGCTGTTCGTGCTGAGCACGTACACCCAGGTCGTCAGCGCCGACACCCCCGTCTTCCAGCAGGTCGGCTACGGGCTCTTCATGTCCTTCGCCCACCTGGTCTGGTTCGCCCTCGCCGCGGTCCTCTTCTCCAACCAGGCCCTGCGGTCCCGGCTGTTGCAGCGGCAGACCGTGCTCAACAAGGTCATCGGGGCCGTCCTGGTCGGCCTGGGAATGCTGCTCGCGCTGACACCCTCCATGGCCTGACCCGCCCGGTCCCGCCCGGTCCCGCCCGGTGGTGGTCAGTCCGTCGAGACCCGCTCCACGCGCGGCTCCGCGATCGCCTTGTAGTCCTCCGACGACAGGGCGATCGAGCGGTCGAGCCGCGCGGCGTTGAAGTAGAACTCCTGGTGCGTCAGCAGGTCGGGGTCCACGAGCAGTTCGAGTCGCTCGTCGAAGGCGAACGGCAGGATCGTGCCGCTCGGCGACCCCGCGAGGTCCTCCGCGATCTCCGGGGACGCGAAGGAGACGTACGTGCCGCCGTACAGCGCCTTCACCGCGTTCAGGTCGATCCGCCGGTCACCGGGGACGACGACCAGCGCGAAGCGCTTCTCCTTCTTGCCGATCTTCACCATGGCGATGATGCACTTGGCCGCCTCGGCGACCGTGTGTCCCCGCAGTGCGCTGACCGCCTCGGTGGCTCCCTCGGGGGCGTGCTCGATCACCCGGTAGGCGGCACCACGCTCGTCCAGCAGGGCGAGCAGCTTCTCGTAGGTCTCGTTTCCGGCGTCGGCGGTCATGGGGTTCCTCCTTGTTGCGGGGTGTTTCAAGTGGTTTCGTACGACGGCGCGTTGACCCTACGCCTGTTGTCCAGGTGCCTGAGCAGCGCGACACCCGAGGCGTCCAGCTCGTACAGCACCCGTACGCCCGCCCGGCGCCGCCGCACCACGCCCGCGGCCACCAGGGAGGTGAGGTGTTCGGAGACGGTGCTCGGCGCGAGTCCGAGCGTCACCGCCAGGTCCGAGGTGGTGGTCGGGGCGACGAGACCGCGGACGACGCCGGCCCGGCTGCGGCCGAGCAGGATCTCCAGCCGGTCGCCGCGGGCGGGTTCGTCGGCCCCCTCGTCGGCCCGCCTGCCCGCCCGTCGTCCGGGCCGGATCTCGCAGGCCAGGACGGCGGCCCCCTCGGCCTGGTACGACACGGCCGTCACCCCGTTCGGGGCGAAGCCCAGGAGGGACGCCCCCCGGCCGAACACCAGGGGTACGAGGACGATGCGGGAGACGTCGGTCTTCGCCGCGATCCTGCCCGGCGGTCCGGCGTGCAGCCGCAGGACGTCGCCGCGCCGCGAGATGGCCCCGTTCAGGGTGCCGAGGAGGCGGTCCGGGCCCTGGGTGGCGAGCACGCGGGCGCGGAGCAGGATGTCGTCGTCCGTGACGGTCCGCAGGGACGCCTCGTACGGGGCGAGGGCGGCGCGTACGTAGCGCGGGAGGAAGGCGCACAGGTCGGCGATCCGCGCCGCGGGATCCGCGTACAGCGGGCGCACCTCGGCGGGGACGCCCTGCGGGAACCACCGCTCCAGCTCCTCGCGCACCCGGGCCGGGTCGACCTCGCGGAGTGACGCGATCTCGTCCGCCAGGTCCGGCTGCCGGGCCGAGGACGGGACGGGGAGGAGGAACGACGGCAGGGTGCCGCCGCCGGCCCGGAAGAGGTGGACGAGCCATCCCGGCAGGGTCACGTCGGCCCGTAACAGCGAACGGCGGGCCGCCCGGCCCCAGTTGGTGTACGGCCAGGGTACGAGCCCCCGGTAGGCCGACAGCAGCCCGATGCTGCCGAACGTCTCCCACAGCCGGCTGTCGGCGATGCGAAGGGATCCGGCGTGGGTCCCGTGTTCGGACGTCGTCAGCGAAATCTCGATCACATGCGCCCCCGTGCGCCTGGTCCACCGGACGGTGGAGCGGGCACACGCTAGCGCCCGGGCGATCGCCGATCCGCGCCCCGGAAGCGCAGAATGTCAGGTCGTGCGCGGAGGAATGTCAGGTCGGGGAGTCCGCCGGCCTCGCGGTCGCCGAAGGAGCGGTTCACACCGCCCCGTTCACCACCGCCCCGACCGCCCTCACCAGCGACTGCGCGCGCGGATCCGCCGTCACCGTCTTGCGCATGCCGTTCGTCACGTACCCGAAGGCGATGCCGGCGTCGGGGTCGGCGAAGCCGAGCGAGCCGCCGCGCCCCGGGTGGCCGTACGAGGACGGGCCGAGGAGCGGGGACGCCGGGCCGTGCAGCATGTGGCCGAGGCCGAAGCGGGTGCCGACGAGCAGCACCTTGTCCGCGCCCGCCGACTCCTCGGTCCGGGCGAGCGTGACGGTGTCGGGGGTGAAGAGGCGCCCGGCGCCGTCCACGGGGCCGAGGGTGGCCGCGTAGAAGCGGGAGAGGGCGCGGGCCGTCGCCACCCCGGCGGAGCCGGGCAGTTCGGCGGCCCGGTAGACCGGGTCGTTCTCGTCGGGCTTGGGGTCGATGACCCCGAAGGCGCGCCGGGTCAGCGAGTTCGGGTCCTGGTACGCCTCGGTGACGGAGCGCTTGGGGCGGAGCTTGAGGGCGCCGCTGCCGGGCGGTTCGATCTCCTCGACGGGGCCGAGGCGGCCGACCCGGTGGGCCTCCGCGTCGGGGAGCCCGATCCACAGGTCGAGTCCGAGGGGGTCGGTGATCTCCTCGGCGACCCAGCGGCCGATGGTGCGGCCGGTGACCCGGTGGACCAGGCCGGAGAGCAGCCAGCTGAAGGTGTGGGCGTGGTAGCCGTGGGCCGTGCCGGGCTCCCAGACGGGGGCCTGGGCGGATATCGCGGCGGTCGCCGTCGGGAGGTCGACGGCCTCGGCGAGGGTGAGCGGCCGGTCCAGGACGGGGACTCCGGCCCGGTGCGCGAGGAGCTGCCGTACGGTCACGCCGTCCTTGCCCGCCGCCTTGAACTCGGGCCAGTACGCGGCGACCGGGGCGTCCAGGTCGAGCAGCCCGCGCTGGTGCAGGAGCAGGGGCACGGCCGCGGCCACGCCCTTGGTGGCCGAGCGGACGACCTGCGCGGTGTCCTCCGTCCAGGGGTCCTGCCCGTCGACGTCCTTCGTCCCCGCCCACAGGTCGACGACCTTCTCGCCGTCGCGGTGGACGGCGACGGCCGCCCCGCGCTCGCCGCGCTGCTCGAAGTTGCGCAGGAACGCGTCCCTGACCGGCTCCCAGCCCGCCGCCACCGTGCCCTGGACGTCCACCTGTGCCACTCTCCCTTTCGTACGACCGGCTCCCATGGTGCAACGCGAGGGGAGAAGGCCGGATTCCGGGGTCGGGCCACCGAGCGCGACAGTCAGGCCACCGAGCTCGGCACGAAGCCGAACGGCAGCTCCAGGCGGTGCCGAGCCATCAGCTCCTCGTCGGCGAGGATGTCGCCGGTCCGCCCGTCGGCGGCGATGACGCCCTCGCTGAGGATCACCGCGCGCGGGCAGAGCTCCAGGGCGTACGGCAGGTCGTGGGTGACCATGAGGACGGTGACGTCGAGCGAGCGGAGGATGTCGGCGAGCTCACGGCGGGAGGCCGGGTCGAGGTTGGACGACGGCTCGTCGAGGACGAGGATCTCCGGCTCCATGGCGAGGACGGTCGCGACGGCGACCCGGCGGCGCTGCCCGAACGACAGATGGTGCGGCGGCCGGTCCGCGTACTCCGCCATCCCGACCTGGTCGAGGGCCTTCCGTACGACGGCCTCCAGCGCGGCGCCACGGAGGCCCGCCGCCGCCGGGCCGAAGGCCACGTCCTCCCGCACGGTCGGCATGAACAGCTGGTCGTCGGGGTCCTGGAAGACGATGCCGACCTTGCGCCGGATCTCGGCGAGGTGCTTCCTGCCGACGGGCAGCCCGGCGACGGTGACCGTGCCCGCGCCGCCCGTGAGGATGCCGTTGAGGTGGAGGACCAGGGTGGTCTTGCCGGCGCCGTTGGGGCCGAGGAGGGCGACCCGCTCGCCGCGCCCGACGGTCAGGTCGACGCCGAAGAGGGCCTGGTGGCCGTCGGGGTAGGCGTACGCGAGGCCGCGCACTTCCAGCGAAGGGTTCATAGCGTCCATCCGAGGAGGCAGATCAGGAGTGCGGTGAGCGGCAGCGCGGCGGCGTACGTCCACTGGGCGCGGGTCGCGGTCACCTCGTCGATGACCGGCATCGTGCCCGTGTAGCCACGGCTGACCATGGCGAGGTGGACCCGCTCCCCGCGCTCGTACGAGCGGATGAAGAGCGCGCCGGCCGATTTGGCGAGGACGCCCCAGTGGCGGACGCCCCGCGCCTCGAAGCCGCGCGAGCGGCGGGCGACGGACATCCGGCGCATCTCGTCGGTGATCACGTCGCCGTACCGGATCATGAACGAGGCGATCTGGACGAGCAGCGGGGGCAGCTTCAGCCGCTGGAGGCCGAGGAGAAGCTCGCGCAGTTCGGTGGTGGAGGCGAGGAGGACGGAGGTGGCGACGCCGAGGGTGCCCTTGGCGAGGACGTTCCAGGCGCCCCACAGGCCGGGGACGCTGAGCGACACCCCGAGGACGGTCGTCTGCTCGCCGGGGACGACGAAGGGCATGAGCAGCGCGAACGCGACGAAGGGCACCTCGATGAGCAGCCGCTTCAGCAGGAAGCCGGCCGGGACGCGGGCCGTCGCCGCCACGACCGCGAGGAGCACGGCGTAGAGGGCGAAGGCCCAGACGGCCTCGCGGGGCGTCGAGACGACGACCACGACGAAGCCGAGGACCGCGGCCAGCTTGGTGTGCGGGGGCAGCTCGTGGACCGGCGAGTGCGCGTGCCGGTAGAGCTTGTGTACGTGCCCCGCTCCCATGTCAGCCCTCCAGGGCGGCGGACCTGCGGCGGCGGACGACCCAGAAGGCTCCGGTGCCGACGGCGAGGGTCGCGCCCACGCCGATGGTGCCGGCCAGGCCGCCGGAGAGCCGGGCGGTCTCGATGCCCTTGACGCCGTAGTCGGCGAGCGGGGAGTCGGCGGCGGCGTGGTCCTCGACCTTGGCGTCGAAGCCCTTGTCGGCGGCGACCTTCTCCAGGCCGTCGGGGCTGGCGGAGGCGTAGAAGGAGACGAAGCCGGCGAGGACGAGGGCGGTGACGAGACCGCCGATCCACAGCTTCTTCGGCGACCCGGCGGGGGCGGCGGCGGGCGCGGCGGCGGGCGCCGCGTCGACCAGCTCGCCGCCGACGCGGAGCTTGAGCGGGGCGGTCAGGCCGCGGGCGCCGTAGACCAGGTCGGGGCGGACGGCGATGACCGCGCCGACGGTCAGCATGGTGATGACGGCCTCGCCGATGCCGATGAGGGTGTGCACGCCGACCATGGCCGTGAGGACCTTGCCCACCGGTACGGCGGTGGTGCCGCCGATCGCGTAGAGCAGGGTGAAGGCGGCGGCCGACGCCGGTACGGAGACGAGCGCGGCGACGAAGGAGGCCGCGGTCACCGAGGCGCGGGTGCGGGGCAGCAGCAGGACGAGGCCGCGGAAGAGCGCGTACGCGACGACGACCGTGACGACACCCATGACCGTGATGTTCACGCCGAGCGCGGTGATGCCGCCGTCGGCGAAGAGGATGCCCTGCATGAGCAGGACGACGGCTATGCACAGGACACCGGTCCACGGCCCGACGAGGATCGCCGCGAGCGCACCGCCGAGGAGATGTCCGCTGGTTCCGGCGGCGACCGGGAAGTTCAGCATCTGGACGGCGAAGATGAAGGCCGCGACCAGCCCGGCGAGCGGAGCGGTGCGCTCGTCCAGTTCCCGCCGCGCCCCGCGCAGGCTCACGGCGACGGCGCCGGCGGCGACGACACCGGCGGCGACCGATACGGGGGCGTTGATGAATCCGTCAGGTACATGCACGCCCTGAATGATGAGCGCTCCTGCAAAGCACTTGCAAGAGCGCACAGGTCACAGAACAGCGGCGCATGGTTCGTGCGTACGCCGGGAAGGAGTGGGACATTAGTCGATAAGAGGACAAAACTGTGAGGAGCCCCCGATGGCCGCCGCAGACGACCGCGAAGCCGACCACGAAGCCGCCCACACAACCGACCGGGGCGCGGACCGTGCGGTCGAGGATCACGCCAGGGGACGCATCATCAGCGACGCCCCGCTCTCCCGGCCCGTCCCCGTCGATCTCCGCTACGACCCCGGCTTCTCCCCCGCGACCGTCCGCTTCGTCTTCCCCGGCGACATCGAGTGGTCCTTCCCCCGCGTCCTCCTGGAGACGGGCCTGCGCGCCCCGACCCGCCGCGGCGACATCGGCGTCTGGCCCTGCGGCCGCGTCCAGACGGTCGTCGAGCTGCACAAGGACGACGGGGTGGTGACGGTCGTCCAGTTCGACACGACGGCGCTGACCCGGTTCCTGAAACACACGTACGCCGCCGGCGCGTCGATGACGACGAGCTGACGGCGTACGTACGGGGGCCCGGCGGGCCGGTCCGGTCAGACCTTGACGAGGTCCGGCTTCGAGCCGTCCGCCTCGTCCGCGGGCGCGTCCTTGGCGAGTCCCTCGCCCTCGACGTCCACGTTCGGGAGGATCCGGTCCAGCCACTTCGGCAGCCACCAGGCCTTGTGGCCCAGGAGCGCGAGCACAGCCGGGACGATCGCCATCCGGACCACGAAGGCGTCGAAGAGGACCGCGATGGCCAGGCCGAAGCCGATCATCTTGATCATCTGGTCCGTCATGCCGATGAAGCCCGCGAAGACGCCGATCATGATCACGGCGGCGGCGGTGACCACCCGGGCGCTGTGGCGGAAGCCGCTCACGATCGCCTCGCCGGGCCGCTCCCCGTGGACGTACGCCTCACGCATCCGGGTGACGAGGAAGACCTCGTAGTCCATCGCGAGACCGAAGACGACACCCACCATGAAGATCGGCATCATCGACATGATCGGGCCGGTCTGCTCGACCCCGAAGAGGCTGCCGAGCCAGCCCCACTGGAAGACCGCCACGACCGCGCCGAGGGCCGCGACCACCGAGAGCAGGAAGCCGAGGGCCGCCTTCAGGGGGACGAGGATCGAGCGGAAGACCACGGTCAGGAGCAGGAAGGCCAGACCGACGACGAGGGCCAGGTACGGCACCAGGGCGTCGTTCATCTTCTGCGAGAAGTCGATGTTCATCGCGGTGGCGCCGGTGACGAGCACGTCGTCGCCGGTGGCGTCCCGGATGTCGTGGACGAGGCTCTCGGTGGCCTCCGAGGACGGGCGGTCCTTCGGGACCACCGTGATCATCGCGGCGTCGCCGGCCTTGTTCGGGGTCGCCGGGGTGACGGCGGCCCAGCCTTCGAGGCCCTTGATCGTGGAGACCGCCTTGTCGGCGGTCGCCTTGTCGCCGTCGACGACGACGAGCAGCGGGCCGTTGAAGCCGGGGCCGAAGCCGTCCGACAGCGTGTCGTACGCCCGGCGCTCGGTGGTGGAGGTGGGCTTGACGCCGTCGTCCGGGAGGCCCATCTCGAGGGAGGCGGCGGGCAGCGCGATCGCGCCGAGGCCGAGGACGCCGATCAGCAGCACCATCACGGGGCGACGGAGGACGAAGCGGGCCCAGCGGGTACCACCGTTGGGCTTCTCGGCCTTCTTGTCACCCGTCGAGGCGGCGACGCCGGCCTTCGCGGCCTTGCGCTGCTTGCGGCCGAGGACCTTGTCGCCGGCGAAGCCGAGCATCGCCGGGATCAGGGTGAGCGCGATCAGTACGGCGACGACGACCGTGCCGGCGGCGGCGAAGCCCATCTTCGTCAGCATCGGGATGTTGACGACGGCCAGGCCGACCAGGGCGATGACGACGGTGAGTCCGGCGAAGACGACGGCGGAGCCCGCCGTGCCGACGGCGCGGCCCGCGGCGTCCTCCTTCTCGCGGCCCTCGGCCAGCTCCGCGCGGTAGCGGGAGACGATGAAGAGGGCGTAGTCGATGCCGACCGCGAGGCCGATCATCATCGCGAGGGTGGAGGTGGTGGAGCCGAGGTCCAGGACGTTCGCGAGCGCGGTGATCGACGAGACGCCGATGCCGACGCCGATGATCGCCGTGAGCAGCGGAAGCCCCGCGGCGACGAGTGAGCCGAAGGTCATGACGAGGACGATGCCGGCGATGACGATGCCGATGATCTCGCTCGCACCCTGCTCCGGCATGGTCTGGAGGGCGTCACCGCCGACCTCGACGGTCAGCCCCTTGCCCTGGGCGTTCTGCCCGGCCTGGGTCAGGGCCTCGCGCGTCTCGTCGGTCAGCTCCATCGCGTTGACCTTGTAGGCGACGGAGACGTAGGCGGTGGAGCCGTTCTGGGAGACGGCCTGCCCGGTGTACGGGTCGGTGACCGAGACGATCTGGTCCGAGCCGGACTTCAGGGCGGCGACGGTCTCCTCGACGACGGCCTTGTGCGCCGGGTCGGTCATCTTCTGGCCCTCGGGGGCCTTGAAGACGACGCGGGCGGTGGCTCCGTCGGCGCCGGCGCCCGGGAAGCGCTCTTCGAGCAGGTCGAAGGCGCGCTGGGCCTCGGTGCCGGGGATCGAGAAGGAGCTGGAGGTCGCGACGGGCGCGGTGGCGGCGCCGATCCCGGCGACCGCCAGGAGGGCCACCCACAGGAGGGCGACGAGCCGTCGGCGCCGGAAGGCGGAACGGCCCAACTTGTACAGGAACGTGGCCACGGGGGCGTACTCCCATTTCGTGGTGGGACAGGGCATGGGGAGCCGGCCCGACGGCGTGAGCGGTTCGACGTCAGGTGGAGAAAGGGCGGAGCGGGTACTGCTGGGGTCAGACGCCGAGTGAGGGGAGCACGACGGCGTCGACGTACGCGCTGAGGAACGCGCGGTCGACCGGCTGATCGTCGATCAGCGGCCGGGCGATGAACGCACCGATCAGCATGTGGGGGATGAGCTTCAGCGCCGGGTTCCCGGCGTCGACCTCGCCCCTGCGGACCGCTCTGCGCAGCACTTCGTCGAGGCCGTTCATCTCGGGTTCGATGAGCAGCTCGCGCAGCGCCCGGTGCAGTTCGGGGTTGGTGTGGACGGCATGGGCGAGGCCCCGCATCAGCGCGGAGTCCTTCTCCATCTGACAGTCGTCGGTCCGTGTCATGAGTTCGTGGAAGTCGCCGCGCAGCGAGCCGGTGTCGATCTCGGAGAGATCGGCCGGCTTGTTGGCGCGCAGCGCCCTGGCGACCAGCTCGGGCTTGCTCCCCCACTGGCGGTAGAGGGTGGCCTTGCTGGAGTGGGTGCGGGCGGCGACGGCGTCCATGGTGAGGGCGTCGTAGCCGACCTCGCGGAGCAGGTCGAGCACCGCTCCGTACAGCTCGGACTCCCGCTCCGGGGTGAGCCTGCTGCGGGCCATCTCCGACTCCTGACCGAACGAAACGGTTTCGTACAGTACGAAGATACCCCCACCCGCAGCGAAACGAAACCGTTTCGTACGTGTCCTGGGCCACACGGGAAGCCGCATGGGAAGCGGCATGGGAAGCCGCATGGAAACCACATGGGAGCCACACGGAAGCCACAGCCGTGAAGACGCCCGCAAGCACGTACGAGTTGCCTCACCCCCTCCGCGCGGAAAGCATGGGGAGGTGAGTGACGACGTCGCGTATCTCCGTTTTCCGCACCTCCACGACGACCTGCTGTGCTTCGCCGCCGAGGACGATCTCTGGATCGCCCCGCTCGTCCCCGAGGGCCACCGCCCCGGCCGGGCCTGGCGGCTCACCGTCGACCGGACGCGGGTCGGGCACCCGCGCTTCTCACCGGACGGCCGGCAGATCGCGTACACGAACTGGCGCAGCCTCGACCCAGAGATCCATCTCGTCCCCATCGAAGGCGGGTCCGCCCGGCGGCTCACCTACTGGGGATCGACCGACACCCGCGTCTGCGGCTGGACTCCCCCCGACAAGGACGGCCGCTCCGACATCCTCGCCGTCTCCTCGCACGGGCAGCCCTTCTCGTACTTCTCCTGGGCCTACAACGTCCCCACCGACGGCTCCCCCGGCCTCCGCCTGCCCTGGGGCCCGGTCTCCGACATCTCCGTCTTCGAGAACGGCGCTCACGGAAACGCCGGGAACGGCGCCGCCGGGGGGCACGAGGGCGAGCGCCGCACCCTCCTCCTCACCGGAAAGCCCCCGCACGAGCCGGCCGCCTGGAAGCGCTACCTCGGCGGCGCCACCGGCCGCCTCTGGCTGCACGGCGAGCGGCTGCTCCCCGACATCGGCGGCCACCTCGACTGCCCGATGGCCGTCGACGGCCGGATCGCGTTCCTCTCCGACCACGAGGGCATCGGCAACCTCTACTCCTGCCTGCCCGACGGCACCGACCTGCTCCGGCACACCGACCACGACGAGTTCTACGCCCGGCACGCCTCCAGCGACGGACACCGGGTCGTCTACCAGTGCGCCGGCGACCTGTGGATCGTCGACGCCCTCACCCCCGGCTCCCGCCCCCGGAAACTGGAGGTGCGGCTCGGCGGCCAGCGCGTCGGCCGGCGCCCCTACCAGGTGCCCGCCGCCCACCACGTCGACGCCGTCTCCGTCGACGAGACCGGCCGGGCCAGCGCCGTCTCCGTGCGCGGCAGCCTCTACTGGCTGACCCACCGCGACGGCCCGGCCCGCACCATCGTCGACACCCCGGGCGTCCGGGTCAGGCTGCCCGAGATGCTGGGCAGCGGCGGCCAGGTCGCGTACGTCACCGACGCCGAGGGCGAGGACGCCGTCGAGGTCGCCTATCTGCCGCGCGCCAGCGGCGACCGGCCACCCCGCCGCCTGGCCTCGGGCGATCTCGGCCGGGTCGAGGAACTCATCGCCGACTCGGACGGCGAGCGGCTCGCCATCGCCTCCCATGACGGCCGGCTGCTCCTCCTGGACGCCACCGAGGACTCCAACGGGGAGGTCACCGAACTCATCCGCTCCGTCAACGGCCCCGTCCGCGACCTGGCCTTCTCCCCCGACGGCGACTGGCTCACCTGGTCGCACCCGGGCATCGGCCGCTCCCTGCGCTCGATCAAGATGTGCCGGATCTCCGGCCCCGGCGCCCGGACCGTCGTCGACGTCACCAACGGCCGCTTCGAGGACGAGAACCCCGTCTTCACCCGCGACGGCCGCTACCTCGCCTTCCTGTCCTGGCGGGGCTTCGACCCGGTGTACGACGTGCACACCGGCGACCTGTCCTTCCCGCTCGGCTGCCGCCCCTACCTGGTCCCCCTCTCCTCCGCGACCCCGTCCCCCTTCGCGCTGCTCCCCGACGGGCGCCCGGCGGCCGGCGGTCTGGACCCGGCCGACGACGACACGGAGACGGCCGACGGCACCGTCACCGTCGAGATCGAGGGGCTGCCCGACCGGGTCACCCCCTTCCCCGTCGCCGCCTCCAAGTACTCCGCCCTCCACCCGGTCAGCGGCGGCGGCCTGGTCTGGCTGCGCTGGCCCATCTCGGGCGCGCTCGGCGAGACCTTCGCCAACCCGACCGACACCTCGGGCAAGCCCACCCTGGAGCACTTCTCCATCACCAAGGCCCGCAAGAGCGAACTCGCCAAGGACCTCGACTGGTTCGCGGTCAGCGGCGACGGCACCCGCCTCGTCGTCGCCGACGAGGGCGAGCTGCGGGCCGTGCCCGCCACCGAGTCCGGGGACGGCGACTCCACCGTCTACCTGGACCTGCGGCGCATCCTCCACGAGATCGAACCGGGCGCCGAGTGGCGGCAGGCCTTCGACGAGGCGGGCCGGATCGTCCGCGCCTACTTCTGGGAGCCCGACATGGGCGGGGTCGACTGGACGGCCGTCCTCGACCAGTACCGGCCGCTCGTCGAACGGGTCGCCTCCCCCGACGAGTTCGCCGACCTGCTCCGCGAGGTCCTCGGCGAACTGGGCACCTCCCACGCGTACGTCACCCCCGCCCGCCGCAACGAGGGCCCCCCGCACTACCAGCGGCCGATGGGCCTCCTCGGCGCCAACCTCGTGCCCCGCGAGGCCGGCTGGACGGTGAAGCGCATCCTGCCCGGCGAGTCCTCCGACTCCAAGGCCCGCTCCCCGCTCGCCGGTACGGGCATCCGCGAGGGCGCCGTCCTCACCCATGTCGACGGCCGGCCCGTGGACCCGGTCACCGGCCCGTACCCCCTGCTCTCCGGCACCGGCGGCACCACCGTCGAACTCACCTTCACCCCCGCCGAGGGCGAGGGCCGGGCCCGCCGCGTCGCCGTCGTCCCGCTGATCGACGAGCGCCCGCTGCGCTACCAGGACTGGGTGGCCAAACGCCGGGCGGTGGTGCGGGAGGTCAGCGGCGGCCGCTGCGGCTACCTGCACATCCCCGACATGGGCGGCTCGGGCTGGGCCCAGTTCAACCGCGACCTGCGCATGGAGGTCTCCCGGCCGGCCCTCATCGTCGACGTACGGGGCAACGCCGGCGGCAACATCAGCGAGCTCGTCATAGAGAAACTCACCCGCCGGATCCTCGGCTGGGACCTCACCCGCAACGCGCAGCCCGTCTCGTACGCCTCCAACGCCCCACGCGGCCCGGTGGTCGCCCTCGCCGACGAGGCCACCTCCTCCGACGGCGACATGATCACCGCCGCGTTCAAGCTCCTCGGCCTGGGGCCCGTCGTCGGCCAGCGCACCTGGGGCGGAGTCGTCGGCATGACCGGCCGCCACCGGCTCGGCGACGGCACCCAGATCACGGTCCCGATGAACGCGGCCTGGTTCCCCGAGTACGGCTGGTCCCTGGAGAACCACGGCGTCGAACCGGATCTCGCGGTCCTGCGCACCCCCCTCGACTGGGCGGAGGGCCGGCACGCCCAGCTCGACGACGCGGTCGAGGTGGCCCTCGCGCTCCTCGCGGAGACCCCGGCGGCGAGCCCGCCGGGCTATGCGGACCTCCCCGACCGCTCACGTCCGAAGCTGCCGCCGCGAGGAACGGCCGAGGAGTAACCCCGGCCAGGACGCGTCCGGCGGATCAGGGCCGCGCACCCGGCCATGGTCCGCCGACGGGCCTACGCGGCGCACCGCCCCACGCCAGGCCGCGCACCCGGCCATGATCCGCCGACAGGCCTACGCGGCGCACCGCCCCACGCCATCGGCCAGATCCAGCTCGTACGACGTCCCCGCCCGCCCGTCGAGCGTCACGCTCCCGACCGCACCGAAGCCGACGCGCCCCAGCACGACCCTCGACCCGTCGTTGTCGAGGGTCGTGACGGCGGTCAGCCGGCTGAGCCCGTACTCCTCACGCGCCAGCCGGCACACCTCCCGCACCCCGGCCTTCGCCACGCCCCGCCCGGTCGCCCGTTCGGCCACCCGGTACCCCAGCTCGGCGGCCCCGTCGGCGACGTCGACGAGGTTGAACCGCCCGAGGATCTCGCCGCCCTCCCCCACGAGCACATGGAAGTGGCTCCCCCCGGCCTCCTGCTCGTCGAGCAGGGCCCGGTGCCGCTCCTCGAAATCGGTGAAGTACGCGTCCCCCCGGTCGGGCACGGACGCGGCGAAGTACCCCCGGTTCTCCCGCTCGAAGACGAGCAGGGCGGGCGCGTGATCGGATCGCAGTCGCTCAAGTACGGCCATGGGCGCCACCGTACGAAGATCCGGCGCCCGGTGCGTACGACTTTTCGGCCCGTCGTGATCACGCACAGGGTCACAAGGTCACGGGGAACGCGCGGAGGCGCACCCGGTCAACCGGGTGCGCCTCCTCGACACAGCATGCGAAGGACGAACGCGTCAGGCGTCGTAGTCCTGGTCCATGCGGTCCTGGGCATCCTGCTGGGCCCTGCGCGTCTCGTCGTCGGTGCGGCCGCGGCCCTGGGACGCGCGCTCGGACGCCTCGTCCTTCGCCTTGCCCATGGCCTGCTTGGCCTGCTGCTTCAGCTGCTCCGACTTGTCCTTGAACTGTTCTGCCTTACCCATGAAGGTTCACTCCTAGAAGGGTGTGAGGGGGGCCGGGGCGGTGTGCCCCTTCGGCCTCGCTCAGCCTCGCACGAGCGAACATTCCGCGCATTTCGATCAGTTACGGATCGTTACGGACAGCGGCTGCGCGACGGGGTCCCCTCCCTCGGCGCGGCCCCCCGGCCCCGTCAGCGCGCCGCCGAACCGCCCGTCCGCGCCTCCTCGTCGGCGGCGCCGCCCGCGCCCACCAGCCCCTTCGAGACCGAGCCGAGACGCGGCTCGAAGCGCCTCATCTCGCGCTGCCCGACGGTCGCGATCATCCCCGGCAGATAGCCGCGGACCGACTGCATCCCGCGCAGCCACCACTGCGCGTAGACGTGCGGGGAGCGGCGCTCGATGCCCGCGACGATCCGGTCGACGGCCGGGCCGAGGGGGTACGTACGGTTCGCCGGCCACGGCAGCCGCTGGCGCAGCTCCCGCATCACGTCGTCCTCGTCGGCGCCCCGCACCATGTCCGTGTCGGTCCAGGAGAGGTACCCGACGCCGACCTTCACGCCCTTGTACGCGACCTCGGCGCGCAGGCTGTGCGCGAAGGCCTCGACGCCCGACTTGGAGGCGCAGTAGGCCGTCATCATCGGGGCGGGGGTCAGCGCGGCGAGGGAGGCGATCTGGAGGAAGTACCCCCGCGACTCCATGAGGACCGGCAGGAACGCCCGTCCCGTCACCGCGCCGCCGATCAGGTTGACCTCGATGACCCGCCGCCAGGCGCCCGGGTCGGACTCGGCGAACGGACCGCCCGCCGCGACACCGGCGTTGGCGACGACGATGTCGACCTTCCCGAACCGTTCCTTCACCTCGGCCGCCACCTTGGCCATCGCCTCGTGGTCGGTGACGTCGGCGTGCCACCAGTCGGCCTCGGTGTGCAGCCGCCCGGCGACCTCCTTGAGCTGCTCCGGCTCCAGGCCGACGAGCGCGATCCGCGCCCCGCGCGCGGACAGCTTGCGGGCGAGGAGCTCCCCGACGCCGCGGGCGCCTCCGGTGACGACCGCGACCTGTCCTTCCAGGCTCACCCGGCTCATGCCTTCTCCTTCGCTTCCAGGTACGTGTCGGTCAGTTCACGGATCCGCGCGGTGACGGCCTCGGGGGCCTCCACCGGTGTCATATGACCCATACCCTCCAGTTCGAGCAGCCCCACGCACTGCGGAAGCGCCTCGGCCATGGCGCGGGAGTGGACGGGCGGGGTGAGCCGGTCGGCGGTGCCGACGATGACAGCGACGGGCAGGTCGAGCGCCCGCAGGCCCGCCTCCAGGTCGAGTTCGGAGAGGACCCTGGACCAGCCGACGCGGGCCCCGCGCGGGCAGGCGTGCACGATCCGGGCGCAGACGTCCACCCGCTCGGGCGCCGAACCGGGGCCCATCGTCGCGTACTTGAGGACCTTCTTCGAGACGGCGTTGACGGGCCCGAGCGGCGCCTTCGCACCGAGGACACCCCGGGTCAGCCGGGTGCGTCGGCCGCTCGGCCGGCCCGGGACGACGGTGGCCTCGGCGGTGAGCCGCGAGGGCCCGGTGGAGCAGAGCAGCGCGGCCGCCGCGTGTTCCCGGAAGCCGGGCCGGTCGGCCGCCGCCATGAGGGTCATGCCGCCCATCGAGTGACCGGCGAGGACGGCCTTCTCGCCGGGGGCGAGGGTGCTCGCGAGGACCGCTTCGAGGTCGTCGGCGAGCGCCCGGGTGGCGTATCCGGCGGGCCCCGCGGGGGCCGGGGACCGGCCGTGGCCGCGCTGGTCGTAGGCGATGACCTGGTGGTCGGCGGCGAGGGCCCGTATCTGCTCGGCCCAGAAGGCGATCGAGCAGGTCCACCCATGGGCGAGGACGACGACGGGCGCGCCCTCGGGGCCGTACACCTCGACGTGGATCCGGGCGCCGTCGGCGGAGACGGCGGTGAGCTCGCGGGACGAGGTCAGCGAGGTCAGGTGCCGGCTCACTTGGCGGCCTCCTTCTTGCGGGAGGCGGTACGGGACTTCGCGGCGGCGGTCTCCACGGCGGCGGTCTCCACGGCCTTCACGGCCTTCACGGGCTTGGGCGCGCGGATGACCTCGTACTCGGAGAGGTCGACCTGCCGGGTCTCGCGCCGGAACTCGCCGGTGGTACCCGGCCACAGCGTGGTGTTGCGCCCGTTGGCGTCGAGGTACCAGCTCTCGCAGCCGCCCGCCTTCCAGACCGTGCGCTCCATCCGGGCCTGCACCTTGCGGTTCCAGGCGCCGACGGCGGAGGGCCGGACCGCGAGGGCGGCGCGCCCTCCCAGCACGTCGAGCTGGCGGAGGTAGTCGGCCATGTAGTTCAGCTGGGACTCGATCATCAGGATCATCGAGGAGTTCCCGAGGCCCGTGTTGGGGCCGATGACCGTCATGAAGTTGGGGAATCCGGCGGCGGTGGCGCCGCGCAGCGCCTCCATGCCGCCCTTCCAGGACTCGGCGAGCGTCTTGCCCTCGGCGCCGACGACCCGCTCGGCGATCGGCATGTCGGTGACGTGGAAGCCGGTGCCGAAGATGATCGCGTCGACCTCGGTCTCGGTGCCGTCGGCGGCGACCACGGTCGAGCCGCGGACCTCGCGCAGGCCGGAGGCGACGACGTCGACGTTGGGCTGCGCGATCGCCGGGTAGTACGTGCTGGAGAGCAGGATGCGCTTGCAGCCGATGCGGTACGAGGGCGTCAGCTTGGCCCGCAGGACCGGGTCCTTCACGGCCTTGGCGATATTGGCCTTGGCGAGCTTCTCGATGAGCCCGAGCTCGTTCGGGTGCTTGGTGAAGGCGCCGACCTGGAGTTCGCGGATGCCCCAGAGGAGGCCACGGCGCAGGGTGCCGGTGACGGGCAGGGCGCGGTGGAGCCAGCGCTCGGGGCCGCTGATGGCCCGGTCCATGCGGCGCATGACCCACGGGGGCGTCCGCTGGAAGAGGGTCAGCTTCCCGACCCGCGGCTGGATCGCGGGCACGATCTGGATGGCGGAGGCGCCGGTGCCGATCATGGCGACGCGCTTGCCGGTGAGGTCGTAGTCGTGGTCCCAGCGGGCCGAGTGGAAGACCTTGCCGGGGAAGTCGGCGATCCCGGGGATGTCCGGGATCTTGGGGTCGGAGAGCGGCCCGGTCGCGGAGACGACGACCTCGGCGCTGAACGAACCCTCGCTGGTCTCGATCTCCCAGCGGAGCGCCTCGGCGTCCCACTCCATCCGCACGACCTCGTGGTTCAGTCGCAGGTGGGGGCGGATCCCGAACGTGTCCGTGACATGCTCCAGGTACGCGCGGATGTGACGCTGTCCGGAGAAGGTCCGCGGCCAGTCGGGGTTTGGCGCGAAGGAGAAGGAGTAGAGGTGGGAGGGGACGTCGCAGGCGCAGCCGGGGTAGCTGTTGTCCCGCCACGTGCCGCCCACGGAGTCGGCCCGCTCCAGGACCACGAAGTCGGTGATCCCCTCGCGGCGCAGCCGGACGGCGGCGCCGAGGCCACCGAATCCCGATCCGATCACCGCCACACGTACGTGCTCGTGCTTCGCCATGCCGCCTCCCGCGTGCCCGGCCAATCACGCCAGCAATCACTGGCACAGTCGGGACTGTAGAGCAGCTCCATACCGAGCGGTAGGGGTCGGGCAAGGGAAAGTTACCGGCGGTACAACATAGGCTGGCGTGCGTGGCTGAAGGATCAGGCGAAGGATCGGGACCCGGTACGGGCGCGGGCACGAGCGCGCACGAAGACGTCCGTACGCCCGAAGACGTCCGCACACCCGATGACGTCCGCACACCCGAGGGCGTACGCGAGTACCGCATGGAAGAGCTGGCGTCCGCAGCCGGCATCACCGTGCGCACCCTGCGCTTCTACCGCGAGCGCGGCCTGATCCCCCCGCCCCGCCGCGAGGGCCGGATCGCCTGGTACGACGAACACCACCTGGCCCGGCTGCGCACCATCGCCGCCCTCCTGGAGCGCGGCCACACCCTCAACGGCATCGCCGACCTCACCACCGCCTTCGAGAGCGGCCGCAACGTCCGCGAGGTCCTCGCCCTCGGCGCCCCCAGCGAGGAGGAGCCGATCCGCCTCACCCCCGAGGAACTCGCCGACCACTTCGCGGGCGAGGTCACCCCCGAGAACCTCGCGGCCGCGCTCGACCTCGGCTACCTCGTCACCGACGGCGAGGAGATCATCCACATCAGCCGCCGCCTGCTCGACGTCTCCGCCGCGTTCGTCCGCGAGGGCGTCCCGCTCGCCGAGGTCCTCAAGGCCGGCGCCCGCGTCCGCGAGCACGCCGACGCCCTCGCCGAACTCTTCACCGACCTGCTGCGCACCCACGCGGCCGAGGACGACCTGTGGCGGCTGCGCCCGCTCGCGAAGAGCGTGGTGGAGGCGGAACTGTCGATGGCACTGGACCGCCGCCTGAGTTCCCCACCCCCACCGACTCCCTAGAGGTCGTAGACGGCGGTCACGGGCGCGTGGTCGCTCCACCGCTCGGCATGGGTGGCGGCCCGCTCGACGTACCCCTTGACGGCCTTGGCGGCGAGCCCGGGGGTGGCGATCTGGTAGTCGATCCGCCAGCCGGTGTCGTTGTCGAAGGCGCGGCCGCGGTAGGACCACCAGGAGTAGGGCCCCTCCTGCTCGGGGTGGAGCGCGCGCACGACGTCGACGTACCCGCCGTCCCCCTCGTCGAGCACCCGCCCGAGCCACTCCCGCTCCTCGGGGAGGAAGCCGGCGTTCTTCTTGTTGGCCTTCCAGTTCTTGAGGTCGGCCTCCTGGTGGGCGATGTTCCAGTCGCCGCAGACGACGACCTCGCGCCCGTCGGCGGCGGCCCGGGTCCTGAGCTCCTTCAGGTACGGCAGGAACTCCCCCATGAACCGGTACTTCTCGTCCTGGCGCTCGGTGCCGACCTCGCCGGAGGGCAGGTAGAGGCTGGCGACGGTGACGCCGGGCAGGTCGGCCTCCACGTACCGGCCGCTGCCGTCGAACTCGCTCGACCCGAACCCGACGCGCACCCGGTCGGGCTCACGGCGCGTGTAGAGCGAGACCCCGGCGCGCCCCTTGGCGGCGGCGGGCGCATGGACGGTGAACCACCCCTCGGGCGCCCGCACCTCCACCGGCAGCTGCGCCTCCTCGGCGCGCACCTCCTGGAGACAGACGGCATCGGCGGAGGTCCCACCGAGCCACTCGACGAACCCCTTCTTCGCGGCGGCACGGAGACCATTGACATTCACGGACGTCACTGTGTACAAAACATGCCCTTTCGGGGCGGGAGAGCATCAGGTCCAAGGGTCAGGCTCCCATACCGGGTGCACCGTGCCACGGTCCCGCCCTCCGACCCCCACGTGAGCGGACTCGGCACGGGACCTGCCGCAGGAGGCCCTTGCCCTCACCGTCGCTTTGTCGGTTCCAGGTCAGTCGAGCGGGAGTGCCTGATGCGCGGCAACGATGGCGTCGATTCGGCGGGCGAGGTCAAAATCCGCCTCGGTCAGCCGGTAGTCGGCGTCGTGCGTGGTGATGGTCGCCCGCAGGTGATCCATGCGCAGGTCGAGGTCCGCGTGGTGTTGCACCCGGCGGGATCGGTCCGCGATCGTCACGATCGCCGCTACCGCCGCGTGGTACCGAATGGGGTACGTGCGGGTGATCTCGTCGCCCTGGCGCTCCCACCCCGGCAGCCCAGCCAGTCGCTCCGCGATCTCCTCGTCGGACAGCGGTACCGGAACACCCATGTCAGCTCCCCTCGGTCACGGGCGCCAGGGCCTCGGCAAGGTCCCGGCCCACCGGCGCATCCTGCCACGGCTGCATCGCCCGCTCCAGGGCCGTCAGTTCACGCCGCATACGCGCCGAGCCCGTCTCCACCGCGATCACAGCGACGTCGCGGGCGATCTCGACCGCCTGCTCCGGCTCCCGTGCGGTCGCCGCCGCCGTTGCATGCCGGGCCATGTACACGCCGCGGTCCCGCCGCGCGGTGGCCGGTACGACTTCAAGCACCTGCGACCACAGTCCGCTCGCCTCAGCGCCGAGCCCGAGGCGCCCGTAGCAGGTGGCGCGCTGCACCTCCAGGTAGCCGGGCGTCCTCCGGCAGGCGTTACCCCAAGGCAGATCGTCGTCGACCCGGGGCAGGATTCGCCCGGCCTCGTCGATGAGCCGGTCGACCGTGTCCCGGTCGCGAAGGAGGCTGGCGCCGTGGGCCTGCTGCTGCATCGCCATGACCCGGATCTTCGGCACGATCTGGTCGTCGTCGAGGGCGGCCTCGCAGAGGTCGACGACGCCGGCCCCGTCGCCGAGGTCGGTGCGGACCTGCGCCGAGTTGACCATGGCGTAGCCGATGAGGTGCGGGTCGCGGGCGCGGAGCGCTGTCTCCTGGGTGACGCCCCTCCAGAATGCGGCCGCGGAGAGGTCGCCGGCGTCCTGATAGAGCCAACCGACCAGCGCGGCGTACGCGGCCCCGACCCGGAGGAGGCCGCGGCGGGTCTCGCCGGTCGCGGACCGCGTGAGCTTGTCGATGAGCTGATACTGCGGGCCCAACGTTCCGATGAGGTCGTGCGGGCCGAGGAGCATGTCGGCTCGGTAGTGTCCCTCCAGCTGGGACTGGAAGTAGTCGACGAGGGCGGGGTCCACTGTCTGCTGCGCGAGCGGCCCGGGGACAAGGGCCGCAGCGGTGATGTCGAGGAACTGCGCGTTCTGCATCGTGGTCTCTTCGCGGTGCTCAGGCCGGACCCAACCCGGCGGAACGGTGAATCCGAGATCCTCCGGCCAGCGCCCGAGCGCGTCGTGAAGGACGAGCGCAGTTTCCTCCGGTGGCCAGCCTGGTTCAGGGCCCTCCCACCGGCGCCAAGTCCTCGGCGACACAGTGAAGTGGCTGTCATCGAGCAGGCTCTGTCCGTGGGCTTGGAGCGCTTCGGCGGCGGCGTTGGCTGACCTCCAACCGCGCTTCAGCCGCGCGGCGCGGAGAGCCTCGTTACGGCTCATGCCGTCAGTGTGGGGTGTCAACGCGGTCCCCTGGGGCCGTGGCCGCGACGTGGCCATGCGTGGCCACTCGATGGCCTATCTGCTCGGTGCGGTGCTCCCACATCATCAGCTGTAGGTGACCCGGGCGTACCGCGAACTGCGGCATTGCCCACGGACGGACGGAGCAGCCGATGCGGGAACGGGCCGAACAGAACGGTGCACTGGGGGAGTGCACCGTAGATCTGGGAACCGCGCTCCTCCAGATCGTCACGCCGATTGAGGAGCACGCCGAGGACGCCGCCCTCGCCGCCATCCGCCGGGCCCTCACGATGCAACAGAACCCCGCTCCTCTGGAACTCGCCCGACTGACGGACGCGCTCCTGGCGCACTGCGCGAACCTCGCCGAGGGCATCGAGGCAATCCCCGCGGAACGGCGCCCGGTGCGCGGGGAGGGCGCCCTGCGGGACTGGGCCACGCTCCAGGCCGACGGGCCCGGCGACGGCCCCCTCGGCCCGTGGTCGTACGCCCGGCAGCTCGCCATGGTCGCCCGCAGCATGATCACGGCGCTGCGCGATCACCGCGCGGCGACAGAGGCACGCGCGCCCTACGTCGGCCGCCCGGACCTGCCCCCGCTCACGCCGACCGCCCCGTGAGGGAGTGGCAGCGGCAGGCGATCTACTGCCTGATCGCCCTCGGCATGCTCGCCGCCCTCGCCCTCGGCATCACCCACTGACTCCCGCCCCACACGGGGCGGGTCCACGCACCATCGGCAATCCACCAACCCGGAGGAAACCCATGGCCTGCACAAACGGCAACCCGACGCCCTGCTCGTCCAGCCTCGAGCCGCCCGGCAACCCGCCCGGCGCCCGATCCTTGCTGGGCGAGGCGTACTTCGCCGGCGCGACGCAAACGGTCCTCGACGACCACCCCGGCATGGACTCCACGATGGCCGAGCGTGTCGTCATCGAGGCCGCGAAGTTCGTGCACGCCGCGTCGCTCTTCCCGACGGCACGCATCTCCCCCACCGGCGAGGTGGACGCGGGCTGGCACGCCCTCATCCTCCACACGCACCCGTACGCGGCCCTGTGCAACCTCCTCGGCCGCTTCGTCCACCACTACCCCGAGCGCCCCGACGCGGCCCGCCACGACCCGGACGTCATCACCCGCACCATTGCCCTCATCGAACAGGCCGGCTACACCCCCGACGCTGAACTCTGGACCGGCCGCGTCGGGGAGCTGGTCGGGGTGATCAGGCACACCCCGCCCGGCGGCTGCGGCCCGATCAACCCCGGCAACTGCGCGACCCACGGTGGCGGCGGAGACGAATAGGCTCGACGCCCCACCGACGCAAGGAGAGCGCCATGGACGCCAGCGCCGTCTCGTCACTGCACGACTCGATGCGGAAGTACGGAATCCCCGGGGACCTCCAGCCGGAGGACCCGAAGAATCCGGCTGGCCCCTGGCGGGTGGTCGACCCAGCCGGCCGGGACATCACCGACGCGACGCTCGCCGCCGTGGCTGCTGCCGAGCGCAGGCGGCCCGAGCGCGGGTTCATCATCACGGGCTAGCCATCCAAAGATCGCCCCGGGCCTGCACCCGCCTCTTCGTGCGGTGCGCTGACGGCCCCGCCCCTCACTCAGAGGGTCGCGGCCGTCAGGTTCCCCTGATCATGGGCGGAACGTTTTGCACACGTTGTTCGATGTCACAGTGAGCATCCCGGGAGAATACCGACACCACAGCAGTGCATACATGTACGATATTCCGCATGAACATCCAGCCCACGCCTTACGACCACCCCCACGCCGTCACACTCAACGACGCGGTCCAGGCGGAGTACGCCGTCCGCTACGGCGACGAGGGCGATGCCACACCGCTGGACGCCGGGATGTTCGTCCCTCCCCAGGGCCTCTACCTGCTCGCCTACGACCCCGCCGGCAAGCCGGTCGCCACCGGCGGCTGGCGCACCCAGGACAAGAACGACGAGGGCTACGAGAACGGCGACGCCGAACTCAAGCGCATGTACGTGATTCCCGAGGCCCGCGGCCTGGGCCTGGCGCGTCGCATCCTGTCCGCCCTGGAGTCCGACGCCCGCGAGGCCGGCCGCACCCGCATGGTCCTGGAGACGGGCACGGCCCAGCCGGAGGCGATAGCCCTCTACACGTCGAGCGGCTACGAACCGTGCTCCAAGTTCGGCATGTACCGCGACCACGACAACAGCCGCTGCTTCGCCAAGCCGCTGACCTGAGGACTCCGGGAGGCACCCCCAAGGGGGCGCCTCTCCATGGCACTTCCGGAAACGCAGGAATCCCGCCCGATCTTTCGATCGGACGGGATTCCCGTTGTCTGTGGACCTGTGGGGATTTGAACCCCAGACCCCCTCGATGCGAACGAGGTGCGCTACCAGACTGCGCCACAGGCCCTTGCGACGTGTGAAACATTAGCATCCCGACCGGCCCAGGCAAAAATCCATTCCCTCGCAGGTCAGCCGGGGGCCGTCGCGGGCCCCCGGGGAGGTCATTCGTTGGCCGCCCGGGGGCGGTCGTCGTCCGCGTACTGGTCGAAGAGCGGGGTGCGGCCGTGATCGCGGTTGCGGCGGGGCGGGGTGGTGCGCTGGCGGGGGGCCGGGGACGGGGTGGGGGCCGGGTCGGCCGCCGTGGAGGAGCGCGCCGCGCTCCAGGTCTCCGGATCCGTGATGTCGATGCCGCTCGTGGCGCGCGGGGCGACCGGGGCGGTGACGTAGGTGGGGAGCGGGACCGGGACCGGGTCCCAGCTGTCGCCGCGGGCCGGGCCGCGCTCGCGCTGCTGGTCGACCCACTCCGCGTGGTCGGTCTGCTCGACCAGGGCGCGCCGGTCCGCCTCCTGCGGGGAGGGGCCCGGAGCGGACTCGGGCGACGGCTCGGGCGTGGGCGCCGGACGGCGGCTCTCGCGCAGCCGCGCCGCCGCCGCTTCCGCGCGCCGCCGGTCCATCACGTACACGAAGCGGCGGCGTTCCTGGACCCGCAGGTGCACGATGTACGCGCTGAGGAGCAGCGCGGGCACGGCCGGCACCCACAGGAAGGCGACCCCGCCGACGGCGGCGACGACCGCGCCGAGGGTGAAGCCGGCGAAGAGCAGCGTCGTGGTGCGGCGGCGGCGGGCGAGGACCTTGCCGCGGCGGGCGCGCTCGGCCGCCGCGCCCGTGGCGGGGCGGGCCGGCGCCGGGGCGGGGCTCGGCGCGGGGTTCGCGGCGGGTTGCGGCGCCGGTTCCCGTTCGGGGAGTTCCAGGCGCGCTTCCGTTCTGGCCGCGGGCGCGGAAAACGCCCGGACGTCGACCGAGCTCAAATGCTCGGTTTCCACGTCCGGGTCCACGTCGGGCGTCGGACCCTCCGCCGTACGGTCCCGCTCCTTGAGCTCCTTGGCATATCGGCGCTCCATGCCCGCCCGTCCGGAAAGCAGCCGGATGGCGGTGCTGAAGCGTTCCGTCGGACGGGCTTCGTTCAGCTCGTCCTGCCTGCGGAGCCACATCGGTACCAAGTAGGCGGCCCAGGCCCCGACGATGACTGCGTAGATGAGGCCGCTGCTGCTCACGCCTCACACGGTAGAGGGGTTCGCGCGACGGCATCGGCCAATTGGCCCGGTGTGTCGCACGATCTGGCTGATATCACTGAACTTTTTTGTGATTGTTCAGATCGATTGACTGCCGACTACCGATTGAATTCGAACACTTATTTTATTCTCGCCCGATGCCAGCGGCGCAGCAGCCCCTCCGGCACCTCCTCCGCCGTCAGCGCGAAGACCAGATGGTCCCGCCACGCGCCGTCGATGTGGAGGTAGCGGGGCCGCAGCCCCTCCTCGCGGAACCCGAGTTTCTCGACGACCCGGCGCGAAGGTCCGTTCTCCGGACGGATGCACACCTCCATCCGGTGCAGACCCACCACACGGAAGCAGTGGTCGACCGCCAGCGCGACCGCCGTCGGCATGACACCGCGGCCGGCCACCTCGCTGTCCACCCAGTAGCCCACGTGCCCGGAGCACATCGAGCCCCAGGTGATGCCCGCGACCGTCAACTGCCCGACCAGCCGCCCCCGGTACTCGATCACGAACGGCAGCATCCGCCCGGCGTTCGCCTCCGACCGCAGATGGCGGACCATCTGACGGTACGTCGGCCGCTGCGCCACCGGCCCGCCGGGAGAGGGCGGCGGAACCGTCGCCTCCCAGGGCCGCAGCCACTCCCGGTTGCGCCGGTTCACCTCGCGCCAGGCCGCGTGGTCACGCATCTTTATCGGACGGAGCAGCACCTCTCCGTCCACGAGGACGACCGGCCAGGTCGGGATCACGACGGTCTCGGGTGGTCGCCACCGCGGATCTGGTCGACGGCGTGGCGCAGGATCGGCTCCAGGACGGTCAGCCCGTCCCGTACGCCGCCGGACGACCCGGGCAGGTTCACGATCAGCGTGCTGCCCGCGACCCCCGCGAGGCCCCGCGAGAGCGCCGCCGTCGGCACCTTCTCCCGGCCGTACGCCCGGATCGCCTCCGGGATGCCCGGGATCTCCCGCTCCAGGACCCGGCGGGTCACCTCGGGCGTCTCGTCGGTGGGCGAGATGCCCGTACCGCCGGTCGTGACGATCAGGTCGTACCCGGCGGCGATCCCGGCACGCAGGGCGGCCTCGACCGGCGCCCCGTCCGGGACGACCTGGGGGCCTTCCACGGCGAAGCGCATCCGGGTCAGCCCCTCGGCGATCATCGGGCCGCCCTTGTCCTCGTACACCCCGGCCGACGCCCGGTTCGAGGCCGTCACGACGAGGGCGCGGTAGGCCGCCGCCGGAACCTCCTCGGTACCGCCGGACGGCTCCTCGTGCTCGTGCTCGTGCTCGTGCTCGTGGACGCCCGACACCCGGCCCCCGCGCGTCACGACTCGCCCCGTGTCCAGTGGCCCGACTTTCCGCCCGTCTTCTCCTCCACCCGTACGTCGGAGATGACCGCGCCCTTGTCGACCGCCTTCACCATGTCGACCACTGTCAGGGCCGCCACCGAGACCGCCGTCAGGGCCTCCATCTCCACGCCCGTGCGGTCCGTGGTCTTCACCGTCGCCAGGATCTCGACCGCGTCGTCGGTGACCGCCAGGTCCAGGGTCACGCCAGAGACGGCCAGCGGGTGGCAGAGCGGGATGAGGTCCGGGGTCTTCTTGGCGCCCATGATCCCGGCGATCCGGGCCGTGGCGAGCGCGTCGCCCTTCGGGACGCCCTCGCCGCGCAGCAGCTCGATCACGCGCGGCGAGACGAGGACCCGCCCGCTGGCCCGCGCCGTGCGGGACGTGACGTCCTTCGCGGAGACGTCGACCATGCGGGCCGCGCCCGCCTCGTCGATGTGGGTGAGACCTTGCTGCGTGCTCATCGCCGTGACACTCCCGGTCGCTGTGTGGGACGACACCGTACCCCCACCCTCGCCCCCTCAGCCGAGGAGGACCACTTCCAGCTCGGCGCCCGGCTCCACGCTCTCCGTCTCCTCCGGGACCACAAGCAGGCAGTCCGCGTGCGCGAGGGCCGCGATCAGATGGGAGCCCGCGCCGCCCACCGGAGTGACGGTGCCCGCCTCCGGGTCGTACGTCCCCCGGAGGAACTGCCTCCGCCCGGCGGGCGAGGACAGCGCCCTGTCGGCGGCCAGCTCGGCCCGCACCCGGGGCCGATGCAGATCCTCGACGCCCATCAGGGCCCGGATCGCCGGCCGGACGAACAGCTCGAAGGAGACGTACGAGGAGACCGGGTTGCCCGGCAGGGCGAGCAGCGGGATCTGCTCGGCGCCGATCGCGCCGAAGCCCTGCGGCTTGCCCGGCTGCATCGCCAGCTTGCGGAAGTCGACCTGCCCGTCGGCGGTCAGCGCCTCCTTCACCACGTCGTACGCGCCGACGCTCACCCCGCCCGTGGTCACGATCAGATCGGCCCGGATGAGCTGGTCCTCGATGGTGGCGCGCAGCGACTCGGCGTCGTCGGCGACGGCCCCCACCCGGTACGCGAGCGCGCCCGCGTCCCTGGCGGCCGCGGCGAGCGCGAAGCTGTTGGAGTCGTGGATCTGGCCCTCGCCCAGCGGCTCGCCGGGCTGGACCAGCTCACTGCCGGTGGACATGACGACCACGCGCGGGCGGGGCCGGACCCGGACGGTGCCGCGGCCGATCGCGGCGAGCAGCCCGATCTGCGGCGGCCCGAGCACCGTGCCGGCCGACAGGGCCAGCTCCCCGGCCCGCACGTCGCTCCCCCGCTCGCGGACATGGGCGCCGGCCTCCGCGGCACGGTGCACCCGGACCTCGCCGGACGCGCCCTCGGGGGCGGCGCTCGCGGCGGTCATGCCGGTGGCCGCGCCCCCGCCCGTACCGCCGTCGGTCCACTCGACCGGGACGACGGCCTCGGCGCCGGGCGGCAGCGGGGCGCCGGTCATGATCCGGGCGGCCTGGCCGGGGCCGACCTCGGGCAGGCCGTCGGCGCCCGCCGCGACGTCGCCGACGACGGTGAGGACGGCGGGGAACTCCTCGGTGGCACCGGCGACATCGGCGACCCGGACCGCGTACCCGTCCATGGAGCTGTTGTCGAAGGGCGGCAGCGCGACAGGCACCGTCACATCCTCGACGAGGACACAGCCCTGCGCGTCGAGGAGTTGCAGCTCGATGGGTTCGAGCGGGCCGACCGTCGCGAGGATGTCGGCCAGGTGCTCGTCCACCGACCACAGCCCGCGCGCGGGCCCCGCGCAGGGGTCGACCACCTTCTCCTCGTCGCCCTGGCCGTGATCGCCGTGGTCGCCGTGGTCATGGTCGTCGTGGGACGGCGACGGTGCCGCGCTGCTGCTCAAGGTGCTACATCTCCTCGCTGACGTATCTCCGGAGCCAGGCCCGGAAGTTCGGTCCCAGATCTTCACGTTCGCACGCGAGTCTGACAATGGCACGCAGATAGTCACCGCGGTCACCGGTGTCATAACGGCGCCCCTTGAAGACGACACCGTGCACCGGGCCGCCGATCTTCTCGTCCGAGGCGAGCTTCTGCAGGGCGTCCGTCAGCTGGATCTCCCCGCCGCGGCCCGGCTCGGTCTCCCGCAGCGTCTCGAAGACGGCCGGATCCAGCACATAGCGGCCGATGATCGCGTAGTTGCTGGGCGCCTCGTCCGCGTCCGGCTTCTCGACCAGGTCCGTCACCTTCACGACGTCCGCGTCGACGGTCGCCTCGACCGCCGCGCAGCCGTACAGATGGATCTGCGAGGGGTCGACCTCCATGAGGGCGATCACACTGCCGCCCTCCCGCTCCTGGACCTCCACCATCCGCGCGAGCAGCGGGTCGCGCGGGTCGATCAGGTCGTCGCCGAGGAGCACCGCGAAGGGCTGGTCACCGACGTGCGGGGCGGCGCAGAGCACGGCGTGGCCGAGGCCGCGCGGGGCGCCCTGGCGCACGTAGTGCATGGTGGCGAGGTCGCTGGACTCCTGGACCTTGGAGAGGCGTTCGGCGTCGCCCTTCCGGGACAGGGCCTCCTCCAGCTCGTAGTTCCGGTCGAAGTGGTCCTCCAGGGGACGCTTGTTCCGGCCGGTGATCATCAGGACGTCGGAGAGGCCGGCCGCGACGGCCTCCTCGACGACGTACTGGATGGCCGGCTTGTCGACGACCGGCAGCATCTCCTTGGGCGTCGCCTTGGTCGCCGGGAGGAAGCGGGTGCCGAGGCCGGCGGCCGGGATGACAGCCTTGCTGATCCGGCCGAGCCTGGGGAGCGAGTGATTCATGCGGTGCACTTTAGTCGTTCGGAATGAGAGAAAGATGTGGATCCGATCAACTTCCTCCGGATAAAGACAGTTACGAGAGTTTAGTGAATTCGCATGGGGCCGAGATGACACCTGAGATGTCCGAAAAGACCGTGCTGCGCAGTCGACTTCTGGGCTTCCGCGCCGCGCTGAGCACCGATTCCCTGGCCCGTGCGGCCGAATCCCTCGCCCGGTGGGGACTGGAACTCGCCGAACTGGCGGAGGCGTCCACCGTCGCCGCCTATGTGTCCGTGGGCCGCGAGCCGGGCACGCGCGCGTTGCTCGACGCGCTCCACGCGCGCGGGGTGCGGGTCCTGCTCCCGGTGCTGCTCCCCGACAACGACCTGGACTGGGCGGCGTACGAGGGTCCGGAGCGGCTGGTGAAGGCCGGTCGGGGTCTGCTCGAACCGATGGGGCCCCGGCTCGGCCCCGAGGCCGTGTGCGCCGCCGACGCCGTCCTGCTGCCGGGCCTCGCGGTCGACGGGCGCGGGATGCGGCTCGGCCGGGGCGGTGGCTCGTACGACCGGGTGCTCGCCCGGCTCACGCGCGCGGGTGCCGATCCGGCGCTCGTGGTGCTCCTCTACGCGGACGAGGTGGTCGCGCGGGTCCCGGAGGAACCGCACGACCACCCCGTGCACGCGGTGGTGACCCCGGAGGGAGTCACCCGTTTCCGGTCCTGATCAGGGCTTCGGATCCGGCCCTGATCAGGGTCTCGGCTCGGGTCCTGATCAGGGCTTCAGCTTCAGCGTGTCCTTCGTCGCCGCGTCGACGGCCGCCTTGCCGTAGGCCCAGTCGTACAGGTCGCCCTTCGCCCACGCGTCCGTCTGGTCGGTGTAGTGGGAGTTGAAGGCGTGACCGGAGGCGCCGGTGAGGTTGATCCACCGGGACTTGTCCCAGTCGCCGACGTTCACGACCATGCGCATCGACGGCACCCAGATGACCTCGTAGCCGCCGGCCGCGTTCCAGCCGGTGGCGTCGACGGCCGCCTCGCCGCCGCCCAGGTTCCAGGGGCCGCGGTTGAGGAGCTGCTGCACGACGCCGGGTCCCGCGGTGCCGAGGGTCTGGTTCTTCAGGGTCAGCTGGTGCAGCCGGCCCCAGCTCCAGGTGGTGACGTCCTTGCCGAGCTTCGCGGTCAGCTCCCAGCGCGCGTCCTTCATGGCGCGGGCGAGCAGCTGGTCACGGGTCTCGGTGGCCTGGTCGGTGCGGTTGCCCGGGGTGACCCACCACTCGCTCTTCTCCTGCTTGAGGAGCGGGCGCACCACCTCGTACCAGCGGTCGCCGCCGTCCGGCTGCGCGGAGTCGGGGTCGCGCTGGCCGCATTCGCGGACGAGCTTGTTCTGCTCGTCGACCGGGCCGGTGGCGTCGGCCGGGCGCACGTTGATGCAGTCGCCCTCGGCACGGAGCTCCTTGGGCAGCTTGTTGCCGAAGGAGAGCTTGAGGACGTTGCGCCAGACCGCGTTGAAGTACGCGGCGGCGGCCGAGTCGGGCTCCTGGGTGTAGTCCCAGCCTTCGAGCAGCTTCTGTGCCTCGCGGACGTACGGGTCCGAGATGTCGATCTTCAGCAGGAGCGGGTTGAGCAGGGTCGCGATCTCGCTGCGGTTGTCCGTCTGCATGGTCCGCATGTCGTCCGGCGAGATCTTTCCGCCGTCCTTGGTCTTCGACTCGATGAGGTCGTTGATCCGCTGGCTGCGCGAGCCGTAGCCCCAGTCCTTGGTGAGCAGGTCGGGGTAGTTCTTGGCGTCGATCACGGCCTGGTTCGCGGTGACGATGTAGCCGCGCTTCGGGTTGTACTCGTAGGGCAGCTGCTCGAAGGGGATGTAGCCCTTCCACTTGTACGAGGAGTCCCAGCCCGGCGCCGGCAGGGCGCCGTCACCCTTGCTGCGCTGCGGGATCTTGCCCGGGGACTGGTAGCCGATGTTGCCCTCGGTGTCGGCGTAGATCAGGTTCTGGGACGGGACCTCGAAGTTCTTGGCCGCCGCCCGGAAGGTGCTGAAGTCCTTGGCGCGGTCGAGGGCGAAGATCGCGTCCATCGACTTGCCCGGCTGGAGGGCGGTCCACTGGAGCGAGACGCCGTAGCCGGTGCCGCGGTCGGGGGCGGCGTTGCCGACGGGGGCCTTCTGGCCGACCTTCTCAAGGTCGGAGGAGCGGTCGGAGACGAGCGGGCCGCGGTCGGTGGAGCGGACGGTGATCGTCCGGTCGCCGCCGCCGGCGACCTTGATGGTCTCCTCGCGGACCGTGAACGGCTTGACCTTGCCGTCGACGAGGTAGCCGTCGGGGCCGATCTTCTCCAGGTAGAGGTCGGTGACGTCGGCGCCGAGGTTGGTGAGACCCCAGGCGATCTTGTCGTTGTGTCCGATGATCACACCGGGCATGCCGGAGAAGGTGTAGCCGGAGACGTCGTAACGGCAGGTCGCCGAGACCGAGCGGCAGTGCAGACCCATCTGGTACCAGAGGGACGGCAGCTGGGGCGCCAGGTGCGGGTCGTTGGCGAGCAGCGGCTTGCCGGAGGTCGTGTACTGCCCCGAGACGACCCAGGAGTTCGAGCCGATTCCGTTGCCGTTGGGGCCGAGGAGGGCGGGGACGCCGTCCAGGAGCTCGGAGAGCGCGCTCAGCTGGGACTCGATGCCCTGCGAGGAACCGGAGGAGTCGGAGGAACCGGAGGAGCCGGAGCCGCTGCCGGGAACGCTGCCCGGGGTCTCGCCGGTGGTCAGGTCGCCGTCACCGTCGCCGTCGCCCGCCTTGCCCTTCGGGTCGAACTTCCCGGTGGACTCGTCCACCGCACCCTGGTCGACGATCGGCTGGTGCAGCGCGTACGGGTAGTCCGGGTACAGCTGCTTGATCTGGCTCGCGCTCAGCCGGCTCGTCATCAGCGAGCGGTCGATCTCGTCCTGCATGTTGCCGCGCAGGTCCCAGGCCATCGCCTTGAGCCAGGCCACCGAGTCGACCGGGGTCCACGGCTCGATCACGTAGTCGTTGGTGAAGGCCAGGGCGGCGTACTCGACGGAGACGTCGGCCGGGTCCCGGTCCTTCAGATAGGCGTTGACGCCCTCCGCGTACGCCTGGAGGTACTTCTTCGTCTCCGGCGTCAGGACCTTGTCGTACTCCTGCTGCGCGACCCGGCGCCAGCCGAGCGTGCGCAGGAAGGAGTCCGTCTCGACCTGGCTCTCGCCGAACATCTCGGAGAGCCGGCCCGCGGTCACGTGCCGCCGGACGTCCATCTCGTAGAAGCGGTCCTGTGCCTGGACGTAGCCCTGGGCGCGGAAGAGGTCCGTCTCGTTGTCCGCGTAGATCTGCGGGACGCCGTTGGCGTCCCGCTTGACCTCGACCTCTCCGGAGAGGCTGTCGAGCCGGATCTCGCCCGTGGTCTGCGGGAACGAGGCCCGGACGGTGCTCACACCCCAGAACCCGCCGTATCCGACGCCCGCGACCAGAGCGAGGACCAGGACGAGGAGGATCAGGCGGGCGCGCCGCCCTTTCTTCTTGGCGGGAGGCGCGGTCGTGTTGGAGGGCATCGCTGTCCTTCGAGGGGCAGGGTGGTCCTGGAGTACGGGAGCAACCTTAGGCGCAGCGTCCGGACGGCCTGGACGCGGTGTCAGGAAGACAACCGTGAGGAGAACCGTACTGGTGAGCGAGGTGCGCAAAGAGGGCGTCAAGAAAACGTTAAAGATTAGGTAAGGTAACGAAGTGTCGGCCGCTGGAGGAACGATCCAGCCGCACGCGACAGCCGCTGGAAGAACGATCCAGCCGCATGTGAGGGGAAGGAACGGCCACTGACTGTCCACGAGCTCAACGAACTCCTGCTCATCAGCTCCCTCGTGCTGCTGATCGCGGTCGCGGCCGTACGGATCTCGTCCCGGAGCGGGCTCCCCAGCCTGCTGCTCTACCTCGGCATCGGCATCGCCATCGGCCAGGACGGCATCGGCAACGTCGCCTTCGACAACGCTGAACTGACGCAGGTCATCGGCTACGCCGCCCTCGTCGTGATCCTCGCCGAGGGTGGCCTCGGTACGAAGTGGAAGGAGATCAAGCCGGCCCTGCCCGCCGCGGTCGTCCTCTCCACCGTCGGCGTCGCGGTGAGCGTGGGCATCACGGCCGCGGCCGCCCACTACCTCGTGGGCCTCGACTGGCGGCAGGCCCTGATCATCGGCGCCGTCGTCTCCTCGACCGACGCCGCCGCGGTCTTCTCCGTCCTGCGCAAGGTGCCCCTGCCGTCACGGGTCACCGGTGTCCTGGAGGCCGAGTCCGGCTTCAACGACGCCCCCGTCGTCATCCTCGTCGTCGCCTTCTCCACGGCGGGACCGGTCGACCACTGGTACGTCCTGGTCGGCACGATCGCCCTCGAACTCGCCATCGGCGTCGCCGTGGGTCTCGCCGTCGGCTTCCTCGGCGCCTACGGGCTGCGGCACGTCGCCCTGCCCGCCTCCGGCCTCTACCCGATCGCCGTCATGGCCATCGCCGTCGTCGCGTACGCCGCCGGCGCCATGGCCCACGGCTCCGGCTTCCTCGCCGTCTATCTGGCCTCGATGGTCCTCGGCAACGCCAAGCTGCCGCACGCGCCCGCGAACCGCGGCTTCGCCGAGGGACTCGGCTGGATCGCCCAGATCGGCATGTTCGTCCTGCTCGGTCTGCTCGTCACCCCGCACGAGCTCGTCCACGACTTCTGGCCCGCCGTCGTCATCGGCCTGGTCCTGACGGTGGTCGCCCGGCCGATGGAGGTCCTGGTCAGCCTGCTGCCCTTCCGCATCCCCTGGCAGGAACAGGCGCTGATGTCCTGGGCCGGCCTGCGCGGAGCCGTCCCCATCATCCTGGCCACCATCCCGATGGTGTCGGACATCGAGGGCAGCGAGCGGATCTTCAACATCGTCTTCGTGCTCGTCGTCGTCTACACCCTCGTCCAGGGACCGACCCTGCCCTGGCTGGCGAAGGCCCTCAAGCTGGCCGACTCCGGGGAGGCCGCCGACCTCGGCGTCGAGTCCGCGCCCCTGGAGCGACTGCGCGGCCATCTGCTCTCCGTCGCCATCCCGGAGCACTCCCGGATGCACGGCGTCGAGGTCGCCGAACTGCGGCTGCCGTCCGGAGCGGCCGTCACCCTCGTCGTACGGGAGGAGACGAGCTTCGTCCCGGGGCCGGCGACCGTCCTGCGGCGCGGCGACGAACTCCTCGTCGTCGCCACCGACCCGGTACGGGACGCCACGGAACGGCGGCTGCGCGCGGTCGGCCAGGGCGGCAAGCTCGCCGGCTGGCTGGGCACGGGGGGCGCCACCGCGGTCAGCAAGCCGCACGGCACCGAGATGCGCTTCCACCGCCACGGCCACGGCCCCGGCCACCGCCCCGGGTCCGGGTCCGGCTCCGGCTCCGGCTCCGGGTCCGGGTCCGGGTCCGGGTCCGGGTCCGGGTCCGGGTCCGGGTCCGGGTCCGGGTCCGGGTCCGGGTCCGGGTCCGGGTCCGGCCGCAAGCGAACATCCGGTTAATCCGAGGCATTAATTCAGGGGCAGGAGCGTTTTCCCAGGCGGGAAGACGCTCCTCCCTGTACCATGAAGGCACACCTGATCGAACCAACTCTGCCTGACGCAGAGCTGGCGCGACCGTATGGCGGCCGTGGCGCCCCTCCGCAGTGGGGCCGGCCCGGTATCTACCGCAGTAACGCGCATGAGGACAGCTCTCGGCGACACCCGCACCACCGTGCCGGGACGCGCTACCAGGCGGCAGAAAGGCCAGGACCGTGGCGTCCACGGTCATCTCGGACAAGCGGCCCGGCTACGGGCAGCTGCTGCGCACACCCGGTGCGCTGTCCTTCCTGCTCCCCGGCTTCGCCGCCCGGCAGCCCTTCGCGATGCTGACCATCGGCATCGTCCTGCTCGTCCAGCACACCACCGGCTCCTTCGGCAGCGCCGGCGCGGTCGCCGCCGTCACCGGCGTCTCGATGGCGCTGTTCGCGCCGCAGAGCGGCAAGCTCGCCGACCGCTTCGGCCAGCGCGCCGTCCTGATCCCCGGCGTCCTGATCCACACCGCGTCCGTCTCCCTGCTCGTGGCGCTCGCCCTGGGCGGCGCCCCGCTGTGGGCCCTGTTCCTGGCCGCCGTCCCCGCCGGTGCCTCCGTGCCGCAGGTCGGGCCGATGGTCCGGGCCCGCTGGGCCGCCAAGCTGGACGGCACCCCGCTGATGCCGACGGCCGCCGCCTTCGAGTCCGTCACGGACGAGTTCACCTTCGTCGTCGGCCCCGTCCTCGCGACCGCCCTGTGCACCGGCGTCCACCCGGCCGCCGGTCTGATCGCCGAGGCCGCGCTCACCCTGTTCGGCGGGCTCTTCTTCGCCGCCCAGCGCGCCACCCAGCCCGCGTTCGGCATCTCCGCGGCCGACTCCTCCGAGCCGCGCCGCTCGGCGCTCTCCATCCCGGGCGTCCGCGTCCTCGTCGTCGCCTTCCTCGGCATCGGCTCCGTCTTCGGCGGCATGCAGGTCTCCCTCACCGCCTTCACCGAGGAGATCGGCAACCCCGGCGCCAACGGCCTGCTGTACGGGGTCTTCGCCGCCGGCAACATGCTCGCGGGCATCGCCATGGGCGCCGTCGCCTGGAAGACCGGCCCCCGCCGCCGCCTGATCCTCGGCTACGCCGGCCTCACCGTGGCCGCGTCGCTGCTGTGGACCACGCACTCGGTGCTGCTCCTCGGCGCCCTCGGCCTGGTCGTGGGCCTGTGCATCGCCCCGGCCCTGATCACCGGCTACACCATCGTCGAGACCCTGATCCCGGCGTCCGCCCGTACCGAGGCCTTCACCTGGCTCACCGGCGCCGTCGCGCTCGGCCAGGCCGCGGCCGTCACGGTCGCCGGCCGCCTCGCCGACGCCCACGGCGCGAGCACCGGATTCCTGGTGCCGATGGTGGGCACGGCGCTCGCCCTGGCCACGCTCCTCGCCCTGCGGTCGCGCCTCAAGCCGCGCGAGACGAGCCGCGTCGCGGCGCGTGGTATCGGTCACCGCGTGCCGGTGGCGGTGGACTGAACCCGCGGAATACGTCAGTATGGATTGTCGTTAGCACTCGATGAGTGTGAGTGCCAGGAGGAAGACAAGTGCCGACCTACCAGTACCAGTGCACCGAGTGCGGCGAAGGCCTCGAGGCGGTGCAGAAGTTCACCGATGACGCGCTGACCGAGTGCCCCCAGTGCAAGGGCCGCCTGAAGAAGGTGTTCTCGGCCGTCGGCATCGTCTTCAAGGGATCCGGCTTCTACCGGAACGACAGCCGCGGCTCGTCGTCCAGCAGCTCGCCGGCCGCGTCGAAGTCCTCGACCCCGTCGACTTCTTCGTCCACGTCGTCCTCGACGTCGGACGCGAAGCCCGCCGCATCGACCTCTTCGTCGTCCGCCTCCGCCTCCTCGACGTCCTCGTCGAGCACCGGAAGCTCGGCCGCCTGACCCTGCGCCGAACCTGATTCCAGGACCCTGCGCCGAACCTGATTCCAGGACGGCCAACCTGATTTCAGGACGCAGTCCGTACGTTCTTCGCCGAGGGCCCCGTCGTTCGCGACGGGGCCCTCGGCGTTCTCCCCCACCCCGCATAGGGTGACCGCCATGGCGAACCAAGGCGCGTACGCGGACATCGGTGTGATCGGCGGCTCCGGCTTCTACTCCTTCCTGGAGGACGTCACGGAGGTGTCCGTCGACACCCCGTACGGCAGGCCCAGCGACTCCCTCTTCCTCGGCGAGATCGCCGGCCGGCAGGTCGCCTTCCTGCCCCGCCACGGCCGGAGCCACAGCGTCCCGCCGCACCGCATCAACTACCGCGCCAACCTCTGGGCCCTGCGCTCCGTGGGCGTCCGGCAGATCCTCGGGCCCTGCGCGGTCGGCGGGCTCCGCGAGGAGTACGGGCCGGGCACGCTCGTCGTACCCGACCAGCTCGTCGACCGTACGAAGGCCCGCGCGCAGACCTATTTCGACGGGGAGCGGCGGGCCGACGGGGCCGTGCCGCGCGTCGTCCATGTGACCTTCGCCGACCCGTACTGCCCGGACGGGCGGCGGGTCGCGGTCAAGGCCGCCCGGGGGCGGGGCTGGGATCCGGTCGACGGCGGCACGATGGTCGTGATCGAGGGGCCCCGCTTCTCCACCCGGGCCGAGTCCCGGTGGCACGCGGCGGCCGGCTGGTCGGTCGTCGGCATGACCGGCCACCCCGAGGCCGTCCTCGCCCGTGAGCTGGGCCTCTGCTACACCTCGCTCGCGCTCGTCACCGACCTCGACGCGGGCGCCGAGACCGGCGAGGGCGTCTCCCACACCGAGGTGCTGCGGGTGTTCGGCGAGAACGTGGGACGGCTGCGGGAGGTGCTGTTCGACGCGGTCGGCGCGCTGCCCGCGACGCTGGACCGGGACTGCCTGTGCACGCACGCGCACGACGGCTGGGACCTGGGGATCGAGCTGCCGTGATCGCCGTCCGAGGTGCGGCAAACCCCCTGGGAGGGTGAGGGAGTTGTCCACAGGCGGCGGGTGATCCCCAGGCGGGAGCAGGGATTCGGCGCGGGCCGGAGAGTAGGAGGCGATCCCTTCCGATCCCATTCCCGACCAGGACGGCGGCGCCCACGATGACGCACCCCTTCCCTTCTCCTGCTCCGGCCTCTTCTCCGGTTGCGGCCCCTTCCCCTGTTCCGGCGCCGTGCGTGGTGCCGCCCTTCGAGCCCCTGCGGGTGCGGGGCACCCGGCTCCGGCTGCGCAGGGCGCTGCGGCGGGGGCGGTGGGCCCCCGCGGTGCTCCTGGCCCTCGTGGCGGCGGCCCTCGCCGTGGCGAGCGGCGGCCCGCCGCCGGGCGCCGCGGCGGCGCCCCCACCGGGCGACCGGCTCGCCTCCACCGCCGCTCGCGCACGGCCGTCCGTCGCCGTCCGGCTGGTGTCCGCCCCGGTGCGGATCGCCGACGCCGCGACCGTACGGCTGCTGCGCCCCGGTGACCGGGTCGATGTGATCGCCGCGCCCAACTCGCCGCTCGGCGGGGAGGGTGGGGCCCGGGTCGTCGCCACGGGCGCCCGAGTGGCCGAAGTCCCGCACCCGGGTGAGACTCGTTCGGACGGAGGGGCGCTCGTCGTCCTGTCCGTGCCGCGGTCGACGGCCGCCGCGCTGGCAGGCGCCGGTGTCACGTCCCAACTGGCGGTGACGCTGTGCTGATTCGTACTGACTGCCTGTCAAGTAACCGGTTCGTGTGTACGGATTGGACGTCTCTACGGCGTTCGCGGCCTAATGGCACCGCACACAGCAGCACAAGCGACGAAAGGCACCTTGGTGGCCGAGAACAAGGAAAGTTTGCTGGCGGGCTTCAAGGCCTTCCTGATGCGTGGCAACGTGATCGACCTGGCAGTGGCGGTCGTCATCGGTGCCGCGTTCACCAACATCGTGAACTCGGTGGTCAAGGGCATCATCAACCCGGTCGTCGGCGCCTTCGGCACGAAGAACCTGGAGAGCTACTCGTCCTGCATCAAGGACTCGTGCGAGGTCGTCAACGGGGAGGTGCAGGGCATCCAGCTCCAGTGGGGCCTGGTCCTCAGCGCGGTCCTGAGCTTCCTGATCACCGCGGCCGTCGTCTACTTCCTGATGGTCCTGCCGATGGCGAAGATCCTCGCGAAGCGCGCGGCGCACGACAAGGCGAAGGAGGGCGTCACGGAGACCATGGAGATCAGCGAGCTGGAGGTCCTCAAGGAGATCCGCGACCACCTGGTCTCCCAGCGCGGCCCCTCCACGGGCACGGGCGCAAAGACGGGCACGGGTACGGGTACGGGCACGGGTTCCGGCGGCGGTTCGGGGACGCACCCCACCTCCTGACCGGCACCGCGTGCCGGTGTCAGAGGTGGTGCGGCGGCTTCTCGTCGAGGAAGCGCGCGAGGTCGGTGGCGCTGTCGCCGCCGGCCGGAGGCCGCTCGCCCCATCCACGGTCCGTGTCGTCCGCGGACTGCTGGTCCAGCGGATCGTCGAAGACGAGTGCCGGCTTCGGACTGTTCTCGGGGCTGGGATGTACGCCGGGCCGCTTCGCGTCTCGCGGTCCGTGGGCGGGGGCGGTGCTCATACCTCAAGGGTACGCCCGCTGCCCCGCCCCGAACCCCTCTGATCTGCGGTCTTCCGGAGCCGTACGAAGTCGGCGTCTCTCCGCTCAGCGGTCCTTCGGGTCGATCAGCCAGAGGCCGAGCACCACGAGGAACGACAGACAGAGGAAGCCCGCGCCCCACCAGGCGGTGCCGGTGTCCCCGGCCATCCACTCGTCGACGACGATCGTCAGCCCCCAGAGCTGGCCGATGACGACCGTGAGCGCCAGTGTGAGGCGGGCCGTCAGCTTCGAGGAGCGCTCGGGCTCCTGCTCCGTACCGGCTCCCGGCCCCGGGCCGGTGCGGGTGATCCGGGGATCGCCGTATCCGCTGGTGGGGCGGATCTGCGGATACCGCTCGTGCACGGGACGGTTCAGCCGCGGCTGCGCACTGCCCGGGGTGTACGCCGGGGGCCGGGGGGCCGCGGGTGCCGCGGGTGCCGGCGATACCCAGGTGCCGGCGATGACCCGGGGACAGAGGGTGCCCCGGGGGCCGAGGGTGCCCCGGGGGCCGACGATGGCCATGGGGCGCCCGGGGCGGCAGCGGGCTTCGTCGGCTGCGGGGCTTCCGGGTCTCGGGGGAAGGCGTCCTCGGTCATGTGCGCTCACTCCTCTCCGGCGCCGCGCCCCGCGCAGAGGCGCCGGGGCAGCCCAGGCGGTCGGCGAGTTCGGGGCGGTCGTCGCCGAGCTGGCGGCAGAGACCCTCGCGGGCGCTCTCGCCCGAGCGGGCCGTGCCGATCGCCCAGACGCTGCCGTCGGCCTCCTCCACGAGCAGCACCTTGGGCAGTCCCCGGGGCGGCGGACCGGCCGTGACCTCTCCCGTGCGGGCGTCGAAGATGCCTTCGTGGCAGGGGCAGTACAGCTCGCCCTCGCTGCCCCGTTCCTTGCGCCAGAGCACGGCGCAGGCGAGGTGGGTGCAGACGGCGGAGTAGCCGGCGAGGGTGCCGTCCTCCAGGCGGACGGCGACCGCGCGGTCCTCGGAGCCGGGGTAGCGGAAGGCGAGGGACTCCCCGGGCAGGATCACGTCCGCGATCTTCTTCGCCTCGGGTGCCCCGTCGCCGTCCCCGTGCCGGTGCAGGATGCCGGAGGCGACGGCGACACCGCCGACGGCGAGGCCGCCGGAGACGGTGGCGACGATCCGCAGGTAGTCGCGGCGGGTGGTGAGCGAGTCGGCGGCGATCCGGTCGTGGAGCGCTTCCTGGGCCGCGTCGGACCGGGGGTCCGACGCCGGCGGCTGGGGGTCGGTGACGCTCAACGGACATCCCTTCCATTGATCTCGACGACGGGAAGCCCGCCCGGGACCGGCCACTGGACCTTGTCGGCGGGGACGACCATCGCCACGCCGGTGGAGACGGTGGTGGAGCCGAAGGTGAAGGAGTCGGCGACCTGGACGCCGGGGCGTTCGGCCTGGAGCTCTTCGAGGGTTCCGTAGAAGAGGGCGCCGGTGGGGCAGACGGTGGCGCACATCGGGGCGAGGCCGTAGGCGGTGCGGTCGTAGCAGAGGTTGCACTTCATCTGGAGCTTCGCCTGGAGGTCGATCTTGGGGACGCCGAAGGGGCAGGCGTTGACGCAGTTGGCGCAGCCGATGCAGCGGGTGGTGTCGGCCTGCTGCACGACGCCGTCGGCGGTGACGAGGATCGCGTCGGCGGGGCAGACCTCGGCGCAGGGGGCGACAGGGTCCTCACAGTGCATGCAGACGGTGGGAAGGGAGGCGACGGAGTGGCCCTCGTCGGGGTAGTCGAGGTGGATCATCGACTTGCCCCGGTGGGAGTCGCATTCGCGGCAGGCGGAGACGCAGGCCTGGCAGCCGATGCAGCGGCCCGGGTCGATGAAGATCGTGCGGCCCATCATGTGCGGGTCAGCTCCTCTCCGCGGTGCCGCGGCCCTGGGGGAGGTGGGGGGCAGCGGGTCGGTGCGGGAGACCTGGGTCTCCGGGTAGGCCTGGTGGCCCGGTGCGGTGGGTGGGCGGGGACCTCGTCGATCCGCTCGGCGGCCTCGATGCGGGCGGCGCAGACCTTGTACTCCGGGATCTTGGAGCGGGGGTCGAGGGCGTCGATGGTGAGGGCGTTGGCCGCGGTGGGGACCGGCCAGTGGTACGGGACGAAGACGGTGTCGGGGCGGATGGCCTCGGTGACGAGGGCGGGGAAGACCTCGCTGCCGCGGCGGGTGACGACCCGTACGGGGTCGCCGTTGCGGAATCCGTGGGAGGGGTGGACCTCGACCCAGGGGCGCGGGGTCTGTTCGACCAGGGCGCCCAGGCGGCGGGTCTGGTTGCCGGAGAGGAAGTGGGCGACGGTGCGGCCGGTGGTCAGCGAGAGGGGGAACTCCTCGCTGTACGGGTCCATGGGCGGGTGCCATTCGACGACCTGCATGTGGATCGTGCCGTCGGGGTGGTAGGTGCGGCCGTTCTCGAAGAGGCGGGGGTGCCGGGGTGGTCGGTGCTGGGGCACGGCCAGGCGATGCCGCCGGTCTCCTCCAGGCGTTCGTAGGTGATGCCGTAGTAGTCGTTGACGGTTCCGGCGGAGGCGAGGCGGAGTTCCTCGAAGACGGAGCGGGAGTCGGGGAACGCGAACTTGTCGCCGGCGCCGAGCCGTCGGGCGAGTTCGCAGATGACCCAGGTGTCGGTGCGGACGCCGGCCGGGGGTTCCTGGGCCTTGTTGTGCTTGACGACCCGGGCCTCGGCGTTGGCCATGACGCCGTCGTCCTCGGCCCAGACGGTGACGGGGAAGACCACGTGGGCGTTGGCCGCGGTCTCGGACAGGAAGAAGTCGAACTGGGCGTGGAATTCGAGGGTGTCGTAGCCGTCCTTGACGGTGGCGTAGTTGGGCAGCGAGACGAAGGGGTTGTTGCAGATGCCGACGAGTCCGCGGATCTCCTTGCGCTGCATCTGCCAGACCATCTCCATCATGGAGGTGCCGGCGGGCGGGAGTTCGGCCTCGTCGATGCCCCAGATCTCGCAGATCTGGCGGCGGTGCTCGGGGTTGGTGATGGAGCGGCCGCCGGGGAGGAGGTCGGACTTCTGGCCGTGTTCGCGGCCGCCCTGACCGTTGCCCTGGCCGGTGATGGTGCCGTAGCCGGCGCCGGGCCTGCCGATGTGTCCGGCGGCGACGCACAGGTTGATGATGCTGAGGCAGTTCTCGACGCCCTGGGAGTGGTGCTCGACGCCGCGGGCGTGCCAGGCCATGGCCTTGTCCGCGCCGGCGAACATGCGGGCGACCTGGACGATCTGCTCCTCGGGGACGCCGCAGATCTCGGCCGACCGGGCCGGCGGGTAGTCGGCGACGGTCGCCTTGACCTCCTCCCAGCCGGTGGCGTGGGCGGCGAGGTAGGCCTCGTCGGTGAGGCCCTCGGCGACGACGACATGGAGGACCGCGTTGAAGAAGGCGGAGTCGGTGCCGGGCTTGAGGGCGACGTGGACGTCGGCGGTGCGGGCGATCGCGGTCTCGCGGGGGTCGACGACGATGAGGGTGGCGCCCCGGTCGCGGGCTCCCCACAGGTACTGGGTCATGACGGGGAAGCACTCGCCGACGTTGGAGCCGGCGATGAGCAGGCAGTCGGTGAGGAGGATGTCGGAGAAGGGGTTGCCTGCGCGGTCGATACCGAAGGCGAGCTTGTTGGCTCCGGCGGCGGAGACCATGCAGAGGCGTCCGTTGTAGTCGACGTGCCGGGACTTCAGCGCGACCCGGGCGAACTTGCCGACGAGGTAGGTCTTCTCGGAGAAGAGACTGGCCCCGCCGAGGAGGCCGAAGGCGTCGTTGCCGTACTCGCCCTGGATGCGGCGGATCTCGGCGACGGTGTGGTCGAGGGCCTCGTCCCAGCTGACCTCGCGGAACTCCTCGTCGCGATTGCGGCGCATGAGGGGCGCGGTGAGCCGGTCGGGGTGGTTGACCTGCTGGTAGGCGTTGATGCCCTTGGGGCAGAGCCGCATCCGGTTGATGTCGTGGTTGCGGGGTTCGACGCCGAAGACCTTGCCGCCGCGGTCGACGCGGAGGTACATGCCGCACTGGACGCCACAGAAGCAGCAGTGGGTGGGGACGAGGGTCTCGCCGTTCTGGTCGGCGCGCCAGCGGTCGGCGGGGATGCCGCCGGCGTCGCGGAAGTTGCGGGTGCCGGGCGGGGCGAGGGAGGGGTCGAGCGGCAGCGGCTGCCCGGGAGTGGTCGCGGGGTCGGTCGCCGTCATCTGAAGCCCTTCTTCACATGGTCGAGGTAGGCGCTGCCGCGGAGGACGCGCTTGCAGCGGGGGCAGTACTCGGTCCACTCGTCGAAGCCGAGGTCGAGGTCGCGCATGGTGCCCTTGAGGTTCTCGACGTACGGGGCGGTGTCGATGGGCTCGTGGCAGCGGCGGCAGGTGAGCACCTCCTCGTCCTTGCGGCGGGAGGTGTACTTGAAGAGCTGCATGCCGACGGCGGCGGGCCGTTGCACGATGTGGAAGAACTTCCCGAAGGGGATGTAGATGAGGGTGAAGACGACCGACACCATGTGGAGGATCGCGAGGAACTCGTAGCCTCCGCCGTGCAGGAAGATCGACGAGAAGGTGAGCAGCAGCCCGGTCACGGAGATGACGACGAGGGCGATCAGCGGCACCAGGTCGTAGGCGAAGCGCTGGCCGGTGACGGCCCCGCGGTCCTTCATGCGGCGCCAGAGGAAGTAGGCGGCGCCGGCGATGACGAGGACGGCGGCGATGTCGAGGCCGTGGAACATCAGCCAGCCGAGGACGCTGAGGGCGTCGAAGCCGATGATCTTGAAGCCCCAGATCCGCATCTCGTAGCCGGGGCCCGAGCCGGTGGAGGAGGTGAAGGTGAACCAGCCCCAGGTGAGGGGGAAGGTGATCGCGGCGGCCAGCAGACAGCCCCAGAAGATGAGCTGGTGGGCGGCCCAGCGGGCGTGCGAGCGGGCGCCGAGGAACTTCTGGAAGCCGAGGTAGGTGGCGATCATCTTCGGCAGCGCGGTGGGCGCCCTGCGGAAGTTCGCGACGGAGAGGAAGGAGCCCCAGCCCTTGTGGAAGAGGCGGCGGGCGCCGGGGGCGGAGATCCAGACGGTGTAGCGGTAGGCGACGCCGAAGGCGAGGAAGACCGTGGCGACGGCGTACGGGAGGAGCGCCGAGTCGAAGTCGCGGAGGAGGCGGCTGCCGAGGACGATCGCGACGATCAGCAGCGCGGAGACGACGGCGCCCGCGAGGGTGGCGCGGCGGCGCACCGCGGCCGGGGTCTGCGGCGGGCGGCCGGCGGCGGCCGGATCTCCCGGGGCGGGGCTGCCGGGTGCGGGGGCGGCCTGGGCGGAGGCGCCTCGTGTGGGATCGCCCGGTGTGGGATCGCCCGGCGGAGGTGTCGGCTCGACTGTCTGCGGTGGCTCGGTCACGCGGCCACGGTAAGGCCGTACGGGCGGTTTTGCCCTGTTTTGCGGGGCCTGGGAGTGAGGGCGTCGCCCGGACGGGGTTCGGGGCGTCGCTCCGGTCCCTCAGACCGCGTTCAGGCCGTGGGCGCGGAAGACCTCGCGCGCCTCGGCGACCTGCTCGGGCGTCGGGGACGGCGTGTCGTGCAGGGTGAACGGCATGGCGAGTGCCTGCCACTTCGCTTCGCCGAGCTTGTGGAAGGGAAGGATGTCCACGCGGGAGACGTTGCCGAGACCCCCGGCGAAGGCGGCGACTCCCTCCACGTCGGCCGGGTCGTCGGTGAGGCCCGGGACGAGGACGAAGCGGACGTGGACCTCCTGGCCGAGGTCGGCGAGACGCCTTGCGAAGTCGAGGGTCGGCGCGAGCGGCCGGCCGGTGACCTTCCTGTACGTGGCGGGGTCCCAGGACTTGATGTCGAGCAGGACCAGGTCGGTGTCGCGCAGCAGGGCGTCGGTGGCGCGGACGCCCAGGAAGCCCGAGGTGTCGAGGGCCGTGTGCAGGCCGAGCTCATGCTTCATCCGGTGCAGCAGCTCGCCGGTGAAGACGGGCTGGAGGAGGGGTTCGCCGCCGGAGACGGTGGCGCCACCCCCGGAGGCGGAGATGAAGCGGACGTACTTGGACGCTTCGGCGATCACGTCGTCGGCCGAGGTGCGCGTGCCGTTGCGCATCCTCCAGGTGTCGGGGTTGTGGCAGTAGAGACAGGTGAGGGGGCAGCCGGAGAGGAAGGTGACGAAGCGGGTGCCGGGGCCGTCGACGCCGGTGGACAGGTCCCAGGAATGGACCGATCCCTCGGAGGGACGCCGGGTCGCGGCGGCGGCCGGGGTGGCGGGCCCGAGGGTGAGGCTTGTCATGGCGGGGCCTCCTTCGTTGTGTGGGGGGCGACCCGGGGCCGGGGTGAGGGCCACCGGCCCCGGGTGCGGGGAGGGGCTGCTTACAGCGAGCCGTGGAAGGTGCGGTTCAGGACGTCGAGCTGCTGCTCGCGGGTGAGCCGGACGAAGTTGACCGCGTATCCGGAGACCCGGATGGTCAGCTGCGGGTAGTTCTCCGGGTGCTCCATGGCGTCCATGAGCGTGTCGCGGTTGAGGACGTTCACGTTCATGTGGAAGCCGTCGCCGGCCATGTAGCCGTCGAGGACGCCCGCAAGGTTCCTGATCCGCTCCTCGGGGGTGCGGCCCAGGCCGTCGGGGGTGACGGTGTTGGTCAGCGAGATGCCGTCCTCGGCGTCCTCGTACGGGAGCTTGGCGACCGACAGGGCCGAGGCCACGTAGCCGTGGGTGTCGCGGCCGTTCATCGGGTTGGCACCCGGGGCGAAGGGCTCGCCGGCGCGGCGCCCGTCGGGGGTGTTGCCGGTCTTCCTGCCGTAGACGACGTTGGAGGTGATGGTCAGGACGGACTGGGTGTGTTCGGCGTTCCGGTAGGTGGGGTGCTTGCGCACCTTCTTCATGAACTCCTCGACCAGCCAGACCGCGATCTCGTCCGCCCGGTCGTCGTTGTTGCCGTAGGCCGGGAAGTCGCCCTCGACCGTGTAGTCGACGGCCAGACCGGCTTCGTCGCGGTGCACGGTGACCTTGGCGTACTTGATGGCGGCCAGCGAGTCGACGGCGACCGAGAGGCCGGCGATGCCGAAGGCCATGGTGCGGCGCACATCGCGGTCGTGGAGCGCCATCTCGATGCGCTCGTAGGCGTACTTGTCGTGCATGAAGTGGATGACGTTCAGCGAGTGGACGTAGACGTTCGCGAGCCACTCCATCTGCTCGTCGAACTTCGCCATGACCTCGTCGTGGTCGAGGACGTCCGCCGTGATGGCGCCGGTCTCGGGGCCGACCTGGACGCCGGACTTCTCGTCGCGGCCGCCGTTGATCGCGTACAGGAGGGTCTTGGCGAGGTTCACGCGGGCGCCGAAGAACTGCATCTGCTTGCCGACGGGCATCGCGGAGACGCAGCAGGCGATGGCGGTGTCGTCGCCGAAGCGGGGGCGCATCAGCTCGTCCGACTCGTACTGGACGGAGGAGGTGTCGATGGAGACCTTCGCGCAGAACTCCTTGAAGCCCTGCGGGAGGCGCGGCGACCAGAAGACGGTCATGTTCGGCTCGGGGGCCGGGCCGAGGTTGTAGAGGGTCTGGAGGTAGCGGAAGGAGGTCCGGGTGACCAGCGGACGGCCGTCCTCGCCCATGCCGGCGAGGGACTCGGTGACCCAGGTCGGGTCGCCGGAGAAGCCCTGGTCGTACTCCGGGGTGCGCAGGAAGCGGACGATGCGGAGCTTGATGATGAAGTCGTCGACGAGCTCCTGGGCCCGCTCCTCGGTGAGGACGCCGGCCTCGATGTCGCGCTGGAGGTAGACGTCGAGGAAGGTGGAGGTGCGGCCGAGGGACATCGCGGCGCCGTTCTGCTCCTTCACGGCGGCGAGGTAGGCGAAGTAGAGCCACTGGATGGCGTCGCGGCCGGTGACGGCGGGGCCCGAGATGTCGTGGCCGTAGGAGGCGGCCATCGCCTTGAGTTCGCCCAGGGCTCGGATCTGCTCGGCGAGTTCCTCGCGCAGCCGGATCGTCTCTTCGAGGGAACGGTTGCCCGCGGGGAGGGAGTTGAGCTCCTCCTTCTCCTCCTCCTTCACCTCGACGAGGCGGTCGGCGCCATAGAGGGCGACGCGGCGGTAGTCGCCGATGATGCGGCCTCGGCCGTAGGCGTCGGGGAGTCCGGTGACGACGCCGGCCTTGCGGGCGGCGCGGATCTCGGGGGTGTACGCGTCGAAGACACCGGCGTTGTGGGTCTTGCGGTACTCGGTGAAGACCTTCTCGAGGTCCGGGGAGACCGGGTAGCCGTACGTCTCCAGGGCGCCGGCGACCATGCGCCAGCCGCCGTACGGCATGATCGCCCGCTTCAGCGGGGCGTCGGTCTGCAGGCCGACGATCAGGTCCTTGTCGCGGTCGATGTAGCCGGGGGCGTGGGCGGTGATGGTGGACGGAACGTCGTACGAGACGTCGTGGACGCCCTTGGCGCGCTCCTCGGGGAACCTGTCCGTGATGGCCTTCCACACGGCGGTGGTCCGCTCGGTGGGTCCGGCCAGGAAGGAGTCGTCGCCCTCGTACGGCGTGTAGTTCTGCTGGATGAAGTCCCGGACGTCGACGGCGTCGCGCCAGTCCGCCCTTGAATCCCTTCCAGGCCCGCTCGTTCACCGTTGCTTCAGCAGAGGTCGCAGTCACGGCCCGCACCGCCTTCTTCGATTCATTCGATCGCGTCGTTGCCTGCTTCCATTGCACCCCTTTTGATCGATCATTTCGGTCGGCAATGGTCACCGGTCGACGGGCTTTGGTCCCGTTCCGGGTACGCAGAAAGACCCCGCCGCGCGGGGTCTTTCTGCGGATTCGCTCAGCTGGGGGTCGCTCAGCCGGGGGGGCGCTCAGCTGGGGGCGCTCAGCTGGGGGCCTCGGCGCTCCTGCGGGCGTAGAACCACCAGGTCACGACCATGCAGCTGACGTAGAAGGCGACGAATCCCCACATCGCGCTGGTCACGGCCACCGAGCCGAACAGGGCCGGGATGAAGAAGAAGCCGAAGGCCGCGATGGCCGAGGTGAATCCGGTGACCGCGCCGGACTCCATTTCCGCCTGCTTCAGCGCCTCGGCGTATTCCGGGGTGCCTTCCGTGAGCCCCTTGAGGTGGGTGCCGCGGAAGATGACCGGGATCTGGCGGAAGGTGGAGCCGTTGCCGATTCCGGAGAAGAAGAACGCGGCGAGGAAGCAGAAGAAGAAGCCGTGGAACGAGCCGCCGTCACCGCCCGAGGGCAGGAAGTTGATCACGCCGATGATCGCGACGGCCATGCCCACGAAGGACAGGATGGTGACCCGGGCGCCGCCCCACTTGTCGGCGATCCAGCCGCCGCCCCAGCGGGCGAGCGCGCCCACGGCGGGGCCCATCCAGGCGTAGGTGGCGATCGAGTAGTCCGGGAACGTGGTCTTGATCAGCATCGGCAGGGCGGCGGCGAAGCCGATGAAGGAGCCGAAGGTGCCCACGTACAGCCAGGTCATCAGCCAGTTGTGCTTGCGCCTGAAGATGATCTTCTGCTGATTGAACGGGGTCGAGGCGACCTTCAGGTCGTTCTGCCCGAACCAGGCGACGGCCGCCAGGACCAGCAGCACCGGGACCCAGAGGAACGCGGCGTTCTGCAGGTACACCGGGGTGCCGTCGGCCTCGTGCTGCGCCGAGCCGATGGCGATGGTCGACCAGGTGATGACGATCGGGGTCAGCAGCTGCACGACGGAGACACCGAGGTTGCCGAGACCGCCGTTGATGCCGGTCGCGCTGCCCTTCTTCGCCTTGGGGAAGAAGAAGCCGATGTTGGCGAGGGAGGAGGCGAAGTTCGCGCCGCCGATGCCGCAGAGGGCGGCGATGGCGACCATCACGGCGTACGGGGTCGTCGGGTCCTGGATGGCGATGCCGAGCCAGATCAGCGGCACGATCAGCACGACCGTCGACAGCGCGGTGAAACGGCGCTGGCCGACCATCGGGCCGAGGAAGGTGTAGAAGATCCGGGCGGTGCCGCCGGTCAGACCGGGGATGGCCGTCAGCCAGAACAGCTGGGAGGTCGAGAAGCCGAAGCCGACGTCCTTGAGGTTGGTCGCGGTGACCGACCAGACCTGCCAGACGACGAACGCCACGAGAAGCGCCGGGACGGCGATCCACAGGTTGCGGGTGGCGACCTTCCTGCCGATCGACTTCCAGAAGAGCTCGTTCTCTGGCTCCCAGTCGGTGATCGGCTTGCCGGGGCGGTACTGCTCCGTGTCGTACGAGGCGGAGGGCCCGCCCGTCCTTCTGCTGTCCTGGACTACGGAACTCATGGCGCTTCCCTGACTTCCCTGACGTTCGGGGGTGACCTTCGGGGGTGACCTTCGGGGCTTTCCTTGCTCTTCCAGGCTGCGCCGCGGGGTGGGGGGCGGGTGAGTGCCGATGGTCGTCAGGGGGCCGGGCCTAGGTCGGGCCGTCGGGCGGGCCTAGGTCGGGCCGTCGGGCGGGCCTAGGTCCCCTCAGGGGCGGGCCGTAGGCACCGGGAGGACCGGGAGGGTCACCTCCGGGTCGTCGAGGCAGGCGCCGGTCCGCAGGTCGAACTCCTGCTTGTGCATGGGGGATGCCACCACCGGAACGCCGTCCCGGCTGCCCATGATCCCGTTCGCGATCACGGCGGCGCCCGAGAACGGGTCCCGGTTGCCCACCGCGTACACCTCGCCGTCCCCGTCCCGGAACAGTGCCGCCTCGGTGCCGTCCGCGAGGACCGCGGCACGGCCCCGGCCCGGCTCCAGGAACTCCACCGCGGCCACGTGCGGCTCGAAGCGGGCCAGGGCCGCCGGGTCGTCGAGGACGGCCTGCCACTCGTCGCGGTACGCGGCCACATGCCGGTCCATCTGCGCTTCCAGCTCCGCGCACAGCCCCAGCGCGTCCTCGATCAGGACCTCCCTGAGGTGGTCGAGGCCGCCGTCGAGGCGTTCCAGCCACGCCGAGGTGCGTTCGAGGCGCTCCCCGGTCCATACGTAGTACATGAGGAACCGGTCGATCAGCGCGAACAGTTCGGCGGCCGACACGTCGGAGGCGAGCAGCTCGGCATGCCGGGGGTCGGTGCCGCCGTTGCCGCAGACGTACAGGTTCCAGCCGCCGGCGGTGGCGATGACGCCGATGTCCTTGCCCCGGGCCTCCGCGCACTCGCGCAGACAGCCCGAGACCCCGCCCTTGATCTTGTGCGGGGCGCGCAGGCCCCGGTAGCGGAGCTCCAGGTCGATCGCGAGCCGCACCGAGTCGCCCTGCCCGAAGCGGCAGAACCGGGACCCGACACAGGACTTGACCGTGCGCAGGGACTTTCCGTACGCCTGCCCCGATTCGAGGCCCGCCGCGATCAGCTTGCGCCAGATGGCGGGGAGTTCCTCCTTCCTGGCGCCGAAGAGGTCGATCCGCTGGCCGCCGGTGATCTTGCTGTAGAGGCCGTGGTCGCGGGCCACCTCGCCGATGGCGATGAGCTGCTCGGCGGTGATCTCGCCGCCCGGGACGCGCGGCACGACCGAATAGGTGCCGTCCTTCTGGAGGTTGGCGAGGAAGAGGTCGCTGGAGTCCTGGAGCGCGGCCTGTTCGCCGTCGAGGACGTGCCGCAGACCGAGCTCGGGGGCGAGGGTGCCGAGGACGTTGGCGACGACGGGCTTGCAGACGGTGCAGCCGCTGCCCGCGCCTGCCCCCGCGCCCTCGCGTGCACCCGCGCCCGCGCCCGCACGCGTACCCCCGCCGTCGGAGCCGTACCGCTCCATCAGCTCGGTGTACGAGCGGATGTGCTCGGTGCGGATCAGTTCGTAGATCTCGGGGCGGGAGAGGTCCGGGAAGTGCTCGCACAGTCCGCGTGCCTTCTCCACGCCCGACGCGTCGAGGACGGCCTGGAGGGTGTTCACACAGCCGCCGCAGCCCGTGCCTGCCTTGGTGCAGCGCTTGATTCCGCCGATGTCGGTCAGGCCGTGCTCGGCGATCGCGCCGGCCACCGCGCCCTTGGTCACGTTGTGGCAGGAGCAGACCACGGCGTCGTCGGGGAGCGCGTCCGCGCCGGGCAGAGCGGCGGCGGAGGCCGGGAGGAGGAACGCCTCGGGCGGGGCGGGCAGTCGGCGGCCCGCGTGCGGCTTGAGGGAGCCGTACGCCTCGGTGTCGCCGACCAGGATGCCGCCGAGGAGCTGCCCCTCGGGACCGAGCAGCAGCTTCTTGTAGACGCCCTCGCGCCCGTCCGAGAACACGATCTCGGTGGCCCGCGGCCCGCCGTCCGGCCCGTCTCTCCCGTCCCTCCCGTCCCTCTCGTCCGCGAACGGATCGCCGAAGGAGGCCACGTCCGCGCCGAGCAGCTTCAGTTCGGTGGAGGTGTCGGCGCCCGTGAAGACCGTCGCACCGGAGCCCGCGAGCTGGTCGGCGACCGCCTCCGCCATCTGGTAGCCGGGCGCGACCAGGCCGTACACCCGCCCGTCGGAGGTCTGCGCGCACTCGCCGATCGCGTACACGGACGGGTCGGTCGTCCGGCAGCGCTCGTCCACCGCCACTCCCCCGCGGTCCCCGACCGCGAGCCCCGCCTCGCGGGCGAGCCGGTCGCGCGGCCGCACCCCGGCGGAGAAGACGACGACGTCGGCGGGGAGCCGCTCGCCGTTCGACAGCTTCAGCAGGCAGGCCTTCCCGTCGGCGTCCGTCTCGACCTCGACGGCGCCGACGCCGGTGTGCACGGCCACGCCCATCGACTCGATCGTCGCGCGCAGGGCCGCCGCGCCGCCGTCGTCGACCTGGAGCGGCATGAGCCGGGGCGCGAACTCGACGACGTGCGTGGCGAGTCCGAGGGTACGGAGCGCCCCGGCGGCCTCCAGGCCGAGGAGGCCGCCGCCGATGACGACACCGGTCCGGGCCTGCTCGGCGTACTGGGCGAGGGCGTCGACGTCGTACAGCGTGCGGTACGTGAAGCAGCCGGGCGCGTCGGCGCCGGGGATCGGCGGCACGAAGGGGTACGAGCCGGTCGCCAGGACCAGGACGTCGTACGGGACGACCGCGCCGGAGGTGGTGGTGACCGTGCGGGCGGCCGGGTCGATGTGCTCGGCCGGGTCGCCGAGCCGCAGGTCGATGCCGTGACCGGCCAGGAACTCGGGGGTGGAGAGACCGAGTTGGTTGGGGTCGGTGCCGGTGAAGACGGAGGACAGGTGCACCCGGTCGTAGGCGGGCACGTCCTCCTCGGCGAGCACCGTGACCTGCCAGCCGGGAGCACCGCGCACGGCCGGGTCGGCGAGCGCGCCGCGCTCGGCCAGCGCCTCCAGGAGCCGGTGGCCGACCATGCCGTGGCCGATGAGCACGAGGGTCTGTGTCCGCTGGGCGGCCATGGCGGTCTCCGTGGGGTGGTGAGGTCGGGTGCGCGGGGTGTGGTTCGCGGTCTGATTCGCGGGGTGCGGTTCGCGGGTCGGGTTCGCGGGGTGTGGTTCGGGGGTCGGGTTCGCGGGGTGTGGTTCGGGGGTCGGGTTCGCGGGGTGTGGTTCGGGGGTCGGGTTTCGCGTACGGGTGGTTTCTCCTCCGACCGTAGGGGCGCGGGGTGGGCGTGTCGGGGCCGTGAAGGGCCCGAGGATCCGGGACTTGAGACCCCCCGACCGGGGCCGAACGGCGCGGCCGCGGGGCGGCGGCGTGGGCTTAGCGTCAGCGGGTGGGGCCGCGACGACGAACGACACCGTCGCGCGGCCCCCGACGGGGCCGAACCGCACGACCGGGGCGGGTGGAGGTGAGGTACGGATGACGCGCGACCTGGTGATCGCCGTGCATGGGAGCACCGCGCCGGAGGCGGGAGCGACGGTCGCACGGCTCGCCGGCTCCGTGCGCGAGCTGGCCGGTGCGCCCGTCACCGTCGGGCACCTCGACCATCGGACGCCCTCCCTGCCGCATGTCCTGGCGGACCGGCCCGGTGCGGTCGTCGTGCCGCTGCTCCTCGGCGACGGCTACCACCGCACCGTCGACATCCCGGCCGTCGCCCGCCGCTTCGACTGCGCGGTCACGCGCGGCCTGAGCGGCGACCACGCGGTGGCCCTCGCCCTGTACGACCGGCTGCGGGCCGCCGAACGGGTGGCCGGCGGTCCGGCGGACGCGGTCGTCGTCGCCGGCGCGGGCTCCTCCCGGCCGGGCGGCAACGACGGCACCCTCGCGGCGGTCCGGCAGCTGGGCCTGCTCCTGCCGCCGCCGGTATCGGTGCCGGTGCCGGTGCCGGTATCGGTATCGGTGCCGGTGACCGCCGCCTACTGCTCGGCGACCAGCCCGACCCCGGCCGAGGCGGTCGCGCTGCTGCACGCCCGCGGCTTCCGCCGGGTCGTGGTGGCCACCCACCTCCTCGCCCCGGGCCGCTTCACGCGCGCGCTGGCCTCGGTCCCGGACACCTGGGCGGTCACGGCCCCGCTCGCCGACCACGCGCGCGTGGCGCGGCTTGTGGTGGCGCGGTACACGGGGTACGCGGGGTACACGGGCGCCGACGGGGTGGACGTACGGGCAGCCGCGGGAGCGCGGGCCGCCGCCTGAGGTCCCACCGGGCCGGGGCCCTCCCCGGCTCCGGCTCCGACTCCGGCTCCGGCTCCGGCTCCGGCTCCGGCCCCGGCCCCGCCCCGATGCGCGTGGCAAGCCGACACGAGAGGCCTCCCCTCTGGTGTGCTGGGGTCATGACACAACCGTTCCTCCCCCTCACCGCGCGCTCCCGCGAGGAGTCACACCGGGCGGCCACGCCCCTGGAGCTGTTCTTCGACCTGTGTTTCGTCGTCGCCGTCGCACAGGCGGGCGCGGAGCTCGTGCACGCGGTCGCCGAAGGCCACGCGGGCGAAGGGGTCATCAACTACGCGATGATCTTCTTCGCGATCTGGTGGGCGTGGATGAACTTCACGTGGTTCGCCTCGGCCTACGACAACGACGACGTGCCGTACCGCGTCGTCACCCTCGTCCAGATCGCGGGCGTGCTCATCCTCGCCGCCGGGGTCTCGCGGGCCTTCGAGGACCACGACTTCCTCGTGGTCTACATCGGCTACGCCGTCATGCGGCTCGCGCTCGCCTCACAGTGGCTGCGGGCCGCTCACCACGCCACCGATCCCGCCGAGCGGACGATGTGCCGGCGGTACGCGGGCGGGGTCGTCGCCGTGCAGATCGGCTGGATCGCACTGCTCCTCGTGCCGGAGTCGGCCCGGCCGTGGGTCTTCCTCGTCATGGCGCTCGCCGAGATGGCCGTGCCGCTGGTCGCGGAGAGGGACGCGCCCAGCACGTGGCACCCGCACCACATCGCCGAGCGGTACGGCCTGTTCACCATCATCGTGCTCGGTGAGACCGTCGCCGCGGCGACCGTGGCCGTGAAGACCGGCATCGCCGAGAACGACGCCCTCGGCGAGGTGCTGCCGATCGCCGCGGGCGGGCTGCTGCTCGTCTTCGCCGCCTGGTGGATCTACTTCGTCGTCCCCGCGCACGACCGGCTGACCTCCAGCCGCGAGGCCTTCCGGTGGGGGTACGGCCACTACGTGATCTTCGCGGCGGCGGCGGCCGTCGGCGCGGGCCTGGAGATCGCCGTGGAACAGGCCGTGGGCAAGGCCCACATCTCCACGCTCGCCGCCTCGTCCGCGGTGACGATCCCGTCGGCCGTGTTCCTGCTGTCCGTGTGGTTCCTCCACGCCCGCTACTTCAAGGTCGGCATCGCCCAGCAACTCGTCCTGCCGGTCTCGGCGCTCGCGATCCTGATGTGCTCGTTCGCGGGCCACTGGGCAATCCTGGCCGCGGGCGTCGTCGCGGCGGTGACGGTCGCGGTCGGCGTGACCCTGACGGCGCGGAACCCGGCGACGCGGCCGGGCACCGGCGCGGGCACGGGTACGGGGACCGGCGCAGGTACGGGCACGGGCACGGCGGCCGGCTGAACCGGCCCACGTGGTAGGCAGGGGACATGACACAGCCCGAACAGCACCGGACGACGGACTCGATCACCGATGTGCGCGGTCTACGCGTGGGGCACGCGCGCGTGGAGGGCGACGGGGCGCTGACCGGTACGACCGTGGTGCTCGCCCCGGTCGGCGGAGCCGTCGCCGCCGTGGACGTGCGGGGCGGCGGGCCGGGTACGCGGGAGACGGACGCGCTCGACCCGCGCAACGTCGTCCAGCGGATCGACGCCGTCGTCCTGACCGGCGGCAGCGCGTACGGCCTGGAGTCCGCCGCCGGGGTGATGGCCTGGCTGGAGGAGCGGCACCGGGGCGTGCGGGTGGGCCCCGATCCCTCCCACGTGGTGCCGGTCGTGCCCGCCGCGTGCGTCTTCGACCTGGGCAGGGGCGGTGACTTCGCGGCCAGGCCCGGCCCGGCGACAGGGCGGGCGGCGGCGGAGGCGGCCGACGCGAGCGGGGACCACGCGCGCGTGGAGACGGGCGCGGTCGGCGCGGGCACGGGTGCCGTGGTCGGCGGCCTCCGGGGCGGGGTGGGCACGGCGAGCACCGTCCTGGAGTCCGGGATCACGGTCGGCGCGCTCGTGGTGGTGAACGCGGTGGGCTCGGCCGTCGACCCGGCCACGGGTGCCCTGTACGGGAGTTACGGGAGTGCCGGGGGTTACGGGAGCGCTGGGAGTTACGGGAGTCATCTCGACGGCGGCCTGCCCGTCTTCCCCGACCCGGCGGTGCACGAGGCCGCGACGCGGCGCCTCGCCGAGGCGCGGGAGGCGGCTGCCCCGCCCCCGCTGAACACCACGCTCGCCGTCGTCGCGACCGACGCCGTCCTGACCCGCGCGCAGGCGCAGAAGGTCGCGGGCACGGCCCACGACGGCATCGCGCGCGCCCTGCGCCCGGTGCACCTGATGAACGACGGCGACACCGTCTTCACCCTCGCCACCGGGGTGCGCGAACTACCGGAAGGCCCCGGTCCGCTGGCCCTGAACGAGATCCTGACGGCCGGTGCGGACCTGGTGACCCGGGCGATCGTCCAGGCCGTGCTCGCGGCCCCCGGCGGCCTGCGCGGGCCGGGCGGGGACTTCCCCTCGTACCGTGAGCTCTACGGCGGCGAGCACGGGGAGAACGGACCGCGATCGGAGCCGTACTCCCGGTAATCGCAAGGGAGTTGGGCGGGAGCGGCCCGACGGGGCCGGGAACTTCCTCCCGACGCCCTTCGTTTTCCGGAACCCCGGACGCGATGTCGGACCCAGGGACTACGTTAAGCAAGCACCAAGTGACATGCGGCGACGGCCTGGAGACCCTCTTGAACGATCCGCAGGATCCTCACGATCCGTACGAGACGACCGAGACGCACCTTGAGCGCCTCCTCGGCCGGGCGCTCAACTCCTTCGACCTGCCCGACTCGACCGTCGAGCGCCTCGGCACGGCGCTCGCCCACTCCAGCGCGCTCCACTCCTCGCACCACAGCGCGTCGCTGCGCCGCGCCACCTACCGCCACACGTATCTGCTGAGCGACGGCTCCGCGCTCAGCCTCTGGGAGCTCACGCACAACGCCGGCCGGGACGGCACCGACCAGCACGAGGTGTACGCCGAGGAGTCGGAGGCCCGGCTCGCCGCCTCCCGCCTCCCCACCGGCCCCCTGCCGGGCTGGAGCGCCGAGCGCTCCGACGGCCGCGCCCTCGACGAGGGCGATGACGACGACCTGGAGCTGCTGAGCGCGCTGCTCGCCCGCCCGATACCCGTCCAGCCCCGGATGTACGTGCCGGACAACTCCGCCGACCACGCCCGCCGCGTCCTGCGGCGCGCGGAGAACGCGGACCGGCCCGGCGAGGCGACGGCCCGCCGGCTCCGGCTGGCCTTCGCCCACCACATCACCCAGGCCTTCGGCCGCCACTGCCCGGTGGAGGGGGCCGGGACGCCGGCTTCACCCTCTACGAGCACCAGTTCCTGCTGCTCGACGGCAGCGAGGCCAGCCTCTGGGAGGTCGAGCACACGGCGACACCTGACGGCCGCCACATGTGCGAGGTGTACGAGGACGAGCGCACGGCCCGCGACGCGATGGAGTCCCGCTCCCGGGTCCGCTGACACCGCTCCCGTACGGCCCCGGACGGAGGCGGCGTACGGCCCCGGTCCCCCGCGCTCAGACCAGCGCGGGGGCGTCCGCCGCCTCCGTCAGGCGCTGGACGGCGAACGCCCGGTTGGCGCGGGTCTGCTCGCGGTACGTCTCCGGCAGGTCCGGCAGACCGAGCAGCCGGTCGCAGGCCGCGAGGGAGGCGGCGTGGTCGCCGACCCAGTACGCGGTGATCGAGTACTCGAAGAGCAGCCCCCACCGGTACACCCAGGGCTGCATGAACAGCAGGTCGTCGGGCTGCTCCCGGTCCAGGACGGCGGAGACCACGGCGTGGGCCGCCCGGTAGCGGTGCATCTTCCGCAGCCGCGCCGCCAGCTCGTAACAGGCTTCGAGGCGGTCCGGCCGGGACTCCCAGGCGCGGGAGAGCGCGTCCATCGCGGTCGGCCAGTCGCCCGACTCGGCGCGGAGGACGCCGGACTGGAGCAGGGAGTAGTAGACCTCCTCCCCCAGCCGCCCATGGCCGCGCGCCGCTCGTAGAGGTCGGCGGCCTCCTCGGCGCGGCCGAGGTCACGGAAGGTCTGCGCGAGATAGAAGACGGTGCGCGGATTCGCCGGGTCGCGTTCCAGCTCGGCGCTCAGGAGGCGGGCGTCGCGCTCGAACTTGTCGTGGCGTGAGCCGCCGTCGGCGTAGTCCTCGATGACGAGGGCGTCGAGGTTCGCCTGGACGCGGTCTCCCTCGGCCGTCAGGTACTCGTGGGTGACACCCTCGTACCGCCACGGCAGACCAGCCCTGACCAGGCGTTTGATGCGGTACTCCAGGGCTCCCTCGTGCCGGAGCATGTACCCGTCGGCGGTGAGCTCGGGCAGCGGGCCCTCCTGGCGGAGGACGTGGTCGGCGTCGAGGAGCAGGAGGTAGTCGGCACGACCGCGGGCGTGCGCGATGTTCAGGCTGCGGTTGTGGCCGAAGTTCACCCACGGTTCCTCGCGCAGCTCGCCGGGGATGCCGGCGAGGGCGGTCCGGATCAGCTCCTGGGTGCCGTCGGTGGAGCCCGTGTCCGAGATGACCCAGGTGTCCACGAGACCGCGGACGGAGGCGAGGCAGCGCTCGATGACCGCGGCCTCGTTCTTGACGATCATGCACAGGCAGATGGACGGCTTCACGGCAACACCACCTCCGGCGGTTCGGTCGGGGGGCGACGGTACGCAGGGCCCGCTGCGGAGGCGGCGGCGGCACGCCGAGGGGTGGCCGCAGGTTCGCCGTCCCGTACGCACCCATTCGGCTGGCGGGACTACGCCATGGCGGCTCAACCCGTCCGAAACCGTCAAGTCCCCGCCGCAGCGGTCCGATGTTCCGATGGGAAGCTCATCACCGCTTCCCTCTTCGTCCCACCCCCACATCGTGGCGCCGGCGACCGAAGCCGGCGGAGGAAAGGAGCATGCATGCGTCCTGATCCCAGGACTCTGTCCAGGTCCAAGCTCGGTCCGCTGCCCCGGCGGCGCGTCTGGGTGGGCGGCGGTGCGCTGGCCTCGGTCGCACTCGTCCTCACGGGCCTCGCACCCATGGCGTCGGCGTGGGCCGGCCCCACGGCGGGTGCACCGGCGGGACGACGGCCGCCGATCCGGCCACCGGCTGCAAGCCCAGGGCGACGCAGGAGGCCCCTCCGCACCAGCACGACGAGCAGGGCCGGCCGATGACCGCCGGACTCCAGGAGTTCCTGGACGAGGAGGTCGGACGCCTGGTCGAGGGCCCCCAGGCCCGCACGGTGGTCGGCGGCCCGGACTCGCCGAACGGTGACTGCAAGAAGGGCCCGACGGGTCCCACCGGTCCGAAGGGCCCGACCGGCCCCCAGGGCCCGAAGGGCAACACGGGCCCGACCGGCCCCCAGGGCCCGAAGGGCAACACGGGCCCGACGGGTGCGACGGGAGCAACGGGCGCCACCGGAGCCACGGGTGCGACGGGAGCGACCGGCGCTACGGGCGCGACCGGCGCTCCGGGCACGGGTGCGACGGGTGCGACCGGCGCCACGGGCGCCACGGGTGCCACGGGTGCGACCGGCGCGACGGGTGCCACCGGTGCCACCGGACCCACCGGGCCCTGCATCGACATCGACACGTACAGCCCGTCCAACACCGAGGACTTCCAGGCCGCGCTCTACAACGGCAAGGCGTTCGTCGGTAAGGCGGCCACCCCGGGCGGGGCGATCGTCTGGCAGGACCTCACCAACCCGATGGCCGTCGGCACGGATCCCGGGAACCCCAACTACCCCACCAACGCGTGCGGCATCGCCATCGAGGCCCAGGGCAACGACGCCTACGTGAAGGTGATCACGACGGCCGGGACCGTGTGGCAGACGCACGGAGACATCATGGGCAACACCTTCGTCTGGGACGAGGCATGGGTGCAGCAGGCCACGCCGACCCCGGTGGTGATGCGGTCCGTTCCGTTCAAGGGCGACCTGAAGTACGGGGGTGCCGTCAACCGCGAATGACGCCATGAGGCCGAGGGGCGGTGCGCTCGCCGATACCGCACCGCCCCTCGTGACCACCCTCGTGACCGGCCCCGTCCGGGACCGGTCAGGCCGCCACGGCCACCCCGGTCCCGGACGGGGCCTGTTCGCCGTCCGGCGCCGCCGTCTCCGGAGCCGGCTTCCGCAGGCCCTTGAGGAGGATGACGAGACCCGCGCTGACCACCGTGCCCGCCATGATCGCGAGCAGGTAGAGGAACGGGTTGCCGATCAGCGGGATCACGAACAGTCCGCCGTGCGGGGCCCGCAGGGTGCATTCGAAGGCCATCGACAGGGCGCCGGTGACCGCGCCGCCCGCCATCGCCGCCGGGATGACCCGGAGCGGGTCCGCGGCGGCGAACGGAATCGCGCCCTCGGAGATGAACGAGGCCCCGAGGACCCAGGCCGCCTTGCCGTTCTCGCGTTCGGTACGGGTGAAGAGCCGGCCCCGTACGGCCGTGGCGAGGGCCATCGCGAGCGGCGGCACCATGCCCGCCGCCATCACGGCGGCCATGACCTTGAGGGAACCCTCGTTGGGGTTGGCGAGGCCGCCGACGGCGAAGGCGTACGCGACCTTGTTGACCGGGCCGCCGAGGTCGAAGCACATCATCAGGCCGAGGATGACGCCGAGGATGACGGCGTTGGCGCCGGAGAGGCCGGACAGCCAGTCGGTGAGCGCCTTCTGGAGCGAGGCGATGGGCTTGCCGACGACCAGGAACATCAGGAAGCCGACGACGATCGAGGACAGCAGGGGGATCACGACCACCGGCATGATGCCCCTGAGGACGGCGGGGATCCTCACCCGCTGGATGGCGAGCACGGTGCCGCCGGCGAGCAGACCGGCGACGAGGCCGCCGAGGAAGCCGGCGTTGACGGTGAGCGCGATGGCGCCGCCGACGAAGCCGGGGACGAGACCGGGGCGGTCGGCCATCCCGTACGAGATGTAACCGGCGAGGACCGGTACGAGGAAGCTGAACGCGAGACCGCCGATCTGGAACATCAGGGCTGCCCAGCTGTCCGCCTGTCCCCAGGCGAAGTGCTCGGTGACGGAGGGTGCCTTGTCGATGTCCCAGCCGCCGATGGCGAAGCCGAGGGCGATGAGGAGGCCGCCGGCGGCGACGAAGGGAACCATGTAACTCACGCCGGACATGAGCCACTTGCGGAGCTTGGTGCCGTATCCCTCGCCGGGCTCGCCCGCCTTGTCGACGGGTGTCGCTGCGGTGGCGGGGGCGGAGACCTCGCCGCGTGCGGCCTTCTCCCTGACCTCGGCGATCAGTTCGGCGGGGCGGTTGATGCCGGCCTTGACGCCGACGTCGACGGTGGCCTTCCCGGCGAACCGTTCCTTCTCCCGTACGGGCACGTCGTGCGCGAAGATCACGCCGTCGGCGGCGGCGACGACGGCCGGGTCGAGCCGGGTGAACCCGGCGGAGCCCTGCGTCTCGACGACGACCTCGACCCCGGCGGCGCGACCGGCCTTCTCCAGGGACTCGGCGGCCATGTAGGTGTGGGCGATACCAGTGGGGCAGGAGGTGACGGCGACGATCCGGAACGGCACCTCAGGTACGGGAGTCTCCACCGGGGCCTCCACCAGGGCCTCCACCGGGGCCTCCGCCGGAACCTCCACCGGCGCCTCCGCCGGAACCTCCTCCCGGGCCTCCTCGCCCGCGATCAGCGCCGCCGCTCCCGTCGGGGACGTCGCCGACCGCAGTGCCGTCGTGAAGTCCTCGTTCATCAACTGGCGGGCCAGCGAGGAGAGGATCGTCAGGTGGGCGTCGTCCGCGCCCGCCGGGGCCGCGATCAGGAAGATCAGGTCCGCCGGGCCGTCCGGGGCGCCGAAGTCGACGCCCTCCGTCGAGCGGCCGAACGCGAGCGTCGGCTCGGTGACATGGGCGCTGCGGCAGTGCGGGATGCCGATGCCGCCGTCCAGGCCCGTCGGCATCTGGGCCTCGCGCGCCGCGACGTCCGCGAGGAAGCCGTCGAGGTCGGTCACCCGGCCGAGGGCGACCATGCGCTCCGCGAGCGAACGGGCCGCCGCTTCCTTCGTGTCGGCGGACAGGTCGAGGTCGACCAGGTCCGCGGTGATCATCCTGCTCATCGCGCGGGCTCCCTTGCTCGCTGAGGGTGAGGTCCAGGGGTACGTCGGCGGTCACCGTGACCGCCGACGGGTTCAGGTCGCCCGGGGTGGGCATCTCGCTGCCGGGCAGCTGGACCGCGGCCGCCCCGTGGGCCACGGCGGCCGCGAGGGCCTCGGGTCCTTCGCCGCCCGCCGCGAGGAAACCCGCGAGGGAGGCGTCGCCCGCTCCGACGTTGGAGCGGACGGCGGCCACGGGCGCGGAGCCGTACCAGACGCCCTCGCCGGTGACGAGGAGCTGGCCGTCGGCGCCCAGGCTGGCCAGGACCGCGCCCGCGCCGCGCTCGCGCAGTTCCTCCGCCGCCTTCACCGCGTCGCCGACCGTGGCCAGCGGGCGGCCCACCGCCTCCGCCAGTTCGTCGGCGTTCGGCTTGACGACGTCCGGGCGGGCGGCGAGGGCCGCGAGCAGGGACGGGCCGGAGGTGTCGAGCGCGATCCGCGCCCCGGCGCCGTGCGCGCGGGTGACCAGCCGGGCGTACCACTCGGGTGCGAGGCCGCGCGGGAGGCTGCCGCAGCAGGCGATCCAGTCGGCGGCCGGCGAGTACGCGCCGACCGTCGTCAGGATCGTCTCCGACTCCTCCTCCGTCAGCTCCGGGCCCGGCGCGTTGATCTTCGTCAGCGTGCCGTCGGGCTCCGCGAGCGCGATGTTCGAGCGGGTGTGCCCGGCGACCGGTACCGGCGCGACCTCGATGCCCCGGCCCGCGAGGAGTTGGGCGACGAGGGCGCCCGGGGCTCCGCCGAGCGGGACCACGGCGACCGTGCGGTGTCCGGCGGCGGCGACGGCCCGGGAGACGTTGACGCCCTTGCCGCCGGGGTCGACGCGTTCGGCGGCGGCGCGCAGCACCTCGCCGCGCTCCAGGGCGGGGACCTCGTACGTCCGGTCCAGGGAGGGGTTGGGGGTGACGGTGAGGATCATGCGCGGACGACTTCCGTTCCGGCCGCCTCGATGGCGGCGGCGTCCTCGTCGGTGAGGCCGCTGTCGGTGATGAGCAGGTCGACGTCGGTCAGGTCGCCGAAGCGGGCGAAGTGCTCCTGGCCGTGCTTGGCCGAGTCGGCGAGGAGGACGACCCGGCGGGCGGAGGCGATCACCGCCCGCTTGACGGCGGCCTCGGCGAGGTCGGGGGTGGTGAGTCCGTGCTCGGGCGAGAAGCCGTTGGCGCCGAGGAAGGCGACGTCGGCGCGGATCTCCCCGTACGCCCGGAGCGCCCAGGCGTCGACGGCGGCGCGGGTGCGGTGCCGTACGCGTCCGCCGACCAGGTGCAGGTCGATGCCGGGGTGGTCGGCGAGCCGGGCGGCGGCGGGGAGGGCGTGGGTGACGACGGTCAGCGCGCGGTCGAGCGGGACCTCGGCGGCGAGCCGGGCGACGGTCGAGCCGGCGTCGAGGACGACGCTGCCCTCCTCGGGCAGTTCGGCGAGGGCGGCCCGGCCGATCCGGTCCTTCTCGTCGGCGGCGGTGGACTCGCGCTCGGCGAGGTCGGGCTCGAAGTCGAGCCGCCCGGCGGGGATGGCGCCGCCGTGGACGCGGCGGACGAGCCCGGCCCGGTCGAGGGCCTTGAGGTCGCGCCGTACGGTCTCGGCGGTGACCTGGAACTCCTCGGCGAGGGAGAGGACGTCGACGCGTCCGCTCTCGCGGGCGAGCCGCAGGATCTGTTGCTGACGCTCCGGTGCGTACATGAGGGTTTACGTCCGTTCGATGCCCGAACCTGTGGTTTCAGGGTCAGACTACGCCCGCGTTTCCGCGAAGTAAACGGACTCGGGCATTCAAGCGGGCATGAACGGACATCCGTCTCTGCCTGGACACGACGAAGGGCCCTGCTCCCGGGGCGATTCCCGGGACCAGGGCCCTTCGGCGGCCGACTCAGTGCGCGAACGCCGGCTCAGTGCGCGAACGCCGGCTCAGTGCGCGAACGCCGGCTCAGTGCGCGAACGCCGGCTCCTTCTCGATCACGGCGTCGCCGTCATAGCCGCCCTCGCCGCCTTCGCCACCCTCCAGGTGCTGCTTCGGCTTCGCCGGAAGCGCGAACATCACCAGGAAGATCACGGCGAGCACGCCCGCCACCCAGCCCATCGCGTTCTGGAAGGCGTCCGTGAACGCCCCCGCCGCCTCGGCCCGAGACTTCGGCGTGGGCTTGCCGTCGATCACGCCGAAGAAGACCACCGACACCAGGCCGAGGCCCAGCGCGTTGCCCATCTGGCCCGTCGTGTTGATCAGACCCGAGGCCGAACCGGCGTGCTCGCGCGGGACCTCGGAGAGCACCGCGTCCGTCAGCGGCGCCACGATCAGGCCCATGCCGAGACCCATGACCACCAGCGGCGGAATCATCTGCCAGGACGTGATGTCCGAGCCGTACCGGCCCGCCTCGAAGAGGTAGAGCAGCACGCCCGCGATCATCGTCAGCGCGCCCGCCTGGAGCACCTTCCGGCCGAAGCGCGGCACCAGCTTCTGGACCGAGAGACCGGCCGCCGTCGACACCGCGATCGAGAAGGGCACTCCGGTCACGCCCGCCCGCAGCGGGCTCCAGCCGAGGCCGGTCTGCATGTACAGCGTCCAGACCAGGAAGAAGATACCCATCACGACACCGAAGGTCAGCTGCACCGCGATACCCGCCGCGAAGCTCTTCACCTTGAACAGCGACAGCTCGACGAGCGGCGAGCCGTCCTTCTTCGTCTTGTACTTCTCGTACGCGATGAGCGCGCCGAAGACGACCAGGCTGCCGGCCATCATCAGGTGACCCCACACCGGCCAGTCCAGCTCACGGCCGCGCGTCAGCGGGTAGATCAGCATCAGCAGCGCGGCCGTCACCAGGAGCACGCCGACCATGTCGAGGCGGAGCGCCTTCGGGGCCTTCGACTCGGTGATGAACTTGCGGCCCAGGAGCAGGCCCGCGATGCCGACCGGCAGGTTGATGAGGAAGATCGGGCGCCACTCCAGGCCCGCGATGTTCCACTGCGTGAGCAGCGCGCCGAGCAGCGGGCCGGAGACCGCGCCCAGACCGATGATCGCGCCGAACATGCCGAAGACCTTGCCGCGCTCGTGCGCCGGGAAGGTGACGTGGATGATCGACAGCACCTGCGGCACCATCATCGCGGCGGCCGCGCCCTGGAGCAGTCGGGAGGCGACCAGCATCTCCTGGTTGGCCGCGAAGCCACAGAGGGCGGAGGCGATCGATGAAGCCCGCCGTGCCGAGGAGGAAGAGCCGCTTGCGGCCGAAGATGTCTCCGAGCCGGCCGCCGGTGATCAGACCGGCGGCGAACGCGAGCGCGTACCCCGCGGTGATCCACTGGATGGCCCCGAAGGAGGCGCCGAGGTCCCGCTCGATGCTGGGGATCGCGATGTTGACGATCGTGGCGTCGACCAGGTCCATGAAGGCGGCCGTCATGACGATGGCAAGGGCTATCCAGCGCCGCTTGTCACTCGGTTCGATGGGGGCCGCGTCCGTGGCGGCGTCGGCGTCGTGTGCACTCATACGAAGAAGATAAAGGCCATCTAGGTCAGTCCATGTCCTAGATGGCCCTCATCCTGGAACGCATGACGGACACCCCGGCACGACTCCTGAATCTGCTCTCGCTCCTCCAGACACCGCGCGAGTGGCCCGGAAGCGAACTCGCCGAACGGCTCTCGGTCTCCCCGCGCACCATCCGCCGTGACATCGACCGGCTCCGTGACCTCGGCTATCCCGTCGAGGCGACGCTCGGCGCGGTCGGCGGCTACCGGCTCGTCGCCGGGACGGCCATGCCGCCGCTCCTCCTCGACGACGAGGAGGCCGTCGCCATCGCGGTCGGCCTGCGGGCGGGGGCGGGACACGCGATCGAGGGCGTGGAGGAGGCGTCCGTACGGGCCCTGGCGAAGCTGGAGCAGGTCCTGCCGGCGCGGCTTCGGCACCGGGTCTCGACCCTCCAGAACGCGACGATCCCGCTGACGCGGGGGACGGCGCGACGGTCACGCCCGCCACCCTGACCGCCCTGGCGGGCGCGGTCACCGGCCGCGAGAAGCTCCGCTTCGGGTACCGGGCGGGCGACGGGGCCGAGTCGAAGCGCCTGGTCGAGCCGTACCGGCTGGTCTCCACCGGGCGCCGGTGGTACCTGGTGGCGTACGACCTGGGGCGGGAGGACTGGCGGACGTTCCGGGTGGACCGGGTGACCGACCCGCTCGCCACGGGGGCACGCTTCACACCGCGGGAGCTGCCGGCGGGCGACGCGGCACAGCTCCTGGTCCGCTCCATGTCGCGGGCGCAGCCGGAGCTGGACCTGGACGTCACCTTCGAGGCCCCCGCGGACTTCGTGACGGCCCGCCTCCCGTCCCACCTGGTCCCGACGGCGACGGGCCCGACGACCTGCCGCCTCCGCACCCGCTCGACGGACTCCGTCGAATGGCTGGCCATCCGCCTGGCCCTGGTGGACGCCCCCTTCACGATCCAGAGCCCGCCGCCCCTCCTCACCTACGTAGAGGACCTGGCAACCCGCCTGACGGCGGCGACGGGTTCGTGAGGCCATCCCGCCTGACGGCGAGGGGGGCGTGAGACCACCCCGCCTGACGGCGAACGGGGCGTGAGGCCATCCCCCTGACGGCGGCGAGGGTGAGGCCGCCCCGCCTGACGGCGACGGGGGCGTGAGGCGGGGCGCGGGTGGCCCCGCGGGCCGCCTTCGCCGACGGCGGACGCGCCCCACCAGGGGACCCGCAGCCGACGTCGAACTCGCACGGGTGGTGCGGGGGGGGGCCCCTATGTCTTTGGTCAAGGTGGTCGGGTGGCAGTGTGGCTGTCATGAGTGATGACGTGCCCGTTCAGGACTCGGCGGGTGAGGGCATCCGGTCGTGCGACTTTTGTGGTCATCCGGTCGCGATGGACTCGGTCGACGAGCGTGACTGCCCTGCGTGCGGCGAAGGTGCTGAGGATCAGCCCGCTGCGGCTGGCCGGGATTCGTAGAAGGTGCCGTCGCGGAGCATCGCGAAGAGGACGTCGGCTCGTCGTCTGGCGAGACAGAGGAGTGCTTGGGTGTGGTGCTTGCCCTGGCTGATCTTCTTGTCGTAGTAGGTGCGGGAGGCCGGGTCGGCCAGGGATGCGAACGCGGAGAGGAAGAAGGCCCGTTTGAGCTGCTTGTTTCCTCTCCGAGACGGTTGTTCGCCTCGAATCGACGAACCCGAGCTGCGGGTTGCCGGGGCGAGGCCGGCGTAGGCGGCGAGGTGGGCGGCGGACGGAAAGCTGCTGCCGTCGCCCACGTCGATCAAGATCCTGGCTCCGGTCCTGACGCCGATCCCCGGCATCGAGGTCAGGACCTTGGAAAGAGGGTGGGCCTCCAGCAGTTCCTCGATCCGTCCGGCCAGCAGTTTCCGCTGGTCAAGGACGGCGGTCAGCGATCCGGCCAGGCTCGGGACGATCAGAGCGGCCGCCTCGGTGCCGGGAACGACCACTGTCTGCTCGTCCAGCGCGGTGAAGATCTCCTCGACCAGTCGCTCGGCCATCCGCGGCGCCTTCGGCCGCAACAAGGTCACGAGTCGGCGGCGTCCGGCCTTGCGGACCTGGGCCGGGGACCCGAACCGTTCCAGCAGCGTGAGCACTGCCGGGTGCTGGATGCGCGGGCCGAGGACTCGCTCCAGGTGCGGGTGAATCTGGGTGAGCAGGCCGCGAAGCCGGTTGCTGATCCGGGTGGCTTCGCCGGCCAGATCGTCGTCGAAGCCGACGATCATCTCCAGCTCGGCGATGGTCTCTTCTTCAAGATCGACCGAGCGGAGTGTGTGAGGCATGACGCGGGCCGCGTCGGCGATGATGAACGCGTCGCGGGCATCGGTCTTGGCCTCGCCTGGGTAGAGGTCGGCGATCCGCCGCATCGTCAGACCGGGCAGATAGGCGACGGGGCAGCCCATGTCCCTGGCCACCGCCAGTGGCAGGGCGCCGATCGAGGCGGGCTGGTCCACGACCACCAGCACGGTCCCGTGCTTGGCCTGCAGCTTGTCGAACACCTCGCGGAGCTTGGGCTCGCTGTTGGGCAGCCGCTTGTCGAATGCCTTCTTCCCGGCCGGGGTGACGGCAGTGGCGTGGTGTTCGCCCTTGCCGACGTCCAGGCCGAGGAAGGCGCCGATCTCGCTGACGTCGATCACGTGCGTCCTTCGGTCGTCCCCGCCCGGCCGTCCCACGGCACCGATCGCCACATCCACATTACGAAGAGCCTCCCGACCTGCGAAGAAGCCGGTGGTCATGCCCCTAATCAGCGGTCTGTCGATGCCTCCGGAGCCGGTGACACCACCCCCCAGGCCATACGTTCGACAGGGGGAGAAAGTCATGCCAACTCCGGAGGCCAGGCACCCCCTTGCGGGGCCACCAAGAAGGTAATGGGGGGACCCAAACCCCGGCCGGAGGCCGGGGCCGGAGGCCGGGGCCGGAGGCCGGGGCCGGAGGCCGCAGACCGCAGGCCGCAGGCCGGGCCGCAGACCGGGCCGCAGGCCGGGCCGCAGACCGGGGCGCGGGCCGGGCCGCAGACCGGGGGCCTCAGGCCGGGGCCGCAGGCGCGGGGCCGCAGGCGCGGGGCCGCAGGCCGGGGCGCGGGCCGGGGCCCCGCGTCCCGGGATGCAACGTGGGGCCGGGGGCCGAGGGCTTGCCCCGGTCCCCGGTGTCCGGTCCGCCGGCCGCCCTAGGCCACCGCGTCGAAGCCCGTGTCGTGCGCCATCTTCTTCAGCTCCAGCAGCGCGTGCTTCTCGATCTGGCGGATCCGCTCGCGCGTCAGGCCGTGCTCCTTGCCGACCTCCGTCAGCGTCCGCTCGCGCCCGTCCTCGATCCCGTACCGCATGCGGATGATCGACGCCGTCCGGTGGTCGAGCTTGTCGATGAGGTCGTCGAGCTCCTCGCTGCGCAGCAGCGTGAGCACCGACTGCTCCGGCGAGATCGCCGACGTGTCCTCCAGGAGGTCGCCGAACTGCGTCTCGCCCTCGTCGTCCACCGACATGTTCAGCGAGACCGGGTCACGCGCCCAGTCGAGCACGTCGACGACCCGCTCGGGCTTCGTGTCCAGCTCGGCCGCGATCTCCGCCGGCTCCGGCTCGCGGCCGTGCTCGCGGTTGAACTCGCGCTGCACCCGGCGGATCCGGCCGAGCTCCTCCACCAGGTGGACGGGGAGCCGGATCGTGCGGGACTGGTCGGCGATGGACCGGGTGATGGCCTGCCGGATCCACCACGTGGCGTACGTGGAGAACTTGAAGCCCTTCGCGTAGTCGAACTTCTCGACCGCGCGCACCAGGCCCGCGTTCCCTTCCTGGATCAGGTCGAGCAGCGGCAGCCCGCTGCGCGGGTAGCGCCGGGCGACCGCCACCACGAGCCGCAGGTTGGACTTGATGAAGAGGTCCTTGGCACGCTCGCCCGCCTCATAAAGGGCTTCGAGCTCCTCGCGGGACGCGCCGCCGGCCTCGGTGGCCCCCGCCGCGGCAGCGGCTGATGTCACAGCACCGTCGAGTATCTGCCGGGCATAGACGCCCGCCTCGATCGTCTGCGAGAGCTCGACCTCCTTGGCGGCGTCGAGCAGGGGCGTACGCGCGATCTCGTCGAGGTACATGCCGACCAGGTCGCGGTCGGCGATCTCCCCGCCCACGGCGCGAACGCTGCTTGCCCGTGCGGCCCCGCTCTTGGCGGAGGTCTGACGACGGGCGACGGCACGGGTTGCCATGCGTGCTCCCTTGCTGAGTAGGTCGCGACACCTTTTCGGGTGCCCTGCATCCGACGGAAACAACGACTGGAATCAGGACAGAATTCCCACCCGGCACATGGATTTTCGCGATCATGCAGTATCCTGCGCGGCCGCCGCCCCTGCGGGCATGCTTCCGGCACCCACGGAGGTGCAGGTCAGACCGGGCACGGGGGGTGAGCCGACGCCACTCGCGGACCCCCGACCACACCGTCGGTGAGACCGCGATCACATGCGGCGTCATCCCTCAAGACGCGTGGGCGGGCCATCGGGTTGCCCCCGAGCGGACGGAGCCGTCTCGGTCCCCCGGACTAGGTCCGGAGCCCGTTACGGCCCACCCCTCCCCCGCCCTAGCGTCGCCCCCATGAGCGACGCATCCGGCACCGACGCATCCCGCACCGACGCATCCGGCACCCTCGACGAAGCCCTCGAACGCCTCCACACCACGGGCCCCGAGCGCAACGGCTGGCTCACCAACCACGCCCCCATGGCCGTCGAGGCCCTCGTCCGCAACGGCCAGGCCCCGACCGTGCACCGCTGGCTGGACCACTACGCACACAAGCTGGAGGAACTGCCGCCCCCGTCCCGCCCGGTGGCGGCCGACGACTGGCGCGAGGCGCTCGGCGACCCGGTCCGGATCACCGACTGGACCCGCTTCTTCGGCCGCGAGCTCGCCGAACGCCCCTGGCGGGAGGTCCTCGCCGCGTGGTGGCCCCGGCTGCTGCCGGGCATCGCGGCCTCGGCGACGCATCCCGTGATCCGTACCGGTCACGCCGTACGGACCCTCCTGACGTCCGAGGGGGCGCCGGCCGGCGGGGGAACGACCGCACCCCGCCTCGCCGAGCTCGCACACGCCCTCGGCTACTGGGCGGCCCGCAGCAAGCCGCTGCCCCCGCTCGCCGCGCTGGCCGCGGCGCCGACGGCGGCCGCCGCACTCGACGCCGTACCGCCGGTTCCGGTGCAGGAGGGCGGGATACGTGATCGGCTGCCGCAGCTGACGGCGTTCCCGGCCTGGGGTGCGGCGCCGGACCCCGACACCGCGAAGGCCCTGCTCACCGAGCTGGTCACGGCGGCCACCCACCGGTACGCGACCCACGGCCACGGCGAGCCGATCATGCTGGTCCACGCGGCGACCGCGCCCAACGCGGTCCTGCGCGCCCTGCCCGCGCTCCCCCGCGAGCTGTGGGCGCCGAGCCTGGCGGCGGCCTGGACGGCGGCGGCCGCGGTGACGGCGGCGTACACCCCGCCTGAGCCCGCCGCGTACCCACCGACCGCCCTCACGGCCCAAGAGATCACGGCCGAGGAGGTCACGGCCGAGGAGGTCTTCGAGCGGGCGGCCGCGCACGGCGACGATCACACGATCAAGTTCACCGACACGGCACTCGACGTCGGCGACCCCCTCGCCCTCGCCGCCGCGATCCGCTCGATCGAGCTGAACCCGCCGCTGTTCTGAGACCGACCCCAACCGGCCCCAGGGCAGGCCCACCGGCTACCCGAACTGCACCGACCGCTTGGCGAGCCCCATCCAGAACCCGTCGATCACCGACCGCTCCGCGTCGAGGTCGCCCGCCGCGTCCGCCGCGCCCATCGTGACGAACAGGGGGGCGAAGTGCTCCGTACGTGGATGGGCGAGGCGGCCGGCCGGCGACTTGTGCTCGAAGTCGAGGAGCGCGTCGACGTCCTGCGCGGCGAGGGCCTCGTGCCCCCAGGCGTCGAACTCGGCCGACCAGCCCGGCACCCCGCCGCCGGTGTGGCGGAGGGCGGCCAGGTTGTGGGTGAAGAAGCCGCTGCCCACGATCAGGACGCCCTCGTCGCGGAGCGGGGCGAGCCTGCGCCCGATGTCCATGAGGCGGCGCGGGTCGAGGGTGGGCATGGAGATCTGGAGTACGGGGATGTCGGCGCCCGGGAACATCTCGACGAGCGGCACGTACGCGCCGTGGTCGAGGCCCCGGTCGGGGATGTCCTGCACGGGCGCGCCGGGCGCGCGGAGCAGCTTGCGGACGGCCTCGGCGAGCCGGGGCGCGCCGGGGGCCGCGTACTGGACGCGGTAGTAGTGCTCGGGGAAGCCCCAGAAGTCGTACACGAGCGGGATGGTCTCGGTGGCGCCGAGGGCCAGCGGGGCCTCCTCCCAGTGGGCGGAGACCATGAGGATGGCGCTGGGGCGCGGAAGGTCCGCGGACCAGGCGGCGAGTTCACCGGGCCAGACGGGGTCGTCGGCGAGCGGCGGTGCGCCGTGGGACAGGTAAAGGGCGGGCATCCGCGCCCGCGTGGCTCCTGTTTCCAGCGTGGCGTCCATGGCGACCACCTCCGGTTTCTCGATCGCGGCAGGTTCTTGAAAATTCAAGTGTCCTGCCGTACACCGTAGACCTATGTAGTTCAACTTTCAAGAACGAGTCGTACGATCGGGCACTATGGGAGACATGACCGAACCCCGCTGGCTCACCGACGAGGAGCAGCACGTCTGGCGCGCGTACCTGCACGCCACCACGCTCCTCGAGGACCACCTCGACCGCCAGCTGCAGCGCGACGCCGGGATGCCGCACATCTACTACGGGCTCCTCGTCCAGCTCTCCCAGGCCCCGCGCCGGCGGCTGCGGATGACCGAGCTGGCCAGGAGCGCCAAGATCACCCGCTCCCGCCTCTCCCACGCCATCGCCCGCCTGGAGAAGAACGGCTGGGTACGACGCGAGAACTGCCCGTCCGACAAGCGGGGCCAGTTCGCCCGGCTCACGGACGAGGGCATGGAGGTCCTCCGGCAGAACGCCCCCGACCATGTGGCGGCCGTCCGCCAGGCCCTCTTCGACCGGCTCTCCCCCGATCAGGTGGAACAGCTCGGCGCGATCATGCGCGTCATGGCCGAGGGCCTCGAACCCACGGACGCGGACGCGGACCTGCCCTGGCTCCGCTGAGCGGAACCAGGGCAGGTCCGAACCGGACGGAATGGATCACCGGAATGGATCAGTGCGCGATGACCGGCACCTTCACCTCGTCCTCCGCGCCCTCACCGGACCCGGCGACGACCCCGGTGTCCGGCTTCCCGGTGTTGATCAGGACGAAGGCGATCACGGCCGAGGCGACCAGAATGCCGACGGCCCACCAGATGGCCGCGGTGTAGCCCTCGACCATGCCCTGGAGCTGGAGCAGCTTCTGGGCGGCCGGAGTGGTCGCACCCGCCGCGTTGTCCGTGAGGTACGCGGTGGTCGCCGAGGCGGCGATCGTGTTCAGCAGGGCCGTACCGATGGCGCCGCCGACCTGCTGCGAGGTGTTGACCATCGCGGAGGCCACACCGGCGTCCCGCGGGTCCACACCGTGCGTGGCGAGCGACATGGCCGGCATGAACGCCGTACCCATGCCCAGACCGAGCAGCAGCTGCGCGGGCAGGATCAGACCGGCGTACGAGGTGCCGACCTCCAGCTGGGTGAGCAGCAGCATGCCGACACCGGCGGTCAGGAAGCCGGGGGCCATGAGCAGCCGCGGCGGGACGCGGGTCATGAGCCGCGTACCGATCTGCGTCGAGCCGATGATCATGCCCGCGATCATCGGGAGGAACGCGAAGCCCGTCATGACCGGCGAGTAGCCCTTCACGACCTGCAGGTAGTAGGTCAGGAAGAGGAAGAGGCCGAACATCGAGATGACGGCGAGACCCAGCGAGAGGTAGACACCGCCGCGGTTGCGGTCGGTCAGGACGCGCAGCGGCAGCAGCGGGGACTTCACCTTCGCCTCGGTGAACACGAAGCCGGCGAGGAGCACGGCGGAGCCGACGAACATGCTGATCGTGCCGGCGTCGCTCCAGCCCTCGGACTCGGCGCGGGTGAAGCCGTACACGAGCGCGACCAGACCCAGGGTGGACAGGATCACGCCGGGGATGTCGAGCGTGGAGCGGTTGCGGCTGCCCGCGGGCTCACGGATGACGAGGTACGCGCCGACGGCGGCGACGATCGCGAACGGGATGTTGACGAAGAAGGTCCAGCGCCAGTTCAGGTACTCGGTGAGGACACCGCCGAGGATCAGGCCCACGGCGCCGCCACCACCGGCGATCGCGCCGTAGATGCCGAAGGCCTTCGCGCGCTCCTTGGCGTCGGTGAAGGTCACGGCGAGCAGCGAGAGCGCGGCGGGCGCGAGGAGCGCACCGAAGGCGCCCTGGAGTGCGCGGGCACCGAGCATCATGGCCTCGCCGGTCGCGGCCCCGCCGAGGGCGGACGCGAGGGCGAAGCCGATCAGGCCGACGACGAAGGTGCGCTTACGGCCCCACAGGTCGGCGATGCGGCCGCCGAAGAGGAGCAGACCGCCGAAGGCGAGGGCGTAGGCGGTGATGACCCACTGCCGGTTGCCGTCCGATATCCCCAGGTCCTGCTGGGCGGAGGGCAGCGCGATGTTCACGATCGTCGCGTCGAGCACGACCATCAGCTGCGCGAGCGCGATGAAGACGAGCGCTTTCCAGCGGCCCGGGTCGGGGTGGGTCACGGTGTTGTCGGGGACTTTCGGCATGGGGGTAGCCACCTCTTGGCGCGTACTGGTGAAAAAGGACGTAAAGGGAGTGCGGGTTGAGCAGACGTACGGGAGGGGTGCGGGTTACGTAAGTCGAGATCCCTGGGGACGGACACTCACGACGAGCAGGAGTCGCGTCTCAGGTCCTCCAGGGTCGCGGCCTTCCCCGGCAGCTCGGAGCGCGCGGGCGCCTCCAGGCCGTCGAGGAACAGCAGCAGATGACGGCGGACGAACTGGTCGAAGGCCGCGCAGCCCGATCCGGGCAGCGGGCGGGTCAGCTGGGAGAGCGCCACCATCAGGTCACCGACGCCGACGTCGGTGCGCAGCCGGCCGGCCCGCTGGGCCCGCTGGACGAGGCCCTCGACGGCCTCCTCCAGGCGCTCGCGCTCGGCGATCAGGTCGGGGTGGTCCTTGTCGAAGGCGCCGTCGAGCATCGGGCACAGGGCGCCGACGCGCTCGTCGGCGGCGCCGAGGGTGAACCGGCGGAGGGCGGCGAAGGTGTCGCTCTCCTCCTCGGCGGCCCGTTCGGCGACTTCGGTGACGCGGGCCATCAGCGAGAGGACGACCTCGTGGACGAGGTCGGTGCGCTCGGGGAAGTTCCGGTAGAGCGTGGCGTTCCCGACGCCGGCCCGGCGCGCGATCTCGTCGTAGGGCACCTGGGACCCGAACTCGACGAACATCTCGCGGGCCGCCGTCACGATCCGCTCGCGGTTGCGCAGGGCGTCCGCCCGGGGGCGGGGTACGCGGCGGGCGGGCGCGGTGGCGGGGGTGCTGGTCACGCCACGACCTCCTCACGGTCATCCATGGACTGATTCATCCGGGGAAGGACTCCCCACTTCGCTGAACACAGTCATAAACGGGGACCAGGTCCCCGGTTATTTCCCGGCCCGGACGTGACCTGGGTCACATTCATCTCGTCCCACGATCGGGCCACCCGGCGCGCGCGCCGGAAGCAGCCGTCACAGAGTGATCGCACAGCGCGGCCCCGCGAGTACCGGAAGGGGCCGTGCCGCTGACCTGCCCCCACCGGAGAGGCGACCGTATGCAGCACCCCCGACGACGGATACGCAGACCCGTCGCCCTGGCCGCGACCACGGCACTCTCCCTCACGCTGCTCGCCTCCGCGAGCACCACCCTCCCCGGGCCCGCCCCGGCCTCGGCGGGCCCCGTGGCCGCCGCGCCGGACGGCGCGCAGCTGGGGCCCTGCCGCATCGCCACCACGCTGGGCGTGCAGATGTCGGAGGGGCTCCCCACGGCCCCGGGGTACGTGCGCTCCACGGGCCGGGTCAGGGCCCTGAACCTGATGATCGACTTCCCCGACGCGGCCGGGGACGGCACCGCGATGGGCCGCTTCCGCGAGTTCTTCCCGCAGACCGCCGAGTGGTTCCGCGTCAGCTCGTACGGGCGTCTTCGCTACCAGGCCGAGGCCCCGATACCCGACTGGCTGCGCATGCCGAAGGCCTTCTCGGCGTACGGGATCGAGCGCGGCTCACCGTACGAACCGGGCTACCGCTCCCTCGTCGAGGACATCGTCAAGACGGCCGACGCGAAAGTGGACTTCAGCGCGTACGACCTGGTCAACATCCTGGTCACGCCGAACGCCGGGCCCTCCGCCCTCGACACCGTCCTGTCCGTGACCTTCTCCGGAAACGACGACGCCCCCTACGCGGACGGCGTGCCGCTCGCCAACACGTCCTTCGTCTACAGCCGCCAGGACGACGGCTCCGGCAGCTTCGCGGAGACCGGCTACCGGGTCCTGCCGCACGAGAACGGGCACGTCTTCGGCCTGCCCGACCTGTACACCTCGGACGGCGGCGGGAGCGTCGGGCACTGGGACATCATGTCCGAGGACTGGGGGGCCAACAACGACCTGCTCGGCTGGCACAAGTGGAAGCTGGGCTGGCTCGACAACGACCAGATCGGCTGCGCGTCCGGCACCGGCAGCAGCGACTACACGCTCACCCCGCTGGCGGTCGCCGGCGGCCCCAAGCTCGCGGTCGTCCCGCTCTCCGAGACGTCGGGGTACGCGCTGGAGGTCCGCAGCAAGGAGGGCAACGACGAGGCGGTCTGCGAACACGGCGTCCTGGTCTACCGGGTGGAGTCCGACGTGGACACCGGCCACGGCCCGGTGACCGTCTCCGACAGCGAGCACGCGAGCGGCGGCTGCACACGGCGCGCCAACGTCCACGCGGAGCTGTCGGACGCACCGTACCGGCCCGGCGAAACGTTCACGGACCGGGCCAACGGCATACGGATCAGCGTGCTGGACGAGGACGCGAGCGGTACGTACCGGGTGCGGATCACACGGAGTTGAGGCGGGCCGATCCCCGTCGGAGCGGATCGCACGGAGTCGAGGCGGGCCGCCCCGCGTCGGAGCGAATCACACGGAGTCAAGGCGAGCCGATCCCCAGGCGGAGCGGATCACACGGAGTCGAGGCGGGCCGCCCCGCGTCGGAGCGAATCACGCCGCCTCGATTCGGGCGGATCAGCCGTCGCCGGTCAGGGCGCCCCGCAACTCCCGCTTGAGGAGCTTCCCGGTCGGGTTCCGGGGCAGCTCCTCCTCGCGTACGAGAACGTGGGCGGGCACCTTGAAGGCGGCGAGCCGCGCGCCCACGTGCGTGCGCAGCTCGTCGGCGCCGACGGCGGCGCCCGGCCGCAGCCGGACGACGGCCGCGACCTCCTCGCCCAGGAGCGGGTGCGGTACGCCGAGAACGGCGGCGTCGACGACGTCCGGGTGCTGCTGCAGCACGGCCTCGACCTCGACGCAGTACACGTTCTCGCCGCCGCGGACGACCATGTCGGTGAGCCGGTCGACGATGCTGACCCGCCCGTCCGCGTCCACACGCGCGAGGTCCCCGGTCCGGAACCACCCGTCCTCGGTGAACGCGGCGCGGGTCGCCTCCTCGTTGCCCCAGTAGCCGCGGACGAGGGACTGCCCGCGCAGCCACAGTTCGCCGACGCCCTCGGCGTCGGGCCGGTCGATCCGCACCTCGGTGACGGGTGTGGGGCGGCCGACGCTGCCGGGATGCGCGCGGTACTCGGCGCCGACGTTCGACAGGACGCCGCCGCTGGTCTCGGTGAGTCCGTAGCCGTTGCGGGGCTCGACGCGCTCCCCGTACCCGGCGGTGATCCCGCCGACGATGCCGGGCGGGGCGGCGGCGCCGCCGGTGCTGAGCAGGGTGAGGCTTTCGAGCGGGTCGCCGGTGGCGCGGGCGAGGTCGAGCAGCTGGAGGGCGGTGGTGGGAACGCCCGCGTAGTGGGTGACGCGGTGCTCCCGGATCAGTTCGAGGGCCCGGCCGGCATCCCACTTCCGCATCATGACCAGGGTGCCGCCGGCCGCCATCACCCCGTAGAAGGAGGTGAACGCGGCCACGTGGAAGAAGGGGAACGTGGTCAGCGACACGGGCACGGGCCCCACCCCGGGCACGTCCCCGCGCGCGAGGGCCGCGGCGGCGGCGAAGAACCGCGGGTTCATGGCGGCCCCGGCCTGCGCGAGATGGGTGGCGACGGCGCCCTTGGGGCGCCCGGTGGTGCCGGACGTGTAGATGATGGTGGCGTCGTGCTCGGGCAGGACGTCGACGAGGGGCGGCCCGAGGTGGGGATCGGTGTCGGGGACGTACGGCACGAAGCCGGCCGCGTCGCCGGGAGCAGCTTCGCCCTCCCCGTACGCCTCGCCCTCCCTGTACGCCCCGTACGCCTCGCCCTCCCCCTTCTCCCCGTGGAAGACGATCCCGGGCACGCGGTTACGGACGGCCCACTCCCGCACCCGCCCGACCCGCTCCCCGTCGACGAGCAGCACCGCGGGAGCGCAGTCGTCGAGGGCGTACGTGAACTCGTCCTCGGTCCACCAGGCGTTGAGCGGTACGGCGACGAGCCCGGCGAGCTGGGCGGCCCAGAAGGCGACCTGCCACTCGGGATGGTTCCGCATGGCGATTACGGCCCGGTCGCCCGGCCGCAGCCCGTACTCCCCGACGAGCCGCCGGGCGAGCCCGCAGGCGGCGTCGAAGAACTCGCGGTAGGTCGTCCGCCCGTCATCGGACACGAGGAACACCCGGTCGCCGTAGCCCCAGACGACCTCGACGAACTCCCTCAGCGTGCGGGGTCCGGAGGCGTACACCCCGCTCTCGACGGCGAACGGCGCCCCGTTCGCGGTGAGCCGCTCGTATCCCTCTGCCACCGCCACCGCGCAACCCCCTGAGCATCCGCCGGCCGTCCCGGCGCGGCGACGCTATGCGCACCCCCGAACCGGGTCAACCCCGTGCCCCGCGCCCCCGTGCCCCCGTGCCCCGCGCCCCCGTGCCCCCGTGCCCCGCGCCCCCGTGGCGCCGTGGCGCCAACCCGGCAACACTCTGGCACACCGTGGCGCAACATGGCGCCAGATGACTTGCAATGGCGCCATGATGGTGCCACTATTGCGTCATGGACCTCACCCCGTACGTGGACAATCTCCGCCATGAGCTCGGCGTGGCCGCCCAGGCGGGCGGCGACGACGCCCGCGCCCTGGCGGACCGACTCACCGGGCAGCTCGAGTCGGCCGCCCGGCTGACCCTGCTCAACGCCCTGTCCGACGCGATGGACGAGATCACCCGCGACCTCGCACCCGGCTCGGTCGATCTGCGGCTGCGCGGCCTGAACCCCGAGTTCGTGGTGACCGCGCCGCCCACCGCCGACCTCTTCGAGGAGGCCGAGACCACGCTGCCGGCCCCGCCGCCGCCGGTCGCGGCCCCCGTGGAGGGCGAGGACGGCGGCGCCACCTCCCGTATCAACTTCCGGCCGCCGGCCCAGCTCAAGATCCGGGTCGAGGAGGCCGCGAGCCGCGAGGGACTCTCGGTCAACGCCTGGCTGGTCCGGGCCGTGGCCGCGGCCCTGGAGCCGGGCAGCGCGGCGGGTCGCACCCGGAAGGGCACGACGGGCGTGGGCCCCGCCGTCGGCCAGGGCTTCACCGGCTGGGTCCGCTAGTCCAGTAGTCCGCCAGGACCTGCGGCACGTCCCAGGCACCCCGCACACCTCACCGCCGCACGAGGCACGTCACCCCAGCACTCACCCCACCTCAGCTCACCTCAGTCAAAGGACGGCACAGCCATGCCTACGTTCGACACTCCCGCACCCCTCTCCGCCACCATCGAGATCGAGATCGGGCGGGCCCGGATCGTCGCGGGCAAGCGCACCGACACCGTCGTCGAGGTGACGCCGAGCGACCCCGGCGACAAGCTCGACGTCCAGGCCGCCGCGGAGACCAACGTCACCTGCACGGGTGGAAAGCTGCTGGTCAAGGGCCCCAAGAAGCGCTCGCTCTTCGGCAAGATCGGCGCGGTCGACGTGACCGTCGAGCTGCCCGCCGGCTCGGAACTGACCTGCAGGACGGGCCTCGGCGAGCTGATCGGCGAGGGCCTGTTCGGAGACTGCCGCCTCACCACCGCCGCCGGCGACATCCAGCTGGAGGAGGCAGCGGCGGTACGGCTGAAGACCTCGCACGGCGACGTCCTCGTCGACAGCACGACCGGCGAGACCGAGATCCACGGCTCCGGCCGGGTGCGGATCGGCCGGATCGACGGATCGGCGACGATCCGGAACCTCAACGGCGAGACGACGGTCGGCGAGATCACCGGCGAGCTGCGGGTGAACTCGTCCAACGGGCCCATCAGCGTGGGACGTACGGAGTCCTCGGTCACCGCGAAGACCGCCAGCGGCGCCATCCGCCTCGGCGAGGTCGTCCGCGGCCGGATCACGCTCGACTCCTCCGCCGGAGGCCTCGAAGTGGGCATCGCCGAGGGAACCGCGGCATGGCTCGACGTACGGTCCACGGCCGGCCGCGTACGCAACGAACTGGGTGCGGCGGAGGGCCCGGGCCAGTCCGAGGAGACGGTCGAGGTCCGCGGCCGCACGAGCGTCGGCGACATCGTCATCCGCCGCGCCTAGACACCCGAACAACGAGTCAAGGAATCAAGGAATCAGGGAATCAAGGGGGGACGGAAGCCCGATGGAACGCGGATCACAGCCCACCACCACCGGCGCGCCCCGTACCCCTGGCGCCCCTGGCACCCCCGGAGCTACCGAAGCCACCAGAGCCACCGGAGCCCCAGGCGCCCCCCGTACCCCGGGCGCGGCCCGTACCCCCGCAGCGCCCGGCGCGCCCCCTCCCCCCGCAGCGGCCGCCGCCCCCGGCGCCCTGGCCTCCTTCATTCGCTTCGTGATGTTCGGCGGCGGAGTCGGCCTCGCGTCCAGCGCGGCCGTCGCCCTGCTCGCCGCCCACCTGCCGTTCGCCCTCGCCAACGCGCTGGTCACCGTCGTCTCGACGGTCCTCGCGACCGAGTTGCACGCCCGCTTCACCTTCACGGCGGAGCTCCGGCCCGCCGCCGGGCGCGGCCTGCTGCGCTGCACCCTCCGCCACCACCTGCAGTCCGCGGGAACGGCCGCCGCCGCCTTCTCCGTGACCACCCTCGCGATGCTCGTCCTGCACGCGTTCGAGAGCACGCCCGGTCTCGCCGTCGAGCAGACGGTCTACCTCTCCGCCTCCGGCCTCGCGGGCGTCGGCCGCTTCCTGGCACTGCGCCTGTACGTCTTCGCCACGGCCCGCAAGCGGCCCACGCCGGTCACCTTCGACCTCCACCGGTCCCCGACGCGCCACGAGTTGCTCACCACCGCGTCCTGACCCGGCCCGACCCGGAGCGGCGACGATCCCCGCCCCGCACCGCGCCCCCACCTCACGCGCCTCTCGCGCACCGCGCCTCTCGTGCGCACCGCGCCTCTCGCGCTCCGCGCCTCCGCGCACCGCACGCGCGGCCTGCACACCCCCCTTACCCCCGGCACCACCCGGCACCACCCGGCGCCGCCATGCCGCCACGCCGCATGCGGCCATGTCGTGCTGCCCCGCCCGACCGTCAACCACCCAACGGGAGCCCCACCGTGGCTACGTTCCTTTCCAAACTGGGCCGACTCGCCTTCCGCCGCAAGGGGGTGACGCTGCTGCTCTGGCTGCTGGTCTTCGCCGGTGCGGGCGTCGCCGCCTCGTCCGCGCCGGCGCCGCCCGCCGACACGTTCTCGATGCCGGGCACCGAGTCGCAGGAGGCCTTCGACCTGCTGACCGAGAAGTTCCCCGACGCGAGCGTCGACGGCGCCACCGCCCGGGTCGTCGTCCGCGCCCCCGAGGGCGCCAGGATCACGACACCCTCGACGAAGGCCGAGGTCGAGCGTCTCGTCGCCGACCTGGAGGCGTCGTCCCCGCAGGTGGTGGGCGTCGCCGACCCGTACAAGTCCCCCGCCGTCAGCATCAGCGAGGACGGGACGACCGCCTACATGGTGGTGACGTACAAGGTCCCCGCGGCGGAGGTCGACGACAAGGCGCACGACGCCCTCGATGCGGCCACCGAGCACGCCCGCGAGGCGGGTCTCACCGTCGAGGCCGGCGGTGACGCCGTGAAGATCGAGCAGGCCATGGGCGGCACCGGCGAGCAGATCGGCATCCTGGTCTCCGCGATCGTCCTCGTCCTGACCTTCGGCTCGATGCTCGCGGCCGGAATGCCGCTGATCACCGCGCTGATCGGCGTCGGCATCGGCATCTCGGGCATCACGGCCCTCGGTTCCACCTTCGGCCTGTCCGGCACCACGTCGACCCTGGCGATGATGATCGGCCTCGCGGTCGGCATCGACTACGCGCTGTTCATCGTGTCCCGCTTCCGCGCCGAGCGGGCCGAGGGACGTACTCCCGAGGAGGCCGCGGGACGGGCCGTCGGCACCGCGGGCTCGGCCGTCGTCTTCGCCGGCCTCACGGTCATCGTCGCCCTCGCCGGACTCGCCGTCGTGAACATCCCGATGCTCACCAAGATGGGCCTCGCCGCGGCGGGCACCGTCGCCGTCTCCGTACTCGTCGCGATCACGCTGGTCCCCGCCCTCCTCGGCCTCGCACCGGTCAAGGTGATGGCCCGCAAGGGACGCCTGCGGTACGCCGTGAAGCCGCTGTCGGACCGTCAGCGGCGCAGGGCCGCCAAGCACGAGGCGAAGCTCGCCCGGAAGACGAAGCCCAACCTGGGCACCCGCTGGGCCCGTTACGTCCTGCGCCACCCCGTGATCGTCCTGCTCGTCGGCGTGGTCGGCCTCGGCACGATCGCCGTACCGGCCGCGAGCCTGGAGCTCGGTCTGCCGGGCGAGGGCCAGATGTCGACCCAGACGACCCAGCGCAAGGCGTACGACCTGCTCTCGGAGTCGTTCGGGCCCGGCTTCAACGGCCCCTTGATGGTCACGGTGCAGACGAAGGACGCCCAGAAGGCCACGGCCGCCGGCGACGAGATCGGCAGGGCCCTCGCGAAGACGCCGGGCGTGGCCTCGGTCTCCCCGGCCACCGCCAACACGGCGGGCGACACCGCGATCCTCAACGTCATCCCCACGACGGGCCCGACCGAGAAGAAGACCGAGGAACTGGTCCACGCACTCCGCGACACCGCCGACGACCTGGAGCCGAGCACCGCGTCGCGGATCCTCGTCACCGGCCAGACGGCCATGTTCATCGACTTCTCGCAGACCCTCGACGACGCGCTCCTGCCCTACCTGGCCCTGGTCGTGGGCCTCGCCTTCCTCCTCCTGATGGTGGTCTTCCGCTCCGTCCTGGTCCCGCTCAAGGCGGCCCTCGGGTTCCTGCTCTCGGTGGCGGCCGCGCTCGGCGCCGTCGTGGCGGTCTTCCAGTGGGGCTGGCTGGCCGACGTCTTCGGCATCGACGCACCGGGCCCGATCATGAGCACGATGCCGATCTTCATGATCGGCGTGGTGTTCGGCCTCGCGATGGACTACGAGGTCTTCCTGGTCAGCCGGATGCGCGAGTCGTACGCCCACGGTGCCCGTCCGGGCGAGGCGGTCGTCGACGGCTTCCGCTACGGCGGCCGGGTGGTGGGCGCGGCCGCGGTCATCATGATGAGCGTCTTCTCCGGCTTCATCGTGGAGGACAACGACTTCGTGAAGATGATCGGCTTCGCCCTCGCGATCGCGGTTCTCTTCGACGCCTTCGTGGTCCGCATGGCGATCGTGCCGGCGCTGTTCGCCCTGCTCGGCAGGTCTGCCTGGTGGCTGCCGAAGTGGCTGGACCGGGCCCTGCCCCGGGTCGACGTGGAGGGCGAGAAGCTCGCCGATACACAGCAGGCGCCACGCTCGCCGCGGGAACGCACCCTGGTCGGCTGAGCGGCCTCGTAAGCCGACAGCAGGCGCCCCAGGGCACCGGCCGACCCAGGTCGGCGCCATGGGGCGCCTTTCCGCTGCGCGGGCTGGCCCTGACAAAAGCGCAGGTCAGGGCAGCGCGGCACCGCATGGCGACACACAGACGCAAGAGTGGTGCCACAATGACTCGACATGGCGCCACGCGTGTGCCACGATGATGGCGCAAGCGCGGCACGGAGTGGCGCCAAACGAACGCCACGTACAAGCCAAGCGAACCGACAACCGAGCAACCAAGCAACCGAACGAGCACCACCGTCCCCCAGCCCCACCCTCGCCCGGCTTCCGATCGAGAAAGGCCCGCAGACCATGAGCACCACGGACCACCCCACGCACACGGCGGCCACCGCGGCCCCCAGCACGCGCTCCACGGCGATCTCCGCGATCGGCCTGCGCAAGTCGTACGGCGACAAGGTGGTGCTCGACGGCATCGACCTGCGGATCCCCGAGGGCACGATCTTCGCCCTGCTCGGCCCCAACGGCGCCGGCAAGACGACGACGGTCGAGATCCTCTCCACCCTGATCACGGCCGACGGGGGCGAGGCCCGGATCGCGGGCCACGACGTGCGGGCCGACGCCGATTCGGTACGCACCCTGATCGGCGTCACCGGACAGTTCGCCGCCGTCGACGGGCTGCTGACGGCCGAGGAGAACCTGCTCCTCATGGCCGACCTCTACCACCTGAGCCGCAGCGAGGGCCGGCGCCGTACCGCCGAGCTCCTGGAGCGGTTCGACCTGACCGAGGCGGCCCGCAAGAACGTCGCCACCTTCTCCGGCGGCATGCGCCGCAAGCTCGACCTGGCGATGACGCTGGTCGGCCGGCCGCGGATCATCTTCCTCGACGAGCCGACCACGGGCCTCGACCCGCGCAGCCGCCGCGACATGTGGGAGCTGATCCGGGACCTGGTCACGGAGCAGGGCGTGACGATCTTCCTCACCACGCAGTACCTGGAGGAGGCCGACCACCTCGCCGACCGCATCGCGGTGCTCGACCACGGCAGGCTCGTCGCCGAAGGCACGGCGGAGGAGCTGAAGCGGCTGATCCCCGGCGGCCATGTGCGCGTCCGGTTCGCCGACGAGACCCACCTCGCCACGGCGGCCGCGGTCTTCGGCATCGCGACCCGGGACGACGAGGCACTGGCCCTGCAGATCCCCAGCGACGGCTCGGTCGCCAACCTCCGCTCCATCCTCGACGCCCTGGACAGCACCGGGGTCCGGGCGGAGTCGCTCACCGTGCACACCCCGGACCTGGACGACGTCTTCCTCACCCTCACGGGCAAGCAGAACGCCCCCACCGTCCCCGCCCCGTCCACCGCCACCGCCGCCACCACGCAGAAGGAGTCGACCCGATGAGCACCGCGACCCTCACCCCGGGCACGCCTGCCAAGCCCACCCGCTCGTACGCCCTGCGCGACTCCCTGACGATGCTGCGCCGCAACATCAAGCACATGCAGCGCTACCCGTCGATGACGATCTCGATCCTCGTCATGCCGCTCCTGATGCTGCTGCTCTTCGTGTACGTCTTCGGCGGCGCGCTCGGCGCCGGCATCGGGGCGGGCGGCGACCGCGGCGACTACATCAACTACCTGGTGCCCGGCATCATCCTGATGGCCGCGACCTCGGGGGCCGTGGCGACGGCCGTGTCGGTCTGCACCGACATGACGGAAGGCATCGTCAACCGCTTCCGCACGATGTCGATCTCCCGCGGCTCCATCCTCACGGGCCACGTCATGGGCAGCGTCCTCCAGGTGGCCGCGGTCCTGGTCCTGGTCACCGGCGTCTCCCTGGCGATCGGCTTCCGGCCCGACGCCTCGGTCGTCGAGTGGGCGGCCGCCGCGGGCCTGCTCCTCTTCCTCGCCTTCGGCATGGCCTGGCTGTCCGCCGCGATGGGCATGGGCGCCAAGACCGTCGAGTCCGCGAGCAACGCCCCGCTGCCGCTGACCTTCCTGCCCTTCCTCGGCAGCGCGGTCGTCCCCCCGGAGTCCATGCCGACGGCCCTGCGCTGGTTCGCCGAGTACCAGCCCTTCACCCCGATCAACGAGACCCTGCGCGGCCTGCTGCTCGGCACGGACATCGGCAACGCGGGCTGGATCGCCCTGGCCTGGTGCACGGGCCTCGCCGCCCTCGGCTACTTCTGGTCCCGCGCGGTCTTCAACCGCGAGGTGACGCGCTGACCCACGGACCACGGACCACGGACCACAACCGACCACGCCGAAGGGCGGCCCGGGGAACGATCCCGGTGCCGCCCTTCTCCGCGTGCAGAGGAGACTCGAACCATGACCCCACCCTTACGCCGACGGTCAGGCCGGGCCGCATCCCTTCTGTTCGCGTTACTCCTGGCCGGTGCCGGAGCCTGCTCCGAAGCCCCCGGCCACAACGAACTCAAGCGGATCGCGACATCGGACGAAGTCCGCGAGAAGCGGGAGCGCGCCGAGCGCGAACTGCGCGCGCGGGCCGACGAGATCAACAGCCCCTCACCGTGGGGCCCGGCCCTGCGTACCACCGTGGTGGACACATGCGCCCGGGGCGGGGGCAGGAACTACCTCGACCAGAACGCACCGAAGCAGCCCGCCATGTACTGCCTGATACGCCTGCACCTGTACTTCGTCGTGGACCGCCCCGTCCCCCAAGTCCTCCAAAACCTCCCCGCCACCTGGTCCGAGGGATCGATCCGCAGCGCCCTGAAGTACTACGAGAACAAGACCTACGAACAGCCCCACGCCTTCCGCCCGTCCGTCGCGAGCGTCACCGGCGGGATGCTCCTGTTCTGGGACGCGCCCGGCGACAACGCGCAGGCGAAGATCCCGGAGCCGTGCCCCGCGCGCAAGACGGTCTTCAGCACCTGCGTGTCCGCCCCCGCCGAAGTCACCCTCGCCGAACTGCGGGAACGCCCGGGAACCCTGTTCGAATGGACGCTGACCACCCAGTACCACACCGTGCCGGGCAGGTAGTCGCGTCATGGGGTCGGTGGGAACGTACGAGCTGTCGGCAGCCGGCGGCGGAATCACCGAGAACCCCTGTCCGGGACGGCGACCGCACCCCTGATCCACCCCGGCGACGCCTGACCGAAGAACTCCATCGCCCACGAGTCCCCTGCCGCCACCAGGCCACCCGCTACACTGTCCGCGGTGACAAAGCCTTCACCGGCCACATCACCACAGCACTGTCGGGATCCCAGACAGCCTGACATTCGCCCCCTTCGGGCGGATTTCAGACCCGTCTTCCGACAGATCCCCGCCTTCGTGGGGCTTGGAGAAAACCCCATAACCGCAGGTCAGAGCCCTCGCACGGAAGCTGCCGAAAACGCTTCCCCGGCTCCCGCGGAACGCAGTGCCCATCACCGCAGCTCAGAGGCCCGAGTATGGCCGGTCCGCCCCGGCACCGACGAAACGTGCTGGCGCCCTGCGGGACCATCACCCACGTCGGCGCCATCGTCGCCCCCGGCGGGGAGACGAAGTCGGCGGAGGGACCGAGGACTCGGGCCGCGTCAACTGCTCCAACAGACGGTGGTACGCGGCGGGATCCCGTGCGAAGTCCGTCGCGGCCGCAAGGGCGGCTCGGTCGACGTCCTGCCCCCGGAGCAGGTCGACCGAGGTCTGTGCGAACCGCTCAGGAAGACCGTTCCGCTCTGATTCGGCCAGCAGCAGGCGCAACTCGGCAACGGCCCGGGCGGCGTTCAGCCGGGCCGCCGGGCCGGCCTGCAGCCTGTTCCGCAGCCCGGCGGCGGGCGCCGCATCGTCCAACAGCCCGTGCAGCTGTTTCGTGAGCCTCGCGCCGAGAACTGCTGTCTCGCACGCCGGTGGACCCGCCTCCCTCAGTAGCCACAGCGCCGTGACCAGCGGGCTGGCGGGACCGCTGCCTGCAGCCCTGGGCAGGTCACCGTGACGCCCTGCTTCCCGTACCGCCGCCACAGCCCGCTCGTAGTCCTCGGCCGCCCACGCGGCGGCCTCGGACAGTCGGGTCGCACGGCGGACGAGCCGCGCCTCCACGCCGAGAACCCGCGGGAGGGCACGGAGGTTCCCTCCGATCAGCCCGAGAGCGATGAGCGGCACCCCGGACAACAGGAAGCCGTCCGCGTACCCGAGGTCCGGTTCGGCGGCGAGGTCTTCCAGGTTCCCCCGGTCCGGTCCCTCGGTGAGCATGAACCCGCTCTCCCAGCCATAGCCTCGGCTGTCGGCGTACTGGGGTGCCTTGAGGAGGGAGGAGCGGCCGGCGTCACAGTGGTAGGACGCTTCCCGCGCCCGCTTCTGGTATGGGTCGACCCAGCGGACCCGGCACGATCCGTCGGGCTTTTCGTCGAGCACCGTCAGGTCGATCTGACGCGCATCGGGCAGGTCCGATCCGGCGGCGTAAAGGCCCAGCGCGCACGCGAAGAGCACGAAGCCCAACGTCAGCACCCAACGAAAGAAAGGCATATGCCTCATCCCGCCCCCTCCCCTGATGGTTTGACAGCGTCTCGCGCACCGGGTGGCGGCACGAGGGGCGGCTCCGGCAGCGCCTGGGCGGCGACGCTGCCGGAGCCCGGCAGGAGAAGCGTGTTTCGTTCACGTCCTTCGCGGGTGCAGAAGAAGGTCGTTCCGCACGCGGTAGAGGAAGGGATCGGGCTTCGGGCGGAACAGGCCGGCGCACGCGCCGTCCATTCACCGGGGTCAGTCACGGACACCCGCGAACCGGAAACCAGCTACCGTCCATCACCCGATCAAGGCGCTGGCTGTCGCCTGCCAGGCACGACCGACCGGGACGGGCGCAGGGACCGCTTCCATGAGACGCGGTATTTCCTGTGCGAGGTTGCACCAGGCTTCGCAGTGGGCACCGCACGCCCCGGTGATCCTGGACGATCTAGGGCCATTCGTTTGGATCACTCCCGGAACAGGGAGTGATCCAGGTTGGGGACCTTGCGCGTTTTGAGGCGCCGGGAGACAACCGCGAGACCCGGAGAATGCGGAATCCCTGCCGAGTAAGGCGTCGGCCGTAGTGTGGAGCCCGCCTGTGCCTGGGCGTCCATCCGGCATCCGGCAAGCGCGCACCTTGCCGGGATCCGGCATGCCGAGAGCTGATGACGCCGGTATACCGTGGCGGGCACAGCCGGTGGCGTCGCTGACCGGGGCGAATTCACAGCAAAGGGGGCGTGATGTTCTCGGTGGCTTGGGGGGTGTTCGCGACGGCCGTGGGCTGGATCGTCGCGACGGATTTCCGAGGAGCTGCCCACCGCTTCCACAGGTTGTCCCACGCTGTCATGCCGTTTGGCGGTGTCGGCGTACCGGTCGTGGGCGTTGGCTTCTTCCGCTTGCTGGCAGGGGTGTTCGCCCTGGCTGGGCCGGTCGTCTTGGTCGGCGGGCTTATGGACGTGTGGCGCGGCAAGGCGGGGTCGGACAGTCTGCCTCCAATTCCCGCCTGGTTCGTTGTGGTGGAAGCGACCATCGTGGGTGTCGGTCTCTGGAGAACCTGGCAGCGCACTGGCGTACTGCGCCGTGAGTGGGATGCTGGCAACGGCCCGCGGCGTGCCGCTGTTGCCGGTCTCACGACATCGGCTGTCGCCTTCATCGCGACATTGGGTTTCGGCTGGGGAACGTGGATGATGGCTAGCTGGTTGGCCGGTGGCCTGTGTGGGCTCATCCTGTTGCTGGGCGATCAACCCGGTAAGCCGTCGGACACCGGACTGGCCTCCGCGGACTCGTCGGGATCCTAAGAAGTTTCGTTGAGATCAGCGGATCGTTGTTTCTGTGTGCCGTTGACTGACATGCAGTGGGCGCGGATCGAGCCGTTACTCCGAGACCGGACACCAAGGCGGGGCGGCCGGTGGCGGGACCACCGAGAGGTGATCGACGCGATCGCCTGGAAGTTCCAGACCGGATCGCAGTGGGTCCATCTGCCGGAGAAGTACGGCAACTGGAGAGGCGTCTACAACCGGCTGCGGCGGTCGAAGCCGACGTCGGCTGCCGTTGCAGGCCGCAGCCACCGATCATCGGATACCGGAATGGCAGCCGCCCCTGAGCGGCACCACGCAAAGTACGTGCCCCTGACGACGGGCCTCTCACCGGATGGCTCAGGCGGCGCCGAGCAAGGCACGGGGAGGGCCGTGGTCATGCCCGTCATCGAAGCCACGACCGCGCGCCGTCGGGTCTCGCTACGGTCCGTTTCACGTGATCAGGTCATCGGCCGGCGCGCTGGTGAGAACGGCCCGGTTCCGCTCCTGAGTTCCGTCGGCGGGAAGAGAGAAGACGTGGAGCCGTCCGGAACGCCGACAGCTGCTCGTGGGTGACGCCACCGTGCCCAAAGCACCGTCGAAGGCACGCAAGCAGGAGACGGTCGACCCCGTCACGGGCGATCTGCGCATCCACCGGGTCGACCCGGCCGCCCGCGACTACTACGAGAACGGGGAGAAGGCGAAGCGGCCCGTGCGCGGCACGAAGTGGTTCTTCGGTTCCGGGCGCGGCGACGGCTACTGGACCCGCGTCATCCTGACGTTCGCGCACGTGGCGGGCGGCGAGTACGAGGACGAGGCCGCCATCGCGGTCCGCCAGTTCTCCCAGCTCAAGACAGTTCTGCCCGACTGCATGGGCGTCATCTACGACGGAGCCCTGCGCGGTGTCCACCGCGACGCCCTGGCCCGGCGCGGACTCCTCGTGATCAACAAGCAGCACGGCTCGGTCAACCCCGTCTTCTACGAACGCGTCAAGCCGTGCCGTAGCGGCCACGAACTGTGGTGCGACCAGGGCCGCATCGCCGAGAGCATCCGCATCGACGACGGCACCCGCGTGCTCCAGCCCGTACCGATCACTCGGCTGGAGCCCGCATCGGCGTGACCAAGAGCCGCTGGTACCACCTGCTGAAGATTCCCTGCCGCCACGGAGACCACGAGTACCGCGTCCCCGTCGGCATCACCACCACGGCCGAGGACCGGGCCCTGCGCGACGCCGAGACCGGCCGACGGATCCCCAGCGACCACGAGCGCGGCTTCCACCGCGCCGAGCACCTCCAGCAGATCCCGCAGGAGACGCTCTCCCGCCAACTCGTGTACCCGTACCGCAGCGGTTCCGAGTCCGTCCACAGCCAGTTCGACCTCAGCCTGTGGAACCGCCGCATGATCGCCTACGGCGTCGACCGCCAGAAGGTCTTCGTCCTCGGCTTCGCGCTCTCCCAGAACGCCACCAGCCACCAGGTCTTCCTCGAAGGCCGCACCAGCGCGCACGAACTCCGGAAGGCGGCGTGATGCCTGCCCTGCCTTACTGCACCTGGCCCGCGAGTGCCTTGGCGAGGTCGCCGACCTGTTGCTCCCGGTCCGGGGAAGCTGCCCCCGCCTCCCCGAGGCCGACGAGCAGGAAGGCGTCGCCGTCGCCATCCGGTTTCAGCCGTACGGCGGCGACGTTGCCGCTGTCGGTGACGACGGCATCTCCGGCCTTGGCGTCGCCGGCCTTCTTCGTGTAGCCGACCAACTCGTCGACGGACGATCCGGACATCATCTGGATCACCGGTGCCAGCGGGGCGATGGCCTGAGGCGTGCGGGTGGCGACGGTGTGGACCTGCACGTCGTCCTTGCCGATGTGGAAGGTGCAGCTCACTAGGGCACCCGGGTTCTCGGCCAACGGTTCCCCGGGCTTGGCCCGCTTGCCGCCCTCGGCCGTGGCGACGGGATCGCCGCCGTCCTGTACGGGTCCGGCTCCGGCCGCCCCGTCCAGGCCCGCGGCCTTCGCCGCCTCGGCCACGTCATAGGGCAGCGGGCAGGTGTCGGCCCCGTCGTCGGGCATCCCGTCGGCGGTCTTGGTCAGTCCGCTCAGACTCAGCGGCGCCGCACCGCCTCCGGCATCGCTCTGGCAGCCGGTCACCAGGGTCGCCGCCGCCAGGGCGGCCGCGATCAGCGGTCGGTGTCGTCCGTGTGTCACGTGTCGTGTCCTCAGGAGGTCGGGGCGGAGCAGCCGAGCCGCTTGCCGGCGGCTTCGACGAAGTCGTCGAACAGGTCCTGCCTGCGAGGGGTACCGGGCGCGCCGACGGCGTCCTGGTAGCTCCGGCCGAACTCCAGGGAGAAGTACGTCGGAACACCTGCGCAGTCGGCTACGACGTGCCGGGGGTCGAAGCCCGAGACCTGGCGGCCGGCCACCCGAGGCTGCTCCTTGAATCCGGGCGAGGAGAGGATGCCCTCGACGATTCGCGGTTCCTGGGTCACGGCGTAGGTGGCGTACCCGGCGACCTCGCAGGCCCAGGTGGGCCGGAGGCTCTCCTGCACGGACTCCTTCGCCCCGGTCCGCACTTCCGGTCCGGGGAACGTGAGTCCCTGGAGACCGCACACCGCCGCGTCATCGACCGGCCGTGGCTCCGGGGACGCCGTGAGAGCGGTGGGAGCTCCGAGGGGCCCCTTGTCGAGGCACCCGGCCTGTTCGGCCGCCTTGTTGGCGACATCCGTCAGGAGCCGGGCAAGCTGCACGGGATCAGAGCCCTCGGGCGCGTATCCCTCGACGATGGCGGGCCCGTCCTTCGTCGTGCAGGTGCCCGGCAGCAGGACCCAGCCGTGGTCCTCTCCGACCGCGCCCGTGGCGCCGCCGGTGAAGAACGACGTGGTGGCCGGGTTCGGCCAGCGGCCATCGTCGGTGAAGGGGAAGTCGCCCCGCTCGCGGGTGCCCGAGATGCGCATGTGCTCGGTCTCCGAGCCCGGCAGGAACGACGAGCTCTCGACGGTGCAGGTGAAGGCGAGTCGGTCATCCGGCCGGGAGTCCGGTCCGTCGCGGTCGGAGACGCGGCCGGACGACGGGAAGGCGGCGGCGGCCGAGTCGGTGGTCACCAGCCCACCGCAGACCTCGTCGTCGGCGAAGAGGTTGGTGTTCAGCCACAGGTGAGCGCCGACTGCCAGGACGCCGATTGCCAGGACAGGAGCGATGACCTTCCGCCCGAGAGCTGCCCGGCTGCTGCCGTCCCTCATCTCACTTCCTCGTTCGCAGGGCCGAGTACGCGTCTTCGCGGCCGGTGATGAAGCTCTGCTGCGCCTCGCCCTTGGCGTGCTCGTGCGCCTCGCTGCCCTGGACACCACGCGTGCCGCCCCAGGCGTCCATCAGTGCGTTCGTGCCGCCGATGCCGGCAGAGGTCGCCGTGCTGTCCTTGGACCTGGCCACATCCTCCGCGGCGGCCGACACGTCCTTGGAGTACTCGTAGGTGGCGGCATCCACCATGCGCTGGATCGGGTCGCCCACCACGGGGATCTGGGTGAAGAGGCCACCGACGCCGTGGTACGTGTAGCGCATCGCGTCGTTGAGGTTGCCGATCTTGGTGTCGCGGTCGTCGAGGATCATGTCGGAGCCGATGGCGGTCATCGCTCCGTACACCTCGCCGACGTTGCGCGCCTTGTTGTCCCAGTCGCCGACGACGTTGTTCTGCTGGCCGGCCTCGGCGTCACGTGCCGTGGCCAGGTACTCGGCCGAGTACAGCTTCTGGTTCTCGTACAGGAGGTCGTAGACGAGGACGGGTTCGCCTCCGGGCGTCGTCCCGTACGCCGCGTCGGATACGCCCCGCATCACCCGCAGCAGGCTGTGCTTGTCGTTGGTGATGCTGGAGTCCTCGCCGTTCGCCTTGATCCCGGAGCCGTCCCCGGGGCTTTCGCCCCTGAGGATCGCGTGGGTGTCCATGGTGTAGTCGGCGAGAGCACGCCCCAGGGGTGCCTTCAGGTTCTGCTCGACGGCGTCGCCCTTGCCGTCCTTGTCCAGGACGGTGATGGTCTCCTGCATCACCCGTGCCTGGGCCTCCGAGTGCTGGTCGAAGGCTGCCCCGGCCGCGTTGGGCTCGCGCCCGGTGGTGGCCGCCTCAAGAGCCGCGCCGAGGCCGATCCGGCTGGTGTAGTCGTCGTAGGTGGCGACGCCGTAGCCGGTGATGACGTTCTTGGGCCACTCGCGGGAGTCGTCGCCGCTGCCGAGGAGGTACTTCAGGTGGTCGTTGCCGACGTGGTCACCGGCCGGACCGTTGCCCTGAGGGTCGAAGAACGCGGTCGCGGCCTCGGGGTTCTTGCTCATCACGCCGAGGAGGCCGTCGATCGGGTCACTCTCGATCCCCTTCTCCTCCCAGCCGCCGCCCCACTTGGTGAAGATGCCCTCGTGCTCCTTCTCGGCGGCGATCAGATCGTCACCGAGCTGGTAGAGGAACTGGTCGTCGTAGTCGGCGTCGGCGTGCTGCATCATGCTGACGAACGACTGGTAACCGTAGAGCGGCTGGGTGTTGGAGCCGAAGTTCTTCGTGCCGGACTTGTCGAGGCTCTCGGTCCACTCCTTGTAGAACTTGCCGTCCGGGCTGTTGAGCCACTCGTTGAACTTCTTCGACCCCGGGGGCATCTCGGAAGTCTTCCCCGGCACCTGGGTCGCTCCGGCGACCGTGTTGGCGAGGCCGCGTTCCAGGTCCTGGTGCTCCTTGGTGTTCAGCTTGCCGGAGAGCTTGATCGTGCCCTCGGTGCCCAGGCCCGCGAGGAACGTCTGACTGAACGCCTTGTTGCCGGCGTTGTCGCGGAAGGAACGGTTCAGCTCGGCGTAGTCGGCTGCGGACACCTTCTCGCCGCTGTTGATGCGGGTGGCGATGTCCTGGGCCTTCTGCGCCTCGTACAGCTCGATGTCACCGACCGCGGCGCCGTTGAAGCCGTACTGCTGGTTGGGCAGGCCCGGGATGACGCCCTTGTTCCCACCGGCCGCCTGGGTCAGGGCCAGCTTCGCCCCCTGGTCGGCGTCGTCCACGGCCTTCACGGCGGCATCGATCCGTCGTGTCCACTCGGTCGCCGCCTCGTAGCGCTTGCGCTGGAACTCCGGATAGTCCGGATCGTTCCGGGAGGTCTTGTACTTGGAGGAGTCCCACGTCGCCTTGCCCTGGCCATCGACGATCATCTCGTCCGCCTGGGCTTGGGTGACGACGTCTTTGACCGCCTTGACCAGCGTGACGAACTGGGTGTGCGCGTCCCGGAGCAGCGAGGCGATCGCCTTGGCCTCCACCTGCGCGGCCGCGTACTGCTTACGGGTCCCGGCGAACTGGCCCGAAGCGGAGTTCGCGCTCAGCCCGAGCCAGACACCGTCCTCGGCGACGGACTGCACCGAATCCTTGTAGTCGGTCTCCAACGTGTGAAAGCTCGTCGCCATCTCGTCCCACTTGCCCGCGGAAGTGGTCAGCGGCGTGAGATCGATCGTGACGACATCCTGGTACGTCAGCATCAGTTCCCCCGTTTACTTGGCGTACGGGCCCTGCGGGCCGCCGACTGGCGGCTGAAGCAGCCACTGATGCTGCAGCCCGGTCTCGAATCCCGTGAATCCCGTGCGTGTGCCCTGCAATGCGGCCTTGTCCGCGTCCAGCCGGGCCTGGAGCGACTTGACCTGCATCGCCCACTGCTCGTGCGCGCTCTTGAGACCAGCGCTGGTCGCCCAAGAGGTGAAGGCGGTCTCCGCCGCGTTGGTGGACTCGTCCGCCACGATCCCCGCCTTCTGCGTGTCGGGCTGCAGGCGCGTCTCCAAAGCCTTCACCGCCGCGGCCTTCCCCGGATCGTTCGTCCGGAGATTCGGCTGCCCCGAGCCACCCCCGGGGGAAACCGCCGCGGAGTTCAACCTCATCGCGGAGTCCTGACGCACGGCCGCGTCCTCCCGGACCTCAGCCCATTCCTCGTCGAACGACACCAGTTCCCCCTTCGCCACTGTTGCCCCGCCCGCCACCCTACCCACGCCCCCCTCGAACGCCAGGGCGACAACACCCGTCCCCGTCAAGTCCCCGACCAGACGCGCGCGGCTCAGCGCCAGTGACCGTGCCTAAGGGCTGTACCGCAAATGATCACCAAGTCGCATCGGTCGCGACGGCCGACCGTTTCCCGTACGACCAGGGGCGGGCTACCGCGCTCGGTGGCGATGCAGGAGTCCCTGCACCTGCTCCACGTTCCACGGCATCACGCCAAGTGATAGGCCGCCGGCCGAGGACTGGCACTCGATGATGACGACCTGCGGATTCATGGTCCACATCTCGGCGACTCGCGGGCGCCGCTGTCCGACGGGGTGCAGGTCTGCGGGGAGCGGGAGCACCGAGCCGACTCGCAACCAGGGTTGCCACGTCAGATGTTCCGTCGTCGTGCGAACCCTGCCGTGTCGCCAGCGCCGTTTCCCCGCCAGTCCCTTGACTGCCATCGTGATGACGTCCGGGGCTTCAGCCACTGACTGAGCTTTGGATCGTCGCAGCTTGGCCTGGAACACGAGAGCTACCCCGCCTCCGCCGAGCAGTCCCCACAACACCGCTTCAATCATGGCCGTACTCAACCAGAAGCGGCGGGCTTCAACCACGGGTCTGCTGATGGTGCGCGCGAGAGATGATCTTGACGTGGCTGGTGTGATCACGGCGTCGGATCCGTCCTGGATAGCCCCGTTCTCCGGGCTGAGCCCCCGTGCCTTCAAGGAGCTGGTGACGGTTCTGTGGCGCCAGGGCATGCGGACGCTGTCCGCAAAGGCCGGCCGTGGAGCCTTCCACTGGAGGACCGGGCTCTGCTGGTCGCGGCGTGCTGGCGTACGAACCTGACCATGCGGCAGCTCGCGCCGCTGTTCGGCGTCTCGCAGTCGGCGGCGGACCGGATCATCGACCATCTCGGGCCGATGCTCGCGCTCCAGCCCCGCAAGCGGTTCGCGAAGGACACTGTGCTCATCGTGGACGGCACCTTGGTCCCCACCCGGGACCACACCATCGCCGAGCGGTCGAAGAACTACCGGCACTCCACCAACCACCAGGTCGCCATCGACGCCGACACCCGCCTGGTCGTCGCGGTCGGTCGGCCGCTCGCCGGGAACCGCAACGACTGCAGGGCACGGGAGGAATCCGGCGCCAAGGCCGCCGTCGGTAAGACGATGGCGATCGCCGACGGCGGCTACCCGGGCACCGAACTCGTCATCCTCCACCGCCGGCAGCGCGGCCAGGCTGAACTCCCGGACTGGAAAGAGGAACACAACACGTCCCACAAGCAGGTCCGCGCCCGCGTCGTGCATGTCTTCGCCCGCATGAAGACCTGGAAGATCCTCCGCGACTGCCGCCTCAGAGGCGACGGCGTCCACCACCCCATGCTCGGTATCGCTCGCATGCACAGCCTCGCCCTCGCTGGCTAGAACAACGCACCGCGCGGCGGCCGACCATGCCCGAGGCGACCTGAAGATCATTTGCGGGACAGCCCTTAGGTCAGAACGGACATCACGACTCACCTCCGCGAGGCCAGTGCCTTGATCACGCAGCCTCACCACCATCACCCTCGGCATGAATCGACCCAGCTCAGAGGGGGTAGCACGACGGCACCGCAGTCGACTCGCCCTAGGGGGGCGACCTCCGTGAGCCCTATCCGCTAGGCTGTCAGCGGTCAGTCGACCTTCAGGGCGCCTACCCGGGAAAGTGTCCCTCCGGACCTCACCCGGCATCGCCCCGACGGAAAGCTGACCAGGGCGTTTGTCACATCCCGCCCGGCATTCCCCACTGGGGTTTCCGACAGGGTTTTCGGCAAGCCCCCGCCTTCGTAGCTCAGGGGATAGAGCACCGCTCTCCTAAAGCGGGTGTCGCAGGTTCGAATCCTGCCGGGGGCACAAGGGAAAAGGGCACCTAGCAACATTGCTAGGTGCCCTTTGACATCCACGGCTGACATCAACGGCGAGGCATGGCGTCGTCCTCAGGCTTCCATGGTCTGCCATGCGGTCGTCGGGTCCTACTGGACGGGTGATGTCGGCGTCCTGGCGGTGATGCGAAGGCACCATGCCGGTTGCTTGAAACGACGCTGTTTCGGTGGAGCGCCACGACCATCATGAGGACGATGAGGGTTCGGTCGACCTTGGGGGGTCAATGTGACGTTGATGGAACTCGGGATCGTGGGTCCCGCACAGAGTGACGACTTGTTTCACTTCACGGGGCGCCCTGGCAGCCGCCCTGCAGGAGTGCCGCCCGAGATCCAACAGGCCACTGCGCAAGAACGGTTGGATCGGATCCTCTCCGAGAGGCGAATGCGCGCCTTCCCTCCATTCGGCGACACGCAGCCGTGCGTGTGCTTCTCGGAGAGCCCACCAGAGCATCTGACTCATCTGATCACCGACCGCAGATTCTCCCCATGGGGCATCGTTGCTGGCCGTACATCGATCTTGTCCCTCGGCGGGGGCTCTGTTGCCTACGTGCCGGATGCTGTCCGCGAGGACTTCAGGAGGGCCGGGCTTGGGCACTGGGCTGTTCGGACTGGGGCAGGATCCACCTGGATGCACGAGCGAGAGTGGCGGCTGCCGGCGAGAGCCGGGAGCGTGGAACTTGGTGGCGTCCGCGCGATCCTGATCGGCGATGCCGCATGGCGGCCATCCCTCGTCGAGACTGGCGATTGGATCAGCGGGGAGTCTGGTGAGCGTTTGCCTGGCCCGGATGCAAGCCCGTATGCGCGGCCAGAGGAGGACCTTCCCGAGCTGTGGCAGCAGTCCTGGATATGGGCTTGGAACCCCGAGTCCAAGAGCGTCGACAGGTACGCGCCCGGAACGCTGGTCTAGCTCGACGATCAGCGTCCAGCACCCAGGGACCTGCCGATCTAAGCACGTGTGTGCCCCCGCCCTGGACTCACAGGGCGGGGGCACTGCATGTGGCCCACGGTGGTCAGCTGAGCTCACAGCCGTACGCAATGCCAGAGTCACCCAAGACCGGGCCGCCTCTTGAGCAGCCGGTCCATGTGGCTGATGGCCTCGCGCTGCGTGTCCTGGACGACGTGCGTGTACACGTCCATGGTGATGCTGATCTGGCTGTGCCCGAGGATCTCCATGACGACCCGGGGAGCGACGCCGGCGGCAGTGAGCAGGGTCGCCGTCCCGTGCCGGGCGTCGTGGAGCCGGATGACGCGGAGCCCGGCGGAGGCAGCGACGCGGGTGAAGGATCGGTACACATTCCGAGGCTCGACCGGGCTGCCTGTACGCGTCGTGAAGACGTAATCGCTCCCCTTCCACTTCTCCCCCGCCTTGGCCCGCTGATCGTTCTGCCGCATCCGGTGCCAGCGCAGGGGCGCGATGCACATGGCGGGAAGCGGTACGGCACGCCGGCGGCGCCCCTTGGGATCGTCGTCATACAGGACTCCCCGGCGCCGCTGGATCTGCTGGCGGACGTAGAGGACGCGGTGGTCCAGGTCCACGTCGGCCCAGCGGAGGCCGATCAGCTCGCCCCGGCGGAGCCCCATGGCGATGGCGAGGACGAAGGCCGCGTACAGCGGGTCCCGGCGAGCGGCGGCGAGGAAGTCGAGCGTCTCGTTCAGGGACCAGGGGCTCAGCTCCCGGACCTTCGGGCGGGGCGGCTCGACGAGGGTGGCCACGTTGCGCGTGATCAGCTCCTCGCGGCAGGCGGCAGTGAGGGCGGTCCGCAGGACTCGGTGGGACTCCTTGGCCGTGGCCGCGGTGGTCTTCTTCTCCAGCTGAACAAGGAAGCGCCGGACGTCGGCCACGCTCAGGGACTCCAGCCGCTTGGAGCCGATCATCGGGACGAGGTACAGGCGAACGTGCGCCTCGTACTTGTCGTACGTGCTGAGCTTGCGGCGCGGCTGGACGACGTTGTCCAGCCAGTACGGGAGCCACTCGGAGAGCTTCGCCGAGCGGGTCGGCACGGGGATGCCGTTGTCGGCCTTGTCGAGGAGCGCGCGGCGCTTGGCGTCGCACTCGGCCCAGGTCTTGCCGTAGGCGAACTTACGGGCGCGGGTGCCATCCGGCTGAAGGACGTAGACGGCGGCCTGGAAACGGCCGTCCTTCCGCTGGGTGATGGTGCCGGCGCCGTTCGGGTTGCGCTTGCGCTTGGCGGGCATCAGGCGGCCTCTCGGATTTCGTGGGTGATGAAGTTCCGTACGGCGTCGACGGGCACGCGGCGGGCGCGGCCGACGGTGATCGAGGTGAGGCGGCGCGAGCGGATGAGGTCGTAGACCGTGGAGCGTCCGAGCTTGAGCCGGGCCATGACCTCGGGCACGGTCAGCAGTTCGTCGGTGGTGGCGGTGGTCATGCTGCGGCTCCTTCCGGGACATCCAGGCCGAGTTGGTCGTGCAGGGCCTCGCGGGCGGTCTGGCGATTGAGCTGAATTCCGCGCGAGATGGTCGCGGCGAGGGCGGCCTCCCCGGGGGTGTGGCCGTGTCCGGCGTACTGCCAGGAGGCGAGGACGAGCACGGTGTCCGGGTCGGTGTGGCCGTCCTGCGCGGCGCGGTAGTCGGCGCGGATCTGGCGGAGGGCGCCGAGGGTCGTCGAGTAGCGGCGTGACTTGGTGGAGAAGTGGCCGCGGAAGCCGAGCATGTGGGCCCAGGCGGTGAGCTTGCGGTCCGGGTAGAGCGGGGCCAGGTCGAGGCAGGCCTCAATGAGGCGGCGGGGGTGGTCGGCCATGTTGAGGAGGTCGAGCACTTCGCGGTTGCCGATTCGCCGGTCGAGGCTGCCGGTGGTCTCGGCGGCTTTGGTGGCGTACTTGGCGACGTACGAGGCCACGGCTTGTTCGGTGATGTCGGAGCCGTCGCCGAACGCTTTGACCGGGCGGATGTCGAGCTGGCGTCCCCACTGGAACCTCCGACGCGGCTGGTCTCCGGCGGCCGGGACGGTGATGGTCGTGTACGCGTGGACGGCGGCGGCGCGGATCGCATCGTCGAGCAGCCGCACGGTGGCCCAGGAGGGTGGGGTGGTGCCGGGGCCATCCGGTCCGTCGAGCCGGATCACGGCGTGGAAGTGGATCGCGCCCCGCTTCTGGAACTCGGCGACCTTCCCGTACGAGACCCGTAACACGTCCTTCAATTCGCGCTGGGTGAGCCCGGCGCGGGCGGCGAGCTCGCGGCGCAGACGGTTGGTGAAGCGCTGCCAGAGCTGTCCGGCGTGGTTGTTGAAGAGGACGGCTCCGGCGTAGTCGTACGCCTCGGGGTCGAGCGCCGTGCCGAGGGTGGGGTCGTTCTCCGGGTGGCGAGTCCCGCAGCGGCAGGTGCCGCGGTCGGGCCGGTTGTGCACGGGGCCGAAGGACGGGGCGGTGAGGGTGGCGAAGACCCGGGGGTGGTCGCGGACGGTCGCGGGGATGGCTTTGGACTCGTCACCGGCGAGGCCCGCGCGGATCAGGTGGTAGGTGTCCCCCGCGTAGGTGTGGGCGCAGGAGGGGCAGCGGGAGGCGCGGCGGTTGCCGCAGGCGACGCGGAGACGGCCGCCGGGCTCGGCCTCCGTGGAGTATCGGCGGAGGGTCTCGCCGGACGTGCGGTCCTTGGCGAGGGACCAGCCGGTCAGGTGGATGGGATCGGAGCAGCCGCCGGTGCGGTGCACCTGGTCTCGCCAGCGGTCGAAGTCGGGGGCGGCGGCGACTCGGAGAACGTCGTGGAGGGTGGCCGGGTCCAGGCCCGCCGCGGTGGCGGCGGTGCGCTGATCCATGATGGGTGTTCCTTCCGGTTGAGAGATCGGCGAGGGGTACGGCTCCCGGGCGGCGGATGCTTGGCGGTATCGAGGCCGCCCGGGGGCCGGTCAGCGTCGCTTGGCCGAGGACGCCATCAGCGAGCGGATGACGAGGGCGCAGACGGCGACCGATGCGGCAGTGACGGCGGTCGCGAGGAGCATCGAGACCAGGACCGTTCCGACGACCAGGACGACGGCGGTGCCGGCGCCGATGACGGCGAGCGCGGTGCCGGGGGTGATCTGGATGGTGGGCCGGGCCGGGGTGACCGGGGCCAGGGGCTGCTGCACGGTCTGAACGACGGTCGGCTGAACGACGGCGGGCGGGGTGACGAGGCCGGTCGGCGTCGGCATGGTCGGGATCTTGGGTCGGAACATGAGGCGGTTCTCCCTTCCGGGTCAGGTCACTTGGAGATCGCGGTGTCGATGACGGGGGCCAGCAGGCTGTCGGCGAGGAGGAAGCCGCCGAGGAGCAGCACGGCGACGAGCCACCAGGGCGGGCGGATGAGCTTGATGCCGAGGGCGCCGACGACGATCAGGGCGAGCCAGAGCGGGACGTCCACGAGGGGTTTCCGTTCAGTGGGAGATGCGGCAGCGGTGCGTGCGGGCCGCGAGCTGGGCGGCGGAGGAGCTGGAGTAGTCCGAGGACCAGCCGCAGCGGTCGGAGGTGCAGACGGCGGCGTACTTGGTGCGTCCGTGGCGGTCGCGGTGGCTACCGATCTGGACGGGGCCAATGCGCATCACGGAGTGGAAGTGGTCGCGAGGGGACATGGCGTTCTCCGTTCTGATCAGGCGAGTTGGGCGGCGATGGCGTCCGCCATGGGTGCGGGGACGCCGAGGCGGGCACGCAGGGTGTCGGTGTCGATGGGGTGGCCCGTACGGGCGCGGTGATCGTCGGCGACCTTGCGGGCGTGCTCGACCAGGGCGGCAGGGACGGGCACGGTGAGCGCGGCTGCCAGCGCGGGCGCGGTCGGCTCCAGCTCGGCGACGGCATCAGGCTCGGGGGCGTACTCCGTGTCAGTCGACGTGTCTCCGATCGGCTCCGGCTCGACCACCACGCGGGTCTCCGAGTCCGTCGGGGCTGGGGAGTGGGCGAGGAGCGTGCCACCGAGGAAGGCGACCGCGGGCCACCCGGCGATGCCGAAGCGCAGCCAGCCGGGTGGATGGGCGAGGTCGAGGAACCCGGCGGTGGCGACGTTCGCACCGAGCGAGGCGAACAGGGAGACCAGGAACCAGCACCAGGCGAGCCGGGACGAGCCGTCTGAACGGAGCCGGCGCCAGGCGGCGACGAGGAGCAGGTCGACAGAGACGGGATAGGCCCACGCTTTCCATCCGGTCTGTCCGGCAGCGGCGGCCAGGTCGTGCAGGTGGGCGAAGGACAGCGCACCGGCGATCAGGGCTTGGACCAGCACGGCGTCGACGCGAAGCTTGCTGGTCATGTCGGCACCTCCTTTTGCAGGCGTTCGGGGCATGGCGGGGTAGGGACGTGGCGCGATGCGGTCGCGCCGACCGGGTGGGACGGGGAAGGTCAGGCGGTAGCCGACGACTCGGCAGACGCCGGGGCCGGAACCTTGACCGGGTGTACGAGCGGCGCGACGGCGGGCCGGAAGGCGGCAAGGCCGGGCAGGTCCGGGACGAGGTGCGCGTACTTGTTGCAGGCGTTGACGGCCGTACGGAGCGAGGTGTGCGGCGTACGGATGCGGGCCCAGCCGCCGGAGGCGTCGCCGGTGATCGCGAGGCCGGGCGAGTCGACAGGGATCTGGACGGTGGCGAGGACGGCGTCCGGCGCGATGTCGCCGAAGGCCATGTTGGCGCTGGTCTCGTCGTTGACGCGGTGGGCGGTACGGACACTGAGCTGAGCGCGGAGCATGGTGATGCCCTTGCCGAGTTCGGAGCCGAAGCGCTGCCCGCAGATCTCCAGATAGATGCCGGCGGCCCGGCCGAGCTGGGCGAGTCGAGCGAGTGAGGTGATGATCCGGTCTCGCCGCTTCTCTTCCTCCTTCCTGGCGAAGAGGGCGAGTTCGGCGACCTCGTCGACGAGGAGGACGACGGGAACGGGACGGAGGTGGTCGGGCAGGTCCCAGATGTCGGCGGCGATGTCGGCGTCCGGGGTGTCGGCGGTGATGCGCTGTTCGGCGCGGATGAGTTGGTAGACACCCTCCATGTGCGCGATGAGCGCGTCGAGGAGGTCGGCGGCGGTGTCGGGGTTGTCGGCGAGAGCGGAGAAACGACGGGCCAGAGGGAACAGCTCGACTCCTTGCTTGCAGTCGATCCCCACCAAGGCCACTTCCTGGGCAGCGAGTTCAGCGACAAGATTCCGCTGGTAGACGGACTTCCCGGACTTGGTAGCTCCGATCGTGAGGGCGTGCGGGGTGGTGCGGTAGTCGCGGTAATGAACGGCACCGTCCTCGCGCAGAGCGACCGGTAAGCGCATGGTCGAGCGCTCGACGCCGGCGGGCATCTGCACCCGCTTGAGCACGTCGTAACCGGTCATCCGCAGTTCGACGACGCCGGAGCGGAGCTCCTGGGAGGCCACGCCGTGCATGCCGAACGAGTGCCGCAGCCGGTCGCACGAGGCAGCAACGTCGAAGGCGTCCTGTCCGGGGCGGAGCCCCAGCCGTAAGACGAGGCCGGTCCGGGTGGGCCGAAGCCGCAGGATGCGCGGGGCCCGGGGCTCCGGCACGGGCCGGTTGGCCATGCGGGCGATGGCGAGACGCCAGCGGGGCGGAGGAACGGTGAGCCCGCAGGCGTCCATGACCGAGGAGTACCGGCCCAGGACCCTAAGGGTGGCGAGTACGACCCCGAAGGTCAGCCAGTACCAGGCGGGCCGCCGCCACCGCAGGAGACCTGCGAAGGCGACGACCAGCACAGCGGAGACGATCAACCACCGCATGATCAGGCGGCCTTCGAGGTCGCAGCGCTGCCAACGAGCGAGGTGACCGCGACGGCGCGGAAGGCGATGCCGTGTCGGCGCTGGCCGTTGAACTCGTTCTCCCAAGGCCGGGCGATCAGGCCGGTGACCGCGACCGGGGTGCCCATGACGAGGTCGGCGGAGACACCGGTCTCCGGGACGGTCACGGTCAGGATCTCGACCTCACCGTTCGCCGCGAACATCACGTCCACGGTCGACAGCGCGGCGCCGGTCTCGGCGTCCATGGCGCGCTCGCCGGTACGCCGGTCCTTCACCTTGGGCTGCGGGGACTGGGCGACCATCACGGAGGCCGCGGAGGTGTCGACGGGGATCTGACGCACAGAGATCACTCCTCTAGAAGTGCTGGACTCCGTCACTCATGTATATGAGTGACGTGAAGAAGAGTGCCCGACTCCTATACATGAGTCAACCCGCCCGGACGAAGAAGTCCAAGCGGGTTGAGGAGAGTTGACCGCGCGTCAGTCGGCGGCAGGGATCCGATACTCGAAGACGAACTGGTCAGCGGCCATGAGGGTGTCACACACCTCGACCACGCGACCGGTCTTGGTGACGGCGTTCCGCAGCAGGTGAACGACGGGGGCCCCGGGGCTCAGGGCAAGTTCGGACGCCTCAGCCTTGGCGGCCGGCCGAGCCTGCAACGTCTCCACGAACTCGACGAAGACGTGCCCATCATCCTCCAGCCGGGCGTAGATCCCACCGGGCCCGGGGTTCTCGGAGAAGAGCTGCGGGATGTCCTTGACGACGTCCCACGGAAGGTAGGAGGAGGCGGTCTCAACGGGCACGCCGTTACGGAAGTACAGACGCCGCCGCGCGAGCACCTGCGTACCGGCGTCGACGCCCAGCCGCTCGGCGATGTCCTCCGGCGCCTCCATCGGCCCGATGTAGAGGACGCTCACCTTGGCGGTGGCACCAGACTGAGCGGACTCCGCAAGGTATGCGGCCTTCCCCCCACGCCGATGCGACGCCCGAAACCGATCCGACGACCGCAGCCGCACGGGCGGCCGGTCCTTCACGATCGACCCCTTGCCGTGCCTCGTCTCCACAAGCCCGCTCGCACGAACCTCGACCATCGCCTTACGGATGGTCCCGCCGGCAACGCCGTACCGCTCGACGAGCTCGGACTCACTCGGCACCAGGTCGCCAGGCTTGAGAACCCCAGCCTGGATCTGCTGAACAATCTCCTCGGCGATCTGGACGTACCGAGGTACGGACCGACCACCTCCTACTGGAGTTCCCACAGTCTTTCCCACTCTCCTATGCTCCTGTACATGAGTAACAGCGCCCGAGAGACGACGTCAACGCCACTGCACTCCGTGTCCGTCGCGGGCGCAGTCGTACGCGAAGACGGCCGCCTCCTGGCGATCCGCCGAGCAGACAACGGCACCTGGGAACTCCCGGGCGGCGTCCTCGAACTCACGGAGGCCCCCGAAGAGGGCGTGGCCCGCGAGGTCTGGGAAGAGACAGGCATCCGAGTAGAGGTCGAAGAACTGACCGGCGTCTACAAGAACACCACCCGAGGCATCGTGGCGTTGGTCTTCCGCTGCAAGCCCACAGGCGGCGAGGAGCAAACCTCCGCCGAATCAACCGCGGTCGAGTGGCTCACCCCGGCAGAGATCACCGACCGCATGACGGAGGTGTACGCGATCCGCCTCCTGGACGCCCTGGATGACGAAGGCCCCCACGTCCGCAGCCACGACGGCCGGCAGCTCCTGGGAAGGTCAGCATGACGACCCCTGTAGCGCTCAACTTCGAGCTCCTGTCAGACGGGAGCTCCCACGACAACCTCCGCTTGCGCCTTGGGCCCTACCGCCACACCAGCGATTCGTACTACCTCGCCATCGACGACTCCCCCACAGCGTCAACAGACCTCAAGACGGACCTCGCACGTCTCTTGGAGCAGTGGAGGAGCCAGGTCGACGAGCTGAAGGGCACAGGGGGCACGGCCTACCTGCCCTACGACTTCTCCGACCAGTGCACAGCCTGGCTCCGCGTCTCATCCGCAGACGGCCATAACGCCGAGGTACAAGCGGGGTGGAGCCGGATAGAGGGCTGGAGCTTCATGCCCTCCGACTACCTGGCAACGGCCCGCGAGGTCGCAGACTTTGTCCCCGAAGCGGACGCCCGGATCGAGTGCTCCTTGGAGGCCTTGTCCCGGAGCATCGCCACGAACGCCGAGACTTTCACGGCCCCCAGCGCGTAGCGACGCGGTAAGAGTTTCCCTACCTCATCAAGGCACCCGCCGCGCACGGCGCGGCGCGCGCGGCCCGTCGCCCGGGCCTGCGCTCCTGTCTCCGCCCCGCTCCAGCCCGACCGCCGGCCGCACGCCTGACAGCTCGGATTGATGGGTGGTGAACCCCTCTGTGGCTGGGGCCGGTCGGCTCCACGGCTTTAGGCAGCCACTTTGGGGCGAGCCTCTAAGATCATGGCCCCAACGTCGTGCTTTACCGGGCAGGTCCACAGACTGCCCGACGCGCCGGAAGCTTACGGGGCCATGATCACTCGCCCCAAAGCAGCTCCAGCCCAAAGCCGCTCCACCGACCTCGGAACCACTCCCGGCACCGCAGTCGTCGATACACTCGCCGCACTTACCGGAAGAGCCTCGGAGTGTACTGGTGAAGCAAAGCCTGCAAGACGAGATCGACGACCGCTCGCGAGAGATTCACACAGATCGATACAGCATGTCGATCAACGAAGTCGCGGCCATGTATCTGGATGGGGACCTTGAAACCCACCCAGAGTTTCAGCGGATTTTCCGTTGGACTCTTGAGCAGCAGTCTCGCTTGGTGGAGAGCGTATTCTTGGGCATCCCCATCCCCCCCATCTTCGTAGCGCAGCGATCAGACGGCGTATGGGATGTGGTCGATGGAGTCCAGCGACTCTCGACGATCTTTCGCTTCATGGGAGTCCTAAAGGACGACAAAGGCGAGATCGACCTTCCACTCCCGCTCACTAGTGGCGAGTATCTGACATCACTCTCCGGGGTCACCTGGGACACCGAGGCCATTTCACCGGACTCAGAAATCGACCCATCGGATATCGTAGAACTCTCGGAAGCGCAACGTCGAGTCTTTAAGCGCGCACGCCTCGATTTCCAAATCGTGCAGAAAGAGAGCGACGATCAGGCAAAATTCGACCTCTTCCAGAGGCTTAACAGCGGCACTCGCCTGTCAGAGCAAGAAGCTCGAAACTGTCTTGCCGTAATGCTTGACCCAAGCTTTTCAAGGTGGCTTGACGACCTCGCGGCACAAGGCTACTACACGAGCGTTGTCGACATTACGGAAAGAAAGGAAAGGGAATCGTACGGAACCGAGAACATTCTACGATACCTCGCCTGCGCCCGCGCAACAATGTCCGAGCTTCGCGAGATGGGAGACTTCGGAGAGTTCCTCACTGATCAGATGAGAGAGTTCGTCGCGGACCCCACCTTTGATAGAGAAAAGGAGGCAGAACGTTTTCGCTTCGTCTTTTCGCTCCTAAAGGAAGCACTAGGAGAGAAGTCATTTCGCCGCTACTACGGAGACGGCGATCGGTTCGCCGGAGCCTTTAGCGTTTCAGCCTTTGAGGCCGTCACCAGCGGGATCGCCCGGAATTACGAGTTCTGGCGGGACGTACCCGAGGAGCATGACCGGCTGCAAATGGTTCGCGACCGAGTTAAGCGCGTCTGGCAGGATTCAGTATTCACCCAACGAAGCGGCGGGGGGAAGCGCACAAACAGGCGTATCCCATACATGGTAGAGGTGGGCGAAAGAATCTTTCAGGGATAGGAATGCGCACACCTGGAGAGCTCGAAGACGCATTGGATGAGGATCTGGCGTGGCGCCGCATCGAGATGCATAGCATCCTCAGCCAAATTCGCGCCGCGCGCGGACCCAGCCGAACTGGTCTATGCCGTGCAGGCGTCGCCCTCCTATACGCACACTGGGAAGGCTACGCAAAGAAATCACTCTCGAACTATCTACAATATGTCGCGCGCCGCAAACTAAAGAACTCTGAGCTTCAAGACTGCTTCGTCGCACTCGCAATAGAGGCGGCCATCGCTAAGGAGCAAAACCTCACAGCCTCCCGGCGGTCCGTCAGGCGCATCACCATGCTGCGCGACACCAGAGACGATCGCCCCTTCATCCCTTCAAGGGATGGAATCGACACACAGTCGAACCTAAATAGCGACGTCCTCTTTGACCTCATGACGTCACTCGGTCTAAGCCCGGCGCCGTTCGAAACAAAGACGATGCTAATCGACCACTCTCTCCTCACCTCCCGCAATAAAATTGCACATGGGGAGTTCCTTGCACTTGACCACGTAGGTTACGAGGAGCTGCACTATGAGGTGATCTCGATAATCGAGACCATCCGTAATCTGGTAGTCGATGCCGTCAGCAATCAGCTCTATAGAAAGAGAAGCGCCAGTCCGTGACCAGGCGAAGGTGGTAACACACTGCGCTTCCGGAGCCGTACGCGCGGTGCGGCAACTGCAGAGAGCCCCGGCCGTCAGGCAGGGGCTCTCTGCAGCATGGTGCTCGTTGCCGCTAGCCGAACGCTGCAGCCGACTGCCGCGGGGCATCCTTGCCTGTGCGATCGGCGAAGCCGGGTGCTTGCAGGCGATAGCCACGGCTCGTCGCTACGCGGAGTGTGTCCCGCAGGGCCTCGACCAGGTCGGCCGACAGGCTACGCAACTCGTCAGACTCCGTCCCCTCGTTGCCGATGACTTCCAGAGCATGCGCCACGAGTTCAGCCGCGTCACAGAGTTGGATCGCTTCGGTGCTATCGGCTAGGCGCGACAGGTGGCTGTCTTCGTCGTCGGTGCTCAGATAGCAGGGCTTGCCGTCGGGGCTCGACCACGGCAGGAGACGGAGTTCGTTGTGGAGCGTCATCCTTCCTGTCCTTTCTCGTTGGTTACGTGGTGCGTGTCGAAGAGCGCATCCGTGCGGTCGCTGGGAAGGACCAGAAGTGCTGCCTCGACCACACGGCCGGTGTTGTCGGTCGACACGCGAGTGATCGAGAGGACGGCCAGCGCCGAGCTGATGCGAAGAGTTGAGGCTTCCTCGGGGGTGGGGAGGCGGGCACTGACCCGGTCTCGGCTTTGGCTCACGCCGGATCGGTGCCAATGGAGCTCCGCGGGCGCCAGGTCGCGAGGGACGTAGATGCGGGCCAGGCTGTGCGGCGACTCCCCCTGATGAGTGACGCAGAAGAACTCCGTCAGCAGCGCCCGCGACGGGACCTTGAGTAGGGGGATCAGGTGTCCGCGCGCTCGGAGGTTGGTCGTGCGGATCGTGACGTGGAGGTCTCCGTCCGGGGTGAGGCGGCCTCCGGTGTACGTGAGTCTGCGGAGGGGGTGGCGGACGAAGTTGCCCTTGCCGTGGATCTTCTCGATCAGGCCCTCGGCCTGGAGGAGTGCCAGGGCATTCCGCAGGGTTGGAGTGCTGACCTTGTAGTGCGTGGCGAGCTGGGGCTCCGAGGGAAGGCGGGTGCCGGCCGTGAGTTCGCCGGTGGTGATCTGGGACCGGAGGTCGTCGGCGATGGTGTGGCGGAGGGACCGCATTGGGTCGATCACCACCTTCTGAGCACGCGTACGGCGATCAAGCGCGTACGGGTGTGCATCGTCAGGAGTTCGCCCGATTCGAAGAGGAGGCGCTTGGCGCCGCCGGGGAGTTGGCGGAGGTCAGCTACTCGGCACGGTTGGCCGCCGATCTGGATGACGTCGCCGCGCTGCACGGTGGCCGTGGTGATCTCGACCGGGGAGGCGAGTGCGCCACCCGGGGGGAAGCCGTTCACGATGTCGCCTCCGGTGACGTGGTCGCGCGGTGGCAGGAGCAGGCGCACGCCTCATAGATGACTGGGATGCCGATTGGCGCCGTCGTCGGAGAGGAGTGTGCGCACTCCTGGTGGGTGCCGATCCGGCACGCGCTGGACTCGTAGGGCGTGGCTGCTGCCAAGGGGACACGGGTCATCCGAGGGTCTCCGCCGGCGCAAAGCAAGTGTGGGCGAGGATGTGGTGCGGGACCGGCGCCGAGCTCTGCCGGGTGCGTTGCTCGACGGCCAGGACGTACGGACGGACGAGAGCCGTCGCCTCTCCCGGGAGGAAGTCCGTGCGATCTCCGAGCCGTCGCAGGAGCAGCGTCAGTTCATCGGACGGGTTGGGCAGGACAAGCGGCGGACGGGTCAGCCTTAACACCTCGCGGTGCCGGGCCTCTTGGGCGTATCGCTCTCTGGTGCGCGTGATGGCGCGGCGGATACGGTTGAGCACGCTGATCAGCTCCTATCGCTGATGGCCAGGTCCCCGGACATCGCCCGTCGCGGGGACCACTTTGTTCACGACGGCCCATAGGGTGCGGCCGCCCAGGCTGGTGGCCAGGAGACCGAATCGGTCTGCCGCCGCCACGACTTCCAAGACCTCCCGCCATGTCTCGGCGGGGAGGGATTCCGGTACCTCCGCTTCGATCGATGTGTGCCAGGGGTGCGCTTCCGTCCGTGTGGTGAGTCCGGCGGCTGACAGCCGGGCAGCCAGGGCCTCCGCGCTTACTTCTGGAGCAGGCACAGGGAAGCCTCCGTCACCGGCGATCACTTTCAGTGAAGCTAGTTAACTAGATTAGAGCTAGTGGACTAGATTTTCCATATGCCTGAGCAGCCGCCTTACCTCCACATCGCCGACGTACTCCGGCGGCGGATCGCGGAGCACGAGTGGACTCCTGGTGACCGGCTGCCCTCTCGGGCCCAGATCGGCCAGGAGTGCGGGGTGGGCGAGAACGTCGTTCGCCGGGCCCAGGAGTTGTTGATCTCCCAGGGCGTGCTGGAGGGGCGGGCCGGGTCTGGGACCTACGTGGCCGAGCCCCGGCAGCGGGTGCGGATGGTTCGGTCTGCGGCGCGCGAGCAGCCCGACGGATCGCCCTTCCGGGCCGACATGAAGGCCGTGGGGCGGAATGGCGGCTGGGAGAGCCGGACCGATGCCAAGGTGCCCGCGCCGGCGGAGATCGCTGCGCGGCTCGGGATCGGTGAGGGCGAGCTGTGTGTCCGGACCGTGTACGAGTTCCTCGCCGACGGGCGGCCCGTGCAGTTGTCGACGAGCTGGGAGCCGTACGACCTCACCGGCGGGACCCTCGTCGTCCTTCCTGAGGGTGGGCCTCATGCCGGGGCCGGCGTCGTGAACCGGATGGCCCAGATCGGCGTCACCATCAGCCACGCCGTCGAGCAGCCCGAGCCGCGGCAGGCGACCGCTGAGGAAGCGTCGCTCCTTGGGATCCAGAAGGCCGCGCTCGTCACGCACATCCGGCGGACCTACTACAGCGACCAAGGACGGCCCGTGGAAACTGCGGACATCGTTGTGCCCGCAGCACTGTGCGAGATCGTCTATGAGATCCCCATCAGCTGACGGACGCTACGACCGACCACTGACAGAACGACTGAGACAGGTTGCACGCAATGGCTGACTGGCCCCTCCGCTGCCCCGAGTGGGATCGGTCCATGGAGTGGAAGGGATACGTCCTCTGCCTGCGCGAAGAGGACGAGAAGCGAGTCTGTCGTTCCCTGTGGCGTTGCCCGGACCGAGTTCTCTGGTGGCACTGGGCCGACCGCCAGGACGAACCGCTGGAGCGCTGCCCCATCCCCAACCTGGTTCGCTGACGCCCACCGTCGACAACAACAGGCCCCGGGGCGACAGACAATGGCGGCATGACGTTGACGATCTGGGTCGATGACTGGCAGATGCAGTGCTGCGGAGAAAGCTTCGCGCCAGGGGATGTCGTCTCGTGGACGCTGCTGGAGGTCGATCCGGAGGACTACGCCGACATCGTCGGTGGCGAACGTGCGGATGAGATCGACTTCCGCGAGGAGCACCACGGCCAGGGGGAGGGGCACACACCCACCTCGGTGGAGGTGGTGTCGATCGTCGAGGTGCACTGCCGCTACGGGGTACCCCCGGGCGCCACGGACAAGGCGAACTACCCCGTTCCGGGCACGACCGTTCTGGTCCCGGTCAAGGCGGCGGACGGGTGGGCGAAGGCCAGGCCGGACGTTGGCTTCGCGGGCTACCTGGTGACCGCACGGCGTGCCTCCGACGAGCCCGAAGATGCCGCTATCCCGATCAGGCGGTAGCTCGTCTCAGCTCCGCAGGTCTGGCCAACCGTCTCGGTTGGAGTAGCTCTCGAAGCAGTACCGGGTTGAGCGGTCCCACTCCTCGCCGGTGGCCAGCTCGTACGCCTTGTCCGGCACGTACAGCAGCCACTCGCCGTCGCACTCGCTGGCGGTGTACGGGGTGAACTTGTCGACGTCGAAGAAGACGCTCTCCCACACAGCTTGCCCCGCGGCCACCACGGCGCAGCGTGCGTACAGGAACACGTCGGCCGACTGCGGGAAGGGACTGCCGTACCGGGCCGTCAGGTCGACCACCGGCAGGGTGCCGAACTTCTCCTGGTCCAAGCGGTACAGAGCCTCGGCGTTACGCTCCGCGAAACCGATGATGTCGGGGACGGAGCGGCGGCTCAGTTCCTCAGCGAGGCGCTGGCAGCTCTCTTCGGTTGCTTCGCCGTTCAGGGTGGCCATCAGTGCCCAGAAGTCGGCCCATGTCATTCTCACGGGCGCAGGATGTCAGGCCGGTCTGACATCCACGGCTGACATCAACGACGGTGGATGGCGACGGTCGTTCCCGGCTGTCCGCAGCAGCCGTCAGTAGCGGTCCATGCCCGGCTACGGGCGTAGGATCGAACTCCTAAAGCGGGTGTCGCAGGTTCGAATCCTGCCGGGGGCACAAGCGAGAAGACCATCTGGTGATGTCACCAGGTGGTCTTTGTCGTCGTACCCCGTCCTGCCTCCTGACGGTCGTCGTAGCATCCCCCTGATGTCCCGCAGCCGACCGAAGGCAGGCTCCGTGAGTGTGTTGCCGTTCGTCGACGAGCATGTCGTCGTCGTGGACGCCGGGGTCGAGGAGTTGTGGCGGCGGTTGCTGGTGGGGGTCGGGCGGTCGCTTTCCACGGGGGGTGGGGCGCGGTACGCGCGGCTCGTTGGGGCCGTTCCCCGGGAGCACGGTGGGGTCCGGCCGCTCGGCGTGGGGTCGGAGTTTCCCGGGTTCCGGGTCGCCGGGCTCGTGGCGGGACGGGAGCTGGCGCTGGAGGGGCGGCACCGGTTCTCCTCGTACAGCCTCGTCTTCCGGGTCGAGGAGCTGACGGACGGGCGCTGCCGGCTGCGCGCCGAGACCCGCGCCGTCTTTCCCGGGGCGGCCGGGCGGGTCTACCGGGCGCTCGTCATCGGGAGCCGTGGGCACGCCTTCGCCATGCGGCGGATGCTGGCCGGGTATCGGTACCCGTGACGGCGACGCCGGATCGGCCGGTCGGATACCGGCGCCCTTAGCGCCGGCTTCGGATCAGCGGAGAGTCACCGGAGTCAGCGGAGTTCTTCCGGGCACGGTGTGCCCCGGGAGAGTTTGTACGGGGCCGCCAGGCGGTAGACGCCGGCCTTCGGGGCGACCAGTTCCGTCCATTCGTCGCCCTCCGCGTCCGCCTCCGTCTTGAAGAGGCAGCCCTCCTCGTTGGCGAAGACCTTCGGGAGCTCGGTGTCCGACTCCTCGCGGGCCAGCTTCGACGCCTCCGTCTCCTGCGGGGATTCGATCTTGCCGCCGTTCTCGTCCACCAGGGCCAGCCACGGGGAGTACGGGACGCGGATGAGGACCCGGCCGGGGGATTCGACGCGGATCACGACCTCGTTCTCCTCCGCGCTCTGCACCACCGCCGGCGGGTTCGCGAGCGGCGTCGGGTTCGCGACCTCGTACAGGCGCCAGTTCTCGTCCGACCAGACCTGCTTCAGGTACGGCAGGCCCTCGTCGACCAGTTCCGCCTCCTGCTCCGCGCCCGAGTCGGGCGCGCCCGTCGGCAGCACCACGAAGTGGACGGCCCAGCGGTGGAGCCAGTCCTCGTAGTTCACGGAGTTCAGCGTGTCGTCGTAGAAGAGCGGGTTGCGCTCCATGTCCGCCTGACGGTTCCAGCCCCGCGCCAGGTTGATGTACGGGCTCAGCGCCGAGGACTCACGGTGGCTCGACGCCGGTACGACCTCCACCCGCGCCTTGCGCGCGTCCCGCACCTGGAGCTGGTTGATCAGCGGCGCGAGCTCGCGCGCCCAGGAGGCGTCCGGGGCGGTACGGATCACGTCGTCGACGCCCTTGAAGCCGATCCAGAAGTTCAGGCCGACGAAGGCCACTACCAGCGCGTACCAGCGGCGTGAGCGCGGCGCCGTGTACGGCAGGGCCGCCAGCAGCACGACGCCCGCGAAGAGCATCGGGAGCCGCGAGATGTTCGAGCCGATCTGCGAGTCGATCAGCCAGGTCAGCAGCGTGCCGATCGTGTACACCGCCGCCGCGGTGCGGACCGTCCGCCAGTCCTTCGGGACGAGGAGGAAGGTCAGCACGCCGAACAGCAGCGGCAGCGCCGTCGAGCCGAAGGCCATCGGCTGCGTGCCCGAGAAGGGGAACAGCCACGAGGACAGCGCCACGACCGCCACCGGCGCCAGGCCCAGCGCGTACGCACCCGGCCGCCGGCGGTTCAGGAAGAGAGCCGCCGCCGCGACCCCCAGGAACAGACCCGCCACCGGGCTGCACGCCGTCGCCAGGCCGGCGAGCGGCGCCGCCACCGCGGCCTTCGCCCAGCGCTTGCGGCGCCAGCGGTGCGGCCAGCAGAACACCGCCGCGACCGCGCCGACCGCGAACATCATGCCGAGACCGAAGGTCACCCGCCCCGACAGGGCATTGCAGAGGAACGCGAAGACGCCCGCGAGCGAGCACGCGAGCGGGTTACGGACCGCCCGCACCCGCACCAGGATCAGCGCGGTCAGCCCCGCCGACAGCGTCCCCGCGACCATCATCGTGCTGCGCACGCCGAGCATCGACATCAGATACGGCGACACGACGCTGTACGAGACCGGGTGCATCCCGCCGTACCAGGCCAGGTTGTACGCCGAGTCCGGGTGCCGGCCGACGAACTCGGCCCATGCGTCCTGCGCCGCCAGGTCGCCGCCGCTGTTCGCGAAGAAGAAGAACCACAGGATGTGGGTGACGGCCGCGAGGCCGGTGGCCGCCATGACCGTGTAGCGGCGCTTCCGCCGCGGGGCCGGGGCCGGGGCGGTGGACGCCGGGGCGGGCCGCTGCGCCGGAAGCACTATTCGCGGGAGCGAATCAGGAGACGCGTCGTCGTCGGTGGCGTCGGTTGCTGTCGCGGTGTCGGCTTGGCCATCGGTACGACCGTCGGCGTGGTCGGAGTCAGGGGCTGAGTCCGCGCGGTCGGCGCGTGTCGGCTCGGCGGTGGTCACTGCGGCCCTTTCCCGTGCTGCCCGTCTCGCATCTCGCATCTCGCGCGGTTGTCACGCGTCGTACTCGTCCCCAGGAAAACGCTAACAGCTGGGCTCCCCGGAGAACTCGGGGAACCCAGCCGAGTGGGTGGCCGCTCAGCCCACGCGGGTCAGCTTCTTGTCGAAGCCCGGCTCCGCCAGGTCCGTCTTCAGCGCGACCGGGGAGCTGACCTTGCCGGCGCCGGTGCCGATCGACACCTGGCCGACGATGTCGCCCGCCTTGCCGGTGTGCGGGACGGCCTTGCCGCCGTCCGTCAGCGCCAGCTTCACCTGGAGGCCCGGCCAGCCGATCGCCTTGAGCTCCTTCGTCGCCACGACCGGCGTCCGGCCGCCGAGGCCGTCGTCCACGTAGCCGAGGACCTGGCCCTTGCGGACGACGGCCGCCGAGGTGACGTCCTTCTGGGCCTGCTGGATCAGCTTGTAGCTGTTGTCGATGGCGAGCTGGAGCTTCTGGCCGAGCTGCTCCGCGTCCTTCGCGCCCATCACGATGCCGAGGATGCGCCGGTTCTTGCCGTCGACGACCGTGTTCGCCGACCAGAGCAGATTGCCGCCCGCCGGGGTCGACGAGCCGGTCTTGATGCCGCTGACACCCGGCTTGAGCAGGATGTTGTTGTTGTTCTCGATCCGGCCGGGGATGCCGTCCACCGTCACGTTCGGCATGTTCACGATCTCGCGGAACACGTCGTACTGCATGACCGCCTTCGCCAGCTTCAGCTGGTCCTGCGGGGTCGACACGGTGCTGTCGAGCAGACCCGACGGGTCGGTGTACGTGGACTGGGTCATGCCCAGGTCCTTCGCGGCGGCGTTCATCTTCTCGACGAACGCGGCTTCCGAACCGGCGTCCCAGCGCGCGAGCAGCCGGGCCACGTTGTTCGCGGAGGGGATCATGAGGAGCTCCAGGAGCTCCTTCTCCGTGTACGTCTGACCCTGCTGGACCGGCGCCGTCGACTCGTGCTCCGCCTTGCCCTGATCGGCGGCCTTCTGGTCGATCTCGATCTCGGGGCCCTTCTGGCTCCCCTTGAGCGGGTGGTCACGGAGGATCACGTACGCCGTCATCGTCTTCGTGACGCTCGCGATCGGGGCCGGCTTCTGCGCCCCGTACGTACCCATCGATCCGACGCCCTCGACCTCGACGGCGCCCTGCCCCTCGGTCGGGAACGGCAGCTTCAGCTCACCGCCGCCGAAGGTGAAGGTCGGCGCGGCCGTGAGCGTCAGCACGGGCGCGGGCAGCGGGCGGACCATCTGCACGATCGCAAAGACGATCAGGATCAGCACGATCAGCGGGGTCCAGATCCGCACCCGACGCACGGTCGTCCGCAGCGGAGTCGGCGGCGGGGGCGGGGTGTTCGTCAGCTCGGCGAGCAGGTCGAGCGGGGGCAGCGGCGGGAGCGGCTGCTGCCGCGTCCGCTCCGGCTCGGAGAGCGCGGGAGCGGGAGCGGATGCGGGGGCGGGCGCGGCTGTGGGCGCCGACGCCGAGGGCGCCTTCGGCTGTACGGGGGCGGAGGCGGCGGGCCGGGGAGCCTCGGGCGCCTTGGGGGCCGCCGCGGCCGCCTGGGCCTTCTGAGCCTTCTGCTCGGCCGGGATGTCCGCCCGCAGCGGCAGGAAGGTGCTGGTGCGCTCGCTGTCCGTATCCCCGGTGCCGTTGCCGTTGCCGTTGCCGGTCAGGGACGACGGGAGCTTCAGGGCGGTCGTGGGCTGGTCCACCGGCAGCCGGACGGCCTTGAACATGGTCGTCGGCTGATCGACCGGCTCGTCGTCGACGCCGTCGCCGGAGTCGGCAGACTCGGCGGATTCGGCGGGGGTGTCGGCGGGCTCCTCGGTCGCGGGCTCCTCGTCCGCCGCCGGCTTCCGCGCCGCGAACCAGGATTCCGCGGAGGACTTCTCCGTGAACGGCTCCGTGGTCGCCTTCGGCTCCACGGACTCCTCGTCCTCCGGCTCCAGCTCGTCCTCAGCGGACTCGTCCGACTCCGCCGCGTCGCCCTCCGGCTCGTCCTCGTCGTCGTCCTCGTCGGACTCCTCGGACTCCTCGGACTCCTCGGGCGCGTCCTCCGCCGTCGCCACCCACGCCGCCACCGCGGCCTTCAGACGGTCGCTCTCGGACTCCGGAGCCTTCTCCGGCTCCGGCTCCGCCTCCGACTGCTCCGACCGCTCCGGCGCAGCCGCCGGTGCGTCGTCCTCCGGGGTCCGCGGCGCCAGGGTCTTGAAGACGGCCGTCGGCTGGTCCACCTGCACCGCCGATGCCGGCGGCGACGAAACCGAAGCCGCCGACGAGGCGTCCGACTTATGGAGCACGGAAAGCCGAGGATCCCTGCCGCCGCCGCCCGAGGCCGTCGTCTCCTGAGACGACCCCTGCTGCTCCGCCTTGTCGGGGGACTCGCCCGCCACCGTGCCTCCTCCATGCGTCGTGCGTACGTACGGACCATGACCGGTCCGTGTACCAGTGTCCTGTGTGAACCCCTTGGCCCCCGTGCTAGACGAGAACGACATACCTACTGGTTCCCGGATGAACCACCCAGGCACTCTCGACAGATGAATGTGAGAGGGGTCACCCTGTCATTCATCCACGCGGGGAGGCATGGATGGGCAGGAGCCGCAGAACCATTCCGGAGGAGCTTCTGCTGCTCGCTCTGGACCCGACCACGGGTACCACAGCGCAGCCGCAGTCGCTCGACCTCGGCCTGGCCGGAGCACAGCTAGTGGAGCTGGCGCTGGCAGGCCGGATAGCCCCTGACGGGGATCGTATCGCCGTGGTGATGCCACGGCCGACCGGAGATCCGACCTTGGACTCCGCACTGGAACTGCTGCGCAGGCGCGGCAGTCCGGTTCGGGCCGTCCACTGGATCGGCGGGCCCCGACTGGGGCTCCGCCAGACGTATCTCTCGCATCTGGAGCGATGCGGCATGGTGCATGCCGTGGAGGGCCAGATGTGCGGGGTGTTGCCGACGACTCGCTACCAGGCGACGGACACGGCGATCAGTCGGGAGATCCGTTCCCGGCTGGACAGTGCGATCCGCACCGGCGTACCGCCGGACCCGCGGACCGCGGCGCTTGCCGCGCTGGCCCACGCGGTCGGTCTCGGGAAGCACCTCTACCCCGGCAACGAAGGACGGTCGTCGCGGTCCCGGCTGCGCGATCTGATCCGGCACGACCCGATGGGCGGACTCGTGGCGCACGCCGTGATGGACGTCCAGAACGGCGCGGCTGCACAGCCGCGCCGGAGCGCCGCGGGTGTCCCGGCGCAGCCTCGCGGCAACATGGCCCGCGCGGCGGCGCACTAGGCATCCCACGCGTAGAACCGAAGAAGAACAGCGCACAACAGCGCACAAGAGAACCATCCCGGGAGCCGCACAAGTGTGCGGGGCGGTCTGGACGGCCGCCCCGCACACGCGCGTCCCGGGCGTCTCCGGCGTTCCGCCGTGCATACGTTGTGGTCATTTTCCAGCGCACGCCTGGCCTTTGGTGGCAGTCTGCCAAGCGGTAGATACCCACAGCTACGCAGCAGACAGCCGGAGGTGCAGTTTCCGTGGCGTCCAACGTCAACCCCACCGTCAGGCGACGCCGATTGGGCCAGGAGCTGCGCAAGCTCCGGGAAGCGAAGAACATGACGGCCGAGCAGGTCGCCGAGCGTCTTCTCGTCTCCCAGTCCAAGATCAGCCGGCTGGAGAACGGCCGCCGTTCCATCAGCCAGCGCGATGTGCGCGACCTGTGCGGCGTGTACGAGGTCGAGGACGAGCGCATGGTCGACTCGCTCATGCAGATGGCCAAGGACTCGCGCCAGCAGGGCTGGTGGCACGCCTTCGGCGACATCCCGTACAGCGTCTACATCGGTCTGGAGACGGACGCGGAGAGCCTGCGGATGTACGAGTCGCAGATCATCCCCGGACTGCTCCAGACCCCCGCGTACGCGGAGGCCGTGATCTCCGGTGCGATGCCGGAGTCGACACCGACCGACATCGACAAGCGGGTCACCGTCCGCACCCGCCGCCAGGAGCGGATCCGGGACGAGGAGCGTCCGCTGCGCCTGTGGGCGGTCATCGACGAGGGTGCGCTGCACCGGATCGTCGGCAGCAGGCAGCTGATGGTGGAGCAGCTGGAGCACCTCATCGAGCAGTCGCACCTGCCGCACGTCACCGTGCAGGTGATCCCGTTCGAGATGGGCGCGCATCCGGGGATCAGCGGGCAGTACTCGATCCTGGAGTTCCCGGACACGTCCGACTCCAGCGTCGTCTACATCGAGGGCGTGACGAGCGATCTGTACCTGGAGAAGGCGCAGGACGTCGGCAAGTACAGCGTCATGTACGAGCACCTCAGGGCGCAGGCGCTGAACGTCGAGCAGACCCGCGACTTCATCTCGGAGATGGTGAAGAAGCACTCCAAGGGCTGAGCACCGTACACCCCGTACTCGCTCCCACGGAAGCTCAGTTGGAATATGCCACTCGGACGTGTGAACGCCGGTCCCGCCGGACGGGGCCGGCGAGTAGCGTCGATCACGCCGGCAAGAACGTTGGCGCGATACACACCCACTGGCAGAACCGGAGCTGAGCAGCATGGCGATTATTCAGGGTGGCACCGACACCTGGACGAAGTCCTCGTACTCCGGAGGGAACGGGGCCTGCGTCGAAGTGAAGTCCCCCCTCGTGGCCGCGATCGCGGTGCGCGACTCCAAGGCCCCCGAGGGTCCCTCCCTCTCTTTCGGACCGGGATCGTGGAACGCCTTCGTCGGCGAGGTGAGCAACGGGGCCCTCTGAGCCCCGCCGCTCGAGCCGTCATCACGAGCAGTACCAGCAGCACGAAAGAGCCCTCTCGACCGGTCCGCCGTCCTGGCCGAGGGGGCTCGGCCTTTTCCGGTACGTCCGGCCCGCTACCGCAGCTCGTCCACGTACCGGTCCGTCCCCGGCACCGTCGGGATGAAGGGCGCCATCAGCTCCACCCGGCCCGCCCCCAGCGACTCCAGGTCCCCGAAGTGCTCCGTCCAGCACTCCCTCGGGTCCCGTTCCAGGAACCACAGCAGGGTCAGCCGGGTGTCGACGCCCTCGACCTGCTTCACGTACGTCATGCGGTCGCCCGGCAGCGGGGTCGGGCGGAAGATCGTGACCATCGCCGCCGGTGAGCCGGTGAGGCGCCGGGGCAGTTCCCTGCTCCGCAGTCGTTCGAGGAGGGCCGCCCGCTCCTCGGGGCCCTCCGTGTCGACGACCTGGAGGATCAGCCCGGCGTAGGGGTGGTCGAGGGCGTGGAAGTCGCGCGGGCCGGCCGCCCCGTCGCGGTAGACGGTCGCCTCGTGGTCCTGGAACGCGGTGAAGACATGGGTCCGTTCCTGGTGGACGCGGGCGTCGCGGTTGAGGCGTTTGTTGATGCCGACGGTCCACTTCATGTGGTCGTCGTAGCGGCCCTCGGTGATCCAGTACGTGGAGAGGTAGCAGCCCGCAGTGACGGGCTGGGCGACCGCCGACTTCTCGGGCCGGCGCAACTGCTGGAGCTCCCGGGTGGCGACCCAGCGGCGGCCCGCGTACATCCAGGGCATGGCCATGGCGCCGGCGTAGTAGTGGTCGTCCTCGTACCAGCGGTTGTACGCGTACTCGTGGCCCGGATGCGGCTCGACCATGGTGATCAGCGCGTGGCCGGGCCGCACCCCGTACGGGCCGACCGCGGCCAGCTCCGCGTACGTCTCGCTCCGCGTCTCCTCGCTCATCCTCGTTCCCCTTCCGTTGTCTTCCCTTGTCGACGGCTCCGCCCTACTCTGACGGACCGTCAGATTCATGAACAGGCCCAGGGAGGACCCGGATGCTGCTCCAGGGGAAGACGGTCGTCGTGTCGGGTGTCGGTGCCGGGCTCGGTCACCGCATCGCCGAGACGGTCGTACGGGACGGGGGCAACGCGGTCCTCGGTGCCCGTACCGAGGCCAACCTCGCCAAGTCCGCCGCCGAGATCGACCCGGCGGGCCGCCGTACCGCGTACCGCGCCACCGACATCACCGACGAGGGGCAGTGCGAGGCCCTCGCCGCTCTCGCGACCGAGCGCTTCGGCGGGATCGACGCGGTGGTGCACGTCGCCGCCCGGGACTCCTGCTTCGGCGGCCTGGAGGACGCCGACTTCGCCACCTGGCAGGGCGTCCTGGACGTCAATCTGCTCGGGACCCTGCGGATGACCCGGGCCTGCCTGCCGGCGCTCAAGGCGCGCGGGGGGTCGGTCGTCCTCATCGGTACGCAGTCGGCCGTGGCCGCGCCCACACAGGTGCGCCAGGCGGCGTACGCGGCCTCGAAGGGGGCACTGACCTCGGCGATGTACTCGCTCGCGCACGAGCTCGGGCCGTATCGCATCCGGGTCAACACCGTCCTGCCGGGATGGATGTGGGGGCCGCCGGTGCAGGCCTTCGTCCAGTTCACCGCGCACACCGAGAAGGTGCCGGAGGCGGAGGTGCTCGCCCGGCTCACCGAGCGGATGGCACTTCCGGAGCTCGCGACGGACGGGGACGTGGCGGAGGCGGCAGCCTTCCTCGCCTCGGACCGGGCGCGGGCGATCACGGGTCAGTCGCTGCTCGTGAACGCCGGGGAGCTGATGCGCTGAAACCCATCGGAACCTTCTGATTCCACCCCGGACAAGTTCATAGACATGAACAAGGGTCAGTAAACAGAACGATTTTACTGTCCCTTGACCCTCCATTGCATTGTCCCTGCCTTGTAACTCGCCACACCATGAACGGCGTTCACAAGGCGGACCGGACCCCTTGGAGGGGGCTCAATGAACAGTCTCGACTGGGCCGTGCTCATCGGCTACTTCGGCGTGATGGTCGCGATCGGCGTCTGGTCCCACAAGCGCGTGGACAACGTCTCCGACTTCTTCACCGCCGGCGGCAAGATGCCCTGGTGGCTCTCCGGCATCTCGCACCACATGTCCGGCTACAGCGCGGTGATGTTCACCGGATACGCCGGCATCGCCTACACCTACGGCGTCACGTCGTACGTCACCTGGTCCTTCCCGATCGCGATCGGGATCGCGATCGGCGCCCATCTCTTCGCGCCCCGCCTCAACCGGCTCCGCTCCCGGCTCCACGTGGCCTCCCCGCTGGAGTACCTGAAGAACCGGTACAACCTCCCCACCCAGCAGGCGCTCGCCTGGTCCGGCGTCCTCCTGAAGATCGTCGACGTCGGCGCCAAGTGGGCCGCGATCGCCACCCTGCTCTCCGTCTTCACCGGGATCTCCCTCAACCAGGGCATCCTCATCACCGGCGTGATCACCGGCATCTACTGCACGGTCGGCGGCCTCTGGGCCGACGCGCTCACCGAACTCGGCCAGTTCATCATCCAGTTCTTCGCCGGCATCGCGATGCTCGTCGCCGTCCTCGCCAAGCTCGGCGGGATCAGCGCGCTGTGGGACGTCTGGGACCGGCCGGAGCTCCAGGGCCACACCGCGCCGACGGCCGGCCCGTACACGCTGACCTTCCTGCTCGCGTACCTCTTCATCAAGACCTTCGAGTACAGCGGCGGCATGTGGAACCAGGCCCAGCGCTACATGGCCACCCCCAACGCCCGCGAGGCCACCCGCTCCGGGCGCCTCTCCGCCGTCCTCTGGTTCGTCTGGCCGCTCGTCCTCTTCTTCCCCATGTGGGTCGCGCCACTGCTCGTCGACCCGAAGAAGCCCGACGCCTCCGACTCGTACGCCCTGATGACCGAACAACTCCTGCCGCACGGCCTCCTCGGTCTGGTCATCGTCGGCTTCTTCTCGCACACCATGGCCATGTGCTCCTCCGACGCCAACGCCATCGCGGCCGTCTTCACCCGGGACATCGCACCCGTCCTCAGCAAGACCGCGCGGAGCTGGACACAGCGGGCCGGTCTGGTGGCCGCGCGCTGGTCGACGATCGCCTTCCTCGCGCTGTCGATGGCCGTCGCCACCCAGGTCAACTCGCCCACCTTCAAGGACATCATCACCGTCGTCATCAAGTGGGTCGCCGGTCTGATGGGCCCGATCGCCATCCCGTTCATGCTGGGTCTCCTGAAGGCCTTCCGGAAGTCCGGCCCGACGGCGGCGCTCGTCTCCTGGGCCGCCGGACTCTTCGTCTTCTGGCTCACCAACTACGGCCTCGACGGCATCGAGCTCCAGATCCAGATCGTCTCGCCGCTCGCCACGTCGCTCGTCCTGTACGTGCTCATCGGCTTCATCAGGCCCGAGGACACCCCGGAACGGGACGCGCTCCTGGACAAGATCGGCACGGACCCGGACGACGAGGGCGGCGCCGCGATCCCCGCTCAGGGCGGCGAGCGCACCGGCCAGCCCCTCGCGTGACGCGACGGTCAGCCCCTCGCGTCACGCGACGGTCAGCCCCTCGGATAGCGCGCGAGCCAGCCCGGCGAGGACTCCGTCGGGCTGTGCAGGGCGGCCCCCTGGGTCATCTCCATCGAGAAGTCGTCCGCGAGCTCCAGGACCGTCGCACGGCCCTCCAGTTCGGCCAGCCAGGCCGGCGGGAGGGCCGTCTCGCCGTGCAGGGCGCCGAGCAGCGCGCCCGTGAGCGCCCCGGTCACCGCCGAAGGACCGTCGTGGTTCACCGCGAGCCGCAGCCCGTGCCGTACGTCCTCGCCGACCAGGGCGCAGTAGACCGCCGCCGCCAGCTGCCCCTCGGCCCGGTCCTCCCCCGCGCCGAGGGCGGCCACCCGCTCCGGGTCGGGAATCCCCTCCCGTACGGCTCCGAGGGCGCGGCCCAGCGCCTCGGTGACCGGCTCGTGGCCGGGGCGCGCCGCCAGCTGCCCGAGCGCCCGGTCGACGGCCGCCTCCACGGAGCCGCCGCGCGCGAGGCCGTGGACGACGACCGCGAAGGCGCCGGCGGCGAGGCCGGCGGCCGGGGCGCCGTGGGTCTGGGCGGCGCACTCCACGGCGAGCTGGCAGACGAGCTGCGGCTCCCAGCCGACGAGCAGCCCGAAGGGGGCGGAGCGGACGAGCGCGCCGGAGTCGGCGGCCTCCGGGTTCTTGGGCTTGTCGAGGGTGCCGAGGATCTCGTCGCCGAGGCCGGTGAGGCAGGCGCGGGACGGGTTGCGGCGGGCGTAGAGCCATTCCTCGCGGGCGAGCCAGCCGTTGTCCTTGCGGCGCTCGTCGGGGCCCCAGTCGCGCTGGGTGGCGGCCCAGCGCAGATGCGCCCGGTGGACGTCGGTGGGCGGGTGCCAGGCGCCGGTGTCGCGGCGGACCTGGGCGCGGATCAGACCGTCGACGGTGAAGAGCCCCATCTGGGTGGCGGCGGTGACGGCGCCACGACGGCCGAACGCGGGCGCGGGCTCGCCGAGTCCGTCAGGTCCGTGGGCGTCCCTGATCTCGGCGAGGGTGAGCCCCTCGACGCCCGCGCCCAGGGCGTCGCCGAGGGCTCCGCCGAGCAGACAGCCCCGTACGCGGGCGCGGAAGTCCTGCTGCTCGGCGCGGCCCCACACGGCCGCGGCTGTCGTGGCCACGACGTGCCCTCCCCCCGTAGACCGGTCTGCGCAGCACTGTAATGGACCGGGTACGTCCGTTCGGGGGCCGGAACGTTATGTGATCCGACGTCCTTCAGGCCACTTTTGACCGCGTTCCACGCCTGCTACTCCTGGGGAAGGACCGGCAGCAGTTCCGGGAGGTGTCCGTCCGACGCCCTCGCCGTGCGCTGCCGTTCCTCCGGTACTTCGCCGTAGAGGGTTGTCCGGGGCTTCGCCGGGCGGCCCGCCGCTTCCGCGATGGCTTCGAGGTCGCGGATGGAGCGGTAGGAGCCGTAGCTGGAGCCGGCCATGCGGGAGATGGTTTCTTCCATGAGGGTGCCGCCGAGGTCGTTGGCGCCGGAGCGGAGCATCTCCGCCGCGCCCTCGGTGCCGAGCTTCACCCAGCTGGTCTGGATGTTGGGGATGTGGGGGTGGAGGAGGAGGCGGGCCATGGCGATGACCGCGCGGTTGTCGCGGGTGGTGGGGCCGGGGCGGGCGATGCCCGCGAGGTAGACGGGGGCGTTGGTGTGGATGAAGGGGAGGGTGACGAACTCGGTGAAACCGCCCGTCTCCTGCTGGATGCGGGCGAGGGTACGGAAGTGGCCGAGCCAGTGGCGGGGCTGGTCGACGTGGCCGTACATCATCGTGGAGGAGGAGCGGATGCCGAGTTCGTGGGCCGTGGTGATGACCTCGATCCACGTCGCCGTCGGCAGCTTGCCCTTCGTCAGTACCCAGCGGACTTCGTCGTCGAGGATCTCGGCGGCGGTGCCGGGGATCGAGTCGAGTCCGGCTTCCTTGGCGGCCGTGAGCCACTCGCGGATCGAAAGGCCGGTGCGGGTGGCGCCGTTGACGACCTCCATCGGTGAGAAGGCGTGGACGTGCATGCCGGGGACGCGTTTCTTCACCGCGCGGGCGATGTCGAAGTAGGCGGTGCCGGGCAGGTCGGGGTGGATGCCGCCTTGCATGCAGACCTCGACGGCGCCGACGTCCCAGGCCTGTTCGGCGCGGTCGGCGACCTGGTCGAGGGAGAGGGTGTAGGCGTCGGCGTCGGTACGGCGCTGGGCGAAGGCGCAGAAACGGCAGCCGGTGTAGCAGACGTTGGTGAAGTTGATGTTCCTGGTGACGATGTACGTCACATCGTCGCCGGAGACGGACTTGCGGACGTCGTCGGCGATGCGGGTCAGGGCGTCGAGGGCGGGGCCGTCGGCGTGCAGCAGGGCGAGGGCCTGGGCGTCGGAGAGCTTCGTGGGGTCGTCGGCTGCGACGGCGAGGGCCTCGCGGACGTCGGTGTCGACCCGCTCGGGGACCATGCCGGGGGCGGCGGCTTCGCGCAGGGCGTCCCAGTCGCCGTACACCTCGTCGAAGTCGTCGCGGCGGTCGTGGGTGCGGCCGGTGGTGTCGATGGTGGCGTGCAGGTCGGTGCGGCCGGTGGCGGTGAACGCCTCGTCGGGCTCCTGCCAGGGCAGGCCGCGGACCGGCGCGTCGGGGTTCGCCAGGCCGGTGGCGGGGTCGGCGAGGGCGCGGACGTGCGGGAGGAGGCGGGGGTCGAGCCAGGGCTCGCCCCGGCGCACGAACTCCGGGTAGACGCAGAGCCGTTCGCGCAGCTCGAAACCGGCCGCCCGGGACTTCTCCGCGAGTTCCTCGATCCTGGGCCAGGGCCGCTCGGGGTTCACGTGGTCGATGGTGAGCGGGGACACGCCGCCCCAGTCGTCGATGCCGGCGGCGATCAGGCGCTCGTACTCGGAGTCGACGAGATTGGGCGGGGCCTGGAGGCAGGCGGAGGGGCCCATGATGTGGCGGGCGACGGCGACGGTGGCGACGAGGTCGTCGAGCTCGGCGTCCGGCATGCCGCGCATGGCCGTGTCCGGCTTGGCGCGGAAGTTCTGGATGATCAGCTCCTGAATGGAGTGGTACGCGCGCGAGACCCGCCGCAGCGCGAACAGTGACTCCGCCCGCTCCTCCAGCGTCTCCCCGATGCCCAGAAGCAGCCCCGAGGTGAAGGGCACGGAGGACCGCCCCGCGTCCTCAAGGACCCTGAGCCGCACCGCCGGCTCCTTGTCGGGGGACCCGTAGTGCGGGCCGCCGGGCTCCGACCACAGCCGGGTCGCGGTCGTCTCCAGCATCATCCCCATAGAGGGGGCGACGGGCTTGAGCCGCTGGAAGTCGGTCCACGACATGACACCGGGGTTCAGGTGCGGCAGCAGCCCGGTCTCTTCGAGGATCCGGATGGCCATGGCCCGTACGTAGGCGATGGTGTCGTCGTAGCCGTGCGCGTCGAGCCATTCGCGGGCCTCGGGCCAGCGGTCCTCGGGCTTGTCCCCGAGGGTGATCAGGGCTTCCTTGCAGCCCAGTTCCGCGCCACGGCGGGCGATGTCGAGGACCTCGTCCGGCGACATGAACATCCCGTGGCCGTCGCGGCGCAGCTTGCCCGGGACGGTGACGAAGGTGCAGTAGTGGCACTTGTCCCGGCAGAGCCGGGTGAGCGGTATGAACACGCTCTTCGAGTACGTGATGACCCCCGGACGCCCGGCCGCCGCCAGGCCCGCGTCCCGCACCCGCCCCGCGGACGCGACCAGATCCGCCAGATCCTCCCCCCGCGCCCGCAACAGCACGGCCGCCTCACCGACATCGAGCGCGACGCCGTCCCTGGCGCGCTTGAGGGCACGGCGCATGGCGTTCGCGGTGGGGCGGGCTGCCTGGTGATCAGTCATGGAAACGAGCATACGAGCGGCCCTGGAAGGTCAGGAGACCCTTCAGACCTTGAGCACGGCGATGTCCGGTCCACAGAGCCGTTCGAGGTCCTCCGGGTCGGAGGTCAGCAGGACGACCGGCGGATGGGCGGCGCGCGCGGTCGCGGCCACGATGGCGTCCAGCGCGTAATTGTGGCCGCCGCCGCTGTCGATGCCGGCCAGAAGGCCGACGGCCGCCGCCGCGATCTCCTTGGTGACCGGCTCGACGGCCGGCCGGGAGAGAGCCCAGGAGATCCGCGCTCGGTGCGCACCGCTCGGGTCGGCCTCGACGATCGTCACCGCACTGACGACGACCCGCATGTCGTCGAGACGCGCAGCCTCCAAGCGCGCCGTCATGGTGCGGTCACCTCGCAGGTACCGGGAGAGCCCTTCGGAGTCGAGTACGAGGGTGCCGCTCACGCGGCCTCCTCCGCTTCCCCGCCCTCCTGGGACGCGCGACGCCGCGCCTCGCGCAGTTCCGCGCGGGCCTCCTCGATGTCCTCGGAGGTCAGCGGGCCGTGGATCTCCTCGTTCGCCATGACCAGTTCGGCGAGGTTGTCCCGCTCGATCTGGCGCTGCACGGCATGCTCCACATAGGCGGAGAAGCCGCGGGACCCGACGCGGGCGTTCACCGCCTCCGTGGTGCCGAGGTGGAAGGAGACGGACTTGGTGTGCGTGGGCCCCTCGCCGGCCGCGTACGTCGATTCACCCATGGCGCGACTCTAACAGAACTTCCATTAGAACGTTTGCGTTCTACAGGTACTGCGCGAAGTCGTCCAGTACCCGCAGAACCTCCGCCTCGTCCCCCGGGGGAAGCTGGAGGACCACCTCCTCGCAGCCCAGTTCCGCGTAGTGCGCGAGCTTGCCCGGGGTCGGGAGGACCGCGTACGGGACGATCTCCAGGGTCTTCGGGTCGCGGCCCGCCTGCTCCCACGCCTCCTTCAGGACCGGGAGGGACTCCGTCAGACCCCGGCCGCCGATCGGCATCCAGCCGTCCGTCTGCGCCGCGATCTGCGCGAAGAGCTTCGGGCCCGCCGCGCCGCCCAGGAGGATGCGGGGCGCGCCGCCCGCCGGCTTCGGCCAGGCCTGGGACGGGCGGACCGAGTGGCCGAACTCGCCTTCGTACGCGGTGGGTTCGGGGGCCCAGAGGGCTCGCATCAGGTTCAGCCGGTCGCGGCCGAGCTCCCGGCGGGTCGGCCAGTCGACGCCGTGGTCGGCGGCCTCCTCCTTGTTCCAGCCGAAGCCGAGGCCGAGGGTGAAGCGGCCACCGGAGAGGTGGTCGAGGGTCGCGATCTGCTTCGCGAGGGCGATCGGGTCGTGCTGGGTGATCAGCGTGATGCCGGTGCCGAGCGCCAGGCGCTCGGTGACCGCCGCGGCCTGGCCGAGGGCCACGAACGGGTCGAGGGTGCGGCCGTACTCGCGGGGCAGTTCGCCGCCCGCCGGGTAGCTCGTGTCCCGTGCGACGGGGATGTGGGTGTGCTCGGGGAGGTAGAGCCCGCCGAAGCCGCGCTGTTCGAGCTCGCGCGCGAGCCGCACGGGGCTGATGGTCTCGTCGGTCAGGAAGATCGTGGTCGAGATCCGCATAGCGGCACGGTAGGGCGTACGGCCCGGATTTCCGAGGGGTGCGACACGAGTGCGTTCCGCGTTGGCCGGGCGTTCACGGGTACGCACCAGGGTGCCTCCATGAGCGAACCGAGCAGACGTGTACTCCTCGCGACAGGCATCACGACAGGCATCGCTTCCGCCCTGACGCTGAGCGGTGTGAGCTTCGCCCACGCCGAGGACGGCGAACGGACGGAGACCGTGACCGGCACCCTGCCGCCCGGCTCCCCCGACTACGTGTACCTCCCCGTCGAGCTGCCCCGCGGGGTCCGCGAGCTCCACGTGGCGTACTCCTACGAGCGGCCCGCCGTCCCCGCCGGCACCCAGGGCAACGCCCTCGACATCGGCCTCTTCGACCAGCGCGGCACCGCACTCGGCGGGAACGGTTTCCGCGGCTGGTCGGGCGGCGCGCGCAAGGAGTTCTTCGTCCGTACGGACGAGGCGACGCCCGGCTACGTCGCCGGGCCGCTGAAGGCCGGGACCTGGTACGTCGTCCTCGCCCCCTACACCGTGGCCCCGCAGGGGCTCCCGTACAGCGTCACGATCACCCTCCGGTTCGGCGCCGCGCCGCCGGCTCCCCGCCCCGTGTACCCGCCGGAGCGGGCCGCGGGCCGCGGCCGCGCCTGGTACCGCGGCGACTGCCACCTCCACACCGTGTACTCGGACGGGCGCCGCACCCCCGCCGAGGTCGCCGCGCTGGCCCGCGCCGCCGGCCTGGACTTCCTCACCGCGACCGAGCACAACACCCATGGCGGGCACGGCGCGTGGGCCGGGCTCGCCGGGGACGACCTGCTGATCCTGCTCGGCGAGGAGGTCACCACCCGCAACGGGCACGTCCTCGCGATCGGCACCGACCCGGGCACCTTCGTCGACTGGCGCTACCGGGCCCGGGAGAACCGTTTCGGGCACTTCGCGCGCGAGATCCGCCGGTCCGGCGGCCTCGTCGTCCCCGCCCACCCGCACGCCACCTGCATCGGCTGCATGTGGAAGTTCGGCTTCGGCGAGGCGGACGCCGTCGAGGTGTGGAACGGCCCCTTCACCCCGGACGACGAGGTGTCCCTGGCCGGCTGGGACGCGGCGCTCGCCGAGGGCCGCTGGACCCCGGCGATGGGCAACAGCGACGCCCACCGCGACCCGGAGCGGGTCGGCACCCCGCAGACCGTGGTCCTCGCCGACGACCTGAGCCGGAAGGCGATCCTCGCGGGGCTGCGCGCGGGCCGCTCGTACGTCGCCGAGTCCTCCGCGGTGTCCCTGGACTTCTCGGTGACGGACGGCCGGGGCCGTACGGCGGGCATCGGCGAGCGGCTGCGGGTGCCCGACGACGAGCCGGTGACGGTACGGCTGAAGGTGACCGGCGCCCCGGAGGGCGGCACGATCCGTTTCGTCACGGACCAGGGTGTGCTGCACACGAAGCCGGCCGCCGAGGGCTTCGCCGAGTGGTCGACGACCGCCGCGTACGCCACGTACGTACGCGCCGAGGTCCGTCACCCGGCTGCTCTGCCCCCGCTGCCGGGCGCCCTGGTGGCCTTCACGAACCCAGTGTTCCTGGAGGCCCGCTGACGGACCGGGGACTTCGCGGCCGTCACGCGTCGAGCGCGGCCACCGCTCGCTGTTCGGCCGCGAGGTCTCCGTAGCCGCCGTGCTCCCAGACCCGTTCGCGGAACTGCTGGAGGGTGAGGGGGGCGCGGTCCTCGCCGGGGACGTCCTCGAAGTGGACCGTGCCGCAGCGGTGGCAGTACCAGCCGCACGACCAGAGTTCCTCGGCGCGGTGGCGGCCGCGCGTCAGCCGGGTGAAGCGGGCCTTGCGCCGGTACATCAGCGTGAACACCAGGACGGCCGCAAGCAGCGCGAACGCCGAGATCCAGCCCAGGAAGTCGAGGTCCGGCGGCGGCCCGGCGGCGCCGAAGGGCGGGTCCGGTGCGACCAGCTGGTAGCCGTTCCGTTCCACGGGTTCCGCCGGTGCCGACTCGTCCTCGAACCACTTTCCGCCGAGGACCCCGCCCAGGAAGGTGCCGACGGCGACGGCCGCGGCGAGAACCCCGAGGCAGCCGACGGCGTACGACGGCGGTTCCGGGATCGGCGCGAGCGCCTTGGAGAGCCCGGTGGTGGCCGTCCGCGTCACGGTCCGCAGGTCGCCGTCCGAGTCCCGCTCCCGGGTCATGACGGAGTCCCGTCCGCCGAGGTACACGGCCGGTACCGCCTGCACCCGGTCGTCGCGCCCGCATCTCGGGCAGGTGTGCGTCCTGCTCATCGCGTCTCCCCCGTTTCGATCGTGCTCAGAGTGACGGGATCATGCCACGCACGGTTCCGGGGCAGAGAGCGAAATCCACAGGCGGTCTCGCGCTCCGCCGCCTACCGTGACCCCGTGCTGAAGCGAATCGAGACGTACTACGACGCCGTTCCCCGTTCCGCCGCCCGCGCCGAGGAGTTCGGGCCGCTGACCCTGTTCGTACGGGAGGGGGCGGGCTGGCCGTACTACGCGCGGCCCGCGCTCGGGTACGACGGGGAGGTGACGGTCGCCGACGTGGACCGGGTCCGGGCCCGGCAGCGGGAGCTGGGGGTGCCCGAGGCGTTCGAGTGGGTGGCGGAGACGACGCCGGGGCTGCGGGCGGCCGTGGAGGCGAGCGGGCTCGCCGTGCACGAGCATCCGCTGATGGTCCTGGAGGGCGAGGGTCTCCCGGTGGCGCGGCCCGAGGACGTCACCGTACGGATGGTCGGCGCCCGCGATCCGTTCCTGGCGAGCGCGGTCGCCGCGCCGTACGCGGCCTTCGGCGCCGAGCCCGCCCCGGACGCGGTCACCGGCGTCGCCGACCGGATCACGGCGGGTCTCACCCATCTCTCGGCCGCCCTGGACGCCACCGGGACCGTGCTCTCGGCCGGGCAGCACCAGCCCGTCGGGGCCGTCTCCGAGGTCGTCGGCGTCGGCACCGTCCCGGCGGCCCGGCGCAGGGGCCTCGGGCTCGCGGTGACGGCGGCCCTGGTGGCCGACGCCCGGTCACGCGGCGTGGAGCTGGTGTTCCTGTCGGCGTCGGACGCGGACGTGGCCCGGCTCTACGGGCGGCTCGGTTTCCGTACGGTCGCCACCGCGCTCATCGCGGAGGCGTAGGGACGCCGTCCGCGGCGGCGGCCCGTGGCTCGCGCACGAGCAGCACGTCCACCGGGTCCTCGTACTCGCAGGTGAAGCCCTCGCGCTCGTAGAGGCGGCGGGCGGCGCTGCCCTGGAGCACCTGGAGCCGGACCGGGAGCTCCGCCTCGTCCGCCTGTGCGAGGAGCTCCCGCAGCACCGCCGTCCCGAGGCCCCTCCCCTGGACCTCGGGGTCCAGGTACAGGTGCTCCAGGTAGAACCCCGCCTCCTCCTCGCGCGGCCGCAGCGTGACGCAGCCCGCGAACGCGCCGTCCACCTCGACGACCGAGGTGTACGCGGTCGAGAAGCCGTCCCGCAGCCGCTGCCGCACCCGGTGCTCGTCGTAGCGCCCGAGCCGCTCCAGGTCGTCCCGCATGACGACCGCCCGCAGCTCGGCCATCGCCTCGATGTCCTCCGCCCGCCCGGGGCGCAGCGACCAGTTCGTCTCCCCATACATGGACGCATCCTAGGGAGCCCCGGGAGGTCCCTCGTAACCGGATCCACACCGTCCGCGTTGGTGCGGGCATGAAGAAGATGCTCACCGCAGTCGCCCTCACCTGTTTCGCCGCGACCGGCGGCCTCGCCGCCGCCGGAACCGCCGCCGCCGACGCCGGCGGGGTGAACCTGCCGTCCGTCGTGCCGCTCAGCGGCGTCCTGACCCCGAAGGCCAAGCCGGCCGGTACGCCCGACCTGCCGCCCGCGAACGCGGCGGTGGAGAAGCTGCTCCCCGGACACCACTGAGCCGTAGGCGGGCAGAGAAGGACGAAGGTGGCGGGCCCCCCACGGGCCCGCCACCTTCGCGTTTCTGTGACTCAGGGGTGTACGGCCGTCAGTCGGCCACCACCAGCGAGGGCGTCTCCTTCGTCAGCACCTCGCCCCGGAAGAAGGCGGGGCTCCGGCGCTGCATGACCAGCATGATCACCACGCCGATGAGCAGCAGCCCGACGCCGATCACGAAGACCGAGCCGACACCGAGGACCGCGGAGCCGGAGCCGTAGGCCGGGTCCCACATGTCGTACAGCGTCTTGCCGAAGACGGCCGTCAGCATCAGTCCGCCGAGCAGTGGCATCAGGCCCTTGTAGGCGAAGTCCCGGCCGGAGCGGAAGAGCTCGCCGCGGAAGTACCAGACGCAGGCGAAGGCCGTGAGCGCGTAGTAGAAGCAGATCATCAGGCCGAGCGCGTAGATGGTGTCGACCAGGACGTTCTCGCTGAGCAGGGTCATCACGGTGTAGAAGACGCCGGTGGCGACACCGGCGACGATCGTCGCCTTGCCGGGGGTCTTGAAGACCGGGTGGACCTTGGTGAAGGACTTCGGCAGGGCCTCGTACGTGGACATCGCGAGCACCGTGCGGGCGACCGGGATGAACGTGGTCTGGAGGCTGGCGGCCGCCGAGGCGAGGACCGCGACGAAGAGCAGGATGCCGAGCGTGGGGCCCATGACCGGGCCGGCGAGGGCGGCGAAGACGTTGTCGGAGGTCTCCGGGTTGGCGAGGCCGAGGCCCTCCTCGCCGGAGCCGACGACCATCTGGGCGGCGATGCCGGTGGCCAGGTAGGAGGCGACCAGGACGACCATCGCGATGAGCGCGGCGCGGCCGGGGGTCTTGGCGCTGCCGGTGGTCTCCTCGTTGGTCGCCATGCAGGCGTCCCAGCCCCAGTACATGAAGATCGAGAGCGAGAGGCCGGCGGTGAAGGCGGCGAAGGACTGGACCGCGAAGGGGTTCATCCAGGACCAGGAGAAGGAGACCGAGGTCTCGAATTCGCCGGCCTTCGACAGCGCCATCGCCACGAAGACGACGAGGACGACGAGCTGGAGGCCGACGAGGGCGTACTGGACGCCCTTGGTGGCGGTCATGCCGCGGTAGCTGATGGCCGTGGCGACGGCGATGAGCGTGAGACAGGTGAGGATGTGGACGGCCTTGTTGTCGTCCAGGGCGGCGATGGATTCGCTGCCGCTGATCTCGCCCGCGAGGAGCCAGAAGTAGGAGGTCGCGACGCCCGCCAGGTTGGAGAGGACGATGATCGTCGCGATGACGAGGCCCCAGCCGCACATCCAGCCGATCTTGGGGCCGAAGGCCTTCACGGTCCACGTGAAGGAGGTGCCGCAGTCCGGCATGACCTTGTTGAGTTCCCGGTACGCGAAGGCGACGAGGAGCATCGGGAGGAATCCCGCGAGGAAGATCGCGGGCATCTGCAGGCCGACCTCGCCGGCCGTGGAGCCGAGCGTCGAGGTCAGGCAGTAGACGGGGGCGACGGTCGAGATGCCGATGACGGCACTGCCCATCAGCCCGACGGAGTTCCCGCCGAGGCCCTTCTTGCGCACGCCGTTCGCGTCGCCGGGGGCGTTGACGCCCCTTACCGTGTCTCCGGCCTGGGGCCGTGCATCCACCTGAGTCATGAACAGGACGTTAAATGCTGCGGTTTCCACATCCGGAAGATCGAACTCCGTAGATCCGACCGATCATCGCCTTACTTTGCGGGGGTCGAAGCGGACGCCCACCAATGATTGAAAGATCGACGACCAGAACGGGCCGACCAACTGGTAGGTCGGTCGGGCCACGTCCGATATGCGGGAACCGCAGCAGTGCCCTAAATGTCCGGTTTCAAATTTTCCGAAGGAAATTTTCGGCCACGCGCTCACCCCGGCCAGACAACGGCCTGCAGCTCGCTGTACGCGTGCAGCGCGTACGAGCCGACGTCCCGTCCGACCCCGCTCCGCTTGAATCCGCCGAACGGCGCCTCCATGTTCCGTCCGATCGTGTTCACGCCCACCCCGCCGGCCCGCAGCCGGGCCGCGATCCGGAAGGCGCGGGCCACGTCGCCCGACCACACGTAGTCGAGAAGGCCGTAGTCGCTGTCGTTGGCGAGCGCGATCCCCTCCTCCTCGTCGTCGAAGGGGACCACCACGACGACCGGCCCGAAGATCTCCTCCCGCACCACCCGCATCTCGTTGGTGCAGTCGGCGAGCAGCGTCGGCGCCACGTAGAAGCCCTTCGGGAGGTCCGGCCGCTCGCCGCCGACGACGACCCGCGCCCCTTCCTTCCGGCCGAGCTCCACGTACGACTCCACCCGGTCGCGGTGGGCCGCCGAGATCACCGGGCCGACGATCGTGCCCTGCTCCGCCGGGTCCCCCACCTTCATGAAGGCCAGATAGCCGGTGAGCTTCTCGATCAGCCGCTCGTAGATCCCGCGCTGGGCGAGCACCCGGGTCGGGGCCGTACAGATCTGTCCGCTGTAGAACGAGAACGTCGTCCCGATCCCCATCACCGCCGAGTCCAGGTCCGCGTCGTCGAAGACGAGCGCGGCGCCCTTGCCGCCCAGCTCCATCAGCTGCCGCTTGAGCGCGCGGCCGCAGACCTCGCCGATCGCCTGCCCGACCGCCGTGGAACCGGTGAACGACACCATGTCGACGTCCGGGGAGTCCACGGCCGCCCGTCCGGCCTCCACCGAGGAGCCGGTGACCACGTTGACGACGCCCGGCGGGACGCCGGCCTCCGCCAGGGCGCGGGTCATCGCGTACACGGAGAGCGGGTCCTGCGGGGCGGGCTTCACCAGGACCGTGTTGCCCATCGCGAGCGCGGGGGCGACCTTGCCGGCCGGGTTGGCCCAGGGGTTGTTGTACGAGGTGATGCAGGTGACGACCCCGACCGGGCGACGCACCGCCACCGCGCCGAACACCCCGGCCTTCCCCATCGGGCCGGCTTCGTTGATCTGCGGGGGCAGCGCCTGCTCGACCGGTTCCATGGCTCCCCGCGCGTACCGCCGGAAGCGGGCGGAGCCGACGGCGACCTGCATGCCGCGCGCGGTGCCGGTGGTGGCACCGGTCTCGGCGCGGGCGAGGAGGGTGTTCGCCTCGGCGTCCCTGGCCATCAGGTCGGCGGCCCGGTCGAGGATCGCCGCCCGCTCCTCGGGTCTCGTCCGGGACCAGGAGACGAAGGCCTCGCGGGCCGCGGCGGCCGCCTCGTACACCTGGGCGCGGGAGGCCTCCGGGGCGAGGCCGACGACTTCCTCGGTGGCCGGGTCGATCACCTCGTAGTGACCGCCGTCGGGCTCGACCCACTCGCCGCCGATGAAGAGCTGCTGGTTCACCTGGTCGCCACCGTCCTCGTGTCACGGCCGGAGCGCAGCACCTTCCCCGGGACCGCGCCGGTCACCTCGTCGTCCCGTACCGTCTCCACGCCGTTGACCCGGACCGACACGATCCCGACCGCCCGCGAGTCCAGCCGCGGGCTGTCTCCCGGCAGGTCGTGCACGAGGGTCGCCGGGCCCGCGTCGATCCGCTCCGGGTCGAAGAGGACCAGGTCGGCGTGGAAGCCCTCGGCGATCCGGCCCCGCTCGCGGAGCCCGAAGAGCCGGGCCGGGTCGTCGGACAGCATCCGAACCGCCCGCTCAAGCGGCACGAGCTTCCGCCCGCGCAGGCAGTCGCCGAGGAACCGGGTCGTGTACGGCGCTCCGCACATCCGGTCCAGGTGGGCGCCCGCGTCGGAGCCGCCGAGCAGCACGTCCTCGTGGTCCCAGGTCTCGCGGCGCAGCGCCCAGGAGGCCGGGTCGTTGTCGCTGGGCATCGGCCACAGGATCGTCCGGAGCTCGTCGTTGGCGCAGATCTCGACGAGGCACTGGAAGGGGTCCTGGCCGCGCTCGGCGGCGATGTCGCCGACGACGCGCCCGGTGAGCCCCTCGTTCTCGCGGCTGTACGTGTCCCCGATGACGTACCGCCCGAAGTGGGCGAGGCGCCGGAAGACCCCGGCCTCCCTGGAGTCGGCGCGCCGCAGCATCTCGGCCCGTACGTCCGGGTCGCGGAGCTTCGCGATCCGCTCGGGAACGGGGAGGGCGAGGATCTCGCCCCAGCCGGGGATGAGGTTGAGCGCGCAGAACGTGCCGAGCGACATGTTCATCGGGGTCAGGATCGGCATGGTGAGGGCGACGATCCGGCCGCCGGACTTCCGGGCCCGCTCGGAGGCGGTGAGCTGGCGCGGGACGCGTTCGGGGACGGCGGCGTCGATGGTGAGGACGTTCCAGTTGAGGGGACGTCCCGCGGCCGCGGTCATCTCGACGAACAGCTCGATCTCGTCGTCGGAGAACTGGTCGAGGCAGCCCGCGAGGATCGCCTCCAGCTGGGTGCCCTCGTGCTCGCCGACCGCCGCGGAGAGGGCGATCAGCTCCTCGGGGCTCGCGTGCCGGGAGGCGACGGGGGCGCCGTCGCCGTCGGAGTGGGTGGACGACTGGGTGGTGGAGAGCCCCCAGGCACCGGCCTCCATGGCCTCCTTGAGAAGGGCGACCATCTGCGCGAGCTGCTCGGGGGTGGGCTGCCCGCCGACGGCGTCGGCGCCCATCACGTACCGGCGCAGGGCGCAGTGGCCCACCATGAAACCGGCGTTGACGGCGATCCGGCCGTCGAGGGCGTCGAGGTACTCGGCGAACGACGACCAGGACCAGTCGACGCCCTCCTCCAGGGCCTTGAGGGCCATCCCCTCGACCTTGGACATCATGCGGCGGGTGTAGTCGGCGTCCTCGGGCCGGTCCGGGTGGAGCGGGGCGAGGGTGAAGCCGCAGTTGCCGCCGGCGACGGTGGTGACGCCGTGGTTCATGGAGGGGGTGGCGTACGGGTCCCAGAACAGCTGGGCGTCGTAGTGGGTGTGCGGGTCGACGAAGCCGGGCGTGAGGACGAGACCGGTGGCGTCCTCGGTCGTACGGGCCTCCTCGCGTACGGTGCCGGGCTCGGCGACCACGGCGATCCGCCCGTCGCGGATGCCGACGTCGGCGACGTGGGCGGGGGCGCCGGTGCCGTCCACGACGGTGGCGCCCTTGATCAGGTGATCGAGCATGACGTTCCCTCTCTGGACGTGGACACGGGTGCGCCCCGGACCGGGGGCCGCCGCGGGGGGCCTCCGGCCGGGGCGGATACGGGGCGACGGTCCGGGAAGACGCCACCCCGCGCTTCGGGTACGGCGCCCGCTCACCCACCCCGTTGTGGGCATCTGTTCCGCTGGGGCGGAACGGGTGGGCACAACGGGACGGCGCCCCTTGCCGGGCCTAGGCTTCCGCGCCCTGACCCGCACCTAGTTGCACGGCGCACTTCTGGTGCGGGCCCAGGCACAAGGGGCGGAGGCGCCGCCAGAGGGCGCCGTCCCGTGTGCCCACCCGTCCCGCCCCGCGGGACGATTGCCCACACGGCGGGGGCGGCGGGCGCGGGCACGGCCCACACGGCGGGGGCGGCGGCACCGCCCGTGCGGGTGGGCACCGCCCGTGCGGGATGGTTGCCCGCACGGCGGTGGGTGGCGGCGCGGGCCCGTGCGGGTGCGCCCGCGCGGCGGCTGGCGGCGGCCCGTCAGGAGGACGCGGACTGGCGGAAGCGGGTCGTGCGGTGGACCGGGTCCGTGTCGATCTTCGGGATCACGTGCTCGCCGATCAGCTTGATCGAGTTCATCGTGTCCTCGTACGAGATCCCGATCGGCAGCCCGAAGGACAGCTGGTCCGCGCCCGCCTGCTCCCAGCGCTTGCACTGGGCGAGCACCTCGCTCGGATCGCCGCAGATCATCAGCTCCTCCTGGATGAGGAGTTCGATGATCTCGGCCGAGTACTCGGGCAGGAGCTCCGGCCACTCCGGGATGCCCTCCGGCCGCGGGAAGGTGTCGTGGTAGCGGAAGAGCAGCGACTGGAGGTAGTTGAGGCCGCCGCCCACCGCGATCTCGACCGCCTTCTCGTGGGTCTCGGCGCAGATCGCGGTCGAGGTCACCATGACGTTGTCGTTGACGAAGTCGCCGATCGCCCTGGCCTCCTTGATCGCGGTCTTGTAGGACTCGACGACCCACTCCATGTCGGAGACCTTCTGCACGCTGAAGCCGAGGACGCCGAGGCCCTTCTTGCCGGCCATGGCGTACGAGGACGGGGACCCGGCGGCGTACCACATGGCGGGGTGGGACTTTCCGTACGGCTTCGGGAGGACCTTGCGGGGCGGCAGCGACCAGTGCTTGCCCTGGAAGCCGACGTACTCGTCCTGGAGCCACATCTTGGGGAACTCGGCGATCGTCTCCTCCCACAGCTCCTTCGTGTGGTTCATGTCGGTGATGCCCGGCATGAACCCGAGGATCTCGTGGGAGCCCGCGCCCCGGCCGGAGCCGAACTCGAAGCGTCCGCCGGAGAGATGGTCGAGCATGGCGACCTTCTCGGCGACCTTCACCGGGTGGTTGACGGGGGCGAGGGGGTTGAAGATGCCGGAGCCGAGGTGGATCCGGTCGGTGGCGTGGGCGAGGTAGCCCAGGTAGACGTCGTTGGCGGAGAGGTGCGAGTACTCCTCCAGGAAGTGGTGCTCCGAGGCCCAGGCGTACTTGAAGCCGGACCTGTCCGCCTGGATGACGTACTCGGTCTCCTCCATGAGGGCCTTGTGTTCGGCTTCGGGATCGGTCTCGGCGCGCTTGCCGACGTATCCCTGTACGAAGATCCCGAATTCCAAGGGGGTTCACCGTCCTCGTGAGTTTCTGACGAGTCGTCAGATTCGTGATGTGCCCGACTGTCGCACCGAGCGCCAGGTGCGTCAATACCTGACGTGTCGTCAGCTGTCAGAACAGACTGACTCCCGCCAGCCAGCCGCCGTCGATCACGAACGGCTGCCCCGTGATGTACGCCGAGTCCTCCCCGGTCAGGAACAGCGCGAGGGCCGCCACCTCGTCCGGCCGCCCGATCCGCCCGAGCGGCACGAGCGAGCGGTACAGCTCGGCCGTGGCGGCCGGGTCCACGCCCTCCGGGTTGCTCATGGCGGTGTCGATGGCGCCCGGGCAGACGGCGTTCACCCGTATCCCCTGCGCGGCCAGCTCCAGGGCGGCCACCCGGGTCAGCCCGAGGACGGCGTGCTTGGAAGCGGCGTAGGCGCCGACTCCGGCCATCCCCGTCAGGCCCGTGTACGAGGCCGTGTTGACGATCGTCCCGCCGCCGGCCGCCGCGATCTCGGGCGCGACGGTACGGATGCCGAGGAAGCAGCCGGTCTGGTTGACGGAGACGATCGCCTGGAACTCTTCAAGAGGGGTGGAGAGCAGCTCGTTGAAGCGGAGGATGCCGGCGTTGTTGACCAGCCCGTCGATCTTCCCGAACCGCTCCTTGGCGAGGGTCACGGCCGTGGCCCAGTCGTCCTCGCTGGTCACGTCCAGATGGACGGGGAGGGCCCGCTCCTCCCCCAGCTCCTTGGCCAGCGCGCCGACGGCGTCGTCGAGGACGTCCGCGAGGACGACCCTGGCCCCCTCCGCGGCGAACAGCCGGGCCTCCTGCTCGCCCTGTCCGCGCGCCGCGCCGGTGACGAGGACGACCCGCCCGTCGAGTGTGCCCATGTCCGTACTCCCTAGAGGTGGGGGGCGACCTCCGTGCCGAAGGCCGCCATCTGGTCGATGAGTTCGGTACGGCTCCGGGAGCGGAACCGGACCTGGATCTGGTGCACGCCCATCTCCCCGTACGCGCGCAGGGAGGCGGCGAGCTCCTCCGGCGGCCCGCTCAGGGTGCGGCGGCCGACGTTCCAGGCGGGGCTGCCGACGTACAGCGGCTCGGGGATCGCGCCGACGGTGATCGGCTCCGCGATCCCGGCGTCGGCGCGGAGCCGCAGCAGCTTCTGGATCTGTACGGCCAGCCGCTCGCGCGGGTCACCCTGCGGGAGCCAGCCGTCGCCCTTGAGCGCGGCGCGGCGCACGGCGGCCGGGGAGGAGCCGCCGACCCAGAGCGGGACGCGCTCCTGCGCGGGCCGGGGCAGCTGCCCGAGGTCCTTGAAGGCGAACCGCTCCCCCAGGTGCTCCGGGTACTCCTCGGGGCCGAGCGCGGCCCGCAGCGCGTCCATGGTCTCGTCGAGCACGGCACCCCGGCGCGCGAAGTCCACGCCGAGCACCTCGAACTCCTCCTGTACGTGCCCGGCGCCGACCCCGAGGACCAGCCGGCCGCCGGAGAGGTGGTCGAGCGTCGCGTACGCCTTGGCGGTGACGAGCGGATGGCGCAGCCCGACGACGGCGACGTGCGAGAGCAGCCGGACGCGTTCGGTGGCGGCGGCGAGGAAGGAGAGCGTGGCGACCGGGTCGTACCAGACGGTGCTCATGGCCTCGGCGAGCCGGCGCGGGATGGCGACGTGGTCACAGCTCGCGAGGTAGTCGAACCCGTGGTCCTCGGCGGCGCGGGCGACGGCGAGCAGATCGGCGGGCCCGGAGTCCGCCTCCCAGGGCTCGGCGTAGATCGCGCTCTGCGACTGGACCGGCAGCTGCATTCCGTAGACGACCATGAGGAACCCCCTTGAGCCCTGGCCTCGCGGCCCTGCCTGACGACCCGTCACTTTCGACGAGCGGGGCCCATGCTCGTACCTGACGGTCCATCAGGCAAGGGTCAGGGGCGCACCGGGAACATGACGGAGCCCCCGCTCGGGCAGCGGTGAGCTGCCCGAGCGGGGGCGGATCTTCGTCCTCGTTCTCCGATACGTCAGACACGCCGGACGCGTCAGGCGCGTCAGGCGCTGTCCGTCGCGCCGGACGCCTTCACGTGGCGCACCAGGGCCGAGGCCGCCAGGCAGACGATGCCCACGGCACTCACGAGCCCCAGCGCCTTCGCCCAGGCGAACGTGACGCCGAGGCTGCCGCTCAGCAGCTCGACGGTGCGCATGCCCGCGACTCCGTGGATCGCGACGACGAAGACGGCGACACCCGCGGCGGCGGCCCAGGCGATCAGGGTGTCCCTGGCCGCGAGCCACACCGCGCACGCCAGACAGAGCACCGTGACGACCACGGACAGCGCTTGCGCGTCGCCGCCCGAGCGCAGACCCCCGAGATCGGTCGGCAGATGGACCAGGCCGCAGGCGAACAGCGCGAGCGCGGCGGGCCAGCGCAGTACCGACCTCAGCGCGGGAGAGGCGACGTGGCTGCCGGGGCCCGCCGCCAGCGCGCCGTCCAGGGGGGACTTCCGCGCGCCGGCGGCGCCCCGCTCGCGCTTCTTCGGGGCGGCCGTGGCCGGCGTGTCCGCCCCGCCGACGCGCGCGTGGCCCCGCCTGCCGGGTTCGGCGTTCCGCGCCGCCGCGGCGCCCCCGCCCGCGGTGGGCCGCCAGTCGCTGCTGTCGGCGCCCAGGATGCCGACGAGCCGGACCACGTCCTCGACCGGCCGACCCACCGCCGCGGCGCGCAGGGTGGTCTCGGCCTGGTCGAGGTCGTATCCGGACGCGTTCAGCAGCGCGAGCAGTTGGCGCACCTCGTCCAGCGGACGGGTGACGGCCGCCGCGCGGAGCGCCACGTCGGCGGGGCTGGAGAGTTCGCCGGTCTCCTGCAGGCGGGCCACCAGGGCGGCGACCTCCTCCACCGGCCGCTCGGTCGCCGCGGTCCGCAGGAGCGTGTGGACCGCTTCGCCGCCGGGCTCCTCGTGGTCCTGCGCCTCGATGTCGGGCCGGGGCCGGGGGGCGCCCGAGGCCTCCGACGGCTGCGGGGTGGCGGGTGGCGCCGTCACGGGCGGAACCGCCGCCGCGCCAGGGGGCTTCGGTGCGACGGGTGACGTCGACCCGGCCGGGGGCTTCGGCCCCACCGGGAACGCCGTCGGCCGGTCGGGGAGCGGAGATGCGCCGAGCGTCGGGGGCGAGGAGACAACCGGCTGGCGGGACGGAACCGGGCGGGGCTCTGCGGTCGGTTCTATGTCGTCGTTCTCCATGTCGTCGTCCGCGGGATGAAGGTGCGGGAGGGGGTCGGGGGTCATGTCACAGGCTCCGTTCGCGGACGCCCCGGGGGATGTCCACTGGCTGTCTCGTGATGTGCAAGGAGCGCACACTTGATTACCATCTGCACTCACGCAACAACACTCCGCCATCAGGGGGCCTCCCCGCTGGGCCATCCGGGCGACAGAACGGCCGGACTCCCCCGTCCTCGGAGGGGGAGCCCGGCCGTGGTCGCGGGACTACGGCCGCCAGAGGCCGTCCGGGGTCAGGCCGAGGAGGTCGATCGCGTTGCCGCGGACGATCCGCTCGACGACGTCCGGGGCCAGGTGCCCCATCTGCGCCTCGCCGACCTCGCGCGACTTGGGCCAGGTGGAGTCCGAGTGCGGGTAGTCCGTCTCGTACAGGACGTTCCCGACCCCGATCGCGTCGAGGTTCCTCAGGCCGAAGGCGTCGTCGAAGAAGCAGCCGAAGACATGCCCGGCGAAGAGCTCGGACGGCGGGCGCAGCACCTTGTCGGCGACCCCGCCCCAGCCGCGGTTCTCCTCCCACACGACGTCGGCGCGCTCCAGGATGTACGGGATCCAGCCGATCTGCCCCTCCGCGTACATGATCCTGAGGTTGGGGAAGCGCTCGAACTTGCCGCTCATCAGCCAGTCGACCATCGAGAAGCAGCAGTTGGCGAAGGTGATGGTCGAGCCCACGGCCGGCGGGGCGTCGGCGGACGTCGACGGCATCCGGCTGGACGAGCCGATGTGCATCGCGATGACGGTGCCCGTCTCGTCGCACGCACGGAAGAAGGGGTCCCAGTGGTCCGTGTGCACCGAGGGGAGCCCGAGGTGCGGCGGGATCTCCGAGAACGCGACCGCCCGCACCCCGCGCGCGGCGTTGCGGCGCACCTCGGCGGCGGCCAGCTCCGGATCCCAGAGCGGGATGAGGGTGAGCGGGATGAGCCGCCCGCGCGCCTCGGGCCCGCACCACTCCTCCACCATCCAGTCGTTGTACGCCCGGACGCAGAGCAGCCCCAGCTCGCGGTCGCTCGCCTCGGTGAAGGTCTGCCCGCAGAAGCGGGGGAAGGTGGGGAAGCAGAGCGCGGACTGGACGTGGTTGACGTCCATGTCGGCGAGCCGCTCGGGCACGGAGTGGGAGCCGGGCCTCATCTGCTCGTACGTGATGACTTCGAGCCGTATCTCGTCGCGGTCGTAGCCGACGGCGGTGTCGAGCCGGGTGAGGGGCCGGTGCAGGTCCTCGTAGACCCACCAGTCGCCGATCGGGCCGTCGTCCCCCTTGGCTCCCATGACGGGGGCGAACTTCCCGCCGAGGAAGGTCATTTCCTTGAGCGGGGCGCGGACGACACGGGGTCCGGTGTCGTGGAAGCGGGACGGGAGCCGGTCCCGCCAGACGTGCGGGGGCTCCACGGTGTGGTCGTCCACCGAGATGATCTTCGGGAAGGTCTCCATGGCTTTCACGGTAGCGTCGATCTGACGGTCCGTCAGCTATCCTGCGGCGAATCGACGGTGTGACGGGCTCACTACGGCCGCATCACGGCCCGGACTACGGTCGACCCGATGCTGACGGACTCCCTCCGGACAAGGCAGACTGTCCAGGGCGAAACCAGCGGTGGCGGTACGGGCAGGGGGAGCGATGGACCGTGAGAACGGACCGCGAGTTCCGGCGCAACGGGCTCCGAGGATGGGCGCGGACGCCGGCACGGGCCTGAACGCCGACGAGGGCGGTCGCCGGCCGGCGGGCACGAAGGAGCACACGGTCACGCACCCGGACGACGCCGGACACCCGGGTACGGGGATGAGTGCGAGGACCGGCTCGGGGACGGGTACGGCGACGACTGCGGGGACGGCGGCGGGTTCGACTGCCGGCACGGCTGCGGGGTCGCGTTCCGGCCACGTCGCCGAGACCGACGCCGTCGGCCGGGCGAAGCCCGAGGGAGGGCCCGAGGCCGGGCCCCACGCCGGTTCCGTCACCAGGCCGCACCCCGGTTCCGACATCGCCGACGGCACGGCCGCGTCCCACGCCGCCGCCCCCGGTCTCCTGCGGTTCGCCGTGCTCGGCCCCGTCCGGGCCTGGCGGGACGGGGAGCCCGTACCCACCGGTTCCCCCCAGCAGCGGGCCCTGCTCGCCGCGCTGCTGCTCCGGGGCGGACGTACCGCCACCGCCTCCGAGCTGATCGACGCGCTCTGGGGCGAGGAGTCGCCCTCGCAGGCCCTCGCGGCCGTACGGACGTACGCCTCCCGGCTCCGCAAGGCGCTCGGCCCCAAGGTCCTCGTCAGCGAGTCCGGCGGCTACGCCCTGCGCACCTCGGCCGCCGCGCTCGACGTCGCCACCGCCCAGGAACTCGGCGCCGAGGCCGAGAAGCTGCGGGCCGCCGGGGACCGGGCGGGCGCCCGCGACCGGCTCGCCGAGGCGCTCGACCTGTGGGACGGCGAGGTGCTGGCCTCCGTACCGGGGCCGTACGCCGAGACGCAGCGGACCCGCCTGGAGGAGTGGCGGCTCACGCTCCTGGAGACCCGGCTCGACATCGATCTGGAGGTCGGCGCGCACGCGGAGGCCGTGTCCGAGCTGACCGCGCTCACCGCCGCGCACCCGCTGCGCGAGCGGCTCCGCGAGCTGCTGATGCTCGCCCTCTACCGGAGCGGGCGGCAGGCCGAGGCACTCGCCGTGTACGCCGACACGCGCCGGCTGCTCGCCGACGAACTCGGCGTCGACCCCACCCCCGAACTCTCCCGGCTCCAGCAGCGGATCCTCCAGGCCGACGCCGAACTGGCGCGCCCGGTCGAGGAGGCCGCCCCGGCCGCCGCGCCCGTCGCCCGTCCCGCGCAACTCCCGGCGACCGTCCCGGACTTCACGGGCCGGTCGGCCTTCGTGCGGGAGCTGGGCGACCGGCTCGCCACCGCCGAGGGCCATGTCATGGCGGTGTCGGCGCTCGCGGGCATCGGCGGCGTCGGCAAGACGACGCTCGCGGTGCACGTGGCCCACGAGGCGAGGCCGCACTTCCCGGACGGCCAGCTGTACGTGGACCTCCAGGGCGCGGGCTCCCGCGCGGCCGCGCCGGAGACGGTCCTGGGCTCCTTCCTCCGCGCCCTGGGCACACCGGATTCGGCCATCCCGGACTCGCTCGACGACCGCGCGGCCCTCTACCGCTCGACGCTGGACGGCCGCCGGGTCCTGGTGCTGCTGGACAACGCGAGGGACGCGGCCCAGATCCGCCCCCTCCTGCCCGGGACGGCGGGCTGCGCGGCCCTCGTCACGAGCCGCATCCGGATGGTCGACCTGGCGGGGGCGCACCTGGTGGACCTGGATGTGATGTCCCCGGAGGAGGCGCTCCAGCTGTTCACGAGGATCGTGGGCGAGGAGCGGGTGCAGTCGGAGCGCGAGGCGGCCCTGGACGTGGTCGCGGCCTGCGGCTTCCTCCCCCTCGCGATCCGTATCGCGGCCTCGCGCCTGGCGGCCCGCCGCACGTGGACGGTCTCGGTCCTGGCGGCGAAGCTGGCGGACTCGCGGCGGCGCCTGGACGAACTCCAGGCGGGCGACCTCGCGGTCAAGGCGACCTTCGAGCTCGGCTACGGGCAGCTGGAACCGGCGCAGGCGCGCGCGTTCCGCCTCCTGGGCCTGGCGGACGGCCCGGACATCTCCCTCGCGGCGGCGGCGGCCGTTCTCGACCTCCCGCTCTGGGACACGGAGGACCTCCTGGAGGCCCTGGTCGACACATCCCTCCTGGAGTCGGCGGCGCCGGGCCGCTACCGCTACCACGACCTGGTCCGGCTCTACGCGCGTGCGTGCGCGGACCGCGACGAGCAGCCCCCGTCGGAGAAGCAGGCGGCGCTCTCGCGTCTCCTGGACTTCTACCTGTCGACGGCGGCGCGGGTGTACGCGATCGAACGCCCCGGCGACCGCCTGGTCGACCACCTGGAGCCGACCCGGTACGAGGGCCTGACCTTCACGGACCGCCACACGGCCCAGGACTGGCTCTACGCGGAGGCGAACTGCCTCCTGGCGTGCGTCCGCCAGTCGGCGTCGACCCCGGAGACCCTCCGCCGCGCGGTGGACCTGCTGTGGGCGTCACTGGACCTCGGGGAGTCGGGGGCGAACTCAAGGGAGTTCGAGGCGACGGGTGTCGTTGTGCGCGATGCCGCCTGCGCGCACGGGGACGCCAGGGCCGAGGGCCGTGCGTTCACGGTCCTCGCGGGTGTCCACCACACGGCGGGCCGCTTCGAGGAGGCGGACCGCGACGCCGAACTCGCCCTGCCCCACGCGGAACGGGCCGGCGACCCGGTGCCCGCCTGCTGGTCCGCGAACGCCCGGGGCATCATCGCGCTGTACCAGAACCGCTTCGTGGAGGGCGAGCAATACCTCACCGAGGCGATCAAGCGGTTCCGCGGCATCGGGGACGAGCCGGGGGAGGCGAGCGCCCTCTGTAACCTGTCGCGGATCCACCTGGCCACGGGCCGCACGTCGAGCGCGATAGCGCTCGCCCGGCAGGGCACGGCCATCTACGACTCGATGGGACACGCCCTCCGGGGCGCGAACGGGCGGTACGCCCTCGGCCTCGCCCTCACGCAGGACAATCAGCTCACCGCAGCGAGTGGACAACTCCGCGAGGCTCTGGCGGTGTTCGCCGACAGCAGGCAGCGGCTGTGGGAGGGCATGACCCTCTTCCGGTTGTCCGAGGTGGACATCGCCGACCGTCGGCACGCCCAGGCGGCGTCGAACGCCGAGATGGCGCTCACGGTGCTCCGGGGCATCGGGGGAGAGTGGCGGCGTGGCAACGTCCTCACCGTCCTGGGCCGGGCCCTGTTCGGCATCGGCCAGCGCGGCCGTGCGTTGGTCTGCTGGCAGGAGGCACTCGACATCTTCGAGGAACTCGGGGCCCCGGAAGCCCACGAGGTTCGCGCTCTGCTGACCCCCGCGAGCGCCGCGTAGACCCCCACGGCCAGTGCGTTCATCGTTCGTTTATCGCCACCCGGCATGCTTTTCTGCATGACGATCCGCCGCGTCGGGGGGCAGACGGGTCGCCGATGAGGGTCACAGCCCCTGAGCACTAGGGTGATCGGCCCCGGAGATTCGTCCAGCTGTCCACGGGGGAACGGCTGGACGAATCTCCCCACATCTCGGACATCACACGCAGGAGTTGACGAGCATGACCGACCCGATCAAGCAGGACCCGATCATCACCACCAAGGACATGCACGCCACGTCCGAGCCGGCGGTCGACGCGATCACCGGCAAGATCACGGGTGGCCGCGACGAGTCCATCGTCACCAAGGACATGCACGCCACGTCCGAGCCGGCGGTCGACGCGATCACCGAGAAGATCACGGGTGGCCGCGACGAGTCCATCGCCACCAAGGACATGCACGCCACCACGGAGCCGGCCAAGTAGACCACTCCCGACGGGGAACGGCCGCGGCGGCGACTTCGGGGGAGCTGCCGGGGCCGACCAGGAAGGTCCGGTCGACGGGGGAGCACACGGGCTTGGGGGACACCTGGCGGAACCAGGGGGATCCGTCCGGACAGGACCCGTGCGCAACGCGATCGGACCACCGCAGAAGAGGGGCCGGGCTGATGCCCGGCCCCTCCGGTGTGCGTACGGCCCCTCGGAGCGCGGCGTCGCGTCCGCGGTCAGCGGGCGTACGAGCCGAGGCCGATCAGGCAGTAGACGTACTGGCTGACGACGGCGCCGTTCATCGTGTAGCGGTGCGAGAAGGCGTACTGCGTCTTGGGGTTGGCGTCGCAGCGGTTCATGTCCGAGGTGAACGGGAACGTCTGGATCACCTTGTAGTGGGCGTCGGACGCCGAGCACGGGACCTCGTCGACGCCGCTGACGGACTGCGCGGTCGTCGAGTCCGGGAGCGAGCCGTTGAGGCAGGTGCCCTTGTCGTACGGGTCGGGTTCCTTCTCCGTGGGGGTGGCGCCGGCGGTGGGGGTGCCGTCCACGTCGAAGGTGGGCGGGGGCGGGTAGGAGAAGGTCGGGATCGGACCCGGGCCCTTCGATCCCGCATTGTCGTCCTTGTCGTCGCTCAGGAGGTACGAGCCGCCGATGATCACGCCGATCACGGCGAGCGGGATCAGGCAGCCGAGGACGCCACCCTTCTTCTGTCCGGCCGCGACGGTGATGCGCAGGTACACCGTGCCCTCGCCCAGCCGCGCGGCGACGAGTTCGCCGTGGCGGCAGGGGCGGACGCTGAGGTGGGCGGGGCCGGTCGGCAGGGTGACGGTGATGATCACGCCCTGGGCCGCCTGCTGCGGGGTCAGGGTGAGGGGGATCTCGGAGGACGCTGGCGAGGACACGGGCTGCTCCAGGGGAGGGGACTGCGGATCGGTTCGCCGAGGACTGCCCCTATGACGTGTACACGGCGGCGGACGGTTGCGTTCCGTTCGATCCCTTCGATCCCTTCGATCCCTTCGATCCGTTCGATCCCTTCGATCCGCGCGCACACTCAGGCCGCGCCTTCGCACCGCGCCCTCAGCTCCCCCTTCACCACCTTCCCGCTCGCGTTCCTCGGGAGTTCCGTCACGAACTCGACCTCCCTCGGGACCTTGTAGTTCGCCATCTCCCGCCGCGACCAGGCGATCAGATCGTCCGCCGTGACCCTCGCCCCCGGCCTGCGGACCGCGAACGCCTTGCCGACCTCGCCCAGCCTCGCGTCCGGGACGCCCACCACCGCCACGTCCGCGATGTCCGGGTGCAGGCCGAGGAGTTGCTCGATCTCGGCCGGGTAGGCGTTGAAGCCGCCCACGATGAACATGTCCTTGAGGCGGTCGGTGATGCGGAGGTTGCCCCGCTCGTCGAGGACGCCGATGTCTCCGGTGTGGAGCCAGCCGTCCTCGTCGATCGCCGCCGCCGTCTCCGCCTCGTCCTCGAAGTAGCCGGCCATCACATGGTGGCCGCGGACCAGGACCTCGCCCGTCGGCGAGACGCGGACCTCCGTGCCGGGGATCGCGCGGCCCGAGGTGGTGGCCACCGTCTCCGCCGGGTCCTCGCGGCGGCACATGGTGACGATGCCGCTCGCCTCGGAGAGGCCGTACGCCGTGAGGACCGTGCCGACGCCCAGCTCGGAGCGGAGGCGCTCGACCAGGCGGAGGGGGACGACGGCCGCGCCCGTCACGACCAGGCGAAGGGTGGAGAGGTCATGGCTCCGGCGGGCCGGGTGGTCCAGGAGGGACTGGTGGAGGGTGGGAGGGCCGGGGAGGACGGTGATGCGTTCGGCCGCGATGTTGGCGAGGACCGTGTCGACGGTGAAGACCGGCTGCGGGACGATCACCGCGCCCCGCATCAGACAGGCGAGGATCCCGGCCTTGTAGCCGAAGGTGTGGAAGAAGGGGTTGACCACGAGATAGCGGTCGCCCTCACGCAGCCCCGCCAGCTCGGACCAGATCGCGTAGCAGCGCAGGCTCTGGGCGTGGCTGATGACGGCGCCCTTGGGGCGGCCCGTGGTGCCGGAGGTGTAGATGATGTCCGAGGGGGCCGCGGGGTCGATGGCGGCGGCCCGCGCGTGGACCTGGGCCGCCGGGACGGTGTCGCCCTCCGCCAGGAACTCCTTCCAGGTCGTCCACTCCTCGGGCGCGGTGTCGCCGAGGACCACGACCCTCTCCAGGTCCGGGAGCGCGACCCCGGAGCGGCGCAGGGAGGCCACGTACGAGGTGCCGAGGAAGGTGCCGGTGACGAAGAGCAGCCGGGCGCGGGAGCGCTGGAGGACGTATGCCGCCTCGGTGCCCTTGAAGCGGGTGTTCAGCGGGACGAGGACGGCGCCGGCGGTGACGGCGCCGAGCGCGGAGACGATCCAGTCGAGGGTGTTGGGGGCCCAGATCGCGACCCGGTCCCCCGTCCGTATGCCGGTGGCGAGGCAGGCGGCCGCGGCCCGTTCGACGCGTTCACCGAGTTCGGCGTAGCTGACGCGGTGACGGCCGTCGACGACGGCCTCCCGTGCGCCGTACCGCTCGGCGGCCGCCCGTACGAGACCGGGGATCGTGCCCCACTCCAGGTCGCCGCGCATGTCCATACCCAACCTCCCTGTAGCTGACTATCCGTCAGATTAGTTGTAGCCTGACGCGCTGTCAGCAGTGCTGCCCCATGAGGAGGTTCGGTGCTCAAGGACGCCACGGCCATCGTCGGCATAGGTCAGACCGCCTTCGCGAAACAGCTCCCCGAGACGGAGAAGACACTCGCCTGCCGGGCGATCCTCGCCGCCCTCGACGACGCCGGGATCGCCCCCTCCGAGGTCGACGGCTTCGCCTCGTACACGATGGAGGAGACCGACGAGGTCGAGGTCGCCAAGGCCATCGGCGCCGGCGACGTCACCTTCTTCTCCAAGGTCGGCTACGGCGGCGGCGGCTCCTGCGCCACCGTCGGCCATCTCGCCGCCGCCGTCGCCACCGGACAGGCGAGCGTCGGCGTCGCCTGGCGGTCCCGGAAGCGGGGCAGCGGCCCCCGCCCCTGGAAGAACACCGCCGTCCAGCTGCCCACCCCCGGCCAGTGGACCCGCCCCTTCGGGCTGCTCCGCCCCGCCGACGAGATCGGCATGCTCGCCCGCCGCTACATGCACGAGTACGGCGCCACCCGCGACCACCTCTTCAACGTGGCCCTGGCCTGCCGCAACCGCGCCAACCAGAACCCGGCCGCGATCATGTACGACCGCCCGCTGACCCGCGAGATGTACATGACCTCCCGCTGGATCAGCGAACCCCTCTGCCTCTTCGACAACTGCCTGGAGACCGATGGGGCGCTGGCCTGCGTCATCGTCTCCGCCGAGCGGGCCCGCGACTGCCGCCGGAAGCCCGTGTACGTCCACTCCGCCGCCCAGGGCCTGCCCGCCCAGCACCACGGCATGGTCAACTACTGGAACGACGACCCGCTCTCGGGACCCGCCTGGACCGCCGCCCGCCACCTGTGGAAGCAGGCCGACTTCGGCCCCCAGGACGTCGACGTCGCCCAGATCTACGACGCCTTCACCCCGCTCGTCCCGCTCTCCCTGGAGGGCTACGGATTCTGCGAGCGCGGCGAGGGCGCTGCCTTCACCGAGGGCGGGGCGCTGGAGATCGGCGGCCGGCTGCCCCTGAACACCGGCGGCGGAGGTCTCAGCGAGGCGTACGTCCACGGCTTCAACCTCATCAACGAGGGCGTGAAGCAACTCCGCGGCACCTCCACCGCCCAGGTCCCCGACGCCGCCACCTGCCTCGTCACGGCCGGTGAGGGCGTCCCCACCTCCGCCATCCTGCTGCGCGCCTGAGGAGCTGATCCCCATGCTGACCCCCGTCACCGACGAGGACGGCGCTCCCTTCTGGGAGTACGCCGCCCAGGGCGAACTGCGCGTCCAGAGCTGCGCCGACTGCGGCGAGCTGCGCTTCCCGCCCCGCCCCTGCTGCCCGCACTGCCAGTCGTTCGCGAGCGAGTGGCGCCCGATGTCCGGCCGCGGCCGCATCTGGTCGTACGTGCTCCCCCACCCGCCCCTGCTGCCCGAGTACGCCGCCCAGGCCCCGTACAACGCGGTGATCGTCGAACTCGCCGACGCCCCCCGCATCCGCCTCGTCGGCAATGTGGTCGCCGCCCCGGACGCGCCCCTGAACTCGGTCGACCCGAGCCGGCTCCGCATCGGCGCCCCGGTGCGGGTGGCCTTCGCCGAGGTCGACGGCGTCGTCGTCCCGCGCTGGCTCCTGGAGCGCGGATGAGCACCCCCGGCATCACGGTCGAGCGGGACAAGGAGACCGGGGTCGCCGTCGTCACCCTCGACCGGCCGGAGAAGCACAACTCGATCACCCTGGACATGGCCCGCGCACTGGGCGCCGTCTGGCGGGGGTTCCGGTACGAGGACGAGATCCGCGCGATCGTCGTCACCGGGGCCGGCGGGCGGGCCTTCTGCACCGGCATCGACCGGGCCGCCGTCGGGAACGTGCCGCAGCCCTCCTCCCCGTACACGATCGACGACCCGCTCCTCACGATCGGCCCCAAGGCGAACGACCTGTGGAAGCCGGTCGTCGCCGCCGTCGAGGGGATGGCCTGCGGCGGGGCGTTCTATCTGCTCGGCGAGTCGGAGTTCCTGGTCGCGGGCGAGGACGCCACCTTCTTCGACCCGCACACCACCTACGGCATGGTCAGCGCCTTCGAGACCGTCCACATGGCCCTGCGGATGCCGTACGGGGAAATCGCCCGGATGGCCCTCATGGGCAGCGCCGAACGGATCTCCGCCCGGCGTGCGTACGCCACGGGCCTCGTCTCCGAGCTGACCCCGCCCGGCGGCGCGCTGGCCGCCGCGCGCGAGGCCGCCGCCGTCATCGCGGGCCACCCGACGGAGGCGGTGCAGGGGACGGTCCGGGCGCTGTGGTCGGTGAAGGAGGCCGCCAGGGCCCAGGCACTGGCGCACGCGCCGCACCTGGTCGCTCTGGGGAACCTCACGGCGGACCGTCAGGCGGAGCTGTTCGGGAAACGGGGGGCGGGGTTCAGGACGAGGTAGGCCGCGTGGCGGGCCCTCCGCGGCGGGCGTAGCGTCGGGAGCGAGAGCCGGACCGTCAAGGAGGCCGCATCGATGATCCGCAACATCGCCGGCTCGGTGCTGGCTCTCGCCGGAGCGACGGCCGCCGTCTGGAGCCCCTTCCGTGCCTGGTACGACGGCCGTCACGGACGTGATTACGCGATCGACGAGCTGTTCACCGGCATCACCGACGCCAAGGGCGAGCTGATCGGCTCGCTCCTCGCGCCGTTCCTCTTCGCCGCCCTCCTGGCCCTCCTCGGCGTGGTGCTGCGCTCCCGGCTGCTCGTCGCGCTCGCCGGGCTCGTCGTCCTCGGCTTCACCGTCCTGTGGATGGTGCGGGTCGGACAGGCGGAGGGCAGCCTGACGGTCGGCGGCGACGGTACGGGGCTCGGCGACGGGGTCGCGAACGCCTTCGGCGGCGGGGTCCTGCTGCTGCTCGGCGCGCTCGTCATGTCGGGCAGGTCCCGCCCGCCGCACCACGTGGACCGGCCGCCGCGGCCCACCCACCCCACGCTCGACGGGCCGCCGCCGGACGAGCCGACCACCCCGGAGTCGCCGCCGACGCACCCGCAGGCCTCGACGCCGTACGCGGCGACGCAGACGTTCGACGTACCGACCCGGGATCCGGAGCAGGAACGGGGAAACCCGCCCGAGACGCCGTACCCGCAGAACCGGCAGAACCCGCCGCCGAAGAGCTGAAGCGCCTCGGGGCGGGTTCTCCGTCGTTACGACGGACCTGGCGGCCCGGCTACCGCGCGGCGGCCCCCCGGCCCGTGGCCGTGCCCTTGACCGCGTCGAGCGCGTACACGCACCGGTCCTTGCTGCAGGCGTACACGACCCCGTTCCTGACCACCGGCGAGCCGGTGATCTCGCCGCCGGTCGCGAGCTTCCAGCGCAGCTGCCCGCCGGTCGCGTCCAGGGTGTAGAGGACGTGGTCGGCCGAGCCGAAGTGGACCCGCCCGTCGGCGACGACGGGCGAGCCGACCAGTTCGCCGCCCGCCGCGAACCGCCACCGGGGCGTGCCGGTGACCGCGTCCAGCGTGTAGAGCGCGCTGCCGCTGCCGACGTGGATGTTGCCGTCGGCGACGAGGACCGGCTCGGTCGACTGGCGCGGCTCGGTCGCGATGCGCCAGCGGTCCTGACCGGTGGTGGCGTCGATGGCGTACACCGTGCCGAGGTGGTCGGAGAGGTACACCCCGCCGCCCGTGACCGCCGGTCCGGGTGCGAACGCCGGCGGAGAGGTGAAGACGGCCGGCGCCTCGAAGTGCCACCGGACGTGACCTGCGGCGATGTCGATCGACAGGACCCGGGTCCCGGCGGAGACGTAGACGCAGCCGTCCTCGGCCGGGGCCACCCGGACGGGCACGCCGGCGCAGGAGGCGGCGTCGCCGACCGGGTACGACCAGCGTTCCACGCCCGTGCGGGCGTCGAGGGCCTGGAGCCGGGCGTCCCGCCACACGTACACGGTGTCGCCGTGCACGGCGGGCCCCGCCTCCGGGGTCTCGAAGTCGGTCTGGGCGCCGCTGATCTCCCACAGCTTGGCGCCATTGGAGGCCTCCCAGCCCTGCACACCGCCGCCGCGCGTCCCGGTGACGACGGTGCCCCGGTCGACCTGGAGCGAGTACACCCAGGCGTCCGTCCGCAGCCGCCAGCGCTCGGTGCCGTCGGTCGCGTCGAGGGCGTAGAGCGTGGGCCCGTCGGAGGCGTGGATACGGCCGGAGGCGACGGCCATGGACCAGGCGACGTCCCGGGTCTTGAACTGGCGCCGGCCGCTGCCGGTGTCCAGGGCGTGTACCTCGAAAGAGGTCACGTACAACAGGTCCCCGTCCACGACCGGCGTACCCCAGACGTCGTTCGACATCCGGAAGCGCCACGGCCGCCAGGGGCCGGGCTCGGCCGGCGGGGCCTGGTCGGAGCCCTGCGGCGGCACGTTCACGGGGCGGGAGCCGGGCGCCGGGCCGGGCTCCCCGGCGTACGAACCGGCGTGCGAACCGTGGTCCGCGCCGTGCGGGCCGCCACCGGGCGGACGGATCCAGCCGGTCGCCGGGCCCGCGTCGGCACTCCGGCCGACGGCGAGCGCCGCACGGGTGTCGGCGACCCGGGGGCCGGGGCCGATCGGCACGGTCGCGCCGCCGAGGCGTACGGGACCGCCCGCGCTCTCGGCGGGCCCCGCGTGCCGGCCACCGCCGACGGGCGCGGGCTCGGCGTGCCGCCCACCGCCGCCGACGGGTGCGGGCTCCGGGAAGCGCGGGTCGCCGCCCCGCTCGGCGGGCTGCCGGGGCGGGCGCGGCGGCATCGGCGGCGCGGTCGACGCCGGAGCCGGGCGGCCGCCGCGGCGGGTCTCGATCATGTCGGTGGCGCTTCGCGGCAGCCAGGCCGAGGCCGTGCCGCTGTCGTCGCTGCCGGGACCGAAGAGATGCGGGGCCAGCTGGGCCTGGAGGTCGGCCGGGGTGGGCCGGCGGCTGACGTCCGTCTGCATGCAGGAGTCGATGAGGGGCCGCAGCTCGTCGGGCAGGCCCTCCAGGTCGGGGCCCTCGCGCAGCAGCATGAAGACGGTCTCGACCGGGTTGGCGCCGTGGAACGGCGCGTGGCCGGTGGCGGCGAAGACCAGCATCGAGCCCAGCGAGAAGACATCGCTCGCGCCGGTGACGCTGCGCGAGTCGCGGGCCTGCTCGGGCGACATGTAGGCCGGGGTGCCGACGGCGACGTTGGTCATGGTCAGGCGCGTGTTGGAGACGCCCGACGCGATGCCGAAGTCGATCACCCGGGGGCCGTCCTCGACGACGAGGACGTTGGAGGGCTTGAGGTCACGGTGGACCAGGCCCGCGCCGTGGATGGACTGCAGGGCCTCGGCGACACCGGCGGCCAGCCAGCGCACGGCCTGGGCCGGAAGCGGTCCGCACTCGTTCACTATCTCTTCGAGCGAGGGCGCGGGGACGTACGCGGTCGCCAGCCAGGGCACGGCGGCCCGCGGGTCGGCGTCCACGACGGCGGCCGTGTAGAAGCCGGAGACCGCCCGCGCGGCCTCGACCTCACGGGTGAAGCGGACCCGGAACAGCTGGTCCTCAGCGAGCTCCGTGCGCACGGTCTTGATCGCCACGCGTCGACCCGAGGCCGAGCGCGCGAGATAGACCAGGCCCATTCCGCCCGCGCCGAGCCGGCCCAGCACCTCGAAGGGCCCGATACGTCTCGGGTCGTGCTGCGTCAGCTGTTCCACTTGCCTGCCACCTCCCCGTACGGGCCATGAGGGTACGGCCCCGTGGCCCCTGATTCTTCCTGTCCGAGGGCCCGGTTGCGAACCCGGGGGCGGATCGGGGTGTCACAGGTCATATCGGAGCCATCCGGAGGGGAAGCCTCACATCGGGTCGGACGGCTCCGAGAGGACCGCGAAGCGCGCGCCCTGGTTGTCGTGGAGGACGGCGATGCGGCCGTGCGGGGTGTCGAAGGCGGGGGTGGCGACCCGGCCGCCGAGCCGGACGGTGGTCTCGCAGGCCTCGTCGCAGTCGGCGACGGCGAAGTAGACGAGGACGTGTCCGGGCATCTCGGCGGGGAAGTCGTCGGTGATGAGGGCGCGCCCGCCGAAGGCGCTGTCGTCGCCGGGCCGGGAGCCGGGGGGCGACCAGACGCGGTAGTCGAAGCCGGCGTCCCTGCCCTCCTCGTCGGCGTCGGCCTGGCGGCCGAGGTAGCCGAAGACGGTGGCGTAGAAGGTGTCGACGGCGTCTGGGCGGCGCGTGTACACCTCCATCCAGCAGAAGGAGCCGGGTTGGTTGGTGACCTCGAATCCGTTGTCGTCGCCGGACTGGCGGAGGCCGAAGACGGCGCCGCCGGGGTCGGCGGCGAGCGCGAGGACGCCGAAGGGGCCGACGGGGTAGGGCTCCATGATCATCTGGCCGCCGGCGGCCTTGATCCGGGCGGCGAGGGTGCCGGCGTTCTCGGTGGCGAGGTAGACGGTCCAGGTGGTGGGCATGCGGCCGTCGCGCTTGGGGAGGAGGCCGGCGACGCGGCGCCCGTCGAGGAGGGCCTCGTCGCGGTCGGGGTCGAAGGTCCAGCCGAAGAGCTCGCCGTAGAAGCGCTTGCCCGCTTCGAGGTCGGGGAGCTGTGCGTCCACCCAGCTGGGGGTGCCCTCAGTACGTACGGCCATGTCCACACGCTAGGTCCGCGGGAACGGCCCCGCACGCCCTGATATGCGAACAAAGTAACGATTTATAGGGCGGGAGCCCTTGCGGTGCTTGGGTTGTCCACCGAAGTTGTCCACAGGCTGTTCATAAGCCTATTCGGGTACGGGGATCCCGCGGCCCGGGTACGAGGATCTCGCCAAGCTCCTGCCCGCCCGTCACGAGTGGCGCGATCCCGCCCCTCCCCTCCGCTGCCACGCCCGCGGAGACACGCGTGCCGACCTCGGAGAACACGAGTGGCCGGGGGGTGCACCCCATTTGCAGTCGGCCGAATCGCGCGTGGACACCCCCTCGGTAAGCTGACGGCATGACAGGACAAGTACGCACCGTCGACGGCCGCGTGGCCGGACGACGCGGCCAGGCGACGCGGCAGAAGCTGCTCGACTGCCTCGGTGAGATGCTCAGCTCCTCGCCCTACCGCGACGTCAAGGTCATCGATGTGGCCCGGAAAGCGGGTACTTCACCCGCGACGTTCTATCAGTACTTCCCGGACGTCGAGGGAGCCGTTCTCGAGATCGCGGAGGAAATGGCCAAGGAGGGCGCCGGGTTGACCGAGCTGGTCTCCGGCCGCTCCTGGGTCGGCAAGGCCGGCTGGCAGACCTCCGAGGAACTCGTCGAAGGCTTCCTGGACTTCTGGCGGAAGCACGACGCCATCCTCCGGGTCGTGGACCTCGGCGCCGCGGAGGGCGACAAGCGGTTCTACAAGATCCGCATGAAGATCCTGAACTCGGTCACCAACTCCCTCACGGACGCGGTGAAGGAGCTCCAGGCCAAGGGCAAGGTCGACAAGGAGGTCAGCCCCGCCGCCATGGCAGGCTCGCTCGTGGCGATGCTGGCCGCGGTCGCCGGTCACCAGAAGGGCTTCACGACCTGGGGCGTGAAGCAGGCCGAACTCAAGCCGAACCTGGCCCTGTTGGTGCATCTGGGCATCACCGGCAAGAAGCCGACCAGATAGCCCCGCCCCCCTCCTCCACCCGTCCTGTCGTCGACGCCGACGGCGGCCCGCCCTCACGGACCGCCGTCGGCGTCGCCGTGTCCGGGGACGAAAGCGCCGACGGGGCGAGCGCTCCTCAGCGCCGCTCACCGTCACTCACCGCCGCTCACCGCCGCGTCAGCCGGAAGAGTCTGATCTCGCGCTCGATCCGCGCCTGGTACGTGGCGTACGGCGGCCAGAACGCGAGCGCCGCCCGCCAGGCCTCCGCGCGCTCCTCCCCCGCGAGCAGCCGTGCCCGTACGGGGATGTCCTCGCCCTTCCAGTTCACCTCGACGTCCGGATGGGCGAGCAGGTTCGCCGTCCACGCCGGGTGGCCGGGGCGTCCGAAGTTGGAGCCGACGAGCAGCCAGCCGCTGTCCGGCTCCGGCATGCAGGCGAGCGGGGTGACCCGGGGCAGCCCGCTCCTCGCGCCCCGAGCGGTGAGCACGACGCCGGGCAGCATCTGGGCGCTGAGCAGCACCTTTCCCCTGGTCAGCCGGTGCACGGCCTTGTCCATGGCGGGCACGACATGCGGGCCGATCCGGGCGAAGGTCCTGGTCGAGGACATCTTCTGCATCAGCGTGCGTCCGACGGGCATCTACGCCGCCACCTCTCCGAAGAGTCCGGTCCGTTCCGCCGCGCGTGCCCGCAGCCGCCGCACGGGCCCGAAGAGCAGTTCGTCGGAGGCGGCCCGCTTGAAGTAGAGGTGCGCCTCGTGTTCCCACGTGAAGCCGATGCCGCCGTGGAGCTGGATGGACTCCCCCGCGGTGGCGCGGAGCGCCTCCAGCGCGTGGGCGAGCGCGAGCGGCCCGCTGTCGGGCCCGTGCCCTGGTTCCCCGGCCGCGCAGGAGGTGAGGGAGGCTGCGGCCTCGACCTGGACGTACAGGTCGGCGAGGCGGTGTTTGACCGCCTGGAAGGAGCCGACGGGCCGGCCGAACTGTTCGCGCGTGCCGACGTGGGCGACGGTCCGGTCGAGGGCCTCCCGGGCCGCGCCGACGGCTTCGGCGGCCAGCATGACGGCGGCGCCGCGGCCGGTGACGGCGAGCGCGCCGAGGACGTCGGCCGGTTCCTCGCCGAGGAGTTCGGCCTCGGTGTCACGGAACTGGACGGTGGCCTGGGTTCGGGTGGAGTCCAGGGTGGTCTGCCGGGTGCGGACCAGTCCGGCGGCCTCCGCGGACCCTGCCCGTACGAGGAAGAGCAGGGTGCGGCTGCGGGCGAAGCCTCCGGCGTGGGCGGCGACGATCAGCAGTCCGGCGCTGTGTCCGTCGAGGACCTGGGCGGCCTCCCCGTACAGCCGCCAGCCTCCGTCGACGGCGCGGGCCTGGACGCCGCCCGCGCGGCCGCCGCCGGACCACTCCTCGGCGGCGTTGTCGCCGGTGAGGCCGAGGGCGAGCGCGAGCGAGCCGCCGGGGACGGCGAGGGCGCAGGTCAGGCTGCCGTCGGCGAGCCCGGGGAGGAGCGCGGCGCGCTGCTCGGGGGTGCCGAGGGCGGCGAGGAGCGGGGCGGCGAGGACGCTGGTGGCGAGGAGCGGGGAGGGGGCGAGGGCGCGGCCGGCCTCCTCGCAGACGAGGGCGAGTTCGGCGGGCCCGCAGCCGACTCCTCCGTACTCCTCGGGGAGGGCGAGCCCGGCGACGCCGAGGGTGCCGGACATCCGGGCCCAGAGGTCGGGGTCGTACCCCTGGGGGGTGGCGGTGGCCGCGCGGTTCTCCTGCGGTCCGGCCCGTTCGGCGAGCAGGTCGCGCAGGGTGCGGCGGATCTCCTGCTGCTCCTCGGTGAGCGGGACGGCGAGCGAGGCGTCCATGAGGCTCCCTCCGTTTCTGACGGTGCGTCATGCTAGGCCTGCGCCGGGCCGGTTGCCAGAGTCGCGCCGGTCCCGATCGAATGAATCTGATGTACCGTCAGATTCATGCCGACCACCGCGCCGACCGACGTGTCCACAACCGCGCCGACCACCGCGCCCGCCACCGTGCCGACCACCGCTCGCACCGCCGCACGCGCCGCCGTCCGCGGCCCCCGTCGCGTCGCCGTCGCCGGCGTCGCCCTCGCCGACTGCGGCCGGGTCGACGAGGCCACCCCCTACGCCCTGCACGCCCAGGCCGCCCGGCGCGCGCTGGCGGACAGCGGCCTGGACCGCTCGCTGATCGACGGCCTCGCCTCGGCGGGCCTCGGCACCCTCGCCCCGGTCGAGGTCGCCGAGTACCTCGGGCTCCGGCCCCGCTGGGTGGACTCGACCGCCGTCGGCGGCGCCACCTGGGAGGTCATGGCCGCGCACGCCGCCGACGCGATCGCCGCGGGCCACGCGAACGCGGTCCTCCTCGTGTACGGCTCCACCGCGCGCGCCGACATCCGCGCCCGGCGCCGCACCGCGAACCTGTCGTTCGGCTCGCGCGGCCCGCTCCAGTTCGAGGTCCCGTACGGGCACACCCTGATCGCCAAGTACGCGATGGCCGCCCGCCGTCACATGCACGAGTACGGGACCACCCTGGAGCAGCTCGCCGAAGTGGCCGTCCAGGCGCGGGCGAACGCGGCCCTGAACCCGGAGGCGATGTTCCGCGACCCGATCACCGTCGACGACGTCCTGTCCGGGCCGATGATCGCGGACCCCTTCACCAAACTGCACTGCTGCCTGCGCTCCGACGGCGGCTGCGCGGTGCTGCTGGTCGCCGAGGAGTACGTCCAGGACTGCCGTACGGCCCCGGTCTGGGTGCTCGGCACCGGCGAGCACGTCTCGCACACCACGATGTCGGAGTGGGAGGACTTCACGGTCTCGCCGGCGGCGGTCAGCGGCCGGCTCGCCTTCGAGCGGGCGGGCGTGACCCCGGCGGACGTGGACCTCGCCGAGGTCTACGACGCCTTCACCTACATGACCCTGGTGACCCTGGAGGACCTGGGCTTCTGCGCGAAGGGCGAGGGAGGGGCGTACCTCCAGGAGAAGGACCGGCTGCCGGTGAACACGGACGGCGGCGGGCTCTCGGCCTGCCATCCGGGGATGCGGGGGCTCTTCCTGCTGGTGGAGGCGGTACGGCAGCTGCGCGGGGAGGCGCCGGGGCTCCAGGTGCGACGGCCGGACGGGAGCCTGCCGGAAGTGGCGGTGGCGTCGGGGACGGGGGGCTGGTTCTGCTCGTCGGGGACGGTGGTGCTGGGGCGGGGCTGAGCCGGCGCGCCGCCCCCACCCAAGACCCCGCCCAAGATCCCCGTCCAAGGATCTATACAAGCGTCATAGACAGTCGTGTAGGACATCCGTATAGTCATGTCCGCGGGCAGGGGAACGGCCCGCAGCCACCGACAAGGAGTCCTGCCATGAGCAGCACCACGCACACCGCCGCGAAGACCGTCCTCATCTCCGGCGCCTCGGTCGCCGGCCCCGCCCTCGCCCTCTGGCTGCACCGCTACGGCTTCACCCCCACCGTCGTCGAGCGCGCCCCCGAGCTCCGCCCCGGCGGCTACAAGGTGGACATCCGCGGGACCGCGATCGAGGTCTGCCGCCGGATGGGGATCCTCGACGAGATCCGCGCCAACTCCACGGACATGCGCGGCGGTTCGTACGTCGACGACCACGGCCGCACCATCGGCGAACTGCCCGCCGACATCTTCGGCGGACGCGTCGAGGAGGACGACGAGCTCATGCGCGGCGACCTCGCCCGCATCCTCTACGACCGGACCCGCGCCGACGTCGAGTACCTCTTCGACGACTCGATCGCCACCCTCGACGAGGACCCCAACGGCGTCACCGTCACCTTCGAGAGCGGCACCGTCCGCCGCTTCGACCTGGTCGTCGGCGCCGACGGACTGCACTCCCACACCCGGCGCCTGGTCTTCGGCGAGGAGAGCCGCTTCAAGCGCCACCTCGGCGCGTACATCTCCATCTTCACCGCCCCCAACCACCTGGGCCTCGACCGCTGGGAGACGTACCACGCGCTCCCCGGGAAGCTGGTCTGCGTCTACAGCTCGGCCGGCGAGACCGACGCGAAGAACCTCTTCGTCTTCTCCTCGCCCGAGGAACTCCCCTACCACCACCGGGACATCACCGCCCAGCGACGCCACCTCACCGAGACCTTCACCGGCGGCGGCTGGGAGATTCCCCGGCTCCTCGGCCACGCCGCCGACGCCGACGACCTCTACTTCGACTCCATCGCCCTCATCGAGATGGACCGCTGGTCCAAGGGGCGCGTCGTCCTCCTCGGCGACGCCGCCCACTGCTCCTCCCCCGCCTCCGGCCAGGGCACCGGCCTCGCCCTCACCGGCGCGTACGTCCTGGCGGGCGAACTGGCCCGGGCCGGCGGCGACCACCGCGTCGCCTTCGAACGCTACGAGGCCCACATGCGGCCCGGCGTGGAGCGCAACCAGAAGATGGCCGAGGGCTTCGTCAAGGAGATGACCGTCGGCTCGAAGTGGAAGATCAAGCTGCGCATGCTCATGGTGCGCACCCTCCCGAAGACCCCCTGGAAGAACCTCATCGCGAAGAAGATCCGCGACGAGATCCAGGCGGCGGCGAACGCGGTCCCGCTGGTCGACTACGCCGCGCCGACGACCCCCGGCCCCACCGCCGGCCCCACCGCACGCCCTACCGTGACCGCATGACCGACTTCCACCACGCCCTCCACTCCCTCCGGGTCTGGGACACCGAGCTGCCCGCCTTCGACCCGGCGGGCGCCCCGCCCGAGCCGCTCCCCCTCTTCCACGACTGGTTCACGGCGGCGGTCGCCGCCGGCCAGACCGAGCCCCACACCCTCTCCCTGGCCACCGTGGACCAGAACGGCAGGCCCGACGTCCGTACGGTGATGCTGCACGACGCCGACGCACGCGGCTGGCACTTCGCCTCGCACGCCACAAGCGCCAAGGGACGCCAGCTCGCCGCCCGCCCCGAGGCCGCCCTCGGCTTCTACTGGCCGGTCCAGGGCCGCCAGGTCCGGATCCGGGGCCACGTCACCACCGGGACGCCGGAGGAGGCGTACGAGGACCTCCACGCCCGCACCACCGGCGCCCTCGCCTCGGCGCTGGTCGGCCGGCAGAGCGAGATCCTCGACTCCCCGGAGGCCCTCGCTGAGGCGAGCGCGCGGGCCTGGCGCCGGGCCCAGGCGGAACCGGACGCCCCCGCCCCCACCTGGACGCTCTACGTCGTCGAGCCGACCGAGGTCGAGTTCTTCCAGGGCGACGAACAGCGCCGCCACCTCCGCCTCCGCTACCGCCGCGACGCCACGGCCACGGACGGCGGCTGGGTCCGCGAGCTGCTCTGGCCCTGAAGGCGGCGCACCATGGAAGTGGAGGTGTGAGAACCATGGCCACTTACATGGACGTCCACCACGGCATGGTGGGCATCACCGAGGACCAGCTGCGCGAGGCCCACCGGGCCGACCTCGCCATCGAGAAGGACGAAGGGGTCCACTTCGAGCGGGCCTGGGCGGATCCCGCGTCGGGAACGGTCTACTGCCTGTCGACGGGTCCGTCGGCCGAGGCCGTGCAGCGGATCCACGAACGGACCGGCCACTCCGCCGACGAGATCCACGAGGTCCCCCTCTCGGTGTGAGAAGGCCCCGGGCCGCGGCGCCCCTCACCGGGCGCCCGGCTCCTCGTACATCTCCTCGATCTCCCGGGCGAAGTCCCGCAGCACCGCCCGCCGTCTGAGCTTGAGGGACGGGGTCAGATGGCCGGAGCTCTCCGAGAACTCCGCGGTCAGGACCCGGAAGTCGCGGATCGACTCCGCCCGCGAGACGAGCCGGTTGGCATCGTCGACCGCACGCCCGAGGGCGGCGAGCAGCTCCTCGTCCCTGGCCAGCTCCCAGAGCGCCAGGTGGCCCTTGTGCCGCATCCGCCGCCAGTGCGTCAGGCCCTCGTGGTCGAGGGTGATCAGGGCCGTGACGTACGGGCGGTTGTCGCCGAGGACCACGCACTGGGCGACCAGCGGATGGGCGCGCAGCCAGTCCTCCAGCGGGGCCGGAGCGACGTTCTTCCCCGCCGAGGTGATGAGGATGTCCTTCGTGCGGCCGGTGATCCGCAGATAGCCGTCGGCGTCGAGGGAGCCCAGGTCCCCGGTGGGGAACCAGCCGTCGTCGGTGTACGGCACGGCCGCCCCGCGCTGGGCGTCCCAGTACCCGGCGAAGACATGACCGCCCTTGAGCCAGACCTCGCCGTCGTCGGCGATCCGGACGGCCGTACCGGGCAGCGGCCAGCCGACGGTGCCGGTGCGGGGCCGCCGGGGTGGGGTGACCGTCGACGCGGCGGTGGTCTCCGTCAGGCCGTACCCCTCGAAGACCTCGACGCCCGCCCCGGCGAAGAACTCGGCGAGCCGCGCGCCGAGCGGGGAGCCGCCGGAGATCACGTACTTCACCCGTCCGCCGAGCGCGGCCCGGATGCGCCGGTAGACGAGCGGGTCGTAGAGCGCCCGCGCGGCCCGCAGCGAGAGCGAGGGGGCGGCCTCCTGGCCGTACCGGCGGGCGACCCGGGCGGCGCGGTCGAAGGAGGCGGCCCTGCCGCCGCGTTCGGCGGTGGCGCGGGCGGTGTTGAAGACCTTCTCCAGGACGTACGGGATGGCGAGGAGGAACGTGGGGCGGAACCCGGCGAGATCGTCGAGGAGTTCCTGGCCCTCCACCGAGGGGGCGTGCCCGACGCGGACCCGGGCCCGCACGCAGCCGATGGCCACCATCCGGCCGAAGACATGGGCGAGCGGCAGGAACAGCAGGGTGGCGGCCGGGTCCTTGCTCTCGGAGACGAAGACGGGGTGGAGGAGCCGGACGGCGTTGTCGACCTCGGCGAAGAAGTTGGCGTGGGTGAGGGCGCAGCCCTTGGGGCGGCCGGTGGTGCCCGAGGTGTAGATGAGAGTGGCGAGGGTCTCCGGGGTGAGCAGTCCGCGCCGGGCGGTGACGGCCTCGTCGGCGACCCGGGCGCCCGCCGTACGGAGCTGGTCGACGGCGCCGGTGTCCAGGACCCAGAGATGGGCGAGGCCGGGCAGCTGCCGCCGCTCGGCGGAGACCAGCCGGGCCTGGGCGGGGTCCTCGACGACACAGGCGGCGGCGCCGGAATCCTGGAGGATCCAGCGGGTCTGGAACGCGGAGGAGGTCGGGTAGACGGGGACGGTGACGAGCCCGGCGGCCCAGGCGGCGAAGTCGAGCAGCGTCCACTCGTAGGTGGTCCGCGCCATGAGGGCGAGCCGGTCACCGGGCCGCAGGCCGTGCGCGATGAGGCCCTTGGCCACGGAGTGGACCTGGGCGGCGAAGGCGGAGGCGGTGACATCCGCCCACTCCCCGTCGGCGCCCTTCCGGGAGAAGAGCACCGCCTCGGGATCCTGCCGGGCGTTGTCGTACGGCAGGTCGGCGAGCGAACCGCGGCGGATCACGGGGACGAGCGCGGGCACGGAGACCTCCCGCACCACCCCGTCCACCAGGGTCTTGTGCGGCTCGACCGGTTCGCTCTCGGACAGTGCGGTGACGACGGACACGTGCGGCTCCTCGGTCTGCGCGATGAACTGAGGTCGTGCGTCGGTACGTTGTGCCCTGCGACTGCCCTGTCTGCCTCAACTGGCGTGACTAGCCGGTAACGTTACTGCGAAGTAAGCGTCAGCGGGGAGACCAGCGCTCGCTTTTCATGAGGTTCCCGAGACCGGACCACGCGAAGTTCATCAGCGTCGCGGCCGCCTCCTTCGCCGTCACCCCCGGCGTCTCGTTGGCCCAGCTCGCCAGCGACTCGGCGGACCCGACGAGCGCCTGCGCGAGCGCGTCGACGTCCCGCCCGGTGATGTCGGCACCACCCGGCGCCTCCAGCGCCGCCTCACCGATCAGCCCCGCGACGAACGCCGTGATCTCGTCCCGCATCCGCGCCGCCTCCCCGGCGAACGGCTCCCCCTGCGTCCGCGCCTGCCGGCTGAGCACCGCCCAGGAGTCCGGATGCTCGGCGGCGAACCCGAAGAAGGCCATCAGCCCCGCCCACAACCGCTCGTCGGGCGGCGCACTCCGGTCGACGACCGCCTCTGCCACCACCCCGAGCAGGGCCTGCGCCTCCCGCCGGATCACGGCGGTGAACAAGTCCTCCTTGGAGTTCAGATACAGATAGACGAGCGGCTTCGACACCCCGGCCGACTCGGCGATCTCATCCATGGAAGCCGCCTGGTACCCACTCCGCGCGAAGCACCGCACGGCCGCGTCCACCATCTGCCGCTCCCGCACGGCCCGCGGCAACCGCCGCGCCCTGGCACCGTCGGCCATGGCGACCCACCCCTGCTTCCAAGATCCGCTGGATGCCCCGCGAAAGCCTACGTGCCCCCTGCCCGGACGGGGGCAGGGGGCACGGAGGGTGTGTGCGACGAGGGTCAGGCCGCGACCGCGACCTTCTCCCGGGGCTCGCTGTCGACCAGGTCGTCGATCGGGGACGACGAGGCGTTCTCGTACGCCGTCAGGTCGAGGATCTTCTCGCGGGCGGAGACGATCACCGGGACGAGCGCCTGCCCGGCGACGTTCGTGGCCGTCCTGATCATGTCCAGGATCGGGTCGATCGCCATGAGGAGGCCGACGCCCTCCAGGGGGAGGCCCAGGGTGGAGAGGGTGAGGGTCAGCATGACCGTCGCGCCCGTCAGGCCGGCGGTGGCCGCCGAGCCGATGACCGAGACGAAGGCGATCAGCAGGTAGTCGCCGATGCCGAGCTGCACGTCGAAGATCTGCGCGATGAAGATCGCGGCGAGCGCCGGGTAGATCGCGGCGCAGCCGTCCATCTTGGTCGTCGCGCCGAACGGGACGGCGAAGGAGGCGTACTCCTTCGGGACGCCGAGGCGCTCGGTGACCTTCTGGGTGACCGGCATCGTGCCGACCGAGGAGCGGGAGACGAAGGCCAGCTGGATGGCCGGCCAGGCGCCCTTGTAGAACTGGATCGGGTTGACCTTGGCGACCGTCGCGAGCAGCAGCGGGTAGACGCCGAACATGACCAGGGCGCAGCCGATGTAGACGTCGGCGGTGAATGTCGCGTACTTGCCGATGAGGTCCCAGCCGTAGTCGGCGATGGCGAAGCCGATGAGGCCGACGGTGCCGATCGGGGCGAGGCGGATGACCCACCAGAGGGCCTTCTGGAGCAGCTCCAGGACCGACTCGGAGAGCGTGAGGATCGGCTTGGCCTTGTCGCCGAGCTTGAGGGCGGCGATGCCGGCGACGGCGGCCATGAAGACGATCTGGAGGACGTTCAGCTCGGTGAAGGGCGTGATGACGTCCGTCGGGATGATGCCGGTCAGGAAGTCGATCCAGGAGCCCTCGCGCTTCGGCAGCTTGCCGTCCTGCGGGGTGAGGCCGGTGCCGGCGCCCGGGTTGGTGATCAGGCCGATGGCGAGGCCGATGGCCACCGCGATCAGCGAGGTGATCATGAACCAGAGCAGGGTGCGGGTGGCGAGCCTGGCGGCGTTGTTCACCTTCCGCAGGTTGGTGATCGAGACCAGGATCGCGAAGAAGACGAGCGGGGCGACGGCCAGCTTCAGCAGCTGGACGAAGATGTCGCCGACCTGACCGAGGGTCTCCTTCAGCCAGGAGACGTCCTGGCTGCGGGCGATCCAGCCGAGCAGGGCGCCGAGGACCAGACCGGCGATGATCTGGGCCCAGAAGGGGACCTTGGGTATCCGGGACGAGGGCTTGGTCTCGTTCTCGGGCGTGGTCGCGGACGCGGACACAGACACACTCCACAGGTGCGTATCGGGCAATACGGGGACGGGGGTGCGGCACACACGCGTTTTCACGCGGGCCGCTGCATGATGCCGGGTCAGAGCTCGCGGCAACAGACCGCGGACATACAGCGGCACAGATCGACGTGCAGGCGCGCCACGAGCGCGGGGGTGCCCGCGGCGTGGGGAAGGCGCACTGGTGTCGTCATGTCGCACACGTTAACACTTGAACTTTGAGAACCTCAAAGCCCTTCTTTGGGGTGCGGGGACACCCTTTCGCCTCCGAAACGCAGAACGCCCCAGGCGGGAGCCTTGGAAGCTCCCGCCCGGGGCGGATGATCTGTGAGCAAGCTTACGCAGCCTTTACAGGCGGCGTGCGGGGGAGGACGTGCGGGGTCGGCTAGTCCTCCTGGGACCGGTTCGCCGCCAGGCGGCCCTTCGCGCGGTCGACCTTCGCCACCACCTCGGCGCTCGCCTCGTCGCGCACCTTGCGCAGCAGGACGAAGCTCAGCGGGGCGGAGATGACGATGGAGAGGACGAGGACCCAGAGCAGGTTCGAGTCGCCGAGGCCGCGCGGCAGCACCTCGATGTAGACGAGACCCCACAGGGCGAGGAAGCATCCGGCGAAGATGCCGAGACGCATCAGCGTGTAGCGGAGCATGTCAGCCCACTCTTCCGTTCCGACGTTCCGAAAAGTTCCCAAGATCCCATACGGGACAAGAGCCCCTCCAGTGAAGCACGCCCCCTTGGGCACTCCCGGGCCGGGCCTCTTGAGCCCTTCAGCCGTAATAGCTAGACTCCCGCTATGACCCTTACCTTCGAGGTGGATCCGACGATCGACCCCGCCTTGCGCGACGGCGTGCTCTCCCTCTGGGCCGACGTCTCCAACGCCGGCGGCGCGGTCGGCTTCGTCCCGCCCGTCACTCCCGACGAGATCCGCCCCTCGCTGCTCAAGCACCTCGTCGCGATGAGCGAGGGCGGTACGCGGCTGCTCGTCGGCCGCGACGAGAGCGGCGCGGTCGCCGCCACCGCGTTCTTCACCTTCAACTCCCACCCCCTGATGAAGCACTGGGTGTGGCTCTACACGGTGATGGTCGACCCCCGGCACCAGGGCAGGGGATACGGCCGCGACCTCATGGCGGCGGTCGAGCACACCGCCCGTACCGCCGAGGGCTTCGGGGGCATCGAGGCGGTCCGGCTGACCTGCCGGGGCGGCACCGGCGTCGACGGCTTCTACGCCAAGTGTGGCTACAAGGAGGTCGGCCGCGTCCCCGACGCGATCCGGGTCGCCCCCGGAGACGACCGCGACGACATCATCATGCTGCTGCCGCTGACCTGACCGGACCCGACCGGAACGGGCACAGGATGTCGGGTCCCCGACCGCCCGGCGTTCCTACGGTGAGGACAGGAAAAGGGAAGGACGGACCACGTGCTGGAGCGACTGAACCGGGCACTCGACCTCATCGAGGAGCACCTCGCCACCGAGCTCGGCGGCGACCTCGACCCGGCGGAGCTCGCCCGGATCGCCGCGACCTCGGAGTACCACTTCCGGCGGATGTTCTCGGCGCTCGCGGGGATGCCCCTGTCGGAGTACGTACGCCGCCGGCGGCTCACCTTCGCGGGCGCCGAGGTGCTCGCGGGGAAGCGGACGCTCCTGGAGATCGCGGTCCGGTACGGCTACGGCTCCGGGGAGGCCTTCGCCCGCGCGTTCCGCGCGGTGCACGGGGTCGGCCCCGGCGAGGCCCGCCGTACGGGCGCGGCGCTCAGCACCCAGCCGCGGATGTCCTTCCGTCTCGTCGTCGAAGGGAACAGCAGCATGCGGTACAGGCTCGTGGAGAAGAAGGACCTCCGGGTCGTCGGGCGGAAGGCCCGGGTCCCGCTGGTCCACGAGGGGGAGAACCCGGCGATCGCCGCGCACATCCGGTCCCTCGGCCAGGAGACGATCGAACGGCTCGGGCGGCTCTCGGACCAGGAGCCCCGGGGTGTGGTCTCGGCGGTCGTGCACCTCACCGACAGCCGGGAGGAGGGCGCCGAACTCGACTACTGGCACGCGGTGGTGAGTGACGCCGCGGCCCCGGCGGAGTTCGAGGTGCTTGACGTGCCGGCCGGCACCTGGGCGGTCTTCGAGAACGAGGGCCCGCTGCCGGAGGCCGTGCAGTACCTGTGGCGGGACATCTTCACCCAGTGGTTCCCGTCCAACCCGTACGCGATCAGGCCGGGCCCCGAGATCATGAGCATCGTGCCGTCGGAGGACTGGAAGACGGCACGGGCGGAGCTGTGGATCCCGGTGGAACACACGGCGGGATGAGGGGATGGGCGAAGGGCCGGTGGGTGATCCCACCGGCCCTTCTCTCGTCACGAGCGGATCAGAACCGCATCGCCTGCGGCGTCTCGCGCCGCTCCGCGTCCGGACCCGGGTACTCGCGGATGATCTCGTACCGGGTGTTCCGCTCGACCGGGCGGAAGCCGGCGTCGCGGATCAGTTCGAGCAGGTCCTCGCGGCCCAGCTTGTTCGGCGTGCCGTAGTTGTCGGCGTCGTGCGTGATCTTGTACTCGACGACCGAGCCGTCCATGTCGTCGGCGCCGTGCTGGAGCGCGAGCTGCGCCGTCTGGACGCCGTGCATGACCCAGAAGACCTTGACGTGCGGCACGTTGTCGAAGAGGAGCCGGGAGACCGCGAAGGTCTTCAGGGCCTCGGCTCCGGTCGCCATGGTGGTGCGCGCCTGGAGCTTGTTGCGGACCTTGCCGTCCTGCATGTCGACGAAGTCGTGCTGGTAGCGCAGCGGGATGAAGACCTGGAAGCCACCGGTCTCGTCCTGGAGTTCACGCAGCCGCAGCACGTGGTCCACGCGGTGCCGGGGCTCCTCGATGTGCCCGTACAGCATCGTGCTGGGGGTCTTGAGCCCCTTCTCGTGCGCGAGGCGGTGGATCCGGGACCAGTCCTCCCAGTGGGTGCGGTGGTCCACGATGTGCTGCCGGACCTCCCAGTCGAAGATCTCGGCGCCGCCGCCGGTCAGAGACTCCAGACCGGCCTCGATGAGCTCGTCGAGGATGTCGGAGGCGGACATGCCCGAGATGGTCTCGAAGTGGTGGATCTCGGTGGCGGTGAACGCCTTGAGGGAGACGTTCGGCAGGGCCTTCTTGAGCTCGGAGAGGGAGCGCGGGTAGTACCGCCAGGGCAGGTTGGGGTGCAGCCCGTTGACGATGTGCAGCTCGGTGAGGTTCTCGTTCTCCATCGCCTTCGCGAGGCGCACGGCCTCCTCGATGCGCATGGTGTACGCGTCCTTCTCGCCCGGCTTGCGCTGGAACGAGCAGTAGGCGCAGGAGGCGGTGCAGACGTTGGTCATGTTCAGATGCCGGTTGACATTGAAATGCACCACGTCGCCGTTCTTGCGGGTCCGGACCTCGTGGGCCAGACCGCCGAGCCAGGCGAGGTCGTCGGACTCGTACAGGGCGATGCCGTCCTCACGGCTCAGCCGCTCACCGTCCCGGACCTTCTGCTCAAGTTCGCGCTTGAGGCCCACATCCATGTACGGCCGCCTCCCTTTTCTCCGAATTACGCCGTGCCAACCGTACTCTCAGCCCTCTTCGGGCAGTTCTCCGACCCGGTTCTCCCACTTGGTGGAGAGCACGATCGTCGTACGGGTGCGGGAGACGCCCTTGGTGCCGCTGAGGCGGCGGATCGTCTTCTCCAGGCCGTCGACGTCGCTGACGCGCACCTTGAGCATGAACGAGTCGTCGCCTGCGATGAACCAGCAGTCCTCGATCTCGGCGAGGTCCTTGAGCCGGCGGGCCACGTCCTCGTGGTCGGCGGCGTCGGAGAGGGAGATGCCGATGAGGGCGGTCACGCCGAGGCCGAGCGAGGCGGCGTCGACGGTGGCGCGGTAGCCGGTGATGACTCCGGCCGCCTCAAGACGGTTGATGCGGTCGGTGACAGAGGGGCCGGAGAGCCCGACGAGCCGGCCGAGCTCGGCGTACGAGGCACGACCGTTCTCGCGCAGAGCCTGGATGAGCTGCCTGTCCACGGCGTCCATAGGTATGAAGCCTTCCATTGTCCAGCGATACCGCGAGTTTGGGTATAGAATCTAAGGTACACAGGGGAGACGCCCTGTGAATCTTTCAGATGATCAAAGACGATCTTTCAGGAGTGGTGTTCACCGTGTACACGATCGAGATGGCCTACGCACGCATGCGCGAGCTGCAGGAGCTGGCCAACCGCTCGCGTGCCCACCAGCCGACCGCCGCCTCGAAGCGTGCCGAGAAGAAGCACGCCAAGAAGCGCTAATCCGACCGGGGGGTCGCTCCACCGAGCTCTCCCTCCCACCGGCGGTACAGCCGATGCGGCACCCCTGCCGCGTCGAGCACCCGCCCGGCGACGAAGTCCACCAGATCCTGGATGTGCGTCGCCCCCGCGTAGAACGCCGGAGAGGCGGGCAGCACCACGGCGCCCGCCTCGTCCAGCGCCACCATGTGCTTGAGCGTCTGTCCGTTCAGCGGGGTCTCCCGCACGGCGACGACCAGCGGACGCCGTTCCTTCAGCGTCACGCTCGCGGTCCGCTGGAGCAGGTCCTTCGAGAGTCCCAGCGCCACTCCCGCCACCGCCGCGGTCGAGGCCGGCACGACCAGCATCCCCTTCGCCGGGTACGACCCCGAGGACGGCCCCGCGGCCAGATCGCCGGCCGCCCAGTACCGCACGTCGTCGAGGGCGTCCGACACGTCGAAGGTGCCCGGCTTCCCGTCCGCGCCCCGCGCCAGCCAGGCCGCCAGGTCCTCGCGCCAGTGCGCGTCGCGGAAGGAGATCCCCGTCTCGTCGAGGAGCGTGAGCCGCGAGGCCCGCGACACGACGAGGTCGACGCTCTCCCCCGCGGCGAGGAGGCCCCGCAGCACGGCGGCGGCGTACGGCGTACCCGACGCCCCGGAAACCCCCACCACCCAGGGCCGACGACTCTTCATCTCCTGCGACTCCACGACAGAGAGCCTATCCGGCCGGGAAAAGCCAGGCCTGGGCACGGCTCACTCAGGCGTCCCGGAAGCACAGCAGCCGTTTGGCCGTGGCCCTCATCGCGAGCCGCTGGAGCAGGAAGTTCGCCCGCACCGGATGGGCCAGGTCCCGGTCCATCGCGCTCCGCCAGTACGTGGCCCGGTCCCCGTAGGACAGCACCACCGTGCCGGCGGCCGGCTCCCCGCCGACCCGGGCCAGGTAGACGGCGCAGGAGGCGCCGAAGCGTTCGGCGACCGCCTCCAGGTACCGCCGTGGAAACGCCCGGGTCCGGCGCAGCCGGGCGAGCGCCCTCGGCTCGTGCCGCTGCCCGGCCCATCGCAGCCGTCGTCAGGGCCTCGGCGGCGAAGTCCGGGGGCGCGGCGGACGCCCACACCGGGTCGGCGTCCGGCCCGAACCGCAGGCCGACCCGCAGCGCCGGGCGCCGGACGAGGGGGAGCGAGTCCGCCCAGTCGATCACCCCGGACAGGGTTCCGCTCGCCTCGTTCACCAGGATGTTCCCGGGGTGGTAGTCGCCGTGGGTCCGGGCGGCGGTCAGGGTGCGCCCGGACAGGCCGCCGGTGAGGCGTTCCCGCAGGGCGCGTACGGCGGCCGCGGCGCGGCGGCCCCGCGGGCCTGGCCGCCGGCCTCGACGCACTCCTGGACCGCTTCGCCCCCGGGGCGGGGGTTACGGGGTGAGCCCGCGGGGCGGGGTTACGGGGTGAGCCCCCGGACCAGCAGGTCGAGGAGGGCGCACACGAACAGCGCCATGCCGATGAAACCGTTCACCGTGAAGAACGCCCGGTTCAGCCGCGACAGGTCGTGCGGCTTCACGATCGAGTGCTCGTAGCAGAAGGCGGCCACCACGATCACCAGGCCGACCCAGAAGAACGGACCGGCGTCGGTGAGGAGCGCGTACCAGACGAGCAGGCCCGTGGTGACGACCGCGGAGGCGCGGGCGCCCCAGAGGGCCGCCGGGATCCCGAAGCGCGCGGGTACGGACATGACGCCGTGCGCCCGGTCCGCCTGGACGTCCTGGCAGGCGAAGATCAGGTCGAAGCCGCCGATCCAGACGCCCACCGCGAGGCCCAGGACGACCGCGTCCCAGGACCACTCGCCGGTCACCGCGAGCCAGGCGCCGATGGGCCCGATGGCCTGGGCGAGGCCCAGGATCGCGTGCGGGAAGTTGGTGAACCGCTTGCCGTACGGATAGACGACCATCGGGATGACGGCGAGCGGAGCGAGGGCCAGACAGAGCGGGTTGAGCAGGGCGGCGGCGCCGAGGAAGACGACGACGGCGATGCCGGCCCCGGTCCACGCCGACCGCACGGACACGGCACCGGTCACCAGCTCGCGCCCGGCCGTCCGGGGATTACGCGCGTCGATCTCGCGGTCGATGATCCGGTTGCAGGCCATGGCGAAGGTCCGCAGCCCCACCATGCAGACGGTGACGAGGAACAGCGTCCACCAGTGGATGTTCTTGTCCACCTGGTACATCGCGGTGAGCGCCGCGGTGTACGCGAAGGGCAGCGCGAAGACCGAGTGCTCGATCATCACGAGGCGCAGGAAGGACTTCACCTTCCCCCGGGACTCGGGCGCGGGCCCCTGGCCGAGGACGCCTTCGGCGGCCGATGTCATACGAGGGACCTCCGGAACTCTTCGATGCGACCGCGCAGCTCGGCCCGGTCCATCGGGTCGATCTCCAGGTCGAGGTGCACGACCGCGTCGTGCCCGTTGGGCGTGAGCCGGACCACGAAGGCGAGACGGTCGCCCGCCGGGACCGACTGGAGGAGCAGCGGGTTGTTCCGGCCCTTCGTGACGTCCAGGCGGAACGATCCCCCGCCGTCGACCCCGGCCAGGAGGGCGTCCGTGAAGGCTGCGGCCTCCTGGGTCTCCAGGTAGGTCTCGAAGTCGGCCGTGAAGGCGCCCACCCAGTCGGCGGTCACCCGCCACTGTTCCGGGTCCTCCGGGTCCGGTGCCAGCTCGACCCAGGCCTGGTCGTCCCCGAGGCGGAGCCCGACGGCCGTGGTCACAGCCCGTACTCCTTCCAGCGGCGGTCCACGAGGGCCGCCGTGGCCGGGTCCGACTCGACCATGTCCGGCCAGCCGCCGTCCCGGGTGTAGCCCTCCTCGGGCAGCTTCTTGGTGGCGTCGATACCGGCCTTGCCGCCCCAGAACTGCTGGTAGGAGGCGTGGTCGAGGTGGTCGACCGGCCCCTCGACGACGGTCAGGTCGCGGGAGTAGTCGGTGTTGCCGAGGGCCCGCCAGGACACCTCGTGCAGATCGTGCACGTCGCAGTCCTTGTCGACCACGATGATCAGCTTGGTCAGCGACATCATGTGCGCGCCCCAGATGGCGTGCATGACCTTCTGCGCGTGCTTCGGGTACTTCTTGTCGATCGAGACGATCGCGCAGTTGTGGAAGCCGCCCGACTCCGGCAGGTGGTAGTCGACGATGTCCGGCACGATGATCTTCAGCAGCGGCAGGAAGAAACGCTCCGTCGCCCGTCCCAGCGGCCCGTCCTCGGTCGGCGGCCGGCCGACGACGATCGACTGGAGCAGCGGGCGCTTCCGCATCGTGATGCAGTCGATCTTCAGCGCGGGGAACGGCTCCTGCGGCGTGTAGAAGCCGGTGTGGTCGCCGAACGGCCCCTCGGGCAGCATCTCGCCCGGCTCCAGCCAGCCCTCGACGACGACCTCGGCGTTGGCGGGGACCTGGAGCGGGACGGTCTTGCAGTCGACCATCTCGATCCGCTTGCCCTGCACGAAACCGGCGAAGAGGTACTCGTCGATGTCACCGGGCAGCGGGGCGGTGGAGGCGTACGTGACGGCGGGCGGGCAGCCGAACGCGATGGCGACGGGCAGCCGCTCGCCCTTCGCGGCGGCGACCGCGTAGTGGTTGCGGCTGTCCTTGTGGATCTGCCAGTGCATGCCGATGGTGCGCTTGTCGTGCCGCTGGAGGCGGTAGAGCCCGAGGTTCCGGATGCCGGTCTCGGGGTGCTTGGTGTGCGTGAGCCCGAGGTTGAAGAAGGAGCCGCCGTCCTTGGGCCAGGTGAAGAGCGCGGGAAGCAGATCGAGATCGACGTCGTCCCCGGTGAGCACGACCTCCTGCACGGGCGCGTCGTCCGACTTCACCTTCTTCGGCGGCACGTGGACCATCGAGCCGAGCTTGCCGAAGGCCTCGCGGACACCGATGAAACCCTGCGGAAGCTCGGGCTTGAGCAACCCGCCGATCTTGTCGCTGATCTCGCTGTACGACTTCAGGCCGAGGGCCTTGAGCAGCCGGCGGTCGGTCCCGAAGACGTTCATCGCGAGCGGCATCGAGGAGCCCTTGACGTTCTCGAAGAGAAGCGCCGGACCCCCCGCCTTGTTCACCCGGTCGACGATCTCCCCGACCTCCAGGTACGGGTCGACTTCGGCCTTGATGCGCTTGAGGTCGCCTTCGCGCTCGAGGGCCCTGAGCAGCGAGCGGAGATCGTCGTAAGCCATAGGGGCCAGTATCCGCCACGGGCTACGCTGGACCTGTCACCGGGGCGGTCGAAACGAGCCCCATCACTGCTTCCAGGGGGCTGTCCCACATGCTCAGGGCACTGATGTACATCCTGCCGCTGGCACTGACGATCTACGCCTTCATCGACTGCCTGAACACCCCCGAGGACGAGGCCAAGCACCTGCCCAAGGTGGTCTGGGTCATCATCATCCTGCTGTTCTGGATCGTCGGCCCGATCGTCTGGTTCGCCGCCGGAAAGATGCGCAAGCCCCCCGTCGGCGGCCGTACGCCCTCCGAGTGGCACCGCAACCACCGCCAGGAGTGGGTGGCACCGGACGACAACCCCGAGTTCCTGAAGTCCCTCAAGGACGAGAACGAGAAGGACGAGGCGGTCCTCAAGGACTGGGAGGCGGACCTGCGCCGCCGCGAGGAGGAGCTGAAGAAGCGCGAGCAGGACGGCGGCGAATCCCCCGAGAAGTCCTGACGTGGAGCTGCGCCTCCTCGCCACCTTCGAGAAGGTGGCGACGGTCCTCTCCTTCACCAGGGCGGCCACGGAACTGGGCTACGCACAGTCGAGCGTCACGGCCCAGATCAAATCCCTGGAGACGTCCCTGGGGGTGGAGCTCTTCGAACGCCTGGGCAGCCGCATCCGCCTGACGGAGTCCGGTGAGCGCCTCCTTCCCTACGCCCGAGGAATGGCGGAGCTGGCGGAGGAGGCCCGTACGGCGGTGGCGGCGACGGCGGACCCCACGGGCACGATCGCGGTGGGCACGATGGAGTCCCTGACCTCCTACCGGCTGCCGCCGCTCCTGGAGTACTTCCACCACCGCTACCCGGGTGTACGCCTCACCCTGCGCCCCACCCTCGGCGACGAGACCCGCCAGGCACTGCGCCAGGGCACGTACGACGTGGGCTTCCTGATGGAGCCGGAGACGGAGCACGAGGGCCTGGAGTCGGAGGTCCTGGCCCCGGAACCGCTGGTCCTGGTGGCGGGCCCGGCCCACCCCCTGGCCGGGCGTACGGAGCTGACCGCCGCCGAGGTGGCGGGGGCGCAGCTGGTGGGCACGGAACCGGGTTGCCCGTACCGCGACCTGTTCGAGCGGGAGCTCAGGGAATGGTCCCCGCCGTTCATGGAGTTCGGCACGATCGAGGCGACGAAGCGCGGGGTGGCGGCCGGCCTCGGAGTCGCCCTGCTCCCCCGGGTGACGGTCACGGCGGAACTGGCGACGGGGACGCTGGTCGAACTCCCCTGGAAGGCCCCGTTCACCCTCTTCACCCAACTCGCGTGGCGACGGGGGAAGCGGCTTCCGGCGCACGTCCGGCTGTTCGTGGAGCAGGCGCGGCGGCTCGTGCGCGAGCAAGCGTGACCTTCAGGCCGGCCAGCACGATGAGGGGAACGCCGAGCGCCTGGACGAGCCCGATGTGATGCCCGTACACCGCCCAGTCGACGCCCATGGCGACGGCGGGGTAGGTGAAGGCGAGGACGGCGATCTTGGCGGTGGGCAGCTTGGCGTAGGCGGCGTACATCAGCACGTACATGAGCCCGGTGTGCACGACCCCGAGCCCGACGAGCCAGCCCCAGTCGGCGCCGAGCTCCGACGCGGCGCCGAAGTCGGCGAAGGGGAGCAGCAGCGGAAGCCCGACGAGCACCTGCACGAGGGCGATCAGATGCGGCCGTACGCCGGTGATCCGCTTGGTGACGATCGTCGACAGCGCGTAGAGGACGGCGGCGCCGAGCGCGAGCCCGAGGCCCTTGAGCGAGGCGGTGTCGCCGGGCCGTATCCCGGAGACGAGCACGAGCCCGGCGAACGCGACGGCGAGCCAGCCGAACGTCGCGGCGGTGATCCGCTCCCGGAACAGCACGGCGCCGAACACCACCAGGAAGAACGGCTGCGTGTGGTAGACGACGGTGGCGAAGGAGATCGAGGTGGCCTCGTACGCCTCGAAGAGCAGCACCCAGTTGAAGACGATGAACACCCCGCCGAGCGCGGCCAGTCCGAACTTCCTGGGGGTGAGTCCGTGCCCGGTGAAGTAGCCGCGGACCAGGCTGTACGCGCCGAGGGCGGCGGCCCCGAAGAGGCACCGGAAGAACACCACGTTGAAGGGGGACGCCCCGGACTCCACGACGAAGATGCCGAGGGTGCCGGAGAGCACCATGGCGAGGGTGAGTTCGACGGTTCCCCTGGTCTCGTTTCTCATGCCGACGACGCTACGAGCGCCTCGGGAACGGGTCCACGAGCCAGCAGGGAGACCTCCCGATGGGGCCGATCGGCGGAACCGATGGGGGCGCTGTCTCCCGAACGAGCTGTGGGCGTGGCGTCTCTACGCCACGCCCACAGGCCTCACGACAGCCGTTCAGGGCTAGGCGATGCTGTTGAACTTGCTGCCCTCGCCCGCGTACAGCGAGGTCGTCTGCCGGGTGAAGACGCCGGTCAGGGTGCCGTTCGAGCGGTAGACGTACGTGCCGCCGGGGCCGTACGCGATCAGGTCCGGGCGGCCGTCGCCCGTGACGTCACCCGCGCCGACGAACTGGGTGAAGCCGCCCCAGCCGCCGCCGACGCGGACGCGGGTGTCGTAGACGTAGCCCTTGGACGGGTAGAGCCACAGGACGCCGTCCTTGTCGCGGGCGATGAGGTCGCCGCCCGCGTCGCCGGCGATGTTGCCGACGGCGGTGAGCTGGTTGTAGACGCCCCAGCCGGCGCCCATCCGGATCCGGGGGAGGTACGGCTTCACCGGGTCGCCCGTGCCCGGGTAGAACCACAGGACACCGGCCGTGTCGGTGGCGAACAGGTCCGCCTTACCGTCCGCGCCGAGGTCCGAGCCGCCCGCGAGCTTGGTGTAGCCGCCCCAGCCGCCACCGACGCGGACCCGGGTCGCGAACGTGCCGTCGCCCTTGCCGACGTACTGCCAGAGCACGCCGGTGGTGTCGAGGGCGATCAGGTCGCCGTGGGCGCCGCCGCCGATGTTCCCGACGGCCTCGATCTGCTTGTACGTGTTCCAGCCGGGGCCGATCTTCGTCCGCTTGGCCGGCTTGGCCTGCCCGCCGACGGGCCAGTCGTACAGGTCGTCCCGCCACAGCACACCGGCGGAGTCGCGGGCGAGGAGGTCCGTGGAGCCGTTGTCGTTGAAGTCGTGCGGGTTGGCCGTACGGGACACGGTGAGGGAGCCGGTGGCCGTGGCGTAGGCGCCGCCGCCGAGGGTCCTGGCGGTGGCCTGCCAGGTGTAGGCGCCGTTCGGGGCGCTGATCCCGTCGAGGATGCCGTCCCACGTGTACGAGAACCGGTTCCCGGACGGGGGCTGCGGCAGCCGCACGGTGAGCTTCTTGCCGGTGCGGGTGTGCGTGAGCGTCACGTCCACGGTCGCGTCCGGACGGGTCAGGTCGAACGTCATGGGGACGCTCGTACCGGCCTTCTCCAGGTTCACCGAAGCCGGCACGGACCAGCCGGTCACCTTCAGCGCCACGACCTTGCCGGTGTCGGCGACGAGCGACGGCGTCACCGTCCCGTCCTTGCCGATGCTGAACAGGCCGTCGGCCGCGCTCGTCGCCCCGCGCACCATCAGGCTGCCGTCGCCCGCGTGGGCCACGGAGGAGAAGTTCTCCATGACCTTGTACGGGGCTCCGCCGGTCGCCACGTTCCGTGCGTACAGCGGCGTCAGGACCGAGGGGTCGCCGAACGGGTCGCGCTGGGCCGCGTACAGGGCCGTGTCGCCGATGACCCCGGCGAGGACGGCCTTCCCGGGGATGTCGGTGAGCGCGATGTCCTTCGCGATGCCGGGGCCGAACAGCGTGATCTGCTGTCCGCCGCCCGCCCTGTTCGTGATCCAGGCGCGGTACTTGGAGGTCAGCGCGCCCGTGGCCGCGGCGTCCCAGTCGCCGCCGGCGTTCTCCCACTCCGGGAGGATGGCCGTCCCCGAGGGGATGGGGACCACGGCGGACTTGAAGTAGGGGGTCTTCTGCCCCCCGACGCCGGTCTGCTCACCCCGGATGAGGATGATCACGGCGGGCCGGCCGTTCGCGTCCCGGCCGCCCGCGACCACCTTGTACGCGGTCTCGACGCGGTTGCTGCTCTGGTTGGCGAACGTGTGGGTCAGCTTCGTCTTGTTGACGACGCCGTTGTCGTTCCGCAGCTGCCACAGCTCGCGGCCCTCGCCGCTCTCCGCCGGCCGGCTCTCGTAGGCGACGTTGTAGGCCACGCCGACCAGCTCGCCGCTGAGGGTGTGGTTGCTGTACGTCCCCGTCACCGGGTTGTGGGCGCTGATGGTGCCCTGGTTGTTGGTCACGATCCAGTCGGAGAAGGCGTCGTAGACGTCCGACACGTAGTTGCCGAAGGTCGAGACGGTGCCGTCCGGCTTGTGCAACTCCCGGACCGTCTCGCCGTTCTCGTCCTTGCAGGCGGTGATGTACCCGAACGCCCCGGCGGAGACGATCTCCGCCCCGACGGGCAGCAGCCCCGGTGCGCCCGGCAGGCACCGCCCCTCGGCGGTGGTGCCGGTGGTGGCGGCCGTGGCCGGGACGGTGACGAGCGTGCCCGTCACGGCGGTGACCGTGGCGAGGGTGAGGACGGCGGCGGCGAGCCGGCGCCCGGAGATGCGGTGGTTCACGTGTCTCCCGTGAGGGTGTCAAGAACGGTGATGAGCCGAGCGGCCTCCGGGGGCGCCGCGCCGGTGGGCACGATTCGTGATTCGTGCCGCGCCCGTTCAGACTCGCGACCACTTCGAGTGGTTGTACGAACGGCCAGGGTTTCCCTCACCCAACCTCCCGCCAACACCCGCCCACCCCACAGAGGTTGCCCGGTCGCCGCCCTCCATGCGGCAGGCTTCGACGTGGACCCGCGGATCGGCGGGCGGGCTCTCACCATGTGGAAGGACGAGGGTGCGCGAACAGGACGCCGGTGCGTGGGACGTGTGGGGCGCGGCCAGGCCGGGACGCAAGGAGAGGAACGCGGCCGGGGCCTCGACGTGGTTCAACTGGACGCAGTGGCCCGACCACGGGCCCGACGAGAAGGTCCTCGGCGACGTCTCCGGCGCCCGGGTCCTCGACCTGGGCTGCGGCAACGGTGGAAATCTCGCCCACCTGGTCGCGCTGGGCGCCGAAGCGACCGGCGTGGACATCTCGCCCGTCCAGGTGGCCAAGGCGCGTGAACACCGGCTGCACCTCGATGTGCGGCAGCAGACGGCCGAGGAGTTCCTCGCGGCGGGCACGCACGAGTTCACGGCGCCTACTCGGTCTTCGGCGCCGCCGTACTCCGGCACTCCCCAAGTACCCTCGCCGCTGCCATCGTCCAGCAGGCCGGCCGACGACGCAGCACGCGGCGACCGGAACTCCGCTGCGGGCGTGACCTACCTCCAAGAACGCGGGCGCCCTTAAGGGCGCCGACACACCGCTCGAACGGGCGACGCTGAGGGTGCGCCCCCTGGGGGATCCCGCCGACGCCAGGCCGCGCGGAATTGGGGCGGCGCCCGGCACGGATGTTCTCGTGCCGGGCGCCGCCTGCTCGCTGTGCGTCAGATCGAGAAGTCGCCGAGGGGCTTGACCAGGATGTCGGTGCCCTCCTGCTGGATGTGCAGCTCCACGTCGTTGAAGGTGACGTGGAGCAGGTGCACCCGCCAGTTCGCGTTCGGGCAGACGTCAGCCGCGGAGGGGGCTTCCGGTACGGGGAGCGTCACGTTCCGGAAGGTGATCTGGCCGTTGCGGGGGTTGATGTTCTGGACCGGGCCGACCACGTTCTGGGTCTCGGTCCCCTGGCCGGGGGCCACGTTGCCACCCCGGTTGGTGCACACGTACTCGGCGTCGATGGAGGACGCAGTGAGGAAGGCGGCCGTGGGGTCGTTGCCGAGGCCGGCGGCCTTGCCGCTGCACTGGAGGCCCGCGGTGATGGATGTCGTACAGGTGACCTGACCGATGAAATGCGGGCTCTGGGCCGTGGCTGTGGACATGCCGGTGAGGGTGGCTGCGAGTGTCATGGCAGCAGCGGCGAAAGCGCGTCGCATGGGGATCTCCGTGTCTTCGCTGGTACGGGAGTGGCGGATGCCCGTCGGAAGCCGGGGGGGGAGGCGAGCCGACCTTCCAGGTATCGCACGCCCCGGGCCGAAGTATGCACGCACTGCGACCAATGGAGTACAGAGTGTAACCTCCCGCAGGTCATCAGGCCCACGATCATCCGGCACCTGCAGCACTCCCGCGACAACAGTCGGACGCCGAGCCCCTGAACCGAACTCATTCTGAAATGATCAGTTAGAGGTAGATCACCTGGAGGACGTATACGCATTCGTAGCGCGGGATATGAAGGAAGACGAACATCCCGCCAGGAACGCGCACATGCTCGCTCTTGGGGTTCCCCCCTGGAACAGCGTGCCGTCGAGGTAACGGGCTTCCGCTGCTCTGACCAGCTCATCAGCCGTCTTCTCCACTTCGGCGACGAACACCGGCGGGGCGCCTCCGATGACGTGCTCCTCGCTGGGGTCGCACTCCCACCTCCAGCTCACCCGCCCACCGCCTTGTGCGCGGCACGGATGATGTCCCCGGCCGCCCGTACGTACCGGCGGCTCTCCTCCGGGTCCTCGGCGATCTGCGCCATGTATTCGGCACGGCGCAGTTCGCGGGCGGTGTCGGGGAACCGCTCGATCTCGATGGTCGCGGCCCACTGGATCAGGAACATGCGCAGCGGGGTGATGCCGCTCTGCTCGATGGCCTCCGTCACGGCCGCACGCCGGCCGGCGTCCATCTCGGGCAGCCGCTCGGGAGCGACGACCGCGAGGGCCGCCCGCAGAGCAGCGGGGGTCTGCTCGGGGCGCGGGATGAGTCCTCCGACGTGGTCAGGTCGTGTCGTCACGATGTCCTCCAAGGGGTGCCCCGGCCAGCGTATCCAGCCGGAGCGCGGCCCACGCCTACCGGCGACGGCGGTACGGGCGAGGCGTCGGGGGCCTCGCCCGTCGTGCGACGTCCGCTACGGTCGGGCAGCCATCAGGGCGTTGGGCGCCGCATGGCAAACGCACCCGCACACGAGGTGACGGACCCCTTGTACGCCGCTGTCGCGGGGGACGTGGTCCCGGCAGCGGTCGTGACGGCCGACGATGCAGCGCGGTGACCTGAACTCCGGCTCGGGCGGCGCGGCCGTAAGGGCGTGTGCCAGCAGGGAGACCGTCACCGCGTCGGCGATCTCCGGCGTCACCCACCAGCCGTCGCCCGCACGGCCCCGGTGCGAACCCTCGTGCCCCACGGCCAGCACACAGACGGAACCGCCCCACACCGGCCGCACCACCTCCGCGACCGCGAACACGGACCGCCGCGCCCCACACCGGCTCATCGGGCCGCCCCCGCGTGGATGTTCCGGTTGTCGACGTCCACCCCGACCGTGGCCAGCCACAACGCCCGCCGGCGCCGCCGTTGCACCGCCGCCAGGTAGGGGCGTTCCAGGGGGGATCGGGCGCCGTCGAGGAGCGTCGCCTGCTCCCGGGCGTAGGGAGACCGCCGGGCGGGAGCGCGGTGGCGTGGGCCCGAGGGCGGGGAGGCGGGGCGGGGCCGGTGCCTGCCGGTGGGCGGCAGGGTCAGCATGAGCAGCCAGAGGAGGACGAGAATCAAGACCCGTCCGGGCGCACGCGAGATAGGGTTTCGCACGTCATCAACTCCTGTTAGTTGGTGGCCATGCCCCGGGGCCGATTCCAGCGGCCGCCGGGGTCTTGCTTGCCCGAGAAACCTAACTTCCTCATAGTCCTCTGTATACAAGTACAGACAGATCCACCCGATCGTGTAGATGCCTATCGCTCTACGTTGGACACATGAGCGATACCTCCACGCCGAACGGACCCCTGGACCCGCAGAGCGCCACGCCGCTCTACATCCAGCTGGCCGAGATCATCGGCAAGCAGATCGCGTCCGGCGCTCTCGCCCCAGACCGCCCCATTCCCTCCGAGAACCGGATGGCCGAGGAGTACGGCGTGGCCCGGCTCACCGCTCGGCGCGCCACACAGGAGCTTCGGGATCGGGGACTCGTGATCACCGTCCGCGGCAAGGGCTCCTACGTCACCCCCACCGCCGGAAACGGCACCGGGTGACCGACCCCGACCAGATCCCCCAGTTCGACCCGCAAGGCCCCCAGCTCGCGTACGTCGCGGTGGCCGACCACATCGCCGCCCGCATCGCGGGCGGCGAACTGACACCCGGCGCCCGCCTGCCCGCCGAGCGGGACCTCGCCGAGGAGTACGGGGTCGCCTACCTGACGGTCCGCCGCGCGGCCCGCGTCCTGCGCGAGCGAGGACTGATCCTCACTGTTCACGGCAAGGGCACGTTCGTCGCCGATCCACTGCCGACGGACGAGGGTCCACAGCACGTGTGACGTCGGCGGTCCGGCGGGGAAGAGTCCCGGCATGGACCAGGAACAGGCCCGCCGATGGCTCGCCACCGCCCTCGACGAGGCCCGCGCCGGGCTCGGCGAGGGCGGGATCCCCATCGGCGCCGCGCTCTACGGACCCGACGGCACGCTGCTCGGGCGGGGGCACAACCGGCGCGTGCAGGACGGGGACCCGTCCGCGCACGCCGAGACCGCCGCCTTCCGGGCCGCCGGCCGGCAGCGCTCGTACCGGGGGACGACCATGGTCACGACCCTCTCCCCCTGCTGGTACTGCTCCGGCCTCGTCCGGCAGTTCGGGATCTCGCGGGTGGTCGTCGGGGAGGCGGAGACCTTCCACGGCGGACACGACTGGCTCGCCGAACACGGCGTCGAGGTCCTCGTGCTCGACGACCCCGCATGCGCCGCTCTGATGCGGGAGTTCATCGACAAGCATCCCGCGCTCTGGAACGAGGACATCGGCGATGAGTGAACCCGTCCGTGAGGCGAGCCTTCCCACCATCGACCTCCGCCTCAACCCCGCCCCCCAGCTCCCCGCCGTCGACCGCGCCCTCCGCGACGCCGGGTTCCTGCTGGTGACCGGGCACGGGGTGGACCCCGGGCTGCGGGCCGCCATCCGCGAGACGGCCCGTCGCTTCTTCCGCCTCCCGCCCGCCCTCAAGGAGCCGTACGCCGTGCGGGTCGGCGGCCGGGGCTGGCTCGGGCCCGGCGCGGAGGCCAACGGGTACGCGGAGGGGACGGCGACGCCGCCCGACCTGAAGGAGTCGCTCTCCTTCGCGGCGGACGAGCCGACCGGCGACCCGGCCGTGGACGCGGAATGGTTCCTGCCGAACACCTGGCCCGCCGAAATCCCCGAGCTGAAGCCGCTGGTGGAGACGTACCTGGCGCAGATGAAGGCGCTCTCGGACCGGGTCCTGGACCTGCTCGGCGTGGCCCTCGGCGAGGAGCGGGACTTCTTCACCCGGCACACCGGGCACCCCACCTTCGGCTTCAACATCAACTGGTACCCGGGGCGGGAGCGGACGGGCGAGCCGGAGCCGGGCCAGTTCCGCATCGGCCCGCACACGGACTTCGGCACGGTCACCGTCCTGGACCGGGAGGCGGGCAAGGGCGGGCTGCAGGTCTTCACCGACGCCGGGGGCTGGCAGGACGCTCCGTACGACCCGGCCGCCTTCACCGTCAACATCGGCGATCTGATGGCGAGTTGGACCGGCGGGCGGTGGCGTTCGGGACGGCACCGGGTGCTGCCGCCACCGGCCGACGTCCCCACGGAGGAGCTGATGTCGCTCGTGTACTTCTACGAGTGCACGCCCGGGACGACGATCCACGGCATCGAGTCGCACGGATACCTGCGGGCCCAGCTCGACGCGATCGCCACGGACTGACAACGGACTGACAACAGTGGACAGGAAGAGTCGATAAGCCGACCGCTTTCCCAACATGCCGTCGATATCCTTGAGTTGACTGTGACGGGGGTAGTCGGGGGCTACGGGGGTGGCGGGTCGTGGACAGAGAGCTGTACGGCCGCGAGGCGGCCTTGCACGATGCGGGACTGGTCGCGCGCCTCAGCGGCCTCACGAAACACGGCGCCTCCCGGGTGCCGTTCGAGCACGGTGACGATCCGCCGGTCACCGTCTTCACCGGCGGGCGCGGTACGGGCAAGACCGCCCTGCTCAAGGAGGTCCGCAACCGCTACAAGGGGTACACGCCGCTGGCGCTCCTCGACTGCGCGCACATCGAGCCGCCCGCCGACCACGGCCCCGGCTGGACCCCGCTCACCGGGGCCCTCGCCGAGCTCGCCGTACAGATGTCGCCGAAGGTGCTCGGCGCACGGCCGGTGAAGTTCCCCCGGGTGTCGCTCGGGCTCGTCGCGGTCGCCTCGATCGGCTGGTCGCAGGAGGACGACGAGCGGGCCCGGCGCGACCTCCAGCGGCTCGGGCCGCTGCTCGCGACCGTCGACCCGACCCGGGGCGCGGCCACCCACTGGGTCGGCAAGGTCCTCGCCAAGCTGGCCGCGACCTTCGCCGAGGCCACCGTCCCGCTCGCCGGGCTGCTTGCCGAGGCGACCGTGGAGACCGTCCTGGAGGAGGTGTTCGGCCGCCTCCAGCGCACCTCGGAGAGCTGGTACGGCACCTATCGCAACGCCGGCGGACGCGGCAAGGCCGGGCTCCAGCAGCTCGCGATCGACTTCGAGCAGGGCGGCCGGCGCCGCGCCGAGGCCGAGGGCTTCCTCGTCGGCGCGCTGACCGAGGACCTCCTCCACCCGTACGTGGGGATCCGGCGCGGCGGCCGGATCGGCCGCCCGCTCGTCCTCCTCGACAACGCCCACGAGCCGCTCGGCCGGCAGCTCGTCGAACCGATTCTGCGCGCCCGTACGGAAGGCCGCCGCGACCGGGTCGTCGTCCTCGCCGCCTCCCGGGTCCGCGAGCACGAGGGGCTGCGGAACGCCACCAGGACCCGGCTGCCGGAGACCGCGCACCGGGCGCCCAGCCCGCGCGACGCCCGCGTCGGCTCCGGCATCCTCGCGGTGGAGCTCACGCCGCTGTCCCCCTCCCAGACCCGCTCCGCCTTCGACCGCCACGACCCGGCCGGCCGGACACCCACCGAACTCGCGGGCGCCGTGCACCGGTTGACCGGCGGCCGCCCCCTCGGCGTCGCCCTCCTCGGCCGGGCCGCCGGAGAGGCCCCGGAGCACCTGCGGGCCGGTCTCACCCCCGCCGCGCTGCTCGACCTGACGGTGGAACTGCGCGAGGACACCCCGCCGGTGCCCGTCGCCGCCACCCTCCTCGCCGAACTCCTCCCGGTGCGGCGGCCCGGCCCGTACGCCGTGCTCGCCGCCGCCCACGACGAGGAGTCCGCCCGGATGCTCGCCCACGCCCGGCTCCAGGGCGAGTCCCTGGACGGGGACGTGGCGCTGCGCGTCCGCGACCAGCTGCGCTCCGAGGACTGGGCCGCCGCCGAACCGGGCTCCGGCCACTTCGTCGCCGACCCCCTCCTGCGCGCCCTGCTCCTGCACCGCCTCCGCTTCGAGGACGACGACCATCCCCGGTACGCGGCCTGGCACGCCGTCCACGAGACCCTGCACCGGCACTACGGCCCCGAGCCCGGCCCGTACCGCCTCCATCACGACCTGGCCCTCGGCCGCACCGAGGAGGCCGTCACCCAGCTGCGGCTCACCTTCCCCGAGCGGGACGTCCTCGGCTGGCTTGAGCGGCTGCGGTTCATCGGCTCCGCCCCGTACCCCCGTGAGCGCGACCTGACCGGGCCGGACCCGCGCCGGGCGATCGCCCTCGGCCGGCGGCCGGCGGGAGGAACGAGCGGCGGCACGGCCGACGACCTCCCTCCGGGCCTCGACCACGACACCACCGAACTCCACCTGTCCGTACGGCGACTGCTGCACGCCGTATGGCTGCTGACCGATCCGCTCGCACTGCCCGACGACGAGGTGGCCGACCGCCTCGCGCACGAACTGCGCCGGCTCTCCGGCCGTCATCTGACGGGCAGCGGTTCGCTCTGGGACGCGGCCACCCACTGGCCGCGCGACATCCGTGCCCGGCGGGAGCTGTCGCTGCCGCCGGGCCGCGAGGACGGAGTCTGACGCCATGCCCGACCGCCCGACCGACCCGCGCAGCGGCCGACCGCTCGACCGGCTGCGGCGCCGCGTCCGCACCCCCCGCCAGAAGCTCGTCGCGTCCGTCGTCACCGCCGCCGTCGTCCTCGGCCTGGGCGGGTACGGCATCGCCCGGCTCACCACCCCGGAGGACCGTTCCTGCGCCGCGGGGGTCGAGAGACCGGAGGGCAGCACCGAGTGCGTCGGCGTCAACGGCGACGGCCACGCCTTCGGCATACCCGAACTCGCCGAGGTCGCCCGGGCCATCGGCGCCGAGAACGCCGCGCTCAAGCCCGGCGAGTACGCCACCGTCGCCCTCCTCCTGCCGCTGACCTCCACCGACAGCGGCATGCGGGTCAAGGTGCTGCACGAGGTCCAGGGCGCGTACGCCTACCAGTACCGGGCCAACCACCAGTCCAACAGCGAGACCCCGAAGATCCGCCTCGTCCTCGCCAACACCGGCAAGGGCAACGCCCACTGGCGCGGCACCGTCGACCGGCTGATCGCCATGACCGGCGCCCCCGACCGGCTGCGGGCCGTCTCCGGCGTCGCCACCTCCTCCACCGAGATACGCGAGTCGGTGACCGCCCTCACCGGCGCCGGGATCGCCGTCGTCGGCACCACCATCACCGCCGACGACATCGCCAACGGTCCGGGCCCGGGACACAACCGCTACCCCGGCCTCGCCCGCGTCTCCCCCACCAACAACGACGAGGCCAAGGCCCTCGCGCACTTCGGCCGCGTCGACGCCGCCAAGGCCCTCCTCGTCCAGGACACCCGCAGCGGCGACCACTACACCGACACCCTCAAGGCCGCGTTCGCCGCGTCCCTGAAGGGCGCGCCCCACGAGCCGCAGCTCTTCACCTCGCCCGCCGACCCCACCGACGAGGGCACCACCGCCAACACCTTCCGCCAGATCACCCATCTGATCTGCGACACCCGCGCCGAGACGGTCTTCTTCGCGGGCCGCCACACCCAGCTGCGCCAGTTCATCAACGCGCTCGGCTCGCGCGGCTGCCTCGACCGCGCCTTCACGATCCTGACCGGCGACGAGGGCTCGTACCTGGGCGCGGACAAGCAGCTCGACCGGAACGCGCTGAAGGCGAAGCTGACCGTGCGGTACGCGGCGCTCGCCCACCCGGACGCGTGGCAGCCGACGGCCGGGCGGAAGGTCCCGGCGACGGGCGGTTCGGTGGCGGCGTACACGACCTTCCTGACGGACATCGCCCGCGCCTCGAAGGAGCCGGTGGCGCTCGCGGACGGCCAGGCGATCGTCGCGTACGACGCGATGGCGACGGCGGTGCACGCGATCCGCCAGGCGACCCCGCCGGGCTCCCAGTACCCGGAACTCGCCGACGTGGTCACCCAGTGGCCGCAGGTCAAGGGCTCGCTGCGGGTGCGGGGCGCGAGCGGCTGGATCTGCCTGGACAACTACGGGAACCCGTACAACAAGGCGGTCCCGATCGTGGAACTGGCCCAGGACGGCACCCAGCGCTTCGTCCAGATCGCCTGGCCGGAGGGCACACCGCCGGCAGCATCCTGCCTCCCGCCGAAGCGGGGGTAGCGGGTCCTACGGCACCCACTTGGGCCAGGTGGCCTCATCCCGCTCGTACAGCGCACGCAGGTGCTGCCACCGCTCGGGCGACCAGGCGCCCCAGTCGGTCCGCGCACCACCCAGCGCCGCCACCAGCCGCTCGAAGTGGTCGTGCCACCCCGCGAGACAGTCCAGCCGGTACTCCCGGTCCGCCCGCAGTTCGTTCGTGAAACGCAGCACGGTCGACCCGCCGCCCCCGGCCGCCCCGGGTTCCAGATGGAACCGGATGCGGCCGTGCGTCGGATCGACCGTGTACTCGGCCACGTACTCGGGGTCCCAGGCGGTCACCCACCCCGACACCACCGTGTCGCCGTTCAGCCAGCGGAGGGTGACCCGGCCGCCGAGCCGGGGTTCCAGCGGGTCCGCCGCGCAGAGCCAGCCCTCCAGGCCCTCGGGGGTGGCGACGGCCTCCCAGACCTCGGACGGCGGATGGGACAGCTCGACGGCGAACCGCAGCAGGTGCGTGTCGCCGTCGTGGGTCTCGCACCTGCCCCGGGGTATCTCGCTCATGCCTCCAGCGTCACCCCGGGGCAGGCCCGGTGCCAGCCGTGCCGGCTCAGACGCCCGCGTACGAGTGCATGCTGTTCACGAAGATGTTCACGCCGTAGTAGTTGAACAGGAAGCAGGCGAAGGCGACGAGCGCGATGTACGCGGCCTTCCGCCCCTTCCAGCCGGCCGTGGCGCGCGCGTGCAGGTACGCGGCGTAACCGACCCAGGTGATGAACGCCCAGACCTCCTTGGCGTCCCAGCCCCAGTAGCGGCCCCACGCGTCGCCGGCCCAGATCGCGCCCGCGATGATCGTGAAGGTCCAGAGCGGGAAGGTCGCCGCGTTGACCCGGTAGGCGAACTTGTCCAGGGTCGCCGCGGACGGCAGCCGCTCCATGATCGAGCGGGCGAAGGCGCCGGGCTTGGCGCCGTTCGCGAGCTTGTTCTCGTAGGAGTCGCGGAACAGGTAGAGCAGGGTGCCGACGGCCCCGAGGTACAGGACCGAGCCGCAGAAGATCGCGGTCGAGACGTGGATCCACATCCAGTACGAGTCGAGCGCCGGGACCAGCTGGTCGCTCTCGGTGTACAGCACGGTCGTGGCGACGCCCAGGTCGAGCAGGACCGTGGTCACCAGCGGAAGACCGATCCAGCGCACGTTCTTCTTCGCGAGCAGGAACGCGACGTACACGCCGACCGCCACCGTGGAGAAGGTGGTCGAGAACTCGTACATGTTGCCCCAGGGGGCACGCTGCACGGCGACCGCGCGGGCCACCACGGCCGCCGCCTCGATCACGAAGGCGAGGACGGTGAGGGAGACGGCGATCCGGCCGTACAGATCGCCCTTGACCGTGCCGCCGGCCGCGCCGGGGCCGTCCGGTACGTCACGGGTGCCGGCCGCGGACCGGGTGACGACCTTCGGCTTCTCCAGGACGGCGGTGCCGCCGGCCTGCTTGACCTGGACGGTCACGGCCGAGGTGGCGGCCGGGGCGCGCGAGGTGAGCGCGGCGGCGGTACGGCCGACCTTGCTGCGCGAACCGAACACCCACTCGGCGATGTGGGCCAGGAAGGCCAGCGTGTAGACGGCCATCGAGGAGTAGATGAGCGTGTTGCTCATCTGTGCCAGGCTCTCGTTGGTCGTGGCGGCGAGGATCACTTGTCGGCCTCTCCAGAAGGGGCAGGGTCTTCTGCGGGTGCTTCCGCGGGTTCTTCCGCAGGCTCTTCCGCGGGTTCCGGTACGTCTTCCGGATCGGCGTGGGGTGTGGGTTCCGGATCGGCATCCGAAGTGGCGTCCGCCGTCGGCGGCGCGTCCGCCGTGAGCGCGACCGCGAGGTCGCCCAGCTCCTCCGGCAGCTTCGCGGACTCGCTCCGGCCCAGGCCCGCCATCTCGACGACGGTCACGCCGTCCGCACCGCGCACGGCCCGGACCCAGACCCGGCGCCGCTGGATGAAGAGCGAACCGGTCAGACCGGCGATGGCGGCGATCGCGCCCGCGAGGGCGAGCCCGTTGCCGGGCTGCTGCGAGATCTGGAAGCTCGCCCACTCCTTGACGTCCTTCTCGAAGGTGATCGAGCCGGCGCCTCCGGGGAGCGTCATGGTCTGACCGGGCAGCAGCCGCTGGGCGAGCGCGTTGCCGGACGCGTCCTCGAACTGCTCCATCTTGGACTTGTCGAGCTGGTACACGTTCTGCGGAAGCCCGGAGTTGACCCGCAGGTCGCCGTGGAAGCCGGTGAGCGCCATGGCGGGGTTCTCCAGCGCCGGGAACTGCGAGAACATCGTGCCCGCGCCCTCGCCCGCGAAGGTCGGCACGAAGAAGGCCTGGAAGCCCAGCTGCTCCTTCTTGCCGTTCTTGTCGCGGTAGCCGTCCATCACCTTGATGGCGCCGGTGGACGTGATGTTGTTGTCGATGGGGAGCATGGGCACGGCGCCGTGGAAGACGGTCTTGCCGCGGCCGTCCTTGACGGTGACGACGGGGGCGTAGCCGTGGGCGATCAGATAGACCTTGGAGTCGCCCACCTCGAGCGGCTCGTTGACCCGGATGACGGCCTTCTTGTCGGTACCGCCCTGCGAGTAGGAGACCTTCGCCTCGAAGGTGCGGGGCGTGCCGCGCTGGGGGCCGTTCTTCTCGTACGTGCCGTCGAAGGCGTCGAGCTTGAAGCTGAACGGTTCCAGCTCGTCCATGCCGAACTGGGAGCCGGACTCGAAGTCGTCGTACTGGGTGAGCGTGTTGGAGAAGCCGTCGCCCTCGACGATCAGCTTGCCGCCCTCGGACTTGAAGAGCTGGCCCCAGGCGAAGGCGACGAGCATGACGATCAGGGCGACGTGGAAGGCCAGGTTCCCGGCCTCGCGCAGGTAGCCCTTCTCGGCCGCGATCGCGTTTCCGGCGGTGTGGGCGCGGAAGCGGCGTCCCTTGAGGAGGGTGAGCGCGGCCTCGTGGACCTGCTCGGGCTCGGCCCCGGTGCGCCAGGTGGTGTAGGCGGGGAGCCGGTCGAGGCGCTTGGGGGCGGCCGGCGGGCGGCTGCGGAGCTGGCCGACGAACTGCCAGCTGCGGGGCACGATGCAGCCGATGAGGGAGACGAACAGCAGTATGTAGATCGCGGAGAACCACACGGAGCTGTAGACGTCGAAGAACTGAAGCTTCTCGTACAGCGGCGTCAGCGTCTTGTGGGCGTCCTTGAAGGCCTGCGCCTTCAGCTCGTCCACGCTCGTCTGCGGGATGAGGGAGCCGGGGACGGCGCCGAGGGAGAGCAGGAAGAGCAGGATCAGCGCGACCCGCATCGAGGTCAGCTGCCGCCAGAACCAGCGGATCCAGCCGATGACACCGAGGGTGGGGCCGCCGAGGACGGGCATCTCGGCGCGGTCCTCGACGGGAGCGGTGGACAGCTGGGCCCCGGCCGCCTCGTCGACGGCGGTGCTCTCGGTCTCCGTCGTACCGGAAGTGTCGGTCTTGCTCATGGAACTCAGATCCCCACCGTGAAACCGCTGGACCAGCCCTGCATCGTGGCGACCATGCTGTCCCACGCGCCTGTGAGGAGCAGGACACCGGTGACGAGCATCATGCCGCCGCCGATCCGCATGACCCACACATAGTGCTTCTTGACCCACCCGAACGCCCCGAGCGCCTTGCGGAAGGCTATGGCGGCGAGCACGAAGGGCACGCCGAGGCCGAGGCAGTACGCGAAGGCGAGCAGCGCGCCGCGGCCGGCGCTGGCCTGCTCCAGGGCGAGCGCGTTGACCGAGGCGAGCGTCGGGCCGATGCACGGGGTCCAGCCGATGCCGAAGAGCGCGCCGAGCAGCGGCGCGCCGACCAGGCCGGCGACGGGCTTCTTGTGGAAGCGGAACTCGCGCTGGGTGAACCAGGGCATCAGGCCGAGGAAGAACACGCCCATGAGGATCATGAGCACGCCGAGGATCGTGGTGAGCGTCTCGCGGTACTCCTGGAGGGTCGACCCGAAGTAGCCGAAGAGCGCCCCGCCGGAGACGAACACGGCGGTGAAGCCGAGGACGAAGAGGACGGCGCCCGCGGTCATCCGGCCGCGGCGGCTCTCGGCGAGGTCGGTGCCGGAGACGCCGGTCACGTACGACAGGTAGCCGGGGACGAGCGGCAGGACGCAGGGTGAGAAGAAGGAGACCAGGCCGGCGAGGAGGGCGACGGGGAGGGCGAGGAGCAGGGCTCCGCTGGTGACGGTCTCGTTCACCGGCTCACTTCTCCTTGAGGAGGGGGTCGATCATCGACCGCAGCTTCTCCTCGTTGAGCGCCATGAGCGAGCGGGCCGCGATCCGGCCCTCCTTGTCGAGGACGACGGTGGAGGGGATGGACTGCGGGGAGAGCGTGCCCTTGGGGAAGCCGAAGAGGATCAGCTTCCCCTGCGGGTCGTAGAGGCTCGGGTAGGTGACCCCGTAGTCCTCCTCGAAGGCGAGGGCGGGCTGCTTGTTGGGGTCGCGGGTGTTGAGTCCGACGAACTCGACGCCCTCACCCTTGAGGTCCTTGGCGACCTTCGCGAAGTGCGGGGCCTCGGCGCGGCAGGGGGCGCACCAGGAGCCCCACACGTTGAGGACGACGACCTTGCCCTTGAGGTCGGCGACGTCGAGCTGCTTGCCGTCGAGGGTTTCGCCCGCGAGCTTGCCGGTGGCCGCGCGCTCGCCCTTGGCCGCGGTGGCGATGCCGCCCGTGTTCGTCACGAAGTTGGTGTTGCCACCGCCGCCGGACTTGCCGTTGCTGTCGTCGCCGCAGGCCGAGAGCGTGAGGGCGGCGGACAGCACTCCGACGGCGAGCAGGGTGCGTCGAGGGGCACGGCTAAGGCTCATGTGAAAAGTTTCGCATGGGCGTTTGGGGGATCTTGGGCACCCCCCTACGTGCCCGTAAAGCCCCTTGTCAAGATCGTCTAAGCGGAAGGCGTGGAAGTCGCCGTCGAAGCGTTCGGCGCGGGCTTGAGGAAGGTGTTCCAGCCACCGGCCGGCTTCTGTCCCACTTCCAGCGAGCGCAGCTTCTGGAGGATCTTCGGGTCCTGGACGTCGAGCCAGTCGACGAACTGCCTGAAGGAGACGAGCCGGACGTCCTTCTTGCCGGCCATGCCCTTGAGCGCGGCCTCGACGGCGTCCATGTAGATGCCGCCGTTCCACTGCTCGAAGTGGTTGCCGATGAAGAAGGGCGCCCGGTTCGACTCGTACGCGCGCGTGAAGCCGCCGAGGAGCGCTTCGGTGGCCTGCTTGCGCCAGCCTGGGTAGCGCGAGGGCATGCCCTTCGTGGTGTTCTTCGACTGGTTGGCGAGCATGTTGTAGTCCATCGACAGGACCTCGAAGGAGTGCCCGGGGAAGGGCACGGCCTGCAGCGGGAGGTCCCAGATGCCCTGGCGCTTGGTGGGCCACATCTGCCGGCCGCCGGGCGAGCTCGCGTCGTAGCGCCAGTTGAGCCGCTTGGCGGTGGGGAGCAGGTTGTCCTGCCCGAGGAGGCAGGGCGTACGGCCGCCGACGAGCTCCTTGGAGTAGTCGAAGGGCAGCGGGTCGAGGTCGGTCCAGCCGCTGTTCGTCTTCCATTCGGTGACGAACTTCATGGCCTGGTCGATCTCGCTCTGCCACTGGGCCGGGGTCCAGTTGCCGACGGAGCCGGAGCCGCCGCAGAAGTGCCCGTTGAAGTGGGTGCCGATCTCGTGGCCTTCGAGCCAGGCCTGCCGGACGTACTTCAGGGTGTCCTTGATGTGGTCGTCGGTGAGGTAGCCGATGTCCGAGGCGCCGACGCGGTTGTTCGGCGGGCGGTAGAGGTTCTTCTTCGACTCGGGCAGGAGGTAGACGCCGGAGAGGAAGAAGGTCATCGCCGCGTCGTGGTTCTTGGCGAGCTCGAGGAAGCGCGGGAAGAGGCCGTTGCCGACCTCGCCGGCGCCGTCCCAGGAGAAGATCACGAACTGGGGCGGGGTCTGGCCGGGTTCGAGCGGGACGGGGGTGTCGGGCTGGTGCGGCTGCTTGCCGGTGTCGGCGGTGGAACCGTCGCCGATGAGCTTGACGTCGTCCTTGGTCGGGGCGTTCGTGCTCGGCTCCGCCGAGACGTCACCCCCCTTTCCTGGCCCGGAACGTCCGGACTTGTCCTGATTGCCACTGCTGCACGCGGCGATGCCCATCGCCGCCGCGGCGCCAACGCCCGCTCCGAGCAGCCCCCTTCGACTGATCCCGCTGATCCCGCGCATGACATCCCCATTCGCGCTGACGTATTAACGAAACGTCATCCAAACCGACAATGAGTGAGATGCCGGGAGGAACACGGAGGTTCCGGGGAATCGCACAAAAATTTCAGGGCGGTCGGTTGGCATGAACACCACCCGACCGCCCTGAACTGTGGACCGTGCGCTCCCGCGCTGTCCAGCGGGGCCGTAATCCTTCACCGAAGGACTACAGACGACCGACCTTTACGCGCTGTACGTGCTCTACGTGCTCTACGTGCTCTACGTGCTTTACGCGCCGAAAGCCTTCGACGCCCCCTTGACCGGCTTCGCACCGGCGAGGAGATGCGCCGGAACGAGATCCCGGGCCGGCTCGCTGTACCCGACCGAGACGATCTTGTCGCCCTTGTACGTGAACGAGGTCAGCGAGGCGAGCGTGCACTGACGCCGCCGCGGATCGTGCCAGAGCCGGCGCTTCTCCACGAAGCTGCGGACGATCCAGATCGGCAGCTGGTGACTGACCAGCACCGCCTCGTGCCCCCGGGCCGCGTCCTTCGCCGCGTCGAGCGCCCCCATCATGCGGACGACCTGCTCGACGTACGGCTCGCCCCAGGACGGCTGGAACGGATTGGTCAGGTGCCTCCAGTTCGCCGGCTTGCGCAGCGCCCCGTCACCGACACCGAACGTCTTGCCCTCGAAGACGTTCGCCGCCTCGATGAGCCGCTCGTCCGTGGCCAGATCCAGACCGTGCGCCTTGGCGACCGGCGTCGCCGTCTCCTGCGCCCGCTCCAGCGGGGAGGAGACGACGTACGTGATGTCCCGGTCGGCGAGGGCCTCGGCGACCCGGTCCGCCATCTGCCGGCCGAGCTCGGAGAGGTGGTAGCCGGCGCGGCGCCCGTAGAGGACACCGTCGGGGTTGTGCACCTCGCCGTGCCGCATCAGATGGACGACGGTGATGTCCTGCTCACGGGTGTTCTTGTCGCTCTCGCTCATGCCGTCGCCTCCGCGGCGGCGCGGGCGGCGGCCGGCAGGGCGGCGGCGATCCGCTCGATCGCCCGCTCGTCGTGCGCGGCCGACACGAACCAGGACTCGAAGGCGGACGGCGGCAGGTACACGCCGTCGGCCAGCATCGAGTGGAAGAAGGCGTTGAAGCGGAACGCCTCCTGCTGCTTCGCCTCGTCGTAGTTCCGCACCTCGTCGGCGGTGAAGAAGACCGAGAACATGTTGGACGCGGTCTGCAGCCGGTGCGCGACGCCCTCCTTGGCGAGCGCGCCGGTGACGAGCCCCTGGATCTCCTTCGAGACCGCGTCGACCTTCTCGTACGCCGCGTCGTCGAGCAGCCGCAGCTGCGCGAGCCCGGCGGCCGTCGCGATCGGGTTACCGGACAGGGTGCCCGCCTGGTAGACCGGCCCGGCCGGGGCGAGGTGCCCCATCACGTCGGCGCGGCCACCGAACGCGGCGGCCGGGAAGCCACCGCCCATGACCTTGCCGAAGGTCAGCAGGTCGGCCTTGACGCCGTCGACGCCGTACCAGCCGGCCTTCGACGTACGGAAACCGGTCATCACCTCGTCGGAGATGTACAGCGCGCCGTTCTCCCGGCACAGGTCCGCGAGGCCCTGGTTGAAGCCCTCGGCGGGCGGCACGACGCCCATGTTGCCGGGCGAGGCCTCGGTGATGACACAGGCGATCTCGCCCGGGTGCGCGGCGAACGCGGCCCGGACGGCCTCCAGGTCGTTGTAGGGGAGCACGATCGTGTCCCCGGCCTGGGCGCCGGTCACGCCGGGCGTGTCGGGAAGCCCCAGGGTGGCGACACCGGAACCGGCCGCGGCGAGCAGCGCGTCCACGTGGCCGTGGTAGCAGCCGGCGAACTTGACGACCTTGGCGCGCCCGGTGAACCCGCGGGCGAGCCGGATCGCGGACATCGTGGCCTCGGTGCCCGAGGAGACGAGCCGCACCTGCTCGACGGGCTCGACGCGCGCCACGATCTCCTCGGCGAGCGCGACCTCGCCCTCGCCCGGCGTACCGAAGGAGGTGCCGCGGGCGACGGCCTGCTGCACCGCGGCGGTGACCTCGGGGTGCGCGTGGCCGAGGATCATCGGCCCCCACGAGCACACCAGGTCGACGTACTCACGACCGTCCGCGTCGGTGAGGTAGGGACCGGAACCGGACACCATGAACCGGGGCGTTCCGCCCACGGCCCGGAAGGCACGCACCGGTGAGTTCACGCCGCCGGGCGTCACGAGGGAAGCGCGGTCGAAAAGCGTCTGTGAGACTGGGGCTTCGTATGAATACGGCACTGTGATCCTGACCTGCGAGAACGACTTCGGGCACGACATCGGGAACGGAGGGAGGGTGTGAACATCCTGAGTATTACGCCGGGGCGTTCGCCCTCCGCGTCTGCGAAACTGGGGCGTCATAGGGATGGCTCACGGAATCCATGGTGTCAGAGGCCACGGCGTTCTTGCGGACAGGTGTTTCACCGTACGAACGCGGGGGAGGTCACTGACACGATGATCGGGTTGCGCGGCGGGGTCGTGTTGCCGAGAAAAAGCAGTCGGGTGGAGATATGCATCGCGGTGGCGGACCGGGCGAGGGGACGGACGACCTGGGTCCGGAGTCTGCCCGCCGGGGCAGGCACCGGCGCCGGCGGAGCGAGGATCCGACCTCGGGAACCCCGAGCACCCCGAGTGCTCAGAGCCCTCCGAGCACCCCTAGCACTCCAGGAATTTCCGGCATCCCGGGCACCCCGAGCACTCCAGGAATTTCCGGCATCCCGGGTACATCGGGCTCTCCGGGAGGTCCGGTCAACGGAAGCGCGAGCGGGAGTGGCCGGTTGGGGGTGACGTACAAGTACTTCGGCGCGCCCGACGGCGCCACGGCGGCCCGCGTCCCGATCTCGATGCGCCCGGAGGAACTCGGCGGCGACGAGCTCGGCATGGGCGGCATGTTCACCAAGATCAAGCCGGAGACCATAGCGGCCATGGTGTTGACCGGCATCCAGGGCATGCCCCTGAACAAGGTGCCGCCCCTGGAGCTGGTGGTGCTCCACCCGGACTACGCGGTGGTCAAGCTGCCGATGACCGTGGTCGACCCGCTGCGCGCGATCGGCGAGGAGTCGGTCGGCGCGGCCGCCTTCATCTGGTCCACGGTCCCGGACCGCGGCGGCCCGCGCGACGCCTTCGACGTCTACCAGCTGCTCCACGAGTGGCAGGACTTCTCGGTCCGCCTCCACGAGGCGGGCCACCAGCCCTACTGCCTGGTGTGGCCGTAAGGATCCGGTCCGCCGCCCGCGCGCGCTCCGCGGCGAACTCGCGCACGGAGGACGATCGAGCGGTACGGGGCTGAGCACCCGCAGCGGTACGTCGATGCCGTGCCCCTCCCAGGTCGCGCGGAGCACCGCTGTCCAACGGACGACCGACGAGCAGGCGTTTCGCCGCACTTCCAGCTCTCATAAGTGCTGAAGTTAGGACGAATGGTATGTAATGCGCGGAAGCCGCGCCCTGTGGGGACCCGTACGCCCGGTGGGAGCCCCTGATGAGGAAGGACCTGACGCGTGAGCGGAGTACGAGGAGTGCGGATGGCCGGCGAGCCCATGCAGATCGGCGAGGTCGCCGCACGGACCGAGCTGTCCCTGCGCACGATCCGGCAGTACGAGGACAGCGGCCTGGTCGTCCCGTCCGCGGCCTCCCCGGGCGGCTTCCCGCTCTACACGGACGCGGACGTGTCCCGGCTGATGGTCGTCCGCCGGATGAAGCCGCTCGGCTTCACCCTCGACGAGACGCGCGAACTCCTCGCGGCGGTGGACCTGCTGGCCGCCGAGCGCGCGGGCACGGACAGCGAGCTCGACCCGGACGAGCGGGCCGCGCTCGTGGCCCGCGTCCGCGGCTACGAGCAGGCCGCCGCGGAGCGCGTCGCCGAGCTGCGGGCCCAGCTCTCCCGAGCGGAGGAGTTCGCCGACTCCCTCCGCCGAACCCGCCTCACATCGACCCCGGCCTGACGCCACCGCCGGCCTGACACCGACCGTGGCCTGACGCCGACCCGGGCCTCACGGCGACCCGGGCCTGACGCCGACCCGGGCCTCACGCCGACCCGGGCCTCACGCCGACCCGGGCCTGACGCCGATCCGGGCCTCATGGCGACCCGGGCCTCATGGCGACGACACCCGCATCGGTTCAGCCGACTGGTGCCGCGGCCCGCGGCGGTTCAGCCGGCGAGAGCCGCGGCGGCCCGCGGCGGTTCAGCCGGCGAGAGCCGCGGCCAGCGTGCGGAAGAAGCGTGCGTACGCGGCCGGGCTGGGCGGGGTCTCCGGGTTCCACGGCGTGAAACGGACGCCGGACAGGGCTGCCGCCTCCGGCGCCGTGGCGTGCGCCCGGCTGTCGAAGAGGACCAGGTCCGGCCGGAGCTCGGAGGCCCGGCCCCAGTCACCGGTGAGCCAGTTGGCCCCGGGCCCCGGGCCCGGGTCGACGAGCCGGACGCCGAGCTCGGCGAGCCTCGCCAGCTCGGGCCAGGCGAGCGGCCGGGCCAGATGCACCTGGTCGGGGCCGGCCCCGGAGAGGGCGAGCACCCCGAGCCCGGTCCGCGCGGCGACCTCACGGAGCTCGTCCTCGGCGGCCCGGAGCCCGGCCGGGGAACCCTCGGCGGTCGTCCCGTCGTCCGGCGCCGCCCCCAGGCTCACCGCCAGCGCACCGAATCGGTCGAGGATGGCCGGCAGGGTCAGCTCGTTGCCGACGGAGAGCGCGACGAGCGGCACCCCGAGCCGTTCGGCGACGGCCTCGTCGAGCGCGTAGGGGCTCTTCCCGTCGTAGGTCACGTCGACGATCGCGTCCGGCCGCAGCTCCCGCAGCAGCCCCTCGTCGAGAACCCGGCCCGGCCCGAGATACGTCACCGCGGCCGCCGTCAGCCCGCCCTCCTTCGCCGGGTCGAGGACGTCCCCGTCGTGCCCGGAGCCGTACACCGCGACCGGCGTCACACCCAGGTCGCACAGGGCGGCCCCGGCCCGCACGTACGCGATCACCCGCCGCGGTACCCGGGCCGCCCCCAGCTCCGTACCTCTGTCGTCCGTGAATCCCCATGCCTGCGTCCCGGACATACGGCTGCTCCCTCCCCGGCCGGAAATGTGCCTCTGCCGAGCACCTTGGAGCGGTTCCCCGGCCCGCACAAGAGGGCCTGCCCGGTCCCGGTCCGGGACCAAGGTCCCGTACCCCCCTGCCGAAAGTCCCCCAGGTTGGTGTTAACTGAACAGGTCGGGAGGAAGCAGTAGGAATCGTCGGCCCCTCGTGCCCGCGCGCCACCTGCCGGGGCGCGCGGCGTCGGGCGGCCCGCATGCCCTGGAGTGAGTCATGTCCTTGCCCGGCCCGTTCTCCGATCCCCGTGTGATCACACTCTTCGGCCTGCTCGCCGTCTCGACGGTGGTGTGGGTGTCGCTCGGCCTGCGCGCCCGCGCTCGTGACCGCCGTGACCGGGCGGCGCGCACCCCGCTGGAGCGGGTCTGGCATCCGCAGGAGTCGATAGCGCTGACGCCCGCGGAGGAGCACGCCTTCGGCCAGGTCGTGTCGCGGCTCTCCCCGGGCTCGGCGGGCCGCCTGCGCTGAGCGGCGGCCTTCCGGGCAGCTGCCGCCGGACCTGAGGCCGATCCGGCGGCCCTCAGGGCAGCTGCCGCCGGACCGGTCTCAGGCCTCCCACGCGTGCGGATCGCGGCCGGTCGTCGCGAGCAGCCGCTCGAAGGCGGTGGCATCGCCGGGCAGGTCGACGGCCTCCCCGAAGACACCCATCTTCCGGGCCATGGGCGCCATCCGCTCCACCTCCTCGACGAGCCCGTCGACCACACCCGGGTCGGGTGTGAAACTCCGCCCGGTGGCGCGGGCCAGGTCCCAGGCGTGCACGGTGAGGTCGAGCAGCACCATGGACCCGACGGTCCTCGCGGGCATCGCCATGCCCCCGGTGGTGCCCTCCTCGGCACCGGGCGCCGACCAGGCCTCGACGAGCTTCCCGGTCTCGGCCTCGAAGCGGTCCCGCCAGTCGGCGTCGGCGAGCCGGTCCGTGGTGGCGGAGAGCTCGGCGGGTTGCTTGGCGGCGAGGGCCTGGAAGTGCACGACGACGCCGAGAAGGTGGTTCAGCAGGGCGCGCACGTCGTACTCGGCGCAGGGCGTGGGCGCGCCGAGCAAGGCGTCGTCGATGCCCTTGACCAGGGGCGTGGCCTGCGCGGCGGCGCTTCGGAGCAGGTCGCCGATGCGGGGCGGGGCACCGGTGCGGAGCGGGTCCTCGTTCGTCATGGGGGCGACGTTAGGAGAGGTTGCCCACCCCCGTCTTGAAGAAACACGCCAGGACGGAATCTCGTCCCGACCTAGCATCGGAGCATGTCCGACTCCGCTCCCCGCAAGGACACCCGGGGCATCGTCGACCCCGCCGAACTGCTCTCCCGCGTCCGCTTCCGCCGCCACACCCCGGCGCCGGAGCTGCGGCCCTATCTGGAGCACTACTGGCTGATCGACTGGGAGCTGCCGGAGCCGTACGCGACCCATGTCGTCCCGCACCCGTCGATGAACATCGTCTTCCAGCGGTACGGGGCACTCGGCGCCCCGCCGGCGGAGGCGCGCGCGTCCGCCGAGGTCTCCGGGATCGGGCTCGGCCTGTTCACCAGGAAGCTGACGGAGGCGGGCCGGGTCTGCGGGATCCAGTTCCGCCCCGGCGGCTTCCGCCCCTTCGCGCCCGCGTGGCCGGTGTCGACCTGGACGGGCCGCCGGCTCCCCCTGACGGAGGTCTTCCCGGACGCGGGCGCCGGGACGGGCACGGACCCGGACGCCGGGGCGAGCACGGACCAGGACGGGACGGGCACGGACGCGGGCGCAAGGACGGGCACGGACGCGGACCTCCTGTCCGCCGTCCTCTCCCCCCGCACCGACCACGCGCGCGTGGCGGCGCTTGATGCCTTCCTGCTGGCCCACGGCCCCGCCCCCGATCCGGCCGCCGACCGGGCCATGGAGCTGGTGGACCTGATCCGAGGGGACCGTACGGTCCGCAAGGTGGCTCAACTGGTCGCGGCGACGGGTCTGTCGGCGCGCTCGCTCCAGCGCCTCTTCGCGACCCACGTCGGCGTCGGCCCGAAGTGGGTGATCCTGCGCTACCGCATCCACGAGGCCCTGGAGCGCGCCGAGGCCGCGGGCGCGGCGGGCGGCCCGGACTGGGCGGCCCTGGCGGTGGAGCTGGGCTACAGCGACCAGGCCCACCTCGTACGGGACTTCACGGCGACGATCGGGGTGCCGCCGACGGCGTACGCCCGGGGGGTGTCGGCGCCCTGACACCTGGAGGAAGTCTGCGGTCGGCCTAGGAGGCGTCTTCCGGTGCGGTGAGCGGCCGGGTGAAGTGGAAGGCCACGATGTCGAAGCGTTCGCGCAGGTAGAAGCGGTGGGCTCCGGTGCGGTGGGTGCCGGAGTCCAGGTTGAGCTCGTGGCAGCCGACGGCGCGGGCATGGGCCTCCAGGTGGGCGATGAGCGCGTGGCCGACCCCGGTGGAGCGGTTGGTGGCGGCGGTCACGAGGTCGTCGACGTAGAGCTTGCGCAGGGAGCTGGTGTTGATGACGATCCGCCAGCCGGCCGCGCCGACGCAGCGGCCCTCGTCGGTGTAGGCGGCGCTGAAGCGCAGTCCCTGGGAGTGCCCGGTTTCGTACACCTCGCGGAAGAGTTCCGGGGTGAGGTGGGGACGGAGTTCGGAGAGGACGGGCAGGAGGTCGTTCTCCAGCCGGGGATCGCCGGGCTCAAGGTCGATGATCTTCATGCGGGGACGGTACCTCAGGGTTTTATCCGGGTTGACGCGCAGGACACCACCCTGGATATTTATCTGCGTGACACAGACGATGTGTCACGCAGAGACCTGCCTCCACCCCTGGAAGGACCCCTCATGACCGTTCTCGTCACCGGCAGCCGCGGCCGCGTCGCCTCCACCCTGCTCGGACTCCTCGACGCCGCCGGCATCAAGGCGAAAGCCGCCTCCAAGAACCCCGCGGACCTCTCCCCACCGCCCGGGGTCGAGACCGTGCGCTGCGATCTCACCGACCCGGCCACCTTCGACACCGCCCTGACCGGCGTCGACTCCGTCTTCCTGTACGCCGAGGCCGGCCACGCCGAGGCCTTCGCCGACCGGGCCCGCGCCGCCGGCGTCGAGCACGTCGTCCTGCTCTCCTCCAGCTCCGTCCTCGCCCCGGACGCCGCCGAGAACCCGATCGCCGCCTCCCACCTCGCGGCCGAGCGCGCCTTCTCGGACGCCGCGGACGCCGGGGCCTTCGAGGCCACCCACCTCCAGCCGGGCGCCTTCGCCACCAACGCCCTGCAGTGGGCCGGGACCCTCCGGGCAGGGCGGGGCCCCACGCTCCCCTACCCGAGCGCGTACGGCGATCCGATCCATGAGCGCGATGTCGCCGAGGCGGCCTTCGCGGTCCTCACCGAGCCCCGGCTGCGCGGCTCCTCGTACCTCCTGACGGGCCCCGAGTCGCTGACCTTCGTCGAGCAGCTGGCGATACTCGCCGAGGTGACGGGACGGCCCGCACCGCACACCGTGGTGACCCCCGAGGGGTGGAAGGAGTCGGTCGCCGGCTTCATGCCGGAGCTCTTCGCCGACGCCCTGCTCTCGTACTGGGCCACGCACGACGGCCGACCGACACCGCTGACCCGCACGGTCGAGGAACTGACCGGCCACCCGGCCCGCACCTTCGCCACCTGGGTCACCGACCACGCGCAGGCCTTCCGCCCCTGACCGCGACGAATTCCCTGGCAGCCCGTCCGGCCCCGGTGCGATCCTGTCCCCGTGAACGGACCGGAGATCCACATCAGCTTCGCCCCCGACCTGGGGCTCTTCGTCTCGGCCGACCGCCGCTCGGGGCGCACGCCCGTGACCACCGACGGCGCCTCCTCGCTCGGCCATGTCGTGGAGTCGCTCGGCGTACCGCTCACCGAGGCCGGCCGGCTACTGGTCGACGGACGGCCCGTCGACGTCTCGTACGTCCCCGCGGCGGGCGAGACCGTCGAGGTGGAGGGCGTCGCCCGCCCGCAGCCGGTGCGACCGGGCGCACCCCTCCGGTTCCTGCTCGACGTGCACCTCGGCACGCTGGCCCGGCGGCTGCGACTGCTCGGGGTGGACGCGGCCTACGAGAGCGAGGACATCGGCGATCCCGCCCTGGCCTCGCTGTCCGCGCGCGAGCGGCGCGTCATGCTCTCGCGCGACCGCGGCCTGCTCCGCCGCCGCGAACTGTGGGCGGGGGCCTACATCTACAGCGACCGTCCGGACGACCAGCTCCGGGACGTCCTGGAGCGCTTCGCGCCACCCCTCGCGCCCTGGACGCGGTGCACGGCGTGCAACGGGCGGCTGAGCGACGCCGACAAGGACACGGTGCGCGAGCGCCTGGAGCACGGCACGGAGAAGTCGTACGACGTGTTCGCCCAGTGCGTGGAGTGCGGCCGGGTCTACTGGCGCGGCGCCCACCACGCCCGCCTGGAGGCGATCGTCTCCGACGCGGTACGCGAGTTCGGCGGCGCGACGGCCGGCTGAGCCACCGGGCGCCAACCCGACCCTGGCCCCCGCCCCCGTCCCGACCCAGGCCCCGGCCCCGGCCCCGGCCCCGGTCAGTCCAGGCCGCCGCCGCGCAGCCGCTCGACCTGGGCGGCGCTGATCTCGACGGTGCGCCGCATATGGGCGATGAGCAGGGCGAGCTCGGCGTCGCTGTAGACGTCGAACATCGTGCCCCAGGTGCTGTTGAGCTTGCGCCACAGGGCGCCGAGTTCGGCGATCCGCTCGGGCACGAGGGCCACCAGGACCCGACGCCGGTCCTCGGTGTCCCGTTCGCGCGTGACGTACCCGGACCGCTCGAGCCGGTCGACGAGCCGGGTCGCGGAGCCCGTGGTGAGCCCGGTCAGCTCGGCGACCCGCCCGGTGGTCACCGGGCCCTCCTCCAGACTCAGCAGGTTCAGACACTGCACGTCGGTCGGGTGGAGCCCCAGACGGTCGGCGACGGCCTGGTTGAACAGGGCGTACGCCGCCATGTAGCGGCGGGCCTCCCCGTACAGCTCGGTCATCAGCGCCCCGCGCCGGCCTGAACTCTTCTGCGTCATGCAGAGATTGTACGAACCAGACACCGCCCCGCACCGGCCGTACCCGCCCGCACCGCGGCCACCCTCAGGGCGCCTCGGCGGTCAGATAGCGCTGCACGGTCGGGCCCAGCCAGGCCACGACCTCCTCGGGCGTCATCTCGACGACCGGGGGCAGCCGCAGCACATAGCGGGTGAGCGCCATGCCGAGGATCTGGGACGCGACGAGCCCTGCCCGCCGCGGCGCCTCCGCCGGATCGGGACACACACCCCGGGTGACAGGCCCGAGCTGCTGGGCGAAGATCGCCCGCATCCGTTCCGCCCCGGCCGCGTTGGTGACCCCCACCCGCAGGAGCCCGGTGAGGACGTCGTCCCGCTCCCAGCGCTCCAGGAAGTGGGTGACCAGGACGGCACCGATGTGCCGCGCGGGCATGCCGCCCAGCTCGGGCAGGTTCAGTTCGATCTCCGAGGCGGCGGCGAACAGGCCCTCCTTGTTGCCGTAGTAGCGCATGACCATCGACGGATCGATCCCGGCGTCCCGGGCGATGGCCCGGATGGTGGCGCGGTCGTAGCCGTCGGAGGCGAAGCGCTCGCGGGCGGCCTCCAGGATCGCGGCTCTGGTGGCGTCGGAACGGCGGGCGGTCGTCATACCAACGACTGTAGGCCAACAGGCGTTGACATTCCATCGGAGCCACCCCTACAGTTGCCAACAAGCGTTGACCAACAGACGTTGGCAAACGGTCGTGGGCACCCTGGAGGCAGCCATGAGCACCACGGAGACACCGAAGACCGCTCAGACCAACGATCCGACGGACACCCAGGTCCTCGTCATCGGCGCCGGCCCCACCGGCCTGCTCCTCGCCGGTGATCTCGCCACCGCCGGCATCGACGTCACCCTCGTCGAGCGCCGCCCGCACGGCCTCGCCAACATGACCCGCGCCTTCGGCGTCCACGCCCGCACCCTGGAGCAGCTCGACGCCCGCGGCCTCGCGGACGAGCTCGTCGCCACCGGCACGACCCTCGGCCGCGCACGGATCTTCGGGCAGTTCGACCTCGACCTCACCCGACTGCCCAGCCGCTTCAACCACCTGCTCGTCACCCCGCAGTACGAGGTCGAGCACCTCCTGGAGCGCCGAGCGGTGGCCGCCGGGGTCACCTTCCGGTACGGCACGGAGCTGCGCGGACTGCGCCAGGACGCCGACACGGTGACGGCGGAGTTCACCGACCCCGACGGAACCCCGCTCACCCTCACCGCCCGCCACCTGGTCGGCACGGACGGCGTCCGCAGCGCCGTCCGCACCGCCCTGGGCCTGCCCTTTCCCGGCGGATCCGTGATCCGCTCCATCGTCCTCGCCGACGTCCGTCTCACGGAGGACCCCTCCCACCCGTTCAGCGTCACCGGCTCCGACGACGCCTTCGCCTTCCTCGCCCCCTTCGGCGACGGCTGGTACCGCGTGATGGGCTGGAGCCGCACCCGCCAGGTCCCCGACACCGAACCCGTCGACCTGGACGAGGTCCGCGAGATCACCCGCCGCGCCCTCGGCACCGACCTCGGCATGCACGACGCCCGCTGGATCTCCCGCTTCCACAGCGACGAGCGCCAGGTCCCCTCGTACCGCGCGGGCCGGGTCTTCCTCGCCGGCGACGCCGCCCACGTCCACTCCCCCGCCGGCGGCCAGGGCATGAACACCGGCCTCCAGGACGCCGCCAACCTCTCCTGGAAGCTCACCGCCGTCCTGCGCGGCGACGCACCCGCCCCCGAAGCCCTCCTCGACAGCTACCAGTCCGAGCGCCACCCCGTCGGCGCCGCCGTACTCCGCAGCAGCGGCGCGCTCGTACGCCTCGCGATGGCCCACACCCCACTCACCCGCGCCGCCCGCTCCCTCACCGCCCGGCTTCTGAGCGCCGTACGACCCGCCTCCGCCCGCGCCATGGGCATGATCAGCGGACTCGGCATCGCGTACGCGCCCCCGGCGGGCTCCAAGCGCCCCGCGGGCCGCCGCGCGCCCGACACGCGACTGCGCGAAGGCCGCCTCTACGAGCTGCTGCGAGCGGGCGAGTTCGTGCTGATCACCCCGGAGGGCGGACTCCCGGCCCTGCCCGAGACCGCCTCGGCCTCCCCCGAGCGCCTCATACGGGCCACCTGGACGGACCCGACGCGAAGGACCGCGGTACTGGTCCGCCCCGACGGCTACGTCCACTGGACGAGCAACTGAACCCTTCAGAAGACGTAAGGATCTCCGGTGGCGAGCACAAGCACCCGATGCCGGTCGTTCCGCGGATTCCGGTCGGCCACCCCGTCCCGCCAGGCGGTGCCGATGTCCACGGTCAGCTCGTCCGGAAGACCCGCGGTCCGCAGGTCGAGCGCCAGCTCACCGGCACCCCCCGCGGCCGGCAGCTCGCCCGTCCGGCACGAGACCACCCGGTCACTGCTCCACAGACAGGCCTCCGGCAGCTCCTGGTCACCCGCCATCGGCACGGAGAACGCGATCCGGACCGTCGCCTGGGAGAGATCGGTGGGACCGAAGTTCTCACTGACCAGCCAGACCCCGACCCGCCCGTCCCAGAGGGAGACATGACCGTGATGGGCCAGATCCGCCTCGGCCCCTGCCACCGGCCCCACGGCACCGGCACTCGCGCCCGCACCCATCACCACCGCGGCCGCGAGAGCGACCCCGAGCACACCCTTCCGCAATCCATGCATAAGCCCAAAATACCCACAGATCATCCGTTTTTCTGACAACCCATCAGCCAGCGTGTCCCCTCCGGAATCGGCGCCGCCTATCCTGACCGGGCGATCGACGTAATCGACCATCTGCGCGAGGAGCACGACGTCATGACTGCCCCCGGTACCCCCATCGCCGTCATCACCGGAGCGAGCAGCGGAATCGGCGCCGCCACGGCCAGGCAGCTCGCCGCCGCCGGCTACCGCGTGGTCCTCACCGCCCGGCGCAAGGACCGCATCGAGGAACTGGCCGCCGAGATCAACGAGGCCGGCCACCAGGCCACCGCCTACACCCTCGACGTCACCGACCGCGCCGCCGTCGACGAGTTCGCCACGGCCTTCCAGACCCTCGCCGTCCTCGTCAACAACGCGGGCGGCGCCCTCGGCGCCGACCCCGTCGCCACCGGCGACCCGGCCGACTGGCGCCAGATGTACGAGGTCAACGTCATCGGCACGCTGAACATGACCCAGGCCCTGCTCCCGGCCCTCACCGCGAGCGGCGACGGCACGGTCGTCGTCCTCTCCTCGACCGCCGGCCACTCCACCTACGAGGGCGGCGCCGGCTACGTCGTCGCGAAGAACGGCGCCCGCGTCCTCGCCGAGACCCTCCGCCTGGAGATCGTCGGCACCCCGGTCCGCGTCATCGAGATCGCCCCCGGCATGGTCAAGACGGACGAGTTCGCCACCACCCGCTTCCGCGGCGACACCGAGAAGGCCGCCAAGGTCTACGCCGGCGTGGCCGAACCCCTGACGGCGGACGACGTGGCCGACACCATCGCCTGGGCCTGCACCCGCCCCCCTCACGTCAACATCGACCTCCTGGTAGTCCGCCCCCGAGCCCAGGCCTCCAACACCAAGGTCCACCGCGAACTCTGACAACACGACGACACGTTCGGGTGAACCACCTAAATCACCTGCGCGGCGCCCGCACTCACGCCCTAGCGTCGAAGACAACTCCATACAGAACGGCCCTCGGCAGGGATTGGCGTCCCGGCCGAGGGCCTCACCAGAAGGAAGGCACAACTTCCCATGGCTGAACAGGACCCTAGCGCCCACGTGCGCTTCATGGACCTCGAAGACCCCCGCTACGCGTACATGTTCGGCTTCATTCAGGCCGACGGGCATCTCGCACGCGGGGCGGGCCAGAAAGGCCGGTTGACCGTCGAGATCAACGCGCGGGACATCCACATCCTCCACGCGTTCCAGCGCCTGACCCCGTACTACAGCTCCGTCACGGAACGGGCCCGCACCACCAACTTCGCCGAACGGCACCATTCCGCGACGTGGTCTCTGTACGCACTCGAGGCGAGGACCATCGTCAACGAGCTCGGGATCCCCTACGGCAAGAAGTCGCGAATCATCCGGCCACCCCGTGTCGAGTTCTCCCGGCTGGACTACATCCGCGGGTGCATTGATGCCGACGGGTCGCTCGGCTGGACCGCATGGGGCATCCCGTTCCTCGCGTTCACATCGGCCAGCACGGCCATGACCGCGTACCTGTGCCATTACGCAAAGAAGATCACGGGCGTGGAACGGATCGCCGGCCGCAACATGCGCGACCAGGTCTACAACATCACGTACTACAAGGAGCAAGCGCAGCAGCTCGCCGAGCATCTTTACTACCCCGGCTGCCTCGCTCTGGAGCACAAGAAGGCCAACGCGGCCGCGATCCAGACCTGGGTGCGTCCAGCGGACATGAGGGTCGCGCCACCTCGTCGACGCTGGACCGAGGCAGACGACCGCGCACTACTGCGACTCAACGACCCCGCCGCCGCAGCCATCACGCTCGACCGCACCGAGCAGAGCTGCTCCATGCGACTGTGGCGGCTCCGCACCGGCCAGACACCCACACCCACCCAGTAGCCCTACACAAGAACTCATGACGGGGTGCCGCCAACGCGGCACCCCGTTCCCGTTCCGCTCTCAGCCCTTTACACAGATGACCTGCTTCAGCTTCGCAACGACCTCCACCAGGTCCCGCTGCTGCTCGATCACCTTCTCGATCGGCTTGTAGGCACCCGGGATCTCGTCCACGACGCCGGAGTCCTTGCGGCACTCCACACCCCGCGTCTGCTCCTCCAGGTCCCGCGCCGTGAAGCGCCGCTTGGCCGCGCTCCGGCTCATCTTCCGGCCCGCTCCGTGGGAGGCCGAGTTGAAGGACGCCGTGTTGCCCAGGCCCTTCACGATGTACGAACCGGTGCCCATAGAGCCCGGGATGATCCCGAACTCCCCGGAGCCGGCCCGGATCGCGCCCTTCCGCGTGACGAGCAGATCCATTCCCTCGTACCGCTCCTCCGCCACGTAGTTGTGGTGGCAGGAGATCACCTGGTCGAAGGTCACCCGGGCCTTGCGGAACTCCCGGCGGACAACCTCCTGGAAGAGCGCCATCATGATCGCGCGGTTGTACTTCGCATACTCCTGCGCCCAGAAGAGGTCGTGCCGGTAAGCCGCCATCTGGGGGGTATCCGCGACGAACACCGCCAGATCGCGATCGACGAGCCCCTGATTGTGCGGCAGCTTTTGGGCTTCCCCGATGTGAAACTCTGCAAGCTCCTTGCCGATGTTCCGCGAGCCTGAGTGCAGCATGAGCCACACCGAATCGGACATATCGACACAAAGTTCCACAAAGTGGTTGCCCGACCCGAGGGTCCCCATCTGCAAAGCCGCCCTCTCCCTGCGGAACTTCACCGCATCAGCGACCCCATCGAACCGCGACCAGAAGTCGTCCCACCCCGCCGTCGGGAACTGGTAGAGCCGCCCCGGGTCCACCTCCGACCGGTGCAGGCCCCGGCCCACCGGGATCGCCTGCTCGATCTTCGACCGGAGCCTCGACAGGTCACCCGGCAGATCGTTCGCCGTCAGGGACGTCTTGACCGCCGACATGCCGCAGCCGATGTCCACCCCGACCGCCGCAGGACACACCGCCCCCTGCATCGCGATCACCGAACCGACCGTCGCGCCCTTGCCGTAATGCACGTCCGGCATCACGGCGAGGCCCTTGATCCACGGCAGCGTCGCCACGTTCTGCAGCTGCTGCATGGCACCGCCCTCCACCGTGGCGGGGTCGGCCCACATGCGGATGGGAACTTTCGCGCCAGGTACCTCTACGTACGACATACTTCCTCGATTCCCCCGAAAAGTCTGATAACGCAAAAACCGGCGCCAAAGCCCGTACAGGTGACAGCGGACCGGCATCAACAGCTGCGTGTGCGATAGACATTGTGTCCATCGGCCGGGTTCGCGCGGCAAACAGTTTTCGGAAAAGACCTCGGGAGAAGGGAGCCTGGGAGCGTGCAGCGAAAGAGGTACACCCCCGGCCACACCGGGTCCACGGCTCGCAGTACCGCCGTCGTCCTCACACTCGGCCTCGGCCTCGGAATCGGCCTCACCGGCTGCTCGGCCGGCACCCCGGCCGACGACATCGCCGTCGACGCCAAGGCCGGCCCCGCCGCGCCCGTCGCGCCCCCGGGCCGCTACCGCACACTCTTCGAGCCCTGCGGCGCCGTCCCCCAGGCGACGCTCAAGGACCTGCTCCCCGGCGCCGCCGCCCTCGCCGACGCCGAACGCGACAAGGCGTACCGCGGCACCGCCTCCGTGACGTACGACACCGACCGGCGGGTCGGCTGCACCTGGAAGGCCGACACCCCGGACATCTCGCACCGGCTGATGCTCGACATCGAGCGGGTGGTCTCGTACGACACCGCCGTCAGCGACGACGACCGGGCGCAGGAGGTGTACGTCCGCAAGCAGCTCGCGGCGGGCATCCCGCTGCCCCCGACCGCGCCGCCGACCACCGTTCCGCCCGCGACGACCCCGCCCTCGGCCACGGCGACACCCACGGCGAGTGGCCGGCCCCAGGACGCGGCACCGGGCGCGACCTCGCCGGGCGCCCAGGCTGCCGGTGCCACCAAGCCCGGCGACACCGCGGTCGCCCCGTCGGGCAAGCCCCCGGCGGGCACCACCGCGCCCACCGCGCCCTCCTCCGGGGCCACCCCCTCGAACCCCTCCCCCACCGGCCTCGAACCCCGTGTCCTCGAAGGCCTCGGGAACGTCGCGTTCCTCGACGACGCCCTGAGCACGGTCGGTGCGAACGGCCATCAGCGTGCTGTCAGCGTGGTGTTCCGCACATCCAACGTCATCGTGACCGTCTCCTACCGGGAGCAGACGACCGGTTCCGCCGAGGCCCCCGACAGCACGGAGCTGCAGGAAAAGGCCCGGAACCTGGCCCGATTGCTCGCCGAACGGCTGGAGGAGTAGCCGTTCGCATCCGCTCCGTGAGCGGACGGACACCACGTAACGTGTCGGCGTACCGGCCGGACCGTACGACAAGCGACTGAAGGAACCATGCAGCGAACAGCTCCGCGACTCACCCGCATACTTGCCTGCGCCGCCGTCCCGGTGATGCTCGTCGTCGCCGGCTGCTCCTCGGATTCCGGTGACAGTGGCTCCGGCGCGACGGGGTCGAAGGACAAGGCGGCCGCGTCGGGGTCCGCCACCCCGTCGCCCTCGCAGACGACGAAGGCGGTCGAGCCGGCGAAGTTCGCGAAGCTGCCGGAGGCCTGCAAGGCGATCGTCGCGAAGACGACGTCGTCGCTCGTGCCCAAGGCGAAGACCAAGAACGGCACGCCGGCCGTCTCCAGCGATCTCGGCAGCCGTAGCGGCTGCTCGTGGAACGGTCTGGACGACAAGGGCGTGAAGGGTTCGCAGTACCGCTGGCTCGACGTGTCCTTCTACCGGTACGAGTCGGACGCCTCGCTCGGCAGCGGCCAGGAGCGTGCGCGGGAGAACCTGGCGAAGGAGCTCGCCAAGATCGAGGAGACTCCGGGCGCGAAGAAGCTCCGTACCGCCTCGGTCACGGGTGTCGGTGACGAGGCGAAGTCCGTCGCGTACGAGCTGCGCAAGACGAACGAGGACTTCGTGTACGGCTCCATCGTGGCGCGTACGGGCAATGTGCTGGTGCTGCTCTCGTACAACGGCGCCGGGTACGCGGGTGCGTCCACTCCGTCGGAGAAGACGGTGATGAGCGGTGCGGTGAAGGCGGCCAAGGAGGCCGTGGCGGCGGTCGCCGCTGCCAACAAGTAGGCGCGAGTGAATCTCGACAACTGGTCGTAAACCAGCGCAGAGTGGCACGTCGATGCGGAGCCCGTCCCTCCCCCGGGGGCCGGGCTTCGCGCACATGTGCCAGTCTGTGCGCGCGAGATGTCGATTGACGGGGAGGGGATCGCGGGTGGCCGCGATGCAGCTGACACGCACACACCGGATACTCATCGGCCTCGTCATCGCCGGTGCGTTGATCATCGCGGGGATCGGTTTCGCGGGTTCGTACGCCGCTGTGCGTGAGCTCGCCGTGCAGAAGGGCTTCGGCACCTTCTCGTACTTCTTCCCGATCGGTATCGACGCGGGCATCTGTGTGCTGCTCGCCCTGGATCTGCTGCTGACGTGGCTGCGGATCCCGTTCCCGCTGCTGCGGCAGACCGCGTGGGTGCTGACCGCGGCGACGATCGCGTTCAACGGCGCGGCCGCCTGGCCGGACCCGCTGGGTGTCGGGATGCACGCGGTGATCCCGGTCCTGTTCGTGGTGGCCGTCGAGGCCGCCCGGCACGCGGTGGGCCGGATCGCGGACATCACCGCGGACAAGCACATGGAGGGCGTCCGGCTGACTCGCTGGCTGCTGTCCCCGGTGCCGACGTTCCGGCTGTGGCGCCGGATGAAGCTGTGGGAGCTCCGCTCGTACGAGCAGGTGATCAAGCTGGAGCAGGAGCGGATGATCTACCAGGCGCGTCTGCAGGCCCGTTTCGGCCGGAGCTGGCGCCGGAAGGCGCCGGTGGAGGCGCTGATGCCGCTGCGTCTGGCGCGGTACGGGGTGCCGCTCGCGGAGACGGCGGCGGCGGGTCTCGCGGCGGCCGGGATCGAGCCGGCCGTGCTGTCGGCGCAGCCGCAGGGCACGTCGCCGCTGTTGCCCCAGCAGCCCCAGCCGCTTCAGCAGCCGCAGCCGCTTCAGTCGGGGCAGCAGTCCCAGCCGGTGCAGCTCGCGCCCGCGCCGCAGCCGCTCCCCGATGTGCCGGAGAACGCCGAGGAGAGCCCCTGGTTCGCGGGGCAGGCCCGGCCGGACGGTTACCAGGGCTCGTACAACCCTCAGATTGTGGACGGCTTGGAGCCGACCCCGGTGCCGGTGCCGCTCGGGCCGGAGGACGTTCCCCCGCCGGGGCCGGAGCAGTTCGTCGAGTACCCCGAGTACGTGGAGGAGCAGCCGGATCCGCAGGAGGTCGAGGAGTTCCGCGAGGTCGTCTACAAGCAGACCTGGGCGTATGCCGTGGAGAACGACCGCTTCCCGGAGACGCAGGAGCTGGAGCGGCTTGTGGCGGATCACTACGGCGTCGAGCAACTCCGCAACCCCGAGCTGCTCCACCGGATGATCCCCGAGGTCCAGCAGCGGATCCAGCAGGACATGCAGGAGTACCGCACCCCCTGACCCGTGCGGAGAGTGTGTGAAAGGGCCGCCACCCGGATGCCGGGTGGCGGCCCTTTCACGTACTCAGCTCATCTGCGCGCGCTCACGCGCCGAGCAGCTTCCTCACCCGGTCCGCGCCCACGGCGAGCAGCAGTGTGGGCAGTCGCGGCCCGGTCTCGCGGGAGACGAGGAGCTTGTAGAGCAGGGCGAAGAACGCGCGCTGCGCGAGCTTCAGCTCGGGTGTCGGCTTGGCCTCGGGGTCGAGACCGGCCATGACCTTCGGGACGCCGTAGACGAGGGTGGTGAGCCCGTCGAGCGACCAGTGGCTGTCGAGGCCCTCCAGGAGCCGGCGGAGCGACTCGCGGCCCTCGTCGTCCAGGGAGCCGAGGAGTTCGGTGTCGGGCTCCTCGCGGACGATGGTGCGCTGGTCGGCCGGGACCTGGCTGGTGATCCAGTTCTCGGCGCGGTCGAGGCGCGGCCGGACCTCGTCGAGGGAGGCGACCGGGTTCTCGGGGTCGAGCTCGGTCAGGATGCGCAGGGTCTGCTCGTCGTGGCCGGCGGTGATGTCCATGACCGAGGCGAGCGTGCGGTACGGGAGCGGGCGCGGGGTGCGCGGGAGCTCACCGGCGGCCGTGCGGGCGGCGCGGGTGTGGGCGGCGGCGTCGGCGGGGAGCACGGTGCCGTCGGCGACCTTGGCCTCCAGCTTGTCCCACTCGTCGTAGAGCCGCTGGATCTCCTGGTCGAAGGCGATCTTGAAGGACTGGTTGGGGCGGCGGCGGGCGTACAGCCAGCGCAGCAGGGGCGCTTCCATGATCTTCAGCGCGTCGGCGGCGGTCGGGACGCCTCCGCGCGAGGAGGACATCTTGGCCATGCCGCTGATGCCGACGAAGGCGTACATCGGGCCGATCGGCTGGACGCCGTCGAAGATCTCGCGGACGATCTGGCCGCCGACGACGAAGGACGAGCCGGGCGAGGAGTGGTCGACGCCGGAGGGCTCGAAGATGACGCCCTCGTACGCCCAGCGCATCGGCCAGTCCACCTTCCAGACCAGCTTGCCGCGGTTGAACTCGCTGAGCTTCACGGTCTCGGAGAAGCCGCAGTTGGTGCAGGTGTAGGCGAGCTCGGTGGTGTCGTCGTCGTACGAGGTGACCGTGGTCAGGTCCTTCTCGCACTGCCCGCAGTACGGCTTGTACGGGAAGTAGCCCGAGGAGCCGCCGGAGCCGTCGTCCTCGCTGGCCGCGCCGGAGCCCTCCTCGGCCTCCAGTTCGGCCTCGTCGAGGGGCTTCTGCGACTGCTTCTTCGGTGCCTTCTTCGTCCGGTACTGGTCGAGGATGGCGTCGATGTCGCCGCGGTGCTTCATGGCGTGCAGGATCTGCTCGCGGTAGGTGCCCGCGGTGTACTGCTCGGTCTGGCTGATCGGGTCGTACTCGACGCCGAGCTCGGCCAGCGACTCGACCATGGCGGCCTTGAAGTGCTCGGCCCAGTTGGGGTGGGGCGAGCCGGCGGGGGCCGGGACCGAGGTCAGCGGCTTGCCGATGTGCTCGGCCCAGGACTCGTCGATGCCCTCGATGCCGTTCGGCACCTTGCGGTAGCGGTCGTAGTCGTCCCAGGAGATCAGGTGCCTGACCTCGTGCCCGCGGCGGCGGATCTCGTCGGCGACCAGGTGCGGGGTCATGACCTCGCGGAGGTTGCCCAGGTGGATGGGGCCGGACGGGGAGAGGCCGGAGGCGACGACGACCGGTTTGCCAGGCGCACGTCGCTCCGACTCGGCGATGACCTCGTCCGCGAAACGGGAGACCCAGTCGGTCTCGGTGCTGCTCTGAGCCACGGTCGGTACGTCCTTCTTCCTGGGTGGGGTTCTGCCTGAGGGCCCTACGTGAGCCATTCTCCCAGACGGAAGAGTGCTCCCTGAGGTTGTCCACAGGCGGAGATGGGTCGCCTCCTGCGGTTGTCCACAGGCGGGGAAATCACGTTGCGCTCCCATGGGACACTTGACAAGCAATTTAGACGCACAGAACTCACCGAACTCAACAGGAACGGAAGCTCATGGCCTCGGTCCCTTCCCTCGCTTCGACCGTGCAGCAGCGCCTCGCGGACGGCCTCTCGGCAGCTCTGCCGGACGCCGCGTCCGCCGACCCGCTGCTGCGACGAAGCGACCGGGCCGACTTCCAGGCCAACGGCATCCTGGCGCTCGCCAAGCAGCTCAAGGGCAATCCGCGTGAGCTGGCCACCCAGGTCGTCGCCGCGATCCCGGAGAACGACGTCCTGAAGGAGATCGAGGTCTCGGGCCCCGGTTTCCTGAACATCACGGTGACGGACGCGGCGATCGTGCGGACCCTCGCGGCCCGCGCGGCCGACGCCCGGCTCGGGGTTCCGTTCAACGAGTCGGCGGGCACGACGGTCATCGACTACGCCCAGCCGAACGTGGCGAAGGAGATGCACGTCGGGCACCTGCGGTCCGCCGTGATCGGCGCCGCGATGGTCGAGATCCTGGAGTTCACCGGCGAGAGCGTGGTCCGCCGCCACCACATCGGCGACTGGGGCACCCAGTTCGGCATGCTCATCCAGTATCTGATCGAGCACCCGCACGAGCTGGACCACAAGGCCGAGGACGGCGCCGAGGTCTCCGGTGAGGAGGCCATGTCGAACCTGAACCGGCTGTACAAGGCCTCGCGTGCGCTCTTCGACTCCGACGAGGAGTTCAAGACGAGGGCCCGTGCGCGCGTCGTCGACCTCCAGGCCGGCGACGAGGAGACCCTCGCGCTCTGGCAGCGGTTCGTCGACGAGTCGAAGATCTACTTCTACTCGGTCTTCGACAAGCTCGACATGGACATCCGGGACGGCGACGTCGTCGGCGAGTCCGGCTACAACGACATGCTGGTCGAGACCTGCCGCATCCTCGAGGAGTCGGGCGTCGCCGTCCGCTCCGAGGGCGCGCTGTGTGTCTTCTTCGACGACGTGAAGGGCCCGGACGGCAACCCGACGCCGCTGATCGTCCAGAAGTCCGACGGCGGCTTCGGCTACGCGGCGACGGACCTGTCGGCGATCCGCGACCGCGTCCGGAACCTGAAGGCGACGACCCTGCTGTACGTGGTCGACGCCCGTCAGTCGCTGCACTTCAAGATGGTCTTCGAGACGGCCCGCCGGGCCGGCTGGCTGAACGAGGACGTGAAGGCCGTCCAGCTGGCCTTCGGCACGGTCCTCGGCAAGGACGGCAAGCCGTTCAAGACCCGTGAGGGCGAGACGGTCAGGCTGGTGGACCTGCTGGACGAGGCCGTGGACCGGGCGACGTCGGTGGTGCGCGAGAAGGCCGAGAAGGTGGGCCTGACCGAGTCGGAGATCGTCGAGAACGGCCAGTACGTGGGCATCGGTGCGGTGAAGTACGCCGACCTGTCGACGTCCGCCGCGCGCGACTACAAGTTCGACCTGGACCAGATGGTCTCGCTGAACGGCGACACCTCGGTGTACCTGCAGTACGCGTACGCGCGTATCAAGTCGATCTTCGGGAAGGCGGGCGACCGCACGCCGCTGGCCCACCCGGAGCTGGAGCTGGCCCCGGCGGAGCGCGCGCTCGGTCTGCACCTGGACCAGTTCGCCGAGACGGTGTCCGACGCGGCCGGCGAGTACGCGCCGCACAAGCTCACCGCGTACCTGTACCAGCTGGCGTCGCTGTACACGACGTTCTACGACCAGTGCCCGGTCATCAAGCCGGAGCCGGCGCAGGAGGTCGCGGAGAACCGCCTCTTCCTCTGCGACCTGACCGCCCGCACCCTGCACCAGGGCATGGCGCTGCTGGGCATCAGGACGCCCGAGCGTCTCTGACGGTCCCGAAGCGGCATCCGAAAGCTCCGAAAGCGAAGCCCCCGGCACGGATCACCGTGCCGGGGGCTTCGTCGTCAACGGATGCTGTGCGAGGTCCGGCCCGAGACCTCGTCGATCTCCGTATGGGCCTTCTGGAGCAGCTGGGAGGCGAGGTCCATCAGCGCGCGTGCGCCGGCGATCTCCTCGCCCACCCTGAGCTGGTCCGGGTCGGAGGGGTGACGGTTGGCGGTGCCGTGGGCCCGGAACTCGGTGCCGTCGGTGAGCCGGACCATGGCCGCGGCCCGCGTCCGGTCACCCTCCTCCTGGAACTCCATCTCCACATGCCATCCGACAAGCGTGTGCATCATGAGGACCACCTCCGCGAGGTACCTGTCGGCTACCTCTCCAGGGTGCGCCGACGCGTGCCGCATCACCACTCGCTCCGTTGTCAGTGGTGCCCCGTACGTTCTCCGCATGGCGATGATCCCGAACCAGCTGCCCCGGCTCGCGGCCGATCCGACCGGCCGTTCCCTCGGCCTCGACCTGCCGCCCGGCGCCCTCACCGGCCCGGCGGACGCCCCGTACCTCTGGTCGGGACACGGCGCGGCGGGGCCCGCCGCCTGGAGCGCGCTGCGCCCGGCGGCCCGCACGGCGGGGCTGCTGCCGGTGCTGCTGGGCGGTGACTGGAGCCTGGACCGGTGGGAGCTGATGCCGGAGCGGATGAGCGACCCGGCCGACCACGAGGCCGACGGGGTCCTCGCCGGGTTCTGGGACGCGAACGCGTCCGACGAGATACCCGGGAGCGCCGACTGGCCGGGCCTGGCCCCGGCGCAGCCGTGCGACGCGGACCCCGACAGGACGGCGGCCACCGTCGCCGAGATGCTGACGGAGCCGGGCTTCTGGCTGGCGGACGCCCGCCCGGCTCTCGTCCCGGCGCGGCGCAGCGCGGACATACCGGCGGTGATCGGCTGGACCGGGCCGCTGAACCACGAGAACGACGTGGCCCGGCTGTGTGCGGTGCTGCGGTCCTGGGAGGACCGCTTCGGGGCCCGTGTCGTCGCGCTCACCTTCGACCAGCTGGTGGTCTCGGTGGCGTCCCCGCCGCAGACGGTGGCGGAGGCGGAGGCGCTGGCGGCGGAGCACTTCGCGTTCTGCCCGGACAACATCACGCAGGGCCGGCACGCAGGCCTGCGCGAGTACGCCCGGAAGGGGCTGCTGGACAGCCCCCTCTGGACCTTCTGGTGGGACTAGCCGCCAGGCCGAGGCCCCGGGTCCTGCCCCCGCGCTACCGGCGCGCGGCGGACAGCTTCTGGGCGACCTCGGTGGCCCAGTAGGTGAGGATCATCTGCGCGCCGGCGCGCCGGATGCCGGTCAGGGTCTCGAGGATCGCCCTGTCGCGGTCGATCCAGCCCTTCTCGGCGGCGGCCTCGACCATCGCGTACTCACCGCTGATCTGGTACGCGGCGACGGGCACGTCCACGGACTCGGCGACCTTGGCGAGCACGTCGAGGTACGGCCCCGCGGGCTTGACCATCACCATGTCGGCGCCCTCCTCCAGGTCGAGGGCGAGCTCGCGCATCGACTCACGGAGGTTGGCGGGGTCCTGCTGGTAGGTCTTGCGGTCACCGCGCAGGGAGGAGCCGACGGCCTCACGGAAGGGACCGTAGAAGGCGGAGGAGTACTTCACGGTGTACGCGAGGATCGACACGTCCTCCTTGCCGATGGTGTCCAGGGCGTCCCGGACGACCCCGACCTGCCCGTCCATCATCCCGGACGGACCGACCACGTGAACGCCGGCGTCGGCCTGCACCTGGGCCATCTCGGCGTAACGTTCCAGCGTGGCGTCGTTGTCGACCCGGCCGTCGGCGTCGAGGACGCCGCAGTGACCGTGGTCGGTGAACTCGTCGAGACAGAGATCGGACATGATCACGAGCTCGTCGCCGACCTCGGCCTTCACATCGCGAATGGCGACCTGAAGGATCCCGTCGGGGTCGGTCCCGGCCGTCCCCGCCGCGTCCTTCTTCTCGTCCTCGGGCACACCGAAGAGCATGATCCCGGAGACCCCGGCCTCCAGGGCCTCGGCCGCGGCCTTCCGCAGGGTGTCGCGCGTGTGCTGGACGACGCCGGGCATGGCCTGGATCGGCACGGGCTCGGTGATCCCCTCGCGCACGAACGCGGGGAGGATCAGATCGGCGGGATGCAGCCGCGTCTCGGCCACCATCCGCCGCATGACAGGTGTCGTCCGCAGCCGCCGCGGCCGCGCCCCGGGAAAGGATCCGTACGAGTTCATAACCCCGAGGCTACGCCCGCCCAAACCCTGCTCTTACCGACACGATGTTGCCTCACGAGCGCCCAGAGCAACACCGAGCCCCGTGTGGGCAATCGTCCCGCAGGGCGTGGGGGTCCCCCAACGCAAAGGGTGCGGGCCCCATCAAGGACCCGCACCCAAGAAACCGCTACGTCGTACGACGCCTCCGCGCCCCCGGCCGCCGCTCCGAAGGCCGAGTAACCGGATCCCCCGCCTCAAGCGCAGCCTCCCGCCGCCGCAGCCCGAAGTCCGCCAGCGCCTCCGCCAGCTTGTGCACCGACGGCTCGGGCGACAGCACGTCCACCCGCAGCCCGTGCTCCTCGGCGGTCTTCGCCGTGGCGGGACCGATGCACGCGATGACGGTCACGTTGTGCGGCTTCCCGGCGATACCGACCAGGTTCCGCACCGTCGACGACGACGTGAACAGCACGGCGTCGAAGCCACCGCCCTTGATCGCCTCGCGCGTGTCCGCCGGCGGCGGCGAAGCCCGTACGGTCCGGTAGGCGGTGACGTCGTCGACCTCCCACCCGAGCTCGATCAGGCCCGCGACCAGCGTCTCCGTCGCGATGTCGGCCCGCGGCAGGAAGACCCGGTCGATCGGGTCGAAAACAGGATCGTACGGCGGCCAGTCCTCCAGCAGCCCCGCCGCGGACTGCTCACCACTCGGCACGAGATCCGGCTTCACACCGAAGTCCACCAGCGCCGCGGCCGTCTGCTCGCCCACCGCCGCGACCTTGATCCCGGCGAAGGCACGCGCGTCGAGCCCGTACTCCTCGAACTTCTCCCGTACGGCCTTCACCGCGTTGACCGACGTGAAGGCGATCCACTCGTAGCGCCCGGTCACGAGCCCCTTGACCGCACGCTCCATCTGCTGGGGCGTGCGCGGCGGCTCGACGGCGATGGTCGGCACCTCGTGCGGCACCGCGCCGTACGAACGCAGCTGGTCGGAGAGCGACGCGGCCTGCTCCTTGGTACGCGGCACGAGCACCCGCCAGCCGAAGAGCGGCTTCGACTCGAACCACGCCAGCTGGTCCCGCTGCGCCGGGGCGCTGCGCTCGCCGACCACGGCTATGACCGGCCGGTGGCCCTCGGGCGAGGGGAGGACCTTGCCCTGCTTGAAGACCTGGGCGATCGTCCCGAGGGTCGCGTTCCAGGTCCGCTGCCTCGTCGTCGTACCCGCGATGGTCACGGTGAGGGGGGTGTCCGGCTTACGGCCTGCCGCCACCAGTTCACCGGCGGCCGCCGCCACCGAGTCGAGCGAGGTGGACACGACGACGGTGCCGTCGGAGGCACCGACCTCGGTCCAGCACCGCTCGTCGGCGGTGCGGGCGTCGACGAAACGCACGTCGGTGCCCTGGGCGTCGCGGAGCGGGACACCGGCGTACGCGGGTACGCCGACGGCCGTGGCGACGCCGGGGACGACCTCGAAGGGGATGCCCTCGGTGGCGCAGGCGAGCATCTCGGCCCCTGCGTTGCCGTCGAGGCCGGGGTCGCCGGTCACCGCACGGACGACCCGCCTGCCGCCCCTCGCGGCCTCCATGACAAGATTGGCGGCGTCCCTCAACACGGGGACACCGGCGGTTGTTGACGCCTCGTCAATGACCGTCAGCTCCGGCGTGCTCACCCCCGCGCGCGCGTGGCCGCGGACTACCTCGAGCACCTCCGGCTCGGCGATCAGGACATCCGCTCCGGCGAGGGCCTCCACGGCCCTGAGGGTCAGGAGTCCGGGGTCACCGGGGCCTGCGCCGAGGAATGTGACGTGTCCATGGCCTACGAAGGCCGGGGACAGCGGGCTGGTGGTCGGGCTGGTGGGGTTCAAAGTGCTCGCTCCCCCATAAGACCGGCCGCACCCTTGGCGAGCATCTCGTCCGCGAGTTCGCGTCCGAGATCCACAGCCGCGCGGTTCGACGCGGGTACGGGACCGGTGGTGGACAGCTGCACCAGCGTGGATCCGTCGGTGGTACCGACGACACCGCGCAAGCGCATTTCGGTGATGACGGGCTTCCCGTCGTCCAGGAGGTCGGCCAGCGCACCCACGGGTGCGGAGCAGCCGGCCTCGAGGGCGGCGAGCAAGGATCGCTCGGCGGTCACGGCGGCCCGGGTGAGGGGGTCGTCGAGTTCGGCGAGCATGGCGATGAGGTCCCCGGACGCGGCCGCGCACTCGATCGCCAGGGCCCCCTGGCCGGGGGCGGGCAGGACGGAGTCGACCGACAGGTGGTCGAGCGACAGGGAGCCGGTGAGCTCCTCCGTACCGCCGATGCGGTTGAGGCCTGCCGCGGCGAGGACCACCGCGTCCAGTTCTCCCTTGCGTACGTAGCCGATCCGGGTGTCGATGTTGCCCCGGATCGGGACGCAGGTGATCTCCAGGCCGTGGCTGCGCGCGTACGCGTGGAGCTGGGCCATGCGCCGCGGCGAGCCGGTGCCGACCCGGGCGCCCTTGGGTAGCCGGTCCAGCGTCAGTCCGTCGCGGGCGATCAGCACGTCGCGCGGGTCCTCGCGCTTCGGGATCGCGGCCAGCACCAGCTCGGGGTGCTGCGTGGTCGGCAGGTCCTTCAGCGAGTGGACGGCGAAGTCCACCTCGTCGGCGAGCAGCGCGTCACGCAGGGCGGCGACGAAGACGCCGGTGCCGCCGATCTGCGCGAGGTGCTCCCGGGAGGTGTCCCCGTACGTCGTGATCTCCACGAGCTCGACGGGCCGGCCGGTCAGCTGCCGTACGGCGTCGGCCACGTGCCCGGACTGGGCCATGGCGAGCTTGCTGCGCCTGGTCCCGAGCCTCAGTGCCCTCTCGGTCATACTCGCCCTCGGTTCTTGACGTCGGCGTCATTCAGGTCGGCCCGGCTGACAGAAGCCACCGTCTCCGGGTCGAGGTCGAAGAGTGTCCGCAGCGCGTCGGCGTACCCGGCGCCGCCGGGCTCGCTCGCCAGCTGCTTGACCCGCACGGTCGGAGCGTGCAGGAGCTTGTCGACCACGCGGCGCACGGTCTGGGTGATCTCGGCGCGCTGCTTGTCGTCGAGGTCGGGCAGCCGGCCCTCGAGCCGGGCGATCTCGCCGGCCACCACGTCGGCGGCCATGGTGCGCAGGGCGACGACGGTGGGGGTGATGTGGGCGGCGCGCTGGGCGGCGCCGAAGGCGGCGACCTCGTCGGAGACGATGCCGCGCACCTGGTCGACGTCGGCGGCCATGGGCGCGTCGGCGGAGGCTTCGGCGAGCGACTCGATGTCGACGAGCCGGACACCGGGGATCCGGTGGGCGGCGGCGTCGATGTCGCGGGGCATCGCGAGGTCGAGCAGGGCGAGCGGGGTGCGACGGCCCTGGACGGCGGTCTCGATGTCGTCCCCGGTGAGGACGAGTCCGGTGGCGCCGGTGCAGGAGACGACGACGTCGGCACGTGTCAGTTCGTCGCCGACGGCAACCATCTCGGCCGCGTGCGCGACGACACCCGTGCCTCCGGGCTCGTTCAGGATCTGCGCGAGCCGCTCGGCACGGGCCAGGGTCCGGTTGGCGATGACGATCTCGGAGACGCCGGAACGCGCGAGCGTGGCGGCGGCGAGCGAGGACATCGAGCCGGCGCCGATGACGAGCGCCTTCTTGCCCTTGGCCCAGGTGTCGACGTCGGTGCCGTCCGTGCCGTCGACGAGTCGCTCGAGACCGAAGGTGACGAGCGACTGCCCGGCCCGGTCGATCCCGGTCTCGCTGTGGGCGCGCTTGCCGACCCTCAGGGCCTGCTGGAACAGGTCGTTGAGGAGGCGGCCCGCGGTGTGCAGTTCCTGGCCGAGGGCGAGGGTGTCCTTGATCTGGCCGAGGATCTGGCCTTCGCCGACGACCATCGAGTCGAGCCCGCAGGCCACCGAGAAGAGGTGGTGGACGGCCCGGTCCTCGTAGTGCACGTAGAGATAGGGGGTGAGCTCGTCCAGGCCGACGCCGCTGTGCTGCGCGAGCAGCGTGGACAGCTCGGCGACACCGGCGTGGAACTTGTCCACGTCGGCGTAGAGCTCGATGCGGTTGCAGGTGGCCAGGACGGTGGCCTCGGCGGCCGGTTCGGCGGCGAGGGTGTCCTGGAGGAGCTTGGCCTGGGTGTCCGCCGGGAGTGCCGCCCGCTCCAGGATGGAGACGGGTGCGCTGCGGTGGCTGAGGCCGACGACGAGGAGGCTCATGCCGGCATCACGGCGGGGACGTCCCCGTCGGGTCCCTTGCGGCTGCCGCCCGTGGTGCCACGGGGGGCCGGCGGGGCGGTGGGCGCGGCGGTCTCCGCCTCGACGGCCGCGTCGGCCTCGGCGTTCGACTCCTCGCCGGCCTTGCGCTGCTCGTGGAAGGCGAGGATCTGCAGCTCGATGGAGAGGTCGACCTTGCGTACGTCCACGCCGTCGGGCACGGAGAGCACGGTCGGGGCGAAGTTCAGGATGGAGGTGACTCCGGCGGCCACGAGCCGGTCGCAGACCTGCTGGGCGACGCCGGCCGGGGTCGCGATGACGCCGATGGAGACGCCGTCCTCTTCGATGATCTTCTCGAGGTCGTCGCTGTGCTGGACGGGGATCCCGGCGACCGGCTTGCCGGTCATGGCGGGGTCGGCGTCGATCAGCGCGGCGACCCGGAAGCCACGGGAGGCGAAACCGCCGTAGCCGGCGAGCGCGGCACCGAGGTTACCGATACCGACGATGACGACCGGCCAGTCCTGGGTGAGCCCCAGCTCACGGGAGATCTGGTAGACGAGGTACTCGACGTCGTAGCCGACCCCGCGGGTGCCGTAGGAACCCAGGTAGCTGAAGTCCTTGCGCAGCTTCGCGGAGTTGACCCCCGCCGCGGCGGCGAGCTCTTCGGAGGAGACCGTGGGTACGGAGCGCTCCGAGAGCGCGGTGAGTGCGCGCAGATACAGCGGAAGCCGGGCGACGGTGGCCTCGGGAATTCCTCGGCTACGGGTCGCCGGTCGGTGAGTTCGGCCAGTTGCCACGGTGCTCCTGCGGGATGAGCGGGGCTGCAGGCGGCCATATGTCCCAAGACCGCCCCGTCGAATGCAGGCTATGTCTTTGTGAACGCGTGCACAAAGATGGTGTCCGTTTTGTCTGGCCAAAGTGACCGGGGTCACGCGGCTGGTTCGTGTCGTCACGGAACCGCGCGGCGTGTCAGCGCGTTGAGAACCCGAAGGGGGCAAAACCGCACACACTCCTCACGACACCGCCCCCGAAGCCCAACAAAACGTCCATGATGGTAGCCGTCTTTCGGTCAGGCACCCAGTTCGCGCCGGAGCCGCCCGGCGTCGACGCGCCAGAAGGTGTGCTGCTCGCCGTCGATCAGGACGACGGGAATCTGCTCCCAGTACGCCCGGTGGAGCTCCTCGTCCCGGGTGATGTCCTTCTCCTCCCAGCGTGCACCCGTCTCCGCGCACACGGCCTCGATCACCGCGCGCGCGTCGTCGCAGAGGTGACAGCCCGGCTTGCCGATCAGCGTCACGGTGCGCGACCCGGCGTCCGCCTTCTTCTTCGTCCGTCCGAACATGACGTCCATTCTGTCCCTGATTAACAGGGGAACCCCACAGTGTTCACGCCGCGGCATCGTCACAAGTCGGGAAGTACCGAACAGACTGGCTATGCTCACGACATGGCCGCTCTGGGATGGCTCACCCCTCGTAGGCGCTCCGCCACCGCGCGCAGCGTGCTCGCAGGCGAGGCCGCTGCCGAGGCAGCGCGCAAGTCCTCGCTCCAGCTGGAACGGGAGCGGGAGGAGGCGGCGGCCCAGGAACTCGCGGAGGCCCCCGCCGAGCCCGAGTTCCCGGTCGTCGGCGACGTACGGGCGGCCGCCTTCTTCGACCTCGACAACACCGTGATGCAGGGCGCCGCGATCTTCCACTTCGGTCGCGGCCTGTACAAGCGGAAGTTCTTCCAACGCCGCGAACTCACCCGCTTCGCCTGGCAGCAGGCCTGGTTCCGGCTCGCGGGCGTCGAAGACCCCGAGCACATGCAGGACGCCCGCGACAGCGCCCTGTCCATCGTCAAGGGCCATCGCGTCTCCGAACTGATGTCGATCGGTGAGGAGATCTACGACGAGTACATGGCCGACCGCATCTGGCCCGGCACCCGCGGCCTCGCCCAGGCACACCTGGACGCGGGCCAGAAGGTCTGGCTGGTCACGGCCGCCCCGGTCGAGACGGCCACGATCATCGCCCGCAGGCTCGGCCTGACCGGCGCGCTCGGCACGGTCGCCGAGTCCGTCGACGGCGTCTACACGGGCAAGCTGGTCGGCGAGCCCCTGCACGGCCCTGCGAAAGCCGAGGCGGTACGGGCCCTCGCCGCCGCCGAGGGCCTCGACCTGAGCCGCTGCGCCGCCTACAGCGACTCGCACAACGACATCCCGATGCTCTCGCTCGTCGGCCACCCGTACGCGATCAACCCGGACACCAAGCTCCGCAAGTACGCGAAGGCCCGGGACTGGCGACTGCGCGACTACCGGACCGGCCGCAAGGCCGCCAAGGTCGGCATCCCCGCCGCCGCGGGCCTGGGCGCCCTGGCCGGCGGTACGGCGGCCGCGGTCGCCCTGCATCGCCGTCGCCACTGAGCCCCTGCTCCACACGTCTCTCCCGGTACGCCGGAACGGTCTGCCGATACGTTTCGGCTGCGATCATCTGCGACAACCCCGGACCAGAGGCCCTCACCCGTCCGTGGTCGAACACCACCGCACAGGTCGACTCCCAGGCATTCGGGGCTCCTTACCCCGCAGCGGCCCCGATCACTCACCGGTCCCGCACTTGAGCACAACGCAACGCCCGCGCAGTCACACTCGGAAGCAAACCGATCAACAACCGGTCACCAATCGCACCTTGATCCGACTGCAAGCAGTAACAGAATCGACGGAACCGGTGATTTGAGCAACTGGGTGTAGTGCTGCCTGTACGAAGCGTTATTCTCCTGGGACGCACAAAGGACCCCTCACGTCGCCACGACGGGTGAACGGTCCCGCACTGCACGTGATGGAAGCTCTGCCTCTGGGAGTCCCGTGTACCCACACGTCGGGGTTGACACCTCGGGCCTGGCTACGCTGCGCGCAACGGTCCTCGACCGTTTGCGCGGCTTCGTCCCCACCGCGTACGCCGGCCCTGTCCCCGCCTTCGCCTTCGCCGCACCGGCACCCGCCGGCCCTTGTTATGCCCTGGCCGACGGCGGCGCCGCCGTGGGCAGACGCAGCGCCCGCTCCGGTACCTCGACCACCACCCCCCGCCGCCCCACCGCCGACAGCGACAGCGCCCGCATGATGGACCTGGTCGAGCGCGCCCAGGCGGGCGAGGCCGAGGCCTTCGGCCGCCTGTACGACCAGTACAGCGACACCGTCTACCGCTACATCTACTACCGCGTCGGCGGGAAGGCGACGGCGGAGGACCTCACCAGTGAGACGTTCCTGCGCGCCCTGCGCCGGATCTCCACCTTCACCTGGCAGGGCCGCGACTTCGGCGCCTGGCTCGTCACCATCGCCAGGAACCTGGTCGCCGACCACTTCAAGTCCAGCCGCTTCCGCCTGGAAGTGACCACCGGCGAGATGCTCGACGCCAACGAGGTCGAGCGCAGCCCCGAGGACTCCGTCCTGGAGTCCCTCTCCAACGCCGCACTCCTCGACGCGGTCCGCCGCCTCAACCCCCAGCAGCAGGAGTGCGTGACCCTGCGCTTCCTCCAGGGCCTCTCGGTCGCCGAGACCGCCCGGGTCATGGGGAAGAACGAGGGAGCGATCAAGACCCTCCAGTACCGGGCCGTCCGCACCCTGGCCCGCCTTCTCCCGGACGACGCCCGCTGACCGGCTCGCGCCCCCCACACACGCCCCCGCGGACCGGCCCGCGCCCGCACCCCCGCCCCTCCCCCCACATCCCCACGACCCCCGCTCAACTCACAGTCGGTGACGCCTCGATGACGCACTGGTCCGATCATCTTTCGCGCGTAACCCAAGTGCCGCGCCGCTCGTTGTGCGGGATGCAGGCTCCCTGTGGACACGCCATGTCCGCAGCCACTCACTCTTTCGTGTGGATGCGTTCAAGGTGTGCAACCTTCCGGACCCCCCGGGGAGTCGACCGTCATGACGAGAGGAGGTGCCGCCAGTGATCGCGAACGTATCGGCGCACCGGCGGGCGAACGCCTTCGCCCAGGCCCTGGAGGACCGGGAGTCCGAGGGCGCGGCGGCCGAGCAGCCGGAGACTCCGGCAGAACCGGCTGAACAGGGGCGGCTGTTGGCCTTGGCGAGCGGCCTCGGCGAACTGCCGAAGCCGCAGCTGGATCCCGAGGTCAAGGTGGTGCAGCGAGCCCAGCTCGTCGCCGCCATGGAAGCGATGCTCATGGAGGGGAGCGCGGCCGGGACCCCCACGGTGCCCGAGCAGCGCACCGCCGGCGGCAAGGGCGCCCACCGGGCGTCCCCACTCAGGAAGCTACGGCCCCGCTCCCGCTGGTCCAAGGGCCTCGCCGCCGGCGGCCTCACGGTCGGTGTGGCGGCGGGCGCCTTCGGCGGCGTGGCGGCCGCCAGCTCCGACGCGCTTCCCGGTGACTCGCTCTACGGGCTCAAGCGAGGCATGGAGGACATCAAACTGAACATGGCGGATGACGACGCGGACCGCGGCGGCATCTACCTCGACCAGGCGTCCACCCGGCTCAGCGAGGCTCGCAGACTCATGGAGCGCGGCCGCTCCGGCGACCTCGACCACGAGTCCCTCACCGAGATCCGCCGGGTCCTGGGCGGAATGAAGCACGACGCCAGCGAGGGCCACCGGCTGCTCCGCCAGGCGTACGACCGGGACGGACAGATCGCCCCGATGGCCCGTCTCAACTCCTTCGCCCAGGCCCACCGGGACACCTGGAACGGCCTCCGCGACCGACTCCCCGTCCAGTTGTCGGACGTGGGCAGCGAGGTCACGCACGTCTTCGACGCCATGGACGAGGAGGTCGAGCCCCTCCAGTCGGTGCTTCCCCGCACCCCCGAGAAGGGCGCGATCGGCACGGAGAGCCCCAGCGGCCGCCCGAGCACTCCGCAGACCTCCCAGGGCACGGACACCCAACGTCCACCGTCCACCCACGAGGCCCCGCCCTCGGGCAGCCACTCCGCACAGCCCCGCCCGTCGGGCACCAGCACGGGCACCAGCCCGAGCGCCGAGAGTGGCACCGCATCACCGGAGGACGACGGTCTTCTCGGCGGCAGCACCGGCGGACTGCTCAAGCCCCCGGCCTCCCCGACCGGCACCCCGACCGCCCCCGCGGACGGTCAGGCGCCGACCGAGATGCCGGACGTCACCATTCCGCCCATCCTGCCGGGCCTGCTTCCAGGCCTCGGCATCGACAGCGAGGACGCTCGCTAGCAAGAAGAAGGGGCGCCCCCACGGACGGGGGGCGCCCCTTTTTCCTTGCTCCGAACCGCAGGGCTCGCCGGGTCAGAAGAAGACCGACCGCCGCTGCACCAGCAGCTTGTAGAGCGTGTGCTGGATCTGCTCCCGCACCTGATCCGTCAGGTTGAACATCAGCATCGGATCCTCCGCAGCCTCCGGCGCGTACGAGTCCGTCGGGATCGGCTCGCCGAACTGGATCGTCCACTTCGTCGGCAGCGGCAGCGCCCCGAGCGGCCCCAGCCACGGGAAGGTCGGGGTGAGCGGGAAGTACGGGAAGCCGAGCACCCGCGCCAGCGTCTTGGCGTTCCCGAGCATCGGGTATATCTCCTCGGCCCCGACGATCGAGCAGGGCACGATCGGCACCCCGGCCCGCAGCGCGGTGGACACGAAGCCGCCCCGCCCGAACCGCTGGAGCTTGTACCGCTCCCCGAAGGGCTTCCCGATCCCCTTGAAGCCCTCCGGCATCACGCCGACGATCTCGCCGGAGCGCAGCAGCCGCTCCGCGTCCTCCGCACAGGCCAGGGTGTGCCCCGCCTTGCGGGCCAGCTCGTTGACGACCGGCAGCACGAAGACCAGATCGGCGGCGAGGAGCCGCAGGTGCCGCCCGGCCGGATGGTGGTCGTGGACGGCCACCTGCATCATCAGCCCGTCCAGCGGCAAGGTCCCCGAGTGGTTGGCGACGATGAGCGCCCCGCCCTCGGCCGGGATGTTCTCGACGCCCTTCACCTCGACCCGGAAGTACTTCTCGTACAGCGGGCGGAGCAGCGACATCAGGACCTGGTCGGTGAGCTCCTCGTCGTAGCCGAACTCGTCGACCTCGTAGTCGCCGGTGACCCGGCGCCGCAGGAACGCGAGCCCGCCCGCGAGCCGCCGCTCCCAGCCACCGGCCGCAGCCCTCGCCTCGGCCTCAGCCCCGGTCTCGCCGCCGGCCCCTGCGTCGACACCAGGGGCCTCCCCGGCCGTGCCGGGAGCGGAGCCCTCCTGGTCCCCCTCCGGCTCCTGGGGGCCCTGCTGCGGCCCCGGCAGGGCCCGTACGGCCGCCGCCTCGCCGTCGGCGCGGCCGCCGGGCCGTCGCCGGGCCCGCGACCGGTCGTCGTCGAACGGAATGACCTTGGCGTCCGCCATCGCTGTCCGGTCTCCTCAGGCGCCGTCGTGAACAGAGTGAACAGAGCGCGCATCGTGCGCAGGGGGTACGGCGGGCACGCGGTCGTCCGGCCGCGCGGTCGACGAGCCCAGCCGCCCCGCGATCCGGTCCACCGCCCCCGCCAGCATCTCCGGGGGCAGCAGCCCCGGCCCCCGGCCCCGGGCGAAGTCCGCGAGGGCCTCCGCCGTGGTGTAGCGCGGCGAGAAGCCGAGGACCTCACGCGTCTGCGCCGTCGACACGACCCGGCCATGGGTGAGCAGCCGGATCTGCTCCGGAGCGAAGTCGGTGATCCCGACGGTGCGCAGCGCCGTCCCCACCCAGGTCACGGCCGGCAGGAGCACCGGCACGGTGGGCCGCCCGAGCCGCCGCGCGCACTGGGAGAGCAGCAGCACCCCGTCGCCGGCGATATTGAAGGTGCCGCTGTTCAGGGTGGCCCTGCGGGGCTCGTGCGCCGCCAGGCGCAGCACGTCGATGACGTCGTCCTCGTGGACGAACTGCAGCCGCGGGTCGTAGCCGAGGACGGTCGGCAGCACCGGCAGCGCGAGGTACTCGGCGAGCGGCGAGTCGATCCGGGGCCCGAGGATGTTCGCGAACCGCAGCACGCACACGGCCACATCCGGGCGGCGCCGGGCGAACCCCCGTACGTACCCCTCGACCTCGACGGCGTCCTTCGCGAAGCCCCCGCTGGGCAGCGACTTGGCGGAGGTCGTCTCGGTGAAGACGGCCGGGTCACGGGGAGCGGAGCCGTAGACACTGGTACTGGACTTGATCACGAGCCGGCTGATCCGCGGCGACTTCTGGCAGGCGCCGAGCAGCTGCATCGTGCCGATGACGTTGGTCTCCTTGACCGACGTACGGCCGCCGCCGCCGAGCGCCGTACCGGTGACGTCCAGATGGACCACCGTGTCGACGTCGTGCTCGGCGAGAACCTTCGCGATCTCCGGCCGACGGATGTCCGCCCGGACGAACTCGGCGTCGCCGAGCTGGTGCGCCGGGTCGACCGCGTCCACCGCGATCACCCGGTCCACCTCCGGATCCCGCTGGATCCGCCGCACGAAGCGGCCCCCGAGATGCCGGGCGGCACCGGTGACGAGCACGACCTTGCCCAAGATCAGCGCCTTCCGTCCGTCTTCCGTTGGTCGCCACCGTAGCGCCTCAAGATTTCCGCGCAAATAAAACGTGGCCCTCCACCGCGAACGGTGAAGGGCCACGTCTGACGCACAGAACGCTGCGAAGCAGCTGTCGCCTTACTTCTTGTTGCGACGCTGAACGCGCGTGCGCTTGAGCAGCTTGCGGTGCTTCTTCTTGGCCATCCGCTTACGCCGCTTCTTGATAACAGAGCCCACGACTACCCTCGCTCACTTCTCGGAACATCCCCGCCTCCCGGCGGGGATCGGTGCGGGGCGTCTGGGCCCACACGACCTACGTCGGCCTAGCCTACCGTCCCGAGCACCGCGCTTGTAATCCGAGGGACATACGGAGCTTTCCCGGCGTTGTCGCCGCGCTCGCGCTACGCGGTCCCCACCCCCACGAAGGACTCCCGCAGGTACTCGTGAACCGCCTGTTCCGGCACCCGGAAGGACCTGCCCACCCGGATCGCCGGCAGATGACCGCTGTGCACCAAGCGGTACACGGTCATCTTGGACACGCGCATCACCGAGGCGACTTCCGCCACGGTCAGAAACTTGACCTCGTTGAGAGGTCGTTCGCCAGCAGCCATGACCCACCTGTACCTTCCGCCGCGACGCCCACCGGCTTCCCCTCCGGTGACTCTTCGTCGCCGAGCGCTCACGCTCCAGACTAGGGGCGGGTGGTACGAGTGGGGAAGAGGAGCTACCACCTGCCGTTTACCGTGACAGACACGCTCGATTGAGTACATAGCGCGTCAGCGGACGGTAGTAGTCGGAGCGCACGCCGTCATCAAGCGGAACGGCCACCGACACCTGCCCCTCCGCCTCACCGACGAACAGCGCCGGATCATCCGTATCGGCGAGACCGATGGCCTCAATACCCAGCTGACCAGCCCCGCAGACCCAGCCGTGGTCCCCGACGACGAGCTCCGGCAGCGGCCCGCCGGCCTCGGCCGCACTCTCCAGAGCCGCCCTAACCGGCAGCGGAGAGTGGGAGTGCGCCCCCGGCTCGCGCCCGCCCCCCGACGGCCCCGGCTCTCGCACCAGTGCGACCCCCCGTACGTAGTCGAGGAGGTACGTACGTAGGCCGAACCGGGTCGTTATGTCGACACATCGCCCCTGCGCCGGTGTGAGGACAAGACATCCCGCCGCCGACAAGGCGTCTGCGAGAGCGACGTAGAAACCGAGCAGCCGGTGCGGATGACCCGTCCCGAGGAGCACCGGAACCCGCCGCGCGGCCGCCGCACCCAACCGCGCGGCGAAGGCGTCGAGCCCCCGCAGCGTCCGCTCGGGATCGATGACGTCGGGCCCCGACCGATGCGCCGGATCGTCCGACACCCCGCATTTGTCGGCCATCAACCGCAGCAGATCGGCCTCTCCCCACCCCCAGGTGGGATCGAGCCCCAGCAGCACCCGCGGATCCCGCGCCGCGAAGAGTCGATAGCTCCGCAGACTCTCCTCACGCGGCGTCGCCACCGTTCCCGCCAACCCCGCCGCCAACAGATGCGCCCGCAACGCCCCGGTACTCAACACCCTCCCGATGCTGCCGGAACACCCCCTCCGCAGAGCCCAAACCCCCGGGACACCCCACAGTCGGCGTAACGCCCGCAGGACCGTTCCGGGCGATACCTACGCGAGCATCCCCCGCAGCGGAAAAACCGCCTTCCGGGTCGCGAGCACCGCCTGGTCCAGCCGGTCCGCCGGGTCGTACCCCTCGGACCAGTCCCGGAAGCCCACCGGCCACAGCCCGTCCGTCATCCGCCCGGGCCCCAGCTGCCGGGTCCGCGCATACACCTCGTCCCGCCAGGACGACGGGATCACCGACTCCGGATCCACCGGGGCATGCGCGGCGATCCCCACCAGATGCGTCCACGACCGCGGTACGACGTCGACCACCGCGTATCCGCCACCGCCCAGGGCGAGCCAGCGCCCCTCCGCGTACTCGTGCGCCAGCCCGTGACAGGCCTCCTGCACCGCCCGCTGCGCGTCCAGCGACACCGCCAGATGGGCCAGCGGATCCTCGAAGTGCGTGTCCGCCCCGTGCTGGGTGACGAGGACCTGCGGCCGGAAGCCCGCGAGCAGCTCCGGTACGACCGCGTGGAACGCCCGCAGCCACCCCGCGTCCCCCGTCCCGGCCGGCAGCGCCACGTTCACGGCCCCACCCTCGCCGGGCCCGGCCGCCCCGGTCTCCTCCGGCCAGCCCGTCTGCGGGAACAGCGTCCGCGGATGCTCGTGCAGCGACACGGTCAGCACCCTGGGGTCCTCCCAGAACGCCGCCTGCACCCCGTCCCCGTGATGCACGTCCACATCCACGTACGCGACCCGCTCCGCACCCAGCTCCAACAGCCGCGCGATCGCCAGCGAGGCGTCGTTGTAGATACAGAACCCCGACGCGGCCCCCGGCATCGCGTGGTGCAGACCGCCCGCGAAGTTCACCGCGTGCGCGGCCTCCCCGCGCCACACCGCCTCCGCCGCGCCCACCGACTGCCCGGCGATCAGCGCCGACGCCTCGTGCATCCCGGCGAACGCCGGATCGTCGACCGTACCGAGCCCGTACGCCTGGTCGGCGTGCCGCGGATCGGCCGACGCCGCCCGCACCGCCGCCACATAGTCCTCACGGTGGACGAGACGCAGCGTCGAGTCCCCGGCCGGCTTCGCCGCGACCACGTCCACGGCCCGATCGAGCCCGTACGCCCGCACCAACGACATCGTCAGCGCGAGCCGTACCGGATCCATCGGATGCTCGGACCCGAAGTCGTACTGCGTGACAGCTTCATCCCACATCAACAGTGCGCGGCCGCTCATGCCCGCCACCGTATCGGGCAGCTCGCGGACCGAACGACGTGGCATACACCACCGTCACGAGGACGAGCACCATCGGCACCAGCATGGCGCCCCGATAGCTCCACGCGTCACCCAGCGCCCCCACGAGCGGGGACCCGATGAGAAACCCGACGTAGTTGAAGACGTTGAGCCGCGCGACCGCCGCGTCACTCTGTCCCGGGAACAACCGCCCTGCCGCCGCGAACGTCTGCGGCACGATCACACTCAGCCCGAGCCCCAGCACAGTGAACCCCGCGATCCCCACCCAGGCCCCCGGCGAGGCCGCCACCACCGCGAACCCCAGCGCCGCCAGCACGGCACCGGCCCGCACGACCGTCGCGGCCCCGAACCGCCGCACCCCGAAGTCCCCCACGGCCCGCCCGAGCAGCGTCGTCACCATGTACGCGTTGTACGGCACGGTCGCCAGCTCCTCCGAGCTGCCCAGCACGTCCTGGAGGTACTTGGCACTCCAGTTGGAGACGGTCGAATCCCCGATGTACGCGAAGGTCATCACCAGACAGAGCGGCAGCAACAGCTTGAAGGCAACACCACTCCCCTTACTGTCCCCCGTCCCGGCCCCGGCCCCCGCCACAACGTCACCGGCCCCGTCGCCCCCGGTCACGTACCACCGGCTCCCGATGAACGCGAGGGGCAACAGCACCGCCACCACGGGCAGGTAGGACGCGAGGAGCGACAGATGCCAGTGCGCCCCCACCCATGCCAGCGAGGCTCCCGCGATCCCTCCGAGGCTGTACGAGGCGTGGAAGCCGAGCATGATGCTCCGCTCGTACGCCCGCTGGAGGCTGACCCCCAGCATGTTCATGGAGGCGTCGAGCGCACCGACCGCGAGCCCGAAGAGCCCCAGGGCGAGGGCCGCGTGCCACAGCTCGTCCCCCACTCCCACGGCAAGCAGCGCGAGGAGCACGAACGGCTGGGACCATCGCAACACCGTCGCGGGCCCCACGCGGGCGACGACCTTCTCGGTCATCACACTGGCCACACCGGCCAGGATCGGCACGGCGGCGAGAAAGGCCGGCAGCAGCGCGTCCGAGATCCCGTACCGGTCCTGGATCGCCGGTATTCGGGTCACGAGCAGGGCGAAGGTCACCCCTTGCACAAAGAAACTGACCGCCAGGGATCCCCGCCCACGCCGCAACCGCGCATCCGTCATGGCGGCACAGCGTAAGGCCGGAACCTACCGGGGGGTAGATGGATCACAGCCCCAATATCGCCGGCAGTTCATCCATGGCCCCGAAGAACCCCTTGGCACCGGCGAGCTTCTCCTCGGGCGTCATCGCGGTGAACCCGTAGACGTCCATCCCGGCCGCCACCGCCGCCTGCACCCCGAGCCGACTGTCCTCGACCACGACGCACCGCTGGGGTTCCACCCCCATCCTCGATGCGGCGTGCAGAAACAGATCGGGCGCCGGCTTCCCCCGGCCGACGTCCTCGGCGCTGAAGACGAGCTCGTCCGGGAACCAGGCGTCGAGCCCGGTCTTCCGGTGCCCCACCCGGATCCGCTCATGACTCCCCGAGGAGGCCACACAGTACGGAACCCCCGCCTCGGCCAGCCGCTTGAGCACCTCCCGAGCCCCGGAAACAGCCTCGAGCTCGGCCTGGAAGGCAGCAAAGACCCGCCCGTGGAACGTCTCGTCGAACCCGGCCGGCAACCGCTGCCCACTCCGCTCCTCGATGAGCTCGTGAATGCGGTGCATGGCGGACCCCATGTAGTCGCGTACGGATTCCTCGTACGTGGTGGGATGCCCGAGCTCCGTCAGATAGCCGGCCAACAGCGTGTTGGAAATCGGCTCGCTGTCCACGAGCACACCGTCGTTGTCGAAGATCACCAGGTCGTAGCGCATGAGCCCAGCTTAGAACGCAAAAATGCCTCAACCCCCGGACAGAGTCCGGGGGTTGAGGCTAAAAATTGTTCGGCGGCGTCCTACTCTCCCACAGGGTCCCCCCTGCAGTACCATCGGCGCTGAAAGGCTTAGCTTCCGGGTTCGGAATGTAACCGGGCGTTTCCCTAACGCTATGACCACCGAAACTCTATGAAGTTAACCAACCGGTATCGGCACAGTTCGTTACTTCAGAACTAACACAGTGGACGCGAGCAACTGAGGACAAGCCCTCGGCCTATTAGTACCGGTCAGCTCCACCCATTACTGGGCTTCCACATCCGGCCTATCAACCCAGTCGTCTACTGGGAGCCTTACCCTCTCAAGGAGGTGGGAATACTCATCTCGAAGCAGGCTTCCCGCTTAGATGCTTTCAGCGGTTATCCCTCCCGAACGTAGCCAACCAGCCATGCCCTTGGCAGGACAACTGGCACACCAGAGGTTCGTCCGTCCCGGTCCTCTCGTACTAGGGACAGCCCTTCTCAATATTCCTACGCGCACAGCGGATAGGGACCGAACTGTCTCACGACGTTCTAAACCCAGCTCGCGTACCGCTTTAATGGGCGAACAGCCCAACCCTTGGGACCGACTCCAGCCCCAGGATGCGACGAGCCGACATCGAGGTGCCAAACCATCCCGTCGATATGGACTCTTGGGGAAGATCAGCCTGTTATCCCCGGGGTACCTTTTATCCGTTGAGCGACGGCGCTTCCACAAGCCACCGCCGGATCACTAGTCCCGACTTTCGTCCCTGCTCGACCCGTCGGTCTCACAGTCAAGCTCCCTTGTGCACTTACACTCAACACCTGATTGCCAACCAGGCTGAGGGAACCTTTGGGCGCCTCCGTTACCCTTTGGGAGGCAACCGCCCCAGTTAAACTACCCATCAGACACTGTCCCTGATCCGGATCACGGACCGAGGTTAGACATCCAGCACGACCAGAGTGGTATTTCAACGGCGACTCCACCATGACTGGCGTCACGGCTTCAAAGTCTCCCACCTATCCTACACAAGCCGAACCGAACACCAATATCAAACTGTAGTAAAGGTCCCGGGGTCTTTCCGTCCTGCTGCGCGAAACGAGCATCTTTACTCGTAGTGCAATTTCACCGGGCCTATGGTTGAGACAGTCGAGAAGTCGTTACGCCATTCGTGCAGGTCGGAACTTACCCGACAAGGAATTTCGCTACCTTAGGATGGTTATAGTTACCACCGCCGTTTACTGGCGCTTAAGTTCTCAGCTTCGCCACACCGAAATGTGACTAACCGGTCCCCTTAACGTTCCAGCACCGGGCAGGCGTCAGTCCGTATACATCGCCTTACGGCTTCGCACGGACCTGTGTTTTTAGTAAACAGTCGCTTCTCGCTGGTCTCTGCGGCCACCCCCAGCTCACGGAGTAAATCCGATCACCAGACGTGGCCCCCCTTCTCCCGAAGTTACGGGGGCATTTTGCCGAGTTCCTTAACCATAGTTCACCCGAACGCCTCGGTATTCTCTACCTGACCACCTGAGTCGGTTTAGGGTACGGGCCGCCATGAAACTCGCTAGAGGCTTTTCTCGACAGCATAGGATCATCCACTTCACCACAATCGGCTCGGCATCAGGTCTCAGGCTATGTGCTGTCCGGATTTACCTGGACAACGCCCTACACCCTTACCCCGGGACTACCACCGCCCGGGCTGGACTACCTTCCTGCGTCACCCCATCGCTTACCTACTACCACCTTGGGTCAGCGGCTCCACCACTTTCCTTTCCCCGAAGGGTCCGGAACGGCTTCACGGCCTTAGCATTAACGGGCTCGATATTGGGCGTTTCAAAGCGGGTACCGGAATATCAACCGGTTGTCCATCGACTACGCCTGTCGGCCTCGCCTTAGGTCCCGACTTACCCTGGGCAGATCAGCTTGACCCAGGAACCCTTAGTCAATCGGCGCACACGTTTCTCACGTGTGTATCGCTACTCATGCCTGCATTCTCACTCGTGAACCGTCCACAACTCGCTTCCGCGGCTGCTTCACCCGGCACACGACGCTCCCCTACCCATCACAGCACCCGTTGGGGCTTATTGCTGCAATGACACGACTTCGGCGGTACGCTTGAGCCCCGCTACATTGTCGGCGCGGAATCACTTGACCAGTGAGCTATTACGCACTCTTTCAAGGGTGGCTGCTTCTAAGCCAACCTCCTGGTTGTCTCTGCGACTCCACATCCTTTCCCACTTAGCGTACGCTTAGGGGCCTTAGTCGATGCTCTGGGCTGTTTCCCTCTCGACCATGGAGCTTATCCCCCACAGTCTCACTGCCGTGCTCTCACTTACCGGCATTCGGAGTTTGGCTAAGGTCAGTAACCCGGTAGGGCCCATCGCCTATCCAGTGCTCTACCTCCGGCAAGAAACACACGACGCTGCACCTAAATGCATTTCGGGGAGAACCAGCTATCACGGAGTTTGATTGGCCTTTCACCCCTAACCACAGGTCATCCCCCAGGTTTTCAACCCTGGTGGGTTCGGTCCTCCACGAAGTCTTACCTCCGCTTCAACCTGCCCATGGCTAGATCACTCCGCTTCGGGTCTTGAGCGCGCTACTGAATCGCCCTATTCGGACTCGCTTTCGCTACGGCTTCCCCACACGGGTTAACCTCGCAACGCACCGCAAACTCGCAGGCTCATTCTTCAAAAGGCACGCAGTCACGAGATACAGCAAGCTGTATCCGACGCTCCCACGGCTTGTAGGCACACGGTTTCAGGTACTATTTCACTCCGCTCCCGCGGTACTTTTCACCATTCCCTCACGGTACTATCCGCTATCGGTCACCAGGGAATATTTAGGCTTAGCGGGTGGTCCCGCCAGATTCACACGGGATTTCTCGGGCCCCGTGCTACTTGGGTGTCTCTCAAACGAGCCGTCAATGTTTCAGCTACGGGGGTCTTACCCTCTACGCCGGACCTTTCGCATGTCCTTCGCCTACATCAACGGTTTCTGACTCGTCTCACAGCCGGCAGACTGTGAAAGAGAGATCCCACAACCCCGCATGCGCAACCCCTGCCGGGTATCACACGCATACGGTTTGGCCTCATCCGGTTTCGCTCGCCACTACTCCCGGAATCACGGTTGTTTTCTCTTCCTGAGGGTACTGAGATGTTTCACTTCCCCTCGTTCCCTCCACATGCCCTATGTGTTCAGGCATGGGTGACAGCCCATGACGACTGCCGGGTTTCCCCATTCGGAAACCCCCGGATCAAAGCCTGGTTGACGGCTCCCCGGGGACTATCGTGGCCTCCCACGTCCTTCATCGGTTCCTGGTGCCAAGGCATCCACCGTGCGCCCTTAAAAACTTGGCCACAGATGCTCGCGTCCACTGTGTAGTTCTCAAGCAACGACCAGCCACCCATCACCCTGACTCCGAAGAATCAAGTTCACTGGGGCCGGCATCGCGAAGATACAAACCTTACGGCCGTACCCTCAGACACCCAACAACGTGCCAAGCGTGAGCCACCGTCCGTGTTCTTCTTTCCACGCCGAAGCAGTACTCGAAGAACCATCAGGTTCACTCACGCCAACTAATCAACGTTCCACCCATGAGCTGACCGTGCAGAACGTTTGTCTGCAATCGGTACTGTGCTCCTTAGAAAGGAGGTGATCCAGCCGCACCTTCCGGTACGGCTACCTTGTTACGACTTCGTCCCAATCGCCAGTCCCACCTTCGACAGCTCCCTCCCACAAGGGGTTGGGCCACCGGCTTCGGGTGTTACCGACTTTCGTGACGTGACGGGCGGTGTGTACAAGGCCCGGGAACGTATTCACCGCAGCAATGCTGATCTGCGATTACTAGCAACTCCGACTTCATGGGGTCGAGTTGCAGACCCCAATCCGAACTGAGACCGGCTTTTTGAGATTCGCTCCGCCTCACGGCATCGCAGCTCTTTGTACCGGCCATTGTAGCACGTGTGCAGCCCAAGACATAAGGGGCATGATGACTTGACGTCGTCCCCACCTTCCTCCGAGTTGACCCCGGCGGTCTCCTGTGAGTCCCCATCACCCCGAAGGGCATGCTGGCAACACAGGACAAGGGTTGCGCTCGTTGCGGGACTTAACCCAACATCTCACGACACGAGCTGACGACAGCCATGCACCACCTGTATACCGACCACAAGGGGGGCACTATCTCTAATGCTTTCCGGTATATGTCAAGCCTTGGTAAGGTTCTTCGCGTTGCGTCGAATTAAGCCACATGCTCCGCTGCTTGTGCGGGCCCCCGTCAATTCCTTTGAGTTTTAGCCTTGCGGCCGTACTCCCCAGGCGGGGAACTTAATGCGTTAGCTGCGGCACCGACGACGTGGAATGTCGCCAACACCTAGTTCCCAACGTTTACGGCGTGGACTACCAGGGTATCTAATCCTGTTCGCTCCCCACGCTTTCGCTCCTCAGCGTCAGTAATGGCCCAGAGATCCGCCTTCGCCACCGGTGTTCCTCCTGATATCTGCGCATTTCACCGCTACACCAGGAATTCCGATCTCCCCTACCACACTCTAGCCTGCCCGTATCGGATGCAGACCCGGGGTTAAGCCCCGGGCTTTCACACCCGACGTGACAAGCCGCCTACGAGCTCTTTACGCCCAATAATTCCGGACAACGCTTGCGCCCTACGTATTACCGCGGCTGCTGGCACGTAGTTAGCCGGCGCTTCTTCTGCAGGTACCGTCACTTTCGCTTCTTCCCTGCTGAAAGAGGTTTACAACCCGAAGGCCGTCATCCCTCACGCGGCGTCGCTGCATCAGGCTTTCGCCCATTGTGCAATATTCCCCACTGCTGCCTCCCGTAGGAGTCTGGGCCGTGTCTCAGTCCCAGTGTGGCCGGTCGCCCTCTCAGGCCGGCTACCCGTCGTCGCCTTGGTAGGCCATTACCCCACCAACAAGCTGATAGGCCGCGGGCTCATCCTTCACCGCCGGAGCTTTCAACCAGCTCCCATGCGGAAGCCGGTGTTATCCGGTATTAGACCCCGTTTCCAGGGCTTGTCCCAGAGTGAAGGGCAGATTGCCCACGTGTTACTCACCCGTTCGCCACTAATCCACCCCGAAGGGCTTCATCGTTCGACTTGCATGTGTTAAGCACGCCGCCAGCGTTCGTCCTGAGCCAGGATCAAACTCTCCGTGAATGTTTACCCGTAATCGGGTGACACTCGCGTTGAGCGGGACAGTCAGGCCGGAATAAGGCCGACTGTCCACAGCGTCCTCGCTGTGTATGTTGCCTACCCACCACAAGGGCCGGCAGGACTTTCAAAGGAACCTCGCCATCCGAAGATGGACGGGGTATCAACTAATCTGGCGTTGATTTTTGGCACGCTGTTGAGTTCTCAAGGAACGGACGCTTCCTTTGTACTCACCCTCTCGGGCTTTCCTCCGGGCTTCCCTTCGGTCTTGCGTTTCCGACTCTATCAGATCTTTCCGATCCGATTTCCTCGGTGCTTTCCGGTCCCTTTTGCTTTCGCTCCGGGCCCTTCCGGCGGTTCCGACTCTATCAGATCTTTTCGGCCTGATTTCCTCGGTGCTTTCCAGTCCCTTCGCTTTCGCGTCGGTCCCTTCCTGCGTCTCCGACTCTATCAGATGTTTGGGGTCCGGATTGCCACTGCCGACGGCACCCAGGAGGGCCCGCCGGCCGACGCGAGACCATGGCGCCGGCCGGGTAGTTGGTCCTGAACGCAGAAAAGCCCCGCACCATGAAGGTGCGGGGCTTTCCCACAATGATTGTTCGGCGGCGTCCTACTCTCCCACAGGGTCCCCCCTGCAGTACCATCGGCGCTGAAAGGCTTAGCTTCCGGGTTCGGAATGTAACCGGGCGTTTCCCTAACGCTATGACCACCGAAACTCTATGAAGTTGACCAACCGGATGACAACACGGTCGTTACTTCAGAACTAACACAGTGGACGCGAGCAACTGAGGACAAGCCCTCGGCCTATTAGTACCGGTCAGCTCCACCCATTACTGGGCTTCCACATCCGGCCTATCAACCCAGTCGTCTACTGGGAGCCTTACCCTCTCAAGGAGGTGGGAATACTCATCTCGAAGCAGGCTTCCCGCTTAGATGCTTTCAGCGGTTATCCCTCCCGAACGTAGCCAACCAGCCATGCCCTTGGCAGGACAACTGGCACACCAGAGGTTCGTCCGTCCCGGTCCTCTCGTACTAGGGACAGCCCTTCTCAATATTCCTACGCGCACAGCGGATAGGGACCGAACTGTCTCACGACGTTCTAAACCCAGCTCGCGTACCGCTTTAATGGGCGAACAGCCCAACCCTTGGGACCGACTCCAGCCCCAGGATGCGACGAGCCGACATCGAGGTGCCAAACCATCCCGTCGATATGGACTCTTGGGGAAGATCAGCCTGTTATCCCCGGGGTACCTTTTATCCGTTGAGCGACGGCGCTTCCACAAGCCACCGCCGGATCACTAGTCCCGACTTTCGTCCCTGCTCGACCCGTCGGTCTCACAGTCAAGCTCCCTTGTGCACTTACACTCAACACCTGATTGCCAACCAGGCTGAGGGAACCTTTGGGCGCCTCCGTTACCCTTTGGGAGGCAACCGCCCCAGTTAAACTACCCATCAGACACTGTCCCTGATCCGGATCACGGACCGAGGTTAGACATCCAGCACGACCAGAGTGGTATTTCAACGGCGACTCCACCATGACTGGCGTCACGGCTTCAAAGTCTCCCACCTATCCTACACAAGCCGAACCGAACACCAATATCAAACTGTAGTAAAGGTCCCGGGGTCTTTCCGTCCTGCTGCGCGAAACGAGCATCTTTACTCGTAGTGCAATTTCACCGGGCCTATGGTTGAGACAGTCGAGAAGTCGTTACGCCATTCGTGCAGGTCGGAACTTACCCGACAAGGAATTTCGCTACCTTAGGATGGTTATAGTTACCACCGCCGTTTACTGGCGCTTAAGTTCTCAGCTTCGCCACACCGAAATGTGACTAACCGGTCCCCTTAACGTTCCAGCACCGGGCAGGCGTCAGTCCGTATACATCGCCTTACGGCTTCGCACGGACCTGTGTTTTTAGTAAACAGTCGCTTCTCGCTGGTCTCTGCGGCCACCCCCAGCTCACGGAGTAAATCCGATCACCAGACGTGGCCCCCCTTCTCCCGAAGTTACGGGGGCATTTTGCCGAGTTCCTTAACCATAGTTCACCCGAACGCCTCGGTATTCTCTACCTGACCACCTGAGTCGGTTTAGGGTACGGGCCGCCATGAAACTCGCTAGAGGCTTTTCTCGACAGCATAGGATCATCCACTTCACCACAATCGGCTCGGCATCAGGTCTCAGGCTATGTGCTGTCCGGATTTACCTGGACAACGCCCTACACCCTTACCCCGGGACTACCACCGCCCGGGCTGGACTACCTTCCTGCGTCACCCCATCGCTTACCTACTACCACCTTGGGTCAGCGGCTCCACCACTTTCCTTTCCCCGAAGGGTCCGGAACGGCTTCACGGCCTTAGCATTAACGGGCTCGATATTGGGCGTTTCAAAGCGGGTACCGGAATATCAACCGGTTGTCCATCGACTACGCCTGTCGGCCTCGCCTTAGGTCCCGACTTACCCTGGGCAGATCAGCTTGACCCAGGAACCCTTAGTCAATCGGCGCACACGTTTCTCACGTGTGTATCGCTACTCATGCCTGCATTCTCACTCGTGAACCGTCCACAACTCGCTTCCGCGGCTGCTTCACCCGGCACACGACGCTCCCCTACCCATCACAGCACCCGTTGGGGCTTATTGCTGCAATGACACGACTTCGGCGGTACGCTTGAGCCCCGCTACATTGTCGGCGCGGAATCACTTGACCAGTGAGCTATTACGCACTCTTTCAAGGGTGGCTGCTTCTAAGCCAACCTCCTGGTTGTCTCTGCGACTCCACATCCTTTCCCACTTAGCGTACGCTTAGGGGCCTTAGTCGATGCTCTGGGCTGTTTCCCTCTCGACCATGGAGCTTATCCCCCACAGTCTCACTGCCGTGCTCTCACTTACCGGCATTCGGAGTTTGGCTAAGGTCAGTAACCCGGTAGGGCCCATCGCCTATCCAGTGCTCTACCTCCGGCAAGAAACACACGACGCTGCACCTAAATGCATTTCGGGGAGAACCAGCTATCACGGAGTTTGATTGGCCTTTCACCCCTAACCACAGGTCATCCCCCAGGTTTTCAACCCTGGTGGGTTCGGTCCTCCACGAAGTCTTACCTCCGCTTCAACCTGCCCATGGCTAGATCACTCCGCTTCGGGTCTTGAGCGCGCTACTGAATCGCCCTATTCGGACTCGCTTTCGCTACGGCTTCCCCACACGGGTTAACCTCGCAACGCACCGCAAACTCGCAGGCTCATTCTTCAAAAGGCACGCAGTCACGAGATACAGCAAGCTGTATCCGACGCTCCCACGGCTTGTAGGCACACGGTTTCAGGTACTATTTCACTCCGCTCCCGCGGTACTTTTCACCATTCCCTCACGGTACTATCCGCTATCGGTCACCAGGGAATATTTAGGCTTAGCGGGTGGTCCCGCCAGATTCACACGGGATTTCTCGGGCCCCGTGCTACTTGGGTGTCTCTCAAACGAGCCGTCAATGTTTCAGCTACGGGGGTCTTACCCTCTACGCCGGACCTTTCGCATGTCCTTCGCCTACATCAACGGTTTCTGACTCGTCTCACAGCCGGCAGACTGTGAAAGAGAGATCCCACAACCCCGCATGCGCAACCCCTGCCGGGTATCACACGCATACGGTTTGGCCTCATCCGGTTTCGCTCGCCACTACTCCCGGAATCACGGTTGTTTTCTCTTCCTGAGGGTACTGAGATGTTTCACTTCCCCTCGTTCCCTCCACATGCCCTATGTGTTCAGGCATGGGTGACAGCCCATGACGACTGCCGGGTTTCCCCATTCGGAAACCCCCGGATCAAAGCCTGGTTGACGGCTCCCCGGGGACTATCGTGGCCTCCCACGTCCTTCATCGGTTCCTGGTGCCAAGGCATCCACCGTGCGCCCTTAAAAACTTGGCCACAGATGCTCGCGTCCACTGTGTAGTTCTCAAGCAACGACCAGCCACCCATCACCCCACCCGACAAGCAGGTGAGTTCACTGGGGCCGGCATCGCGAAGATACAAACCTTACGGCCGTACCCTCAGACACCCAACAACGTGCCAAGCGTGAGCCACCGTCCGTGTTCTTCTTTCCACGCCGAAGCAGTACTCGAAGAACCATCAGGTTCACTCACGCCAACTAATCAACGTTCCACCCATGAGCTGACCGTGCAGAACGTTTGTCTGCAATCGGTACTGTGCTCCTTAGAAAGGAGGTGATCCAGCCGCACCTTCCGGTACGGCTACCTTGTTACGACTTCGTCCCAATCGCCAGTCCCACCTTCGACAGCTCCCTCCCACAAGGGGTTGGGCCACCGGCTTCGGGTGTTACCGACTTTCGTGACGTGACGGGCGGTGTGTACAAGGCCCGGGAACGTATTCACCGCAGCAATGCTGATCTGCGATTACTAGCAACTCCGACTTCATGGGGTCGAGTTGCAGACCCCAATCCGAACTGAGACCGGCTTTTTGAGATTCGCTCCGCCTCACGGCATCGCAGCTCTTTGTACCGGCCATTGTAGCACGTGTGCAGCCCAAGACATAAGGGGCATGATGACTTGACGTCGTCCCCACCTTCCTCCGAGTTGACCCCGGCGGTCTCCTGTGAGTCCCCATCACCCCGAAGGGCATGCTGGCAACACAGGACAAGGGTTGCGCTCGTTGCGGGACTTAACCCAACATCTCACGACACGAGCTGACGACAGCCATGCACCACCTGTATACCGACCACAAGGGGGGCACTATCTCTAATGCTTTCCGGTATATGTCAAGCCTTGGTAAGGTTCTTCGCGTTGCGTCGAATTAAGCCACATGCTCCGCTGCTTGTGCGGGCCCCCGTCAATTCCTTTGAGTTTTAGCCTTGCGGCCGTACTCCCCAGGCGGGGAACTTAATGCGTTAGCTGCGGCACCGACGACGTGGAATGTCGCCAACACCTAGTTCCCAACGTTTACGGCGTGGACTACCAGGGTATCTAATCCTGTTCGCTCCCCACGCTTTCGCTCCTCAGCGTCAGTAATGGCCCAGAGATCCGCCTTCGCCACCGGTGTTCCTCCTGATATCTGCGCATTTCACCGCTACACCAGGAATTCCGATCTCCCCTACCACACTCTAGCCTGCCCGTATCGGATGCAGACCCGGGGTTAAGCCCCGGGCTTTCACACCCGACGTGACAAGCCGCCTACGAGCTCTTTACGCCCAATAATTCCGGACAACGCTTGCGCCCTACGTATTACCGCGGCTGCTGGCACGTAGTTAGCCGGCGCTTCTTCTGCAGGTACCGTCACTTTCGCTTCTTCCCTGCTGAAAGAGGTTTACAACCCGAAGGCCGTCATCCCTCACGCGGCGTCGCTGCATCAGGCTTTCGCCCATTGTGCAATATTCCCCACTGCTGCCTCCCGTAGGAGTCTGGGCCGTGTCTCAGTCCCAGTGTGGCCGGTCGCCCTCTCAGGCCGGCTACCCGTCGTCGCCTTGGTAGGCCATTACCCCACCAACAAGCTGATAGGCCGCGGGCTCATCCTTCACCGCCGGAGCTTTCAACCAGCTCCCATGCGGAAGCCGGTGTTATCCGGTATTAGACCCCGTTTCCAGGGCTTGTCCCAGAGTGAAGGGCAGATTGCCCACGTGTTACTCACCCGTTCGCCACTAATCCACCCCGAAGGGCTTCATCGTTCGACTTGCATGTGTTAAGCACGCCGCCAGCGTTCGTCCTGAGCCAGGATCAAACTCTCCGTGAATGTTTACCGGATATCCGGTTGCACACTCGCGTTGAGCGGGACAGTCAGGCCGGAATAAGGCCGACTGTCCACAGCGTCCTCGCTGTGTATGTTGCCTACCCGCCACAAGGGCCGGCAGGACTTTCAAAGGAACCTCGCCATCCGAAGATGGACGGGGTATCAACTAATCTGGCGTTGATTTTTGGCACGCTGTTGAGTTCTCAAGGAACGGTCGCTTCCTTTGTACTCACCCTCTCGGGCTTTCCTCCGGGCTTCCCTTCGGTCTTGCGTTTCCGACTCTATCAGATCCTTTCGGCGTCTGATTCCCAGTCAGCGGGATTTGTCTTTCCGGCTGTTGGGCCGTTCCGACGAGTGAGACTTTAGCGGATTCCCTGCCTCCGACGCTAATCGGGCGGCTGCGTCCAAACTTCGAACGCGGATTCCTCATTTCGCAAAAACGCACGGAAAGCAGAACGGCGCGGCAAAGCGCCATCGGCTTCTGTGGATCTTGCGGGATGGCTGTCCGGGGCCGACCGGGGTCGGTGCTCACGTCGGACAACTCGGAGAACCTTACGGATCCGTTAATCCCGTGTCAACCCCGGTCCTCGGGCGTACGCTCTGCGTATGACTACGCGTGCGCACACCACCCAGTGGTGGGCCGCCTGACGGCGGCCCACCACTCGCGCATGCAGCAAGCGGCCGCCGACTCGGCGGCCGTTCGCGTATCCCCCTCCGGGAGCCGGCCGTCCGGTCGGCGCTCAGGAGAAGAGGGAGAACGAACGCGATGACGAGGATCTTCAGCGGGGTCAAGCCGACCGGGCATCTGACGCTGGGCAACTACCTCGGGGCCGTACGACGGTGGGTCGAGGTCGATCAGCACCGGGCGGAGGCGCTGTTCAGCGTCGTCGACCTGCACGCGCTGACCGTGGAGCACGATCCGGCGCGGGTGCGGCGGCTCAGTCGGCAGGCGGCCACGCTGTTGCTGGCCGCTGGGCTCGATCCGAAGCTGTGCACCCTGTTCGTACAGAGTCATGTGGACGAGCACGCGCGGCTGTCGTACCTGCTCGAGTGCACCGCCACGGACGGCGAGCTGCGGCGGATGATCCAGTACAAGGAGAAGAGCGTCCAGGCGCGGGCCGCGGGCCAGAGTGTGCGGCTGTCCCTGCTGACGTATCCGGTGCTGATGGCGGCGGACATCCTGGCCTACGGGGCCGATGAGGTGCCGGTGGGTGAGGACCAGACGCAGCATGTGGAGCTCACTCGGGACCTGGCGGTGCGGTTCAACCAGCGCTACGGGCACACGTTCACGGTGCCGCGGGCGACGCGGCCCGAGGTGGCGGCGCGGGTCATGGACCTTCAGGACCCCACGTCGAAGATGGGGAAGTCGCACGCGAACGGGGCCGGGATCGTCTATCTGCTCGACGATGCGGAGACCGTGCGCCGGAAGATCATGCGGGCCGTCACCGACAGCGGGCGGGACGTGGAGTACGACCGGGAGGGCAGGCCGGGCGTCGCGAATCTCCTCGATCTGATGGCCGCCGCGACGGGTGGGAACCCCGAGGCGCTGGCCGGTGTATATGAGACGTACGGATCGTTGAAGAAGGACACGGCGGACGCGGTCGTCGAGCTGCTGAGGCCCCTGCGGGAGCGGCATGCCGAGCTCGCGGCGGACCCCGGATATGTGGATCAGGTGCTACGGGACGGGGCCCTGCGGGCCCGGGAGACGGCGCGGCCCTTGGTGGATCGGGCCTATCGGGCGATCGGGCTGTTGCCCGCGGGGTGACGGAAGGCGTTGCGGTAGTCGCGTGGGCTGGTGGCGAGGTGCGAGGCGAAGTGCTGACGCATCGTCACCTCGCTGCCGAAGCCCGCGCGGCGGGCCACCTCGGGGAGGGGGTGGTCGGTGAGTTCGAGGAGTTTCTGAGCGGCGGCGACGCGCTGGGTGATGAGCCAGTGCAGGGGGGTGGTTCCGGTGGTGGCTTGGAAGTGGCGGGCGAAGGAGCGGGGCGACATGCCGGCGCGGGCGGCCAGGGTCGCGACGGTGTGGGGCTCGTCGAGGTGGGCGAGGGCGTGGGCCCGGATGTCGGCGAGGGTGTCGGCGTCGCGGTCGGCGCGGGGGGTGGGGTGTTCGATGAACTGGGCCTGGGTGCCGGTGCGGAAGGGCGCGGTGACCATCGCGCGGGCGATGGCGGCGGCTGCTTCGGCTCCGTGGGCGGTGCGGACGAGGTGGAGGCAGAGGTCGATACCGGCGGCGGTGCCGGCGGAGGTCCAGATGCCGGTGTCCTCGACGAAGAGGGCGTCGGGTTCGACCTGGATCGCGGGATGGCGGGCGGCGAGGGTCGTGGCCAGGTGCCAGTGGGTGACGGCGCGGCGGCCGTCGAGGAGTCCGGCGCGGGCGAGTACGAACGCGCCGGCGCAGAGCGAGGCGACCGGGATGCCCGTGGTGTGGGCGCGGCGGAGGGAGTCGAGGACCGGGGCCGGGATGTCGGAGTCGGGGTCCTCGATGCCGGGGACGAGGACCAGGTCGGTGGGGGTGAGGCCGTCGAGCCAGGTGAGGGGGCGGTCGGGGGTGAGGGAGAGACCGCCGCGCAGCGGGATGGGGGTGTTCGGGTCGGCGGCTGTCCTGCGGAGTTCGAAGGGTGGGATGCCGCGGAGGGTGCGGTCGCTGCCCCAGACCTCGGTGATGACGGAGACGTCGAAGGCGCGGATGCCCGGGAAGGAGAGGAGGGCGATGCGCTGGGGGCGGGGTGCGGGGGTCTGCGGCACGGGCTGCACAAGTGGCAGTAAACCATCGATCGCTGTCATTCGCCCCTCTGGGAGAGGGCCCCGGGCGGCGGCAGGATCGTGGGTATGGAGATCACGGAGAACGCAGCGCTGGTTGTCGTCGACGTACAGAAGGGCTTCGAGGAGGAGTTCTGGGGGAAGCGGAACAATCCGGCCGCCGAGGAGAACATCGCGGCTCTGATCGACCTGTGGCAGGAGACGGGGCGGCCGGTCGTGTTCGTGCGGCACGACTCGGTGGAGGGGTCGCGTTCGCCGCTGCGGGTGGGGTACGAGGGGAACGCGTTCAAGGACTTCGTGGAGGAGCGGCGTGGGAAGGGCAGGGGTCCGGAGCTGCTGGTGACGAAGAGCGTGAACTCGGCCTTCTACGGGGAGCCGTCGCTGGACGGGTGGCTGTCCGGGCAGGAGATCGCGCAGATCGTGATCGTCGGGATCCAGACGAACATGTGCAACGAGACCACGGCGCGTATGGGCGGGAACCTCGGGTACGAGGTGGTGTTCCCGCTGGACGCGATGCACACGTTCGATCTGGAGGGGCCGTTCGGCTGGTCGCGGAGCGCGGATGAGCTGACGCAGGCGACGGCCGTGTCCCTGCACGGGGGACGGTTCGCGAAGGTCGTGACGACGGAGGAGGTCGTGAAGGGGGCGTCGGTCGGGGTTCGGTGACCTCGGAGCGGGTCAGCTGTTGCCGGAGGCGAGTTCGCGGCTGCGGTCGCGGGCGGCTTCGAGGGCGGCGATGAGGGCGGCGCGGACGCCGTGGTTCTCGAGCTCGCGGATGGCGCTGATGGTGGTGCCTGCCGGGGAGGTGACGGCCTCGCGGAGCTTGACGGGGTGTTCGCCGCTGTCGCGGAGCATCACGGCGGCGCCGATGGCGGCCTGGACGATCAGGTCGTGGGCCTGGGCGCGGGGCAGGCCGAGGAGGATGCCGGCGTCGGTCATGGCCTCGACGAGGAAGTAGAAGTACGCGGGGCCGGAGCCGGAGAGGGCGGTGGCCGCGTCCTGCTGGGACTCGGGGACGCGGAGGGTCTTGCCGACGCCGCCGAAGATCTCCTCGGTGTGGGCGAGGTGCGCGGGGGTGGCGTGGCTGCCGGCCGAGATGACGGACATGCCTTCGTCGACCAGGACGGGGGTGTTGGGCATGACGCGGACGACGGGGGTGCCGGTGGTGAGGCGGTCCTCGATGAAGGAGGTGGGGATGCCGGCGGCGGCGCTGATGATCAGGCGGTCGGCGGCGACGTGGGGGGCCAGTTCGTCGAGGAGCCGGCCCATGTCCTGGGGCTTGACGGCCAGGATGAGGGTGTCGGCGCGCTTGGCGGCCTCGGCGTTGGTGACGGTCTCGACGCCGTAGCGGTCGCGGAGCTCCTCGGCGCGTTCGGAGCGGCGGGTGGTGACGAGGAGGTTCGCGGGGCGCCAGCCGGCACGGATCATGCCGCTGAGGAGCGCTTCACCGATCTTGCCGGTGCCGAGGACTGCGACGGTCTGGGTCATGGCTCTGTTCACCTCGCCGGAGGGGGTACGTGTCGTCATCCTCGCATCGGCGGGCCGGATGGGGTGCGGGTGTCCGAGGGGCGGTCATGCGGTGCGGCGGCGGAGGGTGGCCGCGCCGAGGGCGAGGACGAGGAGGGCGCAGCCTGCGACGACGAGGGCATCGCGGACGAAGTCGGGGGTGATGTCGGGGTGCCGGAGGACTTCGTTCATGCCGTCGACGGCGTACGACATCGGGAGGACGTTCGAGATCGCTTCGAGGGCGGGGGCCATGTTCTCGCGTGGGGTGAAGAGGCCGCAGAGGAGGAGCTGGGGGAAGATCACGGCCGGCATGAACTGGACGGCCTGGAACTCGGAGGCGGCGAAGGCGGAGACGAAGAGGCCGAGGGCGGTGCCGAGGAGGGCGTCGAGGAGGGCGACCAGGAGGAGGAGCCAGGGGGAGCCGATGACGTCGAGGCCGAGGAACCAGACGGCGAGGCCGGTGGCGAGGGCGGACTGGACGACGGCGAGGAGTCCGAAGGCGAGGGCGTAGCCGGCGAGGAGGTCGGCCTTGCCGAGGGGCATGGCGAGGAGGCGTTCGAGAGTGCCGGAGGTGCGTTCGCGGAGGGTCGCGATGGAGGTCACCAGGAACATCGTGATGAGGGGGAAGATGCCGAGGAGTGAGGCGCCGATGTTGTCGAAGGTGCCGGGGCTTCCGTCGAAGACGTAGCGGAGCAGGAAGAGCATCACGCACGGGACGAGGAGCATCAGGGCGATCGAGCGGGGGTCGTGGCGCAGCTGACGCAGGACGCGGGCGGCGGTGGCGAGGGTGCGGGCCGGGTTCACGGTCGGGGCTCCTCTTGGGCGGCTCGGATGTTCGCGGAGTCGACGAGGTGGAGGAAGGCCTCTTCGACGGTGGCGGTGTCGTTGCGTCGGCGGAGGGCCTCGGGGGTGTCGTCGGCGAGGATCTCGCCCTCGCGCATGAGGAGGAGGCGGTGGCAGCGTTCGGCCTCGTCCATGACGTGGGAGGAGACGAGGAGGGTCGTGCCGCGGTCGGCGGCGATCTGGTGGAAGAGGTTCCACAGGTCGCGGCGGAGGACGGGGTCGAGGCCGACGGTGGGTTCGTCGAGGACGAGGAGTTCGGGGGTGCCGAGGAGGGCGACGGCGAGGGAGACGCGGCTGCGCTGGCCTCCGGAGAGGCGGCCGGCGAGGGAGTCGGCGTGCGAGGCGAGGTCGACGTCGTCGATGGCCCGGTCGACGGTGGCGCGGCGTTCCTGGCGGTGGGTGCGGCCGGGGAGCAGGACGGCGGCGAAGTAGTCGAGGTTCTGGCGGACGGTGAGGTCGTCGTAGATGGAGGGGGCCTGGGTGACGTAGCCGATGCGGGAGCGGAGGGTGGGGTCGCCGGCGGGGTGGCCGAGGACCTGGAGGGTGCCGTCGACCTTGGCCTGGGTGCCGACGATCGCGCGCATCAGGGTGGTCTTTCCGCAGCCCGAGGGGCCGAGGAGGCCGGTGATGCGGCCGGCCTGGACGGTGAAGTCGAGGCCGCGGAGGACGGTGCGGGGGCCTCGGACGGCGGTGAGGTGGTGCGCGGCGATGGCGACGGCTGCGGGCGCGGGCTCGGCCGCGGAGTCGGGGGGCGCGGGGTCGGCGAGCTCACCCGCCGCGTAATTCATCATGCGATGAATAGTGCTCCTGGGGGTGCCGGGGGTCAAGCATCCGGGCGGAGGCCGTGGGAGCGGGGAGGGCCGGGGTGGGCTGCCGCGGTTCGGTTGCGGGCCGGTGGGTGGGTTGTGCCCGCCCGTTCCGCCCCTGGGGGTCCCCCGGACGAAGTCTGGGGAGGAACGGGTGCCCACAACGGGGCAGGGAGGCCCTAGCGGCGCTTGGGCTTCTTGCGGGCGGCCGGGTTGCCCGTGCGGGTGCCGCGGCGCTTCTCGTACTGGGCGCGGGCCGTGTCGTACTCGGCGCGGCGGAGCTTCTCGCCCGGGGCCTCGACGAAGCAGCGGGCACAGTAGGCGAGCAGCGAGCCGATGAAGCCGATCGCCTTCAGGCTGCGCAGGGACTCCTCGCGGGCCGGGTCGGTGGGCCTGCGGACGAAGCCCTCCCAGGTCTTGCGGAAGGCGATGGCGCTGCAGACCGCGAACATGACGACGACCAGCATGTTGACGATGCCGCCGACGTCCGCGATCTCCAGGCCCTCGTACGCGAAGCGCAGCACGAAGCAGGCCGCGACGGCGGCGGCCAGCGAGCCGACGGCCAGGCCGACGCGGCGCAGCGTGTAGTTGCCGCTGTGGTCGACCCAGCTCGTGCCGAAGAAACGGATCTCCTCGGGCTGAGGCCCGGCAGGGGTCCCGCCGGTCGGGCCGCCGGCGGGGCCACTGGTGGTGCTGGGGGTCTGCTCGTCGTCGCTCACAATGTCGATTATCCCCGGGGCGACGACGGAGGGTCTCAGGCGCAGCGCGGTGCGACGAACCCGTCGCTGCCCGTGCGGACGTAGGCGTCGGAGATGTACTCGCCCGGCGCGATGTTGTCCCAGATCCTCGTGGTGCCGTACGGGCCGCTGATCCACTCGCCGTACTTCTGGCAGGAGATCGTGACCGTGGCGCCGAGCGGCAGCGTCCTGACGATCGGGTACTGGGTGCTCGGGCCCGAGCGCACATTGACCCGGTAGCCGGGCGCGACCGTGTAGCGGGTGACCGTGGTCGCCATCGTCGTGTTGTTCTCGTCCGTGCTCATGGTGTCCTCCCCCTTGGCGCAAAAGCGCTCCGCCGAGTTTCACTCTCCGCGACGCGCAGGCTAGCAAGCCCCGCCGACATCGTGGGGGCCATGGACTAGGCTCCGTCGGGTTCGCGCGGGTGCGCGCGAGTGACGGGGAACCACACGGGGGTGGGCGATGCCGCCGTTGCGCAACACCGGTGCCGACCGGAATGCGGAGCAGCCCGAGTACGCGGGCGACTACCGCCTCCAGGCATGTCTGGGCGCCGGCGGCATGGGCGTCGTGCACCTCGCGGCCTCCGCCTCCGGGCTGCGGCTCGCGGTCAAGGTCGTGCACGCACGGTACGCGGAGGACCCCGAGTTCAGGGCGCGTTTCCGCCAGGAGGTCGCGGCCGCCCGCCGGGTCAGCGGGGCCTTCACCGCGCCGGTCGTCGACGCCGACCCCGATGCCGTACGCCCCTGGATGGCCACCCTCTACGTCCCCGGGCCGACCCTCGCCGACCAGGTGAAGCGGAACGGCCCGCTGGCCCCGGCCGAGCTGCGCCGGCTCACGGCCGGCCTCGCCGAGGCCCTGCGCGACATCCACCGCGCCGGGGTCGTCCACCGCGACCTCAAGCCCAGCAACGTCCTGCTCACCGATACCGGCCCCAAGGTCATCGACTTCGGTATCTCCCGGCCCGTCGACAGCGATCTGCACACCGAGACGGGCAAGCTCATCGGCTCGCCGCCGTTCATGGCGCCCGAGCAGTTCCAGCGGCCGCGCGAGGTCGGGCCCGCCGCGGACGTCTTCGCACTCGGCTCGGTGCTCGTGCATGCGGCCACCGGGCACGGCCCGTTCGACTCCGACAGCCCGTACATCGTGGCGTACCAGGTCGTCCACGACGAGCCCGATCTGACGGGCGTTCCGGCGGAGCTGGCGCCGCTCGTCGCGCGCTGCCTCGCCAAGGAACCCACCGAGCGCCCGACTCCGGCCCAGATCATGTCGGCGCTGCTGCCGCCCTCGTACGCGGCGGAGGCCTTCATACCGGCCCAACGGCGCCGGCCCGCCCTGCCGCACGGCGACGAACGGGCCCACGGCGAGCCGGGCCCCGCGCCCGCGTGGGACGCGGACACACCCGTACGGGCCACCGCGCCGGCTCCGCCCCGACGCGGCCCGCGCCTCGGCCGGGTGCGCCTCAGGCCGCGCCTCACGCTCGCCGTCGCCGCCGCGCTCGCGCTCACCGGGGCCGGTCTGTACGCGGCCATGAGCCCCCCGGCCGACGGCGGAACCGAGCCGCCCGCCCGGCCCGACGAGGTGGCCACCGCCTTCGCCGGCTGGCACACCACCCTCCAGATGCACGGCCCCACCGCCGCGCCCGCGTGCGCCCACGGCGGCGGCGCGCTGTTCTGCGCGGCCCGGGGCGTCGGCCTCGCCCGGCTCGACCCCGTCACGGGGAAGGTCGCCTGGTCGCGCACCGCGCCCGTCGAGGCGGAGTCCCCGGTCGCGCCCTTCCTCCTCGCGGAGGGCCTGGTCGGCGCCGCCGCCCCGGCGGACCCGCTGCGGGCGTACGCGGCCGCCGACGGCGCCCCCGGCTGGACCGCCGGACCGGCGAAGCCCCCCGAGGCGTACGCGTCGGCCGGGTCCACCGTCGTCCTGACCGACGGACGGGGCGGCGTCCGTGCCGTCGGAAGCCGCGACGGGAAGGAACTCTGGCGGCACGGCCTGGCCGGCTTCGGGGTCCCGCGCCCGGGACCGTACGACGCGCCCTCCGGTCTGCTGACCGTCTCCGAGACCTCGGCCGACGGGACGCACACGCGCGTGGCCGAGATCCGACCCGGGACCGGCGAGCAGGCCTGGCAGCGGAACCTGGCGGGCGACCTCGACCCGCTGGGCCGCACCGGCGACGGCGCGCTGCTGCTCGCCTCCCGCTACCAGGCCTCGCTCTTCGACCACCTGGTCGTGCTCGACCCCGGCAGCGGCTCCGTACGCGAGCTGCCCCTGCCCCACCGGATCGACGTCCGGGGCGTCGCCGTGCGCGGCGCGGTCGTCCACCTCCTCGACGCCGACGGGCACCTCACCGCCTTCGACACCGCGGCGCCCAAGGGGCGGGTGCTGTGGGAGCTGGAGACCGGCGCGGGGAACGTGTCCACACCGGTCATGGGCCCCGGCGACCGGCTCTACTTCTCCGTCCAGGACGGGCGGCTGCTCGCCGTCGACACCGTGCGCGGGGCGCTGATCGGCCAGACCCGGCCGCGGCTGCTCAACGGCCGGCTCGAGTACGCGCCCCTGGTGCCGCCGCCGGTGGTCGCCGGTGACCGGGTGTTCGGGACGGCCCCGGACGGATCGGTCTTCGCGGTGGACGCGCGCGATCCCGCCTCCTGGTGAACGGCCGCTGAGACGAACGGCGGGGAGCGGGCGTCTCCGCCCGCTCCCCGCCGTTCCAGTGCCTACCGCGCCGGGCTCAGCCCAGCTTCGACACGTCGCGGACCGCGCCCTTGTCGGCGCTCGTCGCCATCGCCGCGTACGCGCGCAGGGCGGCCGACACCTTGCGCTGCCGGTTCTTCGGCTCGTACACGCCGTTCAGCGCCGCACGACGGGCGGCCAGGGTGGCCTCGTCGACGAGGAGCTCGATGGAACGGTTCGGGATGTCGATACGGATCCGGTCGCCGTCCTCGACGAGGGCGATCGTGCCGCCCGAGGCCGCCTCCGGCGACGCGTGGCCGATGGACAGGCCCGACGTGCCGCCCGAGAAGCGTCCGTCCGTGACCAGCGCGCAGGTCTTGCCCAGGCCCCGGCCCTTGAGGAAGGAGGTCGGGTAGAGCATCTCCTGCATGCCGGGGCCGCCGCGCGGGCCCTCGTAGCGGATGACGACCACGTCGCCGTCCGTGACCTGCTTGTTGAGGATCTTCTCGACGGCCTCGTCCTGCGACTCGCAGACCACGGCCGGGCCCTCGAAGGTCCAGATCGACTCGTCGACGCCGGCCGTCTTCACGACGCAGCCGTCGGCGGCGAGGTTGCCGTGCAGGACGGCGAGGCCGCCGTCCTTGGAGTACGCGTGGGCCGCGTCGCGGATGCAGCCGCCGGCCGCGTCCACGTCGAGCGCCTCCCAGCGCTCGGACTGCGAGAAGGCGGTCGCCGAGCGGACACAGCCGGGGGCCGCGTGCCACATCTCGACGGACTCGTCGGTCGGGGAGCCGCCGCGCACGTCCCAGGCGCCCAGCCACTCCTTGATGGAGCGGGAGTGGACGGAGTGGACGTCCTCGTTGAGGAGGCCGGCGCGGTAGAGCTCGCCGAGGATGGCCGGGATGCCGCCCGCCCGGTGCACGTCCTCCATGTAGTACGTACGGTCCTTGGCGACGTTCGGGGCGACCTTGGCCAGGCAGGGCACCCGGCGCGAGACCTCGTCCATGTCCGGCAGGCCGTAGTCGAGCTCGGCCTCCTGGGCGGCGGCGAGCAGGTGCAGGATCGTGTTGGTCGAGCCGCCCATGGCGATGTCGAGGGCCATGGCGTTCTCGAAGGCCGCGCGGGTCGCGATCGAGCGCGGCAGGACGGAGGCGTCGTCCTCGTCGTAGTAGCGCCGGGTGATCTCGACGACCGTGCGGGCCGCGTTCTCGTACAGGTCCTTGCGGGCCGTGTGCGTGGCGAGCAGCGAGCCGTTGCCCGGGAGGGAGAGGCCGATGGCCTCGGTCAGGCAGTTCATGGAGTTGGCGGTGAACATGCCGGAACAGGAGCCGCAGGTCGGACAGGCGTTCTCCTCGATCCGGAGCATGTCCTCGTCCGAGATCTTCGGGTTCACGGCGTCGGACATGGCGTCGACCAGGTCGAGCGTGCGGACCGTGCCGTCGACCAGGGTCGCGCGTCCGGCCTCCATCGGGCCGCCGGAGACGAAGACCGTCGGGATGTTGAGGCGCAGCGCGGCCATCAGCATGCCGGGGGTGATCTTGTCGCAGTTGGAGATGCAGATCAGGGCGTCGGCGCAGTGCGCCTCGACCATGTACTCCACGCTGTCCGCGATCAGGTCGCGGGAGGGCAGGGAGTAGAGCATGCCGCCGTGGCCCATCGCGATGCCGTCGTCGACGGCGATCGTGTTGAACTCGCGCGGGATGGCACCGGCGGCCGTGATGGCCTCGGAGACGATCCGGCCGACGGGCTGCAGGTGGGTGTGGCCCGGGACGAACTCCGTGAAGGAGTTGGCGACCGCGATGATCGGCTTCCGGCCGATGTCCGCGCCGGGTACACCGGAGGCGCGCATAAGGGCGCGTGCGCCCGCCATGTTGCGGCCGTGGGTGACTGTGCGGGACCTCAGCTCGGGCATCGTCGCTCGCTCCTCGTGATGGGGGTGCTTGCATTCGAGCGTACGCCGACGGACCAAGATCTGGACAGCGCGTCCGCATGGCGGACGGGCTGTTCAGCTTTCGGTCAGCTGCCGCCCGGTGGGCTCAGGCCTCTTTCGGTCGGCTGCCGCCCGGTGGGGCTCAGGCCTCGGTCAGATAGCGCTGGAGGGTCGGGGCCACCATGGCCACGATCTCCTCCGGGTCCACCGAGGCCATCGGCTCGACCTGGATCACGTACCGCAGGATCGCGATCCCGATCATGTGGGAGGCGGCCAGCTCCGCGCGGAACTTGGGATCCGGTACGTCGAGCTCGTCCGCGATCCGCTCCAGGAGCCGCCGCAGCACGAAGGTCCTGAGCACCTTGGCGGCCGCCTCGTGGGTGAGCGCGGAGCGGACGATCGCGAGGAGGGGGGCGCGGCTGACCGGGTTCTCCCAGACGCCGATGAAGAACCGGGCGAGCCGCTCTCCGATGGTCTCGCGCGGGCCGCCGACGATCGCCGGGACGACCGTGGCGGGCTCGAAGGAGACCTCGATCGCCGCGGCGAAGACCTCGTCCTTCGTGCCGAAGTAGTGGTGGACGAGGGCCGCGTCGACGCCGGCCGCCTTGGCGATGCCGCGTACCGAGGTCTTGTCGTAGCCGCGCTCCGCGAACTGGGCGCGGGCCGCCTCCAGGATCCTTTCCCGCGCGCCCGGTCCGCTCTCGTCCTCGGTACGGGACGGGCGGCCGCGCCTGCGGGGGGCCGGGTCGGTCACGGGCGCGGGACCCGGGAGGGGCGGGTGGCCGCGGAGGCGAGGTGGAGCCGGGTGAAGGCCAGGGCCTCGGCGAGGTCGGCCTCGCGTTCGGCGGCTGACATCGCGCGGCGGGTGTTGACCTCGATGACGACATGACCGTCGAAGCCGGTGCGCGCGAGGCGCTCCAGGAGCTCGGCGCAGGGCTGTGTGCCGCGCCCGGGGACCAGGTGCTCGTCCTTGGCGGAGCCCTTGCCGTCGGCGAGGTGGACGTGTCCGAGCCGGTCGCCCATGCGGTCGATCATCGCGAGGGCGTCCGTGCGGGCGGTCGCGGTGTGCGAGAGGTCGACGGTGAAGTGCCGGTAGTCGTCCTTGGTGACGTCCCACTCGGGGGCGTACGCGAGCATCTCGCGGTCCTTGTACCGCCACGGGTACATGTTCTCGACGGCGAACCGGACGTCGGTCTCGTCCGCCATCCGCCAGATGCCGGTGACGAAGTCCTTGGCGTACTGGCGCTGCCAGCGGAACGGCGGGTGCACGACGACCGTCGACGCGCCGAGGCGCTCGGCCGCGGCCTGGGCGCGCTGGAGCTTGACCCAGGGGTCGGTGGACCAGACGCGCTGGGTGATCAGGAGGCAGGGGGCGTGCACGGCCAGGATCGGCACCTGGTGGTAGTCGGAGAGGCGGCGCAGCGCCTCGACGTCCTGGCTGACCGGATCGGTCCACACCATGACCTCGACACCGTCGTAACCGAGGCGCGCGGCGATCTCGAAGGCCGTCGCCGTCGACTCCGGATAGACCGAGGCCGTCGACAGGGCGACCTTCGCATCCGGGATGCGCACCGCTGGTTCTGCCACGGAGACAGGGTACGGGGCCCGCCGGGGGGCCGGGGGGTGGTTCCGGTCACGCCATGGCCTTCCGGTCACGCCGTGGCCGACGCCCCACGCGCGCGGGGGCCGGATCTCCCGTACGCCCTACTCCTCCGGCAGGTGGTCCAGGCGGCGCAGGATGACGCCCTCGCGCAGGGCCCAGGGACAGATCTCCAGCTCCTCCACGCCCAGGAGGTCCATCGCGCCCTCCGCGACCATCGCGCCCGCGAGGAGCTGTCCGGCGCGGCCCTCCGATACGCCGGGCAGCGCGGCGCGCTCGGGAACGGTCATGCCGGCGAGGCGCGGGACCCACTCCTCCAGGGACGCGCGGGTCAGGACCCGCTCGACGTAGAGGCCCTCGCCCGAGCCGGGGGCGCCCGCGATCCTCGCCAGCTGCTTGAAGGTCTTGGAGGTGGCCACGACGTGGTCGGGGCGGCCGGAGCGGCTGAAATCGTGGACCGTGCGGGCGATCTGCGCGCGCACATGGCGGCGGAGCGCCTTCACGTCGGCGGCGTCGGCCGGGTCGCCCGGCAGCCAGCCGGCGGTCAGCCGGCCCGCGCCGAGCGGCAGGGAGACCGCCGTGTCGGGGTCCTCGTCGATGCCGTACGCGACTTCGAGGGAGCCGCCGCCGATGTCGAGGAGGAGCAGCTTGCCCGCGGACCAGCCGAACCAGCGGCGGGCCGCGAGGAAGGTGAGCCGGGCCTCCTCCTCGCCGGTGAGGACCTGGAGTTCGACGCCCGTCTCGTCCTTCACGCGCGCGAGGACGTCGTCCGCGTTGCTCGCCTCACGGATCGCGGAGGTCGCGAACGGGAGCACCTCCTCGCAGCCCTTGTCCTCGGCTGCGAGCAGCGCGTCCCGGACGGTCGCGATGAGCCGCTCGACGCCGAAGGGCGCGATCGCGCCCCGTTCGTCGAGAAGTTCGGCGAGCCGGAGCTCCGCCTTGTGGGAATGGGCGGGCAGCGGCCGGGCGCCGGGGTGGGCGTCCACCACCAGGAAGTGCACTGTGTTCGAACCGACGTCGAGGACTCCGAGTCTCATGGGCGGAACGCTACTGCGCGGACCCGCATACGCTTGGACCTGTGCCAAAGACGAAAAAGGCGAAACCGGGCAAAGACATTGCCGTGAAGAGCGCCAAGAAGCGGGGCAAGGCCGTGGAGCCGGACGAGAAGGGCCTCGACTTCGCGCGCGCGTGGGTCGAGTTTCCCGACCCCGCCGACGAGGAGCAGGTCTTCCGCTGCGACCTGACCTGGCTGACCTCGCGCTGGTCGTGCATCTTCGGCAGCGGCTGCCAGGGGATCCAGGCGGGCCGGGCCGACGACGGCTGCTGCACGCTGGGCGCGCACTTCTCCGACGAGGACGACGAGAAGCGGGTCGCGACGCACGTGGCACGCCTCACGCCGGAGCTGTGGCAGTTCCACGACGTCGGTACGGAATCGGGCTGGACCCAGCTCGATGAGGACGGCGACCGGCAGACCCGCCGCTGGGAGGGTTCCTGCATCTTCCAGAACCGTCCGGGGTTCGCGGGCGGCGCGGGCTGCTCCCTGCACATCCTGGCCCTGAAGGAGGGCAAGGAGCCGCTGGAGACCAAGCCGGACGTCTGCTGGCAGCTGCCGGTGCGGCGCACGTACGACTGGATCGAGCGGCCCGACGACACGAAGGTGCTCCAGGTGTCGATCGGTGAGTACGACCGGCGGGGCTGGGGTCCGGGCGGTCACGACCTGCACTGGTGGTGCACGTCGGCGACGTCGGCGCACGGGGCCGGGGAGCCGGTCTACGTCACGTACCGGCCCGAGCTCACCGAGATGATGGGCGAGGAGGCGTACGAGGTCCTGGCCGGGCTGTGCGAGGCGCGGCTCTCCTCGCAGCTGCCGCTGGTGGCCCCGCACCCGGCCGACCCGAAGCGCTAGCGCCGGGGCCGAAGGGCTTCGCCGGGCCGAAGGGCTGGCGTCGGGCCGGGCTCAGGGCCTGGCCGGGCTCAGGAGGACGACGGCGGAGGGGGTTCGTCCGTCGTCGGGGGCGGCGTCGTCGGGTCCGTCGGGCCCGGGTCCGTCGTGGTCGGAGGCGGTTCCTCCGTCGTCGGCGGCGGCGTGGTCGGCTCCGTGGTCGGCGGGCTCGTGGGCGGGTCGGTCGGCTCGGTCGTCGGGGGCGGTTCCTCCGTCGTCGGCGGCGGGGTGGTCGGCTCGGTGGTCGTCGGCGGGGGTGTCACCGGATCGACGACGACCGGCGGCGGCGCGGTCTGTCCGCGTCCGTCGATCCTGACCACCGCGCCGGAGGGGTTCACCCCGATCCGGGCGCTCCACGCGCCCTGCGGTTCGCGGCCGTGGTCGACGCGGACGGTGACGGTGATCTTCTCGCCCGGCCGGAGGGTTCCGGAGGCCCGGCTCACGTACAGCCAGGGCGCGTCCGTCCACAGCGACCAGTCGACGGGGGAACCCCCGGAGGCGGTGAGCGTGAGCAGCGTCAGGTCCCCGTGGCCGCGCGCGTCGACCGTGATCCAGCCGGCGGCGGGCTCGCCCGGTGCGGCGGGGCCCGCGGGGCCGGTGGGGCCGCCGGGGCTGAGTACCTCGACGGAGACGTCGGGGGCGCGGCTGCCTTGGGTGAAGCGGGCTTCGGGGGTGGTGCGGGCGTTGCCCGCGTTCTCGTAGCGGTCGTACGGGCGTCCGTCGGGGCCGGTCGGTTCGTCCGCCTCGCGCGCGCTGATCCGGGAGCCGTCGCGGGCGCTCGTGTCGGCGACCGGGGTGCCCCGGTAGGAGGTCCACAGGGCGAGGACGGGCGCGGCGACCACGGCGGCGACGACGGTGGTCGTCACCGCGCGGGCCCGCAGCCGGTCGCGGCGGGCCACATGGTCCTTCGGGTCCATGGGGAAACCGGTCGGCGAGAAGCGCGGGGCACCGGCACGCGCGCGGGGGACGTGCAGCATCGCCATGTACGCGGCGGCCCGGGGCGCCTCGACGAGCGGCAGTCGCGCCTGCGGCAGCGATCCGGCGCCGGGCCAGGGACCGGCGGCGCCGACGCGCTCGGCGGCCTTCCGGCAGCGGGGGCAGTCGTCGACGTGCCGGACGAGCTCGGCGCGGAGGGTGGCCGAGAGCAGCACCTGGTGGTCGCCGGTGAGCCGGGCGACGGTGGGGCAGCTGCCGGTCTCGACGACGGCGAGGGCGGCGCGGGTGCGCTCGACCTCGCAGCCGGCGGTGGCGAGGAGCTCGCGGGCGGCGAGCGGGTCGAGGGAGAGCACGGCGGCGACCTGACGGTGGCTGAGACCGTGCCGTACGGCCAGCTCCAGGGCCTCGCGCTGCTCGGGGGTGGTGCCGGCGGCCTCGGGCCAGGCGAGCCGGGCGAGTTCGCCGCGGCGCCGCTCGGCGGTCTCCTCGGGGACCCGGGGCGGCTCGGGGGCGGTGACGGCGGGACGCCCCGTGTGGGCGCCCTGGCGGCGGCGCCGCTGCTCGCCGAGGCTGCGCAGACAGGCCCAGCGGGCGAGGGCGTACAGCCAGGCCGTACGGCCGTCCTCGTCCGAGGGGCAGCGGCCGTGGTGGCGCTCCGCGACGGCGAGGACGTCGCCGAGGACGGCGGTGGCCGTGTCGTGGTCGCACAGCACGGAGAGGCAGTACGTGAAGAGCCCGTCGAGGGCGGCCTCGTAACGGGCGGGGGGCCTCCGGCCGAGCGTGCGCGGTCCCTGGTCCGTGGCGCGGTGCGCCCGGTGTGCGCCGGTGGTGCGTGCGGGGGAATCCAGCCTGCTGCTCGTCACCGGTCGACCGTAGGCAGCAGAGGGGGCGCTTTTCGTACCGGTTGCGTTCTTCTCATTCTTACGGGTGAAGGTATCGCTCGAAAGGGGACAGGAATCCAACATTCCGGGGGCCTGGGGAGACTCGGCGTCCGCTGTCGGTGGGGGCCGCTACGGTGGGCCGCATGGCTGCCCGTACGAAATCGACCAAGGACCGGCCGTCCTACCGCTGCACCGAGTGCGGCTGGCAGACGGCCAAGTGGCTCGGCCGCTGCCCCGAGTGCCAGGCCTGGGGGACGGTCGAGGAGTACGGCGCGCCCGCCGTCCGGACGACCGCGGCGGGCCGGGTCTCCACCGCCGCGGTCCCCATCGGGCAGGTCGACGGCCGCCAGGCGACCGCCCGCTCGACCGGCGTCGACGAGCTGGACCGGGTCCTCGGCGGGGGTCTGGTGCCCGGTGCCGTCGTGCTGCTCGCGGGCGAGCCGGGCGTCGGCAAGTCCACGCTCCTGCTCGACGTGGCGGCCAAGGCGGCCAGCGACGAGCACCGCACGCTCTACGTCACCGGCGAGGAGTCCGCGAGCCAGGTCCGGCTGCGCGCCGACCGGATCAACGCCCTCAGCGACCATCTGTACCTCGCCGCCGAGACCGACCTGTCGGCCGTCCTCGGGCACCTCGATGCCGTGAAGCCCGCGCTGCTGATCATGGACTCGGTGCAGACCGTCGCCTCCCCCGAGATCGACGGCGCGCCCGGCGGCATGGCCCAGGTCCGCGAGGTCGCCGGCGCGCTCATCCGGGCCTCCAAGGAGCGCGGCATGTCCACGCTCCTCGTCGGCCATGTCACCAAGGACGGGGCGATCGCCGGCCCCCGGCTCCTGGAGCACCTGGTCGACGTCGTGCTGAGCTTCGAGGGCGACCGGCACGCGCGCCTGCGGCTGGTCCGGGGCGTGAAGAACCGGTACGGGGCGACCGACGAGGTCGGCTGCTTCGAACTGCACGACGAGGGCATCACGGGTCTGGCCGACCCCTCCGGGCTCTTCCTGACCCGGCGTGACGTGGCCGTGCCGGGCACCTGTCTGACGGTCACCCTGGAGGGCCGCCGCCCGCTGGTCGCCGAGGTCCAGTCGCTGACCGTGGACAGCCAGATCCCGTCCCCGCGCCGGACCGTGTCGGGTCTTGAGACCTCCCGGGTCTCGATGATGCTGGCGGTCCTGGAGCAGCGCGGCCGGATCAGCGCGCTGGGCAAGCGGGACATCTACAGCGCGACCGTGGGCGGCGTGAAGCTCACCGAGCCCGCCGCCGACCTGGCGATCGCGCTCGCGCTCGCCTCCGCGGCGAGCGACACCCCGCTGCCGAAGAACCTGGTGGCGATCGGCGAGGTCGGGCTCGCGGGCGAGGTCCGGCGGGTGACGGGCGTCCAGCGCCGGCTCGCCGAGGCGCACCGGCTGGGCTTCACGCACGCGCTGGTCCCCTCGGACCCGGGCAGGGTGCCGCCCGGCATGAAGGTGACGGAGGTCGCGGACATGGGCGACGCGCTGCGGGTGCTTCCGCGCAGCCGACGCGCGAAGGCGCCGGAGGGGGCGGAGAAGTAGCGGGGCGTGGCCCCTGCCCGCGCGGGGCGTGGCCCCTGCCCGCGCGGGGCGTGGCCCCTGCCCGCGCGGGCAGGGGGCGACCGGCCCACGCCGGGGCGCGGTGGCGGACCGCGCACGCCGGGCCCCGGCCCCGCCGGGGCGAGGCCGGCCGGTCCACGCCGGGCCCCAGCACACCCCGGGGCAGGGCGGAGCAGCCCTCGTCGGGCGGGGTGGCGGTCCGCGTCGGAAGGGTGTGCGGGGCGGCGTGATCCGGTCGTGGGGAGGCTTGGGCGGGCCGCTCGACCCGGCTCCGATGGGTCCGGGCCGGAAGGGCTCGGACGGTCGACTCCGAATGTTCACACCGTGCGGACGGTTCGCTCCGTACGCTTCGCAAAGGCGCGGAGGGTTGGATCCGCGTCGGGGCGGGGACCCCTTTCGGACCACCGTGATCGGTCGGGGGCGGAGGGCGGCGGGGTGGTGTCGCTAGACTTTGCCCTGGTCTCGCCCATCCGTACGAGCCGGAGGAGAGCAGTGGCAGCCAAGGACGGGGCAGCAGCTCCTGGAAAGTCCGGCGCGGGCTCCGGCAACGAAGCGCTGATGCGCGCCGCCCTGAGCGCCGTCGCGCCGGGCACCGCGCTGCGTGACGGCCTGGAGCGGATCCTCCGCGGCAACACGGGCGGTCTCATCGTGCTCGGCCTCGACAAGACGGTCGATTCGATGTGCACCGGCGGTTTCGTGCTGGACGTCGAGTTCGCCGCCACACGCCTGCGTGAGCTGTGCAAACTCGACGGCGCGCTCGTCCTCGACAAGGACATCACCAAGATCCACCGCGCGGGCGTGCAGCTGGTTCCGGACGCCTCCATCCCCACCGAGGAGACCGGCACCCGGCACCGCACGGCGGACCGGGTCTCCAAGCAGTGCAACTTCCCGGTCGTCTCCGTCTCCCAGTCGATGCGGCTGATCGCGCTGTACGTGGACGGTGAGCGCCGGGTCCTGGAGGAGTCGGCGGCGATCCTGTCCCGCGCCAACCAGGCGCTCGCGACCCTGGAGCGGTACAAGCTCCGGCTCGACGAGGTGGCCGGCACGCTCTCCGCGCTGGAGATCGAGGACCTGGTCACGGTCCGGGACGTCACCGCCGTCGCCCAGCGGCTCGAGATGGTCCGCCGGATCGCCACCGAGATCGCCGAGTACGTGGTCGAGCTCGGCACGGACGGTCGGCTCCTCTCGCTCCAGCTGGACGAGTTGATCGCGGGCGTGGAGCCGGAGCGGGAGCTGGTCGTCCGGGACTACGTGCCGGAACCGACCGCCAAGCGCTCGCGGACGGTCGCGGAGGCGCTCACCGAGCTGGACGCGCTGACCCACACCGAGCTGCTCGAACTGCCGGTCGTGGCACGGGCGCTGGGCTACAGCGGTTCGCCCGAGACCCTCGACTCCGCAGTCTCGCCGCGCGGCTACCGGCTCCTCGCCAAGGTGCCGCGGCTGCCGGGCGCGATCATCGAGCGGCTCGTGGAGCACTTCGGCGGGCTGCAGAAGCTGCTCGCCGCCAGTGTGGACGACCTCCAGACCGTGGACGGCGTCGGCGAGGCCCGCGCCCGCAGCGTGCGCGAGGGCCTGTCCCGGCTGGCGGAGTCCTCGATCCTGGAGCGGTACGTCTAGGACGTACCGCTGGTCCCGGGGCCGTACCGCCGGACGTACGCGGGTCCCGGGGCCGTACCGCCGGAACCCGCTCCCCGGACGGGGCTCAGTCGTGCGGCTCAGTCGTGCGGCTCAGTCCTTGGCGAGCGTGAACGAGGCCGGGAGCACCTTCGTGCCCGGCATCGTCGCCTCCACGAGGTAGGTGCCGGGGGCGGCCTGGCCCGCCGGGGCGGTGGCGCACTGCGGGGCGCTGCGCCCGCGGTCCCACTCCACGGTGTGGGTGACGGTGGCGCCCGCGGGGACGCTCAGCACGATCGGGTTTCCGGGGCGCGGGCAGTCCGCGGAGGACCAGACCTCGTCGTCCTGGTTGTCGCTGATCGTCAGAACCGCCGTGCGGGGCCCGAAGTCGGCCTTGCAGTGGGTCTTCGAGGTGTTCTTGGCGACGAGGTGGAAGCGGGGCTTCTCCCCTGCCTCATAGCTGACCTTGGCGCTGCGGAGCGTCAACTGCAGCGCTCCGGCAGGACAGTTCGGGAGCGGGGAATCGACCGGGACCTGCTGTCCCGCACCGGTGCCCGCGCCTCCGTCGCCGCCCGCGCCGTCGGTGTCACCGTTCTTGCCGCCGCCGTCGGTTCCGGCGGCCGTGCCCGCGTCCGTACCGGCGTCGGCGCCCGACCCCGGATCCGTACCGGAGTCGCCCGAGCCGCCGCCGTCGCCGCCGGTCGTGGTGTCGCCGGAGTCGCCGGAGTCGCCCGACTCGTCGCGTCCGCCCGGCTGTTGGCTGATCGCCTCCCCGGTGCCGGAGGGGCCCGGGGTGATGGAGGGAGGGGTGGGAGAGGAGCCGTTGGCCCCGTCGTTCGTCTTCCTCCCGCCCCCGTCAGCGGAGGTGACGGCCCATACGGCGAGGAGTGCGAGAAGCGCCACCAGGCACGCCGCCACCGCCCTCCGTCGCCAGTAGATGGTGGAGGGAAGCGGCCCGACCGGATTGCGCAAAGATCCCACGACCCGAACCTTACGAGAGATCCGGGCCAACTCCCGCCCCACCCGCCGCCCGAGGCATCAAGTTTTGCCGATGATCACATCCATCGGTTCCGGGAACTTTCCCGGAACCGCGCTCCGGCGACCGCGCAACCCCGCCCGAAACCGGCGGGAACCGGACCGAATCGCGAGCACCCCCACTTTCGTCGGGGGTCGTTCTGGCCGTTGGCCCGGGGCGGCGGACTCCGGATTCCGGTTAGCGTCATTCACCATGAACACCCTCCTCGACCTCTCCGACCGGCTCTATCTCGATGTCGCCGACTTCGCCCATGCGACCCCCCACTGGTTCCAGTGGCTCGCCGAGGTCTGGACCGAGGCCGGACTGCTGTTGTTCGGCGCGCTGTTCCTGGCCGGCTGGTGGCGCTCCCGCGAAGGTTCGAGCCGGGCGATGGCGCTCGCGCTGCTCGCCCCGCTCGCCACGGCCTTCGGGTACGTGGTGAGCGAATCGCTGAAGTCGCTGGTCGACGAGGACCGTCCGTGCCGTGCCGTCCTCGGGGCGCCCGACCCGCTCGTCACCTGCCCGCCGTACGGCGACTGGTCCTTCCCAAGCAACCACTCGGCCATCGCCGGAGCGGCCGCGATCGCGCTCGCCCTGTCCTGGCGCGGAATCGTCTGGCTGACCGTGCCGATGGCGCTGCTCATGGCGTTCTCCCGGGTCTTCGTCGGCGTCCACTACCCGCACGACGTGACCGTCGGTCTGTTCCTCGGCGGCCTGGTCGCCTTCCTCGTGATGCGGGCGGCGGTCCGGCCGGTGGGCGCTCTGGTGGAGACGGCCCGGTCGAGCAGGAGCTCGGTCGTGGTGTGGTGCGCGGGGCGCGGGCCCCGGGCTCACGCCCCCGCGCGCGCCGAGGACCTCCCGCGCGCCCGCCACGGCGCGTACTGATCGCGTCGGGGACGTGCCAGGATCGGTGGTGCCATGACTTCCATCGACGCTCCCCTCACGCCTGCCGCCGCCCCTGCCACCCCCGCCGCCGCCGGAGCCCGCGGGGCCTTCGAGGACGCCGAGGCCCTCGCGGCCTCCGCGGCCTCCAGGCCCTCCGCGGACTCCATCGCCTCCGCCGCCTCCATGCCCTCCGCGGACTCCGTGGCCTCCGCGGCCTCCGCGGCCTGCGAGGTCCCCAGCCTCCCGACGCCCCCCGCCGAGCTGCACGGGCCCGTCCTCGCCTGGTTCGACCGGCACGCCCGCGACCTGCCCTGGCGCCACCCCGAGGCCGGCGCGTGGGGCGTGATGGTCAGCGAGTTCATGCTCCAGCAGACGCCCGTCGTCCGGGTCCTCCCGGTGTACGAGCAGTGGCTCGCGCGCTGGCCGCGCCCGGCCGATCTGGCCGCCGACGCCCCCGGCGAGGCGGTCCGCGCCTGGGGCCGGCTCGGCTACCCGCGCCGGGCCCTGCGGCTGCACGCGGCGGCCGTGGCCATAAAGGAACGGCACGGCGGCGACGTACCCAGCGATCACGGGCAGCTGCTCGCACTGCCCGGCATCGGCGAGTACACGGCGGCCGCGGTGGCCTCCTTCGCGTACGGGCAGCGGCACGCCGTCCTGGACACCAATGTGCGCCGGGTCTTCGCACGGGCGGCGACGGGCGTCCAGTACCCGCCGAACGCGACGACGGCCGCGGAACGCCGGCTCGCCCGCGCGCTGCTGCCGGCGGACGAGGCGACGGCCTCCCGCTGGGCCGCCGCCTCGATGGAACTGGGCGCGCTCGTCTGCACGGCGAAGAACGAGGACTGCGGGCGCTGCCCGATCTCCGGGCAGTGCGCCTGGCGGCTCTCGGGGAAGCCCGCGCACGACGGCCCGCCGCGGCGCGGGCAGACGTACGCGGGGACCGACCGGCAGGTCCGGGGCCGGCTCCTCGCGGTGCTGCGGGAGTCGACCGACCCGGTGGCGCAGGCGGCCCTGGACAAGGTCTGGGACGAGCCGGTGCAGCGGGCCAGGGCCCTGGACGGCCTGGTCGCCGACGGCCTGGTCGAACCGCTGGACGACGGGCGCTACCGGCTGCCGCTGGCCTGACGCCGGCCGCGGGCACTATCGGCGGCGGCCCTTGGCCCGAGCCGACGGCCACGGGCACGACCTGCTGCCCCTGGCCCGGGACATCGGCACGACCTGCCGCCCGGGGCCAGGGACGGCACGACCTGCCGTCCCTGGCCCGCGCCGGGCGCTGCCCACTCGCCCCCACCTCGCTGTTACACAACCGATGGGTAGCCGTGCGTCCACCGACGGCTGCCCCGCACAGCCCCGTGACAACCGCTCCGTAGCGTCATCGACGACACGAGGAACGAAGCAGGTCACGGGGTTCGGAGGCGGTTCGGATGAGGCATGGCGAGGTGCTCGATTTCGAGGAGTACGTACGCACGCGGCAGGACGCGCTGCTGCGCAGTGCACGTCGTCTCGTCGCCGACCCCGTCGACGCCCAGGACCTCCTGCAGACGGCTCTCGCCCGTACGTACGGCCGCTGGGACGGCATCGCCGACAAGTCCCTGGCCGACGCCTACCTCCGCCGGGTCATGATCAACACCCGGACCGAGTGGTGGCGCTCCCGCAAGCTCGAAGAGGTGCCCACCGAGCAGCTGCCCGATGCCCGCGTCGAAGACCCGACCGAGCAGCACGCCGACCGGGCCCTCCTCATGGACATCCTGAAGGTCCTCGCGCCGAAGCAGCGCAGCGTCGTCGTCCTGCGGCACTGGGAACAGATGAGCACCGAGGAGACGGCGGCGGCGCTCGGCATGTCGACCGGTACGGTGAAGTCGACGCTCCACCGGGCGCTCGCCCGGCTCCGCCAGGAGCTGGAGAGCCGTGATCTCGACGCCCGCGCCCTGGGGCGGACCGGAGAGCGGACGAGCGTACGAGGCGACGAACGGGGGCGGGAGCGGTGCGCGGCCTAGACGGCGAAGCCGACGGCAGAAGACACGACGGCGAAGGCGACATCGACAGCGGTGGCGGCCCCGGCGGCGACGACCGGTACGGAACCGGGCGGCGCCGCCACGCCCGTACCGCCAAGGCGGCGAGCATCACGGCGGCGGCCGGGCTCGTCGCCGTCGGGCTGTCCATGGCCGCCTGCTCCACCGGCGGCACCGGCTCCCGGGACGAGGGCGCGGCCGCCACCAAGGACGTGGCCGCGGCGGCGCCCACCCCCTCGCCTCCGGCCGACGGCGGGCAGCGGTCCGCCGAGCGGGTGGATCCGATCGAGCTGCTGAAGGCCGACCCGAAGATCGGGGAGCGGTTCAAGGCCGATCTGAAACCCTGCGTCGCGGACGCGTACCCGGTGGACGCCTCGTACGGAAACCTCACGGACGCGCCCTCGCCCGACGTCGTCGTCAACGTGATGACCTGCGGTGACGCCGTCGGCATCGGCACGTATGTGTACCGGAAGCAGAGCGACACGTACGAGAACGTGTTCATGGCGGAGGACGCCGCCGTCTACGCCACGATCGACCGGGGCGAGCTCGTCGTCACCAAGCAGGTCTACGCGAAGGGCGACCCGGTCGCGTACCCCTCGGGCGAGGACGTGATCACGTACCGCTGGGCGGGGAACAGGTTCACCCAGCACGACTGGGTGCACAACGACTACAGCCGGGCCGTCGGCGACGGCGAGGTCACCGAGCCCGCGCCGAGCGAGCTCCCCGTCGGCTGAGCCGTACACCCCCACCCGCAGAGAGATCCGAAGGACACGCACGATGGCCGAGACCCATGTTCTGTTCGTCGAGGACGACGACGTCATCCGTGAAGCCACCCAGCTCGCCCTCGAGCGGGACGGCTTCCGGGTCACGGCCATGCCCGACGGGCTCTCCGGCCTGGACGCCTTCCGGGCGCAGCGGCCGGACATCGCCCTGCTCGACGTGATGCTGCCGGGCATGGACGGGGTCAGCCTCTGCCGCCGGATCCGCGACGAGTCGACCGTGCCGGTGATCATGCTGTCGGCGCGCGCCGACTCGATCGACGTCGTCCTCGGTCTGGAGGCCGGGGCCGACGACTACGTCACCAAGCCCTTCGACGGCTCCGTGCTCATGGCCCGGATCCGCGCCGTCCTCCGTCGCTTCGGGCACGCGGGCGGTCCCGGCGCCGGTGAGCGCGGGGAGGAGGGGCCGGACGGCGGCGGGCTCCTCGCCTTCGGCGATCTGGAGGTCGACACCGACGGCATGGAGGTCCGCAAGGGCGGGACGCCGGTCGCGCTGACGCCGACCGAGATGCGGCTGCTCCTGGAGTTCTCGTCGGCGCCGGGCACCGTGCTGTCCCGGGACAAGCTCCTGGAGCGGGTCTGGGACTACGGCTGGGGCGGCGACACCCGGGTCGTGGACGTCCACGTCCAGCGGCTGCGCGCCAAGATCGGCCAGGACAGGATCGAGACGGTCCGCGGCTTCGGCTACAAGCTCAAGAGCTAGGGCGGCATGATCCACACGACACCCCCCGAGACGGGCACGTACCGGTGAGGCCGTTCCCCCTCCGTACCGGCGTCCGCTGGAAGATCGCCGTCGCCATCGCGGCGGTCGGCGCGCTGATCGCGGTCACCCTGAGCGTGGTCGTGCACAACGCCGCGCGCATCTCGATGCTCGACAACGCGCGCGAGGTGCAGATGGAGCGGCTGCTCTTCGCGCAGCGGATGTACGAGACGGCGAAGCCCAAGGAACCGCGCTTCGGCACGAAGATCAACGACCCGTCGCTGCCCAGCCAGCTCGACCAGCTGATGCGGGACAGGCGGCGCGGTACGTACGTGCAGGAGCACCGGCACGGCGGGCCGCCCGACGTGTGGGCGGCGGTGCCGCTCGCCAATGGTGACGTGCTCTCGCTGCACATCCCCTTCGCCGACCGCAGCGCGACGATCATGAACGATCTGGACCGGGCCCTCGTCATCGGCTCGGTCTCGGTGGTCTTCGGCGGCTGCGCCCTCGGCGTGCTCATCGGCGGCCAGCTCTCGCGGCGGCTGCGGAAGGCCGCCGTCGCGGCCGGCCGGGTCGCCCAGGGGAACACGGACGTACGGGTCAGGGAGGCCGTCGGCGGTGTCGTACGGGACGAGACCGACGATCTGGCGTGGGCGGTCGACGCCCTGACCGACGCCCTCAACGAGCGGATCGAGGCCGAACGGCGGGTCACCGCGGACATCGCGCACGAGCTGCGCACCCCGGTGACCGGGCTGCTCACGGCAGCCGAGCTGCTGCCGCCGGGCCGTCCGACCGAGCTCGTACGGGACCGCGCGCAGGCGATGCGGACGCTGGTCGAGGACGTACTGGAGGTCGCCCGGCTCGACAGCGCGTCGGAGCGGGCGGAGCTCCAGGAGATCGCGCTCGGCGAGTTCGTGGAGCGGCGGGTGCGGGCCCTCGACCCCGAGGTGGTCGTCCGGGTCGTCCACGACTCCTGGGTGAACACCGACCCGCGGCGCCTGGAGCGCGTCCTCGGCAATCTCCTCGCCAACGCCGCCAAACACGGCAAACCGCCGGTGGAGGTCACCGTCGAGGGCCGGGTCGTGCGCGTCCGCGACCACGGTCCCGGTTTCCCGGAGGCGCTGCTGAAGGAGGGCCCGAGCCGGTTCCGTACGGGGACGAGCGACCGCGCGGGCCAGGGCCACGGCCTGGGCCTGACGATCGCGTCCGGCCAGGCGCGGGTCCTGGGGGCCCGGCTGACCTTCCGGAACGTGGCATCCGAGACGGCGCCGAACGGGGTGGGCGGGGCCATCGCGGTGCTGTGGCTGCCGGACCACGCGCCGACGAACACGGGCAGCTTCCCGATCCTGCGGCCGGCCGACTGAGCGTGGCCGGTGGTACGGCGGTGGGGCCGGGTCCTCGAACAGGCCCCGGCCCCACCGCCGTACGCACGCACCTCTCGCGAGGTGATCAGACCGTCTCGGCGACCTTCACCGTGGCGTCGCCCTCGGGCGCCTTCGGGGCCGTCGTCGGGCCGGCGCCGCGGAGCGCCACCTCCTTGACGAAGAAGGCGAGGGCGAGGCCGAGGACGGAGACCGCGGCGGCGACCAGGAAGGCGCCGTGCGTACCCGTCGCGACCGCGTGCTGGTAGGCCTCGCGGAGCGCGTCCGGCAGCTTGGCCAGGCCGGCCGCGTCGAGCTGGGCCGTCCCCTCGGTGAGGCCGGATCCGCCGCGCGACGCCATCTCGTCCTGGACGCGGCTCGTGAAGAGCGCGCCCATGATCGCGACTCCGAAGGAGGAGCCGAGCGTCCGGAAGAGGGTGGTGGAAGAGGAGGCGACGCCCATGTCCTTCATCTCGACGCTGTTCTGGGCGACCAACATGGTGATCTGCATCAGGAAGCCCATGCCGGCGCCGAGGACCGCCATGTGGACGCCGGAGACCAGCCGCGAGGTGTCGGTGTCCATCGTGGAGAGCAGGAAGAGGCCGACCGTCATGAGCGCGCCGCCCGCGATCGGGAACGCCTTGTACTTGCCGGTGCTGGTGGTGAGGCGGCCGACGACCAGCGAGACGACCATCATCGCCAGCAGCATCGGCAGGAGCAGCAGGCCGGAGTTGGTCGCCGAGGCGCCCTGGACGGACTGCTGGAAGATCGGCAGGTAGAGGACCGCGCCGAACATCACGAAGCCGGTGATGAAGCCGATCAGGGACATCAGGGTGAAGTTGCGGCTGCGGAAGATGTGCAGCGGCACGATCGGGTCGCTCGCGCGGGTCTCCACCCACAGGAAGGCGGCGAGCGAGAGCGCTCCGCCGACGGCGAGGCCGACGATGAGGGCCGAGCCCCAGGCGTACTCCGTGCCGCCCCAGGTGGTGAGCAGGACGATCGCGGTGATGCCGACGGTCAGCAGCGCGGCGCCGAGGAAGTCGATCCGGGTGCCCGTGGCGCGCTTCTTCTTCGGCAGGTGCAGAACGCTGGTGACCATGGCGAGGGCGACGGCGCCGAGCGGCAGGTTGATGTAGAAGGACCAGCGCCAGCCCCAGTGGTCGGTGATGGTGCCGCCGACCAGCGGTCCGCCGATCATGGCGAGGGCCATCACGCCGGCCATCAGGCCCTGGTACTTGCCGCGCTCCCGGGGCGGGATGAGGTCGCCGATGATCGCCATCACGCCGACCATGAGGCCGCCGGCGCCGAGGCCCTGGATCGTACGGAAGCCGATGAGCTGGCCCATGTCCTGGGCCATGCCGCTGAGCACCGATCCGATCAGGAAGATCACGATCGAGGTGAGGAAGACGCCCTTGCGGCCGAACATGTCGCCGAGCTTGCCCCAGAGGGGGGTCGAGGCGGCGGTGGCCAGGGTGTAGGCGGTGACGACCCAGGAGAGGTGCTCCAGGCCGCCGAGCTCGCCGACGATGGTCGGCATCGCGGTGCCGATGATCATGTTGTCCAGCATCGCGAGGAGCATCGCGATCATCAGGGCGAGCAGGACGACGCGGACGCTGCGTGGCTGCGGTTCCGTCTCCCCCTGTGCCGCCGGTTTCACTGTCGCCTGCGTGGCCACGTCATCCCCTTACTTGCCGCCCGGCTAGTTACTACACTGGGGACGGTAGACCCGTAACTTGCCGGTCGTCAAGTAAGTTCTTTGGAAAATGGAGGGCACTCATGGCCCGAGGCAACACCCGCCAGCGCATCCAGGACGTGGCCCTGGATCTCTTCGCGGAGCAGGGCTACGAGAAGACCTCCCTGCGCGAGATCGCGGAACGCCTCGACGTCACCAAAGCGGCGCTCTACTACCACTTCAAGACCAAGGAAGACATCCTCATCGGGATCTTCGAGGACCTGACCCGACCCATGGACGAGCTGATCGCCTGGGCCCAGGAGCAGCCCCGAACCCTGGAGACCCGGCAGGAGGTGCTGCGCGGCTACCAGGTGGCGCTGCGCGCGGCGGCCCCGCTCTACCGCTTCATGCAGGAGAACCAGGGGACGGTCCGCGAGCTGAGCGTCGGCCTCACCTTCAAGGAGCGGATGCTCACGCTGACCGGGCTGATCCAGGAGCCGGACTTCGCGATGGTGGACCAGGTGCGCTGCGTCAGCGCGATCTTCACCCTGCACGCGGGCACGTTCTTCATGCAGAACATCGAGGGCGACCCCGAGGAGAAGCACAGGGCCACCCTCGAGGTCGCCCTCGATCTGCTCGATCAGGCCCACCGGGCCTCGTGAGGTCTGTCCGTACGGCTCAGCTCACGGTTCTGCTCACGGCTCAGATGGAGACGCCGTGGGACCGCAGGAAGGCGGCCGGGTTCACGGCGGAGCCGTAGTTCGGGGTCGTACGGATCTCGAAGTGCAGGTGGGGGCCGGAGGAGTTGCCGGTGTTGCCCGAGAGGGCGATCTGCTGGCCGGCGAGGACCTTCTGACCGGCGTACACCTTGATCTTCGACAGGTGCGCGTACTGCGAGTACGTGCCGTTGGCGTGCTTGACGACGATCGCGTTGCCGTACGCGGGGCCGTCGCCGCCGCCGTTCGGGCCGGCCTTCACGACGGTGCCGGAGCCCGCGGCCTTGACCGGGGTGCCGACCGGAACGGCGAAGTCCTGGCCGGAGTGCTTGTGGGCCCACATGGCGCCGCCCTGGTTGTAGCTGGCGGTCAGCGTGTACGAGGAGACCGGCTTGACCCAGGACGGGGCCTTCTTGGCGGCGACCGGCTTCACGGTGACGGCCTTCTTGACCGCGGCGGCCTTCTTGGCGGCCGTGACCTTGGCGGCGGCGGCCTGCTTGGCGGCCGCGGCCTTCGCGGCGGCGGCCTTCGCCTGGGCGGCGACGTGCGCCTGGGCGTCGGCCTGGGCGGCGACGGCGGCGGACGCGGTGACCACGACCGGGGCGGCGGCGGCCTTGCCCTCGGCGGCGAAGGCGGACCCTGCTCCGGTCACCATCGTCGCTCCCAGGCCGGCGGCGGCGAGAGCGACGACGGTGACACGGGCGGCGGGGTTCATGCGCTTCGACATACGGGGGAAACCTCCGGGGAAGTACGGGACCCGACGCGAACGGTGCTCTGCGTCGGGCTTGCTCATCCTTGGTAACCCGGACCCCCACTCAGCCCAAAACACCCCATCTACGACATCAGCTCGTAGCGATCTCCGGGGAAGTTCACCCCTTGACGACCCCGGAGGCCACCTTCGAAATCGGACATACCAGCACAAGAGAACCGGTTTATCCGCATGTCACGGAGAGCCGAACCCCGCAAAACCCCGCCTGGCGTCCGGTTCGGGACCCTCCGGGACCAAAGTCCCGGCGGTTCACTCCTGAACGTCCCGAATCAGCACCAAAGGTCGCCACTATTCCGGTTAGTACCCTTCAAAACGCCTGTGCGCCTTGTCACCAGGCACCGGCCGCCAATGGGACCTGGGTCACGCGACAGAGCCGGAAATCCGCATATGAGCTGACCGCGCGGTCCCTCCCCCGCTACGTTCACCGTCATGACCGACATCGAGCTCGCCGACGCCATCGAGTCCGTACGCGATCAACTCGTCGAGGCGGCCGGCCGCGCCACCGGCAAGCCCGTCGCCTTCGAGGTGGGCGACATCGAGATGGAGTTCACGATCGAGCTCCGCAAGGAGGTGAAGGGCGGGACCAAGGTCAAGGCCTGGGTCGTCGAGGCCGGCGCCGACGCCTCCCGCACGCGGGGCGACACCCACCGCGTCTGCTTCACCCTCAAGCCGCGCAACGCCACGACGAACGGGCCCTGGCTCGTCGGCAACGACGACGCCGGCGACACCTCCGCCTTCGGGGAGACCTCCGCCTTCGGAGACAGCTCCGCCTTCGGAGGCAGCTCCGGATCCGAGTCCGGCTCCGACTCCGTGTCCGGCCCCGGATCCGCGTCCGGCTCCGCCGGTGGGCCCCCGCGTTGACCATCACGACACCGAGTCCCTCCGTACGGCTCCCCGTCGTCGTCCACTCCGAGCAGCACGGACAACAGGGCAGCGGCGTCCTGCTCACCGCCGACACCGTCCTCACCTGCGCACATGTGCTGGGGAACGCCTACACGGCCTGGGTGTCCGTGCCCGGCCGTGCCGAGCGCGTCCTCTGCCAGGTGATCTGGTCGGACCAGCGGCTCGACGCCGCACTGCTCGAAGCCCCGGAGAGCCTGGTCCTGCCCCGCGGCAACCAGTACCGGGCGAAAATCAGCCTGCTCGCCACCGACCGGCCCCTGCCCGACTGCGAGATCCTCGGCTACCCGCGCGTGCAGCGGTACGGCAACGGGCGCCTGGAGAGCGATCAGTACCGGGGCACGCTCCTGCCCCTCGCCGGACTCGTCCGCCGCACGATGGTCGTCGAGCTCGACGCGCCCCCGGCCACCGAACCCGCCGACGGGAGCTCGCCCCTCGCCGGTCTTTCGGGCGGGCCCGTCGTCGCCGGCGACGGGCTGCTCGGCATCGTCCGGGAGATCCCGCGCGGCCGCGGCCACCGACGGGTCACCTGCGTGCCCCTGCGCGCCATCGCCGCCGACGCCGACTTCCTCGTCGCGTTCACCCAGGCCACCGGCCGGGGCTTCCCCTCGCTCACCGCCCTCACCCGGCACAGCTCGACCGACTCCCCCTACGAGCAGGAGTACGGGGAGGCCGTCGGCGCCGCATACCGCAGGACGCGGGTCTTCGGCCTCGACGAACTCGGCAGGCGCGCGGCCGAGTGGGACCTGGACACCGCCTATCTCTCGCTGGAGGCCGCGGCGCGGGAGCACGACACGGCTCCCGTCCCGCAGCGCATCGACGAACTCCTCGCCTCCCGCCCCCGCGTCCTCCTCCGCGGCGACGCGGGCGCGGGCAAGACCACCCTGGTCTGGTGGCTCGCCGCCCACGCCGCCGACGGCACCCTCGGCCCCCAGCTCGCCGAGCTGAACGGCCTCGTCCCCTTCGTCGTCCCGCTCCGGACCCTCCGGGCGCGCGGCACCGGTTTCCCCTCCCCCGCCGAGCTCCCCGGGCTCGCGGGCCTGATGGTCGACTCCCCGCCCGACGGCTGGGCCGGCCGGGTCCTGTCCGGCGGACGGGCGCTGCTCCTCGTCGACGGCCTCGACGAGGTGCCCCAGGAGAGCCGGGAGGCCGCACACGCCTGGCTCTCGGCGCTCCTCGCCCGCTTCCCCCGCACCCGCTGTGTGGCGACCGTGCGGCCGCTCGCCGTGGAGCCGGAGTGGCTGGCCGCCGAGGGCTTCGAGGAGCTGACGCTCCTGCCCATGCGGGACCAGGACATCCAGGCCTTCGTCACCGCCTGGCACGAGGCCGCCCGCCTCGACGGCGACGATCCGGAGGCCCTGACGAGCCTCGAACAGGACCTGCTCCAGCAGTTCCTGAACAACCCGACGCTCTCCGACCTGGCCCGTACCCCGCTCCTCTGCGCGGTCATCTGCGCGCTCCACCGGTTACGGGAGGGCTTCCTGCCGCAGACCCGCTGGGCGCTGTACGACTCCGCCCTGCAGATGCTCCTCGGCACCCGTGACGACCGGCGCCGGATCGACGCCCCCGACGGCATCCGGATGTCGGTCGAGGAACACCGGCAGCTTCTCCAACGGCTCGCGGCCTGGCTGGTCCGGGGCGGCCAGACGGAGTTCACCCGCGAGCAGGCGCTGCACCGGCTGAACCGCACGCTGCCGGGGATGCCACGGGTCGCGGAACAGGGGACGCCCGAAGAGATCCTCACCCACCTCCTCAACCGCAGCGGCCTGCTCCAGGAGCGGACGGACGACGTCTTCCAGTTCGCGCACCGCACGTTCCAGGACTTCCTCGCGGCGAAGGAGTTCGTGGAGGACGACCTCGTACCGGAGCTGCTGCGCCACGCGGGGGAGGAACAGTGGCACGACGTCCTCCTGCTCGCGGCCGGCCACTGCTCACGCCGCGAGCTGCCCGTCCTCGTCGAGGGTCTGCTCACGGCGGGCTCGGCCGAGCGGGACTGGGACCTGAAGGCCACCTTGTACGTACTCGCGGCGCTGGGCGCCCAGCATGCGGCGTGGCTGTCCGAGCCCCTGCATCGCCGTATCCGGGATGCCGTGGCCTCGGTACTGCCCCCACGGACCACCGAGCAGGTGCAGCAGCTGGCCGGGCTCGGCCCGTACGTTCTGCCGCTGCTGCCCGGCCCCCACCCGGACGGACGGTCCGACGAGCACGTGATCGAGGTGATCTGCGCGGTCGGCGGTGCGGAAGCCGTCCCGTACGCCCGCGGTTTCGTGAGCTCGCAGTTCGCCTACCGGCTGGCCTTCCACTGGCGCTCCTTTCCCCTCGCCACCTACGCCCGCGAGATCCTGGTCCGCCTGGACTTCGCCACCACGCCCCTGCCCGTCTCGACCCGGGCGGAACTCGCCCACGTGGACTTGCTCGGCCGCGTCGCGCACGTGGGCTTCTTCGGCGACTTCACCGGCGAGGAACTCGCCCGGGCCATCGCCTGTACGCGCCCCGACCGGGTCGAGATCTTCAGCAACGCCGTTCTGGACGGCGTGGAGTGGCTCCGGGACTGCGCCGTGACACCCCGGAGTCTCACCATCAAGGACTGTCCCCGCGTGACCGATCTGCTCCCGCTCACCGAGCTGCGGGGCCTTGAGGTGATCCAGCTCCAGGATCTGCTCCTTCGCCCCGACGACGTGCGTGCCCTCGCCGCCATGCCCGGACTGCGGCTCCTCAGCCTGCCTCAGGTCATCGCGCTCGGTCCGCTCGACCTCGAGGCCCTGCGGGCGGCCCGGCCCGACCTCGACCTCCGTACCGTCCGAGGCACGCGTACCGTCTGAGGCACGCGCAACAAAGGGGCGGCCCCGGAACCTGATGGTTCCGGGGCCGCCCCTGGTGCTCAGGCGCTGAGCCTTACGCGTCCTTCGACAGGTTCGGGCCCGTGCCGCCCGTCGCCTCGATCGGCGGGGCGTCCGGCAGAGCCGTCTTCTCCTCGCCGCGGAAGGTGAAGGTGCGCTCGTCGCCCTCGCCCTCCGTGTCCACGACCACGATGTGACCGGGGCGCAGCTCGCCGAAGAGGATCTTCTCCGACAGCGAGTCCTCGATCTCGCGCTGGATCGTCCGGCGCAGCGGCCGGGCGCCCATCACGGGGTCGTAGCCCTTCTTGGCGAGCAGCTCCTTCGCGGACTGGGAGAGCTCGATGCCCATGTCCCGGTCCTTGAGGCGCTCGTCGACGCGGCCGATCATCAGGTCGACGATCTGGAGGATGTCCTCCTGCGTCAGCTGCGGGAAGACGATGATGTCGTCCACACGGTTGAGGAACTCCGGGCGGAAGTGCTGCTTCAGCTCGTCGCTGACCTTGGCCTTCATCCGCTCGTAGTTGGACTTCGTGTCGCCCTGGGCGGCGAAGCCCAGGTTGAAGCCCTTCGAGATGTCCCTGGTCCCGAGGTTGGTGGTCATGATGATGACCGTGTTCTTGAAGTCCACGACCCGGCCCTGGGAGTCGGTCAGGCGACCGTCCTCCAGGATCTGGAGAAGGGAATTGAAGATATCGGGGTGGGCCTTCTCGACCTCGTCGAAGAGGACGACGGAGAACGGCTTGCGGCGCACCTTCTCGGTGAGCTGGCCGCCCTCTTCGTAGCCGACGTATCCGGGCGGCGAACCGAAGAGACGGGAAACCGTGTGCTTCTCGCTGAACTCCGACATGTCGAGGGAGATCATCGCGTCCTCGTCGCCGAAGAGGAATTCGGCGAGCGCCTTCGAAAGCTCGGTCTTACCGACACCGGACGGACCGGCGAAGATGAACGAGCCACCGGGGCGCTTCGGGTCCTTCAGACCGGCACGCGTACGGCGGATGGCCCGCGAGAGGCCGATGACGGCGTCCTTCTGCCCGATGACGCGCTTGTGGAGCTCGTCCTCCATGCGGAGCAGGCGGCTGGACTCCTCCTCGGTCAGCTTGAAGACCGGGATGCCCGTGGCGGTCGCGAGGACCTCGGCGATCAGATCGCCGTCGACCTCGGCCACGACGTCCATGTCGCCGGCCTTCCACTCCTTCTCGCGCTTGGCCTTCGCGGCGAGGAGCTGCTTCTCCTTGTCACGGAGAGAGGCGGCCTTCTCGAAGTCCTGCGAGTCGATCGCGGACTCCTTGTCGCGGCGGACGCCGGCGATCTTCTCGTCGAACTCGCGGAGGTCCGGCGGCGCGGTCATCCGGCGGATGCGCATCCGGGAGCCGGCCTCGTCGATCAGGTCGATCGCCTTGTCCGGGAGGAAGCGGTCCGAGATGTACCGGTCGGCCAGGGTCGCGGCCTGGACGAGGGCCTCGTCGGTGATGGAGACCCGGTGGTGGGCCTCGTACCGGTCGCGCAGACCCTTGAGGATCTCGATCGTGTGCGGCAGCGACGGCTCGGCGACCTGGATCGGCTGGAAGCGGCGCTCGAGGGCCGCGTCCTTCTCCAGGTACTTCCGGTACTCGTCCAGCGTGGTCGCACCGATGGTCTGGAGCTCACCGCGGGCCAGCATCGGCTTGAGGATGCTGGCGGCGTCGATCGCGCCCTCGGCGGCACCCGCACCCACGAGGGTGTGGAGCTCGTCGATGAACAGGATGATGTCGCCGCGGGTGCGGATCTCCTTGAGGACCTTCTTCAGGCGCTCCTCGAAGTCACCGCGGTAGCGGGAGCCGGCGACCAGCGCGCCGAGGTCGAGGGTGTAGAGGTGCTTGTCCTTGAGGGTCTCGGGCACCTCGCCCTTGACGATGGCCTGCGCCAGGCCTTCGACGACGGCGGTCTTGCCGACGCCGGGCTCGCCGATCAGCACCGGGTTGTTCTTGGTGCGGCGGGACAGCACCTGCATGACCCGCTCGATCTCCTTCTCGCGCCCGATGACCGGGTCGAGCTTGGATTCGCGGGCCGCCTGGGTGAGGTTGCGCCCGAACTGGTCGAGGACCAGGGACGTCGAGGGGGTGCCCTCGGCAGGACCGCCGGCCGTGGCGGCTTCCTTGCCCTGGTAGCCGGAGAGCAGCTGGATGACCTGCTGCCGCACCCGGTTGAGGTCGGCGCCCAGCTTCACGAGGACCTGGGCGGCGACGCCCTCGCCCTCGCGGATCAGGCCGAGCAGGATGTGCTCGGTGCCGATGTAGTTGTGGCCGAGCTGGAGGGCCTCACGGAGCGAGAGCTCCAGGACCTTCTTGGCGCGAGGGGTGAAGGGGATGTGCCCGGACGGGGCCTGCTGCCCCTGACCGATGATCTCCTCCACCTGCTGGCGGACCGCCTCGAGCGAAATCCCGAGGCTCTCCAGGGCCTTAGCGGCGACACCCTCACCCTCGTGGATAAGGCCCAGAAGGATGTGCTCGGTGCCGATGTAGTTGTGGTTGAGCATCCGGGCTTCTTCCTGAGCCAGGACGACAACCCGCCGCGCGCGGTCGGTGAACCTCTCGAACATCGTTAATCGCTCCTCAGAGCGGTCAGTCAGTTAGGGGTCGATCCCCTCCCTGTCCTTCCGCAGCTTAGTCCCGCAAGCGGGGACCGCTCATTCCAACTGCCGACATCCGTCCGGATCACCCCCTCTTCCGCGGGGAGACCTGCTGCCGAACAGCCGACAAATGCTCCAACCCGATGGTGCGAGACGATGTTCCCGCAGGCCAAGTAGTTACCCGCGTCATCAGTACGCCGATGGCGAACGTGAGACGCCGAAGCCCGCGAAGTCGCCCCTCTCCACTAGGAATGTCTTACCCGTAAGGACTGACACTCCATGCGGCGTACCCCGGTTCCCTCCGCTACCAGCGAACACCCTTGCGCTGCCGAATGCACCCGTACACCCCATCACGGACACCTTGCGCGTTCGGAGCGGGACCGAGCGTCACCGGGAACCGGGAGTCGGGCGGCCGTCGCGCCCTCTCGGGCGTAACCGACGTGCCTCTCCGGTAGTTCCCAGGGCATGCCCTTCACCGTCCCGCTTCCCCGTACGCCGATCGACGGCGCTCTCGCACGGTGGTACGAGGACGAGCTCGGCTGGGCGACGGTGGCCGGCCCGCCGGTGCAGCTGGTCACGGGAGTGCGCTTCGACGTCCTGGAGCTGCCCGCGACGGCCGGCCGCGGTGTACTGCGCAGGATGGGTCCGGCGACGGGTCCGGTGGCCCTGCTGGGGCGCCGGATGCGGTGGCTCGTGGCCGCGGGGAGCGCGGAGGAGCTACCGGGCCTGCTCGACTGGCTCGAGTGGGGCGGGATCTCGCTGGATCTCGCCGCGCTGGGCACCGACGGCCGGATGACCGCGCCCCTTCCCCCGGGGCGGGGCGGTTCCGGCGCGCCGGGCGCCGCCGTGTGGCTGCGGGCCCCGGCACCGGGCCGCGAGGTCGAGTCCTCGCTGCCGGCGCTGCGGTCCGCGCCGTGGGGCGAGGGGACCGCCCCGTGCTTGGTGCGTCTCGTGGCCGCCGCCGCGGCGGAGTGCCACCGGGTGCGGCTGCTGAGTGCCCGGGCCCTGGGGCCGGCGGCTCAGCAGCTGTCGCCTCAGCGGTTCGCGTCCTCGTAGGCAGCCTTGATGTCGGCGGGAACGCGACCGCGGTCGTTCACGTTCATGCCGTTCTCCTTGGCCCACGCGCGGATCTTCGCGGTGTCCTGGCTGCCCGTCGCCACTGCGCGGCCCTTGCCGCGTCCACCGGTGGTGCGACCACCGGTACGACGGCCACTCGTGGTGTACGGCTCGAGCAGGCCACGGAGCTTTTCCGCGTTGGCGGTGGTGAGGTCGATCTCGTAGGTCTTGCCGTCCAGCGCGAACGTCACGGTCTCGTCCGCCTCGACGCCGTCGAGGTCGTCGACAAGAAGGACCTGAACCTTCTGTGCCACCGGATTTCCTTTCATCGAAAATGCAGTACGCGGAAAGGAAACCGCTTTTCCCGGAAAAACACAAACCCCTGGCAGAGGTTCAGAACCTCGGCAACGCGGGAAACGTGCGCGATTCGGACATAGGGTTCCGCCGGGGTTCCGTGTGGGCTTCCGTCCGGCGTTCCTCGGGGTTCCGCCTCACAGGTGCAGAAGCATCCGGCTGTTGCCCAAGGTGTTCGGCTTCACTCGTTCGAGACCGAGGAACTCGGCGACTCCCTCGTCATAGGAACGGAGGAGCTCGCTGTAGACATCTCCGTCGACCGGGGTCTCGCCGATCTCGACGAAGCCGTGCTTCGCGAAGAAGTCGACTTCGAAGGTCAGGCAGAATACCCGCCGCACCCCGAGCCATCGGGCCGTGTGCAACAACTTGTCCAGCACCTGATGTCCTACGCCGGCGCCCTTGAAGTCGGGATCGACGGCGAGAGTACGGACTTCGGCGAGGTCTTCCCACATCACGTGGAGAGCGCCGCAGCCGACGACGGTGGCGTCCTCGTCGCGTTCCGCCACCCAGAACTCCTGGATGGACTCGTAAAGGGTCACGGTCGCCTTGTCGAGCAGGATCCCGCGCTGGACGAAGGGATCGACGAGACGGCGGACCGCGGCGACATCTCCGGTACGGGCCCTGCGTACGGTGACGGCTTTGGCGGAGGCCGCGGAGGCGGCCGGGGAAGCGGACTGCGACATGGGGGGACGCTATCGCCCCCGGGCCGCCGTTATCGCTCCTGGGCTCCGGTTCCCTCGGTTCCCTCGGCGCCCTGGGTGCCCTGGGTGCCCTGGGTGCCCTGGGTGCCCTGGGCGCCCTCGGCTACTTCCTCGGCGCCCTCGGTTACTTCCTCGGGCGCGGCAGAGGTGGGGGCGGGGTCGGGAAGCGGGTTGTCGCGCTGGACGATACGGATGGCGTCGTTCAGGGCCTCGCGCTGGTCCTGCGACATCATCCCGAAGAAGGCGATGAGCGCGGCGGCCGGGTTGTCGCTCTGGGCCCATCCCTCGTTCATCAGCGCGGCCGCGTATGCGGCGCGGGTGGAGACCGCCGTATATCGATAGGCGCGGCCTTCGACTTCTCTGCGGACCCAGCCCTTCTGATGGAGATTGTCCATGACGGTCATGACGGTGGTGTAGGCGATGGACCGTTCCTGCTGAAGGTCCTCGAGAACTTCTCGGACGGTCACCGGACGGTTCCATTGCCAGACGCGCGTCATGACGGCGTCTTCGAGCTCTCCCAAAGGACGGGGCACAACGCCACTTTAGTGCGCATAGAGTCAGTAACAGGCCATTGACGGAAAGAAACGCAACAAAAAGGACGTACGGCCTCGAAGGGTCGCACGTCCCGGGTACCGCGGTGTCCGAGCGGACCTCAGTCCCTGCTGCCGCTGTCCGACGGCTGGCGCACGGCCTCGGCGCGGGCGATCGCGGCGTCCACGATCGCGTCCTCCTTGGCCTTGTTCGGACCACCCTGGCTCTTGATGATGATGGCCACGATGCCAAAGAAGAACACGGCCATCACGACGGGGGGCACGAGCGCGGATACGTAGTCCATGGCGACCAGACTAGCTATCCGGCGACGCGTTCTTCCGGCGGGGGCGGGGGTACGGGCCTTCGGCGTGGCGGGAAGACCTCGGACGGCTTGGGCACCGGGCGCTCGGCCGGGGCCGGCGGCGTCGGCTTGGGCTCGTCGGCCGCCGCGCGCCCGCCGGGGAGGGCGAGCAGCCGGGCCCTGGGGGCGGGGGTGGCCGCCGTGGGGGTGGTGGTGGCCTGGGAGACCCGGGCCAGGCGCGCGCGTACCGAGCGCTCGGCGAGGATCTGGCAGCGGGCGAGCAGCGCGGCGGCCGCGGGGTTGCGGCGCAGCGCGCGCAGGGCGGCGAGGTCGTCGGCCGCGGGGTCGTACCCGGCCGCGAGGGCGTCCTGGAGGAGCTCCAGATAGCCGCTGAGCGACCCCGGCAGCGCCTTGCGGTAGCGGGCCAGGTCGTCGAGGAGGAAGGCGCGCAGTCGGCCGGCCTCGCGCACGGCCTCGTCCACGGATTCGGCCAGGCGCAGCGCGTCCTGGACGTCCTCGTCCTGGAGGGGGGCGGGGTGGAGGGCGACGGCGAGGGCACGGCGGAGCACACGCAGCTCGTCCGCGCTGAACGCCATGCCGCCGCGGGATCCGTATGGCGTGGGCATGGGCCGACGATACGCGCTAATCGGACAATTTTCTCTTAGCGATCATTCCGGCGCGTCGACGACGCCGGACCCGCGCCGGGGGCCGACGGGGCGCCGCCGGGGCTCGTCATCGGGGAGCGCTGGCTGACGGGGGCGGAGACCGGGGCGCGTCGCCGGGGAGTCGGTCGGCGGGGGCGCCCCCGGTTCTCACATGCGGGAGACGTTCCGCTCGTACACCAGGCGCAGGCCGATCAGGGTCAGCCAGGGCTCGTGCTCGTCGATCTCCTTGGAGTCGGCGAGGACCATCGGCGCCAGGCCGCCGGTCGCGATCACGGTGACGTCCGAGGGGTCGCCGCCGGGGCCCACGAGCTCCCGCTTCATGCGGGCGACGACGCCGTCGACCTGGCCCGCGTAGCCGTAGACGATGCCGGACTGCATCGCCTCGACCGTGTTCTTGCCGATGACGCTGCGCGGCCGGGCCAGCTCGATCTTGCGGAGCATCGCGCCCTTGACCCCGAGTGCCTCGACCGAGATCTCGATGCCCGGCGCGATCGCCCCGCCCGCGTACTCCCCGCGCGTGGTGATCGCGTCGTACGTCGTCGCCGTACCGAAGTCGACGACGATCGCCGGGCCGCCGTAGAGCTCGACGGCGGCGACCGCGTTGATCACGCGGTCCGCGCCGACCTCCTTCGGGTTGTCCGTGAGGACCGGGACGCCCGTCTTGACGCCCGGCTCCACCAGGACCGCCGGAACGTCCCCGTAGTAGCGCCGCGTCACCTCGCGCAGCTCGTGCAGCACCGAGGGGACCGTCGCGCAGATGGCGATCCCCTCGATGCCGTCGCTCAGCTCGACGCCGAGCAGCGGGTGCATGCCCATGAGGCCCTGGAGCAGGACCGCCATCTCGTCGGCGGTACGGCTCGGATCGGTGGAGATCCGCCAGTGCTCGACGATCTCGTCACCGTCGAAGAGACCGAGGACCGTGTGCGTGTTGCCGACGTCGATGGTGAGCAGCATCAGGCCCGCACCTCACGCAGGTCGAGGCCGATGTCGAGGATCGGGGAGGAGTGGGTGAGGCCGCCGACCGCCAGGTAGTCCACGCCGGTCGCCGCGTACGCCGCCGCGTTCTCCAGGGTCAGCCGGCCCGAGGACTCCAGGACGGCGCGGCCGGCGACGAGGGCGACGGCCTCCTCGGTCTCTCCCGGGGTGAAGTTGTCGAGCAGGATCAGGTCGGCGCCCGCGTCCAGGACCTCGCGGACCTGGTGCATCGTGTCGACCTCGACCTCGATGGGCAGCTCGGGGAAGAGCTCGCGCACGGCCTTGAAGGCCTCGGCCACGCCGCCGGCCGCCACCACGTGGTTGTCCTTGACCAGGGCCGCGTCGGAGAGCGACATGCGGTGGTTGACGCCGCCGCCGCAGCGGACCGCGTACTTCTCCAGGGCACGCAGGCCCGGCGTCGTCTTGCGGGTGTCGCGGACCTTGGCCTTCGTGCCCTCCAGGACGTCCGCCCACGCGCGCGTGGCGGTGGCGATGCCGGAGAGGCGGCACAGGATGTTGAGCGCGCTGCGCTCGCCGGTGAGCAGGTCGCGGGTGCGGGCGGTGACGCTGAGGAGCACCTGCCCGGCCTCGACGCGCGCGCCGTCCTCGACGTGCCGCTCGACCTCGAACTCGTCGTCGCAGACGATCGACAGCACGGCCTCGGCCACGCGCAGACCGGCCACGACACCGGCCTCGCGGGCGGTGAAGTCGGCGGTGGCGACGGCGTCCTCGGGGACGGTCGCCACGGTCGTCACGTCGACGCCGCCGTCGAGGTCCTCGGCGATCGCGAGGTGGGCGATGTCCTCGACCTGTACGGGGTCGAGACCGGCGGCCGCCAGGAGCTCGGCGAGCGCCGGGTCGAGCCCGCACTCGAACTCCTCGCCGCCGCCGCAGCCACAGCCGTCGCCGCAGCCACCGGCCTCCTCGTCGGAGGAAACCGTGTTGATCTGGATGAGAGGGACGTCCACGGGCTGCGGACGGGCTTCCTCGGGCGTGGTCACTTACGGCTCCCTGGGGGCATCGGAGGTGGGGGGAAGGTCATGCGTGCCGGTCGTCCGGACGTCGAGGGTCCGCTCCGGGGTGAGGCGTACGACGAGATGCCGGCGCCAGTCGGTGTCGTCGCGGTCCGGGTGGTCCTCGCGCCAGTGGCAGCCGCGGGTCTCCTCGCGGCGGCGGGCGGCGGCGACCAGGACCCGGGAGACGCACAGCAGGTTGGTGGTCTCCCAGGCGTCCACGCCCGGCTCGCCGGCCTTGGTGTCGTCGGTGCCGCCCGCGAGGGCGTCGCTGTGCAGCGCGTCGAGGGCCTCCGCGGCCTCCCGCAGGCTGACCTCGGAGCGCAGCACGCCGGCGCCGGCCGTCATGATCCGCTGGATACGGGTCCGGGCGCCGGCCACGGGCAGCGGCAGGGTCACCGGGGTCGCGTGCGGCACGGGAACGCCCGCCGTGCGCGGGGCGGCGGCGGTGATGTCGTCGGCGATCCGCTCGGCGAAGACCAGGCCCTCCAGGAGCGAGTTCGAGGCGAGCCGGTTGGCGCCGTGGACGCCCGTGCAGGCCACCTCACCGCACGCGTACAGGCCCGGCACGGTCGTCCGGCCCCGCAGGTCGGTGCGGACGCCGCCGGAGGCGTAGTGGGCGGCCGGGGCGACCGGGATCGGCTCCGTGACCGGGTCGATGCCGTGGGAGCGGCAGGCCGCGAGGATCGTGGGGAAGCGCTCCTCCCACATCTCGGCGCCGAAGTGGCGGGCGTCGAGGTACATGTTCTCGGTGCCGTGCTCCCGCATGCGGCGCGTGATCGCCTTGGCGACGATGTCCCGGGGCGCCAGCTCGGCCAGCTCGTGCTGCCCGAGCATGAAGCGGACCCCGTCGGCGTCGACCAGGTGGGCGCCCTCGCCCCGTACCGCCTCGGAGACCAGCGGCTGCTGGCCCTCGGAGCCGGCGCCGAGGAAGAGCACCGTGGGGTGGAACTGGACGAACTCCAGGTCGGAGACCTCGGCCCCGGCGCGCAGCGCGAGCGCGACGCCGTCGCCGGTGGAGACCGCCGGGTTCGTGGTGGCGGAGAAGACCTGGCCCATGCCGCCGGTGGCGAGGACCACCGCGGGCGCGTGGACGGCGCCGACGCCGTCGTGCTGGCCCTCTCCCATGACGTGCAGGGTCACACCCGCCGTGCGGCCCTCGGCGTCCGTCAGGAGGTCCAGGACGAGGGCGTGCTCGATGGTGCGCACGCCCCGGTCCCGTATCGCCTCGACCAGGGCGCGGGAGATCTCGGCGCCCGTCGCGTCCCCGCCCGCGTGCGCGATGCGGCGGCGGTGGTGGCCGCCCTCGCGGGTCAGCGCGATCTCGCCGTCGGCGGTCTTGTCGAAGTCGGCGCCGGTCGCGATCAGCCGGCGGACGGCGTCGGGGCCCTCGGTGACGAGGGCGTGCACGGCCCGCTCGTCGCAGAGCCCGGCGCCGGCGACCAGGGTGTCGTCGAGGTGCTGCTCGGGGGTGTCGCCCTCGCCCAGGGCGGCGGCGATGCCGCCCTGGGCCCAGCGGGTGGAGCCGTCGTCGAGCCGGGCCTTGGTGACGACGACCGTACGGAGCCCGGCGGCGGTGCAGCGCAGGGCGGCGGTGAGGCCGGCGACCCCGGAGCCGACCACGACGACGTCGGCGTCGATGGCCCAGCCGGGCGCGGGGGCGTGCAGCCGTATTCCGGTCACTGGGTGGCTCCGAACATGGTGGACATGGTGGCTCCGAGATGGAGGGGGATGTTGTCGATCAGCCGCGTGGCGCCGACGCGCGCGGCGACGGCGAGGATCGCCTCCCCGTCGTGGTCGTCGGCGATCTCGGTGAAGTCGGCCGGGTCGACGAGGGCCAGGTAGTCGAGGACAAGCCGCGGCTCGGCCCTCGACGCGTCGTCGAGCACCGCCCGGGCCGCGGCCCGCACGGCCTCGGCGCCGCGGCCCTCGGCGGCCTGCGCGACCGCGTGGGCGTCGGCGGCGGCCCGTGCCTCACCGAGCCGGGAGAGCGCCTCGGCGCGGTTCTCGCCCCTGTTCTGGGCGCCGGGCAGGGCCTCGGCACGCGCGCGCAGCGCCTCCTGGGCGGCGAGCCGGTCGCGGGCGGCGAACAGCGCGCCGGACAGTGCGAGGGCGGTACGGCGCTCGTCGGCCGACAGGAAGCGGTTGCGGCTGGAGAGGGCGAGGCCGTCGTCCTCGCGGACCGTCGGCACGCCGACGATCTCGACCGGGAAGTTCAGATCGCGGGCCATCCGGCGGATCAGGGCCAGCTGCTGGGCGTCCTTCTGGCCGAAGAAGGCCAGGTCGGGGGCGGTGAGGTGGAGCAGCTTGGCGACGACGGTCAGCATCCCGTCGAAGTGACCGGGCCGGGAGGCGCCTTCGAGGAGCTCGCCCATGGGGCCCGCGGTGATCCGGACCTGGGGCTCTCCGCCCGGGTAGACCTCGTCGACGGAGGGCGCGAAGACGGCGCTCGCGCCCGCGTCGAAGGCCACCTCCAGGTCGGCTTCCAGGGTGCGGGGGTAGCGGTCGAGGTCCTCGCCGGCGCCGAACTGGAGCGGGTTGACGAAGACGGTGACGACGACGAAGCCCTTGTCGCCGACGCGCTCGCGGGCGGCCCGGATCAGGGAGGCGTGGCCTTCGTGGAGGGCGCCCATGGTCATGACCACGGCGTTCCCGCCGGGGGCCCCGAAGTGGGCCGCGGCGTCGTGGAGGTCCTCGACCGTGCGCAGGAGTTCGGCCGGCTGGTGGCGGACGGGCCGGCCGCTCGCGGCGCGGTCACGGGCGAACAGGCTCATCGGTCGTCTCCTTGCGGCCCGTCGGCGGCGGTGGTGTGGTCGGCCGCGAGCACGCCCAGCAGGTCCTCGGCCAGCTCGGGCTTGAGCAGGCCGTGCGCGAGCGCGCGGTCGGCGGTCGTGCGGGCCATCGCCAGATAGCCGGCGACCGTGCCGGGCGCGTGCTTGCGCAGCTCGGCGACGTGGGCGGCGACCGTGCCGGCGTCACCGCGCGCGACGGGGCCGGTGAGGGCCGCGTCACCGGACCGCAGCGCGTTGTCCAGGGCGGCGCCGAGGAGCGGGCCCAGCATCCGGTCCGGGGCGGCGACCCCGGCCTTGTGCAGCAGCTCCATCGACTGGGCCACCAGGGTGACCAGGTGGTTCGCGCCGAGCGCCAGGGCAGCGTGGTAGAGCGGGCGGGCGTCCTCGGCGATCCACTCGGGCTCGCCGCCCATCTCGATCACCAGGGCTTCGGCCGCCAGCCGCAGCTCCTCCGGCGCGGTGACCCCGAAGGAGCAGCCGGCCAGCCGCTGGACGTCGACGGGGGTGCCGGTGAAGGTCATCGCGGGGTGCAGGGCGAGCGGCAGGGCACCCGCGCGCCGGACGGGGTCCAGGACCCGGGCCCCGTACCGCCCGGAGGTGTGCACGATCAGCTGTCCCGGCCGTACGGCTCCGGTGTCGGCGAGGCCCTCGACCAGACCGGGCAGCGCGTCGTCCGGCACGGTCAACAGGACCAGGTCGGCGAGGGCGAGGACGCGCGCGGGCTCCACTACGGGGACATCGGGCAGGAGCTCCGCGGCGCGGCGCCGGGAGGCGTCGGAGACCGCCGAGACGGCGACGGGGCGGTGCCCGGCGAGCCGGAGGGCGGCGGCGAGGGCGGGGCCCACGCGGCCGGCGCCGACGACTCCGACGGTGAGCCGGGCGGGTCGGTCCTCGGCTCGGGGCTCTGGCGCTGCTGGTGCGTTCACGGTGGGGACGGCCTTCCGTTCCAGTCCTCGGCGGGTACCGGACGATTTCTGGTCATGCTACGCCAGCGTTTCGCGGTACTCCGTGGCTGTCCACAGGGTGTGGGCGGTGGTGTGATGATCGGTCCATGGAACCTGTGGACGATGTGGACACCATGGCCCCGGCGGACTCCGCGGACGGGAACGGGGACGCCGACGGGGACGCGGACGGGGAAGCGGCCCGGCTGTACCGGGCGAAGCTCTGGGGCGGTGCCGCACGGAAGCTGTGGCACACCTCGGTGGACGGCACCGTCGGCACGCGCCTGCGTGAGCTCGCCGACTGGGCGGAGGCCACCGGCCGCGCCGAGAGCCCGATCGACACGTACGGGAACGGCACGGTCGAGGAGCTCGAGGAACGCGTCGCCGCGGAGCTCGGTATGCCCTCCGCCGTCTTCTTCCCCACCGGCACGATGGCCCAGCAGGTGGTGCTGCGCTGCTGGGCCGGACGGACCGGCAGCCCCGTCGTCGCCCTCCACCCGCTGGCCCACCCCGAGGTCCACGAGGGCGGGGCGCTCGGGGCCGTCTCCGGGCTCCGTACCGTCCACCCGACCGACGCGCCCCGCCTGCCGACGGCCGAGGAGGTACGGGACCACCCGGAGCCCTTCGGGACGCTGATGCTGGAGCTGCCGCTGCGGGACGCCGGCTTCGTGCTGCCGTCCTGGGAGGAGCTGACCGCGGTGGTGGAGGCGGCCCGCGAGCGGGACGCCGTGGTCCACTTCGACGGGGCGCGGCTCTGGGAGTGCCCGACGCATTTCGGCCGTCCGCTCGCGGAGATCGCGGGGCTCGCCGACAGCGTCTACGTCTCGTTCTACAAGTCGCTCGGCGGCCATTCCGGCGCCGTGCTCGCCGGACCCGAGGACGTCATGGCCGAGGCGCGGGTGTGGCGGCACCGGTACGGGGGCCAGGTCTTCCAGCAGTACCCGGCGGCGCTGTCCGCGCTCCGGGGCCTGGACGAGGAGCTGCCCCGGCTGCCCTCGTACGTGGCCCACGCGCGCGTGGTGGCCGACGCGGTCCGGGAGGCGCTCACGGAGGCGGGCACCGGGTGGTTCCGGGTCCACCCGGAGGTCCCGCACACCCACCAGTTCCAGGTCTGGCTGCCGTACGAGCCCGAGGCCCTGACCGCGGCGTCCGTCGCCCAGGCCGAGGCCACCGACACGGTCCTCTTCCGCCGCTGGTTCACCCCGGGCGCGGGCGGCCCGCCGGGGGTCGCCGTGACGGAACTGACGGTGACGGGAGCGGGCCTGGAGTGGACGGCGGAGGACGTGCGGACGGCGGTACGGGACTTCCTGACCCGGCTCGCGTAGCCACCGGGGGGCGGTGCGGCTACCGGCCGGCAGGCGCGGGCCCAGCCCCCGTCAGCCCCGTCAGCAGGCGCGCGGCCGCAACCACCGGCGCAGGGCGGTCCGGAGGCCGGCCCGCGCCGGGCGCCCCGCCAGGACCCGCTCGAAGCGGCGCCGGTCGCGGACCGACCGCAGGACGGCGACGTCGTGGGTGCCGGGCGCCGGAGGCATCGGCTCACCGAGCCGGGCGGCGCGGTACGTGTCGAAGAGGTACTGATGCAGCGCGTTCATGTCCTCACCGTGCGCCGTGCCCCGGCGCCTCGGCCCGCCGTTTGACGAGGGTCGTCAAACGGCGGCCTGGACCGCCCCGGACGTCGATTGACGGCCCGCGTCAAACGACGCGACAGCCCCGCCGCCCGACCCCGCACCATAGGGGGGTGAGCGTGACCATCGACATCACCGGACTGCCGCACGAGCGGATCACCTTCTGCCCCTCGCCGCTGGCGGAGCTCGGCAACGCCCTGCACGCCCTCGCCGAGCCCGCCCATCACGCCCGGCTGCACGCCTGGACGACCGCCACCTCCGCCGCCATGAAGCCCGAACTCGCGGACCGGCTGCACGAGGCCGACTTCATGTGGCGGTCCGCCCGCTCCGACTTCCTGCTGCCCGCCCGGCCGCGCGAGACCCTCGCCGAGGAGCTGGACGACCTCGACCGCCTGGACGACGAGAAGTACGTCGGCGCGGCCCTGGAGATCTCCTGCAGCAGCCGCTACTCCGAGGGCATCCCGTCCCCGCTGGTCGACGAGCAGTCCCGCCGCCGCGCCCTGGACCTGGCCACCGCGCGGGGGCCGCGCCAGGCGGCGTTCGTGGAGCGGATGCTGGCCGAACCGGCCGCCACGCGCGCGTGGATCCGCCGGCTTCTGGAGGACTGCGACGACGCGTTCTTCGCCGACACCTGGCGCCGGGTCCGCGTCCAGCTCGCCGCCGACGCCCGCCACAAGACCGAGCTGCTGCGCCGCAAGGGCCTGGCCGAGGCCCTGACGGCCGCCTCGCCCGCGCTCGCCCTGGAGGACGGGCCGCACGGCACCCGGATCGTCGTCGACAAGCTGGTGCACGGCCGGACGGAGGCGCAGGGCTCCGCCGTGACGCTGGTGCCGACGGCCTTCGGCTGGCCCCACCTCTTCGCCACGAGTGCCCCCGGCTGGCAGCCGGTCATCCAGTACCCGGCCGCCACCCGTGACGTCGGCGGCGTCGAGCCCGTCGAGACGGTCAAACTCCGCCTGGAGGCCATCGCCCACCCGATGCGGATGCGGCTGTGCCGCAACCTGGCGCGCGGCTCGTACTCCACGAGCGAGCTGGCCGACGCGTACGGCATCACCGCACCCGAGGTCTCCCGCCACCTCTCCGTCCTGAAGAAGGCGGGCCTGCTCACCACGCAGCGGCGTGGCCGGTACGTGCTGCACCAGCTCGACTTCTCCGTCGTCGCCCGCCTCGGCAGCGACTTCCTGGAGAGCGTGCTGCGATAGGTCCCGGTTCGGGGGCGGGCCATTCGGGAGGGGCCCACCCGGCCCCTCAGTCGAAGCGGATGTGGGAGAGGCCCACCCGGAGCCGCCGCAGCCGGTGCCGCAACGGCCCGTCCGTGTTCGGCTCGGGCCGCAGTCCGGCCAGCTCCGCGACCCGGTCGGCCACCTCCGGGACCGTCAACCGGTCCGTCCGGAGGTGGTGGGCGAACTCCGGGGCCGCCAAGCGCTCCAGGCACTCGTCCAGCTTGGCCACGGCGAAGCTCTCCCGCTTCAGTCCCCGTCCGAGGCCCCGCTCGGCCAGCCGCCCCAGGACCGTCTCCCGCTCGGCGAGCAGCGCGACGTGCCGCACCCGGTCCGCGCCGTGGTCCGCGCGCAGCCGGCCGACGATCTCGGCGAAGTACGCCGGGTCGGTGAGCGTCATCGGCACGATCACGGGGCCGTGCCCGTACCGCCGCAGCGCCAGGTCGAGCACCTCGTGCACGCCCTGCCGCCAGGCCCGCAGGTCCTGGAAGTCGCCTCTGAGCGCGGGCGGCAGCGTCCGGTGCAGCCCGAAGCCGATGTGCTCGGGGTCGCACACCACGCTGCCCGGCAGCCGGCGCCGGAGCTCGTACGCGGTCTGCGTCTTGCCCCCGCCGAAGGGACCGTTGACCCACAGCAGCATCGAGGCCTCCTCCCCGCTCAGCCCGCCGCGCCGCCGCCCGCCCGGACCAGGCCCGTCTCGTACGCGAGGACGACGACCTGGACCCGGTCGCGCAGGCCCAGCTTGGTCAGGATGCGGCCCACATGGGTCTTCACCGTCGCCTCGGAGAGGACGAGCCGGGCGGCGATCTCGCCGTTCGACAGGCCCTGCGCGACCAGCATCATCACCTCGCGCTCCCGGTCCGTGAGCCGTCCCAGCTCCTTGTGCTCGGGCTCCCGGCCCGAGGACGGCAGCATCGGCGAGAAGCGGTCGAGGAGCCGCCGGGTGGTCGAGGGCGCCACCACCGCGTCGCCGCTGTGCACCGAACGGATCGCGCCCAGCAGCTCCGCCGGCGGCACGTCCTTCAGCATGAAGCCGCTCGCACCCGCCTTCAGCCCCGAGAACGCGTACTCGTCGAGGTCGAAGGTGGTCAGGATCAGCACCTTCGGCGCGTCCGGCTGGGAGCAGATCCGCCGGGTGGTCTCCACCCCGTCCAGCTTGGGCATGCGCACATCCATCAGCACGACGTCGACCGCCGTCGAGCGCAGCACCTCCAGCGCCTCGACCCCGTCGCCCGCCTCCGCCACGACCTCCATGTCCGGCTGGGCGGCGAGCACCATGCGGAAACCGGTGCGCAGCAGCACCTGGTCGTCGACAAGCATCACGCGGATGGACATCAGATTCCTTCGGGGTCGTCAGTGAGCGGGCTTGAGAGGGAGCAGGGCGCTGATCCGGAAGCCTCCACCGGGACGCGGGCCCGCGTCCAGCGTGCCGCCGACCATGCCGACCCGCTCCCGCATGCCGATCAGACCGTGGCCGCGGCCGTCGGCTCCCCCGTCCTCGTACATCTCCTGCGGCGCGCCCCGGCCGTCGTCCTCGACGAGCAGTCCGAGGCCGTCGTCGAAGTACACCAGCCGGACGCTGGCCCCGACGTCGGGACCGCCGTGCTTGCGCGTGTTGGTGAGGGCCTCCTGCACGATCCGGTACGCGGTGAGCTCCACGCCGCTGGGCAGCGGGCGCGGGCTCCCCTCGATCGCGAAGTCGACGGTCAGACCGGCGCCCCGCACCTGATCGACCAGGTCCTCGATCTGCTTCACGTCGGGCTGCGGCACGTACTCCCCGGCCTCCTGGTGCTCCCCGGTCCGCAGGATGCCGAGCAGCCTGCGCATCTCGGCGAGCGCCTGCCGGCCCGTGGTGGAGATGGTGTCCAGCGCCTGCTTGGCGGTCTCCGGGGAGGAGTCCATGACGTACGCGGCGCCGTCGGCCTGCACCACCATCACCGACACGTTGTGCGCGACGACGTCGTGCAGCTCGCGGGCGATCCGGGCCCGCTCGGCGGCGACCGCGACCTTGGCCTGGGCCTCGCGCTCCTGCTCCAGGCGGGAGGCCCGGTCCTCCAGCTGCGCGAAGTAGGCGCGGCGGGTGCGGAGCGAGTCGCCGAGGACCCAGGCGAGCGCGAACGGCACGGTCATGATGACCGTGAAGAAGACCAGGGCCGCGGTGGACCCCGCCTCCTCCATGGGCCATCTCAGCTGCGAGAGCGTCGCGGCGGAGAGTCCGCCGGCCAGCGCGAGCCGGGACGCCCAGCGGGGGCCGTCGTGCGCGGCGACGGTGTAGATGATCACGAGCATGGCGAAGTCGGCCATGAACGGCGTCAGGCCGAAGCCGAGCTGTGCCACTCCGAGGACGACCGCGAGGACCAGCATCTTCTCGGGGGCGCGTCGGCGCAGGGCCACGACCACGGAGAACAACACGGCGACGAGGCCGTATCCGAGGGGATGGCCCTCCACGGTCCCCGAGCGGGCCGCCACCACCCACAGCATGGAGAACCCCAGGAGGACGACCGCCCAGAAGGTGTCGACGCCCGTCGGGTGTCTGCGGATGAAGTCGTAAAGGCGCTGCACGTCACCCAGAGTAGGGAAGGGAGATAGGTGCAGGGATCAACCGTGGGGTCGATCCTTGGCGCGGGACCCGTACTCCCCGAGGTGGAGACTGGGGCGCGTGACGGATGAGACGTGTCAGTGGCAGGGGTGGCGGCAGGCCACGGAACGGGCGTTGTACGGCCCCGGGGGCTTCTATCTGCGGCCCGAGGGGCCTGCGGGGCACTTCCGCACCTCGGTGCACGCCTCCCCGCTCTTCGCGTCGGCGGTGGCCCGGCTGCTCGCCGAGGTCGCGGAGGAGCTGGGAACGTCCGAGGTCGATCTCGTGGACGTGGGCGCGGGGCGGGGGGAGCTGCTCACGGGCGTCCTCACGGCGCTCGGGCGCGGCGAGGGCTCGCCCGAAGGCCTTACGGACGGTCTCACGGGCGGCTTTACGGGCGGTCTTACGGGCGGCGACGGCTCCCCGAGCGGTCTCACGGTGCGGGCGTACGCCGTCGAGCGTGCGGCGCGGCCCGCCGGGCTCGATCCCCGGATCGAGTGGACCGACCGGCTGCCCCGGGGCGTGCGGGGATTGGTCTTCGCGAACGAGTGGCTCGACAACGTGCCGGTGGACGTCGCCGAGGCGGACGCGGAGGGCACGGCCCGCTACGTGGAGGTCCGCGCGGACGGCGCGGAGCGGCTCGGCGGTCCCGTGTCCGGAGCGGACGCGGAGTGGCTGGCCCACTGGTGGCCCCTGCGGGAGCCGGGCACACGGGCCGAGATCGGCCGGCCGCGCGACGAGGCCTGGGCGTCGACGGTGGCCTCGCTGGCGGCGGGCCGCGCCGTGGCCGTGGACTACGCGCACGTACGGGAGGCCCGACCGCCCTTCGGCTCGCTGACCGGCTTCCGGGCGGGCCGCGAGGTCCCGCCGGTCCCGGACGGCAGCTGCGATGTGACGGCGCATGTGGCGCTGGACGCGTGCGGGGCGGCGGTCGGGGGCGAGGCCGGCCACGGTGGATTGCCGGTGTCCGAGATCGTCACGCAGCGGGAGGCTCTGGGCCGGCTCGGGGTGTCCGGCGGACGGCCGCCGCTCTCGCTCGCCTCGACCGATCCCGTCGCGTACGTCCGTGCCCTCTCCTCCGCCGGGGAGGCCGCCGAGCTCACCGCTCGCGGCGGTCTCGGCGACTTCCTCTGGCTGACCCAGCGGGTTCCGGGCGGGGCTACGAAGCCTCCGGGCCAGGGGGGATACTGACCGCATGACGGAGACGACGGTCGGCATCGGCGGCGCGGCGGAGAGCACCGACATGGTGCTGAACATCGGGCCGCAGCATCCCTCGACCCACGGTGTGCTCCGGCTCCGGCTCGTGCTCGACGGCGAGGTCGTGCGGCAGGCCGAGCCGGTCATCGGCTATATGCACCGCGGTGCCGAGAAGCTCTTCGAGGCGCGGGACTACCGGCAGATCATCATGCTGGCCAACCGTCACGACTGGCTCTCCGCCTTCTCGAACGAGCTCGGCGTGGTCATGGCCGTCGAGCGGATGCTGGGCATGGAGGTCCCGGAGCGCGCGGTGTGGACCCGTACGCTCCTCGCCGAGCTGAACCGGGTCCTCAACCATTTGATGTTCCTCGGCTCGTACCCCCTCGAACTGGGCGGCATCACTCCGGTCTTCCACGCCTTCCGGGAGCGCGAAGAGCTCCAGGCCGTGATGGAGGAGGTCTCCGGCGGCCGGATGCACTACATGTTCAACCGGGTCGGGGGCCTCAAGGAGGACCTGCCCGCCGGCTGGCTGGGCCGGGCCCGCCAGGCCGTCGCCGACGTCCGCTCGCGGATGGACGTGTACGACCGGCTCGTCCTCGGCAACGAGATCTTCCGGGGCCGTACGCGGGGGGTCGGCGTGCTGTCCCCGGCGGCGGTCCACGCGTACGGGGTGTCGGGGCCCATCGCCCGTGCCTCGGGCGTCGACTTCGACCTGCGCCGCGACGAGCCGTACCTGGCCTACGGGGAGCTCCAGGACACCCTGCGGGTCGCGGTGCGCGAGGAGGGCGACTGCCTGGCCCGGTTCGAGTGCCTGCTGGAGCAGACGCACAACTCCCTGGACCTCGCGGACGCGTGCCTGGACCGGATGGCGGAGCTGCCGCCGGGGCCGATCAACCAGCGGCTGCCGAAGGTGCTCAAGGCGCCGGAGGGCCACACGTACGCGTGGACCGAGAATCCGCTGGGCGTCAACGGCTACTACCTGGTGTCCAAGGGGGAGAAGACCCCGTACCGGCTGAAGCTGCGCTCGGCGTCGTTCAACAACATCCAGGCGCTGGTGGAACTGCTGCCGGGGACGCTGGTCGCGGACATGGTGGCGATCCTGGGGTCGCTGTTCTTCGTCGTGGGCGACATCGACAAGTAGCCCCGCCCCGCCCGTTGTGGGCAATCGTCCCGCAGGGCGGGTGGGAGCGGGGCGGCGTGTGCCCACACGGCGGGTGGGAGCGGGGCGCGGCGTGTGCCCACACGGCGGGTGGGAGCGGGGCGCGGCGTGTGCCCACACAGGAGTGGTGTGGGCGGCGGGTCAGGAATTCACCGCGCCCCGGAGTTCCGCCACGTCCAGCTGCTCGGTCTCGTCGTGGGCCGTCAGGTCGATGACCTGGCCGACCGCCTGCGTCTGTGCCGGGGCCAGCGGGTTGCCCGGCGTGCCCGTGGGGCTGATCGGGGTGAGGAGCGGGGCACCGAGCGGGGACTGCGCCGCGAGGGCCTCCTCCAGGACCTCTTCGCCCACGACGTCGGCGAGGTCGGTGTGCTGCACGGCCTCGATCGCCGCCGCCTTCTGCATACCGAAGAAGTCGAAGCCGCCTTCGGGGCGCGGGACGGGCCTGCGGGCCGCGTACGGGACGATCGCGGACGCCGTCGGGACCGCCGGGACCCTCGTGGAGGGGGGCGGGACCGGCGCGGCCGGCGGGAGCGCGAGGGCGGCGGCGGCCGGACGGCTGTGCTCGGTTCCGGCTGCCGCCGCGTGCTTCCCCTGCGGCTCCTCCGTCTCCCGGGCACGCTCGGCGAGGTCACGCGCGCGGGCGGCCTCGATGGTGCGGCGGGCCTGCTGCGCCGCGGCGTTGCGCGGGAGGTCGCGCAGGGCCTGGGCGGCGCGGCGGTAGTCCTCGGGAGTGGGCGTGGAGCCCCCGGCGGTCAGCGCCTTGGGGTCGCCCGCCGTACTGGCCGCCGACTCCAGCGCCAGGACACGGGCGCCCTCCAGCGCGCTGGCCCGCTCGGTCTCGGCCGTGGCGTACCGGCGGAGCAGATCGGCGTGCTCGCCGCGCAGCCCGGCCAGCTCCACGCGCTTGGCGCGGAGCTTCGCGTCGAGCCGGGAGCGGAGCGCGCGGGCCTCTTCGAGGTCGGACTCCAGCTCGGCGACGCGCTCCTCGGCCTTCCACTGGTCGGCGGTGCGCGCCCGGTCGAGCTCGGCGACCCGCAGTCCGGCGCTCCGGTCCCAACTGCGCATGAGGACGGCACCGGTGACGGCGGCGGCCGCCGCGGCGCCCGCGAGCAGCCGTACGACGATCAGGTCACCGGGCAGCCAGGCGGCCGCGGCACACACGACCGCGGCGCCGGCGACCGCGGAGGGCGGCAGCAGCTTGTGCAGAGGCGGGGAATGGCGGTGGCGTCCACGTGGCATGGCCTGAAATTTACCGTGCGTAGGCGGCGCGTGGGGTGTCGGCCCGGCAATCTCTTGGCCACTTCTCGTCACCAGAAGTGGATATCCACCGTTCCGGTTCCGCTTCGGGCCGACGCCCCTCACCCGACGCCTACTTGTTGAGCAGCCCCTTCGTCTCCAGATACTCCTTGGCGACGTCCTCCGGCTTCGCCCGCTCGGCATCGACCTTACGGTTGAGTTCGGCGAGATCCGCTGTGGTCAGCACCTTGGTGATCTTGTCCAGGGCGGCGGCTATGTCGGCGGAACCGGCGTCCTTGGCGTTGACCACGGGCAGCACGTTGTCGGCGTTCTGCAGCTTCTTGTCGTCTTCGAGGAAGACCAGGCCGTAACTGTCGACGGTGGCGTCCGTGGTGGTCGTCAGGACCAGCTGGTCCACCCCGTCCTTCACCGCCTGCTTGGCCTGCGGGGTGCCGACGCCCTTGGGGTCGATCCCGGTCACGTCGATCCCGTACGTCTTCTTCAGGCCGGGCGCGCAGAACGGCCGTACCGCGCATTCGTCACCGGCGGCGATCTTCACCTTCAGCTTCGAGCCGCCGAGATCGGAAAGCGTCTTCAGCTTGTTCTTCTCGGCGAATTCCTTCGTCACCGCGAACGCGTTCTGATCGACCGCCTCACCGACCGCGAGCACCTTCAGGCCGCGCGGTTCGGCGAGCTTCCGCAGCGCCTCGACCGTGGCCGTCGCGTCACCGGAGGCGACCGGCTTCTCCTCGGGCGCCTTCGGCCCGTTCACCTTCGCGTTGAGGAATTCCGCGATGGTCGCCGCGTATTCGGGGACGACGTCGATCTCGCCCTTCTCCAGCGAGGGCTCGTACAGCTCGCGATTCTTCACGGTGGTGATGGATACGGAGTATCCGGCGTCCCGCAGCGCCTGGGCGTACAGCTCGGCGAGCACCTTGGCCTCGGTGAAGGCCGCCGCGCCGACCACCAGGGAGCCCTTCTCCGCGCCGCCGGAGTTCCCGGCGCCCCCGGCGTCTCCCGAGCCCTTCTTCTTGCCCTCCTCCAGGCTGTCACCGCCGCACGCGGCCAGCGCGACGGTCAGCGCCGCCGTCCCCAGCACCGCGCCCGCGATACGCGAGACCCTGTTCACGAGATCACCCATCCCCAGTCAGCGTTTGCTCAGTCGATCGAATCGTTGATCACGTCGTTGGCCGGGCCGTGGCTCGAATCGTTGATCACGTCGTGGCTCGAAGCGTGGAAAGAACAGCCGGTCGGCGCCCACCAGGACGCCCTCCACCAGGAGGGCGAGCAGGGCCACGAGGACCGCGCCCGCGACGACCTGCGCCGTGTCGTAGGTGGCGAAGCCGGCCGTGATGATCCGGCCCAGGCCGCCCTGGCCGACCATCGCCGCGACCGTCGCCGTGGCCACCACCTGCACCGCCGCCGAGCGCACCCCGGTCATCACCACCGGCCGGGCCAGCGGCAGTTCGACCTGACGGAACAGCTGCCCGCCGGTCATCCCCATGCCCCGCGCGGCCCGCACCGCGGCCGGGTCCACCTCCCGCACCCCCACGTACGCGTTGGTGAGGAGCGGGGGTATCGCGAACAGCACGAGGGCCACGACGGTCGGCACGTATCCGGCGTTCCGCAGGGGGGACACCATGAACAGGGCGAGGACCGCGAAGACGGGGATCGCCCGCCCCACGTTCGAGACGTTCACCGCGAGGGCCCCGCCCCGGCCGAGGTGGCCGAGCCAGAGGCCCAGCGGCAGTGCGAGCGCCGCGGCGATCAGCAGCGCCGCCCCGCTCACGTACACATGCTCGGCGAGCCGCTGTCCGACGCCCTCCTCGCCCGTCCAGTGCGCGCCGGTGGTGAGCCAGCCCCAGGCATCCGTCACTACGCCCATCTCACCCACCTCCCGGCGCGGTCCGTATCCGGGTCCACGGCGTGAGCAGCCGCTGGAGTCCCAGGAGCAACAGGTCGGCGACGACGGCGAGCAGCACGCACAGCACCGAGGCGGCGAGCATCTGCGCCTTGAAGAAGGTGGGCAGCGCGTCCTCGATGAGATTGCCGAGGCCGCCGCGGCCGACGACCGAACCGACCGTCGTCAGCGCGATCGTGGAGACCGTCGCCATCCGTATGCCCGCCATCAGCACCGGGAGCGCCAGCGGCAGTTCGACCTGCCACAGCAGGCGCAGCGAGCCGTACCCCATGCCCCGGGCGGCCTCCCGGGTCTCGGCGGGCACGGCGGCGAGTCCCGCGAGCGTGTTCCGTACGAGGATCGTCAGCGCGTACAGCACGAGGCCGGTCACCACGAGCGCCGACGAGAGCCCGAAGAGGGGCAGCAGCAGGGAGAACATGGCGAGCGACGGCACCGTGTAGAGCAGGGTGGTCAGTCCGAGGACGGGTCCCGCGAAGCGCGGATCGGCCCGGACGAGCAGCGCGAGCGGCACCGCGACGGCGAGCGCGATCAGCACGGACACGGCCGTGATTCCCACATGCTGGAGCGTGGCATCGGTCAACTCCTGGGCGCGCGTGCGCAGATACTCACCGCAGATCCAGTCGTTCGTGACCAGACAGTTCGGTGCGCTCATCCGTCCCTCCCCCCGGGTCGCCGATCTCCCGAACGCATGTATGACGACCCTAACCCCCGGCACCGACAATCCCCGAGACCCGCCACAATGCGGCAACACGCCCTTCACACACCCCCGGCATCCAGGGGCCAGAATGGGGAACCATGATCCGGTTCGAGCACGTGACCAAGCGGTATCCGGACGGCACCACCGCCGTCGACGACCTCTCCTTCGAGGTGGCGGAGGGCGAACTCGTCACCCTGGTCGGGCCGTCCGGCTGCGGCAAGACGACCACGATGATGATGGTGAACCGACTGGTCGAGCCGACCTCCGGCCGCGTCCTCGTCGACGGCGAGGACGTCGCCGACGTCGACCCCGTCGCCCTGCGCCGCAAGATCGGCTACGTCATCCAGCAGGTCGGGCTCTTCCCCCACCGCACGGTCCTCGACAACACCGCGACCGTCCCCGCCCTCCTCGGCTGGAAGAAGGCGGCGGCACGCGCGCGCGCGGCCGAACTCCTCGACCTCGTCGGCCTCGACCCGGCCGTCTACGGCTCCCGCTACCCCGCGCAGCTCTCCGGCGGTCAGCGTCAGCGCGTCGGCGTGGCCCGCGCGCTCGCCGCGGACCCGCCGGTCCTCCTCATGGACGAACCCTTCGGCGCCGTCGACCCGGTGGTCCGCGAGCGCCTCCAGAACGAGTTCCTGGCCCTCCAGGCCACCGTCCGCAAGACCGTCCTCCTCGTCACCCACGACATCGAGGAGGCCGTCCGCATGGGCGACCGCATGGCGGTCTACGGGCAGGGCCGCATCGAGCAGTTCGACGCGCCCGCGACCGTCCTCGGCTCCCCCGCCACCCCGTACGTCGCGGACTTCGTCGGCAGCGACCGCGGCCTGAAGCGGCTCGCGGTCACGCCCGTCACGGAGGCCGACCTCGAACCCGTACCGGCGGGAGGTGCCGCGGCGACGGACAAGCCCGGGAGCCGGGACGGCGCCCCCGCCCCCGTCCCGCTCGGGACCTCGCTCAAGGACGCCCTCGCCGTGCTGCTCCAGCACGACACGGGCCGGCTCACGGTCACCGGCGACGACGGCCGGCCGATCGGCGTCCTCACTCCGGAGGGCGTCCACCGTGCCCTGCGCCGGGCATCGGCCCCGGCCCCGGCTTCCTGAGCGGGGCTCAGGTCGCGCTGAGCTTGCCGCTCATCCAGACGAGACCCGGCGGGATCTCGCGGTTCCAGGTGTTGAAGTTGTGGCCGCCGCTCTTCAGCGTGATCGACGAGACCTTCGCCGGGCTCTTCACCTTCTTGATGAAGTCGAGCGTGCCCCGCCGGTTGCCCTCGCCCTGCTTCGACGTCGTCACCAGGAACGACGACGGGCCCTGCGGCCGGTGGTCCAGGCTCCACAGCAGGTCGCCCCGCTTGCGCAGACTGTCGTTCCCGTGGAAGAGGTCGCCGGTCGTCACATCCTCCGCCGCCCGGTAGTACGCGGAGAATCCCGCCCCGGCGGCGAACCGGTCGGGGTGGTGCAGGGCGATCTTCAGCGCGCAGTACCCGCCCGTGGAGTTCCCCATGAAGCCCCAGTTACGGGGCTTCGTGCCCACCCGGTACGTCTCCGAGACCGCCTTCGGCAGGTCCTCCGCGAAGAAGGTCTCCGTCTGCGGGCCGCCCGGCACGTCCACGCACTCGGTGTCCCGCGGCGGCGCCACCGTCGGACGGAGCATCACCAGGATCATCGGCTGCATCCGGCCCTCCTTCGCCTGGAGGTACGCCGTCTTCGGGTACTTCAGCCCTTTGATCAGGTTCTCCGCCGTGCCCGGATACCCCGTCAGGACCACCGAGGCGGGGAAGGTGCGCTGGGCGTACTTGGCCTGGAAGTACTCCGGCGGCAGGTACACATAGGCCGGCGAGACGATTCCGGACCGCTCCCCCGCGACGACGACCTTCTGTATCTGGCCGGCGGTCGTCGGACGGCCGCCGCCCGGTACGTCGAGCCCCTGCGTCCCCACCACCTTGAGGTCCTTCGAACCGGCCGCGTGGTCGACGACCACGCCCATGTCCTGCTCCTGCCCGAACAGATCGGCCCACGAGCCGTAGAAGAGGAAGGAACGATTCGCCGTCAGGCCCACCGCCGCGAACAGCGCCAGCTGCGTCACCAGGAGCAACCCGATCCGCCCCACCACCGCCCGCCAGCCACGACGTGCGAGCCGCGGCCAGAGCCAGACCGTGACGAGGAACAGCGCCACGGCCAGCGCGACCGCCACCACGAGGACTTTGTTGCTGGTGAGACCCATGGGACGACCGAGCCTTCTTTCTGAGAATTTCCTGTGAACCGATGAACCCGACCCCGCACGGCTCCGTCCTAGAAGGCGCACCACCCGGAACGGCCCGCCGAACGCGCCGCAGGGCCCGACCGGAGTCAAGGACCCTTCGCAGGACCACGGGAAGCACGGGAAGCCATGTCTGTCACAGTAGATGGGGACAAATCAGGATTGGTTCCGGTTCGGGTACGCCGGATTCTCCGCGGCCCCCGCCCCGAGAAGGTCCCCGCGCTCGTCGGCACCGCCTGCACCCTGATCGGCCTCATCGACATCGCCGCAGGCGTCTTCCCCCGCTTCCGCGCCAGCCGGATGCACGCCATGGCGGAGGTCCTCCCCGGCACCCTCGGCCCCCTCTCCGCCGCCCTCTCCCTCAGCGCCGGCGTCCTCCTGCTGCTCCTCGCCCACGGCCTCAAGCGGCACAAGCGCCGCGCCTGGCGCGCCGCCGTCGTCCTCCTTCCCCTCGGCGCCGTCGCCCAGTTCGTCTGGCGCCACTCCGTCCTCGGCGCCCTCCTCTCCCTCGTACTCCTCGCGCTCCTCCTGCGCCACCGCGGCGAGTTCGCCGCCCTGCCCGACCCGCGCAGCCGCTGGCGCGCCCTCGCCAACTTCGTCGTCATGGGCGCCGGATCCATCGCCCTCGGCCTCGTCATCGTCAGCGCCCACCCGCGCCGCGTCATCGGCAGCCCCAGCCTCGCCGACCGCCTCGAACACGTCCTCTACGGACTGTTCGGCGTCGAAGGCCCCGTCGGCTACAGCAACGGCGTGGACTGGACCGTCGGCTACTCCCTCGGCGCGCTCGGCATGCTCACCGCCCTCACCACCATCTACCTCGCCTTCCGCCCCGAGCACCCCGCGGCCCGGCTCACCGACGAGGACGAGGTCCGGCTGCGCGCCCTCCTCGACCAGCACGGCAGCCGCGACTCCCTCGGCCACTTCGCGCTCCGCAGCGACAAGGGCGTCGTCTTCTCCCCCAGCGGAAAGGCCGCCGTCTGCTACCGCGTCGTCTCCGGCGTCATGCTCGCCAGCGGCGACCCCATCGGCGACGTCGAGGCCTGGCCCGGCGCCATCGAACGCTTCATGGACGAGGCCAAGGCCCACTCCTGGACCCCCGCCGTCATGGGCTGCTCCGAGACCGGCGGCCAGGTCTGGACCCGCGAGACCGGCCTCGACGCCCTCGAACTCGGCGACGAGGCGGTCGTCGACGTCGCGGATTTCTCCCTCTCCGGACGGGCCATGCGCAACGTCCGCCAGATGGTCAAGCGCATCGAGCGCAACGGCTACACCACCCGGGTCCGCCGCGTCCGTGACCTCGACGACGCCGAACTCGAACAGGTCCGCCGCGCCGCCGCCGACTGGCGCGGCACCGACACCGAACGCGGCTTCTCCATGGCCCTCGGCCGCATCGGCGCCCCCGGCGACGGAGACGCCGTGATAGCGACCGCCCACAAGACCGACGCGGGCGACGACACCGACCACGCCGCCGACTCCGCCTACGGCGACCTCAAGGCGATCATCCACTTCGTCCCCTGGGGACCGGACGGCATGTCCCTCGAACTCATGCGCCGCGACCGCTCCGCCGACCCCGGCATGAACGAGCTCCTCATCGTCGCCGCCCTCCAGGCCTCCCCCGGCCTCGGCATCGCGCGCGTGTCCCTCAACTTCGCCATGTTCCGCGCGGCCCTCGCCCGCGGCGAGAAGATCGGCGCCGGCCCCGTCCTGCGCGTCTGGCGCGGACTCCTCGTCTTCCTCTCCCGCTGGTTCCAGATCGAGTCGCTGTACAAGTTCAACGCCAAGTTCCGACCCCGCTGGGAACCCCGCTTCGTCGTCTACCGCAAGAGCCGCGACCTCCCCCGCATCGGCTTCGCCGCCATGCAGGCCGAGGGCTTCGTGAACCTCGCACTGCCCCGCCCCTTCACCCGCAGGCGCCCCGCCCCCGCCCCGCGCCCCTGCGCCCACATCGTCCCCGCCCCCTCGGAGCGCGAGGTCCGGGCGGCCTGAAGCCGCCTCCGGGCCCTACGCTGGACACATGAGTACGACGATCGACCGGGGTACGGCCCGGGGCCTGCCGGAGTGGGACCGCTGCGCGGTCATGGGCGTGGTCAACGTGACCCCCGACTCCTTCTCCGACGGCGGCCGCTGGTTCGACACCACGGCCGCCGTCAAACACGGCCTCGACCTCGTCGCCGAGGGCGCCGACCTCGTCGACGTCGGCGGCGAGTCCACCCGGCCCGGCGCCAGCCGCGTCGACGAGGAGGAGGAACTCCGCCGCGTCGTCCCCGTCGTCCGCGGCCTCGCCGCCGAAGGCGTCACCGTCTCCGTCGACACCATGCGCGCCCGTGTCGCCGCCCGTGCCGTCGAAGCCGGCGCCCTCCTCGTCAACGACGTCAGCGGCGGCCTCGCCGACCCCGGCATGGTCCCCGCCGTCGCCGCCGCCGAGGTCCCCTTCGTCGTCATGCACTGGCGCGGATTCAGCCAGGACATGAACAGCCTCGCCGTGTACGACGACGTCGTCACCGAGGTCGTCGGCGAACTCCGCACCCGCCTGGAGGCCGTCGTCGACGGCGGCATCGACCCCGAGCGCATCGTCGTCGACCCGGGCCTCGGCTTCGCCAAGCTCGCCCCCCACGACCTCGCCCTCGTGGCCCACCTCCCCGAACTCCGCGCCCTCGGCCGCCCCCTCCTCGTCGCCGCCTCCCGCAAGCGCTTCCTCGGCCACGTCCTCGCCCGCGAGGGCGCCGCACCGCCGCCCGCGCGCGAACGAGACGCCGCCACCGCCGCCGTCTCCGCCCTCGCCGCCCACGCGGGCGCGTGGGCCGTCCGCGTCCACGAGGTCCGGGCCACCGCCGACGCCGTACGGGTCGCCCGCGCCGTCGAGGGAGCCGCGTGAGCCGCGGCACCGACGAGGCGGCCGTCGAAGCCGCCAACACCGCCTTCTACGAGGCGATGGAGACCGGCGACTTCGAAGGCGTCTCGGCGCTCTGGCTCGACGACGGCGCCACCCCCATCACCTGCGTCCACCCCGGCTGGCCCGTCCTCACCGGCCGCGGCGAGGTGCTCCGCTCGTACGCGCTGATCATGGCGAACACCGAGTACATCCAGTTCTTCCTCACCGACCTCAACATCTCCCTCGCCGGCCGCACCGCCGTCGTCACCTGCACCGAGAACATCCTCAGCGGCGGCCCCGCCGAGGACGGCGCCGAACTGGGACCCCTCGTCGGTCAGCTCGTCGTCGCCACCAATGTGTTCCGCCACACACCCGACGGCTGGCGGATCTGGTCCCACCACGCCTCCCCGGTCCTCACGGAGACCGAGGAAACAGCGGACGAGGAGCCCGGCGGCGACACCCCGTAACCGCCCCGCCACCCGCCCTCCGGACCCGCCCACGGCCCCCCGCAGGCAAGCGCTGTCGGTCCCCGCAGGTAGATTCGATGTCGGACACCCGGCCGTCCGCACCCGGCTGCGTGGCCACCGAACTACGACAGCAGGAGTGATTCGCGTGGATCGTGTCGCGCTGCGCGGCCTCAAGGCCCGGGGCCATCACGGCGTCTTCCCCAAGGAGCGCGAGGAGGGCCAGACCTTCATCGTGGACCTGGTCCTCGGCCTGGACACCCGCCCGGCGGCCGCCGACGACGACCTGACGAAGACCGTGCACTACGGGATCGTCGCCGAAGAGGTCGTCGACGTCGTCCAGGGCGAGCCCGTCGACCTCATCGAAACGCTCGCCGAGCGCATCGCCCAGCAATGCCTCAGCCACGCCGGGGTACAAGAGGTGGAGGTCGTCGTCCACAAACCGGACGCGCCCATCACCGTGCCGTTCGACGACGTGACCATCACGATCACCCGGAGCCGACGATGAAGCCGACGCAGAGCGACCCCACCGTCCAGCCCGTACCGGCCTCCGTCGTCGCGACCGTCGACGCCGCCGACACGACGCTGTCCAACCCCCGCTGGGCCGTCGTGGCCCTCGGCGCCAACCTCGGCAACCGCCTGGAGACCCTCCAGGGCGCCGTCGACGCCCTCGCGGACACCCCCGGCCTCCGGGTCAAGGCCGTCTCCCCCGTGTACGAGACGGAGCCCTGGGGCGTCGAGCCCGGCACCCAGCCCGCGTACTTCAACGCCGTCGCGCTCGTGAAGACGACCCTGCCGCCCTCCTCCCTCCTGGAGCGGGCCCACGCCGTCGAGGAGGCCTTCCACCGCGTCCGCGAGGAGCACTGGGGCGCCCGCACCATCGACGTCGACATCGTCGCCTACGCGGACGTGATCTCCGAGGACCCCGTCCTCACCCTCCCGCACCCCCGCGCCCACCAGCGCGCCTTCGTCCTCGCCCCCTGGCACGACGTGGACCCCGAGGCTCAGCTCCCCGGCCACGGCGCCGTCGCCGCGCTGCTCACCTCCCTCGGCGACCAGGGCATCGCCCGCCGCGCCGACCTGGAACTCCGTCTGCCCGAGTAGTCGTTACGCTTCGTGGCAGACCGCCCACGACGACGACCGACGACGACCACGCGAAGGAACCCCGGTGAAACAACTGCGGCTGAAGGTGCTCGCCGGACTGTTCCTCGTCGCCGGCATCCTCTCCTGGGGTGCCGCCCGGCTCTGGGACACGGTCGGCACCCTCCCCAGCGTGCCGATCGCCGCGCCCATCGTCCTGGCCGTGATCGCGGTGGTCCTCACCGCGACCGCCCTCTCGATCCGCGCCCGCCTCAAGGCCCAGCGCGAGCGCCGCCCCGGCGCCAAGGGCGTCGAGCCCCTGATGGCGGCCCGCGCGGTGGTCTTCGGCCAGGCGAGCGCCCTGGTCGCCGCCCTCGTCGCCGGCATGTACGGCGGCACGGGCGTCTTCCTCCTCGGCTCCCTCGACGTCCCGGCCCGCCGCGACCAGGCCCTCTACGCGGCCTTCTCGGTGGCGGCGGGCATCGCCGTCATCGCGGCCGCCCTCTTCCTGGAGCGCGTCTGCAAACTCCCGGAAGACCCCGAGAACGACGACGAGAACCCGGGCAAGGCCCGGGTCTAGCTAGTTCCCTGTCCGGCGAGGTCTCCCGCGCTCAGCGGCAGAGCTCGTCGAGATCCTCGGAGAAACTCGCGAACTCGGCCTGCGCCTCGCTGACGATTTCCCGGGCGGCCCGGCGCGGCGTGGTCGCGTACCGCCCGGCCAGATCGGCCAGGTCCGCATCCGGGCGCGCCTCCCGCTCCACGTACAGAGCGGCCTCCATCGGCCCGAAGCCGTCGGCCAGCACCCACAGGAAGTCGGACACATTCCCGGCGACCACGCCGCGCTCGCCCTCCGACCCCATGAACACCACAGGCTGCTCGACAAGCGGCTGCCCCGGCCGCACACGCCAGATCGCCGCGAGACCGCCGGTCCCGTCCTGCCCGAAGACGCGGTAGTCACCGCCATCGAGCGCGTGGTTGCCGGTCCAGTGCCGTAGCCAGTCGGTGGTCTCCTCGGCGGAGTCGAAGGCGTCGTACGGCTCGAAGTCGACACCCTCGCCCTCTTCGCCGTAGACGAACTCGACCCGGGCGACAGCGGCCAGCGCGTCAGGAAAGTGGCGGTCGCCGCCGAACGTCTCGATCATCCGCGCAGGCTAACCGCCTCCGCTGCCACCTCTGCTCCCGGGCCCGGCTCTGGCCCTACCAGGGCTCGCGCACGAGGTGCCCGTTCACCAGGAAGGTGGGGTACGGGGCGAGCCGGTAGCCGTAGAAGGTGAAGGGCTTGGTACCCAGGGCGGGGCGGGGGCGGACCTCTTGGACCTTGATCCAGGAGGACTCGGGCGGGTCGAGGGGGTGCTCTTCGGGGGCGAAAGTGCCCCGGCCGGCCCAGCCGTCCGTCACGTAGAGCTGTGAGCGCAGCCCTCGCTTCGGCGGTGTGAACCGAGCTCCGATGATCTGTGCCAGCTCCTCCAGGAACGGAACGTTCGCACTGACGACATGGCAGCCTCCCTGACCCTTGGCACGGCATCCGTCCCCCTCGATGTACCCGTCGAGGAACCCGTCGAAGGTATCGATGTCCCGCAGAACCACACGCGGAAACGCCTGGCGCAAGTGATGGGCATCCCCACCCGCGTAGTGCCGCAGCGCGTCGGAGAGGTACGAGGAGACCACTCGCACGCGGAAACCCGGCAGGTCCCGCTTCAGATAGCCGGACGGCCGGGTCACCGCCTCAAGGCGGGCCGGGAGTCCGGTACAGGCCGTCAGCGCGGTCGCGTACCGGGCCGCGAAGTACTCCTCGTTCACGACCAGCGACACGTAGTTCTTGCCCACCGTGCCGTCGGCACACGTGGCGCCGATGAAGTAGCCGAACTCGTACCCGGGCCTGATCGTCAGCCGCTCCCGGCACAGCTTCCGCGCGTGCGTCCAGGCGACCGTCTTCCCCGCCACGTCCGCCGCGTGCGTCCAGCCGTCCGGCGTGGCCAGCAGCAGATCCGGACTGGCGGAGAACGTCATGTGGTCCGTGACCACGTCGACGGCGGCGCGCGCCTTCACCGCCGAGACGTCCACGACCGTGGTCTGCACCGTCCGGTCGCCGTCCAGCGTCCACATCGCGCTGCCCGGCACCACCTTCTTGGCCTGCGTGCAGCCGTCCACCAGATTGACCAGCATCTTGCTGGTCGGTCCGTACCCCATACCGCCCCCTTGATCAGCGATCAACTCCACTGATCCGGACGGTATGGAGCAAGGCGGGCAGTCCGCTACGAGCGGGCCAATATCAGGGACATAGCCTCAGCGCGTGTAGTAGCGTCACGAAGTTGACCTCGTACCGCCGAGGTCGTCGTCTTCGCGCCCGGCTTGCGGACTCCGCGTAGAGACATGCACATGTGCTCGGCCTCGATCACGACGATCGCACCACGCGCCTCCAGGATCTCCATCAGCGAGTCGGCGATCTGCGTCGTCAGACGCTCCTGCACCTGGGGGCGGCGAGCGAAGACGTCAACCAGGCGCGCCAGCTTCGACAGGCCGGTGATTTTGCCTGATTCGGCCGGAATATAGCCAATGTGGGCTACGCCATGGAATACGAGCAAATGATGTTCACACATGGACGTCAGTTCGATGTCCTTCACGAGGACCATCTCGTCGTGACCGAGGTCGAACGTCGTCGTGAGCACTTCCTCGGGTGTCTGCCGCAGCCCCGCGAAAAGCTCCCTGTACGCCCGAGCCACCCGCCCCGGCGTCTCCCGAAGCCCCTCGCGGTCCGGGTCCTCGCCGACCGCGATGAGGAGCTCGCGTACGGCCGCTTCGGCGCGCTTCTCGTCGAAATCGCCGATCGTGCCCTCGCCGTCCAGCGTCACCGGGTCGGTCATCTCTGTGCCTCGTTCCGTCTGACTGATGTGCGCGAAATGCCGCGCCCCCACAGGCTAGAACCTGTGGGGGCGCGGCAGCCATTCCGGGGTGGAGCAGTCAGTCCTCCGGGGTGTCCACCGGGGCGATCTCGATGCCCTTCGTGGTGTCGACCGCGGGGGACGCCGAGCCGTTCGCGCTGTTCGTCAGGGCGAGCTCCTTGGGGGAGAGCACCGGCGGACGCGTGGACGGGGTACGGCGGGAGGAGCCGGTCCAGGCCGGGCGGGCCGGGCGCTTGACGATGGGGGTGAAGATCTCGGCGATCTCCTCCTTGCCCAGCGTCTCCTTCTCCAGGAGGGCGAGGACCAGGTTGTCGAGGACGTCACGGTTCTCGACGAGGATCTCCCAGGCCTCGTTGTGCGCGGTCTCGATGAGCTTCTTGACCTCTTCGTCGACCAGCGCCGCGACCTCTTCCGAGTAGTCGCGCTGGTGCGCCATCTCACGGCCGAGGAAGGGCTCGGTGTTGTCGCCACCGAACTTGATCGCGCCGAGACGCTCGGTCATGCCGTACTGCGTGACCATCGCGCGAGCGGTGGCCGTGGCCTTCTCGATGTCGTTCGCCGCACCCGTCGTCGGGTCGTGGAAGACGAGCTCCTCGGCCGCACGGCCGCCCAGCATGTACGCCAGCTGGTCGAGCATCTCGTTGCGGGTGGTCGAGTACTTGTCCTCGTCCGGCAGGACCATCGTGTAGCCCAGGGCGCGGCCGCGGGACAGGATGGTGATCTTGTGGACGGGGTCGGAGTTCGGCGAGGCCGCCGCGACGAGGGCGTGGCCGCCCTCGTGGTACGCGGTGATCTTCTTCTCCTTGTCCGACATGATCCGGGTCCGCTTCTGCGGGCCCGCGACCACTCGGTCGATCGCCTCGTCCAGTGCCGCGTTGTCGATCAGCTTCTGGTCACTGCGGGCGGTGAGGAGCGCCGCCTCGTTGAGGACGTTGGAGAGGTCCGCGCCGGTGAAGCCGGGGGTGCGTCGGGCGACGGCGCCGAGGTCGACGTCCGGTGCGACCGGCTTGCCCTTCTGGTGGACCTTGAGGATCTCCAGACGGCCCTGCATGTCCGGGCGGTCGACGGCGATCTGCCGGTCGAAGCGTCCGGGGCGCAGGAGGGCGGGGTCGAGGATGTCGGGCCGGTTCGTGGCGGCGATCAGGATGACGCCGCCCTTCACGTCGAAGCCGTCCATCTCGACGAGCAGCTGGTTGAGCGTCTGCTCACGCTCGTCGTGACCGCCGCCGAGGCCGGCACCGCGGTGGCGTCCGACGGCGTCGATCTCGTCGACGAAGACGATGGCGGGCGCGTTGGCCTTGGCCTGCTCGAAGAGGTCACGGACCCGGGAGGCACCGACACCGACGAACATCTCGACGAAGTCGGAGCCGGAGATCGAGTAGAACGGCACCCCGGCCTCGCCGGCGACGGCGCGCGCGAGGAGCGTCTTGCCGGTTCCGGGCGGGCCGTAGAGCAGGACGCCCTTGGGGATCTTGGCGCCGACGGCCTGGAACTTCGCCGGCTCCTGGAGGAATTCCTTGATCTCGTGGAGTTCCTCGACGGCCTCGTCCGAGCCCGCGACGTCGGCGAAGGTGGTCTTCGGCGTGTCCTTGGTGATGAGCTTCGCCTTGGACTTGCCGAACTGCATGACGCGGGAGCCGCCGCCCTGCATCTGGTTCATCAGGAAGAGGAAGACGACCACGATGAGGACGAAGGGGAGGAGGGAGAGCAGGATCGAGACGAAGGGCGACTGCTTCGTCGGGGAGACGGTGTAGCCCTTCTCGATCTGCCCGGCCTCGAACTTCTCCTGCAGCTTGTCCGCGACGTCGACGCCCTGGGAGCCGATGTAGCTGGCCTGGACCTTGCTGCTGTTGTCGATCTTCTGACCGTCGACGAGCTCGATCTTGATGATCTGCTCGTCACCGGTGGTGACCTTTGCCTGCTTGACCTGGTTCTTGTCGATCGCCTGGACGACCTTGCCGGTGTCCACCGTCTTGTAGCCCTCGGACGAGCCGACGACCTGCATCAGCACGACCACGGCGAGGACGGCCAGCACGATCCACATGACCGGCCCACGGAAGTATCGCTTCACGTCCATCCATACGGAGCGAGAACGCCCCGTCCCTCCTGCCCGTAGGAAAATGCTGCTGTGAGAGCTGCTGTGTGAAAAAGCTGTTCTTCGGACGGTACCTCAGCATCGTCGCCCGCGACCGCCTTCCCATGGTTCAACGGGGGGAAGGCGGTGCGGGTTCCCCGTACAGCGGGTCCGTCGCCGGGGGCGGTCAGCCGCCGTAGACGTGCGGGGCGAGCGTGCCGACGAACGGAAGGTTCCGGTACTTCTCGGCGTAGTCGAGGCCGTAGCCCACGACGAACTCGTTGGGGATGTCGAAACCGATCCACTTGACGTCGATCGCGACCTTCGCGGCCTCGGGCTTGCGCAGCAGCGTGCAGACCTCGAGGGAGGCGGGCTCGCGCGAGCCGAGGTTCGACAGGAGCCAGGACAGGGTCAGGCCGGAGTCGATGATGTCCTCGACGATCAGGACGTGCTTGCCCTTGATGTCGGTGTCGAGGTCCTTGAGGATCCTGACGACGCCCGAGGACTGGGTGCCGGCGCCGTAGGAGGACACGGCCATCCAGTCCATGGTGACGGGAGTGGAAAGGGCGCGAGCCAGATCCGCCATCACCATCACCGCGCCCTTGAGGACGCCGACGATGAGCAGGTCCTTGCCCGCGTATTCCGCGTCGATCTTCGCGGCCAGCTCTGCCAGCTTGGCGTCGATCTCTTCCTTGGTGATGAGCACCGACTGGAGGTCGGTGCCCATGTCCTTCTCGTTCACCCGGGTCACTTTCGTTGCAGCGTGCGTCAGCCTTGCCGGATGACCAGTCTGCCACCCTGGCGGCGGGCTTCGACGCGGCCGGGCAGGTTGATGGCCCCTTGGCCGCGCCAGCCGGTGATGAGCCGGTCGACTTCTTCGATGTGGCGGGCGAAGAGGGAGCCGGCGGGTGCGCCCTCGGCGATGACGGCGCGGCGCAGGACGCGGCGGCGTACGGCGGGGGGCAGGCCGTAGAGCTTGGCGCACTCCAGGGCGCCCGCCTCGTCGCGTACGCGGGTCTCGGCGTCGGCGGCCCAGGTGTCGAGGGCGTCGGCGTCGTCGCGGGAGAGCTGGGCCGTTCGGGCGAGGGCTTCGACGACGCCCTTGCCGAGGGCCTTCTCGAGGGCGGGGAGGCCCTCGTGGCGGAGCCTGGAGCGGGTGTAGGCGGGGTCGCTGTTGTGGGGGTCGTCCCAGACGGCGAGTTCCTGTGCGACGCAGGCCTTGCGGACGGTCTGGCGGTCGAGCTGGAGGAAGGGGCGCCGGTAGCGGCCGGAGGCGCCGGAGATCGCGGCCATGCCGGAGAGCGAGCGGATGCCGGAGCCCCGGGCGAGCCCGAGCAGGACGGTTTCCGCTTGGTCGTCGCGGGTGTGGCCGAGGAGGATCGCGGCGGCTCCGTGGCGCTCGGCGGCGGCGTCGAGGGCCGCGTACCGCGCGTCGCGTGCGGCGGCCTCGGGGCCTCCTTCGCGGCCGACGGTGACGGCGACGGCCTCTGAGGGGGTGAGGCCGAGGGCGGTCATGCGGGCGACGACCTCGCCCGCGCGGGTGTCGGAGCCGTCCTGGAGCCCGTGGTCGACGGTGATGCCGCCGGCGCGCACGGGAAGCTTGCGGGCCTCGAAGGCGAGGGCGGAGGCGAGCGCCATGGAGTCGGCGCCTCCGGAGCAGGCGACGAGCACGAGGGGGGTGTGTGCGTCGCGTGCGGGGGCGGGGTCGGTCTGGTGCTCGGTGAGAACGTCGTGGAGTACGCGGCGGACCGCCAGGCGTATCGCCGCGACCGCAGGATGGGGACCCATGTCCGGTGCCCTTCGTGAATGGGGTGGGGTGCCTCGGTCGGAGTCTTAACGGTCGGAAAGGGGGGTTCGGTCACTCAGAGTGCGTCGATGGTGACAGAAACCCGGCCGTTACCCGAGCATTGCACGCCTCACCCCATGCCCAGGGTCCCTCGGATGGGTGATTGGTGGGGCGTTCCGACGTGTTCCTGTGCCGTGTGCCGCTCCTGTCTCAGGAGTCTGCCTTACGGTGCACCCTCGCGATCCAGTCGGCGGGGGCGGCGATCTCGGTCTTGGTGGGGAGCGTGTTGGGCGAGGTCCAGACGCGGTTGAAACCGTCCATGCCGACCTGGTCGACGACGGCGCGGACGAAGCGCTCGCCGTCGCGGTACTGGCGGAGCTTGGCGTCGAGGCCGAGGAGCTTGCGGAGGGCGAGGTCGAGGCGGGAGGCGCCGCGTGCGCGGCGTTGCTGGAACTTCTCGCGGATCTCGGCGACGGAGGGCACGACCTGGGGCCCGACGCCGTCCATGACGTAGTCGGCGTGGCCTTCGAGGAGGGACATGACGGCGGTGAGGCGGCCGAGGATCTCGCGCTGTTCGGGGGTCTGGACGAGCTCGACGAGGGAGGGGGCGGGTTCGCCCTCCTCGGCTTCGGGGCGGCCGCCGGCGAGGGTCTGCGCGGCCTCGCGGAGGCGTTCGACGACGGTGCCGGGGTCGACGTCGGTGGCGGCGAGGAACGACTGGATCTCGCCCTGGAGGTGGTCGCGGAGCCAGGGGACGGCGGTGAACTGGGTGCGGTGGGTCTCCTCGTGGAGGCAGACCCAGAGCCGGAAGTCGTGCGGGGAGACTTCGAGTTCGCGTTCGACGTGGACGATGTTGGGGGCGACGAGGAGGAGTCGTCCGCCGCCGTTGGCCCCGGCGGGGAGCTCTCGGGTGGCGGGGGCGAAGGTCTCGTACTGGCCGAGGATGCGGGAGGCGAGGAACGACAGCAGCATGCCGAGTTCGACGCCGGTGACCTTGCCTCCGACGGCTCCGAGGACGGCGTTGCCGGGGGTGTTGGAGCGGCGGTCCTGCATCTTGCCGAGGAGCGGGGTGAGGAGCTCGCGGAAGCCGGCGACGTTGGCCTTGATCCAACCGGCCCGGTCGACGACGAGGACGGGGGTGTCGGCGATGGTCCGGGTGTCCGTGCCCTCGGGGAACATCCGCGTGTAGGCGCGGACGTGTTCCTCCGAGGCCTTGGCGTGCTTGCGGAGTTCGGCGACGACCTCGCGGGCTTCGTCGCGGCTGACTTCGGGTCCGGGCCGCACGAGGCGGGTCGCGGTCGCGACCGCGAGGTTCCAGTCGACCATCCCGGATGTGCCTGCGCCACCGATGCTCGTCATGCGTCAACCGTACGGTCTCGAAGGCTGTTCGGGGTGGGTTCGGGACGGCTTCCGTGCGGGTCGGGACGGCGTCCGTGCGGGTCGGGGGCGGTGTCGACGCCGGGGCGGGGGTGGTCAGTCCTGTGCGACGAGGGCGGCGGAGAGGCGGTCGAGGGCGGGCTGCGCCTCGTACGGGGAGAGGGTGCTGCCGGCGAGGAACGCGAAGGCGAGGAGGCGTCCGTCGGCGGTGACGACGGTTCCGGCGAGGGTGTTGACGCCCGTCAGGGTGCCGGTCTTGGCGCGGACGAGTCCGGCGCCCTCGGTGGCCGGCGCGGTGTCGAAGCGGCCGGCGAGCGTGCCGGTGAAGCCGCCGACGGGCAGTCCGGTGAGGAGCGGGCGCAGGGCGGGGCGGGCGGGGTCGGCCGCTCGGGTGAGGAGTCCGGTGAGGAGGGCGGCGGAGACGCGGTCGCGGCGGTCGAGTCCGCTGCCGTCGGCGAAGCGGGCTCCGGCGACGGGGAGGCCGAGGCGGGCGAGTTCCTCCCGGACGGCCTGGGCGGCGCCGTCGAAGCTCGCGGGCTTCTTGCGGGCGAGGGCGGTCTGCCGGGCGAGGGCTTCGGCGAGGTCGTTGTCGCTGTGGGTGAGGGTGTGCTCGACGAGGTCGGCGAGGGGGGCGGAGTGGGTACGGGCGAGGGGGGCGGCCTTCGGGGTGCGGCCGGGGGCCGGGTCGCCGGTGACCTTGATGCCGGCGTCGGCGAGGTGGCCGGCGAAGGCGGCGGCGGTGTCGCCCGCGGGGTCGCCGGTGCGGGGAGCGGGGCCGCTCTCGCTGTCGTCGAGGCGCCCTTCGTCGGTCATGAGGGCGACGACGGGGGCGATGTTCTCGTTGGGGCCGATGGGGTGGATCGAGGGGCCCGGGTAGAGGTTCGTGTCGTACGTGAGGCGTACGGAGGTGTGGCCGCGTGCGGTGAGGGCGCGGGCGGTGTCGGTCGCGAGGGCCTTGAGGCGGGCCGGGTCGAGCGTGGGGTCGCCGCCGCCGGTGAGGGTGACGGTCCGTCCGTCGGGGGCGGCGGTGACGGAGGTGGCGATGCGGTGGTCGGGGCCGAGGGCGGAGAGCGCGGCCGCGGCGGTGGCGATCTTGACCGTGGACGCGGGGGTCATGGGGGTGCCGGCGCCCTCGCCGTACAACTGCTTGCCGGTGGCGGTGTCGACGACGGAGGCCGTCCGCAGCGGGCCGAGCCCGGGGTCGGCGAGGAGCGGTACGAGGAGGGCGGCGAGGTCCGCGGGGCGTCCGGCGGGCGCCGGGGCGTGCAGGGCGGTGAGGACGCCGGGGGCGCTCGGGGCGGGCGCGGGGCGCTTCGGCGGGGCGGGGGCGGCGGGCGGGGCGTGATGTGCGCCACCCGCCTTCGGGGCGGCGGCGCGGGCCCGCTCCGCCGTACGCTGACCCGAGTCCCACGGACCGGCCGCGGTCACCGCCACGGCGGCCAGGGCCAGTCCGAGGGCGGCGGAGCCCGCCGTGAGCTGCCACATCCTCGGCTCGGGCATTGCTGACCAGCCCCTTTCGCGATCACACACGTGCGTGAGGGACACTTAATCACCGCGCGTCGTCGCGAGCATTCACTTGTGTTGATTCAGGAGGAGCCACCCGTGGAGTTCGACGTTCTCATCGAGATCCCCAAGGGATCGCGTAACAAGTACGAGGTCGACCACGAGACGGGTCGCATCCGCCTGGACCGTCGTCTGTTCACGTCGACGGCCTACCCGACCGACTACGGCTACGTCGAGAACACCCTCGGTGAGGACGGCGACCCGCTGGACGCGCTCGTCATCCTCGACGAGCCCACGTTCCCGGGCTGCCTGATCAAGTGCCGCGCCATCGGCATGTTCCGTATGACGGACGAGGCGGGCGGCGACGACAAGCTGCTGTGCGTCCCGGCCACGGACCCGCGCATGGAGCACCTGCGGGACATCCACCACGTGGCGGAGTTCGACCGCCTGGAGATCCAGCACTTCTTCGAGGTCTACAAGGACCTGGAGCCGGGCAAGTCGGTCGAGGGCGCCGACTGGGTCGGCCGCGCCGAGGCCGAGGAAGAGATCGAGAAGTCGTACGCGCGCGCCAAGGAGCAGGGCGGCCACTGAGCCGGTTCTGCACTGAAGGCGTGAAGGCGGTGCACCCCTTGGGTGCACCGCCTTTCGCACATCCGTCGCACACTCATACTGGAATTCACGGTTCCCAGGGAGTGAGGCGGACAGAGTGGTGGCGGAGCCGGACGGCTCGAAGAACGGTCCGGGCGGGGATCCCGAGGGAGCTCCGGAGGACCGGAAGCCGCAGTCGGACGAGGCACGGAGCGCGTTCGTGCCGCCGGCCGGTGTGGAGCAGCCCGCGCCGCCCGAGGAGGAGCACCCGACCTCCGAGTTCGCCCTTCCCCCGGGGCTGACGCCGGAGCCGCCGGCCGAGCAGGAGGGTTCGGCGTTCGCGCCGCCCGCCACCTACTCGGCGAAGAACTCGCCGCCCGCCTTCACCCCGGCGTACGGGGTGCCCCTGGTGCGGCTTTCGCAGGACGCGCCGTGGCAGGACCGGATGCGGACGATGCTGCGGCTGCCGGTGGGTGAGCGGCCGGTGCCCGAGGCGACGCGCAAGGAGGACGAGAGCGGTCCCTCGGTACCGCGGGTGCTCGACCTGACCCTGCGTATCGGCGAGCTGCTGCTCGCGGGCGGGGAGGGCGCGGAGGACGTCGAGGCGGCGATGTTCGCGATCTGCCGCTCGTACGGTCTGGACCGGGTCGAGCCGACGGTGACGTTCACCCTGTTGTCCGTCACCTACCAGCCGTCGCTGGTGGACGACCCGATCACGGCGAACCGGACGGTACGGCGCCGGGGCACGGACTACACGCGGCTCGCGGCGGTGTACACGCTGCTCGCCGACATCAACGCGCAGGCGCACGAGGTGACGCCGGAGGAGGCGTACGGGCGGCTCGCGGAGATACGGCGCAACCGGCACCCGTATCCGGGCTGGGTCCTGACGGCGGCGGCGGGCGTACTCGCCGGCGCGGCCTCGGTGCTGCTCGGCGGTGGTCCGACGGTGTTCTTCGTGGCGGCGCTGGGCGCGGTGCTCGGCGACCGGCTGGCGTGGCTGTTCGCCGGGCGCGGTATGCCCGAGTTCTACCAGTTCCTGGTGGCCGCGATGCCGCCGGCGGCGATGGGGGTGCTGCTGACGATGCTGCACGCCGATCTGCGGCCTTCGGCGGTGATCACCGGTGGCCTGTTCGCGCTGATCCCGGGGCGGGCGCTGGTGGCGGCCGTGCAGGACGGGCTGACCGGCTTCTACATCACGGCCTCGGCCCGGCTCCTGGAGGTCGCGTACTTCTTCGTCGCGATCGTGGTGGGCGTGCTGTCGGTGCTGTACATCGCCGTGCAGTTCGACGCGCAGCTGAACCCGGAGGGGAAGCTGGAGGCGGTGGAGCGGCCGGTGACGCAGATCCTGGCGTCGATGGTGCTGTGCGCGACCTTCGCGATCCTGTTGCAGCAGTCACGGGCGACGGTTCTGTTCGCGACGCTGAACGGCGGGGTGGCGTGGGTGATCTACGCGTCGATAGCGGTGACCGCGAACGGGTCGACGGTCATGGCGACAGCGGTGGCGGCGGGCCTGGTGGGCCTCTTCGGGCAGCTGATCGCCCGCTACCAGCACACCTCGTCGCTGCCGTACGTGACGGCGGCGATCGGGCCGCTGCTGCCCGGTTCGGCGACGTACTTCGGAGTGCTCGCGATCGCCCAGAACAACCTGGACCAGGGCTTCGCCTCGCTGGCGAAGGCGGCGGCCCTGGCTCTGGCGATCGCGATCGGGGTGAACCTGGGAGGCGAGCTGGCCCGCCTCTTCATGCAGGCCCCCGGCGCCGCCGCGGCCCGTCGTGCGGCCAAGCGGACCAGGGGCTTCTAGCTGCTGCGGTGATCCCGGTGCCGGTGGGGCTCAGCGCTTGGCGTGGCGGCCGCGGGAGCCCTGCGGGTTCGGGGTGCCGGGGGCGTCGTGCTCGCTGCCGTCGCCCATGGCCTGCGCCTTCTTCGACTGGGAGCGGGCCCGCAGGAACTCGATCACGATCGGGATCACGGAGATCAGGACGATCCCGATGAGGATCATCTCGATGTGCTTGTGCACGAAGTCGATCTTGCCGAGGGAGGCGCCGAGCAGGGTCACGCCCGCGCCCCACAGCACACCGCCGATGATGTTGAACGTGATGAACGAGCGGTAGTTCATGCGGCTGACGCCCGCGATGATCGGCGTGAACGTCCGCACGATCGGGACGAAGCGGGCCAGGATCAGCGACTTCGGGCCGTGCTTCTCGAAGAACTCGTGCGCCTTCGCGACGTTCTCCTGCTTGAAGAGCTTGGAGTCGGGACGCTTGAAGAGGGCCGGGCCCACCTTCCGGCCGAAGAGGTAACCCACCTGGTCGCCGATGACCGCCGCGGCCACGATGAGGGTGCACACCACCCACAGGGGCTTGTCGAGCTTTCCGGTGGTGACGAGCAGGCCGGTGGTGAAGAGAAGCGAGTCACCGGGCAGGAAGAACCCGATGAGGAGTCCGGACTCGGCGAAGACGATGACGAGGACACCGATCAGACCGAACTCTCCGATCAGAAAGTCCGGGTCCAACCAGCTCGGTCCGAGGGCAAGCGTGTTCACGGGTTCCGGGCTCCTGCGATCGGTGGGGGCATGGGGGACGACTGGCCCCAAGCTATCAACGCGAACCGAACGCGACCGGTTCCACCTGGGTCCACAGGATGCGAAGAGGGCCCGCTCCCCCGAGGCTGGGGGGCCAGGAGGTGTATGCCGATGGGCATCGAGGAGTACGGAGGCGGCCAGGGGTCGCACCCCGACGTACTGGTCGTGACGACGAACGACGTGCCGGGCTTCGAGGTCCGGCAGGTGATCGGTGAGGTCTTCGGGCTCACCGTCCGCTCCCGCCATCTGGGCAGCCAGATCGGCGCGGGCCTCAAGTCGATGGTCGGCGGGGAGCTGAAGGGCCTGACGAAGACCCTCGTGCAGACCCGGAACCAGGCCATGGAGCGCCTGGTGGAGCAGGCTCGGGCGCGCGGCGCGAACGCCGTGCTGATGTTCCGCTTCGACGTGACGGACGCGGCGGACGTGGGCACGGAGGTGTGCGCGTACGGCACGGCGGTGGTGATCGCACCGCGCGCCTGAACCCTGCGGCGGGGCCCTCCCCACAAGGTCGGCCCCGAGGTCGGCTGAGGTCTGCCCTGAGGTCGGCTGGGGTCGGCCCTGAGGTCGGCGCGGCGCGGCGCGGCGTCCCAGTGGGCCGTCGCGTCGCGGCCGCAGCGCGGCGTCCCGTGGAGAGCGGCCCGATCGCGTCGCGGGGGCATGGCGTGCACGTCCGTTCGACCCGAATTTCGAGATGTTGTGCGGCATTTGCTCACTTATGGTGGGCCGGTGGCCACCGATCATGCTCCGCCTCCTCTCTCCGCCGCCGAGACCCCGCCACGGATCCTGCTCCCCCAGGTGCTGCCCGCGCTCGTGGTCGGCGTCGCGGCGAGCCTGCTCTTCCTGGGGATCAGCGCCCTCGCGGAGGAGCTCCAGGGCGTCCTCTGGCACGACCTGCCCGACGCCCTCGGGATCGGCGACTACTCCTCCCTCTGGATCATCAGCATGCTCACGGCGGCGGGCATCGCCGTGGGCCTCGTGGTCTGGAAGGTCCCCGGACACGCCGGGCCCGACCCGGCCTCGGAGGGCCTCGGAGGGGCGCCGCTCGCCCCCGGGATCGTCCCTGGCCTCCTCCTCGCGAGCACGCTCACCCTCGCCGGCGGAGTGAGCCTCGGCCCCGAGAACCCGATCATCGCGGCCAACATCGCCCTCGCCTACTGGCTCGGCCGCAAGGCCGCCCCCGCCCTGCCGGGTGCCATCTGGGTCTCCCTCGCCTCGGCCGCCACCATCGGCGCCCTCTTCGGCACCCCGGTGGCCGCCGCCCTCGTCATCTCCGAGGCTCTCGCCGGCACGCCGGGACGCGGCTCGCTCTGGGACCGGCTCTTCGCCCCGCTGGTCGCCGCCGGCGCCGGGTCCATGACCACCCAGCTGCTCGCCGAGCCCAGCTTCGCCATGGGTCTCCCTCCCCTCACCGACCCCGGCTGGGGCGACCTCCTCGCCGCCATGGCGATCGCCTCCGCCGCGGCCGTCTTCGGCCTCGCCGCCTGCTACCTCTTCCCCCATGTCCACGCCGCCTTCCAGCGCCTGCGCCACCCCATGCTGGTGCTGCCCCTCGGTGGACTCGTCCTCGGCCTCCTGGGCGCCCTCGGCGGACACCTGACCCTCTTCAAGGGACTGGAGGAGATCAAGGAACTCACCTCCTCGATCGGCGGCTGGTCCTCCGGCGAGCTCGCCAAGCTGGCCGTGATCAAACTCCTCGCCCTCCTCGTCGCCGCCTCCTGCGGTTTCCGGGGCGGCCGAATCTTCCCCGCCGTCTTCATCGGCGCCGCCTTCGGGCTGCTCGCCCAGGCCCTCGTCCCCGAGGTCCATCCGGCGGTCGCCATCTCCTCCGCCGTCCTCGGCGTCCTGCTCGCCACCACCCGTCAGGGCTGGATCAGCCTCTTCGTCGGCGCCGTCCTCGCCGCCTCACCCGCGATGCTCGCCCTGCTCTGCCTGGCCTCCCTCCCCGCCTGGCTGATCGTCACCGGCCGCCCCCAGCTCGAACTCGACCCTCAGGGCCGCTCCCTGCACTGACCCCGCCCCTCTTCGGAGAGAACCGGCTCCCTGCACCTCCCCCGCTCCCCCTCTCGGAGAGACCCCCCGCCCTCCCCACCGGACAGAAGGAGTCATCCATGCCGCTCCACCAAGGTCCCGCCGCCTCCCCCTCCGAACCCGTGCGCCGGCTCACGCTCAACCCCTTCTTCGGCGAGGCCAACCCGGTCGGCGGTATGACGGAGGCCCCGCCCCACCACCGGCTCCCCGACGGGCCGCTGCCCCCGTCGAGCGCCTATCAGTTCGTCCACGACGAGCTGATGCTCGACGGCAACTCCCGGCTCAACCTCGCCACCTTCGTCACCACCTGGATGGAGCCCCAGGCGGGGGTCCTGATGAGCGAGTGCCGCGACAAGAACATGATCGACAAGGACGAGTACCCGCGCACCGCCGAACTGGAGCGCCGCTGCGTCGCCATGCTCGCCCACCTGTGGAACGCCCCGGACCCGGCCACCGCCGTCGGCTGCTCCACCACCGGCTCCAGCGAGGCTTGCATGCTCGCCGGCATGGCCCTCAAGCGCCGCTGGACCAAGCGGAACGCCGACCGCTACCCGGGCGCCGCCCGCCCCAACCTGGTCATGGGCGTCAACGTCCAGGTCTGCTGGGACAAGTTCTGCAACTTCTGGGAGGTCGAACCCCGTCTCGTCCCCATGGACGGCGACCGCTTCCACCTCGACGCCGAGTCCGCCGCCGCGCTCTGCGACGAGAACACCATCGGCGTCGTCGCCGTCCTCGGCTCGACCTTCGACGGCTCCTACGAACCCGTCGCCGAGATCTGCGCCGCCCTGGACGCCCTCCAGGAACGCACCGGTCTCGACATCCCCGTCCACGTCGACGGCGCCTCCGGCGGCATGGTCGCCCCCTTCCTCGACGACGACCTGGTGTGGGACTTCCGGCTCCCCCGCGTCTCCTCCATCAACACCTCCGGTCACAAGTACGGTCTGGTCTACCCGGGCGTCGGCTGGGCCCTGTGGCGCTCCCCCGCCGAACTCCCCGAGGAACTCGTCTTCCGCGTCAACTACCTGGGCGGCGACATGCCCACCTTCGCCCTCAACTTCTCCCGGCCGGGCGCCCAGGTCGTCGCGCAGTACTACACCTTCCTCAGGCTCGGACGGGAGGGCTACCGGGTGGTGCAGCAGACCTCCCGCGACATCGCCCGCGGCCTCGCCGAACGGATCGAGGCCCTGGGCGACTTCCGCCTCCTCACCCGCGGCGACCAACTACCCGTCTTCGCCTTCACCACCACCCCCGACGTCACCTCCTTCAACGTCTTCGACGTCTCCCGGCGGCTCCGCGAGCACGGCTGGCTGGTCCCCGCCTACACCTTCCCCGCCAACCGCGAGGACCTGTCCGTGCTGCGCGTGGTCTGCCGCAACGGCTTCTCCGCCGACCTCGCCGGACTCCTCGTCGAGGATCTGAGCCGACTGCTGCCCGAACTGCGGAGCCAGTCCCATCCGTTCACCCACGACGAGAGCACGGCGACCTCCTTCCACCACTAGGGCTCCTGCCGCGCCCCGACCCGGTCAGTCACCGACCGGGTCGTCGCAGGCCAGCCGGAACTTCGACCAGCGCACCCCGTCCACGGTCAGCGCGTACTCGCAGCGCGACGCCTCACGCAGCAGGCCCAGCGGGGTGCGGCGGGTGTGGTGCGACCCCTCGTCGAGCCGGGCGAACGTACGCCCGCCGTCCACGCTCCCGTACCCCGAGAGCTCCGCGCCGATCTCCACCCGGCCGCCGGGCCCCGGGACCGGCAGGCCGAGCAGACTGCGGGGCTGTTCGCTCGGCCCCGTCGTCCACATCCGCTGCCAGGTCCTGCCGCCGTCCACCGACCGGTGCAGCGCCCTCATCGGGTTCTTGACGGGCTCACCGCCCACCAACTCCCCCATCTCCGCCGCGTACACCGCGTCCCTGCCCACCGCCACCGCCGTGTGCCATCCGGGGCTCGCGACGGGACTCGGCAGCCGGCTGACCGTCCAGCGACGGCCCCCGTCCCGGGAGACGGCGACCGCCGCCCGCCCGGACAGCGGGTCCGTACCCGAGACCCACCAGGACCCGTCGGGCTCCGGCTGCTCCTGGGGACGGGGATGCGCCCCCAGGAGGGGGACCCGGGCCAGCGCCCGGCGTCGGCCGTCCTGCGGCGAGATCACTACGAGACGCTGCCGCTCGCAGTCGTCCGGCAGGGCCTCGGACGGCGCGGCGCAGTCGGTGCCGAGCACCGCCCCGACGGGTATCTCCGGGATCGTCCCGACCGTACGCCGGTCGCCCGCCCGCCAGTTGCGCCCGCCGTCCTTCGTGAACCAGGTCCGCGAGCCCGGCTCGGCGCCGCCCTCCTCGACGAGCGCCCGGCCGGGGCCGAGGGGCACCAGATCCGCCGATATGCCGTCCGTCCCCGACACCCGCGGCAGCGGGGACCGCCGCAGCACCCATTCCTTCGCCCCCGCGTCCCGCACGGCCACATGCTGCCGGCAGAAGCCGTTCGCCGGGGCCGCCGGGTCACTCACACACGAGGCGAGCAGCGCGAACCCGCTGCCGTCCCGCGCGAAGCCCAGACTGTGCGCCCAGCCGGGCAGCCCCGGCGCCGACGGAATCCGGGGCGGCGCCCCGAACAGTCCCGGATCGGGCCGCGCCACCGGGCCCTTGCCGACCGGACCGTCGCCTCCCGGGCCCTTGCCGACCGGACCGTCGCCTCCCGGCCCCTTGCCGACCGGACCGTCGCCCACCGGACCGTCGCCCACAGGACTCGAAGCGCCCGAAGCGCCCGGAACGCCCGAACCCCCTTCCCCCACAGCCGACTTCGACTCCGTACACCCGCTCAACACCGCCAACACCAGCGCCACGACGGCGCCGGCCACTCCTCCCACCGGCCTGCGCATCGCACGTCCCCCTGTCCTCCCTCGGGCGGTCCGCGGTGAACCGCTGCTTTCAATACACCGCTCACCGCCCCCGGGTTCCCACCTCCGCGCCACTGCTTCCCGGCTACTTCCCCAGCCGTCCGAACTTCCGTACCGCCAGCGGGAAGAAGACCGCGAGCAGCACCAGCGGCCAGACCACCGCCGCCCAGACGTGCCCCGGCTCACCACCCGGATTGCCGAAGAGCTCACGGACCGCCGTCGCGGTCGCCGACATCGGGTTCCACTCCACGAACGTGCCGAGCCAGCCCGGCATCGAGTCCGGCGAGGCGAAGGCGTTGGAGAGGAAACCGACGGGCCAGACCAGGATCTGCACCGCCTGCACCAGCTCGGCCCGCCCCGCGACCAGCGCGAGGAAGATCCCGATCCACAGCATCGCGAACCGCAGCAGGAGCAGCAGCCCCAGCGCGCCCAGGGTGCTCCCCAGGCCCCTGTCGGCCCGCCAGCCGATCGCGTACCCGACGCCGACCATCACGAGCAGCCCCACCGCCGACTGGAGCATGTCGGCGGCCGCCCGCCCCACGAGCACCGCGCCGTCGGTCATCGGCATCGCCCGGAACCGGTCGATCACGCCCTTGTTCAGGTCCTGCGTCACCGCCGTCATGGTGCCTTCGAGCCCGAACACCATGGTCAGCGTGAGCATCCCGGGCACCAGGAAGTCGACGTAGTCGCCGTCGACGCTCCGGCCACCGCCGACGAGGTAGCCGAACATCAGCAGCATCATCACCGGGAACACGAGCCCGATCAGGACCTGGACCGGCTGCCGCGCCCAGTGCGCCAGCTCACGGCGGGTCATCGTCCAGCAGTCGCTCACCACGTACGCGGCACTCATGCCGTCACCTCCTGCCGCAGGGGTTCGTTCCGGTCCGTCAGGTGCAGGAAGACCTCGTCCAGCGTCGGCCGCCGCAGGGCGATGTCCTCCGCCTCGATCCCCGCCGCCGCCAGCACCCGCACGGTCTCGGCGAGCGAGGCCATCCGGTCCGCCACCGGCGCGCTGAGCAGCCGCCGGTCGGCGTCCACGCTCACCTCGGCCCGCGGCACGGGCAGCAGCCCGGCCGCCTCGTCGAGCCGCGCCCCGTCCCGTACGACCACGTCGATGCGGTCCACGCCGACCCGCGCCTTGAGCTCGTCGGCGGTGCCGTCGGCCACGACCCGCCCCTGGTCCACGACCGAGATCCGGTCGGCGAGCTGGTCGGCCTCCTCCAGGTACTGCGTGGTCAGCAGCACCGTGGTGCCCCCGCCGACGAGCGAGCGCACCGACTCCCAGACCTCGCCACGCCCGCGTGGGTCGAGTCCGGTCGTCGGCTCGTCGAGGAAGAGCACCTCGGGCTCCGTGATCAGGGAGGCCGCCAGGTCGAGCCGCCGCCGCATGCCGCCGCTGAACTGCTTGACCGGCTTGCGGCCGGTGTCGGTGAGGCCGAAGCGCTCCAGGAGCTCGTCGGCGCGCGTGCCCGCGCGCCGCGCGCCGAGGTGGTGGAGCCGCCCGAACATCTCCAGGTTCTGCCGACCGCCCAGCTCCTCGTCCAGCGCCGCGTGCTGCCCGAGGAGCCCGATCCGCCGCCGTACCTCCCGGGCCTCGGTCCGTACGTCGTGCCCCGCCACCCGCACCAGGCCCTCGTCGTGGCGGAGCAGCGTGGCCAGGATCCGTACGGTCGTCGTCTTGCCCGCGCCGTTGGGCCCGAGCAGGCCGTGGACCGTGCCGCGCCGGACCGTGAGGTCGAGGCCGGCCAGGGCGTCCTTCTCGCCGTACCGCTTGCGCGCGCCCTCCACGAGGATCGCGTCCGCAGTCGCTGTCATCTCGATTCCTCCCGAAATCTTCGTAGTCAAATTTGACCACTAGCCACCGACGGAGGAAGGTATGCCCTCTCGGGCAGTTAGTCAAACTTGATTAGTCGGTCTCTTCGACCGTGCTCGATGAGACCGCGAAGGGGTTCTCCTCCCCTTCGGCGAGGACGCCCACGAAGGGCTCCCCCTCGCCCGCGAACACATACGCCCCGCCCTCGATCCGCTCGATCAGGCCGAGCGTCCACTCCTTGCCGGCGTCCGCGGAGTGGACCCACATGTGCATGATCTCGCCGATGTGCCCGAGCTGGCCGGGGCCACCCTCCGGCGTGTAGTACCGGGTGACCGTGGTCCGCCACTCGTCGAGGGCCCGCACCCGCTGCCGCAGCAGCTCCGCGGCCTCCTCGCGGGGCAGGTCCACGATGAAACCGATGCCCGCCGACAGGACGTCCATCTCCTGGTCGTACGTGGTCAGCGCCTCACGCAGCAGTGCGAAGTACTCCTCGAGGCCGCGCTCCGTCAGCTCGTACTCGACGCGCGGCGGCCCGCCCACCGCGCTCGGCGCCACCTCGTGCGCGTGCAGCAGCCCTTGCTTCGCCATCTGCTTCAGCGCGTGATAGATCGAGCCGGGCTTGGCGTGGGACCACTCGTGCGCGCCCCAGAACTCCAGGTCGTTGCGGACCTGGTAGCCGTGCGCGCGGCCGTGCTGCTTCACCGCGCCCAGCACCAGGAGCCGGATCGCCGACATCGCCGTACCTCCCAGTCGATCTAGTCAATTTTGACCAGGGTACGCGCGCGTGGTCACCGTCCTCGCTCCTCCGCGATCAGGTCGAAGGAGCCCTTGCCGTCCAGGGACTCGCGGATGATGTCCGCGTGGCCGGCGTGCCGGCCGGCCTCCTGCACCAGGTGGAGCAGCATCCAGCGGATCGACACCCGCCCGTCCTCCGGGAACCAGGGCGCCTCGGGCAACGGGAAGGTGTCGTCGAGGCTCGGCACCGAGCGGACGTACTCCTCGGTCTCCTTCGCCACACCCGCCCAGAACTCGACGATCTCCGGGATCGTCTCCTCCTCCACGAGACGGAAGCCGTCGCCCCAGGTCTCCTGGCTGCGCTGCCTCTCGTTCGGTCGCTGCTGGGCCAGCCGCAGCCAGTTCAGCTCGACCTCGGCGACGTGCTTGACGAGCCCGGAGAGGCTGAGCTCGCTGGCGCTGGGGCGGCTCGCCGCCTGCTCCTCGCTGAGACCGAGGAGCGAGCGACGGAGCGCGGCGCGCTGGGCCTCGACGAAGTCGAGGAGCGCGCCGCGCTCGTCGCCGTGGGCCTCCGCGGGAACGAGAGCCACCATGATGTCCGCCTTCCGTAGCTGAACCTTCTGACACCGACCACGCTACGGAGGCTTGAGGACAGGGAGTGTCCTCAAGGGGAGGCGGTGGGCTCAGAAGGGGAACCGGCTCCGGCCGTGCTGGATCGAGATCCACTTCTGGGTGGTGAAGCTCTCCACCATCGCCTCGCCGTTGAGCCTCCCGACGCCCGAGTGCTTCTCGCCGCCGAAGGGCACGATCGGCTCGTCGTGCACGGTGCCGTCGTTGATGTGGATCATGCCGGTGTGGATGCGCTTGGCGATCCGTACACCCCGCTCGACGTCCCCCGTGTGGACGGCGCCGCTGAGCCCGTACGGGGTGTCGTTGGCGATCCGTACGGCCTCCTCCTCGCCGTCGAAGGGGACGATCAGGGCGACCGGGCCGAAGATCTCCTGGCCCAGGATCGCGGCGTCGGGGGCGAAGCCGGTGAGGACGGACGGGGAGACCAGGTTGCCGTCGACCGTGCCGTGCAGGAGCGCCGTGGCGCCGGCCTCGACCGTCTGGTCGACGAGCGAGGAGACGGCCTCCGCCTGCTGGGAGTTGATGAGCGGACCGATGTGGGTGGCGGGGTCGGCAGGGTCACCGACGCGCAGGGTCTTCACCTTCGCCACGAACTTCTCGGTGAACTCCTCCTCCACGGTCCGGTCCACCAGGATGCGGTTGGCGGCCATGCAGACCTGGCCCTGGTGCACGAAGCGGCTGAAGACGGCCGCGTCCACCGCGTAGTCGACGTCGGCGTCGTCGAGGACGATCAGGGCGCTGTTGCCACCGAGCTCGAGGACGGCGTGCTTGAAGTTCTGCGCGCAGACCGTGGCGACGTGGCGGCCGACCTTGTCGGAGCCCGTGAAGGAGATGACCTTCGGGACGGGGTGGGTCAGGAGCGCGTCGCCGATCTCGGCGATGTCGGTGACGACGACGTTCAGCAGACCGGCGGGCAGACCGGCCTCCTCCAGGACCTTGGCGACGAGGGTGCCGCCGCAGATCGGGGTGTTCTGGTGCGGCTTGAGGACGACGGCGTTCCCGAGGGCCAGTGCGGGCGCGACCGACTTGATCGACAGGAGGAAGGGGAAGTTGAAGGGGGAGATGACACCGACGACGCCGACCGGGACGCGGTAGACACGGTTCTCCTTGCCGTCGACCGGGGAGGGCAGGATGCGCCCCTCGGGACGCAGCGCCAGCTGCACCGCCTCGCGCAGGAACTCCTTGGCGAGGTGCAGCTCGAAGGCGGCCTTGAGACGGGTGCCGCCGAGCTCGGCGACGATCGTCTCGGCGATCTCCTCCTCGCGGTCCTCGATGATCCTCAGGGCCCGCTCGAAGACGAGCCGGCGGGTGTACGGGTTGGTCTCGGCCCACTCGGCCTGGGCGCGCTCCGCGGCGCGGTACGCCCGGTCGACCTCACCGGCGGTGGCGACCGTGATCGACGCGAGCTTCTCCCCGGTGTACGGGTTGAAGTCGATGATGTCCCACGAGCCGCTGCCGGGCTTCCACTCGCCGTCGATGTACTGGTGGGCCAGGTCGGTGAAGTGCGACATGGTGGAGACCCCTCTACCCGCTACCTGCAGTGCGACTGATGTTGCGTCATCGTACTGATGTATCAGATGAGTTGGAGGAGTCCCCGGAGAAGATCACGACTTTCGGCCGGATCCGGCCCTTCCTTCTGCAGTCGCTCCATCACGCGCTGGTACTGCGCGACCTCCTCGCGCTTGTCGAGGTAGAGGGCGCTGGTGAGTTGCTCCAGATAGACGATGTCGGAGAGGTCGGACTCGGGGAAGCTCAGCATCGTGAAGGTGCCGCTCTCTCCGGCGTGCCCGCCGAAGCTGAAGGGCATGATCTGGAGCGTGACGCCCGGGTGTTCGGAGATCTCGATGAGGTGCCTCAACTGGCCCCGCATGACGGACCGGTCACCGTAGGGGCGGCGCAGCGCGGCCTCGTCGAGGACGGCGTGGAACTGCGGGGCGCGCTCGGAGACGAGGACCTTCTGCCGTTCGAGACGGAGTGCGACCCGCCGGTCGATCTCGACGGCGGGGGCGTCGGGCATGCCCCGGGTGACGACGGCCTGGGCGTACGCCTCGGTCTGCAACAGGCCGTGGACGAACTGCGCTTCGTAGGCACGGATGAGGGAGGCGGCGCCCTCCAGACCGATGTACGTCTGGAACCAGCCGGGCAGGACGTCGCCGAAGCTGTGCCACCAGCCCGCGACGTTGGCCTCGCGGGCGAGCCCGAGGAGCGAGCCGCGCTCGGCCTCGTCCCCGACCCCGTACAGCGTGAGCAGATCCTCGACGTCCCTGGCCTTGAAGCTCACCCGACCCAACTCCATACGGCTGATCTTGGATTCGGACGCGCGGATCGAGTAACCGGCTGCCTCGCGGGTGATCCCGCGCGACTCGCGCAACCGCCTCAGCTGTGAGCCCAGCAGAATGCGCCGCACCACACTCCCGCTCGCTCCGCCCGATTCGCCTGCGGTCACGGCTCCCAGCCTCCCCTTTACGGTGTCGAGCCCCCGTCGAGCCCCGGATTCTGCCACCAAACGCTTCAGCGCGTACACATTCGATTACGGAAAGACGGCGAGTTCCGGGCAGCCGCAGAAAGTTCCCCTCCAGGGGCGGACGACTTATGCACAGATTAGGCACGGGGACGGACAGGTCCGGCGCGTGCACGTGCATCTGCCCTTGCATCCAGTGGTCGCATTCGGAACCATGGACCCGCGCAGCCGCGTACTCGTTCGTATTGTCGTGTTGTCGCACCACAGTCGCGATTCCCGGGAGTGCCTCGCATGGGGACGAATGGATCGACCGTGCTCGAGCCGTTACGGCAGGGCCTTCCGCCGATCGATCCCGGCGCCGTCTCCACCTCCGCCTCCTGCGCGCTGCCCGCGCGATACGAAGCCGTGCGCGGAGCCCGGAAGTTCACCAGTGCGACGCTCGACCGCTGGGAGCTGACCGAACGCTTCGACGACGTGGCCCTGGTCGTCTCCGAGCTCGTCACCAACGCGCTGCGCCATGCGGTGCCCGCCGACGCGCCCCAGGAAGAAGGCCAGAACCCACCGGTTCGCCTGCATTTGATGCGCTGGTCCTCGCGCCTGGTGTGCGCCGTGCGCGACCCCAGCAGGGAGAGCCCGGAGGCGCGCGGAGGCGAGGAGGACTTCGCCGCCGAGTCGGGACGCGGACTGTTCCTGGTGGACTCGTTCAGCGACAGCTGGGGGTGGCACCCGCTCGCCGGCACGCTGCGGGGCAAGGTGGTGTGGGCGCTGTTCCGGATCGGTCCGGAGTAGCCGCGCCGCCGCCGCGCACGGAGACGGGATGGACGGATGAAGGGCCCCGGCGGATGCCGCCGGGGCCCTTCCTTCATGCACACATCCGCGTCGCGCTCACACCAAGTGGTCGAACTCCCCGTCCTTGACGCCGAGGAGGAGCGCCTCTATCTCCGCGGGCGTGTAGACGAGGGCGGGGCCTTCGGGGTGGCGCGAGTTGCGTACGGCAACGTTTCCCCCCGGCAGTTTGGCGAACTCCACACAGGATCCCTGGGAGTTGCTGTGCCTGCTCTTCTGCCACACGACGCCTCGCAGCTCCGTGGCCGCCATGCCGTTGTACGCGCGATGCGCATGATGCACTGGTAGCTCCCCGAGTTGCTTGGTGCAGGTGTCAACTTCCTCGGATCATAGCTGTGTTCATATGCCGATGCATGAGCAGATGCACGTGCACGGGGGGTGGCGTAGCGGCTACGCGACAGAGCGTGCTACCAGCCGGTACGACGCCGTGCACCCTCTCACCCTACGGGCCTTCTACGAGTCCCGATCTTGGTCGGAGGTCCAGGAAGGCGCCGCCCCGCTCAGGGGCCGTCGCCCGTGGGGAGCAGGGGCAGCTCGGAGAGGACTTTGCCCGCGCGGTCGTACAGCACCGGGCTGACGTCCCCCACCCCCGGCCCGGTGTGCACGTACCAGACGCCCCAGCCCGGTCTGCCCGGCAGTTCGAGCAGGGTGGCGACGACCGTGCGGCCCTCGGCGTTCCTCAGCTCGACGCGGCCCGCCGTACGGGTCCCGTAGTAGAGCCCCGAGTGGAAGGCTCCGTTCGCGTTCCCCTCGCTCTGGTGGCTCACGCCCGGCGAGCTCAGGTCGATGTTGCCGTCGGTGACGCTGCGGACGTTCTCGTAACCGTCCGGCCCGACCCAGTGCTTGCCCTCCGCCGTCAGCCAGACCTTCCAGCCCTTCCCGGCGTTCACCCGCTCGCCGGAGGCGACGACCCTGATCGGGGTCGGGTCCGGCGGCGGCGGTGCGTCGCTCGTACGTACGGGCGGCGCCGAGGTCGGCACGACGGTCGGCGGCACGGCGACGGGGGCCGGACCCGGTCCCGGGGCCGACGGGGACGGGCGTACGGGGGTCAGGACGACGACGACGGCCACCACGGCCGTCGCGACCGCGAGCACCGAGAGCGCCGACAGGGCGGTCGTACGGCGCCGCCGGCGCGCCCGGCCCGCGCGCCGGACGGCCTCCAGCGGGAGAGGCCCCGGGGTGACGTCGGAGGCGGCTCGCGCGAACACCGCACGCAGGTCGGGTTCGGGAAGGGGATGAGGATGGGGCTGGGGCTGGGGCTGGGGATCGGGGGGTGTCGTCGGCCTTGCGGGGGTCATCGTCGGGCTCCGGTAGGGGCGGGGAGAGACGGGGCGGGGACGGTGACGAGCCCCGGGTGGGCGCGCAGCGCGGTCAGACCGCGGCGGGCGTGGGTCTTGACCGTGCCGATCGAGCAGTTGAGCACGCTCGCGATCTCCAGCTCGGTCAGATCCTCCCAGTAGCGGAGCACCATGACCGCGCGTTGGCGGGCGGTCAGATCCGCTAACGCGGCCAGGAGCGCGGTGCGTTGTTCGACCGCCTCCGCATGACCCGCGGAAGTGTGGCGCAGCGACTCCGGCAGGACCGGGGTCAGGAGATGGACGACCCGCTTCCGGCGGATCCGGCTGAGGTTGTTGTTGATCAGCGCCCTGCGCACATAGAGGTCGATCTCCCCGCGGGGAACGCGTCGCCACCGCGCGTACACCTTGGCGAGCGTCGTCTGCACCAGGTCCTCGGCCTCGTGGAAGTCCCCGGTCAGGAGCTGGGCGGTACGCACCAGACGCGGCCAGGCGGCGACGGCGAACTCGGTGAAGCCGTCGTCCTCGGTGGCGGACTCGTGCGGCACGGTGTCGGACCTCGCGATCGGTCGGTGGACGGTGGCTCGATGGACCTGAGGAGCCGTGGAGCGGAGCGGGAGAGGTGGTGAAGCGGAACGGGGAGAGGCGGCGGGGCCCGCCCCGTGCCGGGCCCCGCCACGTTTCTGCCACGGGTCAGCCGCGGCCGGCCGGGAAGTCGAAGCCCGGAAGCTCGGCCAGGAGCTTGCCCTCGCGGTCGTAGAGAGTGACGCCGAGGCTGCTGCCGCCGTTCCCGTCCGGCCCGGTGTGGGCGTACCAGACACCCCAGTCGGGGCGGCCGGGCAGGGCGATGAGGGTGGCGACGGTCTTGTGGCCCTCGGCGTCGCTCAGTTCGACGCGGCCCGCCTTGCGGGTCCCGTAGTAGAGGCCGGAGTGGAAGGCGCCCGTCGCGTCGCCCTCGCTCTGGTGGCTCACGCCGGGCTGGGAGCGGTCGATGTTGCCGTCGACGACGCTGCGGAAGTTCTCGTAGCCGTCCGGGCCCGTCCAGTGCTTGCCGTCGTGGGTCAGCCACACGGTGAAGCCCCCGCCGGCGTCCACGCGCCGGCCGGGACGGACGGTGACGACCGGGTTCGGGGCGGGCACGGCGGCCTTGGCCGGGGTGACCTTGGCGGGCTCGGTCCGGGCTTCGGGACGGGTCGCGGTGGAGGCCGTGGAGGTCGCGGAGGTCGTGGAGGTCTCGGAGGTCGTGGAGGTCTCGGTGGGCGCTCCGACGGCCGACGGTGCCGCGATCGCCACGGCGGCCACGACGCCGGCGGCCGCCAGCCAGTACTTCTTCATGCGGTTGCTCCTGGAAGGGAGGGGATGTCGATGGAGGACCGCGTACGTCCGCGCCCCTCTTCCCCTACCAACTCCGCCCGGCCACAGCCCGGATGACATTCCGGCGAAATTCGTAGGGGGCGGGGGCGGGGTCTGGGTCGCGGGGGGGGGCTGGGCCGGGGGCTACCGCGCACGCGCACGCGTGGAGTCCGTCAAGGCCGTCGTGACCTCGTCCAGGGCCTCCAGGAGGAGCACCGCGCCCTTGTGCAGCAGGAAGTGGTCCGGTGGGTCGTCGGACCAGGCGTCGAGCGTCTCGCGCAGGTCGTCCCAGCCGGGCGCCTTGCGTTCCCGTACGTCCTTGGCGCCCCGCTCCGTCGCCCGGCGCAGGGACTCCGCGAGGGTCGCGGCGGCGGACACGGGCTCGGCGCCGCGTTCCGGCAGATGCGCCTCCATGAGCATCGCCACCCGCCCGAACTCCGCCAGCGCGTGGTCGGCCTGTTCGGTGGCCGCGTGCGAGAGGCCCCGGTGCCGTACGGGCTCGTGCGTCGCCCTCTCCACGGCCTCCTGCCAGGCGACCCGGGCCGCGCGGGTGTTCAGGAGCGCCTCCCGGACGTCGGGGCTGCCGGGCCCGGCCGGATCGGCGTACCGCGCGGTGACGGCGGCCGCGTACCGGCCGACCGACGCGAGCCAGTCCGCGAGCCGGCCGCGCAGCCGGGGCGTCTCCCAGGCCGGGTAGACGGCGTACGCGAGCATCGCGAGGAGCCCGCCGATGAGGGTCAGCATCACCCGGTCCCGCACGGTCTGCGTGACCCCCACGCCCTCCATGCCGAGCAGGAACACGACGTACGCGGCGACGAAGACCTGGCCGGCCGCGTACCCCGTGCGCATCAGCAGGTACATCGCGAAGGCACACAGCACGGCGAGACCGGCCGACAGGTAGAGGTCCGGGTGGGCCGCCTGGACGACCGCCGTCGCGAGGGCCACGCCGACGAGGGTGCCGCCGAAGCGGGCCACCGAGCGCGCGTACGTCTGCGAGAAGTCCGGGCGCATCACCATCACCGAGGCCATCGGCGCCCAGTAGCCGTGCCCGAAGGGCAGCACCGCGCCCAGGAGGTAGCCGGCGGCCGTGACCGCCGAGACGCGGATCGCGTGGCGCAGGATCGGCGAGTCCCGGCGCAGCTCGGCGCGCGCCTTCGCGACGACGATCGGGGTCAGGCGGACGAGGGTGGGGCGCTCGCGGGCCGTGGCGCCGTGGGCCGAGGTCTCCGTCCTCGGCTCGGCCGTCTCGACGACGTCGCCGAGCAGCGCGACGAGCCGGAGGGCGGCGCGGCGGGACGGGCCGTGGAGGATCGCGCCGGTGTCGGGGGTGCGGAGGGCGGCGACGGCGGGTGGCGGGAGGGTGACGGGTTCGCCGTGCCGGATGGCGTGGGCGGCGGCGTCCAGGACGGAGGCCGCGGACGCGAGCAGCTCCCGTACGCGCGCGCGTGCCGGGCCTTCCTCCGGGACGCCGACGGCCGGGTCGGCGAGGGAGGCGAGGACCGGGCGGATGCGCTCGGCGAGGCCGCGGGCGCCGTGGAGCTCCGAAGGGCGGCGCCGGGCCTGGCCGGGCGTCACGGCGGCGGCGCTGCGGGCGGTCATGAGGGGCACGGGGTCGAACGGAGCGACCGGGTCGTGGCGGAGGCGGCGGGCGTAGTCCGCCTCGGCGGCGAGCGCGTCCGCGAGGGCGTCGCGCTGGGCGCCCCAGGGGCGGACCGGCAGGAGGACGACCAGGGCGGCCTGGACGACACCGCCCGCGAAGATCATGACGGCGTGCCCGGCGGCGGTGGCGACGGAGGTGGGGAGGGTGACGGTCACGAGCATGATCGCCACGTTCGAGGACGCGATGATGCCGACTGTGGGACCGGCGGCCCAGGCCAAGCCCGAGAGGAACGTCCAGAGGAGCAGCAGGGCGAGGAAGAGTGCGTCGTGGGAGACGGTGAGATAGCCGAGGAAGGTGGAGACGGCGAGGCTGGCGCCGGAGGCGAGGGCGAGGGTGGGGCGGGGGCGCCAGGAACGCTGGAAGGTGGCGATGGCCGCCTGGAAGGCGCCGAAGGCGGAGGCGGCGGCGACGGCCGGGCCGAAGACGGCGAGCGAGAAGCCGACGACGAGGGCGAGCCCGAGGGCGGCGCGGGCGGCGATGACGGGGGCCAGCCGCCGCCGCTCGACGGTGAGCCCGGAGCGGGCGGTCTCCCTCAACGCCCGGAGCCAGCTCATGTCCCGAGCGTATCCGCGATCACCCCAGAACAGGACTTTCCCCCCACCCCACCCCACCCCTTCCCGAAACCCTGCCGGGGGCGGGCGGGGGCTGGTGAGGGGGGTGCGGCGCAGCCTCGGGCGGGCGGGGGGCGGCGCAGCCTCGGGCGGGGGCGGCGCCCCAGGCGGCGGGGGTGAAGCGCAGCCGGGGGGCGGGGGAGCAGCCCAGCCCGGGCGGGCGGTGCGAGTGCGGGCGGCCCAGGGGCGGGCGAGGGGTGCGGCGCAGCCCCGCGGGGCGGGCGGGGGGCGTCGCAGCCGGGAGCGGGCGGGGGCGCGGCGCAGCCCAGGCGGCAGGGGGTGCCGCGCAGCCCCGCACCCGCGCCTGCCCGCCCCACACAGTCAGCCCCGTACTCGCCGGCCCGCCCGGTCAGCCGCGGCCCTCGACCCCCCGTCGGCCCGGGCCCAGGCCCGCACGGTCCGCTGCCGAGGCGCCGTGCGTCCAGCCCTCCTCGTCCCAGGCCGCACGCACGCGCGTGGCGCGGGTTTCCGGGAAGAGTTCGTCCGTGCGGGTGCTGACCGCCAGGTCCCGGGAGGCGAGGGCCGGGAGGAGGGTCGGCGCCTCGGACGCCACGCGGCGGGACGTCGCCGCGAGACGCGCGCCGAGCCGGTTCGCGTACGCCAGCAGGAACGACTGCCGGAACGACTTCGTGCGCTTGCGGCCCCCCGCCCGCTGCTCCGCCTCCGCCCGCGTCATCGCCGCCGTCCCCTGCACGAGCAGCGATGTGTACAGCAGCTCCACGGGGTCGAGGTCCGCCTCGAAGCCGACCACCGTCGAGAACCCGTACGTCTCGTTCCACACCGCCCGGCAGTGGTTCGCCGTCGCCACCGCGTCGAGCAGGATCGCCTTCGCCTGCTCGTACGGCGGCTCCACCCCGATCCGTATCGCTCCCGGTGTCTCCGGCGACGGCGCCCCCGCCGCGAGTGTCGCCTCGTCCAGGCTGTGCCGCGCCATCAGCTCCTGCGCCTTGGCCGTGAGCGCCTCCGCCTCCTCCGGATACCCCGTCGCCTCCGCCTTCGCGAGCAGCGCCCGGATCCGGGTCAGCATCCGCGGCTCCCCGGCCGTCGCCGGCGGCAGCGTCTCCCCCGGCACCGGGCCGACCGCGTCCAGCCGCGGCAGCCGCACCAGGAGCCGGTACAGCTCCAGGACCGTCGTCGCGTACGAGAAGCGGTCCGTCGGCCGGCCGGGCGACACGTCCAGCTCGTCGAGCTGGGACCGCCAGCGGTGCGGCAGCGTCTCGTAGCGGCCCGTCTCGGTCAGGATCAGCCCGGCCAGGACCAGGAGGTGCTCGTCGGAGAGCTCGCGGCGGGCGACGCGTACGAGATCAGCGGGCTGCCACCCACGCCCCCACAGGGTCCGCACGAACTCCTCGCCGCGCCGCCTCAGTTCCGCGTCGGCACTCCGGTCGGCGGCCAGCAGCGACGCCGCGGTGTCGAGGGACCCGTCGTCACTCGCGTACAGCGCCTCGAAGGCCCTGTCGACCGTGCTGCCGCTACTACCCGTGTTACCCGTGCTGCCGGTGTTGCTCGTGCTCACGCCGTCCTCGTGTCCCATGCCTCGCGCGACCGGGCGATCACCGAGCGGTGGTCGAGCGACCAGTCGACGAGCTGCTTGATCAGGTGGGTCATGCTGTGCCCGGTCTCCGTCAGCGCGTACTCGACCTGCGGCGGCGTCGTCGGGTACACCGTCCGCGAGACGAGCCCGTCGCGTTCGAGGCGGCGCAGTGTCAGGGTCAGCATCCGCTGCGAGATCCCGGTGACGAGCCGCTGGAGTTCCCTGAACCGCTGCGGCCCCGCCGCGAGTTCGACGACCACGTGCACGGTCCACTTGTCGCCGAGCCGGTCCTGGACGTCCCGTACCCCGCACTCCTCCGCGCAGCTCACCAACGGTTCGGTGGTTACCTCCGTGTGCCCCTCGGACATCAATGTGCCTCCTTCCGCGATCTTCTCCGTCCCCTCACGATGGTCTCAGCCATCACGTCGTCACCACGGCCCACCACGGCCCCAGGGGGAAACATGCTGCTCGTCACCGGTGTATCCGGCGCTCTCGGCTCGCTCGTCACCGAACGGCTCGCCGGTCGTCAGGACGTCGTCCTCGGTACGCGCGCGGGGCTGCCCGGCACCCACCGCCTCGACTTCGACGCGCCCGAGACGCTGCCGGAGGCCTTCGCCGGGGTGGAGACGCTGCTGCTCATCTCCGCCGGCTACGGAGAGGACGACACGGTCGTGGCCCGTCACGAGGCCGCGCTGTCGGCCGCGGAGGCGGCGGGCGTACGTCACGTCGTCTACACCAGCCTCTCCGGGGACGGCGACCACCTCACGTACGCGCTCGCCCACCGCTGGACCGAGCGGCGGCTGCGGAGCTCCGCCACCCTCGACTGGACGATCCTCCGCAACGGCCTGTACGCCGAGTTCCTGACCTGGATCGCCACGCCCGACGCCGAGAACCGGATCACGGGCCCGCTGGGCGAGGGCCGCCTCGCCGCCGTCGCCCGCGCGGACCTCGCCGACATCGCCGTCTCGGTCGCGACGGACCCGGCCGCCCACCGGAACCGGGTGTACGAGCTCGTCGGCGAGCGTGCCCTCGGCGGCGCCGACCTCGCGGAGGCCCTGGGCGCCACCTACGCCCCCGGCACGCTCGCCGACGCCCGCGCCGCGATCGCCGCGTCCGGCGCGGTGCCGTTCCAGGTGCCGATGCTGGCGAGCACGTACTCGGCGATCGCCCACGGCTTCATGGACGGTACGGGGATCGAGAGCGACCTGCGCACGCTGCTGGGCGGCCGCGAACCGCTCGACGCGCTGGACGTGTTCGTGAAGGCCGTACGGAGGGACTGACCGGGCTCGGAGGGGGCGGGTCCGGGGTAGGTACGTACGAGGGACCGGCCCGGCTCGGGGGTAGGGCCAGGCATACCTTCCGGACGCCCGTCAGTGGTCGTGATCGGCGGCGGCGGAAACGGTTCGCTTGGGGCATGACCTCGACAGCCCCCACCGCCGCCACCGGCCCCACCGCCCCGACCGCCTCCACCTCTGCCGTACGGCTCCGCGGGCTCACCCGGCACCACCGGGACGTCCGCGCCCTCGACGGCGTCGACCTCGACTTCCGCGCCGGGACCTTCACCGCCGTCATGGGCCCCTCCGGCTCCGGCAAGTCCACGCTGCTCCAGTGCGCGGCCGGCCTCGACCGGCCCACCTCCGGGCGGGTGGAGGTCGGCGGGACCGCTCTCGAAGGGCTGAGCGAGCGACGGCTGACCCTGCTGCGGCGGGACCGGATCGGTTTCGTCTTCCAGTCCTTCAACCTGCTGCCCGCCCTCACGGCCGCGCAGAACGTCGCCCTGCCCCTCCGGCTCGCCGGCCGCCGCCCGTCCCGTACGGAGGTCCGGGAGGCCCTGGCCCGCGTCGGGCTCGCGGGGCGGGAGCGGCACAGGCCGGACGAGTTGTCGGGCGGACAGCAACAACGGGTGGCGATCGCCCGCGCGTTGACCACCCGGCCGGCGGTTCTCTTCGGCGACGAGCCGACCGGCGCGCTCGACTCGACGACGAGCCGCGAGGTGCTCGACATGCTGCGGGAGCTGGTCGACCGGGACGGCCAGACGATCGTCATGGTCACCCACGACCCGGTGGCCGCGGCCCGCGCGGACCGTGTGGTCTTCCTGGTCGACGGGCGCGTGGCGGGCGAACTGCCGGACCCGACGATGGAGACGGTCGCGGCACGGATGACGGCTCTGGAGACGGTCGCGGCACGGATGCCCGACGTGGAGACGGCCCCACCGGGCGCGCACCCGGGCCCGGCCCGCACCCCCACCGCCTCCCCCACCGCCTCCCTCTCCGCCTCCCCCACCGGGAGCGCCTCGTGCTGACCGTCGTCCTCTCCGGTCTCCGCGCCCGCTGGGCCTCCTTCCTCGGCGGTTTCGTCGCGCTCGCGCTCGGCGTCGGGCTGCTCGCCACCATGGGCCTCGGGCTGTCCGCCACCTTTCACGCACCCGAACGCCCTCCTCAGCGGTTCGCGTCCTCGCCCGTCGTGGTGCAGGGTCAGGACCGACTGATCCTGGACGTACGGCGCGGGCCCGAGACCGTGTCCGTTGCGCGGCGACTCGACCGTCCACAGCCTGTGGACAGCGAACTGCTGCGCGAGCTGGGGGCCCGCTGGACCCTCACCACCTCCGGCGGCCCCACCTCCGGCGCTCCCGACGCCGTCGGCGTCGACGCTCCCGCCGCCGAGGCCGCCGAGGTCCGCGCACTCGTCGGGGATCGCGCCCAGGTCCTCACCGGCGACGAACGGCGGCGCGCCGACCCCGACCACGACCGGGACGCCGACGCGCTCGTCGGCGTCAACGCCCTCCTCGGCACCTCCGGCGGCGTCACCGCCTTCGTCTCCGTCTTCGTCGTCGCCTCCACCTTCGCCTTCGCCGTCGCCCTGCGCCGCCGCGAGTTCGGGCTGCTCAGGACCGCCGGAGCCACCCCCGGGCAGATCCGCCGGCTCCTCCTCGCCGAGGCCACGGCGCTCGGCGTCCTCGCCTCCGCCGCCGGGTGCGCGCTCGGCGCGGCCGGCGCGCCGTTGCTCGCCAGGACCCTCGTCGACGGTGGCCTCGCGCCCGCGTGGTTCAGGGTCGGTGGCCCGCCCTGGCCCTTCCACGCCGCGTTCTGGACGGGTGTGACGGTCGCCCTGGCAGGGGCGTTCGCCGCGTCCCGGCGGGCCGGGAAGGTCGGCCCGACGGCCGCGCTCCGCGAGGCGGACGTCGACGCCGACACTCTGCCGCTCGGTCGGGCCCTGCTCGGTACGGGACTGCTCCTGGCCGGCCTGGGGCTTCTCGTCCAGACGTACGCCGCGGACCCGTCCGCGCTGCTCAAGCGGAAGACGTACACGACCCTCCCGATGCTCCTGATCACCGGCATCGCCCTGCTCTCCCCGCTCCTGGTCCGCCCGGTGGCCCGGCTGCTGCGGCTGCGGGGGGCCGTGGGGACGCTGGTACGGGAGAACAGCGCCGCCTCGGTCCGCCGTACCGCCGCCGTCGCCGCTCCCGTCCTCGTGACCGTGGCGCTCGCCGGGACGCTCTTCGGCTCGGCGACGAGCGTCACGCGCGCGAAGGGCGCCGAAGCGCGCGAGCAGACGGCCGCGGAGTACGTCGTGGCGGGACCGGCCCTGAGACCGGTGGCGGCGCCCGCCGGGGCCGTCGTCTCCCCCACGGGGCCGACCTCGGTCTTCGTACGGGACGGGGACGCGGCCGTCGTGAAGTACGGGGCGCGGGCCGTCACCGATCCGGCGGCCTTCGCCGAGCTCGCCCGGCTGCCGGTGGTCGCCGGCGATCCGCGGGACCTCGACGACCGGTCGATCGTCGTCAACGAGGAGTTCGAGCGGCGCCGGGTGGGCGAGACCGTCGAGGTCTGGCGGGCGGACGGGACCGGTCCGGTACGGCTCCGGGTCGTGGCCGTCCTCGCCCTCGGGACCGGCGACAACGGCCCGTACGTCACCCGGGCGAACGCCCCCGGCTCCGTCCCCGACCGGATCGACGCACGCGGCGGTGGTACGGCCACGGCGCCGGCCCTGGAGGCGAGCGGCGGCACCGTCAGGACGGCCGACGCGTGGGCCGACGCCGAACGCCCGCCGAGCGGCAGCCCACAGGCCCGGCTCGGCATGGTCCTGGTCCTCGGCATCGCCCTCGTCTACACGGTGATCGGCCTCGCCAACACCCTGCTCATGGCGACCTCCGTGCGCGGCGGAGAACTGGCCTCCCTCCGGCTCGCCGGGGCCACCCGGGCCCAGATCCTGCGGGTGGTGACGGGGGAGGCGACCCTCGCGGTGGCGATCGGCACCTTGCTCGGCCTCGCGGTGACCGCGCTGGTCCTGGGCGCCCTGGGAGCGGGCCTCGCCGCCCTCTCCGCCCCGGTGGCCATGGCCCTCCCGTGGGCCACGGTGGGCGCGGCGGCGGGCGTGTGCGCGACGGTCGCGATCGCCGCGTCGGCCCTCCCCGCGTGGCGCCTGACGCGCTGAGCGGCGATGGTGGGACGGACGGGGCGGTGACCGGGGTCGGAGCCGGGTCACCGCCCCGTCCACCCACACGAAACGCCTTGCGGCGCGCGCCGCGGGACGGCGATCATCGATCCTGTGCCGGGACAGCGGAAGCGGAAGAGACAGCGGCAGCAGGGGTTCGCGGAGCTCTCGCGCGAGGGGGACCGTTTCGGGCCGGACGCAGGACGCTGGGAGCTCCGCTACGCGACGAAGGACGAGTCGGAGTGGCGGGCGGAACTCCGACGGCTACGGACCGAGGAGCCCGGCCTCGACCGGGACGCGGTCCGGCTGGACACGCTCTGCGGACGCTCGACGCACCCGACGACGTACCGACTGAGCGTCTTCGTCGCCCATCCGACCCCGGAGCAGCCCTAGACAGGACGGGGACGGGGCCCTTGGACCGGGACGCACCCCCGTGCCGCCCCGGCCCCGACGCGAACCCGCCTCAGGCCCCGCCCTCCCTCGCTCCCAGGGATTCCCCCGCGGACGCGGACTTCGCCGCCCTCCACTCCGGGGCGAGGACCGACCAGACCTCCTCGTCGTGGCGCCGGCCCCGGTACGGGTAACTCCCCCTCAGGACGGCGTCCCTGGTCATGCCGAGGCGGCGGGCCACCGCGATACTCGGCTCGTTGTCGGAGGAGACCACCCACTCGACCCGGTGGATCCCCCGTACCTCGATCGCCCAGTCGACGAGCGCCCGCGCCGCCCGGGTCACCAGGCCCTTGCCGACGGCTGCCGGCTCCAGCCAGCAGCCCGCCTCGGCCCTGCCGCTCTTCGTGTCCAGCTGCCGGAGGATCACCGCGCCGACAAGGGTGCCGTCGGACCAGATGCCGTGGATGCGGCCCGAGTCCGCGGCCACCTTCTCCGCGTACGACCGGAGGAACGCGCGGCTCGACTCCAGGTCGGTGACGACGTCGGGGAGGCCGTTGCGCGCGCCGATGAACTCGCGTCCCCGGTCCATGTGCGCCAGGAACTCCTCCGCCTGCCACGGTTCGAGCGGGCGCAGCTCCGCGCCGTCGTCTCCCAGGGGTATCGCGTACATCGTCGTCGCCTTCCAGGTCAGGACCGCCACTCGCGGCGGAGGGATCCTCTCACCCTCCCTCACCCGCGCACCGGGACGTGCAGGGTCACGGCACCAGGATCAACTTCCCGCGCGCGTGCCCCGATTCACTCAGCTCCTGGGCCCGCGCCGCCTCCTTCAGGGGCAGCGTCTCGGCGAGCCGGACCGTGAGGGTCCCGGCCGCCGCCCCGCGCGCGTGGGCGGTGAGTCCGGCCCGTACGGCGTCGGGGTCGCCCAGGACCCCGGAGAACACGATTCCGTACTTCTCCGCGTCCACGTCCGCGATCGTCACGATCCGCTCCTTCGCCGCCTCGCCCGCGCCGGGCTCGCCTCCGCCGAGGAGCTCGATCGCGACCGGCAGCACCCCGTGCCCGGCCGCGTCGAAGACCGCGTCGACGCCGTCCGGGGCGGCGGCCCGTACACGCTCGGCCAGGCCCTCCCCGTACGCCACCGGGATCGCGCCGAGTGCGCGCAGGTACGCGTGGTTGGACTCGGACGCGCTGCCGATCACCGTGACCCCGGCGGCGACGGCGAGCTGGACGCCCACCGAGCCGACGACCCCCGCCGCACCGTGCAGGAACAGCGTCTCGCCCGCCCGCACCCCGAGCAGGTCGAGGACCCGCTGTGCCGTCTCGCCGGCCACCGGGAGGCTCGCGGCGGCCTCCCAGGACAGCCCGGCCGGCTTGGGCGCGACGATGCCGGCGATCGCGTACTCGGCGTAGGCACCGGTCTTCGTCCAGCCGAGGACCTCGTCGCCGACCGTCAGACCGGTGACGCCCTCGCCGAGCTTGTCGACGGTGCCGGCGAACTCCAGGCCGGGGACGGCGGGGAAGGTCGTCGGGTAGAACTCCTCGACCCAGCCGTAACGCCGCTTCCAGTCCACCGGGTTGACCCCGACGGCCGCCACCTTGACGCGGACCTCGCCGGGGCCGGGCTCCGGCACGGCGACACCCGCCGCGTGACGCAGCACCTCGGGACCGCCGAACTCCTCGTACACGATCGCTTCCATCTCAGCCTCCACAGCCGCCCGTTCACTTCGACGGGTCCCAGCCTGCGGCCGCGCCCACCCTGGCCCCGCCCTCCCAACGGCCAGTCCCACCTGGCCGAAAGACCGGCCGCGACCCGCCCCTCCCCGCGTACGCTCCCTCGCATGGACGCGCACACGCTGACCACCGCGTACGAGATCATCCGGCAGCCGCTCGGAGAGATCCTCCCCAAGGTCTCGGGCGCCCTCGCGCCGCTCGTCCCGCACGTGGACGCGGCCGAACTCTCCACCCACTGCGCCCACTCCCCCTTCAAGACCCTCGGCGGTACGGAGCTGCTCACCGCCTCCGAACTGGCCCCGCTGCTCGCGGCCGGCGTGCCCGGGAGCCCCTGGCAGGGGGTGGCGACGATCGGTGGCCGGGGGCGTGAGGTCGTCGCCGTCACCAGCCATGCGACCCGGCGCGGGGCGGTGCTCGTGCTCGTACGGGAGGACGGCAGCGTCCCGGCCGGCGAGGCCGAACTCGCCGTGGCGCAGGCGCTGTGGGACCTGGTGGCCGGCCACTTCGACCGGTTCGCGACGGAGGCCCTGCCGGGCGCCCTGGCCCGCTCGCGGGCGGCGGCCGACACCCGGGCGCGGGTGATCGCGGAACTGACCGCCACACACTCGGCAGCCCTCTCCGGGGTCCTCGGGGTGCTGCGCAGCCGCGCCCTGGACGACACCACGGCCCGGGTGACCGCGACCGACCTGGCCGCGTCGGCGCTGATCGAGATGCGGGCGGCGCAGCGGCGGGACCGGATGCTCGCGGAGGAACCGGCCCAGGACGCCTTCGAGCGGCTCGCCGCCGAACTCCGGCCGATGCTGCGGCACAGCCAGGTCAGGCTCGACCTGGGCGCACCGGACTCGGACCGCTCGCTCGCGGCGGATGTGGCGCACAGCGCGCGGGCGATCGTCCGGTCCCTGCTCCTGATCGTGCTCGAACAGGACTCGGTGCACCGGATCCACGTCGGCTGGCAGCTGACCGAACACGAACTGCGGGCCTCGGTACGGGACGACGGCGCGGGCGCGCTCGCCCCCTGCGACCTGGGCGCGGGCACGATCAAGGACCGGCTCGACGTGCTCGGCGGACGGCTCGACATGGACGCGGTACCGGGCTGGGGCACGACGATCACGGCGGTGATCCCGCTGGCGGCACCGGCCGCGCCGGTCGAGGCGGCACACCCGCTGACCGGCCTCGGCGAGCGGGAGGTGGAGGTCCTGCGTCACCTGGCGCTCGGGCACCGCAACCGGCGGATCGCGGAGGAACTGCACATCAGTGAGTCGACGGTGAAGTTCCACGTCGCCAACATCCTGAACAAGCTGGGCGTCGACTCCCGCGGCGAGGCGGCGGCCCTCTTCCACGCGGCGGCGTAGAGCCCACGGCGTGCACCCACCCGGCCCACGACGGCGGGCGTTGTCAGTGTCGGGTGCCAGACTCGCACCCATGACCGATCGGTGGGCACTCGCGCCCCAGGCCGAGGGCGACGGAGCGCTGCTCGTGCCCCTCGGCCCGGACGGGCTGCCCGCCGGGGACGTGCGGCGCGAGCCGGACCTGGTGGCGGCCGTACGGGCCAGACCCGAGGTGGCGCGCTGGGTGTGGCGGTCGACGCCCGAGGTGTACCCCCGGCTCCTGGCCGGCGGTGTACGGGTCGAGCGGTGCTACGACGTGGAGGACGCCGAGCAGCTGCTCCTGGGCCACGAGGGGCGGCTCGGCGAGCCCCGTTCCGCGGCGGCGGCCTGGGCGCGCCTGCGGAACGCCCCCGTGCCGCCCGATCCGCCCCAGCGCGGCGCCGAGCCCGGTTCGCAGGACTCGCTCTTCGAGCCGCGCCCCGTCGTCTCCGTCCCCTTCGACGGCCTCCTCGCGGTCTACGCGGAGCAGCTGCGCCGCCACGAACGGGCGGAGCACCCGGGCAGGATGCGGCTGCTCACGGCCGCCGAGTCGGCGGGGATGCTGGTGGCCGCCGAGATGCACCGGGCGGGCCTGCCGTGGCGGGCGGACGTGCACCGGGACCTGCTGCACGAGCTGCTCGGCGAGCGGTACGCGGGCGGGGGCGAGCCGCGCCGCCTCGCGGAGCTCGCGGACGAGGTGTCGGCGGCCTTCGGGCGCCGGGTCCGGCCGGATCTGCCCGCCGACGTGGTGAAGGCCTTCGCGCAGGCCGGGGTGCGGCTGAAGTCCACCCGCCGCTGGGAGCTCGAGGAGCTCGACCACCCGGCGGTGAAGCCGCTGATCGCGTACAAGAAGCTGTACCGGATCTGGACGGCGCACGGCTGGTCGTGGCTCCAGGACTGGGTGCGGGACGGCCGTTTCCGGCCGGAGTACCTGCCCGGGGGCACGGTCAGCGGACGCTGGACGACCAACGGCGGCGGGGCCCTGCAGATCCCGAAGGTGATCCGGCGCGCGGTGGTCGCGGACGAGGGCTGGCGCCTCGTCGTGGCGGACGCCGACCAGATGGAGCCGCGCGTGCTCGCCGCGATCTCCCGGGACCCGGGCCTGATGGAGGTCGCGGGTCACCCGGACGACCTCTACACCCGGCTCTCGGACCGGGCCTTCTCCGGCGACCGCGACCACGCCAAGATCGCGCTCCTCGGCGCGATCTACGGGCAGACCAGCGGCGACGGCCTGAAGAACCTGGCGGCCCTGCGGCGCCGCTTCCCGCGCGCGGTGGCCTATGTCGACGAGGCGGCGAAGGCGGGCGAGGAGGGCCGGCTCGTCCGGACCTGGCTGGGCCGGACCAGCCCGCGGGCGGTGGGCTCGGGCGAGGACGAGGAGGCAGGACTGCCGCAGGAGGGCGGCGAACCGGCGGCGGAGGAGGGGGAGTTCACCCCCGGGTACGCCTCCGGGAACGCGCGGGCGCGGGGCCGGTTCACCCGTAACTTCGTGGTGCAGGGCAGCGCGGCCGACTGGGCGCTGCTGATGCTGGCGGCACTGCGGCGCGCGCTCTCCGGGATGCGGGCGGAGCTGGTGTTCTTCCAGCATGACGAGGTGATCGTGCACTGCCCGGCGGAGGAGGCGGAGGCGGTCACGGCGGCGATCCGGGCGGCCGGGGACGAGGCGGGCCGGATCGCGTTCGGGGACACGCCGGTGCGGTTCCCGTTCACGGTGGCCACGGTGGAGCGGTACGCGGACGCGAAGTAGCCGCGGGGAAACCTCCGGGACAGGCAGGCGGGCCCGCACGCAGGTGCGTGCGGGCCCGTCACCGGTCCGTCCGGCCGCTACTTCAGCGGCAGCGTCTGCCACCTCAGGCTCAGCGCGGTCGACCGCAGCTGCTCCATCGTCAGCGCGGGCTCGGCGCGGGTCGCCGCCTCGTGCTGCGTGCCGGCGTTGAAGGCGGACACGACGACCCGGAAGCCCTCCGGCGTGATGGTGTCGACGGTCCACCAGACGACGCCCTCGCCGCCCTTCTCGCCCGGCTGCTGGGTGAGCTTGACCTTGCGGCCGTCGGGGAGCGTCGTGACGTCTCCGCTGCCGAAGAGGGAGTCGGCCACGTCCGACATGTTCGGCTGGACGTTGATCTGGACCAGGCTCTTCCCCTTGCCGTCGTCGACGACCACATAGGCGTACCCGGACTGCCCGCCCTTGTTGACGACCGTGAGGCCCTTGGGCAGGAGCGAGCTCAGGGTGTTCATCATGCCGGTGGCGCTCGGCTCGGCCGGCGGCTGGGCCGCGCCCTCGCCGCCGGACATGTCCACGTGCTCGGGCAGCTGCGCGGTCAGCGGGCCCCAGTCGTCTGCCGTGACGAGCGCCTTGAGCTGGGCGGGGGTGAAGGGCGGGTTCTCACGACTGATGGGAGAGCCCTTCTCGGCGGCGGCGTTGTACTCGCTCACGTCGATCAGGAAGCCGTCCCGGGTGAGCAGGACCGCACGCCACACCTTGGTCTCCACCCGCTTGTCGGGGTACTCGTACCCCTGGAAGATCATGAGCCGGGAGCCGTTCGGCAGGTTCTCCTCGGTGCAGTCGTCGTAGGGGACGGCGACCTTGTCGGGGCAGTCCACCTGGTCCTCGCCCGCCTCGCCGGTGCCCGCGCGGTAGAGGCCGACGGTGACGGCTGCCTTGCCGTCGCCGTCGTCGAAGACGCCGCCGGCCGACTGGCCGAAGCCGTCGAGGCCGTCGATCTCCCAGGTTCCCGCCGGGGCGTTGGCCTTGAGGGCGGCGGCGATGTCCTTGACCGGGATCTTCGGCTCGGCCGGCAGCTGCCTCCCGGGGGCGGGGTGGGTGGTGGAGCTGGGCTTGGGCTTGGGGGGCGCCGCCACGGAGGTGGTCGACGAGTCCGCGGCGGGCGACATCAGAGAACCGCCGTACACGCCTCCGATGCCGACGGCTGCGAGCGCGAGGACGCCACCGGTCATCGCGAGGCGACGGCGGACCAGCCGCCGCTTGCCGCGCCGCAGCCCGCCGTCGACCAGCTCGCGCCGGTCGTCGGCGGCGAAGCCGTCGCCGGTGCGCCGCAGGATCGCGCCGAGCTCGTCCTCGAACCCTTCGTGCTGGGGGCCTTCGTTCTGAGGCATGTCGAATTCACCGTCTCCGGTCAGTGGATGAAGAAGCGTGGAAGAGAAAGCCTGCGGTGAGCGGTCCGACCGTCAGCGGTCTCGCCGCCACCGGTCTCGCCGCCACCGGTCTCGCCGTCAGCGGTCTCGCCGTCAGCGGGCGGCGAACTCGGCGATGCTGCCGCCGAGTCGTTCGCGCAGCTTCGTCAGGGCGCGTACGGAGCGGGTGCGTACCGCGGCGGAGCTGACGTGCAGGGCGTCGGCGGTCTCCTCGATGCTGCGGTCCTCCCAGTACCGCAGCACCACGACCGCCCGGTCCTTGGGCGCGAGTCCGGCCAGCGCGTCGAGCAGCGCGATCCGGAGCGCCGGGTCCTCGCCGTTGTCGGGGGCACGGTCGGGGAGCTCGCCGAGCGGGCGCTCGGTGGCCGACCGGCGCCGCTGGTGGCTGAGGAACGTGCGGACGAGCACGGTCTGGGCGTACGCGGCGGGGTTCCCGATCCGGGACATGCGGCCCCACAGGGCGTACATCCTGCCGAGCGTCTCCTGGGTGAGGTCCTCGGCGAGATGGGTGTCCCCACTGGTCAGCAGGCATGCCGAGCGGAACAGCGGGCCCGTGCGTGCGGCGGCGAACTCCAGGAACTCGTCCGCGCGGGACTTTCTCATACCCCTCCTTTCCCTCGCGGTCACATGGTGTGGTCGCCGTACACCTCATTGACGCGACGGGGCGCGGCAAATGTTTCAGGGGAATCTGCAGGCGTCTTCGCCGAGCGCGTCCAAAAGTGCAGAAAAGGGGTAATCCTGGAGTATGAACACTCTCAGCGCAGCCCAGACCCTGGCCGCGGGAGTCTGGCAGTCAGGCCTCGCGCAGGTGCTCGGCGGGCTGGTCCTCGTGGCCGTACTGATCACGGCGTTCTGGCTGGGCTTCCGGATCCGCAACCGCGAGCCCGCCCCGCCCAAGCCGGAGGATCAGCCGCACCGGCCGGAGGACAGCGGTCTGCCGGGCGAGATGTCCGAGTACCGCAGGCCGGCCGAGATGCCCCATACGGACGGCGAGCACCGGCTCATGCCGTACCAGCTCAAGGACGGCTCGGAGGCGGCGCCCGGCCCGCCGACCGAGGAGAAGCGCAAGTGGGGCGGGATCTCCAGCGGAGGCTTCGGCAGTGGGGGCACGGGGCACGGCGACTGAATCCTTACCTGCCCGACGGAGGCCACGCCCCGTGGATGAGAACGCTGTCACCGCAACGCCCCGGGGAGCTCTCCCCACAGCTCCCTTCGAGGAGCACCGAGCACACCTGCGGGCCGTCGCGTACCGCCTCCTCGGCACCTTCGAGGAGGCGGACGAGGCGGTCGAGGAGGTGCGGAGGACCTGGCCTGCCCGGCACGTCCCGATCGCCCCGGGCCCGGTCCCGGCCCTGTACGACCCGACCGAGGCCGTCGCGCGCGCCAGCCTGGACCGGCTCCGGTCCCGCGAGACCCACCGAGAGCACCCCCGGGACCCGTGGGACCCGTGGGACCCCTGGGCTTCGGGCATGCCGACCCATCCTCGTGCCCCGGACGAACCACCTCCGCCGACGGCGCTCGACGGCCTGACACCACCGGAACGGCTCGCGTTCGTGCTGCACGAGGAGTTCTCCGTTCCGTACGAGCAGATCGCCCTCATCCTGGAACGCACCCCGGCCACCGCCCGCCAACTGGCCGGCCGGGCCCGCTACCGGCTCCGGGAGGCCGAGGACATGCCGAAGCCGGACCTGCCGCGCCAGCGGGACGTCGTCGCGGCCTTCCTGACGGCCGCGACGAGCGGCGACGCCGCCGCCCTGCACGACCTCCTCGACCCCGACGTGGTGCTGCGGGTCGACGCCACGGCCGAACGGGCCGGGGCGAGGACCGTGCACGGCTCCGGCGCGGTCGCCGAGGCGCTCGCCGGCCAGGTGAGTACGGCCAGAAAAGCCCTGGTGGACGGGGCCGCTGGGCTGGCCTGGCCGGCGGAGGGCGACCCGCGGCTCGTGTTCGCCTTCACCGTCCTGGAGGGCCGGATCACGGCGATCGACGCCCTGTCGGACGAGGACCACCTGGGCCGCCTGAAGCTCCAGCTCTGAGCGCCCCGGCCGCGCCTCTCCGCAGGCCCCCGGCGCACGCGCGCCGGCTCACTCCCCGAGGACGCGCCCCGCACGCGATGCCACATGGGCGGGCGGAACGACGTCGGCGGGCAGCACGGGATCGGTGACCGGCTCGCCGAAGGTGGTCACCACGGGCAGCACTCCGGCCCACAGGCCGAGCGCCGCGTCCTCGGAATCACCGTCGTCCGGCGGCCCGCTGCGGGTCTTCACCGAGGCCTCGGTCAGGTCGAGCGCGAGCACGGCGGTCGCGGCAAGTTCCTTGCGGCTGGGCTGCCGTACGTACTCCCACTGCCCCGGGGAGCTCTGCTCGGTGAGCGCCCGCAGGCCGCGCAGCTTCTCGTCCGGGTCGGTCACGACGCGGGGGACGCCGTAGATCATCGCGCAGCGGTAGTTCACCCCGTGCTCGAAGACGGAACGGGCCAGGACCAGCCCGTCGACGTGGGTGACGGTGACACAGACGGTGGTGTCGGGCGCCTGGACGAGACTGCGGCTGGCGACGGACCCGTGCAGATAGAGCTGATCGCCTTCGACGCCGTACGCGGTGGGCACCACCATCGTCGTCCCGTCGACGGGGACCCCGAGATGGCAGAGGAACCCGGCCCCGAGCACGGCGTCCAGATCGGCCCGCCGATGGCTGCCCTTCTCCCGCATCCGCCGCAACCGGGTCCGCTCGGTGACGACCGACGCGTCGCCCCCACCAGCCCTGTCCGTGCCGCCGCCGCTCATGCTTCCCCCAGGTTCCTCGACCGACGCAAAAGATCTCCGGGATTTGTACGACCTCCGACCCCCACCCCGCCACCACCGCCCACCTGTCGAAACGCCGGACGCGGCCGATTCCGGGCATGAAAAAACCCCAGGTCACGGCGAGTGAGTCCTGGGGTAATTCCGAGCCGCCTTCGGGATTCGAACCCGAGACCTACGCATTACGAGTGCGTTGCTCTGGCCAACTGAGCTAAGGCGGCACGCCGTCCGAACCCATGGTGGGTGCAGCAGCGACGCCAAGTCTACACAGTTTCCGAGGGTGCTCCGACCACCCCCGGAGAGGGCCTATGAGCAGCGCTTTCCTTCGGCGGGAGGGGTGCCGTCGAGGAGGTAGGTGTTGATCGCCGTGTCGATGCAGTCGCTGCCCCGGCCGTACGCCGTGTGGCCGTCGCCCTCGTAGGTGAGGAGCGTGCCGGAGGAGAGCTGGCCGGCCAGGGACTGGGCCCACTTGTACGGGGTGGCCGGGTCGCGGGTGGTGCCGACGACCAGGATCGGCGCGGCGCCCTCGGCGGTGATGCGGTGGGGGCCGCCGGTGGGCGGGGTCGGCCAGGAGGTGCAGTTGAGGGCCGCCCAGGCGAGGCCCCTGCCGAAGATCGGGGAGGCCTTCTCGAAGGACGGGACGGCCTTCGAGACGTCGGCGGGGCCGGCGTAGGCGGCGGGCAGGTCGAGGCAGTTCACGGCCGCGTTGGCGAACATCAGGTTGGCGTACGTGCCGTCCGCCTCCCGCTCGTAGTAGCTGTCGGCCAGCGCCAGGAGGCCCGAACCCTCGCCGCCGATCGCCCGGGTGAGGGCCTCCCGCAGCTGGGGCCAGGCGCCCTCGTCGTACATCGCCGCGATCACCCCGGTGGTGGCGAGGGACTCGCCGAGCGCCCGGCTCTCGCCGGTGGGCACCGGCTCGGCGTCCACGTCGCGGAAGAACTTCTTCAGCGCCTCGCCGGCCGCCGCGACCGACTCCGTACCCAGCGGGCAGTCCGGCTTGGTCACGCAGTCCGCGGCGAAGGCCCGGAACGAGGTCTCGAACCCGGCGGTCTGGTCGCGGTTGAGGTCGATCGCCGGCAGCGACGGGTCCATCGCCCCGTCGAGGACGAGGCGGCCGACCCGGTCCGGGAACAGCTCGGCGTACGTGGCGCCCAGGAACGTGCCGTACGAGGCGCCCACATAGCTGAGCTTCTCGTCGCCGAGCACCGCCCGCAGGATGTCCATGTCACGGGCCGTCTCGACCGTGGAGACGTGCGGCAGGATCGCCCGCGACTTCTTCGCGCAGCCCGCCGAGAAGACCTTGAAGGCGGCGCTCAGCGCGTTGACCTCCGCGCTGTCGTCGGGGGTCTGGTCGACCTGTGTGAACGTGTCCATCTGGGGGCCCGTCAGACACTCGACCGGCTCGCTGCGCGCGACTCCGCGCGGGTCGACGGCCACCATGTCGTAGCGGGCACGGACGGGGGCGGGGTAGCCGACGCCCGCGTACCCCTGGAGGTAGCCGACGGCGGAGCCGCCGGGGCCGCCCGGGTTGACCAGGAGCGAACCGAGCCGCTTGCCGGGGCCCGTCGCCCGGATCCGCGAGACTGCCAGGTCGATCTGCTCCCCGTCCGGCTTCGCGTAGTCCAGCGGGGCCCGCAGGGTCGCGCACTGGAAGCCCGTGACGCCGCAGTCGCGCCACTTCGGCTGCTGGGCGTAGAACTTCTTCAGCGCCTCGGGCGGGGAGGAGGGCGAGGCCTGCCGGGCCGCCGCCGTGGTGCGGGACGCCGCCGCGTCGCTTCCGCCCGAGCAGCCGGAGAGGATCAGCCCGGCGGCCGCGAGGGCCGTGGCGGACGTACGGAGCAAGCGCCTGGAGTCCATTCCCGGAGCGTATCCGGAGCGGTACGCACCGTGTCCAATCGACTGGGACGGACGCCACAGGGGCCCGGCCGGCCGGACGTCTCCGGGACCCGACCTGCCGGACGCCTCCGGGACCCGATCTGCCGCACGCCACCGGGACCGGCCCGATCGGAAGGACGCTCCCTAGTCCCGCAGCGCCAGCGTCATCGCCTCCAGCGCGAGCAGCGGGGCCACCTGCCGGTCGAGGGCCTCGCGGCAGGCCAGGACCGCCTCGATACGGCGGAGGGTGCGCTCCGGCGTGGTGTCGTGGGCGATCCGCTCGATCGCGTCCCGTACGTCCGTGTTGGCGAGGGCCGTGCGCGAGCGCAGCTGGAGCGCCAGGACATCGCGGTAGAAGCCGGTCAGTTCGGTGAGCGCGAGGTCCAGGCTGTCGATCTGCGTCCGCTTCTTGCGCCGCTTCTGGTCCGCTTCCAGGTCCTTCATCACCCCGGCCGTGCCCCGCGGCAGCCGCCCGCCGGGACCCACACCGAGAGCCGCCTTCAGCTCCTCGGTCTCTCTGGTGTCGGCCTCCTCCGCCACCTCGTTCGCGTCCTGCGTCGCCGTGTCGATCAGCTCCTGGGCGGCCTTCAGGCAACCGCCGATGTCGTGGACCCGCAGGGGCACCTTGAGGACGGCGGCCCTGCGCGCGCGGGCCCGCTCGTCGGTGGCGAGCCGCCGGGCGCGGTCGATGTGTCCCTGGGTGGCGCGGGCGGCCGCGTGGGCCGTCTCCGGTTCGATGCCGTCACGCCGTACGAGCACGTCGGCGACCGCGTCCACCGGAGGTGTCCGGAGGTTCAGGTGGCGACACCGGGAGCGGATCGTGGGCAGCACGTCCTCGATCGAAGGCGCACAGAGCAGCCAGACGGTGCGCGGAGCGGGCTCCTCCACGGCCTTCAGAACCGCGTTGGCCGACTTCTCGTTCAACCGATCGGCGTCCGCCACCAAAATGACCTGCCAGCGACCGTTCGCGGGCGCGGTGTACGACTTGCGGACGGTGTCACGCATCTCCTCGGCCCTGACCACGGTCCCGACGGCGGTGACCGTGGTGATGTCGGCGTGGGTGCCGACCAGTGCCGTGTGGCAGCCGGTGCAGAAGCCGCAGCCCGGCGCCCCGCCGAGCGCCCGGTCGGGGCTCACGCACTGCAGCGCGGCGGCGAACGCCCGCGCGGCGGTCTCCACCCCGGACCCCGGCGGTCCGGTGAAGAGCCAGGCGTGGGTCATCGTCGAGGCCTCGGGGTCGGGCTCTCCGGCGGCATGGGCGGTCACGAGCGCGTCGGCGTCCCGCGCGGCCGCGGCGAGCTGCTCCTCGACCTTCGCCTGTCCGACCAGGTCGTCCCATACGGCCATGTCTGCCCCTCCTCAGGTACGCCCTCCATTGTGGGGCAGTCCTCTGACAACCCCCGCCGGGCGGACGGAGCCGTACGCCGGGTTCATGCCTCGGTGCGGGGACGGGTGAGCCACAGACCGACGGCGGAACCGAGCAGTGCCACGCCGGTGCCCACACTGGCGACGATCTGGGTGGAGCCGGTCCAGCCGGCGAGCGTGTTGACGTAGGCGTTGCCGAGGACGCTCGCCGTGAGCAGCAGCCAGAGCAGGAACCGCATGATGGTCTCCGTGGATCGTGAGGTGGGGAAGTTGATTCGATCTTCGTCCGCCCCGCGCTCCGGCACAGTGGTGCCCGCACCCGGATCGATGGTGGTGCCCGCTCCACCGCGCCCCTCGGGTCCTCCCGCATAACCTGGCGGGTATGCGCGACGCGATCAAGGAATCCGGCCGGGCGTCGCTCCACCTGCTGAGCGGGGCCGCGGTCGCGCTCCTCTGCTACCTGATGGTCGGCGTCGCCCTCTTCACGGCCTTCCTGACCGTCACCGTCATCGGCGCGGGCGTGCTCCCCGAGAGCGTGCTGCTGCTGCGCCGCCTGGCCGGCCGGGAGCGGCGCCGGACCGCCGCCCGGACCGGGACGCCGGTCCCGGAGGCGTATCTGCCGCTCGAAGGCGCCCTCCCCGCGCGCGTGCGGGCCGCCGTCACCGACCCGGGCACGGGGCGGGACCTGATCTGGGCTGCCGCGCAGCTGGTCTACGGCATGGGGGTCTGGTTCGCCTCGCTGGTCCTGTGGCCGCCCGCACTGCTGGTCGACGGCGTGGTGACCGGGCTCGCGGGGCGGCGGCCGGTGCTCCTGCCGCTGATCGGACGGCTCGCCGACCTGGAGGCCGAGTGGTCGCGCGCACTGCTCACGCCGACCCCCTCGGCCGCGCGAGCCGCCGCGCTCGCCGCCCGGGTCGAGGAGCTCACGGCCACCCGGGCGGGCGCGATCGCCGCGCACGGCGCCGAGCTGCGCCGGATCGAACGCGATCTGCACGACGGCACGCAGGCCCGTCTCGTGGCGCTCTCGATGCGGATCGGCCTGGCGAAGCGGGCGTACGACTCCGATCCCGTGACCGCGCGGAAGCTCCTCGACGACGCGCAGACGCAGGCAGAGGAGGCGCTGGCCGAGCTGCGGCACGTGGTGCGCGGCATCCACCCGCCGATCCTCACCGACCGGGGCCTGACCGGGGCGGTACGGGCCCTCGCCGCGAGCAGCGGCCTGGAGGTGGAGGTGTCCGTGACGGGTCTGGCCGACCACACCCCCGACCCCGTCCCCGGCGACCGGCCGGAGCACGGCGCCACCGCCCGCACCCCCGGCGGCCGCCCGGATCAGCTCGACACCGTCCGCGCGACCGCCCCCCGCGCCCCCGCCGCCGTCGAGGCCGCCGCCTACTTCGTGGTCGCCGAGGCCCTCACCAACGCCGCGAAGCACAGCGGCGCGACCCGCGCCTCCGTCGTCCTCTCCCGCGAACCGGCCGCTCTCCGCGCGCGCGTGGCGGACGAGGGCCGCGGCGGCGCCGAGGCCGGCGAGAGCGGCGGCTCCGGGCTCGTCGGCATGCGCCGCCGGGTCGCCGCGCTCGACGGCACCGTACGACTGACCAGCCCCGAAGGGGGGCCGACCGTGATCGAAGTGGAGCTTCCGTGCGTGTGGTGATCGCCGAGGACAACGTCCTCCTCCGGGAGGGCCTCGTGCTGCTGCTGACCTCGTCCGGCCATGAGGTCGCCGGGGTCGCGGCCACCGGCCCCGAGGTCCTGCCGCTGCTCCTGGAGCACCGGCCGGACGTGGCCGTCCTCGACGTACGGATGCCGCCCGGCTTCCGCGACGAGGGGCTGCGTGCGGCGCTCGCGGCCCGCGCGCAGCTGCCCGGCCTTCCGGTGCTCGTCCTCTCCCAGTACGTGGAAGAGACGTACGCCGCCGAGCTCCTGGGCGGCGGGGCGCGGGGCGTCGGCTACCTCCTGAAGGACCGGGTGGGCCGGGTGGACGAGTTCCTGGACGCCCTGGAACGGGTCGCCGCCGGTGGTACGGCCCTGGACCCGGAGGTCGTCACCGAGCTGCTCGCCCGCCGCCGCGACGACCCGCTGGACTCCCTCACGCCCCGCGAGCGCGAGGTCCTCGAACTGATGGCGCAGGGGCACGACAACGGCACGATCGCCCGCTCGATGGTGGTCACCGAGCGGGCCGTGCACAAGCACATCGGCAATGTCTTCCTGAAGCTCGGCCTGCCGCCGAGCGACAGCGGCGGCCACCGCCGGGTCCTCGCCGTCCTCGCCTACCTCGACGCCTGAGTCATGCCCGCTGTCGCCGCGAGGGCAGGAACACCCCCGCCACCACCGTGACCACCACCGTGCCGGCGATCAGCGCCGCCTGCTCGGGCGGCAGGTACGGCAGCCCGCCCGTGAGCGACCAGGCGAAGGCGGTCAGCGGCAGCGCGGCCACCACGACGCCGACGAGCAGGCCGGTGGCGGTCAGGAAACCCGCCTCCAGGCCGAGCATCCGACGCAGCTGACCGGCCGACGCGCCCACCTGGCCGAGGAGCTGGAGTTCGCCGCGCCGTCCCGCGCCGATCAGGGTGAGGGTGCTGAGGACGGAGAGGAGGGTGAGGCCGCCGATCGCGGAGACGATCACGGCCGAGACGATGCCGTTGAGTTCGGCGCCCGGCGGAGTCACCCGCTCGGGCACCACGGAGGAACCCGAGCCCGGCTTCTCCGTGGACGCCAGTACGCGCGCGGGGTACGGATCGCTCATGTGCGGGGCGAGTTCGGCCTTCGGGAGGAGGAACTCGCCGAGCGCGAGCGAGCGTTCGTACACCGCCACCACCCGGAGCCGCTTCGGTGTGCCGTCCCCGAGCCGCAGGTCCACCGTCGAACCGGGTCGTGCGTCCAGCGCGTCGGCCATGTCCGCGCCGACCGCGACCGTGCCCGTACGGGCGAGTCCGGCCAGGTCACCGGCGACGACCCCGGGGTCGAGCGTGCCCGCGAGGCCCGCCGCGTCCACGCCGAGCACCGGAAGCCGGTCGAGGCGCGGCGCGCCGGCCTCCGTGCGCGCCAGGACGACCGTCGACCGCAGCACGTCGGTGGCCGCGTCGACGCCCGGCAGCCGCCGCACCCGCTCGGCCGTCGTGCCGGAGAGCGCGAGGTCCGCGGTCGTCGCGGCCCGCGCCTGCTCGTCGGCGGCCCGCCCCATGGTCGTGCCCGCCGAGAGCTGCACGAGCGCGAAGGCGGTGACGAGGACGACCGGTACGAGCGCCGCCCCGAGACGCCGCGAGTGGGCGCTCGCACCGGCGGCGGTGAGCCGTCCGGGCGCGCCGCCGAGCCGGCGGAACGGCAGGTCGAGGGCCTTCATCGCGGCCCCCGCGATCCAGGGCCCGAGCACCGCGCACCCGGCGACCAGCGTCACCGTGGCCGCCCCGGCGGCGGCGGCGGCCGCCTCACCGCCCTGGGCCGCGGCGGTGACGGCCGATGCCACGCCCAGCAGGACCAGCGCGATGCCGACGACCCGCCGCACGCCGCCCTTCCCCGGGCGCCCGGGCCGTCGGGCGGCGAAGAGGACGACGAGCCGGGTGATCCCCACGACCACGGCGGCGACGAGCAGGGAAGCGGCGAACAGCCATGGCGGGGAGGGGAGTTCGAGGCCGTCCGGGACGACTCCGGTACGGGCCCGGAGCGCCGACCACAGCCCGAGGAACACCGGTACGGCCGCGACGGCGCCGCACAGCGCCGCGAGCCCCGCCACCCGGGTCACCTCCCGGCCGGCCGCCACCCGGATCTGACGGGGTGTCGCACCGACCGAGAGCAGCAACTCCCGCTCACCGGCGCGCTGCTGCAGTGCCTGCGCGACGAGCGAGGCGAGCACGAGTACGGCGACGAGCACGACGGTTCCGGAGACGGCCGCGAGGAGCTGGAGGAGCTCCATGCGCGCGGGTGCCGCGGCGAGGTGCTCGGCACCGCCGCGGCCGTCGCCGGTGAGCGCCCGGAGCGGCTGCCCCGAAGCGGTGTCCTTGAGTCCGGCCCGGTCCAGGGCCGCCCGCACGCGCGCGTGGAGGGTGTCCACGGGGACGCCGGGGTCGGCGAGCACGCCGACGGCGTCGACGGAGCCCGGCTGCCCGGCGAGCCTCCGCGCCTCGGCCGCCGTGACGTACAGCGTGGCGGGCCCGTCGGCGAGGCCGACGACCTTCCGCCCGGCGACGGTGTCCCCGACCCGCGCCCCGGCGCCGGACCCCAGGACGGCCTCTCCGGCGGTGCGTGGCTCGCGCCCGTCGATCAGTCGGTACGGGGCCAGCCGAGCCGCCTCCCAGGACCGCCCGGTGTACGCCCTCGGGTCCGAAGGGCCGCCCGCCCCCGACTCCCGTACGACGAAGGTGTGGTCCGGCACCGCGGCCCGGACCCCCGGCACCGCCCGCACCACGTCGACGGTCGCGGCGGGGATCCGTACCCGCTCGGTCAGACCGGCCGACTGGGTCTCCGTCTCGCCGCCCCACGGCTTCGTCGTCCAGCGGACCGCCTGGTCACCTGCGACGACGACGGGCGCGGCCGCGTACCGCTCCACGCGCGCGTGGCCGAGCCCCGCCGAGCCGGCGGCGAGGGCCAGGGCGCCGAACAGCGCGGAGGTCACGGTGACGGCGGCGAACACGGCCGCCCATGCCTTCCGGTGCGCCCGGAGGGAGCGGACGGCGAGCAGCCGGACCGCCGGGTTCCCGAGCGGCTTCACCTGGACACCGCCGTCCGGCGAAACGGGTGACCGGCACGCGCGCCCGCCGAGTACGCGCCCGCGTGAGCGCCCATCGAGTGCCCGCCCGCCGCATACGCATCCGCCGAGTGCCCGCCCGGAAGGTGCGCGCCGAGCATCTCCCGTACCCCCGACTCGTCCGGACGGTCGAGACGTCCGGCGAGCCTGCCCCGGTCGAGGAACACGGCCTCGTCCGTCCAGGCGGCCGCCACCGGGTCATGGGTGACGAGGACGACCGTGGTCCCCCGCTCGTCGACCGCGCGCCGCAGCAGGGCGAGGACGCCGGCCGCCGTGACCGGGTCGAGGGCGGCGGTCGGCTCGTCGGCGAAGACGACCTCGGGTTCGTTGATCAGGGCACGGGCGATGGCCACCCGCTGGCGCTGGCCTCCGGACAGGTTCTCCGGCCTGTCGCCGGCCCGGTCCGCGAGGCCGACGGCCGCGAGCCCGGCGAGGGCACGGGCGTCGAGTTCCCGGCCCTCCCGGGCTCCGGCGAGAAGCAGCGGCAGAGTGACGTTCTCCCGCACGTCGAGGGCGGAGACGAGGTTCAGCGACTGGAAGACGAAGCCGATCCGGTCCCGGCGGAGCCGGGTGAGACCGGCCGTCTTCAGGGTGGCGAGGTCGGTGCCACCGATCCGTACCGTCCCGGTCGTCGGCCGTTCGAGTCCCGCCGCGCACCGCAGCAGGGTGGACTTGCCGGAACCCGACGGGCCCATCACCGCCACGAACCGGCCGCGCGGCACGGCCAGACTCACCCCGTCGAGCGCGGGGGCCCCGCGCCCGTACGTCCGGCTCACCCCGTCCAGGGCGAGGGCCGCATCCAGGGCGCGGGCGGCACCGCTCTCCGTCACTACAGTCGTCGTCATACCGACAACGCTAGAAAAACGCAGGTCAGCGCGGTATGGGGCTGGCTTCCGGACTGGGGGTGGAGCTAGCTCCACCCCCAGCCGGGGAGGCGAGGATCAGCGGCGGCGCCGCGGGCCCTCGTCCTCGTCGTCGTGCGGGCCGAACAGCTCGTCCGCGAGCGTCGGCAGATCGTCGAGCGGGGTCTCCTCCGCCCAGTCGGAGCGCCGACGGGGCCGGCCGTTCTCGTCGAGCTGGGGCAGCTCGCGGGTCCGGTCGTTCGCCCCCTGGGGCTGCTGACGGGCGGGCCGGGTGTCCCGGAAGATGCCCGGCGGCACCCGGTCGACCGGGTCGGACGCCGGGGTGTCCCGTACGGGAGGCAGGACTGCGGTCTCGTCGGTGTCCCGTACGGGAGGCAGGACGGCAGTCTCGTCGGCGGCCCGCTCCTCGCCGATCCGGGGCAGGGCGCTCGTCTCCGCCTCCGGCTCCGGCTTCGTGATCTTCACGATCGGCGTGGCGACGGTGACCTCGTCGGGCGAGACGGTCGGCGCGTCCGGATCGGCGGCCGGCTTCACGATCGGCGTCGGCTGGGTGACCTCGTTGGCCGAGAGCTCGACGGCCGCGGCCTCGGCGGCACGCGCGGCCCGCAGGGCGGCGGCCTTCGCCTCGGCCTCGGTCTTCTCCCGCGCGGCCTTCGCGTCGGCAGCGGCTTTCGCCTCGGCCGCCGCCTTCTTCTCGGCGGCGGCCCGTTCCGCGGCGGCCTTGGCCGCCTCGGCACGGAGGGTGGCGGCGGCTTCCGCCGCGGCCCGCTCGGACGCGGCCCGCTCCGCCGCGGCCTTCGCCGCCGCCTCGGCCGCGATCTTCTCGGCGGCCGCCTTCGCCGCGACCTCTTCCGCCGCCTTCGCGGCAGCCGCTGCCTCGGCCATCCGGCGGGCCTCCTCGGCCCGGAGCAGGGCCTCCTCCGCCTTGCGCTGCTTCTCCAGGCGGCGTTCCTCCGCCTCGGCCCGCAGCCGGGCCTCCTCCTCGGCCTCCTTGCGGAGCCGTTCCTGCTCCTCCAGACGGGCCTTCTCCTCGGCCGCGAGGCGCCTGCGCTCCTCCTCGGCGGCGGCTTCCGCGGCGAGGCGTGCCTCCTCGGCCCGTCGCCGGGCCTCCTCCGCCTGACGCTCGGCCTCCAGGCGGCGCGCCTCTTCCTCCTCGCGCCGCTTGCGCTCCTCCTCCTCGGCGCGGAGCTTGGCGAGCTGCTCCTGGCGCTCGCGCTCCAGGCGCTCCTCCTCCGCCTTGCGGGCCGCCTCTTCCTCGGCGCGGCGGCGCGCCTCCTCCTCGGCCTTCCGGCGGGCCTCCTCGACGGCCTTCACCTCGGCCTCGGAGAGCGGCAGCATCCGGTCGAGCCGGTGGCGTACGACGGTGGTGACGGCCTCGGGCTCCTGGCCCGCGTCGACGACGAGGTAGCGGCTGGGGTCGGCGGCCGCGAGGGCGAGGAATCCGGCCCGTACGCGCGCGTGGAACTCCGGCGGCTCGGACTCCAGGCGGTCGGGCGCCTCGGTGAACCGTTCCCGCGCGGTCTCCGGGGAGACGTCGAGGACCACGGTCAGGTGCGGGACGAGGCCGTCGGTCGCCCAGCGCGAGATACGGGCGATCTCGGTCGGGGAGAGGTCGCGACCCGCGCCCTGGTAGGCGACGGACGAGTCGATGTACCGGTCGGAGAGGACGATCGCGCCCCGCTCCAGGGCCGGCCGGACCAGGGAGTCGACGTGCTCGGCGCGGTCGGCGGCGTACAGCAGGGCCTCGGCGCGGTTCGAGAGCCCCGCCGACGACACGTCGAGGAGGATCGAGCGGAGCCGTTTGCCGATGGGGGTGGCGCCGGGCTCGCGGGTGACGACGACCTCGTGGCCCTTGGCCCGGATCCACTCGGCGAGCGCCTGGATCTGGGTGGACTTGCCGGCGCCGTCGCCGCCCTCCAGGGCGATGAAGAAGCCGGTCGGGGAGGGCGCCTGCACCGGGTCGGAGCCGCGCAGCGCGTCGCGCAGGTCGCGCCGGAGCGGGACGCCCGCCCGGTCGTCGGTCTTCGCGAGGACGAGCGCGGCGACCGGCAGCAGCAGGGCGCCGATCAGGGCGAGCGTGAAGGCGGCGCCGCCGTGGTCGAAGACGAAGGTCCCCGAGTCGGAGGCGAGCCGGTGGGGTCCGATCGCGGCGGCGAGCAGCGGCGCGGCGAGCGCGCCGATCGCCATGCCGACGCGGGCGGTGGCCTGGAGGTGCTCGGTGGTGCGGGCCCTGCGGGGCTCCTCGGTCTCCTGGTCGACGAGGGTGTGTCCGGTGTTCGCGGCGACTCCGGCGGCGTATCCGGCGAGGACGGCGAGGAGCAGCACGGTCGCCGTGTCCGGCACCAGGCCCATCGCGATCAGCGCGACCCCGGTGACCGCGGTGACGAGCGCGAGCAGCCGGCGCCGGGACAGGACGGGCAGGACGGAGCCGGCGGTCCGGATGCCGAGGGCGGTGGCGCCGCTGAGCGCGAGGACGAGCAGCGCGTACGTGACGGGCCCGCCGCCCAGGTCGTACGCGTGGAGTACGGCGACGGACGCGGCCGCGGCGATGGCCCCGGCGACGGTGGCGCAGGTCAGGACGAGCAGCGAGAGGGCTCCCGTACGGCCCTTCTCGGCGCTTCGCTCGGCGCCCTTCTCGTCGCTTCCCTCGGCGCCCTTCCCGGTCGGCCGGCGCAGGCCCTCCAGGGGCGAGCGGGGCCGGGGCGTCTCTCCGCCGGGCAGCGCCATGGCGTACAGGACGGTGACGGAGGCGGCGAACAGACCGGCGGCGACGTACGAGCCGAGGGCGGCCTGGTGCAGCGAGAACCAGTCGATTCCGGCACCGAGGAGGTTGCCGATCAGGGTGGCGACGAGCAGGACGGCGGCCGCGGCGGGGACGGCGAGGAAGCCGGTGCGCTGGGAGAGCCGGCGCAGCGCGCCGAGGTGGTCGGGCAGCGGCCGTACGGCCCCGCCCTCGATCGGCGGGGCGGGCAGCAGCGCGGGGGCGGCGCCCTCGCGGCTGATCGTCCAGAGCCGCTCGGCCGCGCCGGTGACGAAGACGGTGCCGAGCAGGTACCAGAGGGCGCTGCCGGGGGTCCAGTCGATCCACAGCGGGGCGATCACGAGCAGCGCGATCCGGATGCCGTCGGTGCCGATCATGGTCCAGCGCCGGTCGAGCGCGCCGCCGGGTCCGGTGAGCGCGGTGAGCGGGCCGAGGAGAACGGCCCCGAAGAGGACCGAGGCGAGCAGCCGGACGCCGACGACGGCGGCCACGGCGAACGCGGCACCCCGTTCACCTCCGCCGAGCGCGCCCTCGGTCACGGCCGCCTGGAGGCCGAGGAGGACGAGTACGAGCAGGGCGAGCGCGTCGCCGGTGCTGCCGACGAACTGTGCGCTCCACAACCTGCGCAGCGGCTGATGGCGCAAGAGGGCGCGTACGGCACGCTCCCTGGAATCCGCGACGAGTGCGGCGTCGGAATCGCCGAGGCGGTCTGGCTGCTCTGCTCGCGTCATCCGTCCACCCTATCCGGACGGGATTGCTCCCCGTGGCCTTCGCCCGAACATCCGGACGAGCCTGTGACAGGGCGAACGGAAGGGGCGGAGGAATCTTCCTCCGCCCCTTCCGTCACACGGGTACCGACTACTCCGGCTTCGCGGCCGCCGTCTTCTTCGCGGCGGTCGTCTTCTTGGCCGCCGTCGTCTTGGCCGTCGTCGTCTTCTTCGCGGCCGTCTTCTTCGCGGCGGTCGTGGTCTTCTTCGCCGCGGCCTTCGTGGCCGTCTTCTTCGCGGTGGTCGCCTTCTTGGCCGGGGCCTTCTTGGCGGTCTTCTTCGCCGGTCCCTTGGCCCGCTTCTCCGCGAGCAGCTCGTAACCGCGCTCCGGCGTGATCTCCTCCACGCTGTCGCCGGTCCGCAGGGTGGCGTTGGTCTCGCCGTCCGTCACGTACGGGCCGAAGCGGCCGTCCTTGACGACGACGGGCTTCTCGCTGACCGGGTCGGTGCCCAGCTCCTTCAGCGGCGGCTTGGCCGCGGCCCGGCCCCGCTGCTTCGGCTGGGCGTAGATCGCGAGGGCCTCTTCGAGGGTGATCGTGAAGAGCTGCTCCTCCTCGGTGAGCGACCGCGAGTCCGTGCCCTTCTTCAGGTACGGGCCGTAGCGGCCGTTCTGCGCGGTGATCTCGACGCCCTCGGCGTCCGCGCCGACGACCCTGGGCAGGGACATCAGCCGGAGCGCGTCCTCCAGGGTCACGGTGTCGAGGGACATCGACTTGAAGAGGGAGGCCGTGCGCGGCTTCACCGCGTTCTTGCCGGTCTTCGGGGTGCCCTCGGGCAGGATCTCCGTGACGTACGGGCCGTAGCGCCCGTCCTTCGCGACGATCTGGTTGCCGCTGACCGGGTCCGCGCCCAGCTCGAAGTCGCCGCTCGGCTTGGCGAGGAGTTCCTCGGAGTACTCAACGGTGAGCTCGTCGGGCGCCAGGTCGGCGGACACGTCGGCCTTCTGGTAGCCCTCCTGGTCCTTCTCGCCGCGCTCGATGTACGGGCCGTACTTGCCGACGCGCAGCATGATGCCGTTGCCGACGGGGAACGAGGAGATCTCGCGGGCGTCGATGGCGCCGAGGTCGGTGACGAGTTCCTTGAGGCCGCCGAGGTGGTCCCCGTCGCCGTTGCCGGCGTCCGCGGCACCGCCGGAGGCGGCCGTACCGCCCTCGGCCTCGCCGAAGTAGAAACGCTTCAGCCACGGCACGGACTGGGCCTCACCGCGGGCGATGCGGTCGAGGTCGTCCTCCATCCGGGCGGTGAAGTCGTAGTCGACGAGACGCCCGAAGTGCTTCTCCAGGAGGTTGACGACGGCGAAGCTCAGGAAGGACGGCACGAGCGCCGTGCCCTTCTTGAAGACGTAGCCGCGGTCGAGGATCGTGCCGATGATCGACGCGTACGTCGAAGGGCGGCCGATCTCGCGCTCTTCCAGCTCCTTGACCAGCGAGGCCTCGGTGTAGCGGGCCGGCGGCTTGGTCGCGTGGCCGTCCACCGTGATCTCGTCGGCGGTCAGCGCGTCGCCCTGGGCGACCTGCGGCAGGCGCCGCTCGCGGTCGTCGAGCTCCGCGTTCGGGTCGTCGGCGCCTTCGACGTACGCCTTCATGAAGCCGTGGAAGGTGATCGTCTTGCCGGAGGCGCTGAACTCGGCGTCACGGCCGTCGGAGGACCGCCCGCCGATCTTCACGGTGACCGAGTTTCCGGTCGCGTCCTTCATCTGGGAGGCGACGGTCCGCTTCCAGATCAGCTCGTACAGCCGGAACTGGTCGCCGGTCAGACCGGTCTCCGCCGGGGTGCGGAAACGATCACCCGAAGGGCGAATCGCCTCGTGCGCCTCCTGCGCGTTCTTGACCTTGCCCGCGTAGACGCGCGGCTTCTCCGGCAGGTAGTCGGCGCCGTACAGCTGCGTGACCTGCGCCCGCGCCGCCGAGACGGCGGTGTCGGAGAGGATCGTGGAGTCCGTACGCATGTAGGTGATGAAGCCGTTCTCGTACAGCTTCTGCGCCACCTGCATGGTCGCCTTCGCACCGAAGCCCAGCTTGCGGCTCGCCTCCTGCTGGAGGGTGGTGGTGCGGAAGGGGGCGTACGGGGAGCGGCGGTACGGCTTCGACTCGACCGAGCGCACCGCGAACGCGGTGTCGGCGAGCGCGGCGGCCAGGGCGCGGGCGTTCGTCTCGTCCAGGTGGAGGACGCTGTCGCTCTTCAGCCGGCCGTCGGCGCCGAAGTCACGGCCCTGCGCGACCCGCTTGCCGTCGACCGCCGCGAGGCGTGCGACCAGCTGCGACGGGTCGGAGGCGTCACCGGTGCGGCCGGTGCCGAAGGTGCCGGTGAGGTCCCAGTACTCGGCGGAACGGAAGGCGATGCGCTCGCGCTCCCGCTCGACGACGAGCCGGGTGGCGACGGACTGGACACGGCCGGCGGAGAGCCGGGGCATGACCTTCTTCCACAGGACCGGCGAGACCTCGTAGCCGTACAGGCGGTCGAGGATACGGCGGGTCTCCTGGGCGTCGACCATGCGCTGGTTCAGCTCGCGCGGGTTGGCGACGGCCTCGCGGATCGCGTCCTTGGTGATCTCGTGGAAGACCATCCGGTGGACCGGGACCTTGGGCTTCAGGACTTCCTGGAGGTGCCACGCGATGGCCTCGCCCTCGCGGTCCTCATCGGTGGCGAGGTAGAGCTCGTCGGATTCGGCGAGGAGCTCCTTGAGCTTTCTGACCTGCGCCTTCTTGTCGGCATTGACGACATAGATGGGCTGGAAGTCGTGCTCGACGTCGACGCCGAGGCGGCGCACCTCGCCGGTGTACTTCTCGGGCACCTCGGCGGCGCCGCTGGGGAGGTCTCGGATGTGCCCGACGCTCGCCTCGACGACGTAGCCGGGGCCGAGGTAACCCTTGATCGTCTTCGCCTTGGCAGGCGACTCGACGATGACGAGTCGGCGGCCGCCGTGTGCGGCTTCGCTGGTCGGGGACAACTTCGCTCTTCTCTCCGGATCGACACTCTCTGGCACGTACGGCGCTGGCACGCACGGCAGCGGCACGGACGGTGACGCTCCCGTCGCTGCGGAGTGTGACGGTACAACCCGCCCCCGTGTCAAACGGCGAAAGCCCGCAACGGCCACTCGAACGGTAACCCGAGTCCTGGCATTCCTGCCGCCCGGACTCCCGGTCGGGCGGGGCGCGACAAGATCAGAGGGGATCGGGGAAGGGGTCGGAGGCGGATCGGGGAGGGGGTCAGAGGCGACCGAAGCACCAGACGCCGAGGACGAGGAAGGCGGCGCCGAAGAGGCTCGTCAGCGCGACGGCGGCACGCGGCGCGACCCCGTGGGCGACGGGCTCACGATGCAGTGTCCGCACGGTGGTCCACAGCAGCAGCGCGCCTCCGAACAGCGTGAACGCCGCCCCCGCGAAGATCGCCGGCCCGCTCTCCATGCCCGTACCCCGTTCCGTTCACGTGCGGTGTTGGTCTCCCGCTGCCGAGGCTGACACCTCCCGGCGTCATGGGTGCGAATTCCGGGTGAACGACGCGGAGCATCCCGTACGGTTTCACGAAGATGGCCGGTAGTGACCCACTCCTCACTTCCGGCGCTTCCCGCACGTCGCGGCCCTCCCGCCCCGCTCTTCTGTCACATCGCGACGTCCGTCGTGCCGCCGACACACAGGAGGCGGAAGCCGCGAGGACGGCGTTCCCCACGAGAGGGAAACGGTCGCCGGCGCCCCGGTGCCCGCCCCGGGCAGACGAGGAAGAACACCTGGAGAAGCGGTCCGACCAGCAGGGTTCCGATGAACACGGCGGGGCCGTCCGGTCGAACAGCACCCGCCGGGAGACCGCGCCACCGCCGACGGCGAGCCGCGCGGCAGGGACGAAACGGAACATCACATCAGGCGGCGGTGCCGCCCTCGGACGCCCCCTCGGCGACGGGCAGCAGGAAGCCCTCCTCCACGAGCAGCCGGATCGCCTGCGGGGTGCGGTCCCGCAGTATCACCGGGTCCTCGCCCATCAGTTGCCCGATCGCGTCGAGAATGCGGCCCGCGCTGAGCGTGCCGTCGCAGACCCCGGCGAACCCGGCGCCGACGTGGTCGACCCGGGTGGCACGGCGCATGCCCCGGTTCTGCCGGAGCACGACGTGCTCCGGGTCCTCGGCGCCGGGCAGTCCGACCTGCTCCTGCACGACCTCGGGCGCGAGCGTGAACCGGTCGGCGAGCAGGGCCGCGTCGTCGTGGGAGCGGAGGTAGTCCTGGCGCTCGAAGTGGGCGAGGACGGTGGGGCCGAGGGGCTGTTCGACGGGGTGCGGCCACTCCTCGACGACGATCGACGGCTCGACGGCGCCGGACGCCACGGCCTCGTTCCGCCGGATCGTGATCCAGCCGAAGCCCACCGCGCGCGTCTTGCGGGCCTCGAACTCGTCGAGCCAGCGCCCGTACGCCTCGCCGTACGCGTCCGGGTCGCCGCGGTGGTCGCCGCTGTCGCGCAGCCACAGCTCGGCGTACTGGGTGATGTCCTGGACCTCGCGCTGCACGATCCAGGCGTCGCAGCCGGCGGGAACCCAGGACCGCAGCCGGTCCTGCCACTCCTCGCCCTCGACGTGCTGCCAGTTGGCGAGGAACTGGGCGTACCCGCCGTCGTTGAGCCGGTCGCCCGCCTGCTGCACGAGCGTGCGGCACAGGTCGTCGCCGCCCATCCCGCCGTCCCGGTAGGTGAGCCGGGCGCCGGGGGAGATCACGAACGGCGGGTTGGAGACGATCAGGTCGTACGTGTCCCCGTCGACCGGCTCGAAGAGCGAACCGGCCAGCAACTCGGCCTCCCGCGCCCCGGAGAGCGCGAGGGTGAGCCGCGTGAAGTCCAGGGCGCGCGGGTTGAGGTCGGTGGCGGTGACCAGGGTGGTGTGCTGGGCGGCGTGCAGCGCCTGGATACCGGAGCCGGTGCCGAGGTCGAGCGCGGAGGACACCGGCGTACGCACCGTGATGCCGGCGAGCGTGGTGGAGGCGCCACCGACCCCGAGGACGACCCCTTCGTCCTTCTTCCCGATGCCGCCGGCTCCGCCGACGGCGCAGCCCAGGTCGGAGACGATGAACCAGTCCTCACCGTCCGGGCCGCCGTACGGCCGGATGTCGACCGTGGCGGAGACGGTGTCGTCCTCGCGGACCACCCAGCCGTCGGCGAGGGCCTCGTCGAGCGGGAGCGCGGCGGCGGCCCGCTCGTGCCCGACGGCCTGCTGGAGCAGGAAGAGCCGCACGAGGGTCTCCAGCGGGGAGTCACCGCGGGTGGCGCGCAGCGCGGGAACGGTCTCGCTGCGCGCGAGCGCGGCGTAGGCCGGGGCGCCGAGCAGGTCGAGGAGTCCGTCGGCGGTGAAGTCGGCGGCGAGCAGCGTCTCGCGCAGACGGGCGGCGTGCGCGGGCACCGGGAGGCGGGGAGGCAGGCTGGTCGTACTCACCGCTCCATTGTGACCGCCGCCACCGACAACCGGGCGGCCGACCCGGCGGGGGACGCCGTCGAGCCGGGCTGGGGACGTCCGTCGACCCGGCGGCGGAAAGCCGTCGACCCGGCGGCGCGCGGCGGATCGCCGCTGCCACCGGGTCCGGACGGGCGGGATGTCCCGGGCGGGACTACTCCTCGGTCTTGGCCGACGAGGTCTTCTTGGCCGGCTTCGTCGAGGCCTTCCCCGTGGGCTCGGAGGAGTCCGAGGAGTCCGACGAGTCCGAGCCCTTGTCGGAGGAGCCCGACGCGGTGGAGCCGGGCTTCGGGGAAGCCGATCCGGAGGCCTTCGGCGGGGTCGAGGCCGTGGGCTTCTGGCAGCCGGGCTGCTTGGCCATCGCCTGGCCCAGCTCGCCCTCCTCCAGCTTGGACAGGGCGTTCTGGTCCATCTTCTCGATCTTGGTGAGACCGTCGGCGACACCCTGGAGGCCGTCCGCGAACTTCTGCTGGTTCGTCGGGTCCAGCGCGTCGACCTGCTTCTTGAGGCCCTCGTAGGCCACCGCGGTCGCGTTGAGCTCCTTGATCGCGTCCTGCTGGACCTTCTCGCCGTTCTCGACGGGCGGGGCGCCGGCGCTCTCGACGGCCTTGGCCAGCGCCCGGTCGGCGTCGGCGATGTCCTGGAACGCCTTCGAGTCGGCGGCCTGGATCTCCGCGGGCTTGCTGTCCGCCGCCGTCGAAATGATGATCTGGTGGGCGTCGGCCCGCTTCTGGATCTGGGGCTTCGCCTGGTCGCAGAACGTCTTCGCCCAGTCGTCCACCTTGTTGCCCTCGTCGTCGCTGCAACCGGACAGCGCGAGCACGAGTACCGCGCCGCCGGACAGTGCGGCCGCAAGCTTCTTGTTCACCGGATCGGTCCCTTCCAAGGCTCTCGGCCCCGGAACATACACGCCGAACGGGCTACTTCCACCTTTCGTGCGACTGATTCACCCTGTATTGCAGTCTTTTGAACCAAGGGAGAGACGCCTCACGCGCCGGGAACACACCCGGAAATGAGACGGACACCACGCCCGGACGTCCTGTCAGGACACGGTCACGGAACGCCTCTTGGAGACTCGTACCGCGGCGATGACCACGACCCCCGCGACCCCCGCGACCGCCACCCGCAGACCGACGCTGGCGTCGCCCCCGTAACTGAACCGCACGACCGCCGGGGCGATGAGCAGCGCCACCAGGTTCATCACCTTCAGGAGCGGGTTGATCGCCGGTCCCGCCGTGTCCTTGAACGGGTCGCCGACCGTGTCCCCGATGACGGTCGCCTCGTGCGCCTCACTGCCTTTGCCGCCGTGGTTCCCGTCCTCGACCAGCTTCTTCGCGTTGTCCCAGGCGCCACCGGAGTTGGCGAGGAAGACGGCCATCAGCGCACCCGTACCGATCGCGCCGGCGAGGTACGCGCCGAGCGCGCCGACGCCCAGCGCGAAGCCGACCGCGATCGGAGCCATCACCGCGAGCAGTCCGGGCGTGGCGAGTTCGCGCAGCGCGTCCTTGGTGCAGATGTCGACGACCCGTCCGTACTCGGGTTTCTCGGTGTAGTTCATGATCCCGGGGTGCTCGCGGAACTGCCGTCGCACCTCGTAGACCACCGATCCGGCGGACCGGGACACGGCGTTGATGGCGAGCCCCGAGAACAGGAAGACGACCGCCGCGCCCATGATGAGGCCGAAGAGGTTGTTGGGCTGGGAGATGTCCATGGAGAGCGTCAGTTCGTCCGCCCTCGCACCGACCTCGGCGACCGAGGTGGCGATCGCGTCCCGGTACGAGCCGAAGAGCGCCGAGGCCGCGAGGACGGCGGTGGCGATGGCGATGCCCTTGGTGATGGCCTTCGTCGTGTTGCCGACGGCGTCCAGGTCGGTGAGGACCTGGGCTCCCGCGCCCCGCACGTCCCCGGACATCTCCGCGATGCCCTGGGCGTTGTCGGCGACCGGGCCGAACGTGTCCATGGCGACGATCACGCCGACGGTGGTGAGCAGGCCCGTACCGGCGAGGGCGACGGCGAACAGCGCGAGCATGATCGAGGTGCCGCCGAGCAGGAACGCCCCGTACACGGTCAGGCCGATCAGGAGCGCCGTGTAGACGGCGGACTCCATGCCGAGGGCCACGCCCGCGAGGACGACGGTCGCGGGGCCGGTGAGCGAGGACTTGCCGATGTCCCTGACCGGCCTGCGGCTCGTCTCCGTGAAGTAGCCGGTGAGCTGCTGGATGAGCGCGGCGAGGACGATGCCGAGGGCGACGGCGACCAGGGCGAGGACCCGCGGATCACCGGCGTGGTCCTGGATGCCCGGCTCGGTGACGCCCGCCAGCTCGGCGTAGGAGGAGGGCAGGTACGCGAAGGCGGCGACGGCGACTCCGGCGAGCGAGATCACGGCGGAGACGAGGAATCCGCGGTTGATCGCGCTCATCCCGCCGCGGTCGGAGCGCCGCGGGGAGACGGCGAAGATGCCGATCACCGTGGTGATCACGCCGATCGCGGGCACGATCAGCGGAAACGCCAGGCCGTAGTCGCCGAAGGCCGCCTTGCCGAGGATGAGTGCGGCGACCAGGGTGACGGCGTACGACTCGAAGAGGTCGGCCGCCATGCCCGCGCAGTCGCCGACGTTGTCGCCCACGTTGTCGGCGATGGTGGCCGCGTTGCGCGGGTCGTCCTCGGGGATCCCCTGCTCGACCTTGCCGACCAGGTCGGCGCCGACGTCTGCGGCCTTGGTGAAGATGCCGCCGCCCACGCGCATGAACATGGCGATGAGCGCGGCGCCGAGGCCGAAACCCTCCAGGACCTTGGGCGCGTCGGCGGCGTAGACGAGCACGACGCACACCGCCCCGAGCAGCCCCAGGCCGACCGTGCACATGCCGACGACCCCGCCCGTACGGAACGCGATCCGGGTGGCCCGGTGCGCCACCTCCGTCAGGTTCTTCTCGGGTTCGCCCTCGGCCGGCGTGGCCTCCCGGGCGGCCGCGGCGACCCGCACGTTGGCCCGTACGGCGAGCCGCATGCCGATGTATCCGGTGACCACCGAGAACAACGCCCCGACCAGGAAGAACAGGGAACGTCCGGCGCGCTGCGACCAGTTGTCCGCGGGCAGCAGCATCAGCAGGCAGAACACGACTACCGCGAAGACGGCGAGGGTCCGCAGCTGCCGCGCGAGGTAGGCGTTGGCCCCCTCCTGCACCGCGGCGGCGATCTCCCTCATCCGCTCGGTGCCCTCACCGGCCCTGAGTACCTGGCGGACGAGGAGCCACGCGACGACCAGCGCGGCGAGGGCGACGGCGCCGACGACGTACACGATCGTCCGGTTCCCGCTCGTGAGCACCGCCGCGGCGAGAGAAGTGGGGTCCATGGGGACGGATCATAGGGAGACAAACCGGCACGTACGGGGATGCCGGAGAGCCCCCGCGCGGATGCACCAATCAGGGGGCGGTTTCGGGGCGCGCCGGTTCGAGGGGAACGGGGCGGGCTTCAAACGGGGCGAGCTGCGGGCGGGGCGAGCTTCAAGCAGGGCGAACTGCGGGCGCGACGAGAAGAGGCCCTGCGGGGCAGGGCCTCTTCTCGTTGCGCTTCCTGGCTCCGTACGGGTCGGGTCAGGACAGGACGTCCGCCGAACTCACCGGCCAGCTCATCCGGATGGTGCCGCCGTCCTCGCCGGCGCTCACCTCGACATCGTCGACGAGCCCGCGGATCACCGCGAGCCCCATCTCGTCCTCACCGTCGGCGTCGTCGAATTCCTCGGCCGGGGCCGCGGCCCGTGCGCCGGGGACACCGACGGCATCGGCCGCCGCGACCCCCGCACCCGGGACCTCGTCGCCGACCTCGATGGAGAACGTCTTCTCCTCCTCGGTCAGCACGACCCTGATGGGCGTCGTCACGTCGTTGCTGCGGTGCAGCCCGACGGCACGCGTACACGCCTCGCCGACAGCGAGCCGCACCTCGTCGAGGACCGCCTCGTCCACCCCGGCCCGGCGCGCGACCGCGGCCGCCACCAGGCGGGCCGTACGGACGTGCTCGGGCTGAGCGCTGAAGCGGAGTTCAACGGTGGCCATACGAACCCCCTGGGCTCAGTCGACGGCGTTGACGGCCTCGTCGACCGAGGTGTGGATCGGGAACACCTTGGTGAGACCCGTGATCCGGAAAATCTTCAGAATGCGCTCCTGGTTGCAGACCAGACGCAGCGAGCCCTCATGCGCGCGAACGCGCTTCAGCCCGCCGACGAGCACACCGAGGCCGGTGGAGTCGAGGAAGTCCACGCCCTCCATGTCGACGACCAGGTGGTAGCTGCCGTCGTTCACCAACTCGACCAACTGCTCGCGCAGCTTGGGCGCGGTATACACATCAATCTCGCCACCGACCTCGACGACCGTACGGTCACCACCAGCGCCGGACACATTGCGAGTCGACAGGGACAGGTCCACGGATCCTCCAGCACCTTGCTATCGAACGATCGTCCCCACTGGGTCTCCCGGGCGGGAGTCAGGGAACTGATCGCCAGCCGCGATGGCATTCAATCACTTACCAGCAGCCATGCACGACGCCTTGGAAGCATTGTCCGTCATGGCAGTGACACACTCGGTGCCGATGGCCAAGAATCAGCGCCCCCGTCGACCGGCCGGAGACACGGGCAACCGCCCCTCCCCCGGCATGGTCCTCGACCGGCTCTCCTCGGGCGAGAGCCGGGCCGCGCGCATCACTCATACGGAGCACATGCCCGCCCGGGAGGGTCGTCATGCCGTCTGGCCGCACCGCATCCGTCCGGAGGTGATCGCGGCGATCGAGGCGGCCGGGATCGAGCACCCCTGGGCACACCAGGCGGAGGCCGCCGAGCACGCCCTGGACGGCGAGAACGTGGTGATCGCCACCGGCACCGCCTCGGGCAAGTCGCTCGCCTACCTCGCCCCGGTCCTGAGCACCCTCCTGGACGGCTCGGAGGCCCCGAACGGTCGCGGGACCACCGCCCTGTACCTCTCGCCCACCAAGGCCCTCGCCGCGGACCAGCGGCGCGCCGTCCGGGAACTGGCCGCCCCGCTCGGCAACCGGATCCGCCCCGCCGTCTACGACGGCGACACGCCCGTCGAGGAACGCGAGTGGGTCCGCCAGTACGCGAACCACGTGCTGACCAACCCCGACATGCTGCACCGGGGCATACTCCCCTCCCACCCCAGGTGGGCCTCCTTCCTGCGCTCCCTGCGCTACGTCGTGATCGACGAGTGCCACACCTACCGGGGCGTCTTCGGCTCCCACGTCGCCCAGGTGCTGCGGCGACTGCGCCGGATCTGCGCCCGGTACGGCTCCGAGCCGGTCTTCCTCCTCGCCTCCGCCACCTCCGCCGAACCCGCCGTCGCCGCCGGCCGCCTCACCGGCCTGCCGGTCACCGAGGTCTCCGACGACGCCTCCCCCCGCGGCGAGCTGGTCTTCGCCCTGTGGGAGCCGCCGCTGACCGAGCTGCACGGTGAGCGCGGCGCGCCCGTGCGCCGCACCGCCACCGCGGAGACCGCGGACCTGCTGACCGACCTGACCCGCCAGGGCGTCCGCTCGGTCGCCTTCGTACGCTCCCGGCGCGGCGCCGAACTGATCTCGGTGATCGCCCAGGAACGCCTCGCCGAGACCGACCGCGCGCTCGCCCGCCGGGTCGCCGCCTACCGCGGCGGCTACCTCCCCGAGGAGCGCCGGGCCCTGGAGCGCGCCCTGCACTCCGGCGAGCTCCTCGGCCTGGCCGCCACGACCGCCCTGGAGCTGGGCGTGGACGTCTCGGGCCTGGACGCGGTCCTGATCGCCGGCTATCCGGGCACCCGGGCCTCCCTCTGGCAGCAGGCGGGCCGCGCCGGCCGCTCGGGCGAGGGCGCCCTGGCGATCCTGATCGCCCGCGACGACCCGCTGGACACCTTCCTGGTGCACCACCCGGAGGCGATCTTCGACCAGCCGGTCGAGTCGACCGTCCTGGACCCGGACAACCCGTACGTCCTCGCCCCCCATCTCTGCGCCGCCGCCGCGGAGCTCCCGCTGACCGAAGCGGACCTGGCCCTCTTCGGCCCGGCCGTCCCCGACCTGCTCCCCCAGCTGGAGGGCGCCGGCCTGCTGCGCCGCCGCTCCACCGGCTGGTACTGGACCCGCCGCGAGCGGGCCGCCGACCTCACCGACATCAGGGGCGGCGGCGGCAGCCCGGTGCGGATCGTGGAGGCCGGCACCGGCCGGCTGCTCGGCACCGTCGACGAGGCCGCCTCCCACGCGGCCGTCCACGAGGGCGCCGTCCACCTCCACCAGGGCCGCACCTATCTGGTGCGGGAACTCGACCTCAAGGACTCCGTGGCGCTCGTGGAGGAGGCCGTCCCGCCGTACTCCACCACCGCCCGCGACACCACCTCCATCGCCGTCCTGGACACCGAGACCGAGATCCCCTGGGGAGCCGGCCGCCTCTGCTACGGCTCCGTCGAGGTCACCAACCAGGTCGTCTCCTTCCTTCGCCGCCGCCTGATCACGGGCGAGGTGCTCGGCGAGACCAAGCTCGACCTGCCGCCCCGCACCCTGCGCACCAGGGCCGTGTGGTGGACGGTCACCGAGGACCAGCTCGACGCCGCCCGGATCACCCCGGAGATCCTCGGGGGCGCCCTGCACGCCGCCGAGCACGCCTCCATCGGCATGCTGCCGCTCTTCGCCACCTGCGACCGCTGGGACATCGGCGGAGTCTCCGTGCCGCTGCACCCCGACACCCTGCTTCCCACCGTCTTCGTGTACGACGGCCACCCGGGCGGCGCGGGCTTCGCCGAACGCGCCTTCCACACGGCCCGTGCCTGGCTGACGGCCACCCGGGAGGCCATCGCCTCCTGCGAGTGCGAGGCGGGCTGCCCGTCCTGCATCCAATCCCCGAAGTGCGGCAACGGCAACGACCCCCTCCACAAGCGCGGCGCGGTCCGCCTCCTCACGGAAATCCTCCGGGAGGCCCCGGAGCCCCCGAAGGCGCCGGGGGCACCTGAGACACCTGACGCGCCCGAGGCGCCTGAGACACCGCCTGCGGCGGCCCCGCCCGGGATCTGACCTCGGGCCGGTAAGGGCCGCGTACGACCCGGGCGGCCACCTCCGCGACCTCGCCCCGCACCGCGCATCCCACCAGCTCGGCGCCCTGCGCTGCGGCCACCCGGGAGGCGGCGGCACACGCTTCGGCCTCGCCCCACAGCGCCCGGTCGGCGGCGGCGAGGGCCGCCAGGTCGGCCGCCCCGCCGGCCCGGTGCCGGGCCGCCACCGCCTGCCCGAGCGCGAGCACCGCCCCGAACACCACGCACAGCGCACAGGCCGCGAACGCCACCCACACGGTCGCCGCACCCCGGTCCCGGCCCCGCTCCCCGGCCCTCACGGTGGGCTTCCGTTCTCCGGGGCGCCCGGTGCCGGGCCGCCCACCGTCGTGTCCTCCGCGAGCGCCGCCGCCTCCGCCCGCAGGGTCACTCCCATCCCCCGGGGGCCCGGCGCCGCGGCCTCCACCGTCACCCGCCACAGCTCCCCCGACCGCGTCACCGCGACCCGGGCGCCCTCGGGCGCGGCGGCCCGCGCGGCCGACTCGGCGGAGGCCACGGGCTCGGCGCGGGCCGCGACCCGTGCCCCGGCCCGCGCCGCGTCCACACAGCGGATCTGCGCGGCGGCCGCCGCCAGCGCCCAGAGCAGGGTGACCGTGAAGAGGGCGAGGACAGGCAGCACCAGCGCCGCCTCCACGGTCACGAAACCCCGGTCAGAACGGCGCATCGAGAGCCTTCCCGATCATCGACTCCAGCGCTCCCGAGACCGCCCCACTGGTCACGATCTTGTAGAGGACCGCGGCGAACCCCGCCGCCGCGATCGTCCCCACCGCGTACTCGGACGTGGTCATCCCCGCGTCCCGATGCGCCGCCTCCCTGCGTGCCGCCACCCGCCGCGTCCGCCACCAACCGGCCGTCGCCACCTTGACCCCCATGCCGAACTCCTCAACTCGTCGTTCTTGTCGGTTTCGCCGTTCTCGTCCTGCGTGTGCTTCTCGTCCCGCGTGTGCTCGTCGTGTCATGCCGTTCATCCGTCGCCCGGCACCCGTCACCCGTCCAGGAGTCCCGTCGCCAGGCCGATCACCACCGGGGCCACTCCCACGGCCAGGAAGGCCGGCAGGAAGCAGAGCCCCACGGGCCCGCTGATCAGCACCTGCGCCCGGCGCGCCCTGGCCGCCGCCGTCCGGGCGCGGGCCGACCGCAGCGCGGTCGCGTGCCGGGCGACGGCCTCCGCCGCGGGCGCCCCCGAGGAACCGGCCCGTTCCATGCAGCGCGCGAGGCCCGAGGCACCCGGTATCGCGCCGAACCTCCGCCACACCTCAGCCGGTTCGCCCCCGAGCCGCAGCTCGGCCGCCGTACGGGTCAGTCGCTCCCCCAGCGGGCCGCCCAGAGACCGCCCGACGGCCTCCGCCGCCTCTCCTGGCCCGGCTCCGGCCGAGGCGCAGGCCGCCAACAGATCAGCGGCCAGCGGAAGATGCCGTACCGCGTCGTCCTCGGCGTCCGCCGGTCCGGCGGACCGGCCAACCACTCCCCGGCGCACCCAAGCCGCCACCAGAACGCCGGCCAACAGGCCGCCGAGCACCCCGAACAGCACCCAGCCGAGCCCAGCCGCCCCCAGGGGCGCCAGCCATTGCCCCACCCGGCGCGGCAGCCCGGACCGCTCTTTCCGCCGCGGCGGGGCGGGGGTCGGCAGCAGGCCTCTCAAGCGACGCCGCATCCCGCGTGCCCTCCGCCCGCACACCAGCTCCCGCACCCCCTGCTCGCACAAGACGATCGCCGCTGCCGCCACCGCGGCCACCTGCACGGCCCCCCTCACGCCCGCTCCCCGCCGCGTACGATCCGCGCGGCCCACCACAGTCCGGTCGCCTCCAGAGCCCCGCCCACGACGAGGCAGCCCAGGCCCGCCGGTGTGTGCAGCAGCACCCGCAGCGGGTCCGCGCCCAGGGCCGCGCCGAGGGCGACACCGGCCAGTGGCAGCACCGCGAGGACGGCCACCGTCGCCCAGGCCCCGGCCAGTTCGGCACGCAACCGCTCGCGCTGCTCGCGGTGGTCCCGCAGGGCCGATTCGAGCCGGTCGAGCCCGGCGGCCAGGCCCGCGCCACCGTCCACGGCCACCTGCCAGCAGGCCGCCATGCCCGCGAGTCCGTCGGCGCCGTCCTGCCCCGCAGCTCTGCGCAGGGCCTCCGGCACGTCCCCGCCGAACCTGGCCGCCGCGAGCACCGCCGCCTCCTCCTCGCCGAGCGCGCCCGTCTCGCGGGCCGCGAAGGCCAGGGCCTGCGCGGGCTGCCAACCGGCCCTCAGCTCACCCACGACGGCCCCGCACAGGGCCACCACACGCCCGGCCCGCGCCTCACGTTCCTTCCGGCGCTCGGCCGCTCGCAGCCGTCGCCCGACGACCGGCACCGCGACCGCCCCCGCCACCAGCGGCAGCGGCGACTCACCGAGCACCGCGAAGACTCCCGCCACCGGCAGACACAGCCAGGCCCGCCGCCCCCGCAGCGCGGCCCACCAGCGCACCGCCACCGCCGCCCACGCCACCCGGCCACCGACAGCCCCTGGGAGCACGGCAACCCCACCGGCGAGCACCCACCGCGCCCTGCCCGTGACGCGCCTCCGCTCGACCACCTCCCAGAACAGCACCACCGCGCAGACCGCCAACGCCGCCTGAGCCACATCCCGGGCGGCCAGCCCCGTCGTGCTCACGAGCCCCCTCCGATCAGCACCCTCAGCCGCTCCCAGCCCCGCTCACGCACGAACCCGGCCGCGCCCCACCTCAGCGCGGGAACGGTCCGCACCAGGCCGTCCCGGTCCCGCTCCAGGACGTGCACCTCGGCGATGCGCCGCCGCCCGTCCCGATCCCTCGTCAGATGGAGGACGACCGACAGACCGGCCCCCAACTGACTGTGCAGAGCCGCCCGGTCCAGCCCGGCAGCCGTCCCCAGGGCTTCGAGCCGTGCCGGCACGTCCGCCGCGGTGTTGGCGTGGACCGTGCCCGAGCCACCTTCATGGCCGGTGTTGAGAGCGGCGAGCAGATCGACCGCCTCGCCGCCCCGGACCTCGCCGACCACCAACCGGTCCGGCCGCATCCGCAGCGCTTGCCGGACCAGGTCCCGCAGGGTGACGAGTCCGGCACCCTCCTGGTTCGCCGGCCGTGCCTCCAGGCGCACCACGTGCGGGTGGTCGGGCCGCAGTTCCGCCGAGTCCTCGGCGAGGACGATCCGCTCCCGCTCCCCCACCAGACCGAGCAGGGAGGCGAGCAGCGTGGTCTTCCCCGTCCCCGTGCCGCCGCTGACCAGGTACGACACCCGGGCGTCGATGAGTGCGCGCAGGATGGGGGCGCCGCCCGGCGGCACCGTGCCCGCCGCCGCCAGCTCCTCCAGGGTGAAGGCGCGCGGGCGGACCACCCGGAGCGACAGACAGGTCGAGCCGACCGCCACCGGAGGCAGCACCGCGTGCATGCGGGTGCCGTCGGGCAGTCGCGCGTCCACCCAGGGCCTGGCGTCGTCGAGCCTGCGTCCGGCCACCGCCGCGAGCCGTTGCGCGAGCCTGCGCACGGCGGCGGCGTCCGTGAAGGACACCGGGGCCCGTTCCAGGCCCGCGCCCCGATCCACCCAGACCCGGTCGGGTGCCGAGACCAGGACGTCGGTGACGGCCGGGTCGGCGAGCAGCGGTTCGAGCGGTCCGGTGCCGATCAGCTCGCACCTCAACTCCTCGGCCACACCCAGCACTTCCGCGTCGCCGAGCAGTCGCCCCTGGGCCCGCAGCGCCGCCGCGACCCGCGCCGGGGTGGGCTCGGACCCGCTCGCCGCGAGTCGCTGCCGCACGGCGTCGAGCAGCCCCGCGCCGCCGCCGCCCGCGCCCCCGGTCATACCGCACCGCCAGGGGCGAGAGCGCGCGTCCAGAAGGCGTCGCAGAACCGGCCGAGCGGGCCACGGGGCTCGGCTCCCGGCGGCACGCCCGCGTCCTGATCGGCCACGATCCCCGGGTCGTACGGGAGTTCGCCGGCGAGCGGCAGCCGCAGGGCGTCGGCGACCCATCGCTCGTCGAGCCCGGCCGCGTAGGGTCCGCGGACCACGGCCCGTAGGTCGCGCACGCCCATGGAGAGGGTCGACGCCACCCTGTGCGCGGCCGCGACGGCCCTCAACTCCCCCGGCACGACAAGCAGTCCGAGGTCGAGCTGGGCGAGGGCCTCGACGGCCGCCGGGTCGGCTCCGCGCGGCAGGTCGACCACGACGACCCCGCCCCGGCGGCGGGCCGCCGCGAGCACGGACCGCACGGCCTCGGCCGGCACCGGTGCCACGGGCTCCCTGCCCCAGCTGAGCACCCGGACGCCCCGCACGGACGGCAGGGACTCCTCCAGGGCTCCGCCGGCCAGCCGGCCTTTCGAGGCCACGAAGTCGGGCCACCTTCTGCCCTCCTCACGCTCGCCTCCGAGCAAGACATCGAGCCCCCCGCCCAGAGGGTCGCCGTCGACGAGCAGCGCCCGCCGCCCGGCTCGTACGGCGGCCAGTGCGAGGCCGCAGGCCAGGGTGGAGGCTCCCGCGCCACCGCGGCCGCCGACGACCCCGACGGTCAGCGCCTGCCTTGCCACGCCCTCGGCCGCGTCCGCGATGCGGTCGACGAGGAGGCCCTCGGCGTCCGGCAGCCGCAGGACGCTCTCGGCCCCGATCTCGACGGCGAGCCGCCACACCCCCGAATCGTCCCGGTCGCGGCCGACGAGGAGGGTCCCCGGGCGTCGCGCCGCTCCCCGGCAGCGGGCCGCGGCGTCGTCGCCGACCAGGACGAGCGGTGGGTCGGTCCAGCTCGCCCGCCGCTCCGGCACCCGGTGGTGCACCTCTGGTTCGACCCCGGCCGCGGCGCACAGCCGCAGCAGGTCGTCGAGCAGCCCGAGGTCCTCGGTGACGATCAACGGCCCCGCACGGCGCTGCTCCTGGGCGCCCGGCCCGTCCGGGCCGCTCGGTGCCGTGACCCGATCCGCCCCGCTGGGCACCGCGGTCCATGTCGTACCCCTGGCCCCGGACGTCCTGGATGCCTCCATGGCACACACCCCTCTCGTGATTCCTGCCGTTCGCGAACATCGCGACAGGAATCACCGTGCGGCCGAACCGGAAATCCTGGGGACCTTGCCGAAAAACTGGGGATATCCGAAGCCCTGTGAATATCTTCGTCACCCCTCCGGGGACTGCCCGGAACGCAGCCTGCCGGTTACCGTGAGTGATGAATCGAGGGATCGGCGGAGCCTCGGCCGATGCGTGGCCGACGGCTGACATGAAGGAGGCGGACGATGTCCCACAGCGCCAAAACGGCTCCGGACATGCGACGACCCCCGCCGGGGGGGAGAGCGGGGGTCGTCTCTCCGGCCGACTCGGGGGGGGAGGAGCCGGACCGGGTTAGCACGGTCGCGAACGATCCGTGACTTCCATGGTGTACCCGAGAGCCTTCTCAGGCAAACCCACGCGCCCCAGCGTACGCCGAATGGCGGCCACCTATGCTCAGGCTTGTGGAAAACCACTCCTTGCCGCGCACAGCCGCCTTCTTTGACCTGGACAAGACGGTCATTGCGAAGTCCTCGACGCTGACCTTCAGCAAGTCCTTCTACCGGGGCGGACTGATCAGCCGCCGCGCCGCCCTGCGGACGGCCTACATCCAGTTCGTCTTCCTGGCAGGTGGGGCCGATCACGACCAGATGGAGCGGATGCGTGAATATCTTTCCGCGCTCTGCAAAGGCTGGAACGTGGCCCAGGTGAAGGAGCTCGTCGCCGAGACCCTTCACGACCTGATCGACCCGATCATCTACGACGAGGCCGCCTCCCTCATCGAGGAGCACCACGCCGCCGGCCGCGACGTCGTGATCGTCTCGACCTCCGGCGCCGAGGTCGTCGAGCCGATCGGCGAGATGCTCGGCGCCGACCGGGTCGTCGCCACCCGGATGGTGGTCGGCGAGGACGGCTGCTTCACCGGTGAGGTGGAGTACTACGCCTACGGGCCGACGAAGGCCGACGCCGTCCGGGAGCTCGCGGAGTCCGAGGGCTACGACCTCTCGCGCTGCTACGCGTACAGCGACTCGGCGACCGACATCCCCATGCTGGAGGCCGTCGGCCACCCGTACGCGGTCAATCCGGACCGGGCGCTGCGCCGTGAGGCCGTGGCGCGAGAATGGCCGGTTCTCGCCTTCGAGAAGCCGGTGCGGCTCAAGCAGCGGCTGCCCGAATTCCGTATGCCGCCCCGGCCTACTCTCGTCGCCGCGGCGGCGGTGGGTGCGGCGGCCGTGGGTGCCGGACTCGTCTGGTACGCCGCCCGCCGTCGGCAGGCCGCGGTCGCCCATCGGCTCGCGGATGGCTTTGCCCGAATTTGAGCAATGAGCAGAGAAGTGGAGCCAGCACTTTCGCTTCTACCCCGACAGGAGTAGAAAGGAATCAGGCCCGCGAGACCGAGGACATCCGAGAGGATCACCTGTTGAGCATGAAGGCCCCACGGACCTAGCACAGAAACCGAGCACCCACGCGACGTCGACCCGTCGATTACGGGCCAGCCGCACCAGGCCACGGGCAAAGTTCCCGGCCTGATGGGCACATATTCGAGGACGCATGGTAACTGGGTAGACGTGCCAGCGGCGGTACCAGAACTGGTGCCGCCGCAACCCGTTTCAGGCGGCGCCGCGCTGAAGTGCCTCGCACACGGCCGTCGACTCGCGGACACCGAGTTCGACCGAGCGCCCGCAGTGCGCGATCCAGCCGCCCACGCCCTCCGGGGTCCCCGACAGATACCCCTCGAACGCGGCGATGTACGCGGCCCGCCCCTGCTCCGCGTGACCGACCTCCGCCGGGCAGATCGCCTTGGGGTCGAGACCGCTGCCGACCAGCGCGATCCGCTCGGCGGCCCGCGCGACGAGGCCGTTGTACGAGGTGAAGGGGCGCAGTGCGAGCAGCTCGCCGTGGACCACGGCGGCCGTCACGAGCGCGGGGGCCTCGCCGCCCGCGACGATCAGTTCCGCCAGGCCGTCGAGTCGTCCGCCGACTTCGGCGGGCGTCGGCAGCGGGGCCGTGACCAGCGGTTCGTCGACCGTCTCGCCGTCCAGCCGGGGCCGACCCACCGATGCGCCGGGGTCGCCCGCGGCGACCAGGTGGAGCCGGGCGAGGACCCGCAGCGGCGACTGGCGCCAGATGGAGAGCAGCTGCCCGGCTTCGGCGCCGAGTCGCAGCGCGGCACCGACCGTGCGGGCCTCGGCGTCGGAGCCGAAGTCGGTGCGGCGGCGGACCTCTTCCAGGGCCCAGTCGGCGCCGGACAGGGCAGCCGAGCCGCGCGCCCCGCGCAGGGCCGCCTCGGAGGAGATCTCGTTGCTGCGGCGGCGCATCACACGGTGGCCGTAGACCCGGTCGACGGCCTTGCGTACGGAGTCCACCGCGTCGGCGACGCCCGGCAGGGAGCCGAGGGCGGCCAAGGGGTCAGAGGCATGCGTACTCATAAGTAGGGAGGCTACGCGCCCCGGCGGCCCGCCCCACGATGGAGTGGTCTTCTTCACGCATCCCGACCACGTGGCGCGTTCATACCACTACCCTAGGTGAACATGAAGATCGCTTTCGTGGGGAAGGGCGGCAGCGGCAAGACCACGCTGTCCTCGCTCTTCATCCGCCACCTCGCCGCCAACGAAGCCCCGGTCGTAGCCGTCGACGCCGACATCAACCAGCATCTGGGCGCCGCGCTCGGCCTGCCCGACGCGGACGCGGCCGCGCTGCCCGCGATGGGCGCGCATCTGCCGCTGATCAAGGAGTACCTGCGGGGCAGCAACCCGCGGATCGTCTCCGCCGACACGATGATCAAGACGACGCCGCCCGGGGAGGGTTCGCGGCTGCTGCGGGTCCGCGAGGAGAACCCGGTCTACGAGGCCTGCGCGCGGACGGTGACGCTCGACGACGGCGAGATCCGCCTGATGGCGACCGGCCCGTTCACCGAGTCCGACCTCGGGGTGTCCTGCTACCACTCGAAGGTCGGCGCGGTGGAGCTCTGCCTGAACCACCTGGTCGACGGGGCCGACGAGTACGTGGTCGTCGACATGACCGCCGGCTCGGACTCGTTCGCCTCCGGCCTCTTCACCCGCTTCGACATGACGTTCCTGGTCGCCGAGCCGACCCGGAAGGGCGTCTCGGTCTACCGCCAGTACAAGGAGTACGCGCGGGACTTCGGCGTCGCGCTCAAGGTCGTCGGCAACAAGGTGCAGGGCCAGGACGACCTCGACTTCCTGCGCGCGGAGGTCGGCGACGACCTGCTCGTGACGGTGGGCCACTCGGACTGGGTCCGCGCGATGGAGAAGGGTCGCCCGCCCCGCTTCGAGCTGCTGGAGGCGGAGAACCGCATGTCCCTCCAGGCCCTCCAGAACGCGGCGGACGACTCGTACGCAGACCGCGACTGGGACCGCTACACGCGCCAGATGGTCCATTTCCACCTGCGCAACGCGGAGAGCTGGGGCAACGCCAAAACCGGGGCCGACCTGGCTGCCCAGGTCGACCCCGACTTCGTGCTCGGCGAGCCGATGACCGCCCAGCTCGGCTGACCACACCAGGCAGCCGACGACGGACGGAGTCCGGCGCAGCGCCACGAAGCCCGCAAGGCGCCCCGGCGCCGAGCGGCGCGAGCGGAGCAAAAAAGAGGGGCCCGGGGCCGACCTGGCTGCCCAGGTCGACCCCGACTTCGTACTCGGCGAGCCGATGACCGCCCAGCTCGGCTGACCACACCAGGCAGCCGACGACGGACGGAGTCCGAGAGTCTCGGCGTCGTTCAGCCCGTTTGACGTCCGTCGCCGGGGCGGCCGGCCGCAGGGGCCGGGACGCCTGCCGCGGGCGCTCCGGCCGGGGCCGCCGGCTGGGGGGTGAGGAAGGCCTTCCAGCCGGCCGGCGGGGCCTCGCCGACCTTCAGGGTGCGCATCTTGGCGATGACGTCCGGGTCCTGGGCGTCGAGCCAGTCGGCGAGCTGCCGGAAGGACACGCACTTGACGTCCTTCTGGACGCAGACCGTGGCGATGGTCTCCTCGATGGCCCGCATGTACACGCCACCGTTCCAGGACTCGAAGTGGTTGCCGATGACGAGCGGCGCGCGGTTGCCGTTGTAGGAGCGCTCGAAGGCCTGCACCAGGCCGTCCCTCATCTGGTCGCCCCAGTACTCGCGCCGGGACGGGTCGCCCTGGGTCGTGCCCGGCGACTGGTTGACCATGAAGTTGTAGTCCATGGACAGCGTCTGGAAGGCCCGGCCCGGGACCGGCACGAGCTGGAGCGACAGGTCCCACAGGCCCAGGTCCTTCTTGGGCCAGATGTGGTCGTTGACGCCGCTGGTGTCGTACCGGAAGCCCAGCTCGGCGGCCGCCCGGACGAAGTTCTTCCGGCCTTCGAGGCAGGGGGTGCGGGCGCCGACGAGCTCCTTGTCGTAGTCGAAGGGCAGCGGCTGCTCGGCGCGCAGCCCCGAGTTGGTCTTCCAGTTCTTGACGAAGGACTTCGCCTGCCTGATCTCGCTCTTCCACTCCTCGACGGACCAGGTGCCGACGCCGCCGTCGGCCCCGCAGAAGTGCCCGTTGAAGTGGGTGCCGATCTCGTTGCCCTCCTGCCACGCGCCGCGCAGTTCACGGACGGTGGCACGGATGCCCTCGGTGTCGTTGAAGCCGATGTCGGAGCGCCCGGCGCTGTGCCGCGGCGGCTCGTAGAGCTTTCGCTTCTCCTCGGGCAGCAGGTACACGCCGCTGAGGAAGTACGTCATGGTGGCGTCGTACTTCTTGCCGACCTTGCGGAAGTGGGAGAAGAGCTTCTGGCTGTCCTCGCCGGCTCCGTCCCACGAGAAGACGACGAACTGCGGCGGGGTCTCGCCCGGCTTGAGGCGCTGCCAGACGGGCTGGCGGGGCTGGGCGCCGGTGAAGGCGGTGGAGCCGTCGCCGATCAGGCGGACCGCGTTCGGCGGGGCGGCGGCCGGTCCCTTCTTGGCGCCCGCACCGCCCGGCGCGCCCTTCGTGGCGGCGCCGTCGGAGCCCGAGCAGCCGGCGAGGCCGCCGATCAGGGCGACGGCGAGGGCACCGGCGGCGAGCGCCTTCCTCTGGGCAGTGGTCCTTCTCCCGGCGGCTGTCATCCGCGCACCTCTCCTCGGTTCCGTACGAGCGGCGTCAACGTCGCACCGCGACAGCCGGAGAGATGAAACGACAAGCGGCAATCCGCTCACCCTTCACCGGAACCGGTGAATCATTGCCCTGTTTGCCCCGAAAATAATGCCGGAGACTTTACTCTCCATTACGATCCATTTACCGAGCGTTGATCCTCGTCCTGGCGGGGACCCCGCCTTGCCGCCGCAACGCATCCCGCCGCTGCACGCCGTGACCCACGGCCGCGAGCCCCCACGTTCGTCCCGCACGAACCGCGACCGCGCCGCCCCGGAGGAGACGGGAATGACCCTCTGCACCCCTGCCCGCACAACCAACCGGCCCCGCGTCCAGCGGCCCCACAGCCCGCCGGGGCCGCCGCGCCGCTTCCGCATCGCCGGCGCCGATCTGTCGGCGTCCATCGCCGTCTTCCTCATCGCGTTGCCGCTCTCGCTCGGCATCGCGCTCGCCACCGGAGCCCCGCTCCAGTCCGGCCTGGTCGCCGCCGCCGTCGGCGGTCTGGTCGCCGGCCGGTTCGGCGGCTCCCCGCTCCAGGTGAGCGGCCCCGCCGCCGGCCTCACCGTGGTCACCGCCGAGCTCATCCAGATGTACGGCTGGCGCACCACCTGCGCCATCACCGTGCTCGCCGGGCTCGTCCAACTCGGGCTCTCCGCCCTCCGGGTGGCCCGCTCGGCGCTCGCCGTCTCGCCCGCGATCGTGCACGGCATGCTCGCCGGCATCGGCGTCACCATCGCGCTCGCCCAGCTCCACATCGTGCTCGGCGGCACACCGCAGAGCTCCGCCGTCGACAACGTCCTCGGCCTGCCCGCCCAGTTGGCGGACATCCACCCGGCGGCGCTCGGCATCAGCGCCCTCACCGTGGCGGTGCTGCTGTGCTGGCCCCGGCTGCCCGGCCGGGCCGGGAAGCTCGTACGCAAGGCCCCGGCCGCGCTCGTCGCGGTGATCGGGGCGACGGCGGTGGCGGCGTTCGCCGGGCTCGCCGTCCCGCACGTCGACCTCCCCTCCTGGAGCAGTCACGCCCTGCCCGGTCTGCCCGAGGGCCCGGTGCTCGGCATCTCGGCCGGGGTACTGACGATCACCCTGGTCACCAGCGTGCAGTCGCTGCTGTCCGCCGTCGCGGTCGACAAACTGGTCGCCGCCCGCCCGGACGGCGGCCGGGGCATCCCGCGCTCCGCCCTCGATCGCGAACTCGCCGGTCAGGGCGCGGCCAACATGGTCTCCGGGGCGCTCGGCGGCCTGCCGGTCGCCGGCGTCGCGGTCCGCAGCGTCGCCAACGTCTCGGCGGGCGCGGTGAGCCGAGCCTCCACGATGCTGCACGGCCTGTGGATCGTGCTCGCGGCCCTGCTGCTCGTGCCCCTGCTCGACCTGATCCCGCTGCCCGCGCTCGCCGCCCTGGTCATGGTGGTCGGCATCCAGATGGTCAGCATCACCCACATCCGTACCGTCACCCGGCACCGCGAGGTCGTCGTCTACGCGGTGACGCTGTCCGGCGTCGTCCTCATCGGCATCCTGGAGGGTGTCGCGCTCGGCATCGCCGTGGCCATCGCGGTCTCCCTGCACCGGCTCGCCCGCACCCGGATCACCCGCGAGGAGCGGGACGGGCGCCAGCTGCTGCACGTCCGGGGCCAGCTGACCTTCCTCGCCGTGCCCCGGCTGAGCCGTGCCCTGCACCAACTGCCGCACGGCTCCGACGTGGTGGTCGAGCTCGACGGGTCCTTCATGGACCATGCCGCGTACGAGACGCTGAGCGACTGGACCGCGGGGCACCTCGCCCACGGCGGGACGGTCGAGACGACCGGCCCCTCCGGCGCGAAGATCGCCGAGGCCGCCCCCTCGGCCGCCGCCGCGCACACCTGCTGCAGGCCCTGGACCCCGTGGCACAACCACCAGTGCGGCGAGCAGCCGGCCGCGCGGCCCGACGAGGCCGTGCAGACCCCTCGTACGATGGGCCTGAAGCTGGCCAGCGGCATCGGAAAGTTCCAGCGGAACACGGCCCCGCTGGTCCGGGACGAGCTCGCGCGGCTCGCCCGGGAGGGCCAGACCCCCTCACAGCTCTTCCTGACCTGCGCCGACTCCCGCCTCGTCACCAGCATGATCACGTCGAGCGGCCCCGGCGACCTGTTCACCGTGCGGAACGTCGGGAACCTCGTCCCGCTGCCCGGCGAGGAGAGCGGTGACGACTCGGTGGCGGCGGCGATCGAGTACGCGGTGGAGGTGCTGCGGGTCGAGTCGATCACCGTCTGCGGCCACTCGGGCTGCGGCGCGATGCAGGCCCTGCTCAACGCCGGCCCGGACGACCCGCCGACCCCGCTCCGCCGCTGGCTGCGCCACGGCCGGCCCAGCCTGGAGCGGATGGCGAGCCGGAGACACGCCTGGGCCCGGATCTCCGGGCGGCTTCCGGCGGACGCGGTCGAGCAGCTCTGTCTGACCAATGTGGTCCAGCAGCTGGACCACCTGCGGGCGTACGAGTCGGTGGCGCGGCGGCTCGCCGAGGGCACGCTCTCGCTGCACGGCGTGTACTTCCATGTGGGCGAGGCGCAGGCGTACCTCCTCTCCGGGACGGACGAGGTGCACTCGTACGACGACGTCTTCACCCAGGTCATGCCGACGGAGACCCTGGAAGCGGCAAGAGCGTCCTGACCGGAAGCGGGGCAGCGCGTCCTGAACCTTCCGGTCCCCCGGGCCGTGAGACTGTGTGGCCCCTTCTCCCACCGCTCGGGAGAAGGGGCCCCCGCTCGCCATACGACTCACAGGTCTAAACCAATTGCCTGGAGGCTCTTGTCACCCGGGCCTCCGACTGATGAGCTATGACGCGGGACACATACGCACAGAGGACGCCCTGGGAAAGGGAGATGTCGTGAGCAACGAAAGCCTGGCCAATCTGCTTCGGGAAGAGCGTCGATTTTCGCCGCCCGCCGAGCTGGCCGCGCACGCCAACGTGACGGCGGAGGCGTACGAGCAGGCCAAGGCGGACAGGCTGGGCTTCTGGGCCGAGCAGGCCAAGCGCCTGACCTGGGCCACCGAGCCGACCGAGACCCTCGACTGGTCGAACCCGCCGTTCGCCAAGTGGTTCGCGGACGGCGAGCTGAACGTGGCGTACAACTGCGTCGACCGGCACGTCGAGGCCGGCCACGGCGACCGGGTCGCCATCCACTTCGAGGGCGAGCCGGGTGACAGCCGCTCGATCACCTACGCCGAGCTCAAGGACGAGGTCTCCAAGGCGGCCAACGCCCTGACCGAGCTGGGTGTCCGCAAGGGCGACCGCGTCGCCGTCTACCTGCCGATGATCCCCGAGGCGGCCATCACGATGCTGGCCTGCGCCCGGGTCGGCGCCGCCCACTCGGTGGTCTTCGGCGGCTTCTCGGCCGACGCCGTGGCCTCCCGCATCCAGGACGCCGACGCCAAGCTGGTCGTCACCGCCGACGGCGGCTACCGCCGTGGCAAGCCGAGCGCCCTCAAGCCGGCCATCGACGAGGCCGTCGCCAAGTGCCCGCAGGTCGAGCACGTCCTCGTGGTCCGCCGTACGGGCCAGGAGACGGCCTTCACCGAGGGCCGCGACGTGTGGTGGGACGACATCGTCGCCCGCCAGTCCGCCGAGCACACCCCGGAGGCCTTCGAGGCGGAGCACCCGCTCTTCATCCTCTACACCTCCGGCACCACGGGGAAGCCGAAGGGCATCCTGCACACCTCCGGCGGCTACCTCACCCAGGCCGCGTACACCCACCACGCCGTCTTCGACCTCAAGCCGGAGACCGACGTCTACTGGTGCACCGCCGACATCGGCTGGGTCACCGGACACTCGTACATCGTCTACGGCCCGCTGGCCAACGGCGCGACGCAGGTCATGTACGAGGGCACCCCGGACACCCCGCACCAGGGGCGGTTCTGGGAGATCGTGCAGAAGTACGGCGTCACGATCCTCTACACGGCGCCCACCGCGATCCGCACGTTCATGAAGTGGGGCGACGACATCCCCGCCAAGTTCGACCTGTCCAGCCTCCGGGTCCTGGGCTCGGTCGGCGAGCCGATCAACCCCGAGGCCTGGGTCTGGTACCGCGAGCACATCGGCGCGAACAAGACCCCGATCGTGGACACCTGGTGGCAGACCGAGACCGGCGCGATGATGATCTCGCCGCTGCCGGGCGTCACCGAGACCAAGCCGGGCTCCGCCCAGCGCCCGCTGCCGGGCATCTCCGCGACCGTCGTCGACGACGAGGCCAACGAGGTGCCGAACGGTGGCGGCGGCTACCTGGTCCTCACCGAGCCGTGGCCGTCGATGCTCCGCACCATCTGGGGCGACGACCAGCGCTACATCGACACGTACTGGTCCCGCTTCGAGGGCAAGTACTTCGCCGGTGACGGGGCCAAGAAGGACGAGGACGGCGACATCTGGCTGCTCGGCCGGGTCGACGACGTCATGCTGGTCTCCGGTCACAACATCTCGACCACCGAGGTCGAGTCGGCCCTCGTCTCGCACCCGGCCGTCGCCGAGGCGGCCGTCGTCGGCGCCGCCGACGAGACGACCGGTCAGTCGATCGTCGCCTTCGTCATCCTGCGCGGTACGGCCAGCCAGGACGAGAACCTGGTCGCCGAGCTCCGCAACCACGTCGGCGCGACCCTCGGCCCGATCGCCAAGCCGAAGCGGGTCCTGCCGGTGGCGGAGCTGCCGAAGACCCGCTCGGGCAAGATCATGCGCCGTCTGCTGCGCGACGTGGCGGAGAACCGTGAGCTGGGCGACGTCACGACGCTGACCGACTCCTCGGTCATGTCGCTGATCCAGACCCAGCTCCCGGCCGCCTCCAGCGAGGACTGAGCCCGGCCCGTACGACACGGACGCCTGGCCCCAGGGGCCCGGGCCGTACGACACGAACGCCCGCCCCGAGCCACCGGGGGCGGGCGTTCCCCGTACCCGGACCCCTCACCCCAGGGGGACGAAAGCGTCGAAACTCCCTAAAGTGAATCTCGCCGGACACAACCCAGGCTCGTTAGGTAAAGTAAGGATCGCGTCAACGACGCGACAAGAAGACCTAGGTGCGCCGGGAAGTCTGGTCGGCATGTGCTCAGTCCTGCCCACCGACCGGAGGTCTCCCCCGTGCCCGCGCCCGCACCCACACCCACCGACCGCAAGTTCCTCGGCCGGCTCCCCCTGCCCGAGCGCCAGTACCTCGCCGACGCCCTGCGCGCCGAGACCGTCGGCGGTGTCCTGCTCCTCGTCGCCGCGGTCACCGCCCTCATCTGGGCCAACACCCTGAGCAGCAGCTACGAGTCCGTCAGCGACTTCCACATAGGCCCCGCGGCCCTCGGCCTCGACCTCTCGATCCAGCACTGGGCGGCCGACGGCCTCCTCGCGGTCTTCTTCTTCGTCGCCGGCATCGAGCTCAAGCGCGAACTCGTCGCGGGCGAGCTGCGCGACCCCAAGGCCGCCGCGCTCCCCGTCATCGCCGCCCTCTGCGGCATGGCCGCGCCCGCCCTCGTCTACGCCCTGGTCAACACCCTCGGCAACGGCTCGATGGACGGCTGGGCCGTCCCCACCGCGACCGACATCGCCTTCGCACTCGCCGTCCTCGCCGTGATCGGCACCTCGCTGCCCTCCGCGCTGCGCGCCTTCCTGCTCACCCTCGCCGTCGTCGACGACCTCTTCGCGATCCTGATCATCGCGATCTTCTTCACCAGCGACCTGAACTTCGCCGCGCTCGGCGGCGCCTTCGCCGGACTCCTCCTCTTCTGGCTGCTGATCCGCAAGGAGGTCCGCGGCTGGTACGTGTACGTCCCGCTGGCCCTGGTCATCTGGGGCCTGATGTACAACAGCGGCGTCCACGCCACCATCGCCGGTGTCGCCATGGGCCTGATGCTCCGCTGCACCACCCGGGAGGGCGAGAAGCACTCCCCCGGCGAGCACATCGAGCATCTCGTCCGCCCGTTCTCGGCCGGCCTCGCCGTCCCGCTGTTCGCGCTCTTCTCGGCCGGCGTGAGCATCTCGGGCGGCGCGATCCACGACGTCTTCACCCAGCCCGTCACCCTCGGTGTCGTCCTCGGCCTGGTCGTCGGCAAGGCGGTCGGCATCTTCGGCGGCACCTGGCTCGCCGCCCGCTTCACCCGTGCGGAGCTCAACCCCGACCTGACCTGGCCGGACGTCTTCGCCGTCGCCACCCTCGCCGGCATCGGCTTCACCGTCTCGCTGCTCATCGGCGAGCTCGCCTTCGCCGGGGACGAGGCCCTCACCGACGAGGTGAAGGCCGCGGTCCTCGTCGGCTCGCTCATCGCGGCCGTCCTCGCCTCCGTCCTGCTGAAACTGCGGGTCCGCAGGTACCAGGCCCTGGTCTCCGACGAGGAGCGCGACGACGACCAGGACGGCATCCCCGACATCTACGAGCAGGACAATCCGGCGTACCACCTGCGGATGGCCGAGATCCACGAGAAGAAGGCCGCGGAACACCGAGAGCGCGCCCAACTGGCGGGGGCACCGCGCGACGAGGCCGACCGTCCGGCATGATCTGAGTCGGACCGCGTAGAAGAGAACTCGGACCGCAGAAGAGAAGAGGGAGCAGTGATGAGCGACCCGTACGACGGAACCGAGCGCAGTCTCGGCCAGCTGGTCGCCTCGGCGACCGCCGAGATGTCCGCACTGGTGCACGACGAGCTCGCCCTGGCCAAGGCGGAGATCAGGCAGGACGTCAAGCGCGGTGTGATCGGAAGCGCCGCCGGCATCACGGCCGCGGTCGTACTGCTGTTCTCGCTGCCGATGCTGAGCTTCGCGCTCGCGTACGGCATCAACACCTGGACCGGCGGGCACAACGGCAACGGGGGCTGGAACCTCGTCTGGTGCTTCCTGCTCTCCTTCGCGGCGAACGTGCTGCTCGCGGGCCTGCTCGGGCTTCTGGCGTACGCCAAGTTCAAGAAGGTCAAGCCGCCGGAGAAGTCCATCGCCTCGGCCAAGCAGACGGCCGCGGTGATCTCCACCGTCAAGCCGCACCCGCGCCCGGAGCCCTCCACGGCACTGGACAAGGCGCTGGACAAGGCCCCCGCTGTGGCACGCTCGTCCGTATGACCCTCCCCGAGAGCAGCAACGGCGGGCCCGTCCGGCTCGACGGGCCGTGGACCCATCGCGACGTGGCCGCCAACGGCGCCCGCTTCCACATCGCCGAGATGGGCGACGGCCCGCTGGTGCTGCTCCTGCACGGCTTCCCGCAGTTCTGGTGGACCTGGCGCCATCAGCTGCCCCTCCTCGCCGAGGCCGGGTTCCGGGCCGTCGCGATGGACCTGCGCGGGGTCGGCGGCAGCGACCGCACCCCCCGGGGTTACGACCCCGCCAATCTGGCCCTCGACGTCACCGGTGTGATCCGCTCGCTGGGCGAGCCGGACGCGGCGCTCGTCGGGCACGACCTGGGCGGCTATCTCGCCTGGACGGCGGCCGTCATGCGGCCGAAGCTGGTGCGCCGGCTCGTGGTCTCCTCGATGCCGCACCCGCGCCGCTGGCGTTCGGCGATGCTCTCCGACTTCGCCCAGTCGCGGGCCGGTTCGCACATCTGGGGCTTCCAGCGACCGTGGCTGCCGGAGCGTCAGCTCGTCGCGGACGACGCGGCGCTGGTGGGCGAGCTGATCCGGGACTGGTCGGGGCCGCAGCCCGTCCGCGCCTCCGAGGAGCAGGCGATCGAGGTGTACCGGCGGGCGATGCTGGTCCCGTCGACGGCGCACTGTTCGATCGAGCCGTACCGCTGGATGGTGCGGTCGCTCGCCCGCCCGGACGGCATCCAGTTCAACCGGCGCATGAAGCGGCCGGTGCGGGTGCCGACGCTGCATCTGCACGGCTCCCTGGACCCGGTGATGCGGACCCGCAGTGCCGCGGGGTCGGGCGAGTACGTGGAGGCGCCGTACCGCTGGCGGCTCTTCGACGGGCTCGGTCACTTCCCGCACGAGGAGGACCCGGTGGCGTTCTCGACGGAACTCGTCAACTGGCTGAAGGACCCCGAGCCCGACCGCTGACGGTCCCTCTGACCGCTCCGGTGCGTACAGACTTCCTTCGAACGGCCATGTGCCTCGCGCATACTCCAATTGGCGGGCCCCCGGGCGGTTACCGACCTTGGGGCACGGGCAGACGTCGAGGTATGGGCTGGACGCACGACTACGGTGACACGACAGCACGCAACCGCCGCTCGGCCGCCGGGCAGGGCTCCCGCGAGGGGGCCGGGCCGCCGGACCCGGGCGGTACGCACGCCGCGCAGGGGGTGGGGATCTCGCGCATCCTCCGCCGCCGGGCCCGCTGGGTCTCGGCCCGGCTCAGGCACCCCCGCGACACCCCGTAACGACACCGCGTAACGACACCGCGTAACGGCACTCCCGACGGCACCGCGGCGTCCGGCGCCCGTGGTCACAAGGCCAGGGGCCCGGCCCGCAGGAGTGCCGGTGGGCCTACAACCCGCACGAGTGCCGGTAGGCCTACAACGCGCAGGAGTGCCGGCAGGGCTACAGCGCGCAGGAGTGCCGGCAGGCCTACAGCGCGCAGGCCTGAGTGTCGACCTGCTGGTTCGCGGTCCTGCCGAGCTCGATGTCCTCGCGGATCTCGTCGACGGTCAGGGCGTAGCCGGTGTTCGCGTCGTCGAGGGAGCGGGCGAAGATCACGCCGGACACCTCGCCGTCGACGGTGAGGAGCGGGCCGCCGGAGTTGCCCTGGCGGACCGTCGCGTACAGCGAGTACACGTCCCTGCGCACCTCGCCCCGGCGGTAGATGTCGGGTCCGTCCGCGTTGATACGGCCGCGCACGCGCGCCGAGCGCACGTCGTACGCACCGTTCTCCGGGAATCCGGCGACGATCGCGCTGTCGCCGCTGCGGGCGTCCTCGTCGGTGAAGGTCAGCGGCGTGGCCTTGAGGTCCGGCACGTCCAGGACGGCGATGTCGCGCTGCCAGTCGTAGAGGACGACCTTGGCGTCGTAGAGCCTGCCCTCGCCGCCTATCTGGACGGTCGGCTCGTCGACGCCGCCGACGACATGGGCATTGGTCATGATCCGGCGGTCGGCGAAGACGAACCCGGTGCCTTCGAGGACCTTGCCGCAGCTCTGCGCGGTGCCGACGACCTTCACGATGGAACGCTGGGCACGGGCGGCGACCGGGCTCTGGGCGAGCGCCGGGTCGGGGGGCATGACCGGGGTGATCGGCTCGTTGGCGAAGGGGCTGAAGACCGGCGGGAAGCCGCTGCGGGCCAGGGTGGAGCTGAAGTCGTCGAACCAGCGGGAGGCCTGATCCGGCATCACCTGCTCGACGCCGAGCAGGACCTTGGAGTTCCGCACCTCCTTGCCCAGGGTGGGCATGGTGGTACGGGCGAGCCCGGAGCCGATCAGCCAGGCCACGAGCAGCATCGCGACGACGTTGACGAGGGCGCCGCCGGTGGCGTCGAGGGCGCGGGCGGGCGACCAGGTGATGTGGCGGCGCAGCTTGTTGCCCAGGTGGGTGGTGAAGGCCTGGCCGACGGAGGCACAGACGATGACCACCATCACGAAGACGACCGTCGCCGTGGTCGAGACCTCGCTGTTGTCCGTGAGCTGGTCCCAGAGGATCGGCAGCAGCAGGACGGCGACGAGGCCGCCGCCGAGGAAGCCGATCACCGACAGGATGCCGACCACGAATCCCTGGCGGTAACCGATGATCGCGAACCACACGGCGGCGAGCAGCAACAAGATGTCCAGCACGTTCACCGTCAATTGCCTCGCAGATTCGTTTCCGGTCGCCGGGGATCAGCCAGTCCGCCGGAGTTCAGCCTGTCATGAGCGCCAGTCGAGCGGGACCTGCTTGGACCGGTCCCAGGGGCGCTCCCAGCCGGAGAAGTGCAGCAGTCTGTCGATCACTCCGGCCGTAAAACCCCAGACCAGAGCGGACGCGACCAGGAACGCGGGGCCCTGGTGGCCGCTCGGATGGACCGCGGTCGCGCGGTTCGCCGGATCCGTGAGATCTGCCACGGGGACGGTGAAGACCCGGGCGGTCTCGCCGGGGTCGACGACCCCGACGGGGCTGGGGGCGCGCCACCAGCCGAGGACCGGGGTGACGACGAAGCCGCTGACCGGGATGTAGAGCTGGGGAAGGACGGCGAAGAGCTGGACGCCTGCCGGGTCGAGCCCGGTCTCCTCCCGGGCCTCCCGGAGGGCGGCGCGCAGCAGCCCGCCGTTCGCCGGGTCGCCGTCCTCGGGGTCGAGGGCGCCGCCGGGGAAGGAGGGCTGTCCCGCGTGCGAGCGGAGGCTGCCGGCCCGCTCCATGAGCAGCAGCTCGGGGCCGCGGTCGCCCTCGCCGAAGAGGACGAGGACGGCGGACTGCCGCCCGGCGCCGCTCGCGGGCGGCAGGAAGCGGCTCAGCTGCTCGGGCTCGACCGTGCGGGCGGCCCGGTCGACGGGCCCGAGCCAGTCGGGCAGCCCGTCCCGGCTGAGCAGCCCGCCGGTGCCGGGCCCATGGATCTCTTCGTCAGTGCGCGTCATAGGCACCCCCGAGTTTCACAACGCGATCGATGTAGGGGTTCGTTCCCTCTGGAGCTCTTGCGGGTCGTACGGGTTGTAGGGGTCGTACGGGTCGTCCGGGTGTTCCGGGGAACGGGGCTCAGCCGTCGCTCGCGCCCAGTGGCGGCGCCGGGCGGCCCGGATAGCCGGGCGGCGGGTCGAGCCGCTGGCCGGGAAAGCCGCCCATCTCGTACTTGAGCAGCTTCTTCGCCTTCTCGGGGTCGGTCTCGCCCTCCCCGTACGACGGGCAGAGGTGGGTGATCGGGCAGGCGCCGCAGGCCGGCTTGCGGGCGTGGCAGATGCGGCGGCCGTGGAAGATCACCCGGTGCGAGAGCATCGTCCACTCGCTCTTCGGGAAGATCGTGGCGACCTCGGCCTCGATCTTCACGGGGTCGTCGGAATCGGTCCACCGCCAGCGCCGGACGAGCCGCATGAAGTGGGTGTCCACGGTGATACCGGGGACACCGAAGGCATTGCCGAGGACGACGAAGGCGGTCTTGCGGCCGACGCCGGGAAGCTTGACGAGGTCCGCGAGACGGCCGGGGACCTCGCCGCCGAAGTCGTCCCGGAGAGCGGTCGCGAGACCCATGATCGACTTGGTCTTGGCGCGGAAGAAGCCGGTGGGGCGGATGAGCTCCTCGACCTCCTCGGGCACGGCGGCGGCGAGGTCCTCGGGCGTGGGGTACTTCGCGAAGAGGGCCGGGGTGGTCTGGTTGACCCGCAGGTCGGTGGTCTGCGCCGAGAGGACCGTGGCGACGAGCAGCTCGAAGGGATTGCGGAAGTCGAGCTCCGGATGGGCGTACGGGAAGACCTCGGCGAGCTCGCGGTTGATCCTGCGGGCCCGGCGGACCATCGCGAGCCGCGACTCGGGCTTCACGGGCTTGGCAGGCTTGGTGGGCTTGGTGGGCTTCATGGGCTCGGCGGACTTCACAGCCCCCGCAGGCTTCCGATTTGCGGCTTTCGCCCGCTTCGACACGCCGTGTTCGCCCACGGCGGAATTATGTTCGGCCGACACTCTTTCAGCCCCCTTGGCCTGCGCTCTCACCGGCGAGTTGGACACCCGGCCAGCCTAGGGGCCACCACCGACATCCGCCCCGGGCGTGGCCGATCAGCCCCCAATCGGGCCCCTGACGTACGGTCGGGCGGCTCGGTACGTCAAACTTGTTGTGATTGATCGCACTGTTTTGTACGTCCGGCATCATGGGACGCAGGTCCCTGAGCAGGTCGACAGTATGGAGAGAACTCGTGGACGACGTTCTGCGGCGCGCCCCGCTCTTCGCGGCGCTCGATGACGAGCAGGCAGCCGAGCTGCGCGCCTCGATGAGTGAGGCGACGCTCGCCCGTGGCGACGCGCTCTTCCACGAGGGCGACCCCGGCGACCGCCTGTACGTGGTCACCGAGGGCAAGGTGAAGCTGCACCGCACTTCCCCCGACGGCCGGGAGAACATGCTGGCCGTCCTCGGCCCCGGCGAGCTGATCGGCGAGCTGTCGCTCTTCGACCCGGGCCCGCGCACCGCCACCGCGACCGCGCTGACCGAGGTCAAGCTGCTGGGTCTCGGCCACGGCGACCTCCAGCCCTGGCTGAACGCCCGCCCCGAGGTGGCCACCGCGCTGCTGCGCGCCGTCGCCCGCCGACTCCGCAAGACCAACGACCAGATGTCCGACCTGGTCTTCTCCGACGTCCCGGGCCGTGTCGCCCGCGCACTCCTCGACCTGTCGCGCCGCTTCGGCGTGCAGTCGGAGGAGGGCATCCACGTCGTCCACGACCTCACCCAGGAGGAGCTGGCCCAGCTGGTGGGCGCCTCCCGCGAGACGGTCAACAAGGCGCTCGCCGACTTCGCCCAGCGCGGCTGGCTGCGCCTGGAGGCCCGCGCCGTGATCCTGCTGGACGTGGAGCGCCTCGCGAAGCGCTCGCGGTAGGCATCCGCCTACGCGCATCCTCGTACGCGGATGCCCGTAGGCGGATGCTCGTACGCGCATCCTCGTACGAAGACGAGAACGAGAAAGGGCCGCCCCGGCCGACAAGACCGGGGCGGCCCTTCTCGTACGCCTACGGGCTCGCCGTCAGCGCTTCGAGCCGTCCACGATCACCGGCGCCGAGGAACCGTTCGCGCAGGGCACGGTGTAGATCGGGTTCTTCGCCGCGGCCTCCTTGAACGCGTCGATGCACTGGTTCATCAGGACCCGGTCCGTCAGCGAGTCGTTGAGGATCTTGTTGGCGCGGGCGATGCCCTCCGCCTCGATCCGGCGCCGGTCGGCCTCGGCCTTGGCGGTACGGGCGGCCTCGGTGGCGCGCTCGGTGGCCTGCTGCTGCTGGATCTTGCGGTCGATCTGGGCCTGGAGCGAGTCCGAGGGCTTCACGTTGCGCAGGTTGACCGTGGTCACGTCGATGCCGCGCGGGACCAGGCGCTCCTTGATCAGGGTGCCGATCTCGGCGTTGATCTTCTCGCGGTCGGAGGCGTAGCCCTGCTCGCTGGTGTAGCGGGCGAAGACGTTACGGACGATCTCCCGGCTGTCCGGGTAGACGAGGCGCTGCTGGATGGCGTCCTCGCTGCCCGCGAGCTTGTAGAGCTCCACGGCCTTGGTCGGGACGACGGCCCACTTCACCGTCACCTCGACGTACATGACACCGCCCTGCGAGGAGCGGACCTCGACCACGTCCTTGTCGGAGAGGTTGAGGTCGACCGGGCGGGTCGAGAAGGTCGTGACGTCGGTGAAGGGCGACTTCACGTGCATGCCGGAGGTCATGGGCGAGCCGACCTTGCCGAAGGCGACCGGCACACCGACCTCGTACGCGCTGATCACGTACGTCATGCTCACGATCAGCGAGAACACACCGGCCAGGACCGCGCCGAGGGCGCCGAACTTCAGCCCCTTGGAGTCGTTGGCACGACCGACGAAAAAGAGCACCACTGCGGCTATGACCAGCAGGATGGCGATGACGAACACGGGCGTTCCCCCCGAAAGCTACGACCAGAAGTAAGCGGAGCGTAAAGCACAGGTCAAGACGATCGACGCGCCGGGGGCCCGCTCGGTTCCGGATCGTGACAACTCCGCCCCGCCGCTCAGACCAGGCCGCGCTCCCTCAGGTACTCCAGCTGTGCCCGCACGGACAGCTCGGCCGCCGGCCACAGCGAGCGGTCCACGTCCGCGTACACATGGGCGACGACCTCCGCCGGCGTCCGGTGGCCGCTCTCGACCGCCGTCTCGACCTGGGCGAGCCGGCTCGCCCGGTGTGCGAGGTAGAACTCCACGGCCCCCTGCGCGTCCTCGAGCACCGGCCCGTGCCCCGGCAGAACGGTGTGCACCCCGTCGTCCACCGTCAGCGAGCGCAGCCGCCGCAGCGAGTCCAGGTAGTCGCCGAGGCGCCCGTCCGGATGGGCCACCATCGTCGTCCCGCGCCCCAGGATCGTGTCGCCCGTCAGGACGGCCCGGTCGGCCGGCAGGTGGAACGAGAGCGAGTCGGAGGTGTGGCCGGGCGTCGGGACGACCCTCAGCTCCAGGCCGCCGACGGCCACCACGTCCCCCGCGCCGAGGCCCTCGTCGCCGAGCCGCAGCGCCGGGTCGAGGGCCCGTACGGCCGTCCCGGTCAGCTCGGCGAAGAGCCCGGCGCCCTCGGCGTGGTCCGGGTGGCCGTGGGTCAGCAGGGTGAGCGCGACCCGCTTTCCGAGCTTCTCCGCCGTGTCGATCACATGCCGCAGATGACTCTCGTCGAGCGGCCCCGGGTCGACGACGACGGCGAGGTCCGAGCCGGGCTCGGAGAGCAGCCAGGTGTTGGTGCCGTCGAGGGTCATCGCGGACGGGTTCGGCGCGAGGACGTTCACGGCGCGGTCGGTCGCGGGCCCGGAGACCACGAGTCCGCGCGGCTGACCGGGCAGGGCGGCGGCGTCGCTCATCGGGCACCCCCCGTCGGGATGATCTTGGTGAACTCCTCGTGGCCCGGCCAGCTCAGGACCAGCTCCCCGCCGTCCAGGCGCGCCTGCGCGAGGACGGGGGTCATGTCCTGCTCCCGCGCCCCCGCGAGGGCCTCGGCTGCCGTCCCGTACGGCTCCAGGGTGCGCAGGGTCGAGATCGTCGGCGGCATCATGGTCAGCTCGCCCCGGTCGTACCCGGCGGCGGCCTCCGCCGGGCGGATCCAGACGGTCCGGTCGGCCTCCGTGGAGGCGTTCCGGGTGCGCTGCCCGGCCGGCAGGGCGGCCACGAAGAACCAGGTGTCGTACCGGCGCTGCTCGAACTCCGGCGTGATCCAGCGGGCCCACGCGCCGAGCAGGTCGGAGCGGACGACGAGCCCGCGCCGGTCCAGGAAGTCGGCGAAGGACAGCTCCCGGGCGACGAGCGCCTCCCGGTCCGTCTCCCAGTCCGCGCCGGTCGTGTCGCCGACGACGGTGTCCTCGGTCTCCCCGGCGAGCAGGACGCCCGCCTCCTCGTACGTCTCGCGTACGGCGGCGCAGACCACGGCCTGGGCCTGCGCGGGGTCGTCGAGGCCGAGCCGGTCCGTCCAGGTGTCCAGGGAGGGGCCCGCCCAGCGCACCGGGTGCTCGTCGCGCGGGTCGACCCCGCCGCCGGGGTAGGCGTACGCGCCGCCCGCGAAGGCCATCGAGGCGCGGCGGCGCAGCATGTGGACGTCGGGCCCGGCATCCCCGTCCCGCAGCAGCAGGACGGTGGCGGCGCGGCGCGGGGTCACCGGGGTGAGCTCACCGGCGGCGAGGGCGCGGATGCGGTCGGGCCACTCGGGCGGGTACCACTGACCATTCGACATGGCCGGATGCTATGCGCAAGTACTTGAATGCACGAGAGCCGGTTCTCGCCGGGTGGACCCTTGCGGGCCCGTCACGGGAGAACCGGCTCTGTGTCGTCTGTGGCAGGCGGTCAGGCCTCGACCAGCTCCACCTGGACCTCGACCTCGACCGGGGCGTCGAGCGGCAGCACGGCCACGCCGACGGCGCTGCGCGCGTGCACGCCCTTGTCGCCGAGGACCGCGCCGAGCAGCTCGCTGGCGCCGTTGATGACGCCCGGCTGCCCGGTGAAGTCGGAGGCGGAGGCGACGAAGCCGACGACCTTCACGACCCGCTTGATCCGGTCGAGGTCACCGGCGACCGACTTCACGGCCGCGAGGGCGTTCAGCGCGCAGGTGGCGGCGAGCTTCTTGGCCTCCTCGGCGGTGACCTCGGCGCCGACCTTGCCGGTCAGCTGGAGTTCGCCGCCCACCATCGGGAGCTGGCCCGAGGTGTAGACGTAGACGCCCGACTGCACGGCCGGCTGGTAGGCGGCCAGCGGCGGCACCACGGCGGGCAGGGTCAGGCCGAGTTCGGCGAGCTTCGCCTCGACGGCCCCGCTCACGACTTGGCCCGCTTCAGGTAGGCCACGAGCTGCTCGGGGTTGTTCGGCCCGGGCACGACCTGGACGAGCTCCCAGCCGTCCTCGCCCCAGGTGTCCAGAATCTGCTTGGTCGCGTGCACCAGAAGCGGCACCGTGACGTACTCCCACTTGGTCATGGGCCCGACTGTATCCGCTGACGCGGGGCGGCTCTCCGAGGCTGCCCTGAAGCCGCCCCTAGGGGGCTTCTCCGGGGCGGCCTCCTGATTGGCCGGCACCGCCAGTGGTTAGGCTCGACAGCGTGAGCAGGCTCCAGGTCGTCAGCGGCAAGGGCGGTACCGGTAAGACGACGGTCGCCGCCGCCCTCGCGCTCGCCCTCGCGACGGAGGGCAAGCGCACCCTTCTCGTGGAGGTCGAAGGCAGACAGGGCATCGCACAGCTCTTCGAGACGGAGGCCCTTCCCTACGAGGAACGCAAGATCGCCGTCGCCCCCGGCGGCGGTGAGGTGTACGCGCTGGCGATCGACGCCGAGCGCGCGCTCCTCGACTACCTCCAGATGTTCTACAAACTGGGCACGGCGGGGCGGGCCCTGAAGAAGCTCGGCGCGATCGACTTCGCGACGACGATAGCGCCGGGCGTACGGGACGTCCTGCTGACCGGCAAGGCGTGCGAGGCGGTCCGGCGGCGCGAGAAGCACGGCGGCCACACCTACGACCACGTGGTCATGGACGCGCCGCCCACCGGCCGCATCACCCGCTTCCTCAACGTCAACGACGAGGTGGCCGGCCTGGCGAGGATCGGCCCGATACACAACCAGGCGCAGGCCGTCATGCGGGTCCTCAAGTCCCCCGAGACTGCGGTGCACTTGGTGACCCTCCTGGAGGAGATGCCGGTCCAGGAGACCGCGGACGGCATCGCGGAGCTCCGTGCGGCCGAACTGCCGGTGGGGCGGGTCGTGGTGAACATGGTCCGGCCGCACGTCCTCGACGAGGCGGCGGTACGGGCCGCCTCCGGCGACCACCGGGACGCGATCGCCAGGACGCTGGCCTCCGTGGGCGTCGCAGGCGGTACGACGCTCGTCGACCCGCTCCTGGACCAGGCGTCCGAGCACGCCCGGCGGGTGGAGCTGGAGCGGGCGCAGCGCGCGGTCCTGGACGACATCGGCGTCCCCTCGTACGAGCTCCCGTTCCTCGGGGACGGGGCGGACATCGCGGGGCTCTACCGGCTGGCGAAGGAACTGCGGAAGCAAGGGGTGGGCGCGTGACGGAGAAGTCCCCGGGCCACGACACGGCCCCGTCCACCGACGGTCGCGGCCCGGTTCCGGACCCGGCAGGTCGCGGTCCGGTTCCGGACCCGGCAGGTCGCGGCCCGGTCCCGGACCCGGCAGGTCGCGGTGCGGTCTCCCCGGCCCTCGACGGTGGCGACGCGTCCCCCGAGGCGCACGGGCTCGACGCCGTTCCCGTCCTGGAGCTCGATCCGCTGATCGACGACCTCGGCACCCGCATCATCGTCTGCTGCGGCGCGGGCGGGGTCGGCAAGACGACCACGGCGGCGGCGCTCGGCGTGCGGGCGGCGGAGCGCGGCCGGCGGGTCGTCGTCCTCACCATCGACCCGGCCCGCCGCCTCGCCCAGTCGATGGGCATCGACTCCCTCGACAACACCCCGCGCAAGGTCGAAGGGATCAAGGGCTCCGACGGCGGCGAACTGCACGCGATGATGCTGGACATGAAGCGGACCTTCGACGAGATCGTCGAGGCGCACGCGGAGCCCGACCGGGCGCGGGCGATCCTGGAGAACCCCTTCTACCAGTCTCTTTCGGCCGGATTCGCCGGTACGCAGGAATACATGGCGATGGAGAAGCTGGGCCAGCTCCGGGCGCGCGACGAGTGGGACCTGATCGTCGTGGACACCCCTCCGTCCCGCTCCGCGCTGGACTTCCTGGACGCGCCGAAGCGGCTCGGGTCGTTCCTCGACGGGAAGTTCATCAAGCTGCTCATGGCGCCGGCGAAGGTCGGCGGCCGGGCGGGGATGAAGTTCCTGAACGTCGGCATGTCGATGATGACGGGGACCCTCGGCAAGCTGCTGGGGGGTCAGTTCCTCAAGGACGTGCAGACGTTCGTCGCGGCGATGGACACGATGTTCGGCGGTTTCCGGACCCGCGCCGACGCCACGTACAAGCTGCTCCAGGCCCCGGGCACGGCCTTCCTCGTGGTGGCCACGCCGGAGCGGGACGCGCTGCGGGAGGCCGCGTACTTCGTGGAGCGGCTGGCCGCCGAGGAGATGCCGCTGGCGGGTCTCGTCCTCAACCGCGTGCACGGCAGCGCCGCCGCCCGGCTTTCGGCCGAGCGGGCGCGGGCCGCGGCGGAAAATCTTGACGAGGGGCGCATTGTGGATCAGGGGGCCGGGAAGACTGACCGGAGTGGCTCCCCGGCCACCGAGCCCGAGCCGTCCGACCTCGCCACCGCCGCCACCGCCACACCTCCCGTACCCCAGGCTGCCCCCACAGCCGACCCGGCACAGGAATCAGCAGGAGACGACGCCGCAGAGCACGCGGAGCACGTATCGCACGCAGCGCATGTAGTGCGCGCAGCGCACGCAAACGACACCGACCACACGGACGTACGCCATCTCACCGCGGGACTTCTGCGCCTGCATGCCGAGCGCATGCGGGTGCTCGCGCGTGAGCAGCGCACGCGTGACCGCTTCACCGCGCTTCACCCCGAGGTGGCGGTGACCGAAGTGGCGGCCCTGCCCGGCGATGTGCACGACCTCGCCGGGCTGCGGGCCATCGGCGACCGGCTCACGGCCGGGCGCTGACCTCCAAGGCCTAGCCGACCGCGGCGTACGCCTCGTACGTCGCGTCGTCCTCGATCGCCACGGGCAGCAGGCCCGCTCCACGCTCGTACTCCGTGCGCGCGGTCTCGAGGAGCCGGCGCCACGAGGTGACGGTCGGCCTGCGGCGCAGCAGGGCACGGCGCTCGCGCTCCGTCATCCCGCCCCACACGCCGAACTCCACACGGTTGTCGAGGGCGTCGGCGAGGCACTCGGTCCGCACCGGGCATCCGGTGCACACCGCCTTTGCCCTGTTCTGTGCCGCTCCCTGTACGAAAAGTTCATCCGGATCGGTAGTGCGGCAGGCCGCCTGCGCACTCCAGTCAGCTACCCAGCCCATACCGGCGCCGTCCTCTCCCGAATCGAGGCTCCCCCACGGCGGCAGCGGCATATTCACCGCTGCCAGTTGGGACGTTACGGAAGGTGGGCACAGCGCAACACCCCCTTCGGGCCCAATCTTGGATGGCCCGAACGGACTATGCGTGCGCGTCAGATCACCCAGGGGAGTGATCGAAGGACATGCGTGTGATAGCGGACATATCGCCTGGATACGCCCTTCTCCGACGGGCCCACTTCGGGGCACCGTGTGACGCATGAGCCGGAATCGGACATGAGCTGCCCGTGTTTCGGGGTCACGGGAATTCATGCCGAAGTCACACCCGGGTCTTGATGCCAGACCACACTGCTGTGACAGTTGGGAGCAGCTTAGGCCAAGGCATATACGTGTGTCCGGCGAATGAGAACGTAGGCTGCCCCCATGGCAAAGAAGCGCTCCGGCGGTGGTCTGACCGGGACCCAGCAGGCCGCCAAGTTCCTCGGTGTCAGTGTGCTCGCGGGAGCCGTGCTGGCGGGTATCGCCCTGCCCGCGGCCGGCGCGCTGGGTCTGGCGGCGAAGGGGACGGTCGAGGGGTTCGACGAGATCCCCTCCAACTTGAAGACCCCACCGCTGAGTCAGCGCACCAAGATCCTCGACTCCGAGGGCGGTCTGATCGCCACGGTGTACTCGCGGGACCGGACGGTCGTCCCGATCGAGAAGATCTCCCCGTACATGCAGAAGGCGATCGTCGCGATCGAGGACGGCCGCTTCTACGAGCACGGGGCGATCGACCTCAAGGGTGTGCTGCGCGCCATCAACCGCAACGCGCAGTCGGGCGGGGTCGCGCAGGGCGCGTCCACCCTCACCCAGCAGTACGTGAAGAACGTCTTCGTCGAGGAGGCCGGTGACGATCCCGAGAAGGTCGCGCAGGCCACCCAGCAGACCATCGGCCGCAAGGTCCGCGAGCTGAAGTTCGCGATCCAGGTCGAGGAGGAGCTGGGCAAGAAGAAGATCCTGGAGAACTACCTCAACATCACGTTCTTCGGGCAGCAGGCGTACGGCATCGAGGCCGCCTCCCAGCGGTACTTCTCCAAGCACGCCGCCGACCTGAGCCTCGGCGAGGCGGCGATGATGGCCGGTCTCGTGCAGTCGCCCAGCCGCTACGACCCGATCAACGATCTCCAGGAAGCCACGAAGCGCCGCAACGTGGTCCTCCAGCGGATGGCCGACGTGAAGGACATCAGCCAGGCCGAGGCCGACAGGGCGAAGGCCGCCCCGCTCAAGCTGAAGGTCAAGACCCCGAAGAACGGCTGCATCACCGCCGTCGACGGCGCCGGCTTCTTCTGCGACTACGTCCGCAAGACGATCCTCAGCGACCCGGTCTTCGGCAAGACGGCCGAGGAACGCCAGAAGCTGTGGAACCTGGGCGGTCTCACCGTCAGGACCACGCTCTCCCCGAAGGCTCAGGCAGCGGCCAACGAGGCCGCCGTGGCCAAGGTCAACAAGGACGACGGGGTCGCGACCGCCGTCGTCCAGGTCCAGCCCGGCACCGGCAAGATCCTGTCGATGGGCCAGTCCCGCCCGTACGGCCTGGACCAGAAGCAGCACCAGACGACGCTCAACCTCGCCGTCGGCAGCAAGATGGGCGGCACCACGTACGGCTTCCCGGTCGGCTCGACCTTCAAGCCGATCACGGCCGCCGCCGCCCTGGAGAAGGGGCTGAGCCCGGCGCAGAGCTTCGACACGCCGTGGAAGATCACCATGCAGGAGAGCGACTTCACGCGCTGCGACGGCAAGCCGGCCGGCTACGCCGACTGGCCCGTCCAGAACGAGCTCAAGTCGGAGAAGGGGGCGTACGACATGACGAGCGCCCTCGGCAAGTCCATCAACACCTACTTCGCCAAGCTGGAGCAGATGGCCGGCCTCTGCGAGACGCTGACGATGGCGAAGAAGGTCGGCTACGAGCGCGAGCTGGGCAAGGCCATCCGGCAGAGCCCGTCCGCCACCCTCGGCAGCCTGGAGAGCACGCCGCTCGACATGGCCTCCGTCTACGCGACCTTCGCCAACCGCGGCCAGTACTGCACCCCGATCGTCCTCGAGTCCGTCAGGGCCGCCAACGGCGACAAGCTCAACGTCCCGGACACCAAGTGCACCCGCGCGATGAGCGAGCGCACCGCCGACACCATCAACCAGATGCTGAAGGGCGTCGTCGAGGACGGTACGGGTACGAAGGCCGGTCTCAGCGACCGCGACAACGCGGGCAAGACCGGTACCACCGAGGGCCGCAAGGACGCCTGGTTCGTCGGCTACACCCCGAACCTCTCCACCGCGGTCTGGGTCGGCGACGACGTCGGCGAGCGGCGCGAGATGTTCGACCTCACCATCGGCGGCGAGTACTACGAGAAGGTCTGCGGTGGCTGCCTCCCCGGCCCCATCTGGAAGATCGCGATGACCGGCGCCCTCGACGCCTCCGAGACGCCGAGCTTCGCCCCCATCTCCGTACCCCGGGCCGAGAAGCCCAAGGCGCCGGAGGGGGACGAGGGCCCGAACAAGCCCCGTAAGCCGGGCGACGCCAAGCCGGGCGACACCAAGCCCCCGACCGCCACGATCCCGCCGATCACGCTCCCGGACGGCATCATCGGCGGCAACGGCAACGGCAACGGCCGGGGCGGAAACCGCTGACGGTCCACGGACCGACGTCGCACGGACGGACAGCACACGGATACGCGTAAGGGCGCCCCACCTCGGTGGGGCGCCCTTACGCGTACAGCCTGCAAGCTCCTCCCGGGGTCAGCCCGCGAGGAACTTCTTCACGGAGGCGGCGACGCGGCCGCCGTCGGCCTGGCCTGCCACCTTCGGGTTCACGATCTTCATGACGGCGCCCATGGCACGCGGGCCCTCGGCGCCCGCCGCCTTCGCCTCGGCGACGGCCGCCGCGACGATCCCGTCGAGCTCCTCGTCGCCGAGCTGCTTCGGCAGGTACGCGTCGAGGAGGATCCCCTCCGCCTTCTCCCGCTCGGCCGACTCGAGGCGACCGCCCTGGGCGAAGGCGTCCGCGGCCTCGCGGCGCTTCTTCGCCTCCTTGGCGATCACCTTCAGCACCTCGTCGTCGGAGAGTTCGCGCTTGGTCTTGCCCGCGACCTCCTCCTTGGTGATCGCGGTGATGGTCAGCCGGAGGGTCGAGGAGCGCAGTTCGTCGCGCTCCCGGATCGCGGCGTTGAGGTCGGCCTGGAGCTTCGCCTTCAGCGTGGTCATGGGGTCAAGTGTGGCAGGTGCGCCACCCCACCCGCCCGCGCATTTACGCCCGAAGGGTCTGCGACGATGGGGGGATGCGCGCACGGTACGGGATCCCCCTGAAGATCACGGCAGGCCTCACGGCGACGGCAGCCGCCGGAATCGTCTACGCGGCCGGCTTCGAGGCCCGCTCGTTCCGGCTCCGCCGGGTGACGGTCCCGGTGCTCCCGCCCGGCATGGCCGACCTGCGGGTCCTCCAGGTCTCCGACATCCACATGGTGAGCGGCCAGCGCAAGAAGCGCGCCTGGCTCCAGTCCCTCGCCGGGCTCCGCCCGGACTTCGTCGTCAACACCGGCGACAACCTCTCCGACCCGGAGGCGGTACCGGAGGTCCTCGACGCGCTCGGCCCGCTGATGGAGTTCCCGGGCGTGTACGTCTTCGGGTCCAACGACTACTACGGGCCCCGGCTCCGCAACCCCGCCCGCTACCTCCTCGAGCGGGCGCAGGGCCGGCACGGCCTCAACGGCAACAAGCCGGTCGTCGGCGCCGTCCACAACCCCTGGGAGGGACTGCGGGACGCGTTCGACGCGGCGGGCTGGGTCGACCTCACCAACACCCGGGGCCGGCTCAAGCTCCCGCAGGCGGAGCTCGCGTTCACCGGGCTCGACGACCCGCACATCAAGCGCGACCGGTACGAGCGGGTGGCCGGCGGCCCCGACGAGTCGGCCGACTTCTCGGTGGGCGTGGTCCACGCCCCGTACCTCCGCGCGCTCGACGCCTTCACGGCCGACGGGTACGAGCTCCTCCTCGCCGGGCACACCCACGGCGGTCAGCTGTGCATCCCCTTCTACGGGGCGCTCGTCACCAACTGCGACCTGGACACCGACCGGGTGAAGGGCCTCTCCACCCACACGGTCGGCGACCGTACGTCCTACCTCCACGTCTCGGCGGGCTGCGGCACCAGCCGCTTCACCCCGGTCCGGTTCGCCTGCCCGCCCGAGGTCACCCTCCTCACGCTGACGGCCCGCGCCTGACCCGTTCGGCCGCACCCGGCCCTGCTCCTCGCCGCCCCTGGTGGCGCCACGCCGCCCAGTGGCCGGCGATCCCGGGCCGAACGCATCCGACCTGCGCCGCGACCGCCCGAAAACCGGATTTCGCCTCAGCGCGCGCGTGGGCTAAAGTAATCGATGTCGCCGCGACGTGAACAACAGAGCAGCGACATCGGGGTGTAGCGCAGCTTGGCAGCGCGCTTCGTTCGGGACGAAGAGGTCGTGGGTTCAAATCCCGCCACCCCGACAGCCGTAAGACCAGGTCAGGGGCCTGATTCGAGAAAATCGAATCAGGCCCCTGACTGGCTTTGTAGATCGTTTGGGAGAAGCCTGGGAGGCGATCTTGGTCGGGGTCTCCCAGGCATCGACCGGATACGCGCCTCGCCCTCAGGTGAGCGGAGACTTCTAGGTCATGTAGCTGTAGACCGGCCAGAACTGTGGCGTCGGGGGCGGGCTCGGCGCGCCGGCCGCCTGGAGGGCGGGGGCGAGACGCTCCGCGACGAAGCGCTTCGCGTCCTCTTCCGACTCCCAGATCTCGATGACACGCCAGCCGCCATTCGGGCTCGGACCGGCGGCGTGGAAGATGCCGCCCGCGGGCTTCTCCAGGCCCAACTGCCTCCGGACCTTGTCGTAGAGCTCCTGTGAACCGTTTGGGTTGTCCACCATCATCGCGATTGCCATGACTGTCTCCTTTCGGTCATGTGATGTGCGGGGAAAGGGGTGTGCCGATCTCCGTCCGCAGCGCGTCCAGGAACGCTTCGGGCTGCTCGAAGGCGGGGTCGTCGGCGGCGTTCTCGATCACGTGCAGCGGCCATCCGTAACGGGCACTCGCGGCCTCGACGACCTTCAACCGCACCTGGAGGTCGTGCCTCCCACAGATCAGGCTCGTGGGCACGGCGATCCGCGCCAGGTCGGCGTCCGGGATCGAGGGCATGGCGAACTGCGGCATGAGGCTGCGGAGAGCGGCCTTCTGGCCGGGCGCACGGGCTCGGTCGAGCGCGTACGCCTCCAGCAACTCCATGCGCGTGCCGAGCTGTTCGCGCAGTCGGCCCAGGTCGGTCATGCAGGCCCCCATGAGCTTGTCCTGCGCACGCTCCGAGGGCCGCGCCATGAAACGGGCCAGGGCGAGCGCGAACTTGGGGGCGGGCCGGAACCGGCCGAGGCCGTACGTGTCCACCAGGACCAGTCGGGCGATCCGGTCGCCGTGGTCACAGGCGAAGCGCGCGGCGATGGCGCCGCCGAGCAGATGACCGGCCACGACGGGGCGGGACGCACAGGTCCGCTCGATCAGGTCGCCCAGCCAGGCGAGGACGCGATCGGCCTTCAGCGGGCCTTCGCCCACCCCGGAGGCACCGTGGCCGGGCAGGTCGGGAGCGATCACGCGATGCGTCTCCATCAGGTCCGGCATCACGCGCATCCAGGTCGCGGCGAACTCCCCGGGACCGTGCAGCAGGACGAGGGGCGGGCCGTCACCGCCTGCCAGCACGGCGGTCGGGATACCGGCCACGTCGATTCGCCGATCCGTGGCGGGGAACCCGGCGAGGAGCTGCCGTCGAATGTCGTCGCCGTCGTAGGACTTGTTCATCGCTGCCACCTCCATCCGCTCCCAGCCTCCTCGGGGCGACGACGGTCGGCATCGCCCGGAATCACCAACTTCGCCCTCGCCCTGCTGATGACGTGGTGCTTTCTGACCACTCAGGCGGCCGGGCGCGACGTCAGACGAGGTGGTGCTCGTATGCGAAGGCACTCGCCTCGGTCCTGGACGAGACGTCGAGCTTGGCGAAGATGTTCTGGATGTGCCGGGCGACGGTGTGCTCGCTGATGACCAGGGCGGACGCGATCTCCCGGTTGTGCTTCCCGGCGGCGACAAGGCGCAACACCGTCTGCTCGCGCGAGGTCAGCCCCTGGACGTTCCCGGGAGCGACGGCGGCGTCCCGGGTCATCGAGTCGACCCGGGCGACATCCGGTGCGGCTCCAAGGCGCTCGAACACGGCACGAGCCGCCTCGAGTTCCAGGGCCGCCGTCTCGTCGTCGCCCAGGTCGCGGCATGCCCTGCCTATGAGCATGCGCGTCCGCGCGGTCTCGTACGTTGCGTCCAGATCCTGCCATCCCCGCTCGGCCCTGCGGAGTGCGATCAGGGCGGACCGTGCGTCCCCGGCCGCCAGATCGACCGAGCCACGGACGCCCGCCGCGATCACACGCAGGACGACGGTCCCGTAGTTCCCGGCGATCTCGCCGAGCTCGTCGCACGCGTGTCGCGCGGCCTCCGTGTCTCCCACGGCCAGCATGATCTCGACGCAGGCGGGCAGCAGTCCGACCCGCTCCAGGGACTCGGTGGTCTCCTCCATCACCCTTCGGATCGCGGCGGTCGCGGCGCCCTCGTTCCCTTGGGCGAGCCGCAACAGTGCCAGCCCCGGCTGCGGATCCCCTCCGCATCGGCCGGCGTCTCGGTACGCCTCCTCGGCCGTCGCCAGATCTCCTCGCAGACGGTGGATCTCCCCCAGCCGGTAGTACGACGGCGCGGCCGCCCCCTCGTACGACTCCTGGCGGAACCGCTCGCCCGCCCGCTCCGCCTCCGTCAGCGCGTCCCGCCACGCACCGTGCAGCTGCATGATCTCCGCGCGGTGCACGAGGCACTCGCCGGAGAACACCACCATGTCGGGCTGCTCCTGGCACCACGAGGTCAGCGCCTCGGTCCACTCATGGGCTCGGCGGAGCTCGTACACGGCACCGCAGACGTCGATCACGGCGCAGTAGATCACCCCGGTGAGAATGGGCGAGAGGTCCCCCGCCGTGACGGCCACCATGGCCTCGTCGAGCAGCCCGAGCCCCTCCTCGACCTGCCCCGCCCGCACCAGGGCGTGGCCCTGCTCGTACACGGAAAGGGCGAGCAGATCCGCATCCCCGAACCGCTCCGCGATCACGCCGGCCCGACCCGCCGTCGCGTAGGCGCCCGCGTAGTCGCCGCCGGCCCGCTGTCCCATGACGGCCGGCATCAAGAGGTAGCCCTCCTCGGCACAGGCGCTCTCCTCGGCGTCGACCAGCCGGTGGGCCCGCCCGAACCATCCGGTCGCGCGCCCCATCTCCCCCCTGAACGCCAGATCGAACCCGGCCCAGAAGGCACAGCGCACCGCGCGCAGCGCTTCCCCGGCGTCGAGGTGCGCGCCGTACGCACGCTCAAGACCACTCACCAAGTCGTCGTGGCGCCCCGTCATAAAGGCGGAGACGGCCAGGAGTTCAAGGTCCTCCGCCCCCAGCGGAGCCGCCTGGTCCGCGAGTTCCAGCGCCTTGCGGGCATCGGCCCACGCCCGTGCGGCGCAGGCCGCCCGACCACGTTCAAGATCGCCGGACGCAGCCACGACGGCCGCCTTCCCCGCTCAGCTTCATGGCGCCTCCAAGGAGTAGCTCAATTTTATGAGACAGCACGGAATGTCTCCATTTGCCCCATCGCGGCGCACAACCAGGGGCCTGATTCACGAGAGCGGGCCAGGCCCCTGTGTGTCGTGATAACTTCCCAAGAGGAGTCACTGCATGGAAGAAGTCTCTTCCCTAGAGAAGTGATTAGGGAGTGGAGGAACTCTTGTCAACGCCGTCGATGCGCCCTGACGCGGGCGAGGTCTACCGCCGGTACCTCAGCGCGGTGCTGCTCCACGGTCACGCGAGCGCCCATGCCTGCAGCCTCGGCGCCACGGATCTGTACGCGTTGAACATCCTTCATCTGACGGGCGCGATGACCCCGGGCGAACTGGCGGCGCGCACCGGTCTGACGACCGGCCCGACCACCCGCCTGATCGACCGCCTGGAGCAGGCGGGCTATGTGCGCCGTGTGCCCGATCCCGGCGACCGGCGCAAGCTGAGCGTCGAGCCGGTCGGCGAACCCGTCGAGCTCGACCGCGTCATGGCGCCCGCCCGTCAGAAGGTCGGTCAGATCCTCGGCGGGTACGCGCCGGAACAACTCGATGTCCTCTTCGACTACTTCGCCCGTGCCGCCGACGCGTACCAGGAGGCCGCCGAGCAGCTGCGTCATCAGTGATGTCCAGGGGCGGCCGTCATCGGCCCCGGCTCTCCCGCCTGCGGAAGCCGCCGACCAGCACCCGCAGCATCATGATCACGCTGAGCACGAGCAGGTTGTAGCCGAAGACCTCGTAGAGGCGGAGCCGGTCCGAGATCTGCGGGCCGCCGCTGCTGGCCAGCAAAACCACGGACATGAGGCCGGTGGTCGCCGCCAGTACGGCGATCAGGACCTGCTGGAGGAGGCCGGCCAGGACGCGCTGGTCCGCGGGGTCGGCGAACATCCGCGCGTTGACGGTGAACACGCCGCGTTCCAGGTCTGCCGTGATCCGGTCCACCCGACGCGGGATGCGGCGCAGGAGCGGAATCAGCGACACCAATTCGTCCCGCGCCACCTGACGCAGAGACTCGGGGCGCAGCTGTGCGGTGATCTCGCGGTCGGCGAAGGCGCGCGACTCATTGACGATGTTGAAGCCGGGGGCCAGATGGGCGAGCGTGCCCTCCAGGGTGGCGAGGGCGCGGAAGACCGCTGCCACCTCCGCGGGTACGGCGACGCCGTGGGCGGAGACGATGCGGAAGAGGTCCGTGAACATCTCCAGGTCGGGCGTCAGACCCGGGCCCAGATGGCGGGCCATGAAGCGGCCGAGGGAGCGCTCAAGGGACTCGCCGTCCACCGCGTCCGAGCGGTCCATGATCTCGACGAAGGCGTCCCGCACGCCCGCCGGGTCGCGCTGATCGATGCCGGCGAGGAGGCGCCGCAGCGAGCCTTGGAGCCGGGTGTCCAGGCGGCCGACCGAGCCGAAGTCGATCAGGGCGAGAGAGTCGTCGGGCAGAAGGAGGATGTTGCCGGGGTGCGGGTCGGCGTGGAAGACGCCGTCGACCATGATCTGGCGGAGCAGGACGTCGAGGAGCGTACGGGCCAGAGCGTCGCGGTCCGTGCCTCGTGCTGTCAGGGTCGCGTCTGCGCTGCCCAGAGGGATGCCGTCGAGGGCCTCCATGACCAGGACTCGGGCCGTCGTCAACTCCTCGTGCACGTGAGGGAGTCGCACAGGGGAGCGGCCGGCGCAGGCGGCGGCGACCGTGGCGAGGTTGCGGGCCTCGATGCGGAAGTCCAGCTCTTCTCGGAGCGAGTCGGCGAAGCCCTCGGCCAGGTCGACCGCGCCGATGCTGCGGGCCCAGGTGAAGCGGCGCTGCAGGGTGCGGGCCATCCGCCGCACGATGTCGAGGTCGCGGTCGACGATGCGTACGATCCCGGGGCGCCGCACCTTCACCACCACCGGGCGGCCGTCCGCCAGTTTCGCCCGGTGGACCTGGGCGATGGAGGCGGCGGCGAGGGGGGTGGGGTCGAAGTCCATGAAGAACTCTTCGGGAGCCGCGCCGAGTTCGACTTCCAGCTGCTCGCGCACCTGCCCCCAGGGGGCGGGCGGGACCTCGTTCTGCAGCTTGCTCAGTTCGTCGATGAACTCAGGGGGCAGCAGGTCGCGGGGGGTGGAGAGCAGTTGGCCGAGCTTGACGAACGTGACGCCGCTGTCCTCCAGGGTGCGGCGCAAGGCGACCGCGAAAGCGGCATTGCGCTCGGGGGAGTTGCGGCGGGGGCGGTCGGTGGCGAAGCGGGGCAGGCCTGAGCGTGTGGAGATGGCGCTGACCTGGGCGTAGCGTCGCGCGCGGAGGCTGCGGCGGTAGAGCTCCTTGGCCAGGCCCACCGGGCCGAGGCCGCCGGGGACGAAGGCCTCGAGCAGCAGCAGCATCAGCATGGTGAGGGCGAGCGTGACGCCCCAGAAGACGGTCGCCAAGGACCACTCGTCGTCCTGCCTCATGTACCGGCCCACCGTGGAGCCGCTGATCGTGATCGCGACGAGGGTGCAGAACACGATCCGGGGCACCCCGGATCGCAGATTCAGCAGCCGTCGGGCGAGCAGAGCGGGAACAAAGGTGAACAGGAATCCCAGGAAGAACGAAGGAATCAGGAACTCTGTCGACGACGGGCCGGCCGGACCTGGCGCGGCGAACAGGGCGATGCTCATCGGTCCGTCGCACGTGAGGAGTCGCGTACGCCGGTGAGTGACACGCTCCGGCCTCGCTCCCGGGCGGCGCGCTCGTCGGCGTCGGCCAGCCAGAACCAGACCGGCGGGAAGACCAGCTCGATCACGGCCAGCATGACCTGGAACGAGTGCGGCCACCCGTGCACGGCCAGGGACAGCAGCCGCCCGATGCCGCCGAGCAGGAACACCGCGGCGAGCCACCGCACCACGCGAGCCGGGACGGGATCCTGCCGGGCAGCCCACAGCCAGACCAGCCCGTACCCGGCGAAGATCGCGCCCAAGAACCGGCCCAGGCTGTCGATGGTCGCGCCGGCGTCGGCCTCGCCGGGAATTGCGGCATTGCCGCCGACCACATGGAACAGGCCGATCGCCACACAGGCGACACCCATCACCCACGCGAACATCCGCAGTGCTCTGGCCATGACTCCCCCTGGCGCTTAGTTGACATGCGTCTACTAAGCGGCAGTCTAGGCGTCGCTAGTAGATGAATGTCAACTAAGCTGGACGGGTGACGCCCCGCCGACGCCTGACTCCCACCGACCGCCGCGCCCAGCTGCTCGCCGTCGGTGCCCGCCTCTTCGCAGCCGTCCCGTACGACGACGTGCTGATGGAGGATGTCGCGCAGGAGGCCGGAGTGTCCCGCGCACTGCTCTACCGGCACTTCCCCAGCAAGCACGCCCTCTTCGCGGCGGTCTACCAGCAGGCGACCGACCGGCTGCTCGAAGCGACCCGGTTCGATCCGGAAGCCACGCTCGTCGAACAGCTCACCCAGGGCCTGGACGCCCACTTCGACTACTTCATCGCGAACCGCCAGGCCGTGCTGGCCGCGAACCGGGTACTCGCGGGGGACCCCGTCATCCAGACGATCATGACGGACGAGCTCGATGCCCTGCGCTCACGCCTGCTCGGCGTGCTCCCGCTCGCCGACGAGCGCATGCACGACGCCGTCTCCGCGACGCTCAAGGCGTGGCTGGTGTTCGTGCAAGTGCTGTGTGTGGACTGGCTCGCGCGCGAGACCTGCACCCGAACGGAGCTCCGCGACACCTGCATCGGGGCCGCGGTGGGGGCCCTGCGCCCGCTGCTCCTCGCGGACCCTGCCACCGACTGGCCGCCCACGCACACCGCTGGAGCGTGACCTGGGGCGTACCGCACACCTCAGTTCGTGGCGCCGGTGATCAGGACGCGGGTCACTTTTCCGCCTTCGGGGCGGTGTCGGGGGCGTAGAGGAAGGAGAAGCGCTCCATGACGTTGCTGCGCTCGGTGTTGTGGAACGCCGCGATCCGCCAGGTGTCGCCGGTGTCGCGGACCAGGGTGAAGGTCGTCACCTTCGAGAGTTCGTCCACGCCGGGCTTGTCACCGGTGTAGTCGGCTCCGCGGCTGGTGAGGACGGCGACGTCCTTGGTCAGGAAGCGCATGTCGAGATACCTGGAAGCGAGCTTGCTGTCCTTGAGGAAGCCCTTGAAGAGAGCGCGGTGGCTCTCGGTGATGTCGGCGCGGCCTTCGTAGTGGCTGCCGATGTAGGTGGTGTACGTGCCGTTCTCGGTGAACTGGCGGCCGTACGCGTCCGCGTCACCGCGCTCCCAGGCGTCGGCGAGGGCGTCGAGGGTGGCGCAGACGGCCTCGCCGTCGCGGCGGTCGGCGTCGGCCGGGATCACCTCGCCGCAGGTTTCGACTCCCGCGCGCTGCACGTCGGAGGTGGCGTCGAGATAGAGATAGGCGCCGGCCGCGCCGAGGGCGAGGACGAGCGCGGAGGCCAGGGCGACGCGCTTGACGATCTTGCGGTTCATGGCGAGGACGCTCCGTTCGGTGGTGGTGGCGGCCCGGGGGCAATCACGCACAACGACTGCCCTCGTGAATCAACTGCTCTCGTGAAGCAACTGCACTCATGCATTATCTGCTCACGCGCAGAGATTAGGCAAGGGGGTCGCCCCGTCGAAGCGGCAGGGGCCTGATCCGCGTAAGCGGCAGGGGCCTGATCCGCGTAAGCGGCAGGGGCCTGATCCGCGTAAGCGGGTCAGGCCCCTGAGGGGTGGGCGGCGGCCTTCTGGTCAGATGACCGGCGGGCGGCCCAGGCGGGTCATGTGGCGGACCGTGGACCAGCGCATGGGGTGTCGGGGCCCGCAGGAGTGACGGACACCCTCCGCGAAGCCGGCGAACCAGGACGCGAGGCCCGGCAGGGAGCGGGTGCGGGCCAGCGTGAGGAGGGTCCAGACGCCCAGGTAGACGGGGACGAGCAGGGCCGGCAGGTTGCGCTTGGCGAGCCAGACGCGGTTGCGGGCGGTCATCCGGTAGTAGACGGCGTGCCGGGCCGGGCTGGTCTTCGGGTGCTGGAGGAGGAGTTTCGGCTCGTAGACGACCTTCCAGCCCGCGTCGAGGGCCCGCCAGGCCATGTCGGTCTCCTCGTGGGTGAAGAAGAAGTCCTCCGGCCAGCCGCCGATCTCGTCGAGCATCACCATCGAGAGGCCGTGGCCGCCGCCCAGGAAGGTCGTGACCTCCCCGCCGCGCATCGGGTCCTTCGCCCCGAGGCGCGGGACGTGGCGGCGCTGTGTCTCGCCCGTCTCGTCGGCGATGCGGAACGACACGACACCCAGGGCGTCGTCGCCCTCGTACAGGTCGGCCAGGCGGCGGAAGACGTCCGTGTCGACGAGCAGGCCGTCGTCGTCGAGGTCCACCACCACGTCGACGTCACCGAAGGCGCGCAGTGTCTCGATCGCGACGTTCCGCCCCCCGGACACACCCCGGTTCTCGGGCAGTTCGACCCCGGTCACGCCCTCGGGGAGCTCCGGCAGCGTCCCGGTGCCGTTGCCGACGACCACGATCCGGGCGGCGGCCTCGTCCTGCGCCGCCACGGCGTCGAGCAGCGCCCGCAGCTCGTCCGGGCGCGTGCCCATCGTCAGTACCGCCACACCCACACGAGGTCGCGCCACGACTCTCTCCGTTCCACGATCACCGGCGTCCGCCGGCACTCATTTCCGGACTCACTCCGGCCCGCGATGCTAACCGGCCGACGCCACCTTCCGTTCACCCGAGCCTCGGTCGTCGTCCATCGACCCGCCCGTATCACCGGGGCGGGGGCGCCGGACGTGGGCTTCTTCACGGGGGTCGGCGGACGCCCCGGGGGGAGCGCGGCGAACGGCGTCGCCCGGCGGCTCTACGCTGGTTCCCTTCCGTCAAGTTGATCGATCGTCGAAGGGGTGGTCTCCAGGTGCTGGTCGCGGACCGATATCGGCTTCATGTGTGTATCGGCCGGGGCGGTATGGGTGAGGTGTGGCAGGCCACCGACGAGGTGCTCGGCCGGGACGTCGCCGTGAAGCTGATGCTGGCCCACGGGACCGACCCCTCCGCCGCCGACCGGTTCCGGCTGGAGGCGCAGACCGCCGCCCGGCTGAGCCACCCGCACGTGGTGGGCGTCTTCGACTTCGGCACCTGGGACGGAAAGCTGTTCCTCGTCATGGAGTTGGTGGAGGGCGACAGCCTCGCCGACAGCCCGTCCGATCCGCTGCTGCTGCCCGCCGAGCGGGTCGCCGTGGTCGCCGCGCACGCCGCCGCCGGGCTCGCCGCCGCGCACCGGCAGGGTGTCGTGCACCGGGACATCAAGCCGGGGAACCTCCTGGTCGACGCCGAGGGGACGGTGAAGCTCGCCGACTTCGGCATCGCCCGCTTCGTCGACGACCCCTCCGCGGCGCTCACCACGACGGGCCAGATCGTCGGCACCGGGCTCTACCTCGCGCCCGAGCGGGCCCTGGGGCAGCCCGCCTCACCCGCCTCCGACGTGTACTCCCTCGGCTGCGTGCTCTACCAACTCCTCACCGGACGCCCGCCGTTCCGCGCGGACACCGCCACGGCCCTGCTGTACCAGCACATCGACACGCCCCCGGTGCCGCCCGGCCGGCTCGGGGTGGCGCTGCCGCCCGAGTTCGAGACGTATCTGCTGAGCCTGCTGGCCAAGCAGCCGGAGCAGCGGCCCCCGGCGCAGGCCATCGCGGACTGGTTCTCCTCCGGCGCCTGGCGCGCCTACGCCCGGCCCGCCCCCGCGCAGCCCGGACCTCACACCCCGCACGCCCCGCATACCCCGCACGCCCCGCATACCCCGCACGCCCCGCACCACACCCGCGGCCTCCCGGCGGGCGCCGCCACCCGCTCCGGTCCCATGCCGGGGACCGGTCGGACACCCGGAGCCGCACCCATGCCGGGGGCCTCCCCGATGCCCGGCGCCGCGCCCATGCCCGTACCGGCGCCGATGCCCGGGCAGGCGCGCAGACCCGCGCCCGCGCAGGCTCACAGACCCTCGTCCCCCGGCGCGACCGCCTCCCGGCGGCGTGAGCGGCCCGGCAGCACCACCGGCGGGCTCGCGGAGCTCTCCCGACGCCGTCCCCGCAAGACGGCCGCCGTCGCCGGGGCCATCGCCTTCGTCGTCTTCCTGATCATCGGAATGGCCTGGCTCTCCTGACCCACGGCTCCCGTACGGCCTCGGCGGCACCGGGGCCTCTCAGTACGGCCTCGGCGGCACCGGGGCCTCTCAGTACGGCCTCGGCGCCATCTCCAGCGGCTCCCCGTCCGCCGTCGCCAGCAGCAGGCAGCGCGGCGCGCCCGGCCCCGAGGTGGCCCGTACGGTCACCGTCGTCGGCGGGTCGGTCGGCAGCTCGACCGGCACCGTGACCGGCCCGTCGTCCTTGGCCGTGGCGTGGCCCGTCTCCTTGCCGTCGACGAGGATCTCGACGACGAGCCTGTGCCCGGTCTGGACGGTCGCGGAGACCGAGTGCCCGAGGTGGTCGATGTGGAAGTGGTGCCGTCGCCTCATGGGTACCTCCGTACCTCCTCCGTCCCTCCTCCGTACCTCAAGAGTAGGTACGGACCGCCGGTCCCGCCGCTCCCACCGCGCCCGGTGCGGATCGCGGCCGGAGTGCGGCCCCGCCGGCCGGGTGTTCAGATGGACCGGTACGCCGATGAGCGCCCCCCCGCCGAACGGAGCAGCCCGATGACCGAGCACCGGCCTCAGCGGCTCGCCCACACGAGTGCCCCGAGCAGGATCAGGGTCCCCAGGATTCCGAGGTTGACCACCTTGTACTGGAGGAAGACCGCGGCGAACTCGCGGATGGTCGCCGACGGCCAGAAGTAGGCGGCGGTCGGCGAGCCCACCACCTGGCCGTTCACGCCCGAGCGGCGGGCGAGGATGGCGGCCCGGAAGGCGTGGAAGTTGTTGGTGACGATCACGCACGAGGAGCCCGGCCGGTCCCGCTCCATCAGCTCCTTGCTGAAGATCATGTTCTCCTCGGTGGTGCGCGAGCGGTCCTCGCGCAGCAGCGCGCCCGGCGGGAAGCCGCGCTCGACGAGGTAGTCGGCCATCGCGTGCGACTCGGGCACCTCCTCGTCGGGGCCCTGGCCGCCCGAGACGACGAGGACGGGCGCGCCGCCGTCGCGCCGCTCGTACGCGGCCAGCGTCTCGTGCACCTCGCGCCCCCGGTCCAGCCGGCTCGCGAGGAGCGGCGGCACCCGGCGGCCGCCGATCAGGCCGGAGCCGAGGACGACGACGTAGTCGGCGTCACGGCGGATCCTCATCCGGCCGTACAGGAACGCGTAACCGACGAAGCAGACGAAGAGGAAGGAGACGTAGCCGAGGACGAGGAGGAGGGTGACGACGAGGATCTGCAGGGCCCACGAGTCGGTCGCGGCGGCCGCCACCGCCAGGATCATCACGCCGAACATACCGAGCCCGGCGAGGAGCGAGAGCAGGTTGGCCGGCCGTCTGCCCTCCTTGCGGACCATCTTCACGCCGTTCGCGGTGAGCAGCCCCGCGAGGACGACCGGTCCGAGGCCGAGCACGAGCAGCCCGCAGATCATCACGGTCTCGGCGACGCCGGGCGGGGCGTCCTCGATACCGGCGAGCAGCCCGATCCCGAGGAAGGTGACGGCGAGGCCGAGGTGCACGGCGTTGCCGAAGCGACGCCGGTCCCGCCGTACACCGAGCGCGAAGAACAGCAGGAAGACCGCGGCGACGGCGAAGGCGTACGACATGACCGCATCGTAGGCAGACCTCAGGCCTCCCCCGCCAGGGCGAACAGACCGCGCCGCGCGCCCTCTTCGTAAGCACGGCGGAGTTCCCGGACGTCGAGCAGCTCCCGGAGCGCCCGCTCGCTCCGGGCGCGGGTCGCCACGCAGAACTCCGCCGGCCGGTACGAGCCGTCGAAGACCGAGGTCCGTAACAGATCGACGGCGCCCAGCAGATGGGCCGCCTCGTCCCGCCTGCCCGCCGACACCCGGATCTGGGCGAGGAGTTCCGCCGCGCCGGCCGCGCCCGCCGCCGATCCCATGCGCAGATGCTCCCGGAGCGCCCACCGGGCGTGCTCGGCGGCCCGCTCCAGATCCCCGTCCCACGCCGTGAGCTCGGCGCGGGCGATGTACGACCAGGCCTCGGCGTCCATGTCGCGGCCCACCCAGGACCACCGGCTCTCACGGTCCAGGTCGGCCTGGTCGAGGGCCTCCTGCGCGGCCTCCGGGTCCGTACGGCACAGGGCGAGCGCGATACCGGCCCAGCACGCGTGCCGGGTCGGGCCGAACTCCGGGTACTGCCCCATGAGCGCGAGGGCCTCCCGGAACTCGTCCGCCGCCGCGCGCGTGCGCCCCTGGTACAGGGCGGTCGAGCCCCGCAGATGGGCGAGGAGCCCCAGGGCTCCGTCGTCCCCGTCCCGTACGGCCGCCGCCCAGGCCCGGGCGAGCAGCGGATCGGCCTCCTCAGGGCGGCCCGACTCCAGCTCCAGGAAGGCGGCGAGCCACAGGGCTCGGGCCGTCGGCTCCCCGCCGAGCAGGGCGAGGGCGTGCCGCAGCCGGGTGCGACCCTCGGCGGCCCGCCCGCAGACCACCCACAGGAACCACAGCGAGACGGCGATCTCGACGGCCGTGCCCGCCTCGTCGTCCCCCGCGAGCGGAGCGGTCGTCGGGTCCATCGCCGCGGCCAGGTCGGGGAGTTCGCGCAGGGCGAGGTCGCGGGCGTCGAGCTGCCTGCCCCTCTGCCACCAGTCGGCGGCCCGCCGGGCGAGCTTCACGCACCACCGCCGGTGCCGCAGGACGAGGTCCGGCCGCTCGCCGCGTTCGGTGAGCCGACGGGCGCCCACGGCCCGCATCGGATGCGGCATCCAGTAGCGGGGGACGTCGTCCTCACCGGCGAACAGGTCGTCGACGGGAAGGAGGGCGAGCGGCACGAGCCGGTCCAGGACGTCGAGGATCGACGTCGGGGGCAGCGTCCACGACGTGCACACGGCGTGGACGGCGTCCCGGTCGAAGGCTCCCTCGAAGACGGACAGCCGCTCCCACAGGAGCCGTTCGGCGGGCCCGCAGCGGGCGTAGCCGCGCTCGGCGGCGGCGAGCTGCTCGGCGCTCACCGGCTCGCCCCACAACAGCCGCTCCTCGCTCACCGGCCTGACCCACGGCTGCCGGTCGGCGCTCACCGCCCCGCCCCACGGCTGCCGTTCCTCGGTCGCGGGCTCGCCCCACGGCAGTCGGTCCCCGGTCTCGGGTGGATCCTCGATCCCCATGCGCACCGCCCCCGTCCTCTCCCCGTGTGTGACGTATGCCTGAGTCCATGGCGAACACGCGCCGATGCCGCTTGAATGCATATGCCTCGGTTCACCATCCTGGGGCGCCCCGGGACCCGCACCCACGGTTTGCCGGGGATCGACCAGGGAGGGAAATGACGACCGGGGAATCCGTCCTCGGAGAGGCGGATCTTTCGCTGATCCACGCACTGCAGATGGCCCCGCGCGCCAGCTGGACCCAGCTGTCGGCCGTGCTGGGGGCGAGTCCCGACACCCTCGCCCGGCGCTGGGAGCACCTCACGGCCGGGGGCTACGCCTGGAGTTCGCTGCTCGCCGCCCGCCACGGCTCGGACGAGATGCTCCACGCCTGGGTCGAGCTGGAGTGCGTCGCGGGCACCTCGGAGGTCACCGCGACCGAGATCGCGGGCGACCCGTACACCCTCGGCGTCCACCAGGTGACCGGCGACGCCGACCTCGTCCTGCTCGTGATCTGCCCCGACCTGTACGCCCTCGACGGCTACCTCGCCGGACGCGTGCGGCGGCTGCCCGGGGTGCTCCGGTGCCGCACCCAGGTCGTCACCCGGATGCACAACCGCCCGTACCGGTCGCGGATCGAGCAGCTCACCCCGGGGCAGGTCCAGCTCCTCACGGAACTCACGGGCGGCGACCGGCGGCCACGCGCGCACGTGCGTCGCTTTCCGAACCTCACGGAACTCGACCACCGGCTGGTCGCGGAACTGGCGGGGGACGCCCGCCGCAGCGCCGCCGAACTGGCCCGGCAGTGCGGTACGAGCGAGTCGACGGTACGGCGGAGGCTGGACGTCCTGTCGGCGGGCGGCGCCCTCCACCACCACTGCCTGCCGGCGCCGAGGTTCTCCGGGCGGCCGATGTGGGCGATGGTCACCACCGACGTACCGCCCCTGGAGGTGCCGGCGACGGTGGCGGCGCTCGCCCGGCTGCCCCAGACCCGGCTGGTCACCTCGGTCACCGGCCCGCACAACCTGGCCGTCGCGATGTGGCTCCGCACGGTCGACGAACTGCACGAGGTCACGTCCGCGTTCGTACGGGTCGCCCCGGCGCTGCGGATCGCGGGCACCGCGCTCGCGCTGCGCACCCACAAGATCGGGGCGCAGGTCCTCGGCCCCGACGGGCGGCGGATGCACCACATCCGCCCCGACACCCCCTGACACGCCGGTCCGCTGCGGCGCCCCCCGTGGCTGCGGGGGGCGCCGGGGCGGTCGGCTCAAACGGCCGGGCGGGTCGCCTTGATCGAGTACATCATCGGGATGCGGGGCCGGTCCGCCGGGAAGCGGTAGTAGCCGTCCTCGTGCCGCTGGAGCGCGCCGTAGCGGGGGTACAGCGAGGCGTCGTGCTCGTGCAGGAACTCGATCCGCAGGCCGGCCCCGGCGAGCGCGGTGACGACCTCGCCGACCGGGTGCACCCATTCCACGCTGCGGTTGTGGACGGTGGCGGCGTCGAGCTCGGCGTACGTGCCCGGGGTGGTGTCCACCCAGGGTTCGCGGACGAAGTAGTCGTTCACGATCCGGCTGCCGGTCTCGTCGTCGAGCGAGTCGGTGAGCGGATGGAACTCGGCCACGTAGAGAAAGCCGCCGGGGGCGACCAGCGAGGCTGCGGTCTCCGCCCAGCGCACGATGTCGGGCAGCCAGTTCAGCGCCCCGCAGCCGGTGTAGACGATGTCGTACGCACGGTCCGGGACGGCTTCCGCCGCGTCGTACACATCGGCCGCGACGAAGGCCGCCCGGTCCTGCGTGAGGCCCAGGTCGGCGGCGAGCGAGCGGGCGGTCTCGACGGCCGGCTCGGAGAAGTCCAGGCCGACGACGTGCGAGGCTCCGTGACGGGCCCAGGAGAGGGTGTCGAGGCCGATGTGGCACTGGAGGTGCAGCAGGGAGCGTCCGGTGACGTCGCCGACCTCCGCGAGCTCGAAGTCCCGCAGCACCTCCTTGCCCGCGCGGAAGGCGTCGAGGTCGTAATACGCGCTCGCGGCGTGGATCGGGACGCGCTCGTCCCAGCGTGCGCGGTTGACCTCGTGCCAGTCTTCGGGCGTCGGGGAGTACATGTCGGCGAGGTTATCCACAGGTTGAGGGTGACGCGACCCGATTGTCCGCCGCGCGGAGCATCATGGGTGCCATGACTGAGAGCAAGAACTCCGAGCCCGAGGCCGAGCTCACCGCCCAGGCCCCCGCGTGGCAGCGGCGCTTCCGCGCGCCGCGCGTCTCCCTGCCCGAGTGGGCGGAGGAGGCCCCGGACCGCTCGCTCTTCGTGTCGAACGCGACGGGGACGTACGAGCTGTACGCCTGGGACCGGGCGAGCGGGAAGCAGCGGCAGGTCACGGACCGGCCGAACGGCACGACGGACGGGACGCTGTCGCCGGACGGCGCCTGGATCTGGTGGTTCGCGGACACCGACGGGGACGAGTTCGGGGTGTGGATGCGCCAGCCGTTCGCCGGCGGCGCGGACGAGCCGGCCGTGCCCGGCCTCGACGCCTCCTACCCGGCGGGCCTCGCCATCGGCCGGGACGGCACGCTCCTGGTGGGCCGCTCCACGGACGAGGACGGCTCGACGGTCCATCTGGTACGCCCCGGGGCCGGCGCCCCGGTCGAGATCTACCGGCACCGGGAGTCGGCGGGGGTCGGCGACCTGTCGCACGACGGCGCCCTGATCGCCATCGAGCACACCGAGCACGGGGACGCGATGCACTCGGCGCTGCGGGTGCTGCGCTCCTCGGACGCGAGCGTGCTCGCCGAGCTGGACGACACCAAGGGCGGCACCGAGGAGCTGGGGCTCGCGGTCCTCGGCTTCGCGCCTCTGGCGGGCGACAGCCGGCTGCTCGTGGGGCACCAGCGGCGCGGCCGCTGGGAGCCGATGATCTGGGACGTGGTGGCGGGCACGGAGACCGATCTCCGGCTCGACCTGCCGGGCGACGTGTCGGCCGAGTGGTATCCGGACGGCTCCGGCCTGCTGATCGTGCACAGCTTCGAGGCCCGCAGCGAGCTGTGGCGGTACGAGATCGCCACCGGCGCCCTGGTCCGGGTGGAGACCCCGGCCGGTTCGGTGTCGGAGGCGACGGCCCGGCCGGACGGCAGCGTGGAGTACCTGTGGTCCTCGGCCGCCGAGCCGCCGGTGGTGCGGTCCACGGACGGCGGCGTCGTCCTCGACCCGCCCGGCCCCAAGGCACCGCCGTCGGTGCCGGTGGAGGACGTGTGGGTGGAGGGCCCGGGCGGCAGAGTCCACGCGCTCGTGCAGCGCCCGGCGGGCGAGGGCCCCTTCCCGACGGTCTTCGAGGTGCACGGCGGCCCCACCTGGCACGACAGCGACGCCTTCGCGTCGGGCCCGGCGGCCTGGGTGGACCACGGGTACGCGGTGGTGCGGGTCAACTACCGGGGCTCCACGGGGTACGGACGGGAGTGGACGGACGCGCTCAAGCACCGGGTGGGTCTGATCGAGCTGGAGGACATCGACGCGGTCCGCGCCTGGGCGGTGGCGAGCGGCCTCGCCGACCCGGCCCGGCTCGTGCTGTCCGGCGGCTCCTGGGGCGGCTATCTGACCCTCCTCGGCATCGGTACGCAGCCGGAGGCCTGGGCGGTCGGGCTCGCCGCGGTCCCCGTCGCGGACTACGTCACGGCGTACGAGGACGAGATGGAGGCCCTCAAGGCACTGGACCGGACGCTTCTCGGCGGCTCGCCGGAGGAGGTGCCCGAGCGGTACGCGGCCTCGTCGCCGCTGACGTACGTGGACGCGGTGAAGGCCCCGGTGCACATCTCGGCCGGCGTCAACGACCCGCGCTGCCCGATCCGCCAGATCGACAACTACATCGACCGGCTCGCGGCCCGGGGCGCGGTCCACGAGGTGTACCGCTACGACGCGGGCCACGGCTCGCTCGTGGTGGAGGAGCGGATCAAGCAGGTCGGCCTGGACCTGGCGTTCGCCGCGAAGCACCTGGGGGGTGGACCCGTGGAGAGCTGAGCGGGAAGAGCCGAGGCGGCCGGGGCCCGGCCGACGGGGCCCCGGCCGACGGGTGGCCGAGGCCGCTTGCGTACCGTGGGGGCGTGTACCGGTTCCTGAGAACGCCCCGCTGGTGGGGGATCAACGTCTTCGTCCTGCTGGCGATCCCGTTCTGTGTGTTCATGGGGACCTGGCAGCTGGGCAAGTTCGAGGATCGCGTCGACTCCCACGAGGCGGCCGAGAAGCGACCCGCCGCGAGCACGATGAAGGCGGAGCCGCTGGACTCCCTGCTCCCGGTGGACAAGGAGACCTCGGGCCGGTCGGCCGAGGCGCGCGGCCGGTTCGGGGAGCAGTTCCTCGTCCCGGACCGTGATCTGGACGGCCGGACCGGAAGTTACGTCCTGACGCTGCTGCGGACGGACGGAGGCCGATCGCTTCCGGTGGTCCGCGGCTGGCTCCCCACGGGCGCGAAGGTCCCGGCCCCGCCGTCCGGCGAGGTCACGGTCGTGGGCGCGCTCCAGGCCTCGGAGAACGGGGGCGGCAAGGGTGTCAGCAAGGCGGGCGGGCTGCCCGAGGGGCAGCTGGCGATGATCAGCGCGGCTTCCCTGGTGAATGTGGTCACGGACGACGTCTACGACGCCTGGATCACCCTCGCCGACTCCCCCGCCGGGCTCACCCCGGTCCCGGCGGCGGCCGCGGCGGGCACGAGCCTGGACGCGAAGGCCTTCCAGAACCTCGGCTACACCGCGGAGTGGTTCGTCTTCGCCGGCTTCGTCCTCTTCATGTGGTTCCGCCTGGTCCGCCGCGAGGCGGAGGCGTCCCGCGACGAGGCACTGGGACTGTAGGTCAGGAGCCGCTGCCGGTCAGGAGCCGGCCAGGACCCCGGTCCGGTAGATCGTGCCCGCGCAGGCGTTGGGGATGGTCGCCGACGCCGCGGGGCCGCCGGGCTCCGCGACATGGCTGACCAGGACGCTGCCGTCCGCCGGGCCGCCGTCCTCGTGGAGCAGCTGGGGCGCCGCGCCGGTGTCGGGGCCGGTGCCCGGATCGGTGCCGCTCCCTCCGGAGCCCGTGCCCTCGCTGGGATCGGGGGTGCCGGTGCCGTCGGTCGGGGTGTCCGTCGGCGGCGGCGTGGTCGGCGGCTCGGTCGGCGGTGTCGCCGTCGGGGTCGGGGTGGTGGATGTCGTCGGGCAGGTCTCGCTCGGTACCCAGACGAACCTCACCTCGTAGGAGGCGTTCGGCTTCAGGGCCAGCGCGGAGAACTCCTGGGAGGGGTCGGGCAGTCCGCTGCCCCCGTCTCCCGAGGTGTGCCGGATCACCGAGATCCGGGCCGGGTCGGCGGCGCCGCGGGCCTCGAAGCCGACGACCCCGCCGCCTTCCACGACACACGCCCGGTCGGAGATGTTGGCGATGCGGAAGGCGCCGTGCACCTTGCCCTCGCCATCGGGTCCGCCGGCTCCCGCCGAGCTGACGCCGAGCTGCTCGGCCGCACAGACCGGAAAGGCTCCTGCGTGGGCCGACGCCTCCTGCTGGACGGTGGAGGACACGCCGGGGCCGGGCCGCTGCGGCTTGCCCGCGGAGCCGTCGGCGGCGCCCTGACTGGGCGCCACCGTGCTCGCGGAGGGCTCGGCGCTCTGGCCGCCCTCGATGCCGGTCTCGGCGCCGGTGCCGCCCTGGGCCTCCTCGCCGTGGCCGGCGTTCACGGGGTTGCCGGCGGCGGAGACGCCGCCGGAGGAGGCGACGTGCACGAAGGCGGGTACGGCGGTTCCGATGAGGACCGCGGCGGCGGCGGCGCCGACGACGGCCTGCCGCTTGCGGGCGCGCCGTGCGGGCACGGCACGGCGCAGGTGTTCGAGCGAGCCGGGGGAGGGCTCCAGGCCGGAGACGGTGCTCTGGAACAGCCGCCGCAGCGCGAGTTCGTCGTCCCCGTCGCCCTCGCCGGGGCCGGGCTCGATGTTCACCATGCGCTGTCCACTCAGGTCGTCACGTTCATCAGGGACGTCGTTCTCGACGCCGGCGTCGTTGTCGGCGCCCTTGTCGACGTCCTTGTCGACGTCCTTGTCGACGTCCTTGTCGACGTCCTTGTCGACGTCCTTGCCGACGTCCTTACCGGGTGCCTCGCTCACGACGTCGCTCCCATCGCGACGCGCAGCGACGCGATGCCCCGCGAACCGTACGCCTTCACCGAGCCCAGGGATATCCCGAGCGCCTCGGCGACCTGAACCTCGGTCATGTCCGAGAAGTACCGCAGGGCCAGCACCTCACGCTGGCGCCGCTGGAGTCCGCGCATCGCCTTGATCAGGTCCTCGCGCTCCAGCAGGTCGTACGCCCCCTCCTCCGCGCTGGCCATGTCCGGCATCGGCTTGGACAGCAGCTTGAGTCCGAGGATGCGGCGGCGCAGTGCGGACCGGGAGAGGTTCACGACGGTCTGCCGCAGGTAGGCGAGCGTCTTCTCGGGCTCGCGCACCCGCTTGCGGGCCGAGTGGACGCGGATGAACGCCTCCTGGACGACGTCCTCGCAGGAGGCCGTGTCGTCGAGGAGCAGGGCGGCGAGACCGAGGAGCGACCGGTAGTGGGCACGGTAGGTCTCGGTCAGGTGGTCGACGGTCGTTCCGGCCGTCGTGGCGCCTTCGGCGCTGGTCCGGGGCGACGGGATGCCGTCCACGGCGCTCGCGCGGGACCCGGTGGGCACGGGGGCGATCACCGGCATGCCGCCGAGCGCGCGCGGCCGGCGGTGGGGAACGACCGCGGAGCCGCGTGCGGGGACGACGGCCGCGCGTACGGGGACGACGGCCGTGCCGCGTGCGGGGACGACGGCCGTGCCGCGAACGGGTACGCCCGCCGTGCCGCGTGCGGGTACGACGGCGACGCTCCGCGCGGGGAGCACAGCGGTGCCCGCGCCGCGCAGCGGAGCGATGGTCGCGATGTCGAGTACGTCAGCCACGCATGTTGGACACGCTTCCCCCCGGCAGGGTTGTACGCGTACGCCACCCTTTTCGACGGTGAGTCGTTTGTCCTCATGCGTAACCGTTCTCCCCCGATGCCCCGCTTCCGCGGCGTGCTCCGCGCCACACATGGTTGAGTGCACGCAGAGACGCCCCCACCCGACCACTGGTTGCAGTAGGAGGGAAGAGCATCGTCGGCCACGGAATCACCGCAGTTCAAGAGGTATCTGACGCCTATTTGCTCACAGGTCGTTCACAGATCCTACAAATACGTGACAACCGATTCCGCGATCTGAAGGGCGTTGAGGGCCGCGCCCTTGCGGAGGTTGTCGGCGCAGACGAAGAAATCGAGCGCCCGCTCGTCGTCCATGGAGCGCCGCACCCGTCCGACCCAGGCGGGATCGGTGCCGACGACATCGGCGGGGGTGGGGAAGTCGCCCGCGGCGGGATCGTCGTACAGCACGACGCCGGGGGTGGTCGCGAGGATCTCGTGCGCGCGGTCGAGCGGCACGGGGCGCTCGAAGCGGGCGTGCACGGAGACGGAGTGTCCGGTGACCACGGGCACGCGGACACAGGTGGCGGCGACCCGCAGCGCGGGGAGCGCGAGGATCCGCCGGGTCTCGTCCCGTACGCGCTCCTCCTCCGAGGAGGCCCCGTCGGCGCCCGCCGTGCCCGACCAGGGCAGGACGTTGAGCGCGAGGGGCCCGGGGAAGGGGCCGGTGTTCTCGCCGACGGCCCGCCGTACGTCTCCGGGGTGGGTGCCCAGGTCGCCGTGGCCGGCCACCAGTCCGAGCTGGGCGCGGAGCGCCTCGACGCCGGCTTGTCCGGCACCGGCGCCGCTGGCGGCCTGCTGGGCGGTGACGACCAGCTCGGAGAGCCCGAACTCGGCGTGCAGGGCGCCCACGGCGACGACCAGCGCGAGGGTGGTGCAGCCGGGGCTCGCGACGATGCCCCGGGGGCGTACGCGCGCCGCGTGGGCGTTGGTCTCGGGGACGACGAGGGGGACGTCGGGGTCCGCGCGGAAGGCGGCGGAGGTGTCCACGACGACGGCGCCCTTGGTGGCGGCGATGGGCGCCCAGCGGGCGGCCACCGTCTCGGGCACCAGGAAGAGCGCCAGGTCGACGCCTTCCAGGGCCTCCTCGCTCAGCGCGAGGATCTCGCTCTCCACCCCGCGCACGGCGGCCTTCCGGCCGGCCGAGCGCGAGGAGGCGAGGAGGCGTATCTCGCCCCAGACGTCCGCGTGTTGCGTGAGCATCTGGAGCATCACCGAGCCGACGGCTCCGGTCGCACCGACGACCGCGAGCGTCGGCTTCGGCGTCATCGGCCGGTGCCTCCGTAGACGACGGCCTCGTCCGAGTCGCTGTCCAGGCCGAAGGCGCTGTGGACGGCGCGCACTGCCTCGTTGACGTCGTCGGCGCGGGTGACGACCGAGATGCGGATCTCGGAGGTCGAGATGAGCTCGATGTTCACGCCCGCGTCGGAGAGCGCCTTGAAGAAGTCCGCGGTGACGCCCGGGTTGGTCTTCATACCGGCGCCGACCAGGGAGATCTTGCCGATCTGGTCGTCGTAGCGCAGCGAGTCGAAGCCGATCGCGCTCTTCGCCTTCTCCAGCTCGTCGATGGCCTTGCGGCCCTCGGCCTTCGGGAGGGTGAAGGAGATGTCCGTGAGGCCGGTGGAGGCGGCGGACACGTTCTGCACGATCATGTCGATGTTGATCTCGGCGTCCGCGACGGCCCGGAAGATGGCCGCGGCCTCGCCCGGCTTGTCCGGCACGCCGACGACGGTGATCTTCGCCTCGGAGGTGTCGTGGGCGACACCCGAGATGATGGCCTGCTCCACCTTCTGGGCTCCTTGCGGTTCGTTGCTGACCCAGGTGCCCTGCAGCCCCGAGAAGGACGAGCGGACGTGGATCGGGATGTTGTAGCGGCGTGCGTACTCGACGCACCGGTGCAGCAGCACCTTGGAGCCGGAGGCGGCGAGCTCCAGCATGTCCTCGAAGGAGATCCAGTCGATCTTCTTCGCCTTCTTCACCACGCGCGGGTCGGCCGTGAACACACCGTCGACGTCGGTGTAGATCTCGCAGACCTCGGCGTCCAGCGCGGCGGCCAGCGCCACGGCGGTGGTGTCGGAACCGCCACGGCCGAGCGTGGTGATGTCCTTCTTGTCCTGGGACACGCCCTGGAACCCGGCGACGATGGCGATGTTGCCCTCGTCGAGGGCGGTACGGATCCGGCCCGGCGTGACATCGATGATGCGCGCTTTGTTGTGGACCGAGTCGGTGATGACACCGGCCTGGCTGCCCGTGAACGACTGGGCCTCGTGGCCCAGGTTTTTGATCGCCATGGCCAGCAGGGCCATGGAGATCCGCTCTCCGGCGGTCAGCAGCATGTCGAACTCACGCCCGGCAGGGATCGGGGATACCTGCTCGGCGAGATCGATCAACTCGTCCGTCGTGTCGCCCATCGCGGAAACCACGACGACCACCTGGTGGCCGTTCTTCTTGGCGTCCACGATCCGCTTGGCGACGCGCTTGATGCCTTCGGCATCGGCAACGGAGGAGCCTCCGTACTTCTGCACGACAAGGCCCACGTGCGCTCCTCGCTCAGTGTGTGCCGCAGCCGGCGCTGCGATCGGCTCAGTCTAACGAGCGACCCGGAAACGCCACCGTGATATCGGATGCTGAGACGCGACGCTCACGGAGTGATCAAGGGGAGGTGCGAGCGGGTGTTCAGAGGCGCTCGCGCAGACCCAGGGGTGCGCCGATCTCCTCCGCCATCACGCGGCCCGCCTCCTCGGCGAGGTCGTCCTCGGTGAGGTCCTCGTCCGTGTCGAGGCCGTCTAGGGCCGCGAGCGGCTGGTCGAGGCGGACGTGGGCGACGAGGGACTGGAGGGCGCGGAGGGTGGCCGAGGCGGTGGGGCCCCAGTTGGAGAAGTACGAGAACTGCCACCACCACAGGGCCTCGCTGGTGCGGCCCGCGCGGTAGTGGGCCAGGCCGTGGCGGAGGTCGGCGACGATGTCGGCGAGGTTGTCGGAGATGCGGGCCGGGACCGGGGCCTTGCGGGGCTCGTACGGGTCGAAGACCTCGGAGAAGACGTCCACCGGTTCGAGGAGCACGGCGAAGCGCTCGCGCAGGTCGTCCATGTCGGGCTCCGGGCCCGTGTCCGTCTCGTACCGCTCGTCCGGGACGATGTCCTCGTGCGCGCCGAGCCGGCCGCCCGCGAGGAGCAGCTGCGAGATCTCCAGGAGCAGGAAGGGCACCGCGCTGTCCGGCTCGTCGCCCTTGGCGACCTCGGTGGTCGCGACGATGAAGCTCTCGATGGAGTCGGCGATCTGGACGGAGAAGTCGTCGGGGTTCTGCGTGATCGCGTGCAGCGTGGGGTCAGACATCGAGGAGCCTCCCTGAGAGCGCGCCGGCCCGGTCGTCATACATCTAGCAGCCTCCGTCCCTCGAAGGCACGGCCGAGGGTGACCTCGTCGGCGTACTCGAGGTCGCCGCCGACCGGCAGTCCGCTCGCGAGCCGGGTCACCTTGAGTCCCATGGGCTTGATCATCCGCGCCAGGTACGTCGCGGTGGCCTCGCCCTCCAGGTTCGGGTCGGTCGCGAGGATGAGCTCGGTGACCGTGCCGTCGGCGAGCCGCGCGAGCAGCTCGCGGATGCGGAGGTCGTCCGGGCCGACGCCCTCGATCGGGCTGATCGCGCCGCCGAGGACGTGGTACCGCCCCCGGAACTCGCGGGTCCGCTCGATCGCGACGACGTCCTTCGGCTCCTCGACCACACAGATGACGGTCAGGTCGCGGCGCGGGTCGCGGCAGATGTTGCACTGCTCCTGCTGTGCCACGTTGCCGCAGACCGCGCAGAACCTGACCTTCTCCTTGACCTCCAGGAGCGCGTGCGCAAGCCGCCGTACGTCGGTCGGCTCGGCCTGGAGGATGTGGAAGGCGATCCGCTGCGCGCTCTTGGGACCGACGCCGGGCAGCCTGCCCAGCTCGTCGATGAGGTCCTGAACCACGCCTTCGTACACGGAACGCCCTTTCAAGGGAGTGCTTGATTCTTACGGTAGTGGCTGGAACTGCGCCGTAGAAGGTGCGCGGCTCAGAAGCGGCGCAGAAGCGGCTCGGAAGCGCTCAGAAGCCCAGGCCGGGCATGCCGCCCATGCCCTGCGCCAGCGGGCCGAGCTTGGCCTGCTGGAGCTGCTGCGCGTTGTCGTTGGCGGCCTGCACGGCGGCCACGATCAGGTCGGCGAGCGTCTCGGTGTCCTCCGGGTCGACCGCCTTGGGGTCGATGACCAGGCCGCGCAGCTCGCCGGAGCCCGTCACGGTCGCCTTGACCAGGCCGCCGCCCGCCTGGCCGTCGACCTCGGTCGCGGCCAGTTCCTGCTGCGCGCGGGCGAGGTCCTGCTGCATCTTCTGGGCCTGCTGGAGCAGCTGCTGCATGTTGGGCTGGCCACCACCGGGAATCACGGTCACTCCTGAGGTTCGCTCTGTCCGTATGTCGGTACGCCGAGCCTACGTGGTCCCCGCCTGCCCCGCCTCCATCACTCTTTCGAGTGAGAAACTGCGGGCTCCTCTACCTGATCAAGACCCCCTTGCGGGCGGAAATCCCGGGATTCCGGGCCCATCGCCCACCATTCGGCGGTAGGAAGGGCAGGCACCACGTGCACCGCACGTCACAGAAGGACATGAGCGCTGAGCTGAACAGAGGAGTCCCCCGGTGAGCCAGCAGCCGGAGATGCAGCCACCGGGACCCCCCGGGGGAGACGTCCACCGCGATCTGAGCGGTACGCCGTTCCCCCTGGGCGACTGGGGCGAGCCCGCCGAGCGGCTCGACGAGATGTACCGCTGGGTGGAGTCCCAGGCCCTGCGCACCGCCGAGTGGTACCTCTCCGACCGGGTCGGGAAGCGCCGCAGCGCCCGGATCCTGCGGATCGGCACGGCCGCCGGGGTGATCGCGGGCGCCGCGCTGCCGCTGCTCGACCTGACCGGGGTCGCGGAGGGCACCGCCGGCTGGGGCTATCTCTCGCTGCTGCTCGGCGCCGCCTGTCTGGCCTGTGACCGGTACTTCGGTCTGACGTCCGGCTGGATGAGGGACGTGGCGACGGCACAGGCCGTGCAGCGGCGTCTCCAGGCCCTGCAGTTCGACTGGGCCTCGGAGAGCGTCCGGGAGGTCCTGGGCCCCACGGAGGGCACCGCCAGCGAGGCCGCCGAGCGATGTCTGGGCGTGCTGCGCCGCTTCTCGGAGGACGTGACCGAGCTCGTACGGGCGGAGACCGCGGACTGGATGGTCGAGTTCCGCTCGGGCCCGGCGCCGCTCGCGCTCCAGTCGGTGGGCGTGGTGCCCGCGCGGGCCGAGAGCCACCACCCGTCGGGCCGCTTCCCGCTGCCGCCGGGCACCCGGCCGAACATGCCGCGTCAGCGGCCCCCGGAGGCCCGCTGACGGAGGCCTCCGGGGCCCCTCGGGGCCGCGGGCGCGGGTCGGCCGGAGCTGATCGGCCGGCGCGGATCGGCCGGAGCTGATCGGCCGGCGCGGATCGGCCGGAGCTGATCGGCCGGCGCGGATCGGCCGGCCCGGCTCGGCCCTGCGCGCGGACCTCAGCTCAGGATGATCATCGAGCCCTGTGCCAGGCTGCGGGTCGCCGCCGCGTGCAGCCCCAGCCACACGTGGCGCTCCCGGGCGAAGGGGCCGCCGTCCAGCGGAATCGGTACGGCCGGTTCCTCCAGGGTGGTCGGCCGGTCCGGCGGTACGGGGGGTGCCGGCGGGTTCGACGGGTCGATGCCGATCGAGGGCGCCACGAACTCCAGCTCGCGCAGCAGCCCGTACGAGGAGCCGAGCGGCCCGCCGCCCTCCAGGAGCTCGTCGCTGGCGAGCGGGACCGGGAAGTCGACCGGGACGTACGCGCCCGCGTGGTCGTAGTGCCAGACCAGGTGCGACTGCTGGGCGGTCGCCTCGAACATCTCCAGGAGCTGTTCGTAGTCCCCGCCGAGCTCGCCGACCGGTTCGACCGGCAGTCCGCACATCTGGAGGAGGTAGGCGCGGCGCAGGAAGTGCAGGGCCTCGTAGTCGAAGCCGGCGATCGGGGCGACGTCGCCGGAGAGCCCCGGCATGTACGCGTAGACCGGCACGGTCGGCAGACCGGAGGCGCTGAGCACGGCGTCGTACGCGGCGATCTCTTCGGCGAAGGGATTGTCGGGGCTGTGGCACAGCACGTCGACGAGGGGGACCAGCCACAGGTCACAGGCCAAGGGAGGCTCGCTCTCCGTCAGTTGCGGGGGACGCGCGCAGGGCGTACGCCAGGCTTTTGCAGGGACGGCCAGGTTAGTCGGCGCCCCACGGACACCGTCCACCCGCTGAGGACCTGCCCGGGGAGCCGGGCCCTCAACCCGACCGGCGACCCCGAGGTCTCCCCCCGGCGACCCCGAGGTATCCCCCGCCGCGACCCCGAGGTCTCCCCTAGCGGGCCCGCTGCTCCAGCCGGTCCGCCCATTCCATCGAGTGCTCGTTGTACTCCCGTACGACCGCGACGGCCGCGGCCGCGTCGCCGCGGGTGATCGCGTCGACCAGGTCGACGTGCCCGCTCCACAGCCAGCCGAGGACGTCCCGCTCGGAGCGCAGGTAGGGGACGGAGAACACCCAGGCCTGGACGCGGAGTTTGTGGAGGAAGTCGGCGATGTAGTCGTTGGCGGCGACCAGCCGGGCGAGTTCGCGCCAGTACCGGATGTCGTACCCGATGAGGATGTCGAGGTCCCCGGCGCGGGCCGCGCGGGCCGCGGCCTCGCCCCTGCGCCGTATCGAGACGAGGGCGACACCGATCCCGAGGTCGGGTTCCGTGACCGCGGAGCGGGGCGGCACCATGGCGGCGTCGCGGCGGAAGATGCCGTCGACGACGAGCATCCGGGCCTCGACCATCCCCCGGTAGTCGTCGACCGAGTACTTGTGGACGCGGAAGCCGCGGTGCTGGTCGGAGTCGAGGAGGCCCTGCGCGCAGAGGTCGACGAGGGCTTCGCGTACGGGTGTCGCGGACACGCCGTACTGCTCGGCGATCTGCTTGACCGTGAATTCCTGCCCGGGTTGGAGACGGCCCGCGAGCACTTCGTCACGCAGCGCGTCCGCGATCTGCTGTCGCAAGGTGTTGCGGGTGACAGCTCCGCTCGCGGGCATGGGTCGGCCCCCTCCGTCCGGCTCCGGACACCCTAGTCCAGACGGAAGGGGCCACCCCGTTTCCGTGGTTACGCGGTGTGCTCGTCGGCCACCGTGAGGGCGGCGTCGAGGGCCGCGAGGCCCTCCTTGGCCTCGGCCTCGGTGACGTTGCAGGCGGGGACGGCGTGGGTGCGGTTCATGTTGACGAAGGGCCACAGGCCGTTCTTCTTCGCCGCCGCGCCGAAGGCGGCCATGGGCGCGTTGGCCTCGCCGGCCGCGTTGTACGGGACGAGCGGCTCGCGCGTCTCGCGGTTCTTGACCAGGTCGAGCGCCCAGAAGACGCCCATGCCGCGGACCTCGCCGACGGAGGGGTGGCGCTCGGCGAGCTCGCGCAGGCCGGGGCCGAGGACGCTCTCGCCGATGTGGGCGGCGTTCTCGACGACCTTCTCGTCCTCCATCACCTGGATGGTGGCGACGGCGGCGGCGCAGGCCAGCGGGTGACCGGAGTAGGTCAGTCCGCCCGGGTAGGGCCGCTTGTCGAAGGTGGCGGCGATCTCGGCGTTGATGGCGACACCGCCGAGGGGCACGTAACCGGAGTTCACGCCCTTGGCGAAGGTCATCAGGTCGGGCACGACGTCGAAGTGCTCGGCGGCGAACCACTTGCCGGTGCGGCCGAAGCCCGCCATGACCTCGTCGAGGACGAAGACGATGCCGTACTTGTCGCAGATCTCGCGGACGCCGGCGAGGTAGCCGGGCGGCGGGGTCATGATGCCGGCGGTGCCGGGCACGGTCTCCAGGATGATCGCGGCGATCGTCGCCGGACCCTCGAAGGCGATCGTGTCCTCCAGGTGCTGGAGGGCCCGCGCGCTCTCCTCCGCCTCGGTGGTGGCGTAGAAGGGCGAGCGGTAGAGGAACGGCGCCCAGAAGCGCACGACGCCGGCGGAGCCGTTGTCGGAGGCCCAGCGGCGCGGGTCACCGGTCAGGTTGATCGCGGTGGAGGTGGCGCCGTGGTACGAGCGGTAGGCGGAGAGCACCTTCGTACGGCCGGTGTGCAGCCGGGCCATGCGGACGGCGTTCTCGACGGCCTCGGCGCCGCCGTTGGTGAAGAAGATCTTGTCCAGGTCGCCCGGGGTGCGCTCGGCGATGAGGCGTGCGGCCTCGGAGCGGACGTCGATGGCGAAGGCGGGCGCGAAGGTGGTGAGCTTCGCGGCCTGCTCCTGGATGGCGGCGACCACACGGGGGTGCTGGTAGCCGATGTTCGTGTAGACGAGGCCGCTGGTGAAGTCCAGGTAGCGGTTTCCGTCGTAGTCCCAGAAGTACGAACCCTCGGCGCCGGCGACGGCGAGCGGGTCGATCAGGCCCTGGGCGGACCAGGAGTGGAACACGTGCGCGCGGTCGGCGGCCTTGACGGCGGCCCCGGCCTGGGGATCGGGTTCGATGACATGAGGGGTCATGGGGTCGAGGGTAAGGAACCGCAGGTAGGACGGGCCATGGCCATCTTGTCCACCGAGACCGGGGCGGACCCGACACGTTGCCGGTCCGCCTTGTCACCCGTCCCCGCGGGGCGTTCGGCCGCCGATCACGTCCACCGGGCAGCGGATGCCCGACGCACGCGCCAGGCGCCCGTCCGCGGTGACCAGCGCGCAGCCGTACGCCTCCGCCGCCGCGACGTAGGCCGCGTCGTACGTGGTGAGGTTTCCCCGCAGCTCCCACATCCGGGGCAGGAGCACGCGCGACAGCGGAACGACGGGCTCCAGCTTCGCGAGGGCGGCGACGGCGTCCTCCGCGTGCTCCTGTGAGATCTTCCCGCCGAGCAGGTTGCCCCGGATCACCGACAGCACCTCGACCGTCCAGTGCTCCGGCGCGATCCACCTGCTGTCGGCGGCGAGGGCGGAGCGGCACCGGCCCCCGATGGTCCCCTCGTCGAGCAGTGAGAACGCGAAGACGGACGCGTCGACGACGATCACTCGTCGCCCTCCGGACCGCCGAGAGCCGCATCGCGCTCCCGCCGCCCGGCCCGCAGGACGTCCAGCACGTCGGCGGTGTCGAGTCGTGACCCGTACCGGCCGGCGGAGAACCCTTCCAGCACGGCCAGATTGTCGCGGCGCCGCACTTCGTCGGCCAGCACGTCGTAGAGGTACGCCTGCAACGACTGGCCTCGCTCACCCGCTATGGCCGCCAACCGGTCACGCATGTCCTCGGGCACGTCACGAATCTGCAGTGCAACCATGCATGCATGGTTGCATGCACACAGGTGGGCCGCAATCGCCCGAGCGGCTCACCAGTAGGTGACCTGCCGGAGGTAGACGCACTCGTGCCGGGGCAGGACGAGGTAGGTCAACTTGACCCGGCCGTGAACGACCGGGCTTGGAGGTAGGGCGCCACTGGCTGTGGTGTGGCCTCCTCCGTCCAGGCCACCTATGGGGTGGCTGGGACGCGTGACTCACGCCCCGCGGTCCACACGGCTTCGCCCTTGCGGTCGATGTTGTGGGACGCGTTGTCGTCCGCGTGCATGGTGACGCCGCAGGCGCGGCACGCGAACGTTGCCTGGTCGACTCGGTTCTTCCGGTCGATGTGCCCGCACTCGGAGCATTGCCGGCTGGTGTACGACGGATCGACGTACACCAGCGGAACCCCGGCCCGGCGTGCCTTGTACTCAAGGAAGGAGCCGAGCTGGTGGAAGCTCCATGAATGCAGTTGTGCCCGCTGGTCCTTACGGAGCCGTACCCGGTCGCGGATGCCCGTGAGGTCTTCCAGGGCGATACCGCGACCGGTGCGTTCAGCGGTGGTGACGATCTTCTTCGAGATGATGTGGTTGATGTTCGCGGCGTGCCGCGCTTCCTTGCGGCTGCGGTGCTTGAGCCGCCGTTTGGCGGACTGCGTGCCCTTGGCCTGCAACTTACGGCGCAGGTCGAGCTGCCGCTTTCGATGCCGGTTCAAGCCGCGCCCGGCAGCCCGGTAACCGGTTGATGTGGTGGCGATGTTGACGATCCCGAGGTCCACGCCGATGAACCCGGACGGGTTCTCGTTGACCGGGCCCTCGGGGACCTCGCACACCGCGATCAGGTAGAACACGCCGTCGCGTTCGATCAGATCCGACTCGCCCTTGCGGTACTCGCGCAGCGTCTTGAGCGCGCCTGCGGAGCAGGCGAAGCGCACGTTCTTCAAGCGACCGGCGGTAGTCCAGATACTGACGGTCCGCGTGTCGTACTGCCAGGACAGGCAACGGTCGTCGTACGGCTGTGCCGAGTCCGGGCGGAACGTGACCGGCTTCGACTCCGCCTTGACCCTGCGCTTCGATCCGGGCTTGCCGAGGTTCCCGGCCCGGATGTTCGCCTTCAACGTCGTGTAAGCGTCCCGCACCTTCTTGATCGTGTGCTGGGCCGCCTGCGCCCCGAGACCGGAGGCTTTCAGCTCCGCGTAGGTGTGCTTCCGCAGCTCGTACTCGCGCGGCACACCGTGCTCGAACGCCACACCGGAAACCCAGTTGGCCCGGTCGTTGACCGTGCGCAGCGTCGCACCGATGGCCGATGCCTGTGCGACATCCGGCATCAGCTTGACCTGCACGACGATCTTCACGCGAGCCATCGTACTACAGTTGATCTATGTCACCACGATGGGAACCAAACCCCAACATTCGCAGGGGTCGCACGGTCGTCTACACCCTCCACGCGCACTTGGTCTTCACGCCGAAATACCGGCGCGGCCCCTTCACCGACGAGATCCTTCGGCGCTGCGAGGAAGTCATGCGGTCCGTCTGCGCGGACTTCGAAACGGAGCTGGTCGAGTTCAACGGTGAGCGTGACCACGTCCACCTGCTCGTGCATTACCCGCCCAAGGTGTCCATCTCCAAGCTGGTGGGCTCCCTCAAGGGCGTCTCCGCCCGCAGGCTCCGCCAGGAGTACCCCGACCACATTCGCAAGTACCTGTGGGGGGCACACTTCTGGTCACCCTCATACTTCGCGGCTTCCTGTGGCGGGGCACCGTTGTCCGTCATCAAGGAGTACATCGAGCAGCAGAAACGTCCGTCGTGACCTGCACGTCAGAGCAGCCCAGAGAAGCGATTCCTCCCGGGCCCGAAGGCCCGGGGTTCCTCGCTAGATCCCGCTGAACATGCCGCCGGGAACGAACGCGTCGTTCCCCTTCGGGCCCTCGCCCTGGTACGTGGAGCCGTCCAGGTAGAAGGCCTCGGCGGCCCTCACCAGCTCGTCGGCCCGCTTCTCCACCTCGGCGACGAAGGCAGGTGGCGCACCGCCGACGACGTACTCCTCATCGGGGTCGTACTCCCAGCGCCGGCTCACTCGGACACCGCCCGCGTGGCCTCGGCCTCGACCGCACGCAGTTCGTCCATCGCTTCCCGGAAGGCCGGGTCGGCCCTGCCGCTCGTACGGTGGAGCGTGTCCAGCGCGGAGCGGCGGCGCGTGGAGAGGTCGTACCGCCGCTCGATCTCCACCTCGCGGGCCCAGACGCCGATCCAGCCGTGCAGGGGCCCGAGGGTGTCGTGCGCGGCGGCCAGGGAGAAGGCCTCGTTCTTCTGCTGCTCCATCTCCGCCAGCCGGTGGGGAGCAATGCGGGCAAGCGCGACGCGCAACGCGTCGGGGGTGCGCTCGGGACGCGGAATCCGCTCTCCGCCGTGCTCGGGCTCTGTGCTCACGGTGTCCTCCCAGGGGTCCCCCGCCGGCCTAGGGGGTAGGCGTGTCCGGCGGATCGGGACGGGGAGAGCGGCCCGCGGAGGCAGCGTCACGGGCGCCGCCTATGCTGCGCGCCATGAGCACGCCAGGCCGCAGTGCCGCCACCACCCTGACCGGCTGGGGCATGGTTCTCAGCGGGGTGGCCGCCGTCGCCGCCTCCCTGTGGGCCGTCTCCCCGTATCCGCCGCTCATACCCGAGCTGGCCCTCGCCGGCCTCGCCGTGCTCTGCGCCGTGGCCTGGGTCGTCGCCTCCTACCGGGCCCGCGCCGACGGCCCGCTCTCCAAGCGGTACGTCGAGACCCGGCGCCCGAACCCCGTCCTGCCCTACCTGTTCGCCTTCGGCATCCCCCTCGCCGCCCTCGCCGCCGTCCTCACGGGCTTCACCGTCAGCAGTTCCTACGGCCGCGAGACCGAGCGCCTGGAGCGGGTCGGATACGGCGAGTACGAGGTCACCGTCGTCCGCCTCGCCGCCGAGCCCCGTTTCAACCCGGGCAACGAGGACCAGGACCCGCACTACTACACCGACCTCACCCTGCGGATCCCGTACGAATCCGGCCCGCGCGAGGTCACCGTCCGGGGCATGTACACCCGCCACAAGCCGCCCGTGCCCGGCATGAAGGTGGACGTCCACTTCGCGCCCCGCGACCCCGGCACACCCGTGACCGAGAACGGCGAACGCGACCGGACGGGCCGGTTCGTGAGTCTCTTCGTGCTCGTCTTCGTGAGCCCGTTCCTCCTGGTCGCCGCGATCGGCATGAAGTCCCAGATGGACAAGGACGACCTGCACGAGCTGCGCCGGTTCAGCCCCGTCGTCCACCTCCCCGCGCTCGGCCTCCTGCTCACCGGCCTCGTCCTGCTCCTGCCGATGGCCCTGGAGTTCCAGCTGGCCGGCCGCGACCAGCTCTACGCCCTCCTCGCCTCTCCGACCCCGATCCTGGCGCTGATCTGGGTGATCAAGACACGGCGCTGAACAGCTCGGTCACGGCGCTCCGCAGCAACAGCGGGTGAACGAACCGGTCGGGACTCGTCGGCGGGAAGCGCCAGGACAGCGGCCACGTCCGTCCCGTCAACGCGGGCACCGGTACGTAACTCACGTGAGCCGGTCCCGCGTTGAACCAGGTCACCCCGCGCGGCCACGCCTTCCGCGCCGTCGACCCCGGCGGGACGAGGAAGTAGACCCCGCGCCGCCCGTTCGCCTCGATCACGACCGGCCCCGGGTCGCCACCCGTGAGTACCTCTATCCAGTCGGCGAGCCGCCGCCCCTCGTCGCCGTCGACCCGAACGGCGTCGAATTGCACTCCCGCCTTACGGAGTTGGAATCCGGAAACAGGAATCCAATCCACGTTTACTTCCCGATTCTCTTCATTCACAGGGACATGTTCCCGCGCCGACGCTAGCGTTTTCCACGATTGCTGACGGTGCGTCGCTATCCCCTCGACCTGCGTCAACGCACCTTGAATGCAGTCGAATTCGGCGGGGAGCAGTTGAGACCGGTTGAGACCGGTTGAGTTCGAATGGGGATCGCGATGGCGCGAGAAGAGAACAAGGAACCGGTGGGTCCTGCGGCGCGGATGGCGGCGACGGTGGCGAAGAGAATGCGGCTCAGGAAGGGACTCACGCAGGAACAGCTGGGCGGGGAGATGGGCTTCACCGGCGCGGCGATCAGCGCGATGGAACGGTTCCTGCACCCTGTGAGCGACGACATGCTCGTCCAGCTCGAACGTGTCCTGGGCGGCGGGACGGGCATCTTCGAGGAGATGCGGGAGCTCGTACGGCTGGAGAAACTCCCGGAGCAGTTCCGGGGCTACGCGCCGATCGAGCAGAAGGCGGTGGCGCTGTGGCTGTACGCGAACCACGTCGTCCATGGGTTGTTCCAGACGGAGGCGTACGCGCGGGCGTTGATTGCGGGCGGTCACCCGGAGCCGACGGCGGAACGGGTCGAGGAGCTGGTCGTCGCCCGGATGGCACGGAAGGTGCTGTTCGACCGGAAGCCGGTGTGCGAGATCGAGCTGGTCCTCGACGAGTCGGTGCTGCGGCGGCCGATCGGCAGTGAGGAGATCATGCGCGAGCAGTTGGCGTACTTGGCGGAGTGCGCCCGGAGGACGAACGTGAACCTTCAGGTGCTCCCGTTGGACGCGGGGCTGGGGGGCCCTTACGCGGGCGATCGAGGCACTCTGGAGATCGTCGAGACACCGGCTCACGACCACGTGACCTTCCTGGAGATCCAGGGGGAGAGCCTGCTGATCACCGACCGAGCGAAGGTCAGTACGCATCGGCAGCGGTATGCGAAGATCCGGGCACAGGCCCTGGATCCGCGCCGGTCGCTGGGTCTCATCGAGGAGTTGGCGGGAGCACGGAGATGAACGACAACACCCTGCACTGGTTCAAGTCCAGCTACAGCGACAGCGGTGGCGGCAGCTGCGTCGAGGTTGCCTTCGACTGGCACAAGTCCTCGTACAGCGACGGCGGGGGCGGCAACTGCGTAGAGGTAGCCACCTGCCCCCACGCCGTCCACCTCCGCGACTCGAAGCAGAGCGACGGGCCCACGTTCACCGTGGAGCCCGCCGCCTGGGCCGCCTTTGTCGCCTGGCAGTAGCTGATCAGCAGTACAGGTTCGCCCCGGCGGGGACGCCCAGGATCTGGGTGAACTGCTGGTACTTGGTGACCCGGCTCTGGACCTGGGCCGGGTTGCCGCCGTTGCACTCCAGGCTGCCGTTGATCGCCCAGATGGTCTGGCCGAATCCTGCGCCGTTGACCATGGCGTTGTGGGCGGTCATCGTGCCGGGGCCGCTCTGGGTGTTCCAGTACCAGAGGCCGGTCATCATGGCGACGGCCGGGTCCTGCTCGACGCGCCAGGGGTTGTTCAGCAGGTCGATGCCGAGGGCGTCACCGGCGGCCTTGTAGTTGAAGTTCCAGGAGAGCTGGATGGGACCGCGGCCGTAGTACGCGGCCTGGCCGGCGGGGCAGCCGTAGGGCCGGCCCGCGTCGCAGTAGTGCGGGTAGTTGGCCGTGTTCTGCTCGACGATGTGGACGAGGCCGCCCGTCTCGTGGGAGACGTTCGCGAGGAAGGCCGCGGCCTCCTGCTTCTTCACCGTGTCGCTGCCGGTGTTGGCGAAGCCGGGGTACGACTTGAGGGCGGCGGTGAGGCCCGCGTACGTGTAGAAGGGGTTCCGGCTCGGGAACATCTGGTTGAACTGGGCCTCGGAGACCACGAATCCGGAGCTCGGCGGCGGGGTGGTGGGCGGGGTGGTGGGCCCGCCGCCGCAGACGCCCTGGTCGGCCCAGACGCCCCACTCGCCGGTCGTGCCGGGAGTCTCGTTCTGGGTCCACCACTTGGCCTGCCAGTTGTGGCCGTTGTGCGAGGCCGTCATCCCGCCCGTGTAGACGCTGGAGGAGTTCCACGCGGCCGCGCAGGCGGCGGCCGCGCCGGCGGAGGCGGTGGGGAGGAGGAGGACGGCGAGTCCGACGGCCGTACAGAGCGCGGCCAGTGAGGTGACCAACTTACGCAGCATGCGTACTTCCTTCCGGGTGGGGCCGGGTGGAGCCGGATGGGGAAGCACAGCGAATCGCTATTGGTCTGGACCTGTCAAGGTCTAGACCAGAAACTGTGACGGTTGGGGTTTCACGTGCCCTCGGGAGCACAAGAGGCGGCCCCGGGCTCGGAGTTCCGAGGCCGGGGCCGGGGCCGCCGTCATGCGGTCACCACACCAGTGGGACGGGTGGGACGGGTGGGACGGGTGCGCTTAGAAGAGGTTGAACTTCTGGTAGCCGCCGCCGACCCGGATCGGCGCCTTGAACGGGGCCAGGGCGTTGCCCGTGCCCGGGTAACGGAACAGGTCGCCGTTCGACTTGCGGGCGAGCAGGTCCGCCTTGCCGTCGAGGTCGATGTCACCGGTCGACAGCACGCGGTCGTACGTGTTCCAGCCGGCGCCGATCTTCGTACGGCCGGTGAAGGGGGCCCGGTAGTTGCCCGTGCCCTTGTAGAGCCAGAGGACACCCGTCTTGTCGCGGGCGACGATGTCGGGCTTGCCGTCGCCGGTCAGGTCGCCCTGGCCCGCGATCTGGCTGTACGTGTTCCAGCCGCCGCCGACCCGCACGCGGGTGGTGAGGGTGCCGTTCGGGTACGAGAGGTAGCTCCACAGCACGCCGGTCTTGTCGACACCGAGCAGGTCGGCCTCCTTGGCACCGCCGATGTTGCCCGGCGAGAGGATCGTCGAGTAGATGTTCCAGCCGCGGCCGACGACGTCCGTGTCCTGGGAGCCGCTGTCGGGCGACCAGAAGTCCAGCCGACCGTTCTTGTAGACGGTCCACTCGGCTTCGCCGTGCCCGTCGTTGTCGTTGTCGGCGACGATGATGTCGGCGACGTCGCCGACGTAGCCGAGCGGTCCGACGGTCTCGAAGCTGCCGTTGCCGACGGGGTACCAGACCTGGAGTTCCTGGGTCTGCTTGTTGGCGCCGTACATCTCGAAGGTGGGCTGCACCGGCAGCTCCGCACCGGCGGCGGAGGCCGTGCCGGCCACGGTCGCCGTGGCGACCGCGACGGCGGTGGCGACGAGCGCGCCCTTGAGCGCACGACGACGTCGGGTGATGGTCATCAGGATTCCCCCCTGGGACTCTTCGGCGGCGCGATCCATGCGCGCCACTGATCTTGGAATCCTGCCACAGAGCCGCGAAAAGTGGCCAAGCCGTGAAGAGACCGTGACGACGACGCCGTGCCGCACAAGTCGTGCGCGCTCAGAGCAGGTTGTAGATCTGGAAGCCGTGGCCGATCTTGACCGGCTTCTGGAACACGGCCTGGGCGCTGCCCCAGCCCGAGTACCGGAACAGGTCGCCGTTCGGCTTGCGCGCGATCAGGTCCGTCCGGCCGTCGGCGTCGAGATCGCCGACCGACAGCAGCCGGTCGTAGATGTTCCAGCCGGAGCCGATCTTCGTACGGCCCTCGAAGGGGGCCTTGTAGTTGCCGGTGCCCCTGTAGAGCCACAGGACGCCGGTCTTGTCGCGGGCGACGATGTCGGGCTTGCCGTCACCGGTCAGATCGCCCTGACCCTCGACCTGGTCGTACTGGCCCCAGCCGCCGCCGACCCGGGTGCGCGTGGTGAGCGTGCCCTCGGGGTACGCGAGGTACGACCACAGCACACCGGCCTTGTCGACGCCGATGAGGTCGACCTCCTCGGCTCCGCCGATGTTGCCGGGCGAGAGGACCGTACGGTACGTGTTCCAGCCCTTGCCGACCTGCTTGGAACGCTGTTCGAGGGAGGCCGCGAACCAGTTGTACCTCAGCGTCCCGTCCTTGTAGACGTACCAGGTGCCGTCCGACCGCCCGTCCTTGTCGTTGTCGCCGCTGATCGCGTCGGCGAGGTGGTCGTAGGAGAGCGCGATGTGGTGGCGGGGGTCGAAGCCGCCCTCGCGGTTCGGGAAGTAGAGGTACCCCTCGCTCGTCTGCTTGTGCACGCCCATCATCATGAAGCTGGGCGTCTCCACCGGGGTGTCCTCGGCGGCGAACGTGCCCGCGCGCGGGGCGCCCCCGGCCTGGCGCCCGGCCTGGCGGTCGGCCTCGGCCGTGGCACGCGCCCGGTCGGCACCGGCCGGGTCGCCGGAGGCGAAGGCGGTGCCCGCGGTGGCGGTCAGGGCGATCGTGACGGCGGTGGCGGCGAGCGCGCCGCGCAGTGCGCGCCGACGTCGGATGATCATGAAGGTTCCCCCCTGGGATCCATTCGGCCCGTCAACGGGCTCGGCGGCGGCACAGGTCATGTGCCGCCGGAGCCAGGAAGCCTCTCACGAGGGTCCGACAAGGCCGGGGCCCGGGGGCCAGGGGGCGGGGCCCGGGGCGGGGCCCGGGGGAGGGTCCCGCCAGGGTGGGGTGGCTTTGCTCAGATCAGGAGGACGATCCGGCCCGGTCGGTGGCCCGCCTCCGCGCGGCGGTGGGCCTCGGCGACCTCCTCCAGCGGGAGGACGTCGGCCACCCGGGTGATCAGCTCGCGGGCCGCCACCTTCTCCAGCGTCTCCTTCAGCCGGGCGGCGTCCGGTGTGGCCCGGACGGCCTCGACGCGGATGTTCCGTTCGGCGACCGGGACCCGGTCGGGTGCGATCGCGACGAAGACGCCGTCGTCCTTCAGGGCGGGCAGCAGCGCCTCCCCGACGAGCGCCCCGTCGAAGATCCCGTCCACGCCGTCGGGGGCGACCTCGGCCACCCCGGCGAGCACCATCCCCGGCATCCCGCGCGGGACCGCGTGGTCCGCGCCGAGGATCCTCAGTTCGCTCTCGTCGCCCTCGTGGGCGACGGCCACCACCCGCAGCCCGGCCGCGTGGGCGTACTGGACCGCCAGCCGGCCCACCACGGCGCTCGCACCGGTCACGAGCAGCGTCGCTCCGGCCGGCAGCGCGAGCCGGTCGAGGCCCTGCTGGGCCGTCGCCGAGGCCAGCGGGAGGGACGAGGCCACGGTGAACTCCACGTCGTCCGGGATCGGGGCCAGCCACTCGGGGGCGACCCGTACGACCTCCGCGTACGTGCCCTCGCCGGTCAGCTCCGTGTACCAGGGCACGTAACCGGCCACCCGGGTCCCGGCGGGCATCCCGGGCACGGGATCGAGCAGCTTTCCGGCGAAGTCCGAGCCCAGGACGAAGGGGGGCTTGAGCGTGCCGACCGCGTCGGCGTACCGGCCGGCCCGGATCCGCAGATCCGCCTGGTTCACACCGGCGGCCTTGAGCCGCACGCGCACCCTGCCGGGGACGTCCCCGGCCTCCGGCTCGGGCCGGCGGGCCATTCTGAGGACCTCGGGTCCGCCGTAGGCGGTCACTTCGACGACACGCATGGGGTTCTCCTCAGACTGAAGGCCCCCTCGTGGCCATTACACCCACGCTCCACACCCCCGGCAACCTCTGATGACCCGCCCGCGCAGAGCCCCCGCAGAGCCCGCGGCCGAGCCCGCGCCGAGCCCGGCCGGCGGCGGGGCCCCGGTTGACGGAAGGACGAATTCCAGGTGGCTGGAAGCGACGTACCCGCCGTAACCGCACACACGTCCGTACCGTCGCGCGGGTGGACTGGCTAACCGCTGAGAACATCATCGCCGTGGTCACCGCGCTCACCGGTGTCCTCGTCTCCATCGCCGCCATCTGGGTGCAGTGGTGGGTTCCGCGCCGCCGCCGGATCGGCTACCGCGTCCAGCTCGACACGTCCATCGGCGCCGGAGCCGCGGCCAGCACCGCTCTGACCGGCCCCGGCGCGACCGTGCGGCGAGGCTTCTTCGACACGACGCAGGAGCTGACAGACGCCACCATCGTCCTGCTCCGGATCGAGAACGACGGCGGCCTGGCCATCGGCAGCGACGACTACACGGACGGCGGCAGCACCGGACTCACCGTGCGGTTCTCGCACCCGGACGGCACCGGCCCCCACCGCCACATGAAGGCGATCGTCGTGACCGCCCCCGGCCATCCCGGGCTCCTGACCCACTTCGACGCCGCCTGGCAGCCGACCGTGGGCGCCAGCTCCATCAGGCTGCCCAAGGTTCCGCTCAACCGGGGCGCCCACTACAAGCTGCTCGTCCTGCTCACCGGCGGGCCGACGGGCGGCCCCGTCAACGTCGACGGCACCCTCGACGACGGCGTCGTCCACGTCAACCACAGCACGACCCCCGACGACAAGGCGCCCCTCTTCAGCCGGGTCGCGCGGACCGTCACCATCACCCTCACGCTCTGCATGATCGCCCTCGCCGTGATCATCGTCCGGGAGCAGACCCCGCCGCCGATCGGCTGCGCCAAGGGCAGTCTCACCGTCACCGGGTCGACGGCCTTCGCACCCGTCGTACGGGAACTCGCGAAGAAGTACGAGCAGGACTGCGAGGGCGCGACCGTGAACGTGGCGGCGCACGGGTCGACGTCCGGGATACGGCGGCTGGCCGAGGAGGGCGCGAAGACGGCCAAGGGCTCCCCCGCGGTCGTCGCCCTGTCCGACGGGCGCAAGCCGGGCGGCTTCCCCGAGCTGCGGGAGAGCATTGTCGCCGTCTCCCTCTACACCCTCGTCCTCAACGACGACGTGCCCGTGGACGACCTGACCCTGGACCAGATCCGCCGTATCTACCGGGGCGAGATCAAGAACTGGGGCGAGCTGGTGCCGGGCGTGGACCAGCGGATCCTGCTGATCAGCCGGGACGCCAACTCCGGTACCAGGGAGGTGTTCCAGCGCCGGGTCCTCGGGCGCAACGAGCCCGCCAACTCCTCCCTGGACTGCCGGACCAGCAACGACCCCGAGTCCGAGGTCATCCGCTGCGAACTCGACTCCACCGAACAGGTCCTGTCCACGGTGGCCAAGCTGCCCGGCGCCATCGGCTACACCGAACTCCGCGCGGGCACCGGTCTGAAGGGCCTGCACCGGGTGGCCATCGACGGCCGCCGACCGGTCCTGGACGAGCTGGGCGAGTCGCCCTACCCGTACCGGGAGATCGAGTACGCCTACACCTGGCGCGAGCCGAGGGCCGACTCGCTGACCGCCAGCTTCCTCACCTATCTGCGCTGGGGCAGCGGCCAGGACATCATCCGCGTCCACGGGCACCTGCCCTGCTCGACGCCGAAGGGACTGAGGATCTGTGGGGAGGGCTGACCTCCGGTCCGACGGGCGAGGGAGGGGGCCGGCCGCCCCCTGGTCCGGTGGGCGATCGGTAGGGACGGCCGCCCCTGGTCCGGCATGCGACCGGGGGACGGCCGGCCCCCGGTCCGGCATGCGATCGGTAGGGACTGCCGACCCCCGGTCTGGCATGCTCTGACGACGTGGAGCCATTGAACGTGGAAGACCCGGTCAGCATCGGCCCGTTCCGTCTGCTCGGCCGCCTCGGGGTCGGGGGCATGGGCCGGGTGTTCCTCGCGCGTTCGGTCGGCGGGCGGACGGTCGCGGTGAAGGTCGTGCACGCGGAACTGGCCGCCCAGGAGGAGTTCCGGCGCCGGTTCGCCCGCGAGGTCGCCTCCCTGGAGCGGGTCGGCGGCACGGGCACCGCGCCCGTCCTCGGCTCGGACACCACGGCCGACGCGCCGTGGGTGGCGATCGGCTACGTACCGGGGCCCTCGCTGCGGACCGTGGTCGGCGACGAGTTCGGGCCACTGCCGCCCGCGACCGTGAAGGCGCTGGCCTCCGGCCTCGCCCGCGCCCTCGTGCACATCCACGCGGCCGGGCTCGTCCACCGCGACCTCAAGCCGTCCAACGTCCTGCTCACCGTCGACGGGCCGCGGATCATCGACTTCGGCATCGCGCGGGCCGTCGACACCGTCGCCGACGGTGGCAATCTGACCACCACCGGCGCGGTCGTCGGCTCCCCCGGCTTCATGTCGCCCGAGCAGGTTCGGGGCGACCGGCTCACCCCCGCGTCGGACATCTTCTGCCTCGGCTCGGTCCTGGCGTACGCGGCGACCGGCCGTTCCCCCTTCGGGACGGCGGACAGCGGCGTGCACGCGACGATGTTCCGCATCGCCCACGACGAGCCCGACCTGACGGATCTGGCGCCCGAGCTGACCGGGGTGATCCGGGCCTGCCTCGCCAAGGACCCGGGCGCGCGGCCGTCGGCCGCCGAGATCTCGGAGACCCTGCCGATCCCCGATCCCTGGCTCCCGGCGGACGTCCTGGCCCGGCTGGGCCGCCACGCGGCGCGGCTCCTGGAGGCGGAGACGGAGAGCGCGACCGGAACGGGGACGGGAACGGGTGCTGCCGGGGGCGTCGTCCCTGCCGACAGTGACCCGACCCCGCCCACTCCCCTCCCGTCCACCGCCTCCACCGCGCCCCAGCCCCGGGCCGGGCGCCCGCGCCGGACGGCTTTGGTCGCCGGACTCGCGGCCCTCGCTGTGGCGGCCGCGGCCACCCTCACGTACACCTTCTGGCCCGACCCGGACACCGGCATGGACGACCAGAAGAACCGGGCCCCGAGCGGCACGGGCAACGTCGCGGCCCGCCCGGCCGGCATCGTCCCGGCCGCGTTCCTCGGTGCCTGGGAGGGCGTCATCCAGGGCTCCCAGGACCACCCCCGGGAGACCGCCCGGTTCGAGATCAGCCAGGGAGCGGCGGGCGCCAAGAACGCGGTCTACGTCCAGGTCGCGGAGAACCGCCTGTGCATGGGCCGCTCCCGGCTCGTCTCCGCCGACGAGGACAAGATCGTCCTCGGCGAGTCCGACGTGACGACCAGCGTGCCCGCCCAGCGCTGTGTCCCCGCCGCGCACCAGACGCTCACGCTGCGCTCCCCCGACGTCCTGGAGTGGACCTCGGGCACGGCGAAGGCCACCTTCCGCAAGGCCCCCACGGGTACGGAGGTCGTCCCCGCCCGGTTCCTCGGCCGCTGGTCGCGCATCCCCGCCCCGGAGGTGTACGGCGAGAACGACGAGCGCTACACCTCGCAGGTGACGATCACCCAGGGCCCGGTCGGGTCCCCCGTGGTCAGCGTCCTCGACGGCTATCCGCGCACCGTCGACGGCGTGCTCATGGACGAGGACTGGTCCTGCGGCACCACGGCCGTCCTCGCGGGCGTCGGCAACCTGCTGGTCGTCGGCCCCGCCACCCGGGACACCAACGCCTGGGACCGCGAATGCCAGGAGGGCCTCTCCCGCTACCTCCTCGTCGACAAGCTGAACGGCAAGGACCGGCTCCTCGTCTATCCGATGCTCGACGGCGAACCGAACGAGTACTACCGCTCGTAGGACGCATGCGCGAGGCATGCGCGAGGGCCCGCACCCCGGCGTACGGGGTGCGGGCCCTCGGGCGTCCCGCCCACAGCAACGAACTGCAGCGACGAACTGCAGCGACGAGCTACAGGAACGAGTTGATCTCGATCGTCTCGGTGCGGCCGGGGCCGACGCCGATCGCGGAGATCGGGGCGCCCGACATCTCCTCCAGCGCCTTCACGTACGCCTGCGCGTTCTTCGGCAGGTCGGCGAAGGTCTTCGCCTTGGTGATGTCCTCGGACCAGCCCGGCAGCATCTCGTAGATCGGCTTCGCGTGGTGGAAGTCGGTCTGCGAGTAGGGCAGCTCCTCGACGCGCTTGCCGTCGATCTCGTACGCGACGCAGACCGGGATCTGCTCCCAGCCCGTCAGCACGTCGAGCTTGGTGAGGAAGAAGTCCGTCAGGCCGTTGACCCGGGTCGCGTATCGCGCGATGACCGCGTCGAACCAGCCACAGCGGCGGTCACGGCCGGTGGTGACACCGCGCTCGCCGCCGATGCGGCGCAGCGCCTCGCCGTCCGCGTCGAAGAGCTCCGTCGGGAACGGGCCGGCGCCGACACGGGTCGTGTACGCCTTGAGGATGCCGATGACCCGGCTGATCTTCGTCGGGCCCACGCCGGCGCCGGTGCAGGCGCCGCCCGCGGTCGGGTTCGAGGAGGTGACGAAGGGGTACGTGCCGTGGTCGACGTCGAGCAGCGTGCCCTGGCCGCCCTCGAAGAGGACGACCTTGTCCTCGTCGAGCGCGTTGTTCAGGATCAGCGTGGTGTCCGCGACGAACGGCTTGATCTGCTCCGCGTACTGGAGCATCTCCTCGACGATCTGCTCCGCGTCGATCGCACGCCGGTTGTACAGCTTGGCGAGCAGCTGGTTCTTGCCCTCCAGCGCCGCCTCGACCTTCTGGGTGAGGATCGACTCGTCGTACAGGTCCTGGACCCGGATGCCGACGCGGTTGATCTTGTCGGCGTAGGTCGGGCCGATGCCGCGACCCGTGGTGCCGATCTTGCGCTTGCCGAGGAACCGTTCCGTCACCTTGTCGAGGGTGACGTTGTACGGGGTGATCAGGTGAGCGTTACCGCTGATCAGGAGCTTCGACGTGTCGACGCCGCGCTCGTTCAGCCCACTCAGCTCGGAGAGCAGGACCGCCGGGTCGACGACGACACCGTTTCCGATCACCGGGGTGCACCCCGGCGAGAGGATTCCGGAAGGGAGAAGATGCAGCGCGTACTTCTGGTCGCCGACGACGACGGTGTGGCCGGCGTTGTTGCCGCCCTGGTAGCGCACTACATAGTCAACGGATCCACCGAGGAGGTCGGTGGCCTTTCCCTTGCCCTCGTCACCCCACTGAGCACCGAGCAGCACAAGTGCGGGCACAGGCGTACACCCCTTCCGGGTGGGGCATGTCCAAGGTCAGGGGCCGAGGCCGCCTCACCGGTGTGCCCCGGAATAGACGAAGCCCCTGGCGCAATAGCGCAAGGGGCTCTTGCACAAAGATGCTACCCGAGGAAGGACCGAGGTGTCGGATCACGACCAGCTGCTGGTCATCGTCGACCCGGTCGCCCGCCGAATTGACGGCGAGTCCGTGCGGATCGCGAAAGATGTGCTGTCCGCGGGCGCGGAGGCGAAGATCTGCCTGCCGGACAGCCCGGAGGAATTCTCCCGCGCCCTGGCCCGGCGCGGCTCACGGCGCCCCGTGGTGCTCGGCGACGACCGTGCGCTGCTGCGGACGGTGGCCCTCCTGCACCGGGAGCGGGAGCTCGCCGCGGGCGCGCTCTCCCTGGTCCCGATAGGTGCCCCGGACGCCCTGGAGATCGCCCACGCCCTCGGCGTGCCGCGCTCGACCCCGGCCGCGGCCCGGGCGGTCCTCGACGGGGCCGTACGGCGCCTCGACCTGCTGGTCGACGACAGCGACGGCGTCGTCCTCGGCGACCTCTGTATCCCCGGCGGTCCTGCCACCCCCGCCCTGGCCTCGGCGTCCCCGACCGTCTGGGGCACCTGCCGCTCCCTCGTCCGCACCCTGGTCCGCCCGGCCCCGACGGCCCTCGCAGTCCGCGCCCACCGGCTGCGGGTGGAGGCGGACGGGGTGCTGCTCACCGATGTCGACACGCCGCTGGAGAGCCTGACGGTCCGCTCGGTCGGCGGTACGGCCGAGGTGGTCGTCCATCCCTCGGCCCTCCCGCCCCGGCACACGACCGCCCACGTCCTCACCGTCTCGGGCCCGGACTTCCGCTACCGCGCGGACGGCCGCGTGACGGGGCCGGTCCGGCGGCGGACGTGGACGGTCCTGGAGGAGGCGTGGGGGCTGACGCTGCCCAGGCCTCAGGACTAGCTAGCGCCTGTCTTTTGGATCATGCCGGGCTCACGGGACCTAGGTCCGCGCGTCCCGGTAGGCCGCCCAGCGGTCCATGATGCCCAGCATCTCCCGCTGGAGGAACGCGAAGAACTCCGCCGTCTCGGCCGTCCGCATGCCCGCCGCCGTGTCCGGTCCGAGCGTCTCGGAACCGTCGCGGAGGACCTTCTCCCAGCGGACGAGGATCTGGTCGCGGCGGGTGAAGGTCTCGTACCAGAGCTCGTTGTGCAGGACGTACCGCTCGCGCCGGGTGCCGGGGTCGCGTTCGCGGCTGATCATGCTGACCTGGCTGAGGTAGCGGATCGCGCCGGAGACGGCCGCCGGGCTGATCCGCAGCTGCTCGGCCAGCTCGGCCGAGGTCATCGAGGCGGTCTCGGAGGCGAGGAGCGCCGCGAAGACGCGGGAGGCCATGCGCTGCATGCCGGCTTCCGTCAGTTCGGCGGCGAAGCGCTCCACGAAGCGGGACACGCCCTCCTCGTTGCCGTCCTTGCTCGCCTCGGTGGTCGTCATGCCGGTCATCGTCTCCCTGGTTCGCTCCGCCGCTCCAACTTTATACGTTTCCTTAACTTCACAACTTTGTGAAATGAGCGTACGTTCTGAAGCATGACGAAGGCAATCAGCGTCGTCGGACTGCACAAGTCCTTCGGGCGTACCCACGCGCTCGACGGCCTCGACCTCGCCGTCGAGACCGGCGAGGTCCACGGCTTCCTCGGCCCCAACGGCGCCGGCAAGTCCACCACCATCCGGGTCCTCCTCGGCCTCCTCCGCGCCGACTCCGGCGGTGTCGGGCTGCTCGGCAGGGACCCCTGGCGGGACGCCGTCGAGCTGCACCGCCGGATCGCGTACGTCCCCGGCGACGTGACCCTGTGGCGCAACCTCTCCGGCGGAGAGGTCATCGACCTGTACGGGAGGCTCCGGGGAGGCCTCGACCGGGCGAAGCGCGCCGAGCTGATCGAGCGCTTCGAGCTCGACCCCACCAAGAAGGGCCGCACCTACTCCAAGGGCAACCGGCAGAAGGTCGCCCTCGTCGCCGCCTTCGCCTCCGACGTCGACCTGCTCGTCCTCGACGAGCCCACCAGCGGTCTCGACCCGCTGATGGAGGAGGTCTTCCAGAGCTGCGTCGAGGAGGCCCGCGACCGGGGCCGGACCGTGCTCCTCTCCAGCCACATCCTCAGCGAGGTCGAGACCCTCTGCGACCGGGTCAGCATCGTCCGCAAGGGCCGGACCGTGGAGTCCGGTTCGCTCGCCGAGCTGCGGCACCTGACCCGTACCAGCGTCACCGCCGAACTCGCCGCCGCGCCCAACGGCCTCGCCCACCTCCCCGGCGTCCACGACCTCGACGTCGTCGGCCACCGGGTCAAGCTCCAGGTCGACACCGACAAGCTCGACGCCGTCCTGCGCTCCCTGACCACCTCGGGCGTACGGAGCCTCACCAGCACCCCGCCCACCCTGGAGGAGCTGTTCCTCCGCCACTACGCGGACGAGGTGGCCACGTCATGAGCACCGTCAGCCTCGCCGGCACCGGCATCCTCACCCGGCTCGCCCTCCGCCGCGACCGGCTGATGATCCCGGTCTGGGCGCTCGTCACCGGCGGCATGGTCGCCAGCGGTGTCGGCTCGCTCGAAGGGCTCTACGGCACGGCCGCCGAACGCGCCGAGCTCGCCGCCTCCATGACCGCCAACAGCTCGATGCGCGCCCTCTACGGGCCGGTCTTCGACGACTCCCTCGGCGGGCTCGTCGCCTGGCGGTTCGGCACCTTCGCCGCCATCCTCGCCGCCGTCGCGAGCCTGATCGTCGTCGTCCGGCACACCCGCGAGGAGGAGGAGACCGGCCGCCAGGAGATGCTCTCCGCCGGTGCGGTCGGCCGCCGGGCCCCGCTCACCGCCGCCCTCCTCGCCGCCCTCGTCGTCAACGCCGCCGTCGCCCTCATCGTCACCGCCGGGCTCGCCGGGCAGGGCGCGGCCGGGGCGCTCGCCCTCGGCCTGGCGATCGGCGGCACCGGCATGGTCTTCGCGACCACGGCCGCGCTCGCCGCCCAGCTGACGGAGAGCGCGCGGCTCGCGAAGGGCCTGGCGGGGGCCGCCGTCGGCCTCGCGTTCGCCCTGCGGGCGGCCGGGGACTCCGGGACGGCGGACGGCGGCGGTGTCCTGACCTGGCTGTCGCCGATCGGCTGGGCCGAGAACGTCCGCGCCTTCGCCGGTGAACGCTGGTGGGTGCTGCTCCTGATCGCGGCGGCGGTCCTGGTCCAGACGGCGGCGGCGTACGCGCTGACCGGCCGCCGGGACGTCGGCGCGAGCTTCCTCGCGACCCGGCCGGGCCCGGCGGAGGGGCGGCTGGCGACGGCGGGCGCGCTCGCCTGGCGGCTCCAGCGCGGCACGCTCCTCGGCTGGTCGCTGGGCTTCCTGCTCGGCGGGCTCGTCTTCGGCGGGATGGTCGACGGCGCGGCCGACATCGTCGGCGACAACGAACAGGCCCGGCAGATCTTCGAGCGGATGGGCGGCCAGAGCGCCCTCACCGACGCCTTCCTCGCCACCATGGTGTCCCTCTTCGGGATGGTCGCGGCCCTGTTCGCGGTCGGCTCGGTGCTGCGGCCGCACGGCGAGGAGACCTCGGGCCGCGCCGAACCGCTCCTCGCGAACGCCCTCGGCCGGCTCCGCTGGGCGGCCGGACACCTGCTGATCGCCTTCGGTGGCTCGGCCCTGATCCTCGCCCTGAGCGGACTCGGTCTCGCCCTCGCGTACGGGCACGACCTCGGCCCGATCCTGGGCGCCTCGCTCGCCCAGCTCCCGGCGGTGTGGACACTCGCCGGCCTCGCGGTCCTCCTCTGGGGCGCCGCCCCGAAGGCCGCGACCGCCGCGTGGGGCGCGGCCGGTCTCTGTCTGGCCCTCGGCTGGATCGGCCCGGCGCTCGACCTCCCGCAGGCGGCCCTGAACCTCTCCCCCTTCGGCCACCTCCCGAAGCTCCCCGGCCCGGAGACGGCCTGGACGCCGGTCCTGGCACTGACGGCCCTGGCGGCGGCGCTCGTGGCGGCGGGCCTGACGGGTCTGCGGCGGCGGGACATGGTGAGCTGAGCACTGCTGCTTTGTAGAGCAGCAGTGCTCACAGCTCCACGAGCAGCTCCTCGAAGCCCCGGATCACGTATCCCGGCTTCCACACGGGCTCCACCGCGAGCCGCAGGCCCGGCGCGCGGCGGAGCAACTCGCCGAAGACGGCCTCCAGTTCGAGGCGGGCCAGCGGGGCGCCCAGGCAGTAGTGGATGCCCGCGCCGAAGGTGATGTGGGGGTTGTCGGCGCGGGTGAGGTCGAGCTCGTCGGCCGTGGGGCCGAAGCGGGCCGGGTCGCGGTTGGCGGAGCCGAAGAGGAGGGCGACCTCGGAGCGGCGCGGGATGACCTGGCCGCCGATCTCGATGTCGTCGAGGACCCAGCGCTCGAACATCTGGAGCGGGGTGTCGTAGCGCAGAAGTTCTTCCACAGCTGTGGACAACTTTTCGGGATCCGGACGGACGTCGTGCTTCAGCAGGGTCCACCAGCCGTTGACCGTCGTGTTCACGGTGGCCTCGTGGCCCGCGTTCAGGAGCAGGACGCAGGTGGAGATCATCTCCTGCTCCGTCAGCTCCTCCACCCCGATGAGCGCCGAGATCAGATCGTCCCCCGGGCTCTTCCGCCGCCGCGCGATCAGCTCCCGCAGATAGTCCGAGAACTCGACGGAGGCCTCGACCGCCCGCCGGGCCGTCTCCTCCGAGGGGTTCAGCTCGAACATCCCGCAGATCGCCGCCGACCAGGGCCGCAGCCGCCCCCGCTCCTCGTCGTCCTCGGGGACGCCGAGCATCTCGGCGATCACCGCGACGGGGAGGGGTTCGGCGACCGAGGCGAGCAGGTCGCCGCCGCCCGCCGCCACCAGATCCCCCACCAGATCGGCGGCGAGGCGGCGTACCGTCGGCGCCAGGCGCTCCACCGTCCTCGGGGTGAAGGCCTTCGACACGAGCCGCCGGATCCGGGTGTGGTCGGCCGCCTCCAGATCGAGCAGCCCGTGGTCGTTGAGCGTGTGGAAGGGCTCGTACGCCGCCGGCGGCGCCTCCCGGCCGAACTCCTCGTGGGTGAAGCGGTGGGTGTACGTCCGCCCGAGCCGCCGGTCCCGGAGGAGCGCCGACACGTCCTCGTGGTGCGGGATCAGCCACTGCTGCGTCCGCCCGTACCAGTGGGCGCGGCCGGTGGCGCGCAACTCGGCGTAGGCGGGGTAGGGATCGGCGACGAACTCCGGGGACCAGGGGTCGAAGGCAACGTCCATGACCGGACGCTACTACCGCCTGGAGGCCCTGCCCCACTACTGCCTGGAGGTCCTACCCCCCGACCCGCACCGGACCCGCACTACCCGCCGACCCGCACCAGACCCGCCTCGTACGCGAACACCGCCGCCTGCGTCCGGTCGCGCAGCCCCAGCTTCACCAGGATGCGGCTCACATGCGTCTTGATCGTCGACTCGGCGACGACGAGGTGCTCGGCGATCTCGGAGTTCGACAGGCCCTGCGCGATGAGCACCAGGACCTCCGTCTCCCGCTCCGTCAGCTCCCCTATCTGCGCCATCGCCGGCGGGCGCGGAGAGCTCCCCGGCGCCTTCGCGAATTCGGTGATCAGCCGCTTGGTGACGGTCGGCGCGAGCAGCGCCTCGCCGGCCGCGACGACCCGCACCCCGTCCGCGAGCTGCCGGGCGGAGGCGTCCTTGAGCAGGAAGCCGGAGGCCCCGGCGCGCAGCGCCTGGTAGACGTACTCGTCGAGGTCGAAGGTGGTCAGGACGAGCACCTTCGCGTCGGCGTCGGCGGCGACGATCTCCCGGGTGGCGTCGATGCCGTTCAGCTCGGGCATCCGGATGTCCATGAGGACCACGTCGGGATGGAGGGCGGCGACCTGGGCGACGGCCTCCCGGCCGTTGACGGCCTCGCCGACGACCTCGATGTCCGGCATCGCGCCGAGCAGCACCGAGAAGCCCTCGCGGACCATCATCTGGTCGTCGACGATCAGCACGCGGATCACTGGTCACTCTCCTCACGGCTCACGGGGACGAAGGCCGCGACCTCGTAGCCACCGTCCTCGGTGACCTCGGCGGTCATCTCCCCACCGAGCATCGTCACACGCTCCCGCATGCCGGTGATGCCGTGGCCGGCGCCCGGGGAGGGCTTGACCAGTCCGCGCGCCGGTCCGTTGGCGATGCGCAGGCCCAGACCGCCGAGGACGTAGCTGACCTCGACCTTCGCGGCCGCGCCGGGCGCGTGCCGCAGCACGTTCGACAGGGCCTCCTGGACGATCCGGTACGCGGAGAGCTCCACGCCCTGCGGCAGCTCGCGTACGGCGCCGGTCACGGTCTTCTCGACGACGAGCCCGGCCTCCTGGACGTTGCGGACGAGCGCGTCGAGGTCGGCGAGGGTCGGCTGCGGGGCGTCGGGGGCCTCGTAGTCCTCGGCGCGGACGACACCGAGGATGCGGCGCAGCTCGGTGAGCGCGGCGACGGCGTTCTCGCGGATGGTGAGGAAGGCCTGCTCCAGCTCCGGCGGCGGGTTCTCGACCCGGTACGGGGCGGCCTCGGCCTGGATGGCGACCACCGACATGTGGTGGGCGACGACGTCGTGCAGCTCGCGGGCGATGGTGGTGCGCTCCTCCAGGAGGGTCCGCTTGGAGCGCTCCTGGGCGGTGACGGTCTGCTGGGCGGTGACCTCGCGGTCGGCCTGGCGGCGGACCTGGAAGACGGTGACGGTGAGCAGGACCATGGCCGAGACGAACAGCATCGGGAGGGCGTCGGTGCCGCCACCCATCCCGAGGAACATCTCGGCGAAGAGCGCGTAGCCGGCCGTCCCGATCCACATCCACACGGCGGTGCGGGGCCGGGTGCGGGCGGCCACCACGGCGAGGACCACGAGGTGGGCGGCGAAGGAGTTCGCCGCCCAGGGCCAGCCGGTCCCGAAACCTGCGATGTACCCGATGAACGGCGTCGTGCCGATCGAGGCCCAGAAGGCGAGGACCGGCCTGATCAGGGTGAGCAGCACGATCGTGGCCGGCGCCAGGCCGGCCGCGAGCCCGATCGGGCCGATGGCGCCGTGGTAGCGCTCCATCCCGATGATGAAGACGATCATCGCCATGAAGGCGACGACCGCGTGCGGCAGCAACCCCGCGTACACGCGTATCCGCCGCGGCAGGAAGCGCAGGGGCCTGCTCTCCACGTCCATGCGCGGCAGCGGCCGGTAGGCGAAGGCGTCGTGGAAGAGTTCCTGGCGCAGGCCGCCGAGGGCCACCTGCGCCAGGCGGATCTCGGGGCTGCGGCTCGTCTCGGGGGTCTGTGTCTGGGTCACACGGAAACGGTACGGGGGGACGGGAGACCCGGTCGTCCCGCTCGATGCGGATCCTTCCGGGTCCCCCTTGAGGACTAGGAGAGTCCTCAGGCGACGCCGAGTCCTCAGGCGACGCTGTTGAACTTGGTTCCCTCTCCCGCGTACAGGTCCGTCGTCCGACGGCTGAACGGGGTGAGGGCGGAGCCCGTGGAGCGGTAGACGTACGTGCCGCCCGCTCCATACGCGATCAGGTCGGGGCGGCCGTCGGAGTCGACGTCTCCGGCGCCCACGAGCTGGGAGAAGGCGCCCCAGCCGCCGCCGACCCGCACGCGCGTGGTGAAGTTGCCGTTCCCGTTGCCCTGGTAGAGCCAGAGGACGCCGGCGGTGTCGCGGGCGACGAGGTCCCCGGCGGCCGTGCCGGCGATGTTGCCGACGGCGGTGAGCTGGTTGTAGACGCCCCAGCCGCCGCCGACGCGGGCGCGGGTCGCGAACGGCTTCACGGCGTCGCCCGTGCCCTTGTAGAACCACAGCACGCCGGAGGCGTCCGTGGCGAGGAGGTCGGTGCGGCCGTCGCCGTCGAGGTCCGAGCCGCCGGTCAGCTTGTTGTAGACGCCCCAGCCGCCGCCGATCCTCACCCTGGTGTCGAAGGTGCCGTAGCCCTTGCCGAGGTAGTGCCAGAGCACGCCCGAGCCGTCGAGGGCGACGAGGTCGGCGACCTCGTTGCCCGCGAGGTCGCCGACGGCCTCGATCTGCTTGTACGTGTTCCACCCGGCGCCGATCCGGGTGCGCCCGGCGGTCTCGACGTGGCCGTCCGCGGACCGGTCCCGCAGGTCGTCGCGCCACAGCACGCCGGAGGCGTCACGGGCGAGGACGTCGGTGGAGCCGTTGTTGGTGAAGTCGTGCGTGTTGATCGTGCGGACGACGTCCATGCGCCAGCCCTGGTGGACCGGTTCGCCGGTGCCGTCGAGCAGCACGGCCTCTGCCATCACCGCGTACGAGCCGTTCGGCGCGTCCGCCCCGTCGAGGACGCCGTCCCAGCTGAAGGAGAAGCGGTTGCCCTCGGCGGGGGCGTACACGCGGGTGCGGTACTCCTTCTCCGTGACCATGTGCGTCAGCGTGACGTCCACGTAGGCCTCGCGGTGCGACAGGGTCCACCCCAGCGTCACCTCGCCGCCGGTCTGGTCGAGGTTCACCCGGTCGGGGACGTGGACCTGCTCGATCTTCAGGTCGACCAGCGGGGCCTCGTCGGCCACCTTGGTGGCCTTCGGGGTGCCGTCCTCCGCGAGCTCGATCCGGAACAGCCCCTTGCCGTCGGCGGCCGTCGCGCCGTGCACCACTGCGGTGCCGTCGCCGGGGCTGCCCGCGGTCGAACCGGAGTCCATGAGCTGCCGGACCTCGCCGGTGGCGAGGGAGACGGCCCGGACGGGCGTCGTGGGGTTGCCGTACACCAGCCAGTCGCCGACGAGCGTGGAGTACCACTCGCCGTCGTGGGCGCCCAGGACGGTCCGCTTCTCCTCCCCGGTCGCGCGGTCGACGGACGCGATGTAGTCACCGGTGCCGGCCTCGTTGGCGAACCAGGTCACGTGGGAGGCGGAGAACTCCAGGCCGCCGAAACCGTATCCGGACTCGGGGGAGGCGTACGTCGTGGTGGCCGTGCCGGCCGCCACGTCGATCAGGGCCCGGCCACCGGTCCGTTCGAACTCCGGGCCGGTCTCGTACCCGACGAGGACGGAGCCGTCGTGGGCGTTCGAGCCGAAGTAGTCGGTGGCGTTCGCGGGCAGGCCCGAGATCTTGCGGTGGGTCGTCGTGGTGCCGTCCTTGGTCACGACGTGCAGTTCGGCCTGGCCGACCGCGTTCGTCAGCTGCGCGAGCACGCTCGTCGGGCTGAGGACGGCCACGTAGTTGCCGTCGAGCGCGCCGAGGTCGATGTCGACGCCCGGGGCGGAGGGGGTGGCCATGTTCCGCAGGGTGATCGAACGCATCTGGGCGGACCAGTTGTCGTCGCCGAGGACGACCACGTCGCCGGCTCCCATGGTCCAGCCGCCGTCCTCGGGCACCTGGAGCGAGGTCGCGGCGCCGCCGTCGTACGGCGTCCACAGCAGCTTCCGGGAGCCGTCGTGGCCGAGGGAGTGGGCGAGGAAGCCGGAGGTGCCCAGGCCCCCCAGGTCCATGCCCTCCGGGTAGACGGGGAGGACGGCGTCGTCCTGGGCGGCCGGGGCCGTCACGGCGGCCGGGGTGGCCGCGAAGGCGGTCGGCGCGGTGGCCAGGGTGCCGGCACCGAGGGCCGTGACGGCGAGGACCGCCGTGACGGCGGCGGCGAGACGGGTGGAACGGGTACCGGTGGAGCGGAACTGCAAGGTGAACCCCCACGAGAAGAGCGGGCACGGACGTGCCGTGCCCGATCAGACTCGCGACCGGATCAAGTGGTTGTACGGGAAACGAACGTCAGGTCGTCACCCGGCTCGTCACCAGGCCAGCTGGGCGATCTCCTCCGCCACCACCGCGCACGCGTCCGCCGCCGGGTCGATCAGCGGGAAGTGACCGACCTCCTCCAGGAGCGTCACGCCGACCGTCTCGCCCGCCTTCGCTGCCGCCTCGGCGTAGGCGTCGGCGACGGTGTACGGCACGTCGACGTCCGTACGGCCCTGGACGACGGTGGTCGCGATCCCGGTCGGCAGCAGTACCGAGGGGTCGGTGTGGGCCGCCCGCTCCTCGTACGAGGACGGGCCGCCGAGCAGTTCGGTGACCGCGCCGCCGCACACCCCCAGCTCGACCGACCGGCCGAAGTGGGCGATCGGGGCGAGGGCGACGACCCCGCGCAGCGCGGGCGGGGCGGGCAGCCGCCACGGGGAGCCGACGGGCAGCACGTGCCGGGCGGCGGCCCAGAGGGCGAGCTGGCCGCCCGCCGAGTGGCCGGTGAGCACGATCCGGCCGGTGTCGGCCTGCGGCAGGTGGACGGCGGCGAGTTCGGGCAGGGCGTCGAGCGCGGCCGCCACGTCGTCGAAGGTCTCGGGCCAGCGCCCGGCGACCGGGGTGGCACCACCCTGCCGGGGGATGCCGCTGCCGCGCCGGTACTCGACGTTCGCCACGGCGAAGCCGCGCCGGGCCAGGAAGTCCACGAACGGGGTCAGGTGCTGCCGGTCGTACGGTGCCCGCCACGCCCCGCCGTGCAGGGCGACGACGAGCGGCGCCCGGGTCCGTCCGCCGCGCGGGGCGTAGAAGTCGATCACCTGGTCCGGGTGGTCGCCGTACGCGGCGGAGACGTCCGGGGGGACGGCCGGGTGCGAGAAGGCCGACGACTCTTCGGCGGCATCGCGCGCGGCGGGGTCCGGCATGGTGTTCCAACCTCTCGGATACGGGGCCGAATTGGCCTGACCTGCGGGGACGGTACCAGGAGTGGAGCCCCCGCAGATCAGGCGATCATCGGACCGTACGAGACCGCGCGAGGCCGCGCGGAACCCTGCCGAGGCCTCAGGCGGGCAGGTCCGCCAGGACCTCCGCGAGCACCCGCGCCGCCCGCTCCGCGTCCGCGAAGCCGACGTACAGCGGGGTGAAGCCGAACCGCAGGATGTCGGGGCGGCGCAGATCGCCGACGACACCGCGCTTGATCAGCTCGGCCATGACGGCGGGCGCGTTCTCGCAGGCGAGCGCGGTCTGGCTGCCGCGCTCCTCGTGCGCCTCCGGCGTCACGGAGGTGACGCGGCCCTCCGGGACGTACGCGCGCACGCACTCCAGGAAGAAGTCCGTGAGCGCCAGGGACTTGGCCCGTACGTCCTCGACGGCGACGCCGTCCCAGACGTCGAGCGCCGCTTCGAGCGCCAGCATCGAAAGGATGTCGGGCGTCCCGACCCGGCCCCGTACGGCGCCCGCGGCCGCCTCGTACCCGGGGGTCATGGCGAACGGGTCGCTGTGCGAGTTCCAGCCGGGCAGCGGCGAGTCGAAGGCGGCCTGGTGGCGCTCGGCGACGTACAGGTAGGCCGGTGAACCGGGCCCGCCGTTCAGGTACTTGTACGTGCAGCCGACGGCGAGGTCGACCCCGTGCGCGTCCAGGCCGACCGGCAGGGCGCCGGCGCTGTGGCACAGGTCCCAGACGGCGAGCGCGCCCGCCGCGTGCAGCGCGGCCGTGATGCCGGGCAGGTCGTGGCGGCGGCCGCTGCGGTAGTCGACGTGGTTGACGAGCGCGGCGGCCGTCCGCGGGCCGGCCGCCGCGGCCATGGCGGCCGGGTCGACGGGCACGATCCGGTGACCCGTCATCCGCGCCGCGGACTCCGCGATGTACCCGTCCGTGGGAAAGGTCGTCGCGTCGACGAGGATCTCGTCACGGTCGTCGGCGCTCAGCCGGGCCGCGGCGACGACCGCCTTGAAGACGTTCACGCTGGTCGAGTCGCCGACCACGATCTGTCCCGGGGCGGCCCCGACGATCGGGGCGATCCGGTCGCCGATCCGCTCGGGCGCGGTCCACCAGCCGGACTCGTCCCAGGAGCGGATGCGCAGCTCGCCCCACTCGCGGGTGATGACGTCGGCCATCCGGGCGGGGACGTGGGCGGGCAGCGCGCCGAGCGAGTTGCCGTCGAGGTAGACGGTCCCGGCGTCGAGCGCGAACTTCTCGCGGTGCTTGCCCAGTCCGTCGGCGGCGTCGAGTGCGTGTGCCTTCTTCTGGAGGTCTGCCATGACATCAGTCTCAGACATGGCTGCGCGCCGTCCAGAGCTCCGGGAAGACGTTCTTCTGGGCGCGCTTCTCCAGCCAGGCCACGCCCGCCGAGCCGCCGGTGCCGGTCTTCGAGCCCATGGCGCGGCGGGTCGCCACCAGATGGTCGTTGCGCCATCGCCAGACGAGTTCGGCGACGTCGCTGAGCGCCTCGCCGAGCCGCACGAGCTCGCCGTTCTGGTCGGCGTCCGCGTAGATCCCGGCCCAGACCGCCTCGACCTCGGCCGAGGGCTCGTACCGCTGCGCGAGATCGCGGCCGAGGACCGCGGCGGGGACGGGCAGGCCGCGGCGGGCGAGCAGCCCGAGGACCTCGTCGTACAGGCTGGGCTCGTGGAGCGCCTTCTCCAGCTCGGCGTGAACGCGCGGCGCGCCCCGGTGCGGGACGAGCATCGACGCGGACTTCTCGCCGAGCAGGAACTCCATCCGCCGGTACATCGCGGACTGGAAGCCGGAGCCCTCGCCGAGCGCGGACCGGTAGGCGTTGAACTGGGCGGGGGTGAGCTGGGCGAGCGGCCGCCAGGAGTGGTTGAGCGCCTCCAGCTCGCGGACCGATCGCTTGAGCGCGTCCATCGCGACGGGGACGCGGTCCTCGCGCAGGGCGCGGCTCGCGGTCTCCCACTCGTGGACGATGACCGTGAACCACAGCTCCATGACCTGGGTGGTGACCAGGAAGACCATCTCGCCGGGGTCGTCCGAGCGGAGGTGCTGGAGGTGGGTGAGGACGTCCGCCTGGACGTAGTCCTCGTACGGCGTGGTGCCGGCGAAGTCGAGGTTCGGGGCGTTGGTGGCCGAACCTGCTGCGGAATCGGGAGAACCCGGGGAGAGTGACATTTCTGTCTCCTCGATACGAACTACCGGGTAGCGGTCTGCTCCACCGCCCGCACGTACGTCCCTGCGGCACGGGAGCCCCGGTCCCCTCGGGAGGCGTGCTGCGTCGCGCGCCGTCCCAAGCGCATCATGACACGATCGGCCCGGTGATGTAGTTCCCGTCTTCGTCATACGGAAATGCGTTCGATCGACACCCGTCCAGGCCCTTGATCTGCTGCATCATCGCGGGCGCGAGCTTGCCCGGACCCGGGCAGCCCATGTGCTGCCGGATGCCGATCTCGTGCCCGACCTCGTGGTTGATGATCAGGTGCCGGTACTCGGCGGCCTCCCCCGCGAAGGTCGGCGAGCCCAGCATCCACCGCTTGAGGTTCACCACGACCCCGTCGGTGGTCTCGCAGTTCAGCTCGCCGCGGGTGTTCAGGCCCTGCCGCAGGCAGAGCGCGTCGGCGGTGTCGGGGGTGGCGATCCGGATGACGAAGTCGGCGTTCTCCGAGACCAGCTGGAAACGGCCCCGGCCGTGCGCGGCCCAGCCGCGCGGATGGGCCAGGATCCGCTGGATCTCGGCGGCCGTCTCGCGCGCCGACAGGTCGATGCCCTCCTCGACCTGGACCCGGTAGCGGCGCAGCTCTCCGCTGTCGCCGACCGGCGTACCGGAGGCCTGCGCGGTGGTGAAGGTCCCGGCACCGGACTGCGGCACGGTGGGCGGCTGCTTCGGGGTCGCCTTCGGCTTCGGGCTCGACGTCGGTTTCGGGGGCGTCGACCTCGGTTTCGGCGGCGGCTTCGGCTTCGCCGTCGTGGGCCGGGGGGCGGGGGTGGCCTCCCCCGGGGCCGGGCTCGTCGTCGCCGTCGACGCGGGGGTGGTGGCCGGGGCCGCCGTGTCCTCGACGGGCGGGCCGTTGAAGTGGGCGAGGGCGACGCCGGCGCCGAGCGCGACCGTCATCAGGACCAGCGTCGGCAGCACGAGTCGGCCGGCGGGACCGCGTCTGCCTCTGCCCCGCCGCCGGCTCCGCGTTCGTCGCCGTCCTGCGGATGCGGATGCGGCACGCTTGCCCACGACAGACTTCTCCCCTGCGTCGGCCGGCAGTGGGGGAAGAGGAAAGGAAGCCTCGGTACCGGCGTGTTCGGTCCTTGTTCGGTCCTGCGGTTCCGGGGATCGTACCGGCCCCAGTCGAACAGTCTCGAACGGCCCGGGGAGTCTGTCCGGATTTCCCCCGGTCCGTCGGAGCAGGGGAAATCCGGCCAGTTTCAGCCGTCGGGCGATGTCAGCCGAGCGTCTCCGCCGCGGTCTCCGAGGAGTCCCGCAGGAAGGTCGTGCAGCGCTCGAACTCGTCCTTCTCGCCGATCTCGCCGGCCGCGCGGGCGAGCGCGTGCAGGGCGCGCAGGAAGCCGCGGTTCGGCTCGTGCTCCCACGGCACCGGGCCGTGGCCCTTCCAGCCGTTGCGGCGCAGCGCGTCGAGACCGCGGTGGTAGCCGGTACGGGCGTAGGCGTACGACTCGACGACCGAGCCGCGCTCGTACGCGTCGTCCGCGAGCTGCGCCCAGGCGAGCGAGGAGGTCGGGTACTTCGCGGCGACGTCCGCCGGAGCCGTACCGTTCGCGAGCAGCTCGCGCGGACCCGGGTCGTCGGGCAGGTGGGTGGGGGCCGGTCCCCCCAGGAGGTTCTCATGCATGGCCATGGGGCCCAGTCTGCCTCAGTCCCGCCTGCCGGAGGACCCGTGGCGGGAACAGTCCCAGCCCGCCGAAGGGCCCGTGGCGGGAAGCACCCGGTCCCGTCCCCGGCACCGTCCCCGGCGGCCGGACGCCCCTCAGGCCGACGCGTCCCGCTGTCCCGGGTCGAGCGGTGGGGACGTCACCCCGCAGTGCACCTTGCACTCCGGGTGGCAGTCCGCCCCCGCCGGGGTCCGCATCGTCGTCCAGGCGAGCACCGCGCCCACCACCAGGATCCCCGCGCACATCGGCATCGCCCGCCGGAACGTCGACCCGAACTCCTCCGCCGAGAGATACGCCTCCGGGCCCATCCCGGCCAGCATCGGCAGCGCGGCCACCGCGAGCAGCCCGGCCGCCCGCGCCGCCGCGTTGTTGATGCCGCTGGCCAGGCCCGCCCGGGACACGTCCACCGAGGCGAGCACGGTCGCGGTCAGCGGCGCGACCAGGGCCGTCATCCCGAGCCCGAGCACCAGCAGGGCCGGCAGCACGTCCCGTACGTACGAGGCGTCCTCACCGACCCGCAGCATCAGGAGCATCCCCGCGGCGCACAGCAGCGGCCCCACCGTGAGCGGGATCCGGGGCCCGATCCGCTCCCCCAGCTCCCCGGACCTCGCCGACAGCAGCAGCATCAGGACGGTCGTGGGCAGCAGGGCCGTACCGGCACCGAGCGCCGAGTAGCCGGCCACCACCTGGAGCTGGAGGGCGGCCAGGAAGAAGAAACCGCCGAATGCGGCGTACACGCACAGCGTGACCAGGTTGACCGCCGTGAACATCCGGGACGCGAAGATCGACGCCGGCACCATCGCGCGCTCGCCCCGCCGCCGCTCCACCACCACGAACCAGGCGCCGCCGACGACCCCGGCCGCCCCGGCCCACCAGGCCTCGCCGATCAGCGCGTACGTCACGAGCGCGAGGGCCGCCGCGCCCAGGACCGCGCCGAGCACGTCGAAGCGTCCGTGCGCGGTCTCGTCCCGCGATTCGGGGACGTGCTTCAGCGCGACGGGGACGCAGAGGGCGGCGAGCGGCACGTTCAGCAGGAACACCCACCGCCAGCCCGGACCGTCCACCAGCCAGCCGCCCACGAACGGCCCGATCGCCGCCCCCACCCCGCCGAAGCCGGACCACAGCCCGACCGCCCTGGCCCGGTCGTCCTCGTGGAAGCTCGCCTGGATCAGCGCCAGGGACCCCGGGGTCAGCAGTGCCCCGCCCACGCCCTGGAGGGCGCGGGCGGCGATCAGCACCCCGGCGTTCGGGGCGAGGCCGCAGAGCAGCGAGGCGAGGGCGAACCACACCACACCGATCACGAAGATCCGACGCCGGCCGAACCGGTCGCCGAGCGATCCGCCGAGCAGGATCAGACCGGCCAGGGTGAGCATGTAGGCGTTGACCGTCCACTGGAGCACGGCCAGGTCGGCGCCCAGGTCCTCGCCGATGTGCGGCAGCGCCACGTTGACGACGGTGGAGTCGAGCAGCGCCATGCCGGAGCCGAGGACGGTCGTGAACACGATCCATCGCCCGGTCCTCGATGCCATCCGCACGTCCCGCACGCCCATGCCAGCCATGGTCCTCGCGGAGACGGCCCCCTGCACCCCGGTGCGAGCATCCGCCTCACGGAACGCCCGGGTCAGGCGGTACGCCACCGCCCGCCGCCCCGGGTCAGGCGGTACGCCACCCCCCGCCGCCCCGGGTCAGGCGGTACGCCACCGCCCACTGCCCCGGGTCAGGCGGTACGCCACCGCCCACTGCCCGGGTCAGGCGGTACGCAACCGCCCAGCCGCCCGGACCAGCGAGGCCACCCCCCGCTCGGCCTTCTCCCGCGGACAGCCCACGTTCAGCCGGACGAAGCCGGGCGTGCCGTACACCCCGCCCGGCATGATCGCGACCTTCTCGACGGTGATCAGCTCCTCCTGCAGCCGGGTCTCCTCGATGCCGAGGGGCCGCAGGTCGATCCAGGCGAGGTAGCCCGCCTGCGGGGGCGCCCAGCCGAGCTCGGGAAGGCCGGTCGCGAGGTGCTCCCGGAGCATGTCCATCGTGCCCGCCACGTACGCGCGCAGCTCGTCCAGCCAGGCCGCGCCGTGCCGGTAGGCGGCGATGTGGGCGGTCAGCGAGAGCACCGCGGGCGAGGCGAGCCCCTCGCCGGTCTCCATGCGCCGGACGAAGGTCTCGCGCTCGTCGGGGTCGCCGATGACCCCGTACGAGCCGGAGAGCGCGGGGAAATTGAAGGCCTTGGTGCCCGAGGTGATCAGTGCCCAGCGGTGGCCCCGGCCCCGCTCGGCGATCCGGGTCCACGGGATGTGGCGGTGGCCCTCGGTGGTCAGGTCCGCGTGGATCTCATCGCTGACGACGGCCGCTCCGTGGCGCTCGGCGAGCGTGGCGAACTCCCGGAGCTCGTCCTCCGTCCACACCCGGCCGGTCGGGTTGTGCGGGGAGCAGAGCAGCAGGACCTTGCCGTCCGGCCGGGCCAGCTCCCGTTCGAGGGCCTCGGTGTCGCCGACCGGGACACCGCGCAGCTCGCGCCCGAGCCCGGTGACGGCCTTGCGGAAGCCGTCGTACGTGGGGGTGTGGACGACGACGCCGTCGCCGGGTTCGGTCCACATCCGCAGGAGCTGGGAGAGCTGGTTGAGCACGGAGGGCGCGTACACCAGGGAGTCCGGGTCGATCTCGGCGTCGTACCGGGTGGTGTACCAGTGGCGTATCGCCTCGCGGAACTCGCCGAGCCGCCAGTCGGTGTAGCCGAAGACCCCGTGGTCGACGCGGTCCCGCAGGGCCGCGAGGACCTCCGGCGGGGAGGTGAAGTCCATGTCGGAGATGGTGAAGGGGAGCAGGTCGGGGACGCCGAAGCGGTCCGCGATCCCGTCCCACTGGACCGACCAGGTCCCGTTCCGGTCGGTCTGCCGGTCGAAGTCGTACATCAGGCCTCCCTCGCGGTACGCGAAGGGCCCGGCACCTCGGGAGGTACCGGGCCCTTCACTCACAGGCTTACTTCAGCTTGGTGCCGGTCGAGCGCAGCGCGGCGCACGCCTCGGTCACCCGGACGGCCATGCCGGCCTCGGCCAGCTTGCCCCAGGTGCGCGGGTCGTAGGTCGACTTGATGCCGACCTCGCCGTCGACCTTCAGGACGCCGTCGTAGTTCTTGAACATGTGGTTCGCCACCGGACGCGTGAAGGCGTACTGGGTGTCGGTGTCGAGGTTCATCTTCACGACGCCGTTCTCGAGCGCGGTGGCGATCTCCTCGGCCGTGGAGCCCGAGCCGCCGTGGAAGACGAAGTCGAACGGGGAGGCCTTGCCGTACTTCTCGGCGACACCGGCCTGGAGGTCCTTGAGGAGCTCCGGGCGGAGGACGACGTTGCCCGGCTTGTAGACGCCGTGCACGTTGCCGAAGGAGGCGGCGAGCAGGTAACGGCCCTTCTCGCCCAGGCCGAGGGCCTCGGCGGTGCGGAGCGCGTCGTCGACGGTGGTGTACAGCTCGTCGTTGATCTCGTGGCTGACGCCGTCCTCCTCGCCACCGGTCGGGGTGATCTCGACCTCAAGGATGATCTTGGCGGCGGCGGCCTTCGCGAGCAGCTCCTGGCCGATGGCCAGGTTGTCGGCGAGGGTCTCGGCGGAGCCGTCCCACATGTGCGACTGGAACAGCGGGTTACGACCGGCCTTGACGCGCTCGGCGGAGACGTCGAGCAGCGGACGGACGTAGCCGTCCAGCTTGTCCTTCGGGCAGTGGTCGGTGTGCAGCGCGACCGTGATGTCGTACTTCGCGGCGACGATGTGCGCGAACTCGGCCAGGGCAACGGCGCCCGTGACCATGTCCTTGTTGTACTGGCCGCCCAGGAACTCGGCTCCGCCGGTCGAGATCTGGATGATGCCGTCGCTCTCGGCCTCCGCGAAGCCGCGCAGGGCGGCGTGCAGGGTCTGGGACGAAGTCACGTTGATGGCCGGGTAGGCGAACTTGCCTGCCTTCGCCCGGTCGAGCATCTCGTTGTAGACCTCGGGGGTTGCGATGGGCATTCGTCCGCTCCTTGTGATGTGCGGGGTGTGTGCGTTGCTGTCCCTGACCTGGGGGCGACGTCATCGTCGACGCCCATCCTTCCAGACTCTTCCCCGGGCTCCCACGGGCCCGGCACACCAAGGGGCGGGGTGTTTCACGTGAAACACCCCGCCCCTTGAAAAAAGTGCAGGTCAGGACAGGTATCACCCGGGTCCGGGACCTAAGTCACGACTTCGCGGCGGTTACGCCAGGTCGAGATCGGCCAGCTGGTAGCCCGTGAGGTACGTCAGACCCGCCCCGGCGATGGCCTCGGCGGCGCCCCGGTCGACGATCGTGGCCACGGCGACGACCTCGCCGCCGGCTTCGCGGACGGCCTCGACGGCGGTCAGCGGCGAGCCGCCGGTGGTCGAGGTGTCCTCGACGACCAGGCAGCGACGGCCCTTGACGTCCGTGCCCTCGATACGGCGCTGCATGCCGTGCGCCTTCTGCGCCTTCCGTACGACGAAGGCGTCGAGGCGCTGTCCGCGCGCGGCGGAGGCGTGAAGCATCGAGGTCGCCACCGGGTCGGCGCCCAGGGTCAGACCGCCGACGCAGTCGAAGTCCAGGTCGGCCGTCAGGTCGAGCATGACCTGACCCACCAGCGGCGCGGCCTCGCCGTCCAGCGTGATCCGGCGCAGGTCGATGTAGTAGTCGGCTTCCAGACCCGAGGAGAGGGTCACCTTGCCGTGCACCACGGCCTTGTCCTTGATCTGCTGGAGCAGCTCAGCGCGTACGTCAGTCATGCTGAGCAGCTTAGAGCCGCCGCCAGGTCCAGACGCTCTCGACCTCCAGGGGGTCGATCGGGGTGACCAGACGGGGGTGGGTGTTGAGGCCGTTCGGCGGGCCGGACTGCGGCTCGACGCAGACGGCCTCCTCGGGCTCGTCGTAGATCACGACCCACTCGGCGCGGCTGGTGACCTTCAGCTCCAGCTCCTCCGGCCAGGTGAGGGTGACGTCGACGCCCTCGGGCATGCCGAAGCAGTCGTCCCAGGGACCGGGGGCGGGGTCGATACGGCGTCCGGTCGGGAGGTGGTTGTCGCCGCGCTCCTCCTGCCAGGCGGCGGTGAAGTCGAGCCGCACGTCCTGGCCGCCCCGGCCGAGGTTGCGCAGGAACCAGGGGTGCCAGCCGGCCTGGGCGGGGAAGGAGTCGTCGTAGGTCTCGACACCGAAGCGGAGGGTGAGGGCGTCCTCGGCCAGCTCGAAGACCTGGGTGACCGTGCCCTTGTAGGGCCACGGGTCACCGAGCTCGCAGGTGAAGACGGCCTCGGTCGCGGAGACCCGGGCGGTCTTCCAGGCGAGGTCGCGGACGGTGCCGTGGATGGCGTGCGGGGGTGCGTTGACCGGGAGCTGGTGGCTGGTGGGCCCGTTGCGGAAGCGGCCGTTCTCGGTCCGCCCGCACCAGGGAACCATCGGGAAGCTTCCGAAGCGCTCGCCCTGGCGCAGCACCTCGGTGCCGCCGATGCGAAGGCTCTCGATCCGGCAGCCGTTCTCGGGGCTGATGGTCAACTCGGCGTCGCCCGCCGTCAGTCGCGTCTGCATGCTCACGTCCCGACCCTAATCGTGTCAGCGGCGTCGGCGCAGTGCCCGGCCCACGACCACGGCGGAGGCGAGCGCGAGGGCCGCGGCCGGGGCGATCCAGCGCAGGGTGGCACCGGCGCTCGACGCCGCCGGCGCGGGAACGGGGGCGTACCGGCCGCGCGGCGGCGCGTGGTCGACCTCCTCGGCGCTCCGGCCGATCATGGTCCGGCGGGCGTGGGCGGCCTCGGCGGCGGGCTGCGGGGCGGGGAACTCGATGGGCGTGTCGCCGAATTCCTCGTCGAGGAGGGGGTCGAGGGAGGGCGGCGGGACCGGCGCGTCGAAGACGGGACTCCGGCGCGGCTCCTCGACACCGTCGTCGACACCGTCGTCGTCGGAGTCGGGCTCGACGATGTCATCGGCGACGTCATCGGCGGAAGCATCGGGGGTGACATCGGCGGCAGAATCGGCGGCATCGGCATCGGCATCCGTATCGGCGGTGGCCGCCCCTTCGGGCGTCTCCCCCGACCCGTCCGACGCCTCCGCCAGCGCCGCCAGTCCTTCCGCGAACTTGTCGAGCAGCCGGGCGCCCGCCGTGGCCCGGGCCTCGTCCGTCGCCTCGGCGAGCCGGCCGACCGTCGTCAGGCCGCCGGTGAAGTTCAGGCTGGTGCCCTCGGCCACCGGAGTGAGGACGACGGTGAGCGACAGCTCCGCCGTGCCCTTGCCCCGGGCCTCGGTCCCCCGGCCCTCGTAGGTGATGGCGCCGTCCCGCTCGACGACCTTCAGGGCGCCCCGGTAGGTGATGGTGTTGCCGCCGACCCGCACCTTGAGCCGGCCCGTGAGCGGGCCCGCCTCCGCGTCGGCGTCGCGCTGGAGACCGGGGACGCAGCGCACCACCCGGGCCGGGTCCGTGAGCGTCGTACGCAGAACCTCGGCCGGGACCGGGACGAACACCTCATGCTCCATGGAAGCCGAGCCTACTCAGGCGGGGGCGCGGCGTCGCCCGTTCGGCACGGAACCCGGCTGCCGCGCCGCCCCCGCTGTTGCCTCTTACCGTCGTCCTGCTGCCGAAACCTTCAGCCTCCGTACCTCGGGTGCACCAGCGTCGACGGGGGCGGTTCGGCGCCCCGGTGGCGCTCGGCGCGGCGCGCCGCCGCCTCCAGGGTGTCCTCGGCGAGCGAGCGCAGCCGGGGCACGTCGGGGGCGAGGCCGAGGACGGGTGGGCGGCTGCCCGGTACGGCCAGGAGGAAGCCCCAGTCGCCGGGCCCCCGCCCCGTACCGGCGGCCCTGTCGGCGCGGTCGGGTCCGGCGGCGAAGCCCGGGGGGCGGCCGCTCGCGCTGTAGGGGCGGGTCGCGAAGCCCGCCGCGCGCAGGGTGGCGTCCACGGTCCAGTAGGTGCGGGGCCGGTCGGTGACGGACCCCGCATGCACGGCGAACCGCCCGGCGGGCGTGAGGACCTGGGCCACGAGCCCGTAGAACTCCTGCGCGTACAGCTTGGTGCTGGGGGTGATTCCGGGGTCGGGCAGATCGGAGATCACCACGTCGTACCGTTCCTGCAGACGCTCGGTGGCGCCCCGGAGCCCCCGCAGCCAGCGGAAGGCGTCCGCGTGGACCACCCGGACGCGCGGGTCCCGGAACGCCTGCGCGTTGAGTGCGGCGAGGGCCGGGTCCGTCCGGGCGAGACGGACGACGCCCGGATCGAGTTCGACGACGGTGACGGAGCGGACCCCGGGGTAGCGCAGGGCTTCGCGGGCGGCCATGCCGTCGCCGCCGCCGACGATCAGCACGCGGGCGTGCGCGCCGTTCATCGCGGGGTGGACCAGCGCCTCGTGGTAGCGGTGCTCGTCCTCGCCGGCCACCCGGAGGCGACCGTCGAGGAACAGGTCGGGCGGGCCCTCCGGTCCCCCGGTCACGACGACCTCCTGGAGCTCGGTGTGGACGGCGACCCGCACCCGCTCCCCATACACCGCCCGGCGCGCGGCCTGTTCGAAGTCGTCGACGAGCACGGTCGCCGTGGCGAGGACGGCGAGGACCGCCACGTTCACCGCGACGAGCAGGGCCCGGGAGCGGGAGGTCAGGTCGCGGCGGAACACCCAGAGGACGAGGCCGCCGCCCGCCACGGTGTTGACCGCGCCGGTGACAAGGGCGCCGGTGAGCTGGCCGAGCCAGGGCAGCAGCAGGAAGGGAAAGGCGAGGCCGCCGACCAGCGCGCCGACGTAGTCGGCGGCGAAGAGGTCGGCGACCGTCCCGGCGGCGTCGTCCTGCTCCCCGAGCGAGGCCTTCCGCCCGGACCGGCCCGAGCGGTCGCCCCGCTGTATGAGCGACATCAGGAGCGGGATCTCCGCGCCGATGAGCACCCCGATGGCGAGGGAGAACGCCACGAGGACGTACCGCGATTCGCCGAACCAGGCGAAGGCCGCGTACAGCACCATCGCCGAGGTGCCGCCGACGAGCGCGAGTCCGGCCTCGACCAGGCCGAAGCCGACGGCGGCGCGGCAGCGCAGCGCCTTGGCGAGGAGCGAGCCCACCCCCATGGCGAAGACCATGACGGAGAGCACGACGGAGGCCTGGGTGACCGAGTCGCCGATCAAGTAGGAGGCGAGCGCGACCAGTTCGAGCTCGTAGACCAGGCCGCAGGCGGCGCAGACGAAGACCACCGCGAGGACCGGGAACCGCACCGTCCGGCGCGGCGGCTCGGGCCGCCGCGCGGGCGCCCGCCGCACCTCCTTGGGTGGCATGGTCACGGTCGGCTCGATCATGACCGTAACGCTACGTCACGACCAGGACACCCCCTGTCACTCACACGAGTGGATCTGGAGCTCCGGGAGGGCGTATGAGAGCGTTGCAGGCATACGTACGCCGAGACGGGTCCTGGTCACCACCAACTGCCCTTCCTGCGGGTAGGCGTGCCAGGTGCGCCAGCGCACCTGGCCCTCGTGGCGCTGCGCCAGCATGGCCGTGAAGGCGTGCGGGGAGCCGGGAAAGGTCCCCGCGAGGCCGTTGGGGTGGTCGGCGACGAGTGCCAGCAACTCCTGCGCGCGGCCCGCGAAGGAGCCGTGCGTGAGCGTTTCGACGCGGGCGGCGAATTCGTACTCCCATTCGCCGACGCGCTTGGAGACGCCGAGCGGCAGCGGCGTGCTGCTGCCGGGCATACAGGCGACGGTCTCCGAGCAGCTGCGGCCCTCCTCTTCCAGGAGCACCTGGTGGGAGGCGCCGAGCAGCCTCAACTGCAGCTTGGCGCCGGAGAGTTCGAGGTCGAGCACGGCGAGGGCGGGCAGCGGCTCGCGCCCGAGGGCCCAGGCCAGATCGGCCGCACGGGTATCGGTGTAGGAGGTTTTCAGGGTGGTGAGCATGGGTCGGCTCCGCAAACACGGTTTGACGGGTGGGCCGGGGGCGCCCCGGAGAAGGGTTCAACGGCAGTGGGGGATCGCCGGCTCGGGTCCACACACGGTCCGAGGGCTGTCTCTGTCAGGAGCGAGAGAACCACGGACGCCGGACGACTCGCAGCGTTTTTACCCAACTTGCTGTGTTTTCCAACCCCTTCGGGGACCCCACAGTTCAATTGTTCAATCAGAACTGATCGACATGTCGGCTCTGATTGCCCACGTCACGTGCCACGCGCCTGCGGAGCCTTCCGTCACTCGGGTGCTCAGCTGCCGCCTCCGCAGCCACCACCACCGCCGCCACCGCAGGAGCTGGAGGACCCGCCGCAGGAGCTGGAGCCGCCACCGCAGCTGCTCCCGCTGCCGCCGTCCGCCCAGGTGATGCTGCCGCTGTCCGTGCCCGCCCGCCGCCCGCGCGACCGCGACGTCGAGGCCCCCTTGCCGAGGCCGTTCCCCACGGCGAGGATCACCCCCGCGACGACCACGAATCCCAGGACGATGAAGAGGAAGATTTCCATCAGTACTACCCCCGTTCTCTTGTGCGAGGGAGATTCCCGCTACGGCGTCCCGTCAAAGCGCACTTGAGGAAGTCCAGAGCTTCGCCGCAGGATGGCCGTCATGACACGACCGCCGCTCAACCGCCGCCTCGCCGAGTTCGGGACGACGATCTTCGCCGAGATGTCCGCGCTCGCCGCCAGGACCGGGGCGATCAACCTCGGCCAGGGCTTCCCCGACACCGACGGCCCCGAGGAGATCCGGGAGGCGGCGGTCCGCGCGCTGCGGGACGGCCGCGGCAACCAGTACCCGCCCGGCCCCGGCGTCCCCGAGCTGCGCTCGGCGATCGCCGACCACCAGCGGGACCGGTACGGCCTCGCGTACGACCCGGACACGGAGGTGCTCGTCACCGCGGGCGCCACCGAGGCGATCGCGGCGGCGCTGCTCGCCCTCGTCGAACCGGGCGACGAGGTCATCGCCCTGGAGCCGTACTACGACTCGTACGCCGCCTGCGTCGCGATGGCCGGCGGCACCCGGGTCCCCGTCACCCTCCGCCCCCACGACGGGTCCTACGTCCTCGACCTCGACGAACTGCGGGCCGCCGTCACCGACCGGACCCGGCTGATCCTCCTCAACACCCCGCACAACCCCACCGGCACCGTCCTCACCCGGGCCGAGCTGACCGCCGTCGCCGAACTCGCGGTCGAGCGGGACCTGCTCGTCGTCACCGACGAGGTGTACGAGCACCTGGTCTTCGACGACGCCGAGCACCTGCCGATCGCGAGCCTGCCGGGGATGCGGGAGCGCACGGTCACCATCGGCTCGGCCGGCAAGACGTTCTCGTTCACCGGCTGGAAGGTCGGCTGGATCACCGCGAGCCCCGAGCTGACCTCCGCGGTCCGCTCGGCCAAGCAGTTCCTCACGTACGTGTCCTCCGGACCGTTCCAGTACGCGATCGCCGAGGCCCTGCGCCTCCCGGCCACGTACTTCGACACCCTCCGCGCGGAGCTCTCCGCCAAGCGGGACCTGCTGAGCGAGGGCCTCGCACAGGCCGGCTTCGCGGTCTACAAGCCGGCCGGCACCTATTTCGTCACCACCGACATCCGCCCCCTCGGCGCCGAGGACGGCTTCGCCTTCTGCCGCTCGCTGCCCGAGCGTGCCGGGGTCGTCGCCATCCCGAACGCCGTCTTCTACGACCACCGCGAGGCCGGCGCCCCCTTCGTCCGGTTCGCCTTCTGCAAGAAGACCGAGGTCCTGGAGGAGGCCGTCTCCCGGCTCAAGCGACTGGCCTGACGCCCGGCCGCACCACCGCGGACGACGAGAGCCCGGCCCCTCGGAAGGGGCCGGGCTCTCGTGGTGGTGCGGGGGAGGCTCAGGCCTCTTCGTCGCCCGCGGCCTTGTCCTCGGGGGACTCCAGGCCGAACTGCTCGACGATCCACTTGTCGAACTCGATGGAGGCGCGGACCCAGCTGACCGTGGAGGACACGAAGTGCTCCAGGGCGACGCCGGTGCCGATCAGCATCTGGGCCTCACCGATGAGGCGGAGGGTGGCGGAGCCGTCCTCCTCCTCGTGCAGGTGGGTGTACACCTTCGGCCACAGGGTGCGGCGGTTCCAGTCGTCGATCGCGTCGAGGATCTTGGCGCGGTCGTCGGCCGAGTGCGGGCGGTCGTAGAACGTCCGCACCGAGAAGACCTGCTGCTCGTCCTCGCCGCGGAACATGAAGTACGTGCGGAATTCCTCCCACGGCGCCGCGAGGTCACCCTCGTCGTCGATGACGTACTTCAGCTCCATCTGCTCGAGGAGCTGCTTGACGAGGTCCTGGTCGGGGACGACGGGGCCCGCCGGTCCTGCGGCCTGAGGCTGGGGCTGGCCCCCGAAATTCGGAATCGAGGACGGGTCGATGCTCACCGTGTATTTCCCTTCGTACGGATGCTCGCCATCCTCCCCCATGCCGGGCGGTCTGTGGCAAGCCCCGCCTCCCGCGATCCGCTGCGGGCTGACAAGATCTGGTCCTCATGGGGGAGAGAACAGGGAAGAAGACCGGACCGGTGAAGCCGCGCAGGTGGACCTGGGTCTGGGTCTCGGCGCTGGTGACCGTGTTCTGCGGCGGTCCGATGGCCCTGCTGGTCTGGGGCGCGATGGCCTGGGACGAGATCGGTGAATCGAAACCGGTCGACTGCGCCGAGGTGATGACCTTCGCGCGGGGAAGCCTCCCGGTGAGCGCCGAGGACGCCCGCTGCACGGCGGCCCACTGGCAGGACACGCAGGCCACCGCCGAGTTCCGGATCCCACGCTCCGAGGTCGGGGGGTGGCTGGAAGCGACCTATCCGACGGGGAAGCCCTCGTTCTCCTGCGAGCAGGACCGGTGCGTGGACGTGTCGTTCGACGAGATGCTGTACGTGCACGTCCGGGTCACGTACGAGGACGGGGACACCGCCCTCGTACGTGTGGAGGCCTTCGACAACTGAGCTACTGCGCCGCAACTGAGCTACTGCACCGCCCCGACGATCAGGCCGTCCTCGGGTGGGGTCTCCCCCAGCTCATCAAGAGCTTGGGGACGGTCCACGCGGACCGTGTCGCCGTCCTGGACCTCGCCCGCGAGGATCTCCTTGGCGAGCCGGTCGCCGATCGCCGTCTGGATGAGGCGGCGCAGCGGCCGCGCGCCGTACGCCGGGTCGTTGCCCTCCTCGGCGAGCCACTCCAGGGCCTCCGGGGTGACGTCCAGGGTGAGCCGCCGCTCGGCGAGCCGCTTGGCGAGACGGTCGATCTGGAGCCGGGCGATCCGGCCGAGCTCGGCCCGGTCGAGGGCGGAGAAGACCACCAGGTCGTCGAGCCGGTTGAGGAACTCCGGCTTGAAACTGGCCCTGACGACATCCAGGACCTGCTGCTTCTTCACGTCCGCGGGGGTCGTCGGGTCGACCAGGTACTGGCTGCCCAGGTTCGAGGTGAGGATCAGGATGGTGTTGCGGAAGTCCACCGTCCGGCCCTGGCCGTCGGTGAGACGGCCGTCGTCCAGGACCTGGAGCAGGATGTCGAAGACCTCCGGGTGGGCCTTCTCCACCTCGTCGAGCAGCACCACGCTGTACGGGCGGCGGCGGACCGCCTCCGTGAGCTGGCCGCCCTCCTCGTACCCGACGTAGCCGGGAGGCGCGCCGACCAGGCGGGCGACGCTGTGCTTCTCGCCGTACTCCGACATGTCGATGCGGATCATGGCCCGCTCGTCGTCGAAGAGGAAGTCCGCGAGCGCCTTCGCCAGCTCGGTCTTGCCGACACCGGTCGGACCGAGGAAGAGGAAGGAGCCGGTGGGACGGTCGGGGTCCGCGATGCCCGCGCGGGTGCGCCGCACGGCGTCGGAGACCGCCTGCACGGCCTCGGACTGGCCGATCAGCCGCTTGCCGAGCTCGTCCTCCATGCGGAGCAGCTTCTGGGTCTCGCCCTCCAGGAGGCGGCCGGCGGGGATGCCGGTCCAGGCGCCGACCACGTCCGCGATGTCGTCGGGGCCGACCTCCTCCTTGACCATGGTGTTCTTGCTGGACTCCTGCTGGGCCTCCGCCTCGCTCGCCTCCTCCAGCTCCCGCTCCAGGGCCGGGATCTCCCCGTAGAGCAGCTTGGAGGCGGTGTCGAAGTCGCCGTCGCGCTGGGCGCGCTCGGCGCGGCCGCGGGTCTCGTCGAGGCGTTCCTTCAGCTCGCCGACCCGGTTGAGGGACTGCTTCTCCTTCTCCCAGCGGGCGGTCAGGCCGCGCAGCTCCTCCTCGCGGTCGGCGAGGTCGCGCCGCAGCTTCTCCAGACGCTGCCTGCTCGCCGGGTCCGTCTCGTTCTTGAGGGCCAGCTCCTCCATGCGGAGCCGGTCCACGGAGCGCTGGAGCTCGTCGATCTCGACGGGCGAGGAGTCGATCTCCATCCGGAGCCGGGAGGCCGCCTCGTCGACGAGGTCGATGGCCTTGTCGGGGAGGAAGCGGGAGGTGATGTACCGGTCGGAGAGGGTCGCGGCGGCCACCAGGGCGGAGTCGTTGATCTGCACCTTGTGGTGGGCCTCGTACCGGCCCTTGAGGCCGCGGAGGATCGCGATGGTGTCCTCGACCGTGGGCTCGGCGACCAGGACCTGCTGGAAGCGGCGCTCCAGGGCGGGGTCCTTCTCGATCCGCTCGCGGTACTCGTCGAGGGTGGTCGCACCGACCATGCGGAGCTCGCCGCGGGCCAGCATGGGCTTGAGCATGTTGCCCGCGTCCATGGCGGAGTCGCCGCCGGCGCCCGCGCCGACGACCGTGTGCAGCTCGTCGATGAAGGTGATGATCTGGCCGTCGCTCGCCTTGATCTCGGAGAGCACGGTCTTCAGCCGCTCCTCGAACTCGCCGCGGTACTTCGCGCCGGCGACCATCGCGCCGAGGTCGAGCGAGACCAGCCGCTTGTTCTTCAGCGACTCGGGTACGTCGCCCTTCACGATCCGCTGGGCGAGGCCCTCGACGACGGCGGTCTTGCCGACGCCGGGCTCACCGATGAGGACCGGGTTGTTCTTGGTGCGGCGGGACAGCACCTGGACGACGCGCCGGATCTCGTGGTCCCGGCCGATGACCGGGTCGAGCTTGCCCTCGCGCGCGGCGGCGGTGAAGTCCGTGCCGAACTTCTCCAGTGCCTTGTACTGACCCTCCGGGTCGGGTGTGGTCACCCGGCGTCCTCCCCTGCTCTTCTCGAAGGCGTCGAGCAGCTTCGATGCGCTCGCGCCCTGCTCGCCGAGGATCTCACCGACCCGGCCGCCCTTGGCGGCGAGCGCGATGAGGAGGTGCTCGGTGGACAGGTAGTCGTCGCCGAGCTCCTTGGCCCGCCGGTCGGCGTCGGCGATCACCGCGAGGAAGTCGCGGGTGGGCTGCGGGGGCGCGACCGTGGACCCGGTGACGCTCGGCAGGGCGGCGAGCAGTCGCTCCGCACCCGCGCGTACGGCGGCCTGGTCGGCCTCGACGGCGGCGAGCAGGTCGGTGATGTTCTCGTTGTCCTGACCGGTCAGCAGCGCGAGCAGCAGATGGGCGGGGGTCAGGTCGGCGTGCCCGTCGGACACGGCGCGGCTGCTGGCCGCGTTGATCGCGTCCCGGCTCCGGTTGGTCAGTTCGGCGTCCACGTGCGGTGCTCCTCCTGGGGTGTACGGGTCCGGGTGTACGGGTCCTCTCCCTTTATGACTCATCCAGGGTACACAAAGTTGAGTCGAATGCGCTCAAGGTGTCGGAGGGGGCTCTTCCCCGGGTACGTTCCGTGCATGGCGACCGACCCGAGGAACCCCTCCGACTCGTACCTCAGCTTCTGGCGCGAGTACCACATGTGCACCCTGACCACCCCGCGCCCGGACGGCACCCCGCACGTCGTGGCGGTGGGCGTCACCTACGACCCCGAGGGCGGATACGCGCGGGTCATCACCAACAAGCACAGCCGGAAGGTCGCCAACGTCCTGGCGGCGGGCGTGGACGGCGCGCGGGTCGCGGTCTGCCAGGTCGACAAGGGGCGCTGGGCCACCCTGGAGGGCGTCGCGCACATCCGTACGGAGGCGGAGGTCGTCGCGGACGCGGTGGGGCGCTACGCGGAGCGCTACGGGCGCACGCCGGCGGAGAACCCGGACCGGGTGGTCATCGAGATCGCCCTGACGCGCGCGATGGGCCGGGCCTGAGCAACGCGAGCGCCCTCACGCGCGCGAGGGGCCGGGCCCGAACACACCCGAGCGCCCGCACGCGAGGGGGGCGCGTGCGGGCGCAGCACAACGGCGCCATCGCGTTTCAGGTCCGCGATGGCGCCGCTGTGTGGGGGAAGTGCCGGAGCGATCTACAACGACGGGGGAATCGCTCAGGCACTGCGGGGGGTGGCGGTGATGGTCTCGGGCTCGATCAGCTGGTGGTCCCGCTGGTCGAGATTGACGAAGATCATGCCGTACCGGATGGCACAGCGGATGGGCTGTGGGGCGCCGCGGGGACGGCGGAGGCAGCGGTACGCGCGGACGTCCTCGTCCTGCTCCCGTGCCACCACGATCGGCTCTCCGAAGAGGGTGATCTTCAGCGCGTCGCCACGGTGGGGGATTGCCGTGGCGAGGTCGACGAAGTGCCACCCGGACCGGTAGGCCGAAGCCATCTCCCGGCGGAACCTGGGGTCGTCCGGCGGCACGGTCACGCGCCCGCGCCCTTGGGAGCGATCTCCCAGGACGGCTCGCCGGGAGTGGCGAGCGCGACGTCCCTGGGAGCGCTCTCCCACGAAGGCTCGTCGGGTCCCGCCACCACGTCGTGCGCCGGAGCGATCTCCCACGAGGGCTCGCCCGGCCCTGCCACGGAATGCGCCGGGGTGCTCTCCCACGAGGGCTCGCCGACGGCGAGTGCGCCGAGAGCAGCCGCCGCAACGGCTATGGCGCTAAGTGCACGAACCATCCTGGTCATGGCCGATCTCCACCTCTTTTGATCACTACCTCCCCCCCGCGAGTAAGACGATGGCTCACTCCCGACCCTTTCCACCAGCCAACCCGGGCATCATGTTCCTGTAATTCATGACCCTGAGGGGGGTGCAAATGAGGCGAGAATGCGACGAGTCCGGTCATAAGCACAGTCACGGTGAACTATGCGACGTGGGCAAGGAGCTCTATGCGAGTGCTCTCCGCACCGGCCGCATAGCCCGCGCGGACGCCGAAGCAGCCCCCTGCCTGAGGGAACTCTCCCTCCTGCACCCGGACCCGGACGACAGCCAGTGCCTGCGTCCCGTGCCGCCGTCGATCGCCCTCAACCAGCTCGTGCACCCCATCGAGCTGGAGATACAGGTCCGGCGGCAGCACGCACTGGCCCTCGCGGACGTTTTCGAGCCGTTCATGGCGATCCACACGCAGGATCCTTCCGGCGCCCAGGCGATCACGGTCCTCGAAGGCCTCAGCGTCATCAACGCCGCCCTCGACCGCGCCATCAACGAGTGCACCGAGGAACTCCTCACCATCCAGCCCGGCAGCGGCCGCCGCCCCGAGACCCTCGAAGCGGCCCTGCGCCGCATGGAACCGCTGCTCGACCGCGGTGTCCGGATGCGGACGCTCTACCAGCACACGGCACGGCACCACCCCGCGACCCTCGCCTACGTCGAACGCGTCGCGCCCTACGGGCTCGACCTGCGCACCCTCGAGGAGATCGTCGACCGGCTGATCATCGTCGACCGCAAGGTCGCCTTCGTGCCCGCGCGCAGCGACCGCCAGGTCGCCCTCGAACTCCGCCACGAAGGCCTCGTCCAGTACCTCGTCGGCGTCTTCGACCAGTTCTGGCTGCACGGCGTGCCGTGGGAGGACGAGATCCCGTACAGCCCCTCCGTGGACGGCATAGGCGGCGTCCAGCGCTCGATCGCCAAACTCCTCGTCGAGGGCCATGTCGACGAGGCCATCGCCCGCCGGCTCGGCATGAACGTCCGCACCTGCCGCGCCCACATCGCCAAACTCGCCGCCGCCCTCGGCAGCGGCAGCCGGGCCCAGCTCGGCTACTTGATCGCGCAGTCGGGCATCCTCGAACAGGACAACTGACCAGCGTCGAACGGGACAACCGACCACCGTGTACGTACAGATCGACCTCGACGGACCCGCCGGCACCCTCCGCGTCTCCGGGCACGAGCTGCCCACCGTGGAGCTCGTACGGGCCCCCGGGGCCCGCCCCGACACCCACACCCCGATCGGGACCCGCAAGCCCGCCCTGCTCGCCCTGACGGTGGCCGGGGAGGCCGCCGTCATCACGCCCGCCAAGGGGCGGCTGCTGCGCCGCTCCTACCGTGTGGACGCCCGTGTCGACGGCGTGCGTTACCGGCTCGTCCCCAGCTCGCACGTGGACAGCCGGCTCACCCGGAACGGGAAGGCGCTCGGCACCCTGGAGTCCGCGGGGGACGGCAGGGTCGACGCCGACTGGGACCCGGCCGCCACCCCCACCCCGCTCGACCACGCCGTCGGCACCGCCCTCGCCGCCGCGTTCGGCACGGGCGCGGCGCCCTGGTGGGAGACGCTCGGCGACATCGTGGCGGAGCTCATCCCGTAGACCCGGGTACGGAAGAGCCCCCCTCCACCAACCATGGAGGGGGCCTCTTCCGTACGGGAACTACTCGCCGCGCTTCGGGCGCCAGACCACCAGCGCACTCGCCTGCTGCACATCCTGGTACGGCACCAGATCACGCCGGTACGAGGCGTGCACCTGGGCCTCGCGCTGCCGCATCGCCGCCGCCGCGCCGTCGACGGCCGCCGACAGCTCCGCGATCCTGCTCTGCAGCGCCGCGACCTGGTTCTCCAGCTCGATGATGCGCTTGATCCCGGCCAGGTTGATGCCCTCGTCCTGCGACAGCTGCTGCACCTGACGGAGCAGCTCGATGTCACGGGCCGAGTAGCGCCGGCCACGACCCGCCGTACGGTCCGGGGAGACCAGACCGAGACGGTCGTACTGACGGAGGGTCTGCGGGTGCAGACCGGAGAGCTGGGCCGCCACCGAGATGACGTACACCGGCGACTCGTCGGTCAGTTCGTACGGATTGCGTCGGCGCCCGTCCACCGGGTCACGCTCCCTTCGCGGCCTGGAACAGCTCCGCCCGCGGATCCTCGGAGGCGGTCGCCTCGCGATAGGTCTGCAGGGCGTCACGTGCCTTGTCGTCCAGCTCCTTCGGCACCGCGACCTCGACCGTCACGAGCAGGTCGCCGCGCGTGCCGTCCTTGCGGACCGCGCCCTTGCCCCGGGCGCGCATGGTCCGGCCGTTCGGAGTGCCCGCGGGCAGCTTGAGGGTGACCGGGGGGCCGCCGAGGGTCGGCACCTTGATCTCGCCGCCGAGCGCCGCCTCCGTGAAGGAGACCGGCACCGTGACGGTGAGGTTGTCGTCCTTGCGGCCGAAGACCGGGTGGGTGTCGACGTGCACCACGACGTACAGATCGCCGTTCTGCCCGCCGCGCTCCCCCGGTGCTCCCTTGCCGCGCAGCCGGATCTTCTGGTTGTCGGAGACACCCGCCGGAATGCGGACCTGCATGGTGCGGGAGGACTTGGCCCGGCCGCTGCCCTTGCAGACCTCGCAGGGGTTCTCGGCGATCAGGCCGCGGCCCTTGCAGTCCACGCACGGGTCGGTGAGCGAGAAGCCGCCGCCGCTGCCGCGCGAGACCTGTCCGGTGCCGACGCAGGTCGGGCACACCCGGGGGGTGCCGTTCCTGTCGCCGGTGCCCGAACACGCCGTGCACGGCTGCTGGCTGGACATCCGCAGCGGTACGGTCGCGCCCTCGATGGCCTCGGTGAAGCTGAGCGTCACCTCGGACTCGATGTCCTGACCGCGCCGCGGCTGGGTACGGGTACCCGCACCCCCGCCGCGGTTGAACAGGCCGCCGAAGACGTCCCCGATGCCGCCACCGCCGCCGAAGCCGCCGCCCGCGCCGCCCTGGGTGCCGCCGAAGAGGTCACCCAGATCGAAGTTGAACGAGCCGCCGCCGGGGCCTCCGGGTGACCGGAAGCCGCCGTTCCCGAAGAGGGCGCGGGCCTCGTCGTACTCCTTGCGCTTCTTGGGGTCGCCGAGGATGTCGTTCGCCTCGGAGATCTCCTTGAAGCGCTCCTCGGCCTTGACGTCGTTCTTGTTGGCGTCCGGGTGGTTCTCGCGGGCGAGCTTCCGGTACGCCTTCTTGATCTCGGCCTCGGTGGCGTCCTTGGGGACGCCGAGAACCTTGTAGTAGTCCTTCTCGACGAAGTCCTTCGTGCTCATCGACGTCCCTCCTTCCGGACTGCTCCGGGGTATGTCACCGCTGCCTGGCCGGTCGCGCTACCCCTCCTCGGGGGCACCGCTCTCCTCGTCAGTGGACGACTTCGCGTCGTCCTTGGCCGGAGCCGCGCCCGGCTGGGGCTCGGCGACGGCCACACGGGCGGGCCGGATGGTCCGCTCGCCGATCCGGTACCCCGGCTGCAGGATCGCCACGCACGTCGTCTCGGTGACGTCCGGCGCGTACGAGTGCATCAGGGCCTCGTGGATCGTCGGGTCGAAGGGCTCGCCCTCCTTGCCGAACTGCTGCAGACCCATCTTGGCGACGACGGTCTCCAGCGATTCGGCCACCGACTTGAACCCGCCCACGAGCTCGCCGTGGTCCCGGGCCCGGCCGACGTCGTCGAGCACCGGAAGCAGATCGGTCAGGAGGCTCGCGACGGCGATCTCCTTGACCGTGACCCGGTCCCGCTCCACGCGGCGGCGGTAGTTCTGGTACTCGGCCTGGAGCCGCTGGAGGTCCGCGGTGCGCTCCTCGAGCGCCTTGCGGGCCTGGTCCAGCTGCGCCAGCAGAGCTACGTCAGTAGCGTCCCCGGCCGGGGCCGCCCCCTCCGCCTTGTCGGCGGAGGCAGCGGCATCGGTCTCCTCGGGCGTGCCGTCGGCGGGGACTTCGGGCTTCTCCTCGAAGCCCGGGGTCTCCTCCGACATCAGGCAGCGCCGCCCTTCGGCTTGTCCTCGTCGACGATCTCGGCGTCGACGACGTCGTCGTCCGCCTGGGCCTGCTGGCCGGCGCCGGCGTCGCCGCCCGCGGCCTGCGCGCCCTGGGCGTCGGCGTACAGCGCCTGGCCGAGCTTCTGGGAGACGGCCGCGACCTTCTCGGTGGCGGTGCGGATCTCCGCGGTGTCCTCGCCCTTGAGCTTCTCCTTCAGCTCGACGAGAGACTCCTCGACCTCGGCCTTGACGTCACCGGGGACCTTGTCCTCGTTGTCCTTGAGGAACTTCTCCGTCTGGTAGACGAGCTGCTCGCCCTGGTTGCGGGACTCGGCGGCCTCGCGGCGACGGTGGTCCTCGTCCGCGTACTGCTCGGCCTCCTGGCGCATCCGGTCGACCTCGTCCTTCGGCAGCGAGGAGCCGCCGGTGACGGTCATCTTCTGCTCCTTGCCCGTGCCGAGGTCCTTCGCGGTCACGTGCATGATGCCGTTGGCGTCGATGTCGAAGGCGACCTCGATCTGCGGGACACCACGCGGGGCCGGCGGCAGACCAGTCAGCTCGAACATGCCGAGCTTCTTGTTGTACGCCGCGATCTCGCGCTCGCCCTGGTAGACCTGGATCTGCACGGACGGCTGGTTGTCCTCGGCCGTCGTGAAGATCTCGGACCGCTTGGTCGGGATCGTGGTGTTGCGCTCGATGAGCTTGGTCATGATGCCGCCCTTGGTCTCGATACCGAGGGACAGCGGGGTCACGTCGAGGAGCAGGACGTCCTTGACCTCACCCTTGAGGACACCGGCCTGGAGCGCGGCGCCGATGGCGACGACCTCGTCCGGGTTGACGCCCTTGTTGGCGTCCTGACCGCCGGTCAGCTCCTTGACGAGCTCGGCGACGGCCGGCATACGGGTCGAACCACCGACGAGAACGACGTGGTCGATCTCGGAGAGGTTGATGCCCGCGTCCTTGATGACGTTGTGGAACGGCACCTTGCAGCGGTCGAGCAGGTCCGAGGTCAGCTGCTGGAACTGGGCTCGGGTGAGCTTCTCGTCCAGGTGCAGCGGGCCCTCGGCAGAGGCCGTGATGTACGGCAGGTTGATGGAGGTCTCGGTCGAGGACGAGAGCTCGATCTTCGCCTTCTCCGCGGCCTCGCGGAGACGCTGGAGAGCCATCTTGTCCTTGGCCAGGTCCACACCGTGGCCGTTCTGGAACTGCGTCACCAGGTAGTCGACGACGCGCTGGTCCCAGTCGTCACCACCGAGGTGGTTGTCACCGTTGGTGGCCTTCACCTCGACGACGCCGTCGCCGATCTCCAGGAGGGACACGTCGAAGGTGCCGCCACCGAGGTCGAAGACGAGGATCGTCTGGTCGTCCTTGTCGAGGCCGTACGCGAGAGCGGCCGCGGTCGGCTCGTTGACGATGCGCAGGACGTTGAGGCCCGCGATCTCACCGGCCTCCTTGGTGGCCTGGCGCTCGGAGTCGTTGAAGTACGCCGGGACGGTGATGACCGCGTCGACGACCTTCTCGCCCAGGTAGGCCTCGGCGTCGCGCTTCAGCTTCTGCAGGATGAAGGCGCTCATCTGCTGCGGGTTGAAGTTCTTGCCGTCGATCTCGATCTTCCAGTCGGTGCCCATGTGGCGCTTGACCGACCGGATGGTCCTGTCGACGTTGGTGACGGCCTGACGCTTGGCCACCTCGCCGACGAGCACCTCGCCGTTCTTCGCGAAGGCGACGACGGACGGCGTGGTCCTGGCGCCCTCGGCGTTGGTGATGACGGTGGGCTCGCCGCCTTCCAGAACGCTGACGACGGAGTTAGTCGTGCCCAGGTCGATGCCGACCGCACGTGCCATTTCGATTCCTCCAGCTGACGTACTTGAGTGGATCTGGCTCAAGGATGCATGACGACGCGGACTGCGTCAACAGACCTGAGTGGAGGGGGCTCAACTCTTCGCCGCCCGAACCACTCACAGCGCGCCGTTCCCCCGTTTGACCGGTTTCGCATGAAAGGGTCCGGACATATCCCAGGATCCCAGGATTACCGCCGAAGGGTATGAGCACATGACGGCGAAGCGCGCGGTCGACATGGCGGCCGGACTCCTTCTGCTCCTCGCGCTGTCGCCCCTGATCGCGGGCACCGCCCTGTCCATCGCCCTCAGCGGCAGCGGCGCGGTGCTGCGCCGCCGCACGGTGGCAGGCTTGGAGGGAGAACCCTTCACGATGCTGACCTTCCGTACGAAGAGTCCGCTGGCCGCGCTGCCGCTCCTCGTGCATGTCGTCGGCGGCCGGATGTCGCTGGTGGGGCCATGCCCGCTGACCCCCGGCCACCGCGAGTGCGCGGGCGAGGGACGCCGTCGGCTCTCCGTACGCCCCGGGCTCACCGGCCCGTGGCAGATCAGCGGACGCTCGGACCTCCCGTGGGAGGAGCGTGAGCTGCTCGACCTCCACTATGTGGACCACCACTGGCTGGGGATGGATCTGACGATCCTGGCGCGTACGCTTCCAGCAGTCCGCAGGCGTCGCGCGGCAAGGTTTGCCTGAGCGACACAGATCACCGCGAGCGCCGCTACAGCACGGGGCCCCGAACGGGTAATCTCAGCACGGACTCCATAAGTTACCGCTTAGTAGCCGCTTAGTAGGCCCGCCCGAGGAGCCCCTCATGCAACTCGCCGCGATCATCGTGTCGATCGCCATCACGGTGGTGGCCGTCGCGCTGTTCGGTCGTGCCACCGTGCAGATCTACCGGTTCGTGCGCCTCGGGCAGCCCGTGCCCGCCGGCACCCGCACCGGTGACCCCACCCAGCGCACCGTGACCCTGGTCAAGGAATTCCTCGGCCACACCCGGATGAACCGCTGGGGCATCGTCGGCTTCGCGCACTGGTTCGTGGCGGTGGGCTTCTTCTCGCTGCTCCTGACGATCGTCAACGCCTTCGGCCAGCTCTTCCAGGCCGACTGGCTGATCCCGATCATCGGCGACTGGCTGCCGTACGAGATCTTCACCGAGTTCCTCGGCCTGATGACGGTCCTGGGCATCGTGACCCTCATCGTGATCCGGCAGCTCAGCAAGCCGACCAGGGCGGGCCGCAAGTCCCGCTTCGCGGGCTCCAAGACCGGCCAGGCGTACTTCGTCGAGGCCGTCATCCTGATCGTCGGCCTCTGCATCATGACGCTGCGGGCCCTCGAAGGCGTCCAGCACCACGTCACCGGCTGGGAGCCGGGCTTCTTCGCCTCGTACCCGCTGATCGCGCTGCTCGACGGCCTGGACCTGAGCACGATCCAGCACCTGACCTACTTCGTCGCGGCGCTCAAGATCGTCACGTCCTTCACCTGGATGATCACGGTCTCGCTCAACACGAACATGGGCGTCGCCTGGCACCGCTTCCTCGGCTTCCCGAACATCTGGTTCAAGCGGAACGCCGACGGCTCCACCGCGCTCGGCGCGCTCCAGCCGATGACGACCGCGGGCAAGGAGATCGACTGGGAGGACCCGGCCGAGGACGCCGTCTTCGGTGTCTCCCAGGTCGAGCAGTTCTCCTGGAAGGGCATCCTCGACTTCTCGACCTGCACCGAGTGCGGCCGCTGCCAGTCGCAGTGCCCCGCCTGGAACACCGGCAAGCCCCTCTCCCCCAAGCTCCTCATCATGTCGCTGCGCGACCACGCGCACGCCAAGGCGCCGTACCTGCTCGCGGGTGGCGGCAAGGACATGGAGGGCAACGAGAAGGCCACCGAGGAGCAGCTCAAGGACGTCCCCGCGTCGGCCCTCGCCGAGGCCGAGCGCCCCCTCATCGGCACCGCCGAGGAGAACGGCGTCATCGACCCCGACGTCCTGTGGTCCTGCACCACCTGCGGCGCCTGCGTCGAGCAGTGCCCGGTCGACATCGAGCACATCGACCACATCGTCGACATGCGCCGCTACCAGGTGATGATCGAGTCCGCCTTCCCCTCGGAGGCCGGCACGATGCTGAAGAACCTGGAGAAGAAGGGCAACCCCTGGGGCCTGGCGAAGAAGCAGCGCGTCGAGTGGACCAAGGAGGTCGACTTCGAGGTCCCGATCGTCGGCAAGGACGTCGAGGACCTCACCGAGGTCGACTACCTCTACTGGGTCGGCTGCGCCGGCGCCCTGGAGGACCGCGCCAAGAAGACCACGAAGGCCTTCGCGGAACTCCTCCACATGGCGGGCGTCAAGTTCGCGATCATGGGCGGCGAGGAGAAGTGCACGGGTGACTCGCCCCGCCGCCTGGGCAACGAGCCGCTGTTCCAGCAGCTCGGCGCCGAGAACGTCGCGATGCTGAACATGGCGTTCGGCGAGGACGACGAGGACGAGTCGACGAAGAAGCCGAAGTCGGCCAAGAAGATCGTCGCGACCTGCCCGCACTGCTTCAACACCATCGCGAACGAGTACCCCCAGCTGGGCGGCGAGTTCGAGGTCATCCACCACACGCAGCTGCTCCAGCACCTCATCGACGAGGGCAAGCTGGTCCCGGTGACCCCCGTCGACGGTCTGATCACGTACCACGACCCGTGCTACCTGGGCCGTCACAACAAGGTCTACACGCCGCCGCGCGAGATCATGTCCGCCGTCCCCGGCCTGCGCCAGCAGGAGATGCACCGCCACAAGGAGCGCGGCTTCTGCTGCGGCGCCGGTGGTGCCCGGATGTGGATGGAGGAGCGGATCGGCAAGCGCATCAACAACGAGCGCGTCGAGGAGGCCCTGTCCCTCAACCCGGACATCGTCTCCACCGCCTGCCCGTTCTGCCTGGTCATGCTGACCGACTCGGTCAACGGCAAGAAGAACGAGGGCAAGGCCAAGGAGTCCGTCACGGTCGTGGACGTGGCCCAGCTGCTCCTCGACTCGGTGAAGACCCCGGTGGACCCGGAGCCGGAACCGGCCGAGGAGCCGGAGCCGGAACCGGCTGCCTGAGGCTGATGTGAAAGGGCCGTCCCGCGCGTGAAGCGCGGGGCGGCCCTTTCTGCTGTGTCAGGCGTATCAGGCGGTCTTCTGGGCGACGTACTTCTCCACGAGCCGACCCTGGAAGTCGTAGACCCAGCTGTTGGCACCCTGCTTGGGGGTGTCGATGGCGGCGAGCTTGTAGTGGTGCTTGCCGGCGTCGACGAGCTTGTACGTCCAGCCGTGGTGGGCGGCGGTCGGGTGCTCGAGGTCGAGGGAGCCGATGGGGGCGCCGTTCTTCTGGGTGAGCTCGACGCGGGGCCGGCTCTTGCTCGCGAAGAACTTGGCGACGTTCCCGTCGGGGAGGGTGATCCGGGCGTCGGCCGCGCGCACGGTGTTCTTCTTCTGGTGCGGGTGGGGCTTGGGCTGGGGCTTCGGGGTCGGCTTGGGCTCCGGCTTCGGGGCGGGCTTCGGGGTGGTCTCGACCCACGACCGCACGGTGCCGTCGGGCCGGAGGACGACATGGAGGCCGTTGTTCTGCCCGTACGCGGGCTGCCCGTCGGTGCTGACGAGGGTGTCGATCAGGGACCCACCGGCGTAGATCTCGGCGGAGAAGCGATCGGGGCCGTCCTTGTAGACCTTGGCGAGGGAACCGTCGGCGAGGTCGACGTTCCGCCAGAGAACCGACTCGTCGCTCGACGTCGGCGTCGGGTCCGGGCCCTGGTCCGGCCCGTCGGCGGCGAAGGCTCCGGCGGCCGGCAGGAGGAGGGCGGCGACGGCCCCGGTGGCGACGGCGGCGGTACGGGCGGAACGACGGGTGACACGCATCGGAAGAGCTCCTTGCTCGGGTCGCTGACATCTCCGAAGCTACGAGTACGACATTGAGGTGATACGTCGGATTTGTAACGACGACCGCAAGCCTGCCCACCGACCGTGTCACGGCCCACGGCGGTTCCGCTCAACCCCCTAGGGGATGTCACAGCTCAGTGGCAAGGACAGGTCCGGGGAGCGCCCGCACGGCGGAAGCGGGTACGTTCGACGACGTGGCTGGATTCAGGAACGGACGCGGCCGGGACAACCGCCCCCCGCACAATCAACCGCAGCAGGCGCCGTACGGGTACAACGCGGCCCCGCCGCCGTACCCGCAGCAGCAGTGGCAACAGCAGCCACCGCAGGGGCAGCAGGGGCAGCAGGGATACCCGGGGCAGCAGGGACAGCAGGGACAGCAGGGACAGCCCTACGGGGAGCCGGAGTACTTCGGCGAGCCGTACGGCCAGCCGCAGCACCCGCACGCGGCGACGGCGAACAACCCGGGCCACACCCAGATGTTCAGCGTCGACGACCCCTACGGCGACGCCTCGACCCACCGCCCCGGCGCCGCGCCCGTCCCGACGGGCCCCCGGCTCCCGTGGAAGGCGCTCCTGAGCGGCATCGTGCTGCGCCCGGCGGACACGTTCCTGCGCATGCGGGACCACGCCGTGTGGGGCCCGGCGCTGATCGTCACCTTCCTGTACGGGCTGCTCGCGCTGTTCGGTTTCGACACGGCGCGCGACGAGGTGATCAACGCGACCCTGTCGACGGCGATCCCGTCCGTCCTGATGACCGGCGTCGCCTTCGTCGTCGGCGGACTGATCCTGGGCGCCGTGACGCACACGCTGGCGCGCCAGCTGGGCGGCGACGGGGCGTGGCAGCCGACGGTGGGCCTGTCGATGCTGATCATGTCGATCACGGACGCGCCGCGGCTCGTCTTCGCGATGTTCCTGGGCGGCGAGAACGGCCTGGTCCAGGTGATCGGCTGGCTGACCTGGCTGGCGGCCGGAGCGCTCTTCACGATGATGGTGAGCCGCTCGCACGACCTGCCGTGGCCGAAGGCGCTGGGCGCGTCGGCGATCCAGCTGGTGGCGCTGCTGAGCCTGATCAAGCTCGGCATGCTCTGACGACACGGGAAACGGAACACGAAGAGGCCCCCACCGCACCCGGTGGGGGCCTCTTGGCGTCTCGTCCCGCGGGCTCAGGCGTCGAGGACCTGGCCCTCGCGCTTGACGACGGGCGGCTCGACCGACCAGGGGAAGTTGATCCACTCGTCGGTCTTCTTCCACACGTACTCGCACTTCACGAGGGAGTGGGACTTCTCGTAGATGACGGCGGAGCGGACCTCGGCGACGTGGTCGACGCAGAAGTCGTGGACGAGCTTGAGGGTCTTGCCGGTGTCGGCGACGTCGTCGGTGATGAGCACCTTCTTGTCGCTGAAGTCGATCGCGTCGGGCACGGGCGCGAGCATGACCGGCATCTCCAGGGTGGTCCCCACCCCGGTGTAGAACTCGACGTTCACGAGATGGATGTTCTTGCAGTCGAGGGCGTAGGCGAGCCCGCCGGCGACGAACACCCCTCCCCGGGCGATGGAGAGCACGATGTCGGGCTCGTAGCCGTCGTCGGCGATGGTCTGCGCCAGCTCACGGACGGCGCGCCCGAAACCCTCGTACGTCAGGTTCTCGCGTACTTCACTCATGCCTGCGACCGCCTCACACCTGGGTCCGATGGAAGTTCATGAACGAGCGGGAGGCCGTCGGCCCCCGCTGGCCCTGGTACCGGGAGCCGTACCGCTCGCTCCCGTACGGGAACTCGGCGGGCGAGCTCAGCCGGAACATGCACAGCTGGCCGATCTTCATGCCAGGCCAGAGCTTGATCGGCAGGGTGGCGAGGTTCGACAGCTCCAGGGTCACGTGCCCGGAGAAACCCGGGTCGATGAACCCGGCGGTCGAGTGCGTCACGAGCCCCAGCCGCCCGAGAGAGCTCTTCCCCTCCAGCCGCGACGCGATGTCGTCCGGCAGGGTGATGACCTCGTAGGTCGAGGCGAGCACGAACTCGCCGGGGTGGAGGATGAACGCCTCGTCACCCTCGGGCTCGACCTCACGGGTCAGGTCGAGCTGCTCGACGGCGGGGTCGATGTGGGGGTAGCGGTGGTTCTCGAACACCCGGAAGAAGCGGTCAAGCCTCACGTCGATGCTCGAGGGCTGCACCATGGATTCGTCGTACGGGTCGATGCGCACCCGTCCGGCATCGATCTCGGCCCGGATGTCCTTGTCTGAGAGAAGCACGCCCCCACGATACGCAGAGGGCGCGGACCTGCCCCAATCGGCAGGCATCCGCGCCCCGGGCGCAGGTCAGCGCCGCCCGGTCTCCACCGGCACCGCGTGCCGCAGCCGCGCACACCGCGGACACCGGATGAGCCGCCCTGGCCCGATCCGCCCGGCCCCGAGCTGCTGCAACGGGAACGAAGCGGTACTGAACACATGCCCTTCGGCACAACGGACGACGGTGCGCTCCATCGAACCCATCAAGTCCCTTCCCCTACACACATGGTGGACGGGAAGCCACATTAGGGGATCAACGGGACACCCTCCAGACGGCACTCCGCACCCGAAAAAGCACAAGCTTCGCCTCAAGTGGCGCATGGGGTACAGTGTGCAACGATGCGGCACCGATCACCGGGCCGCTGCGCGGATGTAGTTTAATGGTAGAACATGAGCTTCCCAAGCTTATAGCGCGGGTTCGATTCCCGTCATCCGCTCTTCTACGAAGCCCCAGGTCAGCGACCTGGGGCTTGTTTGTTGTCCAGACCTATCCGGGGCTCGCGTGCCCTTCGCGTGCGGCTGCGTTGGAGCCAGGGGGCGGGGGCGGGAGCTTGCGGACGACGGCTCCGGAGCGGCCCGCCGAACCCGTACCGAGCCGGTGTCGAGGTCGATGCCGGCACGGCGCAGCTCGGCCGGTTCCTCCGGCCTCCGACGCCGCCACATCGGGACGGGCTTCACCCGTGTGCCTCGCTTCGCGGTCGACCTGATGCAGACGGTCGCTGTCCGTGTGAGCGTGATCCGAGGTAGTCCGTACCCACGCATCAGGAGGAGTCGCGGTCATGGGCGGTAAGCAGGACAAGCATCAGGAGCCGGGCAAGGGCCGCGAGGCACAAGGGCACCAGCGACCGGGAGACCCCGCGCACCCCCAGCCGGGCAGGCAGTCCCGCGAACGGGGACAGAAGCAGGGCCAGAAGGAGACCTCGCGCCGCGAGGACGAGCTGCTGCGCGAAGAGGACCTTCACGACGAGCCGCTCTGAGCCGCTCTGAGCCGCCCTGACCGGAGCAGTACTCGTCCGCACGTCCAGAGCCCGGTCGGTCCACAGTCACCGCGCCGAGCTCTGTAACGTCCAGGCCGACGCCCGACCTTGAGGCTCGCAGCCGCACACGGCGTCGACGTCATGCCTCATCGAGGCTGACCGCCGCACCCGGCGGGACCGCGCCGAGGCCGCCCGAGCCGGCAGGTCACGGCCCTGCCGGTCGAGGCGCGCCGGAAGCGACTGCGCACCTCCTTTCCCCGCTCTGCAGGTTCGACTCGACAGTGAATGCCCGCATCGCGGGGCGTCGCGTCGCATCCGCCGGACGGAGATCGCAAGACTTGGTCGCCGGTGACCGCCGGCAGCACACGACCACCTGATGAGCAGGGGATGTTGTGACACGACAGGTCATTCCGCACGACGTCATGGGCACCGGCTCCGAGCGAGCCCTCCTGCTCCACAACTGGTTCGGCGACAGGTCGAGCTTCGACCCGATGCGTGACCACTTGAACGGGGACGCGTTCAGCTACGCCTTCCTGGACTGCCGCGGCTACGGCGAGGCGATCGACGCCGACGGCGCGTTCACGATGGACGAGGTCGCCGGGGATGCCTTGGCCGTGGCCGACCATCTGGGCTGGGAGTCCTTCTCGGTCATCGGCCACTCCATGGGCGCCAAGGCGGCCCAACTGATGCTGCTGGAGACCCCGCAGCGCATCCGCTCGATCATCGGCATCTCGCCGGTACCTGCGTCCGGCTTCCCGCTCGAAGGGGAGATGTGGGAGCTGTTCGCCGGGGCCGCGAAGAATCCCGGCAACCGCAGGGCGATCATCGACAACACCACCGGCGGGCTGCGCGATGACGCCTGGCTGGACGGGATGGTGAGCCGCTCGGTGGGATGTTCCTCGGCGACGGCCTTTCGCACGTACCTGGACTCCTGGGCGCGTGTCGACTTCCACGAGCGGGTGAAGGACAACCCGGTCCCCGTCCTCCTCCTCGCCGGCGCGAACGACCCCGCGCTGGGGCCCGAGGCCATGCGAGCGACCTGGATCCAGTGGTATCCGAATGCTCAGCTGGAGGTGCTCCCGGACACGGGACACTACGCACCGGAGGAGTCCCCCGAGGCCGCCGCCGCGGCCATCGAGCGATACCTCGGCCGCTGAGGGTTCAGGATCGGGCTGTCGGGTCGGCGGTGGCACCGTCACACTGCGCGAACGCAAGACCTGTCGAGCTCTCCCTCCCGACCTGTCAGGCCCGCGGTCGTACAATGGGACATGGATCGAGCACGCTCACGTGTGACGATCCGGAAGGGCGGCCTCGGCGGAGTGAATGCGCTGGGGCCGTTGTGACGACCGCCGCCATGAGGCCCGCGTCGCACCCCAGCGTCCGCAGGGCCTCTTCGAGCGCGGCAGAGGTGACCGTGACCGGTGTGCGGTAGGCATCGCCGAGCATCAGCGTCCTCACAGCCAGCGGATCGGTCCCCTCCGGGACGACGGCGTCCAGGGCCCCGAGGCCAAGAGATGGGCACGGTACGTCGGCAGCGGGCTGGTCGCGGCAACCGCTGGCATCGGGGCTGGACCTGACCAGGTCCCGAGGTCACCGGAGCGGGCGGTGGCGGGCTGAGCGGCGGGTGCGCATGGCCATGTAGAGCAAGGCTGCCACGAGTACCGCGATGCCGATGAACAGCAGGAAGAGGAGTCCGTCGGCGACGGCGCCGATGAGGCCCAGGATGATCGCGATGATGATCAGGGCGAGGAAGAGTGTCATGGGGCCACCTCCCGGCGGTCGGGGGCTCAGCGTCTGGCGAGTTGCCGTTCGTCGTTCGTACCGGGTTCGTAGGTGAGGCCGTAGTGGCGGAAGACGGCTTCCTCGTCCTCGAAGGGCAGGACGTCGTCCGGGCCGATGGAGGGGCTCTGTTTCACCAGTTTCCTGTCGTGGGCGACCCGCACGTACCCCGGCCCCACCGTCGCCCCTTCCAGGGGGACGAACACCAGGCGGTGCCGGGTGGGCAGGCCGACGCGGACCGTGGCCATGGCCGGTTCGTCGGTGCTGGTGTCGACGTAGACGGATTCCAGTTCGCCTATCTTGTGGCCGCCGGGGTCCACCACGGCCTGGTTGCGCCACTCGCGGATGTCCGCCGTCTGGATCATGTCTCTCCTCCCTGTTCGGTCGTCGGTGGGGGAAGTGCGGCGACGAGGAGCTCGGTGGCCTGCGTGATGTTGTCCGCGCGGACCGCACGGGCCATGGCCGTGCGGGCGGCGTCGGGTTCCGTGTCCGGCGGCACCACCATCAGTGCGAAGTGGTCCTTGTCGCCTCGGGTGATCAGGACGGTGTCGTCGCCGACGGGGAAGGAGTCGAGGTGCACGACCTGGTCGCCGATGATCAGCCGGGGCGGGATCGCGTCCCACGCGGTGGCGTCCAGGCCGACCCGGGTGATGGGTCCGAGGTGTTCGGTCAGGGCTCCCACCAGCGCGGGAACCTCCTGCTCCACGTCTCGGGTGCGCGGCCACCACGCCCCGTCGAGGACGCCCTGCCGGGAGTGCGTCGTCTCCAGCCGGAGCAGAGCCGTACCGGGGCGCACCGCCTGGTGGATCTCGTCCGGCAGGAGCAAGGGGGGCGGGATGTCGGAGTCGGCCATGGTGGATCCGCTCGTCTACGGGTGAAGTGCCGCGGCCCGTCACGGCCGCGCCCACGGGGCGACAGGCCGCCGGCGGGGCGACCGTGCCGTCATCTCACGGTAACTCCGGCTCCCGCAGGTCCGCCCGTCGCCGCACACTCTTTCGTACGAACCGGAAGTCCCTCCCCGTATCGGGCCGTGAACGGACTGTTCGGACGTACGCTGGAAGTACCGGAAGTACTTCGAGCACCAGCTTTCACGCAGGTGTCATTTCCGGGGAAAACGAACAACCGGGCTGCCGACGGGCGGCCCGGGGGCAGGTCCGCCATGACCACCACCCTCGACAGGACAGCGAACCGCGCCCTCTCCCCAGGACTTCCGGCCCGCTTGTCGCTCACCCCGAAGACCACCCTTGCCGGTCGGCTCGACGGCGCCTGGTGGCCCCGTTCCCGCGACCTGGCAGCCGAGTTGCCGGCGCTGGCCGACGCCCTCGAAGGACGCTCGGGCCGCATCACCCGTGTCCTGGTGAACCCCGGCCACTGGCCCGTCGTCCCGCACAAGGTCGCCGCCACCGGCCACGTCCTGCACGTGGGCTGGTTCACCGAGCAGGACCCGGACAAGGTCATCCTGCTGTCCTACACGACCGGCCGCTGCGACCTGCTCGTCATTCCGCCCGAGACCGAACCCGCCTCCGCGGCCCGGCTGATGACTGCCGCCGCGCTCCCCGGCAGCGTTCTCACCGCGGGCTCGCTGATGTCCGGCGAGGCCGCGACCAGCCGCCGTATGCGGGAGGCACGGAGCAGCGAAGACGCCTGGGAGACCGACGGCGGGGCCGACCCGGCGCCCCGGTCGCACCCAGCGGCGCACCCCGTCGTCGGCGCGCGGATGATCCCGCTGCCGGGACACACCGGGAGGTGAGGACATGGAGACCGTGATCACGCTCCTGGCAGCCGCACTTCTGATCGCGCTCGGCACACGCCTGATCCACCGGCTCAACGCCCAGCACGACGCGCGCATAGCGGCCCACCACTTCAGCGACCCCTACCCCTCCCTCAGCCGTCCCCCCGGTCACAACAACCCCGGGGCGCCCGAACGGATCGCCGATCGGCGGCCTACAGGCACCTGGCCGTGACCTGCCCGACCTCAGACCACTCCTCCGGCCGAAGGCCGCGGGTGGGGCACCCGACACCCGGGACAACCCACCCGCCGGCCTCTCGCTTCTGTCCCGAACGGAGCACGCCCGTCTTGCACCCCACCGAGAACGAACCACTGCCGCAGGCCGAACACGCCGAGATCCGTATCGTCTCCGCCACCCCCGAGGCCGCCCGCGCGGTCGCCGAAGTGATCCGCCGGTGCTTCGCCGGGACGGAACAGCGCAGCTACCCCGTGCCGGGCGGCGGCACACGGCTCCACCTCACCGTCGACACCGAGACCACCGCCGGACCCGCCCGCACCTGGCTCGCCACCAGCAGACCACCCACCGGCACCGGCCCCCACCCCGAGGAACGCTGACCGGCCACGAACGGCACCACACCACGACAGGACCACGCGGCCATGGCGACACTCCACGAGCGGCAGCGGTACCGCCGACAGATCCTCCAGGCGCTCTACGCGGCCGCCGAAGGAAACCGCCTGCTCGGCATCACCGGAGCCGCGCTCAACCACGACCTGCGCATCCCGGAGCAGGATCTCGCCGCCGCCTGCTCCTACCTCGCGGGCGAGGGACTGGTCACCGTCGACTGGGAGCCGGGAAACACACCCGCGATGGTCTCGCTCACCCACCAGGGCATCCGCCTCATGGAAGCGGAGGAGGAAGAGGGCGGCTGAGCCGGTCCGCCTCCGGACCTGCCGGGCTCGAAAGGGCCCGGAGAGGGAGGCCCGGCCACCTGCAACCGGTGTCCCCACATGGTGGCCATGTGGCGTGACCTGCCGCCGAGGAGCATCCTGAAGGCCACATCTCTGGTACGGGCCGCTCCGGTACCCAGTCGCCGCGCGGCCGCGGCACCCGCCCCGTACGGCAGGACCGGGCGAGGTCATCGCCGCTCGGTTGGAGGCAACGGGATGACCCTCGGACGGCTCGGGAAACCCGATCGCTCGGAGAGCTTCGGAGAGGGACTCCTGGGCGCGGTCCTGGACCGGGCGCACGAGCTGCCGCCCGACCGGATCGGGCTGGTCATCGCCGAGACAGTGGGCCGGTTGGGGGGCAGGGATCCGCAGATCCTGCTTCAGGACTACGGGCAGCAGAGGCTGGTGCCCCTGCTCGCCGAAGGGCTGACGGGCGGCGAGCCCCTCTCCATCGACGACTCGGAGGCCGGCAGGTGTTTCCTCACGTCTCGCCCGGTCGAGCTGGCGCTGGCCGATGGGGTACGCGTCCACCTACCGCTGCTCGACGGCGGCGACCAAGCCGTCCTGGCCGTCACCCTGGACGCGGTCGACGACGACGACCGCCGCATCCTGCGCAGGATCGCGGGGTTGGCCGCCGACCTGCTGCAGACCAAGAACAACCACACCGACCTCTTCTTCCGCACCCGCCGCAGCGAGCCGATGAGCGTCGCCGCGGAGATCCAGTGGTCGCTCCTGCCGCCGCTGACCATGACCATGCCGCGCGTCGCCGTCGCCGGAGTCCTCGAACCCGCCTACGACATCGCGGGCGACAGCTTCGACTACGCCCTGAACGGCGACACCTTCCACCTCGCCGTGATCGACGCCATGGGCCACGGCCTGAACGCGGCCACCCTGGCCACCGTCGCCATCGGCGCCTACCGGCACGCCCGCCGCATCAGCATCGAGCTGTCCGAGATCTACCTCTTCATGGACCGGGCGGTGGCCGAGCAGTTCGCCCCCGACCACTTCGTCACCGCACAGATGATGCGGCTGGACACGACCACCGGCCGTCTCCAGTGGGTCAACGCGGGACACCCTGCCCCCGTCCTGATCCGCGAGCACCGTGTCATGGGCCGCCTGGACAGCCCCACCACCCTCCCCGTCGGCTTCGGAGGAGCCCAGCCACAGGTCAGCAGCGTGATGCTCGAACCGGGGGACCGCGTCCTCTGCTTCACCGACGGCCTGATCGAGGAGCACGAGAGCGGGCAGGAGCAGTTCGGCGAGGACCAGCTCATCGACTGGGTGAACCAGCTGGAGAAGGCGGACCGAGGCGTTCGCGCGGTGGCACGGGACCTGTCCCATACGCTCAAGCGAGCACGCGGCGAAGCCACCTCGGACGACGCCACTCTCGTCCTGGTCGAGTGGCGTGGCTGATCCGCCGTCGTGCCACAACGCGTGGTACCGGGCCCTCCAAGGTCGGCACGGGCCGGTCCGTCGGCCCACGGCTCAGGCTTTGGCCGCATACCTTGCCGACGCTAAGGTGAGGCGCCGTACTCGGCGGATCGCTTCCCTGAGGGAAGATCGCTCCCCTGAGGGAGGTGGGGATGGGGCTCATGGACGCGGACCACGCGGGGCTGGTCGTCGCGGCGCAGGCCGGTGACGATCGGGCGCGCGAGGAGCTGATCGCCGCGTACCTGCCGTTGGTCTACAACATCGTCGGGCGAGCGCTGAGCGGACACGCCGACGCCGACGACGTCGTCCAGGAGACCCTGCTGCGCGTGGTGCGCGACCTGCCTGCCCTGCGTGCCCCGGAGAGCTTCCGGTCCTGGCTGGTGTCGATCACGCTCCGCCAGATCAATACCCACTGGCACCGGCAACGCACCTTCTCCGACCGGACCACGGTCATCGACGAGGCACGCCAGATACCGGACGCCGGGGCCGAACCCGAGGACGTCACGATCCTGCGTCTGCATCTGTCGGACGAGCGCCGGCAGGCCGTCGAAGCCGGCCGGTGGCTCGACGAGGACCAACGGGCGCTGCTGTCGCTGTGGTGGCAAGAACGCGCCGGCTCGCTGAGCCGTGACGACATCGCCGCCGCGACGGGACTCACCGTCGCCCACGTCGGAGTACGCCTGCAACGCATGCGCGAGCAGTTGGAACTGAGCCGGGCGATCGTCGCCGCGCTGGAGGCCGACCCGCGCTGTCCGCAGCTGAACGAGACCGTCGCCGGCTGGGACGGTCTCCCCGCATCGGTGTGGCGCAAGCGGATCGCGCGGCACACCCGCGGCTGCCCGGTGTGCATGGCGACGACGACAGAACGGGTTCCGGCCGAACTCCTGCTCCTCAGCCTCGCGCCGCTGGCCGTCCCTGCCGGGCTCGTCGCCGCGCTGGCCGCCAAGGGCCTGCTGTCGGGTACGGCCGCGAGCGCCGCCGGGCTGGCCACGGCACACGCCGTCGTCGGCACGGCGACGGCGACGGCGACGGCGACGGCGACGGCGACGGCGGGAGGCGGTCTCCACAGTGCGCTGATCGGCAAACTCAGCGCGGTGACCGCTCATCCGCTGGTGAGCCTCGCCACCGGCGCGGTGCTCATCGCCGGGACCGCCACCTACGCGACCTGGCCCGAACCGGCGCATCGGCAGCCCGGCGTCATCGCCGCGCCCACGGTCGGCAACCCCACGGTCAGCACTCCCACGCCGATCCCGTCGCGCACCACCACCTCGGCCGAACCGTCCCCGGTGCGTCCGTCCGCCTCCGCGGGCACTGTTCCGCTGGGCGCACAGTCGCTGGAGTCCGTGGACCAGCCCGCCCTGTACCTCACGTACGCCGGCGACTTCGCGACGCTCGGCCGAGAGCCGGCCACGTTCACGGTCGTCGGGGGGCTGGCCGACACACGGTGCGTCACCTTCCGCGCCGCGGACGGCCGGTACCTCCGCCACCGTTACCTGCGGCTGCGGCTGAGCAGCGACGACGGCAGCGACCTGTTCCGTGAAGACGCCACCTTCTGTCCGCGGCCGGGGGCGGTCGCCGGGTCGGTGACCCTGCACGCGCACAACTATCCGGGATCGGTCATCCGCCACCGCGACGGCGGCGTCTGGCTCGATGGCTCCGACGGCACTCGGACCTTCGCCGGCCAGGCTTCCTTCATCCTGCGCAGGCCCGGGGCCTGAGAACCGCTCCACCTTCACCGGTGATCAGGGCGGTGCGCCCATTCCCAGCGACGACCGGACCACGGGGCTCGGCATAACGCTTTCTGCCCGCGAGATGCATCACTGAGCAATCGTCCGGACGGCGCGACTTTTCCGTTACGAGACCGCGAGCGCGGAAGCCTCCCATGCATGGGGTGCTCTTCCCGCCGCTCACCAAGACGGGCAGGCGTGGCGGGTTCCCCGATATCCCCCTTGGACGCATCCCCGGAAGAAAGCCCCTCCCATGACGCGACACGGCCCCACGATCACGGCACCCAGGGTGACCCGCGACCCCCGAGGAGAATCATGAAGGGCCTGCACCGGCTCAGCCGGCGTCGCCGAACAGTGACGGCAGGACTGTCGGCCGCAGCGGTGGTGGCCGGAGTCGTGACGCTCCTCCCCAGCTCCGCCGGAGCCGCGAGCCTGGGTACGCAGGCGGCCCCCTCGGGCAGGTACTTCGGCACCGCTGTGGCCGCCGGCAGGCTCGGCGACTCGGCGTACACCGCGATCGCCGACCGGGAGTTCAACATGATCACCCCGGAGAACGAGATGAAGTGGGACGCCGTCGAGCCGTCCCGCGGCACCTTCACCTTCGGCCCCGCCGACCGGATCGTCGACCGTGCGAAGGCGAACGGACAGCGCGTGCGCGGCCACACCGCGGTCTGGCACTCGCAGCTCCCCGCCTGGGTCGGCTCGATCGGAGACGCGAACACGCTCCGCGGCGTGATGAACCGTCACATCACCACCACGATGACCCACTTCAAGGGCAAGATCTACGCGTGGGACGTGGTCAACGAGGCGTTCGCCGACGGCCCCGGCGGCCAACTCCGCAGCTCGGTGTTCCAGAAGGTCCTGGGCAACGGCTTCATCGAGGAGGCGTTCCGCACCGCCCGTGCGGCCGACTCCTCGGCCAAGCTCTGTTACAACGACTACAACATCGAGAACTGGTCGGACGCCAAGACCCAGGGCGTCTACAGAATGGTCAAGGACTTCAAGGCCCGCGGCGTCCCCATCGACTGCGTAGGGCTCCAGAGCCACTTCGGAGCGGGCGGCCCGCCGGCGAGCTTCAGGACCACCCTGGCCAACTTCGCCGCCCTGGGCGTCGACGTCCAGATCACCGAGCTGGACATCGCCCAGGCATCGCCCACCCACTACGCCGGCGCGGTCAAGGCCTGCCTGTCCGTGGCCCGTTGCACCGGCATCACGGTGTGGGGCGTTCGTGACAGCGACTCCTGGCGCAGCGGCGAACGCCCGCTCCTGTTCGACAACAACGGCAAGCCCAAGCCCGCGTACACCGCCGTCATGAGTGCCCTCAGCTCCGGCCCGGGTACCACCCCGAGCAAGCCGGCCGACGGTACGGGTACGGGTACGGGTACCGGTACGGGGGAGATCAAGGGCGTGGCCTCCGGCCGCTGTATCGACATCCCCGCCTCCACCACCGCCAACGGCACCCAGGCGCAGCTGTGGGACTGCAGTGGCCAGGCCAACCAGCGCTGGACCCACACCGCCGGCAAGCAGCTGAAGATCCACGGCGACAAGTGCCTGGACGCCAAGAGCAAGGGCACCACCAACGGCACCGCGGTGGTCATCTGGGACTGCAACGGCGGCACCAACCAGCAGTGGAACATCCACACCAACGGCACGATCACCGGCGTCCAGTCCGGGCTGTGCCTCGACGCCGTCGGCGCGGCCACCGCCAACGGCACCAAGCTCCAGCTGCACGCCTGTGGGGGCGTCGGCAACCAGAAGTGGACCGCCCCGTCCGGATCGGGCGGCGGCACGTGCGCGCTTCCGTCGACGTACAAGTGGAATTCGACGGGTGCCCTGGCGCAGCCTGCGAACGGGTGGGCCTCGCTGAAGGACTTCACCCACGTGGTGCTGGGCGGCAAGCACCTGGTCTACGGGTCGAACTTCAACGGCTCGACGTACGGCTCGATGACGTTCAGCCCCTTCACCAACTGGTCGGACATGGCGTCCGCCGGACAGAAGGCGATGAGCCGGCCCGCGGTCGCGCCCACGCTGTTCTACTTCGCGCCCAAGAAGATCTGGCTCCTCGCGTACCAGTGGGGCCAGTGGCCCTTCATCTACCGCACGTCGAGCGACCCCACCGACCCCGACGGCTGGTCCGCCCCGCAGCCGCTGTTCACCGGCAGCATCCCCCGCACCGACTCCCCCACCGGCCCGATCGACCAGACCCTGATCGCCGACGACCAGAACATGTACCTGTTCTTCGCCGGTGACAACGGCAGGATCTACCGGGCGAGCATGCCGATCGGGAACTTCCCGGGCAACTTCGGCTCGTCGTACACGACGGTCATGAGCGACACGGAAGCCAGGCTGTTCGAGGCCCCCCAGGTCTACAAGGTCCAGGGCCGGCAGCAGTACCTCATGATCGTCGAGGCGAAGGGCGCGCAGGGGCGCTACTTCCGCTCGTTCACGGCCTCCAGCCTCAGCGGTTCGTGGACCCCGCAGGCCGGCAGCGAGAGCAGCCCCTTCGCGGGCAAGGCGAACAGCGGTGCCACCTGGACCAACGACATCAGCCACGGTGACCTGGTTCGCAACAATCCCGACCAGACCATGACCATCGACCCCTGCAACCTGCAGTTCCTCTACCAGGGCAAATCCCCCACCGCGGGCGGTCCCTACGACCGACTGCCGTACCGGCCGGGTGTCCTCACCCTGCAGCGCTGACTGCCCGATCCACGGTCATACGCAAGGAGAAACACCCCCCATGAAGAACCCCACGAACCGTGGGCGCCGCGGGCGTCACCGCCGTCGCTGGACCGCGACCGGACTGCTGCTCGGAGCGCCCGCCCTCGTCGTGCCGTATCTCCTGTTCGTGCAGGACGACTCGCAGGCCGCGACGGTCGACGGCAATGCCTACTACCGGCTGGTCTCCGTACGCAGCGGCAAGGCGCTGGACGTCAACGCCTTCTCCACCGCCGACGGCACCCGCATCCAGCAGTGGACCGACCAGAACACCGCCAACCAGCAGTGGAAGCTGCGGCCCACCGGGGACGGCTACTACGAGCTGGTGAACCGCAACAGCGGCAAAGTGCTGGGCATAGCGGGCGGTTCGTCCGCCCAGGCGGCCGCCGCCGAGCAGCAGACCGACAGCGCCTCCGCCTCCCAGGAGTGGCGGATCGACGAGGTGAGCGGTTCCGACGTCGTCACCTTCACGTCCCGCAGGAGCGGCCAGGTCCTGGACGTCTCCGGAGGCTCCACGGCCAATGGCGCGGTGGTCATCCAGTACCCCGGCAAGGGCAGCACCAACCAGCAGTGGAAGCTGGTGAAGACGGCCGAGTCCCCGGCGGCCGGGACCGGACCGTACGTGTGGAACAACGCCCAGGTGGTGGGCGGCGGTTACGTCACCGGGCTGGTGTTCAACCAGCGGGAGAAGGGCCTGCTGTACGCGCGCACCGACATGGGCGGCGCCTACCGCTGGGACCCCGCGGCCGAGCAGTGGATCCCGCTGACCGACTGGGTCGGCGAGAAGGACTGGAACCTGCTGGGCATCGACTCGGTGGCCACCGACCCCGTCGACCCCGAGCGGCTCTACCTCGGGGCGGGCACCTACACCAACGACTGGGCGGGCAACGGCGCGATCCTGCGCTCCACCGACAAGGGCCGCACCTTCAAGCGCACCGACCTGCCCTTCAAGCTGGGCGGCAACGAGGACGGCCGCGGGGCGGGCGAGCGGCTGGTGGTCGACCCCGCGAACAACGCCAACCTGCTCCTCGGCAGCCGCAAGAACGGCCTGTGGCGCAGCACCGACCACGGCGTCACATGGAGCCGCGTCTCCTCGTTCCCCGTCAAGGACGGGGCGAGCAGTGGCGGCGGCATCTCCTTCGTGACGTACGGCCCGGCCGGCAGCAAGACGGTCTACGTCGGCGTCGCCGACAGATCCACCTCCCTGTACCGCTCCACCGACGGCGGCAGCACCTGGCGGGCCGTCCCCGGGCAGCCCGCCGGCCAGCTGCCGCAGCACGGCGTGCTCTCCGGTGACGGCTCGCTGTACCTGACGTACACCGACAATCTCGGACCCAACGGCGTGACGGCGGGTTCGGTGTGGAAGCACACGCCGGGCAGCGGGGCGTGGAAGAACATCTCCCCGTCCCAGGGAAGTCACGGCTTCTCCGGTCTGGCGGTCGACCCGCGCAAGCCGTCCACGGTCATGGTCACCACCCTCGGCCGCTGGTGGCCCGAGGACGAGATCTACCGGACCACCGACGGCGGTACGACCTGGAAGGCGCTGGCCGGCAAGTCGGCGCGGGACGCCTCCGGCGCTCCTTACGTCGGCACGCACACCGGGCACTGGATGACCGCCCTGGCCATCGATCCCTTCGACTCCGGGCACGTGCTGTACGGCACCGGCAACGGCATCCTGCGCAGCAAGGACGCCCATGCCTCCGACAGCGGCGGCACCAGCCACTGGAGCATGGGTGCCCGAGGCCTTGAGGAGACCGCGCTGCTGGACGCGGTCGCCCCTCCCGGCGGCGCCACCGTCATCACCTCCATGGGCGACCAGGGCGGCTTCCGGCACGACTCCCTGACCAAGGTGCCCTCCGGGCGGCTGAAGAACCCGTTGATGACCAACAGCACCGATATCGACTTCGCCCAGTCCAAGCCCTCGATGATGGTCCGCGTCGGCCGTGGCGGCGAGCAGGACGGCGCCTACTCCACCGACGGCGGCAGCAACTGGACCGGCTTCAAGGCAGAGCCTGTGGCCGGTGCCCGGGACGGCCGTATCGCGCTGTCGGCGGACGGCTCCACCATCGTCTGGACCGAAGCCGGTCAGGCCCCGTACCGCTCGACCGACAACGGGGCGAGCTGGTCGAGGGTCAACGGCCTGGGCAACGACGCCGCAGTCGTCGCCGACCGCTCCTCGGCCAGGACCTTCTACTCCCTGTCGGGCGGCACGCTCTACGCCGACACCGACGGCGGCGCGACCTTCACCGCCCGCGCCGGCAACCTGCCCACCGGCCGGCTCACGGCCGCCCCCGGCATCGCCGGGGACCTGTGGATCGCCGGCGGTGACAAGGGGCTGCTGCACTCCACCGACGGAGGCCGCACCTTCACCACGCTCACGACGGTGCAGTCCGCCTCCGCCCTCGGCTTCGGCAAGGCGGCGCCGGGCGCCTCCTACCAGGCCCTGTACCTGATCGGTACCGTCAAGGACGTCACCGGCGTCTTCCGCTCCACCGACAAGGGCGCCACCTGGCTCCGCGTCAACGACGACGCCCACCAGTGGGGCAGCATCGGCGGCGTCGGCGTCATCACCGGCGACCCCGACATCTACGGGCGTGTCTACGTCGGCACCAACGGACGCGGTCTCCAGTACGGCGACCCGTCCTGACCCCAGCACACCCGAGCGGGGCCGCAGGCACCACTGCCTGCGGTCCCGCCATGGCTGAGGGAAGACGCCTCCCCGCCCCCTCGACGGCACGCCGTGCCCGATTCCCGTCATCCGCTCGTGAACGAAGCCCCAGGCCGGCGGCCTGGGGCTTCGTCGTTGTCCCGGGGGTCGGACCACGGTCCGATGTGGGAGCGGCGGGGGGATCGGACCGTGCTCCGACGCGGAGAGCACCGACGGGCGGCATCGTTCACGGCATGACGACAACGACACGGAGCACATCCGCCGGACACGGCGCCGCCGCTCCGGCCAAAGGCCGGCTCCTGCCCGTGGTGTGGAACGGCGACGCACCCTTTCCCGGGCGGTGGGTGGGCGGTGTCTCGCTGGTGGCGGCGCCCGTGCTGCTGGGGGTCGGAGTCCTGCTGCGGCTGCCCTACCCCTCCTTCTTCCCGGAGCAGCTCGCCGCCCGCGTGGAGCACCCCGGCCCGGTCGCGGTCTCCTACGGCGCCTTCGCGGCGGGGACCGTCCTGCTGTGGCCGGGCCTCGCCGTGTTGGCGGTGCGGATCGGCCGTCGCAGTCCCGGGGCTGCCCTGTGGGGCGGGGTCCTCGCCGTGCTGGGGCTCTTCGCCCGGACGTTCCACGCCGGCGTGGACCACCTCGCCTTCCAACTCGCCGACCGGCAGGGTGCGGAGGCAGCCGCCCGGTTCGTCGCGGACACGTACGGCGCCTTCCACATCTTCAGCGCCCTCAACGTCGCGATCATGGGAGGCTGGCTGATCCTCGCTGCCGGGGCCTGGCGGGCGCGCGTGCTGGGTCCCGTCCGAGCGCTCGCCCTGGCCGCCACGGCCGCGCTGCCGCTCGGCGTACTCAAGGGCACCACGCCGCTGTCGGTGGTGGCCGTCGCGGGCCTCTGTCTCGCGCTCGTCCCGCTGGGCGTCACCGTGCTGCGCGACGGCCCGGCGCCCGGCCGGGCAACCACGCTGTGCTGGTCCCTCGTAGTCACCGTCGTACTGGTTCTCATGACCCTGATCGGGCGGGCTGGTTGACGATGTACCGTCGGACCATGCGTGTCCCCCGGCGGCTGCACGGCATCGACCTGCTCGCGCTCGACCTGGCGACCGCGTTGCTCATCTCCGCCGTGTACGTCGGCTTCGCCCGGATGGCGGGCGACGGGGTGCAGCCCTCCTACACCGGCCCCGCGTGGGCGGGCGTGCTCGTGGCCGCGGCGGTCGGCCTCCCGGTCGCGGCCCGCCGGCTCTGGCCCGTACCGGCTGCGGCGACAGCCCTCGCCGGAGCCTCCGCCGCCGTCCTCCTGGACATCACGCGCGAGCCGTGGGCCGGGGCCGGCCTCGTCCTCTACGCGGTCGCCCTCGCCCGGCCCCCGAGGCGCTCGGTGCCGGTGCTCGCCGTCTCGCTCGTCCTCGCGGCGACCGCCGTCCTCACCGGGGAGGCCGTCGTCACCCCAGCCGAGACCTGGAGCGGGGCGGTCGGTGTCGCCGCCATGGTCTGGCTGGTCCTCGGCGGCGGCTGGGCGGCGGGCTTCGCCGTACGCGCCCGCCGGGCCCGGGAGGAGGATCGCGCCGCGTACCTCGCCGAACGCGCCGTCGTCGAGGAACGGTTGCGCATCGCACGGGAGTTGCACGACGTCGTGTCGCACAGCCTTGGCCTGATCGTGGTGAAGGCAGGGGTCGCCGGGCACGTGGCCAAGCACCGCCCGGAGGAGGCCGAGGACGCTCTGCGTGTCATCGAACAGACCGGCCGGGCCGCCATGACCGAGATGCGCCGCACCCTGGGTGTGCTCCGCACGGGCCCGGCAACGGCCCCGCTGGGCCCGGCGCCCGGCATCGACGCGCTCGGCGGGCTGGCCGAGCAGGCACGACAGGCAGGCATGGAGGTCGACTTGGACGTCCGGGTGCCGGACGGCGCCCTGCCCGCGGGCCTCGCCCTGTCCGTCCACCGGATCGTCCAGGAGTCCCTCACCAACGCGGTGAGGCACGCGGCCCCCGCGCGCTGCCGGGTGAGGGTCGAGGCCGACCTGCGCGAGGTGCGCATCGAGGTCACCGACGACGGCCTGCGAGGTTCCGGCCAGGACCGGGCGGCGGGTCACGGCCTGGTCGGCATGCGGGAGCGGGCGATGTTCCACGGCGGGACGTTCAGCGCGGGCCCGCGCCCCGAGGGAGGGTTCGCGGTCTCCGTCCGCCTGCCGCAGGACGGCACGACAACGACGATATGAGAGACGCGGGGGAGGACGGTGTGACGGGCGTGACCCGGGTGCTCGTGGTCGACGATCAGGTGCTGCTGCGCGGATCGCTCCGGACCCTCGTCGAGCACGAACCCGGCCTCACCGCCGTCGGAGAGGCGGGCGACGGGGCGGAGGCTGTCGAACTCGCCCGCCTGCACCGTCCGGACGTGGTCCTGATGGACGTCCGGATGCCGGTCATGGACGGGATCGAGGCGACCCGGCTGATCCGCGGCTCCCCCGAGACCACCGGCGTACGGGTGCTGATCCTGACCACGTTCGACCTCGACGAGTACGTCTACGCCGCCCTGCGGGCCGGCGCGGCGGGTTTCCTCCTCAAGGACGCTCCGCCCGCGGAAGTGCTGGCCGCCATCCGGGTCGTCGCCACGGGCGACTCCCTGCTGGCCCCGTCCGTGACCCGCCGTCTCATCGAGGAGTTCAACCGCCGTCCCGACCCGACCCCCGGCTCCCGCCACGCCCCCACAGCACTGACCGGGGTGACGGAACGGGAGCGCGAGGTCCTGGAACTGATCGCACGGGGCCTGTCGAACGACGAGATCACGGCGCGCCTGCACCTGAGCATGGGCACGGTGAAGACCCACATCGGCCGCCTGCTGTCCAAACTGTCCGCCCGCGACCGCGCCCAGCTGGTGATCGCGGCGTACGAATCGGGAGTCGTGTCGCCCTCCGGCGGCGGCCTGGGAACACACTGAGGGAAAGCCCCGGGGAGGGATGATGCCGTCATGGCAGACGAATCGAGACGCTCCCTCTGACGAAGGTTGACCATGCCCCTCACGTGCCCGATCGGACGGGAGACCGCGGGGAACAGCGGGGGCCCCGCGGGAACGTGATCGTGAACTGCCGCTCGCCGCTCTGGGCCACACCGTCAGGGCCTCGCGCTGATCGACGTCTTGTCCGTCCCACAGCCGTGCCGGCACGAGCAGGGAAGCACGAGCAACAGAGGGCGCCGACGGGGCTCGTGAGCAAAGCCCCAGGCCAGAGACCTGGGGCTTTGTCGTTGTCCGATCGAGCCGGTCCGTCGGTCACGCCGACGGTCGGTCCGGCCGGAATCCGGTCAGAACTCGAGCACCTCGCGGTCGAGGGGGTACCGCGCATGGTGAGGGCCGTCGTGCGGTGAGGGCGTGATCGGCAGGACGCCGGTCGGCTGCAGGCCCACGTTGTCGTCCCAGATCCGGGGTTCGACCTGGCCGACGACGCGGAACTTCCGGAAGGTGAACGGCGGGCTGTCGGTCGGGAAGAACTCGGCTGTGGTCATCACCTGGAAGTGCAGGTGCGGCGTGGTCGAGTTGCCGCTGTTGCCGATCAGCCCGAGAACCCGGCCGGGTTCGACGTGGTCGCCTTCCCGGACCTTGAGCGAGCCGGGCTTCAGGTGGGCGTAGAGCAGATAGCGGCCCGGCGCGACCTCCACGGTGACGTGGTTGCCGACGGTCTCCTCGATCGGCGGGACCGGCGGCGTGACGGGCGGCGCGTTGTCCGGGATCCCGTCCTGGACCTCCACCACTCTGCCGCCGGCCGCGGCGACGACCGGCTGCCGGTAGCTCAGGTAGCTGGCGAGCCGCGCGGGGTCGCCTTCCCAGGTCTGGCCTCGCTCGCCGACCCGGTACCAGTCGATCGCGAAGCGCTGCGGTACGTAGAAGCGACCGTTGATCGGGCCGAGGCCGCGCCGGTGGTGGGTGTTGCCGCAGCACGACTCGCTGGAGTACCAGGTGCCGGGGCGGACCGGGGCGTTCAGGTTCAGCGGGGCGGTGCGGCCCGTCGGGGTGATCTGGACCGTCTCCTCGAACGGGGAGGAGCCGGAGGCGGTGAGGACGGCACCCGAGAGATGGTGTTCGAGCACCTTGGGCACCCGCTGGCCGCGATCGAGGGCCAGGTCGAGCCAGATCACCCACTGCTGGGAGCCCGGGATGACGGTCGGCGTCGGCGCCGGGGGCGGCGGGGTGGACCCGTCCGCACCCGGCAGGGGGTCACCCACCGGATTGGCGGCCTGGGCCAGCGCCTGGCCGCTCAGCGAGCCCACCACCCGGTGCGTGCGGGCGTCCCGGACCTCGACACGGTCGAGCCGCACCCGCGAGCTGCTGGGCAGTGCGTTCGTGGTGAGCAGTTCGTACGAGAGGTGCGTCTTGCCGTCCGTGGCGTCGAACGGCGTCGGTTCGGTCATCACGGCCGCCGTCAACGGCGTGAACTGCGGACCGGGCGCCGGCGTGGCCGCGCCGGTCCCGTATCCGGCTGCCGTTGAAGCCGTCAGCATGCCGGCTGCGAGCACGGCGGCGGCGAGCCCGCGACGTAGTGGGCTGCGGCCGGTACGGTTCCGAGGTTCACGCTCTGCCATGGTGCTCTTCCCGTCGTCAGGTCCGGGGCCGTGAAAGGGCACCGGCACGCCCCGCGCCGAGGCGCAGGCCCATGTAATCCGGCGCAGCACCGTTCCGGGCGGACGGCGCCGGAGTCAGGTGCCGAACTACACCCGTCCAGCCGCCTCGACCACCGAGCCGGGCACGTGCCCGCAGGTTCGATTCGTGAACCGGGGATCCCGCTTCCGAAACACTGCGCTCGGGGTGAATCAATATCTACGCCCGCGGGCGCAGAGTTTAACTCGCCCCACCGGGAGAGAATTTACCCCGACGCGCAGAGCGGGATTATTCTTCGCGCCGAAGCCACTGCGGCATGCTACTGTCGATCTCAGTTGCAGTTTTGGTACCCAAAAAACTTAAAGTTTCCGGTCTTTTTCCGGGCGGGGCATCATCGCGGCGACACGGCATCCGCACAGTGTGGATGCCGGCGTAATGCCCAAAGGAGAAATGACATGGCTGCCGGCACCGTGAAGTGGTTCAACGCAGAAAAGGGCTTCGGCTTCATCGAGCAGGACGGTGGCGGCCCCGACGTGTTCGCCCACTACTCGAACATCGCCGCCCAGGGCTTCCGCGAACTGCAGGAGGGCCAGAAGGTCACCTTCGACATCGCGCAGGGCCAGAAGGGCCCGACGGCCGAGAACATCGTTCCCGCCTGAAGCTGACGCGCAGTTCGTAGCTGGGGCCCGCATCCCTCGGGGTGCGGGCCCCAGCTACACGCGTTTTCCGGCAGCGATTGCACCTGCGGGGCTCTCGGCGTTCGTTCGACATCACGCCATTTCGCTTTCGCATTCTCTTCGGCTCGTTCTTATGGTCCCCGCACTGCTCCACCGTTGCGGGAATTCCTTGATGACGTGCCGCATCAAGGAAGGTTCTGCATGAACCCCACACGTACGAACAGCCGCTCCTCCCGCAACCGCCGCCGCACCGGCGGCTCCGGTTTCGGCTCCACCGCCGCTCCGGTTCGGGCCGGTCGCTTCGGCTCGTCCGCCCCGAGCCGTTCGGGAGACCCCAGCCGTTCGGGAGACCCCAGCCGCCGGGGTGGCCACGGCCGCCGGCCCGTCCCGGTACAGGGAGAGTTCGCCCTCCCGAAGACGATCACCCCCTCGCTGCCCGCCGTCGAGGCGTTCGGCGAACTCGACATGCCTGCGGAGCTTCTGGCCGCGCTCACCGCGCAGGGCGTGTCCGTGCCGTTCCCGATCCAGGGCGCGACCTTGCCGAACTCCCTCGTGGGTCGTGACGTGCTGGGCCGCGGCCGGACCGGCTCCGGCAAGACCCTCGCCTTCGGCCTGGCCCTCCTGGCCCGCACCGCCGGGCAGCGCGCCGAGCCCCGCCGGCCGCTCGCCCTCGTCCTCGTCCCCACCCGCGAGCTGGCCCAGCAGGTGACCGACGCCCTCACGCCGTACGCACGCGCCGTCAAGCTGCGCCTGGCGACCGTGGTCGGCGGCATGCCCATCGGACGCCAGGCCGGCGCCCTGCGCGGAGGCGCCGAAGTCGTCGTCGCCACCCCCGGCCGCCTCAAGGACCTCATCGACCGAGGTGACTGCGGGCTGAGCGAGGTCGCGATCTCCGTCCTGGACGAGGCCGACCAGATGGCCGACATGGGATTCATGCCCCAGGTCACCGCCCTCCTGGACCAGGTGCGCCCCGAAGGCCAGCGGATGCTGTTCTCCGCGACCCTGGACCGCAACGTCGACCTCCTGGTCCGCCGCTACCTCACCGACCCCGTCGTCCACTCCGTCGACCCCTCCCAGGGGGCGGTCACCACGATGGAACACCACCTCCTGTACGTGCACGGCGCCGACAAGCACCGGGTGACGACGGAGATCGCGGCGCGCGAGGGCCGGGTGATCATGTTCCTGGACACCAAGCACGCCGTGGACCGGCTCACCCAGGACCTCCTCGACAGCGGAGTCCGCGCCGCGGCACTCCACGGCGGCAAGTCCCAGCCCCAGCGCACCCGCACCCTCGCCCAGTTCAAGACCGGACACGTCACCGTCCTGGTCGCCACGAACGTCGCCGCCCGCGGCATCCACGTCGACAACCTCGACCTCGTCGTCAACGTGGACCCGCCGACCGACCACAAGGACTACCTGCACCGCGGCGGCCGCACCGCCCGTGCGGGCGAGTCCGGCAGTGTCGTCACCCTGGTCACGTCCCACCAGCGCCGCGGCCTGACCCGCCTCTTGGGCGACGCCGGCATCGTCCCCCAGACCACCCAGGTCCGCTCCGGCGAGGAAGCCCTCCACCGGATCACCGGCGCCCGGACCCCCTCCGGCGTCCCGGTCACCATCACCGCGCCGGCGGCCGAGCAGCGTAAGCGCGGCCCGGTGTCCCGTGGTCGACGCAGTCCCGCTGCGACGGCCCGCCGCGTGAGCGGGCGGCAGTCCGCCGCATGAGCGCACGGCCGCGGCAGCCCGCCGCGTGAGCGCACGGCCGCTGCAGTCCGCCGGCGACACGGCGGCCTGAACACCGAGTGAGCCGGAGCAGCAAGAAGGGCCCGACCAGCACGCGCTGGTCGGGCCCTCCTGCGTGGCCGGTCCGAGCGCCTGGCCTGCGGTGCAGGCTGCTCTGCAGATCCTGGACCGGCCACCGAGGTCTACCTCTCCCCGGGAGCCACGAAAATCTATCTCGGCCAGAGTAGACATTGAACAGTGGCGTGGTTATGGTTTCTCTCGTAACCCAGCGAGACAAGAGGGCCTGGCAGAGACGAACTGCCGGGCAGCAAGACCGCAGGTGCAGTTGGCAGGACGGTGCGGTGGTGGAGTTCCGAAGCCAGGGTTGTCGCAGGACGGCGACGGGACTGACGACCGGACCGGGTGGCCCGCAGTGATCAGGGGCCGCCGTGAGCGGTACCGCTGTCATGGCAGTCGCGGTACCCGTAAGTGCGGTACGCAGTAGAGCAGTGCCGGCAGTACGCAGTACCCCGTTGGGTAGGCAGTGGATCACCGAGGGAAGAACGGAGGAGCCGAGCGCCATCAGGATCGCCCGGGCGGATTTCTTGAGCCCGGGTACCGCAGGACATCGATAGCGAGGTGGTCTCCGGTCGAGCAACCGCGATCCCCGCGCACCCGGCAGCAACTCGGTCGGGTCGGCGGAAACCGAAGGCCGGTGCAGTGTCAGGGCCGGCAGATGGTGTAGTAGTTCCTTCGGGGCCCTGGTGCCATACGGCACCAGGGCCCCTCAACGCGTTCACCGGAGAGGTGCAAGTGACAGCAGACGACTCGTTCAACCGGCTCGATGACGACGACTACCCCGCCTACACGATGGGCCGCGCCGCCGAGATGATCGGCACCACCCAGGGATTCCTGCGCGCCCTCGGCGAAGCCCGTCTCATCACCCCGCTCCGCTCCGGTGGCGGCCACCGCCGATACTCCCGCTACCAGCTGCGTATCGCCGCACGCGCCCGCGAGCTCGTCGACCAGGGCACCCCCATCGAGGCCGCCTGCCGCATCATCATCCTCGAAGACCAGCTCGAAGAAGCCCAGCGCCTCAACGCCGAGTACCGTCGCGCCGCCGAATCATCATCCCCTCCGCCGGCCTCGGACTGAGCTGAGTGTGCGCCCGCCGGTACCGGCGGGCCCCGCGAGCATCATGAGGGCCGACCCCTCGGTCGGATCACTGAGAGGCCCACCAGGTCGAGGGCGCGGCGACGGTGTAACCCAGCGACTCGTACAGCGGCCTGCCCAGCTTCGAAGCGGTGAGGGTGACCGGCAGGTCCGCCATGTGGGCGAGGGAGCCGAGCATGACGGCCCGCCCCACGCCACGCGACCGGAAAGCCGACGCCGTGCCGACCCAGTAGTGGCTGCCGACGCCGTCGCCCACGAGGCTGACGCCGGCTCCTGCGGGCACGCCATCGTGCAGGGCGACGAACACGTCCACGCCCGGCTGCTCGATCAGCGCCGCCGGGAACAGCTCGCCGGGGTGGTAGGGCGTGAATCCGGCCAGCTCGAAGCCCTCGATCACGATCCGCTCGGCCGCCTGGAGGTCCTCGGGCCGCCGTACCCGGATCACGTCCAGCGCCGGTTCGTCGACCGGCCCGGGCGGGCGCAGCATGACCGGCATCTGCCAGCTGCGCATGCCCAGGTGGCTCAGGTCGGTCGAACCGAACGGATCCTCGACGTTCACCGGGCCCGCGGCTCGGCGTACCAGCTCGCTCGACTCGGCCAGTTCGTCCGGGTCGAGGACCGGCTCCTGGATCAGGATCCGCAGGCCGGCCCGCAGGCCGCCGTCGACCGCGACGAATCCGCGGCGTCGGATGACCTCATGCCCCCGGCATCGGCCGGTCGCGGCCCAGAAGGCGGCGGAGTTACGGGCCTGACGCATCGGCGCCTGGGCCGAGGTCATCACGGACGTGGGCTGGTCGGCCGAAGTGGATCTCGTTGTCATCGGGCCAACGGTAGTGCCCAATGGACAGAGCACACGGGCCACTTGCGTACGAGCTGACTGGGCCACCTGCGTGGCTGCCGCGAGCAGGGCCGGCCGTGACGGTCGCCGAGACGGCGGACCTGAAAGCCACGTCAGGAAGAACGTGCCCAAGCCCCTGCGGACGGCGGCGGAGAGGCTCGCACCCGTGCGGTAAGGGGAGGCCGGGTGGTGCGGTGGCCTCCCCTCCGTGCGTACCGCGGGGTCAGAACACGAGGTCCGACTGGTTCGCGTTGACCTGCTCCAGGTGCATGACCTCGCCGGTTCGGAACGGGGCCTTCCAGTCGCCGGTGCTCTTGTACAGCTTCGGCGTCTCGTACGTCGCGCCGAGGCCCATGAGGTCGGGGCGCCCGTCGCCGTCCGCGTCACCGGCGGCGATCAGCGGCCGGAACGCGTTCCAGCCGCTGCCGATCTTCGTGCGGGGTGCGAACGTGCCGTCGCCCTTGCCCAGGTAGAGCCAGAGGATGCCGTCCTTGTCACGGGCGACGAGATCGCCGGCGGGGCCGCCCGCGATGTTGCCGACGGCCGTGATGTCGTTGTGGACCCCCCAGCCGGTGCCGATCTTCTTGCGGGGGAGGAACGGCTTCGTGGCGCTGCCGGTGCCGGTGTAGAGCCAGAGCGCGCCGGACCTGTCGGTGGCGAGCGCGTCCACGCGGCCGTCGTTGGTCAGGTCGCTGCCGGACGTGATCTTGTCGTAGACCTGCCAGCCGCCGCCGACGTGGACCCGGGTGGCGAAGTTGCCGGTGCCGTTGCCCTGGTACAGCCAGAGCACGCCGGACTTGTCGCGGGCCAGGAGGTCGCCGACCGGCGTACCGCCCAGGTTGCCGGCGGCCTCGATCCGGTCGTAGACGCCCCAGCCCGAACCGAGGTAGGTCCTGGCCCCGGCCTCGTTGATGCCGCGCCGCTCGTCGATCGGACGGTAGAAGAGGTCCGTGCGCCACAGGCGGCCGGCGGAGTCCCGGCTGAGCAGGTCGGGGCTGCCGTTGTCGTCGAAGTCGTGCGGCTGGGCCTTGCGGACGACCTTGAACGCGCCCTTGGCGGTGACGTCCGGACCGATGCCGTTGACCGGCTCGCCGGTGAACTCCCAGGTGTAGTCGCCGTTGGGGACGTCCGCGTCCCAGTTGTTGTCGACCCAGGCGAACGCCGGCGTGCTGCTGCTGGGGGCCCCGGTCATGGCGTAGGACTTCCCGGTCCGCACATGGCGGACGGTGAGCTTCGGGTTCCACACGTCGCGGGACAGCGTCCACTTGAAGACGAACCCGTTGACCCGGTCGAGGTCGAGGACCGCCGGGGGCACGGTGGAGGCCGTGGCGACGACCTCGGTGGGCTCGCCGGTCGCCGCGACCAGCTCGGCCGTCAGGGTGTCGCCGCCCGTGGCCGCGATCCGGTACATGCCCTCGCCCCGGCCGACGAGACCGCCGCGCGCGTACAGGCTGCCGTCGGGGGCGGACGTGAACTCGTAGGCGTGGTCGAGCACCTTCACCGTCGCCTTGGTGGTGAGGTTGTAGGCGGTGATGGCGTGGTGGACGCTCGGCTGGGCGAAGCCCATGCCGCCCTTCTGCCCGTACAGGACCCAGTCGCCGACCAGGCCGACCTGGAGGTTGCCGGACGAGGGCGCCTGCGGCACCGGGGCCTCCTGCACGGCGCCGGTGGCCCGGTCCGCGACGAAGACCCGGGGGCCCTGGTCCGTCGCCGCGGCGGCGGACCAGGCGGTGTGGGTCGCGGAGACCGCCTGCGCGCCGACGCCGGGGGTGCCGAGGGTGAGGACGCCGGTGGCGAGGTCGAGGAGACCCCACTTGCCCAGGCCGTTCTGCGTGAAGGCGACCTTGGCGTGCGCGGGGGTGGCGGGCGTGACCATGACGGAGCTCGCGTCGGCGGGGAGACCGGTGACCGTCACCGTGGGGGCCTCGTCGACGTGCTTGCGCAGCACCGTGCCCGCCTCGGTCACGACGGTCGTGAAGACGGCGTCACCCGCCGCGCCCGCCCACTTCGCGTCGGCGCCCGTCAGGGAACCGACGGGGACCTCCAGGGAGCCGTTCGTCGCCAGGTTCCGCTGCGTGATCTGGTACGCGCCCCTGAAGACCAGGAAGTCGGTGGTCGGCGTCGACCGCAGGTACACCGCGCCGTCGTACCCCTGCCCGGTGCCGTCCGCGTACCGCCGGAAGGTCGTGATGTTGGTGTTGGAGGTCGTCAGGAAGCCGGTCACACCGGCCCCGACGAGCCTGCCGCTCTTGGGGTACGCGATCGGGTCCGCGGTCGTCGCCGCCTCCGCCGCGAGCACACCGCCCGCGACCGGAGCGGCGTACGTGGGGGCGGTCAGCGCGGTCGCCCCGAGCGTGACGGCGAGAACGGTGGTGACGGCGCCGGCGAGCCGCCGTCGCGTCGAACGGGCCAGAGGCACAGGCATTCCTCCCGAGAACATCAGGCGCACCATGCGCCCCACCGGTTTTGACCCCCGAGCAGTCAAATGGTTGTACGCCTCCGGGGCCCGCATCGAGTGGACGGTCCGGCATGGACAACGGCGACGGAGACGCTTCGGCGCCCACGACGGAGACGCGTCGGCACCCGCGACGCCGTGATGGCGTCATCCGGCTCGGCAATGATCCGGTCCGAGCCGCTCGTACACCGTCACCCTGCGACCGTGGCTCTGCTCCTCGGCCACGAACGAGAAGCACTGCTTCAGCACGGAGATCTTCGTCTTGTCCCGCTCGGCGGTCACCGGTGTCGCCACCCGGGGTGCCCGCGACTGGGACACGGGCGTCGGCGGACTGCTCAGGGAGGCCGAGGCCGCGTGCGAGATCCCGGTCCAGGAGCTCGCGGACACGGTCACCGACCGGCTGTTGCCGCCTTGAACGAACGGGCGGAGGGCTGCGGCTTGTCGAGGGCGTTGTCGACGGCGAGGTTGCCGGTGACGTGAACCACGACGCTTTGGTTCGCCCCGGGCTGCGCGTCGGTCGAGTCGATCCGCGTCTTGACGTGCATCAGCTCGGGCTTCTTGAGCTGCGCGACGATGTCGCTCGCCCCCCGGTTCTGCGTGCCCTCCCAGGTGAGCATCGACTCCGGCCGGTAGAGACTCGCGAGGCTGTCCCGCGCGGACGATGCTGTTGAAGTCCGTCCCGCGCGGAACGTAGCTGGCCGACTATGTTGCGTGCGTCAGCCGCCCAGGGTGATCAGGGCCGCGATCGCCGGGCCGAAGGCGCCGCCCAGCTGGTAGCAGAGGTTGAACAGGCCGATCGCCGTGGGGCGTTGGGCGCTCGGCGCTGCCTGGGTGGCGTACACCGCGAGCGTGGCCTGGCCCGCGCTCGCGGTGATCACGGCCGGCGTCGCGACCAGCAGGAGCAGCGGCGCCCAGGGGGTCAGCACGGCGATGAGCGGGGCCAGCGCTCCCACCACGAGCAGGATCGTCAGGACCCGCGGGCGGCCCAGCCCGGCCGCGGCCGCGGCCAGCACCATGGAGAGCACGGATCCCACGAGGAGGGCGGCAAGTTGGCCGGCGCCGATCGTGGCGGTCGACCAGTCGGTTCGGTCGCTCAGCAGCTGCGGGACGGTGAAGAGCAGCGTGAAGTACGAGGTCGCGAAGGCGCAGGCGAGCAGGGCGGAGAGGGTGAAGGCCCGGGTGCGCAGCAGCGCCGCGGGGACGAAGCCCGTGGGGTGGGACCGGATGTGCAGGGCCAGCAGCGAGCTCGTCAGCAGCGCGGCGGCGACCGCCGGGAGCGGGTGGCGCGGGATGAGTACGAGGGCCGTCGCCGCCAGGACCAGCAGCGCGGCGCCCCGGCCGTCGAAGGGGGTGGTCCGCGCGGGTGCGGACAGGTCGGCGCGGCGCATGACCGCCGGCAGGGCCAGGAGGGCGACCGCCCCGACGGCGAGGGACACCCGCCAGGAGGCCGTGCCCGCGATCGCCGAGCCGAGCAGCGGTCCGACCGCGCCGAGTATCCCGAAGCCCGCCGTGATCACCCCCATGCGCCGGACCGAGCCCGCCAGGCTCATCGCCGCGGTGATCAAGCCCGCGCCGCCCACCGCCTGGGCCGCCCGGCCCGCCATGGCCAGCTGCAGCCAGGGCGCCACGGCGACGACCGCTGTGCCGGCCACGACCAGGGCCGCGCTCAGCCGGAGCGTGGCACCCAGGCCGCGGCGGCGCAGCAGGCCGGCCATCAGCGGGGTGCCGACGGCCATGGCCCAGGCGAAGACCGTGACGAGCCAGGTCGCCGTGGCCGTACGGATGCCGAGGGAGTCGGCCATGCCGGGCAGGATCAGGACCGGGCTGTTGGCGCTCGCGGCGATCGGGGTGGCCAGCAATGCCAGCCATCCGACCGGAACTTGACCCGGCGTCGGAGGGGCGGGCGCTACGGCGGGGCTGGGCGCTACGGCGGGGCGGCGGCGGAGGCGGAGAGCGAGCTCGGACACGGGGTGCTCCTGTCGTTCAGCCTTGATAATCTCAACGTTGAGATAAAAGCAGCCCGACTCTCTCAACGTCAAGTGTCTTAACGTTGAGAAGATGTCCATTGAGAGGAGTGTCGGCCATGAGCGATGCCGTGGACGCGATCATCGGCCAGTGGGCCAAGGAACGCCCCGACGTGGTGGAGGACCTCTGGCCGGTGCAGTTGTTCGCACGGATCCAGCGGCTGGCCCGGGCGGTCGACAAGTCGGCCAGAGCCGTGGCCGCCGCACACGGCGTGGAGCACGGCGAGTTCGACGTCCTCACCACGCTGCAGCGCTCCGGGCCGCCCCACACCCTCACCGCCGGCGCCCTCCTCAAGGCGTCCATGGTGACCTCCGGTGCGATCACCAACCGCATCGACAGGATGGAGGCCAAGGGCCTGGTCGAGCGCGTACGCGACGGCGACGACCGGCGCACCATCAAGATCCGCCTCACCGAGCACGGACACGAGGTCACCCGGGCCGCCTTCGCCGACCACCTGGCGAACTACGCACAGCTGCTCGCCGACGTGGACCGCGACGTGGTCGAGAAGACCGCCGAAGGCCTCCGCCACGTACTGGAGGCCTTCGGCGACACCACCATCAAGTGAGCGGACTCCGTACGGACTCCATACGGACCCCATGCGGTCTCCGTGCGGACTCCGTGCGGACTCCATACGGACTCCGTGCGGACTCCCTGCGGACCTCGCGGCTTCGTCACGGAGCGGACCCGGGCGGGTGGACGCGGCCCGCGTACAGGGCCGATCATGGGGCGATGCCGCTCCTTACGTACGAGGCCGATCTGTTCGAGCGTTCCAGGGGACGCCTGGAGGCGATCGCCTACCGCCTGCTCGGGTCCGCCGGCGATGCCGAGGACGCGGTGCAGGAGACGTACCTGCGGTGGCACGCGACCGACCGGGAGCGGATCGAGACGCCCGAGGCGTGGCTGACCAAGGTGCTCACCAACCTCTGCCTCAACCAGCTCACCTCCGCACGGGCCCGGCGGGAGACCTACGTCGGGCAGTGGCTCCCGGAGCCCGTGCTTGCCGGGGACCGGATGCTCGGTCCGGCCGACACCGCCGAGCAGCGCGAATCGGTGTCCCTCGCGATGCTCACCCTCATGGAGCGGCTGACGCCCAACGAGCGCGCGGTGTACGTGCTGCGCGAGGCCTTCGGGTACGCGCACCGCGAGATCGCGGAGATCCTCGACCTCACCGAGTCGAACTGCCAGCAGATCCACCGGCGCGCCCGACAGCACCTCGCCACCGACCGGGCCCGCACCGAGGTCGACGCGGTCGCCGCGCGGAAGGTCGTCGAGGAGTTCCTCGCCGCGGCCCTCAGCGGCGACACCGAGCCGCTGATCCGGCTGCTCACCGTCGACGCGGTCGGCGTGGCCGACGGCGGACCCCGCGTTCCGGCCCGCAGGACCCCGGTCATCGGCGCGCTCGGCATCGCCCGCTACCTGCGCGGGCTGTTCCGGCCGAGCGCCGCCAAGCGGGCCATCGCCGGCGGCGACGCCGTACTCCACGCCGGCGTCGTCAACGGCGGTCCCGCCGTGCTCGTCGCGATCGGTGAGCGGATCGCCGGCGTCATCTGCCTCGCCCCGACGCCCGACGGTGTCGAGGCGGTCCACATCCAGGTCAATCCCGACAAGTTGGAGCGCATCACCCGCCAGTGGGCGGCAGCCGGCCCCCATCACCCGCTCCGAGAGCTGTGGTGACCCAGGTCACATCCGATTCCTGTCAGGGATCGCGGGGCTGTCCGGTTCAGGAGGTGAGTCCAACCGGATAGGGAGCCAGCCATGAAGCACCGCATCGTTGTCCTCGGAGCCGGGTACGCCGGAGCGATCGCCGCCGGCCGCCTCGCCAAGCGACTGCACCGCGACGACGTCGAGATCACCCTGGTCAACGCCGAGCCCGAGTTCGTCGAGCGGGTGCGTCTGCACCAGCTCGCCGCCGGCCAGGATCTGCCGAGCCGCCCGCTGCGCGACGTGTACGCGGGCACCGGCGTGGAGCTCCGGTCGGCGTGGGTCACCGCCGTCGACGCGGACCGCAGGACCGTCCACCTCACCGGTGAGCACGGCGCCGAGACCCTCGGCCACGACACTCTCGACTACGACACCCTCGTGTACGCCCTGGGAAGCACCGCCGGAGCCCTCGGCGTCCCCGGTGTCGCCGAGCACGCCCACGGCGTCGCCGGGAAGCAGGACGCGCTGCGACTGCGGGCGCGCCTCGGCGAGTTGGCGCCGGGCGGGACCGTGCTGGTCGTCGGCGGCGGCCTGACCGGCATCGAGGCGGTCACCGAGATCGCCGAGGCCCGCCCGGACCTGGACGTCGCCCTCGCCGCCCGCGGCGGTGTCGGCGACTGGCTCAGCGACAAGGCCCGGCGTCATCTGCGCACCGTCTTCGACCGGCTCGGCATCACGGTCCACGAGCGCGCCGACATCACCCGTGTCGACGCGCACCGCGTCGTCACCGGTGAAGGGCGGGAGATCCCGGTCGAGTTGACCGTCTGGACGGCGGGCTTCGCCGTGCACCCGATCGCCGCCGCCACGACCCTGGAGGTGTCCGACACCGGGCGGATCGTCGTCGACGCCACCATGCGCTCGGTCTCCCACCCCGATGTGTACGCCGTCGGCGACGCCGCGTACGCCGAAGGGCCGGGCGGCAGGCCGCTGCGGATGTCCTGCGCCACGGCGTCCCCGATGGCCTGGCAGGCCGCCGACGCCCTCGCCGCGCGCCTGACCGGCCGCAAGGTTCCCGAGAACGCGATCGGCTACGCGGCGCAGTGCATCAGCCTCGGCCGCCGCGACGCCATCTTCCAGAAGGTGACCCACGACGACGAGGTCACGTCCACCGTCGTCACGGGCCGGGCCGGCGCCCGTATCAAGGAGCTGATCTGCGCGGGCGCGGCGTGGAGCGTCTCCCACCCGACGATGATGATGCCGAGCCGTCGCCACCGCCTCGTGACGACCGCCGAGCCGGCCGCACCCCGCCTCGCCACCCGGTGACGCGGGCTCTCTCCCGGGCGCTGTGGTCGTGGCGTACAGGCGCCACGACCACAGCGCACACAGCGCACACAGCGCACACAGCGACTGTTCACGCCTGCACGGACGCGTAGGTCCGGGCGAGCGCCCGAACCGTGTCGGCCATCGCCCGCCGGAGTTCCTCCGGTGCGACGACCTCGACGTCCGTGCCGAGACGGAGCAGTTCCCCGCAGGCGTGCCCGATGCTCTCGGTCGGGATGACGGCCTCGATCCAGCCCTCGCCGTCCGCCACCTCCGTCGCGGTGGCCTCACAGGCCCGCGCCACCTCGGGCGGCACGTTGTCGGCCAGCCGCTCTCGCCCCCTCGGCGACAGCCGGACGGTGGCGGTGCCCGTGTGGCGACGCGCCTCGAACTCGTCGAGGTACGACGACCAGTACGCCTCCAGGACGAACTCCTCCGGCCTCTCGAAACGTTCGTCGTCCCTCATCACCGCGTCGAGGATCCGGGCGATCCGAAAGGTGGCGGTCCTGCCGTCGACCCCCGCCACGAGGTACCAGGTGCCCGACTTGAGGACCAGGCCGTACGGGTGCAGCCGACGGTCCACCTCCCGCGGTTCGCGCCAGCGGCGGTACCGCACGTCCACCGCCCGCCGGCCGAACACCGCGTCCACGAGCAGCGGCAGATACGGAGTCGCCTCGGCCTCCCGGTACCAGCCCGGAGCGTCCAGATGGAACACCGCGTCGGTACGCGTCGCCTCCTCGCGCAGGGCGGCCGGCAGGGCCGCCAGCAACTTCAGTCTCGCCGCCGCCACTTCCGCCGCCAGCCCCAGATCGGCGGCGGGCGCGGGCAGCCCGGCGAGGAACAGCACCCTGGCCTCGCTCTCGCTCAACCCGGTGAGGTGCGTGCGGTAGCCGTCGAGCAGCTGGTAGCCACCGGTACGGCCCTGCTCGGCGTAGACCGGGATCCCGGAGGCCTGCAGGCGGTCGAGATCGCGGTACGCGGTCCGTACGGAGACCCCCAGCTCGGCGGCGAGACGTCGAGCCGACATACGGCCCCGGGTCTGGAGCAGCAGCATCATCGACAACAACCGGTCGGCGGGCATGGGGGGATTCTGCTCCAGGCACCCGAAGCACCGAAACCACCGAAGCCACCGAAGCCACCGAAGCCACCGAAGCCACCGAAGCCACCGAGAACACTGACAGGTGGTGGCACGCCCCGGCCCTAGCGTCTGTCCGGTCCGGCCCGCTCGAAACAACCACCCAGGAGCCCGTCGTGCCCAGCACTCCCCGTATCGCCCCCGCCGTCCACCCCGCCGTGATCGAGCTCCGCCAGTACACCCTGCGGCCCGGCCGCCGGGACGAGCTCATCGAGCTGTTCGACCGGGAGTTCGTCGAGACCCAGGAGGCGACCGGGATGCTCGTCCTCGGTCAGTTCCGGGACCTCGACGATCCCGACCGCTTCGTCTGGCTGCGCGGCTTCACGGACATGGAGACCCGGCGGGAGGCCCTCTCCGCCTTCTACGGCGGGCCGGTCTGGGCGGCACACGGCCCCCGGGCCAACGCGACCATGGTCGATTCCGACGACGTCCTGCTGCTGCGGCCGCTGCCGGTCGGCGCGGACGCCGGGAGCGGCTTCGCGGTGTCCCCGTCGGAACGTGGGCGGGAGGGCAGCGCCGCACCGGAACGGGGAGGCGTACCGAAGCGGTTCGTCGCCGTATCCCTGTGGCACTTCCCGCCGGGCGACGAGGACGGCCCCGCGCTGATCCACGACCGTCTCGTCCCCGCGCTGCGGGAGACGGGGCCCGCGCCCCTCGCCGTACTCGCCACCGAGCCGGCGGACAACACGTTCCCCCGGCTCCCCGTCCGCACCGGAGAGAACGTGGTCGCCGTCATCACCTCGTACCCGGACGAGCAGGCACACCGCCGCCACCTCGCCGACGCGACGGACCACCACCCCCTCGTACGCGACGAGATCCTCCCGGCCGTCGAACGGAGGCAGTCGGCGGCCCCCCGTCACCTCCGCCTGACGCCCACCGCCCGCTCACTCGTCCGCTGAGGGCGTCCAGGGCTGGAGCTTCTCCGGGTTGCGGACCGCCCAGATGTGCGTGATCCGGTCGTCCGCGAGGCCGAACGCCGCCACCGTCACGGTCGTACCGCCCCGTTGGGCCACCAGGCCGGGGCGGCCGTTGACCGAGCGGACCTGGAGCGTCATGCCGGGCGCCATGTCGCCGATCGCGACGATGTAGCGGGCGATCTCCCCGGCACCGGTGATGGGGCGGAGTGCCGCGCCGACCAGGCCGCCGCCGTCGACGACCACCGTGGCGTCGGGGTTGAGCAGACCGACGAGGGCCGCGATGTCCTGGGCCTCCCACGCCTGCTTGAAGTCCTTGATGACACGCGCCTGCACGCCGGTCGGCAGCTCCGGCGTCCGGGCCGCCCGGACGCGCCGGCGGGCCGACGAGGCGAGCTGCCGGCACGCCGCGGGTGTGCGGCCGACGATCGTGGCCAGTTCGGTGAAGGGGTACCGGAACACGTCGTGCAGGATGAACGCGACCCGTTCGGCCGGGGTCATGGATTCGAGGACGACGAGGAAGGCCATGTCGACCGACTCGTCGAGGGCGATCCGGTCGGCGGGGTCGGTCCCGCCGTCACCCGGCAGGCCGTTCAGCCACTCCACCGTGTCGGGCAGGGGCTCCGGGATCCATTCGCCCACATAGCGCTCGCGCCGCGCCCGCGCCGAGCCGAGGACGTCCAGGCAGATACGGCCGACCACCGTCGTCAGCCAGGCGCCGGGCGCCTCGATGGCCTCCTGCTGCCGGCCGGACATGGCGTACCACCGGGCGAAGGCCTCCTGGACGGCGTCCTCCGCCTCCGCCAGGGAGCCGAGCAGCCGGTAGGCGACGTTGATCAACTGCCGGTACTCGCCCTCGGGCCGGGCGGCGACGGGCGCGAGCCCGCGTTCTGGGTCCGTACGGCTGCCGCTCATGGTGATGGTGTCCCCCTCGTTCGATCTGCGCTCGCCATGATCGGCGAGACCCACATCACTCCGTAACCCCGGTACGGCGCCTCACATTCTCGGTGGCTGCGTCGTCGGACTGTCGAGAGAGCGACCGGCAGCGGAAGGACGGGATCATCATGGCCACGCGGACGACAGCGGAGACGGCGGCGGCAGCAGCGGCATCGACGGTGACGGTGACGGCGGTGGAGGAGCGTCGCGGCGGCCGGTTCGCGGGGTTCGTGCGCGTCTCGATCGCCCTGCAGACGGCGAGCATCTTCTTCCAGGCCGTCACCGCCGGAATGGCGCTGACCTCAGAGGCCGGAGCGACCGTGCACGACTTCGGGTCCAAGGGCACGTACGCGATGTCGATGCTGTACCTGATCGCCGCCGTCCTGGCGTGGCGGCCGGGCGGCGCCCCGGCCCGGCCGGTCCTCTACGCGACCGGATTCCTGGTCCTCGGGACCCTGCAAGTAGTGATGGGCGTCAACCATGTGATGGAGGTTCACTTCCCGCTGGGAGTCCTGATGTTCGGCCTGAGCCTGCTCGATCTGGGGCGGGTCGTGGTCCAGCGGATGCGTCCGGCGGCGGAGGCTGAGGCGGCCTGAACGAACTCCCTTCCGCGCTACACCGCCAGGAGCTTCGCCGCGCCGAAGGAGACGTCGAAGCGGTCGCACCAGATGGCGACGCTGGAGTAGTCGGCGACGTCCACTCCGGCCGGGACCGTGTAGTTCTGGTCGCCCTTGTTGCCCTTGAGCTTGCCGAGGCTGACGTACTTGCCGTCGTCGAAGACCCGCCAGCCGGCCGTGCCCTCCTTCACCGGTGCGTCGGTCAGCCAGACGCGCAGGTCGGGGCCGTTGCTGGTGTCGAGGTTCTCCAGGCGGAGGACGTGCGAGCCGTCGGGGAGGCGGACGAGCCTGGCCGTACCGGTGGTCGTGTGCTCGTGGCTGATCAGGGCGCCCTGGGCGACCGCCTTCGGGTCGGCCGGAGCCGGGGGCGCGGCGGGGTCTGCGGGGTTGGCCGAGTCCGCCGGGTTCGCGGGGCCCTCCGACGCCCCCGGCACCCCCGACGCCCCCGGCGCGGTCGGGAACGCCTCGTGCACCGTGTCGTCCTGCCACAGCTTCCACGGCTGGAACCAGTACACCCCCGCGCCCAGTACCAGCGTCAGTGCCACCAGTCCGGCGACCAGCAGCCGCCGCCGGCGCCCACCCGTCCGCCGCGGATCGTTCCCCGTGCTGCTGCCTGCCACAGTCCGTGCCTCTTCCTCGCGGGTCCCACCTGCTGCGTACCCCCATTCAAGTGCGGTCCGTGCCCCCGTACCAGAGCCATCGGCCGACAGAGGTCTTACGGCCACATTCGTCAGGAATCGAGAAGCGGTGGCGTGCGGGCCCAACTAGCTTGTGGACATGGACATCACCATTCACACCACCGTCCTCCCGCACGAGGATCCCGACGCCTCCCTCGCCTTCTACCGCGACGCCCTCGGCTTCGAGGTGCGCAGCGACGTCGGCCAGGGCAGGACCCGGTGGATCACCGTCGGACCCGTCGGACAGCCCGGTACGTCGATCCTGCTCGCGCCGCCCGGCGCCGACCCGGGAGTCACCGAGGCCGAGCGGCGCACCATCGCCGAGATGATGGCCAAGGGCACCTACGGCTGGATCCTGCTCGCCACCCCCGACCTCGACGCCACCTTCGAGAAGGTGCAGGCGGGGGACGTCGAGGTGGTCCAGGAGCCGACCGACCAGCCGTACGGCGTGCGCGACTGCGCCTTCCGCGATCCCGCGGGCAACCTCGTCCGCGTCCAGCAAGTGCGCTGACGCGTCCAACGACTGCGCCGACGCATCCAGCGAACTGCGCTGAAAGGATTCGCCCCATGTGTCATCCTGCGTGGATGAGCGCACTGACCGAGGCGCAGCGCCTGAAGGACCTGGCGCGGTTGCGCCGCGTTCGCGACCGGATCGACCGGGAGTACGCACAGCCGCTGGACGTCGAGGCGCTCGCCCGCGGGGTGAACATGTCGGCCGGGCACCTCAGCCGCCAGTTCAAGCAGGCGTACGGCGAGGCCCCGTACTCCTACCTCATGACGCGGCGCATCGAGCGCGCCATGGCGCTGCTCCAGCGCGGCGACCTCAGCGTCACCGACGTCTGCTTCACGGTCGGCTGCTCCTCTCTCGGCACCTTCAGCACCCGCTTCACCGAGCTCGTCGGCGTCTCGCCCAGCGTCTACAGACGCCAGGTCGCCGACGGCGAGGCCGGGCTGCCCTCGTGCGTGGCGAAGCAGGTCACGCGACCGGTCAGGAATCGAGAAGCACCGGTGGTCACCCCCCGCCTAGCGTGAGTCTCATGAACGCCATCGCCTCCATCACCCTCGAGGTGGCCGACCTCCCGGCCGCCGACCGCTTCTACACCGCCTCCGGTCTCGGCGCCCATGTGCGCCTGCGGGCCACCGACGCGCCGACCACCGGTTTCCGCGGCTTCTCGCTCTCCCTCACGGTGGACCGGCCGGCCGACGTCCGGCACTTCGTCGACGCGGCCCTCGCCGCCGGCGCCACCTCGCTCAAGCCCGCGTCGAAGTCCTTCTGGGGCTACGGCGGCGTCTTCCAGGCCCCGGACGGGACCATCTGGAAGGTCGCGACCTCGAACAAGAAGGACACCGGCCCGGCCACCGGCCGCGTCGACTCCTTCGTCCTCCTCGTCGGAGCCACGGACGTCGCCGCCAGCAGGACGTTCTACGTCGAGCACGGCCTCACCGTCGGGAAGAGCTTCGGCCGCAAGTACGTCGAGTTCGCCGCCGCCGAGGGCAGCCCGGTCAAGCTCGCCCTGTACGGGCGCCGCGCCCTCGCGAAGGACGTCGGCGTCCCCGCCGACGGCGAGGGGTCCCACCGGATCGTGCTCGGCGGTCAGGGCGCCGGCGCCTTCACCGACCCTGACGGGTTCACCTGGGAGGCCGCTTCCGTGGCCGCCGCGTCCTGACCCGTACGCGGTAGTCCCCCTCCTCCCTCAGCTCCATCTCCCGCGCCATCTCCCACTCCATCCCCGCACCATCTCCGCACCATCCCCAGCCGGCCTTGTGAGAGGAACCCCGTCATGTCGAACACGCGGTCGTCCGCCAAGAAGTACGACGGTTTCACCGAGGAAGAGCGGGACGCGATGAAGGAGCGCGCCACGGAGCTCAAGAGCACCACGCGGCGCGGCTCGCGCTCGGCCAAGGCCGACGGGGAGGCCGATGTCCTGGCGAAGATCGCCGAGATGACGGGCACCGACCGCGTCCTCGCCGAGCGGCTCCACGCGATCGTCAAGGAGCACGCGCCGGGCCTGGCGCCGAAGACCTGGTACGGGATGCCCGCGTACGCCAAGGACGGCAAGGTCGTCTGCTTCTTCCAGAGCGCGCAGAAGTTCAAGAGCCGCTACGCCACGCTCGGCTTCAGCGACCTCGCCCAGCTCGACGACGGCACCATGTGGGCGACCAGCTACGCCCTGACCGAGCTCACGGCCGCCGACGAGGCCCGGATCGCCGCGCTCATCGCGCAGGCCGCCGGCTGACACCCCCGCCCGACACCCGCCCACGCCCGCCCGACGCCCGCCCGCCCGACGCCCGCTCGACGCCCGGTCGACGCCCGCCCCGGGACGGGCTCGGGACGGGCTCGGCCCGTCTCCGGCCCGCGTCCGACCCGTGCCCCACGCGGGCGAATAGCTGCGATCGCCCCGTGAGAATTCGAAGCTACGCGCGGTGAAAATTTGTCATGTAAACACACGGGATGCGACAGGGCGAAATCTTCACCCGGCACACTCCGCCCCATCGTGCTACTGTCGATATCAGTTGCAGTTGTGGGTCCCGAACGTACGAGTGCCCTTCCGGTTTTTCCGGCGCTGGGCACCCTTTTTCATTTCCGGGCTTTTTCCGGACGGGGCGATCATCGCAGCGACACGGAGCACACACAGTGTGAGCTCCGAGCACTGCCCCGAAGGAGAATTTGGCATGGCGACTGGCACCGTGAAGTGGTTCAACTCGGAAAAGGGCTTCGGCTTCATCGAGCAGGACGGTGGCGGCCCCGACGTCTTCGCCCACTACTCGAACATCGCCGCCTCCGGCTTCCGTGAGCTGCAGGAAGGCCAGAAGGTGAGCTTCGACATCGCGCAGGGCCAGAAGGGCCCGACCGCCGAGAACATCGTCCCCGCCTGACACCCGGCGCTGACGCGTAGCACAAGCTGACGAGCTGAGGCCCGCACCTTTGGGGTGCGGGCCTCAGCTCTTTGCAACCCTGAGAACCTCGGTACCCTTCAGTACCCCTCATCGGCTGCGGGAATTTCCCTGGCAGGCCCCCCTTCTGGACCACTTCTCCGCAGGAGTCACCATGCGCTGTGTCATCGCCCGCTTCCCCTTCGAGCTGACCAAAGCAGGCGTGCTCGAATCCATGAAGGGCGTCAAGCCCGAACCCGCCATCGGTGACGTCGTCGTCATCGGGCGGCGCCAGTACCCCGTGAAGCAGGTCGGCGAGGTCGTCACCCGTCAGGACCGCCGCGACTTCAGCGTCGGCGAGGTCGTGCGGGCCATGACGAAGCTCGGCTTCACCTGCCTCACGGTCACCGCCGAGGAGCAGGCCTCGCCCTCGCCCTCGTCCTCACCCTCCGAGACGACCTTCTGACCGGTCAGTGGCCGAAGTACCGGCGCTCTGTGGCCGACGTACCGGTCAGTGGTCGAAGTAGCTGAAGTCGCCCACCGTCCAGGCACTGACGTCCTCGAGGGCGACCCGGTACATGCCGCCGGTCTCCGGGATGCCCACCGTGCCCTGGAGGATCCGGGCGAGGTGGAAGTGCAGGTGGGTGGGTGGCCCGTCGGCGCGTTCGGAGGGGCTGAAGACTCCGGAGAACTCGCCCAGGCGGGCGGAGTCCGTCAGGACCTCCGACACACGCTGTCGCCACAGGGCTTCCGGTGCCAGCCGTCCGGTGAGGACCGCACCCCCCACGATCACCGTCATGGACATCTGATTGCTCTGCCCGGACTCCACCGTGGCGGCAATGTCAACGAGCAGCTCGTCAGGCTTCGACATGGAAGTCCATTCTAGGCGGCTACAGCGGCGCCGTGTCGTCCGCCGGGAACGCCGGGCCGTGGCCCGGGACGATCACGTCGGCCGCGGCCAGGACGCGGAGGCGGGAGTCCTTGAGGACCGTGTGGTCGGGGGCCACCGGGTCCTCCACCGGGCCGTTCGGCCGCCACCACAGGTCACCCACGAAGGCGACGACACCCGCGCCGGTGCCGGCGAGGAGGGTGATGTCCTCGGGGCTGTGGCCGGGGGTACGGATCAGCCGCAGCGACGGGGCCAGCTCGTGGCCCTCCGCGTCGCGGTCGGTCCACTGGTCGTCCTGGTAGATCGCCTTGTGGTCGTGGACGCGGGCCCGGCCGAAGAGGCCGACGTTCATGGTGTTGTCGGGGTGGTGGTGGCTGAGCACCACGTCGGTGATGTCGTCGGGTCCCAGGCCGAGTTCGGCGAGCGGGCCGAGGATCCGCTCGCGGCTCGCCACCATGCCGGGGTCGACGATCACATGGCGGTCGCCGTCCCGCACGTACGAGACCGTGGCGGCGACCCCTGGGCCCGTGGAGAGCGTGTATCCGGTGGTCAGGATCGTGTAGGTGGCGGTGCGGGCGCTCGGTGCGTCGTCGTGGTTCGTCATGCCCCAAGTCTTCTGCGCGGTACGGATCTTCACGAGTGGCCGTACTGCCACCGATCGCGGGAATCGTGCCAACGCCGTGCCGCAGTCACCGCTGCCGCCGTCACCGCTGCCGCCGTCCTCGGTACCACTCCCGGCCCCCGTGCCACTCCCGGCCCCCGTGCCAGACTCGGCCCATGCCGCCCTTCGTCACCGTCGCCGCCTACGCCCCGCACGGGGTCGGCATGCTCGGCGCGGGCATCGTCTCCGAGGTGTTCGACGCGCGCGGCGGGGGACTTCCGCTCTTCGACTTCGCGCTCTGCACCGACCGGCCGGGGCACGTCCGTACCGACGTCGGTCTGCCCCTCGTCGTCGAGCACGGCCTGGACCGGCTGGCCGCCGCGGACCTGGTGATCGCCCTCCCCTGGGCGGAGTTCCGTACTCCCCCGCCGCCCGCGGTGCTCGACGCGCTGACCGCCGCCCACGCGCGCGGGGCGCTCGTCGCGGCCCACTGCGTCGGGGCGTTCGCCCTCGCCGCGGCCGGGCTGCTCGACGGGCGGCGGGCCACCACGCACTGGCGGTTCGCCGGGCTCCTGGCCGAACGCCACCCGGACGTCACCGTCGAACCCGACGCCCTCTACGTCGACCAGGGCACCGTCGTCACGGGCGCGGGCGCCGCCGCGGGCTTCGACCTCTGCCTGCACCTGCTGCGCCGGGAGTACGGGGCCACCACGGCCAACGCCATCGCCCGGGACCTGGTGCTCCCCTCCCACCGGGACGGCGGCCAGGCCCAGTACCTCGCCACGCCCGTACCCGAGGACAGCAGGGACGACCGGCTCACCGACGTCCTCGCCTGGGCCCGTGAGCATCTCCACGAGCCGCTTCCCGTCGCGGAGCTGGCCCGCAGGGCGCTGATGAGCCGCCGCTCCTTCGCCCGGCGGTTCGCCGCCTCCACGGGGACCACCCCGCACGCGTGGCTGCTCTCCCTGCGCCTGAGCCGGGCCGAGGAGCTCCTGGAGACCACGGACCTGCCGGTCGAGGAGGTCGCCCACGCGGTCGGCTTCGGCAGCGCGGCGGTGCTCCGCGCCCAGTTCGTCCGCCGCCGCGGCGTCCCGCCCCGGTCGTACCGCCGTTCCTTCACCCGTACGCCCACCGCCTGAGGCGCCCGGGAGGTCGGACGAGAGCCGCGGCCGTCAGGGCCAGGGCCGAGCCGGCTCTGCAGGATCGCGATGTCGGCAGGAGGGCGATCCGGCCCCGGGGCGTGCGCGATCATGCCGTCATGAAGCTGCGCTGCGCCGTACTCGACGACTACCAGGGCGTGGCCCTGGCATCCGCCGACTGGAGTCCGCTCGCCGACCGCGTCGACGTACGCGTCCTGCGCGAGCACCTCGCCGACCGGGACGCGCTCGTCGCCGCCGTCGAGGACTGCGAGATCCTCGTCGTCATGCGGGAACGGACCCCCGTCGACGCCGGGCTCCTGGCCCGGCTCCCCCGGCTCCGGCTCCTGATCACCTCCGGGATGCGCAACGCCTCCGTCGACGTCGCCGCCGCACGCGCGCGCGGGGTCACCGTCTGCGGCACGGCCAGCAGCTCCGAGCCGCCCACCGAACTCACCTGGGCGCTCCTCCTCGGCCTCGCCCGGCACGTACCGGCCGAGGCGCGCGCGCTGCGCGAGGGCGGGCCCTGGCAGTCCACCGTCGGCGCCGACCTGGCCGGCCGGACCCTCGGTCTCGTCGGCCTCGGCAAGATCGGCGCCCGGGTGGCCCGGATCGGCCTCGCCTTCGGGATGGACGTACGCGCGTGGAGCCCGAACCTGACGGAGGAGCGGGCCGCCGAGCACGGCGTACGGCCCGCGAAGGACAAGCGGGAGCTGTTCGCGGAGAGCGACTTCGTCTCGCTCCACATGGTGCTCTCGGACCGCACCCGCGGCCTGGTCGGGGAGCGCGAGCTACGGGCGATGCGCCCGCACGCGTACCTCGTCAACACCTCCCGGGCGGGGCTCGTCGACGGCGGTGCGCTGCTGCGGGCGCTGCGCGAGGGGTGGATCGCGGGGGCCGGGCTCGATGTCTTCGAGACGGAGCCACTGCCCGCGGACGACCCGCTGCGGTCCCTGCCGAACGTGCTGGCGCTGCCGCACCTCGGCTATGTGACGGAGGGGAACTACGGGCGGTACTTCGGGCAGGCGGTGGAGGACATCGAGGCGTTTCTGGCGGGGTCGCCCGTACGGGAACTGTCGTGACGGCCTAGCCCAGGCTCGTCCGCGCCAGTTCCACGAACTCCTCGTCCGTCAGTCCCAGTTCGCGGGCGTCCGCCGCCGCCTCGCGGAGCCGGGAGACCAGGCGGGCGCGGTCGGGGGCGGTGACGCCCGGGACGATGAGGGCGCCGCGGCCCCGGCGGAGTTCGATCAGGCCCTCCTCCCGGAGCCGCTGGTAGCCGCGGAGGACGGTGTGGACGTTGACGCCCAGGGAGTCGGCGAGTTCCCGGGCGGCCGGGAGGCGCTCGCCGGGTGCGGCGGAGCCGTCGGCGAGGGCGCCCCGGACGCAGGCGGCGATCTGGTCGCCGAGGGGCACGGCGGAGGCCGGGTCGACACGGAAGAGCACGGTCAGACCTTCCCATGCCGCTCGGCGAGCGTGTTGAGGAGGGCGGCGGCGGTGCCCGCGTCGGGCACGGTGACCGCGAACTCGCGCCCGCTGTCCCGCCGTACGACGAGGGCCTCGCCGGAGTGCAGCACCACGCCCGTACGCCCGGCGCGGACCCGGTAGCCCCAGCCGCCGAAGTCGGCGAGCACGGCGGCGGTGTCGAGCTCCCGGACGCTCGCGCCCGCGACCTCGTCGAGCGGCACGCGCACGCGTGGCCGGGAGACGAGGGAGGGCCGGACGGTGACGCCGCGCCGGTCGACGGTGACCCGGACCCGGGCGAGGGCCAGCCCGGGTACGCCGACGACCAGGCCGAGCAGCGCGAGCAGGGCGCCGGGCCAGGGCGCGAGGACCAGGCCGGCCGGGACGGCGGCGAGGGCGAGCACGGAGAGCACGGTCAGCGGCCGGGAGCCGGTGGCGCGGGTCCAGCCGGCGACCTCGCTCGCGCCGAGCGTGAGCCGGGGCGCGTCGGGCTCGCCCTCGGGGGCGTCCGGCCCGTCCCCGGCCGGTACGAGGCGGGTCAGCGCCCAGCCCGCGAGGGCGCAGAGGGCGGCCACGGCCGCGCCGAGCGCCAGGGTGGTGAGCGGGGCGACGACCTGGGCCGGGTCGACGGCGTCCAGGTTCTCCCGTACGAGGAGGCCGAGCAGCGCTCCGGCGAAGCCGGCCGTCGCCCAGGCGCCCCAGAGCGCGGTACGGCGGACGAGGACCGTCCAGCCGGTGCCGAGTCCGATGAGCAGGGCGACGCCGATGACGGCGAACGCGGTGCGGCCGGTGAAGCCGTCGGCGCGGCCGCCGTCGACCCCGGAGAAGTGGGTGGCGAGGGTGTCGGGGATGCGGTCGTCCCAAACGGCGAGCAGCGTCAGGTGGCCGACGAGGGCGAGGAGGAACGGGAACGCGGCGAGCGCGCGAAGAAGCCCTGTGGCGGGCGTTGCTGATGTTGCCGGAGTGGTCGGCCTGGCTCGGTTCATGAGAAACCCTCCCTTGTTCGCATCAGCATAGAACAAGTTGTTCGCACTGCGCTAGAACAACTAGTCCTCCTTTCGGATGCGGACCCTGTCCACAGGTTGTCGAACGGCACACATGCTGATGAATGGGGAGATCTTCATGCGTCGACGCGGCGGCGGTGAAGGCCGCCGCCGCGACGAAGAGCTGACGTAGCCGGTCGGCCGACGTATCCGGTCAGTCGGCGCGGCCGGTCAGCTGCCCCACCCGCTCAGTCGGCGCGGCCGGTCAGCTGACCCACCCGCTCAGTTGGCGCTCTCGTCGAGGACCGCGCGCAGTGCCTCCGCGAACTCCACCGGAGCGCCCTGCTGGCCGAACTCGCCGCCCAGGAAGCCGCCGTGGTGGCTCGGGAAGACGGCGAGCGGGGTGCCGACGCCCTCGGCGACGGCGACCGCCGCGCGGGCGGCGAAGGTGCCCTCGGACTCCTTGCCGGCCGCGACGACGATCCGGGTCGGCGCGGCGCGCAGGGCGGGGAAGTCGGGGACGTAGGAGGTGCAGCCGCGGATGTTCTGGCCGAGCAGCGGGTCGCCGCGCGAGCCGTCGTCCTCGGCGGGCAGACCGAACGCGGCCGGGGAGGGGGCGGGCTCCTCGGCCCAGTTCGCCGGGAACTCGCCCGTGCGGGCGGTCAGTGCCAGGAACTTGGCCATCGCGGGTCCCCAGCCGTCCCGCAGATAGGTCGCGTGGACGTCCGCGCAGACCTCCAGGGCCGCCGCGCGGTCCGGGACGACCTGGGCGGTCGGGGGCTCGTGCGCGACCAGGGTGTGCACCAGGTCGCCGCGCCGGGCGACGAGCGCGAGGGCGTTGACCGCGCCGCCACTGCTCGCGAAGACGTCCACGGGTCCGGCGCCGAGCGCCTCGATCAGCCGGGCCAGGTCGTCGGCGTGCTCCTCGGGGAGCGTCTCCGTCGCGCCGTCGGTGCGCTCGCTGCGGGACACCCCGCGCGGGTCGTACGTGACGACGGTCCGGTCGGCGAAGTGGGAGGCGAGCGTGGTGAAGCCGGTGGCGTCCATCGGGGAGCCGATCAGCAGCAGGGGTCGCTCGGCGGTCCCGGTGCCGGGGCGTACGTCGTAGCGCAGGGTCGCGCCGGCGGTGTCCAGGACGCGGGTGTCGGTCTCGACCATGGTGGTCTCCTCGGTGGTGGGCCGTTCGGCTGTTCATGGGGGTGGACCCCCGGCCCCACCGGAACTCATCGGTCGCGTGCGCCCTCCGGCGATCCTTCCTGCCCGCCGTCGCAGTCGTGCTCGGCCGCGTCCACGACGACTCGGTCCAACAGGCCGCGCAGCAGGACCTGTTCGGCCTCGGTGAGGTCGCCGAAGAGTTCGCGCTCGGCCGCGCTCACGGCCGCGTCGACCCGCTCCAGGGCGGCGGCGCCCGCCTCGGTGATCTCCACGATGTGACGGCGCCGGTCGGCCGGATCGCGGCGCCGCTCGGCGAGCCCCTCCGATTCCAGCTCGTTGAGGATCGCGACGAGTTGGCTGGGGTCGATCTCCATGGCGGCGGCCAGCTCGCGCTGGCTCATCGACCCGGGGGCGAGCTGCATCAGCGTCATCGCGTTCCTCGGGTGGAGTCCGGCCACGCCCAGGGCGGCGCGGATGCGCGCGCCGGTGAGCTCCCCGCGGAAGGAGAGGAGGAAGCCGAGGCGGTCGGTCGGGAGAGCTGCCATGTCGTCCACCGTAGCAGCGGCCCTATTGTGGAGCGAGGGAAACCGTTGATACAGTTCAACGATTGAAGCTGTCGGACCATCGGAGCTGATCCATGTTCATCGCTTATGCCGTCGTCGCCGCGCTGCTCGCTTTCGCCCTCTCGGCCTCGGCCTTCCTGACCTTCACCCGCAACCCACAGATCGTCGGCAGCATGACCAAGCTCGACGTGCCGGATTCCTGGCTGCCACGCCTCGCGACACTGAAGGCGGCGGGCGCGCTCGGCCTGCTCGCGGGGCTCGCCGTGCCGGTGCTCGGCGGGGCGGCGGCGATCGGCGTCACGCTCTACTTCATCGGCGCACTGATCACCCACCTGCGGGCGAAGGACTACGAGATAGCGCCGGTCGTGGTCATCACGCTGCTCGCGATAGCCGCGCTCGCGCTGCGCACGGTCTCGGCCTGACGAGACGGAGCGTCTTGCGAAGGGGTCACATCCGGAGTACCGTCGACGACATGAGACGAGACGTCTCGTTTCGATTGCGCTCGATCTCGCCCGATCTTGTCGTCGACGAACAGGAGTCACCCTTTGTTCCGTGCCCAACTCACCGACGTCACCAAGCGCTACGACGACCGGCACGTCCACCACCGGACCGTGCTCGACCGGGTCTCCCTCTCCGTCCGAGCCGGTGAACGCCTCGGCGTCGTCGGGGACAACGGCTCCGGGAAATCGACCCTCCTCCGACTCCTCGCCGGCCTGGAGACCCCCGACAACGGCACGGTGACGGTCGAAACCCCCGGCGGCCTCGGTCACCTCGCCCAGACCCTGGACCTGCCCGCGACCGCGACCGCGACCCCGGCCCCGGCCCCGACCCCGGCTCCGACCGTCGGTGACGCCGTCGACCACGTGCTCGCGGACATACGGGAGCTGGAGCGGGCGATCCGGGCGGCGGAGTCGGCGCTCGCCGAGACCGGTGACCTCGCCGGATACGAGGAGCTGCTCGCCGCCTACGAGGCGCGGGGCGGCGCGGGAGCCGACCGGCGGGTCGAGACCACCCTTCGGCGGCTCGGCGAACCCGGCCCGCTCGACCGGGCCCGGCCCCTCGGCACCCTCTCGGGCGGGCAGCGGTCCCGGCTCGCGCTCGCCGCCGTCCTCGCCGCCGAGCCCGAACTGCTGCTGCTCGACGAGCCGACCAACGACCTCGACGACGCGGCCGTGGCCTGGCTGGAGGAGCGGCTGCGCGCCCACCGGGGCACGGTCGTCGCCGTCTCCCACGACCGGGTCTTCCTCGACCGGGTCGCCACCGCCGTCCTCGAGGTCGACGAGGACCGCCACACCGTCCGCCGCTACGGCGACGGCTACAGCGGCTACCTCGCCGGGCGGGCCGCCGAACGGGCCCGCAGACAGCGGGAGCACGAGGAGTGGAGGGCCGAACTCGTCCGGTACAGGGCGCTCGCCGACACGAACATCGACCGTTTCTCGGCCATCCCGCGCAAGGCACCGGCCGCGTTCAGCGGGGCGGGCGCCTTCCGGGCCCGGTCACGGGCGCACGGGGCGATGAGCCGCATCCGGGCCGCCCGCGAGCGCCTCGACCGGCTGACCACCGACCCGGTGCCGGCGCCCCCGGAGCCGCTGCGGTTCCACGCGGAGCTCCGTGGGGAAGGCGCGCCCGTCGACCTCGCCGACGTCCGCGTGGACGGCCGGCTCCGGCTCGACGCCCTGCACCTCGACGCGGGCGAGCGGCTCCTCGTCACCGGCCCGAACGGCGCCGGGAAGAGCACCCTCCTGAAGGTGCTCGCGGGCGAACTCGTCCCGGACGCGGGCACGGTGGACGTGCCTGCCCGGGTCGGAATGCTCCGCCAGGAGACGGCCCCACCCACCGACCCCCGTACGGTGGGCGAGGCCTTCGGAGCGGACCGTACGGACCACCTGCTCGCCCTCGGTCTCTTCTCCGCCGGGGACCTGACAACCCCGGTCCGGTATCTGTCGACAGGACAGCGCCGGAAACTCGAACTGGCGCGCCTCGTCACCGAACCGGCCGATCTGCTCCTCCTCGACGAGCCGACCAACCATCTGGCCCCGGCGCTCGTGGAGGAGATCGACGCCGCGCTCGCGCACTACCCGGGCACGCTGGTCGTGGTCACCCACGACCGGCGCCTCAGGGCGGGCTTCCGGGGCCGCCGCCTCGAACTGGCACCGGCCCCGGAGCTGGTGACGACCTAGTCGTCGTCGGAGGAACCCTCCAGGTCGCCCTCGGTCTCCAGGAACACCTGGCGCAGGGCGGCCAGGGTCTCCGGGTCCGGCTTCTCCCACATGCCGCGCGACTCGGCTTCGAGGAGCCGCTCCGCGATGCCGTGCAGGGCCCAGGGGTTGGCCTCCTTCAGGAAGGCCTGGTTCTCCGGGTCGAGGACGTACTCCTGGGTGAGCTTGTCGTACATCCAGTCGGCGACCACGCCGGTCGTGGCGTCGTACCCGAAGAGGTAGTCGACGGTCGCCGCCAGCTCGAACGCGCCCTTGTAGCCGTGGCGGCGCATCGCCTCGATCCAGCGCGGGTTGACCACGCGGGCCCGGAAGACCCGGGAGGTCTCCTCGACGAGCGTCCGGGTGCGGACGGTCTCGGGGCGGGTGGAGTCGCCGATGTACGCCTCGGGGGCCGTGCCCTTGAGCGCGCGGACGGTCGCCACCATGCCGCCGTGGTACTGGAAGTAGTCGTCGGAGTCGGCGATGTCGTGCTCGCGGGTGTCGGTGTTCTTCGCGGCCACCGCGATCCGCTTGTACGCCGTCTCCATCTCGGCGCGCGCCGGGCGGCCTTCGAGCCCGCGCCCGTACGCGTACCCGCCCCACACCGTGTACACCTCGGCGAGGTCGGCGTCGGTGCGCCAGTCGCGGGAGTCGATCAGCTGGAGGATGCCCGCGCCGTACGTGCCCGGCCGGGAGCCGAAGATACGGGTCGTGGCGCGCCGCTCGTCGCCGTGCTCGGCGAGGTCGGCCTGGGCGTGCGCCCGGACGTAGTTGTCCTCGGCGGACTCGCCCTCAAGACCGGCGACCAGCCGTACGGCGTCGTCCAGGAGCCCGATGACGTGCGGGAACGCATCGCGGAAGAAGCCCGAGATGCGCAGGGTGACATCGACGCGCGGGCGGCCCAGCTCGGCGAGCGGGATCGGCTCCAGGCCGTTCACCCGGCGCGAGGCCTCGTCCCACAGCGGGCGGACGCCGAGCAGGGCGAGCGCCTCGGCGACGTCGTCGCCGGCGGTGCGCATCGCGCTCGTACCCCAGAGGGAGAGGCCCACGGACGTCGGCCACTCGCCGTTGTCGGTGCGGTAGCGCTCCAGGAGGGAGTCGGCGAGCGCCTGACCGGTCTCCCAGGCGAGCCGGGACGGCACGGCCTTCGGGTCGACGGAGTAGAAGTTCCGGCCGGTCGGCAGGACGTTGACCAGGCCGCGCAGCGGCGAACCGGAGGGGCCTGCCGGGACGAAGCCGCCGTTCAGGGCGTGCACGGCGTGGCTGAGCTCGTCGGTGGTGGCGGCCAGGCGCGGCACGACCTGCTCGCAGGCGAACCGGAGCACGGCGTGCACCTCGGAGCCGTACGCGGCGGCGACCGCCGGGATCGCGTCCACGGACCAGTCCGCCGCCTCCATGGCCTCGACCAGCTCGCGGGCCTTGGCCTCCGCCTCGTCGGCGGTGGTGCGGGTCGCGGCCGACTCGTCGAGACCGAGGGCCTCGCGCAGGCCGGGCAGCGCCTGCGTGCCACCCCAGATCTGACGGGCGCGCAGGATGGAGAGGACCAGGTTGACCCGGGCCTCGCCCTCCGGGGCGCCGCCGAGGACGTGCAGACCGTCGCGGATCTGGGCGTCCTTGACCTCGCACAGCCAGCCGTCGACGTGCAGCAGGAAGTCGTCGAAGCCGTCGTCCTCGGGGCGCTGCTCCAGACCCAGGTCGTGGTCGAGCTTGGCGGCCTGGATCAGCGTCCAGATCTGGGCGCGGATCGCGGGCAGCTTCGCCGGGTCCATCGACGAGATCTGCGCGTACTCGTCGAGCAGCTGCTCCAGACGCGCGATGTCGCCGTACGAGTCGGCACGGGCCATCGGCGGCACCAGATGGTCGACGAGCGTGGCGTGCACGCGCCGCTTGGCCTGGGTGCCCTCGCCCGGGTCGTTGACCAGGAACGGGTAGATCAGCGGGATGTCACCGAGGGCCGCGTCCGGGCCGCAGGCTGCGGACAGGCCGGCGTTCTTGCCGGGCAGCCACTCCAGGTTGCCGTGCTTGCCCAGGTGCACCATGGCGTCGGCGCCGAAGCCGCCGTCCTCGGCGCGGGCGGCGATCCAGCGGTAGGCCGCCAGGTAGTGGTGGGACGGCGGGAGATCGGGGTCGTGGTAGATCGCGATCGGGTTCTCGCCGAAGCCGCGCGGCGGCTGGATGAGGATCAGCAGGTTCCCGCGGCGCAGCGCCGCGAGGACGATGTCGCCCTCCGGGTTGCGGGAGCGGTCCAGGAACATCTCGCCGGGCGCCGGGCCCCAGTGCTCCTCGACGTGGGTCCGCAGCTCCTCGGGGAGCGTCGCGTACCAGCGCTTGTAGTCGGCGGCCGGGATGCGGACGGGGTTCTTGGCGAGCTGCTCCTCCGTCAGCCAGTCCTGGTCGTGGCCGCCGGCCTCGATGAGGGCGTAGATCAGCTCGTCGCCGTCGCCGGAGACCAGGCCGGGGAGGTCCTCGGCGGGCCCGAAGTCGTACCCCTCCTCACGGAGGCGGCGCAGGAGGGAGACGGCGGAGGCGGGGGTGTCGAGGCCGACGGCGTTGCCGATGCGGGAGTGCTTCGTCGGGTACGCGGAGAGGACGAGCGCCAGCCTCTTCTCGGCGTTCGGGATGTGCCGGAGCCGGGCGTGCCGTACGGCGATCCCGGCGACGCGGGCCGCGCGCTCGGCGTCGGCGACGTACGCGGGCAGGCCGTCCTCGTCGATCTCCTTGAAGGAGAACGGCACGGTGATGAGCCGGCCGTCGAACTCCGGGACGGCGACCTGGCTGGCGGCGTCCAGCGGGGAGAGACCCTCGTCGTTCTCCTCCCAGGCGGCGCGCGAACCGGTCAGGCAGAGCGCCTGGAGGATCGGCACGTCGAGCGCGGCCAGCGCGCCCGCGTCCCAGGCCTCCTCGTCGCCGCCGGCCTGCGCCTCGGCGGGCTTGGTGCCGCCGGCCGCGAGGACGGTGGTGACGATCGCGTCAGCGGTACGGAGCCGGTCGAGCAGCTCCGGCTCGGGGGCCCGCAGGGACGCCACGTACAGCGGGAGGGCCTGGGCGCCGGCGTCCTCGATCGCCTCGCAGAGCGCGTCGACGAACGCGGTGTTCCCGCTCATGTGGTGGGCGCGGTAGTAGAGCACGGCGACGGTCGGGCCGTCGGTCCGCTTCGGGGTGCGCTCCAGCGGACCCCAGGTGGGGGCGGCGGCCGGGGCCTCGAAGCCGTGGCCGGTGAGGAGCACGGTGTCGGAGAGGAAGCGGGCCAGCTGCTCCAGGTTCGCGGGGCCGCCGTGCGCGAGGTAGGCGTGCGCCTCGGTGGCGACGCCGACGGGGACGGTGGACGCCTCCATCAGCTGGGCGTCGGGGGCCTGTTCACCGCTGAGGACGACCACCGGCTTTCCGGCGGCGCGGACCGCGTCGAGGCCCTCCTCCCAGGAGCGGAGGCCGCCGAGGAGCCGTACGACGACGAGCTCGGCCTCGGCCAGGAGGGCGGTCAGTTCGGCGAGGGGGAGACGGGCGGGGTTGGCGAAGCGGTACTCCACCGGGCCGCCGGCCGCGGCCGCGTTCGCGTTCGCCGCGCGGGCGCTGAGCAGGTCGGTGTCGGAGTGCGACAGCAGCAGAAGCATGGCGAGCGCAGGCCTTCCTCGGGGTTGTCCGCGCCCCGGGTGGTCGTATGGACGGCGGGAGTTCCTGACTCACCCGTTCCGTCGTGCCTGGTACGGGCTCACAGTGGCGGGACCGCGCCGGATTCTCACCGGGCTTCCTCCCCGGGGTCCTGGGACCCCATGCCGTCTGCATAGTAGATCGTGCGGTCGACGACCCGGGCCGGGTGAGGCAGTCGGCCGGATCACACCTGCCGACGGCCGGGCACCGGGTGGGGCGGACGCAGGGCGGTCGGGCGGCCGGATCGCGGCCGGTGGCCGGCCGGCGGCCCGTCGGTATGCTCGCCGCCATGCCGCCCACCCCGCCCCCGACGCCCGAGCCGGGCGAACCTCGCATACGGGACCGTGGCGACGCGTGCCCCGGGGCGCTGCGCCTGCACTCCGCCGACGACGGCCGCCTCGCCCGACTCCGCCTGCCCGGCGGCCGCTTGACGTCCCGTCAGGTCGAGTTCCTGGCGGACGCGGCGGAGTCCCTGGGCGACGGACGGCTCAGCATCACCTCCCGCGGCAACGCCGAGCTGCGCGGCCTCGCCGACGACTGCGGGGCGGAGCTCGCCGCGCTCCTCGCCGAGGCGGGCCTGCTGCCCTCCCCCACCCATGAACGCGTCCGCAACATCGTCGCCTCCCCGGCCGCGGGGCTCGACGGACTCGGCGCCGCCGACGTGCAGTTGTGGGCCCGCGAGCTGGACGCCCTGTTGTGCTCCGCCCCCTGGGCGGCGGCCCTCTCCGGCCGGTTCCTCTTCGTCCTCGACGACGGGCGCGGCGACGTGGCCGGGCTCGGCGGCGATGTGACCTTGGTCGCAGTGCAGGGCGGAGGTGCCGAGCTGCACGTCGGCGGGCGGGCCTTCCGTGTCGCCGACGCCGACGCGGCCCGCGCGGCCCTGGCCGCGGCGGGCGCGTTCCTGGACGCGGCGCGGGACGCCGGGACCGGCGCCTGGCGGGTCCGGGAACTGCCGGAAGGCACCGAGATCGACGCGACGGGAGCCCTGGCTGCCGCGGGACTGCCGACCGAGCCGGTCACGGCGCAGAGCCCGGGACTGCCGACCGAGCCGCTCGCACCGCAGCGCGTGCCCGTGGTGCCCGCCCCCGCCTCCGCCTCCGCCTCCGCTCCCGGAGCCGTACCCCCGCCGCCGCTTCCCCACGGTCCAGCCCCCTCCCCCGGCCCCCTCGGCTCCGCCGCCCTCTCCGTGCTCGCGCCCCTCGGGCGGCTCACCGCCGCCCAGCTGCGCGCACTGCTCCCCGCCGACGAGGTGCGGCTCACCCCCTGGCGCGGCGTCGTCGTGGTCGGCGCCGGGGCCGAACGGCTGCCCGCCCTCGACGCGGCCGGGCTCGTCACCCGCCCCGACTCCCCCTGGGCCGGCGTCACCGCCTGCACCGGACGGCCCGGCTGTGCCAAGTCCCTCGCCGACGTCCGCACCGACGCCACCACCACCGCCACGGCTGCCGGAACCGCCACCGCTGCCGCGCCCGGTCGCCCCGTGCACTTCTCCGGGTGCGAGCGCCGCTGCGGACACCCGCACGGTGCCTGGACCGACGTCCTCGCCACCGCCGGCGGCGACTACCTGGTGGACGGCGTCCCCACCCCCCGTACCGCCCTGCCCGAAGCCGTGACCGCGGCCCGCACGACGAGATGAGCGAGAGCAACAGGATGTTCGACTACGAGAAGGACGGGGCGGAGATCTACCGCCAGTCCTTTGCCACGATCCGCGCCGAGGCGGATCTGGCGGGCCTGCCCGCCGACGTCGCCCAGGTGGCGGTCCGGATGATCCACGCCTGCGGCATGACCGACCTCGTACGCGACATCGCCTGGTCGCCGCGGGTCGTCACGAACGCCCGCGCCGCCCTCCGGGCCGGAGCGCCGATCCTCTGCGACGCGCAGATGGTCGCGAGCGGAGTCACCCGGCGTCGGCTTCCCGCCGACAACGAGGTGATCTGCACCCTCTCGGACCCGTCCGTGCCGGCCCTCGCCGCCGAACTCGGCACCACCCGCTCCGCCGCCGCCCTCGAACTGTGGCGGGACCGCCTCGAAGGCTCCGTCGTCGCCATCGGCAACGCGCCGACCGCCCTCTTCCACCTCCTGCAGATGGTCGCGGAAGGGGCCGGGAAGCCCGCCGCCGTCCTCGGCATACCGGTCGGCTTCATCGGCGCCGCCGAGTCCAAGGACGCCCTGGCCGCACAGGACCTGGGCCTCGACTACCTCGTCGTACGGGGCCGGCGCGGCGGCAGCGCCATGACGGCCGCCGCGATCAACGCGATCGCCCACGAAGCGGAGATCCAGAAGTGACCGAGAATCCGACCGGCAAGCTGTACGGCGTCGGGCTCGGCCCCGGCGACCCGAACCTGATGACCGTCGCCGCCGTGAAGGCCATCGCCGCCGCCGACGTGATCGCGTACCACTCGGCCCGCCACGGCCGTTCCATCGCGCGCTCCATCGCCGCCGAGCACCTCCGTCCGGACCACATCGAGGAGCGGCTGATGTACCCGCTCACGGTGGAGACCACGGACCACCCGGGCGGCTACCGGGGCGCCCTGAACGACTTCTACGAGGAGGCCTCGGCCCGCCTCGCCGCGCACCTCGACGCCGGCCGCACCGTCGCCGTCCTCGCCGAGGGCGACCCGCTGTTCTACGGCTCGTACCAGCACATGCACAAGCGGCTCGCGGACCGCTACGACACCACCGTCATCCCCGGTGTCACCTCGGTGTCCGCCGCCGCCGCGCGGCTCGGCGAGCCGCTGTGCGAGGCGGAGGAGGTCCTCACGATCATCCCCGGCACCCTGCCGGAGGACGAGCTGACGGCCCGTCTCGCGGGTACCGACTCGGCGGTCGTGATGAAGCTCGGCCGCACCTTCCCCACCGTGAAGCGGGCCCTGGAGCGGGCCGGCCGGCTCGACGACGCCCGGTACGTGGAGCGGGCGTTCATGGCGGGCGAGCGGACCGGCGACCTGGTGGACGTCGACCCCGAGTCCGTCCCCTACTTCTCGGTCGCGGTGCTGCCCTCCCGTATCGACGCGGAACCTCCCGTACGGGAGCGGGGCGAGGTCGTCGTCGTCGGCACCGGCCCGGCGGGGGCGCCCTGGCTCACCCCCGAGTCGCGCGGCGCGCTCGTCAACGCCGACGTCCTCGTCGGCTACACCACCTACCTGGACCGGGTGCCGGTGCTGCGCCCCGGGCAGATCCGGCACGGCTCCGACAACAAGGTCGAGTCCGAGCGCGCCGAGTTCGCCCTCGACCTGGCCCGCCGGGGCCACCGGGTCGCGGTCGTCTCCGGCGGCGACCCGGGCGTCTTCGCGATGGCCACGGCCGTCCTGGAGGTCGCCTGCGAGCCGGAGTACGCGGACGTGCCCGTACGGGTCCTCCCGGGGGTGACCGCCGCCAACGCGGCCGCCGCCGCCGCGGGCGCCCCCCTCGGCCACGACTACGCGACGATCTCGCTCTCCGACCGGCTCAAGCCCTGGGACGTCATCGAGGCCCGGCTGCGCGCCGCGTCCGCCGCCGATCTGGTCCTCGCGCTCTACAACCCGGGGTCGAAGTCCCGTACGCACCAGGTGGCCGCCGCCCGCGACCTCCTGCTCGAACTCCGGTCGCCCGAGACCCCGGTGGTCGTCGCCCGCGACGTCGGCGGCCCCGAGCAGTCGGTCCGGGTGGTGACCCTGAAGACCCTGGAGCCGTCCGAGGTCGACATGCGCACCCTGCTCCTCATCGGCTCCTCGCAGACGCGGGCGGTCGAGCGGGCCGACGGCCGGACGATCACCTGGACGCCGCGCCGGTACGGCTGACGGCCCCGACGCCCCTGACGGCTGACCGAGGTCAGAACTCCTGCTGCTCGACGTCGGGCGGCAGGAGGCAGGGGGTGCTCACGACGAGCACGATCAGCTGGTCGTCCAGGTCCTCCGCGGAGACGGCGAAGCGCTGCTCCGGCTGCCTGGCGTCGACCAGGTTCACGGGATCCTTGGCCGGGTCGGACCGGTAGCCCTGGATCTCGAAGCCCTGCTTCTCCAGCTCGTCCTTGATCGCGCTGATGCCCGCCTTCTGCCGGTCCCTGGGCAGCTTCGCGCGGAGGTTGTACCGCAGGGTGAAGCGGCCGTCGCTCGCCGACTCCCCGCCCTTGCCCAGGCAGTTGGAGAAGTTCGCCTGCCGGGTCGACGCGACGATCTCCGCCCCGGCCGTGCGCGCCATGGAACTCGTCCAGTGCTCGGCCCACTCCTCCGCCTTCTGCTTGCTCATGCGGGGCAGAGGATCGTTCTTCGCTTCGTCGGACACACAGCCCCCCAGGAGCAGTACGAGAACAGGTACGAGGGCGAGCGAAGCCCTCCGGACAACGGGTCGGGTCACGGAACTCCTCAGGGTCACGGGCGTCATGAGGCGGGAGCGCCCTCCGGCTGCTTCCCGGCGATGATGCGACCCTGGTTCGCCAGGCTCTGGCTGCCATCGTCCCAGTAGTCGCTGTGCTCGCTGGTGTCGACGTACATGTGCTCGGCTCCGAAGCCGGGATCCGCCGGGTTGGGACCGAGGGTCTTGTCGGCGGCCCAGTTGACGACCCCGTCGTCGGAGCCGATCCCGACGTAGAGCCGCGAGGGTGAGACGTGGAGCTGGTCGGCGCGCTCCACGTTCATGCCCGGGCTGCCGACGACGATCATGTCATCGGTGTCCAGTCCCCGGCCGCCGGAATCGGCCGTGCCCACCATGGTGGATCCATAGCTGTGACCGATGACGGTCATATGGGTCCGCTCGCCCTCGTGCGAGACGCGCAGACCGTGCGTGAAGTCCCGGAGGGTCTCGGCGTCGTTCTCGGCCCGGGCCGGCGTGGCGACGCTGGCGTCCAGCTCGGGGGCGTCGTAGTCGAGCCAGGCGATGACGGCGACATCCTTGCCCTGGCCCGGGGTGCGCTCACCGGCCGAGTCCTGCAGCTTCTCCGCCCGGTCGATCGAGTCGGTGAAGTTGTCGAGCTGGTTGTCCGTGCCCGGCACCGACACCGCCGTGTGCGCCGCCTTGTCCGGGTTGCCGACCGAGACGACCGCCCTGCCGTCCCCCTCCGTGCTGAAGCCCAGCAGGTGGAGCCGCTTGTGCTCCGGGGCCGAGTCCGACTTGTCCAGCCGGTCCTTCATCGCCTGGAGGCCCCGGTAGCTGGAGCGGTCGTGGTAGCCGAGGTCGTTCTCGCGCAGCGCGTAGTCGTTGAGGCGCATGTCGAGGACGGTGCGGTTGGCCTGGTCGCGGGTGGTCGCGGGCAGGCCGTCGAGGCCGCCGACCTGCTCCGGGTACGCGGCCAGGTACATCCGCTTCTCCTCCTCGTCCAGACCCTTCCACCAGTCCGCCGAGCGCTGCGGGTCCGTGCCGTCGGGGATGTCCTTCTTGTCGAGGCCGGCGAAGGCGGCGACGCGGGCCGCGTCCTCCTGGGCGTGGGCGCCGCCGTACCGCTTCTCGAGGTCGAACGGGTCTATCTGGCGCAGGACTTCGGCGCCCTCGTTGCTCGCCGCCTCCGCCTCCGCCACGGCCGCGTCGATCCGGGCGCGGAAGCCGCCGAGCCCGGAGTTGGCCTCGCGCTGGACGTCCGCGTAGTCCGGGTCGTTGTGGTACTTCGGGTCCACGGCCTGCTTGGGCTCGACCCAGCCGTCGTCGCGGACCACGTGGCCCGCCGCCTCCGCGTCGGCGACGGCGGCGCGCAGCTTGCGCTGTGCCGCCTGCATCTTGGTGTTGAGGGTGTCCAGGGTGGTGGCGATCAGCTGGGCGTTGGTGCGGCCCGTCCCGAGCTTGCTCTCGGTGGCCTCCATGGCGTCGAAGCCGTACGAGGCGCTGACACCCGTCCAGCCCGCCCGGTGCAGCGGTCCTGTCACGCGCCTGCCGCTGCCCGTCTGCGTGTTCGTCAGGGCGTCGGCGAGCTTCTTCCACGAGCCGACGGCGCTGTCCAGGTCCGCGAAGTCCTGCTTCATCAACTGGGCGAAGTGCTCCGTCACGGCGCCGTCACCAGCCCTGGAAGCAGGAGATGACGTCCTGTTCCATGACGTCGCGCCCGTCGGCGAGATGGCGCATGCCCTGGGCGTGCTCGGAGAGCCTGCCCCGCAGGGTCTCCAGGGCCGTGCCCCAGCCTTCGCCCGTCTGTCCCATGCGCGGGCCCACGGTCCACGGCCCGAAGGCCGCGGCGGCCGACGCCAGATCGGCGCCCGCCTTGCGCAACGGCTCCCGCAAGTCCGCCGCCAGAGCGTCGGCGGCGCCGGCCGAAGCCCGCAGTTCCCCCGCCGAGACGTTGAGATCCCAACCCACGTGTGTCCCCCGATGCGCACGCCATGCTTCCGATACCCGGGCGAGACTAGCCGACCCCACCCGGTCGTGATCAAGAGCAAATCCGAAACCGTGATCTGCCCGCTCACCGCATGGGCCGGCACGGTGCCACCGTTCGCAACTGCACCCGAGCCGCCGCCTCTTGGCGAGCCTCGGTCAGGCTCGCGGACAGTCGCGGTCAGTGCCGGTCAGTCGCGGGTGAAGGTGCCCAGCCCCTCCTGGTCCAGGTACTCGACGCGGACGGTCTTGCCGTCCGGGGAGAACGTGACGCCGGTCGGGCCGACGGCGTTCTCCCCGCGCGTCGGAAAGCTGAACGTGTCGCCGTCGTAGTGGGTGAGCTTGTACGACTGGGGCTCCGGCCCCAGTCGCAGGACCAGCCCGCCGCCCTCCTCCGCCACCGTCAGACGACCGTAGTAGTCGCTGGTGTACGTGCCCGTGTAGGAGTCGGCGGCCTTCGCGGGGGTCGCGTCCGCCGGGGGCTTCGCGAAGTCCGTGTCGGAGCGGCCGGCGTCCGCCTCCTGCTCGTACAGGGCGTTGACGATCGGCAGCCAGTCCCGGCTCGGCTTCCCGTTCTGCGCGGTGTCGAAGAAGTCGAGGGCGACGGTGTCGGCGACGCCGACCGGCGCGCCATTGGTGAGGACGACGATGCCGAGCTGCTCGCCCGGCAGCATCGTGACGTTGGTGTGCGCGCCGAGCGCGAACGCGCCGGTATGGGAGAGGCGGAGGCGGCCCTCGTCGTCGTACGACACGTTCCAGCCGAGGCCGTAGAAGCCGGTCCGCGCGGCGGGTGCGTGCGCCGGGTTGGCGACGGACTCGGGGTGGTGGGTGAGGTCGAGGGCGTCCTCGGCGACGATCCGCTTCCCGTCGAGCTCGCCGTTGGCGAGCTGGAGCCGCAGCCAGACCGCCATGTCACGGGCCGAGGAACTGACGCCGCCGGCGGGGGACTGCGCGTCCGGGTCCCGTACGAACTGTGCCTTCCAGGTCCCGTCGGCCTCCTTGACGTGGCCGTGGGCCCGGTCCGGGTTCGAGAGGAAGTCCTGGAAGGTGGAGCTGGTGTCGTTCATGCCGGCAGGCTTGTAGAGGGTGTCCTCGGCGAGCTTCGCCCAGGGCACGCCCTTCTCCGCAGCGACGGACTCGGCGGCCGCCGTCAGGCCGAAGTTGGTGTACGCGTAGCTCGCGCGGAACGGTGCGAGGGGCTCGTACCGCAGATGGGACAGGATGTACTCCTGGTCGTAGCCGAGGTCCTCAAGGAGGTCGCCCGCGTGGTCGGGGAGGCCGCTGCGGTGCGAGAACAGGTCGGCGACGGTCACATGGGAGGTCACCCACGGGTCCTTCAGCCGGAACTCGGGGAGTTCGGGGTTGGCCGGCTTCTGCCAGCCCTCCACGCCGACCGCTCCGGAGACGACGGTGGAGGAGACCGGCTTCGACACGGAGGCCAGCTGGAAGACGGTGTCGGCGTCGACCTTGCCGTCCTTGCCGACCTCGCGGACGCCGTACCCCTCGATGCGGACGACCTCGTCCTTGTACACGACGGCGACGGAGACCCCGGGCACGCCGGTCTTCCTCATCAACTCCGCGACACTCGGATCGAGCCGACCGACGGCGCGGTCCACGTCCGCCCGGTCGAGCTCGGGCGGCGGCTGGGCCGGGGGAGGCTCGGGTGTCGGCGTCGGGGTCGGACCGGTCCCGGCGAGGGAACCCATGCCCAACACGGACACGATCCCCGCGGTGACCAGCCATCGGACGGTAACCACGCTTCCATTGAACGCTTGCCGGGGCCGCCTGTCGCGTGGAGAGGACGGGGCCCTGGCGTACCGGGACTCGCCCTACGGCATGCGCAACTGCACCCAGGCGGCGGCCTCCTCCGGGGTCGCCGCCGTCGGTACGCCCTCCGGGACCGGGGGGCGGTGGACCACCACGACCGGGATGCCCGCCTCGCGGGCCGCGGTCAGTTTCGGGGCGGTCGCCGCGCCGCCGCTGTCCTTCGTCACCAGGACGTCGATCCGGTGGCGGGCCAGGATCTCCCGCTCGCCGGCCAGGGTGAACGGCCCCCGGTCGAGGAGGACCTCCGCGCGGGCCGGCATCGGGGCCTCCGGGGCGTCCACCGAGCGGACCAGGAACCACTCCGGGCGGTCCGCGAAGGCCGCGAGGCCCATCCGGCCGGTCGTCAGGAAGACACGGTCGCCGAGGCCGTCCAGGGCGCCGGCCGCCGCCTCCAGGGACGCCACGGAGACCCAGTCGTCGCCCTCCCCCGGGACCCAGCCGGGGCGGCGCAGCGCGAGCAGGGGAACATGGGCGGTGGCGGCCGCCCGGGCCGCGTTGAAGCTGATCCTCTCGGCGAAGGGATGCGTGGCGTCGATGACCGCGTCCACGGCGTGCGCGCCGATCCACTCCGCGAGCCCGTCGACACCGCCGAACCCGCCGATCCGCACCTCGCCCTCGGGCAGCCGGGGGCTCGCCACCCGCCCCGCGAGGGAGCTGGTGACCCGGGCCTCGCCGTGCAGCAGGCCCGCGAGGGCGCGGGCCTCGGTGGTCCCCCCGAGAATGAGTATGTGCACAGGAGCCTCTTCGTGACTTCAGGCGGCGGGCGTGAGGCCCAACTCAAGCACACGGGTCTCCGCCCGGGGTGGACGACGGGTGCCTGCGCGACGGCGGCGACGACGGCCGCGTACACGGCGCTCCTGACCGGCGATTTCCCCGACCCGGTGACCATCACGCTGCCGAAGGGCCAGACGCCGTCCTTCGCGCTGACGGCGGAGTCCCTCGGCGGCGGTACGGCCATGGCGGCGGTCACGAAGGACGCGGGCGACGACCCGGACGTCACGCACGGCGCCGTGATCCGTTCGACGGTACGGCTCCTCCCGGCGGGCTCCGGCGTCGTCTTCCGGGCCGGCGAGGGCGTCGGCACGGTCACCCTGCCGGGCCTGCCCCTGGAGGTCGGCGAACCGGCGATCAACCCGGTGCCCCGGCAGCTCATGCGGGAGCACGTGGCCGAGGTCGCGGCCCGGCACGGCGGCGGCGGGGACGTCGAGATCACCGTCTCCGTCGACAACGGCGCCGAGATCGCCCGCTCAACCTGGAACCCCCGGATCGGCATCCTGGGCGGCCTGTCGATCCTCGGCACGACGGGCGTCGTCGTCCCGTACTCCTGCTCGGCGTGGATCGACTCGATCCGCCGGGGCGTGGACGTGGCCCGCGCGGGCGGCCTGACGCACGTGGCGGGCTGCACGGGCTCGACGTCGGAACGGACGGTCTCGACCCTCTACGACCTGCCGGAGATCGCGCTCCTCGACATGGGTGACTTCGCGGGCGCGGTCCTCAAGTACATCCGCCGCCATCCGGTCGACCGCCTCACGGTCTGCGGCGGCTTCGCCAAGCTCTCCAAGCTGGCCGCCGGCCACCTGGACCTCCACTCGGCCCGCTCCCAGGTCGACAAGGGCTTCCTGGCGGAGCTGGCCCGCACGGGCGGCGCGTCGGAGTCCCTCGCGGCGGAGATCGCGGACGCCAACACGGGCCTCGCCGCGCTCCGCCTCTGCGAGGCCGCCCACGTCCCCCTGGGCGACCTGGTCGCCGCCCGCGCCCGCGACGAGGCCCTGGCGGTGCTCCGGGGCGCCCCGGTGGCGGTGGACGTGATCTGCATCGACCGGGCGGGGACGGTGGTGGGACGGTCGGCGGTGGCGGGCCCGGGCGGCGCGTAGCCTGCCGCGCCCGTCAGGCCGTCGGGTAGCCGATCTCCCGTACGTCCTCCGCGAGGTCCGCGAGTGTCACCTCCGGGTTGAGGGCGGCGACGAGCTCCGCCGTCAGGGGGCGCAGGGCGAGGACGTGCCGGACCGCCTCGACGTCGACCGGGCGCTCGTAGTAGTCCGAGGCCCACTCCGCGTACGCCTCCGCCGAGCGGTCCGTCAGCAGGTGCATGAGGCGGGCCGAGCCGTCCGGGTCCTCGCGGTCCTCCAGGTCCGTGAACTCCACCGGGCCCGTGTGCCAGGCCCTGTCCGCCGGCTCGCGCCACAGACAGGCGGTGGTCACGTGGACCCCGTCCTCGTCCGTGAACGCGGGCTCCGTCAGGTACTCCCGGAAGGCCTCCGGGACCCCGTCGAGCACCCCGGGCCACGTCTGCCCGTCCGCGAGCGGGCCGAACGGGCTCATCGGCGACTCGTGGTCGAAGACGCGCGCGAACGCCCCCGCCGGGGAGAGGACGATCGTGTACTCGTCACCCGAACCGTCCTTCATCGACGCCAGCTGCTCGGTCTCCGACCAGTGCGCGTCGAAGGAGTAGTACCGGCTCTCCCACTCCGGGCACAGCACGGCCTCCACCATCGCGAGCCCCCGGCTGTGGTCGCGCAGTTCCTCGATGCCCGGCAGCGCCCGGGCCACGTCGTAGACAGTCACCCCTCCATGAGACCGCATGCCGCTGACAGCCGACATGCGGCCCCCGGGCCACGAACCTAGGCTTACCGGCACATACCCACCGAGCGAGAGGCAGCCCCATGGCCAAGCGAGGCAACAAGCGGCGCGCCCGCAAGAAGAAGAACGCCAACCACGGCAAGCGGCCGAACGCCTGAGTCGTGGAATGTTCCACGTGAAACGTGAACATGAAACGTGGAACGGACGGTGGCCGGGCCTTTCAGGCCCGGCCGTCGGCGTGTCACAGCGCGTCGAGGTCCACCGCGCGCGCCATCGCGTCGTAGCCCGCCGCGTTCGGGTGGACGCCGTCGCCGAAGTCGTACTCCGGGTTCAGCAGGTCCGACTTCCCCGGGGCCGGGTCGGACAGGGCACGGTCGAAGTCGACGACCGCGTCGTACGCGCCGCTCGTCCGGATCCAGTCGTTGACCTCGTCGCGGACCGCCTCGATCGCGCCGTACGCCTCCGCCGGGTACTGGAGCACGTCGGTCTTCGAGCCCTTGAGCGGGATCATCGTGCCGCCGACCGCCCGGATCCCCTTGGCGTGGGCCGCGCGGATCAGCGCGCGGTGGCCCTCGATGAGTTCCGCCGCCGTCACCCTGGTGTTCGGGGCGGTGCAGGGGAACCTGCTCGCGTCCGCGTACCCGAGGATCAGGTCGTTGGTGCCCTCCAGGATGACGACCGTGCCCACCCGCGGCTGGTTGAGGACGTCCCGGGCGAAGCGCGTGGTGGCCTTCTCCCCGAAGCAGGGGGAGTCGTTCAGGATCCGGTTGCCGCCGATGCCGAGGTTGAGGACGGGCCGGGGGCGCCCGTCGGCGGCGAGGCGCCGGGACAGCTGGTCCGGGTACCGGTCGTCGGCGCCGAGCGTCGCGCCGTAGCCGTCGGTGAGCGAGTCGCCGAAGGTCACGACCGCCTTCCGCGTCGGCGCGCCCGTCACCTCCACGCCCTCCAGGTAGTACCAGGACAGGCTCGACTCGGTGTACGCGCCCGCGCCCGTGTCCCGCAGGTGCTCGCCGCTCGCGCGGTACGAGAACGCCCCCTGGGCCAGGTCGTGGTACGTCGCCGGGCCGGTCGCCGCGGCGAAGTACAGGGTCACGCTCAGCCGCTCGCCCGCCTTCACCGGAAGCCGGACCACGTCGCTGACCGCCTTCGCCCCCGCCGGGACCGTCACCGAGGCGGCCCCCGCGAAACGCACGGTCCGGACCGTCCCGGGCTTCACCGCCGCCCCGTCGCCCGCCCGGGCCACGCTCGCCCCGGTCAGCCGCAGCGGGGCCGTGCCGTAGGCGTTGGAGACCCGGATCCGCAGGTCGGTTCCCTCGGCGGACATCCGGACCACCTGGCGTACGGAGTGGTTCTCGAAGCCCTGCTGGGACCAGTTCGGGTAGAAGTTCGTGGAGGGCCGCTGCACGGCCGCCGTCCACGCCCCGTTCCAGCGCGTGCCACCCCGCTCGGCGGATTCGGCGGACGCAGGGGGGATCGCCGCTCCGGCGAGGAGCAGGGCGGCCAGGGCGGTTACGGGCAGGGTGCGCATCTTCGTTTCCTCTCGTCGGTCAACTCACTGACGCGTCACGGCGATCCGATGTGACCGACGGGAGGAAAAGATTCGGAGAAAGCGGTCAGCAGACGTGGCGGTCCCGCGCCGGGTCGTACAGGTGGCTGTCGCGGAACTCCGACGCGCCCAGCGTGCGGCCGACCAGGATCACGGCCGTCTTCGTGATGCCGGCCTCCTTCAGCTGGGCCGCGATGTCGTCGAGCGTGCCCCGCAGCACGATCTCGTCGGGGCGGCTGGCCATCGCCACCACCGCCGCCGGGCAGTCCCGGCCGTAGTGGGGGACGAGTTCGGCGACGACCCGGTCCACGTACCGCGCGGCCAGGTGGAGGACGAGCAGCGCGCCGCTGCGGCCGAGGGTCGCCAGGTCCTCGCCCTCGGGCATGGGCGTGGCCTGCTGTGCGATGCGGGTGAGGATGACCGTCTGGCCGACCGTGGGGACGGTCAGCTCCCGCTTCAGCGCGGCCGCCGCGGCGGCGAAGGCCGGGACGCCGGGGACGACCTCGTACGGGATGCCCGCCGCGTCCAGGCGGCGCATCTGCTCGGCCATCGCGCTGAACACCGACGGGTCGCCCGAGTGCAGCCGGGCCACGTCCTGGCCGGCCTCGTGGGCCGCGGTGATCTCGGCGACGATCTGGTCCAGGTCCATCCGCGCCGTGTCGACGAGCCTCGCCTCCGGCGGGCACTCGGCGAGCAGCTCGGTCGGGACGAGGGAGCCCGCGTACAGGCAGACCCCGCACGCCGCGAGCGTCCGCGCGCCGCGCACGGTGATCAGGTCGGCCGCGCCGGGACCCGCGCCGATGAAGTAGACGGTCATCGCTCTTCAGAACCTTTCGTTACGGACCACTGCGTGACCGGCATCGCCTGGCGCCAGCCGGTGAAGCCGCCGACGGGGACGGCCGCGGCCACGGCGAGCCGGATCAGTTCGCCGCCGTGGCGGCGGTAGCGGTCGGCGAGCAGCGCCTCGGACTCCAGCGTCACGGTGTTCGCGACGAGCCGGCCGCCGGCGGGCAGCGCGTCCCAGCAGGCGTCGAGGAGGCCGGGAGCGGTGAGGCCGCCGCCGATGAAGATCGCGTCGGGGGTCGGGAGACCGGCGAGACCCTGCGGGGCCGGGGCCGTCACCACCCGCAGGGAGGGGACGCCGAGGCGGTCGGCGTTGCGGGTGATCCGCGCCGCCCGTTCCTCCGACTTCTCGACCGCGACCGCCCGGCAGGCGCGGTGGGCCCGCATCCATTCGATGCCGATGGAGCCGGAGCCGCCGCCGATGTCCCAGAGGAGTTCGCCGGGCGCGGGCGCGAGGGCGGCGAGCGTGGCGGCGCGTACGTAGCGCTTGGTGAGCTGGCCGTCGTGCTCGTACGCCTCGTCCGGCAGTCCGGGCACCGCGCCGAGCCGAAGCGTGTCCGGGTCCCGTACGCAGTCGAGGGCGAGGACGTGGAGCGCGTCGGTCCGCTCGTACGGCCAGTCGGCGGCGGTCCCGTCGAGGAGCTGCTCGCGCTCCCCGCCGAGCTGCTCCAGGACGCGGATCCGGGTGCCGCCCCAGCCGGTCTCCCGGAGCAGCGCCGCGACCCGCGCGGAAGTGTCGGGGCCCTCGCCGAGGACGAGGAGCCGGCGCCCGGGGTGGAGCGCGGCGGACAGCGCGGCGAGGGGCCGGGCGACGAGCGAGACGGTCTCGACGGCTTCCAGGGGCCAGCCGAGCCGGGCGGCGGCGTACGAGACGGAGGAGGGGTGCGGGTGGATCCGGAGGCGGTCGGCGCCGACGGTCTCGGCGAGGGTGCGGCCGATGCCGTAGAAGGAGGGGTCTCCGCTGGCGAGGACAGCGGTCGTCCGGCCCTCGTGGGCGGCGAGCAGTCCGGGGACGGCGGGGCGGAGCGGGGAGGGCCAGGTCACGCGCTCGCCGGGGCAGTCCTCGGCCGGGAGGAGGCCGAGCTGACGGGGGGCGCCGATCAGGACCTCGGCGGTCCGCAGGACACGGCGGGAGCTCTCGGGGAGCCCGTCCCAGCCGTCCGCGCCGATTCCGACGACCGCTATCGCACCGTTCACCCGCGTGACTTTACGTGAGGGCCGTTTTCCGGCGGTACGTGGCGGGCCCCACTCGGGCCCCACTCGGGCCCCACTCGGGTCTCCCTCCCGCCGTCCCTCGCGCGGCGCCTACTTCTGGGCGTTCTGCCCCACGTAGAACAGGATCCAGACGAAGCCGGCGAACGCGTGCGTCGCGAAGACGTAGATGAAGACGCGGAGCATCACTCCGCGTTCTTTCCAGCGCTCCAGATCAGTCATGCGCTCCAGGGTACGGGCAGGAATAGACGGCGGGGTGGCACCGTTGAGCGGGATAGTTTAAGCTTCAACCACTAGCCGCGAGGCACCAGGAACGCGAGAGGTGAGCACGATGCAGTTCGGGATCTTCACCGTCGGCGACGTGACGACCGACCCCACCACCGGCCGCACCCCCACCGAGCACGAGCGGATCAAGAACACCGTCGCCATCGCGCTCAAGGCCGAGGAGGTCGGACTCGACGTCTTCGCGACCGGTGAGCACCACAACCCGCCGTTCGTGCCCTCCTCCCCCACCACCCTCCTCGGGCACATCGCCGCCCGCACGGAGAACCTGATCCTCTCCACCTCCACCACGCTGATCACCACCAACGACCCGGTGAAGATCGCCGAGGACTACGCGACCCTCCAGCACCTCGCCGACGGCCGCGTGGACCTGATGATGGGCCGCGGCAACACCGGCCCCGTCTACCCGTGGTTCGGGCAGGACATCCGGCAGGGCATCCCGCTCGCCATCGAGCACTACGCGCTCCTCCACAGGCTGTGGAGGGAGGACGTGGTCGACTGGGAGGGCAAGTTCCGCAGCGCCCTCCAGGGCTTCACCTCCACCCCGCGCCCGCTCGACGACGTCCCGCCGTTCGTCTGGCACGGCTCCATCCGCTCCCCCGAGATCGCCGAGCAGGCCGCCTACTACGGCGACGGCTTCTTCGCGAACCACATCTTCTGGCCCAAGCAGCACACCGAGAAGATGGTCCGCCTCTACCGCCAGCGGTACGCCCACTACGGCCACGGCACCCCCGAGCAGGCGATCGTCGGCCTCGGCGGCCAGGTGTTCATGCGCAAGAACTCGCAGGACGCGGTACGGGACTTCCGCCCGTACTTCGACAACGCGCCGGTCTACGGCCACGGCCCGTCCCTGGAGGAGTTCTCCCGGGAGACCCCGCTGACCGTCGGCTCGCCGCAGGAGGTCATCGAGCGCACCCTGTCCTTCCGCGACTACGTGGGCGACTACCAGCGCCAGCTGTTCCTCGTCGACCACGCCGGACTGCCCCTCAAGACGGTCCTGGAGCAGCTCGACATCCTCGGCGAGGAGGTCGTACCGGTGCTGCGCAAGGAGTTCGCCAACCTGCGCCCGGCCGGCGTCCCCGACACCGCGCCGCTGCACCCCGCCGTGATCAACTCCCGTACGCAGAAGGAGTCGTAAGCCATGCAGACCCTGAAGCTGGTCGCCGTCTCCGCCGGCCTCAGCTCCCCCTCCTCCACCCGGCTGCTCACCGACCGGCTCCTCCAGGCGGCCCGGTACCGGCTGGCCGAGCAGGAGTACGCCGTCGACGTCCAGGTCGTCGAACTGCGCGACCTGGCCGTCGACATCGCGAACAACTTCGTGACCGGCTTCCCCTCCGGGCGGCTCCAGGACGCGATCGACGCGGTGACCGGCGCCGACGGGGTCATCGCGGTGACCCCGGTCTTCACCGCCTCGTACAGCGGGCTGTTCAAGTCCTTCTTCGACCTGATCGACCCGGCCGCGCTGACCGGCACCCCGGTCCTCATGGGGGCGACCGGCGGCACCGCCCGGCACTCGCTCGTCCTGGACCACGCCCTGCGGCCGCTCTTCGCCTACCTGCGGGCCCTCGTCGTGCCGACCGCCGTCTACGCGGCGTCGGAGGACTGGGGCACGGGCGGCGACGAGGCCTCCCCGACGGGATGGGGCGAAGGGCTGCCCACCCGGATCACCCGGGCGGGGTACGAGTTCGCGGACACGGTCGCGGCCCGGCCGTCCCGGCGGACGTTGGACGACGAGGTCGTCCCGTTCGAGAAGCAGTTGGCCGATCTGCGACTGGATTGATCGGTTTGTTACGTTGTGGGGGAGTTTCCCGACAACGGACGGAGGTCGGCGATGGCCGGCAGGATCGTGGTGGGCGTGGACGGCTCGGAGCCTTCCCTGAAGGCGCTGACGTGGGCGGCCGGACAGGCCGCCCTCACCGGGGACTCCCTGAACGCCGTCATCGGATGGGAGTACCCGGCGGCCTGGTCGACGGCGCCCGGGGTACCGCCGGACTTCAACCCCGAAATGCTCGCCGAGCAGATCCTGGACGAGTCCCTCGCCAAGGTGCTGGACCCGGCCGTCGCCGCCGGCGTGACCCGTACGGTCGTCAGCGGCAGCCCGGCCCAGGCCCTGGTCGACCAGGCCGAGGGCGCGTCCCTGCTGGTCGTCGGCGACCGAGGCCACAGCGGCTTCAAGGCGGCGGTCCTCGGCTCCGTCTCCACCAGGGTGGCCCAGCACGCCCCGTGCCCGGTGGTGGTCGTCCGGGGCACGGGGGACTGACAGGGCGTCCTCAGGCGGGCACCACGTCCGCCACCACGCACGCCACGTTGTCCGGCCCGCCCAGGTCCCGCGCCAGCGCGACCAGGGCTTCCGCCGCTTCGTCCGGACCGACGCCCGCGGCGAGCGCGCGGCGGATGCCCTCGGCCGGCGCGACCGCCGAAAGCCCGTCCGTGCACAGCAGATAGCGGTCGCCGGGCCGCGTCTCGTGCACTCCGAGCTCCGGCTCGGGCGGCACGTCCCCGCCGTCCAGGGCCTTCAGGAGCAGCGCCCGGTCGGGGCGGTCCGCCGCCTCGGCCGGGTCCAGTTCGCCCGCGTCGACGAGGGCCTGGACGACGGTGTGGTCGCGGGTGAGGCGCACGAGCGCGCCGTCCCGCAGCAGGTACGCCCGCGAGTCGCCCACGTGCGCGAGGGCCAGGCGGCCGCCCGTCCACACGGCCCCGGTCAGGGTCGTGCCCGAATCGGCCAGCCCGGAGACCGCGCCGTCGGCCGTGCGCACCGCGTCCTCCAGGGCGTTGAGCACGTCCCCGGCGCGCGCCGAGGGGGCCGGTGGCGGTACGGCCTCCAGTGCTCCGACGGCGGCCAGCGCGGCCCGCTCGCCCTCGGGGCCGTACCCGTCGGCGACGGCCAGCAGGTGCGGGCCCGCGTGGGCCGCGTCCTGCTGGGCGGCGCGGACCAGGCCGCGGTCGAGACGCACGGCGGTCCGCAGGACGAAGGCGGGCGGGCCGGCCGGCCCGGTGGCCGCCCAGGCGTTCGTGGCGGCGTGCACGGCGCTCACCTCGTCGGTCATCGCGCCGGGCGTCTCGCCGGCCGTGTCGTCGGTCATCTCGTCGGTCGTCTCGTCGTTCATCTCGTCGGGTCCCTTCAGCCGGTCCACCAGGGAGGCCGCCAGGTCCCGCCGCGCCGCGGTCTCCGTCTCGACCCGCGCCCAGTAGCCGCGGATCGCGCGGGCCGCGCCCGCCGCGTCCGACGCGTACAGCGCGCAGACCCGTCCGACCTCGGCGAGCGGCATGCCGATCCGCCGCAGCCAGGCGATCAGCCGGGCCCGTTCGAGCTGTTCCACGGCGTAGTAGCGGTAGCCGGTGAACGGGTCGACGCGGGCGGGCGGCAGCAGGCCGAGCTCGTCGTAGCGGCGCAGAGCCTTGGCGGAGAGCCGGGAGGCACGTGCGAAGTCCCCGATGGTCAGCATCGGCCCGGACACGGGCACAGGCATGGGCTCTTCGTCGCGCACGGCTCGATTCTCCTCCCTGTGCCGGGCCTTCCGCCCGGCACGCCCGATGCTGGGCCTTCCCGGCGGGGGAAGGTCAACCGCGAGGCGGCGCACGCCGTGCGCCGGGCCGCCTCCCGGCGCATGATGCCCTCATGGACATCAAGCTGGAACTGGTCGCCGTCCCCGTCACCGATGTCGACCGCGCCAAGGCCTTCTACGAGAAGGTCGGATTCAACGCCGACCACGACGTCCTCGTCAGCGACGACATCCGGTTCGTCCAGATGACCCCGCCGGGCTCGGCCTGCTCGATCGCCTTCGGCAAGGGCCTCACCGAGATGACCCCGGGCTCCCTCGACAACATGCAGGTCGTCGTCACCGACATCGAGGAGGCCCACCGCGAACTCACCGCGCGCGGCGTCGAGGTCGGCGACATCGCCGACATGCCGTGGGGTTCGTTCGTCTTCTTCGCCGACCCCGACGGCAACCGCTGGGCGGTCCAGCAGACGACCCCGCGCGACCAGTAGCGGTAGCGCGGGGCCGGTCCGTCACTTGCGACCGTCGATCGCGGCCGTCGATCGCGGTCGTCACTTGCGGTTGTAGAGCCGCATGGTGATCGCTCCGAAGACGACGATCAGCACCGCCGACCACCCGAGCGACCAGGCGATGTCCGCGGCCGGCCAGTTGCCCGCCATCAGTTCGCGTACCGCCGTCGCCAGATGGGTCACCGGGCTGTTGTTGACGAAGGCCTGGAGCCAGCCCGGCATCGTCTTCGGGTCGACGAAGACGTTCGAGAGGAACGTCAGCGGGAAGATCACCATCATCGAGACGCCCATGACGGACTTCTCGCTGCGCAGCAGCAGACCGAACATGGTCCAGATCCACGAGAACGCGAACGAGAAGACCACGAGCAGCGCGACCCCGAGCAGCACGCCCACGATCCCGCCGTCCGGCCGGTAGCCGATGATCATGCCGACGGTCAGCATCACGGCCGAGGCGATCAGATAGCGGACGACGTCGCCGAGGAGATAGCCGACCATCGGCGCGGGCCGCCAGATCGGCAGCGTGCGGAAGCGGTCGAAGACACCCTTCTCGATGTCGGTGTTGACCGAGACCCCCGTGTACATCGTGATCATCACGACGCTCATCACCAGGATGCCGGGCAGCAGGAACTGGATGTACGAGGAGACCGACCCGGCCAGCGCACCTCCGAAGAGGTACGTGTACATCAGCACCATCATGATCGGGAACGCCGTCACGTCGAACAGCTGCTCCGGCACGTGCTTGATCTTCAGCATGGCCCGCCAGCCGAAGGTCATCGAGGCGGAGAGCGCGCTGGGGCGCGGCGGGCGGGAGTGACCCACCAGCAGCGCCGCGAGTTCGTCGGCCTTCGGGGCGACGAAGTCGAGCGTCTCGGTCGTCCGGGTGTCCTTGCCGTTGGTGACGGTGGTCATGCGGTCGTTCCTTTCCTGTCCGTCAGTGCCAGGAAGACCTCGTCGAGGCTGGGCTGGCCCAGCGCGAAGTTGTCGACGGTGATCCCGGCCCGCGCCAGCTCCGCCAGCGCCCGCGCGGCCTGCTCGGCGGCGCCCAGGTCCGTCCCGTGGCCGTTGACGGTGGCGGTGAGCGCGACCGGGTCGGCGTCGAGCTGGACGGTGGCGTCCAGGGCGCCCACGATGACCCGCTCGGCCTCGGGCCGCTGCTCCGGGTCCCGGAGGCGTACGTGCACGGAGCCGGAGCCGACGGAGGCCTTCAGCTCGCCCTTCGTGCCCTCCGCGATCACCTTGCCGTGGTCGATGACGGCGATCCGGGAGGCCAGCTGGTCGGCCTCGTCGAGGTACTGGGTGGTCAGCAGGACGGTGGTGCCCTGGGCGACGACCGCGCGGACGATGTCCCAGACCTGGTTGCGGCTGCGCGGGTCGAGGCCGGTGGTCGGCTCGTCGAGGAAGAGCAGGTCGGGGGTGTTGAGGATGGACGCGGCGATGTCGATACGGCGCCGCATGCCGCCCGAGTAGTTCTTGACCTGCTTGTCGGCGGCCTCCGCGAGCCCGAACGCGGCGAGCAGCTGCCCGGAGCGCTCGCGGGCGGCGGGGCGGGTGTGGCCGAGCAGCCGGCCGAGCAGGACGAGGTTCTCGGTGCCGGTCAGGTCCTCGTCGACGGAGGCGTACTGCCCGGTGAGGCTCACCCGGCCCCGCACGGTGTCGGCGTCCTTGACGACGTCCTTGCCGAAGACGCGGGCCCGGCCGCCGTCGGGCCTGAGCAGGGTGGCGAGCATCTTGACGGCGGTGGTCTTGCCGGCGCCGTTGGGCCCGAGGACTCCGTACACGGTCCCGGCGGGGACGCGGAGGTCGATGCCGTCGACGGCGCGGTTGCTGCCGAAGACCTTGACCAGGCCCTCGGTCTCGATGGCGAGGTCGGTCATACCGTGGATCCTCCAGGGGAAGAGGGCGCGGAGCAGACGCGCTCGAAAAAAGCGCTTCTCCCAGTCTCCGTCGACCACGGCCGGATCGCCAGAGCGGCGGAACCTCGTCGGATGACGCCGTCTCCCCCGCCCGGCGGAGGCGGACCGGTCTCCGGAGCGACGTCCGGGGGCGGGGCCCGGCGGGACGCTGGTCCCATGCTGAGAATCAAGGCCCTTCCCGACGTGCCCCGTTGGGCCGTCCTCGCCGCCCATGCCGTCCCGCTCGTCACCCTCCCGTCAGGGCTGTGGCGTCTCGCGCTCGTCGCCGGGCTGCCGGTCACGCAGGACGCCGAGTGGGGCGTCATGAGCTGGGGGGAGTCCATGTACGTGGTCTCCCTCAGCGTCGTGTCCGAGCTCCTCGCCTTCCTCACCCTGGGGCTCGTCCGCTCCTGGGGCGAGGTCTTCCCGCGCTGGATGCCGTTCCTCGGCGGGCGCCGGGTGAACCCGGCCGCCGCGACCGGCGCGGCCCTGGCCGGGGTGACGGGGCTGGGCGCGATCGTGGCCTGGGGCGTGTACGCCTCGTACGCGGACCTGGGGCCCGGCATCCCCGCCACACCGGCGCAGGACGCCCTCCTGGCCGTCTGCTACACGCCGCTCCTGGCGTGGCCGGTGCTGCTCGCCGTCGTCGCGGTCGCCTACCACCGGCGCCGCCGGGACGGCGGGAAGCGTCCGGCCGGGGGTGGGACCCGTCAGTACGGCGCGGGCCGTCCCTCGGCGTCCTCGTGGGTGTAGAAGAGGTAGTAGGCGCCGATCCCGTTGAGCGCGGCCACGGTCAGCCCGAGTCCGCTCGACGAGAGGACGCTGGCGCCCGACAGGCTGAAGAGGAAGCCGACCGCGATGCCCGACAGCGACCCCCAGGCGGCGGCCCGTGCCTCGCGGGGGAGGGCGCGGCCGTAACGCCGGAGGACGTAGATCCCGGCGCCGAGCACCACGGCCGAGATCAGGCCGAGCCACAGCTGCCCCAGGGTGGTGGGGCCACCCTGGCGGACCACGGTCGCCGCGTAGAGGCCGTACAGGACACCGACGACGATCGGGGTGGCCAGGCCGTGGGTGCTGAACGGCTTCCGGACGGGTATCGCTGCGTGTGCGGCCATGGCAGGAGCTCCTTCGTCTCTCGCCCCCCTGCTGCTTCCCGCACCCTCAAGGGCACACCCGCGCCGTACGCCCCGCAAGTGGATCAGGCGGCGGGGGCGGGGCGGCGGCGTCGGGCGGGCGGGAGCGGGGCGTACGGCGTCAGGCGGCGGGGCGTACGGCGATCGCGTCGATCTCGAAGAGCATGCCCGGCAGGGCGAGCGCCGCGACGCCGCTGAGGGTCTGGGCCGGGAGCCGCTCGCCGAAGTGGGCGTGCAGGCCCTTGCCGAGGGCCTCCAGCTTGGCCATGTCGTGGTCGACGACGTACGAGCCGAGACGGACGACGTGCTCCAGACCCAGGCCGACGCCTTCGAGGGCGAGCCGCAGGTTGGTGAGGGAGAGCTCGACCTGGGCGGCGAAGTCGCCGGGGACGGGCGAACCGGACGCGTCGGAGGCGTACTGGCCGCCGATGAAGACGAGCTCGCCGGGCGCGGAGACGGCGTGGCTGTAGCCGAAGGGGGTCGGGTCGTGGAGCGTGTCGGGGTTGGTGATGACCCGCTGGTCGGCGGAGGTCTTGGCGGTCATGAGCGATCGTTCCTTCCGGAGAGTGTCAGGCGTTGGCGAACCAGTGGCGGAGCCGTTCGGGCGCGGCCGGTGCCTGGAGTTCGGCCCGCAGCCGGACGTCGTCCAGGGTCTGGGCCATGAGCTCCCGGCGCCAGGCCAGGTCGGCCCGCCCCATGGCCCCGGCGATGGCGCACTCGGCGGCGTACGTCTCCGGCGTCCCCGCGCCGGGCCCCTTCCGCCGGATCTCGGTGCAGCGGAAGGCCTCGTCAGGGCCTTCGACGGCGGCGACGACGTCCATCAGCGTGATCCGGTCGAGGGGGCGCGCCAGCCGGAAGCCCCCCTTGGGTCCGGAGACCGAGGTGACGATCCCGGCGCGGGCGAGCGCCTGGAGCTGCTTGTTGAGATAGGCGGGGGGCAGCTCGTGGTAGGACGCGAGGCGCGCGGCGGTGACCGCCCGCTCGGCCCCGATCCAGGCCAGGTTCAGGCAGCTGTGCAACGCCCACTCCACGCCCTCACTCATCTTCATATCCTGGACCTTACATGTCCAGGATATGAAGGCCCAGGGGTTTTCAACCCTCCTCCGCCGCCAGCGCCGCCAGCCGCCCCAGCGCCTCGTCGAGGACCGCTCGCGGCGGGGACGCGAGCCCGATCCGGATCGCGTCCGGCGCCGTCCCCGTACCGTCCCGGCCGCCCACCGCGAAGGCGCCGCCCGGGGTGACCGCCACGCCCGCGCGTGCGGCGGCCGCCGCCGTGAAGGTCTCCGCCCGCCAGGGCGCGGGCAGCTCCCACCAGCAGTAGTACGCGTACGGGGAGGTCCGGACGACCTGCCCGGCGAGCCGTCGCCGGACCAGGGCGTGCCGGGCCCCCGCGTCCGCCCGCTTGGCCGCGACCACCTCGGCGACCGTTCCGTCCGAGGTCCACCGGGTGGCGGCCGCGAGGGCGAGCCCGCCCGCCGTCCAGGCGCCGGAGCGCAGGGCCTCCGCCACCGCCGCCCGGAACCGTCCGGGGACGACGAGGTAGCCGACGGTCAGGCCGGGGGCGAGACGCTTGGAGAGGCTGTCGACGAGCAGGACCCGCTCGGGGGCGTGCGCGGCGAGCGGCGCGGGCGCGTCCGGCACGAGGAAGGCCCAGGTGGTGTCCTCGACGGCTGTCAGGTCCAAGCTCCTGAGCAGCTCGGCCAGTTCGGCCCGGCGCACCTCCCCCGCGGTCGAGGAGAGCGGGTTGTGCAGGGTGGGCTGGAGGTATACGGCGGCCAGCGGCGCCGCCCGGTGGGCCGCCGCGAGCGCCTCGGGCCGTACCCCCTCGTCGTCGAGGGCGAGCGGTACGAGCCGGATGGAGAGCGTCTCGGCCACCGCTTTGACCAGGGGATACGTGAGGGCCTCGACGCCCAGTCGGCCGCCGGGCGGGACGAGGGCGGAGAGGGCGGCGGCGATGGCCTGCCGGCCGTTCCCGGCGAAGAGGACGCTCTCGGGGTCGGGCGCCCAGCCGGGCCGGGCGAGCACGGTCGCCGCCGCGTCGCGGGCCTCCGGGGTGCCGGTGGCTGCGGCCGGCCGGGACACGGCCTCGGCCAGGACGTCGGACCGGGCGAGGGCGGCGAGGGCCCGGGCCATCAGCTCCGACTGCCCTTCGGCGACGGGGTAGTTGAGCTGGAGGTCGACGGGTGCGGCGCCGGTCGCCTCGGCGAGCTCGGGCCCCGGGAGCGGGGGCGCGGCCCGGACGAAGGTGCCGCGCCCGACCTCCCCGACGACGAGGCCGCGCCGGGCGAGCTCGCCGTACACACGGATGGCCGTCGAGTTCGCGATGGCGTGCCGGCGGGCGAAGACCCGCTGCGGCGGCAGCCGGTCACCGGGCTTCAGCCGCCCGTCCCGTACGGCCGCCTCGACGCGATCGGCGATCCTCCGGTACTCCTCCATACCCAGCCCCTCCCTCATTGCACCGAGAGCAAAGATCTTATTGCACCGAGCAGTTGCGCCTGCCTAGCCTCCGACCATGGACTTCGTACAGATCGACGACACCCCGATCGCCTACGAGGACCGAGGCTCCGGCCCCGCCCTCCTGCTCGTCCACGGCCATCCCTTCGACCACACCATGTGGCAGCCCCAGATCGACCGTTTCTCCCGCACGTACCGGGTGATCGCCCCCGACCTGCGCGGCTACGGCCGCACCCCGCTGGGCACGCACCCCGCCTCCACCGCCCCCGCCTCCACCGGCCTCGGCGTCTTCGCCGAAGACCTCGCCGGCCTCCTCGACCACCTTGAGATCGACGACTACGTCGTCGTCGGCCTCTCCATGGGCGGCCAGATCGCCATGGAGCTCTACCGCCGCCACCCGGAGCGCGTCCGGGGCCTCGTCCTCGCCGACACCTTCCCCGCCGCCGAGACCGACGAGGGCAAAGCCGCCAGGAACGCCATGGCCGACCGGCTCCTCGCCGAGGGGATGCGGGGGTACGCCGACGAGGTACTGGACCGGATGGTGGCCCCGTACAACACCCACGCCGCCCCGCACGTGCACCGCATGATGTCCGCGACCGACCCGGCCGGCGCGGCGGCCGCGCTCCGGGGCAGGGCCGAGCGCCCCGACTACCGCAAAACCCTGGCCACGGTCCCGTTCCCCGCGCTCGTCGTCGTCGGCCGGGACGACTCGTACACCCCGGTCGCGGACGCGGAGGACATGCACGCGCTCCTCCCCCACTCCACGCTCGCCGTGATCGAGCGGGCCGCGCATCTGCCGAACCTGGAGCGCCCCGACGACTTCGACGCCGTACTGGAGAACTACCTCCGCTCACTCGTACGGCCCAACTGAACGTTCGGAACGGAACGAACGCTCCGACGATGGGTCCATGAGCCACAACACGGCACCACCCCGCAGGTCCACGTCCTCCTCCGCCGCCTGGGCGAGCGGCGGCACGCTCTTCGCGGGCGTCCTCATGCTCGTCACCGGCTTCATGGACGTCTTCCAGGGCATCGCAGGCATCGCCGAGGACGACATCTACACACGCGTCGGCGACTACGTCTTCAAGTTCAACCTGACCACCTGGGGCTGGATCCATCTGATCCTCGGCGTCGTGGTCGCGATCGCCGGCTTCGGCATCCTCAAGGGGGCGGAGTGGGGACGGGTCGCCGGTATCGCGCTCGCGTCCCTGAACATCCTGTTCCAGTTCCTGTTCCTGCCGTACCAGCCGTGGTGGGCGCTGTTCTCGATGGCCATCTCGGTCTTCGTGATCTGGGCGCTGGCGACGGACGAGGCGTACGGCCGGGAAGAGAAGTTCTGAGGGGCGGGCGGGCGATGAGACGCACGACGGCGGCGGCCCTGTCCCTGGCCGCCACCACCGCGCTCACCCTCACGGTCACCGGGTGCGACACCGTCAAGGAGACGGCGGGCGACATCGTCTCCTCCGCCACGGCGGCGGTCGCCTCGGCCGCCGAGGAGAAGATGAACGAGGTCAAGGACGGGGTGAACGCCACCGGCGACGTGAGCGCCGGGCCGACGAGCACCGACGGGGACCGGACGGTCTCCGAGATCACGGCGACCAACCCGAAGGACAAGAACGCCGACTACACGATCATGGTCACCTTCCGGGACGCGGACGGGAACTTCCTCGACTCGGTCGTCCTGAACATCGACGGAGTGGAACCGGGGAAGTCCAAGACCGGTACGGCGCGCAGCAATCGGTCCCTGTCGGGCGGACCGAAGGCGGAGATCGCGCAGGCCCTGCGACACTGACGGGGTGGACCGAGTCCAGACCGCAGATCACGCAGAGCACGGGGAGACGGCGGAGCCCGTGAACAGCAGTCCCGCCGATCCGGCCCCCGAGGCGACCCCCGAGCCCCACCCCGGGGCCACCCGCGAGCCGGCTCCCGAGGCGACCCGCGAAGTGGCCCCCGCACCGCCGCCCCTGCGGCCCAGGCACCGCGTCATGGCCTGGGCCGCAGGGCTGCTCATGGTGGTACCGGCGCTGATCACTGCCTGCCGCGCCCTGGACACGGACGCGGTGACCCCGGTCCCCCAACTCCTCGCGTTCCTCCCCTGGCTGACCGTCCCCGCGGGCCTCGCCCTGCTCCTCGCCGCCGTGGCCCGGCGCCGGGTGCTCACCTTCGTGGCGGTCCTGGTCCTGGGCGCGACCGCCTGGAGCACCGTGCCGTACATGCCGCAGACCGTCATCTCGTACGGGCTGCCGCTGGCGCGGGTGAAGGTCATCGCGTCGAACGTCGAATTCGGCCAGGGGACGGGTTCGTTGATCGAGCTGATGCGGCGGGAGCGCCCCCAGCTCGTCTTCGTGTCGGAGTGCGACCGCGCCTGCCGGGGCGCCCTCACGAAGACCTTCGCCACGGAGCTGCCGCACTACGCCTCCGTCGAGGGCGAGGGCTCGGTCGGCTCGATCCTGCTGAGCTCGTACCCGCTGCGCGACTGGCGGATGATTCCGTCGACCATGGGCATGCCGGGTGCCACGGCGGAGATCGCGGGCGTGCCGGTACGGCTCCAGCTGACGCACCCGATGCCGCCGGTGCCCGGGCAGGTGTCCCTGTGGAAGCGGGAGCTGGGCCGGGTGAAGGCGGCCGTCGCGGCGCAGCCCACCGGCCCGATGCTGGTCGCGGGCGACTTCAACGCCTCGCAGGACCACGCGGCGTTCCGCGGCATCCTCGCGGCGGGCGGGCTCCAGGACGCGGCGCGGCGGGCGGACGAGAGCCGGGCGCCGACCTGGCCGGCGGAGGGCCCGCTGCCGCCGTTCGTCCAGATCGACCACGTCCTGGTGAGGGACTTCAGCGTCCGCGAGGTCCGCTTCCCGGACCTCCCGGGCTCCGACCACCGGGCGGTCGTCGCCGATCTCGACCTGCGCGGGCCGCGCTGATCGGCGACGCTGGAGGACATGGAGAACGAGGAGATCCTGGACGACATCGGCGCCCTCGTCGAGGAGGAACGCACCCTCCGGCAGCGCACGGGCGGCCTCCTCCCCGAGGAACGCGCCCGCCTGTCGGAACTGGAGGTCCGGCTGGACCAGTGCTGGGACCTGCTGCGGCAGCGCAGGGCGAAGGCGGAATTCGGCGAGGACCCGGACACGGCGACCCTCCGCCCGGCGACAGAGGTCGAGTCCTACCGCAACTGACGCCCCCGCACGGGGTGCGGCGGCGCCGTGCGCGACCGTGCGCACCAAAGCCGTCCGGCGCCGTGCGCGACCGTGCGCGCCGAAACCGTCCAGCGGCTGCGCGTGGCTGCGCGCCGCTTCGTACCCGTACCTAGGCCGAAAGAACCAGGTGAGGCACCGCACCCGGCCCGAGGCCGCCGCATGCCACGCTGCGTAGGGTCGGAAGCATGACGAGTCACGACGAGACCCCGCAGGACTCCGCCCCCCGGCCGGACATCGACGCCTATCTCGCCCGCACCGGCTGGACCGGGGAGCGACGGGCGGACGCCGCGACGCTCCGGTCGCTGCACCGTGCCCATCTGTACGGCATCCCCTTCGAGAACCTGGACCCGATCGCCGGTTCCGCCCCCTCCCTCGCGCTGCCGGACCTGGAGGCGAAGCTGGTCCGCGGCGGCCGGGGCGGCTACTGCTACGAGCACAACACCCTGCTGGCCGCCGTCCTGGAGGCCTTCGGCTTCGGTGTGACGCGCATGGCCGCGCGGGTCGTGCTCGGCGCCCGCGGCGCGATCCGGCCGCGGACCCACATGCTGCTGCTCGTCGACGTGCCGGGCGAGCCGGACCCGTACCTGGCGGACGTCGGCTTCGGCTCCTCCGGATCGCTGCTCGAAGCGGTCCCACTGGTCGCGGACACCGAGTTCCGGGCCGCGAACCGCCGTCACCGCCTGGTCCACCGGCCGCACCGCGGGCCGCTGGAGCTGTGGGTGCTCCAGGCGTACGAGGACGACGAGTGGACCGATCAGTACGCGTTCACCGTGGAGCCGTACGAGGCCCCGGACTTCGAGGTCATCAACTGGCACGTCGCGACCAACCCCCGCTCCCCGTTCTCCCACCTCCTCTACGTCCAGCGCTCGACACCGGACCGCCATCTCGCGCTCAGCGGCCGCCACCTCGTCGAGACCCGCGCGGACGGCTCCCGCAAGGAGCGGGAACTCTCCGGCCGCGAGGAGATCACCCGGGTGCTGACCACCGAGTTCGGCATCGCGGTACCGGACGGACTGCCGCTGGACGCACCGGCCGACTGACCGTCCCGCGGAGGCTCCCCGGGAAGGACGGCGCGCGGACCGCGGAAGCTCCCCTCGAAGGACAGCGCGCGGACCGGGGCCCTCGGCGGCAGAGACGTAGGTTGGGCGCATGGCACGCCCCGCAAGGACCGCACGGCTCTCCCCGCCCGCCTGGCTCACCACCGGCTTCAAGCCCGCGCCCGCGCCCGTCCCCTGGGCCGCCGTCGGCCGCGCCGCCGTCGCGCTGTCCGTGCCGCTCGCCGTCGGTCTTGCCGTCGGGCAGCCCGCCTACGGGGCGCTCGTGTCCATGGGCGCGCTGTCCGGGGTCATCGGCGACACCGCCGACGCCTACCGGATGCGGATCCTCAACATCGCCGTGCCGCAGCTCTTCGGTGCCGTCGGAGTCACCCTCGGGACCCTTGTCTTCGGGCACGGCTGGGTCGCCGTCGGCGTGCTCACGCTCGTCGCGCTCGTCTCCGGGATGATCTCCTCGATCGGCGCCGTCGCCTCCGTCTCCGGGCTGCTCCTGCTCCTCAACGCCGTCGTCGGCGCCGGACTCCCCATGCCCGACCCCTGGTGGAAGGCACCGCTGCTGCTGGGCCTCGGCGGACTCTTCGTCCTCGCCCTGACCCTGCTCGGCTGGCCCCTGCGCCGCGCCGCCCCCGAGCGGTCGGCCGTCGCCGACACCTACCGGGCCGTCGCCGATCTGTACGAGGCCACCGGAACCGACGCGTACGACGAGAAGCGGCAGGCCGTCACCGCCTCCCTCAACCAGTCCTACGACCTCGTCCTCGCCCGCCGCGCCCGCCAGCACGGCCGCGCGTCCTCCCTCGTCCGGCTGCTCGCGCAGCTGAACGTCGTCATCCCGCTCGTCGAGGCCGCCCCCGCCGCCCACCTCCGCGCCCGGCTCCACGGCCCGCTGTCCGCCACGATCCCCGCGGCCGTGCGCGAACTCGCCGACGCCGTCGAGGAGGGCCGGACCGGGGCACCCGTACTCGATCTGCCGACCCCCGAGCGGCCCGCCGAGAAGGCCGTCGACCACGCCCTGCGGCACGCCGCCGCCGTCGTCCACAAGGCCGAGCCCGACGTGCACAACGTCGACGACCGGCTCGGCCGCCCCGCCGCGCTGCGGGTCCGCGTCCGCCGGGCCACCCGCGCCGTGCTGTTCTCCGAGGCGTCCTGGCGGTACGGGCTCCGGCTCGCCCTCTGCATCGGGCTCGCCCAGGCGCTCGTCTCGCTGATCGCCGTCCCCCGCTCGTACTGGGTCGCGCTCACCGTCACCTTCGTCATGAAGCCCGACTTCGGCTCGGTCTTCTCCCGTGCCGTGCTCCGCGCCTTCGGCACCGCCGCCGGCCTGCTCCTCGCCGCGCTCGTCCTCGCCGAGGTGCCGCGCGGCTGGTGGGACGTCCCCGTGATGTGCGTGCTCGCCGCCCTCATCCCGGCCTTCTCCGCGAAGGGGTACGCCTTCCAGACCGCGGCCATCACCCCGGTCATCCTGCTGCTCTCCGACACCCTCAACCAGCAGGGCTTCGACCTCGTCATGCCCCGCCTGTACGACTCCCTCATCGGCTGCGGCATCGCGCTGATCGCCGGCTACCTCCTCTGGCCCGAGTCCTGGCACTCCCGGATCGGCGACCGGCTCGCGGACGCCGTCGCCGACACCGCCGCCTATGTGACCTGCGCGTTCGGAGGGACGGAGGACCAGGGCGGGCGGCTGCGCGCCCGGCGGAAGCTCTACCGTGACCTCTCCACCGTCCGCTCCGAGTTCCAGCGCGCCCTCACCGAACCGCCGCCCACCGGGACCCGCGCCGCCGCCTGGTGGCCGCTCGTCGTCGCCGTCGAGCGGATCGTGGACGCCACGACCGCCGCCCGGATCCGGGTCAACCACGGCGCTCCCGACCCCGATCCCGCCGAGGTCGTCGCCGTCGAGCGTGAGCTGCGCGAACTCGCCGAGGGAATCCGGGAATCGGAGACCCTCGTCGAGGTCCGCAGCGAGCTTCCCGGCGACGAGAACGGAGTCCTCGCACCGCTCCGCCAGGAGGTCCGCGCGGCCCGCGCCATCGCCGGTCCCGACCTGCGGTAAACCTCCCCACAGGGGCGTACGGGAGGACTTACCGGCGGTCACGGAACGGAACCCTCCCCACCGCCGTTACCCGAAGCCATCCGGGCGACTACGATGCGCTCGATCTCACCGTGATCCGCGCCCGCCGCGGTCGGGAACCGGCCCGGCGGACGGGCCACTTCGTCCTGCCTCACCCCCCGCGCCCCGAGGACACCGCCATGCGCACCACCACGAACAGAGGGCTCCAGCCCAATGTCCTCGGTACCTTCGACACGATCGTGATGGCCGTCGCAGGCAGCGCCCCCGCCTACTCGATGGCCGCGACCACCGCCGTGCTCTTCGGCGCCGTCGGCTACGCGGGGCCCGCCGCCCTGCTCTACTGCGCGATACCGATGTTCGGCATCGTCCTCGCGTACGCCCGCCTGGGGCGGATCGACGTCAACGCCGGTGCCGGCTACTCCTGGGTGGGCCGCACCCTCCACCCCTTCCTCGGCTTCCTCTCCGGCTGGGCCCTCGTCTTCGCCGCCACCGTCTTCATGGTGGCCGGTTCGCTGCCCGCCGGCGCGCTCACGCTCGCCCTGTTCGACCAGGACCTCGCCGACAGCACCCCGCTCGCGGCGGCCGTCGGCGCAGGCTGGTTCCTGATGATGCTGCTCGTGGTCATGGGTGGCGCTCGGCTGACCGTCCGGGCCCAACTGATCATGTCGGGCGTCGAGATGCTGATCCTCCTCGGCTTCATCCTGGCGGCCGTCGCGCACCGCGGGCGGGCCACCGCCTTCGACTGGTCCTGGTTCGGCCTCGGCCAGTTCGACGGGCCGCAGGGCTTCGCCGCGGGCGCGCTGATCGCCGCGTTCTACTACTGGGGCTGGGACGTCACCAGCAACCTCAGCGAGGAGACCCGGAACAGCCGCCGCACCGCCGGACTCGCCGCGCTCGTCGGCGTCGGCTTCGTCTTCCTCCTCTTCGTCGCCGTCACCGTCATCGTCAACGTGCTGCTGAGCGCGGAGGAGATCCGTACCGCGGGACCCAACGTCCTCGCCGTCATCGGCCAGCAGGTCTGGCCCGGGATCGGCGGCAAACTCCTCGTCGTCGCCGTCCTGCTGTCCACCGTCGCCACCCTGGAGACCACCCTCCTCCAGGTCACCCGCTCGCTCTTCGCGATGGGCCGCGACCGGACCCTGCCGTCCGCGCTCGGCACCGTGCACCGCCGCTGGAACACTCCGTGGGTCGCGATCGTCGCCGTCGGCGGCGCCGCCCTGCTGATGTTCGCGGCCGCCGCGGCCGCCGGCTCCGTGCAGCAGATCCTCCGGGACGCCGTCTCCGCGATCGGACTCCAGATCGCGTTCTACTACGGGCTCGCGGGCATCGCCGCCGTCGTCGCGTACAAGTCGGTCCTCCTCCGCTCCGTACGGAACCTGCTCCTCGGCGGAGTCTGGCCGCTGCTCGGCTCGGCGTTCATGCTCTGGGCCTTCGTCGAATCGCTCGGCGAACTCTCCACCACCGCCCTCACGATCGGCCTCGGCGGCCTGCTCCTCGGCGTCGTCCCGCTGCTCGTCCACTGGCGCAAGGGCAGCGACTACTACCGCCCGGCCCGCCTGGACGCCGCCCGCGCGATGGCGGCAGCGGAGGGCTCGGGCCCGGCCACCCGCACGCGCGGCGGAACCAGGGACAAGAGCTACGCAACGGATTTCTGATCCACGCCCTCACCAAGGGCACAGAACCAACAGCACAGCACCAACAGCACGGGAACCCAAGCGAGTCACCACTTCTGACGGCAGCCGAACCCGAAGGAGGCCCCCGATGGCCGTACGCCGCCGTTCCGCGCGCTCGGCGCGTGCGGAGCGCTTCGCGCCCGACTTCGACCCGGACTTCGGGGACCGCGCGCTGACCGAGGCGCGCCACGACATCGTCATCGGCCGCTGGCAGGGCGTACGGGACCTGCTCGCCGCCACCGGTGACCGGTGGGCGCGCCGCACCCACCGGCTGCGGCTCCTCTCGCACGCGGCCGCGAGCAGCTCCACCGTGGAGACCTGGCGGGCCGCCGAGCCGGGCAATCCCGACGCGGCGGTGCTGCGGGCGGCGACCGAGGTGGTACGGGTCTTCGACGCGGCCATCGCGGCCGGCCGGGGCGCGGCCGTCGAGCGGGGCAGGATCGACGCCGCCGTCGACGCCTGCCGGGGCGCGGCCGAGGCGGCGCCCGCCGACCCGATGCCGTGGGTGTCGCTGCTCTCGGTGGCCAGGCTGTACGAGGGCGGGGTGCAGCGCCGTGAACTACGGCACTGGTTCGACGAGTTGCGGCGCCGGGACCCGTACAACACGGAGGGCCACATCCAGGTGCTGCGCTACTGGTCGGCGCGGTGGCACGGGACGCACGGGAGCATGTACGACTTCGCGCGGGACGCGGCGGGGGTGGCGCCGCCCGGCTCTCCGCTGCCCGTGCTCGTACAGGTGGCCCGGGTGGAGGAGTACCGGTACATCGCGGACGGGGCGCTCGGACGCGGCCCGGTGCGCGGCTTCGACCAGCACTGGAAGCACGAGCTGGCGGTGACGGAGCTGCGGCGCACGCACGCGCGGTGGATCGGCGGGCGCGAGCCGGGGGCGCCGGTGGCGCCGGAAGAGGTCGGTGACCTCAACTTCCTCGTCCACGCGGCCTGCTACGCGGGCCAGGTGGAGATCGCGCGGGAGCTGCTCGGGATGCTCGGCGCACGGGCGGCGTGGGTGCCGTGGGCGTACACCGGGGACCCCGAGGAGCAGTTCGTACGGTTCAGGGAGGGCCTGGGGGTGGAGTGAGGGTGACGTGAGCACTCCACCCCCGGGCGCCGGTGGTGCTAGACGCCGATGTCGCGGCCGTCCGTACGCCACACGGCGACGACCGACGGGCGGACGAGCTTGCCCGGTCCGTCGGGCCACTCCGACTTCGGGTTCTCGACGGAGGCGCCGTCGATCTCACCCGGGTGCTGCACGGCCACCAGGACGCGACGGTCCTGGATGATCGGGCCGCAGGTCTCGGCACCCTTGGGCACGGTCAGGAACTGCTTCAGCTCACCGCGGCGCTCGCCCTGCGTGGCGACGCCGAACAGACCGTCGTGCGAGCCGAGCTGGGCACCGTCCGTGGAGATCCACAGGTTGCCGTGCGGGTCGAAGGCCACGTTGTCCGGGCAGGAGATCTGGGAGACCTTCTCCTTGGGGTAGCCCGCGAAGTAGGTGGCCGGGTCGTTCGGGTCACCGGCGACCAGGAAGAGGCGCCAGGCGAAACCGTCGGAGGACGGGTCGTCCCAGTTCTCGGCGAGTTCGAGGATCTGCCCGTGCTTGTTGAGGTTGCGCGGGTTGGCCTCGTCGGCGCCCGGGTTGGTGCCCTTGCCACGGTTGGTGTTGTTGGTGAGCGCGACGTAGACGCGACCGGTGCGCGGGGACGGCTCGACGTCCTCGGGGCGGTCCATCTTGGTGGCGCCGACCTTGTCACCGGCGAGGCGGGTGAAGACGAACACCTCCTCGGCGGTCATGCCGGGCACGTGCGACTCGGCGCCGTCCGGGCCGGCGGTGGCCAGCGGGATCCACACACCGGACCCGTCGAACTCGCCGTCGGTGGGGTGCTTGCCGGTGCCGTCGATCTCGGCGGCCGGGGAGTCGCCGGTCAGCTTGGCGACGTACAGCGTGCCCTCGTCGAGCAGCGTGAGGTTGTGCTCACGGGCGGCCCGCGAGTTCCCCTTCTTCATCCGCTTGCTGGACACGAACTTGTAGAAGTAGTCGAAGCGCTCGTCGTCACCCATGTAGACGACCGGGCGGCCGTCGTCGGTGAGACGGGGCTGCGCGGCCTCGTGCTTGAAGCGGCCGAGCGCGGTGCGCTTCTTCGGGGTGGAGTCGGGGTCGTACGGGTCGAGCTCGACGACCCAGCCCTGACGGTGGACCTCGTTCGGCTCCTGCTTGAGGTCGAAGCGCTTGTCGAACAGCTCCCACTTGCGCTCGGTGGCACCGGTGCCGACGCCGTACCGCTTGTCGGTGGCGCTGGAACCGTTGGCGAAGTACTGGTTGAAGTTCTCCTCGCCGTGGAGGGTGGTGCCCCACGGGGTGGTGCCGCCGGCGCAGTTGTTGAGCGTGCCGAGGACGATACGGCCCTCGGGGTCGGCCGAGGTCTTGACCAGGTCGCCGCCGGCGGCGGGGCCGGTCAGCTCGAACTCGCTCGTCGTGTGGAGACGACGGTTGAGGTGGTGGCGGGAGACCGGGGAGAGCTTGCCGGTGCGGTGCTCCTCCTGGACGACGACGACCGAGAGGCCGTGCGCGGCCCAGGCGATCTCGACCTGCTCGCGGGTCGGGTTCGCGGCGTCGTAGTTGCGGAACATCAGGACTTCGTCGGTGTACTCGTGGTTCGCGACGAGGACCTGGCGGTTGTGCTCCCCGCGCAACGGCAGCAGGGAGAGGAAGTCGTTGTTGTAACCGAACTGGCCGGCCTGGGCCTTCGCCGTCTGCTTCTCGGAGTCGAAGGCCGGGGCGCCGCGGAGGATCGGCTCGCCCCAGCGGATGACCACGTTCTGCGAGTAGCCGGAGGGGACGGTCACCTGGTCGGCGGTGTTGGGCGCGACCGGGGTGAAGCGGAGACCGCGGGCGCCGTCGGCCTTGCCGCCGTGGCCGTGGCCGTGACCGTGGCCGTGACCGTGCTTGTCGGGACCGGCGACGGCCTCGGGCGCGGTGCTCAGCGCGAGGGCGCTGCCGGCGGCGGAGGCGACCGTCACGACGGCGGCGGCGCGGAGGGCCGAACGGCGGGAGAGGACACCGGCTATGACGTCGCCGGCGTACTCGTTGTCGCTGGTGTTGGGAACCTCGTGGAAGCAGGCGTCACCACAGCGGTAACGGCAGGTGAGAGCGGAACGTCCGCCTCCGTGGGGGTTCGTGCTCAGCAGCGGCAGCAGTTTGCGCACTTCGTCCTCCTCCGGCGCACGCTGCGCCGACATGGTGTCGGGTAAACCTTCGGCGCGACGCTATGTGCGCACATCTGCACAGGGACGGCGACGGAGTGAACGACGAATGAATGCACGGCAACCGGGGGCGACCGGGTCGCCGAGAAGGGGAGGGGTGGCCGCTAACCTTACGTGTCCGCCCTGGCCAGGGATGAACGTCCCGAAACACCCAGTACGGACATTCACACGCACCCCACTCATGCGAAAGGGTTCGCCCATGGGTATTCGGAGCATGCTGCGCAAGGTGTTCGGCCGAGACCGCGAGGAATCCCCGGCGACCTCCGTCGTCCCGCCCCAGACGCGTGAGACCACGTTGACGGCTTCGCCTGCGGAGGCGACGACGGCTTCGGCGACGGTGCCGGTGCCGGCCAGGTCGACGGCGTCGTCCGGGGCCGGGTCCACGTCGGAGTCCAAGTCCGGGGACACGTCGGAGGCGGTGGCGCGCCGGGCGGCGGACGACTTGGTGGCGGCGTCGTTCGACAACCCGCAGATCCCGCGGGCCCGAGCGAAGACACCGTCGGCCACGCCGGAAGCGCCTGCGGCGGAGACGCCTGCCGCTGAGGCGAAGGTGACGGCCGAGGCGGAGACGCCTGCTGCCGCTGCTGAGGCGGCGCCGGTCGAGGCGGACACGGCGGACGTCGAGTCGACGCCCACTGCCGCTGCCGAGGCCAAGGCGGAGCCGGAGTCGTCGGCCGACGCCGAGCCCGAGGCGGAGACCGCGTCCCCGGAGGCGGCCGAGCCGCAGGCCGAGGAGTCGGTGGAGGCGCCGGTGGCCGAGGAGTCGGCCGAGCCGCAGGCCGAGGCCGAGGCCGCCGAGGTGGAGCCGGAAGCGACCGCCGCTGCCGAGGCCGAGGCCGCTGACGCGGTGGAGGAGCCGGAGGCGGCTCCCGTCGCCGAGGCGACCGAGGTCGTGGCGGACGCTCCCGCAACCGAGGCCGAACCCGCCCCGCAGGCACAGGACACCGAGCCCGAGGCCGCTGTCGTCGCCGACGAGGCGGAGCCGGAGGCGACCGTTACCGCCGACACGGCAGAGGAGCCGGAAGCGGCTCCCGTCGCCGAGGCGACCGAGGTCGTGGCGGACGCTCCCGCAACCGAGGCCGAACCCGCCCCGCAGGCACAGGACACCGAGCCCGAGGCCGCTGTCGTCGCCGAAGACACGACCCCGGCGGCAGAGGCCGCCGAGGACTCGCCGGCCGAGGCCGCCGAGGTGGAGCCGGAGGCGACCGCCGAGGCCGAGGCCGAGGCCGACACGGCCGTGGCCGCTGACGCTGACGCGGTGGAGGAGCCGGAGGCCACCCCCGCCGCCGAGGCGACCGACGTCGTGGCGGACGCTCGCGCGACGGAGGCCGAGCCCGCCCCGCAGGAGCAGGAAGCCGAGCCCGAGGCCGACACGGCGGAGCCGCAGGCCGCCGAGCCCGCCGAGGCCGAGCCTCAGGCCCAGGCCGAGGCCGAGGCCCAGCCCGAGCCCGTCGTCTCCGAGGCGCCCGCCCCGGAGCCCGAGTTCGCCGCAGCCGCAGCCGCTGCCGCGGCAAAGGCGGAGCCCGAGCCGGAGGAAGTCACCGTCCCGGCCGCCGGCGACCGCCTCCCCCCGCACCTCGCCGACGCCTACGACGCCGCCGCCGCGCAGCTCAAGGCGCAGGGGCTCGCCGGAGCACGGGCCGCCGTGTACCTCGTGGTCGACCGGTCCGGTTCGATGCGCGGGTACTTCAAGGACGGGTCCGTGCAGCGGCTCGCCGAGCAGGTGACCGCGCTCGCGGCGCACCTCGACGAGGACGCCACCGTCACGACCGTGTTCTTCTCGACGGACATCGACGGAACGGTCGACCTGACCCCCGCCGACCTCACGCCCACCCGTATCGACGAGGTCAACGCCACCCTCGGTCGCCTGGGCCGGACCAACTACCACCGCGCCGTGGAAGAGGTCCTCGCCCACCACGAGAAGGCCGACCCGACCCGCACCGCCCTGGTCGTCTTCCAGACCGACGGCGCGCCGGAGTCGAAGACCGCCGCCACCCAGGCCCTGGCCGAGGCGGCGGAGCGTCCGCTGCACTGGCGGTTCGTGGCCTGGGGCGAGGAGGACAACAAGGCCTTCGACTACCTCCGTAAGCTCGACGGCACTCCCCGTACCGGCACGTACTTCGCGGGCGCGACCCCGGTCGAGACCGCGCACGCGGCCTTCTACGGCGGCCTGCTCGCGGGCCTGGAGTTCTGAGGGCCCTAAGAGGAGTAGTTCAACGGCGCGGGCCGGGTACGGGATCTTCCCGGACCCGGCCCGCGGGCGTGAGGCCCCAACCCCCACGAGCCGGGAGGTGAAGCGACCTTCAGGAGGGGACCTTCAGGAGGCGACCGGCAGGGTCACCGTCACCACCAGCCCGCCACCCTCCCCCGCGCCCCGCGCCACCGCGCCCACGCACCCCCCGTGCGCCTCCGCGATCGACCGCACGATGGACAGTCCCAGCCCCGCGCCCGGCCCCATCCGGTCCCGCCCCTCGCCGCGCCGGAAGGGTTCGAAGAGCCCGGCCACCTCGTCGGGCGGGACGACGGGTCCCGTATTGGTCACCGTCAGGACGCCGCCCTCGGCCCGTACGGCGACTGTGCCGCCCTCCGGCACGTTGTAGGCGACCGCGTTCGCGACAAGGTTCCGTACGAGCTGCCCGAGCAGTACCCGGCTGCCCCGTACGACACCGCCGTCGGCCACCACGTACGCGTCCGCCCACTCCTCCTCGGCGAGCTCCCCGAGCCGCACGTCCTCGCGTTCGGCGAGCCCCCGCTCGCTGCGGGCGAGGAGCAGCAGACCGTCGATGAGGCGTTCGCTGCGCCGGTTGGCGTCGAGGAGCACCTGCCGTACGTCGCAGTCGTCGTCGAGGCCGACCTGGATCGCGACGCGCTGGGTGGCGAGCGGGGTGCGGAGTTCGTGGGAGGCGTTGGCGATGAACCTGCGCTGGCTGTCGAAGGCGGTCTCCAGGCGGCCGAGCAGCGCGTCGATCGTGTCGCCGAGCTCCTTGAGCTCGTCATCGGGCCCGGTGACGGCGATCCGGTCGTGCAGGTTGCGTTCGGAGAGGCGCCCGGCGCGGGCGGTCATCTCGTGCACGGGCCGGAGCACGCGACCGGCGGTCCACCAGCCGACGACGACGGCGCAGCAGGCCATGACGAGCAGGGCGAGGCTCGACCACATGAGCATCTGCTCGCCGGCGGCGCGGCTGATGTCGTCCCCCAGCTCGTACGCCTCGACGACGGCGACCCCGTTCGCCACGCTGTCCGCACGGGCGACGATCGCGTCGGTCTCGTCGTCCGTCCCGGCGAGGACGAGCAGGTTCACGACGAGCAGCAGCACGGTCCCGAGGACCAGGAAGGCACCCCCGTACACGAGCGCGATCCGCGTCCGGATGGTGGACCCGGACCCCAGGTATCCCGAGTCGCCGCCCGGTCTCACAGCTGGTACCCCACGCCCTGCACCGTCCTGATCAGCCCCGGCTCGCCCACCTTCGCGCGCAGCTTGCTCATGCAGACGCGTACGGCGCCGGTGAAGGGGTCGGCGTGGGCGTCCCAGGCGCGGTCGAGGAGCTCCTCGGCGGAGACGGCCGCCCCGTCGGCCTCCAGGAGGATCTGGAGGACGGAGAACTCCTTCGGGGAGAGGTCGAGGTCCCGCCCGTCGCGGGTGGCGGTCCGCCGGACGGTGTCCATGCGGAGCCCGTACCGCTCCAGGAGCGGCGGCAGGGCCGCGCGGGCGGAGCGGCGCCGCAGGGCGCGGACCCGGGAGACCAGCTCGGGGAACTCGAAGGGCTTGCCGAGGTAGTCGTCGGCGCCGAGGTCGAGGCCGGTGACGCGGTCCTCGGTGGCGGCGGCGGCGGTCAGCATGAGGATGCGGGTCGGGGAGCCCTCGGCGACGAGGCGGCGGGCGACGTCGTCGCCGTGGACGCGCGGCAGGTCGCGGTCGAGGACGAGGACGTCGTACGGGTGGAGCCCGAGGTGGTCGAGGGCGGCGTCACCGCTGTGGACGGTGTCGACGGCGAAGCCCGCGCGCCGCAGTCCGGTGGCGACGAGCTCGGCGAGGGGTCGTTCGTCCTCGGCTACCAGTACACGCATGGGGGCCATCCTCCGCCCACGGCGGGCCCACCACCCCGGCGCCCCCGGATATCGATGTGAGTGGATCTTCGTGGGGCCGTTAGGATTTCGACCATGGCGGCCACTGGATCCGAGAAGCAGGGGGCGAAGGCGTTCTACGTCACGACCCCCATCTACTACGTCAACGACGCTCCTCACCTGGGCCACGCCTATACGACCGTCGCAGGCGACGTGCTCACGCGCTGGCACCGTCAGCGCGGCGAGAAGGTGTGGTACCTCACCGGCACGGACGAGCACGGTCAGAAGATCATGCGCACGGCCGAGGCGAACAACGTCACGCCCCAGGCCTGGTGCGACAAGCTCGTCGAGGAGGCGTGGAAGCCCCTCTGGGAGCACCTGAACATCGCGAACGACGACTTCATCCGCACCACGCAGAAGCGTCACACGGACCGCGTCCAGGAGTTCGTGCAGGACCTGTACGACAAGGACGAGATCTACAAGGGCGGCTACGAGGGCCCGTACTGCGTGGGCTGTGAGGAGTACAAGCTCCCCGGCGATCTCATCGAGGCCGAGGACGGCACGAAGCTGTGCGCCGTCCACAAGAAGCCGGTGGAGATCCTCAAGGAGGAGAACTACTTCTTCAAGCTGAGCGAGTACGGCCCGAAGCTGCTGGAGTTCTACGAGGCGAACCCGGGCTTCATCCAGCCGGAGTCGGCCCGCAACGAGGTCGTGAACTTCGTCAAGCAGGGCCTGGAGGACCTCTCCATCTCGCGCTCGACGTTCGACTGGGGCGTCCCGGTGCCGTGGGACGAGAAGCACGTCATCTACGTGTGGATCGACGCGCTGCTCAACTACGCGACGGCCGTCGGCTACAACGAGAACCCGGAGAAGTTCGAAGAGACCTTCCCGGCGAACGTCCACCTCATCGGCAAGGACATCCTGCGCTTCCACGCGGTGATCTGGCCGGCGATGCTGATGGCGCAGGGCCTGCCGGTCCCGGGCCGGGTGGCGGCCAACGGCTGGCTGATGGTCGGCGGCGAGAAGATGTCGAAGTCGAACCTGACCGGCATCAAGCCGCAGGACCTGACCTCGCACTTCGGCGTGGACGCGTACCGCTGGTACTTCCTGCGGGCGATCGCGTTCGGCCAGGACGGTTCGTTCTCGTGGGAGGACTTCTCCGCCCGCTACACGAGCGAGCTGGCGAACGACTACGGCAACCTGGCGTCCCGCGTCGCGGCGATGGTCGGCAAGTACTTCGACGGCGCGCTGCCGGCCTCGACGGCCGACGGTGACGCGGAGAAGGCGATCCACGAGGGCCTGGCCAAGGCCGTCGCGACGGCCGACGCGAAGATCGGCGAGGAGCTGGACTTCCAGGCCGGCATCCTGGCGATCTTCGACTTCGTGAAGCAGGTCAACGGCTACATCACGGAGCAGGAGCCGTGGAAGGTCGCGAAGGACGAGTCGGAGGAGGGCCGGGCCCGCCTGGCGACGATCCTCTACACGGCCGCCGAGTCGCTCCGCGCCGTCGCCGTCCTGCTGAACCCGATCATGCCGGAGACCTCGCAGGCGCTGTGGGACTCGCTGGGCGCCGAGGCGTCCCTGGGCGCGCTGGCCGCGCAGCCGGTCCAGGACGCGGCCGAGTGGGGCAAGCTCCCGGCGGGCGCGACGGTGACGAAGGGCGCGGTGCTGTTCCCGCGCCTGGAGGAGCCGAAGAAGGACTGACGTACGTACGACTGACGTAGGACTGACGTACGAAGAAGGCCGCCGTCTCCGCTGAGCGGGGACGGCGGCCTCTTGCGTACGGTCACCAGGTCACCTGGTCAGCACGAGGGCGGCGACGGCAGGGGCCATGTAGACGAGCGGGAAGGGCACGTGGCCGTAGGAGCGGGCCCGGACGATGGTGATCACGGCGCCGGCGAAGTACAGGATCAGCCCGATCGCGGCGAGGGTGCCGACGACCGGGAGCCAGAACCCGGCGACGAGCCCGAGGGCCCCGGCGGCCTTGGCGGCCCCGAGCCAGTTCCACCACGAGCGCGGGACGCCGTACTGGGCGAGGGGCTCGACGACGAAGGCGGCCTTGAAGAAGATCGCCGCGGCGGAGAACCCGGCCATGAAGGCGGCGACGGCGGTGATGACGACAGCGGTGGTGGACATCTCGGTGAACATCGCGACGGCTCCTTCAGCCTCTCCGTATCCGCCTCGACCGAGCCGGACACAGCACTGACGGAGCGGGGGAGGGATGTGTGACAGCCCGCGCGAAAAACTTCACCGAACCCAGTTCTTCAACGGCTCCGTGTCCAGCTCCATCCCCACCGGCTCCGGCAGGGTGACCGTCTTGCCGAAGGGCACGGTCACGACCATCTCGTACCGTTCGCCGTCCGGCTGGGAGTGGACCTTGACCTCACCGGCGGTCCTGTCGATCAGCAGGTAGACGGGGATCCCGGCCTCGGCGTAGGCGTGCGGCTTCTCCACCCGGTCCCGCCGCCCGGTGTCCGAGTCGCCGGACGTGACCTCGACCGTCATGAGGACCCCGTCGGGACTGGCCCACTCTCCCTGACCGACGAAGGTGTCGAGTGGCACGAGGCAGCCATCGGGGCGGGCGTTGCCCTTGCGGTACTTCTCGACCCTGAGACCTTGGTCGGGATAGAGCCACCAGCCGGCGTCGGCCTGGATGCACAGGCGGGTGAGCCACTCGACGATCCGCCCGTGGTTGCCGTCCGGGGCGGCCCTCTCCCCGATCCTCCCGCCGATGAACTCCAGGCGCAGGGACTCGTCCACGCGTTCGCCAAGACGGGCGAGTTCCTCGAACCCCTCCTGAGACAGAACGCTCACGGCAGACTCCTCCTGGATCGGCGGCGCAGTCGCCACGCCGACACCGTGGCATATGCCAAGAGCCCGGGATCGAGGGATCCGGGCTCTTCACACATGTGGGTTACGGAGGCGGGGCGGGGGATCAGCCGATCGCCGCGTACGAGACGAAGCCCGCCCAGGCACCTGGGGTGAGCGCGAGCTGCGGGCCGTCGAGGACCTTGGAGTCACGGACGTGGACGGTGGCGGGGGTGGTGGCGACCTCGACGCAGGACTCGCCGTCGTTGCCACTGCTGTAACTGCTCTTGCGCCAGGCGACCTCGATGCAGGAGTCACCCTCGCTGCCGCTGCTGTAGCTGCTCTTGAACCAGGCCAGTTCGGAGGCGTCCCCGGCCGAGGTGTTGCGGATCATGTCTCTCCCAGCAGTTGCTCGATGAGGGCCGACGACTCACGGGGGGTGAGAGCCTGAGCCCGGATGATGCCATACCGCAACTCCAGGATATGGAGCTGTTTCCGCTCGGTCACCGGCCGACCGTTGGCCACCACCGGCGAGCGCCCGACCACCGATCCGTCCCCGAACTTCAGCACCTCGATGCCGCCGTCTACTCCTGCGTGTTCCTCGCGGTCCATCGGCATGACCTGAAGCTCGACGTTCCGCATCCCCCCGACCTCCAACAGTCGCTCCAATTGGGGGCGCCGCAGGCTGCGCCCGCCCAGCGGACGGCGCAACGTCCACTCCTCCAGGACGAAGCTGATCTCTGGCGCCGGGTCCCTCTGGAAGATGCTCTGCCGTGCCACACGCCCGGCTGCCATCCGCTCCACCTCGTCCTGCGTATACGCCGGCCGCCGCATCAGCAGCAGCCCGCGCGCGTACTCCGGCGTCTGCAGCAAGCCATGGATGTTGAGCGGGTCGTACAGCTGGATCTCGACCGCCTTCCCCTCCATCTTCGCCAAGGCCCGGACCTTCTTCGGGTAGCGGACCTTGGCCACGTCCTCCTTCATGGCCGAGAGCAAACCCCCCGCCCCCAACACCTCGTCCGCCTTGTCCAGGAACTCGGGTCGTGGGATCCGCTTCCCGCTCTCGATCTTGTAGATGAGGTCCTCGCCGTACCCGGTGGCCGTCCCCAGCTCGACGGCCCGCATCCCCACCGCCTCCCTCCGCAGCCTCAACTGCCGCCCCACAGTCGCGACTACGGCCACACCCCAGTCATCGTCGGGATCGACCTCCCACCCCGGCTCGTCCGCCTCGGTCTTGAGCCGCTGCGCCCCACCGTCCACCGACATACCCGCACCCTTCCCTCGCCCCTTCGTGGCGCGACACCTCCCCCGGGAGGGCTCCGGACAGCCCGGACAGCAGTGGACAAGCCCCGGACAGTCACCCTACGCATCGGCGTCGTCACTGTTCACGCTAAGCGGGGGCGGCCACGCTCGGTGATGTGAATCAGCAGAACACCACCCAAGTCCTTTCGCTCGCACGCCACTTCACGGTCCTCCTGTCACCCACGCCACGCGGGGCCCGGCTCGCCCGACTGCTCGCCGTCGAGTGGCTGCGGGACCAAGAGGTGCCGTACGAGGCGACCGAGGCCGCCACCCACGTCGTCGCCGAACTCGCCGCGAACGCCGCCACGCACGGCCGGGTCGCCGGCCGGAGCTTCCGGCTCGCGCTCCTGGGCCGGGAGGGAGTCCTGCGGATCGAGGTCACCGACACCCGGGGTGAGCGCCTCCCACGCGCCCAACCGCCGCGCCCCGAGGGCGACTCCGGGCGCGGGCTGATCCTGGTCGAGGCGCTGGCGGACAGGTGGGGCGTGGAGCTCGGCCCCGTACCCAGGAAGACCGTATGGGCCGAACTCGATCTTCGGCACCGCTGACCTGCGAAAACGACGCACGCACCGAAACCCGGGAACCCGGGATCCGGTGGGGCGGGCGGTCCTTCCAAGAAACGACGAGAGAGAAAGAACCCTCACCAAACCCCACCCCTCCCGCCCCACCGGCACGCACTCACTCATGCGGGTGAATGACACCAACTCGGCTGGATTCGAGAGGGGTTGCCTGCAATACGCTCAGCCCGATCGGCATATGCCACCGGACATAGGTCGGCCCCCGCAGGGAGGGCAATCCCAAGGCGAGGGCCTGACCACAAGGAAGTAGGAGCTTCCCCATGGGTACCCAGCACACTAGCGCGCAGCCCTCCACCGCGTCCCGTAAGGGCGCGAAGAACCCCACCCCTCGGCGTTCTTGCGGCGGTGTGATTCACGACAACGTCCGGCACACCACCCGCTTCACCGTGGTCGGCAACCACCTCACGCAGCACGCCGCGCTGTCGCTCGTCGCGATCGGTCTCTCCGCGCACATCCAGTCGCTGCCCGCCGGCTCCCCGGTCGACATCAAGACCCTCTCGCAGCGCTTCCCCGAGGGCAGGACGCGGATCGCCGGCGGCCTGCGCGAGCTTGAGGTGCACGGCTACGTGCGCCGGATTCGTGAGCGCACGGAGGACGGCCGGATGGTGACCCGTACGGTCTCCTGCAACCACCCGGGCCGGAGGGGCGACGAGGAGGAGGAGTCGGCGGAGGCGCCCAAGCCCAAGCCGCCCACTCGCCGGACGGCGGAGCCGAAGCGCCGCGCGCTGCCCGCCGTGCCGCAGCCCGCGTACCCGGCGCCCGACCTCCTCGTCACCGCTCTCGGCGTCCTCTCCGGCCTCCGCCGCGAGGACGCGCGCCTGCACCTCTCGGCCACGGACGTGGAGCACCTCGCCCCGGGCGTCGCGGCCTGGCTGGAGCGCGAGCTCACCCCCGCCGACGTACGCCGCGTCCTGACCTTCGGTCTCCCGGCGGAACCCCTGAGCCGCCCGGCCGCCCTCCTGGCCCACCGCCTGAACGCCCAACTCCCGCCCCTCCCGCCCTTCCGCACCCCGGGAGACACCCCGCCCGTCCGACACCCCCTCCAGAACTGCGACACCTGCGACCGCGCCTACCGCGCCCCCGAACCCGGAACGTGCGAAGCATGCACGCCCACGACGTGACGAAATCGGGCGCTTGTTCGTTGCTCGTGCGAATGGCCGCGTGGCAACATGCGTGAGTGAGTCGGAACGGGGACGAAACACCGAAGCCTCAACAATTTGCGCGGCTGGCCGAGTTGGCAGAGGAGCCAGCTCCATTGGTGCGGCCGGAGCCGGAGCCGGAACCGGAACCGAATCCGGCGACCGCGCACGCGCGGACTACCCCGAATGCAAGCCCTGCGGACGAGGCGGCGGTGGCGCGGCGGGAGTTTGCGCGATTGCTCGGTGAATTTCGGCGTACGGCCGTGCTGGTGCCGTTCGACGACCACGGAAGTCTGTGGACGGCGGACTTCAACGGGGTCCGGTGGATCTGCGCCTTCTCGGACGAGGAGGCGCTGGCGCGGTTCGCGGTGGCCCGGGGAGACGCCGGTCGCGAATGGACGTACCGGACGATTCTGGGCGCGCGGCTGCTCGACGTGATGGTGCCGATGCTGCCGGGCCCGGGCGGGGTCGCGCTGGACGCGGGCAGCGCGGACGGGATGGTGTTTCCGCCGGTGGCGGGGATCGTCCCGGACGAGGTGGCGGTGGATCTCGGGGGAACTGCGGAGTTCACGGGGACGGGGATGGGGACGGGGACACGATGAGCGGCGGGAATCAGCCTGATCTCGCGGCGCCGGCGGCGGCGCTTGCGGAGATAGCGAAGGGCATCGACCTGGCGCATGCCGAGCTGAAGGAGCTCGGCATGATCGGAGAGGCGTCGACGGGCCGGGGATTCTCCGATCTCGCCCTGTCCGGCCTTGAGTTGGGGCACGGCGGCCTGACGTCGGAGTTCGAGACGTTCTGCAACCGGTGGGAGTGGGGCATACGTGCGCTGACCCAGCGGGGAAACGGTTTCGCGCAGGCGGTCGGCCTGTCGGCGGGCTCGTTCGCGGAGCAGGAGCAGTACATCAAGGACTCGATCAAGATCGGCGTGAACTCCCTCAACGGAAACCCGCACCTCTCCGAGGACGACGTCAAGAAGATGAGCTGGGACACCGTCCGCGACCAGCACATGTGGGACGACGCCGACTGGAGCCCGGAGTCGTTCGAGGGCGCGCACCAAGAGGTCAAGCAGACCTGGAAGAACACCGCGTACGACGTCGAGGACTCGATGCTCGACGGGCTGGAGCGCTCGGGTGTGATCGATCCGACGACGCGGGACGGAGCGGACCGGAGACTCAAGGACCTGCTTGATCCCGACCAGGCGACCGTCGACCAGGCCGAGCAGCCGCGTTGGGGGGAGAACCGCTGATGGTGGACTTCGGAGGTCTCCTCGACAAGGGCATCGACAAGATCGGTGACGGCATCGACAAGGGCAAGGAGCTGCTCGGCGAGGGCATCGACCACGCCACCGACAAGGTCGGCCAGGGCCTGGAGAAGATCGGTGCGCATGAGATCGCGGACAAGGTCGAGGACTGGGGCGACGAGACCGCGTCCTCCCTGGGCGCGCAGGTCGGGGAGCAGCAGCTCGGGCAGACCGAGGAAGCGAACGAGCTGATCCACGGCAAGCCCGAGAAGATCGCCGAGGCGGTGAAGAACCTCCGGGACTTCCAGCGGGCGTTCGACCTGGTCGGCGGCGGGATGAGGAAGCTCGACGCCGGCCACTGGAAGGGCGAGGCGGCCGACGCGTTCCGGGAGAGGTTCCAGACCCTGCCGACCGACTGGCTGCGCGCGGCGGACGCGATGGAGAACGCGGCCAAGGCACTGGAGACGTACTCCCAGGCGGTCGTGAGCGCGCAGGGCAAGGCGCGTGAGGCGATCGCGCTGTACAAGGAGGGCGACGGGGACTCCAAGGCGGCGGTCGACACGTACAACAAGAAGGTCGACGCCTACAACGCGGCCCGCACCGGCGACAGTCCGCTCCCGGACCCCGGGCCCTTCTCCGACCCCGGCAAGGCCAAGCGGCAGCGGGCAAAGGAGATCCTCAACGACGCGCGGAAGGCACGGAACGAGGCCGGGGACACCGCGAAGGCAGCGGTCGGTGCCGCCCTCGCGCACGCGCCGAAGGAGCCGACGGGCCGCGAGCGGGCCAAGCAGGAGCTGATGGACTACGCCCTGGGCCAGGGCATCGAACTGGCCCACTTCGGCGGCGGAGTCGTCAAGGGCACGGCCGGCCTCCTCAACTTCGTCCGCTCGGTCAACCCGGTGGACCCGTACAACCTGACCCACCCGGCGGAGTACTACAAGGGCGTCAACATGACGCTCGCGGGCCTGGTGTCCACGGCGGCCAACCCGGACCGGGCACTGAAGAACGCCTGGGAGGCTGCGAAGGGCGACCCGTCGGAGTTCCTCGGCCGACTGGCACCGGAGCTGCTCGGGACGAAGGGCGCGGGCGTGATCCGGGGAGGCCTGCGCGCCGGCCTGAAGGACGCGACCACGCACGTGCCGGACACGAGGAAGGCGGTCGGGGACGGGCCGGGCAGCAGCCGTGGGGACCACGAGAAGGACCCGCCGACCACCTGCAAGCAGGGCAAGGAGACGAAGTGCGACCGCGACCCCGTGGACATCGCCTCGGGCCGGGTTCTGCTGCCGCAGAACGACATCGCCCTGCCCGGTTCGCTTCCCCTCGTCTTCCGGCGGACCTTCGACTCCTCGCGCCGCTCGGGACGCTGGTTCGGCCCGACGTGGTCGTCGACGGTGGACCAACGTCTTGAGATCGACTCGGAGGGCGTGGTCTTCAGCTGTGACGAGGGCAGCCTGCTCGCGTACCCGCACCCGGCACCCGGCGTCCCGGTCCTGCCCACGCACGGCAGGCAGTGGCCGCTGGACCGGGTCGGGGACGGCTACACCGTCACGGACCCGGACAGCGGCACGGTCCGGCACTTCACCGACCACGGCGACGAACTCGCGCTCCTGGCCCAGATCGACGACCGCAACGGCCGCTGGATCGGCTTCGAGCACGACGAGTCGGGTGCCCCGACGGCGATCGTCCACCACGGCGGCTACCACCTGAAGCTCACGACGAGCGAGGGCCGGGTCACCGCCCTGCACCTCGCGGGAGCGGCGGCGGACGGCTCCGACCAGGAGATCCTGCGGTACGGCTACACGGACGGCCACCTGACCGAGGTAACGAACTCCTCCGGACGCCCGCTGCGCTTCGGCTGCGACGAACACGGCCGCATCACCTCGTGGACCGACACCAACGGCAGCCGCTTCGACTACGTCTACGACGAACAGGACCGCTGCACCTACCAGTCGGGCACGAACGGACACCTCGAAACCAGCTTCACCTGGGACGACGTCGACCCCGCGACAGGCCTCCGGACGACCTCTCTCACCGACGGACTGGGCCACACCAAGCGGCACGCGATCAACGACCTCGCTCAGGTCGTCGCGGAGATCGACCCGCTGGGCGCGGTCACGCGCTTCGCGTACGACCGCCGCAACAGACTGCTGTCCCGGACGGACCCGCTGGGGCACGTCAGCTCCTTCAGCTACGACGAGCAGGGCCGCCTGACGCTCCTGGAGCGTCCGGACGGCCGACAGGCGCGGGTCGAGTACAACGCCGACGGATTCCCGATACGCATCACCGGCACCGACGGCAATGTCACGCGGCAGACCTTCGACGAGCGGGGCAACCGCACGTCGGTGACGGACCCGTCGGGCGCCCGCACGGAGTTCGCGTACGACGACTCGGGCCGGCTCACGTCGGTGACGGACTCGCTCGGCGCCACCACTCACCTGGTCCTGGACGGCCGGGGACTGCCGGTCGAAATCACGGATCCCCTGGGCGCCACCACCCGCTACGCGCACGACGCCTTCGGCCGCACGGTCCGGATCACCGACGCTCTCGGCGCGGAGACCCGGATGGAGTGGACGGTCGAGGGCAGGCCGTCTCGGCGCACCGCACCCGACGGCACGACGGAGTCCTGGACGTACGACGGCGAGGGAAACTGCCTCAGCCACACGGACGCCATGGGTGCCACGACCCACTTCACGTACACCGACTTCGACCTGATGACGTCCCGCACGGGCCCGGACGGTGTCAGGTACGAGTTCGCCCACGACACCAACCTGCGACTGAAGCGGGTGACTAACCCGCAGGGCCTGACGTGGGACTACGCCTATGACCAGGCGGGCAGGCTGCTCACCGAGACGGACTTCGACGACCGCACACTGAGCTACGGCTACGACACGGCGGGCCGTCTGGTGTCGGGGGCGAACGCTCTCGGCCAGAGGATCCGGTTCGAGCGCAATGCCCTCGGTCGGATCGTCCGCAGGGACGCGGAAGGCGCGGTTACCACCTACGAGTACGACGTCTTCGACGAGCTGGCGGCAGCGAGCGGCCCCGACGCGACGCTCACCCGTCTCCGGGATCGCTACGGCCGCCTCGTCTCTGAGACCGTCAACGGCCGGACGCTCTCGTTCTCGCACGATGGCGTGGGCCGGCGTACGGGACGAACGACGCCAGGCGGTTCGACGAGCACATGGTCGTACGACGCGGCGAGCCGCCGTACGGAGCTGACGTCGTCGGGCCGGACACTGGCCTTCACCCACGATGGCCTCGGCCGGGAAACCACTCGCCGCATCGCCGATTTCGCCGTCCTGGAATCGTCGTTCGACGCGATGGGCCGCCTGACCGCTCAGGAGGTCACCGGCGATTCGGGTCGCCGCCTCCAACACCGGGCGTACACCTATCGCGCGGACGGCGGGCTGGTCGGCATCACAGACGCGCTCTCCGGTGCCCGTCACTTCGATCTGGACGCGGCAGGCCGGGTCACGGCCGTCCACGCACGCGGGTGGACGGAGCACTACGCCTACGACGAGGCAGGAAACCAGACGGAAGCGTCCTGGCCGGCTACCCACCCGTCGCAATCCGCAACAGGTGCGCGTGCCTACCAGGGCACTCGGATCGTCAGCGCGGGTGGCGTCCGCTACGAACACGACGGCCAGGGCAGGATCGTCCTGCGCCAGAAGACGCGTCTCTCCCGAAAGCCCGACACCTGGCGCTACGAGTGGGACGCGGAGGACCGACTCACCGCGGTGACGACTCCCGACGGGACGGTCTGGCGCTACGCGTACGACCCGCTGGGCCGCCGAATATCCAAGCAATCCCCTCTCGAGACGGTCCACTACACCTGGGACGGCACGACTCTCTGCGAGCAGAGCACCGAGAACGTCACCCTCACCTGGGACCATGCGGGCCTGCGGCCCCTGGCGCAGACGGAACACCGCACAGACACGGACGACAGACGCTTCTTCGCCATCGTCACTGATCTGATCGGTACGCCGACAGAACTCGTCGACGAGTCGGGTGACGTGGCCTGGCGCACGCGCTCCACGCTCTGGGGCACCACCACGTGGACCCGCGACGCCACGGCCTACACCCCGCTCCGCTTTCCGGGTCAGTACTTCGACCCGGAATCGGGCCTTCACTACAACCACTTCCGCTACTACGACCCGGAATCGGCGCGCTATCTCAGCCAAGACCCTCTCGGGCTCGCCCCCGCCCCGAACCCGACGACGTACGTCGGCAATCCGCACACGTGGAGCGACCCTCTGGGGCTGGGGCCATGCCCACCCAAGGGCGAGCATTCCAACCCGTTCGAGACTCGCGAGGAGGCTAGAAAAGCCGCCTACGAACTGGCGGGCATCAAACCCGGAGAGGCCGAATTCTGGACCGAATGGGACGTTGGTCCGGACATCACGAGAAAGCACAGTCCGGGATACGTATATTCATCTGAGCCATCACACTGGGGCAGTTTTCGGCAGTATGAGACCCCTCAAGGGTCTCGCGTTGTAGTAGAACACACACACGACCCGGCAGGGCCCCACTTCCATGCGGGCAAGCCCAAGGACGACGACAGTCGCACCTTCGTGAACTTCGGGTGGGACAATTCGAACTACAGAAAGATGGAGCGATATGCAAAGATCAACAAATCAGGAGGAGATCACCATCTGTTCTACAACGAATAGGACTCGCGCGCATGGCTGAGCCGACGAGACACGCCTGGTTGGCCCGTATCTCCGCTACGGGCCTGACAGTTTCCGACGACCCGACACCCGATGATGTCCCCTCTACACAGGAGGCCTGGCAGAGCGTCATCAATTGGGAGGTCGAACCCGTAGCCAAAATCCCCTTGAGTCATCCTCAAGCCCTGCGGGAGGTGGACCGCTACTGGCACGTCCACGCTTTGGAGAATGACCTTTTCAGCGCCGACAATTCCTTCCTGCTGAGCATTTCCGGAACCGGGTCGCAGGCATTCGGATGGGCTCTGGTGAAGTGGTCGCCCGGGGCAGAGCTGTCAGCACGGCTCGTGAACCGTGGCGAGGTGCTGAATTTTGTTTCCATGTCACTGAACGGCAAATCGGTATGCGCCGTGACCGAAGAGGATGACGACTACTGGATCGTCGTCCAGCACCTGCGGTGAAAAGTGCCAACGGACCGCTTGGTCGCGTCGGACAAGCGAAAGGCCCGGAATCCGAGTGGATTCCGGGCCCTTTCAGATCGCGTGCAGATCGCGTGACGACTACCGCGCCGCGTCCGGGTGGACCGCTTCCGCGATGTCGACGGTCTTCTTCTCGACCGGCTTGCGGAGCTGGATGTTCAGCTCGCGCAGGCGGGACTCGTCCAGCTCCGTCGGGGCGCCCATCAGGAGGTCCTGGGCGTTGCCGTTCAGCGGGAAGGCGATGGTCTCGCGGATGTTCGGCTCGTCGGCCAGGAGCATCACGATGCGGTCGACGCCCGGGGCGATGCCGCCGTGCGGCGGGGCGCCGTACTCGAAGGCGCGGAGCATGCCGGCGAACTCGTGCTCGACCGTCTCGCGCGAGTAGCCCGCGATCTCGAAGGCCTTGAACATGATCTCGGGCTCGTGGTTCCGGATCGCGCCCGAGGAGAGCTCGATGCCGTTGCAGACGATGTCGTACTGCCAGCCGAGGACGTCCAGCGGGTCCTGGGTCTCCAGGGCCTCAAGGCCGCCCTGCGGCATGGAGAAGGGGTTGTGCGAGAAGTCGATCTTGCCGGTCTCCTCGTCCTTCTCGTACATCGGGAAGTCGACGATCCACGCGAAGCGGAAGACGTTCTCCTCGAACTGGCCGGCGCGCTTGGCGGCCTCGACCCGGACCGGGCCCATGATCTTGGAGACCTCGTCGAACTCGCCCGCGCCGAAGAAGATCGCGTGGCCGGGCTCCAGACCGAGACGCTCGGTGAGGACCTTGATGTTCTCCTCGGTGAGGAACTTGGCGATCGGGCCGGTGAGGGCGTTGCCCTCGCCGACGCGGACCCACGCCAGGCCCTTCGCGCCCAGGGAGACCGCGAAGTCGCCGAGCTGGTCGAAGAACTTGCGCGGCTGGTCGCCCGTGTTCGGGACGGCGAGCGCGCGGACGTGCTTGCCCGCGAAGGCCTTGAACTCCGAGGCCTCGAAGACGTCGGAGATGTCGACGAGTTCGAGGGCGGTACGCAGGTCGGGCTTGTCGTTGCCGTACTTCAGCATCGACTCGCGGAACGGGATCCGCGGGAACGGCGAGGTGACGTGGCGGCCGCCGCCGAACTCCTCGAAGAGCTCCGTCATGAGCTTCTCGATCGGCTGGAAGACGTCCTCCTGCTCGACGAAGCTCATCTCGACGTCGAGCTGGTAGAACTCGCCCGGCGAACGGTCCGCGCGCGCGTCCTCGTCGCGGAAGCAGGGCGCGATCTGGAAGTACCGGTCGAAGCCGGAGATCATCAGCAGCTGCTTGAACTGCTGGGGCGCCTGCGGCAGCGCGTAGAACTTGCCCGGGTTCAGACGGGACGGGACGACGAAGTCGCGGGCGCCCTCGGGGGAGGTCGCGGCGAGGATCGGGGTCGCCATCTCGTTGAAGCCGAGGGCCACCATCTTGGAGCGGATGGAGGCGATGACGGCGGAGCGCAGCATGATGTTGCGGTGCATGCGCTCGCGGCGCAGGTCGAGGAAGCGGTACTCCAGGCGCCGCTCCTCGTTGACGCCGTCGTCGGCGTTGATGGTGAAGGGGATCTGCTTCGCGGCGCCCAGGACCTCGACCGTGAGGGCCTCGATCTCGATCTCGCCGGTGGCGAGCTCCGGGTTGACGTTGTCCGCGCCACGCGAGACGACCTTGCCGTCGACGCGGACGACGGTCTCCTTCGTCAGCTTGTCGAGGACCTCGGCCGCGGCGGTGCCGGGCCGGGCGACGAGCTGCGTGATGCCGTAGTGGTCGCGCAGATCGATGAAGAGGATGCCGCCCAGGTCGCGCCGATTGTGCAGCCAGCCGCTCAGCCGGACGTCGGTGCCGACGTCAGAGGCGCGGAGCTCGCCGCAGGTGTGGGACCTGTACCGATGCATCGTCGTTCATCCAGTCTTCGGGATCTGTGGTCGTGGGACGCCGCCCTGTGGCCCCTGTCACAGATGTCACAGGACACGCGGGCAGACCCACCCAGAGTACCGGCCGGGCCAAGATCGGTTTTCGAATACGCTCAGTGGCGATCTGGTGTCCGATATTCATAAAGTGGGGCAATGCGCACCGAGGACGTCCTGGCCGCGATCGCGACCGGCCTGTGGCGCTGGGACAACGCGTCCGGGATCGTCTCGCTCGACGCCGAGGCCGCCCGGCTGCTCGGGCTGCCCACGGAACCCGTTCGGCTCACCGAGGCGGCCGTGCGCTCGCGCTTTCATCCCGTCGACTGGAACGAGATCGACGGGGTCGTGAACCTCGCCGTCGCCGAGGGGACGCTCGCCGAGGCGCGGCTGCGGATCATGGACGAGCACGGCCGGGTGATCCGTACCGTACGGAGCAGGTCGAAGCCGCTCATCGAGGCGAACGACTACCAGCTGGTCGGCACCCTCCAGGAGGTCGCCGAGCAGGTGCCGGGGACCGCCGCGCACACCCCCATCACGGGTGACTGGCGCCGGTCCCGCGAGGCGTTCCTCCTCGACGCCGGACGAGCGCTCGCGGAGGCCCGGTCGACGGCCGAGGTGCTGCGGGTGGCCGCCTCCCTCTCGATGCCCGGGTTCTCGCCGGACGGGCTCGCGGTCTTCGGGGTCGCGGGCGACCGGCTGACGGTCATCGGCCACCACGGGCACAGCGAGGGCGACGAGGGGCCGTTCTCGTCGATGTCGCTCGACACCGACTACCCGGCGGCGGAGGTCGCGCGGACGGGCCGGGCGATCTATCTGCCGAGCCCCGAGGAGTACCTGCGCCGCTTCCCCGTGACCTGGCCGCTCGCGCAGCGCTTCGGCCGCCGTTCCTGGGCCTTCGTGCCGCTGGTCGTCGCCGGCCGCACGATGGGGGCCTGGATGGCGGCCTTCAAGCACCCGGTGGCCTTCACCCCCGACGAGCGGTCGGTGCTGACGACGGTCGCCCGGATGCTCGCCCAGGCCCTCGCACGCGCGGGCGTGGCCGAGTCCGAGCGCGAACTGTCGCTCGGACTGCAGCGGACGATGATGCCGGTCCTCGGGCCCGGCATCCCCGGCATCCAGGTCGCCGCGCGGTACGTGCCGACCGGCGGCGGGCTCCAGGTCGGCGGCGACTGGTACGACATGATCCGGCTGCCCGGCGGCACCTCCCGCTCCGGCGGGCGCGGCGCCGGGCGCATCGCCCTCGTCATCGGCGACGTCCAGGGCCACGACGTGCGGGCCGCCGGCCTGATGGGGCAGCTGCGGATCGCCCTGCGCGCGTACGCCTCCGAGGGCCACCGGCCGGACGCCGTCCTCTCCCGCGCCTCGCGTTTCCTGTACGGGATCACCGACGGCGACGACGGGGAGGGCGAGGCCGGTCCGCGCTTCGCCACCTGCCTCTATCTGGAGGTCGACCTGGAGAGCGGGACCGTCGACATCGCGCGGGCCGGGCATCCGGACCCGGCGGTACGGATGAACGACGGAACGGTTCTCCTCAGGCCCACCGCGGGCGGCCTCCCCCTCGGCATCGACCCCGACACCGACTACCCCACCACCCGGCTCACCCTCGAACCCGGCGAGACCCTGATGATCTGCACCGACGGCCTCCTGGAGACCGGCGGGCACGACCTCGACACCGGCTGGGAGCGGGTCCGCGCGCTCCTGGAGTCCCACGACGGCGAGGACCTGGAGGCGCTCGCCGACACGCTCGTGGAGGCCGTCCACGGCCCCGGCTCCCACTACACGACCGGGCCGCTCGCCGACCGCCGCGAGGACGACATCGCCGTCCTGCTGCTCTCCCGCCGGCCCGCCGGCGCGCTCCCGGAGGCCCCGCGCCGCACCCTGATGACGATCGCGCAGGCCGAGCCGGAAAGGATCGCCGAGGCGCGCGAGCAGGTACGGCAGCTGCTGCACGACTGGCGGGACGAGGAGCAGCTCGACTCGGCGGTCCTCATGGTCTCCGAGATGGTCACCAACGTCCTCGTCCACACGGACGGCGACGCGCTCCTCGTCGCGGAGGTCGCCTGCGGGGAGAAGGCCCGGCGGCTGCGCGTCGAGGTCTCCGACGGGAGCGACGAGCTGCCGCACAAGCGCCACCCGGGCGAGATGGCGTCGAGCGGACGCGGCCTGGTCCTGATGGAGATGCTCGCGGACGCGTGGGGCGTCGACCCGCGCGGCGACGGCAAGGCGATCTGGTTCGAGCTGAACGAACCGGACTCGGGGCAGGGCTGCTGCGCGTAGCCCGATCGGCGGGCGGGGCTCAGCCGGGGCCCACCCCGGGCTCACCGTGTGCGGGGCTCCTGGGTGCGGGGCAGACTGGTGGCGTACGGCCATCCGGGGGACCCATGTCGGGGGGACCACGCCGGGGGGACCCACGTCGGGGGGACCACGTCGGGGGGACCACGGAGCACGCCATGGACACCCACAAGGTCGGCAGCGACACCACCGTGCTGGCCGACAGCCTCGAAGCACCCGGCATCGGGCACATCCCCGCCAACGCGTACGTCCTCACCGCCGCCGAACCCGTCGTCGTCGACACGGGGCTCTCCCTGGCCGACCGGAACTTCATCAACACGCTCGGCTCGGTCATCGACCCCGCCGACGTCCTGTGGATCTGGCTCACCCACCCCGACCGCGACCACACCGGCGGCCTCTTCGACCTGCTCGTGGCCGCGCCCCGGGCGAAGGTCGTCACGACCTTCATCGGCGCGGGGATCATGACCACGGAGCGCCCGCTGCCGATGGACCGCGTCTACTTCCTCAACCCCGGCCAGTCCCTCGACGTCGGCGACCGCATGCTGCGCGCCTTCCGGCCCCCGCTGTTCGACAACCCCGCCACGGTCGGCTTCTACGACGAGAAGACCCGGATCTGCTTCAGCTCCGACTGCTTCGGCGGGCCCATGCCGACCGCCGAGCTCGCGGAGAGCGGGCACGCCAACGACCTCAAGCCCGAGGAGCTGCGGCAGACCCAACTGCTGTGGGCGAGTGTGGACAGCCCGTGGGTGCACATCGTGGACCCGGCCAAGTACCGGGCGACGATCGATCCGCTGCGGGAGATGGCCCCGGAGATCGTGCTGTCCACGCATCTGCCGCCCGCGGTCCGGATGACGGCGTCGATGATCGACACGATCTCGATGGCCCCGGACGTGGACCCGTTCGTCGGTCCCGACCAGGCGGCCCTGGAGCAGATGCTCGCCTCCTTCGAGCCGGGCGGCCTGCCCACGGCGACCTGAGAGTGAGCGGCGCGCGGCCTCAGGCTCCAGCCGTGTCCGGCGTGTCCGGCGCGTCCGGCGTGTCCGGTGTGTTCGGCGTGTCCGGCTTCCCGTACCGCGTCCGCAGTTCGCCGAGGATCCCCGTCGCCGCTGCCGTCAGCGGTACGGCGAGCAGCATGCCCAGGATGCCGGCGACCGACGCCCCGGCCGTGATCGCCAGCATCACCGCGGCCGGGTGCATCTGCACGGTCCGGCTCTGCACCATCGGCTGGAGCAGGTAGCCCTCGATCATCTGGACGGCCAGGACGATGCCGAGCACCCACAGCGCGATGGCGAAGCCCCGGTCCGCGAGCGCGACGAGGACGGCGATCGCACCGGAGAGGAAGGCGCCGAGGTACGGGATGTAGGCGGTGACGAAGACGAGCGCGGCGAGCCCCACCGCGCCGGGCACGTCGAGGACGACCAGGCCGAGGCCGATGAGGATCGCGTCGACGAGGGCCACGAAGGTCGTCCCGCGCATGAAGCCCTCGACGGCCTCGAACGCGCGGCGTGCCATGGCCTCGACGAGGTCGCCGGTGGTGCGGGGGACGAGGGCGCGCAGGGCGCCGGCGGCCCGGTCCGAGTCCCGCAGGAAGAAGAAGATCAGGACCAGGGAGAGGGCGGCGGTGGCGAGCATTCCGCCGACGACGCTGAGACCTGTGAGCACGCCCGACGCGGCCGTTCCGCCGAACTGCTTCAGGAGGCCCTCGGCGTTCTTGGCGAGGTCGTCGAGGGAGGTTCCGGCCGGTCCGAGGTGCTCGGCGATGTCGGTGGCGGCCTGCCGGAGCGAGGCGACGATCTGGTCGCCGGTCTCGATGAGCGCGGCGACGACGATGTACGTGGCTCCGCCGACGACCGCGAGGACGGCGACGACGGTGAGCGCGGCGGCGGCCGACCTCCGGACCTTCATGAGGAGCAGGCGGCGGTAGAGGGGTCCGAGGAGGGCGGTGCCGAGGATCGCGAGCAGGACGGGGGTGACGACCGTCTCGAAGACGACGCACAGCCAGATGCCGACGGCGGCGACTCCGGCGGCGAGGAGCAGGACGACGCACCAGGCGGCGACCCGGCGTGCGGGTTCGGGAAGGAGCGGGGACGGCGTCTGCACCCGACCACCGGACCACGCACTCCGGCGTGTCGTCGCGCCCGGACCGGCCGTACGGGTGACGGGGCGTCAGCGACACTCCGTCCCGTACGGACGTCCACGCGCGCGTACGGGCGGAAGGTCCATCCCATACGGCCCCACACGCGCGCGTATGGGCGGAAGGTCCATCCCATACGGCCCCACACGCGCGCGTACGGGGCCGGGCGCGCCGCCCGACCCCGTACCGAGTCCTGCCGTTCCTACCCGTTCCTACTCGCCCATGCCGTGGACCGCCGGGATCGTTCCGAGGCGGCCCGCCTGGAAGTCCTCGAAGGCCTGGCGGAGTTCGGCCTGGGTGTTCATGACGAACGGGCCGTAGTGGGCCATCGGCTCACGGATCGGCTGTCCGCCGAGGAGCACGACCTCCAGGTCGGGGGTGTTCCCGTCCTGCTTCTCGTCGGCGCGGACGGTCAGCGAGCCGCCCTTGCCGAAGACGGCGGTCTGGCCCATGTGGACCGGGCGCCGCTCCGCGCCCACGCTGCCGCGGCCCGCCATGACGTACGCGAGGCCGTTGAAGTCCTCGCGCCACGGCAGGGTGATCTCGGCGCCCGGCCGCAGGGTCGCGTGGATCATCGTGATCGGGGTGTGGGTGATGCCCGGCCCGTCGTGGCCGTCGAGCTCGCCCGCGATGACGCGGAGCAGCGCGCCGCCGTCGGGGGAGGTGAGCAGCTGGACCTGGCCGCCGCGGATGTCCTGGTAGCGGGGGGCCATCATCTTGTCGGAGGCGGGCAGATTCACCCACAGCTGGAGGCCGTGGAAGAGGCCGCCGCTGACGACGAGGGACTCCGGCGGCGCCTCGATGTGGAGGAGGCCGGAGCCGGCCGTCATCCACTGCGTGTCGCCGTTGGTGATGGTGCCGCCGCCGCCCTGGGAGTCCTGGTGGTCGAAGGTCCCGTCGATGATGTAGGTGACGGTCTCGAAGCCGCGGTGGGGGTGCCAGGGCGTGCCCTTGGGCTCTCCGGGCGCGTACTCCACCTCACCCATCTGGTCCATCATGATGAACGGGTCGAGGTACTGGTAGTTGATCCCCGCGAAGGCGCGGCGGACCGGGAAGCCCTCGCCCTCGAAGCCCGTGGGGGCCGTGGTCACGGCGAGTACCGGGCGCGGAGTGGCGTCGGCCTGGGCGGCCACGCGCGGCAGGGTGAGCGGGTTCTCGACAGTCACTGCGGGCATGACGGACCTCCTAGAGCGGCCTTCTCCGACCTTGTACGTCCACTTTAGTTGAACGATGAACTTCTTGCCACCCAGAACGCGGAACGCCCGGGAGGAATTCCTCCCGGGCGCTCTCCCACGTCGTGAGTCCAGCCTGCGTCAGCCGTACATCCGCCGCATCGCGAAGTCGACCATCTGCTCCACGGCCTTCGCGTCGAAGACCATCCGGTGGTCGCCCTCCATGTCGAGGACGAAGCCGTAGCCGGTCGGCAGCAGGTCGATCACCTCGGCGCCGGTGATCACGAAGTACTTCGACTCCTTGCCCGCGTACCGCCGCAGCTCCTTGAGCGAGGTGAACATCGGGATGACCGGCTGCTGGGTGTTGTGCAGGGCGAGGAAGCCGGGGTTGTCGCCGCGCGGGCAGTAGACCTTGGAGGTCGCGAAGATCTGCTGGAAGTCCTCGGGCGCGAGCGTGCCCGTGGTGAAGGCGCGGACCGCGTCGGCGAGGGAGGGCGGCGAGGGCTCCGGGTAGAGCGGGGGCTGCTGCCCGTACCCGCCCTGCATGCCGCCCTGCATGCCGGCCTGCATCCCGCCCTGCTGCGGCGGGGCGTACTGCTGCTGGGCACCCGGATTCTGCTCGTAGCCGTACATGGGGCCAGCCTATCGACCGGGCGACCCGGCGGGGCCGCCCATCCGATTCTTCTCACGCCCCGGGATCCCTTGCTAAGTTCGCACCAGCAATCTGACTGTCATACACAGGGCTGTGACACGGGGGCGGGAATGACGCTGAACGCACGCTGGCAAGGGCTCTTCGAGGACACCGCGCCATCCGGCCCGTCCGAGCGCCCGGCCGCGATGACACTCGCGGGCACCACGGCCGGGGACGGCGGTGGCGCGAACGGCAGCGGCGGCACCGACCTCAAGGCCGATGTCGGCCCCTGGCACCAGGCGGGCAACGCCTCGGGCGAGCTGCGCGTCTCCACCGGCACCTCGCTGACCGACCTGGAGCGGGGCAACGAGGGCGTTGCAGACGGAACGGCCGGATTCGACTCCTCCGCTGCGCTCACCGAGATCCTCGGCACCTGGAAGGCCCGCCTCACCTCCGTGCGCGACGAGTGCGGACGCCTGGAGGGTGCCCTCAAGAGCGCGGGCCGCGACTTCGGCGAGCGCGAGGCCGACACCCAGCGGCGCATCGCCGCCGGGGCGCCCGCCCCGGCTCGGACGAAGGAGGGCTGACCCGGATGCCCACCTGGCAGCAGCTGCGCGACGTGAAGCTGAACGAGTACACGGACGCCGCGGACGGCTGGGGGAAGATCTCCTCCCGCTCCAACGCCGACAAGGACCGTGTCGACAACGGCATGTTCGCCAAGATCCACGCCACGCAGAAGGGTGAGGCAGCCGAACGCGCCTCAGCGGACGTCCAGCAGCTCTCCCACAACTACCAGTACCTGCACACCGAGTGCGGACTGGTCCGTACGGCGCTCAACGGCCTCGCCACCGAACTCGCCGCCCCGCAGAAGAAGCTGAAGCAGGCCCTTGAGGACGCCGAGAACCTCAAGTTCACGGTGAAGCCCGACGGTTCGGTGGACTACCCGACCGATTCCCTCGTCCTCGCCCCCGGCAACAACACCGCCGAGCACGGCGCCCCCGTCCCGCTCGCGCCCGGCAAGGGCGAGGGGGTCGGCAGCGCCGACGCCAACAAGGGCAAGGCCGAGGACATCGCGCAGCGCATCGGCGACGCCGTCCGCGAGGCCGCCGAGATCGACAGCCGTTACGCCGCCGCCCTGCGCAGGCTCAAGGCCGACCCCGGCCTGGAGGTCAGCGACGCGGACCTCGCCGACGCCGCCGCCGACACCAAGGCCCTCCAGCAGGCCGCCGGCACGTACGCCGACGACGACAAGATCCCGAAGGGCAAGTCCCCGCAGGACAACGCCGAGTGGTGGAAGTCGCTCACCCAGGAACAGCGCGACGAGTACGCCACGCTGTACCCGGCCTCGGTCGGGGCACTGGACGGCCTGCCCGCCACGGTCCGCGACGACGCCAACCGGATGGTGCTCGCGGAGACCCGCGCCCAGACGCAGCTGGAGCTCAACGCGATCCCCAAGCCGCCGCAGCAGTACCTCCCCAACCCCAGCGGCTCCTATCCCGCCGTGATCACGAACCCCGCGTACCGGGAGTGGCAGGACAAGTACGGCGACCGGAAACCGGAGCTGGAGCGGATCAAGAACGGCATCGACGCCGTCCAGAGCCGCTTCGACGCCACGGGCAAGGACGGTCTGCCCGAGGCGTACCTCCTCGGCTTCGATCCGCGCACCAACAACGGCGACGGCCGGATCATCCTCGCCAACGGGAATCCGGACACGGCCGACCACACCGCCGTCTACGTCCCGGGGACGGGGACGGAGATCGGGGGCATCGGGGGCGACCTGGAACGGGCCAACAGGCTGTGGACGGCTTCCAGCCGGCAGGGGGCCGACGTATCGACCATCATGTGGTTCGACTACGACGCCCCGCGCTCGGCCTACCCGACCGACAAGGGAGACGCCTTCCCCGAGGCGGCCCGCAACCAGTACGCCGAGAAGGGCGCCCCGACCCTCCACACGTTCATGGAGGGCACCCGGGCCGCGCACGAGACGGCGAGCGGCTCCAGCGGACACACCACGCTCGTCGGCCACAGCTACGGGTCCACGCTGATCGGCGAGGCCGCGAAGGCCGGCCGGATCTTCGACGGCCCGATCGCCGACGACATCGTCGTCGCCGGAAGCCCCGGCATGCAGGCGGACCACGCGGCGGACCTCGGCATCTCGGGCGAGCACATGTGGGCCATGGGCGCCGAGGGGGACAACGTCCCGCTCGGGGGCAGCCTCGTGGGGCTCGGTGAGGGCTGGGTCGTGCCGACGGACCCCGAGTTCGGGGGCAACGTCATGAAGACGGACACCCACGGCCACAGCGGCTACTGGGACGAGGGCACCCTCAGTCTGAACAACCAGGCCAAGGTGATCGTCGGCGACTACGAAGGTGTGATTCTTGAATAACAGGCGCAGTCTCACGGCCCTGGCCGGCGCCGTCTCCGCGGCCCTTCTGATGACGGGATGTTCCATGGTCGAGAAGTCCCCCGAGGAGATCCTCGGGTACGAGCCCCAGGTCCGGGAGTACAAGCCCGCGAAGCAGCAGGTCAACGACGTCTCCAGCAGGCTGCTCGACTGGATGGCCGTCAAGGGGGCGTCGACGCAGGTCAGCGCACGCGTCACCATCTGCGAGTCCGTGGATCCCGACTTCAGGACCCACTACCTCGTCGAGCACCCCTGGGCCGTCTACGACCTCACCAAGGGCTCCTTCGAGCAGGCGATGCAGAACCTGAGGGAGCAGCTGCCCCGCAACGGCTGGAAGATCGTCAAGGACGGCCTCACCGAGTCGAAGCGCAAGGACCCGCACATCGTGGCCGAGAACGACCAGGAGAAGCTCGGGCTCAACGTCGAGTGGATGCGCAACCGCTCGGGCGACCTCAAGGACGGCATCGCCATCACCGTCATCTCCCGCTGCTACCGGGCACCCGAGGGAACGACTCCTTACGGAAAGTGACACCGGATGCGCGACGAGCAAGGGTCCGAGGAGGGGGTGCAGCCCTCCTCGGACCCTTTTCCGTGCGGCTCGGGTCACATGTGCCGGTTCAGGGGTTGCTTATATTACTGATGGGTAGCATCATCGGAGAGAGCATTTGCTACTCGTTGGTACGTGTACGAGGAATCCGCCTCCCCGAGTCTTTACGGAGCCGTCGCCATGGGGCACTACAAGTCGAATCTCCGCGACATCGAGTTCAACCTCTTCGAGGTCCTCGGCCGCGACAAGGTGTACGGCTCCGGGCCGTTCGAGGAGATGGACGTCGAGACCGCCAAGAGCATCCTCGACGAGATCCGCCGCCTCGCCGAGAACGAGCTCGCGGAGTCCTTCACCGACGCCGACCGCAACCCGCCGGTCTTCGACCCGGAGACCAACACCGCCCCCGTGCCGGCCACCTTCAAGAAGTCGTACAACGCCTTCATGGAGTCCGAGTACTGGCGCCTCGGCATCCCCGAGGAGATCGGCGGCACGGTCTCCCCGCGCTCCCTGATCTGGGCGTACGCGGAGCTGCTGCTCGGCTCGAACCCGGCCATCTGGATGTACTCCTCCGGCCCGGCCTTCGCCGGCATCCTCTACAACGAGGGCAACGAGGCGCAGAAGAAGGTCGCGCAGATCGCCGTCGAGAAGCGCTGGGGCTCCACCATGGTGCTCACCGAGCCCGACGCGGGCTCGGACGTCGGCGCCGGCCGCACCAAGGCCACCCAGCAGGAGGACGGCTCCTGGCACATCGAGGGCGTGAAGCGCTTCATCACGTCCGGTGAGCACGACATGGAGGAGAACATCCTCCACTACGTCCTCGCCCGCCCCGAGGGTGCCGGCCCCGGCACCAAGGGCCTCTCCCTCTTCCTCGTCCCGAAGTTCGAGTTCGACTGGGAGACCGGCGAGCTGGGCGAGCGCAACGGCGTGTACGCCACCAACGTCGAGCACAAGATGGGCCTCAAGGCCTCCAACACGTGCGAGATGACCTTCGGCGACCAGCACCCCGCCAAGGGCTGGCTGATCGGCGACAAGCACGACGGCATCCGCCAGATGTTCCTCATCATCGAGTTCGCCCGCATGATGGTCGGCACGAAGGCGATCTCCACCCTCTCCACGGGCTACCTCAACGCCCTGGAGTACGCCAAGGAGCGCGTCCAGGGCACCGACCTGGCGAACTTCATGGACAAGGCCGCGCCCAAGGTCACCATCACGCACCACCCCGACGTCCGCCGCTCGCTCATGACGCAGAAGGCGTACGCCGAGGGCATGCGCTCCCTCGTCCTCTACACGGCCTCCGTGCAGGACGAGATCGCGATCAAGGAAGCGGCCGGCGAGGACGCCAAGGCGCTGCACGGCCTGAACGACCTGCTGCTCCCGATCGTCAAGGGCTACGGCTCCGAGAAGGGCTACGAGCAGCTCGCGCAGTCGCTCCAGACCTTCGGCGGCTCCGGCTTCCTGCAGGAGTACCCGATCGAGCAGTACATCCGGGACGCCAAGATCGACACCCTCTACGAGGGCACCACGGCCATCCAGGGCCAGGACTTCTTCTTCCGCAAGATCGTCCGTGACCAGGGTGCCTCCCTGAACGCGCTGTCCGAGGAGATCAAGAAGTTCCTCGCGGTCGGCACCGGCGGCGAGGACCTGGCCGGCGCCCGCGACGCGCTGGCCAAGGCCGCCGTCGACCTGGAGAGCATCGTCGGCACGATGATCACCGACCTCACCGCCACCGGCGAGGACGTCAAGAACATCTACAAGGTCGGCCTCAACACCACCCGCCTGCTGCTGGCCTCCGGCGACGTCGTCGTCGGCTACCTGCTGCTGCGCGGTGCGGCCGTCGCCGCCGAGAAGCTGGCCGCGGGCGCCACGGGCAAGGACGTCGCGTTCTACCAGGGCAAGATCGCGGCCGCGAAGTTCTTCGCCGCCAACGTCCTGCCGGGCGTGAGCGCCGAGCGCGCCCTCGCCGAGGCCGTCGACGGCTCGCTGATGGACCTGGACGAGGCCGCGTTCTAAGGACGCGCCCCCGTTCACACAGGCACGGCCCGTCCCCGGGGAGGGGGGCGGGCCGTACCCCTGTGCGCAGACGGGCTCCCCATGAGGGGGGCCGCGCTACGAGGGACGGCTTCGCTACGAGGGACGGCCGCCGAACTGCCAGTCGTGCACCTCGATGTCGGCGTACCGGTCGGGGGTCAGGAGGACGGCGCGGGCCGTCTCCGGGTCCTCCGCCCGGACCAGCGCCGCCGTGCCCAGCCAGGTGGCGCCGTCGTCGGAGAGCAGCGGCCCGTAAGCGATCAGGTCGTCCCGGCAGGGCGGCACGGCGAGGTCGACGGCCTGCCCCGCACCGAAGCCCAGCACCAGGAACCGGTCGCCGCCCTCCCGTCCGCCGGGGAAGTCCCACATCGTGCGGCCGAGCAGGTTGCGCCACCGTCGCAGCATCACGTCCCGGTAGACCCCGGCCCGGTAGCCGGGCTCGTCGAAGGCGAACGCGCGGGCGGCGCCGGCATCGGGCAGGTCGAGGATGTGCACACTGCCGCTGGGCGTCTCGCCGTCCTCGCCGAAGGTCGGTCCCCGGGCGATCATCTCCTCGGCGTACCGGTCCATGTAGGCCCAGTGGGCCTCAAGGAGCTCGTGGCGCAGCGGCAGGGAGCCGGGCCGGTCACGGTGGTAACAGAGGAATTCCATGACCGAAGGATCTCCTCGCGCGAGGGCGCGGGCGAGCGATTTGCGGGGCCCCGTATTCGTATACCGGGCCCTGCGTAAGGTGGAACCCATGAGCAGCGCAGCCTCCCGTCCGCCCGCCGGCCCCTTCGACCGCGGACACACCGACGACCTCATGGCCTTCCTGACGGCCTCGCCCTCGCCGTACCACGCGGTCGCGAGCGCCGCCGAGCGCCTTGAGAAGGCCGGTTTCCGCCAGGTCGAGGAGACCGCCGCGTGGGACGCGACGAGCGGCGGGAAGTACGTGATCCGCGGCGGCGCGATCATCGCCTGGTACGTGCCGGAGGGCGCCTCCGCCCACACCCCGTACCGGATCGTCGGCGCCCACACCGACTCCCCCAACCTGCGCGTCAAGCCGCAGCCCGACATGGGCGCGCACGGCTGGCGGCAGGTCGCGGTCGAGATCTACGGCGGCACCCTCCTCAACACCTGGCTCGACCGCGACCTCGGCCTCGCCGGCCGGCTCACCCTCCGCGACGGCAGCCACCACCTGGTCAACGTGGACCGGCCGCTGCTGCGCGTCCCGCAGCTCGCCATCCACCTCGACCGGGGCGCCAACGACGGCCTGAAGCTGGAGCGCCAGCGCCACATGCAGCCGATCTGGGGCATCGGCGAGGTCCACGAGGGCGACCTCATCTCGTTCGTCGCCGCCGAGGCCGGGGTCGACGCCGAGGACGTGAGCGGCTGGGACCTGATGGTGCACGCCGTGGACGCGCCCGCCTACCTGGGCCGCGACCGCGAGCTGCTCGCCGGTCCGCGGATGGACAACCTGCTGTCCGTGCACGCCGCCGTCGCCGCGCTCGCCTCCCTCGCGGGCCGCGAGGACCTCCCGTACATCCCGGTCCTCGCCGCCTTCGACCACGAGGAGAACGGTTCCGAGGCCGACACCGGCGCCCAGGGCCCGCTCCTCGGCAACGTCCTGGAGCGCTCGGTGTACGCGCGCGGCGGCTCGTACGAGGACCGCGCACGGGCCTTCGCCGGCACCGTCTGCCTCTCCTCCGACACCGGCCACGCCGTCCACCCGAACTACGCGGAGCGCCACGACCCGACGCACCACCCGCGCGTCAACGGCGGCCCGATCCTGAAGGTGAACGTCAACCAGCGGTACGCCACCGACGGCAGCGGCCGCGCGGTCTTCGCCGCCGCCTGCGAGAAGGCGGGCGTGCCGTGGCAGTCGTTCGTCTCCAACAACGACATGCCCTGCGGCACCACGATCGGCCCGATCACCGCCGCCCGCCACGGCATCAAGACCGTCGACATCGGCGTGGCGATCCTCTCCATGCACAGCGCCCGCGAACTCTGCGGCGCGAAGGACCCGTACCTCCTCGCCAACGCCCTGGTCGCCTTCCTGGAGGGCTGACGCTCAGCGGCCCGGGCCGCGGAAACATCCGCGAAAGGCCCCTCTCGGCAGGCTGGTCCTCATGCATCGTCATGAGGGCCCCTCCCGGGGCAGGTTCGCCGCTGGTGTCGGTGTCGCCGTCGTGATCGCCACGGCGGCGGCCGGGCTGCTGATCGACACGTACAACGACCGGCCGCCGTGGGGGACGGACATCGCGTACGAGGGCGGCTTCGTCCAGGCGTCCCGCATTCGCGGGTACGACGTGGACGGCTCGCGGACGAAGGCGCTGCTCGCCGGGGAGTGCGTGCTCATGGAGCGGCAGGGCATGGGCGGCGACCGGGCCGTGCACGACCCGGCGGCGTGGGTGGAGGGGTGCCTGGACGGGGCCGCGGGGCGCCCGTCCAGGAACCAGGGGATCGTCCGTTAGGACCCTCGTCCGCCGGGGCCCTACGCCTTCTCGTCCATGCCCGCGAGGATCAGGGGGAGGCGGGCGACACCCGCTTCCGTGATCTTCACGGGGACGCCCCAGTCCTGCTGGTGGACGTGGCAGGCCGGGTATTCGTTCGCCGGGTCGTCGTCGCAGGACGCGGCCATCGCCGAGACGTGCAGGACGCCCTCGGTGAGCTCGGGGTTGAGGTCGAGCTCGCGGAAGAGGTCCGTGCCCGTGCCCTCGCCCGCGAGGAGCAGCTCCGGCGGGGTCGAGGAGACCAGGAGGCGGGTCGAGGGGCCGTACCGCTCGTCCAGCTTCTGGCCGTTCGGGGCCCGGAAGACCACGTCCAGGCGGAGCCGGCCCGGGGCGACCTCGGTGGCCTCGCGCCGGGTGCGGTGGGCGACGGCCTCGACCTGGACGGCCTCCTCGGGGAGGCGCAGCCGGGTCAGCCGGTGCCGGGCGGACTCGACGACCACGATGTCGCCGTCGACGAGGACCGCGCCGCTGGGCTCGCGCAGGTCGGTGGCGAGCGTCGTCACCTCGCCGGACGCCGGGTCGTAGCGGCGCAGGGCGTGGTTGTACGTGTCGGAGACCGCGACCGAGCCGTCGGGGAGGGCGGTCACGCCCAGCGGGTGCTGGAGCAGGGCCTGGTCGGCGGCGCCGTCGCGGTGGCCGAAGTCGAAGAGGCCCGTGCCGACGGCGGTGTGGACGGCGTACCCGTCGGCCTCCCGCTCGACCCAGCGCAGGGCGCTGGTCTCGGAGTCGGCGACCCACAGCCGGTCCTCGGTGGCGGCGAGCCCGGAGGGCTGCGCGAACCAGGCCTCGGCGGCGGGTCCGTCGACGAGACCCTCGTTGGTGGTGCCGGCCGCGACCTCGACGGTCTTCGTGGCCGGGTCGTACGTCCACAGCTGGTGGACGCCGGCCATGGCGATCCACACCTTGCCCTGCCACCAGGCCACGTCCCACGGCGAGGACAGGTCGACGTCCAGGGCGGGTCCGGAGGTGGGGGAGCCCTGCCACCACTGCTTCCCGGTGCCGGCGATCCGCTCGATCGCGCCGGTCGCCGGGTCGAGGACGCGCAGGGCGTGGTTCACGGTGTCCGCGACGACGACCGTGCCGTCGGGCAACTGCGCGAGGCCCTGCGGCTCCCGGAAGACGCCCTCGCCGATCCGCCGTACGACGGTCTCGCCGTCGGCGGCCAGCTCGACGAGCTGGTGCCGGGTGGTGTCGGAGACCAGGAGGTTCCCGGAGGGCAGCAGGATCGCCTTGCCGGGGAAGCGCAGGTCGGTGGCGACGGGCTCGGGCGCCACGTACGGCCCGTCACCGCGCCGCAGCGTGCCCTTGGCCTCGTGCTCGGCCTCCAGCTCCTCGACGAGCGTCCGGATGGCGTTGGCGTGCCCCTCACCGGCGTGCTGGGCGACGACGTACCCCTCGGGGTCGATCACGACGAGCGTCGGCCACGCCCGCACGGCGTACTGCTTCCAGGTCGCGAGCTCCGGGTCGTCGAGGACGGGGTGGTGCACCTCGTACCGCTCGACGGCGTCGACGACGGCCTGGTGCTCGGCCTCGTGCACGAACTTCGGCGAGTGCACGCCGACGATGACGAGCGTGTCGCGGTGCTTCTCCTCCAGCTCACGCAGCTCGTCGAGCACGTGCAGGCAGTTCACACAGCAGAACGTCCAGAAATCGAGCAGAACGATCTTTCCTCGCAGATCGGCGAGGGTCAGATCGTCCCCGCCCGTGTTCAGCCAGCCGCCCTTGCCGATCAGCTCGGGGGCGCGGACACGGGCACGGCGGGGCGGGGTCGCGGGCGCGGAGTCATTCATGGGTCAAGGGTGCCGTACGGGTGGAAAACGTGGGCCGGGTGGGGCCGGGGTGCGTGTCCGGGGCGGGGTGGGGACGGGGTTTGGTGAGCATGGCGGGCATGGCCGAGCGCTTGATCGGATCATCTGACTATTCCCTCCGACGGGTGGGTGGTGGACTCCTGGTGTTGCTGTGCGTGCTGCCCTGCGTGGTCCTGCCCGCGCCCGACGCTCGGGCCGGTGGTGTCGGTGACGGGGCCTTACGGGTCACCGTGACCGTGAACGGGCGCGGGAACAGCGGGGTGCGACCGCCCGACCTCCGGGTCGGCACGCAGGTCGTCAAGCGGTACCGGCTGGTCAATCACGGTGAGGCGCATCTGTACGGGGTCGGCGTCGTCGACCCCGACGTGCCCGCAGGGGCCGTGCGGTGCCCCCGGCGGCCGCTTCCCGCGCTCGGCGAAGTGGAGTGCGTCGCCAGGTTCCGCGCCGCGCCCGGAGCACACCGGGGGACCGTCCGCGCGGAGGGCTCCGTCCCCTCGCTCCGGCGGCGGCTGACCGCGACCGCGCGCGCCGGGTACACCGGGATCGCCGGGGACCTGCGCCTCACCGAGCGGGTCACCGTCGGGCCGCCTCCCGCCCGCCGCCGGGCCGGCGTCACGTCCACCGCCACCGTCACGTACACCGTCACCAACCACGGCAACCGTCCCCTCCACGCCGTCCGCGTCGGGGACACCGCCCTCGGTCTGCGCGCCGGCTCCGTTGACTGCGCCGGGCGGCCCGGAACCGTGCCCCGGCTCGCCCCCGGCGCCTCCGCCCGCTGTACGGCCACCGTGCGGCGGCCCCCCGGCACCCACCGGAGTACGGGGCTCGCCTCCGGGAGCGACCGGGTGACCACCTACGGGCCGGGCGGGGGACGAGTACCGCCACCGACGCTCGTCGCCCGGTCGTCGGCCGTGTTCACCGTGGCTGACCCCGTACGGACGACTGATCCCGTACGGGGGAGGGGGAGCGGCGGGGCGCCGGGCGCGCCCGGGGCCGCGGGTACGCCCGGGGCCGTGGGTACGCCCGGGGTCGTGGGTGCACCCGGGGTCGTGGGTGCACCCGGGGCCGACGGCGCGCCCGGGGTCGTCGGTGCGCCCGGGGTCGTCGGTGCTCCTGTTCCCGGGGTCAACGAGGCCGCCGGGGCAGCCGGGGCCACCGGCGTGCCCGTGGTTCCCGTCGCAGGGGCCGGGGTGCCGGTCCCCGGAGCCGCGGGTGCCGCGGCCGTACCTCCGGCTGCACCTCCGGCCGTACCTCCGAGCGCCGTGCTCCCCGACGCCCTACCTCCGGCGGCCGTGCCACCGGCAGCCGTGCCACCGGCAGCCGTGCCACCGGCCGAGGCCCTCTCCCCAGCCACATCGGGCACCTCAGCCACTTCAGGCACATCCTCAGCAGGCACCACCGACGTCGACGGCCCTGCCGCCGCCCGACGCGCCGCCGTCCTCGACAACGAAGGGTTTCTCGGGCGGCTGCGGCGGCGGGGGCGTGAGGCGGGCGAGTTCGGGGTGGTGGCGATGTTGCTGCTGCTTCTGATCCCGGCGGCCGTCGCGGCCGCCCTTCTCGGCAACCGGAGAAGCTGACCGTGGCCCTGCTGGAAACGCTCGTCGTCGTCCTCGGCGTCGCGTTCGTCGCCGCCCTCGCCGTCGTCGCCAAGACCCGGCTCTTCCCGGTCGGCGAGGACGAGGAGCCCCGGGAGGACGTCGCCGAGTACATCGCCATGATGGTCTCGGTGCTCTACGCCGTCGTCCTCGGCCTCTGCCTGGTCTCGGTCTGGGAGACCCGGTCCGCTGCCGCCGACCACGTACGGGAGGAGGCGAGTGCGCTGCACCAGATGTATCTGCTCGCCGACGCGCTCCCCGACGACCGGCGCCTGCCGGTGCGCGAGGCGGCCCGCACGTACGCCGACCACGTCGTCGACGTCGAGTGGCCGGTGATGGCGGCGCGCCGGCCGCTCGACCCGAGCGGCTGGCGGCTGCTCGAACAGCTGCGGCAGGCCGGTGAGGTGAGCGACTCCGCGAAGGTGCCCCAGCAGATCGCCGCCCAGGAGGTGCTCGCCCAGCTCGGCTACATCGACGACGCGCGGCGCGGCCGGGAGGCGGCGGCGCAGGAACGGCTCTCCCCCGTGCTGTGGACGGGGCTGATCATCGGGGGCGCGCTGACCCTGGCGTTCATGTTCCTCTTCGGGATCAGCAGGAGCACGACCCACGTGGTGATGGTGATGGGGCTCTCCGGCTTCATCGCCTTCACCGTGCTGCTGATCCATCAGCTGGACTCGCCGTTCGGCGAGACGCTCGGGGCGACCCCGGACGCGTTCACCCGCTATTTCGGGTGAGAAGCACCGCTCGTACGGGCAGGCATACCGGTGTGAAATATCTCGTACGGGACAAGATCTTCGCGATCGGCGACGACTACTGGATCGAGGACGAGCAGGGCCGACACGCCTTCCTCGTCGACGGCAAGGCCCTGCGCCTGCGCGACACCCTGGAGCTGAAGGCCCCCGACGGGCAGGTCCTCGTCACCCTGCGGCAGAAGATGTTCAGCCTGCGGGACGCCATGACGATCGAGCGCGACGAACAGCCGCTCGCGACCGTCCGCCGCAAGCGGCTCTCGCTGCTGCGCAACCACTACCGGGTGACGCTCGTCGAGGGCACGGAACTCGACGTCAGCGGCCGGATCCTGGACCGGGAGTTCACCGTCGAGTACGAGGGTGAACTCCTGGCCCACATCTCCCGCCGGTGGTTCCACGTCCGCGAGACGTACGCGGTGAACGTGGTCCGTGAGGACGCGGACGCCGCACTGCTCATCGCGGTCGCGGTGTGCGTGATCCGGATGGCCGAGCGGGAGCGGGAGGACTGACCGACCCGCGCGCGGCCTCAGGCTGCCTTCTCCAGCGCCTGCTCCAGGTCCGCCCACAGGTCCTCGACGTGCTCGATCCCGATCGAGATCCTGACCGTGCCGGGGCCGATCCCCGCCGCTTCCAGGGCCGTCGCGTCGAGCTGGTGGTGGGAGGTGGAGGCCGGGTGCATCACCAGGGTCTTCACATCGCCGAGGGAGACGCTGAGGGAGGCGAGCCGGACGGCCTCGACGAAGGTACGGCCCGCCTCCCGGCCGCCCGCCAGGTCGACCGAGATCACGCCGCCGCCTCCCTCGGGCAGCAGACGCGCGGCGATCGCCCGGTCCGGGTGGTCGGCGAGGCCGGGGTGGCGCACGGCCGCCACCGCCGGATGCGCGGCCAGCCGGGCCGCCAGGTCGGCGGCGCTCGCGCACTGGCGCTCCATGCGCAGGGAGAGGGTCTGCATGCCGCGCAGGGTGAGCCAGGCGGCGAACGGGTCGGTGGACGCGCCCTGTTCGACCGCGTGGTGGCGGATCCGCTGGTACAGCTCGGCGTCCTTGAAGACGGCGATCCCGCCGAGGACGTCCGCGTGCCCGGACAGGTACTTGGTCGCGGAGTGGATGACGATGTCGGCGCCGTGGTCGAGCGGCCGGAAGAGGAGCGGCGAGGCGAAGGTGTTGTCGACGGCGACCGGGACGCCCGCCTCGGCGGCGACGGCGGCGAGGGCGGGCACGTCGGAGACCCGGGTGGTCGGGTTGGCGATGGTCTCCAGGTACAGCAGCCGGGTCTCGGGGCGCAGGGCCGCCCGCACCTCCTCCGGGTCGGTGCCGGAGACGTACGTGACGTCGACGCCCCAGCGGGTGGCCAGGTCGGTGAGGACCCCGTACGTGCCGCCGTACAGGCAGGTCTGGGCGATGACGTGGCCGCCGCTGCGGAGCAGGCCGAGGAGGACGGCGTTCACCGCGCCCATGCCCGAGGCGAAGGAGACGCCGGCGGTGCCGCCTTCGAGGCGGGCGACGGCGTCCTCCAGGGTGCGGACGGTGGGGTTGCCGTGGCGGCTGTAGAGGAACGCCTCCGTGGAGGTGAAGGCGCCGGCGAGGGCGTCGGCCGAGTCGAAGGCGAAGACATGGCCCTGGTGGAGCGGGACGCCGAGGGGCCGGCTGCCGGTGATCTCCACGTGCGGCGGATGGACGGCGAGGGTCTCGGGACGGGCGGAAGGCGAGGACTCGTGGCTCATGGGCTCAGTCTGTGGACGGTGCGTTTGCCTTCCCAGGGCCAATCCCGGCAGATTGGTTCGACGATGAGACCAATCGATCGGTCCCCCGATCCCGACGACCTCGTCTCGCGGCTCGGTCGCTGGTCCGCCGGCCGCGGGCCCCTCTATCTGCTGCTCGCGGCCCGGCTGCGCCGCCTCGTCGACGAGGGCGCGCTGCCCCCGGGCACCCTCCTGCCACCGGACCGGCGGCTCGCCAAGGCCCTGGCCGTGGGCCGTACGACGGTGGTCGCGGCGTACGACACCCTGCGCCAGGAGGGACGGCTCGTCCGGCGGCAGGGCAGCGGGACCCGGGTCGCGCGGGCCGCGCTCGCCCCGGAGGCACCCCGGGCGGGGGCCGCGCCCCGCGTGACGGAGACGTCCAACCCGCTGTTCCTGCACCTCCTCGAAGCGCCGGACGACGTCATCCTGCTGAGCTGCGCCGCGCCCGTGGAGCCGCCGCCCGAGCTGGCGGAGGCGTACCGCGCGCTCGTCCTGCCGGGCGGGGACATCGGCTACCACCCGGCCGGTCTCGGGGTGCTGCGCGAGGCGGTGGCCGGGCGGTACGCGGAGCGCGGCGTGCCGACCGGAGCCGGTCAGATCCTGGTCACCACCGGTGCCCAGCAGGGGCTTTCGCTGCTCGCCCGGCTGCTGTTGGCACCGGGGGACGGGGTGCTGGTGGAGGCGCCGACGTATCCGGGGGCGCTGGACCTGTTCCGGGAGGCGGCGGCCGTACCGCTCCCGGTGGCGGTCGGGCCGGACGGGATCGACGTGGCGGAGGCGGTACGGGTGATGGAACGCCACCGGCCCGCCCTGGCCTATGTGGTGGCCCGCTTCCAGAACCCCACGGGCACGGTGCTCCCCCCGCTCGCCGGGCGCCGGCTCGTGGAGGCGGCGAACGCCCTGGGGGTGCCGCTCGTCGACGACGAGGTGCTGGGCGACCTGGCGTTCGGCACCGGCCGGGAACCGCGGCCCCTCTCCGCGTACGGCGAGGTGATCGCGGTCGGTTCGCTCAGCAAGGTCGTGTGGGGCGGGCTGCGGATCGGCTGGGTGCGCGGCCCGGCGCCGCTGATCACCCGCCTGGCCCGGCTGAAGGCCCTGCACGACCTGGGCTGCGACGTGCCGTCCCAGCTGGTCGCGGCGCGTCTCCTGGCCGACTTCGGGTCCGTACGGGCCACCCGGCTGCGCACCCTGCGCGCGGGCCACGCCCATCTGCGCGCCGAACTCGCCCGGCTGCTCCCGTCGTGGTCCTGCGCCCCGGCGACCGGCGGCCAGACCCTCTGGGTGCGTCTCCCGCACGGCGACGGCGTCTCGTTCGCCCAGGTCGCCCTCCGGCACGGGGTGGCCGTCCTGCCGGGTGCGACCACCGACGCCCTCGGCGGCAGCGTCCGGCACCTGCGGCTGCACTTCCTGCTGCCGCCGGAGGTGCTCACGGAGGCGGTACGGAGACTGGCGGCGGCCTGGGCGGAGTACGCGCCGGCCCCGAGAGCGGAACCGGGCGCGACACCGGAAGCGACACCGGAAGCGACACCGCGCGGGGAACCGGGCGCGACACCGGGCGCGTCCCTTCAGGGCATCACGCTCTGACCAGGCAGGAGCATTCCAGCCTTGCGTCCAGGGCCGCACCACGGAAACATACAGTGCACCTGCAAAGTGATGATCATTCTTTTTCATGGGGGCGCAGCGGCATGGGTTTTGACGAGGACTGGGCCGGCATCCGGTCCGGCGTGACCGAACAAGCCCCCGTCGGAACGCGGTTGAACCAGCTGGACGGCGGCGGTGGCGGCGGCGGGACGTCCGGCGGGCCGCCCAGTCTCGCTACCGCACCAGCAAAGAAGAAGGCCGCGGCAAACACCATCGAGAACGAGCTGGAACCGGACACGGCCAAGGCCGCCAAGGTGGCCGACGCCGCCACGACCGCAGCCGTCGGCGGCTTCGAGGGCTGGGCGACCGCGGCCGGCCTGAAGACGGTCGAGACCACCTGGGACAGCCAGGTGAAGAACCTCCTCGCCCGGCTCGCCTCCGAGAAGACCGCCCTGCGCAGCACCGCGGTCTCGTTCAGCCAGCAGGAGCTCGACACCCGTGCCCGTATCGCCGGGGTCGGGCCGACCTCGCGCATCGAGCAGTACTGAGGGGGCGGACGTACATGCTGACGTACTCCGAGATCATGACGACCGACCTGGGCAAGCTCGCCACCACCGCCGACAAGTGGACCGAGATGGCGGGCGACCTGCACAAGGTGGAGGAGCGCTACCGCGACAGCGTCGAATCGCTGACGACCTCCCAGGCCTGGCTGGGCGTCAGCGCGACCGCCGCGCAGACCAACTTCGCGGCCACCCGCTACGAGTACCAGGCGGCCCAGACCCAGGCGAAGGCCACCGCGACGGTGCTGCGCAACGCCCACGAGCAGTTCACCGAGCTGAAGAAGCAGCTGGAGAACGCCCGCGCCGATGCCATCAAGGCCGGGATGAAGGTGTCCGAGCAGGGCAGGGTCGCCTACGACTACGAGCGGCTCTCGCCGAGCGAGCGCAGCGCCCTGCACCACGACCCCGACGGCGCCAAGAGCGTCCGGGAGGCCGAGACGGCCTGGACCGAGCACCTCGACGGCTGCGTCAAGGCCTTCGACCTCGCCGACCAGGACCTGAAGAAGGACCTGGAGGCCGTGGTCAAGGACGGCTACGGCAACAAGAACGACGCCACGGTCGGCTCCGGGTTCAACGGCGACGCGGGCAAGGTCGCCGCGGCCGATGACAAGGCCAAGGACGACCGGATGAACCTGGCCTGGCTGAAGATGAAGGACAACGAGACGCTCGACGACTACGTCCAGCGCCTCCAGCGGGACGGCATCGCGAAGCTCACCGGCAACGAGAAGCTGGCCGACCTGGTCGCCGGGTTCACCAAGGGCACCGTCACGGCGGGCGCGTTCGCGGGCGCCCTGACCGCGGCCGGCCTGTACTCGTACAAGCTGTCCAAGGCGATCCGGCCGCCGTTCGTCCACCCGACCGCCCCCGGCACCTTCCTGTCCAAGCACTTCAACATGCGGCTCGCGGGCGCCGCGCCCGGCAGCCTGCTCAGCAAGGTGCCGCCGGGTCTCGCGACCGCGCTGACCGGCTCGGACGAGGCCGCCATGCTCGGCGGGTTCATGCGCAACGGCGCCTTCTTCATGCCGACCGCCGCCGAGGCCAACCTGGTCAAGGTCGCGCAGAACGGCGGTCTCGCCAACGCCGCCAAGGCGGCCGGCTGGCTGCGGGGCGCCGGTGTCGTCGGCGGTGTGGCGGCCACCGCGTACGGCGTGGCCAACCTCGCCACGTACAACACGGACATGATCAAGGCCGACCCGGCGAAGTTCGCCTCGGACCTCACGGGAACGGCCTTCAGCGCCTCGATGACGGCGCTGACCGTGGCCCCGAACCCGGTCACCCTCGGCCTCGCCGTCGGCACCGGCGTGGCCTACGGAGCCGCACTGATCTGGGACAACCACGAGGCCATCGGGAAGGGTATCGAGCAGGCCGGGGACTGGATCGGCGACAAGGCGTCCGACGTGGGTTCCGGGATCGCGAGCGGAGCGAAGAAACTGGGCAGTGCCCTGAATCCCTTCGACTGACCCGACTGACCCGACTGACCCAGCCGCGAGACCGCGAGATCCCTGAGACCGAAGAGGAATCCGTTCATGCACACCCAGGTCAGCCCGTTCGAACTCCAGGCATGGAAGGAGGGGAACCGGCACAACTACAGCGCGGGCTGGAAGGGTGTCTCGCCGGAGTTCGGCGAGATCACGCTGACGGCGCCCCTCCCCCGTACCAACCCCGAGACGCTCGTCTCGGAGGTACGCGGCGGGCGGCTCCCGGTGGCCTCGTTCGAGGCCCGCGGCATGCACGCCGAGGGGCTCAAGCTGCCGACCCTGAACCGGTCCACGCTGCGGGTCGGCGACCGGATGGTGTACGTGGAACGGAACCGTTTCGGCGCCACACTCGAACAGCGGGCCCTGTCGATGAAGTACGCGGGCGACCGCTACCGGCTCACGGCCCTCGACAAGAACGCCTACGTCCTGACCCGCGAGCCCGACGACGAGGACCCCGGGGTCCGGATCACCGTCCGCGAGTCCGGGCGCGGCAAGAACCGCCGGCTCTCCGTGCGGGTGGACGGGCGCGCGGAGGGCGGGGACCTGGCCCTCGGGCTGATCTTCGCGGGCGTCGACCGCGCCGTCCTGACACGGGTCGGCGCGGTGAAGGCGGGCATCTCCCGCGCGACCCACTTCTGGACCGAGGCGACGTACTGAGCCCGCCCGCCCTCGCCGCCCTCCCCTCCCCCTCACATGAACTCCACCCACCCGCCCTACCCGAGTGAGCGACACATGCCTTCCTTCGACGTGACCCGATCCCGTTTCCGGCTGGCCGACGACGAGGTCTTCGTCCTCGCCCAGCTGGCGACCGGTCAGCCGGTCCCGGAGTCCATGGCGCCCGCCGAGGCGCGGCTCCGGGGCGCCGGGCTCATGAACGGGGCCGGGGAGCTCTCCACGCTCCTGCTGCCCCTGGCACAGACCCTCGTCAACCCCTCCGTGATCGTCTCCCTGGAGGCGGGCGGCCGGCAGGGCACCCTGCACCACGGTCTGCTCATCGGCGACGACCACGTCGTCTGCCACGAGACCTGGCCGGGCGAGGAGGAGGCGGTCTACCGGCTCGTCGAGCCGCGGACCGTGGTGTGGACGCTGGCCGACCTGATCGCCCTGCGCCAGTCGGACGCGGCGGGCGCCGGCCAGGCCGAGGAGGTCGTCGAGACGACCGTCGGCGTCCTCGAAGCGGGCCTCCAGGCCCTGGAGAAGGCCGCGTCGACGCCCGGCGCGGACGAGCGGTCCCTCGTCGTCGAGGCGCTGCGGGCGGCCGGAGCGGCCGAGGTCACCGCCACGCGGCTCTCGCAGCTGATCGTGGAGGTGCGTTCCAACTGGCGGATGACCGCGGCCTGGCAGGGCCGCCAGGACGGGGTGCCGGGTGTGACCGCCCGCGCGGTCGCCGCCTGGGACTGCGGACCGCTCGGCTACTGGCTGCGGGAGCTGCCGGCCGAGCCGATGGCGGAGGGCGGGGCGTCGGCGGGCAGCCCGTTCCGGCTGCGCCGCGTCGCCCCGAAGCGGATCTGGCAGGAGCTGACCGGTCTGCTCCCGGACGACTCGGAGATCGTACGGCGGGAGACCCCGGCGCAGCCGTAGTGAGCCTGCGTGGCGGAGCTCGTACGAGGGAAGGCACCGGACCCGCGTCGGCGGGGCCGTATGTGGGGCCGGGCCCGGTCCGGGCCCGGGTCCAGGCTCCTGTGACTCCCGTGCTCTCAGCCCCGCTTCGGCGGCGCGATCCCCAGGACCCGGTCCTTCAGCGCCGGGAACTGCTCGCGGGTGGTCGTGACCTTCGCCGGGTCCAGGACCACCCGGAGGATCTCCTCGTCCGGGCCGGCCTCGGCGACGGTCTCGCCCCAGGGGTCGACGACGATCGAGTGGCCGGCCTGCTCCACGCCCGCGTGTGTGCCCGCCGTACCGCAGGCGAGGACGTACGCCTGGTTCTCGACGGCGCGGGCCCGGGCGAGCAGGCTCCAGTGCGCGCGGCGGCGGGCGGGCCAGCCCGCCGGGACGACGAAGGCCTGGGCGCCCGCGTCGACGAGCCCGCGGAACAGCTCGGGGAAGCGCAGGTCGTAGCAGGTGCCGACGCCGACGGTGAGGTGCGGCAGGTCGACGGTGACCAGGTCCTCCCCGGCGGCCATCATCACCGCCTCGCCCTTGTCGAAGCCGAAGCGGTGGATCTTCCGGTAGGAGGCGGCGAGTTCGCCGTCGGGGGAGAGGACGAGCGAGGTGTTGTACAGCGCTCCGCCCTCCGCCTCGACGAACGAACCGGCGTGCAGCCAGACCCCGGCGTCGCGCGCGGCGGCGGCCATCGCGCGGTGGGTGGGGCCGTTCAGCGGCTCGGACTCGGCGGCGAAGGACTCGTACGCGAAGGCCCCCATGGGCCACAGTTCCGGCAGGACGACGAGGTCGGAGCGGCCGGATTCCTCCCGTACGAGACGGGCCACGCGGGCCCTCCTGGCGTCGACCGGTTCGTCCGGGTCTACCGCGATCTGGATCAGCGAGGCGCGCACACTACCACCGTCCTGGCATTCGAGCCGTCAACACCGGCCTACGATCGTCACACGAAAGCACTGCCGGGGTGCCTTCGGGCAGCGTAACTTAGCGTCCGAGCCTCCCACCCAGTCGTGTTTTCAGCCCGCGCACCGAAGAACCGCCGAGGGGTCCCGTGACCGTCCATCCCAGCCTCCAGAACTACGCCGACGCCTGGACCCACTCCATCGAGGCGATAGCCGAGCTGGTGCAGCCGCTCGTGGAGGGCGAGTGGAACCGGCCCACACCGTGCCCCGGCTGGTCGGTGCGGGACATCGTGTCCCATGTGATCGGCATGGAGACCGAGATGCTCGGCGACCCGCGCCCGATCCACTCCCTGCCGCGCGATCTCTACCACGTACGCAGTGACTTCGCGCGCTACATGGAGGTCCAGGTCGATGTGCGGAGGCACCACACCGCGCCGGAGATGACCTCGGAGCTGGAGTACATCCTGATCCGCCGGGCCCGGCAGCTCCGCAACGAGAACCGCTCCCCCGAGCACCTGATCCGCGCCCCCCTCGGCGCCGAGCAGTCGCTGGAACTGGCTTACCGGATGCGGGCCTTCGACGTGTGGGTGCACGAGCAGGACCTGCGGGTCGCGCTCGGCGTGCCGGGCAACCTGGACTCGGCGGGTGCGCACGTGACGCGTGACGTGCTCCTGGAGGCCCTGCCGAAGGTCATCGCCAAGGACGCGGGGGCGCCCGCCTCCTCGGCCGTGGTCGTCGACGTCAGCGGTCCGGTCGAGTTCCTGCGGACGGTGCGGGTCGACGCGGAGGGCAGGGGTTCCATCGACGGCGCGCCCTCGCTGGGTCCCGCGGTGACGCTCGCGACGGACTGGGAGACGTTCGTGCGGCTCGCCTGCGGCCGGGTCCGGCCGGCCGATGTGGCCGACCGGGTCAAGACGGAGGGCGACGAGGCGCTGGCGCGGGCCATCCTCGACAACCTGGCCGTGACTCCCCGCTGAGGCCCTACACGGGGACGTGTACGGCTTCCACGCGGCTGGCGACGAGCCGGTCCCGTTCCCTGCGGTGGGTACGTGCCTTGAGGCGCAGGATCTGCACGACGCCCAGGGCCTCCAGGACGAAGACCGACGAGAACGCGATCCGGTAGTTGTCGCCGGTCGCGTCGAGCAGCACGCCCACGGCGAGCAGCGTCGTCATCGAGGCCACGAAACCACCCATGTTGACGATGCCGGACGCGGTGCCCTGACGCTCCGGGGGGTTCGCCGGGCGGGCGAAGTCGAAGCCGATCATCGAGGCCGGTCCACAGGCGCCGAGGACCAGGCAGAGCGTGACGAGCAGCCACATCGGGGCGTGCGCGCCGGGGTACGCGAGGGTGGTCGCCCACAGCAGGGCGGTCGCGGCGACCGTGCCGAGGGCGAGCGGGACGCGGGCCGTGTGGTGGCGGGCGATGATCTGCCCGTACGCGAGGCCGACGACCATGTTCGACAGGACGACCAGGGTGAGCAGGGTCCCGGCGGTCGACCGGGACAGGCCCTGCGCCTCGACCAGGTACGGCAGTCCCCACAGGAGCAGGAAGACCATGGCGGGGAACTGGGTGGTGAAGTGCACCCACATGCCGAGCCGGGTGCCGGGTTCCCGCCAGGACTCGGCGATCTGACGGCGTACGAAGGCGGCGCCCGCGTGCGTGGCGGGCTGCGGTTCGTACCCCTCGGGGTGGTCCTTGAGGAAGAGCAGCAGCAGGACCAGGACGACGACGCCGGCGAGGGAGCTGCCGACGAAGGTGGTCGTCCAGCCGAGGCCGTGCAGGGCGCGGGCGATGAAGACGGTGGAGACGAGGTTGCCGGCCATCCCGAACAGCGCGGCGACCTGGCCGATGAGCGGGCCCCGGCGGGCCGGGAACCAGCGGCTGCCGAGCCGCAGGATGCTGATGAAGGTCATGGCGTCGCCGCAGCCGAGCAGCGCCCGGGAGGCGAGCGCGGTGCCGTACGAGGGGGAGAGCGCGAAGCCCAGCTGCCCGAGGGTGAAGAGGACGACGCCGAGGGCGAGGACCTTCTTGGTGCCGAGCCGGTCGACCATGAGGCCGACGGGTATCTGCATGCCCGCGTAGACGAGCAGCTGGAGTATGGAGAAGGTGGAGAGCGCGGAGGCGTTGACGTCGAAGCGGTCGGCGGCGTCGAGTCCGGCGACCCCGAGGGACGTACGGAAGATGACGGCGACGAAGTAGACGGCGACGCCGACGCCCCAGACGAGAGCGGCGCGGCGGCCACCGGGCGGGTCCCCGGGGAGGGTGACGGCGGAGCCGTAGGACTTGCTCACCGGTGGTCACCCCGGACCAGGACCTTGACCCAGCTGAGGTGCTGGCGGACGCAGTGCGCCGCGCCCTCGACGTCGCCGGCTCTTATGCGGTCGAGGATCTCGGCGTGCTCGGTGATGTTCTTGGCGACGCGGTCGGGCTGGGACTGCATCACGGCGACGCCCATCCGCAACTGACGGTCGCGGAGCTGGTCGTAGAGCCGGGAGAGGATCTGGTTGCCCGCGTGCTGCACGATCTCGGCGTGGAAGCACCGGTCGGTGACCGCCACCTCCGCCAGGTCCCCGGCCGCGGCCCGCAGCTTCTGCTCCTCCAGGAGCTCTTCGAGCCGCTCGATGAGGGAGGCGGGCGCGGGCACGGCCCGGCGGACGGCGAACTCCTCGACGAGCAGCCGGGTCTCGACGACATCGGCGATCTCCTGCGCGGAGACGGCGAGGACGAGAGCGCCCTTCTTCGGGTAGAGCTTCAGCAGCCCTTCCATCTCCAGCTTGAGCAGCGCCTCACGGACGGGCGTCCGTGACACCCCTACGGCGAGGGCGAGTTCGCCCTCGGTGAGGAGGGTGCCTCCCTCGTAGCGCCGGTCGAGTACGGCCTGCTTGACGTGCATGTAGACACGGTCGGCTGCGGGGGGTGCGGATGCCATGAACACAGCATAGATACAACAGAGGTGCAACAGAGAGCCCCGTCCACATCGTGGACGGGGCTTCATGTTTCACGTGAAACGGACGAACAGGTCAGCCCCAGCTGATCAGGCGCTTCGGCTGCTCCAGGATCGCGGCGACGTCCGCCAGGAACTTGGAGCCGAGCTCGCCGTCGACCAGTCGGTGGTCGAAGGAGAGGGCCAGCGTGGTGACCTGACGGGGCTTCACCTTGCCCTTGTGGACCCACGGCTGGAGCTTGATCGCACCGACCGCGAGGATCGCGGACTCGCCGGGGTTCAGAATGGGCGTACCGGTGTCGACGCCGAAGACGCCGACGTTGGTGATGGTGAAGGTGCCGCCCTGCATCGCCGCCGGGGTGGTCTTCCCGTCGCGGGCGGTGGAGATCAGCTCGCTCAGCGACGCCGAGAGCTCGGGCAGGGTCTGCGCGTGCGCGTCCTTGATGTTCGGCACGAGCAGACCGCGCGGGGTGGCCGCGGCGATGCCCAGGTTCACGTAGTGCTTGAGGACGATCTCCTGCGCCGCCTCGTCCCAGGCCGCGTTGATCTCCGGGTTGCGCCGGACGGCGAGCAGGACGGCCTTGGCGATGAGGAGCAGCGGGTTGACCCGCAGGCCCGCCATGTCCGTACCGGACTTGAGCTCCTCGACCAGCTTCATCGTGCGCGTGATGTCGAAGGTCACGAACTCGGTGACGTGCGGGGCGGTGAAGGCCGAACCGACCATCGCCGCCGCCGTGGCCTTCCGTACGCCCTTGACCGGGATACGGGTCTCCCGGGCGTCGGTCGACACGAGGGGAGCGGCCTGAACGGCCGCCGGGGCGGCCACGGGCTGGGCCACGGGCGTCGGGGCCGGGGCCTCGACGGCCGGCGCGGGCGCCGGAGCGGCCGCCGCGTGGACGTCCTCGCGGGTGATGATGCCGTCCGGGCCGGTCGGGGTGACCGACGCCAGGTCGACGCCGAGGTCCTTCGCGAGCTTCCGGACCGGCGGCTTGGCCAGCGGTCGCCCGGCACCCGGCCCGTGCCCGTTGAGCTGCTCCGGTACGGAGACGGCGGCGGGCGCCACGGGTGCGGCGGCGGGCGCCACAGGTGCGGCGGCGGCCGGGACCGTGCCCGTCGACCCCTTGCGCGCACGGCGCTTGGTGGAGCTGGCGGCCACGCCGTAACCGACGAGGACGGGCTGGCGGCCCTTCGGCTCCCCGTCCGCCTCGACCGGCGCGGGTGCGGGTGCGGCTGCGGGTGCGGCTGCGGCTGCGGCTGCCGGAGCGGCCTCGGCCGCCGGGGCTTCGGTGGCCTCGCCGCCGACGTTCACCGAGATGATGACCTGGCCGACGTCGACCGTCGTCCCCTCGGGGAAGCACAGCTCGTGGACCGTGCCGTCGAAGGGGATCGGCAGCTCGACCGCGGCCTTCGCCGTCTCCACCTCGCACACGACCTGCCCGTCGGTGACCGTGTCACCGGGCTGGACGTACCACTTGAGGATCTCGGCCTCGGTCAGGCCCTCGCCCACGTCGGGCATCTTGAATTCGTGGATCGTCACGGTGCTCTCCTCAGTACGCCAGCGAGCGGTCGACGGCGTCGAGCACGCGATCGAGACCCGGCAGGTACTCCTCCTCCAGGCGCGCCGGCGGGTACGGCGCGTGGTAGCCGCCGACCCGCAGGACGGGGGCCTCCAGGTGGTAGAAGCAACGCTCGGTGATCCGGGCGGCGATCTCCGCGCCGGAGCCGAAGAAGACGGGCGCCTCGTGGACCACGACCAGGCGGCGGGTCTTCTCGACCGAGGCCTGGATGGTGTCGAAGTCGAGCGGCGAGATGGAGCGCAGGTCCACGACCTCGACCGACTTGCCCTCCTCGGCGGCGACGGCGGCCGCCTCCAGGCAGGTCTTCACCATCGGACCGTAGGCGGCGAGGGTGAGGTCCGTGCCCTCGCGGGCGACGCGGGCCTTGTGCAGCTCGCCGGGGAAGGCCTCGGTGTCGACCTCTCCCTTGTCCCAGTAGCGGCGCTTGGGCTCGAAGAAGATGACCGGGTCGTCGCTCTGGATCGCCTGCTGAAGCATCCAGTAGGCGTCGGAGGAGTTCGCCGGGGTGACGACCTTGAGGCCCGCGACGTGCGCGAAGAGCGACTCGGGGGACTCGGAGTGGTGCTCGACCGCACCGATGCCGCCGCCGTACGGGATACGGATGACGACCGGCATCTTCACCGTGCCGAGCGAACGGGCCCGCATCTTCGCCAGCTGGGTGACGATCTGGTCGTACGCCGGGAAGACGAAGCCGTCGAACTGGATCTCCACGACCGGCCGGTAGCCGCGCAGGGCGAGGCCGATCGCAGTGCCGACGATGCCGGACTCGGCGAGCGGGGTGTCGACGACCCGGTCCTCGCCGAAGTCCTTCTGCAGGCCGTCGGTGATCCGGAAGACACCGCCGAGCTTGCCGACGTCCAGGCCCATGATGACGACCTTGGGGTCGGTCTCCAGGGCCTTGCGCAGCGACTCGTTGAGCGCCTTCGCGAGAGGAAGATTCTGAACAGCCATGATTACTCGCCCTCTCCGGCCGCGAAGGACGCCTGGTAGGCGGCGAACTGCGCGCGCTCCTCGTCGACGAGCGCGTGCCCGTCCGCGTACGTGTGGTCGAAGATCGCCATGTGCTCCGGGACGGGCATGGCGCGGACGGCCTCGCGGACGCTCTTGCCGAGCGCCTCGCTCTCCGCCTCCAGCTCCTCGAAGAAGGCCGCGTCGGCGTGGCCCTCGTTCTCCAGGTACGTCTTGAGACGCAGGATCGGGTCCTTCGCCTCCCACTCCGCGCGCTCCGCGTCACGGCGGTAGCGCGTGGGGTCGTCGGAGGTGGTGTGGGCACCCATGCGGTAGGTGAACGCCTCGACGAGGGTCGGGCCCTCGCCGCGGCGGGCACGCTCGAGGGCCGAACGGGTCACGGCCAGACAGGCCAGGACGTCGTTGCCGTCGACGCGGACACCGGGGAAGCCGAAGCCACTGGCCCGCTGGTAGAGCGGGACGCGCGTCTGCTTCTCGATGGGCTCGGAAATGGCCCACTGGTTGTTCTGGCAGAAGAACACGACGGGGGCGTTGTAGACCGCGGAGAAGACGAACGACTCGTTGACGTCACCCTGGCTGGACGCGCCGTCACCGAAGTACGCGAGCACGGCGGAATCCGCGCCGTCCTTGGCGATACCCATGGCATAGCCGGTGGCGTGCAGGGTCTGCGAACCGAGAACGATCGTGTACAGGTGGAAATTGTTGCTGCTGGGATCCCAGCCACCGTGGTTCACACCGCGGAACATTCCCAGCAGATTCGTCGGGTCGACGCCCCGGACCCACGCGACACCGTGTTCGCGATAGGTGGGGAAGACGTAGTCGTCGTCCCGCAGGGCCCGGCCGGAACCGATCTGGGCCGCCTCCTGGCCGAGCAGCGAGGCCCACAGGCCCAGCTCGCCCTGCCGCTGCAGCGAGGTCGCCTCGGCGTCGAAGCGACGGGTGAGGACCATGTCGCGGTAGAGACCGCGCAGCTCCTCGGCGCTCAGGTCGATGTCGTAGTCGGGGTGCTGGACGCGCTCTCCCTCGGGCGTCAGCAGCTGGACGAGCTCGGGCTCTGTGCCCTGCGCTGCCGATGCCTTCTTTGCGCTCGCGGCGCTGGTGGTGCGCTTGGCGCCGCTGCTGCGTCGCGTCGTCTTGCGCGCGGCAGTGCTCTCCACGGTCACGTGCGTGCTCCTCCGTCGGTCCGGCCTCCGGGTTCGCCGGTAAGCCAGTGCGGCTCCGCCTTATCCGTACCCTTCGCACGGGGTGGGTGCGACGCGGCCGGAGTCGGGCGTGACAGGTGCCCCGGCGAGCGCCGTCATAGGCACGTTACCCATAGTGCGGCATTCCCGCGAAACCCCACTTGACCTGCGATTTTGCTTGGATTTCCAAGTAAATCGAGAAAAGGGGACTCGCTGCTGGTCAGCGCATGGACAACGGCCCGACGCCGTCGTCGGAACATCCGGCACGTTATCCCGCGCACCCCGGGCGCGGGAAGAGCCAATATGTGAGACTGACCGCGTGCGCGAAGAAGGAAAAATCCGGGTATTTCTGCTGGACGACCACGAAGTCGTCCGGCGCGGCGTCCACGAGCTGCTCTCCGTGGAGGACGACATCGAGGTGGTCGGGGAGGCCGGGACGGCGGCGGACGCGCTGGTCAGGATCCCCGCGACCCGCCCCGACGTCGCCGTGCTCGACGTCCGACTGCCGGACGGCAGCGGGGTCGAGGTGTGCCGTGAGATCCGTTCGCAGGACGAGTCCATCAAGTGCCTGATGCTCACGTCGTACGCGGACGACGAGGCGCTCTTCGACGCGATCATGGCCGGGGCCTCGGGTTATGTCCTCAAGGCCATCCGCGGCAACGAACTCCTGAACGCGGTACGGGACGTGGCGGCCGGCAAGTCGCTGCTCGACCCGGTGGCGACCGCCCGCGTCCTGGAGCGGCTGCGCGACGGCAACAATCCGAAGGGTGACGACAAGCTCGCCAACCTGACGGAGCAGGAGCGCAGGATCCTCGACCTGATCGGCGAGGGCCTGACCAACCGGGTCATCGGCGAGCGGCTCCACCTCGCGGAGAAGACCATCAAGAACTATGTCTCCAGCCTGCTGTCGAAGCTGGGCATGGAGCGGCGCTCGCAGGCCGCCGCGTACGTGGCGCGGCTCCAGGCGGAGCGCCACTGACGCACGTCGGGGCCGGGGGCCGGGCCTGCCGGTCCGGGCCCCTCACCCGTGCGGGGCAGAGCGCCGCGGGCGGCCCCGATTCGGGACCTACGTCCCCCTGAAAGCGGGGCAGGGGCCCCTTTTTCGACAGGGTGCCGGTGGCGGAGAGTGGATGCCATGTCCACCGACGAGATCCGCGCCATCGAGTTGCTCAGCCGCGTGTCGTACGGCCGGGTGGCGACGAGCATGCGGGCGATGCCGTTCGTCGCCCCCGCCCGCCACATCGTGGCCGACGGCCGCGTCCTGATCCGGCTGCACCGGGGCCTCGGATACCACCGCGCCTGCAACGGCAGCGTCGTCGCCTACGGCGCGGACAACTTCAGCTCCGGGTCCGCGAACCTCTGGTCCGTGCAGTTCACCGGCACCGCCGAGATCGTCGAGCCGACCGCGGAGGAGCTCGTGGAGTTCGGTGCCGAGCCGGAGCTGGTGGACGGCGAGACCTTCGACCCGGTCTACATGCGGATCGAACCGCAGTTCGTGACGGTGCACGCGCTCGACTACGCGAGCGAGACCCCGGTGACCCGCCCCGCCCCCCACTCCGTCCGGCGACACCTCCACCACGTAGCGTGATCTAACATCTGGCGGGTGCCGCGCTCATCTGAAACGCTCACTCCACCGGCCGAACCGCCCGCCCCGCGGACCGGCGGTCGACCGGGCGCCACCCGTCCCGCCGGCGCCCCGCCCGTTCGTGCCACCGGCGCCCCGCCCACGCGACCGGCCGGCGCCCCGCCCGCCCGTCCCGTCGGCGCCCCGCCCGCCCCACCGGTCGGCGCCCTGCTCCGCCGCCACCGGCACGCCGGTGAACCCCTCTCCTGCGTGCCCGTCGCCGAGGGACTGCTCAACCGCGGCTTCCGGCTCTCCACCACCCGCGGCACCTACTTCCTCAAGCAGCACCTCGACGCCCCCACCGCCGACCGCGCCACCATCGTCCGCCAGCACCGCGCCACCCAGCGGCTGCACGCCCTCGGTCTGCCCGTCGCCCCGCCCCTGCACGACACCGCCGGCCGCACCGTCGCCGTCGTCGACGGCCACTGCTACGCCCTGCACCCCTGGATCGACGGCCGCCACCGCGACGGCACCCAGCTCTCCACCGGCTGCTCCCGGCGCCTCGGCACCCTCCTCGGGCAGGTCCACACCGCCCTGGACCGGGTCATGGAGCCCCCGGAGCCGGACGGGGCACCCGGGACCGCCGACGACGGCGGCCGTGCCAGCGCCGACCTCCAGGACACCTTCCGGGCCATCGACGAGCTGATCCGCCTGGCCCGCGCGCACCGCCCCCGCGACAGCTTCGACGCGCTCGCCGAGCACCGGCTCAGGGAGCGCCGCAGGCTCCTCGCCCAGCACGCCCACCACCGGCCGCCGCCCGCCGCGGCCGCCGGCTGGGTGCACGGCGACTTCCACCCGCTGAACCTGCTCTACCGGGGCGCCGAGCCCGCGGCGATCGTCGACTGGGACCGGCTCGGGGTCCGCCCGAGGGCCGAGGAGGCGGTCAGGGCCGCCGCCATCTTCTTCGTACGGCCCGGGGGTGAGCTGGCCCTGGAGAAGGTGCGGGCGTACGCGCGCGCGTACCGGCGGGCGACCGGCGCCGACCGCGCCGAGCTGGCGGCGGCCGCGCACCGGGTGTGGTGGGAGCGGCTCAACGACTTCTGGACCCTGCGCTGGCGCTACCAGCTGCACGACCGAAGGGCCGACCCGCAGTTCCCTGCGGTGTCGGCCCTGGCGGTCTGGTGGACCCGCGAGTACGAGGCGGTCAGCGACGCGTTCGCGGGGTGAGGCGGGGTCCGGACCGGGCGCGCCGGCCGGGAGTGCCGGCCGGGAGTCCGGACCGGGGGTGGGCCGGGGGCCCGAGCCGAGTCCCGTCAGCCGGTCTCGGTGCCGTCCGACGGTGGCGGGTCCGTGTTGTTGCCGCCCCCGGCGGGGTCGGTGGTCGTGCCGGTCGACGGCGTGTCCGTGGGCTCCGTCGGCGGATCCGTCGGCTCCGTCGGCTCGTCCGTGGGCTCCGTCGGCGGCTCGGTCGTCTTCGACGGCTCCGTCGTCGGCGGAGTCGTGGTCGGCGGCGGGGTCGTCGGGTCGTACGTGGTCGGCGGCGTCCACGGGGCCTCCGTGATGCCCCCGTCGGACGTGCCCGGGTCGGTCGACGGCTCCTCGGAGGGCTCCTCCGAGGGCGTCGGCTCCTCCGACTTCGTCGACGGCGAGGTGCTGACCGTCGGCGTCGGCGTGCCGCCCTTCTGGTTGCTCGTGTCGCCCGCCTTGTCCAGGGCGTAGACGACACCGGCGACGACCGCGACCAACGCGAGCGCGGCGAACAGCCAGATCTTGCCGCGGCGGCCGTTGCCACCGCCGTGCGAGCCGTAGGAACCGTCCTGGCCGTAGCCGCCGTTTCCGCCCGTACCGCCGTCGTAGCCGCCGTACCCGCCGTCCTCCGGGTTCATCGGGGGAAGGATCGGGCCCTGCGCGGTCTCGCCGTGCATGGGGTGGCCCATCGCGGTCGTCGCGGCCATGCCGCCGCCCGGGGTGTGACCGCCGTCGTGCATCTCGACCGGGCCGGTGTTCCACGTGCCGGTGTGGCCGCCGGCCTGCTGGAGCATCTGCAGGCCGTACTGGATGAGGCCGCGCATCTCCTCGGCGCTCTGGAACCGGTCGTCCGGGTCCTTCGCGAGCGAGCGCATCACCAGACCGTCGAGCTCCGGCGGCACGGACTGCGTGACGTCGGACGGCGGCACCGGCGCGTCCTGGACGTGCTGGTACACGACGGACAGGGGGGTCTCGCCGGTGAACGGGGGCCGCAGCGCGAGGAGCTCGTAGAGGAGGCAGCCCGTCGCGTACAGGTCGGAGCGGTGGTCGACGGCCTTGCCGAGCGCCTGCTCGGGGGAGAGGTACTGCGGGGTGCCCATGACCATGCCGGTCTGGGTCATCGTCGACTGCGCGCCGTGCAGGGCGCGGGCGATGCCGAAGTCCATGACCTTCACGGCGCCGCCGTGGGTGATGATCACGTTCGCCGGCTTGATGTCACGGTGCACGATGCCGTGCTGGTGCGAATAGGCCAGCGCCTCCAGGACTCCGGAGACGATGATGAGTGCCTGCTCGGGCCCGGGGGCCTCGGCACTGAGCAGCAGGTCGCGGATGGTGCGGCCCTCGACCAGCTCCATCACGATGTACGGCACGGGCCGGCCGGCCACGAGGTCCTCGCCGGAGTCGTAGACCGCGACGATGGCGTGGTGGTTGAGGCCGGCGACCGACTGCGCCTCGCGGGTGAAGCGGGCCTTGGAGACCGGGTCCTCGGCGAGATCGGCACGGAGGAGCTTGACCGCGACGGTACGGCCGAGCCGTACGTCCTCGGCCGCGAAGACCTCCGCCATGCCGCCGCGTCCCAGACGGTGCGTCAGGCGGTAGCGGCCGTCGCCGACGACGCCGCCGACGCCCCAGGACTCCGCCGAGGAGTCCGGCACACCGCCGCCTGCTCCGGATTCGGGTGCCATCAGTCCTCGCCGTCGTCTGTCGTGCCGTGTCCAGTCGTCACGCTACAGGCTCCGTACGACACCACGGTCCGAGATGGACCGGCCATCCAACCCCTTCCACGTACACCTGTGCAAATTCGACAGGATTCCTCCGCCCCCACGGAAACGGTTCGGAGAACCTTCCTGTGCGGAGGGTCACGGAACGGGCACCTGGCTTGACGTGTCACTGCCCTCGGGCAGACTTGGCCAGTAAATTCCGGATCAACGCCGCCACGCGCGCGTAGGGGGAAGCACAGATGAGCCAGGACGGCGCACAGGGCCGCTATGCGGGCGGTTCGGTCGCGGGCGGCCGGTACCAGCTGCGCGACCTTCTCGGCGAGGGCGGCATGGCGTCGGTCTACCTGGCCTACGACAGCGCGCTCGACCGCCAGGTCGCCATCAAGACGCTGCACACCGAGCTCGGCCGGGAGCAGTCCTTCCGCGAGCGCTTCCGCCGCGAGGCGCAGGCGGTCGCGAAGCTGTCGCACACCAACATCGTCTCGGTCTTCGACACCGGCGAGGACACCCTCGACGGCTCCGTCATGCCGTACATCGTCATGGAGTACGTGGAGGGGCAGCCGCTCGGCTCGGTCCTCGCCTCGGACATCCAGCAGTACGGCGCGATGCCGGCCGACAAGGCGCTGAAGGTCACGGCCGACGTGCTCGCCGCCCTCGAGGTCAGCCACGAGATGGGCCTGGTCCACCGCGACATCAAGCCCGGCAACGTGATGCAGACCAAGCGCGGCGTGGTCAAGGTCATGGACTTCGGCATCGCGCGGGCCATGCAGTCCGGGGTCACGTCGATGACCCAGACCGGCATGGTCGTCGGCACCCCCCAGTACCTCTCCCCCGAGCAGGCCCTCGGGCGCGCGGTGGACGCCCGCTCCGACCTCTACTCGGTCGGCATCATGCTCTTCCAGCTGCTGACGGGCCGGCTGCCCTTCGACGCCGACTCCCCGCTGGCCATCGCCTACGCGCACGTGCAGGAGGAGCCGGTCGCCCCGTCGACCGTCAACCGGGCGGTGACGCAGGCGATGGACGCGCTCGTCGCGCGCGCGCTGCGAAAGAACCCGAACGAGCGGTTCCCCAGCGCGGCCGCGATGCGCGACGAGTGCCTTCGGGTGCTCTCCGCCGGCCAGACCGGTGCGCCGATGATCGTCCCCGGCGGCCCCGTCAGCAGCGGTGCGGGCGTCGGCTCGGCGGTCTTCCCGCCCGTCGGCCAGACCCCGCCGCCGGCCCCGCAGCACGGGACGCACGGGGTGCAGCACCCCTACCAGCCGCCCACGCCGCAGCCGGGACCGTACGGTCCGGCGACCCCGGCGCCCGCCCCTTCGTACGGCTACCCGCAGCAGGCGCCGACGCCCGTCCCGGCCTACCAGACCCCGGCCCCCGCCCCGCAGGCCTCGTACCAGGCGCCCACCCCCGCGCCGTACGCCCCGGTGCACACGCCGGTGCCCACGCCGTCGGGCGGCGGTTCGCGGCGGAACACCCCGGTGATCGTGGGCGCGGTCGTCGTCGCGCTGCTCGCGATCGGCGGCCTCATCACGGTCCTCAACCTCGACAACGACAAGGACCCGCAGGCCGGCGGCACGGGCGGCACGGGCGGCACGGAGACCCAGTCGGCTGCCCCCGGCCACAAGGGCCCGGACCTGACCAAGACGATCGACCCGAAGAAGTGCAGCCAGCCGACGGAGTCGAGCGACGACCCGGAGAAGTTCGAGGTCCCCAACTTCACTTACAAGAACCTCCAGTCGGTGAAGGACTGCGTCCAGGCCGCCGGCTGGAAGATCATGACCCAGACCCCGGTGGACGAGAACACGTACGGCGAGGGCACGGTCCTCGAGCAGTACCCGCCGGCCGGCGAGGACATCGCCGACAAGGACGCCGAGTTCACCCTGAAGATCTCGACGGGCAACCCGCCGCAGTAGGACGGACCTGTCCGTTCTTCCGGACCCCGACCGTACTCCCGGGCCCTGTCAGGACTCCCGGGCTCCCTCAGGGAGTACGGACGGGGTCCGTACACGTGTGGGCGCTGTCTTCACTCCTCCTGACGCTCCCTTACGTCCACCGACCCCGTACCGGATGCCGGAAGTGTCCCGACATGTGACGCTGAGTTCACTATCTCGGCGGCTCGGTACGGGAGGGGGTCACCCAGTGACTCCAGCACTCCGCAGGACACGGGCGCGGGTCCTCGGACCCGCTCTCACCTGCGTGTTCGCCTGCGCGTGCGCCCTGTACGGGGAGCCACTCGCGTACGGAGCCGAGGCGCCCGGCAGCTCGGTGGGGGCCACCGCCCCGACCGCGCCGTCGGCCCCCACGGCGCTCCCGCCCTCACCTCCTTCGCGGCCCTCACCCCCCTCGACGCCTGTCGTTCCGTCGCCCTCTTCCGTCACGCCTTCCGCGACGGTCACGCCGTCCCCTTCCGCCCCCTCTTCCTCGACCTCCCCCTCCGCCTCCGCTTCTCCGGGGCGGACCGGGAGTGCCGGCACGCCCGCGCCTCCCGCACCCGCGCCCACCGGCACCGGGGCGACCTCCCCCGCCGCGCCGAGCGCCGAGCCCAGCGACGCTCCTTCCCCCCACGGCTCCGCGTCGCTGGCGGGCCGGCCCGCGGGTGAGGGGCGGCCGCGGCCCGGTCGCTCCGTGGCACCGACCTCCCCAGCGGGCGACGAGACCCCGTCGCCGGAGGACTCTCGTACCGAAACCGCAACAGAGCCGGAGAGCTCCGAGGGCCCCGAGGCCGTCGAAGAGGAGGCCGAGGGGGTACACGAGGAGGAGGCCGTCGCACCGGAGGCGGCACCCGCCAGCCGGCCGGGCGCCGCGCCCCGGATGGCGGCCGAATCCGCGCCGCCCCTCGTCGACCAGCGGATTCCCGTGCTCACGCTGGGGGTTGGCCTTGCCCTGATGGGGCTCGGAATCGGCTTCCTCGGGCTCCGGATGCGGCGCCGCTGAGCCCCTCGGCCCGTCGGGGTCCCCCTTGAGGCGGACGTGACTCTTCCGTCTCAGGGCGGTTGTCCGCGACTGCATACCCGGTATACATACTGAGTATGTCGATCCGCCACGGGCTTCTCGCCCTCCTCGAACGCGGCCCTCGGTACGGCTCGCAGCTCCGTACGGAGTTCGAGTCCCGCACCGGTTCCACCTGGCCGCTCAACGTGGGCCAGGTCTACACGACTCTCAGCCGACTCGAACGCGACGGCATGGTCGCCCAGGGCGGCGAGGACGCGGCCGGGCACGCGCTCTACGCGATCACCGACAGCGGCCGCGCCGAGCTCAGGACCTGGTTCGAGAAGCCCGTGGACCGCACCAGCCCCGCCCGTGACGAGCTGGCCATCAAGCTCGCCATGGCCGTGGGCGCGCCCGGCGTCGACATCCGCAACGTCATCCAGTCCCAGCGCCGGCACACCGTGAAGGCGATGCAGGACTACACCCGCCTGAAGGCCCAGGCACTCGTCGCCGTCGAGAGCGGCGGGGCGCGGGAGCGGGACGACGTCGCCTGGTTGCTCGTCCTGGAGCAGCTGATCTTCCAGACCGAGGCCGAGGCGCGCTGGCTGGACCACTGCGAGTCCCGGCTGATCCGCCTCTCGGCGACGGCCGCGGACACCGGGGCCGCCACTGGGGCCACCGCTGGTGCCGGGGCCACGGGCGGGGTCACCGCCCGGGCCGGGGCCGAGGTCACCGCCGGGGGCACTTCCGGGGCCGGGGTCACCGCCGGAGCCGGGGCCGAGGCCGGGGTCACTGCCGGGGCCGGGGTCACCGCCGGGGCCGGGGCCGCTGGCACGCCGCCCGGCGCCGTCCGGCCCGGCGCCGACTCGGCGCCCACCTAAGCCGCACCACCCGAGGCCGCACCACCCGTGGCCGGGGCGCACCGACCGCACGGTCGCGCCCCACCCGTACCACTCGCACCACAGCCGCCGTACGGCCCGCGGACCGCCCGCCGTACCGCTCCCGCATCACCTTTCCACCGCTCGCTCCCGTACCCGGCCGACCGCCGGGTGCGCCCAAGGGGGGACTCCTCATGTCCGCACAGCAGCCCGTGCTGCAACTCCAGAACCTGACCCGCGTCCACGGCGCGGGTGCCACCGAGGTGCATGCCCTGCGCGGCATCGACCTCGCCGTGTACCCGGGGGAACTCGTCGCCGTCATGGGCCCGTCCGGCTCCGGCAAGTCCACGCTCCTCACCATCGCCGGCGGCCTCGACGCCCCCACCTCGGGCAACGTGATCGTCGAGGACACCGACATCACCACGGCGAGCGTCAAGGAGCTCGCGGCCCTGCGCCGCCGCAGCATCGGCTACGTCTTCCAGGACTACAACCTCATCCCGGCCCTCACCGCCGCCGAGAACGTGGCCCTGCCGCGCGAGCTGGACGGGACCTCCTCCCGCAAGGCGCGCGTCGAGGCCCTCAAGGCGCTGGAGGAGATGGGCCTCGGCCACCTCGCCGACCGCTTCCCGGACGAGATGTCCGGCGGCCAGCAGCAGCGCGTGGCCATCGCCCGCGCACTCGTCGGCGAGCGCCGGCTCGTCCTCGCCGACGAACCGACCGGTGCCCTCGACTCCGAGACCGGCGAGTCCGTGCTCGCCCTGCTGCGCAGCCGCTGCGACGCCGGTGCCGCCGGAGTCCTCGTCACCCACGAGCCCCGGTTCGCGGCCTGGGCGGACCGGGTCGTGTTCCTGCGGGACGGCGCCATAGTCGACCAGACCGTGCGCAGCGAGGCCGATTCCCTGCTGGCGGGCCAGGTGGCTGAGGCGTGAAGACCTGGCTCCACTCCTGGCGGGCCGCCATCCGGATCGCCCGCCGCGACGCCTGGCGTTCCAAGGGCCGCAGCGCCCTCGTCCTGGCCATGATCGCCCTGCCGATCCTGGGTGTCAGCGCCCTCGATCTGACCTTCCGCAGCTCCGAGCTGTCTCCCACCGAGCGGGCGGATCGCATGATCGGCGCGGCCGACGCCCGGTTCAAGGACGCGGGCTACGGCGGGGTCCCGATCTTCCAGGACCCGGTCGGCGAGATGAACACGCCGGCCAAGGACTACGAGGACATGACCTGGCCGAGCGGCTCGACCGATGTCACCAAGACCTTCCCCGCGGGTTCCACGGTCCTCACGGACAGGTCCGGATCGGCCAAGCTGACGACGAAGCACGGTCTGCTCGTGACCGAGGTGCGTGAGCTGAAGGCAGCCGATCCGATCGCCCGGGGCATCACGACTCTTCTGGAGGGGCGCTACCCGGAGAAGAACGACGAGGTCATCGCGACCTCGCACTTCCTGGAGAGCAGCGGTCTCTCGGTCGGCTCGACCCTTTCCGCACGCAATTTCGACCGCCCGTATCGGATCGTCGGCTCCTACGAGATTCCCGATCAGCTGAACTCCGACCAGGTCAACGCGCTCCCCGGGGCCTTCCTCGCCCCCTACGCGAAGGCCATGGAGAAGGCCGGTCTGCAGAAGCCCGACACGGGCACCACGTACCTGGTGCGCAAGTCCGGTGGTTTCACGTGGAACATGGTCAAGGAGATCAACGCCAAGGGTGTGATCGTCTCCTCGCGTGCCGTGATCATCGACCCGCCGGCCGACTCCGAGATCCCGCTCTACCAGAAGGAGGGCTGGGGCAACTTCGAGTCCAGCACGGTGGGCAATGCCGCCGAACTCGCCGCCCTCGGCACCGTCGTCGGTCTGGCGATGCTGGAGATCTGTCTGCTCGCCGGACCCGCCTTCGCGGTCGGCGCCCGTCGCTCGCGCCGCCAGCTCGGTCTGGTCGGGGCCAACGGCGGTGCCCGCAGCCACATCCGGGCCATCGTGCTGAGCGGCGGTCTGGTCATCGGTGTCGCCGCGGCGGTCACCGGTACGGTCCTCGCCCTGATCCTCACGAAGGCGCTCCAGCCGTACCTCGAGGAGACCATGGGCCAGCGGTTCGGCGCCTTCGACGTCCGGCCGCTCGAAATCCTCGGCATCGCGCTGCTCGCCGTGCTGACCGGTCTGCTCGCCGCCATCGTGCCGGCGATCACCGCCTCCCGGCAGACCGTCCTCGCCTCGCTCACCGGCCGACGCGGCGTCCGCCGCAGCAGCCGGGTGCTGCCCCTGATCGGCCTCGCGGCGGTCCTGGTCGGCGGCGCCATCGCGCTCTTCGGCTCGATCGTCAGCCAGCAGTTCATCATCGTGGCCGGCGGCTCCGCCATCGCCGAGCTGGGCGTCGTCGCCATGACCCCGGCCCTGGTGGGCCTGTTCGGGCGGGCCGGGCGCTGGCTGCCGCTGTCGCCGCGGCTGGCGCTGCGGGACGCCGTGCGCAACCGGGGCCGTACGGCGCCCGCCGTCGCCGCCGTCCTCGCCGCCGTCGCCGGTACGGTCGCCGTCTCCACGTACATGGCCAGCGAGGAGGCCCAGCGCCGGGCCGAGTACACGGCTCAGCTGCCGCACGGAACCGTCGCCGCGTTCGTCAACGAGGAGGGCGGCCGGGACGTCCCCGCGGTCCGCGAGGCGATCCAGAAGTACGTCCCCGTCGACGTGCGCGCCGATGTCCAGCGCATCTCGGTCGGCAAGCCCGGCTGCCAGCCGTGGGACACCGGCAAGGGGTGCGGACGCTTCGAGGTCGTCGTCCCCCCGGCGAACGAGTGCCCCATGTACGTGGCGATCCCCGGCGGCGGAGACCCCACGGAGAAGTACACGCCCGAACAGCGGCGGAAGATGCTCGCCGAGGACTGGCGGTGCAAGGAGGGCCGTAGCGGTGGGATGTACGTCGCCGACGGCGGGCTGGTCGTCGGAGACGCCGCGCTCCTGAAGGTGCTCGGCCTCGACGACCCCGCGACCGTGAAGGCCCTCGAGGACGGCAAGGTCGTCAGCTTCAACCCCGTCAACGTCGACAAGAACGGCACGTACGGGATCAAGCAGATCACCGACCTCGCCGCCGCCGAGAAGGCCTCCGAGAAGGGCAAGCCCGCTCCCGGCAAGGTCACCTCCCTGCCCGCCTACCAGGTGCCCGGAGACAAGCAGTCCTACGGCGTCCAGGCCCTGCTCACCCCGGCCACCGCCAAGGCCGCAGGACTGGCGACGGTGCCGCTCGGCGCGTACGCCAGCACCGACCGGCTGCCCGACACCGAGGCGCGCCAGAAGCTCGACGGCGAGCTCACCAAGCTCGGCAGCAGTGTCGAACTCCATGTGGAGGAAGGATTCGTCAACGCCAGCAGCCTCATTCTGCTGTCGCTGGCGATCTTCGCGGGGCTCGTCACGGTCGGCGCCGCCGGCATCGCCACCGGGCTCGCCCAGGCCGACGCCGAGGCCGATCTGAAGACGCTCGCCGCCGTGGGCGCCCCGCCGCGGGTCCGCCGGACCCTCAGCGGCTTCCAGTGCGGCGTCGTCGCCGCGATGGGCGTACTCCTCGGCTCGGCCGCCGGAGTGCTGCCGGCGATGGGCCTCCGGCTCAGCGAGGAGCGGCAGCAGATCAGCTGGCACGAGGAAGCCGTCGCCCAGGGCTGGAGCGCGGCCTCGGACGTGCCGTACGTCCCGATCGTCATCCCCTGGGAGACCCTCGCCGGCCTGCTCGTCGCCGTACCCGTGGGTGCCGCGCTGCTCGCCGCCCTGGTGACCCGCTCGCGCGGCGCGCTGTCCCGGCGCGCGGCGACCTGACGGTCTTCGTTGTCGTCCTGTGCCCCCGCACGAGGGTGGATCACCCTCGTGCGGGGGCACACCCCGTGGTGACGCATGTGTACGAGAGAATGGCGGCATGGAGATGCCGAGGAATGACAGGTCGCAGGAGAGCCCCCAGGTCCTCATCGTGGGACAGGACGGGATGGCGCTCGGCGGCACTCAGGGCGACGACGAACCCCGCGAGGTCCCGGTGACGGAAATGGTCGAGCAGCCTGCGAAGGTCATGCGGATCGGCAGCATGATCAAGCAGCTCCTGGAGGAAGTACGCGCGGCACCTCTCGACGAGGCCAGCCGGGTCAGGCTCAAGGACATCCACGCCAGCTCCGTGAAGGAGTTGGAGGACGGGCTCGCGCCCGAGCTGGTCGAGGAACTGGAGCGTCTCTCCCTGCCGTTCACGGACGAGGCGATCCCCTCCGAGGCGGAGCTGCGCATCGCGCAGGCGCAGCTGGTGGGCTGGCTGGAGGGCCTCTTCCACGGCATCCAGACGGCGCTCTTCGCCCAGCAGATGGCGGCGCGCGCCCAGCTGGAGCAGATGCGCAGGGCGCTCCCGCCCGGTGCGTCGCACGACGATGACGACGACGACCGCGGCCCCGGCCACGCGGTCCGCTCGGGGCCGTACCTGTAGGCCGTACCTGTAGGCCACGGCGGAGGACGTACGAGGAGGGGCCCGGCACGCGGTGTGCCGGGCCCCTCACGCGTGGCCCTCACGCGTGGCCCTCACGCGTGGCCCTCACGCGTGGCCCTCGCCCGTGGGCCCTCACGCCTGGCCCCTCGCGCGTCGGGGGCGCGTCCGTCAGCCCTGAGGCGCGAGGAGTAGGACCTTGCCCACGTGGGTGCCGGATTCCAGCGCCCGGTGGCCCGCGGCGGCGTCGTTCAATGGCACCGTCCGGTCGACCACCGGCCTGACCGTGCCCGCGCCGATCAGCGGCCAGACATGCTCCCGCACGGCCGCCACGATCGCCGCCTTCTCGTCCGCCGGGCGGGCCCGCAGCGTGGTCGCCATGACCGCGGCGCGCTTCGCGAGCAGCGCCCCGAGGTTCAGCTCGCCCTTGACGCCGCCCTGCAGGCCGATGACGACGAGCCGGCCGTTCACAGCCAGCGCCTTCACGTTCCGCTCCAGGTACTTGGCGCCGACGATGTCCAGGATGACGTCCGCGCCCGCCCCGTCCGTCGCCTTGGCCAGCTCCTCGACGAAGTCCTGCTCGCGGTAGTCGATGAGGATGTCCGCACCGAGCTCGGCACAGCGCGCCAGCTTCTCGGGCCCACCGGCGGTGACCGCGACCCGCGCCCCGACCGCCTTCGCCAGCTGGATCGCCATCGTGCCGATCCCGCTCGCACCGCCGTGCACGAGCACCGTCTCACCGGGACGCAGATGCGCGATCATGAAGATGTTGGACCAGACGGTGCAGGCGACCTCGGGGAGCGCCGCGGCCGTGGTCAGGTCGACGCCCTCCGGTACCGGGAGCAGCTGCCCCGCGGGGACGACGACCTTCTCCGCGTAGCCGCCACCGGCGAGCAGCGCACAGACCTCGTCGCCGACGGCCCAGCCGGACACCCCCGGGCCGAGCGCGGCGATCCGGCCCGAGCACTCCAGGCCGGGGTACGGCGAGCTGCCCGGCGGAGGGTCGTAGAAGCCCTGGCGCTGGAGCAGATCGGCGCGGTTGACGGCGCTCGCCACCACCTCGACGAGGACCTCGCCCTCGCCGGGTACGGGGTCGGGCACCTCGGCCCAGACGAGGGCGTCGGGACCACCGGGTTCCGGAATCGTGATCGCATACATGGCGGCGAGGCTACTCCCGGCACCTGCCCGAGGACCGATGCTCCCGGCCCGGTCCTCCGGCGATGCTCCGGCGGTGCTCCGGCCCGGTCCTCCGGCGGTGCTCCGGCTCAGTCCTCCGGCGGCGTCCTGAGCGGGGTGACCGGCGCGGCGCGCACGATGGTGATCACCCGGTCGGTGAGCTGGAGCGGGCTGGCCGCGGGGTCGTCGTAACCGAGCAGCCGGTGGCCGCGCAGCACGCTCACGACCAGGTCACCGGTCTCGCGCACGCTCTTCCCGGCCTCGCTCTTGGTCACCGGGCGCTCCACCAGGTCGAGGCCGGAGCCCTGCTGGATGAGGTCCTCCATCACCGTGCCGGCGCTGGGGCTCAGCACGGAAAGGCCCAGCAGACGTCCGGCGGCGCTGGCGCTGGTGATGACCGCGTCCGCGCCGGACTGGCGCAGCAGCGGCGCGTTCTCCTCCTCGCGGACCGCGGCGACGATCTTCGCGCCCCGGTTGAGCTGCCGGGCCGTAAGCGTGACCAGGACGGCCGTGTCGTCGCGCTGGGTGGCGATGACGATCTGCCGGGCCCGCTGCACCTCGGCGCGGAGCAGTACATCGCTGCGGGTCGCGTCGCCGACCACACCGACGAATCCGTCCGCGTTGGCCGTCTCGATCACCTTGTTGGAGGGATCGACGATGACGATCTGCTCCTTGTTGAGACCGGTCGCGCAGAGCGTCTGGATCGCGGACCGCCCCTTGGTGCCGAAGCCGACGATGACGGTGTGGTCGCGCAAGGTGGACCTCCAGCGGTTCAGCCGGAACTCCTCGCGGGTCCGCTCCGTGAGGACCTCGAGGGTGGTGCCGACCAGGATGATCAGAAACAGCACGCGCAGGGGCGTGACCAGCAGGATGTTGGCGAGCCGCGCCGAGTCGCTGTACGGGACGATGTCGCCGTATCCGGTGGTGGAGAGCGTGACGGTCGCGTAGTAGGCGCAGTCGAGGAAGTCGAGCGTCTCGTTGGCGTTGTCGTGGTAGCCGGCGCGGTCGACGTAGACGATGAGGACCGTCAGGGCGAGCACGCCGAGCGCCATGAGCAGCCGCTTGCCGACCTGGCGCAGGGGACGCTCGACCTGTCGGCGCGGCAGCCTGATCTGCGGGCCGGAGATCCGCTCGTCCGCGTGGCGGGCCATCGCGTCACGACTGGGAAGTTTCACGTGAAACACGCTCCTTGGGCCGGTACGGCCCCCTCGGCCGCCGGCCAGGGAAGGTCGAGGACATCCAGTTCTTGGCCGGGGCGGGCGCCGCCGGGCGGGACGACGGCCAGGCCGTCGGCGGCGGCGATGCCGCGGAGCATGGCGGGTCCGTTGTAGCGCAGGGGCACGGCGCGTCCGCCACGGCGGACGACCGGGACGAGCCGGGTGTCGTACGGATGCCCGTGAACCTCGTCCTGGACGGGGACGCGGGGCGGGACGTTCGTCTCCGCCGCGGCCCCGGTCAGGGCCGCCAGGAGCGGCTCGGCCAGCGTGAGAAGCCCGGAGACGGCCGCGAGCGGGTTACCGGGGAGCCCGACGAGATGACGGACGTGCGCGCGCGGAGCGTTCGGCGCGTGCGGCGCGTTCGGCGCGTTCGGCGCGGGCTGGGCCCCCGGGCGCTCGGGCCGGGTGGACTCGGGCCCGGCGGGCCCGGCGGCAAGGCGGGCGAGCAGCATCGGGTGGCCCGGCCGGACCTTCACGCCGTCGACCAGGAGGGTCGCGCCGGCCTTCGCCAGCACGCCGTGGACGTGGTCCACGGGCCCGGCGGCGGTCCCGCCGGTCGTGAGGACCAGGTCGGCGGCGGAACCGGTGACGGCCGCGTACAGCTCCTCGGCCTCGTCACCGATCCGGCGGGTGGCGAGGACCTCGGCGCCGAGCGCCGTCAGCCACGGGCCGAGCATCGGGCCGAGGGCGTCACGGATGAGGCCGTCGTGGGGGAGCCCCGTCGTGAGCAGCTCGTCTCCGAGGACCAGGATCTCGACCCGGGGGCGCGGCGGTACGGGGAGCTCGTCGTAGCCGGCGGCCGCGGCGAGGCCGAGCACGGCGGGGGTCACGACGGTGCCCGCGGGCAGCAGCTCGTCGCCGGAGCGGCACTCCTGGCCCCGGGGCCGGATGTCCTGCCCCGGCACGACCTCGCGCAGGACGTGCAGCAGGGCGCCTTCGGTGCGTGAGTGCTCGGTGCGGACGACGGCGGTGGTACCGGCGGGGACGGGGGCGCCGGTGGCGATCCGTACGGCCTCGCCGTCGGCCGCCACAGCCGCGGACGTGTGCCCGGCGAGGACGGCGCCCTCCGCGCGTACGGTCCAGGGCCCCGGCCCCGCGACCGCCCAGCCGTCCATGGCGGAGGTGTCGAAGGGCGGCAGGTCGGTGAGGGCGCGCAGCGGCTCGGCCAGGACCTGGCCGAGTGCCTGCCCGAGGGGTACGCCGAGCGGCGCGCGGCCTGCCCGCGCGGAGGCACCGGCGCGGACAGCCGCGGCGCGTGCCTCGGGCCAGGCGGTGGCCCGGTGCGGTCGCCCGGCCCGTGCGTCGTCGGTACCGGGGGCCACCGGGAGGGGCTCCTTCAGGGTCATCCGGCCTCGTCCTGCTCGGCGGCCCAGCGCTGGGCCAGCGCGGTGGCCTTGCGGGCGGCCTCGGCGACCGCCTCGGGACCGCCGTCGGTGCCCGCGCGCGCCGCCGCGTATCCGACCAGGAAGGTGGTCAGGGGTGCGGCGGGGCGGGCCACTCCATGGGCGGCGTCACGGGCCAGATCGAGCAGGACGTCGGTGTCGACGTCCAGCTCGATGCCCAGTTCGTCCTTGACTGCGGTGATCCATTCATCCAGCACGGTCCCATGCTCCCTGATGCGGGCCCGGGCCGTGGCGATGTCCTCCCAGGTGTCGCAGTCGAAGGAGGCGTGGGGCCCCGCGGCGACCCGGGTGAGACGCAGGGCGCCGGTGAGCTGCCGCAGCGGGCCGCCGGCGAGGGTGCCGCGCTCCTCGGCGATCCGCGCCAGCTCCCGCCGGAGCGGGACCGCGCGGTACGCGGCGACGAGCGGCTGGTCCCGTCCCTCGGCGTCGGTGAGGAGCGCGGCCTCGGCGTCGGGGGCGTCGGCGAGTGCCCCGAGCAGTCGGTGGACGGTGTCCTCGTCGAGGAAGGGCAGATCGGCGGAGAGGACGAGCAGGACATCAAGCCCGGTGTCCCCGGTGTCCCCGGTGTCCCCGGCTCCGGCAGCGGCCCCCGCGCCGGAGCCCGCACGGATCTCCCGTACTCCCGCGTCGAGGGCGGCGAGCGGACCTCCGCCGGGCGGGTCCTCCCTGGTCCAGCGGACGGGGTGGACGGTCGGCCGGGCATCGCCGACGACCACGGTCCGGCCCGCGCCACGGCACGCGGCGAGGACCCGGTCGAGGAGCGCCCGGCCTCCGACCCGTACGCCGGGCTTGTCGGCACCGCCGAGTCGCCGGGCGGCGCCTCCGGCGAGTACGACGGCGTCATGTGGGGTGGTCACCCCAGCAGTATGGTCCGCCGCCCTCTCCCGCCGTCGAGCGCGTCTCCCTTGGTGGGACGGCGCGAGTGGCGCAACGGTCCGGGACGGGTCTGCGGACGGTCCGGGAGACAGTCGGGGGGGGACAGTCCCGGGACGGTCCGGGGACGCTCCGGCGGGACCGGGAAGGTCCCGCCGGAGCGCCGCGCGTCAGAGCGTGCGGAGCAGGACCGCGGGCTGCTCGACGCAGTCCGCCACGTACCGCAGGAAGCCGCCCGCCGTGCCGCCGTCGCAGACGCGGTGGTCGAAGGTGAGCGAGAGCTGCACCACCTGACGTACGGCCAGTTCGCCCTGGTGGACCCAGGGTTTGGGGATGATCCGGCCGACGCCGAGCATCGCGGCCTCGGGGTGGTTGATGATCGGCGTGGACCCGTCGACCCCGAACACCCCGTAGTTGTTCAGGGTGAACGTGCCCCCCGTCAGATCGGCCGGCGTGAGCGCCGATTCCCGTGCGGCCTCCGTCAGCCGGGCGAACTCCGCCGTCAGCGACTCGGCCGTCCGGGTCCCCGCGTCCTTGACCACGGGGACGACCAGACCGCGCGGGGTCTGGGCGGCGAAGCCGAGATGCACGGCCGGCAGCCGGACGATCTCCCGGGCCGCCATGTCCACCGTGGAGTTGAGCTCGGGGAACCGCGCCAGGGCGTGGACGCAGATCCGCGCGAGGAGCGCGAGCAGGGAGATCTTCGGCCCGCCCGCCGCGTTCATCGCCGCCCGCGCGGCCATCAGCTCGGTCGCGTCGGCGTCGACCCAGCAGGTCGCGTCCGGGATCTCCGTACGGCTGCGCGACAGCTTGTCCGCCACGGCGCCACGGACCCCGCGCAGCGGAATCCGCTCCCCGGCCGCCGAAGCGACCGCGGAGGAGGACGCTGAAGCGGGCGCTGCGGCCGGAGCGGGCGCGGCGACAGGCCGCTCCAGGTTCGCGAGGGCCAGCTCCACATCGGCCCGCAGGATCAGGCCCTCCGGCCCGGAACCACGTACGTCGCGCAGATCGAGCCCCCGGTCCCTGGCCAGCTTCCGCACGAGCGGCGAGATGACCGGTACCGGTCCCTCGTGGCCGGCGGCGGGCACGGCGACCGGAGCCGGAGCGGCCACCGGGGACGGGGCCACGACAGGGGCGGGCGCGGGGGTCTTCGCCACCGTGTGGCTCTCGTGCCGCACCCGGCGGCGCCGGGCGGCGGGCCCGGCGGTGCCGTAGCCGACGAGCACATTGCCCGAGTACTCGGACGACACGGCGGACTCGGCGGCGGCCTTCTCCCCCACCGTGGGAGCGGCTCCGGGAGCCGCCTCCGCGAGCTCCTCCGGCGCGCCCGTGCCACCCACCGCGACCGTCAGCAGCGGCGCACCGACGGGCAGTTCGGTGCCCTCCTCGCCGTATCGGGCGGTGACGACCCCGCCGTACGGGCAGGGCACCTCGACCATGGCCTTGGCCGTCTCGACCTCGACGACCGGCTGGTCGATGGCGACGACGTCGCCGACGCTGACCAGCCAGCGGACGATCTCCGCCTCGGTGAGTCCCTCACCGAGGTCGGGCAGCTTGAACTCGAGCACCTGCGCCATCAGCTTCCCGCCTCCCACTGCAGCCGCGCCACCGCGTCCAGGACCCGGTCCACGCCCGGCAGATGGTGCCGTTCCAGCATCGGCGGCGGGTACGGGATGTCGAAGCCCGCGACCCGCAGCACCGGAGCCTCCAGGTGGTGGAAGCAGCGCTCGGTCACCCGCGCGGCGATCTCCGCGCCGGGGCCGCCGAAGCCCGTGGACTCGTGGACGACGACCGCGCGGCCGGTGCGCCGCACCGAGGCGCAGACGGTCTCGTCGTCGAAGGGGACGAGCGAGCGCAGGTCGACGACCTCCAGGTCCCAGCCCTCGGCCTGCGCGGCCTCCGCCGCCTCCAGACAGACGGGCACGGAGGGCCCGTAGGTGATCAGGGTGGCGCCGGTGCCCTGCCGTCGTACGACGGCCTTGCCGATCGGCTCCACGGGCGCGGGCGCCTCGGGGGACCAGTCGGACTTCGACCAGTAGAGCCGCTTGGGCTCCAGGAAGACCACCGGGTCGTCGGAGGCGATGGCCGCGCGCAGCAGCCCGTAGGCGTCCTCGACGGTGGCCGGGGTGACGACATGGAGTCCCGGGGTGGCCATGTAGTAGGCCTCGGAGGAGTCGCTGTGGTGCTCGACGCCGCCGATCCCGCCGCCGTACGGGACACGGATGACGATCGGCATCGGCATCGCGCCGCGCGTCCGGTTCCGCATCTTCGCCACGTGGGAGATCAGCTGCTCGAACGCCGGGTAGGCGAACGCGTCGAACTGCATCTCGACGACCGGCCGCAGGCCGTACATGGCCATGCCGACGGCCGCGCCGAGGATGCCGGCCTCGGCCAGCGGGGTGTCCGTGCAGCGGTCCTCGCCGAACTCCTTGGCGAGCCCGTCGGTGACCCGGAAGACCCCGCCGAGGGTGCCGACGTCCTCGCCCATCACATGGACGGTCGGGTCCTCGGCCATCGCGTCGCGCATGGCGCGCTGGAGCGCCTGCGCCATGGTGGCGGGCTTGGCCTTCCCGGCGTTCGCGCCGGCCTTGGCCGCCGCGGTGCCGGTCGTCGCGGTCGTCATCACGCCTCACCCTCGGCTTCGAGCTCGGCGCGCAGCTGCGCCGCCTGTTCCCGCAGCTGCGTGGTCTGCTCCGCGTACACGTGCGAGAAGAGGTCCATCGGGTTCAGCACCGGGTCGGCGTTCATCCGCTCGCGCAGCTCCGCGGCCATCGTCTCGGCGGCCTCGGCCGCCGCGCGCCTGCCGTCCTCGTCGAGCAGGCCACGCTCCGTCAGTTCCCGTTCGAGGATCAGGATCGGGTCGTGCGCCCGCCAGGTCTCGACCTCGCCGGCCGCGCGGTAGCGGGTGGCGTCGTCGGCGTTGGTGTGGGCGTCGATCCGGTAGGTGATGGCCTCGACGAGCGTGGGTCCGCCGCCGCGCCGCGCGCGGGCCACGGCCTCGGTGAGCACCTGGTGGACGGCGATCGCGTCGTTGCCGTCGACCAGCCGGCCGGGCATCCCGTATCCGACGGCCTTGTGGGCCAGGGAGGGGGCGGCGGTCTGCTTGGCGAGCGGTACGGAGATCGCGAAGCCGTTGTTCTGCACGAGGAAGACCACGGGGGCCTGCCAGACGGCCGCGAAGTTCAGCGCCTCGTGGAAGTCACCCTCGCTGGTGCCGCCGTCGCCGACCATGGCGAGGGCGACGACGTCGTCGCCCTTGAGCCGGGCGGCGTGGGCGAGGCCCACCGCATGCGGGAGCTGGGTGGCCAGCGGGGTGGAGAGCGGCGCGATGCGGTGCTCGTGCGGGTCGTACCCGGTGTGCCAGTCGCCGCGCAGCAGGGTCAGGGCCTGCACGGGGTCGAGGCCTCGGGCGACCGCGGCCAGGGTGTCGCGGTACGAGGGGAAGAGCCAGTCCCGCTCCTCCAGGGCGAGGGCGGCGGCGATCTCGCACGCCTCCTGGCCGTGGGTGGACGGGTACACGGCGAGCCGGCCCTGCTTGGTGAGGGCGGTGGCCTGCGTGTTGTACCGGCGGCCGCGGATCAGCTCCGCGTAGAGCCGGAGCAGCAGCGCGGGGTCGGCATCGGCCACGGCGTCCGTGCCGAGCACGCGCAGCGGCTCGGTGTCGGGCAGCAGCGGGGCGGGGTCGGTACGCGGCTGCCACGCCGGCGGCGGGGTCGGCCGGTAGGCGGGAACGGCACCGGGCGGCTCTTGGACTGTCGAACTGCGCTGTTGCAACGAGTCCACCTCCTCGTGGGAGCGGGCATAAGACCCGAAGGCGGGTGGCGCGAGTGTGGCGCGCCTCACCTACCGATTGTTCGGTCGTGGAGGCATTTTGGCTACAGGCACCTGCAGCCTGTGGACAAACGGTTCTCCACAGCCTGGGATGAGTACAGGTCGTCCACGGGAGAGAGGCGGGGGGACATGGCGGATGAACAAATGGCCGTCGACCGGAGCGGGGCTCCGGACGACGACACGGGCGGCGACCCGGGCGGAGCGCTCCGCGGCACCGGGAGCGAGGGGCCCGGCGAGGCCCTGAGCGCCCCGATCGGCACGCCGACGGGCGCCCTTCCGGCGCGCCCGCTGGACGCGATCGACCGGGACATCCTGCGGCTGCTGCAAACGGACGGTCGCGCCTCGGTACGCTCCGTCGCCGAGCGGGTGCACGTCTCCCGGGCCAACGCCTACGCGCGCATCAACCGGCTCATCGACGACGGGGTGATCCGCGGCTTCAGCGCCCGGGTCAACCACGAGCGGGCGGGGCACGGCGCCTCCGCCTACATCACGCTCAAGATCGTCCAGAACTCCTGGCGCACGGTCCGCGAGCAGCTCGGCGCACTGCCGGGCGCCACGCACATCGCGCTGGTCAGCGGCGATTTCGACGTCCTGCTGCTGGTGCACACACCGGACAACCGGACGCTGCGCGAGCTGGTGCTCACCCGGATCCAGGCGATCCCGGAAGTACTGTCCACGCGCACGCTGCTGGTCTTCGAGGAGACGGACCTCAACACGGACCCGCACGCCTGAGGGCCGCCCCGGGCCGCACCCGGGGCGGCCCTCAGCAGGCCTCGACACGTGCTCAGTGGGCCCTCAGCGGGCCTCGACATGTGCTCAGCGGGCCCTCAGCGGGCCGTCCTGAGCCCGTCGAACGCCAGATGCGCGACGGTCTCGGCGAGCTGCTCGCGCTCCGCCGTCGCGTCCGGATGCGGCCGGTACCACTCCACCAGCGAGTTGATCATGCCGAAGAGCAGCCGGGTCGCGAGCCGGATGTCCACATCGGCCCGCAGATCGCCCTCCTCGGCGGCCGCCTTGAGCAGGTCGGCGACCTTGTGGTCGAACTCGCGCCGCCGCTCCATGGCCCACCGCTCGGTGCCCGTGTTGCCGCGCACCCGCAGCAGCAGCGTCACGTACGGCAGCTCCGCGATCAGCACCTCGACCGTGCGGCGCGTGACGTACTCGACCCGCTCGACGGCCCGGCCGCGCCCGGCCTCCGGCTCGTCGAGGATCGCGAACAGCCCGTCGAGCGCCCGGCTGACCGCCCGCCGCAGCAGCTCCTCCTTGCCGGAGACGTGGTGGTAGATCGACGACTTGGAGATCCCTGCCGCCTTGGAGAGGTGCTCCATGGAGGTGCCGTCGTAACCGCGCTCGTTGAAGACCCGTACGGCCACGGAGAGCAGCGTCTCGGGGGTGTACGTGTCGCGCTTGGCGGTGGTCATCGGGAATCCTCCGCATACTCGGCGTAGCCGCGGCGTACGAGGGCGACGCTCGGCGCGTACCGCCCCGTCGGGTACCGCTCATGCAGCTCCCCCAGCAGTGCCGACGTGCGCCTGTACCCCACCTTCGCGCCCCACTCCAGCGGGCCCGCCGGGTAGTTGACCCCGAGCCGCATCGCCGTGTCCACGTCCTCGGCGGTGGCGACTCCCCGGTCGACCGCGTCGGCCGCGAGGTCGGCCAGCATGGCGACCGTACGAGCGACGATCATGCCGGGCACGTCGCCGATCACGGAGACCTGCTTGCCGAGGGCCTGGAAGAGCCCCACGGCCTCGGCGAGCGTCTCGTCCGAGGTGCCCTCCCGGGTGGAGAGCACGATCCGGCTCGCGCGCGCGTAGTCGAGCGCGAGGTCGAAGTAGACGATCTCCTCCCGGTGGTACTCGAAGGAGCTCTCCCCGTCCGCGAGGTTGAGCTCACCGCCTCCCGGCAGCGTGATGTATCCGCCGTCCCCCTTCTTGCGGCGGACCGTGATCCCGGCCTCCTCGAAAAGCCCCACCAGCGGCTCCGCCGGACCGAGGTCACCCCGGACGACGATCCGCGCGGGCGCCTCCGCCGGCGCCGCCGTGTGCGGCTCGGGACGCTCGGCGCCCTCCGCGTACGAGAACCAGCCCTGGCCCGTCTTGCGGCCGAGGCGCCCCGACTCCACGAGCCGCCGCTGCGCGAGCGAGGGCGTGAACTTCGGGTCCTGGTGGAAGGACTCCCAGACGGAGCGGGTGACGGCCTCGTTCACGTCCTGGCCGATGAGGTCGGTCAGCTCGAACGGGCCCATCTTGAAGCCGCCGCACTCGCGCAGGGCGGCGTCGATGGTGGCCGGGTCGGCCGCGCCCTCCTCGAAGATCCGCAGCGCCTCCGCGTAGAAGGGGCGGGCGACCCGGTTCACGATGAAACCGGGGGTGTCCGCGCAGCGCACCGGGGTCTTGCCCCAGCCCTTCACCGTCTCGTACGCGCGCGTGGCGACGTCCGGCTCGGTGGCGAAGCCGCTGACGACCTCGACGAGGGGGAGCAGCGGCGCCGGGTTGAAGAAGTGCAGTCCGACGAACCGGCCGGGCAGCCGCAGGCCTCCCGCGATGGCGGTGACGGAGAGCGAGGAGGTGTTGGTGGCGAGGACGGTGTCGTCGCCGACGACCTTCTCCAGGTCGGCGAAGAGCTGCTGCTTGACGGGGAGCAGCTCGACGATCGCCTCGACGACGAGCGCCGCGTCCGCGAGCTCCGCGAGGTCCTGGGCGGCGTACAGGCGTCCGACCGCCGCCTCGCGCGCGGTGGCGTCGAGACGCCCCTTCTCGACGAGCCGGTCGAGGCGGGCGGTGAGGGCGGCCACGGCCTCCTCGGCGCGGCCGGGGGCGCTGTCGTAGAGCCGCACGGGGTGGCCGGCGACCAGCGCGACCTGGGCGATGCCCTGGCCCATGGTGCCGGTGCCGACGACGGCGACGGTACGGTCCCGCCCGACAGGCCCCGGGGCCCCTCCGGCTACGGCTTCGGTCGCTTCCACGGCGGCGGCAGGCTCACTGGCGGTCACGTCGTCGCTCCCCCTGACGGTCACGTTGGCGCTCATAGGAGTGATCCTCCCCGATGGGTTTTCCACAGGATCGACAGGCCCCCTTGTCCCGACCGATCGTTCGGTTACTCTAACTCCGTACGTGTCTCCCTGCCCAGCTCGACGAGGAGTTGGTCCACCCATGGCCACCGCTCTGCCGACCACCGACCGACTGGCCGAGAAGCACCGGTCCACGCTCGACCAGGCGCTCGACACCATCCGGACCCGCGCCTACTGGTCGCCGTATCCCGAGCACCCGAAGGCGTACGGGGAGGACGGCTCGCTCGACGCCGCGGCCGGTCTCGCCGCCCACCAGGCCCTGCTGAACACCCGCTTCGAGCTCGACCAGCCCGGCACGGACGGCTGGACCGGCGGCGAGACCTCGCCGTACGGCCCCGAGCTCGGCATCGAGTACCCGCACGCCGACATCGACGTCCTGCTCCCCGCGATGCGCGCGGGCATGGGGGCCTGGCGCGACGCCGGGGCCGAGACCCGCGCCCTGGTCTGCCTGGAGATCCTCGCCCGGATCTCCGCCCGCACCCACGAGTTCGCCCACGCCGTCATGCACACCAGCGGCCAGGCGTTCATGATGGCGTTCCAGGCCGGCGGCCCGCACGCCCAGGACCGCGGCCTCGAAGCCGTGGCGTACGCGTACGCGGAGCAGACCCGCACCCCCGCCGGGCGGGCCGACTGGTCCAAGCCGCAGGGCAAGCGCGACCCCCTGGAGCTGAGCAAGGAGTTCACCCCGGTCGGCCGCGGCATCGCCCTGGTCATCGGCTGCAACACCTTCCCCACGTGGAACGGCTACCCGGGCCTGTTCGCCTCCCTCGCCACGGGCAACCCGGTCCTGGTCAAGCCGCACCCGCGCGCGGTGCTCCCGCTCGCGCTGACCGTGCAGGTCGCCCGCGAAGTCCTCGCCGAGTCCGGCTTCGACCCGAACCTGGTCGCGCTCGCCGTCGAGCGGCCGGGCGAGGGCATCGCCAAGACCCTGGCCGTGCGCCCCGAGATCCGGATCATCGACTACACCGGCTCGACCGCCTTCGGCGACTGGCTGGAGGCCAACGCCCGGCAGGCGCAGGTCTACACCGAGAAGGCCGGCGTCAACACGGTGGTGGTCGACTCCACCGACAACTACAAGGGCATGCTCGCCAACCTGGCCTTCTCGCTGTCCCTGTACAGCGGCCAGATGTGCACCACCCCGCAGAACCTGCTGATCCCCCGCGACGGCATCACCACCGACCAGGGCGCCAAGTCGTACGACGAGGTCGTCGCCGACCTCGCCGCGGCGGTCGGAGGTCTGCTCGGCGACGACGCCCGGGCGAACGGCCTGCTGGGCGCCCTGGTCAACCCGGACGTGAAGGCGCGTCTGGAGGCCGCCGCCGGTCTCGGCGAGGTGGCGCTCGCCTCCCGCGAGGTCGTCAACCCGGAGTACCCGGACGCGGTGGTCCGTACGCCGGTCGTCGTGAAGCTGGACGGCTCCAAGCCGGACGCCCAGGCCGCGTACTTCTCGGAGTGCTTCGGCCCGGTCTCCTTCGCCGTCTCGGTGGACTCCACCGCCGACGCCCTGGAGCTGCTGCGGCGCACGGTCCGTGAGAAGGGCGCGATGACGGTCGGGGCCTACACGACCTCGGCGGACGTCGAGCGCGCGGTGGAGGAGGTCTGCCTGGAGGAGTCGGCGCAGCTGTCGCTGAACCTCACGGGCGGGGTCTTTGTGAACCAGACCGCCGCGTTCTCCGACTTCCACGGCTCCGGCGGCAACCCGGCGGCGAACGCCGCGCTGTGCGACGGCGCTTTCGTCTCCAACCGCTTCCGGGTGGTGGAGGTCCGCCGCCAGGCCTGAGGCACGCCCGCGTGGAGGCTCCCAGGGGCCTCCACGCGGCTCCCCGGGAGCTTTCCCCGCCCAGGGGGCGCCAGGGGGCCTAGGGGGTCTAGGGGGTCTCGATCTCCGCGTAGCGCTGGACCCACGCGTGCATGGCGATGGCGGCGGCCGCTCCCGCGTTGATCGAGCGGGTCGAGCCGAACTGGGCGATCGAGCAGACCATCTCCACATGGGCGCGGGCCTCCTCGGTGAGCCCCGGGCCCTCCTGCCCGAAGAGCAGCACGCAGCGGCGGGGCAGCACGGTCCGCTCCAGCGGTACGGCACCCGGCAGGTTGTCGATGCCGATGACCGGGATGCCCTCGGCCGCCGCCCACGAGGTCAGCGACTCGGTGTCCGGGTGGTGCCGGACGTGCTGGTAGCGGTCGGTGACCATGGCGCCGCGCCGGTTCCAGCGCCGCCGGCCCACGATGTGGACCTCCTTCGCCAGGAACGCGTTGGCCGTCCGTACCACCGAACCGATGTTGAAGTCGTGGCCCCAGTTCTCCACGGCCACGTGGAAGTCGTGCCGCCGGGTGTCCAGGTCGGCGACGACCGCCTCCCGCGTCCAGTACCGGTAGCGGTCCACGACATTGCGCCGGTCACCGCCGGCGAGCAGCTCGGGGTCGTACCGCTCGCCCTCGGGCCATGGCTCGGGGTGCGGCCCGACGCCGATCTCGGGGCCGAAAGCCTCGTCGTACTGGACCGGCTCCGACGCCTCGGGCGCTGCCGTCTCTTCGGTGGTGCTCACCCGACGAGGGTACGGGGACCGTGCTCCTCACCCGTACGGCGCTGCTCGGGCAGCGCCCCGGCGGGCGTCCGCCGCCACAGCCGGTCCCTGCCCCGTACGACCCGGGCGCCGAGCGCCACCAGGAACGGCGTCGGCAGGAACACGGCGTCGGCGGAGATCATCGCGAGCGAGAAGACCGGCAGCCCGAGGAGCACCGCGATTCCGGCGTGCTCCAGCATCATCGCGACGAGCAGCACGTTCTTGACCTTGCGGTGGAAGAGGGTGAACGGGAAGGCGACCTGCACGATCACCGTGCCGTAGGTCAGCAGCATCACCATGACCCCGCTGGTCCCGAGCAGCTCGGAGAGGGCGGGCCAGGGCGTGAAGTAGTCGAGGTTGAGCGGGTAGAACAGCGCGGTGCCGTCCTGCCAGCGCGAGCCCTGGATCTTGTACCAGCCGGCCGTGGCGTAGATCAGACAGACCTCCGCCATGATCACGACGAGGGCGGCGTTGTGCGCGAGGTTCGCGAGGGCGTCGAGCAGGGTGCGCGGCTCCCCGGGCGCGAACCGGCGGACCAGCCACCACAGGCCGTTCCCCAGCCACAGGACCCACAGCAGCACCGGCAGCCACCACTCGCCGGTGACCTCGCTGAACCAGGTGGTGGCGAGGAGGAAGCCGCCGAGCACCGTCCACAGGACGGGTCCGACACGATCGTGGCGCGGGGGCTCGCCGGCGTCCGCGGCCCGCGCCTCGCGGGCGGCCCGCCGGGCGTCGAGGGACCACACCTGGGAGCAGCGGGTCAGCACGAGGTAGATCGCCGCGAGGTGGAGGACGTTGTCGCCGCCGTCGCCCACGAAGACGGACCGGTTCTGCAGCGAGAGCACGCCGACCATGAAGACCACCGACACGGCACGGGTGCGCCAGCCGAGCAGGAGCAGCACGGCCGAGAGCACGGCGAGCCCGTAGACGACCTCGAACCAGAGCCGGCCGTCCGACCACATGAGCACGGTGAAGGACCGGTTGTCGGCGACCAGCCGGCGTGCCATCTCCCACGACCAGGGGCCGTCGGGGCCGTACAGCTCGTGCCGGAACGGCAGCTCGCGCAGCAGGAAGACCAGCCAGGTCAGCGAGAAGCCGATCCGCACGATCGCGGTCTGGTACGGGCCGAGGGAGCGGCCCGTGACGTTCTGGACGGCGCGGGCGAGCCGACGGTCGAAGGGCTCGCGGGCACGGCCACGCGCGGGCGTGGGAGCGGAAGGGGGAGCGGGGACGGAAGCGGGGGCGGGGCTGGGGCCGGAGCTCGGGGTGGGGGTGCTCATCGGCCCGCCTCCGTGCGGCTTCGGTCGGCTCCGGCGGGCCGGTCGGCGTCGGTGACCGGCCACCACGGGAAGTCGCGGTACGAGGGGGCCGTGTCGGTCTTCTCGGAGCTCCACCGGGGGGCGGGGACAGCCCGGGTGACGGTACGCAGCTGGACACGCTCCACGTCACCGGCCCGGTCGGCGAGGCGGAGCATCGCGATCCGGCGCATGTACTCCTCCGAGAGGCGGCCGCGCATCCCGTGGGGGGTGTCGTCGTCCGAGTGCGAGTTGAGGTAGAAGTCCACGGCCCGGCGGAGTTCGTTCTGCTGGGCGTGGCTGGGCATCGGGTTGTGCCGGATCGCCTCGGCGTCCTGGGCGGTGAGGTCGATCCAGCCGGTGGTGCGGCGGCTGCCGTCGGCGGTGACGAGTTCGGCCCGTACCTCGACGGAGACGTTCTGCTGGAGCGGATTGGGCGCGAAGAGCTTCCAGTTCTGTTCGAACTCCGGATAGACCCAGTCGTCGACGGCCTGGCCGTGCCGCTTGGTCAGCGTGTTGGACGGCGCGACGTGCAGGAACACCATCGCCAGATGGACGCACGCGAAGACCCCGACGACGGCGAGCGCCACGGCGAGGACGACCTGGTAGGGCATCGACAGGGCCATGATCCCGGCGCCCGCCCGCTCCACCGGGGGTGTCGGACGGCCTTCGTCCACGTCAGCGGCGCCCTTTTCGACGTACGCGTCCATCCCGCCCCGATCCCGATCGGCCCACCTCGGTTATCCACAGGGTTGACACCATACGGGCCGCCGACTCACCATTGAAGCTATTCAACCGAACGATCGGTCGGTAGGGAGTCCGATGACCGCAGTGACGGCAGGGACGGCAGAGACCACGAGCGCGCCCGGCGTGTCGGACGCGGCCGTGGCGGCGGAGCAGGCCGCCCACGAGGCCGTGTTCGACGCCGCAGTGGCCGCCGACGAGCGGATCGAGCCGCGCGACTGGATGCCCGAGGCCTACCGCGCCTCGCTCGTCCGGCAGATCGCGCAGCACGCCCACTCCGAGATCATCGGCATGCAGCCGGAGGCGAACTGGATCACCCGCGCCCCCTCACTGCGGCGCAAGGCGATCCTCATGGCCAAGGTCCAGGACGAGGCCGGTCACGGCCTGTACCTGTACAGCGCGGCCGAGACCCTCGGCACCAGCCGCGACGAGCTGCTCGACAAGCTCCACTCGGGCCGCCAGAAGTACTCCTCGATCTTCAACTACCCCACGCTGACCTGGGCCGACGTCGGCGCGATCGGCTGGCTGGTGGACGGCGCCGCGATCACCAACCAGGTCCCGCTGTGCCGCTGCTCCTACGGGCCGTACGCCCGCGCGATGGTCAGGGTCTGCAAGGAGGAGTCCTTCCACCAGCGCCAGGGGTACGAGGCGCTGCTCGCCCTCTCCCGTGGCACCGAGGCCCAGCACGCCATGGCGCAGGACGCCGTGGACCGCTGGTGGTGGCCCTCCCTGATGATGTTCGGCCCGCCGGACGACGAGTCGACCCACACCGCCCAGGCCATGGCCTGGAAGATCAAGCGGCACACCAACGACGAGCTGCGGCAGCGGTTCGTCGACATCGCCGTGCCCCAGGCCGAGGCCCTCGGCCTCACCCTCCCCGACCCCGACCTCCGGTGGAACGAGGAGCGCGGGCACTACGACTTCGGCGCGATCGACTGGGCCGAGTTCTGGGACGTCCTCAAGGGCAACGGACCCTGCAACGAGCAGCGGCTGAGCCGCCGGCGCCAGGCCCACGAGGACGGCGCCTGGGTCAGAGAGGCCGCCGCGGCCCACGCGGAGAAGCACCGCGTGGACAAGCACCACGCCAAGCAGCACCAGCACACCGGCAAGCACGGGGAGGCACAGGCATGACGAGCGACGGTTGGCCGCTGTGGGAGGTGTTCGTGCGCTCCCGCCGCGGACTGTCCCACACCCACGCGGGCAGTCTCCACGCCCCCGACGCGGAGATGGCCCTGCGCAACGCCCGTGACCTGTACACCCGCCGAAGCGAAGGCGTGTCCATCTGGGTCGTGCCCTCCACGGAGATCACCGCCTCCTCGCCCGACGAGAAGGACCCGTTCTTCGAGCCGGCCGCGGACAAGCCCTACCGCCACCCGACGTTCTACGAGATCCCGGAGGGGGTGAAGCACCTGTGAGCACCACCCCGGCCACGAGCGAGGCCACCGTGATCACCGGCGCCGCCCTCGCCCTCGGCGACGACGCCCTCGTCCTCTCCCACCGCCTGGGGGAGTGGGCGGGCTCCGCCCCCGTCCTGGAGGAGGAGGTCGCCCTGGCCAACATCGCGCTCGACCTCCTCGGCCAGGCCCGCGTCCTGCTCTCCCTCATCGGCGACGAGGACGAACTGGCATACCTCCGCGAGGAGCGCTCCTTCCGGAACGTGCAACTGGTCGAGCAGCCGAACGGCGACTTCGCCCACACCATCGCCCGGCAGCTCTACTTCTCCACCTACCAGCACCTCCTGTACGGGCAGCTGGCCTCCGGCGACGGCCCCTTCGCCGGCCTCGCCGCCAAGGCCGTCAAGGAGGTCGCCTACCACCAGGACCACGCCGAGCACTGGACGCTGCGCCTCGGCGACGGCACCGACGAGAGCCACCGGCGGATGCAGCGGGCCTGCGACGCCCTCTGGCGGTACACGGGCGAACTGTTCCAGCCCGTCGAGGGAATCGACGTCGACCACGCGGCCATGGAGAGCGCCTGGCTGACCTCGGTGACCGACATCCTCGGCAGGGCCACGCTCACCGTGCCCGAAGGGCCGCGCACCGGCGCCTGGGCCGCGGGCGCCGGCCGGCAGGGACTGCACACCGAGGACTTCGGACGGATGCTCGCCGAGATGCAGCACCTCCACCGCAGCCACCCGGGGGCGACATGGTGACCATGACCGCCCTGGAAGAGGAGCTGAGCCGGATCGCCGGCGCCGTCCTCGACCCCGAACTGCCCGTCCTCACCCTCGCCGAGCTCGGCGTCCTGCGCGGCGTCCACGTCACCGGACCCGGCCGGGTCGAGGTCGCCCTCACCCCGACGTACACAGGCTGCCCCGCCGTCGAGACCATGTCCTCGGACATCGAGCGCGCACTCCACGAGCACGGCGTGCCGGAGGTCTCCGTCGTCACGGTCCTCGCCCCCGCCTGGTCCACCGACGACATCAGCGAGGAAGGGCGGCGCAAGCTCGCCGAGTTCGGCGTCGCACCACCGCGCCCCCAGGGCCCGGCCGGCGGCCCTATACCGCTGACCCTGGCGATCCGCTGCCCGAACTGCGGCTCCACCGACACCGAACTCCTCAGCCGCTTCTCCTCCACCGCGTGCAAGGCCCTGCGCCGCTGCACCGCCTGCCTCGAACCGTTCGACCACTTCAAGGAGCTGTAGATGGAGTCCTCAGGCGCGGGCGCCCGGGCCGCGGGGCGGGCCGGGTTCCATCCCCTCAGGGTGAGCGAGGTCGAGCAGCTCACGGACGACTCCGTGGCGGTCACCTTCGCCGTCCCGCCCGAGCTCCACGACACGTACCGGCACCTCCCCGGCCAGCACCTCGCCCTGCGCCGCACCGGCGAGCACGGAGAGGAGATCCGGCGCACGTACTCGATCTGCGCCCCCGCCACCCCGCCCGGCGAGGCCCCCGTCCTGCGCGTCGGCATCCGGCTCGTCGACGGCGGCGCCTTCTCGACGTACGCCCTCAAGGAACTGGCCGTCGGCGACCTCGTCGAGGTCATGGAACCGATGGGCCGCTTCTCACTCACCCCGCGCCCCGGCCACTTCGCGGCCGTCGTCGGCGGCAGCGGCATCACCCCGGTCCTGTCGATCGCGGCCACCCTGCTCGCCCGCGAGCCGGAGGCCCGGTTCTGCCTGATCCGCAGCGACCGCACCGCCGCGTCCACGATGTTCCTCGACGAGGTCGCCGACCTGAAGGACCGCCACCCCGACCGCTTCCAGCTGGTCACCGTCCTCTCCCGGGAGGAGCAGCAGGCGGGTCTGCCGTCCGGCCGCCTCGACCACGAGCGACTCGCCGCGCTCCTGCCCTCACTGCTGCCCGTCGAGTCCATCGACGGCTGGTTCCTCTGCGGCCCCTTCGGGCTCGTCCAGGGCGCCGAGCGGGCCCTGCGCGGCCTCGGGGTCGACCGCGGCCGGATCCACCAGGAGATCTTCCACGTCGACGACGGCTCCGCGCCCACCCCGGTCCCCACGGCCGACACCCCCGCGCACGCCACACTGACCGCGACCCTCCACGGCCGTTCCGGCACCTGGCCGGTGGACCGCGGCGAGACCCTCCTCGACACCGTGCTCCGCTCCCGCGCGGACGCCCCGTACGCCTGCAAGGGCGGGGTGTGCGGCACCTGCCGCGCCTTCCTCGTCGGCGGAGAGGTGCGGATGGACCGCAACTTCGCGCTGGAACCCGAGGAGACAGAAGCCGGATACGTCCTGGCCTGTCAGTCCCACCCGGTCACCCCGGACGTGGAGCTGGACTTCGACCGCTGACGAGAGAGGAACCGGCGCCGCGCCCCGACCCGACTACGGCGCCGCCATTCCCTTCCACTAGAACCTGTTCTATCTTGACGATCCGTCAGGACCAGCAGGGGCACAACGGGAGGGCAGGGCAGTGGACTTCACCTTCACCGAAGAGCAGCAGGCGGCCGTCGAGGCCGCCAAGGCGGTCTTCTCGGGCGTCACGCCCGACGCGGTACCGAGCCCCGCCCTCACCCCGGGCGCCGTCTCCGAGGACCTCGACCGACCGCTCTGGTCCCGCCTCGCCGCCGCCGACCTCCTCGGCCTCGTGGTGTCCCCGGAGCACGGAGGCGGCGGGCTCGACCCCGTCGCCCTCTGCCTCGTCCTGCGCGAATCCGCCCGCGTCCTGGCCCGGGTCCCCCTCCTGGAGACCAGCGCCGTCGCCATGACCGTCGAGCGGTACGCGCCCCCGAAGACGGCCGCCGACCTGCTCCCCCGTGTGAGCCGCGGCGAACTCGTCCTCACCGCCGCCGCTCAGGGACGCACCGGCCACGACCCCGCCGAACGCGCCGTCACCGCACACCGCGACGGCACCGACTGGATCCTCGACGGCCTGCAGACCGCAGTCCCCTGGGCCCATGGCGCCGACATCATCGCCGTCCCCGCACACACCACCGACGGCGCCACGGTCCTCGCCCTGCTGCCCCGCACGCACGACGGACTGACCCTCACCGCCCAGTACTCCACCAGCGGCGAACTCCTGGCGGAACTACGACTCGACGCGGTCCGCCTCGACGACACCGACGTCATCGACACCGAAGGCGCCTGGGACCGGCTCCGCGGACTCCTCACCACCGGCACCTGCGCGCTCGCCCTCGGCCTCGGCGAGGCCGTCCTCACCATGACGAGCCACTACACCGGGAAACGCGAACAGTTCGGCCACCCCGTGGCCACCTTCCAGGCCGTCGCCGTCCAGACCGCCGACCGCTACATCGACCTGCGCGCCATGGAGGTCACCCTCTGGCAGGCGGCCTGGCGCCTGTCCAGCGGAGCCGAAGCGGCACTCCCCGCCGAAGGGGACATCGCCGTCGCGAAGATCTGGGCCTCCGAAGGCGTACGACGGGTGGTGCAGACCGCGCAGCACCTGCACGGCGGCTTCGGCGCCGACACCGACTACCCGCTGCACCGCTTCCACGCCTGGGCCAAGCACCTGGAGCTGTCCCTCGGCCCCGCCGCGGCCCACGAGGACGCCCTGGGCGACCTCCTGGCCGACCACCCCCTCGGCTGAGACCGGGCGGAACAGGTCGGGAAGCCCGGGGGAGCCCGGGAAAGCCCAGGGAACGTCAGAGAACGAAGGCCGGGCTTCCGGTACCCGTCACCATCGGGCGCCCGGCACCGTCCCAGGCGAGCATGCCGCCCTCGACGTTCACCGCGTCGAAGCCCTGCTGCACCAGATACTGCGTGACCTGCGCCGACCGGCCACCCACCCGGCACATCACATAGGCGCGACCCCGCTCGGCCACCGCCTCGGTCACCTCACCGAAACGGCCCACGAAGTCGCTCATCGGCACGTGCAGCGCGCCCTCGACATGCCCGGCCGCCCACTCGTCGTCCTCCCTGACGTCCAGCACCAGGGCATCGGCCGGCACGGAAGCCGCGTCCACCGAGGGCAGAGGGGAGAAATTCATCGGTCCGGCCTTCTCTCGATCAGTACCGCCACTGCGCCCGAAGGGTGTCGAGCGCACAGAAAAACCTACTGCACCAGCCCGGCCAGCTCGCTCTCCCGCTCGGAGACCTGCGCGAGCAGCTGCTCCGCGATCTCCTCCAGGAGACGGTCCGGGTCCTCCGGCGCCATCCGCAGCATCGCGCCGATCGCGCTCTCCTCAAGCTCGCGCGCCAGCGCCGACAGCATGTCCTTGCGCTGCGCCAGCCACTCGAGGCGCGCGTACAGCTCCTCGCTCTCGCTGAGCCGCTCCTCGGCCGGCACGGGACCGGCCTCCCACTCGGCGGACAACTCGCGAAGGACGGCCTCGTCACCGCGGGCGTAGGCGGCGTTCACCCGGGTGATGAACTCCTCGCGCCGCTTCCGCTCGTCCTCCTCGCGGGCCAGGTCGGGGTGGGCCTTACGGGCCAGCTCCCGGTAGAGCCTGCGGACCTCCTCGTTGGGGCGGACCCGCTTCGGCGGCCGCACCGGACGGTCGGTGAGCATGGCCTCGGCCTCGGGGGAGAAGCCGTCGGAGTCGATCCAGTCGTGGAACAGCTCGTCCACCCCCGGCATCGGCATGACCGCGGCCCGCGCCTCCTGCGCACGCCGCAGATCCTCGGGGTCTCCGGTCCGCGCCGCCCGCGCTTCGGCGATCCGGGCGTCGAGCTCATCGAGCCGCGCGTACATCGGGCCGAGCTTCTGGTGGTGCAGCCGCGAGAAGTTGTCCACCTCGACACGGAAGGTCTCGACGGCGATCTCGAACTCGATCAACGCCTGCTCGGCCACCCGCACAGCCCGCTCAAGCCGCGCCTCAGGCCGCTCGCCCTCAGGCGCCTCGCCCGGGGACCGCACGTCCTGAAGCCGCTCGCCCTCAGGCGCCTCGCTCCGGGACGGCTCGCCCTGAAGCCGCTCGCCCTCAGGCGCCTCGCTCCGGGACCGCACGTCCTGAAGCCGCTCGCTCTCGGGAGCCTCGCTCGGGGACGGCTCGCCCTGAGGCCGCTCGCTCTCGGGGCCCTCGTTCGCACCCTGGTGCACGCTCACGTCTACGCCCGCCCACGTCCTCGTTCCGGCTCGTCCCACCCAGCCTACGGTCCTTCCGAGGGGGCCTCCCCCCTCCCTCCCCCTCCCCTCCCTCTCCCCCCCCTCCCCGCGCTCCCCCTCGTGCCCCGGTTAGGGCGCGGCGGCGTAGGTCAGACGCCCAGTTCTGCCGCTATGCGGCCCGCTCGGACGGCAGTGAGCAGGTCGGCATGGTCGGCGGTGGTGCGGTCCGCGTAGGACACGGCGAACGCGGCGACGGCCTCGTCGAACTCCTCGTTCTTCCCGCAGTACCCGGCTATCAGGCGCGGATCGGCGCTGTGGGCGTGGGCGCGGGCGAGCAGGGCCCCCGTCATCCGCCCGTAGTCGTCGACCTGGTCCACGGTGAGCGCGGCGGGATCGACGCTGCCCTTGCGGTTGCGGAACTGGCGCACCTGGAAGGGGCGCCCCTCCACCGTGGTCCAGCCGAGCAGGATGTCGCTCACGACCTGTATTCGCTTCTGACCGAGCACGACGCGTCGACCCTCGTGGCCGGGGTCGGCGACGGTGAACCCGGCGGCCGGCAGGTGGGGCAGCAGGGCGGACGGCCGGGCTTCCTTCACCTGGAGGACGAGTGCCTCGCCCCGGTGGTCGAGGAGCAGCACGACATAGGAGCGGGTGCCGACGCTGCCGGTGCCGACGACCCGGAAGGCCACGTCGTGGACGGCGTACCGCGCGAGGAGCGGCAGCCGGTCCTCGGACACGGTCTCCAGGTAGGGGCCGAGGGAGGCGGCGACGGCTGCCGCCTCGGCGTCCGGGACCCTGCGCAGGACCGGGGGAGCGTCGACGAAGCGGCGGCCGCCGCCCTCGGCGTCGGTGACGGCCTCGGTGGAGCGGGCGGCGAACCGGGCGCTGGTGTTGTTGCGGGCCTTGGCGGAGACCCGCTCCAGGGTGCCGAGGAGGTCACGGGCGTCGGTGTGGGAGACGAGCTCCTCGTCGGCGATGGCGTTCCACGCGTCGAGAGTGGGGAGCCGGGCGAGCAGCCGCATGGTGCGCCGGTAGGCGCCGACGGTGTCGAAGGCGGCGGCCCGGCACACGTCCTCGCTCGCGCCCACTTCCCGGCCGACGAGGACGAGGGAGGTGGCAAGCCGCTTGAGGTCCCATTCCCAGGGGCCGACGACGGTCTCGTCGAAGTCGTTGAGGTCCATGACGAGCCGGCCGCGCGCGTCTCCGTAGAGCCCGAAGTTGGCGGCGTGAGCGTCGCCGCACAGTTGGGCGGCGATCCCGGTGACGGGGGTGCCGGCGAGGTCCTGGGCCATGAGCCCGGCGGCTCCGCGCAGGAAGGTGAAGGGGCTGGCCGCCATCCTGCCGACCCGCATCGGTGCGAGTTCGGGGACGCGGTCCCGGTTCGACTCCTCGACGGCCCGGACGGCATCGGGTCGGTCGGCCGCGAGGGCGGGCTGCCGGTGGGCGGAGCGCGGGACCCGCTCACGCAGTGCCTTGCCGCGTTCCTTGGGAGAGGCGGCGGTCCCGCCTCCGACGGCGGCACGGCGGGCGAAGCCCGGCACGTGCGGCACGCGCAGGCCGTCCGTAGCGCTGTCCGACCTGCCCTCCGGTGCTCCGTCCGTGCCGCGCTGTCCCGGCACGACGACCTGGGTGTCGCCCATGGCCTGCCCTCCCCCGATGTGAAAGTCCAACATCATCCGGCCTGACCGTACCGCCGCACCCGAGCGGCCGTCTCCCCCTGTGGACAAGCGCCTGTGGATAACTCCTCCGACCGCGACGACCTCGTCCCTCTCCCCCTCCACCCCGGCTCCGGCTCCGGCTCCGACTTCGGCTTCGGCTTCGGCTTCGGCTTCGGCTTCGGTCCAGGTATTCGCCCACCGGCCAGTTCGCCCGCCCTGTCTCCTTGACTCCGGCGGCGACGACGAGGGAGCCGCACGTCCGTGACCGAACCCCGCACCGACCGGGCCGGCCGCCCCGTGAGCGGCGCGGCAGTCCCCTCCTACAGTCCCGCGTCCCGTGCGAGCAGTGCCGCCTGGACCCGGTTCTCGCAGTCCAGCTTGGCGAGGATCCGGCTCACATACGTCTTCACCGTGGCCTCGCTCATGTGCAGCCGCTTCCCCGCGTCCGCGTTGGAGAGCCCTTCGCCGAGCAGCGCCAGCACATCGCGCTCCTTCTCGCTCAGGCCCGCGATCCGCCCCCGCGCCTCCTCGGCACGGGCCGCCTCCCGGCCGGTGGCGAGCCGCTCCACGACATGCCGGGTCGCCGCCGGTGACAGATACGCGTCACCCGCCGCGGCCGCCCGTACCGCCCGGATGAGCTCCGCGGGTGCCGTGTCCTTCAGCAGGAACCCGGCGCCCCCGTGCTCCAGGGTCCGCAGGACGTTGTCCCGCTCCCCGAAGGTCGTCAGGACGATCACCCGGGCCGCCGGCGCCGCCCGGCGCAGCTCCGGCAGCGCCGAGAGGCCGTCGAGCACCGGCATCTGAATGTCGAGCAGCACCACGTCCGCGGCATGCGCCCGTGTCACCTCGACCGCCTCCCGGCCGTTGGCGGCCTCGGCGACGACCTCGATCTCCGGGTCGGAGGTGAGGATCATCCGAATCCCGGCCCTGATCAGCGGCTCGTCGTCGGCGATCACCACCCTGATGGCCTGCCCTGCCAGCCCTGCCACAGCTACTCCCCACGGCTCCGGTACGGGCGGGTGGGCGCTAGCGCGCCTCGACCTCGTACGACTTCTTCTCGATCAGCTTGCCGTCCTTGAAGCAGAACCGGAAAACGGGCTCCTTCTCGAAGGTGTCGCTCACCTCCGAGGACATCAGCACCAGACAGTCGGCGCCCTCGGGCCGCGCGGGGCCCTTGCCGCTGAGGCCGGCCGTGGCGATCGTGTCGCCGGACGGGAGTTGGCCTCGTACGTCCTTCTCCGCCGCCCCGACCTTCACCGCCTCGTACTGCGCGGGTTCGATCATCCCCTCCTTCAACGACCCCATCAGGAAGTAGAGGCCGAAGCCGCCCGCCACCACCAGCAGGACGAGCGCCGCGAACGCGATCCCGCAGCCCAGCGCGATCGAACCACCCGTGCTTCTGCCTCTGCCCCCGTGCACCGCCATGGCCAGCTCCCGCTCCGTGAACGTCCAGTCGGCCGGTCCGACCACGACCGGACGACCATCGCCCACCAGCGGCTTCGTGGTCTGCTGCCGGAAGTCGTCGGCCGCATCGACCAAAGGCGCGGCTTCCGCGAGGGGCGCCGCTCCGTAGGGCAGCATTCCGGCCACCCGGAACCCACCGCCGTCGGCCGGGCCCGCATGACACATGCCACCCACCAGCCGGGCCCGCTCGGCGAGGCCGGTCAGCCCCTGCCCGCCGCTCACCACGTCCTCCGCGGGCTCGTCCGTGGGCTTCTCGTTGAGGACCTCCACCACGAAGGTGTCCGGCTCGTACCGCAGGTCGACGCCGATCGCCGCCCCCGGCGCGTACTTGTAGGCGTTGGTGAGGGCCTCCTGCACGATCCGGTACGCGGCGTGGTCGGCGGCCGGAGCCAGCGACCGCTCCTCCCCCGACCGTCTCAGCCCGACCGAGGTGCCGGCCGTCCGTGCCGCCTCCACCAGCCCCTCGATGCCCGCGATCCCCCGCGCCGCGCGGCCCGTCCCGTCCCCGGCCCGCCCGGGCGCCGCCGCCGAACCGTCGGCGGCCTCGATCCCGTCGCGGAGGATCCCGACGACCTCCCGCAGCTCGTGCATCGCGGTCACCGACGCGTTCCGCAGGACTCCGACGACCTCGCGCTGGCGCTCGCTCAGCTCCCGGTCCACCTCCAGGGCCCCGGTGTGGACGGCGATCAGGGCCAGTTGGTGCCCGAGGCTGTCGTGCATGTCCTGGGCGATCCGCTGACGCTCCCGCAGCCGCGCCTGCCCGACCACCATGGTCCGCTCCCGCAGCAGCTGGGCGTTGCGCTCCTGGAGCGCGTGCAACAGGGTCCGCCGCTGGGTCCAGTAGCGGTGGGCGAGCCCGGGGGCCAGGGTGGTGCCCAGGTAGTACAGGGTCGCCGTGAGGGCGATGGTGAGCAGCCGGCTCCCTTCCCACGGCCCCACGAGACTCCCGCCGACGTTCACGACGAAGGCGGCGATGAACGCGGTGAGCGCGCGGCCCGCCCCCGCGATGTACCGGCCGGAGGACCAGCCGACGACCAGCAGCAGCGGCCCGAAGCCGGGCACGAAGGGCGTGAGACCCGCGGTCAGGACGAGCACGCTCGCGGGAAGTCTGCGGCGCACGAGGGACAGCAGGGCGGACCCGGCGGCGACGGCGGCCAGCACCCAGCCCTCGCCGCCCAGGAGGTCCTCGGTCCCGGCGCCGAGCAGCGCGACGACCGCGGCGAGTGCCACCTCACCGGTGGTCCTGCGCCCCGACCACTGCCCCGGCACCGCGAACCACGCCCACCCCGCGGCGAGCGCGGCCCCGATCCCGTACGAACTCCGGGTCCCCGACTTCGACATAACGTCCACGCTCGCACCGTAGGCGGCAGCCCGGCCCCGGGTCGTCCCTCTTTCGTCGCACCCCCCGACGACAAAAGTCGCACCCGCCAGCCGCGACCTCGGGCCCGCCCTCCCACGCTCAGCGCGCCTCCACAGGAACAGGAACCTGCCGGTCGCCTCCCGCCGGCTGATGAAGGAGAGCGAGGAGTTCGCGGAGCTCTGGTCGCGGTACGAGCTCACGGCGACGAACCAGGGAGTGAAGGCGATCGACCATCCCCGGGCCGGGGTCATGGTCTTCGATCACTCGGTACTCGAGATCCCGGACCGCCCGGGGATCCGGCTGATGCTGCACACGGCGCGGCCCGGTACGGAGACCCGGGGGAAGGTCGCAGACCTGCTGGACCACGAGCAGATCTAACGGATCCAACGGATCCAACGGATCCAACGGATCTATTCGAGGGACCCCAGAACGACGATCGACCGCTCCAGGTACTCCTCGAACCGCGCCCTTTCCTCGGGCGTGAACTCGGCGCCCAGCGCCCCCTCGACGCGAAGGGCCGCCTTGTCGGCCTTCTTCACGATGGCCCGGCCGGCCCGGGTCGCCCGGTTGACGACGACCTTCTGGTGCAGCTCCGAGGGCTCCCGGACCACCAGGTCCGCCTTCTCCAGGTTGGTCAGAACCGTGGCCATCGTCTGCGGCGTGACCATGCACTCGCGCGCCAGCTGCGCCGCGGACATGCCGTCCGAGACCGACAACAGCAGCAGGACGGCGTACTGCGGCACCGTCAGACCGAACTCCCGCAGCGCTTCCGTCTTGCGTCCGATCAGAGCCTGCTCGGCCCTCTTGATCGTGTGCCCGAGTCGACCCGCGGCGACCGTCTCCGTCGTCGTCTTCGCCATATCAACAGTCTCGCATAAGACAGAGAACGAACATGCCAGACCTCTGTCACACAAAAGAAGCCTGCCTCTATGATCCATCCCTCCCCTATGGCAGAGTTCTGCCTATACGCAACGGATAACACGCAACGGGTAACACGCAACGGACGACGAGCAACGGGAGAGGCGGTGCGCACGACGATGCGCAGGATCCAACTGGGCGGCTCACAGCGGACCTTCGCGGCCGTCGGCATCGGCTGCATGGGCATGTCGTGGGGTTACGACGAGCTGGGCCGGGACGACAGCGAGTCCGTCGCGGTCGTACGGCACGCCCTCGACCTCGGCGTCGACCTGATCGACACGGCCGACCAGTACGGCCCGTTCACCAACGAACTACTGGTCGGCAAGGCACTCAAGGGCCACCGCGAGAGGGCCCTGCTCGCCACGAAGGGCGGGATCGTCGTCGACGACCCGGCCACGTACAAGAGCCACCGCGACGGCCGCCCCGCGCATCTGCGCGCCGCCGTCGACGCGAGCCTGCGACGGCTCGGCGTGGACCACATCGACCTCTACCAGCTGCACCGTATCGACCCCGAGGTTCCGGTCGAGGAGAGCTGGGGCGCGCTCGCGGAGCTGGTGAAGGAGGGCAAGCTCGGTGCGCTCGGTCTCTCCGAGGCGTCGGTGGCGGAGATCGGCCGGGCACACGCGGTCCACCCGGTGGCGTCCGTACAGAGCGAGCTGTCGCTGGGGAGCCGGGACGCCCTGAAGGACGGCGTGGTGGAGTACTGCGGGCACGAGGGCATCGCGTTCATCGCGTTCGCCCCGCTCGGCCGGGGCTTCCTGTCCGGCCTGATCAGCAGCCCGCAGGACCTGCCGACGGCCGACGGACGGCACCGGATCCCGCGGTTCCAGCCCGAGGCCCTCACCGCCAACCAGGCGATCGTCGACGGGGTACGGACCCTGGCCGACAGCCTCGGCGCGACCGTCGCCCAGGTGGCGATCGCCTGGGTGCTGGCCCAGGGCGAGCACGTGGGCGTCATCCCGGGCACCAAGACCCGCCGCTACCTGGAGGACAACGTCGCAGCCGGCTCCCTGACCCTCCCGCCGCAGGCCCTGGCCGAACTGGCCGCACTGCCGGAACCGGTCGGCGCGCGCTGAACGTACGGAGGCTCAAGCCATGCGCATGCTCGTCCTGTCCGCCGCCACCGGCACGTTCGGAACGAACGTCCACATCGTCGCCGCCGGCCCGGGACATCCCTGCCTCGTCATCGACCCCGGTCACGACTCCCGCGAGGCGGTCCTACGGGCCGTCCGCACCCACCGCCTCGAACCCGAGGCCATCCTCATCACCCACGGCCACATGGACCACACCTGGGACGCCGTACCGCTCTCCCGGCACTACGGCGTCCCGGCCTGGATCCACCCGGCCGACCGCTACCAACTCGGTGCTCCCGCCCGGGGGCTGCCCGACTCGTTCCCACGCGACCTGCTCGTCGGCCACCCGGACCGGGAGCCCGACGAGGTGCGCGAACTCCCCGAGCGGGGCGGTGAGCTGACCTTCGCCGCCGGCACCGTGACCGTGCTGCACACCCCCGGCCACACCAGCGGCTCGGTGATGTTCCGCTTCGACGGCGGCGACGAGCCGCTGCTCGCCACCGGCGACACCCTGCTCGCGAGCGGCCGGGGACGCGCGGACGCGCCCACCGCCAACCCGACGAGCATGGAGGACTCCCTCCGCATGGTCACCGGCCTCTGCCCGGAGGACACCCGGCTGCTCACCGGGCACGGCCCCACGTCCTTGCTCCGCCAGACGGGAATCCGCAGGCCGGTGTGACGTTGGTCATGGCACGTGGGAGGGGACAGGCGTGGACCTGTGTAGAGTGGCATCACCGACGCGGGGTGGAGCAGCTCGGTAGCTCGCTGGGCTCATAACCCAGAGGTCGCAGGTTCAAATCCTGTCCCCGCTACGAGAAGAGAGGGGCCCGGCATCAGCCGGGCCCCTCTCGCGTTCCCCTGTGCGAACTACCTCACACCCCACCAAGACCACACGCCCACCACGGACACACAGCAAGCAGGGGATAAACGAAACGATCGGCATCGTGATCACGATGCCGACCGTTTCCTCGGTTTCCCGAGTTGAACTGGTGCGCGAGGGGGGAGTTGAACCCCCACGCCCTTTCGGGCACTGGAACCTGAATCCAGCGCGTCTGCCTATTCCGCCACCCGCGCATTGGGTGTGCTCCGGACTCTCTCACTTTGCGGTGCGAGCGCCTGGCGACATCAGAAGATTAGCACGTCGCAGACCGTGGATTCACATCCGTTGTTTGGCCTCCGCTCACGCAGACCAAGGTGAGGGAGGGACAGCAGTACGGAGGCGGGAAGCACGGTGCGGGAAGGACGCGAGATGAGGGGGGACAGGAGGGAGACGGGAGGGAGACGGGAGGGAAGGGAGAGGGATGAAGAGGAAGAAGGGGGAGAAGAGAGAGAAACGGGAAGAAGGAGACGGATCACACAGGACCAGCCCCGAACCGCCGCGAACCACCCCTGGACCGGCTGCCGACCGCCCCCCGCCCGGCCTCGAATCGACCTCGAATACCCCCGGATCGACCCGATCCACCCCCAGACCTCGACCGAGCCCCCGCTCCCACAGCCGGGTGCGGGACACTGTCCACAGGCCGCCTCTACGATCCGTGGGGAAAGCTTGTGAGAGGTGACACTCGTCCACAGGGCAGAGAAGGGGAACCAGCCGATTTCCCGACGCGTGGATACGATCAGTAAGCAGTACCAGGACGACAACGACGGAGGAGGTGCCCCATGGGAGTCATGAAGCGTTTCGAGCAGCGTCTCGAAGGTCTGGTCAACGGCACCTTCGCCAAGGTCTTCAAGTCCGAGGTCCAGCCGGTCGAGATCGCGGGCGCACTCCAGCGCGAGTGCGACAACAACGCGCAGATCTGGAACCGTGAGCGGACCGTCGTCCCCAACGACTTCATCGTGGAGCTGAGCGCGCCGGACTACGAGCGCCTCAGCCCCTACTCGGGCCAGCTCGGCGACGAGCTCGCCGGCCTGGTCAGGGACTACGCGAAGCAGCAGCGGTACACCTTCATGGGGCCGATCAAGGTCCACCTGGAGAAGGCCGAGGACCTCGACACCGGTCTGTACCGCGTCCGCAGCCGCACCCTGGCGTCGAGTACGTCACAGTCTCAGCCGCCCGCGGGCGGCCAGCAGCAGCCTCACCAGCAGCAGCACCAGGGCCAGGGCCGCGGCGGATACGGGTACCCCCCGGCCGGCGCCCCGCCCATGCCCGCCTCCCCGCCCCCCGGCGCCCCCGGCCCCCGGCCGGCGGCGGCTGCCGCGGGCCGTCCCACGGCCCCCGGCCCCGGTACGCACGGGGGAGCGGGCACCCAGGTGCGCCGCTGGATCGAGATCAACGGCAACCGCCATCAGATCTCCCGCCCGACCCTGGTCCTCGGCCGCAGCACCGACGCGGACGTGAGGATCGACGATCCCGGCGTCTCCCGCCGGCACTGCGAGATCCGGACCGGAACGCCCTCGACGATCCAGGATCTGGGATCCACCAACGGCATCGTGGTGGACGGGCAGCACACCACCCGCGCTACGCTCCGCGACGGCTCGCGGATCGTCGTGGGCAGCACCACCATCGTTTACCGGCAAGCCGAAGGGTGAAGCGGGGGCAATGTCAGAGCTGACCCTGACGGTCATGCGGTTGGGTTTCCTGGCCGTTCTGTGGCTGTTCGTCATCGTGGCCGTCCAGGTCATCCGCAGCGACCTCTTCGGTACGCGGGTCACCCAGCGCGGTTCACGGCGCCAGGAGGCGCGACCCCAGCAGCAGCAGGCGCGGCAGGCCGCCGCGCCTCCGCAGCAGCGCGGCCAGCAGACCGCGGGCGGTGGGCGGCAGCGCCGCGGCGCCCCGACCAAGCTGGTCGTGTCCGAGGGCACCCTCACCGGCACGACCGTCGCCCTCCAGGGGCAGACGATCACGCTGGGCCGGGCCCACGATTCGACGATCGTGCTGGACGACGACTACGCGTCCAGCAGGCACGCCAGGATCTACCCGGACCGGGACGGCCAGTGGATCGTCGAGGATCTCGGGTCCACGAACGGCACGTATCTCGACCGGACCCGCCTCACCACCGCCACACCCATTCCGCTGGGCGCGCCGATCCGCATCGGCAAGACCGTCATCGAGCTGCGGAAGTAGTGCTACATCATGAATAGGCGCGAGCGGAGCGAGCGAGTCGGGAAGGTCCCCGCCACAGGCCGTGCCGGGCTCCCGACCGGAGCGACTGGAGCGACCGGCGTGACCGGAGCGACCGGAGGGTGGGCAGTGTGGGTCGAGACCGGCTGTACCCCGATGCAGCGTCGACAGGGCAGGTGCGCATGACTCTGTCTCTGCGATTCGCCGCGGGCTCGCACAAGGGCATGATCCGCGAGGGCAACGAGGACTCGGGCTACGCCGGGCCCCGGCTGCTCGCCATCGCCGACGGCATGGGCGGCCAGGCCGCCGGTGAGGTCGCCTCCTCCGAGGTGATCTCCACCCTCGTCACGCTCGACGACGACGTGCCCGGCTCCGACATCCTCACCTCGCTCGGTACGGCGGTGCAGCGCGCCAACGACCAGCTCCGGATGATGGTCGAGGAGGACCCGCAGCTGGAGGGCATGGGCACGACGCTCACCGCCCTGCTGTGGACCGGCCAGCGGCTCGGGCTCGTGCACGTCGGCGACTCGCGCGCCTACCTCCTCCGGGACGGTGTGCTGACCCAGATCACGCAGGACCACACCTGGGTCCAGCGGCTCGTCGACGAGGGCCGGATCACCGAGGAAGAGGCCACCACCCACCCGCAGCGCTCGCTCCTCATGCGCGCGCTCGGCAGCGGCGACCACGTCGAACCCGACCTCTCCATCCGTGAGGTCCGGGCCGGCGACCGCTATCTGATCTGCTCCGACGGCCTGTCCGGCGTGGTCTCTCACCAGACGCTCGAAGACACCCTCGCCAGCTACCAGGGCCCGCAGGAGACCGTGCAGGAGCTGATCCAGCTCGCCCTGCGCGGCGGCGGCCCCGACAACATCACGGTGATCGTCGCCGACGTCCTGGACGTCGACGGCGGCGACACCCTCGCCGGTCACCTCAGCGACACCCCGGTCATCGTGGGCGCCGTCGCCGAGAACCAGGCCGCCCAGCTGAACGACGGCGGCGCGATGCAGACCCCGGCCGGCCGCGCCTCCGGCCTCGGCCGCCCGGCCCCGCACCAGCAGCCGCCCGCCGGCGGGTTCGGCCCGCCCGGAAGCGGCGACGACCACGGCTACGGCGGAATGCCCCCGCAGGGCTCCTTCGAGTCGTACACCGACGACGACTTCGTGAAGCCGCGCAAGGGCCGCAAGTGGCTGAAGCGCTCCTTCTTCCTGGTCCTCGTCCTCGCCGTCATCGGCGGCGGGCTGTACGGCGGCTGGCGCTGGACCCAGACCCAGTACTTCGTCGGGTCCAAGGACCAGCACGTGGCGCTGTACCAGGGCATCAGCCAGGACCTGGCCTGGGTGTCGCTGTCGAAGGTCAAGAAGGACCACCCCGAGATCGAACTCAAGTACCTGCCCGCGTACCAGCAGAAGCAGGTCGAGGACACGATCACGGGCGGCAGCCTCGCCAAGGCGGAGACGAAGATCGCCGAGCTGGCCGTGCAGGCCTCGGCCTGCAAGAAGACCGCGGAGCGCCGGGCCGCCGCCGAGAAGGCGGCCGACCAGGCGAGCAAGCCGCCGGCCGAGACGCCGGACGGCGCCGCCACCCCTGACTCCAAGCCCACCACAGCCGCTCCGACCCCGGGTCCCACCCTCACCGCGGAGGAGCAGAAGCTGGCCTCGAACTGCGGCAAGCAGTAAGCACCCGTAGGGGGCCTTTCACCACCATGAGCGTTGTCACCAACACGACCACCATCGGCGCGATCGAGGCGCCGAGCCGCCGCAACACCGAGCTGGCGCTGCTGGCGTTCGCCGTCGTCATCCCGGTGTTCGCCTACCTCAACGTGGGCCTGGCCATGGACGGCAAGGTCCCGGCCGGCATGCTCGGGTACGGACTCGGGCTCGCCCTGCTCGCGGGCGTCGCCCACCTCGTGGTGCGGAAGTGGGCCCCGTACTCGGACCCGCTGCTGCTGCCCCTCGCGACCCTGCTCAACGGCATGGGCCTGGTGCTGATCTGGCGGCTGGACCAGTCGCCGCGGCTGATCGCGACCTCGATGCGGCTCTACAAGAGCTTCAGCCCGGACGCCCCCAGCCAGATGATGTACTCGGCGATCGGCATCGCCATGTTCGTGGGTGTGCTGCTGCTCCTGAAGGACCACCGCGTCCTCCAGCGCTACACGTACATCTCGATGGTCGTCTCGCTCATCCTGCTGCTGCTGCCGCTCGTCCCGGGCCTCGGCGCGGACGTCTTCGGCGCCAAGATCTGGATCCGCATCGGCGGCTTCTCGATCCAGCCCGGTGAGTTCGCCAAGCTGGTCCTGGCGGTGTTCTTCTCCGGCTACCTGATGGTGAAGCGGGACGCGCTGGCCCTGGCCAGCCGCCGCTTCATGGGGCTCTACCTGCCGCGCGGCCGCGACCTCGGCCCGATCATCACGATCTGGGCGGTCAGCCTCCTCATCCTGGTCTTCGAGAACGACCTCGGTACGTCGCTGCTGTTCTTCGGCATGTTCGTGATCATGCTGTACGTGGCGACGGAGCGGACCAGCTGGATCGTCATGGGTCTGCTGATGGCGGTCGCCGGTGCGGCGGTCGTCGGCTCCACGGCCAGTCACGTGAAGTCCCGTGTGGCGGCCTGGCTCGACCCCTTCGGCTGTCTGGAGACGGCCACCGACCAGAACATGCTGAACGCCTGCGACCAGATGTCGCAGGTGCTGATGTCCTTCGGCTCGGGCGGCATCCTCGGCACCGGTCTCGGCCAGGGCAACTCCGACCTGATCCAGTTCGCCGCCAACTCCGACTTCATCTTCGCCACCGTCGGCGAGGAGCTCGGGCTGGCCGGCGTCATGGTCTTCCTGCTCCTCTACGGACTGATCGTCGAGCGCGGCATCCGTACCTCCCTCGCCGCCCGCGACCCCTTCGGCAAGCTGCTCGCGATGGGCCTCTCCGGCGCGTTCGCGCTCCAGATCTTCGTCGTCGCCGGCGGTGTGATGGGCCTCATCCCGCTCACCGGTATGACGATGCCGTTCCTCGCGTACGGCGGTTCCTCCGTGATCGCCAACTGGGCTCTGATCGGCATCCTGATTCGGATCAGCGACACCGCGCGCCGCCCGGCGCCCGCGCCCGCCCCGTCCCCCGACGCCGAGATGACCCAGGTGGTCCGTCCGTGAACAAGCCGCTGCGCCGGGTCGCGATCTTCTGCGGCCTGCTCATCCTCGCCCTGCTCGTGCGCGACAACTGGCTCCAGTTCGTCCGCGCCGACGAGCTGAACGCCCACCCCAAGAACCGCCGGGTGCAGATCGAGCGCTACGCGAACGAGCGCGGCAACATCATCGTCGACGGCAAGCCGATCACCGGCTCGGTCGACTCCGGGGACGAGTTCTACAAGTTCAAGCGGACCTACACCGACGGCCCCATGTGGGCCCCGGTCACGGGCTACGCCTCGCAGGCCTACGACGCCAACCAGATCGAGAAGATCGAGGACGGCATCCTCACCGGCAACGACGACCGGCTCTTCTTCGACCGCACGCTCGCCATGTTCACCGGCGACAAGAAGAAGGGCGGCGACGTCGTCACCACCCTCAACGGGGCCGCGCAGAAGGCCGCCTTCGAGGGTCTCGGCAACAAGACCGGCGCCGTGGTCGCCATCGATCCGAAGACCGGCAAGATCCTCGCGATGGCCTCCACCCCCTCGTACGACCCCTCCTCCTTCGCCGGCTACTCCGGCAAGGACGAGAAGGCCTGGGTGGCCCTGGAGAAGGACAAGAGCAAGCCGAAGCTCAACCGCGCGATCCGTGAGATCTACCCGCCCGGTTCCGTCTTCAAGGTCGTGACCGCCGCCGCCGCGCTGGAGAACGGCAAGGTCACGGACATCGACGCGAAGACCGACACCCCCGAGGGCTGGAAGATCCCCCTCTCCAACAAGGAGATGATCAACCACGCCAAGGGCTGCGCCAACGCCAGCCTGAAGCGTGCCCTCGACATCTCCTGCAACTCGGTCTTCGCGAAGCTCGGCGACGACGTCGGCCGCGACAAGATGGTCGAGATGGCCGAGAAGTTCGGTTTCAACGCCGAGCAGTTCACCCCGGTCCGTTCCTCCGCCTCGGTCTACGACAAGCAGGCCGACAGGGGCGGCAACGCGCTCTCCTCCATCGGCCAGTTCAACACCGCGACCACCCCGCTCCAGATGGCGATGGTCACGGCGGCGATCGCCAACGACGGCAAGCTGATGAAGCCGTACATGATCGACGAGCTGCGCGCCCCCAACGTCGACCTGCTCAAGAAGACCGAGCCGGAGGAGATGAGCCGCCCGGTCTCGCAGGAGAACGCGCAGCTGCTCCAGCAGATGATGGAGAGCGTCGTCACCAACGGCACCGGCGGCAACGCCGACCTGAACATGGACGGCGTCAAGGTCGGCGGCAAGACGGGTACGGCCCAGCACGGCGACAAGAACGCGAAGCGCCCCTACGCCTGGTTCATCTCGTACGCGAAGACCGCCGAGGGCTCCCCGGTCGCGGTCGCCGTGATCGTCGAGGACTCGGCCGGCACCTCGCGTGAGGACATCAGCGGTGGCGGCCTCGCCGCCCCGATCGCGAGGGACGTCATGAAGGCGGTCCTGAAGAGCCGGGGCTGACGTCTCGGCCCCGTACGTGCCAGGTACCGGTCAGGTATCAGCTACCGGCCCCGGGCGGATCGTCTTCCCGGGGCCGGTACCGTATCCGCGAACAGCACACACCGCCGGACCACCCATGGGTGCGGTCGGGACAGACGGAGAGGGCTGGATTAGCTATGGAAGAGCCGCGTCGCCTCGGCGGCCGGTACGAGCTGGGCTCGGTGCTCGGCCGTGGTGGCATGGCCGAGGTGTACCTCGGCCAGGACACCCGGCTCGGCCGCACCGTCGCCGTGAAGACGCTGCGGGCCGACCTGGCCCGCGATCCGTCCTTCCAGGCCCGGTTCCGCCGTGAGGCACAGTCCGCCGCCTCGCTGAACCATCCGGCGATCGTCGCGGTCTACGACACCGGCGAGGACTACGTCGACGGGGTCTCCATCCCGTACATCGTGATGGAGTACGTCGACGGGTCGACCCTGCGTGAGCTGCTGCACTCCGGGCGCAAGCTGCTGCCCGAGCGCACACTCGAGATGACGGTCGGCATCCTCCAGGCGCTGGAGTACTCGCACCGCGCCGGCATCGTGCACCGTGACATCAAGCCGGCGAACGTCATGCTGACGCGCACCGGCCAGGTCAAGGTCATGGACTTCGGCATCGCGCGCGCCATGGGCGACGCCGGCATGACCATGACGCAGACCGCCGCGGTCATCGGCACGGCCCAGTACCTCTCCCCCGAGCAGGCCAAGGGCGAGCAGGTCGACGCCCGCTCCGACCTGTACTCCACGGGCTGCCTGCTGTACGAGCTCCTCACCGTCCGGCCCCCGTTCATCGGTGACTCCCCGGTCGCGGTCGCGTACCAGCACGTCCGCGAGGAGCCGCAGCCGCCGAGCAACTTCGACCACGAGATCACGCCCGAGATGGACGCCATCGTCCTCAAGGCGCTGGTCAAGGACCCCGACTACCGGTACCAGTCCGCCGACGAGATGCGCGCGGACATCGAGGCCTGCCTCGACGGTCAGCCGGTCGCGGCCGCCGCCGCGATGGGCATGGGGATGGGCATGGCGGGCGCGCCCGCGTACGGCGGGGGCTACGGGGGCTACCCGGAGGACCAGCCGACGACGGCGCTGCGCCAGGCCGACCCGGCGGGCCAGACCTCGATGCTGCCCCCGATCAACCAGGACGACGGTGGCTACGGCTACGACGACCGTCCGGACCGCCGTCGCGGTGGCCAGAAGAAGTCGAACACCTCGACGATCCTGCTGGCCCTCGCGGGCATTCTGGTCCTGGTCGGCGCGATCTTCATCGGTGTCTCGCTGTTCGACAAGAAGGAAGGCACCCGGCAGGTCGCCGTCCCGCAGCTGGTCGGCCAGACGGTCGCGGTGGCGACGGACCGCGCGACCAACGCGGAAGTGAAGGTGCAGGAGGCCGGCACCGAGCGCTGCGACCAGCCCAAGGGCACCATCTGCCGCCAGGATCCCGCCGCGAACGGCACCGCGAAGATGGACACCGGCTCCACGATCCAGGTGTACGTCTCCGAGGGCGCGCCGCTCGTGGAGGTTCCGGACGTCCAGGAGCAGTCCCAGGAGCGCGCCGAGCAGTCCCTGAAGGACAAGGGCTTCAAGGTCAAGGTGGAGCAGGAGGAGTCCGACGAGGACCCCGGCACCGTGCTGCGCCAGAACCCGGACGGCGGCACCAAGGCGGAGACGAACTCCGAGGTGACGATCACCGTCGCGAAGCAGAAGCTGCTGCAGCTTCCCGATGTGAAGACCCGGAGCTACGACCAGGCTGTTCAGCAGCTGAACGGGGTCGGCTTCACCAACATCGTGAAGGAGGAGGTCGACTCCGACCAGCCCGCGGGCACGGTCATCGACCAGACTCCGCAGGGCCCCTCGGACCAGTCCAAGGAGATCCAGATCACGCTGAAGGTCTCCAAGGGCCCGCAACAGACGACGGTCCAGCTCCCCACGGGCCTGACCGGCAAAAAGTTCAACGAGGTCCGGGACCTGCTTCAGGGCATGGGCCTGACGGTCGTCCAGCAGGGCTCCGACAAGGAGGACGCCATGGTCCTCGGTACGAACCCGCCGGAGGGTTCGACGGTTCCCACCAACCAGCCGATCACCGTCATGACGCTGGGCGGCGGCGGTGGCGGAGACGGCGGCAACAACGGCAACGGTGACAACGCCGGCGGCGACGGCGGTGGCGGCGGCTTGTTCGACTGACGCCCGCACGCACGGAAGAGGGCCCCGGCATCCCATGGGATGCCGGGGCCCTCTTCTTGTTGCCGGCGTTGTCGTCGTCGTTGCCGCCGGCGTCGTCGTTGCCGTCAGCGGAGCTCCGCCGGAGGCGTCCGGTCGCGGTCGACCTTCTCCGTGCGCACCAGCTCGCCCCAGACGATGTAGCGGTAGTCGGAGGTGTACATGGGGGTGCAGGTGGTCAGCGTGATGAACCGGCCGGGCTTCGTCTTCCCCGACTCCTTGGGGACGGGCTGAAGGACGTCCACGTTGTACTTCGTGGTCTCCGGCAGGGTCTTGTAGACCTTGTAGACGTACCAGGTGTCCTTGGACTCGAAGACGATCGGGTCGCCGTTCTTCAACTTGTGGATGTTGTGGAACTTGGCGCCGTGTCCGTCGCGGTGCGCGGCGAGCGTGAAGTTGCCCTGCTTGTCCTGCGGGAGCGCGGACTTGATCGGGTCGGTGTAGTAGCCGGCGACGCCGTTGTTGAGGATGGCGCTCTTGGTGCCCTGCTTGACCAGGACCTCGTCCTTACTCATCGCCGGTACGTGGAGGAAGCCGATGCCGTCCTTGGTGTCGAGCGCTCCGGGTCCGCCGGCCCAGCGGTCGCGGACCTGGGCGCCGTCCTGGTCCGCCGCGCGGTCGGCGAGGACGTTGGTCCACCACAGCGAGTAGACGACGAAGAGGCCGAGCACCAGGCCCGCCGTGATGAGGAGTTCGCCGAAGAAGCTGATGACTCCGGCGATCCGATTACGCACGCGTGCCACTAGGTCGTCCCGTCGTCCCGTCCGGAGGTGTGGGGTCTCAGCCTACGAGCGCTTTCGGCTTTCCCTCACTGCGCGGGCGTTCCTCGACCAGCTTGCCCCACACGATCATGCGGTACGTGCTGGTGAACTCGGGTGTGCAGGTGGTCAGCGTGATGAACCGGCCGGGCTCGGTGAAGCCCGAGCCCTTCGGCACCGGGTCGATCACGGAGACGTTCGAGGGCGCGGTCTGCGGCAGGATGCTCGCCATCTCGTAGGTGTAGTACGCGTTCCGGGTCTCGACGACGATCGGGTCGCCGGGCTTCAGCTGGTTGATGTAACGGAACGGTTCGCCGTGGGTGTTGCGGTGGCCTGCGACGGCGAAGTTGCCCTGCTTGTCGGAGGGCATGGCCGTCTTGAGCTTGCCGTCGGCGTAGTGGCCGACCATGCCCTTGTCGAGGACCTTCGCCTTGTTGATGCCCTCGGCGACGGGGACGACGACGTCCAGCTTGGGGATGTACATGATGGCGAAGCCCTCGCCGGGCTCGAACGCCCCCGGCTTGGTGTCGTCCTTGTCGGCGTCGCCGTTGGCCCAGGTGTCCTCGATCCGTTCCTTGGCCCGGTCGGTCTCCTGGCCGGCGAGGATGTTCGTCCACCACAGCTGGTAGGTGACGAAGAGCAGCATGACGACGCCGAAGGTAATGAAGAGTTCCCCGACGGCGCGGCTGGCGACGACGCCGACGCTGTCCTTGGCGGCGCGGGCGGCGCGCCGGGCCTCGACGCGGGAGAGCGGGGCCGCGGGCGGTCCGCCGGCCGGGGCGCCGGGCGTGGTGGCGGCCGTGGTGGCGGCCGGGCCGCCTCGACGGCTCTTGCCCCGGCTGCCGCCCTTCGCCGCGCGCCGGCGTTCCGCCCGGCCGGGCCCGGGAAGGGGCTCCACGGCCTCCAGGACGGCCGTGTCGGCCGGGGAGGGCTGCGGGGCCTCAGGTGCCTCGTACGGCTCGTACGAGGGCGTGTAGGCGTCCTCGTGCGGGGCTTCGTAGACGGGCTCGGGATCCCGGTACGTCTGCTCCTGGTAGGCCTGTTCCTGGTACGCCTGGTCCTGGTCCTGGTGCGTCTGTTCCTGGTACGGGTATGGGGCTGGAGCCGGAGCCGGTTCCTGGTACGGCGAGGGAACCCCGTAGGGGTCCGCGGGTATCGGCTCGGCCCCCGGTTCGTTCGTCGCCCGGAACCACGGAGAGCCCGTCGTCACGCGACGGCCTTGCCCACCACCGGCGCGAGCCCCGCCGACCGTCCGACCGCCCCCTTGTCGCCGCACTGCTCAAGCCAGTTGGCGAGCATCAGGTGCCCGTGCTCGGTGAGGACCGACTCGGGGTGGAACTGGACGCCCTCGACGGACAGTTCACGGTGGCGCAGGCCCATGATGATGCCGTCCTCGGTCCGTGCGGTGACCTCCAGCTCGGCCGGCAGGGCGGCGGGCTCGGCGGCGAGCGAGTGGTAGCGGGTCGCGGTGAACGGTGAGGGAAGCCCGGCGAAGACGCCCTGCCCCTCGTGGGTGACGAGGGAGGTCTTGCCGTGCAGCAGCTCGGGCGCCCGGTCGACGACGCCGCCGTACGCCACGGCCATCGACTGCATGCCGAGGCAGACGCCGAAGACGGGCACGCCGGTGGCCGCGCAGTGCCGGACCATGTCGATGCAGACCCCGGCCTGTTCGGGCGCGCCGGGGCCGGGCGAGAGCAGGACGCCGTCGAAGCCGTCCTGGGCGTGGCTCAGCTCGACCTCGTCGTTGCGGAGGACTTCGCACTCCGCGCCGAGCTGGTAGAGGTACTGAACGAGGTTGAAGACGAAGCTGTCGTAGTTGTCGACGACGAGAATTCGCGCGCTCACTGGCCGTCCACCGTCACATCGTTGAACGGAAGCAGCGGCTCCGCCCAGGGGAACACGTACTGGAAGAGGACGTACACGACCGCGAGGACCAGCACGATCGAGATCAGCGCCCGCACCCACGCGTTGCCCGGCAGATGCCGCCAGATCCAGCCGTACATGACGTCGACCGCCCCTTCCGTTCGTTACGGGGACCAGAGTACGGGGCGAGGGGGCCGTGGGGGGTCAGCTGTCCAAAGCCTGTGGACGGCCGTCGGCGACCGGCCGGGTGGCGTCGAGGTGGGCCCAGACGACGAGCCGGTGGCTGCTGCCCCACTCGGGTTCGCAGGTGGTGAGGGTGAGATAGCGGCCGGGCCCGTCGAATCCGGACTTCGCCGGTACGGGGTCGATGACGCCGACGTCGGTGGGCACGGTCCGGTGGGGGGCGCGGTCGACGCGGTACGTGAACCAGGTCGTCCCGTCGGTGAGGACGATCGCGTCGCCCGCGCGCAGCCGGGGGAAGTCCTTGAAGGGGTCGCCGTAGGTGCGGCGGTGTCCTGCGACGGCGAAGTTGCCGGTGGCGCCGAGGCGGGCGGTGCCCGCGTAGTGGCCGAGCCCCTTCTTCAGGGTGCCGACCTCGGTGCCCTGGAGGACGGGCCACTTCCAGTCCTTGCCGAGCCGGGGGACGTACATGACGGCGATGCCCTTGCCCGGGACGTACGGCACGGCCGTGGGGGCGGGAGCGGTGGTGCTGACCGGGGTGCTCGTCCACGCGCGCTGGAGGGTGTCGATCTGGCCGGCGCTCGCGCTCGCGGCCTGGACCCCGGTCCAGTGGAGGACGTACACGACGAAGAGGACGATCAGGGCGCCGACGGTGATGCACAGCTCGCTGAAGGTCCTGACGACGAGACGCAAGCGCCCCTCCCGCGGTCGGCTCCCGGCGGTGCCCCACCGGCCGCGCGGGGTGTCAGCGCACCGGCTTCGCTTGGTGGAGGTCCACTGTGCCCGAGTACCCGGGAAGAGTCACCGCCCGGTGCTCGTCGACTTTCCAGCCGAGCCCGTAGGCCTTCACGTACAGCTGGTAGTTCCGGATCGCCGGGGAGCCCGCGAGCGCCTTGGTCAGCTTTCCCCTGTCGCCCACGGCGGTGATCTTGTACGGCGGTGAGTAGACGCGGCCCTGGAGGATCAGGGTGTTGCCGACGCAGCGGACGGCACTGGTGGAGATGAGCCGCTGGTCCATGACCCGGATGCCCTCGGCGCCGCCCTGCCACAGGGCGTTGACGACGGCCTGGAGGTCCTGCTGGTGGATGACCAGGTCGTTGGCCTGCGGCTCGGGGTAGCCGGGGGCGGCCTGGGCGTTCGGCGGGGCGTCGTTGAGGGTGACGGTGAGGCCCGAGCCGGAGACCTCGGTGGTGCCCGCGGCCGCCTCCAGCGCGTCGAGTTTCGCGTCCTCCGCGCGCGTGGAGCCGTCGTCGCGGGCGACCAGGGAGTCGACCTGGGTGCGGAGGGCGGAGGTGGACTCGTCGAGGCCCGCGTTCTTGTGGCTGCGCTCCTCGATCAGGTCGGAGAGCCGCAGCAGCGAGGCGTCGGTGCGGATGTTGGTGCCCTTGGCGGTGTTGAAGCTCGTGACGAAGATCAGTCCGGCGAGGGCGAAAACGGCGAGGGTGAGAACCTGGACGGGGCGCCACCTCGCGGTGCGGCCGGGTCCTTCGGGATTGCCGACGGAATTGCTCAACGTACCCTGATCCCCTTCGGTGCCGCGGAACCACTACGCTAACGGACGCCCGGGGGACGCAGTCGTCCTCCTTCGTCACATCCCGGCGCCAGCCACAGTTCCCTGCGCGGTCACGCAGCGCATCGACAGGAGAGTCCCTCGTGCCGAAGTCACGGATCCGCAAGAAGGCCGACTTCACGCCCCCGCCCGCGAAGCAGGCCACCTCGATCAAGCTGACCAGCCGCAGCTGGGTGGCGCCGGTGATGCTCGCGCTGTTCGCCATCGGTCTGGTGTGGATCGTGGTCTTCTACGTCACCGACGGTTCGATGCCGATCGAGTCGATCCGGAACTGGAACATCGTGGTGGGCTTCGGCTTCATCGCGGCCGGGTTCGGTGTCTCCACGCAGTGGAAGTAGCGGCGAACAGCAGGGGTACGGCGGCCGTCTAGCGTCCGTACCGGCTGCTCGTCAAGCTCTCCCCTGAACTTATCCACAGCGTTGTGCACAGCACTGGATAACTTACGAAGATCTGTGGATAACTCGCACGAGGTTGACGCCGGTATGACCGGAATCACCCTCGTCGGAGACCATGAACGCCCCTCGCCTCCCTGGAGAAACACCAGGTCAGAGGCGAGGGGCGTGGTCTTTCCCCAGAGAGCGGGGAGAGACCGCCACGCACTGTGGATAACTCTGGGGAAAGCTCACAGATAAGCTCGTCCACAGCCTTGTGCGCTCAGGTGAGCGCCACCGTGCGGGCCAGCACGATCCCCACGTCGATCAGCAACACCAGGGCCAGCGCCCCGTACTGCACCAGGTTCCGGCGGGCTCTCGGCGCGTGCACGAGCGCGTACGTCACCAGGACGCCCGCGACCAGACCACCGACATGGGCCTCCCAGGAGATCCCCGGTCGGGTGAACGTCATGAGCAGCGACAGGGCCACGAAGAGGATCACGGGCCGCATGTCGTGGCGGCGCCGACGGGCGAGCACCACCCAGGCGCCGATCAGGCCGTAGACGACGCCGGACGCGCCGAGCGAGGGCTGGTTCTGCGCGGCGACGAGATAGGCCAGCACGGAGCCGGAGAGGCCGGAGAGCAGGCACAGGGCCGCGTACCGGATCCGGCCCAGCTCGGGCTCGACGATCCCGCCGATCACCCACAGGCCCAGCACGTTGAAGAGGATGTGCCAGACCTCCTGGTGGAGGACGGTCGAGGTCAGCAGTCGGTACCACTCGCCGTCGGCGACCCCGACGAGCTCGCCGAGTGCCGGACTGAAGGCGTAGCCGATGAGCACGAGCTCGTCGACGAGCCGGTCGCCGAACGCCAGGACGGCGAGGTAGACCGCGAGGTTGATCCCGATGAGGACCTTGGTGACGAGGCGGTCGTCCGCCGCGACCCGGCCGCCCGCGAGCGTCCGCGGCTGGTTGGCGTCGGCGGCGTGGCCGGTCCCCGAACCGTTGCGTACGCAGTCGGGGCACTGGAAGCCGACGGAGGCGGAGACCATGCACGCGGGGCAGATCGGCTTCTCGCAGCGCGTGCAGCGGATGCCGGTCTCCACCTCGGGGTGGCGGTGGCAGCGCGGCAGACCGGCGTGCGGGTTCTCGGAGGGTTTCGGTTCCATGAGAGGTGCCGTCCCTTCCGCCTCAGCGCTTCTCGATCACCACGGAGTCGATGACCACGTCCTGGAGCGGCCGCTCGGTGTGCGGATCGGTGGCGGTGGCCGCGATCGCGTCCACGACCTTCCGGCTCTCCTTGTCCGCGACCTCGCCGAAGATGGTGTGCTTGCGGTTCAGCCAGGTCGCGGGGGCGACGGTGACGAAGAACTGCGAGCCGTTGGTGCCCGGGCCGGCGTTGGCCATGGCCAGCAGGTAGGGACGGTCGAAGAAGAGCTCCGGGTGGAACTCGTCGGCGAACTCGTAGCCGGGACCGCCCGTGCCGTTCCCCAGCGGGTCACCGGCCTGGATCATGAAGCCCTTGATGACCCGGTGGAAGACCGTGCCGTCGTAGAGCGGGTCCGAGGAGACCGTGCCGGTCGCCGGGTGCGTCCACTCGCGCTCACCGCCGGCGAGCTCGACGAAGTTCCTGACCGTCTTCGGGGCGTGGAACGGCATCAGCCGCACCTCGATGTCACCCAGGCTGGTCTTGAGGATCGCGTACAGCTGCTCGGCCACGGTCGCCTTCCGTCCACGTCATGTCACGTCTGTCTCTGGCGTGTCCGATCCTCGCATGCCCCGGATGCCCACCCCGCATGCCGTACCTGGCTCCGGGGGGCATGATTCCGAAAAGGATGGAAAGGTGAAAAACCGACATCGTCGCCACCGAGGAGGAGGAATCCCGTGACCCGCATGGACAGCGTGCGCGCCGCGTCAGATTCGGCGAAGGAGAGCGTCCTGCACGCCGCGGAAGTGGTGGCGCCGTACGCCGGCACGGCCAAGGACCAGGCCTCGCACTACGCCCACGAGGCGCGTGAGCTGATCGCGCCGAAGGTCTCGAAGGCCGCTCATCAGGCACGGGCGCAGGCTCGTGCGCAGTACGACTCGTATGTCGCACCGCGTGTACCGCCGCGGGTCGACGCGGCCGCACAGCGTGCGGCGGTCAAGACCCGCTGGGCCTGCCGTCAGGCGGCCGATTACACCGTTCCGCGTGTCGAGCACGCGGTCGCCGCGACCGGTCCCGTCCTGGAGGAGGCCGGGTCGCGTTCCACTGCCGCCTGGGCCGCGCTGCGCGGGCAGGTGACACCGAAGGAAATCCAGAAGATCGTGAGGAAGCACGAGCGTCGGGCACGGGCCGGACGCCTCGCCAAGGGCCTCTTGGTCCTGGGCGTTCTCGCCGGCGGCGCGTTCGCCGCCTGGAAGTGGTGGGACAAGCAGGCCAATCCCGACTGGCTGGTCGAACCGCCCGCTGCCACCGAGGTTGAGGAGGGCGTCGTCCTGTCGCCCTACGAAGAGGGCGGGGAAGCCCTCGACCCGGAGGTGGCGGCCAAGGAGTCCGAGGCCGAGGCCGCGGCCGCAGCCGAAGAGGCCGCCGAACGCGACGAGCGCCGCTGACCGATCGGGGTACCGCTGGGTTCTGCCGAGGTCTCACCGGGTGCTACCGGGGCCCTGCCGTAAGAAGCGGAGACGTACAAGGTGACGTCGTACGAGGAGCTGCGGGTACGGGTGTGGGGAGTGCGCATCATCGTCTCCCCGCGCCCTACGCCGCCGCGGCGAGCGCCAGCTCCGTCAGCGCGGCCGGCTCGTCGCCCTCGGCCGCGGCGGTCACACCGGCCGTGGAACGGTTTCGGCTGGCGGGAGAGGAACCGTGGGCCTCGGCGGCGATGCGCTGCTTGATCGTGGGCGGCAGGGAGCGGTCCCCCGCGAGCGGCCACCGATGCGCCCGCTGCGCCGGTACGGAGGCGAGTGCGGCCCGCTTCTCCCCGGCGACGGGTGCGGCCGTGGCGGGGCCGACCGGCTCCTCGGGCTGCTGGACGGCGGGCTGCTGCGTCGCGGCGGCGGTGCCCGCCAGGCCGACGGAGGCGAGCAGGGCGAAGAGGACGGAGATGAAGGCGGTCCAGAACTGCTTGACCTTGGCGGTGGCCATGGCCCCTCACTTTCGTGACGTTCTCGAATGGTTCATTTCGGTTTGCGCGCTTTACGTACTTTCCTCATGATGTGGATGCGCGCCCGATTTCCACGGAACGTCGCCGCCGTCGCGCAGTTCTTCCGATGAACACCACCCGTCCGGAGCAGCGGGCTCCCCGGGACGGGAATGGATCACGGCACCCCATGGCTGTCCTGAACGGATCACGCCGGCGCCGGTCACGGCCACCCGGCGCCGTATCAGCGCCTTGTGAGGGAGTGTCAGCACGATGTCCACACCGCAGCCGGCTGTCGAGCGCGTACGTGTCTCCGCGGAACCCGACTGGTACGAGTCGGCCGGGATCTCGCTCGGCATCCGCGTCGGAAACCTGGTCTTCACCTCGGGCCAGGCCCCGATCGACGCCCAGGGGGCGACGGTCGGTGCCGGGGACTTCGAGGCCCAGGCCCGCCAGGCGCTCGCCAATCTGTCGACGGTCCTGACGAACGCCGGGTCCAGCCTCTCCGACGTGGTCAAGGCGACCGTCTTCGTCACCGACATCACGCGGCAGGACGTCTTCGCCAAGCTGCGCGCCGAACACTTCCCGGACAAGCCGCATCTCGCGGAGTCGTTCGTGGAGGTCTCGTCGCTCGCCGACCCCGATTGGATGATCGAGATCGAGGCCATCGGACTCGTCCGGGAGCACTGATCAGCCTGGCGCGCATGCCGGCGCCGGCATGCGAAACACCCCCTGTGAGCTGCGTTTTCGCAGTTCACAGGGGGTGCTTTTCGTGGAGCCTAGGGGAGTCGAACCCCTGACATCTGCCATGCAAAGACAGCGCTCTACCAACTGAGCTAAGGCCCCGGAACGAGAACAGCGTACCGGGTCACCCCCCATGTCCGGCAAAAGGATTGGGACTCCCGGTCGGCGACCACTCTCCGTAAGATGCTGATCGAGGTTCGCAGTGGCGAACCGAGGGATGGGGAGAAGAAATGGACGCAGCGCAGCAGGAAGCCACGGCGCGAGCCAGAGAGCTTCAGCGCAGTTGGTACGGAGAGCCACTGGGGGCGCTCTTCCGTCGGCTGATCGACGATCTCGGACTCAACCAGGCCAGGCTCGCGGCCGTGCTGGGATTGTCCGCGCCCATGCTGTCCCAGCTGATGAGCGGCCAGCGGGCCAAGATCGGGAACCCGGCCGTCGTCCAGCGCGTCCAGGCGCTCCAGGAGCTCGCCGTACAGGTCGCCGACGGCACCGTCAGCGCCGCCGAGGCCACCGACCGGATGGACGAGGTGAAGAAGTCGCAGGGCGGCTCCGTCCTCACCAGCACCGGTCAGCCGGCCACCGGTTCGGGCGCTCCTACCGTCCGCCGGGTGGTCCGCGAGATCCAGTCGCTGCTGCGCTCCGTAGCCGCGGCGGGCGACATCATCGACGCCGCCGACTCCCTCGCCCCGGCCCACCCGGAACTGGCAGAGTTCCTCCGGGTGTACGGCGCGGGGCGCACCGCGGACGCGGTCGCGCACTACGAGTCGCACCAGAACTGACGCGGTCGGCAGCCGGCCGGCATCGCCGACAGACGAAGCAACGGGGAGCGGACACAGCACGATGGGTGAGGTTTTCGCTGGTCGGTACGAGCTGGTCGACCCGATCGGACGGGGCGGGGCGGGCGCCGTGTGGCGCGCCTGGGACCACCGTCGCCGCCGCTATGTGGCGGCGAAGGTGCTCCTGCAGAGCGACGCGCACACGCTGCTCCGCTTCGTCCGCGAGCAGGCGCTGCGGATCGATCATCCGCACGTCCTCGCCCCGGCCAGCTGGGCCGCCGACGACGACAAGGTCCTGTTCACCATGGACCTGGTCGCCGGCGGCTCTCTGGCGCACGTCATCGGCGACTACGGCGCGCTGCCGCCCCGGTTCGTCTGCATCCTGCTCGACCAGCTGCTCTCGGGCCTGGCCACGGTGCACGCCGAGGGGGTCGTGCACCGCGACATCAAGCCCGCGAACATCCTCATGGACGTCACCGGGACCGGGCGGCCGCATCTGAGGCTGTCCGACTTCGGCATCTCCATGCGCAAGGGTGAGCCCCGTCTCACCGAGACCGACTACGTGGTCGGGACGCCGGGGTACTTCGCTCCCGAGCAGCTCCTCGGCGCCGAACCCGACTTCACCGCGGACCTCTTCGCCGTCGGCCTGGTCGCCCTCTATCTGCTCCAGGGCCGCAAGCCGGACTCGCAGGCCCTGGTCGAGCATTTCCTCACGCACGGCACTCCCGGCGCCCCCGAGGGCGTCCCGGAGCCCCTGTGGCAGGTGCTCGCCGGTCTGCTGCAGCCCGATCCGCAGGCCCGCTTCCGGACGGCCACGGGCGCGCGCAAGGCCCTGACCGCCGCCGTGGACATGCTTCCCGAGCCGCGCCCCGACGAGGAGCCGGTCGAGATCTTCGACCAACTCGGCCCCCTGCCGCCCGGCTTCGGCCCCCAGGGCCCCCAGGGCCCGAACGGCCCCACCGACACCGCTGCCCCCGTCGGCACCGCTGGCCCCGCCGCCGGCACGGCCACGGCCGCCCAGGGCGCCGCCTCCACGAGCGCCTCCACGCCCGCCGCACCCGGTGCCGCACCGACGCCCGCCGCCACACCCGTACCGCCCCAACAGCTGCCCCCACAGCAGCCCCCACAGCCGTACTACCAGCCCCAGCACCCGGTCACCCCGGCCACCACCCCGGCCACCGCCCCGCTCGCCGCCCCGGCCGCGGCTCCCGCGCCGCTGCCCGGACCCTCCGAGACGGGCAGCTTCCACCTGCCCCCGCCGGTCGGCCACCCGACTCCCTCCTTCGACCGTGCACCGACCTCGGCGGTGCCGTACGAACAAGCCCCTACTCATCCATACACCGCTCACCCCCTTCAGGTTCCCGCGCAGCACCCTGCCCCCGTGCCGGGCCCTGCGACGCCCACGGCCCCCGTGCCGGGCCTTGCGAGGCCCACGGCCCCTGCCCCGGTACGCCGACCGGGACCGCCCCCGAAGGTGACGATCCCGGTCCTGCTGCTCGCGCTGGTCTGCTTCGCGGTCGGCTTCTGGGCCCTCGCGCAGACCTGAGCCCCACCGAGGCGGACGCCGCCCCACGCCGCCCCGTCCCGCCTACGCCGCCCGCCTCCGCGCCACCAGCGTCCATCCGCCGAGTCCAAGCAGCAGGACCGTCCCGCTGCCGATCCCGGCCGCCGCGACGACCCGCATGGCGTCGCTCCGCTCCGCCGCCCGCGCCCCGGAGGCGCCCTTCTCCGCCGCCTCCTTGTCGTCGGCGGTCACGCTGAACTGCCCGGGGTCCCCGTCGTACCCGGGCCCCGGCTTCGCGCTGCCCCGAAGCGAGACCCGCAGGGTCAGCGGCACCGGCTTGTCCCCGTACTCCTTGGCCATCTCCGGGTTGAGCGTGGCCGACAGGTAGTACCAGCCGGCGAACCGCATGCCGCTGGTGGCCTCGTCGTAGGACCTGCGGTTCTCGTGGGCCACCGGCCGCAGCGCGTCGAGCGCGAGCGTCGAGGGCTTCCCGCTGTAGCTGACGGTGTTCTCGTCGACATGTCCGAGCGCGGGGTTCTCCAGGGAGAGGACCAGGGCGTGGCCGATGTACTCGTCGCCGGTGGCGCTGCTGCCGAGTTCGGCGGTGGCGAAGAGCTGCTGTCCCCAGTCGACGGGCACCCGGTAGAAGAGCGTCTGGCCGGGCCGGATGTCGGACCGCCACTCGCCCTGCGTCAGCGAGGTGGCGTCGTGGACGCCGGAGCCGCCCTGGCGCGGCTGCGGGCCGCCCGCGGGCGGCCCGGGCGTGCCGGAGGCCCACACCTCGGGGAGTTCGGTCGGGCCGGCCTTCTTCAGCACGGGCTCGGACGCGTAGCGGATCTCCAGCTCCCAGTCGTCCGTGCTCGCCTTCGACTCGCGCTCGACGAGGACGTAATGGGCGCCGGCGCGCCGGCAGGTGGAGCTGTCCCCGTCGACGATGCGGCGGGCGTAGGCGGCGAGCGGCCGGGTGTACTCGCTGGAGGAGAAGTTCGCCTGCTGGTCGCCGCATTCGGTGCCGGAGCCGTCCTGCATGCTGACCTTGAAGCCGTCGCCGTACTCGACCTTGCCGCCGGCCTTGGGTACGGCGACGACGGAGACGTACGCGTTCTGCCGGTCGAGGTTGACCCGGTAGTAGACCTTGCCGTTCTTCTTGAGCGTGTCGCGGTAGGTCTGCCCGGTCTGCAGCTCCACGGCGTCCGAGCTCGATGCTGCGCCCTGGATGCGCTGGGCCGAGCTGTCGAAGGTGTACGGCGGGATCGCGCCCCCGGCAGCCACCGCCTGCCCGGGAAGCGCCACCACCGCTCCCACCGCCGCGGCCGCCGTGATCAGGGCCCCCGCCCTCCGGCAGGTGCCGGCCTGCGTCTTCACCCGCTCCTCCTCTTCACTTAAGCAAGTCGACAATTTGCTCAGGCAAAGCGAAGCCCCGGCCCGCTCTCGCGCGGCCGGGGCTTCACCCACAGACGGTTTTCGTCTCAGACACCGGAACCTGCGGGCACGGAGTCGGTCGCCTCCGTCCACAGATCCTGCTCGGCGCGATCCGCCTGGATCTGGCGGTACACGAGGAGTCCGCCGATGGCGGCCAGTGCGACCAGGAGAAGCTTCTTCACCGCGCGACCTCGTCTTTCGTTGACGTAGGAGGTTCTGACGCCCACTCTACACATCGACCGATACCGATCGGTGACCTGTGCGAGGTTCAAACATCCCGGAGCCCCGGAACAAACAAATCGACCCGGACGGAGGAACCGTCCGGGTCGATCGATACTGTGGGGCTAACAGGATTTGAACCTGTGGCCTCATCCTTATCAGGGATGCGCTCTAACCAACTGAGCTATAGCCCCGCCGCGCTCTGCGGTGTGTGTCCCGCGCGCTGACTCCTGAACATTAGCGCACAGGGGGGCCAGTCCCAAAATCGGTAACCGACCGGCCCCCTCGCAGGTCACTCGCCCGTCACTCGTCCTCGGCGAGCGTGAGCTCCACGCCGCCCACGAAGCCGGCCGACAGGTTGTAGATGAAGGCGCCCAGCGTGGCCAGCGCGGTCATCAGGACCACGTCGATCACGGCGATCACCGAGGTGAACATCAGCACCCGCGGCAGCGACAGGAACGACTGCAGATCGAAGCCGTTGGACTCGTTCGAGCCCGTGGCCTCGCTGATCGTGCCGCCGACCGTCGAGAAGACGCCCATGGCGTCCATGACCATCCACAGCACCGCCGCTGCGACGACCGTGCAGATGCCCAGCGCGATGGAGAGCAGGAAGCTCACCTTCATCACCGACCACGGGTCGGCCTTGGCCACCCGCAGCCGCGCCTTGCGCGTACGGGGCGTCGTGCGGGCCCCCGTACGCGGCCGGCGCACGGCGCCGGTCTGACCGCCCGCCGTGCCGCCCGGCGCCGGAGCGCCGTACGCCTGCGGCGGGTGGTAGGGCCCGCCCGGCTGCTGCGCACCGGGGCGCTCGCCGGGCAGTGGCCCGTTGTAGGTCTCGTACGAGGGCTGCTGCCCCCGAGTGTCCGTCACCGCAACCCCCTGGGAGTCCGTGGCGGGGCCACGGGCGCCGTTCGCTCCAGCACCGGCAGAAGCTCCGGCAGCCGCCGATCCGGCGCCCGTGGCTCCACTCACGCTCTTACTCCTCGTGCTCCCCGGCCGAGGGCTCCGTGCCCTCGACTGCCTCGGTCTCGACCACGCCGGTCTCGACCGCCACTGCCTCGGACGCCTCCGCGGCACCCTCGGCGTCGACTGCCTCGTCGATGTCGTCGTCCTCGCTGCCGGCCTCGGCGTTCCGTGCGATGCCGACGACGGCATCACGCTTACCCAGGTTGATCAGCTGGACGCCCATGGTGTCACGGCCGGTCTCCCTGACTTCGTTGACTCGCGTACGAATCACACCGCCGGACAGCGTGATGGCGAGGATCTCGTCCGTCTCCTCGACCACCAGCGCGCCCACGAGGGAGCCGCGGTCCTCCACGATCTTGGCGGCCTTGATACCGAGGCCGCCACGGCCCTGGACGCGGTACTCGTCGACGGGGGTGCGCTTCGCGTACCCGCCGTCGGTCGCGGTGAAGACGAACGTACCGGGCCGGACGACATTCATCGAGAGCAGCTGGTCGTCCGCGCGGAAACTCATCCCCTTGACGCCCGACGTGGCACGTCCCATCGGACGCAGCGCGTCGTCGGTGGCGGTGAAGCGGATCGACTGCGCCTTCCTGCTGATGAGCAGCAGATCGTCCTCGGCCGAGACCAGCTCGGCACCGATCAGCTCGTCGTCGCTGCCGTCCTCCGCCTCACGGAGGTTGATCGCGATGACACCGCCCGAACGCGGCGAGTCGTAGTCCTTCAGCGCGGTCTTCTTGACCAGGCCGGCCTTGGTGGCGAGCACCAGGTACGGCGCGGCCTCGTAGTCGCGGATCGCCAGGATCTGGGCGATCTGCTCGTCCGGCTGGAAGGCCAGCAGGTTGGCCACGTGCTGGCCGCGCGCGTCCCGGCCGGCGTCGGGCAGCTCGTAGGCCTTGACGCGGTAGACCCGGCCCTTGTTGGTGAAGAAGAGCAGCCAGTGGTGGGTGGTGGAGACGAAGAAGTGGTCGACGATGTCGTCCTGCTTCAGCTTCGTGCCCCGCACGCCCTTGCCGCCGCGCTTCTGCGAGCGGTAGTCCTCGGTCTTCGTCCGCTTCACGTAGCCACCGCGCGAGATGGTGACGACGATGTCCTCCTCGGCGATCAGGTCCTCGATGGACATGTCACCGTCGAAGGGCACGAGCTTGGACCGGCGGTCGTCGCCGAACTTCTCGACGAGCGCGGCCAGCTCCTCGCTGACGATCGCGCGCTGGCGCTCGGGCGAGGCCAGGATCGCGTTGTACTCGTTGATCTTGGCCTGGAGTTCGTCGTGCTCGGCGACGATCTTCTGGCGCTCCAGGGCGGCGAGCCGGCGGAGCTGCATCTCCAGGATCGCGTTGGCCTGGATCTCGTCGATCTGGAGCAGGTCCATCAGGCCGCCGCGGGCGACCTCGACCGTGTCACTGCGCCGGATGAGCGCGATGACCTCGTCGATCGCGTCGAGCGCCTTGAGCAGACCGCGCAGGATGTGGGCGCGCTCCTCGGCCTTGCGCAGCCGGAAGCGGGTCCGGCGCACGATGACCTCGATCTGGTGCGTCACCCAGTGGCGGATGAACGCGTCCAGCGAGAGGGTGCGCGGCACGCCGTCGACGAGCGCCAGCATGTTCGCGCCGAAGTTCGTCTGGAGATCGGTGTGCTTGTACAGGTTGTTGAGGACGACCTTGGCGACGGCGTCGCGCTTGAGCACGATGACGAGGCGCTGGCCGGTCCGGGACGAGGTCTCGTCGCGGACGTCGGCGATGCCGCCGATCTTGCCGTCCTTGACCAGGTCGGCGATCTTCTGCGCGAGGTTGTCGGGGTTGGTCTGGTACGGGAGCTCCGTGACCACCAGGCACTGGCGGTTGTGGATCTCCTCGACCTCGACGACCGCGCGCATCGTGATCGAGCCACGGCCGGTGCGGTACGCCTCCTCGATGCCCTTGCGGCCGACGACGAGCGCGCCGGTGGGGAAGTCCGGGCCCTTGATCCGCTCGATCAGGGCGTCGAGGAGCTCCTCGTGGGTGGCCTCGGGGTGCTCCAGCGCCCACTGGGCGCCGGCCGCGACCTCGCGCAGGTTGTGCGGCGGGATGTTGGTCGCCATGCCCACCGCGATGCCGGCGCTGCCGTTGATCAGCAGGTTCGGGAAGCGGGACGGCAGGACCGTCGGCTCCTGGTTGCGGCCGTCGTAGTTGTCCTGGAAGTCGACGGTCTCCTCGTCGATGTCCCGGAGCATCTCCATCGACAGCGTCATGAGCTTGCACTCGGTGTAACGCATGGCGGCTGCCGGGTCGTTGCCCGGGGAGCCGAAGTTACCGTTGGAGTCGACGAGCGGCATGCGCATCGACCAGGGCTGGGCGAGGCGGACGAGCGCGTCGTAGATCGAGGAGTCGCCGTGCGGGTGGTACGTACCCATGACGTCACCGACGACGCGGGCGCACTTGTAGAAGCCCTTCTCGGGCCGGTAGCCGCCGTCGTACATCGCGTACAGCACGCGACGGTGGACGGGCTTGAGGCCGTCCCGTACGTCGGGCAGCGCGCGGGACACGATGACGGACATCGCGTAGTCGAGGTACGAGCGCTGCATCTCGGTCTCGAGCCCGACGGGCTCGATCCGCAGCACGGGCTCTTCTTCGGTGGTCCCGGTCGGGGTGGTTTCGTCGGCCATTGCTGGTCGTCAGTCCTTTCGTACGGTCAGCTGAGACCGACTCAGATATCGAGGAAGCGAACGTCCTTGGCGTTGCGCTGGATGAACGAGCGGCGTGCCTCGACGTCCTCGCCCATCAGCACCGAGAACAGGTCGTCGGCCTGCGCGGCGTCGTCCAGGGTGACCTGGCCGAGTACGCGGTGCTCGACGTCCATGGTGGTGACGCGCAGCTCCTCGGCGTTCATCTCGCCGAGACCCTTGAAGCGCTGGATCGAGTCTTCCTTGATCCGCTTGCCGCTCTGCTTGCCCAGCTCGACGAGCGCGTCCCGCTCCCGGTCCGAGTACGCGTACTCGAAGTCGTCCCGGCCCCACTTGATCTTGTAGAGCGGCGGGCGGGAGAGGTAGACGTGACCGGCCTCGACCAGCGGCCGCATGAAGCGGAAGAGGAAGGTCAGCAGCAGGGTGTTGATGTGCTGACCGTCGACGTCGGCGTCCGCCATCAGGATGATCTTGTGATAGCGGAGCTTCTCGATGTCGAAGTCCTCGTGCACACCGGTGCCGAAGGCCGAGATGAGCGCCTGGACCTCGGTGTTCTGCAGGATCTTGTCGATCCGGGCCTTCTCGACGTTCAGGATCTTGCCGCGGATCGGCAGGATGGCCTGGTACATCGGGTTGCGGCCGGACTTGGCCGAGCCGCCGGCGGAGTCACCCTCGACGATGAAGATCTCGCACTTGGCGGGGTCGTTCGACTGGCAGTCGGACAGCTTGCCCGGCAGCGACGCCGACTCCAGCAGGCCCTTGCGACGGGTCAGGTCGCGCGCCTTGCGGGCCGCCACGCGCGCGGTGGCGGCCTGGATCGACTTGCGGATGATGTCCGCGGCCTCGATCGGGTTGCGGTCGAGCCAGTCGTTGAGGTGCTCGTAGACCGCCCTCTGGACGAAGGTCTTGACCTCCGTGTTGCCCAGCTTGGTCTTGGTCTGGCCCTCGAACTGCGGCTCGCTCAGCTTGACCGAGATGATCGCGGTCAGACCCTCGCGGATGTCGTCGCCCGTGAGGTTGTCGTCCTTCTCGCGGAGCAGCTTCTTGTCGCGCGCGTACTTGTTGATCAGCGAGGTCAGCGCGGCGCGGAAGCCCTCCTCGTGCGTGCCGCCCTCGTGGGTGTGGATGATGTTGGCGAAGGAGTACACGCCCTCGCTGTAGCCGCTGTTCCACTGCATCGCGACCTCGAGGGACAGGGCCTTGTCCTTGTCCTCCGCCTCGAGGTCGATGACGGTGGGGTGGACCAGCTCGCCCTTGCGCGAGTTGAGGTACTTCACGAAGTCGACGATGCCGCCCTCGTAGTGGTACTTCACCGTGCGCGCGGCCGGCTCGGCGGCCGCCTCGGCGTCCGGGTCGTCGGCGCCGACCGTGGCCTTGGCGGACTCGCGCTCGTCGGTGAGCGAGATCGTCAGGCCCTTGTTGAGGAAGGCCATCTCCTGGAAGCGGCGCGAGAGCGTCTCGAAGGAGTACTCGGTCGTCTCGAAGATGTCCGGGTCGGCCCAGAACGTGACCGAGGTGCCGGTCTCGTCGGTCGCCTCGTGCTGCGCGAGGGGCGCGGTCGGGGCGCCCATCTTGTAGTCCTGCGTCCAGCGGTGGCCGTCGGTCTTGATCTCGACGGAGACCTTGGTGGACAGGGCGTTCACGACCGACACGCCGACACCGTGCAGACCGCCGGAGACGGCGTAGCCGCCGCCGCCGAACTTTCCGCCCGCGTGGAGCACGGTCAGCACGACCTCGACGGCGGGCTTGCCCTCGGAAGCCACGATGCCGACCGGGATGCCACGGCCGTTGTCGACGACGCGCACGGCGCCGTCGGCCAGGATCGTCACGTCGATGGTGTCGGCGTGGCCGGCCAGGGCTTCGTCGACCGAGTTGTCGACGACCTCCTGCACCATGTGGTGCAGACCGCGCTCGCCGGTCGAGCCGATGTACATGCCAGGGCGCTTGCGCACGGCATCCAGGCCTTCGAGGACCTGGATGTTGCTGGCGGTGTACTGGTTGTTCTCGTTGGGGTCGCCGGAATCGGCCACGAAGCGCCCTTTCTGGCACAGCACAGGCCGTTCTCCGGGCATACGGGAGCGGCTGCGTCGTTCGACTTGTTCCGCAGGGTGGCGGGATTGTCTCCCAGTCTACCGGTAGCGCCGACAGTCATGGGGGTTTGCCGGTGCCTGAGTCCGCATGTGCCGCCCTGAGCGGGAGCCAAACGACTCCCCATATCCGGACAGGGGCTTCAGAGCCCTCTGACGGCCACCCAGCGCTTCGACCCGTAGCGCGTTGTGGGCAATCGCTCCTCCGTGCTACCCGTAGGTATCTCCGGGTCCCACGGACCCCGGTGCCCGCAGCGGCCCGTACCCCCGCCGGGGCCCGCCCGGCCCCAGCACCTTGATCATCCGCACGGTGCCGTGACCGAGGTCCTCGTTGAGCCGCGCCACCAGCGTCGGCGCGAGGAGACGCAGCTGCGTGGCCCACGCCGTCGAGTCGCACTGCACGGTCAGCACCCGCGCGTCCGGCTCGTCGTCGAACCTCACCGGTACGCAGTGCTTCGCCAGGTCCTCGCCGACGATCTGCGGCCAGCGGCCCATGACCCCGCCGACCGCCGCCGGCGTCTCCCAGCCCCGCTCGGTGATCAGTCGGTTGATCGCGGCGCCGAGCGCCATCGGGTCACGCCCGTCGGCGCGCGCGCCGGAGCGCAGACCGCCCCCGCGCCGGGCCTGCTTCTTCTGCTGGGCGGCCGCGCCCCTGGCCTTCGCCTGCTCCTTGGCGGCGCGCAGCGCGACCCGCGCGAGATCCACCCCGGAGGGTTCGGGAACGGACGGCGCCGCAGGAGTATCCACAGGCTGGGGAAGGTTTTCCTCGCTCATACGCGCTCCACCGTCCCTCCGGCCACCTGGTACCGCGTCCCCGCGAGGACCCCCGGCACGTCGTCGTCCACAGCGGCTGTCACCAGGACCTGCTCGCCGCCCGCCACCAGCTCCGCGAGCCGTTCGCGCCGGCGCGCGTCCAGCTCGGCGAAGACGTCGTCGAGGACGAGGACGGGCTCGTTGCCCTCGGACCTCAGCAGGTCGTACGAGGCGAGCCGCAGCGCGAGCGCGTACGACCAGGACTCGCCGTGGCTGGCGTACCCCTTCGCGGGCAGCTCGCCGAGCTTGAGGAGCAGCTCGTCGCGGTGGGGTCCGACGAGGGTGACGCCCCGCTCGATCTCCTGCTTGCGCACCTCGGCCAGCGCGGCGATCAGCTGCTCGTACAGCTCCTCGCGGGTGTGCCCGGTGCCGGGCGCGGAGGGCCGGTACTCCAGCAGAATCGGTCCGCCGCCGGGGGCGAGCTGCTCGTACGCCTTGTCCGCGAGCGGCTGCAGTACGGCGATCAGGTCGAGCCGCTGGGCGAGGAGCTCGGCCCCGGCCCGCGCCAGGTGCTGGTCCCAGACGTCGAGGGTGGACAGGTCCATGCCCCGGCCGCCGTGCCGGCGGGCCATCGCCGCGGACTTCAGGAGCGTGTTGCGCTGCTTGAGCACGCGCTCGTAGTCGGAGCGCACGCCCGCCATGCGCGGCGTGCGCGCCGTGATCAGCTCGTCGAGGAAGCGCCGGCGCTCGCCGGGGTCGCCCTTCACCAGGGCGAGGTCCTCGGGCGCGAACAGCACGGTCCGTACGATTCCGAGCACATCACGCGGTCTGACCTGCGAGGACCTGTTGATGCGGGCACGGTTGGCCCGGCCCGGGTTGAGTTCGAGCTCGACCAGCTGGGAGCGCTCGCCCTGGGTGACGGCGGCGCGGATGACCGCGCGTTCCGCCCCCATCCGGACGAGCGGGGCGTCGGAGGCGACGCGGTGGCTGGAGAGGGTCGCGAGATAGCCGACGGCCTCGACCAGATTGGTCTTGCCCTGGCCGTTCGCGCCCACGAAAGCGGTGACGCCCGGGTCGAGCGGGACCTCGACCCGGGCGTAGGAGCGGAAGTCGGCCAGCGACAGATGCGTGACGTGCATGGTTGGGCGCCGACCTTCTTCCCCCGGCGGCTGTGCACCGCGGGGTGCACAGCCTGTGGATTACTTCTTCGTCTCGACCGCGTGGCCACCGAACTGGTTGCGCAGCGCGGCGATCATCTTCATCTGCGGGGAGTCGTCCTGGCGGGAGGCGAACCGCGCGAACAGCGAGGCGGTGATCGCCGGCAGCGGCACGGCGTTGTCGATGGCGGCCTCGACCGTCCACCGGCCCTCGCCGGAGTCCGACGCGTAGCCGCGCAGCTTGTCCAGGTGCTCGTCCTCGTCGAGGGCGTTGACCGCGAGGTCGAGCAGCCAGGAACGGATGACCGTGCCCTCCTGCCAGGAGCGGAAGACCTCGCGTACGTCGGTGACGGAGTCGACCTTCTCCAGGAGCTCCCAGCCCTCGGCGTAGGCCTGCATCATCGCGTACTCGATGCCGTTGTGGACCATCTTCGCGAAGTGGCCGGCGCCGACCTTGCCGGCGTGCACGGAGCCGTACTCGCCGTCGGGCTTGAGCGCGTCGAAGATCGGCTGGACCTTGGCGACGTCCTCGGCGGAGCCGCCGTACATCAGCGCGTAGCCGTTCTCCAGGCCCCAGACGCCACCGGAGACGCCGCAGTCGACGAAGCCGATGCCCTTGGCCGCCAGCTCCTCGGCGTGCTTCTCGTCGTCCGTCCAGCGGGAGTTGCCGCCGTCCACGACGATGTCGCCGGGGGAGAGCAGGTCGGCCAGCTCGTCGATGGTGGACTGGGTCGCGGCACCGGCCGGAACCATGACCCACACGACGCGGGGCCCCTTGAGCTTGCCCACAAGCTCTTCGAGGCTGTGGACATCGGCGAGGTCCGGATTGCGGTCGTATCCGATGACGGTGTGGCCTGCGCGGCGGATGCGCTCACGCATGTTGCCGCCCATCTTGCCGAGACCGACGAGACCGAGCTCCATCAGAGATTCCTTAAGCGTCGTGTGCGGTTTACCCGGATCCGAGCCTACGCCCGGACCCGGGTGCACACCTGTGGGGTCAGCCGCTCAGGCGATGCCCCGGCTGCGTCCTCCCGGGGGCGGCCCCGGGACCCCCGGCCGGCCTCAGCCGCTGAGGCGCACCGGCATGATCAGGTACTTGTACGCCTCGTCCGCCTCGGCGTCCACGGCCGGCTTGCCGCTCAGCAGCGCCGGCTTGGTGGAGGTCGTGAAGGAGAGCTGGGCGACCGGGGAGTCGATCGCGCTCAGGCCGTCCAGCAGGAAGGTCGGGTTGAAGGCGATCGAGATGTCGTCGCCGTCGAGGTGCGCGTCGACGCGCTCCACAGCCTGTGCGTCGTCGCTGGAGCCGGCCTCCAGGATCAGCACGCCCTGCTCGAAGCTCAGCCGGACCGGGGTGTTGCGCTCGGCGACCAGGGCGACACGCTTGACGGCCTCGACGAACGGCGCGGTCTCGATGACCGCGACCGAGTTGAACTCGGTGGGGAAGAGCGTCCGGTACTTCGGCAGGTCGCCCTCGAGGAGACGGGTGGTGGTGCGGCGGCCCGCGCCCTCGAAGCCGATGAGGCCCTCGCCCTTGCCGGAGCCCGAGAGCGCCAGGGTGACCGTGTCGCCGCTCGTGAGCGCCTTGGCGGTGTCCAGGAGGGTCTTCGCGGGCACCAGGGCGACCGCGGAGGCGTCCGGGGACTCCGGCTTCCACAGGAACTCGCGGACCGCGAAGCGGTAGCGGTCGGTGGAGGCCAGGGTGACCGTGTCGCCCTCGATCTCGATGCGCACACCGGTGAGCACGGGCAGCGTGTCGTCACGGCCGGCGGCGATGGCCACCTGCGCGGCGGCGGAGGCGAAGACCTCACCGGGGACGGTGCCGGTCGCGGTGGGCATCTCCGGCAGGGCCGGGTACTCCTCCACAGGCAGGGTGTGGAGGGTGAAGCGGGAGGAACCGCAGACCACGGTCGCCCGTACACCGTCTGTGGAAATCTCCACCGGCCGGTTGGGGAGGGCACGGCAGATGTCGGCGAGCAGTCGGCCGGAGACCAGGACGGTGCCGTCCTCCTCGACCTCCGCCTCGACGGAGACACGGGCCGAGACCTCGTAGTCGAAGCTCGAGAAGCTCAGCGCGCCGTCCTCGGCCTTCAGCAGAAGGCCTGCGAGCACGGGAGCCGGCGGACGGGCCGGGAGGCTGCGGGCCACCCAGGCCACCGCCTCGGCAAGTACGTCGCGCTCCACCCGGATCTTCACCGGAACCGCCTCCTGCTTGTTGCTGGCTCTTCGTCGACTGCGGGAACCAGTCTGACGTACGCCGCCGACACTCGGTGCTGCTCGGGGTCAAGTCGCGACAAGAGCGCGTCGGAGCTCCGGCGCCGAGTTGTGCACAGGCCCCACTTCGAAGCGGATTCCTAGCTAACTCTAAGTGGGAGTAGTAGTAGGGCCTGTGGAAACGGTGGATAACGTCGTTTTCGCAGGTCAGGCCCGGTTTTTTGTCCACCGCGCCTGTGGGTGGAGCCGGTGGACAACTGGGGTTCTCTGTGGACACCCGAAAGTTCTGCACACCCGATACACAGGCCACGGGGAGTTCTCCCCAGCGCTGTCCCCAGCTTTACCCACGTTCCCCACAGCCCAACCGTCCTCCTTGGTGTGACGGCTTTCACTCGACGCGGTGAGAGCGGGCGATTCGTTGCCGAACAGTGGACAGGGGTGTGGAGAAGCTGTGGGCAACGGACCCCACCCTGTGGGCAGCCGGTGGACAACCTTCGGGAGCCCTTGTGGACGAAAGTTCTGTCCACAGCCTGTGGAGATCTTTTACCAACAATTCCACAAGGGTCTGACCTGGGATGATGATCTGTCAGCAGTCCAGCCTGTGGACACAATCCGGATAACTCAACAGTCCCCACCCTGTGGACGGGAGATCATCCCGCAATCTGTGGAGAACCCGCCACCGGAACGGAGTAATCGAACACTCCGCGCTCGTACACAGCTTGCACAGCGAACAGAGGCATCCCTTGGAGCGGGTCCGAGAACGCCTGAGGGCGCCCCAGGAGGAGTCCTGGGGCGCCCTTCAGAGGCTCTGACGGCCCTGTGTCAGCCGTTCTTGATGCGGTTGGTGAGCTCGGTGACCTGGTTGTAGATGGAGCGCCGCTCCGCCATCAGCGCACGGATCTTCCGGTCCGCGTGCATCACGGTCGTATGGTCACGGCCGCCGAACTGCGCACCGATCTTCGGCAGCGACAGGTCCGTGAGCTCGCGGCACAGATACATGGCGATCTGCCGGGCCGTCACCAGGACGCGACTGCGGGAGGATCCACAGAGATCCTCCACCGTCAGACCGAAGTAGTCGGCGGTGGCCGCCATGATGGCCGGCGCCGTGATCTCCGGCGAGGAGTCCTCGCCGCCCGGGATCAGGTCCTTGAGGACGATCTCGGTGAGCCCCAGGTCCACCGGCTGCCGGTTGAGGCTCGCGAAGGCCGTCACCCGGATCAGCGCGCCCTCCAGCTCACGGATGTTCCGCGAGATCCGGGACGCGATGAACTCCAGTACCTCCGGCGGGGCGTTGAGCTGCTCCTGCACCGCCTTCTTGCGGAGGATCGCGATACGCGTCTCCAGCTCCGGCGGCTGCACATCGGTGGTGAGGCCCCACTCGAAGCGGTTGCGCAGCCGGTCCTCCAGGGTCACCAGCTGCTTGGGCGGCCGGTCCGAGGAGAGCACGATCTGCTTGTTCGCGTTGTGGAGGGTGTTGAAGGTGTGGAAGAACTCCTCCTGCGTCGACTCCTTGCTCGCGAGGAACTGGATGTCGTCGACGAGCAGGATGTCCACATCGCGGTAGCGCTTGCGGAAGGCGTCGCCCTTGCCGTCGCGGATCGAGTTGATGAACTCGTTCGTGAACTCCTCGGAGCTCACGTACCGCACCCGCGTGCCCGGGTAGAGGCTCCGCGCGTAGTGCCCGATCGCGTGCAGCAGATGGGTCTTGCCGAGGCCCGACTCCCCGTAGATGAAGAGCGGGTTGTACGCCTTCGCCGGGGCCTCGGCCACCGCGACCGCGGCCGCGTGCGCGAAACGGTTCGAGGAACCGATGACGAAGGTGTCGAAGAGGTACTTGGGGTTCAGCCGAGCGTGCTGCTCACCGGGCGCGCCGGAGCCCTGCGCGGAGGAGGAACCGTGGCCGCCGCCCGGGCCGCCCCCCGGACCGCCCGGCCGGGGACCGGGACGGGCGCCGTGGTTCTGCGGGTCGGGCAGCTCGGCGCGCTCGGGCCGCTGCGGCTCGTAGCCCCGGGGCGGCTCGTCGTACCGCGACTGCCGGGACTGCTCGGGGCCGGTCGGGCCGGTGTACGGAGCCCGCTCCTGGTAGCCGCCCAGCCGGGGCTGCTGCCAGGACAGGTCCTCCTGGGTGCGCGGCCAGGCGCCGGGGTCGGGGCGCTGCTGCGAGTAGTCCGGGTAGGCCGGGCGCGCGGTGGGCAGCCCGTCGTCGGGCATCGGCCGGTGGCCGTAGCCGTCGTACTTCTCGTACGGCTCGGGCTGCTGGCGCTCGTCGTAGCGGGGCTGCTGCGACTGCTGGAGCGGGGGCGCCGGCGGGGTCGGCTCGCCGACGGAGTCGTCGACGGTGATCGCGATCCGGATCGGGCGGCCGCACTCACGGCTGAGGGTCTCGCTGATCAGCGGAGCGAGCCGGCCTTCGAGGACGCGCTTGCCCCACTCGTTGGGTACGGCGAGCAGCGCCGTGTCCGCGACCAGGGCGAGGGGCTGGCAGCGCTCGATCCACTGCTTGTCCTTGGGCTCGATTCCCTGCTGGCCCTCGGCGAGGAGATGCTCGAGGACGCGTGGCCACACTGCGGCAAGATCAGCAGGTACGTCAGCCACAGGGCACGCTTTCTCGCAGGTCCCACGATGGTGTGGTTCTCGGGGGACGGTGGGTCGATGTCCGTGAGGACAGTTCCGTGAGGACAGGTAAGGACAGAACGGAAAAGATTGTGGAGTCCATCCACGGTAGTCGCGGCGGCTGACGTGGTTCAAGTTGTTGTCCACAGCCTGTGCACAATGGGGGGTGGCGACAGGTCGGTTTGACCGGATGGCGTAGCCGCGCGTACCGTAACCAGGTCGAGTTGTCGATGGCTGCTGCCGCCTGCCTCCGATGGGCAAAGATCACGGTCTGTGATCGTGAAGCGGTGCACTCGGGCGTATTGCGAGCTACTCGTGGGCGCACGGTGACAGCCAGGCGATGTCCCGCCATCTACGAATCATTTCTGGAGCCCCCGAGTGAGCAAGCGCACCTTCCAGCCGAACAACCGTCGTCGCGCCAAGACCCACGGCTTCCGCCTGCGGATGCGTACGCGTGCCGGCCGAGCCATCCTTGCGAACCGCCGTTCCAAGGGTCGCTCTGAGCTGTCCGCCTGATCCGCTTAACAGGGTCATGACGTGCTGCCTACCGAGAATCGGCTGAGGCGGCGCGAGGACTTCGCAACCGCGGTACGCCGAGGGCGCCGGGCCGGTCGCCCGCTCCTCGTCGTCCACCTACGCAGCGGTGCAACGAGCCCGCACGCGCCTGGGGAGAGCGCTCCCCCGGCACGTGCGGGTTTCGTCGTGAGCAAGGCCGTGGGCGGTGCGGTCGTACGCAACCAAGTGAAGCGTCGTCTGCGCCACCTCGTCCGCGACCGGCTCACCGAGCTGCCTCCCGGTAGCCTGGTGGTCGTACGGGCGTTGCCCGGAGCCGGCGACGCCGAACACGCACAGCTGTCCCGAGACCTGGACGCCGCTCTTCAGCGGCTGCTGGGAGGGGGCGCGCGATGAAGTACCCGCTGCTGGCTCTCATCAAGCTGTACCAGTGGACGATCAGCCCGCTTCTCGGGCCCGTCTGCCGGTACTACCCGTCGTGTTCCCACTATGGATTCACGGCCATCGACCGGCATGGCGCGATCAAGGGCACGGCCCTGACCGCCTGGCGCATCCTGCGGTGCAACCCGTGGTCGCCCGGCGGCGTGGATCACGTCCCCCCGCGTAAGCGCCCCCGCTGGCACGAAATGCTGAGGAACGCGCTGCGCGGCGACAAGGGCGGGTCCACCGCCGAGACGAGCCCGGCCGCAGAGACCTCGCCCAATGCTCAAGGAGCCTGATTAGTGGACACGATTGCCAGTCTGTTCAGCTTCATCACCACACCTGTCTCATGGGTGATCGTCCAGTTCCACAAGGTGTACGGGGCGATCTTCGGCCCTGACACGGGTTGGGCCTGGGGCCTGTCCATCGTGTCCCTCGTGGTGCTGATCCGTATCTGTCTGATCCCGCTGTTCGTCAAGCAGATCAAGTCGACGCGGAACATGCAGGCGCTCCAGCCGAAGATGAAGGCGATCCAGGAGCGCTACAAGAGCGACAAGCAGCGTCAGTCCGAAGAGATGATGAAGCTGTACAAGGAGACGGGTACCAACCCGCTCTCCTCGTGCCTTCCCATCCTGGCGCAGTCGCCGTTCTTCTTCGCCCTGTACCACGTGCTGTCCAACATCGCGTCGGGCAAGGAAATCGGCGTCATGAACCAGGCGCTGGTCGACAGCGCCCGGCAGGCCCACATCTTCGGCGCCCCGATCGCCGCGAAGTTCATGGACAGCCCGGAGAAGGTCGAGGCGCTCAACGCCTCCCTGACCGACGTCCGCATCGTCACCGCGATCATGATCATCATGATGTCGGCCTCGCAGTTCTTCACCCAGCGCCAGCTGATGATGAAGAACGTCGACCTCTCGGTGAAGACGCCGTACATGCAGCAGCAGAAGATGCTCATGTACATCTTCCCGGTGATCTTCGCCGTCATGGGCATCAACTTCCCCGTCGGTGTCCTCGTCTACTGGCTGACCACCAACGTGTGGACCATGGGCCAGCAGATGTACGTGATCAACCAGAACCCGACCCCGGGCAGCAAGGCGCAGGACTCCTACCTCCAGCGCCTGCTGAAGAGCATCACGCAGCACGGCGAGGTCCGCGGCCGTCGTCGCAAGACCATCGTGAAGATGATCGTCGCCAAGGCCAGCAGCGACCGCAACGAGAACGAGCGCCGCTTCTTCTCCGGTCTGACCAAGGCCGGGTTCGCCGCCCAGGCCGACGGCACCGTGATCAAGAGCGACACGATCGAGGCCGACGTCGAGGCGGGTACCGCCGCCAGGCGTCAGCAGCCCAAGCGCCAGAGCAAGGCCCAGCGTCAGGCCGCGGCCCAGCACGCCACCGCCAAGGACTCCGAGGAAGCTGCCGAGCCGGCCGCCGAAGAGACGCCGACCACCTCGCTCGAGAAGAAGCCCCAGGGTTCGGCCAAGGCCGCCGCCAAGGAAGAGCCGAAGGGCGAGGCCCAGGGCGACAAGTCCGCGCGCCCCCGCGCCAACTCCGGAGGCGCCCGTCAGCAGGGCAAGTCCGGTCAGCGCAAGGGCCAGCAGCGGCCCAAGCACCCGTCCTCCAAGAAGTAAGCCTCGCCGAAGCAAGAAGGAGTCCATCCGTGACGGAAGGCACCATCTCCGCCGCCGCCGAGGGTGGCGACACCCTGACCCGCCTGGAGCAGGAGGGTGAGATCGCGGCCGACTACCTCGAGGGCCTGCTCGACATCGCCGATCTCGACGGTGACATCGACATGGACGTCGAGGCGGACCGCGCCGCGGTCTCGATCATCAGCGACTCGGCTCGTGAGCTGCAGAAGCTCGTGGGTCGCGATGGTGAGGTCCTGGAGGCGCTCCAGGAGCTGACCCGGCTGGCCGTGCACCGGGAGACCGGTGACCGCAGCCGTCTGATGCTCGACATCGCCGGCTTCCGCGCCAAGAAGCGCGCCGAGCTCGCCGAGCTGGGTGCCAAGGCCGCGGGTGAGGTGAAGTCCACCGGCCAGCCGGTCAAGCTGGACCCGATGACGCCGTTCGAGCGCAAGGTCGTGCACGACGCGATCGCCGCCGCCGGTCTGCGCAGCGAGTCCGAGGGCGAGGAGCCGCAGCGCTTCGTCGTTGTTCTCCCGGCCTGAACCCTCACGTAGTGTCGGCCCCGTCTGTTCGCAGGCGGGGCCGATCTTTGTCAGCCTGATAGTCAGCCACCACAGTGCGCCCGCAGAGGATGCGTGCGGTACGGAAGGACGGTTCCCGTGACGGAGGAAGCGCAGCTCCCCGAGGCTCCGGAGCAGGCGCGGACAGTCTTCGGTGAGTACTTCCCTGAGGCCGTGCGGTACGCGGAGCTCCTCGCGGACGCGGGTGTGAAGCGCGGTCTGATCGGACCGCGTGAGGTTCCGCGGCTGTGGGAGCGTCACCTGCTGAACTGTGCGGTCCTCTCCGAGGTCGTCCCCGAGGGCGTCACCGTCTGCGACGTGGGCTCGGGCGCCGGACTTCCCGGCATCCCTCTGGCTCTGGTCCGCCCCGACCTGAAGATCACGCTCCTGGAGCCGCTTCTTCGCCGGACGAACTTCCTTCAGGAGGTCGTCGAGCTGCTCGGCCTCGACCACGTGACCGTGGTCCGTGGGCGTGCGGAGGAGATGCTCGGCAAGATCACGCCCGTGCATGTGGTGACCGCCCGCGCGGTGGCGCCGCTCGACCGGCTGGCCGGCTGGGGAGTTCCCCTGCTGCGTCCGTACGGGGAGATGCTGGCGCTCAAGGGCGACACCGCGGAGGAGGAGATCAGCGGGGCTCGTGCCGCGCTCTCCCGTCTCGGTGTGGTGGAGACCTCCGTGCTGCAGGTGGGCGAGGGGATCGTCGATCCGCTGTCCACGGTTGTCCGGGTCGAGGTCGGCGAGAGCCCGGGCGGGGTGCGGTTCGCCGCCAAGCGAGCCAAGGCCGCCCGGACGAGCAAGACCCGTCGACGCCGCTGAGCGTCGCATTCGTACCATTTCGGAGTGTCGAACGGTCCCGGCCGGGCAGCAGGGGCATGGTGTTTCACGTGAAACGTCGCTCACTGCTGCAGGGGATCATCAGCCGCGGTCGCGCGGCTGCCACGCCCCGGGACCGTCGACCCCGCGTGAACCCACCCGCGAGGGTTACGGAGATGTCCACAGAGGTGGATTCACCCACAGAACCACCGGCCTCGCTGGTTCACGACCCCGAAAGCATGGCAGGCTCTCCCCATCGCGAGCCTGAAGCCGAGGAGAGTGAATCCTTGCGGTCCGACGCCAACATCGCGGGACCGATGACCGATCCGGTCCCCGGTCCCCGAACCGAATCGGTGGGGGAGGATGTTTCACGTGAAACACCGCCCCCGATGGACGACACCCCCATTGGTCGTGCTGCCCAGCTGGCAGTAGAGGCCCTGGGTCGTGCCGGTGAGGGACTTCCCCGCCCGGCGCAGACTCGCGTGATGGTGGTCGCCAATCAGAAGGGCGGCGTGGGTAAGACGACCACGACGGTCAACCTTGCCGCGTCCCTCGCCCTGCACGGGGCCCGGGTCCTGGTCATCGACCTCGACCCGCAGGGCAACGCCTCCACGGCGCTCGGCATCGACCACCACGCCGAGGTCCCCTCGATCTACGACGTTCTCGTGGACAGCAGGCCGCTCTCCGAGGTCGTGCAGCCGGTCATGGACGTCGAGGGCCTGTTCTGCGCCCCCGCCACCATCGACCTCGCCGGCGCGGAGATCGAGCTGGTGTCGCTCGTGGCCCGTGAGAGCCGCCTGCAGCGGGCGATCCAGGCCTACGAGCAGCCCCTCGACTACATCCTGATCGACTGCCCGCCCTCGCTCGGTCTCCTCACGGTCAACGCCATGGTCGCCGGAGCCGAGGTGCTGATCCCGATCCAGTGCGAGTACTACGCGCTGGAGGGGCTCGGCCAGCTCCTGCGGAACGTCGACCTGGTCCGGGGGCACCTCAACCCGGCGCTCCATGTCTCGACGATCCTGCTCACCATGTACGACGGCCGGACGAGGCTCGCCTCCCAGGTCGCCGACGAGGTGCGCACACACTTCGCCGAGGAGGTCCTCCGGACCAGCATCCCGAGGTCCGTCCGCATCTCGGAGGCACCGAGCTACGGGCAGACGGTCCTCACCTACGACCCGGGCTCCAGCGGTGCCCTGTCGTACCTCGAAGCGGCCCGTGAGATCGCCCTGCGGGGGGCTGCCGTGCACTATGACCCGCAGCACGCCCATGTCGGGCACCAGAACCACCAGCGCAGCATGTCGGAGGGGATCCAGTGAGTGAGCGACGTAGGGGATTGGGGCGTGGGCTCGGTGCGCTGATCCCCGCTGCTCCCCAGGAACGGCAGTCGCCTTCGGGCGGCGTGGGTGTGGCCTCGCCCGGTGCGGTCCCCGGTATGCCCTCGGACCGGGGGGTCGCGGCCGCGAAGCTGGCGTCCCTCCCGCAGAGCGCGCAGTCCCCGGAGTCGACTCCGGCGTGGAACGATGCCGAGCCGGTGGTCCGGCCGGAGCCTCCGGCGGGTGCCTACTTCACCGAGCTTCCGCTCGACTCCATCGTTCCCAACCGGCACCAGCCGCGTGAGGTCTTCGACGAGGACGCCCTGGCGGAGCTCGTCGTCTCCATCAAGGAGGTCGGCCTCCTCCAGCCCGTGGTCGTGCGCAAGACCGATGACGAGGGCTATGAGCTGGTCATGGGCGAGCGGCGTCTGCGGGCGTCCAAGGAAGCGGGACTGGAGCGGATCCCGGCGATCGTCCGGGACACCGACGACGAGAAGATGCTCCTGGACGCGCTCCTGGAGAACCTCCACCGTGCCCAGCTGAACGCGATCGAAGAGGCTCACGCCTACGAGCAGCTGCTCAAGGACTTCGGCTGCACCCACGACCAGCTCGCGGAGCGGATCGGGCGCTCTCGCCCGCAGATCTCCAACACGCTGCGACTGCTGCGCCTCTCCCCGCCGGTGCAGCGCCGGGTGGCCGCCGGAGTGCTCTCCGCCGGCCACGCGAGGGCGCTGCTCGGTGTCGAGGACCCGGAGGCCCAGGACAAGCTGGCGTACCGGATCGTCTCCGAAGGCCTCTCGGTGCGTACCGTCGAGGAGATGGTGAGCGTCATGGGCTCCGAGGAGCCCGGCGGTGCGGTCAAGCCGACGAAGCCGCGAGCCGGTGGCCGGGTGTCGCCCGCGCTCACGGATCTCGCCTCCCGTCTTTCGGACCGCTTCGAGACTCGGGTGAAGGTCGACCTCGGTCAGAAGAAGGGAAAGATCGTCGTCGAGTTCGCCTCGGTGGAGGATCTGGACCGGATCCTGGCGACCCTGGCTCCCGGCGAGGGTCGGGTCATGGATCAGAAGAACGCAGAGAAGGGGGCGGAGGGCTGACGCCTTCCGCTGCCCAAGGCCGCTGAGGGCGGGCCGTGCTCCGGTTTCACCGGAACGCGGCCCGCCCTTTGCCTGTGAGCGGTGTCGTCCCGATCGGTCGATCGATACGATTCCAGGAGGCGTATCCGTGCTCGAACGCGAGGGAAGTGAGGCGCGGCCGTGGGGCGTCGGCTCGTACCGCTCACGCTGGACAACCTTCCGGATCTGCCCAAGCGGTGTCGCTCCTGCGTCTTCTGGGAGCTCGACCCGGTCAGTGGAGAAGCCGCGGTGAAGGCGGGGCGTCCGGAGCTGGAGAAGGAGGCCTGGATCTCGGGGGTTCTCCTGGAGTGGGGCTCCTGCGGCCGGGTGGTCTATGTCGACGAAGTGCCGGTCGGCTACGTCCTCTACGCTCCCCCGGCCTATGTGCCGCGTTCCACGGCCTTCCCCACGAGCCCTGTGGCGGCCGATGCCGCGCAGTTGATGACGGCCTGGATCATGCCCGGCTACCAGGGGCAGGGACTCGGCCGGATGGTCGTGCAGACCGTGGCCAAGGACCTCCTGCGGCGGGGCTTCAAGGCCATCGAGGCGTTCGGGGACGCCCGGTGGAAGGAGCCGGCCTGTGTGCTTCCGGCCGATCATCTGCTGGCTGTGGGCTTCAAGACGGTGCGGCCGCATCCGGCCTTCCCCAGGCTGCGGCTGGAACTTCGGACGACGCTCTCCTGGAAGGAGGACGTCGAGATGGCGCTCGACCGACTCCTCGGCGCGGTCCAGAAGGAGCCCGTCCTGCGTCCGCTGTAGCGTCGGGACACGAGAACGGCCCGCCCCCCGGAAGGGGCGGGCCGTCTCTGTTTCACGTGAAACGGTGCTTCTGTTTCGCTGCTTCTGTTTCACGGTTTCACGTGAAACAGAGCGGGAGCATCAGGCCTTGCTCGGCTCGACGAAGCCCTCGAGGTCGCGCAGGAGGGCGGCCTTCGGCTTGGCACCGACGATCGTCTTCACGACCTCGCCGCCCTGGTAGACGTTCAGCGTCGGGATGGACATGACGCCGTACTTGGCAGCCGTGGCCGGGTTCTGGTCGATGTTGAGCTTCACGATCTCGATCTCGCCGTGCTCGGCGGCGATGGCCTCAAGCGACGGGGCGATCTGGCGGCACGGGCCGCACCACTCGGCCCAGAAGTCCACCAGGACGGGCTTGTCGCTCTTGAGGACGTCCTCTTCGAAGGAAGCGTCGGTCACAGTCTTCAGGGCCACAGCGGCCTCCTTGATCTCGCGGGGTGTGGGTGAGGAGAGACGGGGTCAGACCGCGGGGGTCTCGGCCAGCTTCTCGCTGTCGGCGAGGGCGGCCAGGAAGCGCTCGGCGTCCAGCGCTGCGGAGCAGCCGGTGCCGGCGGCCGTGATGGCCTGACGGTAGGTGTGGTCGACGACATCGCCGGCGCCGAAGACACCCGTGAGGTTGGTGCGCGTCGACGGGGCGGCGACCTTGAGGTAGCCCTCCTCGTCGAGGTCCAGCTGGCCCTTGAAGAGCTCGGTCCGCGGGTCGTGGCCCACGGCGATGAAGAGGCCGGTGACGGCCAGCTGGCGGGTCTCGCCGGTCTTCGTGTCGCGCAGGGTCAGGCCGTTGAGCTTCTGCTCACCGTGGATTTCGGTGACCTCGCTGTCCCAGGCGAAAGAGATCTTCGGGTCGGCGAAGGCGCGCTCCTGCATGGCCTTCGAGGCACGCAGGCTGTCCCGGCGGTGGACGATCGTGACCGTCTTGGCGAAGCGCGAGAGGAAGGTGGCCTCCTCGATCGCGGTGTCGCCGCCGCCGACGACGGCGATGTCCTGGTCCTTGAAGAAGAACCCGTCGCAGGTGGCGCACCAGGAGACACCGCGGCCGGAGAGAGCGTCCTCGTTCGGGAGGCCGAGCTTGCGGTGCTGCGAGCCGGTGGTGACGATGACGGCCTTGGCGCGGTGCACGGTGCCGGCGGTGTCGGTGACGGTCTTGATCTCACCGGACAGGTCCACGGCGATGATGTCGTCGGGGACGAGCTCGGCGCCGAAGCGCTCGGCCTGGGCCCGCATGTTGTCCATCAGGTCCGGGCCCATGATGCCGTCGCGGAAGCCGGGGAAGTTCTCGACCTCGGTGGTGTTCATGAGCGCGCCACCGGCGGTGACGGCACCTTCGAAGACCAGGGGGTTCAGCGACGCTCGGGCGGTGTAGAGCGCAGCGGTGTAACCCGCGGGCCCGGAGCCGATAATGATCACGTTACGGACGTCGCTCACGGGTTTCTTCCTCGTCTCTGCAGACTGGCACTGCCTACGGGGGCGGTTGTCTCGGTCACTCTCACCCCACCCAACGGATCCTAAGGGGCGCGCATTCCCGAAACCGCCGCGCGGCACCGTCGCCGGACGGGGAGTGAGGTCAGGAGCGGGGGTATGTCTCGCTGAACAGCAGATCAGCGGCCGGGCTTCCGCTCCCGGTGGTCCGCTCCGCGCAGGAGCCGTCGAGCACATAGGCCTGGACCCGCTTGCTGTCCGCGGGATCGGTGAGGACCAGCAGATAGGCAGGCTTCCCCTGGTATTCGCCCTGCTCGTGTTCCAGTACCGCGTCGGAGCGGCCGGTGCCGGCCACGACGCAGCCGGGGACGGCGCTGTCCCTGTTCCGCTCGGGGGCCTTGGTCTCCGCCTCGGCGGACATCGATTCCGGGCCGATTCCACGGGGTGTCCCGGCGGACTCGTTCTCGGTCAGGAGCGCGCGGACCCGGTCCTCGACCGGGGAGCCGGAGAAGGGGAGCTGGGCCGCCCCGGCGACGGTGCCGGCCTTCTTGGTGTCGGCCGCCTCACCACCGGCGGTCACGTTGCCCGCCTGACTGAGATAGAGGCTCGTTCCGAGGACGACGGCTCCGAAGGCGGCGCCGAGCGTCGAGAGCAGGGCGATGCGACGACGACGGGGCTTGCCGGCCCGCCCGGGGCCGGTGGCGGCACTGGAACGACCGGCAGGGCGGTCCTTGCCACGGTCCGTGGCACGGTCCGAGGGGCGTTCCGTGACAGGCGCGGAAATCGCCGCAGGGGCCGCTTCGGCCGTGGCGGGCGATGTTTCACGTGAAACGGAGGTATCGCTCTCCGGCGTGGTGGCGTTGAGGAGGGCTTCGGCGGCGAGGGCGGCGTCGATCCGTCCGGCGATCTCCGCGGGCATGCGGGGCGGCCCGGGAAGGGTGCCGAGCAGTCCTCTGATCTCCTCCAGGGAGGTCCGTACGTCCGCGCAGAGGGGGCAGCCGTCCAGATGGCGGCGGACTGCGGCCGAGCGGGTCGGTGAGAGGAGCCCTTCGGTCAGATCGGAGATTTCCGAGACGTCCGGGTGCTGTGTGGTGTTGGCCCTGCCGGCCGTGGAAGTCACGTGCGCCCACCTCCGCCCTTCACAGCAGCTGGATCAGTCGGTCCGGAATCCGTCGGCCCCGGCACCGGTGGGACGGATGTCCCCGGCGTCCGGTTCCTTCCCCCATCGGGAGCTTCGTTACCCACGGTGTCGGCGCGCAGATGAGTGACCATCGGAAGCAGTCGTGCCCGCCCGCGCGCGCAGCGGCTCTTCACGGTGCCGGTGGGAACGCCGAGGATACGGGCCGCCTCCGCCACCGGGTATCCCTGCATGTCGACCAGGACGAGGGCGGCGCGCTGATCGGCGGGGATCGAAGCGAGCGCGGCGAGGACTTCACGGTGGACGTCCTGCCGTTCCACGGGGGCCTCCGCGGACTCGTGGGGTTCCAGGAGCTGCTCGAAGCGGTCGTCGTCGTCGACGGGTGAGGTCCTGCGCGAAGCCGTCTTGCGGAGACGGTCGAGGCAGGCGTTCACCGTGATGCGGTGGAGCCACGTCGTGACGGCCGACTGGCCACGGAAGGTGTGGGCGGCCCGGAAGGCCGACAACAGGGCGTCCTGGACGGCGTCAGCGGCCTCCTCGCGGTCCCCCAGGGTGCGCAGGGCCACCGCCCAGAGCCGGTCACGGTGGCGCCGTACGAGCTCACCGAAGGCATCGGGATCGCCGGCGACATGACGAGCCAGGAGTTCCCGGTCGTCCGTGGCGTCGTCTATCGGTTGGTCCAACGGTGAGCCCCCTCCCCTGCGGTCGTCAGCCCATGATCTTTACTTCGCTCAGCTTGCCTCGGTAGCCCCCGTCGTTGGAGGGCAGTTCCGTCAGCCACACGAGAACGTAGCGGGTGGTGACGGGCTTGGGGAGCTTCAGCGTCACCTGGCTGCCGGCGCCGGCGACCTGGGTCGTGTACGCGTCGGGCAGGGACGGCTCGGACGAGGCGTCGGAGGGCGCCGTGCGCAGCTCCACCGAGGTGTGTCCCACGAACGAAAGGTCGACTGAGCTGATCTTCTGCGCCTTGCCCAGGTCGAGCACGAGGCCCACGCCGGTCTTCAGATTGGCGAAGCCGGGACCGTGATAGTTCTCGGTGTACCAGAAGGTGCTGGGGTCGCCGTCGTAGGCACGGTCTATGGCCTGGGGCTTCTCGGAGCCGTTCCCCAGCGGGTCGAAGTCGCGGGCCGACTCGATGGCGACCGGCTGGAGAGGCGCGGCCTTCTCGTCGACCTGCGGTGGCGCGACCGGGGTCTCCTTCTGCGGGGAGTCCGGTGCGAGGAGCCGGTCCGCGATCTGCCAGCTGCCGAGGCCCAGGGCGGCGATCAGGAGGGCCGAGACGGCCCACTTCAGCGCCTTGCCGGTACGGCTCTGCAGCGGGGGCGGCGGGACGACCACCGGCTGGGTGGCCGCCGGGTGCACCTGGGGGCGCCCGTACGTGCCCTGCTGGTACGTCGTGCGCTGGTACTCGGGCGGGGCGGTGAACTCGGGCTCCGGGGGCTTCACACGGGGCATCGCTGCCACGGCCTTGGCCAGCTCGTCCGGAGTGGTGCAGGGGGGCTCCTGGCGGGAGGCGGTGGCCCCGTCGTTCGCCAGGGCGCGCATGGCGATCTCGGAGAGGCCGCGGTGAACGCCGGCGCGGACCTGATCGGGCGGGAGCAGGCCGACGCCCTTGGGGAGGCCGGAGAGGCCGTAGGCGTCGCTGTCGTACGGCCAGCGCTGGGTGAGCGCGGCGTAGAGGAGCGCGCCGATGGCCTCGGTGTCGTTGCGCTGCGGGCGTTCGGCGGTGATGCCGCGCAGGGCGGCGTTCACGGCCAGGCCGCGGATCCGGTACTGCCCGGTGGAGCTGCGCAGGACGGCGCTCGGCGTGAGCCGGAGGTGGGCGAGGCCTTCGCGGTGGGCGGCGGCCATGGCCTGGGAGACCTGGCTGACGAGCTGGTAGGCGTCGTGGGGCTCCAGCGGGCCGGTCGCGAGCAGCGCGGTGAGCTCGGTGGAGTCGGGCAGCCACTCGTGCACGACGTACACGAGGTCGTTCTCCTCGACGGCGTCGAGGACCTGCACGAAGCGGGGGTCGCCGAGGAGGGCCGAGGAACGGGCCGCGGCCAGGACCGAACGGGCCCTGGGGTGGTCGGCGGGCAGCAGGTGGACCCCGACGGCACGCCGCAGTTTCTCGTCGACGGCACGCCAACTGCTGAAGCCGTCCAGACGGGTGACGCACTCCTCCAGCCGGTAGCGCCTGGCCAGTTTGTGGCCGCTGTGCAGCTCCGGAGCCGTAATGGAGGGCTGTTCGCCGCTCTGTCGTTCGACCGCCTTCTTGTCCGTGGCCTCGGCGGTCTGTTCCGCCGTCTTCTGCTTGTCCGCCACCCCGTCGGTCGCGGCCGTGCCCGCCTTGGCGGTCAGCGGGTCGTCACCGCTGTTGTCGGCCACGTCGACGGCAGCCGTGCTACGTTCCGCCACCGTCGTTCCTGCCTCCCCATCCGTTGCGCCACATCCAACAGCCAGACCAATTGTGCCCACAGTCGGACGCTATGCACGACACGCGGTTCCCCCCGATGGTTGTGCGGGTCCGACCGGTTCAGCGTCCCAGGCGTCCGCGCACCATTCCGACCAGGGTGTTCAGCTCGGCGATCCGCATGCGCTTGGCCGCGACGAAGAAGACACCGAGAAGCACCGCTCCGCCGATGATCAGGGCGACGAGCGAGCCCAACGCGCCCTCGCCGAGGAGCTTCAGCAGGCCGAAGCCGGCGGCGCCGGCGACGATCGCGGCGGGCACGGAGGCCATGCAGAGGCGGGCGTAGGTCCGCATCACATGGGTGCCGTCCAGGTCGCCTCCCAGCAGCTTGCGGAGGCGGCGCCAGGCGATGCCGACCCCGACGGCGTAGGCGAGGCCGTACGAGGCGGCCATGCCGACGACGGCCCACTGGGCGGGCAGGACGACGTAACAGATCGCGGAGGCGGCCGCGTTGACGGCCGCGACGATGACCGTGTTGTAGAAGGGCGTCCGGGTGTCCTCGTAGGCGTAGAAGCCACGGAGGACGACGTACTGGACGGAGTAGGGGATCAGGCCGAGGCCGAAGGCCATCAGGATGAAGCCCATGCCCTGGGCGGCCTCGACGCCGCTGGAGGCGTAGAGCAGGGTGCACATGGGGACGCCGAGGGCCAGGAAGGCGAAGGACACCGGGACGATCGCGACGGCCGAGTTGCGCAGCCCCTGCGAGATGTCGTCCCGGACGGCGCCCGGGTCGTTGTCGTGGGCGGCCCGGGAGATCCGCGGCAGCAGCGCGGCCATGACGGAAACCGTGATGATGGCCTGCGGCATGCCCCAGATCAGCTGGGCGTTGGAGTAGGCGAGGAAGCCGGCACCGTTCCTGCCGGACTCCTCACCGGCCGCCGTGGCGAGCTGGGTGACGACCAGGACGCCGGCCTGGTTGGCGAGGACGAAGAGCACCGTCCACTTGGCGAGCTTGACCGTCTTGCCGAGCCCGTGGCCCTTCCAGTCGAAGCGGGGCCGGAAGCGGAAGCCGGTTTCCCGGAGGTACGGGATCATCGCCAGGGCCTGGACGACGAGTCCGAGCAGGGTGCCGATGCCGAGCAGGCGGATGCCGTCGTCGGGGATGGTCTGCACGCCCATGTGGGACTCGGCGGAGGTGCCGTAGACCCAGATGAACAGGCCGAAGGTGACGATCATGACGATGTTGTTGAGGACCGGGGTCCACATCATCGCGCCGAACTTGCCGCGGGCGTTGAGGATCTGACCCATCACCACATGCACACCCATGAAGAAGATCGTGGGCAGGCAGTAGCGGGCGAACGTCACGGCCACGCTGTTGGCCGCGGCGTCGTCGGCGATGGTGTTCGACATCAGCCGGATGAGCAGCGGCGCCGCGAAGACGGCCAGGACCACGATCGCGCCGAGCGCCACCATCACCAGGGTGAGCAGGCGGTTGGCGTAGGCCTCGCCGCCGTCCTCGTCGTTCTTCATCGAGCGGACGAGCTGCGGGACGAAGACCGAGTTGAGGCCGCCGCCGACGGTGAGGATGTAGATCATCGTCGGCAGGGTGTAGGCGATGGTGAAGGTGTCGCCGAGCAGGGCGGCGCCGAGCGCGCCGGTGATCACCAGGCTGCGGACGAAGCCGGTGAGCCGGGAGACCAGGGTGCCGGCGGCCATCACCGCGCTCGACTTCAGCAGCCCGGAGGCGCGGCCGGACTTCTTGGGGGCGGGGGCGGGCATGGGATCCGGCTCCGGGGCGGGCGGGGGCACCTGGCCGGGCGTCTGCTGGTCCCGGTAGAGGTGCGCGAAGGCGTCCGGCTCGGGCTCCTCCTCACCGGCCCGGGTCACCAGGTCGTCGACGCCGGTGAACTGGACGGTGCGCGCGTCGTCGCCGTACGGCAGGTGGCGGGACGGCCCCTCGGGCTCGGGCGCCGGGGTCTGGGCCCACACCCGGGGGTCGGGAGCGTGGTGGGGCGCGGCCGGCTGCTGGTAGAGCGGCTGCGGCTCCTGGTACGTGCCGGGCGGGGGCGGCGGATGCGCGGCGCGGTCGTAGAGCGCCTCGGTCACCGGGTCCTGCGCGGACAGGTCCTGGGCCCGGTACGGGTCGTGGGTGAAGACGTCCTGGACGTAGGGGTCCTGGGCGTAGGGGTTCTGCTGGTAGCCGTCCTGTGCGTAGCCGTCCGGCGTGTAGGGGGTGTGGCCTTGCGGGCCAGGGGAGCCCGGCGGCGGGGGCGGCACCGGCGGGTAGCCCGAGCCGGGGGGTGCCGGGGGCGGCCCACCGGACGGCGGCGTGCCGCCCGCGCCCTGGCCGCGGTCACCGTCGTACGGCGCGTTCATGGTTACCCCACCTCATCGTCCCCGGCCGACCGGCCACGACATCGCTCAACGGTCCACTTTCTCACTCGGGCCCGACGGGTTGCCGCTTTCGGGCCCGGTGTCCGGTGTCGGGTCACTCGGCTGCTCGGGTTCGTCCGCGGCGGGCTCCTCCGAAGGGGCTTCCGGCTCGCGCGGCGTGTCCGCCGTGGGCTCCGCCTCGTGATCCGCCCCGGATTCCGGCTGCGGCTCCGTCTCCTCCGGGGTGGTGTCGTCCGTCTCCGCCGCTTCGGCCTCGGCGTTCCGCGCGGCCACCCGCTTGCGCTGGCTGTACATCCGCACGCCGGCCAGGACGAGGAGGAGGACGCCACCGGCGATCACGAGCATCACCGTGGCGGTGATCTCGGAGACCTTCACGGTGAACGTCATCGGCTGACCGTAGGGGGTGCCGTCCTCGGTGTAGAGCTGGGCCGTCATCGGCACCTGGCCGTTGACATTGGCGGAGGCGGAGAACTTCACCGACTGGCTGTGGCCGCCGCTGATCTTCACGGGCAGCTCTTTGTACCGCTCGCCGTTCAGGTTGAGGCGGTTCTTGCTGCCGGAGGTGAGCCGCAGCACGAGATGTACGTCCTGCAGCAGCTTGTTCTGGACGGTCACGGGGATCGTCGCGCTGCGGCCGGAGAGGGTGAGGTCGGACTTGTCGACCAGCTGGACCCCCTCGGTGAGGGTCTGCAGATACTCCAGGACGTTGATCCGGTAGAGCGCGGCGGCTCGGGCCTGCCCCCGCCACGAGGTCGCCATCTCGCGGTTGATCGCGTTGGTGAACGGAGGCACGACGCGGTACTGGGCGGTGAGGATGACCTTGAAGTCGTCCAGCTCGTCGCGCGTGGTCTTCATGTCGCGGAAGGCCTGGACCGGAAGCTCCCGGTCGCGCAGCTTCTTGGGGTACCGGGAGCCGGCGGGCACCGCGGTGGAGGCGTCGGGGTCCGGCTTGGCGCCGGCGGCCGCCAGGAGGTCGCTCGGCTGGCTCCACCGCTTGGCGGAGAGACCGCGCAGGGCGGTCGCCATGGTCTGCGCCTGCGCGGCGGTCGGCACCCGCTGCGGGGCGACCACGATGCTGCGCTGGTCCTCCGGCTGTTCCAGGGTGATCGCGAGGGACTGGGCGAGGAACTCCTGGACCGCGAGGGTCGAGTTCTCCGTCCGGACCATGTCCCCCTCGAAGGTCGTGGACAGGAGCGCGTCGCTCACCACGGCGGTGGTGCCGTTGCTGAAGGGTCGGGCCGCGGTGGGCGTGTACGAGAGGTCGTCGCGGACGCTGTCGCTGCGGGCGATCACCTTGTCGGCGCCGGCCGAGGTCGCCACCGCCACGATGGACGGGTCGACGGCCCCGTCGACGGGCCAGGCGAAGTCGGTGGCGGGCTGGACGTGGAGGATGGTCTCGACCGTGGTTCCGGCGAGGGCGGTCGCCGACTGGAGGTGCTCCAGCGAGCCGGGGACGTCCTTGCCGCGGTGGGCGAGGGAGGCGAGGTCGGGGTCGGCGAAGGGCAGGGCGACGACCTTGTGGCCCTGGACGGCCTTCTCCAGCGCGTCCAGCCACCGCTCGGCGACGGCCTGGTGCTTGCCCGGGACGTGCAGGGTGCCGTCCTTGACGCGGTAGCCGTTCGCCATGGCATCGACGGAGGCCAGCAGATCCGGATCGACCACCCAGGTGACCGGGAGGTCCTTGCCCAGCGAGACGAGCTCGTCGAGCCGCCCGCCCGGCTTCAGCTCGGCCGCCAGGGTGTCGTCCTCGAACACCGGGGTCTGCTGGTCGTCGGTCGCCGTCTCGGCCGACACATGGGCCGAGGAGATCAGCGGCCAGAGGTAGGTGAGCTGGGTTCTCTTCTCGGTGGCCTCGGGCTGGTACGGGACGAAGGTCCGCTCGATGCCGAGCACCCGGTCGTAGCGGCGGTCCGAGGTCTGACCGGTGAGCGAGACGCCCAGCTGGTAGACGCCCGCCTCGTCGAGTCCGAGGTCGGAGACCGGCACGGAGAGGGAGAAGTCCGCACTGAGGCCGGGGCCCAGCCGGGGGATCTTGACCGTGGGGGCGTCTTCGAGGGGAGCGGGATCGCTGTCGTCCCGGTAGCCGGTGCGCCCCGTCACCTGCTCGATCTCACTGCGGCTCGTCATCTGCGGCCCGACGCGCAGGTTCACGGTCGCGTCGGTCACCGCCTTCTTGCCCCGGTTGGTCACCGTGCCGGTGACGGTGACCGTGTCCCCCTCGACGGGCGCGCTCGGCGCCAGCGTGTCGAGAGACACATCGACGGTCTTCGAGCCGGTGGCGTCTTCGGCGGCGAACGCCGGGGAGGACGTGGCCGGGGCCTGGAGGAGACCGGCGAGGAGCGGCGCGCCGAAGGCGACGGTGATCGTGCGCCGCAGCCATCGGCGGGCAGGTGAGGGACCGGTTCCCTGGATGTCTGCCGCCTCGGCCACGCGTTCGCCCGTCCTCGTCGTTGTCTCTGGTGTCAGTGGGGTAGGTGGTTCCCGGTTGCTGTGTCCAGGCATGGTAACGAGGCACGCTGGGAGCAAGTGCCGGGGACTGCTCCAGCCGATCTTCGACGGGACCCCTCCGGCGGCTCCCTGTGCACCGCCCACGGGAAAACGAGGACGTCGGCGCGGGCCGGGGCACGTACCCTTTTCTGTTGTGCCGAACGCCAACGAAGACACCCCGACTGCACTGAGCCAGGTGCAACGCCGCGCGGTCAGTGAACTGCTGCGTGTGTCCCCTGTCGCCGACGACCTCGCCCGCCGTTTCCAGGAGGCCGGCTTCAGCCTCGCGCTGGTCGGTGGCTCGGTACGGGACGCGTTGCTCGGCCGGCTCGGCAACGACCTGGACTTCACCACCGACGCCCGCCCCGAGGACGTACTGAAGATCGTCCGTCCGTGGGCCGACGCGGTGTGGGAGGTCGGCATCGCCTTCGGGACCGTCGGCTGCCAGAAAGAGGCCCGCGTCGGAGACGTCGATCAGAGCTACCAGATCGAGGTCACCACGTACCGCTCGGAGGCGTACGACCGGACCTCACGCAAGCCCGAGGTCTCCTACGGCGACTCCATCGACGAGGACCTCGTCCGGCGCGACTTCACCGTCAACGCCATGGCCGTGGCCCTGCCGGAGAAGGAGTTCATCGACCCGTACGGCGGCCTTGAGGACCTCGCCGCCCGGGTGCTGCGTACGCCGGGTACACCGGAGGCGTCCTTCTCCGACGACCCGCTGCGCATGATGCGGGCCGCGCGGTTCGCCGCTCAGCTGGACTTCGAGGTGGCCCCCGAGGTCGTCACGGCCATGAAGGAGATGTCCGGCCGGATCGAGATCGTCTCCGCCGAACGGGTCCGTGACGAACTCAACAAGCTGCTGCTCTCCTCCCACCCGAGGAAGGGCCTCGGGCTCCTCGTGGACACGGGCCTCGCCGACCATGTGCTCCCCGAGCTCCCGGCGCTGCGTCTGGAGAGCGATGAGCACCACCGCCACAAGGACGTCTACGAGCACTCCCTGACCGTGCTCGACCAGGCCATCGACCTGGAGGAGGACGGCCCCGACCTGGTGCTGCGCCTTGCGGCCCTGCTCCATGACATCGGCAAGCCGCGCACCCGCCGCTTCGAGAAGGACGGCCGGGTCTCCTTCCACCACCACGAGGTGGTGGGCGCGAAGATGACCAAGAAGCGCATGACCGCGCTCAAGTACTCCAACGAGATGATCAAGGACGTCTCGCGGCTCGTGGAGCTCCATCTCCGCTTCCACGGCTACGGGACCGGCGAATGGACCGACTCGGCCGTGCGCCGCTACGTCCGGGACGCCGGGCCGATGCTCTCGCGTCTGCACAAGCTGACCCGCTCGGACTGCACCACCCGCAACAAGCGCAAGGCGGGCGCGCTCTCCCGTGCCTACGACGGCCTGGAGGACCGCATCGCCCAGCTCCAGGAGCAGGAGGAGCTCGACGCGATCCGTCCCGACCTGGACGGCAACCAGATCCAGGAGATCCTGGGCATCGGTCCCGGTCCCGCCATCGGACAGGCGTACAAGTTCCTGCTGGAGCTCCGGCTGGAGAACGGGCCGATGGAGCACGACCAGGCCGTGGCCGCGCTCAAGGAGTGGTGGGCCGCGCAGGGCTGAGCCCGGTCCGCAGGCTGAGCCTCGTCCGCAGGCAGAGCCTCGTCCGCGCGTCGATGTTTCACGTGAAACATCGACGCGCGCGACAGCTGCGAGGGGTGGCGTTTCACGTGAAACATCACCCCTCCGCGCGTTCTCCGCGCAAGGCCAGCGCGATGACCGCGTAGAGCACGGCCACCAGCACGATCAGCAGGACGGAACGGCCGTCGGGCGGCAGCATCAGCGCCGCGACGCCGGCCGCGGCCACGAAGGCCACGTTGAACAACACGTCGTAGAGCGCGAAGACCCGGCCTCGGTAGGCGTCGTCCACGGAGGTCTGCACCACCGTGTCCGTCGCGATCTTGGATCCCTGGGTGGTGAGCCCGAGGACGAAGGCCGCGACGAAGAAGGGCGCCGGGGCGAAGGTCAGGCCGAGCAGCGGTTCGAGCACGGCGGCCGTCGCCGCGCACACCGTCATCCAGCCGAAGGGCCCGAACCGTCCCACCGCCCACGGGGAGAGCAGGGCCGCTGCGAAGAATCCCGCGCCCGAGGCGGCGACGGCGATCCCGAGGAGGCCGAGCCCTTCGGACTCCGTGGAGTCCCACTCGTAGCGGCAGAGCATGAGCACCGTGACGAGCAGGGCGCCGTAGCAGAAGCGCATGACACCCACCGCGGCGAGGGCGCGAGCGGCGGGGCGTCGCTCCGAGAGGTGTCGCAGTCCCTCGCCCAGCCCTCGGGCCGTGGAGGTCAGGGCGGAGATGAGCCGTTGGGGCACGAGGGCCGGATCGGGCCCCAGGAGCTCCCGGGACATCCGCAGGGAGGCGAGGGCGGCGCAGAGGTAGAGGACGGCGCCGAAGGCCACCACGGCCGCGTCGGACCTGTCGGCGATCAGCTGGATGCCGAACGCGAGACCGCCGCCCGCGGTCGCCGCGAGGGTACCGGCGGTGGGGGAGAGCGAATTCGCCACGACCAGCCGTTCGGCGTCGACGACCCGCGGGAGCGAGGCCGAGAGCCCCGCGAGGACGAAGCGGTTGACGGCCGTGACGGAGAGCGCGGAGGCGTAGAAGAGCCAGTCGGGGACGGAGGCGAGCACGAGTACGGCGGTCCCGCCGGCGAGGAGGGCCCGCAGGAGGTTGCCGTACAGGAAGACCTGGCGGCGCTGCCAGCGGTCGAGGAGCACACCGGCGAAGGGCCCGACGAGCGAGTACGGCAGCAGGAGGACCGCCATGGCGGAGGCGATCGCGGCCGGGGAGGTCTGTTTCTCGGGGGAGAACACGACGTACGTGGCCAGGGCCACCTGGTAGACGCCGTCGGCGCACTGGGAGAGCAGCCGGACGGCGAGCAGGCGGCGGAAGTTCGTCAGGCGCAGGAGTACGCGCAGATCACGTACGACGGACATGGCAGCAAGACTCACATACGAAGAGGGCCCCCGGGCAGTGCCGCGGGGACCCTCGATCGACAAGCGTGGGGCGCTTAGCGCTCGACCTCACCCTTGATGAACTTCTCGACGTTGGCCAGGGCCTCGTCGTCGAAGTACTGGACCGGCGGGCTCTTCATGAAGTAGCTCGACGCGGAGAGGATGGGGCCGCCGATGCCGCGGTCCTTGGCGATCTTCGCGGCGCGCAGGGCGTCGATGATGACACCCGCCGAGTTCGGGGAGTCCCACACCTCGAGCTTGTACTCCAGGTTCAGCGGAACGTCGCCGAAGGCACGGCCCTCGAGGCGCACGTACGCCCACTTGCGGTCGTCCAGCCAGGCCACGTAGTCCGAGGGACCGATGTGGACGTTCTTCTCGCCCAGCTCGCGGTCGGGGATCTGCGAGGTGACGGCCTGCGTCTTGGAGATCTTCTTGGACTCGAGGCGGTCGCGCTCGAGCATGTTCTTGAAGTCCATGTTGCCGCCGACGTTGAGCTGCATCGTGCGCTCAAGACGGACACCGCGGTCCTCGAACAGCTTCGCCATCACGCGGTGCGTGATGGTCGCGCCGACCTGCGACTTGATGTCGTCGCCGACGATCGGGACGCCCGCCTCGGTGAACTTGTCGGCCCACTCCTTGGTGCCGGCGATGAAGACCGGAAGGGCGTTGACGAAGGCGACCTTGGCGTCGATGGCGCACTGGGCGTAGAACTTCGCGGCGTCCTCGGAACCCACCGGCAGGTAGCAGATGAGAACGTCGACCTCGCGGTCCTTGAGGATCTGGACGACGTCCACCGGCTCCTCGGCGGACTCCTCGATGGTCAGGCGGTAGTACTTGCCGAGACCGTCGAGGGTGTGACCGCGCTGGACCGTGACGCCCTTGTTCGGGACGTCGCAGATCTTGATGGTGTTGTTCTCGCTGGCGCCGATGGCGTCCGAGAGGTCGAGGCCGACCTTCTTCGCGTCGACGTCGAAGGCGGCGACGAAGTCGATGTCACGGACGTGGTAGTCGCCGAACTGGACGTGCATCAGGCCGGGGACCTTGGCCGCCGGGTCGGCGTCCTTGTAGTACTCGACGCCCTGAACCAGCGAGGCGGCGCAGTTGCCCACGCCGACGATGGCTACGCGAACCGAACCCATTCCGGTTGCTCCCTGTGTGATCGTTGAAGCCCTGCAGTGCGCAGGGATTCACTTGGCGGTGTCGTCGGACGGATCCGGCCGGGTACTGCCCCCGTGCCGGGGCAGGCCGCCCGTTTCTCCAGAATCGTTGTCGTGCAGAGCGGGGGCGTCGGGGCCGGATCGCTGATCCCGCCCTGCCCGCTCGCTCTCGATGAGCTCGTTCAGCCAGCGCACTTCGCGCTCCACGGACTCCATACCGTGGCGCTGCAGCTCAAGCGTGTAGTCGTCGAGGCGCTCGCGGGTCCGGGCCAGGGAGGCGCGCATCTTCTCCAGGCGCTCCTCCAGCCGGCTGCGGCGGCCCTCGAGGACCCGCATCCGCACCTCGCGCTCGGTCTGCCCGAAGAAGGCGAAGCGTGCGGCGAAGTGCTCGTCCTCCCAGGCGTCCGGGCCGGTGTGGGACAGGAGCTCCTCGAAGTGCTCCTTACCCGCGGCCGTCAACCGGTAGACGATCTTGGCTCGGCGTCCTGCGAGTGAAGCGGCCAGGGCTTCCTCGGGAGCGCTGCCCGGTTCCTCGATCAACCAGCCGTTGGCGACCAGCGTCTTGAGGCAGGGATACAGCGTTCCGTAGCTGAAGGCCCGGAAGACGCCCAGCGAGGTGTTGAGGCGCTTCCGCAGCTCGTACCCGTGCATCGGAGCCTCGCGCAGCAGGCCGAGGACGGCGAACTCGAGAATGCCGGAGCGTCTGCTCATTCGTCGCCTCCTCCTTCGCCTTCGGAGCCCTTATGCCGTGCTGATGTATCGACTCGATACATCAGCACGATAGAACGGCCCCCGGGTCCCGACAAGTGGGACCGCCGTGACCGGCGTCACATCGTCAATTCACAGCGTTCGACTTGCCTGATTTGGGGTGAACTCCGGCCCTAGGTGGGTTTTGGCCGTGCGTAGTCTGTGCGGCATGCAGAACACCGGGAACCGAGCGCTGCCGCGGGGCGTCAGTGCTCCGGGTGACCGGCTGCGATACGGAGGGGCCTCCGATGGGGTTCCGGCCGTGCGCATTTCGGGGGGACCGGAACTCAACTGCCGCTTCCAGGCGTTCGCGCCTGCCCGAGGAGTAGTCGTTCGATGAGCGAGCATCGTCGCAAAATGCCGCCGCAGCAGCCGCCGACGGGCGGTCGCGCGGCGGCACGGCGCGCTGCCCAGCAGCCGGTGGGCCGCAGGTCGGCCCCGGTCCAAGACGTCGGTACGGGGGCCCCGTCGGCCTCGTACGGGCCTGCTTCCTCCCCCGGGGAGGAGCAGCGGCCCTACGGGGGTCGCGCGGAGGCCCGTAGGGCTGCCCAGCGCGGCAGCCGCCGGAGGGGAGCCGAGACCGGCCCCGGGGGGCCCGGTGGTCCCGGCGGGGGCGGGCGGCGTGGTGGCGGCGGCGGTGGCCGCGGCAGCGGTCCTGGTCGTGGCTCCGGTGGGCCGGGCAAGAAGCGGATCATCGACTACCCCCGTTACGGAAAGTACGGCTGGCGTCGCTGGATGCCGTCGTGGAAGCTCGTGACGGGTACGTTCCTGTTCTTCGTGGCGAGCCTGATGGGCGCGGCCGCCATCGCGTACTCGCGGGTGGACATTCCCAATGAGGCGCTGACGGCGAAGTCGCAGAACAACATCTACTACTGGGCCGACAAGACCCGCATGGTCGCGACGGGCAGCGGCACGAACCGCCAGATCGTCCCGTTCGACAAGATCCCGAAGTCCATGCAGAACGCCGTGATCTCGGCGGAGAACAAGACCTTCTGGGAGGACTCCGGAATCGACCCCATGGGTATCGGCCGTGCCGTGTGGAACATGGCCAAGGGCGGCGAGACCCAGGGTGGTTCGACGATCACCCAGCAGTACGTGAAGAACAACCGTCTTGACGACCAGTCGCAGACCCTCAGCCGGAAGGTGAAGGAACTCTTCATCTCCATGAAGGTCGGCGGCGAGGTCGAGAAGGACGAGATCATGGCCGGCTATCTGAACACCGCGTACTACGGACGTGGCGCCTACGGTGTCCAGGCGGCGGCCCGCGCGTACTTCAACGTCGACGCCGAGAAGCTCGACCCCAGCCAGGCGGCGCTGCTCGCCGCGGTCCTCAAGGGCGCGACGTACTACGACCCCGCCGGCTACCCCGAGATCGACTCCGAGGCCACGCCCGAGAAGAACACGGCGCGCGCCACCGAGCGGTGGTCGTGGATCCTCGACGAGATGCAGAAGGACGGGCACCTCCCGGCGGCGGAGCGTGCGAAGTACACGACGTTCCCCAAGGTCCAGGGGCCGAAGAAGAGCGCCAACCTGAGCGGTCAGATCGGCTATCTGGTCACCACCGCGAAGGCCAACATCAAGGCCCAGTTCGGTATCACCGAGCAGGATCTGGAGCGCGGCGGCTACGAGATCTACACCACCTTCGAGAAGAAGAAGGTGGACGCTCTCGAGGACTCGGTCACGAAGATCCTGGACGAGTACATCGACCCGGAGAAGCGCCCCGACACGGACACGAACGTGCAGTTCGGCGGAGCATCGGTCGACACGGCGACCGGGAAGATCGTCGCCATCTACGGTGGTGTCGACGCGACCAAGCACTTCAGGAGCAACGCGGACAACACCGGTGCCCAGGTCGGATCGACGTTCAAGCCGTTCGTGCTCGCCGCCGCGATGAAGGACGGGGTCCGGGACAAGGACCTGGGGCCGGTCCAGGACGCCTCCAGCCGCACGATCGTGGACCCGGACAAGAGCCGCTACTCCGGCAAGAACGAGTTGAAGATCCGCAAGTACAACGGCGAGATCTGGAAGGACGAGAAGGGCAAGGAGTGGCTCCAGACCAATGACGACGACGCGAGCTACAAGGACATGACCCTGCGTCGCGCCATGGTCCGGTCGGCCAACTCGCCGTACGTGCAGCTCGGCATGGACGTCGGCATCGACAAGGTCCGCAAGGCCGCCGTCGACGCGGGTCTGCGCCCCGACTCGCTCGTCGAGGGCGAGGTGCCCTCGTTCTCCCTCGGTATCTCCAGCCCGAGCGCCATCCGCATGGCCGGCGCCTACGCGACCTTCGCCAACGAGGGCGAGCAGAACGACCCCTACTCGGTGGAGAGCGTGAAGAAGGAGGGCGTCGTCATCCATCAGCACAAGGCGGACCCCAAGATCCCCTTCACCTCGGCCGTCGCCAACAACGTCACCGACGTCCTCCGTTCCGTCGTGGACGAGGACGAGGGCACCGGCAAGAAGGCCCGGATCCCGGGCCGCGAGGTGGCCGGCAAGACCGGTACCACCGACGGCAACAAGTCGGCCTGGTTCGTCGGATACACCCCGCAGCTGTCGACCGCGATCGACATGTACCGGTTCGACGACGACGAGACGAAGAAGAACCGCGAGTTCCAGAAGATGTACGGCACGGGTGACCAGCCGCAGATCCACGGTTCGTCGTTCCCGTCCCGGATCTGGCAGGACTACATGACCGAGGCCGTGGAGAGCTACCCGGCCAAGAGCTTCCCGGAGCCGGAGAAGCTGGAGGGCGCCGAGGCCGTCTTCGGCGGTGGCGCCGCCAGCCCGACGCCGACCCCGACGGCCACCCCGACGCCCACCGAGACCTCGGCCACGCCGACGACGACCGCGCCGACGACCACGCCGCCGCCGACGACGACCGCCCCGACGACGACGCGGACGCCGAAGCCGGGCAAGACGACCTGCGGCGTCTGGGGCTGGGGCTGCACCGAGGAACCGGGTGACCCGGGCGGCAACACGGGGGAGCCCACCACCACGCCACCCACGACCGACACACCGACCGGGACCGGCACACCGACGGACGACGGAAGCGGCCCGGGCGGGGGGAACGGCAAGCCCGACGACGGGTCCTGGGTCCCCTGATCCTCCGCCGGGGGCACTCCCCGGTCCCCCGCCGACGTGTGAACCGAGGGCCGTCGCGTCCGATCCGTACTTTCCTGTACGGGCCGGCCGCGGCGGCCCTCGCCGTTTTCCCGGAGGCGTACGGCAGGATGTCCCCCATGCCGAGCCTCCAGAAGACGAGCGCGCCGCAGGACCGGCCCCAGGGCCGCTCGCAGACGGTCATCCCCACCCACCGGGACAAGGTGGCCGCAGCGGGCAGCGAACTGATCGGCGGCCCCTACGGCCGTCGGGCGAGGACCGGCACCGGGCAGTTCACGCCGGTACGGGTGATCGCCCTCGTGGCCCTCGGCATGTTCGCCCTCGGCATGGTGCAGAAGCTGCCCTGCTACAACTGGGCCTGGTTCCGGGGCACGACCTCCCAGTACACCCACGCCTGCTACTCGGACATCCCGCACCTCTTCACGGGGCGGGGCTTCGCCGAGGGCCTGGTGCCCTACTTCGACCGGCTGAGCGGCGACATACCGTTCCTCGAGTACCCGGTCCTGACCGGGCTCTTCATGGAGGTCGCGGCCTGGCTGACGCCGGGCGGCGGCGACACGATGCAGCGCGAGCAGTCGTACTGGCTGGCCAACGCGGGTCTGCTGATGGTCTGCGCGGCCGTCCTCGCGGTCTGTGTGGCCCGTACGCACCGGCTGCGGCCCTGGGACGGGCTGCTCGTCGCGCTGGCGCCCTCGATCGCGCTGACCGCGACGATCAACTGGGACCTGCTGGCCGTCGCGCTGACGGCCGCCGCGATCCTGATGTGGTCGCGCGAGCGGCCGCTGGCCTTCGGGATCCTGCTCGGCCTGGCCACCGCCTCCAAGTTCTACCCGATACTGCTCCTCTGCCCGCTGCTGCTGCTCTGCTGGCGGGCCGGGAAGTGGCGGGAGTACGGGACCGCGGTGCTGGCGGCGGGCGGCGCGTGGCTGGTGGTGAACCTGCCCGTGATGCTGCTCGCACCGGAGGGCTGGAAGCAGTTCTACCTCTTCAGCCGGGACCGGAACGTCGACTTCGGTTCGATCTGGCTGCTGGTCAGCCAGCGGACGGGCGACGCGATAACGCCGGGCCAGGCCAACCTGTACGCGCTGCTGCTGATGGTGGCGGCGATCGCCGGGCTCGCCTACCTGGCGTTCACGGCGCCCCGCAGGCCCCGCTTCGTCCAGCTGGCGTTCCTGATCGTCGCCGCGTTCGTCCTGACCAACAAGGTCTACTCACCGCAGTACGTGCTGTGGCTGGTGCCGCTGGCGGCGCTCGCCCGGCCGCGCTGGCGCGACTTCCTGATCTGGCAGGCGTGCGAGGTCATGTACTTCGTGGGCGTCTGGATGTACCTGGCGTTCACGAACAGCGGCAACAAGCAGGGCCTGCCGGTGGACGGCTACCAGTTCGCGATCGTGCTGCACCTGCTCGGCACCCTGTACCTGTGCGTGATGGTCGTACGCGACATCCTCACGCCCGAGAGGGACCCGGTGCGGCAGGACGGCGCGGACGACCCCTCGGGGGGCGTCCTGGACGGCGCCGAGGACGTCTTTGTGGCGGGCAGGGCCGCCCATCCCGCCCGGCACGCGGCCCCGGTCGCCGAGGACGGGCCGCTGGTGGAATGGGGAACCCCCAGGAGCTGAGCTCCCGGGGGTGAGGGGCGACCGGCCGGCTCAGCGCTCGACGAGCCGGTCGAACTGCGTCGTGGTGTGGCGCAGATGGGCCACGAGCTCGTCGCCGACCCGGGGCTCCTGGGCGTCGGCCGGCACGAACAGGATCGACACCTGCATGTGCGGCGGCTCGGCGAACCAGCGCTGCTTCCCGGCCCACACGAAGGGCGAGAGGTTCCGGTTGACGGTGGCGAGACCGGCCCGTGCGACGCCCTTGGCGCGCGGCATGACGCCGTGCATGGCCTTCGGCGCCTCCAGGCCCACACCGTGCGAGGTGCCGCCGGCGACGACGACCAGCCAGCCGTCCGACGCGGCCTTCTGCTGGCGGTAGCCGAAGCGGTCGCCCTTGGCGACCCTGGTCACGTCGAGGACCGCGCCCCGGTACTCCGTGGACTCGTGGTCGCCCAGCCACAGCCGGGTGCCGATGCGGGCGCGGAAACGGGTCTGCGGGAACTGCTGCTGGAGCCGTGCCTGTTCCTCGGCCCGCAGGTGGCTGACGAACATGGTGTGCAGCGGCAGCCGGGCGGCGCGCAGCCGGTCCATCCAGCCGATGACCTCCTCGACGGCGTCGGTGCCGTCCGGGCGGTCCAGCGGGAGGTGGAGCGCGAAGCCCTCCAGGCGTACGTCCTCGATGGCGGAGTGGAGCTGCTGGAGCTCCTCCTCGCGGACGCCGTGCCGCTTCATCGAGCTCATGCACTCGATGACGACCCGGGCCCCCACCAGGGCGTGGACGCCGTCCACGGACGACACGGAGCGGATGACCCGGTCGGGCAGCGGAACCGGTTCCTCACCCCGGCGGAAGGGGGTGAGGACCAGCAGGTCGCCGCTGAACCAGTCCTTGATCCGCGCGGCCTCGTACGTGGTGCCCACGGCGAGCATGTCGGCGCCGAACCGGGCCGCCTCGTCAGCGAGGCGTTCGTGGCCGAAGCCGTAGCCGTTGCCCTTGCAGACGGGGATGACACCGGGGAACTGGTCGATGACGGTCTTCTGGTGCGCCCGCCAGCGAGCGGTGTCGACGTAGAGGGAGAGCGCCATGGCCGGCCCGGAACCTTTCTGATGGCAGCGGTGTATCAAAGGTATGTACGAGACTACGGAAACGTCAGCGGCACGGCACGGGTCAGCGGCGCGACATGTAGATGTCGAGCGCCTTGTGCAGCAGCTTGTTCAGCGGGAAGTCCCACTCGCCGACGTACTCGACGGCCTCGCCGCCCGTGCCCACCTTGAACTGGATGAGCCCGAAGAGGTGGTCGGTCTCGTCGAGCGAGTCCGAGATGCCCCGCAGGTCGTAGACGGTCGCGCCCATCGCGTAGGCGTCGCGCAGCATGCGCCACTGCATCGCGTTCGAGGGCCGGACCTCACGGCCGATGTTGTCGGAGGCGCCGTAGGAGTACCAGACGTGGCCGCCGACGACGAGCATCGTCGCCGCGGAGAGGTTCACGCCGTTGTGGCGGGCGAAGTAGAGCCGCATCCGGTTGGGGTCCTCGCTGTTGAGGACGGTCCACATGCGCTGGAAGTACGAGAGCGGACGCGGCCGGAAGTGGTCACGGACGGCCGTGATCTCGTACAGCCGCTGCCACTCGGCCAGGTCCTCGTAGCCGCCCTGGACGACCTCGACGCCGGCCTTCTCGGCCTTCTTGATGTTGCGGCGCCACAGCTGGTTGAAGCCCTTGAGGACATCGTCGAGCGAGCGGTTCGCGAGCGGGACCTGGAAGACGTAGCGGGGCTGCACGTCGCCGAAGCCGGCGCCGCCGTCCTCGGCCTGCTGCCAGCCCATCTTCCGCAGCCGGTCCGCCACTTCGAAGGCGCGCGGCTCGATGTGGGTGGCCTCGACGTCCTTGAGGCGCTTGACGTCCGGGTCCTGGATGCCGGACTTGATGGCGGCCGAGTCCCAGCGCCGGATGACGACCGGCGGGCCCATCTTCACCGAGAAGGCGCCCTGCTGCTTGAGGTGCGCCAGCATCGGCGTCAGCCAGTCGTCGAGGTTGGGCGCGTGCCAGTTGATGACCGGGCCCTCGGGCAGATAGGCCAGGTAGCGCTTGATCTTCGGGAGCTGGCGGTAGAGCACCAGGCCGACGCCGACGAGCTCGCCGTTCTTGTCGAACCAGCCGAGGTTCTCCGAGCGCCACTCGGTCTTCACATCAGCCCACGCCGGGACCTGGCAGTGGCTCGCCGCGGGCTGGCTCTGGATGTACGCCAGATGCTGCTCACGGCTGATGGTCCTCAGGGTCAGGCTCATGCGGGGCGCTCCTCGGCAGGTGTGTCCCCATCGGTCAGGGGCTCCGGCTCTCGCGCCGAAGCCTACTGTGACCGGGGAGCGCCCCGAATGGGTGTGTGCGTCCTGACGTGGCCCGGGGCTCAGCTGACTACCCCGCCGAAGAGCCCGCCGTGGGCCATGCCGAGGTAGAAGCCGAACGCCGACGCGCCGAGTCCGAGGATCAGCAGGAAGCGCTCGCGTGTCGTCACGGAGATGAACTGTCCGTAGCCGCCGGTCAGGATGCCGATGAGCCCCGTCCAGGAGCTGAGCAGGTGCAGGCTGTGGAACTGCGCGGTGACGAAGGCGATGACGCCGAGGAGCAGCGTCACTCCCACCAGGGCGTCCTGGATGGGGTGCGGTTTGCCGTCGGTGGCGAAGAGGGAGTGGCCGGGGTCGGGTCGCATTGCCTGTGCCATGGGGCACCTCCTGGCGTAGCTGCCGGAAGGCGGCGCATCGTAGCGCCGCCGACATCCGTTGTGTACAGATTGCGTCCCCTCGCCGGTGAATTTCAACCGCAGGGCGGTGAGCGGGTACTCTGTACGGTCTGCACCGGTGTCTGCCCTGGTCCGTCTGGATCCCGGCAGTCCCCCTCGTCCGCGAGGGGGACTGTCAGTGGTAGCGGATACCGTTGCTTACGCATCACGACCCTCCTGCCACGGAACGACCGTGGCCGCTGAGTCCAAAGGAGGTGGGTTCCACATGCGTCACTACGAAGTGATGGTCATCCTCGACCCCGATCTCGAGGAGCGCGCTGTCTCCCCGCTGATCGAGAACTTCCTTTCCGTCGTCCGTGAGGGCAACGGAAAGGTCGAGAAGGTCGACACCTGGGGCCGTCGTCGTCTCGCCTACGAGATCAAGAAGAAGCCCGAGGGCATCTACTCGGTCATCGACCTGCAGGCCGAGCCTGCGGTCGTCAAGGAGCTCGACCGACAGCTCAACCTGAACGAGTCGGTCCTCCGGACCAAGGTCCTCCGTCCCGAGACCCACTGAGCTTCTAGCTCAGTGGTCATCGGTTCCGAGTAGCAGCAAAGCAGCCAGAAGCAATCCCGCCGAGAGGTTCCCCCATGGCAGGCGAGACCGTCATCACGGTCGTCGGCAATCTTGTCGACGACCCCGAGCTGCGCTTCACCCCGTCCGGTGCGGCGGTCGCGAAGTTCCGTATCGCGTCCACCCCCCGCACCTTCGACCGTCAGACCAACGAGTGGAAGGACGGCGAAAGCCTCTTCCTCACCTGCTCGGTCTGGCGTCAGGCGGCGGAGAACGTCGCCGAGTCGCTTCAGCGAGGCATGCGCGTCGTCGTGCAGGGCCGACTGAAGCAGCGGTCCTATGAGGACCGTGAGGGCGTCAAGCGCACGGTCTACGAGCTGGACGTCGAGGAAGTCGGCCCCAGCCTCAAGAACGCCACGGCCAAGGTCACCAAGACCACCGGTCGAGGCGGCCAGGGTGGTTACGGCGGGGGCGGCGGCGGCCAGCAGGCCGGCGGCGGCGGTGGCAGCTGGGGTGGAAACTCCGGCGGTGGCCAGCAGGGTGGTGGCGGTGCTCCCGCCGACGACCCGTGGGCGACCGGCGGTCCCTCCTCCTCCGGCGGCGGCCAGCAGCAGGGCGGCGGAGGCGGCTGGGGTGGAAACTCCGGCGGCGGCTACTCGGACGAGCCCCCCTTCTAGGGCACGCCCTAGAAGCAGCTCGTACCCCCATTCTTGATCACACAGGAGAAACACCATGGCGAAGCCGCCTGTGCGCAAGCCTAAGAAGAAGGTCTGCGCGTTCTGCAAGGACAAGACCCAGTACGTGGACTACAAGGACACGAACATGCTGCGGAAGTTCATTTCCGACCGCGGCAAGATCCGTGCCCGCCGCGTGACCGGCAACTGCACGCAGCACCAGCGTGACGTCGCCACGGCCGTCAAGAACAGCCGTGAGATGGCGCTGCTGCCCTACACGTCCACCGCGCGATAAGGAAAGGGTGACCGAATAATGAAGATCATCCTGACCCACGAGGTCTCCGGCCTCGGCACCGCCGGCGACGTCGTCGACGTCAAGGACGGCTACGCCCGCAACTACCTGGTCCCGCGTGGTTTCGCGATCCGCTGGACCAAGGGTGGCGAGCAGGACGTGGCGCAGATCCGCCGCGCCCGCAAGATCCACGAGATCGCGACCATCGAGCAGGCCAACGAGATCAAGGCCAAGCTCGAGGGTACGAAGGTGCGCCTGGCCGTTCGCTCCGGCGACGCCGGCCGTCTCTTCGGCTCCGTGACCCCGGCCGACATCGCCTCGGCGATCAAGGCTGCGGGCGGCCCCGACGTCGACAAGCGTCGCGTCGAGCTCGGTTCGCCGATCAAGACCCTGGGCTCGCACCAGGTGTCCGTGCGTCTGCACGCCGACGTTGCCGCGAAGCTCGGCGTCGAGATCGTCGCCGCGTAACGCTGCCGTTGGCGCTCTGCGCTCAGCAGTGAGGAAGGGCCGCACCCCTCGGGGTGCGGCCCTTCCGCTGTGTCACGGGGTGTTTCACGTGAAACATTCAGCGCGTGGCGCCGGTGACGATCCAGCGGCCCGAGCGGGAGCGGAGCCACAGCGTGGCCATGCGGACGGTCATCATCAGCGTCATCGCCCACCAGAGTGCCGTCAGACCGCCGCCGAGCGCCGGGACCAGCAGGGCCACCGGGGCGAAGACGGCGAGCGTCAGGAGCATGGCCCAGGCCAGGTAGGGGCCGTCCCCCGCGCCCATCAGGACGCCGTCGAGAACGAAGACGACCCCGGAGATCGGCTGCGAGAGCGCGACCACGAGCAGAGCCGGGAGCAGGGTGTCCTGGACGGTGGTGTCGCCGGTGAAGAGCGGGATGAACAGAGGGCGGGCGAGGATGAGCAGCGCGCCGAGCACCACACCGGAGACCACGCCCCACTGGACCATGCGGCGGCAGACCTGGCGGGCGCCCTCGGCGTCGTTCGCCCCGAGATAGCGACCGATGATGGCCTGACCCGCGATGGCGATCGCGTCGAGGGCGAAGGCCATCAGGCTCCACAGGGACAGGATGATCTGGTGGGCAGCGACCTCGGCGTCGCCCATCCGGGCCGCGACGGCCGTGGCGATCATCAGGACCGCGCGGAGTGAGAGCGTACGGACGAGGAGCGGGACGCCGGCCTGGGCGGAGGCGCGTATGCCGGCCGCGTCGGGGCGGAGGGAGGCTCCGTGTCGCCGGGCGCCCCGGACGACCACGACGAGGTAGGCGACGGCCATGCCGCACTGGGCGATCACGGTGCCCCAGGCCGAGCCCGCGATCCCCAGACCGGCGCCGTAGACAAGGCCGACGTTGAGCGCGCCGTTGGCGGCGAAGCCGCCGATGGCCACGTAGAGCGGTGTACGCGTGTCCTGGAGGCCCCGCAGGACGCCGGTGGCGGCCAGGACCACCAGCATGGCGGGGATGCCGAGGCTGGAGATCCTGAGATACGTGACGGCGTAGGGTGCGGCGGTGTCGGAGGCCCCGAAGAGCTCGATGAGCCAGGGTGCTGTGGGCAGGGTCAGTGCGACGACGGCAGCGCCGAGGAGGAGGGCGAGCCAGATGCCGTCCATGCCCTGCCGGATCGCGGCCTGGAGGTCTCCGGCGCCGACGCGGCGGGAGACGGCGGCCGTCGTGGCGTAGGCGAGGAAGACGAAGACGCTGACGGCGGTGGACAGCAGGGCGGCGGCGATCGCGAGACCCGCGAGCTGAGGGGTGCCGAGATGGCCGACGATGGCGCTGTCGACCATGAGGAAAAGCGGCTCGGCGACAAGGGCACCGAAGGCCGGCAGGGCGAGGGAGACGATCTCGCGGTCGTGCTGTCGGCGGACGGCCTTCTTGGGTGTCGCGGGGGCCTGGGTCATGGGGTCAATCTAATCTTCCACAGGTAAGCGATGCAATGCTCTGTGATCCTTACTTGTGGAGGGCAAGGCGCTTCGGGTGTGGGTCGTTTGTTCTGATCTTGGTCCAGGGGGAAAAGTTTTTCTCCCCCACAGCCGGTGGATGGGAAAAGCGCAGGTCAGGACTGTGAGGGTGGGGGTGCTATGAGTTTGTCCACATGGCTGTCCCCCGCTCCGTGCACAGGTTCCGGCGAGTTCTCCACAGGCTGAGGCCCTTCACCCACAGGGCCTGTGGATAACCAGATTGGCTGACGCCTCTCGCGGGCCTACCGTGGTCCGGCGCCCGACGCGCCAGAAGCGGTCGCAAAGCCACTCGTTGATCAAGCCCGTGGCGTAAGAAAGAGTGGCATGGCGAGGTCCGCGGAGCGGACGGGAGGAGGTGCTTGGTGAGCATTCCCGAGCCCCTGGACGACCCTTGGGCCGACAGCGGACCGAGCGACCGACTGCCCACCCGTACCCGCGTTGACGGGCGCGGCCGCGGCCGTGGGCGGGACGACCAGCACGAGCGCGGCGGCGAAGGCGGGCCGTGGGACGGCGGGCTCTCCGGCTTCGAGCGTGTTCCCCCGCAGGACCTCGATGCCGAGCAGTCCGTCCTCGGCGGCATGCTGCTCTCCAAGGACGCCATCGCGGACGTCGTGGAGATCATCAAGGGCAACGACTTCTACAAGCCCGCCCACGAGACCGTCTACGCCGCGATCCTCGACCTCTACGCCAAGGGCGAGCCGGCCGACCCGATCACGGTCGGTGCCGAGCTCACGAAGCGCGGCGAGATCACCCGTGTCGGCGGTGCCTCCTATCTGCACACCCTGGTCCAGTCGGTACCGACGGCGGCCAACGCCTCGTACTACGCGGAGATCGTCCACGAGCGAGCCGTTCTGCGTCGCCTCGTCGAGGCCGGCACCAAGATCACGCAGATGGGCTACGCGGCCGATGGAGACGTCGACGAGATCGTGAACTCGGCCCAGGCCGAGATCTACGCGGTCACCGAGCAGCGGACCACCGAGGACTATCTGCCGCTCGGCGACATCATGGAGGGGGCGCTCGACGAGATCGAGGCGATCGGCTCCCGCAGCGGTGAGATGACCGGTGTGCCCACCGGCTTCACCGACCTGGACTCGCTCACCAACGGTTTGCACCCCGGCCAGATGATCATCATCGCGGCACGTCCCGCCATGGGTAAGTCGACCCTCGCGCTGGACTTCGCGCGGGCGGCCTCCATCAAGCACAACCTGCCCAGCGTCATCTTCTCCCTCGAAATGGGCCGCAACGAGATCGCGATGCGTCTGCTGTCGGCGGAGGCCCGGGTCGCGCTGCACCACATGCGCTCCGGCACGATGACCGACGAGGACTGGACCCGGCTCGCCCGCCGGATGCCGGACGTCTCCCAGGCCCCGCTGTACATCGACGACTCCCCGAACCTGTCGATGATGGAGATCCGCGCGAAGTGCCGCCGGCTCAAGCAGCGCAACGGCCTCAAGCTCGTCATCATCGACTATCTGCAGCTGATGCAGTCCGGTGGCTCGAAGCGGCAGGAGAGCCGTCAGCAAGAGGTCTCCGACATGTCGCGAAACCTGAAGCTGCTCGCCAAGGAGCTGGAGCTGCCCGTGATCGCGCTCTCCCAGCTGAACCGTGGTCCCGAACAGCGCACCGACAAGAAGCCGATGGTCTCCGACCTGCGTGAGTCCGGCTCGATCGAGCAGGACGCGGACATGGTCATCCTGCTGCACCGCGAGGACGCCTACGAGAAGGAGTCACCGCGAGCGGGCGAGGCCGACATCATCGTCGGCAAGCACCGTAACGGCCCGACGGCCACGATCACCGTGGCCTTCCAGGGCCACTACTCCCGCTTCGTGGACATGGCTCAGACCTGATCCTGCCCGAGGAGCGCGCGTGAGGCCGCTGGTCGGGGGATCGCGTTGGATGGGGCCCATGACGACAACCTTCGAAGCTCTGTTGCCCGGTACCGAGCGAGCTCTGCTGCATCGCGTCGCGGTCGCCCAGTCGGAGGGACGGACGCCCTCCTTCGTGGGGGCCGTGGTGCGCGACGGAGCGCTGGTGTGGAGCGGCTCGCGCAGTTGCGTGGACGGGCACGCGCCGGACGCCGACACCCAGTTCAGGATCGGGTCGATCACCAAGGTGTTCACCGCCGTGCTGGTGATGCGGCTGCGGGACGAAGGGCTTCTCAGCCTCAACGAACCGCTGGCGCGGCACCTCAAGGGCACCGGCGTCGGAGACGTGACGATCGCTCAGCTCCTCGGCCACAGCGGCGGTCTGGCGGCCGAGACGCCCGGTCAGTGGTGGGAGCGTTCGTCCGCAGCGCTGCGGCCGGAGCTTTCCGACGTCCTGGGGGAGCAGCCCTTCCGCCACGCGCCTGGGCGCCGTCACCACTACTCCAACCCCGGGTACACGCTCCTCGGTTCACTGGTCGAGGCCGTGCGGGGGGCGTCCTGGGAGGAGGCGCTGCGCCGCGAGATCCTGGAGCCGCTCGGGATGAGCCGGACGACGCTCGATCCGGTCGCCCCGCACGCGGGCGGCTGGGCGGTGCACCCCTGGGCCGATGTGATGCTGCCGGAGCCGTCCGAGGACCTCGGGCTGATGGCTCCGGCCGGGCAGCTCTGGTCGACGGCGGCGGATCTCGCCCGCTTCGCCGCCTTCCTCGCGGCCGGTGACGAGCGGGTGCTCGTCGCGGCCTCCGTGGCGGAGATGCGGGCCCCGGCCGCCGCGGCCGGGGAGGGCGACTGGGAGGGAGGCTACGGGCTCGGTCTCCAGCTGCTTCGCAAGGACGGGCGGACCCTGATCGGTCACACCGGTTCGCTCCCCGGCTTCGTCGCCGCCCTCTGGGTGAGCGTGGAGGACGGGCTCGCGGCGATCGCCCTCTCCAATGCCACCTCGGGGCCGCTGACGGGGGTCGTGGCCGCCGACCTCGTACGGATCGTGGCGGAGGCGGAACCGAAGTTCCCGGAGCCCTGGCGCCCGCTTCCGGAAGCCGAGGCGGACGAGGAGCTGCTGGCCTTGACGGGCCTCTGGTACTGGGGCACGTACGCCTACGGGCTCCGGATCTGCCCCGAGCGGAGTGTGGTGCTCGAACCCCTGCGGGGAGCCGGGCGGCGGGCCCGCTTCCGGGCCCTGCCCGAGGGCGGCTGGGTCGGGCTGAACGGCTACTACGAGGGGGAGACGCTCCGGGCGGTGCGGCGCGCCGACGGCAGCGTGAGCCATCTCGACCTCGGCTCCTTCGTCTTCACACGGGAGCCGTACGCGCCGACGGACGTGGTGCCCGGTGGCGTGGACGAGGCGGGCTGGCGCGGTCTCTGAGCCGTTCCGAACTGTTTCACGTGGAACAGAGCCCTTCTGTGCTGTTTCACGTGAAACAGCGCGCCGGGACGGTGGCCCGGCGCGCTGTTCTCCCGTTTCAGAGGCTCTTCTTGAAGCCCACGTGGGACGCCTCGAAGCCGAGGCGCTCGTAGAAGCGGTGGGCATCGGTGCGGGTGATGTCGGAGGTCAGCTGCACGAGCCGGCAGCCCTGCCGTCCGGACTCTGTGACGGCCCATTCGATGAGCTGGGATCCGAGACCGCTGCCGCGCTCGTCGGCGTGGACGCGGACGCCCTCGATGATCGAGCGGATGGTGCCCCGGCGGGAGAGCCCTGGGATGACCGTCAGCTGGAGGGTGCCGACGACTTTGTCCTCGCGGACCGCCACGACGACATGCTGGTTCGGGTCGCCCGCGAGGCGCTCGAACGCGGTGAGGTACGGGCTGAGGTCGTCCGGAGATTCACGCTGCGCGCCCAGGGGGTCGTCGGCGAGCATCGCGACGATGGCTTCGAGGTCCTCCGCGGTGGCGGGGCGTATCTCAAGATCGCTCATGCCCGCAGCGTACGCCGGGCCACTTATGCGGGAACGCCCACGCCTTCCACGACCCGGACCAGCGGGGCCAGCTCCGGATTCTTGGCGGCCTCGTCGAGGGCCTCGCGCAGGGCGCTGTCGTTGGTCGGGCGGGCCTCTGTCAGGAGCTTCTGGCCGGCCTCGGTGACATCCGTGTAGATGCCGCGCCGGTCGGTGGCGCAGAGGTACCGGGTGAGCAGTCCCCTGTCCTCGAGCCGGGTGACCAGTCGGGTCGTGGCGCTCTGGCTGAGGACGACCGCGTCGGCGACCTGCTTCATCTGGAGGTGCCCGCCCGGTCCGCTGTGCTGGCGGCTCAGGACGTCGAGGAGCGAGTACTCCCGCACGCTCAGACCGTGCCGACTCTCGAGAGCGCGCTCGATGTGCGACTCGATCCTGCCGTGCAGCAGGGAGAGGGCGCACCAGCGCTGGGAGAGCGCCGTGAGTGCGGGGTCCGTCGCGGTCATGGTCTCTCCTCGGTCTCTCCTCGGCACCGGAGTGGTTCTCGACCCAGGGTAAACGATGAGGCGCAATAATGCGCGTGTGCAAGTAAATCTGGCGGGTGGACCGGCCCCCGCCCGGCAGGGCGTGAACCGAACCCCGCGCTATCCGGCCGCGACGGTCAGGGGAGCAAAGCGGCGGCGCCAGTCGCCGGGGAGGTCGGGGAGGGAGCGGACCATCACCGCGTTGGAGGCGATCGAGTCGATGCCGTTCTCCTTCACCCAGCTCAGCAGGGCCGAGTGACGCACATCGATGTCGGTGCGCAGCGGGCGGTCGGTGGCGGCCGCGAGTGAGGCGATCAGGGCCTGGGCGGTGGCGGTGTCCCGGGCGATCAGGGGTCCGACGACATGGGTGTCCATGTTGGGCCAGGCCGCTGCGAAGCCGGTGATCTCGCCGTTTTCCTCCGCGACCCGGAGATGGTCGGCGAACGCGGGGAGCCGGGTGATCACATGGGTGCGGTCGAGGCCGAAGACCTCGTGGTCCAAGCGCAGGATCGCCTGGAGGTCCTCCGCTGTCGCCGGGCGGACCGGAACGGCCGGGGCGGGTGTGGTGAAGGTGAAGCGCCCGAGCACCATCTCCGCACGGCCCGTCTCCGTGAAGCCCAGCTGCTCGTAGAGGGGCTGTCCGAACGGCGTGGCGTGCAGGGTGAGCGGAGTGTCCCCGGCCTCCGCCAGGACGTGCTCCATGAGCCGGCGTCCCACCCCTTGGCGCGCGTACTGCTCGGCGACGAGCATCATGCCGATCGCGGCGAGCCCCGGGCCGTACGACGTCACCACGGAGCAGGTGATCAGCCCGGCTCCGGACGGGTCGTCGATGCCGTAGCCGGTGCCGGCGGTGAGGAGGAGGCCCCACTTGTGTTCCTCGCGCGGCCAGCCCCGGTTCTCGGAGAGGTCGGCGCAGGCGAGGAGGTCGTCCACGGTGAGGCGCCGGATGGGGAGCTGGGCGAGCGCGGAGGGGAGAATCGGCATGCTGTCAGGCTGGCCGACGTGGTGATCTTCCGTCCACCGCTTTAGCGGATCTGGCCGATACGTATGCGCGGCGTGGAGCAGGCGCGGAGCAGGTATGGAGCCGACACGGCGAGGGTGATCGGCTGGAAGAGGCGTTGATTCCACGTCGTGGGATGGAGACGATGTTTCACGTGAAACCGCGACAGCAGAGACTGCACTTCTTCGACCTCGACGGCACCCTGATCCGCGGGTCGGCCGCGGCGGTGGAGATCTCCCGGCAACTGGGCGTCGACGAGGAGATCGCCGCCCTGGAGGAGGGATTTCTGCAAGGGCTCACCCCGGACGAGTTCGCCGTCCGAGCCCGCGAGCTGTGGTCCGCGCTCACCGTGGACCAGGTCGCGGCGGCCTTCGAAGGGGCGCCCTGGCTGCTGGGCATCCGTGAGGTCTGGGCAGACATCCGGGACCGGGGCGACCGCTGCGCCGTCATCTCGCTCTCACCCGACTTCTTCGTCGAGCGGCTTCTCGACTGGGGTGCCGACGCCGCGCACGGATCGCACTGGCCGACCGTCCCCTTCACCGAGCCGATCCACCGGCCCGGCATCCTCAACGCGCTGGCGAAGGTGCGGATCGCACGGGAACTCTGTGCGGAGTACGGGGTGGATCCCGCACACTGCGTCGCGTACGGCGACTCGATGTCCGACGCGGAGCTCTTCGCGATCGTGCCGGACACCGTGGCGGTGAACGCGGACCACCATCTCGCCGGGCTCGCCCGTCACAGCTACACCGGAGGGGATCTGCGCGAGGCCTACGCCCTGGTCCGAAACAGCGCAGCTTAGTCAGAAACCCTGCCCTTTGGCCCGAGAACGCCGCTTTCCCTCCGAAGCGGTGTTCGGAGGGGTCATGCTGCGTCCACGGAAGCCGGCCAGCGCGAGGGCGAGGCACATCATGGATGCTCCGACCACCACGAGGGCAGCGGAGGACGGGGACGGGCCGGAGCGCCCGGCGGGGGACGGTAAGGAGCCCCGCCGTTCTGATGACGGAAACGAGCCCCGCCGTCCGGATGACGGGAACGAGCCCCGAATACCCGCGGAAGCCTCCGCCGACGCGGTACTCGTCCGCCGCACTCTCGCGGAGATCGCGCCGGTCGCCGACCGGGTGACCTCGTACTTCTACGCCCTGCTCTTCATAGGGAATCCGGGGCTGCGCGAGATGTTCCCCGCCGCCATGGACACCCAGCGCGACCGGCTCCTGAAGGCACTGCTCACCGCGACGGAGCACCTGGACGACACCCCGGTGCTCACCGCGTATCTGCAGCACCTCGGTAGGGGTCACCGCAAGTACGGCACCCACGCCGCCCACTACCCGGCCGTCGGAGAGGCCCTCATCGGCGCGCTCACGCGGTACGCGACGACGACCTGGGACGCGGAGACCCAGGCGGCCTGGGTCCGTACGTACACGACGATCTCCCAGATCATGATCGACGCGGCGGCGGAGGACGAGCGCTCGGCGCCCGCCTGGTGGCAGGTCGAGGTGGTCTCCCACGATCTGCGGACCCCGGACATCGCCGTCGTCACGCTCCGGCCCGATCAGCCGTACCCCTTCCTCGCGGGGCAGTACACGACGCTGGAGACCCCGTGGTGGCCACGGATATGGCGCCACTACTCGTTCGCCTCGGCGCCGCGGCCCGACGGACTGCTCTCCCTGCACGTGAAGGCGGTCCCGGCGGGCTGGGTGTCCAACGCGCTGGTCCACCGGGCGCGCCCCGGGGACGTCCTCCGCCTCGGCCCGCCGGCCGGCTCCATGACCGTCGACCACGACACGGACACCGGCCTGCTCTGTGTGGGTGGCGGCACCGGGATAGCTCCCATCAAGGCCCTGGTGGAGGACGTCGCCGAGCACGGGGACCGGCGCCCCGTCGACGTCTTCTACGGGGCGCGCAGCGGCCACGACCTCTACGACATCGACACGATGCTGCGGCTCCAGAAGACCTTCCCCTGGCTCTCCGTCCATCCGGTCACCGAGGAGCAGGGGCGGCTCCCGGAGGCCGTCTGCCGCTACGGCTCCTGGAGCGAACGCGACGCCTACCTCTCGGGGCCGCTCGGCATGGTCCGTCGCGGGGTGGACGCGCTGCGGGGAGCGGGCGTCCCCGCGGAGCGCATCCGGCACGACTTCCTCGCCGAACTGGCCCCGGTGGCCGACGATCAGCCCAGGTCGGGGGCGTGCATGGCGCGGACGCCCTCGATGTTGCCGTCGAGGTAGTGGCGCAACGAGAGGGGGACGAGGTGCACGGCGGCGATGCCGACCCGGCTGAAGGGCACCCGGACGATCTCGTACTCGCCGACGGGTTCGTTCATCTCGGGGCCGTGCCGCAGCGAGGTGTCCATGGAGTCGAGCCGGCAGACGAAGAAGTGCTGGACCTTCACCCCGGAGACCCCGCCGTCGACGATGTGCTCGACGGTGTCGACGAAGCAGGGCACCACATCGACGATCTTGGCACCGAGTTCCTCGTGGACCTCGCGGTGCAGGGCCTCGACGACGGTGGCGTCGGTGGGTTCCACACCGCCACCGGGCGTGACCCAGTAGGGATCCATCCCGGGCTTCGTGCGCTTGATGAGGATGAGGTCGTCCCCGTCGAGCAGGATGGCACGTGCGGTGCGCTTGATCACGGGCCGTTCGTTCATGGGCCGTTCGTTCATGGGAAGAAAATGGCCCGTCCGGGGTGTCCTGAAACGCGCCGTCCCCGGCGGAAACTCACCAGTCCCCCGCAGCCCTCAGCAGTTCCTCGTGCGCCCTGGCGATGGGCGACAGCGCGAGCGTTCCCGTCCGTACGACGAGGAAGTAGGTCCGCAGCGGAGGGACCGGGGGATCGAGCAGCGCCACGAGCCGGCCCTGCTCCAGGGCGTCCTCGCACAGATAGCGGGGCAGGACGGCGAGTCCGGCGCCGGAGGCCGCGGACTCCAGAACGGCGCGCAGATCGGGCGCGATCACGGTGGCGGCGACCGCCGGCTTGGTCTCGAAGACGCTCGCCCAGTAGCGGGCGACGAACGGCAGGGACTCGTGCACCTCGACCACCGGCAGCTGCTCCAGGACCACCGCGCCCTTGCGGAGGAGGACGTCGGGGGAGAGCCGGGCAGCCCATCGAGGGGCCGCGACCAGGACGTACTCCTCGTCGCAGAGTGGGGTGGAGACGAGCAGGCCGCCCCGGGGCCGGGCGGTGGCGACGGCCAGATCATGGTGACCCGCGGCGAGCCCGTCGAGGATCTCCTCGGTGTTGCCGAGGAACGACACCCGTACGGCGAGACCCTGGCCGACCAGCGGGGTGAGGGCGGGCAGGACGCGGAGCGCGGTGAACTCCGGGGGACCGGCGACATGGAGGGTACGGACGCCGCTCTCCTGGTCGAGGCCGGTCTCGGCGATCTCGACGAGGGCGTCCAGATGAGGAGCGGCGCGGTGGGCGAGTTCGTCGCCGATGGTGGTCGGCGTGACGCCGCGGGCCTGTCTGAGGAAGAGAGGGCGTCCGAGCTGTCGTTCGAGCGTCCGGATCTGGCTGGTGACGGCCGGCTGGGAGAGTCCGAGAAGCGCGGCGGCGCGGGTGAAGGAGCCGGCCCGGTGCACCGTGACGAACGTGCGCAGCAGGGCCAGATCCATGTCCGCCCCCTCCCGGCCGTGCGGCCGTTCGACTCAGGCGGTCGGCTGACTGCGCCTCAGGACCGTCCAACTATAAATAAGTCGATAGGTCTCTGTCGCTACCGTGATTGGACACTGACGCACAGTCAACTAGCCTTGTTCAGGCGGTCTCCGCGCGTGGAACCGAGGCGTTCCGAGCCACGAGGGGGGAGGCTCGGAGCGTCTCGTTCCGTGCGCCCGGGACCGCGCACGGCCGTGTCCCGGGCCCCAGTGGGCGGCGTCCGGAGGCCGGCGCACGGCCGTGTCCCGGAGCTGTCTACGCGCCGGCCTCGTCGAGAGCCCGCAGCACATCGGCGATCAGGTCCTCCGGGTCCTCGGCGCCGACCGAGAACCGGATGAAGCCCTCCGCGACCGCGTCCCCGCCCCAGCGCCCGCGCCGCTCCGCCGTGGAGCGCAGGCCGCCGAAGCTGGTCGCGTCGTCCACGATCCGCAGTTCCTCCAGGAACCGTTCGGCCTTCTTCCGGTCGGCCAGTTCGAAGGAGACCACGGGGCCGAAGCGCCGCATCTGCCGGGCGGCCACCGCGTGCGAGGGGTCGTCCGGCAGCCCCGGGTAGCGCAGCCCGGTCACGTCCGCCCGCCCCGCGAGGGTCTGCGCGAGCGCGAGCGCGGTGGAGCACTGGCGGTCGATCCGCAGCTGCAGCGTGGCGAGCGAACGGTGGGCGAGCCAGGCCTCCATGGGGCCGGGGATGGCCCCGACGATCTTGCGCCAGCGCCGTACCTCCGCCGCCCGCTCGGGATCACGGCAGCTGACATGGCCGAGCAGGATGTCGCCGTGCCCGGTCATGCCCTTGGTGTCGCTGGCCACGGAGAAGTCCGCGCCCAGTTCGAGCGGACGCTGGCCGAGCGGCGTGGCGAGGGTGTTGTCCACGGCCACGAGCGCCCCCGCGGCATGGGCTTCGCGCACCAGCCGCCGGATGTCGCAGACGTCGAGCCCGGGGTTGGACGGCGTCTCGATCCACAGCAGCCGGGCCCCTTCGAGGACGGCGAGCTGTCCGTCGCCGCCGGTGGGCGCGGTGCGGACCTCGACGCCGTACGCCCTCAGCTGCTCGTGCAGCAGGGGCACGGCCTGGTAGCCGTCGCTGGGCACCACCACGGCGTCGCCCGTCTTCAGCTGCGAGAGGAGGACTGCGGAGATCGCGGCCATGCCCGAGGCGAAGACCAGCGTCTCGACGCCCTGCTCCCCCGGCGCCTCCAGCTCGCCGATCGCCCGCTCCAGATGGGTCCACGTCGGGTTCTCGTCACGGCCGTACGCGTATCCGCCGGTCGGCTCGCCCGGCAGATGGAAGTGCGCGGCGAAGACCGGCCCCGGCAGGGTCGGCTCGTACTTCACGGGTTCGGGCAGCCCTGCCCGGACCGCGCGTGTGCCGTCGCCGTAGTGCTTGTCCGTCACGGTGTCCGTTCCTCCAGTTCACGACGTACGGCCGCGAGCAGTCCCCCGCTCGCGGCCTCCACCATCTCCAGGCACTCCTCGAAGTCCTCGCGGCCCCCGTAGTAGGGGTCGGGGACGTCGAGTCCGTCCCCGGCGGCCGGGTCGTAGGAGCGCAGCAGTCGTATCCGCGCCGCCTCTTCGGGCGTGCGGGCGAGCGCGCGGAGCTCTCGCAGATGCCCTTCGTCCAGCGCGATCACCAGGTCGAGGGCGGGGAACCAGGAGGCTCGGAACCGGCGGGCGGTGTGCGCCGAGGTGTAGCCGTTCTCCTCGAGAACGGCGACCGTGCGGTGGTCGGCGCCGTCGCCCTCGTGCCAGCCTCCGGTTCCGGCGCTGTCGACCTCCACCAGCCCGCCGAGACCGGCGTCCTCCACATGCCTGCGGAAGACGTGCTCGGCCATCGGCGAACGGCAGATGTTGCCGGTGCAGACGAAGCAGACGCGGTAGGTCATGGTCTCCACTCAGTCGCCGTCGGGGAGCACGACATTCAGCGCCCACGAGACGACGGAGATGATCAGACCGCCGAGGACGGCGGTCCAGAAGCCCTCGACGTGGAAGCTGAGGTCGAACTGCTCGGCCAGCCAGGAGGTGAGGAGCAGCATCAGGGCGTTGACCACGAGCGTGATCAGGCCGAGCGTCAGAATGAAGAGCGGAAGCGTCAGCAGCTTGACGATCGGCTTGACCAAGAAGTTCACGAGACCGAAGACCAGAGCGACGAGAATGAGCGTCAGGGCCTTCTTGCCGGTGCTCTCACCGGTCAGGGTGATGTCCTGGAGCAGCCAGATGGCCACTCCCAGGGCGCCCGCGTTGGCGAGCGTCTTGACTACGAAATTCATCATGTGTCTGATCGTGGCAGACATGATCGGGCCGAGGGCAGGGGCTGACAGGCGATGAAGGCATTCCGACTGGATGAACTGGAGGCGGAGCGTGCCGCGAACAAGGGCGCGTACCTCCAGTTCCTGCGGGAGCGGAACATGTCGGTGGGCCTGTACGCGCTGGACGCCGGGGAGCTCGACCCGCAGCAGCCGCATCGCCAGGACGAGGTGTACTTCGTGGTGAGCGGGCGGGCGGCGATCACGGTGGGGACGGAGACGACCCAGGTGGCGCGTGGCAGCGTGGTCTATGTGCCGGCCGGAGTGGAGCACAAGTTCCACCACATCAGCGAGGACCTGCGGGTGATGGTGGTCTTCTCCCCGCCGGAGGCCTGATCCTTCGGAGAGCCGGACCGCCCGAGATCTGAGAGCCGGACCGCCCGAGATCTGAGGGTCGGACCGGCGGAACCCCCTAGGGGGCGGATCAGGGGAGAGCGGGGGCCGCAGGGCCCCCGTGCGTCCCTTCCGGACCCTAGCCTTGAGGGTGTTCGGCGCAGAGTGTGCGGAACGGATCTTCGAGAGCGAGGGAGAGGACGATGGCCGTACAGGAGGTTCTCGCGGGGATGCCGTGGTGGGTGAAGTGGGTCGCCATACCCGCGCTCGCACTGCTCGTCTTCGGCGGACTGATCACCAGCGTCCTGGCCTTCGTGGTCGGACTGCTCTTCAAGGTGCTGCTCTTCGTGGCCCTCGTCGCCGGACTGATATACGTCGTAAGGAAGTTCACCTCCTCCGACCGTTCGCGCGAGGAGTGGTAGCACAAGCTACCGATCGGTATGAAGCCGACGGAGGGTATTAGCCCGGCCGGGGGAACGCTGGTCGAATCAGGGCGCGGGCCCAGGAGCTGCCACTAGAGTGGAATCCCTCCGCCGCGTTGGGGACTACAGGCGTAGACCTCCGTACTGACCAGCGGTTTCCCAGGCCCGGCGGGCGCGCGGGGGCGGCCCCCGCAGGCGGGTGCATTGCATCCGTCGTCACGCCTGGGGGTGACCTTTGGCCACGGCTACGCAAGCGGCTGCGCCTACTTTGATCGGCTCGGTGCAGCGCGCACTGAGACTCCTGGAGGCCGTGTCTTCCCATGCGGAAGGCGCCCCGGCCAAACAGCTCGCCCGTGAGACGGGCCTTCCGCTGCCCACCACGTACCACCTGCTCCGCACCCTGACGCACGAGGGCTATCTGGTCCGCGAGAAGGGTGTGTTCGTCCTTGGCGACGCCGCGGTCCGACTGGCCGGCGGCGGAGATGTGCAGAATCGTCGCATCAAGATCGAAGACTCCCTCGCCCGCTGGCGGGACGCGATCGGTGTGCCCGTCTACTTCGCCCTCTATCGCGAGGGGGAGATCGAGCTCGTCGCTGTCGCCGACACTCCTTCCGCCCCCGCGGTGGAGGAATGGGCCGACTTTCGCGAGACCGGTCACGCTCATGCGATCGGGCAGTGCCTGTTGAGTCAACTCGATCTGAAATCTCGTCAAGACCACCTTGACCGGCACCCGGTGGAAGCCATCACTCCGTACACGGTGCGTAACCGTCGAGCGCTTTTGGAGCGTTTGGGCGGTTTGGGGCGAATGGAGCCCTTGGTGGAGCGTCAGGAATATGCACTCGGCACAGTCTGTGCCGCAATCCCCATCACTGCGGGCTCCACGGCGGCCGCAATGGCCATTTCCCTCCCTCTTCACCAGGAAGAACGGTTGCTCCCAGCAGTCGAGCAGCTACGTACGGAGATCGGGAGGCTCTTCAGCTCGCTCGCTTTCTCTATCAGTATCTGAAAAATCACTCCTTGTGATCTGCTAGCGCTTCCAGCACGATTGCGTCAAGAGGGCCACGGGGGATCATTCCTGGCCGTTTCGGTCACAGCTTTCAGCAGCTGTGTTTACACAACTGCTTCATCTACTGCGGGGTACATGATGCGAGAGTCGGTTCAGGCCGAGGTCCTGATGAGCTTCCTCGTCTCCGAGGAGCTCTCCTTCAAGATCCCGGTTGAACTCCGATACGAGACCCGGGATCCCTACGCGGTGCGGATGACGTTCCACCTCCCCGGGGACGCGCCTGTGACCTGGGCGTTCGGTAGGGAGCTGCTGCTCGACGGGATCAACCGGCCGAGCGGGGACGGTGATGTGCACATCGCGCCGACGGAGCCCGAGGGCCTCTCGGACGTCTCCATCCGGCTCCAGGTCGGTGCCGATCGTGCCTTGTTCCGGGCGAGCGCGCCGCCGTTGGTCGCCTTCCTCGACCGTACGGACAAACTGGTGCCACTCGGTCAGGAAAGGACACTCGGCGACTTCGAGGACAACCTGGAGGCCGCGCTGGGCCGGATTCTCGCCGAGGAGAACGCGGGCCCGGCCGCCTGAGCCGGCCCGCGCCCCCGCGCGCACCGGCTCGGCGCACGTCCCGCGCCCCCGCCCGCACCAGCTCGGCCTACGTCCCGCGCCCCCGGCTTGGCGCACGTCCCGCGCCCCCGGCTCGGCGCGTGTCCCGCGCACCGGCTCGGCGCGTGTCGGCCGGCGGCCTCACTTCGCACGACGGCGTCGTCCACCCCGTGCCGCCGCCGCCGGCTTCCCGCTTCCCGTGCCCGGCCCGCCCCCGGCATCCGCGCGGTCGGCGGAGACCACCAGGGCCGCGAGGGCCGTGGTGAGCGGCACGGACGCGACCAGACCGATCGATCCGACGAGCGTCCGGACGATCTCCTCGGCGACCAGCTCGCTGTTGGCCACCGTCCCCATGCTGCTCTGAGCGATGGAGAAGAGCAGCAGCAGCGGGAGGGCGGCACCCGCGTAGGCGAGCACCAGTGTGTTCACGACCGAGGCGATGTGGTCGCGGCCGATCCGGATCCCGGCCCGGTACAGCGCGCGCGGCCCCATGCCCGGGTCGGCCTGCTTCAGCTCCCAGACCGCCGACGTCTGGGTGACCGTGACGTCGTCGAGCACACCGAGCGAACCGATGATCACCCCGGCCAGGAGCAGGCCGGACATGTCGATCTCGGGGTAGAGGCCGTGGATCAGGCCGGTGTTGTCGTCGGTGTTGCCGCTCAGCGAGGCCCAGCCGATGAACACCGAGCCGAGCAGACCGATCAGCAGCAGGGAGATCAGCGTCCCGAGCACCGCGACCGAGGTGCGGGCCGAGAGTCCGTGGCACATGTAGAGCGCGATCAGCATGATGGCGCTCGATCCGACCACCGCCACGACCAGCGGATTCGACCCGTCCAGGATCGCCGGCAGGATGAAGAACGTCAGGATCAGGAAGCTCACGACCAGCGCGACCAGGGCCATCACGCCCTTCAGCCGGCCGACGAGCACGACCGCGATGGCGAAGATCCCGGCGAGCACCGCCATCGGGACCTTCCGGTTCACATCGGTGACCGAGTACTGCAGGTCGCGCGGGGCGTCGGGGGCGTACGCCACCACCACACCCTGCCCCTCGTGCAGTTGGCGCGGGGCGTCCGGCTGCACGATCTCGGTGAACCTACGCCCCTTCTCCGGACCGCTGGTGACTTCGATCGTCGCCTTCTCGCACTCCCCCTGCTGGGCGTTGACCGCCTCGCGTCCCTGCGGGGTCGAGGTGTCACCGGTCGGTGGGACCTGCCCCGCGTTCACGGAGGCGCAGTCCACCTGCTGGACGGCGACGACCTTGCCCTGCTCGGTCTGCCGGTCGAAGCCGACGCCGGTGCGCTCGTGCGGCGGGGGGCCACCGGGCCACAGGACCACGAGCCCGACCACGACCGCCGTGGCGAAGGGGATGAGGATCGCGGCGATGACCCTGCGCAGATGCCGGGACACCGGCGTGGCGGGCCCATGGCTGTGGCTGTGCCCGTGGCTGTGCCCGTGGGATCCGTGTGCCGGACCGTGCCCATGAGAACCGTGTGCCTGAGCATGCTCGTGGGGGCCGTGGTCGTGGTCGTGGCCGTGCGGCTCGGGAGTCTGTTGGGGGGAAGTCACCGACCGATCATCGCAAGAACGGCAGGGGCCCACTGTTCAGCACGCCAGGGATGACGCTAGCGTGGTGGCACCTTTGCACACGCGGGAGCTCGGAGCACCGGGCTGAGAGGGCGCTGATCACCGTACGCGCGTACTGAATGTACGTACGGGAGGAGGCTGCGCCGACCGCCGAACCTGTTACCGGGTAATGCCGGCGTAGGGAGATCGGTCTCCATGACCATTCAGGATGCACGCACGCCTGCCTCCGAGCAGAACGACACTGCAGACGGCACCTCTGCCGACGGCGCCCGCACGCCGGGCTGGCACAAGGGGTACGTCCAGGGCTCGCGCCCCGACCTCAGGGTGCCGGTCCGTCAGGTGCACCTCACCAACGGCAAGGACGTCACGCTGTACGACACGTCCGGCCCGTACACCGACCCCACCGTCGACACCGACGTACGGCGGGGCCTTCCGCCGCTGCGCGAGAACTGGATCATCGGGCGCGGCGACACCGAGGAGTACGCGGGCCGCCCGGCCCGTCCCGAGGACGACGGCATCAAGCACACCTCGCCGCGCGGCGGGGGGCTCAAGAACCTCGACGCCGTCTTCCCCGGACGGCCGCGCGTGCCCCGCCGCGGCCGCGACGGCCAGGCCGTAACCCAGCTCGCGTACGCCCGCCGGGGTGAGATCACCCCGGAGATGGAGTACGTGGCGATCCGGGAGAACGTCTCCCCCGAGGTCGTACGGGAGGAGATCGCCGCGGGCCGCGCCGTGCTCCCGGCGAACGTCAACCACCCGGAGATCGAGCCGATGATCATCGGCAAGCGGTTCCTGGTGAAGGTCAACGCCAACATCGGCAACTCCGCCGTCACCTCCTCCATCGAGGAGGAGGTGGAGAAGATGACCTGGGCGACCAAGTGGGGCGCCGACACGGTCATGGACCTGTCCACCGGCCGCAACATCCACACCACCCGCGAGTGGGTCCTGCGCAACTCCCCGGTGCCCATCGGCACCGTGCCGCTCTACCAGGCGCTGGAGAAGGTCGACGGCCGGGCCGAGGACCTGACCTGGGAGATCTACAAGGACACGGTCATCGAGCAGGCCGAGCAGGGCGTGGACTACATGACGGTGCACGCCGGCGTACTCCTGCCGTATGTGCCCCTCACCGCGCGCCGCAAGACCGGCATCGTCTCGCGCGGCGGCTCGATCATGGCCGCCTGGTGTCTCGCGCACCACAAGGAGAACTTCCTCTACACGCACTTCGAGGAGCTCTGCGAGATCCTCGCGACGTACGACGTCACGTACTCGCTGGGCGACGGGCTGCGCCCCGGCTCGATCGCGGACGCCAACGACGCGGCGCAGTTCGCGGAGCTGCGCACGCTCGGCGAGTTGAACACGATCGCCAAGCGGCACAACGTGCAGACGATGATCGAGGGCCCCGGGCACGTCCCGATGCACAAGATCAAGGAGAACATCGACCTCCAGCAGGAGATCTGCGAGGAGGCGCCGTTCTACACGCTCGGCCCGCTGACCACGGATGTCGCGCCCGCGTACGACCACATCACCTCCGGCATCGGCGCGGCGATGATCGCCTGGTGGGGCACGGCGATGCTCTGCTACGTCACGCCCAAGGAGCACCTGGGCCTGCCGAACCGCGACGACGTGAAGACCGGTGTCATCACGTACAAGATCGCGGCCCACGCGGCGGACCTCGCCAAGGGGCACCCGGGTGCGCAGGAGTGGGACGACGCGCTGTCGGACGCGCGGTTCGAGTTCCGCTGGGAGGACCAGTTCAACCTGGCGCTCGACCCGGACACCGCGCGTGAGTTCCACGACGAGACGCTGCCGGCGGAGCCCGCGAAGACCGCGCACTTCTGCTCGATGTGCGGTCCGAAGTTCTGCTCGATGAAGATCAGCAGAAGCATCACAGAGCAGTTCGGCGGTGAAGCGGACGCCACCCCGGAGGAGATCGAGGCCGGGATGCTGGAGAAGTCGAAGGAGTTCGCGGCCTCCGGCAACCGCGTCTACCTGCCACTGGCGGACTGATCCGGCGACTGGAAGCACGAGATGGGCCCGCGACTCACGGGGGGAGTCACGGGCCCGCCTCCGATCCCGGCCCGACTGTTGGATCCCCTGCTTCGAATACATTCAGGCGCAGGCGCGCGGCCGACTGAGGCCGTATGCGGAGGGGGGATCGATGGGCAGCACCGGGGTGGTGCGGTGGAAGGCGACGGGCAAGGTGCGGTCGTTGGCATGGGACGGGGAGGACCTCGTCGACAGAGTGGACGGGGGACGGCGCTGGACGTCCGACGGCGTCGAGCACCCATCAGGACGCATGTACGCGTACCCCTTCGATCGGGCCGTCGTCTCGCCGTCCGGCCGGTACACCGTCGCGTACACCGAGCGGGGGACGAAGGCACTACTCCTCGACGGACAGCGGATCGTCCGTGAGCTCAACCGGAGCTGCTACCACGCCAAGGACTTCGACTACCCGGTGGTGCTGGGCGCGCTCTCCGACGGTCGGGAGGTGCTGGTGCACTGTCCCGACGCCTATGAAGTCATCGAAGTCGAGGACGTGGCAACGGGTGAGCGGCTCACTCATGGCGAGCGGACGCCGACTGACGTCTTCCATTCCAGGCTTGCCATGAGCCCCGACGGCAAGCGGCTCCTCTCGGCCGGCTGGCTGTGGAGTCCGTTCGGGATCGCCCGGGTGTACGACCTCGAACGGGCACTGACAGAGCCGACCGTGCTCGACGGTGAGGGCCTACTGCCGTCGTGGAGCTGGGTGGATGCCGAAATCGATGCCGCCTGTTGGCTCGACGGCGATCGCCTGGCGGTGGCGACGGGCGAGGACGAGGCCGACGATGACGACGCGGACGACCCGGCAACGCTGGGGCCCAGGCATTTGGGCGTGTGGTCGTTGTCGGAGCAGAGATGGCTGCACAGGCACCAGCTTGAGCTTCCGATGGGCACACTCATCGGGCACGGTGATGGCGTCATCGTGCTGTGCGAGCACCCGCGGCTGATCGATGCGCCCACGGGAGCCGTTCTTGCGGAGTGGCCGGAGGTCGGGGTCTCACCGCGCGTCGGCAGCTACGGGGTGAGGCACGTACCGACTCCCGTGGCTGCGCTTCATCCGGACGGTAGCCGTCTGGCGGTAGCCCAGCAGGACGGAATCGCGATCATTGCGCTTCCTCAGCCGGCTTCGCGTCCGTCTCCAGAGGAATCCTTCAGTCGATGAAGATCTCGCAGGACATCCGGCGGGAGCACGGTGGCGATCTGAAGGCGGACGAGATCGAGGCGGGGATGGCCGCGAAGTCGGCCGAGTTCGCGGCGACGGGCAACCGCGTGTACCTCCCGCTGGCGGACTGACCACCGCCCGGAGACCGAGCCGGCCCGCGACCCCGGGGGAGTCGCGGGCCGGTGGTTCGTCAGGGGCCAGGGGGGCCGGTGGGTGGGGTGGTGGCGGCGAGGACGTCGCGGAGGAAGGGCAGGATGCCCCGCTCGAGGAGGGCGCGGCGCCAGGCCTCCCGTGCGCGGGACAGCTCGTCGTCCGGTGCTGCCGCGGGTGGACCGCCCCTGTTCACCTCGGCGGGGCTGTTGCGCAGGGCCGTCACGAGGAGGCCGGCGGCCGCGCCGAGCAGTCCGGCGGCGGCGACCGCGCCGAAGACCAGGCCGGCCGTGAGCAGGGTGGCCCCGAACACCACGGTGGGGGCGATGGCGTGCAGGACCGCGCCGACCAGCAGGAAGATGACGGCCGCCGCACCCGCGAGGACGGGCACCATGACGGTGAGGATCGCGACCACGCCGGGGCCGGGGCCCGGACGGTCCGAAGACGCCGGTGTCCTGGTCCCGAGGGCCGCGCGATGCTGCTCGCGGACCTTCACGAAGTGGTCGTACTCGCTCGCCGCGGCGCTGGTGACCAGAGTTGTCGCGTTCAGGGTCAGGGCGCGCAGCTGGGCGAGCGTGAGCCGGGTTCCCGCCCCGGCGAGATCCGGACGTGCGTGGGCGGTGCTGAGTGCGTCGTCGAGGAGCCGCTCGTACTCGGCGCGGTCCTCGGTCAGCAGGTGCGGAGCCACGTTCATGTGCATCCCCCGATGCTCCGTAGGCCCGGATCAGCCGTGGGAAACGGTCGGTTGGGCGGAAACGGAGGAGAGCCTGCTACGGATGGACCCGATGGTATTGCGGTGGTGCCACACGCTGACAGGGTGTTTCCGGAATTCGCCTTCCCCGGATGCGGAGGGTTATGCGTCAGCCGTTCAGGGGGAGTTGGACGACCAGTAGCTTTCCGGCCATGGTCACTCCGCCGTCCATGGCGATCGCCAGACCGTCCGCGTACACGTGCGGTCCGTCGACGAGCGGGCCCGAATTGCCCTCGTCGTCCTCCGTGCCGACCTGGCCGAGGAGGTACGGGATGGGGCTGTGGCCGTGGACGATCCGGGAGCCGCCGTAGGTGGCGAGCAGCTCCTGGACGGCCTGCGGGCCGCCCTCGTCGCGGAACGCGAAGCGCTTGGTGAACTTCCGGAAGACGTCCCAGACCTCGTCGGCGTCGTTCCGGTTGAGGATCTCGTGGACCGTGTCGTTGACGTCCTCGATGGTCTGGCCGTAGTCGAGGTACGCGGTGGTGTCGGAGTGCACCAGGAGGTGGTCGTCCTCCCGCACCACGGCGTCGAGCCGGGACATCCACTGCAGATGGACGTCCTGGAGCCGGTCCATGTCGTGCTTCTGGCCGCCGTTGAGCAGCCAGGCGGCCTGGAAGGTGGCGGTGCCCGCGCCGGAGTTCACCGGGGTGTCGCCGAAGCGCTTGGCGCCGATGAGCAGCAGCTCGTGGTTGCCCATGAGGGCCTTGCAGTAGCCGCCGGCGGCGGCCGCCTCGGCGGAGAGGCGCATGACGAGGTCGATGACACCGATGCCGTCGGGGCCGCGGTCGGTGAAGTCGCCGAGGAACCAGAGGCGGGCGTTGCCGGCGGCCCAGCTGCCGTTCTCGTCGATGAGTCCCTGGGCGCGGAGGGCGGCGACGAGCTCGTCGAGATAGCCGTGGACGTCGCCGACGACGTAGAGCGGGCCGGGGCCTTCGCCGCTCGCGGGGGCGGGCTCGGCGGCGGGGGCGGGCTCGGCCGCGACCAGGACCTGGACCGTGTCGCCGCGGTTGATGACGGGGAGGTCGCGCTCGGTCGGGGTGTAGCCCTCGGGCATCCCGCCCTCGGGGAAGGCGTTGCCGGGGTGGCCGGTGGCGACGGAGACGATGGAGGAGGCGGTCGGGGCGGGGCCGGGGGCGTACGCGGGAGGGGTACGACGTCCCAGATGCAGGGTCGGCTCGGCCGGCGCGGGCGCCGGCGCGGGAGCGGACACGGACACGGCGGCTGCGGGTACGGGCGTAGCGACGGAGACCCCGAGTACGGCGGCCGTGGGTGCGGAGGGTGTGGCCACGGGTGCGCGCTCCGGGGGAGCGGGCTCGGCCGGTGGGAGCACCGGCAGAGGTTCCGTGGTCGTCGGATCGGTGGCATGGCCCTGTACGGGCACGCGGGCGTACGGCGGTACGCGGAAGTCACGCAATGTCGCCGTGCGCACCACGGGCTCCTGCCCGGCCCCCTGAGTCATGGACCCCTCCACCACCGTCGCGATGCCCTGCACATGGCGGACCGGCCTGGTCGGGGTGGTCCGCGATGTCGTGCGCCCATCATAGGAATGAGGGTCCTCCTGTGTGACGCACCAGGGGTGGTGAATCCGGGTCCACTCCGGGTTCACCGGTTGTTTCGCCCGAATTGAGAAGGTCGAGTCCAGGGTTGAGGCCGGTTCGGTGGCCGGTTTCGCCGTCCCGGCCCACGGGCAGGGGCGGGGACGGCGGATTCGGTGGCGCCGGTTGGCGGGGTGTCAGTCCTTCGCGGGTGAGCGCGGCGGGCTGACGGTGGTGCGCGGTGGACGGCGCTGCGAGGAGGTGCGGACGATGAGTTCGGTCGGTATCACCTGCTCGACCGGGCCGTCGGTGTCGATCCCTTCGATGGCGTCGATGAGGAGCTGGACGACGGCCGTGCCGATCCTGCGCGGCTTGAGTGAGAGCGTCGTGATGGGCGGTTCGGTGGTGGCGTAGACGGTCGACTCGCTGCAGCAGACCAGCAGCAGGTCGTCCGGGACGCGCAGCCCGTAGCGGCGCGCGGCCGCGAGGAGGTCGGTTCCGTTGGGGTCGAAGAGGCCGTACACGGCGTCGGGCCGGTCCGGTCGGGCGAGCAGCCGGTCGGCCGCGACGGCGCCCGCGCACGGGTCGTGCGCCGGATAGGCCTCGTAGACGGGGTCCTGGCCCACCCGCTCGCACCAGTTGAGGTACGCGGTGGTGGACAGACGGGTGTAGGTGTCGGTGGTGGTTCCGGTGAGGAGACCGATGCGGCGGGCGCCGGCGTCGGCGAGGTGGTCGAGCAGATCGAGGACGGCGGCTTCGTGGTCGTTGTCGACCCAGGCGGTGACCGGAAGGGTGCCGGCGGGGCGCCCGTCGGAGACGACGGGCAGGCCCTGCCGGACCAGTTCGGTGACGACCGGGTCGTGGTCGGAGGGGTCGATGACGACGGTGCCGTCGAGGGCGACGTTCGACCAGACGTCATGGCGGGAGGTGGCGGGGAGGATGACCAGGGCGTAGCCCCGCGCGAGCGCCGCCGATGTGGCTGCTCTGGCCATCTCCGCGAAGTACGCGAATTCGGTGAAGGTGAAAGGTTCATCCCCGTATGTGGTCACGGTCAGGCCGATGAGTCCCGACTTCCCCGTGCGGAGCGTGCGGGCCGCCGCGGACGGGCGGTAGCCCAGCCGGTCGGCGACCTCGCGCACGTGACGGCGGGTGGCGTCGGGGAGTCGGCCCTTGCCGTTGAGCGCGTCGGAGACAGTCGTGATGGAGACCCCGGCGGCGGCGGCCACGTCCCGGATGCCTGCCCGGCCCTGCCGGCTTCCCCGGGTCTGTGCCCGGCTCACCTGGTGCTTCCCTGCTGCTGTCATGGCGAGCCGATAGTAGGGCGATGAGGGGCGGTTGGGCCGGTCGCATATGCAGGCGTTGACAGGCACGTTTCTGCATGGCCGAAAGGCGTCAATAGGTAAGGAATCCAAGGTAGTTAGGGCATTCGCCATGGGACCAGTGGTTGCCGAACGGCGTAGGCCTGGAGTGGGGGCGAGGTCTCGAAGAGGTCTCAACTCACCTCTACGGGGGATGCGCGCCACGGCGCCCGCCACCGGCGCGCACCACCCGGATGCGCGCTCCCCCGGTTCGGGGCCGCGCCGGAGGGCGGTTCGGGGCGGCTCGGAGGGTGCTCGGGGAGGGTTGCTCGGAGGGTGCCCGGGGAGGGCGGCTCGGGGGTGGCTCGGAGGGTGCCCGGGGGGCGGTTCGGGCGTCGCTCCCGGAGGTCGTGTCCTCAGCGTGTCCCTCCTGTTGTCCACAGCCCATTCGCAGCGGAGGGGAATCCTCTTAAGGTGAGGAGTATTGGCGGTACGGACGGTCGAGGAGGCCACAGAGTGAGCGAGACCAGCGGGACCAGCGGGACGAGCACGGGCCCGAAGCTGCGCGCCGAGCTGGACGGCGTCCCCACCTACAAGCCGGGCAGGCCGGCGGCCTCGGGCGGGCCCGTGGCCTTCAAGCTGTCCTCCAACGAGAACCCGTATCCGCCGCTGCCGGGGGTCATGGAGACCACGCTGGCCGCCGCCGCGAACTTCAACCGCTACCCGGACATGGCCTGCACGGGGCTGACCGAGGAACTGGCGGACCGTTTCGGCGTGCCCGTCTCGCACCTGGCCACCGGCACCGGCTCGGTCGGCGTCGCCCAGTCGCTCCTGCAGGCCACCTCCGGCCCCGGCGACGAGGTCATCTACGCCTGGCGCTCCTTCGAGGCGTACCCGATCATCACGCAGATCAGCGGGGCCACCTCGGTGCAGGTGCCGCTGACCGAGGGCGAGGTGCACGACCTCGACGCGATGGCCGCGGCGATCACCGACAGGACCCGGCTGATCTTCGTCTGCAACCCCAACAACCCCACGGGCACCGCGGTGCGCCGGGCCGAGCTGGAGCGCTTCCTCGACCGAGTGCCCTCCGACGTCCTGGTCGTGATCGACGAGGCGTACCGCGAGTTCGTCCGGGACTCCGACATCCCGGACGGCATCGAGCTCTACCGCGACCGGCCGAACGTCGCCGTGCTGCGGACCTTCTCCAAGGCGTACGGCCTGGCGGGACTGCGGGTCGGCTTCGCCGTCGCCCATGAGCCGGTGGCGGCTGCGCTGCGCAAGACGGCGGTGCCGTTCGGAGTGAGCCAGCTGGCGCAGGACGCGGCGGTGGCCTCGCTGCGGGCCGAGGACGAACTGCTCGGGCGGGTCGGCTCCTTGGTGGCCGAGCGCGAGCGGGTCCACGCGGGGCTCGTGGGGCAGGGCTGGACCGTGGCGGACACCCAGGCGAACTTCGTCTGGCTGCGGCTCGGCGAGCGGACCCTGGACTTCGCGGCGGAGTGCGAGCGGCACGGGGTGATGGTGCGGCCGTTCGCCGGCGAGGGCGTGCGCGTCACGATCGGCGAGACCGAGGCGAACGACCTGTTCCTGAAGACGGCCGAGGGCTTCCGCAAGGAGGTCTGATCACTTCGGTCTGATCACTCGCCGACGCCGACGCCGACGCCGACGCTGAGAGCCCCCATGAGCGCCGCGCTCATGGGGGTTTTCGATAGGGGGCCCCCGCTTGTACGTACGGATTTCGTATGAGCAATAATGCTTGTGAATGTGAACGCGTTCACAAGCGTGTCCTGTTTCATCCCGTAATGGGTGGGATCAGCGGGGCAAACTGCCGATGTGACCACGGCGATGTAAGGAGAAAACGACGTGGACCTCGCTCTGGCGCCAGAGACCTTGGCGCGCTGGCAGTTCGGCATCACCACCGTCTACCACTTCCTCTTCGTCCCTCTGACGATCTCCCTCGCCGCTCTCACCGCGGGTCTCCAGACCGCATGGGTCCGGACGGAGAACGAGAAGTACCTCAGGGCGACGAAGTTCTGGGGGAAGCTCTTCCTGATCAACATCGCCATGGGTGTCGTCACCGGCATCGTGCAGGAGTTCCAGTTCGGCATGAACTGGTCCGACTACTCGCGCTTCGTCGGTGACATCTTCGGTGCGCCACTCGCCTTCGAGGCGCTGATCGCCTTCTTCTTCGAGTCGACCTTCATCGGTCTGTGGATCTTCGGCTGGGACAAGCTCCCCCAGCGGATCCACCTCGCCTGCATCTGGATGGTGTCGATCGGCACGATCCTCTCCGCGTACTTCATCCTCGCGGCCAACTCCTGGATGCAGCACCCGGTGGGTTACCGGATCAACGAGGAGCGCGGCCGGGCCGAGCTCACCGACTTCTGGCACGTGCTCACCCAGAACACCGCCCTCACCCAGTTCTTCCACACCATGACGGCGGCCTTCCTGGTCGGCGGCGCGTTCATGGTCGGCATCTCCGCCTTCCACCTGGCGCGCAAGAAGCACATCCCGGTCATGCGGACCTCGCTGCGGCTCGGCCTGATCACCCTGATCATCGCCGGTCTCGGCACCGCCGTCAGCGGTGACCTGCTCGGCAAGGTCATGTTCAAGCAGCAGCCCATGAAGATGGCCGCCGCCGAGGCGCTCTGGGACGGCGAGGCGCCCGCTCCGTTCTCGATCTTCGCGTACGGCGATGTCGACAAGGGCCACAACAAGGTGGCCATAGAGATCCCGGGCCTGCTGTCGTTCCTGGCGAACGACGACTTCACCTCGTACGTCCCGGGCATCAACGACATCAACAAGGCCGAGCAGGAGAAGTTCGGCCCCGGCGACTACCGGCCCAACATCCCGGTCGCCTACTGGGGCTTCCGCTGGATGATCGGCTTCGGCATGGCCTCGCTGACCATCGGCATGATCGGCCTCTGGCTGACCCGCAAGAAGTTCATGCTGGCACCGGGGCTGCGGACCGGTGAGGACGAAGTGCCGAACCTGGTCCTGTTCAAGCGGAAGGCGCTCAGCCCCCGCCTGGGCAAGTGGTACTGGATCGTCGCCCTCTGGACCATGGCGTTCCCCCTGATCGCCAACTCCTGGGGCTGGATCTTCACCGAGATGGGCCGCCAGCCCTGGGTCGTCTACGGCGTGCTGCGTACCCGGGACGCGGTCTCCCCCGGCACCACCACGGGCGAGGTGCTCACCTCGATGATCGTCTTCACCGCGCTCTACGCCGTCCTCGCCGTGATCGAGGTCAAGCTCCTCGTGAAGTACATCAAGGCCGGCCCGCCGGAGCTCACCGAGGACGACCTCAACCCGCCCACCAAGATCGGCGGGGACTCTCGTGACCCCGACCGCCCCATGGCCTTCTCGTACTGAGGCTCAGGAGATCGAGGCATGGAACTCCACGACGTCTGGTTCGTACTCATCGCCGTCCTCTGGATCGGCTACTTCTTCCTCGAGGGCTTCGACTTCGGGGTCGGGATCCTCACCAAGCTGCTCGCCCGCGGCCGGCCCGAGAAGCGCGTCCTCATCAACACCATCGGACCCGTCTGGGACGGCAACGAGGTGTGGCTGCTCACCGCGGGAGGCGCGACCTTCGCCGCGTTCCCCGAGTGGTACGCGACGCTCTTCTCCGGCTTCTACCTGCCCCTGCTGATCATCCTGGTCTGCCTGATCATCCGCGGTGTCGCCTTCGAGTATCGGGTGAAGCGGCCCGAGGAGAACTGGCAGCGCAACTGGGAGCAGGCCATCTTCTGGACCTCGCTGATCCCCGCGTTCCTCTGGGGTGTGGCCTTCGGCAACATCGTCCGGGGCGTGAAGATCGACGCGAACATGGAGTTCGTCGGGAGCTTCTGGGAGCTGCTCAACCCGTACGCGCTCCTCGGCGGCCTGGTCACGCTGACGCTCTTCACCTTCCACGGCGCGGTCTTCGTCTCGCTCAAGACCGTCGGCGACATCCGGACCCGGGCACGGGCGCTCGCGCTCAAGCTGGGCCTGGTCACGGCGCTGGTCGCACTCGGCTTCCTGAGCTGGACCCAGATCGACACCGGGGACAGCTGGAGCCTCGCGGCGATGCTGATCGCCGTGGTGGCCCTGGTCGGGGCGATCGGCGCGATCAAGGTGGGGCGCGAAGGATGGTCGTTCGCGCTCTCGGGCGTCACCATCACCGCCGCCGTGGCGATGCTCTTCCTCGCGCTCTTTCCGGACGTCATGCCGTCTTCACTCAACCCGGAGTGGAGCCTTACCGTGACGAACGCGTCGTCGAGCCCGTACACGCTCAAGATCATGACGTGGTGCGCGGCGATCGCGACCCCGCTGGTGCTGCTCTACCAGAGCTGGACCTACTGGGTGTTCCGCAAGCGGATCGGTACGCAGCACCTCGCCGAGTCCCACTAGCCGGCCCTTTCCAGGGAGCATGTTTCACGTGAAACCGATCGATCCGCGCCTGCTCCGGTACGCCAGGGCCACCCGTGTCTTCCTGATCGCGGTGGTCACCCTCGGCCTTGTCGGGGCGGCGCTGGTCATCGCCCAGGCGATGCTCATCGCCGAGATCGTGGTGGGGTCCTTCCAGAAGGGCCAGTCGGTTTCCGCCCTGACCACCCCCCTGCTGCTGCTCGCGGGCATCGCGGCGGCACGGGGGCTGGTCTCCTGGCTGACCGAGCTCGCCGCCCACCGGGCGAGCGCGGCGGTCAAGTCCGAACTCCGCGGCCGGCTTCTCGTCCGTGCGGCCACGCTCGGGCCGGGCTGGCTGAGCGGCCAGAAGGCCGGCTCGCTGATCGCCCTCGCCACGCGCGGTGTGGACGCCCTCGACGACTACTTCGCCCGCTATCTGCCCCAGCTCGGGCTCGCGATCGTCGTGCCCGTGGCCGTGCTGGCCCGGATCGTCACCGAGGACTGGGTCTCGGCGGCGATCATCGTCGTCACCCTGCCGCTCATCCCGGTCTTCATGATCCTCATCGGCTGGTACACCCAGGCCCGGATGGACCGGCAGTGGAAGCTGCTCTCCCGGCTCTCCGGGCACTTCCTGGACGTGGTGGCAGGGCTTCCCACCCTCAAGATCTTCGGCCGCGCGAAGGCCCAGGCCGAGTCGATCCGCGCGATCACCTCGGAGTACCGCCGGGCGACCATGCGCACGCTGCGGATCGCCTTCCTCTCCTCCTTCGCGCTGGAACTCCTCGCGACCCTCTCGGTCGCGCTCGTCGCCGTGACCATCGGCATGCGGCTCGTCCACGGCGAACTCGATCTGTACACCGGTCTCGTCATCCTGATCCTGGCGCCCGAGGCGTATCTGCCGCTGCGGCAGGTCGGCGCGCAGTTCCACGCGGCGGCGGAGGGGCTCGCGGCGGCCGAGGAGATCTTCGACGTCCTGGAGGAGCCGGTACGGGACGGGGGCGCGAACCCGGCCCCGGACTCCGTACGGCTGGAGCTGGAGGGCGTGACCGTACGTCATTCCGGGCGCACCGAGCCCTCGCTGGACGCGCTGTCCTTGACGGTCGAGCCCGGGGAGACGGTGGCCCTGGTCGGGCCGAGCGGGGCCGGTAAGTCGACGCTGCTCGATGTCGTCCTCGGGTTCGCCGTCCCGGAGGAGGGCGGTTCCGTACGGGTCGGGGGCGAGCCGCTCGCCTCGCTGGACCCGGAGGCCTGGCGGTCGCGGATCGCCTGGGTGCCGCAGCGGCCGTACCTCTTCGCGGGGACGATCGCCGAGAACGTCCGGCTCGCCCGCCCGGACGCCTCGGACGAGGCCGTACGCGAGGCCCTGCGGGACGCCGGGGCGGACGGGTTCGTCTCGGGGCTGCCGCAGGGGCTCGACACCTCGCTCGGCGAGGACGGGGCCGGACTGTCGGCGGGGCAGCGGCAGCGGCTCGCGCTGGCGCGGGGATTCCTCGCCGACCGGCCGGTGCTGCTGCTCGACGAGCCGACGGCGGCGCTGGACGGCGAGACGGAGGCGGGGGTCGTCGACGCGGTGCGCCGGCTGGCGGCCGGGCGGACGGTGCTGTTGGTGGCCCATCGGCCCGCGCTGCTTGCGGTGGCGGACCGGGTGGTGACGGTCGGCGGCGCCGCGCCTGGAGGTGTCGCGATCGGTGCGGGCGCCGACATGGCGGAGGTGCCAGGGGCAGCCGTCCAGGGCGACGAGGGCGTCGGCTCCGACGCCGGTGCGGGGATGTACCCACCGCCCCAGGCGGAACAGGTGCCCACCACCGGGGGGTCGGTTCTCACGCGTGTCCGGGGCATGGCTGGGGAGCTCAAGGGGCGGATGGGGCTCGCTCTGCTCCTCGGGAGCCTGGCGCTCGGATCCGCCGTGGGGCTCATGGCCGTGTCCGGGTGGCTCATCTCGCGTGCCTCCGAACAGCCGCCCGTGCTCTATCTGATGGTGGCCGTCACCGCCACGCGCGCGTTCGGCATCGGGCGGGCCGTCTTCCGGTACGCCGAGCGGCTCGTCTCGCACGACGCCGTCCTCCGGATGCTCGCCGAACTCAGGGTCTCCGTCTACCGGCGTCTGGAGCGGATCGCGCCCGCCGGGCTGCGCCGCACGCGCCGCGGGGATCTGCTCTCCCGGCTCGTCCAGGACGTCGACGCGCTCCAGGACTACTGGCTCCGCTGGCTGCTCCCGGCGGGCGCCGCGCTCGTCGTGGGGGTCGCCTCCGCGGGGTTCACCGCCTGGCTGCTGCCCGAGGCCGGTGCCGTCCTCGCCGTGGGCCTGCTCGTCGCGGGTGTCCTCGTGCCGGCGGTCAGCGGCGCCCTCGCCCGCCGTGCCGAACGGCGGCTCGCCCCCGCGCGCGGCGCCCTGGCGACCGCCGTGGCCGATCTGCTCCGCGGCTGCGCCGAACTGACCGTGGCCGGCGCCCTGCGGGACCGGATCGAACGGACGCGGACCGCCGACCGCACCCTCACCGGCATCGCCTCCCGGCAGGCCGCGGCCGCCGCACTCGGCGCCGGACTCTCCGCCCTGGTCTGCGGCCTGACGGTCGCGGCCGCCGCGGTCGTCGGCGTCCAGGCCGTGGTGGACGGGCGGCTCGCCGGGGTGGCCCTCGCCGTGGTCGTCCTCACGCCGCTCGCCGCCTTCGAGGCCGTCACCGGGCTGCCGCTCGCCGTCCAATACCGGCAGCGCGTCAAGCACAGTGCCGAGCGGGTCTTCGAGGTGCTCGACTCCCCCGTCCCCGTACACGAGCCGGCCCGGCCCGCGACTCCCCCGGCGAACGCGTTCCCGCTGGAACTGTCCGGGCTCTCCGCCCGGCACGCCGGGCAGGACCGGGAGGCGCTCGCCGACTTCCGGCTCACCCTGGAGGCCGGACGCAGGGTCGCCGTCGTCGGTGCCTCGGGCTCCGGGAAGACCACGCTCGCCCAGGTGCTGCTGCGGTTCCTGGACGTGGAGCAGGGCATGTACCGGCTCGGCGGGGTGCCCGCCTGGGAGCTCGACGGCGACGCCGTGCGGCGGCTCGTCGGCCTCTGCGCCCAGGACGCCCACCTCTTCGACAGCTCCGTCCGCGAGAACCTGCGGCTCGCCCGTACCGGGGCGAGCGACGAGGAACTGCGCGAGGCACTGCGCCGCGCCCGGCTGCTCGACTGGGTCGACCGACTCCCGGAGGGGCTCGACACGCTCGTGGGCGAGCACGGATCCCGGCTGTCCGGCGGTCAGCGGCAGCGCCTGGCGCTCGCCCGCGCCCTGCTCGCCGACTTCCCCGTCCTCGTCCTCGACGAGCCGGCCGAGCACCTGGACCTGGCCACCGCCGACGCGCTCACCGACGATCTGCTCCGGGCCACCGAGGGCCGGACGACCGTCCTCATCACCCACCGGCTGCACGGACTCGACGCGGTCGACGAGGTGCTCGTCCTGGACGAGGGCAGGACCGTGCAGCGCGGCCCGTACGCCGAGCTCGCCGAGGCGGACGGACCGCTGCGCCGGATGCTGGAACAGGAGCGGGAGACCGATCTACTGGCCGTCGGCGTGGTCGCAGGTGCGGGCGCGGGTGCGGGAGCGGGCGCGGCGGCGGGCGCGGGGACAGAGACCGGGAGCGACCGGGAGCACCTCGGGCCGCGACCGTAGGCACCGGCTGACTTTTCTCGCCAAATAGGACTTACTAGGCTCAAGTCCATGACCGCCGCAGCGTCCGACGCCTCGGACCCCCTGGAAGCCGCCACCCAGGCCACCCGCAGCCTCCAGGGGCTGTCCACGGAGCTCACCGCCCGCGTGCCACAGCTCCTGGAAGCCATGCGCTCGGTGGGTACCGGGCTCGAACTCCACTCCACCCTCGACCGCATCTGCGAGACCGCCGCCGAGCTCGCCGACGCCCGCTACGCCGCCATCGGCGTCGTCGACGAAGAGGGCAAGGGTCTGTCCGACTTCGTCACCTTCGGCGTCGGTGAGGAGGTGGCCCACCGGATCGGGCACCGCCCCGACGGGCACGCCGGGCTGCTCGGCGCGCTCATCCGTGACCCCCAGACGATCCGCCTCGCCGACCTCTCCGCCGATCCGCGCGCGGCCGGCTTCCCTCCCGGACATCCGCCGATGCGGACCTTCCTCGGTGTTCCCATCAGGGTCCAGGGCGAGATCTTCGGCAATCTGTACCTCGCGGAGAAGCACGGCGGCGGCGAGTTCAACGACTACGACGTCCACATGGTCCGGGTGCTCGCCACCGAGGCGGGCATCGCCATCGGCAACGCCCGCCTGTACGAGGCCGCCCGCCAGCGCGAACGGTGGATCGACGGCTCCGTCGCCGTCACCACCGCGCTGCTCTCCGGCGGAGACGCGGACGACGCCCTCACGGTCGTCGCCGAGCAGGCCCGCCGCCTCGCCGACGCCGACGCGGGGATCGTGATGCTGCCCGCCGAGGACGGCGGCCTGGAGATCGTCGCCGTCTCCTCCCCCCGGTCCACGAAGTCGCTGGGCGTGGTGATCCCGCCGGAGAGCGCCGTGGTGCGGCGGCTCCTGGAGGGCGAGGCGGTCTTCGTGGCGGACGCCTCGACGGACCCGCGCATGGTCAGCCGGCTGACCTCCCCGTACGGCCCCAGCATGATGCTGCCGCTGCAGAGCGGCGGGCGGGTGCTCGGCGCGCTCGCCACGCCCCGGGTGCGGGGCGGGCGGCAGTTCACCGAGACGGAGCGGACGCTCGCCACCCAGTTCGCCTCGCAGGCGGCGCTGGCCCTGATGATGGCCGACGCACAGCGGGACCGGGAGCGCCTCGCCGTGTACGAGGACCGCGACCGGATCGCGCGTGACCTGCACGATCTCGTCATCCAGCGGCTGTTCGCCACCGGCATGATGCTGGAGAGCGCCCAGCGCCGGTCGATCGTGCCGGCCGTGCGCGAGGGCGTCGGCAAGGCCGTGGACGAGCTGGACGTGACCATCCAGGAGATCCGTACGGCGATCTTCGCGCTCCAGCAGGGTCCCGCCGAGGCCCCGTCGGGGCTGCGGACCCGCGTCCTGCGGGAGATCAACATGGCGGCCGTACCGCTCGGCTTCAAACCCGCGCACCGCTTCCTCGGCGCGATCGACGCCACGGTCGGCGAGCTCACCGGCAAGAACCTCATCGCCGCCCTCCGCGAGGCGCTGTCCAACGCCTTCCGGCACGCGGAGGCGAGCCGGATCGAGGTGGTCGTCGACGCGGGCGTCACCCTGCCCGACGGCTCCTCCGGGGTACGGCTCGAAGTCGCCGACGACGGCATCGGCATCCCGGCGGGCGGGCGGCGCAGCGGCCTGCGCAACCTGGCGCGCCGGGCCGAGTCGCTGGGCGGCGCGAGCTGGTGCGGGCCGGGCATCGGGGAGGACGGCGGCGGGACGACGGTGGTGTGGGAGGCGCCGCTGTAGGCCTGAGAGCTGTGGGCCGCTCCCCCCCCGGCCGCCCGTGGGCTCGGGCGTCGGGCCGCCGGGTGTGTGTCGGTCCTGCGGGTGTGGTGCGTCTCAGTCCTGCGAGTGGGTCTCAGCCCTGCGGTGCCGGGGTTCCGGCCGCGCGCAGTGCCTCGGCCACCAGCTGTTCGACGACGACGGCCACCCCGTCCTCGTTGTTGCCGACCGTACGGCCGGAGGCGGCGGCGATCACGTCGGGGTGGGCCGTGCCCATGGCGTAGGAACGGCCCGCCCAGCTCAGCATCTCGATGTCGTTGGGCATGTCGCCGAAGGCCGCGACCTCGGCGGCCGTGATCCCGCGCTCGGCGCAGCACCGGGCCAGGGTGGACGCCTTGGAGACGCCGAGGCCGCTGATCTCGATGAGGGCGGAGGGGCCCGAGCGGGTGAACGAGGCCCGGTCTCCGGCGGCCCCTCTGGCCAGTGCCAGGAACGCGTCGGGGTCGAGGTCCGGGTGTTTGGCGAGCAGTTTCAGGACCGGGGCCGCGGCGCCGGGCGCCTCCTCGAAGAGGAGCTTCTCGGCGGTGGCGACGGTCGCGCCGGGGTCGAGATGGAACGGCGGGTAGTGCGGCTCGTAGTGGATGCCGGTGGTGAGCTCGACCGCGAAGGAGGTCCCGGGCGCGGCGGCGCGGAGGGCCACGACGACGTCCATGGCGGCCGGCCGCTCCAGCGGGCGCACCTCGACGAAGGTGCCTCCGGCGTGGAGGTCGACGACCGCGGCGCCGTTGGCGCAGATCGCGAGGCCGTGGCCGTGGACGTGGTCGCTGACGACATCCATCCAGCGGGCGGGGCGGCCGGTGACGAAGAAGACCTCGATCCCGGCCTGCTCGGCGGCGGCGAGGGCGGCGACCGTGCGCTCGGACAGGGACTTGTCGTCGCGCAGGAGCGTGCCGTCGAGGTCGGTGGCGATCAGTCGGACCGTCGGGGCGGGGGTGCGCGGGGAACGGGGAGAGGTCACCGCACCATTCTTCCGCACCGAGCGCACGGGCGTGCGGGGAGCCGCACATATGAGTGGCCGGTTTTCGGGCGGGCTTTTCCCCGGCGGCCGGGTGCTTACGCCCCGACGTGGCCGTAAACGTCCGTTCGTTTTCGGGCTGACGGGGAAGATCCCTGAGAGCTGATGACGTCTCAAGGGGGGCGGGGCATGGGCTCGGGCCGGAGAAACGACGAGTGCGACTCCTGCGGTGCGCCGTACGGGACGTGGGTCCCGAGTCTCGGCATGTTCCTCTGCCCGGAGTGCGAGGGAGCGGGCGCGGCGCAGCCCGCCCGGGACCCGGTGCTGGTGGGAGACGTTCTGGCGGGTCTGGTCGACGCCGCGTCGTTCGTGGTGCGCGGCGGTGGCGTCGTACGGGACGCCCGCTTCGGGGAGGCGGTACGGGACGTCCGGCGCGCGGCCGTCGGCGTACCGGAGCCCCGGTCCGGGGGGTCCACACCCTCCGCGCCGAGAGCGGTGGGTCCGGCCACCTCGGCCTGCCGGAGGTGCGGGGGCCAGGGTGCCTGGCACCGGACGCTCCGGGGCCGCTGGATCATGATCGAACCCGGGGAGCTGACGACCGCCGCCGTCCCGGCCGGCAGCCGGTGGCGCGTCGCGGGGGACGGAACCGCGGTCAATCTGGGCTCCGCCGTCCCGTCCGACACATGCCGGGTCAGTCACTTCGACGTCTGCGCGGCGGGTCCGGAACCGGTCGGGTCCCTCGTCCTGCTGGCCCTGTGGCGGGCCCACGCCCGGCGGATCGCCTGATCCACCGGGCGAACGCCCACTCGGCGACCGGAACGCCTCGATGACCGGAACGCCGCGACGACCGAAACGCCGCGACGACCGAATGCCCCGACGACCGAATCTCGACGGCGCGCCGTCAGCGCAGCTGAGCGAGCGCCTCCGCGGCGATCCGCTCGAAGACCTGCTGGTCGGCGGCGAAGTCCGAGTCCGGGATCGGCCAGTGGATCACGATCTCGGTGAAGCCCAGCTCGCGGTGGCGCCCCGCGAAGTCGACGAACGCGTCCACGGACTCCAGCGGCCGGCCCCGGTCCGGGGTGAAGCCCGTCAGGAGGACCTTGTCGAGCTCGGCCACCTCACGTCCGGTATCGGCGCACGCCTTGCCGAGCTTCTCGATCTGGCCGCGCAGCGCCGCCACCGACTGCTCCGGGGTGCCTGCCTCGAAGATCTTCGGGTCACCCGTCGTCACCCACGCCTGCCCGTACCGCGCCGCCAGCTTCAGCCCGCGCGGACCGGTCGCCGCGACCGCGAACGGCAGCCGGGGGCGCTGGACGCAGCCGGGAATGTTCCGGGCCTCGTCCGCCGAGTAGAAGGTTCCCCGCTCCGTCACCGCGTCCTCGGTGAGGAGCCGGTCGAGCAGCGGCACGAACTCGGCGAAACGGTCCGCGCGCTCCTTCGGCGTCCACGGCTCCTGCCCCAGCGCGGTGGCGTCGAAGCCATTGCCGCCCGCGCCGATGCCGAGCGTGATCCGGCCGCCGGAGATGTCGTCGAGAGCCATCAGCTCCTTGGCGAGCGTCACCGGGTGGCGGAAGTTCGGCGAGGTCACGAGCGTGCCGAGCCGGATCCGCTCGGTCGCCGTCGCCGCCGCCGTGAGGGTGGGCAGAGCTCCGAACCACGGGCCGTCCCGGAAGGTCCGCCAGGACAGGTGGTCATAGGTGTAAGCGGCGTGGAAGCCGAGTTCTTCGGCCCGCTGCCAGGTCTTCTGTCCCTCCCTCCACCGGTGGATGGGGAGGATCACCGTACTCAAGCGCATGGCTGCCACGATACGCGCGGGAAGGTCAGCGGACGGTGCGGTTCATCCAGGGGGTGAGCGAGGCGCCGGGCACGAGCTCCTTGTACGTCTCGTCGCCGGGCAGCGGGACGACCAGCCACCAGCCGGGCGGGAAGAAACGTCCCTTCACGTGGGCGGTGCCGCCGTGGACCGCGCGGACGAAGGCGGGGACGGAGTCGCGGGGGACGTCCGCGAACTCGATGCCGTCGACGATGATCCGGGCGTCGTCCTCGGGGAAGATCTGCACGGTGACGGAGGGCGAGCCGCCCAGTTCGACATAGGCCTCGTGCGGCAGCGAGCCGTCGTCGTCGAGGACCGTGAACGCGCCGGAGGACGTACGCCGGGACGTCTGGTCCGCCCCGATGTCGTCGGTCACCGTCATCTCCAGGTCGAACTCCCGGGCGAGCTCGCGGATCGCGACGACGGCCGCTTCGGCGCTGGGCAGGTGCGGGTGAACCATGGGAACGATCATGCCTCAGCCGGGAAGGCGGAGGAACTCCGGCGGGACGGAGTCCGCGAGCCAGACCCCGTTGGCGCTGACGCGGAAGACATGTCCGGCCCGGTGCATGGCACCGGCGTCGACGGCGATCACGACCGGCCGTCCGCGGCGGGCGCCGACCCGCGTCGCCGTCTCCCGGTCGGGGGAGAGGTGGACGTGGTGGCGGGCCATCGGGCGCAGCCCCTCCGCCCGGATCGCGGGGAGCGCCGCGGCGACCGTACCGTGGTAGAGGTACGCGGGCGGTTCCGCGGGCGGCAGGTCGAGGTCCACCTCGACGGTGTGGCCCTGGCTGGCGCGGATGCGGCTGCCCTCGACGGCGAAGCGCTTCTTGTCGTTGGTCGCGACGACGTGGTCGAGTTCCGCGCGGGTGATCGGGAAGTTGTTCCGGGCGAGGGCCGCGAGCAGCGCGTCGATCTCCGTCCACCCCTGCGGGTCGAGGACGAGGCCGATGCGCTCGGGCTGGTGGCGCAGATGCTTGGAGAGGTACTTCGAGATCTTCACCGTACGACGTTCGTCCGGTGGTTGTTGTCGGGTCATTCGGTCAGCATGGCGGAGGCCGGATCGCCGGACCATTGTTTTTCATACACAGGTTTGATCCACAGCCAAAGTGAGTTATCCACAGGCTAGTTGGCGATTCTGTGGACAACGGGCCTTGTTTTTCAGGTGGATTGAGTAAGTTCGCCATCTTTTGGGCTGGTTGAGGTAAGCGCGTCCAATGTCCTTTTGTGGATCTCCCGTTCTGTCGCGGCCGCGACGAAGGCCGCGACCTTCTCCGGACCCACCAGGTCCTGAACGGCCCGCACCGTCCCGGCCGGTAGCGCCACCGTCCGCGGCTCGTCGTCCTTCACCGGCGGTGCGTGGGGCGAGAGATGGATCTGGAGGTGCTGGGTGGCCAACAACTGCATCGCGCGCGCCAGTTCGGCGTCCACCGTCTGCTGGGCGAGCGGCCGGAGGCGCCGGACCATCGTCGCCGCCTCGTTCGCGTCCGCGTCCGTCGGCGGCCGGTGCTCCAGATAGCGCGCGAAGACGTGCTCGGTCGTGAACTCCAGGAAACGGGAGGCTATGTGCTCCACCTGATCCCGAAGTTCCCTCAGGTGCCCGGTGATTGCCGAGAGCGGTACCCCCGCCGCGTACAACTCGGCGGCCACGGCGAGCTCCTGGGGGCTCGGTACGAGGTACTCCTCCGTCTCACGGTCCGGAAGCGGCTCCAGTACGCCGAGCTCGACGGCCTCCAGAATGGCCGCCTCGTCCGGCGTGCCGCCGAAGCGGGCCTCGAGCTCCGCGCGGGAGATCCGGTCCGCCTCCTCGTCCGTCCACGGGCCGTGCACCTCCGCGACCAGACCGAGCACCCCGCCGAGTCCCCGGCCGGTGTCCCAGGCCTCCAGGAGCTCCTTGATCGAGGCCAGGGTGTAGCCCCGGTCGAGGAGGTCGGCGATCTGCCGGAGCCGCGCGAGGTGCGCGTCCCCGTACACGTTCGACCTGCCCCGCCGCTCCGGGCGGGGCAGCAGCCCGCGGTCCTGGTAGGCGCGGATCGTCCGGACCGTGGCCCCGCTGTGATGGGCGAGATCCTCGATCCGGTACTCCGGCCGTGCTGATTGCTCGGACAAACCCGCTCCCACCGACCGCTCGCTCCACCCCGCCGCCGCGGGGCCCTCCTGCAGGGGATCGATCGTACGACCGTCCGCGCCGGCCGGCCCTACGCCGGCGGCTGCCACCGCGCGAAGGCCCGCAGTGTCCCCGGGCTGAGCCGCGACAGGAAGTGCGCGCCCCGTGCCTCGGGTGTCACCGGGACGACCGCGCGGTTGTGCAGGACCGCCCCCAGGATCGCGTCCGCGACCTTCTCCGGCGGGAAGTTCCGCAGGCCGTACAACCGGGACGCCTTCCGCTGGCGCCGCTTCTCCTCCGCCTCGTCGGTGACCCCCGCGAACCGTGCGGTCGCCGTGATGTTGGTGTTGACGATGCCGGGGCATATCGCGGACACCCCGATGCCCTGGTCGGCCAGTTCGGCGCGCAGGCACTCGCTGAGCATCAGCACCGCTGCCTTCGACGTGCTGTACGCGGGCAGGGCACGGGAGGGCTGGAAGGCCGCGGCGGACGCGGTGTTGACGATGTGGCCGCCCTGGCCGCGCGCCGTCATCTGCGCGCCGAAGACCCGGGACCCGTGGATCACGCCCCACAGATTGACGTCGAGGACCCGCTTCCACTCCTCGCTGGTCGTGTCGAAGAAGGAGCCGGTGAGCCCGATGCCCGCGTTGTTGACGAGGACGTCGACGATTCCGTACTCGCTCGCCACCTTGGCGGCGAGCTTCTCCATCGCCTGCTCGTCGGCGACGTCGACGGTCTCGCCCCAGGCCTCCGGGGCGCCGATCAGCCGGGCCATCTCGGCCGTGCGGACCGCGCCCTCGGCGTCCCGGTCGACGGCGACGACCCGGGCGCCGGCCTCCGCGAACGCGAAGGCGGTGGCCCGTCCGATGCCGCTGGCCGCCCCGGTCACCAGGACCAGCTGGCCGCCGAACCGCTCCGCGTACGCCGGCTTCACCCCGCTCTTCGCCACCGTCGCGGCGACGGGCGCGGGTGCCTTCGTCGCCGGTTCCTCGTTGGCCCGGACGAACTCGCCGATCCAGGCGGACAGTTGGTCGGGCCGGGTGCGCGGCACCCAGTGCTTCGCCGGCAGCGTGCGCCGGGTCAGGTCCGGCACCCAGTCGCCCAGGTCGTCGTAGAGCCGCTCGGAGAGGAAGGCGTCGCCGGTCGGCGTGATCAGCTGCACGGGCGCGTGTGCGTACGCGTCGGGGCGTGGCCTGCTGAGGCGGGCCCGGACGTTGTCCCGGTAGAGCCAGGCGCCGTGCGCCGCGTCGCTCGGCAGGGAGGGCGTCGGGTAGTCGCCGGCCGGGACCTTCTCGACGCGCTCCAGGATCTTCGGCCAGCGCTTGCCGAGCGGGCCGCGCCAGGCGAGCTCCGGCAGCACGGGCGTGTGCAGCATGTACACGTACCAGGACTTGGCGCCCTGGCCGAGGAGCTGGCCGACCCGGCGCGGGGTGGGCCGCGTCATCCGCCGCTTGATCCAGTGCCCGAAATGGTCGAGGGAGGGCCCCGACATCGAGGTGAAGGAGGCGATCCGGCCCTCGGTGCGCGGGACGGTCACGAACTCCCAGGACTGCACCGAACCCCAGTCGTGGCCGACGAGGTGCACCGGCCGGTCCGGGCTGACGGCATCGGCGACCGCGAGGAAGTCGTCCGTCAGCTTCTCCAGGGTGAAGCCGCCGCGCAGTGGTGCCGGCGCGGTCGAGCGCCCGTGGCCGCGGATGTCGTAGAGGACGACGTGGAAGTCCTCGGCGAGCCGGGCGGCGACCTCCGTCCACACCTCCTTGGAGTCCGGGTAGCCGTGCACGAGCAGCACGGTGGGCCGGCCCTCTTCGCCGAGTTCGGCGACACACAGCTCGATCCCGCCCGTACGGACCCAGCGCTCCCGCGCTCCGTTGAGCCCCGCCATCAGACCGCCCCCTCGTTCCAGCGCCGCACATGCGGCAGATCGTCGTCCAGCCAGAACGCGCTCTGCTCGGGGTCCCGGGAGTCGGTGACGACCAGGATCTCCTCGAACTTCGCGCCCGTCCCCCGGAATCCGAGGTGCGGCTCGACCGCCCACAGGCCGGGCTGCGGCGGGTGGTCGGAGAACGTGTACGGCGACCAGAGCGGAGACCAGCCGTCCCGGTGGCCGTGCAGGGCGTCGCTCGCGAGGCCCTTGAGCGCCTGGGTGCCGAAGCCGAAGACGCTCGGCGACCAGCGGCGCTCCTTCACCCGGTCGATCTTGTGGGCTATCACGCCGAAGGGATAGGCCCGGTGCCGGTTCGCGTACCCCTGGCGGACCATGAGCCGGTCGACGTCCTGGTAGATCTCGCGGAGCGAGCGGCGCTCGCGCACCTCGCGCAGGATCAGCTCGCGGTGGTCCTGGAGATCGGCGAGCAGCTTGTCGTGCAGGGGGTTGAGCCCCAGGCAGCCGCTGTAGCCGATGTCGGCCGTGTACCCCTTGAACACCGGGGCCATGTCGAGGATGAACGGCATCCCCGCCTCCAGGCGCCGGTTCGTCGGGAAGAACTGCAGCGGGATCTTGAAGTCGACGAAGGCGGTGCGGTCCCCGAACCAGGCGAACGGCCGGTGGAACCAGTCCCGCACCCCCCGCTCGTACAGCCACTCGCGCTGCATCCGTGCGGCCTCGCGCTCGGTCACCCCCGGCTTGAGCTGAGCCGCGACGGCCTCCGCGCACGCGTAGGAGAGCCGCTGTACTTCCCTGAACCCCCGCAGCTCCGCGGAGAGTTCGCCTGTCACTGCTGAGGCCATGCCACCCGCCGTCCCGTGTGAGCGCCCGACTGCGCTACGCGTCCGTAACTTGACACCGATGAATGTGACAATGCCCGGCGGCTGCGTCAAGAGGTCCGACGGCGCCCTGTGGAAAACCGACGGCCCGACCAGCCCGCCGGGCCTCTGGAAAAGACTTTGGTCGCGAGCTCCCCTACTGGCTTGTACTCCTCTGGTCGGACAAGGATCGAGCCGTTGGGCTGACGACCGCTGTGGCGCAGGCCACTACCGTCGAAGGCGTGACTGTGATCGCGACCGAAAGCCTCAGCAAGCGGTTCCCCCGGGTGACCGCTCTTGACCGGCTCTCCCTGGACATCGGACCCGGTGTGACCGGACTCGTGGGTGCCAACGGAGCCGGCAAGTCCACCATGATCAAAATCTTGCTCGGACTCTCCCCCGCCACGGAGGGCACCGCCCAGGTCCTCGGCATGGACGTGCGGACGCACGGCGCCGAGATCCGTGAGCGTGTGGGCTACATGCCCGAGCACGACTGCCTCCCGCCGGACGTCTCGGCCACCGAGTTCGTCGTCCACATGGCGCGGATGTCCGGGCTGCCCGCGACCGCCGCCCGCGAGCGGACCGCCGACACCCTGCGGCACGTCGGTCTGTACGAGGAGCGGTACCGCCCGATGGGCGGCTACTCGACCGGCATGAAGCAGCGCGTGAAGCTCGCCCAGGCCCTGGTCCACGACCCGAAGCTGGTCCTCCTGGACGAGCCGACCAACGGTCTGGACCCGGTCGGCCGGGACGAGATGCTGGGACTGATCCGCCGGGTCTGGACCGACTTCGGCATCTCCGTCCTCGTCACCTCGCACCTCCTCGGCGAGCTGGAGCGCACCTGCGACCACGTCGTCGTCATCGACGGCGGCCGGCTCCTCCGCTCCAGCTCCACCAGCGACTTCACCCGGACGACCACGACGCTCGCCGTCGAGGTCACCGACTCCGACAGCCACGCGGACGGTACGGCGGCCCTCCGCGCCGCCCTCGCCGCCGCGGGCGTCACGCTCCACGCGGGCGTGGAGGAGGGCCTGCCCGGCGCCGGCCACATCCTTCTCCTGGAGGCCCCGGGCGAGGAGACGTACGACCTCGTGCGGGACACCGTCGCCGACCTCGGCCTCGGTCTCGTCCGCATGGAGCAGCGCCGCCACCACATCGCCGAGGTCTTCCGCCCCGAGGCGTCCCAGCAGCACCAGGACCCGCAGCACGAGGACCCGCAGCACGAGGAGGTGCCGGCCCGATGAGCACCCAGATCCCGCAGCCCTCCCAGGCCGCTCCCGACACGACCCGCATCCACAACATCGGCTACCGCTCCTACGACGGCCCGCGTCTCGGCCGGGCGTACGCGCGCAGGTCGCTGTTCTCGCAGTCCCTGCGCGGCGCGTACGGCCTGGGCCGCAGCGCCAAGTCCAAGGTGCTGCCGATGCTGCTCTCCGGCGTGATGTGCGTACCCGCGCTGATCATCGTCGCGGTCGCGGTCGTCACGAAGCAGTCCAAGCTGTCGATCGAGTACACCCAGTACGCGATCTTCCTCCAGGTCGTCATCGGCATCTACCTGGCCTCGCAGGCGCCGCAGTCGGTCTCCCGCGACCTCCGGTTCAGGACCGTGCCGCTGTACTTCTCCCGGCCGATCGAGCGCGCGGACTACGTGCTCGCCAAGTTCGGCGCGATGGCCTCGGCGCTCTTCCTGCTGACCGCGGTCCCCCTCCTGATCCTCTGGATCGGCTCCCTGCTGGCCAAGATGGACTTCGGCACCCAGACGCAGATGTTCGGCCAGGGACTGCTCTCCGTGGCCCTGCTCTCGCTGCTCTTCGGCGGCGTCGGGCTGGTCATGGCCGCGCTCACCCCGCGCCGCGGCTTCGGTGTCGCCGCCGTGATCGGTGTGCTGACGATCTCGTACGGAGCGGTCTCGACGCTCCAGGGCATCGCCTACGGCACGGACAACCTGGGCGCCATCTCCTGGCTCGGCCTCTTCTCGCCGATCACGCTCATCGACGGCGTGCAGACCGCCTTCCTCGGCGCGCCCTCCTCCTTCCCCGGGGGCGAGGGGCCGGGCGCCGGTATCGGCGCGGTCTATCTGCTGGTCGTCCTCGCGCTCGTCGCCGGCTCGTACGGCATCCTGATGCGCCGCTACCGAAAGGTCGGGCTGTGACAACGCTCCACATCGACCACGTCTCCCGCTGGTTCGGAAACGTCGTGGCCGTGAACGACGTCACCATGACGGTGGGCCCGGGTGTCACCGGCCTCCTCGGGCCGAACGGCGCGGGAAAGTCCACCCTGATCAACATGATGGGCGGCTTCCTCGACCCCTCCACCGGCAGCGTCACCCTCGACGGGCAGACGATCTGGGGGAACGAGTCGGTCTACCGCGAGATCGGCGTCGTGCCCGAGCGGGAGGCGATGTACGACTTCCTCACCGGCCGCGAATTCGTCGTGGCCAACGCCGAACTGCAGGGCCTCGGTGCCAAGGAGGCCCAGCAGGCCCTGGCCACGGTCGAGATGGAGTACGCGCAGGACCGCAAGATCTCCACGTACAGCAAGGGCATGCGGCAGCGCGTGAAGATGGCCTCGGCCCTCGTGCACGACCCGTCGGTGCTGCTGCTCGACGAGCCGTTCAACGGCATGGACCCGCGCCAGCGCATGCAGCTGATGGACCTGCTGCGGCAGATGGGCGCGGACGGGCGCACGGTGCTGTTCTCCTCGCACATCCTGGAGGAGGTCGAGCAGCTGGCCTCCCACATCGAGGTGATCGTGGCCGGGCGCCACGCGGCCTCCGGCGACTTCCGCAAGATCCGCCGGCTGATGACGGACCGGCCGCACCGCTACCTGGTCCGCTCCAGCGACGACCGGGCACTCGCCGCGGCGCTGATCGCCGACCCGTCCACGGCCGGCATCGAGGTCGACCACGTGGATGGCGGACTGCGCATCCAGGCGGTGGACTTCGGGCGGTTCACCGAGCTGCTGCCGAAGGTCGCGCGCGAGCGGGGGATCCGTCTGCTGACGGTCTCGCCCTCGGACGAGTCCCTCGAATCGGTCTTCTCATACCTCGTCGCGGCCTGAAAGGAGCCTGACCGATGTACAACCCCACAGTCGCCCGGCTCACCTACCGGGCCCTCCTCGGCCGCCGCCGGGCCCTGATCCTCTTCCTGCTGCCCGGCATGCTGCTGGTCATCTCGGCGGCGGTGCGCGCCTTCAACGGGGCGGACGACCAGGTCGCGGCCGATGTCCTCGGCGGCTTCGCGCTGGCCACGATGGTCCCGCTGATCGGTGTGATCGCCGGTACGGGCGCGATCGGACCCGAGATCGACGACGGCTCGATCGTCTATCTGCTGTCCAAGCCGGTGAAGCGGCCCTCGATCATCTTCACGAAGCTGATCGTCGCGATCGCGGTGACGATGGTCTTCTCCGCGGTACCGACGTTCATCGCCGGCTTCATCCTCAACGGCAACGGCCAGCAGGTGGCCGTGGCGTACACGGTGGCGGCGCTCGTGGCCTCCATCGCCTACAGCGCGCTGTTCCTGCTGCTGGGCACGATCAGCCGCCACGCGGTGGTCATCGGCCTGGTCTACGCCCTGGTGTGGGAGGCCCTGTTCGGCTCCCTGATCGAGGGCGCGCGCACCCTGAGCGTCCAGCAGTGGGCGCTCGCCCTCGCGGAGAGGGTCACCGGTGACGGCCTGATCACCTCCGAGGTCGGCCTCACCACGGCGGTCGTGCTCCTCTCCGCGGTCACGATCGTGGCGACCTGGTTCGCCGGCTTCAAGCTCCGCACGCTGAAGCTGGCGGGCGAGGAGTAGAAGCGGACACGGAAGCGGTACGGCTCCGAGGCAGGGCGTCCCACCCCCGGGAGCCCCACCCCGGAGCCGCACCGCAACCCCCCGACCTCACACCGTCCGGTCCCGGGCGGCGAGGAGCCCCACGGTGAGCGCGGCCGCGCAGACGCCGAGGACCCCGCAGATCGGCAGCGTCCAGGAGCCGGTGGCCTGGTGCAGGGCGCCGGCCGCGAGCGGGCCCGCGGCGGCGAGCAGATAGCCGACCGTCTGGGCCATCCCGGACAGCCGGGCCGCGGTCACCGCGTCCCCGGAGCGCAGCACGATCAGGGTCAGGGCGAGACCGACGGCCCCGCCCTGACCGATCCCGAGCACCGCCGACCACAGCCAGGCACCTTCCACCGGCGCCACCATCAGACCGGCGTAACCGGCCGCGACCAGCGTGGTGACCAGCACGATCAGCGGACGCTGGCTCCGCATCCGGCCGGCCAGCAGCGGCACCACGAAGGCACCCGCGACCTGGATCAGGTTGTTGAAGGCGAAGACGACACCGGCCGTCGAGCGGCTCATCCCGTGATCGGTGAAGATCGTCGGCATCCAGGCGATCAGCACGTACGACCAGAGCGACTGCAGGCCCATGAAGAGCGTGACCTGCCAGGCGAGCGCCGAGCGCCAGACGCTCACCGGGCGGGCCCCGGCGGCCGGGACGGCCCGTACCTCGTGGCCGGTGCGGCCCCGGGCGATCAGTACCTGCGGCAGCCAGGCGACCGCGGCGACCACGGCGAGCAGGGACCAGAAGCCGAGCGAGCCCTCCCAGCCCCCGCCGAGCGCCTTCTCCAGCGGCACGGCGGCCGCCGCCGCGACCGTCGCACCGGCGATCATCGCGCCCGTGTAGACCGAGGTCATCGCCGCGGCACGGTCCGGGAAGTCACGCTTGATCAGGCCCGGCATCAGCACGTTGAGCAGGGCGATCGCGGTGCCGACGAGGATCCCGCCGCCGTACAGCGCGTACACGGAGGGCAGCACGCGCGCGAGGATCCCGACGGCGAGCAGCAGCAGCGCGGCCAACAGCACGCGTTCGGCGCCGAACCGGCGCCCCAGCCAGGGTGCGACGAGCGCGCCCACGCCGAGGAACAGCACCGGCACCGAAGTCACGAGCGAGCTCGCCGTGGAGGAGAGCCCGAGGGCCCCGGATATCTCGCCGACCAGCGGCGCCACGCTCGCCAGCGCGGCCCGCATGTTCAGCGAGGCCAGCACGATCCCGACCAGGAGCAGCGCCGGGTGCGCGAGCAGCGCCCGCCGCGCCGCCGCCCCGGCGGCCGACGCCGGGACCCCGGCCTCCGCGTCGACGAGTACGGGCGGCGGTACGGAGGAGGGCGCGGCGGAACCCGCCGTACGGGTCTCCGCGCTCATCAGGAGTTCTCCGTCAGCGCCGCGACCGTCTCCATCGGGAGCCGCAGCAGTTCGCGGGCCTGGCGCTCCGCCGCCTCCGGGTCGCCCGCCTCGATCGCCGTGACCAGGGCCTCGTGGGCGTCGATGTCGACCGGCGGCATCTCCCGGTCGCCGAGGGCCTCCACGAGCACCTCGTGGACCTGGGCGGAGAAGAACCGGTACACCTCGACGAAGGCCGCGTTGTGGGTGGCGCCGACGACCGCGAGGTGGAAGGCGAGGTCGGCGTCCGCGTTCCGGTCGCCCTCCTCGCGGAGCGTGGTGAGGGCCGCCCGGAGCCGCAGCAGGTCGTGGGTGTCCCGCCGGGCCGCCGCGAGCCGCGCGGCCTCGGCCTCCAGGGCGACCCGGAGTTCGAGGACGTCGGCCGCGCCCGCGTGCCGTACTCCGCGCAGCACGGCCGCCGGATCGGCGGTCGACCTGACGAAGGTGCCGTTGCCCTGACGGGATTCGAGCAGGCCCGCGTGGACCAGGACCCGGACCGCCTCGCGGACGGTGTTGCGGCCCACACCGAGCTGCTGGGCGAGCTCGTGCTCGGTCGGGATGCGGTCGCCGACCGCCCACTCGCCGTCCGCGAGCTGCGTCCGCAGCTGGTCCACCACGGAGTCCACCAACGAGGTCCGCCCCGTCGCCCTGAGTGCCATGCCGTTCCGACCTCTCCATTTGCCCGGTTGCCCGGTCATCCTACAACTGACCGTGGGCGGGACACCGGACTACTGTGGGCCCGTACGTGGACCGAACACCCTCACCACCCTCGGGAGTCAGTCATGTCAGACCGCTTCGACGTCGTCGTACTCGGAGCTGGCCCCGGCGGCTACGTCGCCGCCATCCGCGCCGCCCAGCTGGGCAAGCGGGTCGCGGTCGTCGAGGAGAAGTACTGGGGCGGTGTCTGCCTGAACGTCGGCTGCATCCCCACCAAGGCGCTGCTGCGCAACGCGGAACTGGCCCACATCTTCAACCACGAGGCCAAGACCTTCGGCATCAAGGTCGACGGCACCGTCTCCTTCGACTACACCGAGGCGTTCCGCCGCAGCCGCTCGGTCGCGGACGGCCGCGTCAAGGGCGTTCACTTCCTCATGAAGAAGAACGGGATCACCGAGTTCAACGGCCGGGGAACCTTCCTCGACGCGAACACCCTCCAGGTCGCCAAGTCCGACGGCACCTCGGAGACGATCCAGTTCGACAACTGCATCATCGCCACCGGCGCCACCCCGCGACTGCTCCCGGGCACCGCCCGCAGCGAGCGCGTCGTGTCGTACGAGGAGCAGATCCTCGCCGAGGACGCCCCGCAGTCGATCATCATCGCCGGCGCCGGAGCGATCGGCATCGAGTTCGCGTACGTCCTCAACAACTACGGCACCAAGGTCACGATCGTCGAGTTCCTCGACCGGATCGCGCCGCTGGAGGACGAAGAGGTCTCCAAGGAGCTGGCGAAGCAGTACCGCAAGCTCGGCATCGACGTCCTGACCTCGACCCGCGTCGAGGCCATCGACGAGACCGGCCCGCAGGTCCGCGTCACCGTCACCGGCAAGGACGGCGCCCAGAAGGTCCTGGAGGCCGACAAGGTCCTCCAGGCCATCGGCTTCGCCCCGAACGTCTCCGGCTACGGCCTGGAGGCCACCGGCGTCGCCCTCACCGAGCGCGGTGCGATCGACGTCGACGGCCGCTGCCGCACCTCCGTGCCGCACATCTACGCCATCGGTGACGTCACCGCGAAGCTGATGCTCGCGCACACCGCCGAGGCCATGGGTGTCATCGCCGCCGAGACCATCGGGGACGCGGAGACCATGGAGCTCGACTACCCGATGATCCCCCGCGCGACCTACTGCCAGCCGCAGATCGCCAGCTTCGGCTGGACCGAGGCGCAGGCCCGCGAGAAGGGCTACGACGTCAAGGTCGCCAAGTTCCCCTTCGTGGCCAACGGCAAGGCGCACGGCCTCGGCGACGCCACCGGCTTCGTGAAGATCATCGCGGACGGGACGCACGGCGAGATCATCGGCGCCCACCTCATCGGCCCCGACGTCACCGAGCTGCTCCCCGAGCTGACCCTGGCGCAGCAGTGGGACCTCACCGTCCACGAGGTCGCGCGGAACGTCCACGCGCACCCGACGCTGGGCGAGGCCGTGAAGGAAGCGATCCACGGCATTGCCGGACACATGATCAATTTCTGAGGTTTCCACCGGTTCGGGGTGATAGGCACGGACACGTGCCTCCCGAGACCTCCCCGGGTGGCGAACCGTCCCGACCGCTCAGGTCGTGGGTGCGTTCGTCACCCGGTACGCATCTCTGGCTCGCGGTCATCGCGATCACCAGCCTCGTCATCGCGCTGTCCCCCCACGGCATCGACACGTATCTGCTGCACCGCAACAGCAGCAATCTCCACCAGCTGTCCCACCACCCGCTGCGGGCGCTGCTCGGCAGCGCGTTCTGGATCGAGGACCCGGCCGATCTGCTGCTGTACGCGGCGCTGTTCGAGCTGATCCACGCGCCCGTGGAGCGGTGGCTCGGTACGGCGAAATGGGTCTTCACCGTCGCCACGGCCCATATCGCGGCCACTCTGATCAGCCAGCAGGTCGTCCTCGTGGCCATCCGCCTCCACGACGTGCCGCGCAGCATGGCGCATGTCGTGGACATCGGGGTCAGCTACGGTCTCGCCGCCTCGGCGGGCATCCTCACGTACCGGCTCGCCCGCCCCTGGCGTTGGCTCTACCTCGCGGGAGTGGTGGCCTTCTTCGTCGTACCGCTGCTCGCCGACCGCACGTACACCGATCTCGGGCACGCGATCTCCCTGGCCGTCGGCCTCGCCTGCCACCCGCTCACCCGCGGAAAACCAGTCGCCCCCGAACAGGGGCCCGGCGCACACTAGTTGTACGGGGGGAACGGGGGATCCCCCGAAAAGAAGGGGCGGCCGCTTCGAGCGCGTGGACCCGGTCCGCGCGGGCCGCCCCTTTTCTTTGTCCCGGGGCCTGTCGCGAGTCCTTTGCCCCGGAGGCCGGTCCCGGTCAGACCGACAGCAGGCGTTCCAGGACGACGGCGATGCCGTCCTCCTCGTTGGACGTCGTGATCTCGTCCGCCACCGCGCGCAGTTCGTCGTGCGCGTTGCCCATGGCCACGCCGTGGGCCGCCCAGCCGAACATCGGGATGTCGTTGGGCATGTCGCCGAAGGCGATCGTCTCCGCCGCCTTCACGCCCAGCCGGCGCGCCGCGAGCGAGAGACCGGTCGCCTTGCTCAGCCCGAGCGGAAGGATCTCCACCACCCCGGGCCCCGCCATGACGATGTCGACGAGACCGCCGACCGTCGCACGGGCGGCCCTGGTCAGCTCGTCGTCGGACAGCGTCGGGTGCTGGAGGTAGAGCTTGGTCAGCGGGGCCGCCCACAGCTCCGCCGGGTCCTCGTACGGCACGTACGGCAGCGGCCCCGGGTGCGCCCGGTAGCCGGGGCCCATCAGGACCTCGCCCTCCAGACCGTCCCGGCTCGCGGCCAGCGCCAGCGGACCGACCTCCGCCTCTATCTTCGAGAGGGCGAGCCCCGCGAGCTGCCGGTCCAGCGTCAGCGAGGTGAGCAGCCGGTGCTCCCCCGCGTGGTAGACCTGCGCGCCCTGCCCGCACACCGCGATGCCCTCGTAGCCGAGGTCGTCCAGGATGTGCCGGGTCCAGGGCACCGCCCGGCCGGTGACGACGATGTGCGCGGCGCCCGCCGCGGTGACGGCGGCGAGCGCGTCCCGCGTACGGGCCGAGACGGACTCGTCGGCGCGCAGCAGCGTGCCGTCGAGATCCGTCGCGACCAGGCGGTAGGGGAAGGGGCTCACTTGGCGATCGGCTCCAGGACCTCACGGCCACCGAGGTAGGGCCGCAGCATCTCCGGGACGCGCACCGAACCGTCGGGCAGCTGGTGGTTCTCCAGGATCGCCACGATCGTGCGCGGTACGGCGCAGAGCGTGCCGTTCAGCGTGGCCAGCGGCTGCACGGTCTTCTTGCCGCCCTGCTCGTCGCGCATGCGGACGGAGAGACGACGGGCCTGGAAGCTGTCGCAGTTCGAGGCCGAGGTCAGCTCGCGGTACTTGCCCTGGGTCGGGATCCACGCCTCGCAGTCGAACTTGCGGGAGGCGGAGGCACCGAGGTCACCCGTGGCGACGTCGATGACCTGGAACGGCAGCTCCAGAGCGGTCAGCCACTGCTTCTCCCACTCCAGGAGCCTCTTGTGCTCGGCCTCGGCGTCCTCCGGCGCGACGTACGAGAACATCTCGACCTTGTCGAACTGGTGCACGCGGAAGATGCCGCGGGTGTCCTTGCCGTACGTGCCGGCCTCGCGGCGGAAGCAGGGCGAGAAGCCCGCGTACCGCAGGGGCAGCTTGTCCGCGTCGATGATCTCGTCCATGTGGTACGCCGCGAGGGGCACCTCGGACGTGCCGACGAGGTAGTAGTCGTCCTTCTCCAGGTGGTACACGTTCTCCGCGGCCTGGCCGAGGAAGCCGGTGCCCTCCATGGCGCGCGGACGGACGAGCGCCGGGGTCAGCATGGGGATGAAGCCGGCCTCGGTGGCCTGCGCGATCGCCGCGTTGACCAGGGCGAGCTCCAGGAGGGCGCCCACGCCGGTCAGGTAGTAGAAGCGCGAGCCGGAGACCTTGGCGCCCCGCTCGACGTCGATGGCGCCGAGCGCCTCGCCGAGCTCCAGGTGGTCCTTGGGCTCGAAGCCCTCGGCCGCGAAGTCGCGGATGGTGCCGTGCGTCTCGAGGACGACGAAGTCCTCCTCGCCGCCGACCGGGACGTCGGTGTGGACGATGTTTCCGAGCTGGAGCAGCAGCTGCTTGGCCGTCTCGTCGGCCTCGTTCTGCTCGGCCTCGGCGGCCTTGACGTCGGTCTTGAGCTGCTCGGCCTTCTGGAGGAGCTCGGCGCGCTCCTCCGGGGTGGCCCTGGGGATCAGCTTGCCGAGCGCCTTCTGCTCGGATCGGAGCTCGTCGAAGCGGACGCCGGACGACCTGCGCCGCTCATCGGCGGAGAGCAGGGCGTCGACGAGCGCGACGTCCTCTCCACGGGCGCGCTGGGAGGCGCGAACACGGTCGGGGTCCTCACGGAGCTGGCGAAGGTCAATCACCCCACCAGGCTACCGGTGCGCGTTCACCCGCCCCCACCGGATAACGTCACGCGTGTTGTCACGCGTGACGTTATGCCCGAATTGACACCCGTGAGAATGCCGGGAGTCGGGCTCTGCATTTAGTTATCCACAGGCTGTGCGGAAGATCTGTGGACTACGGGGAAGATCGCGTGGATTTCCCGCCCCGGCCCTGGGAATTCCGTGATCAAACGTCATTCAGGCACTCATTTGGGTGGGAATTACTCGCTCCAAAGAGTTGGTCGAGCGAACCGTGCTGACGAGGGCCTCTTCCCCGCACTGTGGACAGTTGGGGTGGAGTCGAGGAGTGGCTAGGGCGATTTGTCGACCTTGTCGGGGTGAGCTGTCGACTTGTCCCCAGGCGGAGTGCAGGGCCTGTGGATAACCGCTGTGGGTAACTGAAAAATATGCAGGTAGGACTAGTGGTTCGCACCTGTGGACGAACGCTCCCGTCGACGGAAGCGTTCGGTCAGTATCGGGTCAGGCCCGACCGTCCTGGGCCCTCGCCAGCCAGTCGGAGGCCGCCATGAACTCCCCGTCCGAGGTGCCGCGCCGCAGCGCCGCCACGTCCTCGACCGCGACGCCCGCCCTCGGGTACGAGCCGAGGAAGCGCACCTTGGGGCAGATCCGCTTGAGCCCCATCAGCGCCTCGCCCACCCGCCGGTCCGAGATATGGCCCTCGGCGTCCACGGCGAAGCAGTAGTTCCCGATCCCCGCCCCCGTGGGCCGGGACTGGATCAGCATCAGGTTCACCCCGCGCACCGCGAATTCCTGGAGCAGTTCGAGGAGGGCACCCGGATGATCGTCACCCAGCCAGAGCACCACCGAGGTCTTGTCCGCGCCGGTCGGCGCAGCGGGCCGGGCCGGCCTGCCCACGAGGACGAAGCGGGTCTCGGCGTTCTCCGCGTCGTGGATCTCGGTGACCAGCGCTTCGAGGCCGTACGTCGCCGCCGCGAACTCCCCCGCGAAGGCGGCGTCGAAGCGGCCCTCCTGCACGAGCCGGGCCCCGTCCGCGTTGGAGGCGGCCGACTCCCACAGCGCCTCGGGCAGATGCGCCCGCAGCCAGTTCCGGACCTGCGGCTGGGCCACCGGATGGCCCGTCACGGTCTTGATGTCCGACAGCTTGGTCCCGGGCCGTACGAGCAGCGCGAAGGCGATCGGCAGGAGCACCTCGCGGTAGATCATCAGCGGCTCGCCGGAGGCCAGCTCGTCGAGGGTCGCGGTCACCCCGCCCTCGACCGAGTTCTCGATCGGTACGAGAGCGGCGGCGGCCTCTCCGTTCCGTACGGCGTCGAGCGCGGCCGGGACCGAGACCATGGGGACGAGTTCCCTCGTCGCGGCCTCGGGCAGCGTACGCAGCGCGGCCTCCGTGAAGGTGCCCTCGGGGCCGAGATACGTGTACCGGGTGGCGGACATACCGTCACCCTAATGGGCCCCGGAGCCGCGGGCCGCCCCGCCGACGGGACGCGCGTGCCCGTCGGCGGCCGACCCGACAGGTCAGGACTCCAGGAGCCGCTGTCCCACGTACTCGCCCTCGGCGGGACCGCCGGGGACCGCGAAGAGGCCGCTCGCCTCGTGACGGATGAAAGCGGACAGCGCGTCGCCCCGGTCGAGCTTGCGCTGCACGGGCACGAAGCCCCGCAGCGGGTCGGCCTGCCAGCAGACGAAGAGGAGACCGGCGTCCGGCGTCCCGTCCGGAGCGATCCCGTCGTGGAAGGAGAACGGCCTGCGCAGCATCGCCGCCCCGCCGTTCTGTTCGGGGGCGGAGATCCGGGAGTGGGCGTTGTCCGGGATGACCGTCGTCCCGTCGGGACCGCGCTTGTTCAGATCGAGCTCGGTGGTCTCACCGCCGCCGGTGAGCGGGGCCCCGTCGGACTTCCGCCGCCCGATCACCTTCTCCTGCCGGTCGAGCGGCAGCTTCTCCCAGTCGTCGAGCAGCATCCGGATCCGGCGCACCACCGCGTACGAGCCGCCGGCCATCCACTCCGTCGCGCCCCCGGCACCCGCCGGGACGAAGATCCGCCGGTCGAAGTCGGGATCGGTGACCTTCGGATTGCCCGTGCCGTCGATCTGGCCCATCAGGTTGCGGGCCGTCATCGGCTTCGCGGTGGCACCGGCCGAGCGGTTGAAGCCGTTCATCTGCCAGCGCACCCGGGCCGCGTCGCCCGCGTCCTTCTGGAGGGCGCGCAGCGCGTGGAAGGCGACGAGCGCGTCGTCTGCGCCGATCTGCACCCACAGATCGCCCTCCGAGCGCCGCGCGTCCAGGGCGTCGGCGGAGAAGGCGGGCAGCGGGTCGAGCGCGGAGGGGCGGCGGGCGACGAGCCCGGTCCGGTCGAAGAACGTACGGCCGAAGCCGAAGGTGACCGTGAGGGACGAGGGCCCCGCGTCGAGCGCCACTCCGGTGTCACCGGCCGGGGCCTTGCCCGCCATCAGTGCCTTCGCCGTCACCGACCAGCGGCGCAGCAGGGCCATCGACTCCTTGCGGCCGGCGCCGGGCGCGAGGTCGAAGGCGATCAGATGACCGCGGGACTGGAGGGGCGTGGTGATGCCGGCCTGATGTTTCCCGTGAAACATCACCTCGGTCGCGCCGACGGACGTCAGCGCCGGGGCGCCACCGGCTCCGGTCCCGGCGGTGTCGTCGCCCGACCCGGCCGCGGTGACTCCGACGCCACCGGCCGCGCCGATGACGAGCCCGGCCGCGCCGGCCGCACCGACGGTGCCGAGCAGGCGCCGCCGGGAGATCTCAAGGTTGTCGTTCTCGGTCACGGGTCAGCCGATCTTCACGTTCTTCTCGATGGTGGTCTGGTCGATCTCGGAGGTACGGACGGTCACCTGGATCCGCCATTCGCCGGGCATCGGGATCTGGACGCCGCTCGCGCTCCAGTGTCCGGTCTGGATCCGGTCGGGGGAGACGGGCAGCGGGCCGACGTCCTTCGCCTCCAGGGTGAGGGCGACCTTGATCTCGGGGACGTCCAGGGGCTTGCCGTTGGGGCGCTCGACGAAGAGGTGGAGCGCGTTGGCGCCGGTGCGGCCCGGGTCGAGGCTGAGCCGGACGACGCCCTTGCCGTCGATGCCACCGGTGTCGAAGGGCAGCCGGATGTCGACGGGCCGGTCGGGCACGGCGGCCGGGCCGGCGGCGGAGGTGCCACCCCGCCCCGCCTCCTCCTCGGTCCGGCCGGGCTCGGTCGAGGTGAGGACGGTGGTGACGGCGAGGAGCACGACGGCGACGGCAGCCTCGGTCAGCACCGAGCGGCGCAGCCCGGCCCGTTCGGGGTCGGCGTCCCGCTCCCGCTTGCGACGCGCGGTGGCGACGGCGGCCCGCTGCCGGGCGAGCTGAGCGGCCCGCTCGGGATCGGCGGCCTGAGCGGCCCGAGCGGCGTCAGAGGTCTCCTCGGCCTCCCCGGCTTCCTCGGCCTCCCCGTTCTCTTCGCCCTCTTCGCCCTCTTCGGCTTCCTGGGCGTGCTCGGCTTCCTGGGCTTGCTCGGCTTCGTCGGCGGCCTCGGTCGACTTCGGGTCGGCGAGGCGCTGGGTCCAGCGGCGCGATATCCAGGCGATGCCGATGAGGACGCACATCAGGCCGATCTTGACGAGCAGCAGCTGCCCGTAGCGGGTCCCGGTCAGCGCGGACCAGGAGCCGACCTGGCGCCAGGACTGATAGAGCCCGGTGGCCGCGAGGACGGCCACGGAGCCGAAGGCCACCTTGGAGAAGCGCTCGATCGCCGAGCGGTCGACGGACGGCGCCTTGTAGAGCGAGACGAGCAGCACCGTGAGACCGCCGAGCCAGGCGGCGACGGCCAGCAGGTGCAGGATGTCGACGGGCATGGCGACACCGGGCTGGATACCGGTCGAGGCGTGTTCGGCCAGCGCCCAGGTACCGGCGATGCCGGCGGCGACGACGGTGCCGCCGACGCCGAGCCCGAAGGCGAGGTCCTTCTTCTCCTTCGGGTCGGTCCGGCGGGCGTAGGCGCCGAAGAGGACCGCCACGAAGAGCGCGGCCGCGCCGAGCAGCAGCAGCCGCGAAGTGAGCGCGGCGCCGGTCTTCGTCTCCAGGACGGACTTCAGACCCGCCAGGTCGAAGGCGTCGGAGAGCTCACCGGAGCCGGTGTACGGGTTGCGCAGGAGCAGCATGACGAGCGTGGCGCCGGTGAGGGTCAGCCAGCCCCGGACCACGGTCTGCTGGACCGGTCGGACGCTCGCGCCGCGCGGCCAGCAGACGAGGACGAAGGCGCCGCCACCGACGAGGACGGCGAACCCGGCGTACGAGACGTAGCGCGCGATGCCGTAGAGGGTGCCGACGAGACCGCCGCCGGCCGTCCGGTCGGGCAGGGCGACGGATGTCGTGGAGGGGGCGCCGATGGAGAAGGTGAAGGCACCGGAGATGGGGTGGCTGTCGGCCGAGACGGTCTGCCAGGCCACGGTGTACGTGCCGTCGGGCAGCCCGGCCCGGAGCGTCACGCCGTAGCGGACGATCGAGCCGCTGCAGAGGTCGAGTATCTCGCCGGTGTCGGCCCGCCGGCCCGCCGGGTCGAGGACCCGGATCGAGTCGGCGCTCATGGCGACCTGTTCGGAGAAGGTGAGGTTGACCTCCTTGGGAGCGGTGGCGACCACCGCCCCGTCCTTCGGATCGCTTCCGGTCAGCGCCGCGTGCGCGGACGCGGGGGCGGCACCGGCGAGCAACGTGCCGAGCAGCGCGGCCGCGAGGATCAGCAGCCGGGCCAGGGCGGTACCGAGGCGCGGGGCGGTGGTTGTCATCTTCCGGTTCACTCCGTCAGTTCTGTGAGAACTCCGTCAACGCGCTCAGTGCTGCTGCGGGTTGTGGTTGGCGGCTTCGACGGGAAGGTCGACCTTGATCGGGTCGGACTTCTCGAAGTGGAGCTCGATGCTGACCTTCTCGCCCTGCTTGGGCTTCTTCTTCAGCTCCATGAACATGATGTGGTTGCCACCCCGGGCGAGCTTCAGCTCCCCGTTCGCGGGGATGTCGAAGGCCTTCACCTCCTGCATCTTCTGGTTCTTCGTCTCGTGGATCGTGACGTCGTCGGAGATGGCGCTGGTGACCGAGGTGAGCTTGTCCGCGGTGCCGCTGTCGTTCTTGATGGTGAGGAAGCCGCCGGCCATGTCCATCACCGGCTGCGGCATGAACGCGCCGCTGATCTTCAGGTCGGGCTTCCCGTCCCCGGCCGAGTCGGACGCGTCGGACGAGGACGAACACCCGGTCAGTGCGAGCGCGGCGGCGAGCGCCACGGAGGCGGACAGGGTGGTGGTGCGGCGGTTCACGGGTTCTCCCCCTTGATGAGCTTCGGCAGATCCTTGGCGTAGTCGTCGACGGACGTGTCCTCGCCGTACAGGACGTAGCCCTGGTCGGTGGTCGGCGAGAAGGCGATCACCTGTGCGCCGTGCATGGAGACGACCTTGCCGTCCACCTTCTTTGGCGGGTCGATGCCGATGCCGATCTGCCGGGCCCCCGCCTGGATGGTGGAGAACGATCCGGTGAGACCGGTGAAGGAGGCGTCGCCCGCGGCGGGCAGCCACTTGGCGAGCTCGGCCGAGGTGTCCCGCTCGGGGTCGGTGGTGACGAAGACGACCTGGAGCTTGTCCTGGTCGGCCTTGGGGAGCTGCTTCTTGGCGATGGCGATGTTGCTCATCGTCATGGGGCAGACGTCGGGGCAGTGGGTGTAGCCGAAGTAGAGGAGCGTCGGCTTGCCCTTGGTCCGCTCCCGCAGGTCGTACTTCTGGCCCTTGGTGTCGGTGAGGACGAGTCCGGGCTTGGTGAACGGCCGGTCGAGGACGGTCGCGGCCTTGGTGGTGTCGTCGCCGCCGGAGACCACGGCGACCGAGTCGGAGCCGTTGGCCGCGGACGTGTCGTCGTTGCCGCCGAGGCCGACGGCCACGGTGATGCCGATCGCGGCGACGATCGCGGCCGCGGCGACGAACAGCGGGGTGGAGCGCCCGGGCCGGGCCGGGCCGCTCCCGGGCTTCGGAGAGGTTGTCTTCTCTGCGGACATGCTGGTTCTTCCGCTTCCTTCAGGTTCTCGGGATGAGGGTGCGGCCGTCAGGCCGTGCGGCGGCGGCCGGCGAGGACACCGAACGCGACGCCGGCGATGCCGACGAGGATGCCGATGACGCCGAGGATCCGGGCCGTGGTGTCGGAGGAGCCGGCGGCGGCCGTCTCCTTCTTCGCGTCGGCCTCGTCGTGGTGGCCGGCCTTCTCGTCCGTCGCCGCGGAGGCCGAGGCCGAGGCAGAGGCGGACGGGGCGGCGGCGCCGTGGTGGTCGGCGGAGGCGGCCGAGAGCTTCAGGACGGGGGCGGGGTTCTGGGGCTCCTCCGCGCCCTCCTTCTGCTCCTCGATCCAGCGCACGACCTCCTTGTTGTCGTACGTCTGGATCGCCTTGAGGACCAGCTGGTCGGCGTCCTCGGGCAGCTGGCCGAGGGAGAGCGGGAACTGCTGGAACTGGCCGGGGCCGATCTTCGAACCGTCGGCGGTCCACGTCACCTTGGAGACGGCCTCGTTGATCGTCTTGCCGTGCAGCTCCAGCGGCTTGCTGAGCTTGCTCTTGGTCACCTCGGCCTTCCAGCCGGGGACGGGCTGCGGCATGACGGAGGCCAGCGGGTGGTCGAGCGGGAAGTTGACCTCGACCTTCACGGTGGAGGCGTTGTCGCGCTCGTTCGGGACCTTGATGTTGACGGTCGCGTAGCCGCCCTTGGCGGCCTCGCCCTGCGGCTGCACGCTCACGTGCGCGAACGCGGTGCCGGACAGCAGCACGACGGAGGAGAGGGCGATGCCACCGGCGAGGGCGACCCGGGTGGCGGAGACACGGGACGAGGCACGGGACGAGGCACGGGAAACGGTCATGGCAGAAGACACTCCAGCTCGGAGGAAGGCGAGGGAGTCCGGCGCGCCGGGGGACGGACCCTGGACCGGCGTGCGGACGAGCACGGCCCCGCTCCCTGTGAGCGGTCCGCGTCAGGCTGCGAGAACGCAGTCGGCGGCCGGCGGGCCGCGCCTGATCACCGTGTCCTTGAGCGCCTCGGCCACCGGTGGCGGCGAGGAGTCGAAGGCCGTACGGACCGTCCGCCGCGGGCCCGTGCCGGGCGCGGCGGCAAGGCCGTTGAGCAGCGCGCGTACGAGCCGGAGCGCGGCCCGCAGCGAGCGGACGAGGGCGCACTCGGCGAGCTCCGTCGCCCCCTGCCCGGAGAGTTCGACGAGACGGCCGAGGGCCCGGTCGCCGCGCCGCAGCAGCCAGCCCGTGGCCACGGCGGCGAGCAGATGGCCGAGGAGCATGGGCAGACCGGGCAGCAGCTCACCGGCGGGCGCGGTCGCCGTGGCGGCCGTGTGTCCGAGGTGGGCGTGGGCACCGGACTGGGCGGTGGCCGGGTCGAGTCCGGCGTCGCGGATGATCCTGGTGGCGTCGGCGGAGGTGAGGGACGAGGTCCCCGCGCCGCAGACGAGCCGCGCCGCCATCCGTACGAGGGCGTCGTCGGCCTGGGTGCTCAGGCCGAGCTGGCGCTGGCCGAGGCCGAAGAGGACGTGCAGCCCGAGCTGTCCGCCGGCGAGGGCGCCGACGACGAAGCCGAGGGAGCGTTCCCGTCCGGTGAAGAGGACGGTGATGCCGAAGACGCCGAGGAATCCGGCGAGCAGCGTCCACACGGCGATGCCCGCGCAGGCGGCGATGGCGTGCCCGAGCGCGGACAGCACGACGCAGACCGCGGTGAACACCGCGGCCCTCAGCAGCCGTGGAGCGAGCGCGGGGGCATTCATGGCGGGCCCATCATCGCACCACGGGCCCCACCGGCATGAGGCAGGTCCAGAAGGTCGTTCTTGGGCCTCTTGGGGGTCTTCGGGGTGACATACACCGGCGCGTGGACCCGGTGCATCCGCCGAACGAGCGCTCTTGACGCTTCCGCGCGCTTACGAAGGGTTCTGTCCGGCAATAGGTATCGGTATGTCGAGCCGCTGCCGGGAGGCTGGAGCATGAGCATCTGGTGGTCACTCCATCTGCGGCGCGAAGCCGCGAGCGTGCCGCTCGCCCGAAGGCTTCTGATGGGCACGATGGAGACGGCGGGTGTCGATCCCGACGTGTCGTACGAGCTGTCGGTCGCGCTGACCGAGGCGTGTGCGAACGCGGTCGAGCACGGCGGCGACGGTTCCGACGGGTCCGGTGCGGCCGGCAGGGCCTATCGGGTGACGGCGTACCTGGACGGTGAGACCTGCCGTATCGAGGTGGCGGACTCGGGCCCCGGTTTCCCCGGCGCCGAGCTGCCCGCCGCGCCGTCGGACGCCGAGCACGGCCGGGGGCTGCGCCTCATCGAGGAGCTCGCGGACCATGTGCAGTTCGGCAACCGGTCCGGCCGCGGCGGGGCGGTGGTCAGCTTCGACAAGATCCTGAAGTGGAAGGACAGCCCTTCCCTGCTCATGGCGTGAGCCCCCGAGCCCCACAGAGCGTCGTGCGCCCCGCGGGTACGTCGTGCGCCCCGCGCGTACGGGGAAGGGCCCCCGCCGGTCGGTCGGCGAGGGCCCTTCGGTTCCAACGTACGCGGAGGTCAGCCCTTCAGCGCGGCCATCCACGCCTCGACCTCGTCGGCGTGGCGCGGCAGCCCGTCCGAGAGGTTCCGGTTGCCGTCCTCGGTGACGAGGATGTCGTCCTCGATCCGGACGCCGATGCCGCGGTACTCCTCCGGCACGGTCAGGTCGTCGGCCTGGAAGTACAGACCCGGCTCGACGGTCAGGCACATGCCCGGCGCGAGGGTCGTGTCGACGTAGGCCTCGGTGCGCGCGGCGGCGCAGTCGTGGACGTCCATGCCGAGCATGTGGCCGGTGCCGTGCAGGGTCCAGCGGCGCTGGAGACCGAGCTCAAGGACGCGCTCGACCGGGCCCTCGACGAGGCCCCACTCGACGAGCTTCTCGGCGAGGACGCGCTGCGCGGCGTCGTGGAAGTCGCGGTAGGCCGCGCCGGGCTTCACCGCGGCGATGCCGGCCTCCTGCGCCTCGTACACGGCGTCGTAGATCTTGCGCTGGAGCTCGGTGTACCGGCCGTTGATCGGCAGGGTGCGGGTGATGTCCGCGGTGTAGAGCTCGGTGGTCTCCACGCCGGCGTCGAGCAGCAGCAGGTCGCCGGAGCGGACGTCGCCGTCGTTGCGCACCCAGTGCAGGGTGGTGGCGTGCGGGCCGGCGGCGCAGATGGAGCCGTAGCCGATGTCGTTGCCCTCGACGCGGGCGCGCAGGAAGAAGGTTCCTTCGATGTAGCGCTCGCTGGTGGCCTCGGCCTTGTCGAGGACCTTGACGACGTCCTCGAAGCCGCGGGCGGTGGAGGCGCAGGCCTTCTCCAGCTCGGCGATCTCGAAGGAGTCCTTGATGAGGCGGGCCTCGGAGAGGTAGACGCGGAGTTCCTCGTCGCGCTCGGCGGTGACCTTGTCGGCCAGCGCGGCCTCGATGCCGGCGTCGTGGCCGCGGACGTTGCGGACGGGGCCGGTGGCCTCGCGCAGCGCCTCGGCCAGCTCGCGGACGTCCTTCGCGGGGACGCCGAGGAGCTGCTCGGCCTCGGTGAGGGAGTGGCGGCGGCCGACCCACAGCTCGCCCTGGCCGTCGAGCCAGAACTCGCCGTTCTCACGGTCGGAGCGCGGCAGCAGGTAGATCGTCGCCTCGTGGCCGCTCTTCGTCGGCTCCAGGACGAGGACGCCGTCCTGGGTCTGGTCGCCGGTGAGGTACGCGTACTCGGTGGAGGCGCGGAAGGCGTACTCGGTGTCGTTCGACCGGGTCTTCAGCTTGCCGGCCGGGATCACGAGGCGCTCGCCCGGGAAGCGGGCGGAGAGCGCCGCGCGGCGCTCCGCGGTCTTGTCGGCCTGGGCGATCGGCTCCAGGCCACGCAGCTCGGTGTCGGCCCAGCCGGACTTCATGTTCTCGGCCAGCTCGTCGGAGACGCCCGGGTACAGGCCGTTCTTCCGCTGCTTGATCGCCTGTTCCTCAGTCTCTTCCGGGGTCTCCGGCGTGAGCTCCTCGGCCACGGGTCTGCCTCCTCTTGGTACGACACTGAACCCCCACCATCGTACGGTCGTACGGAAGGGGGCCCAGGGCCGGAAGACCCATTACCGGAATGTCACGCTCCGATTACCGGTGCCCATGCGGGGCGGCCGCCCCGCGCCGCTCAGTCGAAGCGGGCGGCGAGCAGGACCACGTCCTCCCCGTCCACGGCGGTGTCGAGCCCCTCGGGCAGCAGGGTCCGCAGGACGTGGTCGGCGACGGCGCCCGGGTCGCCCCGGTCCGCCTTCGGCACGCTCGACGCCGCCGCGTGGAGCCGCGCGAAAGCCCGGTCCATGGCGTCGCCGGTACGGCGAAGCAGCCCGTCGGTGTAGAGAAGCACCGTTTCTCCGGGCTCCGGGGACAGCTCCACGCTCGGCGCCTCCCAGCAGGACAGCATCCCGAGCGGGGCCGAGAGCGAGGTCTCGACGAACTCGGTGCGGCGCTCCCCGATGACCAGCGGCGGCGCGTGCCCGGCGCCGGCGAGGACGATCCGGCGCCGCGCCGGTTCGGCGTACGCGAAGAGCGCGGTCGCCGAGCGGGCCGGTTCGGTGAGCCGGAGCAGGAGTTCCAGGTCGGAGAGGACGGCGACGGGGTCCTCGCCCTCCATCACCGCGTACGCGCGCAGGGAGGCGCGCAGCCGCCCCATGGCCGCGAGCGCGCTCGGTCCGGTCCCGGAGACCGAGCCGACGGCGAGGCCGAGGGCGCCCTCGGGCAGCGGAAGCGCGTCGTACCAGTCGCCGCCGCCGCGGGGGCCGGTGCGGTGACGGGCGGCGAGCTGGACGCCGGGGACGCGCGGGAGACGGCTGGGGAGCAGTTCCTCGGCGACGGTGGCGACCTGCACGCGGGCGCGTTCGACCTGGAGGAGGCGGGCGAGGTGCTCGGTGGCGAAGCGGCCGTAGAGCCCGATGAGGTGACGCTGGCGGTCGGTGGGTTCGGCGGGCTCGTCGTAGAGCCAGACGGCGGCGCCGAGCCGGCCGGCCTCCTCGGTGGCGAGGGGCAGGGCGTAGCTGGCGGCGTAGCCGAGACGGGCGGCGACCTCGCGGTGGCGCGGGTCGAGGCCCTCCTCGGTGCGGACGTCGCGGATGGCGATCGGATCGGGGACCCGCTCGGGGTGGACCGGATCGGGGAGGCCGTCGAGGAGGCGGCCGTAGCTGCTGGTGCCGCGCGGGACGGTCTCGATCGTGCCGAGATCCGAGTGGGCGAGGCCGAGACCGATGGTGGAGGCGGGGCCGAGCCCGTCGGCCGGTTCGAGGACGGCCATTCCGCGGCGGGCTCCGACGAGGGCGGCTCCGGCGCCGAGGACCTCACGGAGGGCCTCGTCGAGGGAGGCGGTCCTGATGAGGCGCTCGGTGAGTTCGTGGAGGGTGGTGAGGTCGGAGACCCAGGCGGCGAGCCGGTCCTGGATCAGCGCTCCCGGCGGGGAGACCGGTTCGGAGGGTGCTGCCGCCGCGGGGACTCCGGCGAGGGGCGCCGTAGTGTGCGGGGACCCGGGAACCGTGGAATCGATTCCGGCCACTTTCGGCATGTGTGGGGCGCTCATGTCAGTCGGCTTTCCGACCGGTGCGTTTGACGCCATAGCATCGCAAACCCCCATGTCATTCTGAGCCGCTCGATGCATCCACATGTACACGTACAAGAGGAACGATGTCCAGCATTGTCCCCACGGGACTTGTGGTGTCCGTGAGGTCGTGCGCAAGGGTTGAAGTCCCGGCGAAGTTGGCCGAAAATTGTCCCCGGTGTGCACCTTTTGCGGTCGACTGGCGTCGTTTGAAAGCGCGTCATTGCGAGCGTGCTGGGTACGTAATCGGTGACAGGCAGGGGCAGTTGGAGCTGCCCCGGAACGCGACGCGGAACCCCGGCGTCTTACATGCCGCAGGCCGCAGCCCGTCACCGAGTGGCGGGGAACGTGTTCTGACCCGCCTCTGGTGCTGACCCGGCTCCACCTCGTTCTGACCTGGCTCCACCTGGTACTGACCCGCTCCATCTGGTTTCCATGTGGTTCCACCTGGTTCCGGCCCGGCCGGCCCCGCTCCGACAGGGGTCATCGCCCCGCCGACCCGGTACGTGCTGATACGTACGGTGAAGTGTCCTGCACATGGTGTGATGTGGATTCGGCGTTCAACGGAAAGGAACGAGCGCTCATGCGCGAGATCCTCGGAAGGCGACGCAGGCTCCGGTTCCGGCGCAAGGCGAGGACCGCCCGGCTCGACGCGGCGGTCACCTTCGCCGTCGAATGGGACTGGCCCGTCCTGCCGGGAGCGGGCCTGAGAGCGACGACCCGCACGACCGCGGGAGCCGTCTGCTCCTGCCCCGACTCCGAGTGCGTGGTGCCCGGCGCGCACCCCTATGACCCCGGACTGCTCGCGGCCACCACCGACGAGCGGATGATCCGCTGGTGGTGGACCCGACGACCGGACGCCCCGGTCGTGCTCGCCACGGGCGGCGGCGCGCCCTGCGCGGTCAGCCTGCCCGCGGTGGCGGGGGCGCGGGCGCTCGCCGCGCTCGACGCGACGGGCATGCGGCTCGGGCCGGTGGTCGCGACCCCGACGCGCTGGTCGATCCTCGTCGCCCCGTACGGCCTCGAACGGCTCGGCGAGCTGCTGTACGCGAAGGACAGCGTCCCCAGCTCGCTGCGCTTCCATGGAGAGGGCGGCTATCTACTCCTGCCGCCCTCGGTCGCCGGGACCGGACAGGTCCGATGGGAACGGGCCCCTCTCGCGGGCTCGGCCCGGCCGTGGCTGCCGGATGTGGAAGCGGTGGTCGACGCCCTGGTGGAGGCGAGCACGAGCACACCGGGCGGCGGGAGCCGACTGGCGTACTGAGAAGGGCGGCACCCGGCGGGAGCCGACTGGCGTACTGAGAAGGGCGGCACCCGGCGGGAGCCGACTGGCGTACTGAGAAGGCCGCACCGGGACCGGCATCCGGGCAGCGGCGCGGCGGGACACCCTTCACCCGAACGGGTGTGTCCTGGTCCGACTTGTACGGGAAACGGGCGCGCGGCCGACCGCACGCCCTTGGGTCGCCGCTATGTTCACCCCACCGTTCAAGATCTCCAGCCGAGCAGGAGCAGGTGGGGCGCATGGGTCCGGTGAACCTCCGCGTGGTCGGACTCGGGGCCGCCGTCACGGTCGCCGTGCTGCTGCCGCTGGTCGCGATGGCGGGGTCGACGGGCGAGCCCGCGACGGGTGGGACCGTACGGCCGGGGGCTGCGGCCGCCGATGCCGCCGATGCCGCCGACGCGAAGCCGGGGGAGCTGCTGAAGGGGCTCGGTCTGGGCCCGCGTACAGGACCCGCCGCCGACCCGGCGACCCCCGCCATCCCCACCGGCCCCGTCACTCCCCGTGACACCCCGCCCGCTCCGGCGTCTCCGGAGCGGGTCACGCACTGTGGGCCGGAACTCGCCTCTCCTGAGGGGGTCGAGGCGCAGACCTGCGTCCTGGCGGAGGGTCCCGACACCTGGGGGCGTGCGTACTACCGGAACGCCACCGGCCGGGAGATCGACGCATTTCTGACCCTCATGGCCCCCGGCGGGCGGACCGTACAGGTCCGTTGTCCGGTCGCCGCACAGGACGAACCGGGAACCTGTGAAACGCCCAGGGAACGGGGCCGGGGCGTGGCCACGGCCTATACGGCAGTAGCGGAATTCGCAGGCACCGGCGAGGGTGACAACACCCCGCTGCTGCTGCGAGCGGGCAGCAACACGGCGGACAGCGAAGGAAGTTGAGCGTCGACGCCCCGGACCGGCCGGCGGCGGACATGGAAAGGCCCGATCGCTGGCGACGGGGGATGCACCAGCGACCGGGCTTCCAGAACGGTAACAAGAGATCTGCTGTTCGCAAATTCGATCTCGGTTATTCGGACAGGGATTTACCCGTCCACAGACCGGGTTGTGGCGGAAGTCACCGACTGGTCGGTCTGTCAGTCACCGATACCAGGTGGGGTATCAGCTGAGAGTCACCTGACGGTTCGTGAGGCCGCCACGTGCGCGCCGCTCCTCCGCGGTGAGCGGAGCGTCCGAGGCGAGCGCCTCGGTCAGCCGCTCGGCGAACTCGGCGGCGGGCTTCTCGCACTCCTCGGCTGTCATCGAGGTCGGCAGGTCCCAGACCGGCACCATCAGTCCGTGCGCGCGGAACGAACCGACGAGGCGGGTGTCCGCGCCGATGGAGGTTCCGTCGGCGGCCTGGAGGCGGGCGAGCGCGTCGAGAAGCTTCTCCTCCGGGTACGGCATGACCCAGCGCAGGTGGTTCTTGTCCGGGGTCTCGCACCAGTACGCCGAGTCGACGCTCGCCAGCTTCACGGTCGGGATCGCGGCCGCGTTGGCCCGCTCCAGGGAGGCGGCGACCTCCGGGTCGGCGCCGTCCGCGGACTTCGGGATCCAGAACTCGAAGCCCGAGTGGACCTCCGGGGCGAACGAGGCGTCCGCGTCGAGCAGGTCCTGCAGCCGCGGGCCCTCGGCCGGGACACGACGCGGCGGGACCGGGGTGCCCGGCTCGGTCTCCAGGGCGCGCTGGAGGGTGTCGGCGAGGTCGCGGGCGAGGTCGCCGGAGGTGGAGTCGTTCTGCAGGGCGAGCAGGACGGAGCCGTCGTCGCGGCGCAGCGCCGGCCACGCCATCGGCAGCACGGTCGCGAGCGTCACGGAGGGAACGCCCTCCGGGAGCCCGCCCTTGAGGGTGAGCGGCACGGTGGCGGCGGGCACCAGCTCGCGCAGCGCGACCCAGTCGCACTCGCCGGCCAGGCCCTCGAAGGGACGCTGGACGAGCTCGGTCACGGCGTGCGCGGCGGCCCGGCCGTGACAGGCCTTGTAACGGCGGCCCGAACCGCACGGGCACGGCTCGCGCGCCCCGACGACCGGGATCTCCCCGTTCGTGACCTGTGCCTGACCGGTCTTGCCGGCCTTCGTCTGGGGGCGCTTCTTGGCCATGGTGTGGCTTTCTCCCGATCGCGGCGGTGCGGTGCTTGTTCCGGGCGCGAGCCTAGCCGCACCGCGCACCGCTGCCCTTCAGGCGGGCCGCTGCCCCCGGGAGGGGGCACGGCCACGGGGCGCCGTGCGCGGTCGGGATCGCCGTCTGCGTCCACGGATCGCCGCTCGCGTCCGGCCGATCGTCGTACGGCGCCCCCGGGATGCCCGTACGCCGCCGGGATCCCCGTACGCCGCCGGGATGCCCGTACGTCGCCGGGATTCTCGTACCGCGCCGCCGGGCTCTCGTACGCCCGCCGGGATCCTCGTACGCCGCCGTGACTCCCGTACGGCGTCAATCCAGGTCGTCGTACGCGTCCAGGATGTCGAAGCGGGAGCCGCCGCCGACGCGGGACGCGAAGTCCTCGCGGCGGTGTCCCTCGGTCACCACCACCCAGACCGTGACCTCGCCGGTCGCGCTGTCCCGTACGCCCCAGTCCTGGGCCAGCGCGCTGATGATGTTCAGCCCGCGGCCTCCCCGTGCGGTGACCGACGGCGTCGCCGGAACGGGCCGGGTCGGACCGCCTCCGTCCGTCACCTCGACTCTGAGGCCGCCCGCCGGGTCCACCCGCCAGGCAGCCCTTACATCCCCGTCGCCCCGATCCGCGTGCCCCAGCGGCCTGCCGTAACGGCAGGCATTGCTGAGCAGCTCGGAAAGGATCAGTACCGCGTCGTCGACGACCGATTCGGACACCCCGCTGCGGTACAGCTCGTCCCGCATCCGGTGCCTCGCCTCACCCACGCCCGCAGGGCCATGGGGTACGGCCATGCTCGACGACGTGGGCACCTCCTGTGCCACCACCAACGCCACCCCCGAGACCTCCTTTGCCCCACGCCACCGTGTGGATGCCCCAATGGACTGGACCGGAAACCGGCCAATCCGTGTGCGATGAGGCACTCGTGACGATCGCGTACGTCTGGAACGCGCCGGTGCACACCCTGAAAGCGCTGTGAAGCCTTGTGGCGCAAGGGGAAAGCGGGACGGGAGGGGAGGCTGGGGGAGGCAGGGGAGGCGGAAAACGCGTCACCGGCCGGAGACGCTCAGTCGCGGCGCAGCTGGGAGAGCACCTGCTTGGGACGGTTGGTGATGATCGCGTCCACGCCGAGGCGCTCGCAGAGCTCGACGTCCTCGGCGTCGTCCACGGTCCAGACATGGACCTGGTGCCCGGCCTTCTTGAGCCGCAGGATCACGGCCGGGTGGTGGCGGACGATCCGGATCGACGGCCCGGCGATGCGCGCGCCCGCGGGGAGCCGCCCGTCGCGCAGCCGCGGCGAGACGAACTGGGCGAGGGAGACGGTGGGGAGCGTCGGCGACGCGGCGGCGATCCGGTGCAGGGAACGGGCCGAGAAACTCATGACGCGTACGGGCGATTCGGCGGGGGACGCGGGCGCGTCCAGGCCGAAACGCTTGAGGAGCTGGAGCAGCCGCTCCTCGACCTGCCCCGCCCAGCGGGTGGGGTGCTTGGTCTCGATGGCCAGCTCGACCCGGCGACCGGCGTCGGAGACCAGCTCCAGGAGCCGCTCCAGGGTGAGGACGGAGGTGTACCCGGGGTCGCCCCAGTCGGGGATCTCGCCGGAGTCGTCGCGGCCCTTCCAGGTGCCGAAGTCGAGGGCGGCGAGATCGGCGAGTTCGAGGGCGGAGACGGCGCCGCGGCCGTTCGATGTGCGGTCGACGCGGCGGTCGTGAACGCAGACGAGATGGCCGTCGGCGGTGAGCCTGACGTCGCACTCCAGGGCGTCGGCGCCGTCCTCGATGGCCTTCACATAGGCGGCCAGAGTGTGTTCCGGTGCGTCCTCGGAGGCTCCACGGTGGGCGACGACCTGGAGGGGGACGCGGTTCGGGTGCTGCCGTGCGTGAGTCACGGCGTCATGGTGCCATTGGCGGGGTGGAGAGGGCACGCCGGAAGGAGTCCGATCTGTCCGTATATAAAGGTAGGGGGGTGAACGCACAGCTCCGCCTTACAGCGGCCTGACGTCCTGTGGGAAAAGCTGGTGCAGCACCCTGGACCCTGTAGGTGACCAGTAGGTACCACCCACCCCACCCCGCGCAGTCAACGAGGAGAGCGAGCTGTGAGCACCGAGAACGAGGGCACGGCGGTACCGGCGGACCACCCGGCTGCCCCGGCTGCCCCGTCCACCCCTCCCACGCCTCCGACGCCTCCGACGCCTCAGTCGACCCCCTCGACGTCGACGCCGCCCTCCGCGCCCGCCCCCGCGCCCGCGCCGGCGGACGCTCCGACGGTCGCGCAGACTCCGGTTACGGAAGGGACGTCAGGCGCCACGCCGGAACCGGCTCCTGAACCGGCTCCGGCTCCGGCTCATACCCCTGCCCACGCCCCCGCCCCCGCGGCCGAGGGGGCCGGCTGGCCGCCGCCCCCGCCGACCGTGCCGGCCTGGGGCGCCCCGCTTCCGCCCGCACCCCCCGCCCCCGCGGCTCCGCGCCGACGGGCCGGCGGCCTGGTGGCGGCGGTCCTGGTCGCGGCGCTCGTCGCGGGCGGTATCGGCGGTGGCATCGGCTACTGGGCCGCCCAGCGCGGCGACGAGGGCGTCAGCTCCACGACGGTCTCCTCGGGCGAGGCGCCGGCGGCCTTCAAGCGCGACCCGGGGACGGTCGCGGCGGTCGCCGCGAAGGCGCTGCCGAGCGTGGTCACCATCCAGGCGAAGTCGGGCGGTCCGCAGGGCGGGAGCGAGGGCGAGGGCGGCACGGGCACGGGCTTCGTGTACGACCAGGAGGGCCACATCGTCACCAACAACCACGTGGTGGCGTCGGCGGCGGACGGTGGCACGCTCTCCGTGACGTTCCCGGACGGCAAGTCGTACGACGCGGAGGTCGTCGGCCGGGCCGAGGGCTACGACGTGGCCGTACTGAAGCTCACGAACGCGCCGAAGGGGCTGAAGCCGCTGCCCCTGGGCGACTCCGACAAGGTGGCGGTCGGCGACTCGACGATCGCGATCGGCGCGCCCTTCGGTCTGTCGAACACGGTGACGACCGGCATCATCAGCGCCAAGAACCGCCCCGTCGCGTCGGGCGACGGTTCGGGCGGCAGCAACTCGTACATGAGCGCGCTGCAGACGGACGCGTCGATCAACCCGGGCAACTCCGGCGGTCCGCTGCTCGACGCGAGCGGCGCGGTGATCGGCATCAACTCGGCCATCCAGTCCACCGGAAGCGGCTTCGGCCAGTCCCAGGCGGGCTCGATCGGCCTGGGCTTCGCGATCCCGGTGAACCAGGCGAAGAACGTGGCCCAGCAGCTGATCAAGACGGGCAAGCCGGTGTACCCAGTGATCGGCGCGACGGTGAACATGCAGGAGCAGGGCGAGGGCGCGACGATCGCCTCCCAGGGCTCGGGCGGCACCCCCTCGGTGACACCCGACGGCCCGGCGGCGAAGGCGGGCCTGAAGGCCGGTGACGTGATCACGGGCTTCGGCGGTCACCAGATCGACAGCGGCCCCTCCCTGATCAGCGAGATCTGGACCCACAAGCCGGGCGACCAGGTCAAGATCACCTACGAGCGCGACGGCAAGACCTCCACGGCCACGGTCACCCTCGGCGAACGCACCGGCGACAGCTGACCGGCTAGGCTGTCCCCCGCGCCGCACGTGGACACACCGCCGGCGCGGGGTGGGTTGCCCGAGCGGCCTAAGGGAACGGTCTTGAAAACCGTCGTGGCAGCGATGTCACCGTGGGTTCAAATCCCACACCCACCGCAGTGGATCGGCGAACGTGCTGGTCGGAAGGGGTGCTCCGATGTCGGGGCGCCCCTTCTTCGTGTGTGTGGGGGCGGGGGATTTCCGGAGGTGGGGTCGTTCTGAGGTCCTTCTGAGGTCCTTCCGGGGTCCTTCCGGTGCCTTCTGCGGATGCGGGACCCGGGTGGTGCCGTGATGCTGGAGGGGCTGGAACAGTGGCTAGGAGGGCCAGGATGTCTGTGTTCGACAAGCTCAAGGGAATGCTGAAGGGCCACGAGGAACAGGCCTCCAAGGGCGTCGACAAGGCCGGCGATTACGTCGACGGAAAGACGCAGGGCAAGTACAGCAGGCAGGTCGACACCGCCCAGGAGAAGCTCAAGGAGCAACTGGGAGGGACGGGCCAGCGGCCGGACTCGCCGCCCCCGCCCCCGAACCCGCCCCAGCAGTAGCGCGAGGCGCGAAGCGACCGTCAGGGGCGCCCCGGATCCGCATCCGGGGCGCCCCTTCGGGTGTGACGGGTGGGTTCTTCGGGTTTCATGGGGGCGCCGGAAGGGTGGGACCGGGCGAACCGGCTGACCCGGCTGACCCGGCTGACCCGGCTGAGCCGGATGAATCGGAAGAAGGAGTGCTGTCGTGGTGCGGATCGTGCTCGTGCAGGGGGACATCACCGCCGAGGCCTCGGACGCGATTGTGAACGCCGCGAACTCCTCGCTGCTGGGCGGCGGCGGGGTCGACGGCGCCATTCACCGCAAGGGCGGCCCCGAGATCCTCGCCGCCTGCCAGGACCTGCGCCGCTCGCACTACGGCAAGGGGCTGGCGACCGGGCAGGCCGTGGCGACCACGGCGGGGCGGTTGCCGGCCCGGCACGTGATCCACACGGTCGGGCCCGTCTGGTCGCGTGACGAGGACCGTTCGGACCTGCTGGCCTCCTGCTACCGCGAATCCCTACGGATCGCGGACGAGTTGGGCGACCGCACGGTCGCGTTCCCCGCCATCTCCACGGGGATCTACGGCTGGCCGATCGACGACGGCGCCCGGATCGCCGTGCAGACGGTACGAGCCACCCGCACCGACGTGGAGGAAGTCCGCTTCGTCCTCTTCGAAGCCCCGGCGTACGCGGCCTTCGAGGCGGCCGCGGGGGAGCGGGACGTCCCGTAGATCGGACGTTCCGTAGGACAGGCGTTCCGTGAGGCGGGCGTTCCGTAGATCGGACGTTCCGTAGGGCGGGCGTTCTGTAGGGCGGGCGTTCTGTAGGTCGAACCTTCTTCTCCTTCTGCCCGTCCGTTCGGTTTCCGTGTGCCGGGGACGCGCCGTCGCGATCTTCCGGTGGGGAGATTGGCGGGAAATCTGCCGAAACGCTTCCTCCCTTGGGGCGTACGAGCTCCCGCTGTCCTGAATGCCGTCCCTCCGGTCGAGCTGGGCCTTTGCGCGGTGCCGCCTGGTTTATCGGCTTGTCCTCACGCTTGCGGGGGAATCAGGTGCTCCGGGGTGGTTCGCCGGGGATTCGGTGGGCAACTCTGGATTCGCGACGTCGAGCACGAACGACCGGGGCGGTCGGCCAACTGCCTTGGACATGGCCGTACTTCAGATCACTTCAGTGCACTTCAGAGCAGTTCAGAGCAGTTCCGTGCAACAGCACCAGCTTTCAGTTCCCGGAGGAACAGACATGGCAAGCATCCGTACCGCCCGCATCCTCGCCGCTGCCGCCGCCCTGCCCCTCGCCGCCGCACTCTTCACCGGGGTGGCCCAGGCCGACAACGGTGGGTTCGCGGACGACGGATCGAACACGAGCGTCGCCACGATCATCGGCAGCGGCGTGGGTGGGGACAACTTCGGCAACTCGACCACGACGCAGCAGGTGGCGACCGGTTCCGGTGCCTCCAACCAGAACAACACGGCCAGCGTGAACGGCTCCGCCTTCACCCACATCGCCCAGAACAACGCGGTGGTCAACTTCAACCCGTGGTGGTGACCCGCCCCACACGGCAGCCGGCCCGACGGGGGGCGTGACCGCGATGTGAACGACGGCCTGTGCGTCGGTACTCGGGTACCGGCGTACGGGCCGTCGTGCGTTTTCCTCCAGGTGTGCACGGTCGGTCGTCGACCTTGACAGAGGTCCTGAATCTGACGGACAGTCAGAAACCTCAGTCGTCCCACGGGAGGCCGTCGCCGTGCACCTCGCCCCGACCGAGCGGCAGCTGCGGCTGCGCGCCGAACTCCGCGCGTACTTCCGGGACCTGATGCCCGGAGGGCCGCCCCCGGCCACCGACACCGACGCCCAGCGCCGGCTGCTCCGCCGGATCGGTGCCGACGGGCTGCTCGGTCTCGGCTGGCCCGAGGAGTACGGCGGTCAGGGCCGCGGCCCCGAGGAGCAGTTCGTCTTCTTCGACGAGGCGTACCGCGCGGGCGCCCCCGTCTCGATGGTCACGCTCAACACCGTCGGCCCCACCCTCATGACCTACGGGACCGCGGAGCAGAAGGCCTACTTCCTGCCCCGGATCCTGCGCGGTGAGACCGTCTTCGCCATCGGGTACAGCGAACCCGAGGCCGGTACGGACCTCGCCTCCCTCCGGACGCGCGCGGTCCGCGACGGCGGGTCCTGGCTGATCGACGGCCAGAAGATCTTCACCTCCAACGCCCAGAACGCCGACTGGATCTGGCTCGCCTGCCGCACCGACCCCGACGCGCCCCCGCACAAGGGCATCTCGATCGTCCTCGTCCCCACCGACGCCCCCGGCTTCTCCTGGACCCCGATCGCGACCGTGGGCGGGCTGACGACCACGGCCACCTACTACGACGGGATACGGGTCCCCGCCGGGAACCTCGTCGGATCCGAGCACGGCGGCTGGGGGCTCATCACCAACCAGCTCAACCACGAGCGGGTCGCGCTCGCCGCGATCGGGATGCAGGCCGAGGACTTCTTCGCCGCCGTCCTCGACCGGGCCCGTACCCCCGATCCGGTGACGGGCAGACGCCGCATTGACGAGCCCTGGGTGCGGATCCGAGCCGCCGAGGCGCATGCCCGGCTGGCCGTGACACGCCTGCTGAACTGGCGTTTGGTGGGGGATGTGGGGGCCGGCCGGCTGGCTCCGGGGGACGCGAGCGGCGTGAAGTTCGTGGGAACCGAATCGGCGGTGGAGGTGTATCGAATATGTCAGGAGATCGCGGGTGGGTCGGGGACGGTGCGAGCGGGATCGCCGGGGGAGTTCGACGGCGGTGAGCTGGAGCGCATGAACCGGGCCGCGCAGATCAACACCTTCGGGGGAGGGGTGAGCGAGGTGCAGCGCGAGATCGTCGCGAGGATGCGGCTCGGCATGAAGGGGAGGGGGCGGCGATGACCCTCACACAGAGGCAGGACGGTGCGGAGCCGTCGCCGGACGGGCTGTACGAGCGGCTCGCGGGGTTCGCGGGGCGGGCCGCGGCGACGGCCGGAGTCGGCAAGGACCCGGTCAACCTGCCCATGATCCGGCACTGGTGCGAGGCCATGGGGGACGCCCATCCCGCCTACCGGGGGCCCGACGCCGTCGCGCCGCCGACGATGCTCCAGGCCTGGACGATGGGCGGCCTCTCGGGGCACACGGGCCGCTCCTCCGCCCACGAGGAGCTGTTCGCCCTGCTCGACGCGGCCGGATTCACCTCGGTGGTCGCGACCGACTGCGAGCAGGAGTACCTGCGGCCACTGCGGCCAGGCGACGAGATCACCTTCGACACCGTCATCGAGTCCGTGTCGGCGCTCAAGACCACCAAGCTCGGGGCGGGGCACTTCGTCACCACCCGGACGGACGTCCGCGTCGGCGGACAGCTCGCCGGCACCCACCGCTTCCGCATCCTCAAGTACGCGCCCGCCGCCCGGCCGCGGAGGCCGGAGCCTTCTGCCGAGCCCGGGGTTCGGCGGCCCCGGCCCGTGGTCAACCGGGACAACGCCGGATTCTGGGAGGGCGTGGCCGCGCACCGGCTGCTCATCCAGCGCTGTGGCGACTGCGGGGCCCTGCGTCTCCCCTGGCTGCCGGGGTGCGCCGACTGCGGTTCGGGGGAGTGGGACACGGTCGAGGCGAGCGGCGCCGGGACGGTCTACTCGTACGTGGTGATGCACCACCCGCCGTTCCCGGCCTTCGATCCGCCGTACGCGGTCGGTCTCGTCGAACTCGCCGAGGGCGTACGGATGATCAGCAACGTGGTGGGGGTGCCGTACGACAAGGTGCGGATCGGGATGCCGGTGCGGCTGGAGTTCCTGCGGGTCGACGAGGAGCTGGAGCTTCCCGTCTTCCGTGCGGGAGGGGAGGACTGACATGGACTTCACCCCCACCGAGGAGCAGGAGGCGGCCCGCGAGCTGGCCGCCCGGATCTTCGCCGACCTCGCCACCCACGAGCGGCTCAGGGCGGCCGGCACCGGCAGCGACGCCGAGCTCTGGAAGGCCCTCTGCGCGGCCGGGCTGCCCGGCTCCGTCGAGGAGACCGGTCTGCTCGGCCTGGTCCTCCTCCTGGAGGAGCAGGGACGCGTGACGGCACAGGTGCCGTTCGCCGTGACCTGTGTGTACGGGATCCTCGCCGTCGCCCGGCACGGTACGGACGAGCAGCGCACCCGGCTCCTGCCCGGCCTCCGCGACGGTACGACGGTGGTGACGGGGGCCTTCCCGGCGTCCGGCGCGGTCACCTCGCGCGAGGGCCGACTCAGCGGGACGGTCGACTGGGTGCCGTGGCTCAGGGACGCCACCCATGTCCTCGTCCCCGACGAGGACCACGCCCTCTGGCTGGTCCGCACCGAGGACGCGGCCCGGGTGGATCCCGTCGAGCTCACCGCACCCTGGTCCGCCGGCAGGCTCGTCCTCGACGAGGCAGCGGGGGAGCGCCTTGGCGAGGCGGCGGGGGAGCGCCTCGGCGGGGCAGCGGGGGAGCGCCTTGGCGAGGCCGAGACCGAGGGGCAGCGGCGGCCCGTGAAGGGTGCCGCCTACGCGGATGTGCTCGGCGCCGCCCGGGTCGCCTTCGCCGGGCTCCAGGCCGGGGTCTGCGCCGGGTCGCTCGCCAGGGCCGTCGAGTACACCTCCGTGCGGGAGCAGTTCGGCCGCCCGCTCTCCACCCACCAGGCCGTGCAACTGAGGGCCGCCGACGCCCATATGGACACCGAGACCATCCGGGTCACCGCCTACGAGGCCGCCTGGCGCCACGACGAGGAGCTGGACGCCCGCGGGGCGGCCCTGACCGCCGCGTGGTGGGCCTCCGAGGCGGGGAAACGGGTCGTGCACGCCGGGCAGCACCTCCACGGCGGCATGGGCGCCGACCTGGACCACCCCGTGCACCGGCACTTCCTGTGGGGCCGACAGCTCGACGCGTATCTCGGCTGCGGTACCGAACTCCTCGCCGAACTCGGCGACCTGCTCGCTGAAGGAGACCTGTCATGAAGCCCGGCACGGGGACCTTCGTCCAGCCCGGGGACGAGCTGCCGCCGCTGACGATCCCGATCACCCGCACCCTGATCGTCGCCGGGGCCGTCGCCTCCCGCGACTACCAGGACGTGCACCACGACGTCGAACTGGCGTGGGAGAAGGGCTCCCCGGACATCTTCATGAACATCCTCACGACCAACGGCCTCGTCAGCCGGTACATCACCGACCACTTCGGCCCCCGCGCGGTCCTCCGCAGGGTCGCCATCCGGCTCGGCGCCCCCAACCACCCCGGCGACACCATGGTGCTGACCGGCACGGTCACCGAGGTCGACGGGGACATCGCGCACGTCCGGGTCATCGGTGCGAACGGGCTCGGGCACCACGTCACGGGGACGGTCACCGTGGAGGTGCCGCGATGAGCCTCCGCACCCGGGACGGGCTCGGCGGCCGGGCGGCCGTGGTGGGCATCGGGGCCACCGAGTTCTCCAAGGACTCGGGCCGCAGCGAACTCTCGCTCGCCGTCGAGGCGGTGCGTGCGGCCCTCGACGACGCCGGGCTGAGCCCCGCCGACGTCGACGGCATGGTCACCTTCACCATGGACACCAACCCCGAGATCACCGTCGCCCAGGCGTCCGGCATCGGCCAGCTGTCCTTCTTCTCCCGCGTGCACTACGGCGGCGGGGCCGCCTGCGCCACCGTCCAGCAGGCCGCGCTCGCCGTCGCCGCCGGGGTCGCGGAGGTCGTCGTCTGCTACCGGGCGTTCAACGAGCGCTCAGGGCGGCGCTTCGGCTCCGGAGTCCAGCAGCGCGAGCCCTCCGCCGAGGGCGTCGCACTCGGCTGGCAGCTGCCCTTCGGGCTGCTCACCCCGGCCTCCTGGGTCGCGATGATCGCCCAGCGGTATCTGCACACCTACGGGTTGACCCCGGACGCCTTCGGCCATGTCGCCGTCACCGACCGGCGCCATGCCGCCCGCAACCCCGCCGCGTACTTCCACGGGAAGCCGATCACCCTCGCCGACCACGCCGCATCGCGCTGGATCGTCGAGCCGCTCCGGCTCCTCGACTGCTGTCAGGAGACCGACGGCGGCCAGGCGATCGTCGTCACCTCCGTCGAGCGGGCCCGGGACCTGCGGCGTCCGCCGGCCGTGATCCTGGCGGCGGCGCAGGGCGCCGGCCGGAAGCAGGAGGCGATGACCAGCTTCTACCGGGACGAGCTGACGGGGCTTCCGGAGATGGGCGTGGTGGCCCGGCAGCTCTGGCGGACCTCGGGCCTCGCGCCGAGCGAGATCGATGTGGGCATCCTCTACGACCACTTCACCCCGTTCGTGCTCATGCAGTTGGAGGAGTTCGGCTTCTGCGGCCCGGGGGAGGCGGCCGACTTCGTCGCGGCAGACGCGCTCCCGCTGAACACGCACGGAGGACAGCTCGGCGAGGCCTATCTGCACGGCATGAACGGCATAGCGGAGGCGGTACGACAGCTGCGCGGGACCTCCGTGAACCAGATACCCGGGGCGGAGCGGACCTTGGTCACGGCGGGGACGGGGGTTCCCACGTCCGGGTTGATCCTGGGCACGGACGGCTGAGGCGACGGCCCCTGCGGTGGCCGGGCGGGGCGGGCGGTTCTTCACTCGCGCCATGAGCACACACGCACACGCGCACGCACGACGACCGGAGCCCACACCCGCGCCCGTAGCCGCAGCCGCAGCCGCAGCCGCAGCCGCAGCCGCAGCCGCAGCCTCAGTCGCACCCGCACCCGCCCCCGCGCCCGCCCCCGTAGCCTCAGCCGCGCCCGCAGCCTCACCGACCTCGTCATCGACCGTGCCGGCGGTCTCTCGGCAGTCCGCGTCGCCTCCCGGGGACCGGACCCCCACGCGGACCCGTGGCGGGGCCCGTGGCGGATCGCGGGCCCGGGTGCGGGTCGTGGTCGGGGCTGTCGTGGCGGCGCTGGCGGGGGCGGCCCTGTTCAGTGCCCCGGCTCCGGCCGCCGCCCCGGCTGCTGCCCCTGCCCCCGCTGCTGCCCCTGCCCCGGCCGCCGGTCCCGTGCCGGCCCCCGCCCCCGTGCACTACGTCGGGCAGGCCTTCGACACCTGTGAGGCGCCGTCCCTCGCGGTGATGAAGGCCTGGCGCAGTTCGCCGTACGGGGCCGTGGGGATCTACTTCGGCGGACGGGGGCGCGGCTGCCCCGACCAGCGGGAGCTGAGCCCCGCCTGGGTCGCCTCCGCCCACGCCATGGGCTGGCGGCTGCTGCCGCTGTTCGTCGGGTCGCAGGCGCCGTGTGTGGTCGCCGCCGCCAAGCGGCCGTTCGCCATCGGCAGCAGCCCCTGGAGCCAGGGGACCCGCGAGGGGGGCGAGGCGGTGCGTGCCGCGCGGGCCCTGGGTCTCGACGCGAGCAGCCCGCTCTACCTCGACATCGAGGCGTACCGGCAGGGTGACGCGCGCTGCACCGCGACCACCCTCTCCTTCGTCCGCGCCTGGAACAGGGAGGTGCGTCGCCTCGGCTACGTACCCGGGTACTACAGCAGCGCGGAGACGGGGGTGCGGGACATCGAGGCGGAGCGGCGGGCCGGGACGAAGGACCTGCCGGCCGTGATGTGGTTCGCGCGCTGGCGGGGGCGGCCCTCGCTGTACACCGAGTCGGCGCTGCACCCGGAGGCCTGGATGCCGCACGCGCGGATCCACCAGTACGCGGGCAATGTCGCCGAGGCGTACGGCGGCCGCCGCCTCGTCATCGACCGGAACGCGATGGACGCGCCCGTCGCCCGTGTCACCGCCACGGCCGCGCGCGGGGCCGGGGTTCCCGACGGGTCCGGTGCCGTGGCCGGGGTTTCCTGACCGGACCCGTGGAAGCGGCGCCCCGCGTCCGGGAAGCGGCGCCCGGCGTCCCGGGAAGCCGCGCCCCGCATCAGGGGAGGCGGCGCCCCGCGTCCGGGAAGCGGCGCCCGGCGTCCCGGGAAGCCGCGCCCCGCGTCCGACGAGGCGGCGCCCCGCGTCCGGCGACCCTGAGGTCGCACCGAGGGGTCTCCACCCAGAGGAGGTCGGGCCGTCCCCACCCCTACAACCTGAGGCGGACTGCGGGTCGGGACCTGGGGCCGATCCGCCGGGCACCCCTCCCCTCCTAGCGTGGAGTCATGACTCCGCCACCCTCTGGCCCCGTCTGCGCCGGTGCCTCGCAGTACGCGTCGTACTCGACCTTCTCCTCGTACGTACGGGCGCGTGGGCCCGTGCTCCTGCGCACCGCGCGCTCCCTGACCGCCAACCCCTGCGACGCCGAGGACCTGCTCCAGACCGCGCTGGCCAAGACCTTCGTCGCCTGGGAGCGCATCGAGGACCACCGCGCCCTGGACGGCTACGTCCGCCGCGCGCTGCTGAACACCCGCACGTCGCAGTGGCGCAAGCGCAAGGTCGACGAGTTCGCCTGCGACGAGCTGCCCGAGCCCTCCGGCGTCCCGGAACCGGACCCGGCCGAGCGGCAGGTGCTGCACGACGCGATGTGGCGCGCGGTGCTGAAGCTGCCCGAGCGTCAGCGCCAGATGGTGGTTCTCAGGTACTACGAGGACCTCAGCGAGGCCCAGACCGCCGAGGTCCTGGGGGTGTCCGTCGGCACCGTGAAGAGCGCGGTGTCGAGGGCGCTCGGCAAGCTCCGCGAGGACCCGGAGCTGACCCCCGTCCGGTAGCGGTCCCAAGCATGAGGAATCTGCACAAAGAGTGACCCGTGCCAGCGATCACTGGCAATTTCCGTACTCTCGGGTAGTGACATACCGAGCGGTACGTGCGCAGAATCTCCACACCCTTTCTGCCACGTAGCGCCCACCGGGAGGACGCCCCGTGTACAGCACCATGCAGGACGTACAGCTGACCGTGAGCCGCATTCTCAAGCACGGAATGACGATTCACGGGAAGTCGATCATCACCACCTGGACGGGCGAGCCCGAGCCGCAGCGCCGCACGTTCGCGGAGGCCGGAGCACGCGCGCACCAGCTGGCCAACGCCCTGCGCGACGAACTCGGCGTCACCGGCGACCAGCGGGTCGCGACCCTCATGTGGAACAACTCGGAGCACGTCGAGGCGTACTTCGCGATTCCCTCCATGGGCGCGGTCCTGCACACCCTCAACCTCCGTCTTCCCCCCGAGCAGTTGGTGTGGATCGTCAACCACGCCGCCGACCGGGTCGTCCTCGTCAACGGCTCCCTGCTCCCCCTCCTCGCCCCGCTGCTGCCGCACCTGCCGACGATCGAGCACATCGTGGTCGCGGGCCCCGGGGACCGTTCCGTCCTGGACGGCGTGGCCCCCCGCGTGCACGACTACGAGGAGCTGATCGCAGGCCGTCCGACCACGTACGACTGGCCCGAGCTGGACGAGCGTTCGGCCGCCGCCATGTGTTACACCTCCGGCACCACCGGCGACCCCAAGGGTGTCGTCTACTCGCACCGTTCGATCTACCTGCACTCGATGCAGGTGAACATGGCCGAGTCGATGGGTCTCACCGACAGGGACACGACCCTGGTCGTCGTCCCGCAGTTCCACGTCAACGCCTGGGGCCTGCCGCACGCCACCTTCATGACCGGCATCAACATGCTCATGCCGGACCGTTTCCTCCAGCCGGCCCCGCTCGCCGACATGATCGAGCGTGAGAAGCCGACCCACGCGGCCGCCGTCCCCACCATCTGGCAGGGTCTGCTCGCCGAGGTCACCGCCAACCCCCGTGACCTCTCCTCGATGTCCCAGGTCACCATCGGCGGCGCGGCGTGTCCGCCCGCGCTGATGGAGGCGTACGACCGTCTCGGTGTCCGTCTCTGCCACGCCTGGGGCATGACGGAGACCTCCCCGCTGGGCACGATGGCCCACCCGCCGCACGGCCTGACCGCCGAGGAGGAGTGGCCGTACCGCGTCACGCAGGGCCGCTTCCCGGCCGGCGTCGAGGCCCGCCTGGTCGGCCCGGCCGGCGAACACCTGCCCTGGGACGGCGAGTCCGCGGGCGAGCTGGAGGTGCGCGGCACCTGGATCGCGGGCTCGTACTTCGGCGGCATCGACGCCGAGGCGATCCGCCCGGCCGACAAGTTCAGCGAGGACGGCTGGCTCAAGACCGGTGACGTCGGCGTGATCAGCCCCGACGGCTTCCTCACCCTCACCGACCGTGCCAAGGACGTCATCAAGTCCGGCGGCGAGTGGATCTCCAGCGTCGAGCTGGAGAACGCGATCATGGCGCACCCGGAGGTCGCCGAGGCCGCCGTCGTCGCCGTGCCGGACGAGAAGTGGGGCGAGCGCCCGCTGGCGACCGTCGTCCTGAAGGAGGGAGCGACGGCGGACTACGAGACGCTGAAGGCCTTCCTCGCCGACGAGGGCGGCATCGCCAAGTGGCAGCTCCCGGAGCGCTGGGCGATCGTGCCGGCGGTGCCGAAGACGAGCGTCGGCAAGTTCGACAAGAAGGTCATCCGCAAGCAGTACGCGGAGGGCGAGCTGGACGTGACGGAGCTGTAGTCACGGATTACGAGTACGAGTACGAGTACGAGTACAGATGCGAGTGCGGGGAGGGCTTCGGCGGCGAAGCCCTCCCCGCACTCGCATCGCTGTACTCGTGCCCGGCTAGTTGGTGCCGATCTTCGCGAGCAGGTCGACGATCCGGGCCTGGACCTCGGTGCTGTTCGAGCGTTCGGCGAGGAAGAGGACCGTCTCGCCGGAGGACAGCTTCGGCAGCTCCTCCTCGACGAGGTCGGCCGAGGTGTAGACGACGAGCGGGGTGCGGTTGAGCTGCCCGTTCGCCCGCAGCCAGTCGATGATTCCGGCCCGGCGGCGGCGCACCTGCATCAGGTCCATCACCACCAGGTTCGGCCGCGTCTGGGTGGCGAGGGTGACCGCCTCGGTGTCCGTGGCCGCCCGTGCGACCTGCATCCCGCGCCGCTCCAGGGTGGCCGCGAGCGCCTCCGCGATGTCCTCGTTCTCCTCGATGAGCAGGACGCGGGACGGGTGCTGCTCGCTGTCGCGCGGCGCGAGCGCCTTGAGGAGTACGGCCGGATCGGCGCCGTACGCGGCTTCCCGGGTCGCCTGCCCGAGCCCGGCCGCGAGGAGTACGGGCACCTCGGCGGCGACGGCGGCCTGGCGCAGCGACTGCAGCGCGGTACGGGTGATGGGCCCGGTCAGCGGGTCGACGAAGAGCGCGGCCGGGAAGGCGGCGATCTGGGCGTCGACCTCTTCGCGGGAGTGCACGATCACCGGCCGGTAGCCCCGGTCGCTCAACGCCTGCTGGGTGGAGACGTCGGGAGCGGGCCAGACGAGCAGCCGGCGCGGGTTGTCGAGGGGCTCCGGGGGGAGTTCGTCGTCGACGGGGCGCGGCGCCGGCCGGTTGGCGACCTCGACGGCACCACCGGGGCCGTCGAGCGGCTCGGGACCCTCGTCGGAGCCCTCGGCGGGCGCTCCTATGGCGTACGCGCGGCCTTCGGGCGCGCGGGACGGCGCCTGCGCCGGGGCGTCCGCCTGCGGGTGCGGCCTGGCCTCGCTGGGGGCCGGGGCGGGGAGCGCGGCCGGGAGGGGCGGGTCGGCCTCCGGCGGGGTGGCGAGCCTGCGCCGCCGCCCGGAGCCGTTGGAGCCACCGGAGCCGTTGGAGGGCGCGCTGGGGGCCGCCGGGGCCGCAGGTACGGGAGAGATCGCCGGGGCTGCCGGGGCCGCCGGGGCTGCCGGAGTGGTCGGGGCGGGCGGGGCCATGGGGGCCGGTGGGACGAAGGGGACGCCCTGCCCGAGGGTGCGCACGCTGAACGCCCGCCCTTGGGTCGAGTCCTTCGGCATGGGCAGCTCGGGCGGCAGCGGTACGGAACCGGTGCCGGTCCCGGACACGGAACTGGTGCTGTTCCGGGGCTCGGGCCGCGCGGCGGGACCGGCCTGACCCGCGGCCTGACCCGCGGACTGAGCCGGGGCCTGAGCCGAGGACTGACCCGGGGTTTCGGCCTGCGACAACGAAGGCAGCGGCGGCAGTGAAGGCAGCGGCTGCGGCTCGGGCGGCGGGGGCGTGACGGCCCGGCGACGCCCGGTCGGCTCACCGAGCGGCGGTGCGTGCGGATGGGGCTGCGGAGGCGTGTGATCGGCGCCGGGGACACCCCGTACGGCCTCGTGCCGCGCCTCGTCGGAGATCGGCAGCGGCCCCGCGACGGGAGCCGTGGCACCCGGTCCCGCGAACGGCGCCGGACCCGGCTCGGAAGGACGGTCGACATCGGCGGGCGGGAGCGCGAACGGCGTCCGGGGCCCGGCCTCGGCCGCCGCCGCCCGCTCCTGCGCGGCGGCGAGCGCACGCCGGCGGCGCCCGCTCGGCTGCGCCTCGGGCGCGGCCTCGGCGGAGGCCACGGCCGGCAGGGCGCGAGCGAGCGCGGGAGCCGACGGAGTCCCCGTGGGCTCGACGGCGACACCCTGCGGCGGCACGGCGGCGCCGAGCGCTGCCCGTCCCTGCGCGCCCTCGGCGGCGGTCACGACGGACCCCTCGGCGGGCCGGCCGCGACGACGCCCGGTCGGCTCGACGACGGAAGGGAGGGAAGCGACGGGTGCGCCCGGGGCCGAACCGGCGGCGGGAACGGCCTGTTCCACGCCCGAGTTCTGCTGGGCCGGGATCAGTTCGGCGGCTCCGGCGGCGGCCGCTCCCGTACGGGCACGGCGGCGGCCACTGGGCTCGGCACCGCCCTCAGGGGCGACCGAGCTCTCCAGGAAGGCGTCCGTGGAGCCGCGCCGGGCCCGCCGCCGCCCCCCGCCGGAGGTCTCCGAGGAGTCGGCGGAGAGAGCGAGAGGACCGGAAAGACCGGAGGAACCGGAAGGACCGCCGGAGATGGCGGAGGAACCGCCGGAGGGAGCGGAGGAACCGGAGGGAGCCGAGACGGGCGGGGAAGCCTGCGCGGGCAGCGCGAGCGCCTCCCGACCACCACCGACCGGCCCACCGGCCGACCCGCCGACCGGTCCCAGTCCAGGCGCGCCCCCCGACCCACCGACCGGTCCGAGTCCGGGCGCGCTGCCCGATCCGCTCGCCGTCCCCTCATGGCTCGGCACCGTCGCGGGGACCGTGCCCCGCCCCGTACCGACCGGGACTTCGAGGACGTACGCGCCGCCGCTCGTCCCCGGGACCTCGTGGGTCTGCACGACGCCGCCGTGCGCCGCCACGATGCCGCGTACGACCGGCCCGTGGACCGGGTCGCCGCCCGCGTACGGGCCGCGGACCTCGATCCGTACGACGTCACCGCGCTGTGCGGCCGCGACGACGATCGTGGAGTCGGCCGGACCGGCGCCCTGGGCTGCGGCGCGGTTCTTGCCGGTCGCGTCGACACCGGCGACGTCCGCGACGAGGTGCGCGAGCGCGGTCGCGAGCCGGGCCGCGTCGACCTCGGCCTCGATGGGCGGCGCGTGCACGGCGAACTGGGCACGGCCGGGCCCGATCAGGTCGACCGCCCCGTCGATGCCGGCCGTCACGACCCCGTCGAGGAGCGCGACGCGCTTGTCCAGCGCCTCCGCGCCCGCGTCCAGGCGTTGGTAGCCCAGGACGTTGTCGACGAGCGCCGTCATGCGGGCGTACCCGGCGGCGAGGTGGTGCAGGACCTGGTTGGCCTCGGGCCAGAGCTGCCCGGCGTCGTCCGCGGCGAGGGCGCCCAGCTGGGTGCGCAGCTCCTGGAGGGGGCCGCGCAGGGACTCGGCGAGGACGGCCGTGAGCTGCTCGTGCCGGGCGGCGAGGGAGGCGTACCGCTCCTGCTGCGCCTCCCGGTCGGCGGCGTACCGCTCGGTGCGGTCGGCGAGTTCGGCGGCGTTCCGTTCGGTGAGTTCGGCGAGTTCGGCGGCGTGCTGCTCGGTGAGCGCCGCGACTTCGGCGGTGTGTTCCTCGACGAGCTGCTCGTACGGCCTGCGGTCGGTGAAGGTCATGACGGCGCCGACGAGCTGGTCGCCGTCGCGGACGGGGGCGGTCGTCATGTCGACCGGTACCCGGTCGCCCTTCTTCGCCCAGAGGACCTGCCCGCGGACGCGGTGCTTCCGGCCGGACTTGAGGGTGTCGGCGAGCGGTGATTCCTCGTACGGGAAGGGCTCGCCGTCGGAGCGCTTGGCGAGGATCAGCGGGTGCAGCTCCTGGCCGCCGAGTTCGCCGGCGCGGTAGCCGAGGATCTGGGCGGCGGCCGGGTTGACGAGAACGACGCGGCCGTCGGTGTCCGTGCCGACGACGCCCTCCGCCGCGGCGCGCAGGATCATCTCGGTCTGCCGCTGCGAGCGGGCGAGTTCGGCCTCGGTGTCGAGGGTGCCGGTGAGGTCGCGGACGACCAGCATGAGCAGCTCGTCGCCGGTGTAGCCGCCGTACGAGTCGTAGGCCTCGCGGCCGTCCTCCAGGCTGGCGCTGGTCACCTCGACGGCGAACTCGCTGCCGTCGGTGCGGCGGGCGATCATCCGGGTGGGCTTGGTGCGGCCGCGCTCGTCGGTGCCCTCGGGGCGGCGCATGGAGCCGGGGATGAGCCGGGAGTCGAAGCCGGGCAGGAGATCGAGCAGGCCGCGTCCGACGAGTGCGGTGCCCGGGGTCTCGAACATGCCGAGGGCGATGGTGTTGGCGTTGACGACCGTGCCGTTGCAGTTGACGAGCACGAGGCCGTCGGGGAGGGCGTCGAGTATGGCTGCGAGGCGAGCAGCGCCCCGGGATGGCCTGCTGCTCACGACGACGTTCCTCCCTGACGCACGGCAACGTGCATGCCCTATCGGCCGGCCGGCCCCATCTTGCCCCTCGGGCCGCACCCTGTCACGGAAGGGAGTCTAAGGGAGCCGCCGGGGGGTGACCCCGGTCTCATCCCGTCCCATCCCGTCTCATCCCCGGACAAGAGGAAGGACCGGCTCCAGATTCTCCCAGCGGTTGATCTCGCAGCCGTTGGCGCGGGAGAAACGGGCGTCGACGGTGCGGCCCTGCCAGGTGCCGGTGATGTGGGCGACGGCGGGGCCGCCGTACACCTGTGTGCAGAACTGGTCCGCGGGCACGGGCTTGAACGGGTTCCCGCCCTCCTTCGCGAGCTGCTCCAGGCGCTCACAGGCCTTCTCGCGCGCCGGGTGGTTTCCGCCGGCCTGGTCGTCGCACCTCAGCTCGAAGGTGCCGTCGGCATCGGGATAGCCGCTCTCGGAGACGGTCACGGTCAGCTTCTCGGGCGGTGAGAGCAGGGGCAGCGGCGGGAGCGGGCCGAGCCCCGCGGTGCCGGCGGCGGCGGTGGCGAGGGTCGCGAGGACGAGGCGGCGCAGCATGCGGATCTCCAGGAGCGGGGGAGAGGGGGAGCGGCGGAAAGCGGCGGTGTACGTCGGACGGGGGGCGCACGACGCACCCGCCCCCTCTAACGCTCCGGACGCCGGGGCGTTGCGCAAGCGGGGTGCGCCGGGCGGGCGGCGCAGGAGACCCGGGCGCTTCGACGGGCGCCACGTCGGGGCCGCTGGGCTTTGCCCTCGACCCCGGAGGGCTAGTACGGTGAGAATCGATTGGTGACAGCCGGTTCGCCTGTGTCATCATCTGCACGCACCACTCGCGTATGCGCGGGGTGCATGGAGGCGTCGCCTAGTCCGGTCTATGGCGCCGCACTGCTAATGCGGTTTGGGTTTTAAAGCCCATCGAGGGTTCAAATCCCTCCGCCTCCGCCCCTACCGAAGCCCCGGCCCCACAGGCCGGGGCTTCGGCCGTTTCGGGCTCGCCCACGCCCCGTCCAGACAGCCCCACCGCCCGGCCGCACGCGCGGCCCATGCGGCATTTCCGCAGGTCACAAGGGGTGTGGCCAATGGATTTCACATGGCGGCGGCAGTCATGTAATGTTCTGTCTGTCGCCGCGAGCGGGTCGAAAGACCGGGGAGCGAAGGCAAAACAAAAGAACAAGCACTCGTAGCTTAACGGATAGAGCATCTGACTACGGATCAGAAGGTTGCAGGTTCGAATCCTGCCGAGTGCACACAGATGAGAGGCCCGGACGAGAGTCCGGGCCTCTTGCGTTTCCGGGGCGTACAGCGAGCTGAGCGGTGCAGGGGATGCCACGTACCCGATCGCCGAAGTTCCGTACCGCGATCCCAGCAGCCGACCCCGTCCGACAGCCGCCTTCGGGGCCTTCGGTGCGGTGGGGTGTGGAGGGTTAGGGTCGGATGATCGTTCTTTTCTCTTCGAATGTGGGGGTTGGGGCATGGCGCTCTTCGGGAACGCGCACGCGATTGATCCGGCGCAGGCGCAGCAGGACTACGCGCGGCTGCTCGGGCAGGGGGAGCAGGTGCACGCCGCGTACCTGCTGATCCGCGACACCATCTTCTTCACCGACCGGCGGCTCGTGCTGGTCGACAAGCAGGGCATCACCGGCAAGAAGGTCGAGTACCACTCGATCCCGTACAAGAGCATCACGCACTTCGCGGTCGAGACCGCCGGCACCTTCGATCTGGACGCCGAGCTGAAGATCTGGATCTCGGGCAGCCAGCTGCCGGTCCAGAAGACCTTCACCAAGGGTGTCGACATCTACGAGGTGCAGGCGATCCTCACCCAGTTCGTCGCCCGGTAGGCAGCGGTAGGTGTGGGGAGGGATTTCCGGGGGTATACCCGGGAATCTCTCCCCTTTTGGGTGAACCTGTCTGATTTGCATGTCAGTTGAATATGCCCTCGGCCTAGCTTGCGAGGCGGAGGTGATGATCGATGGACGCGATCGACATCGATGACTTGGTGTACGCCGCCACCGGCGCGCCCCTGCGGAGGCTGACCGCGCCCGACGGAACCCACTGGTTCCCCGTCGTGGACGTGGCGAAGCGGCTGGGGTACGCGGGGACCCGGGAGGCGCTGCGGACGGTGGCGCTGCCCGGGACGTGCCTGGCGTCCGCGCGGGAGCTCGCCGGGGGCGAGGAGTTCTCCGGCCGGTGCGGGATCAGGGCGGCGACGCGGATGGTGAGCCTGCAGGGGCTCGTCCAGCTCGTCGGGGCCTGCCGGAGACCGGAGGCCGGGCCGTTCCGGGCGTGGACGGCCGAAGTCATAGCGGCGGTCCAGCGGTACGGGGGGTACGGGCTCGAACCCTCCCCCGCGCACACCGGGTTCGTGCTGCCGCCGGAGCTCGTCGACGTCCTCGTACGGCTCGACGGGCAGTTCGACGAGCGGGCGGCCGTCGCGTACGCCGAGCACGCCGAATACGCGGAGCTGCTCCGCGAGACCCGGCGGAGCCTCTCAAGGGTCGCCGACTCCCTTGAACGGCTCTCCGTGCCCCGTCAGCGCAGCGGCGCCGCCGCCGTCGCGCTCAGCCCCCAGGAGCTCGTCGAGTCCTGGGCCATCACCGGGGACATGCGCGCGGTCGCCAGCTGTCTGGCTCCCGCCCTGGTCCGCGGCGGCGTTCGCTACCGGGCCCAGGACGTCACCCGGCGCACCGGTCTCTCCGGCGAACGCGTCCGGGACTGCGTGCGCCTCCTGATCGAGCGCGGGTACATGCGGGAGGTCGGCGGGCCCGACGCCGACGGGGCACGGATCTACGTCCTGCCCTGAGCCGGCCGTCCCGCATGACGATGTCGTTCGCCTTTCGGTCCGCTCTGCGGATGTGGCGGAGACTGGACATCCGGGGATCACAGGGAGGCGTGGGCGTGGAGTGGCGGTGTCGGGGGATCACCTGGGGCGGAGGCGTCCCCGGGCTGCGGTGGCGGGGCGGGAGGGTCAGTGCCCTCGCCTACGGGCAGGGGCTCGCCTTCCGGGCCGTGGGGGAGCGGCGGTGCCCGGGAGCCCGGGGGAATCCCTGCCCGCTGGAGGCCGTCGTGCCCGGCCGGGCCACCGGCGGGCGGTGCGCGGAGTGCGCGCGGCTCGATCGGGCCCACTCCGTCGCCGCCGACACCTTCCTGGACGATCCGCAGCCGTACCGCGTGTACCTGGCGTGGTTCGGACCCGGGATGACCAAGGTCGGGATCACCGCGGAGGCCCGGGGCGAGGCCCGGCTGCTCGAACAGGGCGCCGTCACGTTCAGCTGGCTCGGGCGGGGGCCCCTGATGGCGGCCCGGCGGACCGAGGAGGTGCTCCGGCAGGCGCTCGGGGTCCCCGACCGGGTGGCGTACGAGCGGAAGCGCGCCGCCCGGCACCGCCTGCCGTCCGCCCCGGACCGGGCCCTGGAGGTCCAGGAGCTGTACGGGCGGGCGCGGGAGGTCGGCGGCTGGACGGAGACCCTGGAGCCGCTGGAGTTCACCGCGCGCGACCACGTCGCCGCCTTCGGCCTCGACGGGCTGCCGGCGTTCGCCGGCACGGTCACGGAGCTGGTCGACGGGGGTGTCGTCAGCGGGCGGCTGCTCGCCGCCGCCGGACCTGATCTGCACCTGCTCGACGCCGGCGGACGCTGTCTCGCGCTCGACACCCGGCTGATGGGCGGGTGGGTGCTCCAGGGCGCGGGGGAGGGGGACGCCTTCTCCGTGCCGGTGACGGAAGCGGTGTCCGCCGTCGACCCGAGCAGCCAGGGGGAGCTCTTCTGACGGCCGGCGGTCCCTTCGTAAAGTCTTGGATCCCTTTCCCCGGGTGCCGTGGACATCCCGCCACCTGCCCCGCGAGGGTGATCACATGACCCCCAAGCTGGTGGCGGACATCGAACCGCCCTACTACACCGCTGTGTTCACTTCGATCCGGCCCGACGCCCTCGACACCCCCGAGAGCTACGCCGACACCGCCGTCCGGATGCGCGAGATCGTCAGCGCGGTCCCCGGCTTCCTCGGCTACGAGACCGCCCGCACCCCCGGCGGCATGGGCATCTCCATCGCCTATTTCAGGGACCTGGAGTCCCTCGACGCCTGGCGCCTCGACACTCGGCACCAGGCCGCCAAGGCCTATGGACGGGAGCACTGGTACGACAGCTACAGCGTCCACATCGGCAAGGTCGAGCGGAGTTACAGCTTTGAGCGCGAGTAGCAGGTCCGGTAGCGGCTCCGCCGTGAGTGGCGGAAGCGGTGAGAACGGCGAGAGCGGAGACATCCGGGTGCTCGTCGAGCGGCTCGGGATTCCGGGGCTCGTCGATGTGCACACGCACTTCATGCCGCAGAACGTCCTCGACAAGGTCTGGGCCTACTTCGACGCCGTCGGTCCCCTGACCGGGACGGAGTGGCCCATCACCTACCGCGAGGAGGAGGAGCGCCGGCTCGCCCTCCTGCGGGGCTTCGGGGCGGTCGCGTTCACCGCGATGCTCTACCCGCACAAGCCCGGCATGGCCCCCTGGCTGAACTCCTGGGCCGCCGACTTCGCCTCCCGTACCCCCGACTGTCTGCACACCGCGACCTTCTTCCCCGAACCGGGCGTCGACCGGTACGTCCACGAGGCACTCGACGAGGGGGCCCGGGTCTTCAAGGTGCACCTCCAGGTCGGCGGTTTCGACCCGACCGACCCGGAGCTCGACGGGGCGTGGGGAGCGCTCGCCGACTCCGGTACCCCGGTGGTGGTGCACTGCGGCTCCGGTCCCACCCCGGGCCGGTTCACCGGACCCGGGCCCATGGGGCGCCTGCTCGCCCGCCATCCCCGACTCCGGGTGATCGTCGCCCATATGGGGATGCCCGAGTACGGCGACTTCCTCGACCTCACCCAGCGGTACGAGGGCGTCCACCTCGACACCACCATGGCCTTCACCGACTTCAGCGAGCGGCTCGCGCCCTTCCCCCGGGCGGAGCTCTCGCGGCTCGTGGACGTCGGTGACCGGATCCTCCTCGGCTCCGACTTCCCGAACATCCCGTATCCGTACGTGCACCAGCTCCAGGCCCTCGAACGCCTCGGGCTGGGGGACGACTGGCTTCGGGGTGTCCTGTACGAGAACGGCGCCGCGTTGTTTCACGTGAAACCCTGAGGGCCCCGCCGCTCCTTTCTCACGTTCTCAGGGAATTCACAGGAAAGGGAAAGAGACCTCTCAGCGGCGGCCTACAGCGTGGATTCCATGACCGTCACCACACGCCGTACCGGCACCCGCGCCGACATGCTCCGTGCCGACGGAACCGCCGTCCGTGTGCTCGTCGTCGACGACGAGGCCTCGCTCGCCGAGCTGCTCTCCATGGCCCTGCGCTACGAGGGCTGGCAGGTGCGCAGCGCCGGGGACGGGGCCGCCGCCCTGCGCTCCGCGCGCGAGTTCCGGCCCGACGTCGTCATCCTCGACATCATGCTGCCCGACGTCGACGGGCTGAGTCTGCTCGGCCGGATCCGGCGTGAACTGCCCGATGTTCCGGTGCTGTTCCTGACGGCGAAGGACGCCGTCGAGGACCGGATCGCCGGTCTCACGGCCGGCGGCGACGACTACGTCACCAAGCCGTTCAGCCTGGAGGAGGTCGTGGCCCGGCTGCGCGGGCTCATCCGCAGGTCGGGGGCGGCTCTCGCGCGCAGCGAGTCGCTGCTCGTCGTCGGGGACCTCACCCTCGACGAGGACAGTCACGACGTCACCCGGGGCGGGGTCTCGATCCATCTCACGGCGACCGAGTTCGAGCTGCTGCGCTATCTGATGCGCAATCCGCGGCGCGTGCTCAGCAAGGCGCAGATCCTCGACCGGGTCTGGTCGTACGACTTCGGCGGTCAGGCCAATGTCGTCGAGCTCTACATCTCGTACCTGCGGCGGAAGCTCGACGCGGGGCGCGCCCCGATGATCCACACCCGTCGCGGGGCCGGCTATCTCATCAAGCCGGGGGAGTAGCGGCTCGTGTTGCGGGGTGCGGGGCAGCGGCCACGGTCTCCGTGGACAGGGGCTGTGCGGCCACGGTCTGCGCGGGCAGGGGCTGTGCGGCCACGGTCTGCGCGGGCAGGGGCTGTGCGGCCACGGTCTGCGCGGACGCGGGGGCCGTGGTCGCTTCGGACCCGGCTCGTCGTCTCGGCGGTCGCGCTGATCGCGGTCGTCGCGGCCGTCATCGGCACGGTCACGACGATCGCGTTCCGCTCGTACCTGTACGACCGGGCCGACGAGGAGGTCCGGGCCGTCTCGAACCGGGCCGCCGGACCGCCGCCCGGGATGGCCGGCGGGCCCGCGCCGGACCGGGGCGGGAAGGACCCGCTCGGGTTCGTCGTGGGGCCCAGCATTCCCACCGGCACCCTGGGCGCGGTCCTCTCGGGCGGCGTGGTGACCTCGGCCGGGTACTCGGCGGAGGCCGAGGACGGCGGGGGGTACGGGCGGGACTTCCGGATCAAGACGCTCGACGAAGCCCAGCGGGCCGCGCTCGCGGCAGTCCCGCGCGACGGCGAGCCGCACACCGTCGATCTGCCCGGCGGCCTCGGCTCGTACCGGATCGAGTACGCCTCCGGGGACAACGGCACCTACCTCACCGGCATCCCGCTGGCCTCCGTCGACAAGGCCCTCTCCACCCTGATCCTCGTCGAGCTGAGCGTCACCGGCGCCGGGCTCTTCGCCGCCTCGCTCGCCGGGACCGTACTCGTCCGGGTCGCCCTGCGGCCGCTGCGACGGGTCGCCTCCACCGCCGGTCAGGTCGCCCGGCTGCCGCTGCACAGCGGCGAGGTGGCGCTCCACCAGCGGGTCCCGGAAGCCGAGGCCGATCCGCGGACCGAGGTCGGCCAGGTCGGCGCCGCCATCAACCGGATGCTCGACCACGTCCACTCGGCGCTCGACGCCCGCCAGCAGAGCGAGACCCGTGTCCGGCAGTTCGTCGCCGACGCCAGCCACGAACTGCGCACCCCGCTCGCCTCGATCCGCGGGTACGCGGAGCTGACCCGGCGCGGCCGTGAGGAGTGCGGGCCCGACACCCGGCACGCCCTCGGCCGCATCGAGTCCGAGGCGACCCGGATGACGGGCCTGGTGGAGGACCTGCTGCTGCTCGCCCGGCTCGACGCCGGACGCCCCCTCTCGTACGAGCCCACCGACCTCGTCCCGCTCGTCGTGGACGCGGTGAGCGACGCCCGCGCCGCCGGGCCCGACCACCACTGGAGCCTCGAACTGCCCGAGGACGGCGGCAGCCCCGTACGGGCGGACGGCGCCCGAATCCAGCAGGTCCTCGTCAACCTCCTCGCCAACGCCCGTACCCACACCCCGCCCGGGACCGAGGTCACCGCCCGGGTCCGCACCGAACCCGGCGCGGTGACCGTCCGGATCGAGGACGACGGGCCCGGCATCCCGGCCGCGCTCCTGCCCGCCGTCTTCGAGCGGTTCGCGCGCGGCGACGCCTCCCGCTCCCGCAACGCCGGATCCACCGGCCTCGGGCTCGCCATCGTCCGGGCGGTGGTGAGCGCGCACGGGGGCGAGGTGGGCGTAGAGAGCGCCCCCGGCCGGACCGTCTTCACCGTCCGGCTGCCCGCTGCCGCGTAGCCGGACCCCCGCGTCCCCGGCGGACCGCCGTGTCCTCGGCAGACCCCCGCGTCCCCGGCGGACCCCCGTGTCCTCGGCAGACCCCCGCGCCCCCCGGCGGAACCCCACTCACAGGCAGGCCACAGGCTCATCACACAGCCGTGACAGCGGCCCCGGCGAGTGTCGGTGGCATGCGAACCCCAACGATCGCGGGGCCCACGTCCGGGGCCCTCCCCGCCCGGGAGCACCTGCCGGTGAACATCGCGGGACGGCCCGTCCTGGACGTGGTGATCCCCGTCCACAACGAGGAGAAGGATCTGGAGCCGTGCGTCCGCCGGCTCCACGAACACCTCCTCCGGACCTTCCCGTACGGCTTCCGCATCACCGTCGCCGACAACGCCTCCACCGACAGCACCCCCGAGGTCGCCGCCGGTCTCGCCGCCGAGGTGCCCGAGGTGCGCTCCGTACGGCTGGAGCAGAAGGGGCGCGGCCGGGCGCTGCGGACGGTATGGTCGGGCTCGGACGCGCCCGTCCTCGCCTATATGGACGTGGACCTGTCCACCGACCTGAACGCCCTGCTCCCGCTGGTCGCGCCGCTCATCTCCGGCCACTCCGACCTGGCGATCGGCTCCCGGCTCGCCCGCTCCTCGCGGGTGGTGCGCGGCCCGAAGCGGGAGTTCATCTCGCGCGCGTACAACCTGATCCTGCGCGGCTCGCTCGCCGCCCGGTTCTCCGACGCGCAGTGCGGGTTCAAGGCGATCCGGCGCGATGTCGCCGAGCGGCTCCTCCCGATGGTGGAGGACACCGGCTGGTTCTTCGACACCGAGCTGCTGGTCCTCGCCGAGCGGGCCGGGCTGCGCATCCACGAGGTGCCCGTCGACTGGGTCGACGACCCCGAATCGACCGTGCACATCGTGAGCACGGCCGCCGACGACCTGAAGGGCGTCTGGCGGGTGGGCCGGGCCCTCGCGACGGGTTCGCTGCCGCTCGACCGGCTGGCCCGGCCCTTCGGGGACGACCCCCGGGACCGTGAACTCACCGGTGTGCCGGGCGGACTGGCCCGGCAACTGGTCGGCTTCTGCGTGGTCGGGGTGCTGTCGACGCTCTTCTACATCGCCCTGTACTCGCTCTTCCGGCTCGGCGTCGGCCCGCAGTTCGCCAACGCCGCCGCGCTCCTCGTCTCCGCCGTCGCCAACACGGCGGCCAACCGGCGGCTCACCTTCGGGGTACGGGGCCGGGACCGGGCCGTCCGCCACCAGGCGCAGGGACTCGTGGTCTTCGCCATCGGCCTGGCCCTGACCAGCGGTTCGCTCGCCGCCCTCGGTGCGGCGACCGGCGATCCGGCGCACTCCACCGAACTCGCCGTCCTGGTCGTCGCCAACCTCGCCGCGACCGTTCTGCGCTTCCTCCTCTTCCGTCTCTGGGTCTTCCCCGAGCGGTCCACCTCACGGAACGACCCAAGGAACGACCGATGACCTCGACCTTCCCGGAGATCTCCCCGGCCGCGCCGGCCGGCGGCGCGGCCCATGCGGCGCCGTCCCGCGGTGGCCCGCTCACCCGACTCCGGCGCGGCCGCGCCGAGGACGCCCCTTGGGTCCGGCCCGCCTTCCTCGGCCTGCTCGCCGTCACCGCCGCGCTCTACCTGTGGAACCTGAGCGCCTCCGGCTACGCCAACTCCTTCTACTCCGCCGCCGTCCAGGCGGGCGGCGAGAGCTGGAAGGCCTTCTTCTTCGGCTCGCTCGACGCGGCCAACGCCATCACCGTGGACAAGCCCCCGGCCGCCCTCTGGCCGATGGCCCTCTCCGTCCGCCTCTTCGGCCTCGGCTCCTGGCAGATCCTCGTGCCCGAGGTGCTCATGGGCGTGGCGACCGTCGCCGTGCTCTACGCGGCCGTACGGCGCCGCTTCGGCGCGGGCGCGGGCATGATCGCGGGCGTCGTCCTGGCGCTCACGCCCGTGGCGGCGCTGATGTTCCGCTTCAACAACCCGGACGCGCTGCTCGCCCTGCTCATGACGGTCGCCGTGTACTGCGTGCTGCGGGCCCTGGAGGAGGACCGGGGCGCGGCGAAGTGGCTCGTGTGGGCCGGGGTGGCCTTCGGGTTCGCGTTCCTCGCGAAGACCCTCCAGGCCTTCCTGATCCTGCCGCCGCTCGCGCTCGTGTACGTGGTGTGCGCGCCCGGCGGGTTGGCACGGAGGCTCGGCCGACTCGGCCTGGGCGGGCTCGCGATGCTCGTCTCGGCGGGCTGGTGGGTGGCCCTGGTCGAGCTGTGGCCGGAGTCCTCCCGCCCGTACGTCGGAGGCTCGCAGAACAACAGCTTCCTTGAGCTGACCTTCGGCTACAACGGCCTCGGCCGGATCAACGGCGACGAGACCGGCAGCGTCGGTGGTGGCGGCGGGGGAGGTGGTGGCGGTGGCCGATGGGGCGAGACCGGCATCGTCCGGATGTTCAACGACTCCATCGGCGGCCAGATCTCCTGGCTGCTGCCGGCCGCGCTGATCCTGCTCGTCGCGGGTCTCGTCGTCACCCGGCGGGCGCCCCGGACGGACACGGCACGCTCGGCGTTCCTGGTGTGGGGCGGGTCGCTGCTGATCACGTTGGCCGTGTTCAGCTTCATGGCCGGCATCTTCCACGAGTACTACACGGTGGCCCTGGCCCCGTACCTGGCGGCGCTCGTCGGCATGGGCGCGGCCGTGCTCTGGGAGGAGCGCACCCGTCCGCTCGCCTCGGTGGCCCTCGCGGTGGCGGTGGCGGTGACCGCCTGGTGGGGATGGACCCTGCTCGGCCGCACGCCGGACTGGCTGCCGTGGCTGCGCTGGACGGTCCTGGTCGCGGGCGCGGCGGCCGCGCTCGGGCTGCTGTTCGCGGGCCGGGTGGACCGTCGGCTCGGCCTCGCGGTCGCGGGCCTCGGCCTGGCGGCGGGGCTCGCGGGCCCGTTCGCGTACACCCTGGCGACGGTGGACGCCGGCCACCAGGGCTCGATCGTCACGGCGGGCCCGGCGGGCGGCGCGATGGGCGGCCGGGGTCCCGGCGGCGTGCGGATGATGGAGGGCGGGGGATTCCCGGGCGGCCAGGGTGGTGGCCAGGGTGGTCAGATGCCCGGTGGTCAGGCAGGCCAGGGTGGTCAGATGCCCGGTGGTCAGGCAGGCCGGGGCGGTCAGATGGCCGGTGGCCAGGGCCAGGGCCGAGGTCGGATGGCCGGTGGCACCCCGCCGCAAGGACAGGGCATGACCCGGGGCGAAGGCCCCGGCGGTGGCGGTGGCGGCGGTATGGGCGGATTGCTCAACGGCGCCCGCGTCGGTACGGAGGCCAAGACCGCGCTCCTCGAAGACGCCGACGCGTACACCTGGGTCGCGGCCACGGTCGGCGCCCAGAACGCGGCCGGCTACCAGCTCGCCACCGAGAAACCGGTCATGGCGATCGGCGGCTTCAACGGCAGCGACCCGTCCCCGACGCTCGCGCAGTTCAAGCAGTACGTCGCCGAAGGGAAGATCCACTACTTCATCGGCAGCGGTGGCCCCGGCGGCAACTCGGAGATCTCCACCTGGGTCGCGGAGACCTTCGAGAAGGTGACGATCGGCAACGCCACCTTCTACGACCTCACCACCGAGAAGTAACCGCGGAAGAAATCGCTATACAGCGTAAGAGAGTCCTTGTACGGTGTACGAGACCTGGTCCCGTACACCGTACAAGGAGTCCTGCCCATGACGGCGACGACCGCCGCGACCGAACCGACCACCACCGGTGGTCACCCTCAGCGCTGGCTGATCCTCGGCGTCATCTGCCTCGCCCAGCTCACCGTGCTGCTCGACAACACCGTCCTCAGCGTCGCCATCCCGTCGCTGACCTCCGAACTCCACGCGACCACCACCGACATCCAGTGGATGATCAACGCGTACTCGCTCGTCCAGTCCGGCCTGCTGCTCAGCGCGGGCAACGCCGCCGACCGCTACGGCCGCAAGAAGCTGCTCGCGATCGGCCTCGCGCTCTTCGGTATCGGCTCGCTCGCCGCCGGCCTCGCCGACTCCACCGCGCAGCTGATCGCCGCCCGCGCGGGCATGGGCGTCGGCGGCGCGCTCCTGATGACAACCACCCTCGCCGTCGTCATGCAGATCTTCGACGACTCGGAGCGGGTCAAGGCCATCGCGCTCTGGTCCACCGTCGCCTCCCTCGGCTTCGCCGGCGGGCCGCTGATCGGCGGCGTGATCCTGAACCACTTCTGGTGGGGAATGATCTTCCTGATCAACATTCCGGTCGCCGTCGTGGCCCTGGTCGCCGTCCTCAAGCTCGTACCGGAGTCCAAGAACCCCCAGGGCGAGCGCCCCGACCTGCTCGGCGCGCTGCTCTCCACCATCGGCATGACCGCCGTCGTGTACGCGATCATCAGTGGCCCCGAGCACGGCTGGGTCTCCGCCCAGGTGCTGGTCCCGGCCGCGATCGGGCTGCTCGGCCTCGGCGCGTTCGCCCTGTGGGAGCTGCACACCCCGTACCCGATGCTCGACATGCACTTCTTCCGGAACCAGAAGTTCATCGGCGCCATCGGCGGTTCGATCCTGGTCGTCTTCGGCATGGGCGGCTCGCTCTTCCTGCTCACCCAGCACCTGCAGTTCGTGCTCGGCTACGAGCCGCTGGAGGCGGGTCTGCGGATGGCGCCGCTCGCGCTGACGATCGTCGGCCTCAACCTGACCGGCATCGGCCCGAAGATCGTCATGAAGCTGGGCACCCCGCCCACCGTCGTCCTCGGCATGACCCTGGTCGCCGCCGGCCTGACCTCGATCTCGCTGCTCGGCGGCGGCACCGACGGCAGCTACGCGGGCATGCTCCTCGGCCTGGTCCTGATGGGCGGCGGCATCGCCGTCTCCTCCCCGGCCATGGCCAACGCGATCATGAGCTCGATCCCGCCGGAGAAGGCGGGCGTGGGCGCCGGGATCAACGGCACCCTCGCCGAGTTCGGCAACGGCCTCGGTGTCGCCGTCCTCGGCGCCGTCCTCAACGCGCGCTTCGCCGCGCTCGTCGCCGTCACCGCGACCTCCCTCCCGGCCGCCCTCGCCGCCGCCGGCAGCGAGGCCGAACGGCAGGAGATCTCCGACGCGTTCGCCTCCGGCCTCCAGACGAGCCAGCTGGTCGGCGCGATCGCCGTCTTCGCCGGCGGTCTGGTCGCGGCGGCCCTGCTCCGGCGGGCCGAGCGGACGGAGAAGGCCCTGACGCCCGAGCAGCCCACCGCTGCCTAGCATGGGCACCGAGAACTGACAGACGGAGGAACGCGATGGTCAAGGCAGCCGACCGGGCCAAGAACCCGGCGCGTTCCAGCGTCTGGCTGGAGACGCGGACTCCGCGGAGCGGCGGCGGTCCGGCCGGGCTCGACCGGGACCGGATCGTCGCCGCCGCGATCCGGATGCTCGACGAGGAGGGCCTGGCCAAGCTGTCGATGCGCAAGCTGGCGGCCGAGCTGAACGTCACCGCGATGTCCCTGTACTGGTACGTGGACACCAAGGACGACATCATCGAGTTCGCCATGGACAGCGTGTACGGCGAGTTCGACCTCGCGGCGATCGACGCCGCGGTGGACTGGCGGGAGCGGATCCACGTCCTCGCCCTGGAGTACCGGCGGATGCTGGTCGGCCACCCCTGGATGTCGCCCTCCGCCGGCCAGTACCTGAACATCGGCCCGAAGGCGATCGCCGTCGGCCAGAAGATCCACGAGGCGATCCGGGACACCGGCCTCTCGCTGGAGCGCCAGCCGAGCGCGATGTCGGCGGTGTTCCAGTTCGTGTACGGCTACGGGACGATCGAGGCCCAGTTCGGGCGCCGTGCGGCGGAGGCGGGCATGTCGCAGGACGATTTCTACGTGGACTCGATCAAGGCCTTCAGGGACGACCCGGCTTTCGTGGACCAGTCCCAGGGCATGAAGGAGATCCTCGACGAGCGGGCCTCGCACGGCAGCGTCAGCGTCATCTGGGACCGCGACTTCGCCTACGCCCTGGATGTCCTGGTCGCCGGCATCGAGACCATGGTTTCCCGTGAAACCAACACCCGTGAAACCGGACCATGAACATGACGGAGCGGCGGGCCGTCCCCTGCCCGCCGCTCCGTACCGGACCCGGCCGCGCCTCCGCTCGAAGCGCGGCCGGGAGTTTCTCTAGCCCTCGTCGGAGCCCTCGGCGGAGCCTTCCTCGGAGCCCTTCACCGAGCTGCTCTTCAGGGCGACTTCCTTGATGAACAGCGTCACCACGAAGGCCAGCAGCGCGAACGGCGCCGAGTAGAGGAAGACATCGGCGACACCGTGCCCGTACGCGTCCTCCATGACCGTGCGGATCGGGGCCGGCAGCTTGTCCATGTCGGGGATGCCGCCGCCGGTGCCGCCCTGGCCCATGGCGCCCGCGGCCTTCGGACCGAGCTCGGCCAGGCCCTCCTTGACGTAGCTCGTGACCCGGTGGGCCATGACCGCGCCGAGTGCCGAGACACCGATCGCACCGCCCAGGGAGCGGAAGAAGGTGACGACGGAGGAGGCGGCGCCGAGGTCGGCGGGGGCCACCTGGTTCTGGGTGCAGAGCACCAGGTTCTGCATCATCATGCCGAGGCCGAGGCCGAGGACCGCCATGAACAGCGCGATGTGCCAGTACGCCGTGTCGTAGCGGATCGTGCCGAGCAGGCCGAGACCGCCCGCGGCGAAGGCGCCGCCGCTGACCAGCCACGCCTTCCACCGGCCGGTCTTGGTGATGACCAGACCCGAGACGGTGGAGGAGACGAACAGGCCCGCGATCATCGGGATGGTGAGGACGCCGGACATCGTCGGCGACTCGTTCCGCGCCAGCTGGAAGTACTGGCTGAAGAAGACCGTGCCGGCGAACATCGCGACACCCACGAAGAGCGAGGCGAGCGAGGCCAGGGTGATCGTGCGGTTGCGGAAGAGGCGGAGCGGGATGATCGGCTCGCTCGCCTTCGACTCGACGAGCAGGAAGATCCCGCCGAGCGCGACCGAACCGAGCACCATCACGGCCGTCTGCCAGGACATCCAGTCGTACTTGTCGCCCGCGAAGGTGACCCAGATGAGGAGCAGGGAGACCGCGGCACTGATGAAGAAGGCGCCGGCCCAGTCGACCTTGACCTTGCGCTTCACGACGGGGAGCTTGAGCGTCTTCTGCAGGACGACCAGCGCGATGAACGCGAAGGGCACGCCCACGTAGAAGCACCAGCGCCAGCCGAGCCAGTCGGTGTCGGTGATGACGCCGCCGAGCAGCGGGCCGCCGACGGTGGCGACGGCGAAGGTCGCGCCGAGGTAGCCGCTGTACCGGCCGCGCTCACGCGGGGCGATCATCGCGGCCAGGATGATCTGGGAGAGGGCGGTCAGACCGCCGACGCCGATGCCCTGCACGACACGGCAGGCGATGAGCATGCCGGTGCTCTGCGAGAGACCGGCGACGATCGAGCCCGCCACGTAGATGATCAGGGCTATCTGGACGAGCAGCTTCTTGGAGAAGAGGTCCGCGAGCTTGCCCCAGAGCGGGGTGGTCGCGGTCATCGAAAGCAGCGCGGCGGTGACCACCCAGGTGTACGCGGACTGGCCGCCGCCCAGGTCGGTGATGATCTGGGGGAGGGCGTTGGAGACGATCGTCGAGGACAGGATGGCGACGAACATGCCGAGCAGCAGCCCGGACAGCGCCTCCATGATCTGCCGGTGTGTCATCGGGGCGGTCGCGCCGCCACCAGCACCGGTGAGGCCGTCCCGCACACCGGTGTCGGGCGTGGTCGTAGCCATGAACTTCCTTTTTTCTCAAGCGTGGTGGGCCCGGCAGTCCCCGAAGGAGTCGCGGAGGCGGGCGAGCAGGTGGGTGAGGAGTTCGACGTCGTCGTCGGACCACTCCGCGAGGTGGCGGGAGAAGGCCTCGGTCACCCGGCGGTCGAGTTCGCCGAGCATCGCGTGGCCCGCGTCGGTGAGCCGCAGGATGCGGGAGCGCTTGTCATCCGGATCGGGCAGTCGCTCGATCCAGCCGTGTTCCACCGTGTGCGCCACCTGGCGACTGCACACGGACATGTCGACGGCCATGAGTTCCGCGAGCCGGCTCATCCGCATGTCGCCGTGGTGCTTGACCAGGGCGAGCACGGCCGCCGAGCCGCCCTGGCATTCGACGGGCAGGGCGCGGGCGAGTCCGCGCTTCACGGCCCCGATCGCACTCACCGAGCGGGCGAGTTCTTCGTACCTGTTCCGTGTCGCCATCGGGCACCCCGTACATCTTGTTGCTTAGGGCAACCATAGAGATGGATGGTTGCTTCAGGCAAACTAAATCGGTCAAACGGCGCTAAAGAAACGGCAAAGGTGGAGCGGACGTGTGGGTCACGGACGGTTCCGCAGAGTCCTGGGGACGGGGCTTGGGCCCCTCACCCGTACTTCGCTAGGGTCCTGACCCATGGCACACAACCCCCAAGCACCGTACGGCCAGGGCCAGCCCCCGCAGGGCCCCGAGGGTTACGACCCCGCCGGCAACACGCAGATGTTCCGCGCCTTCGTCGACGAGGGCGCCCCGCAGCAGCGGCAGCCGCAGGCCGCGGCCGCGTCGGGCGGCCCGAAGGTCGGACTGATCGTGGGCGTGGTCGCGGTGATCGTCGTCCTGGCGGCCGTCGCCTGGCTGGCCCTCTGACCGCTCCGCACATCCACAGGCCCGAGGTGGGCCGGGTCCGCAGCCTGCGGACCCGGCCCACCTTTCTCTTTCCGATCAGGAGGCCGCGGAGTCCAGCGCGGGCGTGAGCACCGCGAAAGCCTCCCCGATCAGGGCGCTCGGGTCCGCGGAGCTCCCCGCGTCCTCACCCTCGCTCCACCGGTGCAGTACGGCATCGAAGGCGGCGAGCGCCATGCCCGCGGCCAGCCGGGGGTAGAGGTCGGCCCGGGGGTCGCGGCCCAGGCGGGCCGCCAGCTCCTCCGTCAGGTCCTCCCGCCACCGCGCCTGGTGCTCCAGGAAGCGGGCGAGCAGGGCGGGGGTGCGCAGGATCAGCCGGACCACCGGCAGGGCCCGCTCGGCGTGGTCGTCGCAGATCGTCAGGGGTACGGAGACGGCGTGCAGGAGCGCCTCGGAGGGGCGCTCCCCGGCGGGCCGGGCGGCGAGGCCCGCGCGCATGTCGGCGCCCATGTCGGCCAGGAACTGGACGACCACGTCCTCCTTGGACGCGAAGTACCGGAAGAAGGTCCGCTTGGAGACCCCGGCGGTGGTCGCGATCTCGTCGACGGTGACGGCGTCGAATCCCTTGAGGGCGAGGAGTTGGAGGGCCGCTTCGGTGAGCTCGGTCGCGACGAGCTGACGCTTGCGCTGGGCCAGGCTGACGGGGGCGGGGCCGGTGGCTCGGCCGGGACCGGGACCGGGACCGAGGCTGGGGCCGGTGGCTCGGCCGGGACCGGCACCGGGGCTGGGCCCGGTCGCGCCACCGGGCGCGGGGTCGACTTCGGGGCGGATGCTCACGGGCAGATCGTAACGTGGTGCCTTCGGTGACACCAGGACGCCTTGATGGCGCGCGGTTGCCTGCTTGACACTCGGTGACACAAGCGGCAGCGTGTGTCGTATGACCAAGAAGCAGCGCTGGACCGCCGATCGGATCCCGGACCAGACCGGGCGGCTCTTCCTCGTCACCGGGGCCAACAGCGGCCTCGGCCTCGCCACCACCCGGGCGCTCGCCGGCCGCGGCGGACGGGTGATCCTCGCCGTACGGGACGAGGAGAAGGGCCACCGGGCCGTCGACGAGCTCGTCGCGGCCGGGGTCGCGCCGGGCCTGCTCGCCGTACGCCCGCTCGACCTCGCCGACCTCGACTCGGTACGCGCCTTCGCCGACCGGATGCGCGAGGAGCACCCGCGCCTGGACGTGCTCGTCAACAACGCGGGCGTGATGGCCCCGCCCCGCACCCTCAGCGCCCAGGGGCACGAGCTCCAGTTCGCCACCAACCACCTCGGCCACTTCGCGCTCACCGGACTGCTGCTCGACCTGCTCGCCGCCGGACGGGACCCCCGGGTGGTCACGGTCAGCTCGATCAAGCACCGGCAGGGCAGCCTCCGCCTCGACGACCTCACCGGCGAGCACGGCTACGCGCCCATGACCTTCTACGACCAGTCGAAGTTCGCCAACGCCGTCTTCGGGCAGGAACTGCACCGGCGCCTGAGCGCGTCCGGCAGCCCGGTCCGGAGCGTGCTCGCCCACCCCGGCTACACCGCGACCCGGCTCCAGACCCGGGACACCTCCGGCCTCCAGCGGTGGATCTTCATCCACCTCGGCAATCCGCACATCGCCCAGCGTCCCGAGCAGGGCGCGCTGCCGCAGCTGTACGCGGCGACCGAACCGGACGTGCGGGGCGGCGAGTTCATCGGCCCCGACGGCATGGCCGAACTGCGCGGCGCACCCACCCGCGTACGCCTCTCCACCGAGGCGACCGATCCCGGGACAGGTCGCGAGCTGTGGGAGCTCTCGGAACGCCTGACCGAGGTGCGCTTCCCCGTCACCGCCAGGTAGCGGTCACCTTCTGGGTGTCGACACGCATCCCCAGCGGCACCCGCCAGGAGTCCACGCACACGGTGTACGTCTCCGTCCGCGCCGCCCCGGCGGCGATCGGCGCGGGCAGGGGCTGGGTGGACGTGAGGGTCGCCCAGTCGACGCCGAGGGCCCCGATGACGTGCGTGGCGAAGGTGACCGTGCCCGAACGGGCCGCCGTACCCCCGCTGTTCCGGAAGGTGACCGTCACCTTCTCGCACCAGCGCCGCTCGCCGTCGGCGAGGACGGGCACGGAGACGGTGACCAGGGCGGGGCCGGGGGTGGGTGTGGGCGCCGGGGTCGCGGGCGGTGCCGGGGCGGTGGTGCCGGGCGCGGGCTTCGAGGGCGGCGGGGAGGGCGTACGGGGAGGGGTTCCGGTGCCGGAACCCGGGGGCGTACTGCCGGATCCCGTGCCGCCCGGCTCGGTCGTCGGAGCCGTACCGGACCCCGTACTCGTACTCGACCCCGATCCAGGTCCCGATCCAGGTCCCGACCCAGGTCCCGATCCAGGTCCCGACCCAGGTCCCGATCCCGATCCCGTATCCGTACCGGAAGACCCGGACGGGCCCGGGGGTGCCGTGTCCCCGTCCGCCGGTGGCGGCATGGACGGCGTTTCCGGCTCCGGCGAGGGTGACGACGTGCTGGACGTGTCCCCGCTCGTCGTCGGGCCGTCCAGGGGCACCAGGGTGACCGCGCCCGACGGGGTGCCCGCCGCTCCCGGGGAGGGGCCGGCGCCCACCGCCGCGTACCCCTCGCCGTCTCCTCCGCCGCCACAGGCGGTCAGCGCCCCGCCGAGGCAGAGCGCCACCGCTACGAGTCCGGGCTTCCTTCGCCTCATAACCGCCAGTCTGTCTGACGATCCGTCAACAAGGGAGCCCTTCGCGGAACTTCAGTCGGCGATGAGGCCCTCGCGCAGCTGGGCGAGGGTGCGGGTGAGCAGCCGCGAGACGTGCATCTGGGAGATGCCGACCTCCTCGCCGATCTGCGACTGGGTCATGTTGGCGAAGAAGCGCAGCATGATGATCTGCCGCTCCCGGGGCGGGAGTTTGGCGAGCAGCGGCTTGAGCGACTCGCGGTACTCGACGCCTTCGAGCGCCGTGTCCTCGTAGCCCAGGCGGTCGGCGAGGGAGCCCTCGCCGCCGTCGTCCTCGGGCGAGGGGGAGTCGAGCGAGGAGGCGGTGTACGCGTTGCCCACGGCGAGGCCGTCGACGACGTCCTCCTCCGACACCCCGAGCACGGCGGCGAGTTCGGGCACGGTGGGGGAGCGGTCGAGCTTCTGGGCGAGCTCGTCGCTGGCCTTGGTGAGGGCGAGGCGCAGCTCCTGGAGCCGACGCGGGACGCGGACCGACCAGGAGGTGTCGCGGAAGAAGCGCTTGATCTCACCGACGACCGTCGGCATCGCGAACGTCGGGAACTCCACGCCCCGTTCGCAGTCGAAGCGGTCGATCGCCTTGATCAGGCCGATGGTGCCGACCTGGACGATGTCCTCCATCGGCTCGTTGCGGGAGCGGAAGCGGGCCGCCGCGTACCGCACGAGGGGGAGGTTGAGCTCGATGAGGGTGTCGCGGACGTAGGTCCGCTCCGGGCTGTCGGCGGCGGCACCCTCGGTGTCGAGGGCGCGCAGCCTCAGGAAGAGGGAGCGGGAGAGGGTGCGGGTGTCGAGGGCTCCGGACGTGACGACCATCGGCGGAGGCGCGGTCTCCGCGCTCTCGGTCGCGGTCGGCGCCGTCGTCTGCGTGGGCACGGGAACGGGCGTGAGCGTGAGCACCTTCGAGCTGCCCAGTTCTGTGGACATGCCACCCCCTTGAGGTCGCGGACGGTCGCGGTGGCCGCGACCATCTGAGGAACGCAGCCTCCACCTGAATACCGGCGGCGGGGCTGCGGCAAACTCGGTTCCAGCAGAATGTCACATGTCGGCAACACGCTGTAGTGACTTGTCGACAAGGCGAGGGTGCATATCCGCAGGAAACAAGGGGTGTACGGCATTTGGGGCGCCGCAGAACTGCTCCGAACCGGTCTACCCGATCCGGTTACGCCTCGATTCTGTTTGCGGATCTCAAACGCGCGAAGCTGCGGGCGAGGAGCCTTGACACATGCATCTGGGAGACGCCGAGTTCCTGGCTGATCTGGGACTGCGTCAGATTGCTGTAGTAGCGCAGCATCAGGATCCGCTGCTCCCGCTCGGGCAGTTGGACGAGCAGGTGGCGGACGAGGTCGCGGTGCTCGACGCCGGCGAGGGCGGGGTCCTCGTAGCCGAGCCGGTCGAGCAGGCCGGGCAGTCCATCGCCCTCCTGTGCGGCCTCCAGGGAGGTCGCGTGGTACGAGCGTCCGGCCTCGATGCAGGCGAGTACCTCGTCCTCGGCGATCCGCAGCCGCTCGGCGATCTCGGCGGTCGTGGGGGAGCGGCCGTGGGCGGTCGTGAGGTCCTCGGTGGCGCCGTTCACCTGGACCCAGAGCTCGTGCAGCCGGCGGGGCACGTGCACGGTGCGGACGTTGTCGCGGAAGTACCGCTTGATCTCGCCGACGACGGTCGGCATGGCGAACGTCGGGAACTGGACGCCTCGGTCGGGGTCGAAGCGGTCGATGGCGTTGATCAGGCCGATGGTGCCGACCTGGACGACGTCCTCCATCGGCTCGTTGCGGGAACGGAAGCGGGCCGCCGCGTACCGCACGAGGGGGAGGTTGGCCTCGATGAGGGCCCCGCGCACCCGGTGGTGCTCGGGAGTGCCCGGTTCCAGGTTCTTGAGCTGCCCGAAGAGCACCTGGGTGAGGGCGCGGGTGTCGGCGCCACGGGTGCTCTGGGGCCGCGGGCGGGGGGTCTCCGCCCCGCCCGCCTCGTGCTGGGGCGGGACCTGAGGCGCTGTACTGGCCGGCACGTTCACGCCACCCCTTTGGCTGGTCTTGCTGGTCGACTGGGTCAACTACGGTCAACTCATCCGTCAAAAGCGGTCATAGCATCACAAGACATGTCCACTGTGTGCAAGCACCGCATATCGACGTGTTGAGGGCATAGTGACGGAAAAAGGGGAGGTCACGCGTGGAATCGCGCACGAAAAAGCCCCCCACCTCGACGGCGGGGGGCGGGGCGTCGATCGCGGACCGGAACGCGTCGAACGCAGACCCGGAACGCGTCGAACGCGGACTAGAACGCGTAGTCCGCGATCACCCAGGTGGCGAACTCGCGCCACTGGGCGACACCCGCCTGGTGCGCGGGGTGCTCCAGGTAGCGCTGGAGCGCGTCGGTGTCCTCGACGGCCGAGTTGATGGCGAAGTCGTACGCGATCGGCCGGTCCGTGATGTTCCAGTCGCACTCCCAGAAGCGCAGCTCCGGGATCTGGTCGCCGAGGGCGCGGAACGCCTCGACGCCGGCGACGACACGCGGCTCGTCGCGCGCGACACCGTCGTTGAGCTTGAAGAGGACCAGATGGCGGATCACGAAGGGCTCCTAGTTGATGAGTTCGGTCATGAACTCGCCGACACCCTGGGCGGCGCTGGAAATGCCCTCGAACCCTACCTGTACGAGATCAGCGGCCCGGGCCGGGGACGTGATGATCGTGTACAGCACAAAGACCGAGACCGCGTAGAGCGCGACCTTCTTCGCTTGCGCCATGGCCAGCCCTCCCGTGTTCCCCCGCCTGTTCCCCCGCCGTACGACCGCGCCACTCTAACCGAGGCTTTATGGACCAAGGGCCCGAAGATCGAGGCCTTTCGCCGCCACCCGGAAGGGTGATGACGGAGCAGGATGGATGTCGAGCCCGGAAGATCTGGCAGGAATCGGAAGGGCTCCTGGAACCGGCCCGCACTGCGGGGTCCGCGCCGCGAGCTTCCCCCCTGACCGCGGCGCAGGACTTGTAGGACCGGTTCTCATCGGGGGGAGCGGCTTGTCCCCCCGATGCCGCTCCCCCCGTCCAAGCTTCCCTGCCCGACGAAAGAAGGCCCCGGCCGCGCCACGCGCGCGTACGGGGCCTCTGTCGTATCGCGAGGACGGGAGGACGGGAGGACTGTACGGGGATACGCCGAAGGGCCCGGTGCAATGCACCGGGCCCTTCGATCGAAGCGGTAGCGGAGGGATTTGAACCCTCGGTGACTTGCGCCACACTCGCTTTCGAGGCGAGCTCCTTCGGCCGCTCGGACACGCTACCGAGAGAGAGCTTAGCCGAAACTCGCGCTGCGATGAAATCCGTATCCCGTGGCAGGTCAGCGGGTGCGGAAGAAGGCCGTGAGCTGTTCCGCGCACTCCTCGCCGAGCACGCCCTGGATCACCTCGGGCCGGTGGTTGAGCCGGCGGTCCCGCACGAGGTCCCAGAGCGAACCGGCCGCGCCCGCCTTCTCGTCGGGCGCGCCGAACACCACCCGCTCGACCCGCGACTGGACGAGTGCCCCCGCGCACATCACGCACGGCTCCAGGGTCACGACCAGCGTGCAGCCCGTCAGCCGCCACTCCCCGGTCGCCGCGGCCGCCCGGCGCAGGGCGAGCACCTCGGCGTGCGCGGTGGGGTCACCGGCCGCCTCCCGCTCGTTGTGCCCGCGCGCGAGCACGGCGCCGTCCGGGCCGAGTACGACCGCGCCGACCGGTACGTCACCGGCCGGCAGGGCCGCGTCGGCCTCGGCCAGGGCGAGCCGCATGGCGTCCCGCCAGGGGTCCCGAACGGGGTCGGGCGCAGGTACGACTGGTACAGCGCGGGCCACTAGCGGACGGCCTCCAGGACCTCGGCGGCCCCCAGCGCGTCCGCGATCTCCGCGAGCGCCTCGCTTTCGAGCGCCAGCAGGTCCGCCGCGGACATACCGAGGTCCGCAAGGATCAGCCGGTCGCCGACCGGAGCGGCCGGTACGGCCTCGGCGGCGACGCTCGTCTCCTCGTCGTCGTCCGTGTCGCCGTCGAGCGGCTCCCCGTCCTCCGTGCCGTCCAGGTCCAGCGACTCGAGCTCGTCGACGATGTCGTCCAGGTCGTCGCCGAGGATCTCCCGGGTGAGGATCTCCCCGTACGAGGAACGGGCGGCGGCGGCGCCGTCCGAGACGTAGATGCGAGGGTCTTCCTCACCCTCGATCCGTACGATCCCGAACCACGCGTCCTCCTGCTCGATGAAGACGATCACCGTGTCGTCGTCCGAGGCCTCGCGGGCGAGCTCGGTCAGATCCGACAGGGTCTCCACGTCGTCGAGCTCCGTGTCGCTCGCTTCCCACCCGTCTTCGGTGCGCGCGAGCAGTGCGGCGAAGTACACCTGACTCTCTCCCACTGATCAGAGGTGTGACGATCCGGCGGCGCGCTCCTGATGCCCCGCCCAATCGGCATCGTGACAGATACGGCGCCCACAGGAGAGGTCTTCGGCTCTTGAGTCGTGCATCAGTCTGAACGACCCCGCGATCGGGCGGGCGTGCGACCCCGGCGCACGCTGGGGGCGCACAAGGGGACGGGACGGGGACGGGACAGGGCGTGGCCGGGCACGGAGCGGCGGGCGGCTCACCAGCGGAACGTCCGCATGCGCATGGCCTGGCGCATCCGGGCCGCCCGGGCCCGCCTCGGCTGGACGCGTTCACGCAGCGCCTTGGCCTCGCCCAGTTCACGGAGGAACTGGGCGCGGCGCCTGCGGCGCTCCGCGTCGGTCTCCGGTGCCGGCTTCCGGGCCGCCCCCTCGGCGGCACCCTCGGCCGGTTCTTCCAGGTCGGGCATGGGCCACTCCACCCCATCGCCGGGTCCCCGTGTTCCCACCTTCCCCCAGTGGCGCGGGTCGACGCCAGTGCGCGGCGGGCTACTGTTGAGTCATGCGTCTCCACGTCGTCGATCACCCGCTGGTCGCCCACAAGCTCACCACGCTGCGCGACAAGCGCACGGACTCCGCGACCTTCCGTCGGCTCGCCGACGAGCTGGTCACCCTGCTCGCCTACGAGGCCACCAGGGACGTCCGGACCGAGCAGGTCGACATCGAGACCCCCGTGACGCCCACGACCGGCGTGAAGCTGTCGTACCCGCGTCCGCTGGTGGTCCCGATCCTGCGCGCCGGGCTCGGCATGCTCGACGGCATGGTCCGGCTGCTCCCGACCGCCGAGGTCGGCTTCCTGGGCATGATCCGCAACGAGGAGACGCTGGAGGCGTCGACCTACGCCACGCGGATGCCGGAGGACCTCTCGGGCCGCCAGGTGTACGTCCTGGACCCGATGCTGGCGACCGGCGGCACGCTCGTCGCGGCCATCCAGGAGCTCATCAAGCGCGGCGCCGACGACGTGACCGCGGTCGTGCTCCTCGCCGCCCCGGAGGGCGTCGAGATCATGGAGCGCGAGCTGGCGGGCACCCCCGTCACCGTCGTGACGGCCTCGGTCGACGAGCGTCTCAACGAGAACGGCTACATCGTCCCGGGCCTGGGCGACGCGGGCGACCGCATGTACGGCTCCGCCGAATAGGCACTGTCGGCTCCGCCGAATAGGCACTGTCGGCTCCGCCGAATAGGCACTGTCGGCTCCGCCGAACAAGCGCTGTCGGCTCCGCCGAACACGAAAAACTACCTCAGCACTTTCCGGTCGGTACGGGCGCGGGCTTGGTCAGGGCGACCAGGGCCGCGTCCGCCGTCTTCTTCGGGGCCAGGTTCTTGAAGGCGGTCCCGATGATCAGGTCCACGTCCGCCGTGCCCCGGGTGTCCGTCTTCGTCGTGGCGCCCGCGAGCTGGGTGCCGAGGACCGGGAAGACGCCCTTGGCGGCGGTCGTGGCGCCGAGGAGCAGACCGGCGCCGGGGACCTTCTTGTCGTAGGCGGCGGGAGCGTTCCCCACCTTGCCGATCTTGAAGCCGCGCTTCTTGAGTTCGTCCGCGGTCGACTTGGCGAGCCCGCTGCGCGGGGTCGCGTTGTAGACGTTGACCGTGATCTGGGCGGGCTTGGGGAGGACGGCGGCGGGCGGGGTCGTCGCCCGGGCGACGGGTTTGCAGTCGGCCTGTTTTCCGGCCGTCGCCCTGGTGCCCTCGTCGCCGGAGAAGACGTCGACGAGCTGGAGCGTGCCCCAGCCGGCCGCGCCGAGCACGACCACGGCGGCGGCGGACGCGAGGATGATCCTGCGCCGGCGGTGGGGGCGGCGCATGCGAGGGTAGACGTCCCCCGTGATGCGGTACTTTCCGCCCATTCCAGGGGGAGTGAGCATGCTCATGAACGCAGCGTAATGCCGCCCGTCGGCGATGCCTACTTGATGATCATGTGATCGCGTCCGGATGGGGGCGAACTGACCCCGAAAGGGTCAGCGAGTACGGGGCCGGTCGGCGCCGTCTCAGTCCATTTCCAGGACGCGGGCGTGCAGCACCTGGCGCTGCTGGAGTGCCGCGCGGACGGCGCGGTGCAGTCCGTCCTCGAGGTAGAGATCGCCCTGCCACTTCACGACGTGCGCGAAGAGGTCGCCGTAGAACGTGGAGTCCTCGGCGAGCAGCGTCTCCAGGTCCAGCTGGCCCTTGGTGGTGACCAGCTGATCGAGACGGACCGGGCGCGGGGCGACGTCCGCCCACTGCCGGGTGCTTTCCCGGCCGTGGTCGGGATACGGCTTTCCGTTTCCGATGCGCTTGAAGATCACACGGAAAGCCTACCGGGCGAGCGGCTCCCGGCGCAGCCATGCCCGGGTAGTGGGATCCTGGTGCGAAATATGACAAACCGGAATCGGGGTGCCGTGATGAGCGCGAGCGAGCAGCAACCGGCCGTGCTGGGCGGCCCTGCCGCCGAGATCGCCGCCGGATACGCCTTCGAGGGGGCGGCACTCGATCTGGGGGCGCTGCTCTGGGACGGGGCGTGTCACCCGGACGCGCCGATCCGCATCCCGCTGCCCGTGCTCAACCGGCACGGGCTGGTCGCCGGCGCGACCGGCACCGGCAAGACGAAGACGCTCCAGCTGATCGCCGAGCAGCTCTCGGCGCACGGCGTGCCGGTCTTCCTCGCCGACATCAAGGGCGACGTCTCCGGCGTCTCGGCCCCCGGCGAGGACGGCGAGAAGGTCCGGGAGCGGGCCGCGCAGGTCGGTCAGGAGTGGCGCGCGACGGGCTTCCCCTGCGAGTTCTACGGGCTCGGCGGGACCGGCCCCGGCATCCCGGTGCGCGCCACGGTGACCAGTTTCGGCCCCGTACTCCTGTCGAAGGTGCTCCAGCTCAACCAGACGCAGGAGCAGTCGCTCGGCCTGATCTTCCACTACGCCGACTCCAAGGGCCTGGAGCTGGTGGACCTCAAGGATCTGCGGGCGGTGGTGGCGTTCCTGGTCTCGGACACCGGGAAGGCGGAGCTGAAGGGGATCGGCGGGCTCTCCACGGTGACGGCCGGGGTGATCCTGCGGGCGATCACGGCCTTCGAACAGCAGGGCGCGGGCGGCTTCTTCGGGGAGCCGGAGTTCGACACGAGCGAGTTGCTGCGGACGGCGGCGGACGGGCGCGGGATCGTCTCGGTCCTGGAACTGCCGGCGGTGCAGGACAAGCCGCAGCTCTTCTCGACCTTTCTGATGTGGATGCTCGCGGATCTCTTCCATGACCTGCCGGAGGTCGGCGATCTGGAGAAGCCGAAGCTGGTCTTCTTCTTCGACGAGGCGCATCTGCTGTTCAACGGGGCGTCGAAGACCTTCCTGCAGTCGATCACCCAGACCGTGCGGCTGATCCGCTCGAAGGGCGTCGGGGTGTTCTTCGTGACGCAGACGCCGAAGGACGTGCCGTCGGACGTGCTCGCGCAGCTCGGCAACCGGGTGCAGCACGCCTTGCGCGCGTTCACCCCGGACGACGCGAAGGCCTTGAAGGCGACGGTACGGACGTTCCCGAACTCGCCGTACGACCTGGAGGAGGTCCTCACGGGCCTCGGTACGGGCGAGGCGGTGATCACCGTACTGAGCGAGAAGGGTGCTCCGACCCCGGTCGCGGCGACCCGGCTGCGGGCGCCGGAGTCGCTGATGGGCCCGATCGACGCTGCCGCCCTGGACGCGGCGGTGAAGGGCTCGCTCCTCCACGGGCGGTACGCGGAGGCGGTGGACCGCGAGTCGGCGTACGAGAGGCTGACGGCCGAGCAGCAGGCGACGGAGGCGGCGGCACTTGAAGCGGCGGCCGCCAAGGAGGCCGAGAAGGAGGCGAAAGAGGCCGGGAACGAGGCCAAGGAGGCCGAGAAGACGCGGAAGCAGGAGGGAGCGAGGGCTCCTAAGCCGGAGCCCTCGCTCGCCGACCAGGTGGTGGGCAGCGGGATCTTCAAGTCCCTTGCGCGGTCGATCGGCACCCAGCTGGGCCGGGAGATCAGCCGCTCGGTCTTCGGTACCGCCCGCCGTAAGAGGTAACGGGGCCCGGCGGACTACTCGGTGACCTCGTGGTGGTCGCTGTGCAGGCCGCCGCCGCTGCTCTCGCCGCCCGTGGTCGGGGTGGAGACGACCGGCTTGCGCAGCGAGGAGATGTCGTGGGCGTAGGTGCCCACGGCGTTGGCGATGACGTCGATGTTCACGTCGAAGGCCGTCATGTTGACGTTCTTCAGGTCGTCGCCCTTGGCGTGGTAGTTCACGTCGTACGCGACACCCGCCGTGCCGCCGAACTTGGCGGCCTGGGCTGCGGTCTTGATGCCCTCGGCGCCGGTGAAGGTGCCGCCGGAGGGGATGCCGACCTTGATGAACGGGCCGTAGTCGGAGCGCCCGGAGAAGTCGGTGCCCTCGTTCGGGACCCCGCGCGATCCCATGAAGTCGGTGATGTCGCGCTCGAGCTGGGCGGAGCCCGCGGGGCCGGCGCCCTCGCCGACGTTGTCCGAGTTGTCGCCGTCGTAGACGAACAGGCCGTAGTTCGGCGAGGCGATCATGTCGAAGTTGAGGTAGAGCTTGATCTCGCTCTTGTCGAGCGCGGTCAGGTTCTTGACGTAGTGGTCGGAGCCGAGGAGGCCGTTCTCCTCCGCGGACCACCAGGCGAAGCGGACCTTGTTGCGGACCTTGTCCTTCGACTTGGCGAGCTCCAGGGCGGTCTGGAGGAGACCGGCGGAGCCGGAGCCGTTGTCGTTGATGCCGGGGCCGGCGGTGACGGAGTCGAGGTGCGAGCCGAGCATCACGGTGTTGGCGGCGTTGCCGCCCTTCGTCTCCGCGATGACGTTGTTGGTGACGCGCTTCTCCTGGAACTGGCGGATCTCGAAGGAGAGCGTGACCGGGCCCTTGGCGAGGTCGGCGGCGAGTTTCTCGCCCTCGGCCAGGCTGATGCCACCGGTCGGGATCTTGCCGGCGGCCGGGTCGCTGAGGGTGCCGGAGAGGATGCCCTCGACGTTGTTGTAGATGATCGCGCCGGCGGCACCGGCCGCGGCGGCCTGCTGCTGCTTGATCGCGAAGGAGCAGCCTCCGCGCTTGATGAGCGCGACCTTGCCGGTGAAGGCGCCGGCGGCGTAGTCGCCCGGCTCGCAGCCGGTGGTGCCGTCGGCGTCGACGGGCACGGCGGCCAGGTCGGCCTTGATGCCGTCGACCGGGGTGGACGTGGTGTACGTCATGGCTCTGATCTCCAGGGCGCGCGGCGCGGGCGTCACCACGGAGACCTTCTCGGCGAGCGTCTCGGTGTAGATGAAGTCGAACTGCTCGTACGAGACGTCGTAGCCGGCCTTCTTGAGCTGCTGGTACACGTACGCGGCCGAGGCGTCGTGCCCGAGGGTGCCGGCCGCGCGGTGACCGCCGGCCGAGTCGGCTATCGCCTGGAACTTCTGCAGGTGCTTGTAGGCGTCCTGGCCAGTGGTTTCGCGGACCAGCTTCTTCGCCAGCCGGGCGGCATCGCGGGCGGGTGCGGCCGTGGGGTCCTTCACCGCGGTGGCGGGGGAGGCGAGGACCAGCGGGGTGGCGAGGGCGGCGGCGGCCAGAACGGCCGCGGCCCGGCGCTGGGTAGCGTTCACAGAAGTCCTTCCCGTTACGGACGAGGTTGAGGGGAAGTTAGCGATCGGCAGGGCATCCTGTGAACACCTTCTCCACAATTCCTGTCCCACAGAGCAGGATTGAAATCTGGAAGTATCAATTCTCGTCGGTTTTGGACTCCTTGGCGGCTTTCGCCGCTTTCGCTGCCGCCTTCATCTCCTGCTTGTGGGCCCGCACCTTCACCAGCGACTCCGGGCCCGTGATGTCGGCGGCCGAGCGGTACGAGCCCTGCTCGCCGTACGCACCCGCCGCCTCCCGCCAGCCCGTCGGCCGCACCCTGTACTGCTTGCCGAGGAGGGCCAGGAAGATCTGCGCCTTCTGCTTGCCGAATCCGGGCAGCGCCTGGAGCCGCGCGAGCAGTTCCTTCCCGGTCGCCGCGTCCGCCCAGACGGCCTCGGCATCGCCCCCGTACTCCTCGACGAGGAACGCGCACAGTTGCTGTACGCGCTGGGCCATCGACCCCGGGTAGCGGTGCACGGCGGGCTTCTCGGAGAGCAGCGCGGCGAACTCCTCCGGGTCCCGGGCGGCGATCTCGTGCGCGTCGAGATCGTCCGCGCCGAGCCGCTGGGCGATGGTGTATGGCCCGGAGAAGGCCCATTCCATCGGCACCTGCTGGTCGAGCAGCATGCCGACGAGCGCGGCCAGCGGGGACCGGCCGAGCAGCGCGTCGGCCTCCGTCTGCTGGGCGAGATGGATCTCGGGGGCCTTGGACCTGGAGCTGGTGGACTCGGGACTCATTCCTCGATCATCCCGCCGGGGCAGGATGATCGCCCGGTGGACTCACCCTCCCCCGAGCTCGGGCTTCGCCCGAACAGGGGGGACCCCCATCGCGAAGCGGTCGAGGGCGGCCAGGATGAGCAGTCCGGTCTCCTTCCCGCCCAGGTGGCCGGCGGTCTCGACGACGTGCAGCTCGGCGTCCGGCCAGGCTCTGGAGAGCTCCCAGGCGGTGCCGAGCGGGCCGCCCATGTCGAGCCGGCCGTGGATCAGGACGCCGGGGATGCCGGCGAGCCGGTGGGCGTCGCGGATCAGGGCGCCCTCCTCCAGCCAGGCGCCGTGCGCGAAGTAGTGCGAGCAGATCCGGACGAAGGCGAGCCGGGTGTCGTCGACCCGGTCGGTGTACGGGGTGCCCATGCCCTCCATCGAGAGGACGGCGTCCTCCCAGGCGCACCAGTCGGCGGCGGCCTTCTCCCGTACGGCCCGGTCGGGATGGTTCATGCGGTCGGCGTAGGCGCCGACGAGGTCCGCGGCCCCGTCGGCGCCGGCCCGGAAGCGCTCGTGGGCCTCGGGGAAGAACCGCCCCACACCCTCGTACAGCCAGGCCGTCTCGGAACGGCGGGTCGTCGTGACGGCCGCGATCACGATCTCCGTCACCCTCTCCGGGTACGCCTCCGCGTACGCCAGGATCAGCGTGGAGCCCCAGGAGCCGCCGTACAGCAGCCAGCGGTCGATCCCGAGGTGCTCGCGCAGCCGCTCCATGTCGGCGACCAGGTGGGCGGTGGTGTTCACGGTCATGTCGGCGGCCGGGTCGCCGGCGTGCGGGGTGGAGCGTCCGCAGCCGCGCTGGTCGAAGAGGACCAGGCGGTACGCCTCCGGGTCGAAGAAGCGCCGGTTGTGCGGCGAGGACCCGGAGCCGGGCCCGCCGTGCACGACGAGCGCGGGCTTGCCGTCCGGGTTGCCGGAGACCTCCCAGTGGACGCGGTTGCCGTCGCCCACGTCGAGCAGGCCCTGGTCGTACGGTGCGGTGCTGTCGGAGTACATCCGACCGAGCCTAGCGACCCTTGATCCGCACCGCGGGGTCCTCGCACCACTCCAGGAGCGAGGGCCATTCCCCGTACCCGGAGTCGGGGTTGAGGTGTTCCCCGCCCGGTACGTGGTCCAGGTCGAGGCCGAGGGGGAGGCCGTAGTGCCGGTCGGCGCCCTCGGGGCAGTACGGGTCACCGTCGCCGTACACGAGCCGCGCGTCGAGCCCGGCCTCCGTCAGGTCGAGCCCGTCGGCGAAGGCGGCGATCTCGGGGATCGAGGCGGTGACGGCCGGCGAGGGCGGGGCGACGAGCAGCACCCGGTCGGCGACCGGCCGGCGGTCCCCGGCCCGCAACCAGAGCAGCACGGACAGGCTGTGCGCGAGCACGACGAACTCACCCCGGGCGGGCCGCGCGCCGTGCTCGTCGAGCGCGGCGAGCCAGTCGCCGAGCACGGGCGCGTCGGGCTCGGGCAGCTGCGGGTACCGCACCTCATGGCCGCGCTCCCGCAGGCGCCCGGCGAGCCAGTGCTGCCAGTGGGCGGGCGGACGGCGGTTCTGGAATCCGTGCAGGATCAGGAACGTCGTGGAATCGGTCGTCATGGCCCGATCGTGCGGTCCTGGGGGACGGCTGGTCCAGATAGTTTCGGTGGATGGACGGATCAGGGGAGGCCGAGCTGCCGGGGCGGTTCGGGGTCGAGGGGTTCGGCACGGGGGAGTTCGGGGCGGCCCTTGACGGAGTGCGGGTCGTCGGCCTGGGCGAGTCCACCCACGGGACGAGGGAGTTCTTCCGGCTCAAGCACCGGCTCTTCGCGTACTTGGTGGTCGAGCACGGCTTCCGGACGTTCGCCATGGAGGCCAGTGCGTCCGCCGGAACGGCGGTCGACGCGTACGTCAGGGACGGCATCGGCGACGGGGCCGCCGTCCTGACGGGGCTCGGATTCTGGGTCTGGCGGACCCGGGAGGTCCTGGACCTCCTGGAGTGGATGCGGGACTACAACCGGGGACGGCCCCGCGCGGAGCAGGTCGGTTTCGTGGGCATCGACCCGAAGCGGTGCGGGGCGTCGCTCGCGCACTTCGGGGAGGAGCGCGCGGGGGCCCTGGCGGTGCTCGCGGAGGCGCACCCGGGTCGGTACCCCGAGCGCCGGGCGGAGCTGCTCGCGGCGGCGGAGGCGCTGGAGGCCGGGGTGCTGGAGGCCGCGGAAGGGCCGGCGGAGGCGGCTGGGCAGGCGTCCGCGGACGCGGGCGTCCGTGAGGCCGCTCGGCGGGCGTCCGTGGAGGACCGGCATCATGCCCGCGTTCTGGCGAGGGCCGCCGACGTGGTCACCCGCGAGCCCGGCAGGGAGGTGATGACGGCCAGGGACGGTCACATGGCCGACGCGGTGGACGAGGCCGTGGCCGCCGGCGGCGGCGCCGGGGTCGCGGTGTGGGCCCACAACGGCCACATCGGCGTCCGGGGACGCACGCTCGGGGCCCGGCTGCGGGAGCGGTACGGCTCCGCGTACTACGCGCTCGGCCTGGTCTTCGGCGAGGGCGCCTTCCGGGCCCGCCGGATGTGGCCGGGACCGTGGGGCCCGCGCCTGAAGCGGCCCTCGCCGGTGGCCGTGAACCGGCTCGGGCCCGCCCGCGAGGGCACGCTCGAAGCGCTCCTCGCGGCGCGGGCGCCGGGCACGCACCTGGTGGATCTGAGGTCCCGCGCGGACGAGCCGTGGGTGACGGGGACGCACCTCACCCGCACCCACGGGGCGTACGTCCACCGCCTCACCTACCGCTGGAACGTGGCGCCGACGGTGCCGGGCGCCGAGTACGACGGTCTGCTGTACGTACCCGTCTCGACGCCCTCACGGCCGCTGTGACCGCACGTCTCCTCAGCCGCCCACGTACTCCTTGAGGTGACGTGCGGTCAGGGTGTCGGCCTTCTCGACGAGTTGGGCGGGTGTGCCCTCGAAGACGATCCGCCCCCCGTCGTGCCCCGCCCCCGGCCCCAGGTCGATCAGCCAGTCCGCGTGGGCCATCACCGCCTGGTGGTGTTCGATCACGACGACCGTGTTGCCCGCCTCGACGAGCCGGTCGAGGAGGGCGAGCAGCTTGTCGACGTCGGCGAGGTGGAGCCCGGTGGTCGGCTCGTCGAGGACGTACACGGCGGCCTTCTCCGCCATGTGGATGGCGAGCTTGATGCGCTGCCGCTCTCCGCCCGACAGCGTGTTGAGGGGCTGCCCGAGACGGAGGTACCCGAGGCCGACGTCCTTGAGGCGGCCGAGGATCGTGCGGGCCTGGCCCTTGGCCGAGAGGGCGGTGAAGAAGTCGTACGCCTCCTCGATCGACAGCGACAGGACCTCGTGGATGTTCTTCCCGTTCAGGAGGTAGGTGAGGACCTCGGGCGTGAACCTCTTCCCCTCGCACTCCTCGCAGACCGACGCGACGCCCGCCGCGATGGCGAGGTCGGTGTAGACGAGCCCGAGGCCGTTGCAGCGCGGGCAGGCGCCCTCGGAGTTGGCGCTGAAGAGGGCCGGCTTGACGCCGTTGGCCTTGGCGAAGGCCGTACGGATCGGGCCGAGGAGCCCCGTGTACGTCGCCGGGTTCGAGCGGCGCGAGCCCCGGATGGGGGACTGGTCGGCGACGACGACGCCCTCGCGGCCCGGCAGGTTGCCGTGGATGAGGGAGGACTTTCCGGAGCCCGCCACGCCCGTGACGACGGTCAGGACCCCGGTCGGGATCTCGACGCTCACGTCCTTGAGGTTGTGCTGCGTGGCGCCGGTGATGCTCAGCGCGCCGGTGGGGACCCGTACCTCCGCGCGGAGCTTCGCCCGGTGGGCGAGGTGGTTGCCGGTGAGGGTGCCGGAGGTGCGCAGCCCCGGAACGTTTCCGCTGTAGCAGATCTCGCCGCCCGCGGACCCGGCGCGCGGGCCGAGGTCGACGACGTGGTCGGCGATCTCGATGACCTCGGGCTTGTGCTCGACGACGAGAACGGTGTTGCCCTTGTCGCGCAAGCGCAGGAGCAGGTCGTTCATGCGCCGCACGTCGTGCGGGTGCAGCCCGGTGGTCGGCTCGTCGAAGACGTACGTGACGTCGGTGAGCGGGGAGCCGAGGTGGCGGACCATCTTGACGCGCTGGGCCTCGCCGCCGGAGAGCGTGCCGGACGACCGGTCGAGGGAGAGGTAGCCGAGGCCGATCTCGACGAGCGAGTCGAGCAGCTCGCGCAGCCCGGCGAGGAGCGGGGCGACGGAGGGGTCCTCGATCCGGCGGACGAACGCGGCGAGGTCGCTGATCTGCATCGCCGAGCACTCGGCGATGTTGACCCCGTCGATACGGGAGGACAGCGCGGCCCGGGTGAGCCGGGTGCCCTCGCACTCGGGGCAGGTCCGGAAACCGACGGCCCGGTCGACGAAGGCGCGGATGTGGGCCTGCATGGCCTCCCGGTCCTTGGAGAGGACGGTCCGCTGGAGCTTCACCACGAGGCCCTCGTAGGTGAAGTTGTTGGTGCCGACCTTCACCTTGCAGGACGGCTTGTGGAGGAAGTCCTCCCACTCCTGCTCGGTGAAGTCCGCGAGCTTCTTGTCGGGGTCGTAGAAACCCGAGTGGGCCATGATCTGCCACATCCAGGAGTCGACGGCGTAGCCCGGCACGGTGATGGCGCCCTCGTTGAGGGACTTGGTTCGGTCGACGAGCTCGTCGACGTCGATGTCGGAGATCTGGCCGGTGCCCTCGCAGCGCGGGCACATGCCTTCGGGCAGGTTGAAGCTGAAGGCGCCCGAGGTGCCGACGTGCGGTGTGCCGAGGCGGCTGAAGACGATCCGCAGCATCGTGTACGCGTCGGTGGCGGTGCCCACGGTGGAGCGGGAGTTGGCGCCCATCCGCTCCTGGTCGACGACGATCGCGGCGCTGAGGTTGTGCAGTCCGTCGACGTCGGGGCGGGCGAGCGACGGCATGAAGGACTGCAGGAAGGCGCTGTAGGTCTCGTTGATCAGGCGCTGCGACTCGGCGGCGATGGTGCCGAAGACGAGGGAGGACTTTCCGGAGCCGGAGACTCCGGTGAAGACGGTGAGGCGGCGCTTGGGGAGGTCGACGTCGACGTTCCTGAGGTTGTTCTCCCTGGCCCCGCGGACCTGGATGACGTGATGGCTGTCCGCTGCGACGGGGTGGTTCATGCGTGCGCCCTCCGTTGGTCGTCCTGCTTGCCGGGGAAGGGTACTCTATACAGCGTACAAAGTAAGCGAGAATAATCCTGACCTGCGAAAACGAGATGATCGGAAGGGGAGTGACATGGCGGCGGCGAAGGGGAAGAGCAGCAGCGGTGCGGGCGACCCGGCGCGCACCCTGGAGCTCCTGTGGCGCGACGGCTCGGCCGCCCCGGCGGGTCGGCGCGGGCCGAGACAGGGCCTCACGGTCGACGCGGTCGTCGACGCGGCCCTCGCCCTCGCCGACGCCGGCGGACTCGACGCGCTGACCATGCGCGCGGTGGCCCAGCACCTCGGCGTGACCCCGATGACGCTCTACACGTACGTCCCCGGCAAGGCCGAACTCCTCGACCTCATGCTGGACGCCGTCTTCCTGCGGATGGACCGGCCGCCGTTCCGCCCGGAGGAGTCCTGGCGGTCCCGCCTCACCGCGGTCGCGGACGCCAACCGGGCACTGCACCTGCGTCACCCGTGGCTGGTCGAACTGCGCATCGTGCGCGCCCCGTTGGGGCCCGGCGTGATGACCAAGTACGAGTACGAGCTCGGCGCCTTCGAGGGCCTCGGCCTCGACGACGTGGCCCGGGACTCGGCGCTGACGTACGTCCTCGGCTTCGTGCAGTCGGGCGCGCGGGCGGAGCTGGACGCGCGGGCCGTGGAGCGGGAGAGCGCGATGTCGGACGGGGAGTGGTGGGACGCCCACGAGCCGCTGCTGGCCCGCGCGTTGGACCAGTCGCGGTTCCCGCTGGCGAGCCGGGTGGGGGAGGCGGCGGCACTCGCGTACGACGGCCTGTACGACGCGGAACACGCGTACCGCTTCGGGCTGGCGCGGGTCCTGGACGGGCTTGCGGCGCTGGGCGGGATCTGACTGATCCGGGGGCGCTGACCCCGGGCTGCCGTGCCGGGGTGACTGTTCCCGGGCTGCTGACCCCGGGCTGCTGGGTCAGGGCCCCTCCGGGCTCCCCAGGGCTCCCCAGGGCTCAGGCCCGCAGGTGGAGCAGTTCCCGTATCCCCGTCTTGAGGCGCTCCGCCGACAGCTCCTGCTCGACCGCCAGATGGTGCATGACGTCCGGCGAGAACGGTGCGAGCAGCAGGTGCGCGAGCAGCGTGCTGTCGGAGCCGGGCCGCAGGCGCCCGACGAGCAGGGCCACATGCGTGTGCATCACGCGGTACGCGCCGCTGTGGTAGCGGGCGCGGGGCGCGGCGGAGTGCGCGGCGAGCAGGATCTCGCGCTGTTCGCCGACCCGGTCGACGAGCGCGTCGATGAAGGCGTCGAGCCGCGCGTCGGCCGGGGCGCCGGGTCCGAGCGGCGGCGGGCCGCTCATGTACGCCTCCTGGAACTGGCGCTCGCGGTCGTCGAGGAGCGCCCACAGGAGCTGGGAGACGTCGCCGAAGCGGCGGTAGACCGTGCCGACGCCGATACCGCTGGCGTGAGCGACCTGGTTCATGGTGACGGCCTCGGGGCCGTCCTCGGCGACGATCCGGGCGGCGGCGTCGAGGATCTTGCGCCGGTTGCGGGCGGCGTCGGCCCGCTCGGGTGCGGGGGTGCCGACGGTGGGGAGGAGGCCGAGCAGGGGTGCCGCCGTGCCTCCGGCCCGCGGGATCTCGGTGCTCATCTGCCGACTCCTGTTCCTGGTGCGCCGCCCGTGCGCCCTGTTGCGCGTCGCATCGCGCTGTTTCTGTTTGCGTGCCCCGTCTCCCCGTTCCGGTAGCCCTCGAAGTGAGCATACCCGTTCCCCTTGCGAACCGGATAGTGATCCGTTTAGTCTCGCCTCATTGAAACGGAAACTGATCCGGTTGAGGAGATCGCCATGTCCGTGAAGGTCGCTGTCATCTACTACTCGGCCACGGGTGCCGTCCACCAGCTCGCCCAGGCCGTCGCCGAGGGCGCCGAGAAGGCCGGCGCCGAGGTGCGGCTGCGCCGGGTGCCCGAGCTCGCCCCGGCCGCCGCCATCGACTCGAACCCGGCGTGGCGCGCCCATGTCGACGCCACCGGTGACGTGGAGGTCGCCACCCTCGAGGACCTGGAGTGGGCGGACGCGTACGCGCTCGGCTCCCCGACCCGTTTCGGCAACGTGGCGGCGCAGCTGAAGCAGTACATCGACACCTCGGGCGGCCTCTGGCAGCAGGGCGTCATGGCGGACAAGCCCGCGACCGCCTTCACCAGCGCGCACAACCTGCACGGCGGCAACGAGTCGACGCTGCTCGCGCTCTACAACACCTTCCACCACTGGGGCTCGGTCATCGTCTCCCCCGGCTTCACGGACCCGGCGGTCTACGCGGCCGGCGGCAACCCGTACGGCACCGCCCACCCGGGCGCGAACGGCGCCCCGGAGGAGAACGTCCTCCAGGCCGCCCGCTACCAGGGCCGACGCCTGACGACGATCGCGAAGCGCCTGAAGGGCCTCGCGACCGACTGACCGCGCCGACGGTCGCCACGAATGACGTACCCCCGGGGGATCTCCCCCGGGGGTACGTCCGCGTCTCATGGGGCGCAGGTCACGCCAGCGACAGGAAGAGCTTCTCCAGCCGGGCGCGCATCGCGTCACGGTCCTCGCCGTTCCGGCGGCCGTCCTCGACGTCGGTCAGGCACTGCTGGAGGCCGGTCGCGATGATCGCGAACCCGGCCCGGTCGAGGGCCCGGGAGGCGGCGGCCAGCTGGGTCACGACCTCCTCGCAGTCGCGGCCTTCCTCGATCATCCGGATCACGCCGGAGATCTGGCCCTGAGCCCGGCGGAGCCGGTTCAGTACCGACTTCAGCTCCGCACCAGCGAGATCCAGTTCCACAGCTACTCCTCTTAGATACCCCAGGGGGTAATTTACTCCCCGCGCGGGGTTCCGTCGAAGACCAAGGATGACACCTGCGTCAGATTGCGGGCGGGGACGAGGAGGGCGCGGGGGCGGGTCCGGGCCCGAGGGCGGGCTCGTACCGTCGGAGGAACATCTCGACCCCGTCGACGACGAGACGCTCGCCCAGCTCCTCGCCGAGCTCGGTCCCGTGCTGCTCGAACACCATCTGCGGGAAGACCAGCAGCGAGTAGAGCTGGAGTACGGCGACCTCCAGGTCGGGGATGTCGAGGAGGCCCCGGTCCGCGAGGGTGCGCAGGGCGTTCGTGACGGCGGGGTGGTGGCCGGCCGGGCCGTGCGCGCGCCAGGCGCGGCCCAGTTCGGGAAAGCGGTGGACCTCGGTGGCGACGAGGGTGCGCAGGGCGCGCCCCTCGGTGTCGGCGCGCAGGGCCCGGCCCCAGGCGTGACCGGCGTCGATGAGGGCGGCCTTGAGCGCCTCGGGCCCGTCGGCCTCGACGAGCCGAGCGAGGTCGGGCGCGTCGCTCCGCCCCTCACCGCTCTGTCCGCCCTGGCCACCCCGTCCGCCCTGGGCACCCCGTCCGCCCTGGGCGCCCCGTCCGCCCTGTTCGCCCTGCCAGCTTTCGCTGAGGGGCTCGTCGAGGCCGCCCGCGACGACGGCGGTGAAGAGGGCTTCCTTGCTGCCGAAGTGGTTGTAGACGGTCACTTTCGAAACGCCGGCCTCGGCGGCGATGGCGTCCATGCCGACGCCGAAGCCCTCGCGGAGGAAGAGGTCGCGGGCGGCCCGGACGATCGCCTGCCGTTTGCGGGCGGCGCGGGGGCCGGTGGGGGCGGGCTTGGCGGCCGGGGCGGGCTTGGCGTCCATGGCCTCACCCTACCCAGGAAACTGTACTCTTGAGTTCAACTGTACTGTGCCGTACAGTTCAATTATGCCCACAGACTCCGCCGCACCCTCCCCTGCCCACGCCCACGCCCACGCCCATGACCAGACCCATGGCCACCCGAGCCCCGACCCCCGCCGCTGGAAGGCCCTCGCGCTGATCTGCGCGGCCCAGTTCATGCTGGTCCTCGACGTGACCGTGGTGAACGTCGCGCTGCCCGCGCTCGCCATCGACCTCGATCTCGGACGTACCGCCCTGACCTGGGTCGTCACCGCGTACACCCTCTGCTTCGGCGGGCTGATGCTCCTCGGCGGACGACTCTCCGACGCCCTCGGTGCCCGCCGGGTCCTCCTCACCGGACTTGCCCTCTTCACCGCCGCGTCCCTCGCCTGCGGACTCGCGCCGAACGCCGGCGTCCTGCTCGGCGGCCGGATCGTCCAGGGCGTCGGCGCCGCGCTCCTCTCCCCGGCGGCGCTCGCCCTGGTCACGACGATGTTCCACGGCCCGGAGAGGCCCAGGGCGCTGGGCGTCTGGGCGGCCATCGGCGGAACGGGTTCGGCGGTGGGCGTCCTGCTCGGCGGCGCCCTCACCTCGGGCCCGGGCTGGCCGTGGATCTTCTACGTCAACGTCCCGGTGGGCCTCGCGGTCCTGGCGACCCTCCCGAGGTTCGTACGGTCGACGGCGACGGCGAAGCCCGCGAAGCGGAGCGGCGGCCTGGACATCCCGGGCGCCCTCCTCGTCACGACGGCGACGGGCGCACTCGTCTACGGCCTGGTCACGGCGGGCGACTCCGGCTGGACGTCGACGGCGACGCTGCTGCCCCTCCTCGGCGCGCTCGCGCTCTACGGAGCCTTCGCGGCGACCGAACGGAAGACCCGCACCCCGCTGATGGACCTGCGGATGTTCACCCGGCGACCGGTCGTCGCGGGCTCACTCCTCATGCTGGTCGCGACGGCGCTCCTGATCTCGTTCTTCTTCCTCGGCTCGATGCACCTCCAGCACGTCCACCGCCTGGACGCCCTCCGCACCGGACTCCTGTTCCTCCCGGTGGCCCTGACCACGGCGATCGGCGCTCACCTCGGCTCCCGCCTGGTGAGCACGGCGGGCCCGCGCGTCTGCGCGACGGCAGGCCTGACGGTCGCGGCCCTGGGCTGCCTGCCGCTGGTCCTCGTCGACCCCGCGACCGGCCCGTGGACCACGCTCCTCCCGTCCCTCGCGACGGCGTCGCTCGGCCTCGGCGCGGTCTTCGTCACGGCGACGACGACGGCCCTGGGCCTGATCGCCCCGCACGAGGCGGGCCTCGCCTCCGGCATCGTGAACACCTTCCACGAACTGGGCGGCTCCATCGGCGTCGCGCTCGTCTCCACCCTGGCCCTGACCACCACGACCGCCCCGACCCCGACCCCGTCCGGCCTGACCACCGCGTACGCCCTCTGCACCGTCACGGCGGCAGCAGCGGCCCTTGCGTCCCCACTCCTCATCCCGAGCGGCCGCCCGCACATGACGGGCGGCCCGCACGGAATGCACTGAGATCCGGAACACCAGGACGGCAGCGGTGGGCGGCGGAGGGTCAGTGGACTCCGGACGTGTCGGCGGCGGCCGCCCGCGGAGCCCGTCGCTGCTCGAACTGGCCCAGATGAGAGACGACCGAGCTGTAGAAGCGGTCGACGGCTTCGTCGATGCTGCGGATGAACCCCGACTCCGTGCCGCCCCGGCTGCTGCCCATGCCCTTGAAGAGGGACAGCCGGAAGCCGGTGATGGCCACGCCGTCCTTGGGCAGCAGATCTCCTGGCTCGGGGCGGAGCCGCTCCAGGGTGCCGCGCGGTCCGCTCCGGCCCTCCAGCAGCCACGTGCAGGTCGGCGGGTGCGTCGTCCAGCACACGCAGGAGCCGCTTCGCGACCGACAAGGGGTAGGCGCCGTCGGGTGCGGGGACGTCGATGGACGTGCGGATCTTGCCGGTTCGGAGATCCGCGGTGAGGGAGAGGATGCTCTGTGTACCGTCGACGCGCAGCTCGGCGGAGAGCTTTCCCTCTTCGCAGAGCCGGTCGGCCAGCTCCGTGCGTCGGGACTTCGGGTCGGAGCCGCGCTTGGCCCTCTGTACCGGCAGGGCCTTCTGCCCGAGCTCGCCGCCCAGTCGGAGGCAGACCTGGCGGATCAGCCGCTCCCAGCTCTCCACGACCTCCACCGCGCGCGGATCGCCCTGGCACAGGGTCTCGCCGTCGATTCCGTTGCGGACGGGAACCCATGACGGTCCCATGTTCTGGAAGCCGTGGCAGCCGGAGTTCTCGTGCTGGAGGTAGTGGAGCAGCTCCTGGAGGAGCCAGGCATGTGCGGCATTGCCGACGCCTTCGTGCCGGATCAGCATCTGTGCCTGGTGCGCCACCTCCGCCCACGAGAGGTGCCAGAGCGAGACCTTGTGCTTGCGCCTGCCGTCCGTCTTGACCTCGACGAGCGGACTGCCCTCCAGGGCCACGTCGTTGGAGAGGGTGATGACGGCCTCGTAACCGCGCCTCGCGGCGATGTCCATGTAGTTCTGGACCTGCTCCGACTTCAGCGGGTTGCCGTTGGTCTTGGTCTCCACGAGCGCGGTCCAGAGCTTCCCGGCCCGCTCCGTCCGGATGACCCCGTCCGGGCGCTTCGGGCTGTCGCCGTGGGGGAGCGATACCTCGGTGAACGTCTGCATCCGGCCGGCGGGAGCCCCGAAACCAGCGGTGAGGCGTCGACCGAACTCCGGCACTTCCGCCATGACGGAGAGCAGGACCGATGTCGCGCGCACCTCCCGCTCCCGGTCGCTCTTGTAGGAGGGGACGGGGAAGAGCCGGGCGGGCTTCCACGAATCGTTCTCCGCCAGAGACTTCTTCGCGGCCTTCGGGAGAGTGACCTTCTTCTTGGCCGTGCGCGTTCCGCGGCGGCGGGCGGGCTGGGGCGTGTCCGCGGGCGAGGCAGGGGCGGCGGCCGTCCCGCGCGGGGCCGATACCGCGCGATCCGTGGATGAGGTGGCCTGCGCCGGGATGCGGAGGGCGTCGGCTGCCCGTAGATCGGTTTCGGCCACGTCGGGGGACGTCTCCCCGGCATCCCCGGCTCCCCTTGCGGCCTCGGAGCGGCCGGCCGCGACGACTTCCTCCCTGCCGCCGCCTTGAATCTCCGCGCCCTCCGGGCCCTCGACGTCCTCGTCCTCGCCCTCGTCGACCGTGATGCCGAAGTCGGTGGCGAGACCGGCGAGACCGGTTTCGTATCCCTGGCCCACGGCACGGAACTTCCACTCGTCGTTGCGCCGGTACAGCTCGCCGAAGATGAAGGCCGTCTCGATCGTGGCGTCCGGGATGGAGAACCCGAGGAGCGCTTCGCCCGAGCGGTCGGTGACGGTCATGCGCAGGTCGTCCAGATCCCCGAAGCAGGCACCGCCGTACTGGCTGGCCGCCACGACGACGGTGGCGACGTCCGAGGGGACGGCCGTGAGGTCGAGGCTGATCCGGTCCTCGCTGCCGTTCTCCGTGGGGACCTTGCCCAGGAGCTGCACACTGCCGTCCTGGGCGGCGGGGTGGTTGTAGAAGTAGAAGTCCGAGTCACTGCGGACCTTGCCGTCGCCGTCGACCAGCAGCACCGAGACGTCCGCGTCGCCGTCGCCGGCCGCGCTGCTCCAGCTCAGACCGACGACGACCGACCCGGCGTCGTCGCTGAGTGCAGCCAGTCCGATGTTGGCTCCCTTGGCCATCTCGTGCATGCGTCCCCCGGCCCCTCGCGATGTGATGTGCATCTCAGGGGAACCGTAGCGTCCGTAACGGGAGGACGGGGAGGGAATGTGAAACCTGGACTAACGGTGCGTGTCGATGGCCGGAAAGGGCCACTCGGCAGGCGGATGACAGGCCCGCCGAGCGGTCTCGGTGGACTGCCGACGGCTGGTTCGCGCCGTCAGTCCTGAGTCGGGCCCGTCTCGTCCACCGGCCGGATGACCACCGGGTACGCCGGGGCGCCGGCCGGCTGCGGGCAGCGGGCGACCTGGGCGGCGATCTCCGTCACGCGCTCCAGGGAGGCGCAGTCGAGGAGCCAGTAGCCCGCGATGACCTCCTTGGTCTCCGCGTAGGGGCCGTCCGTGACGACCGGCCTGCCGTCGCCGTCCACCGTCACGAACCGGGTCGTGGAGGGGGCGGCGAGGCCCTGGGCGTCGACCATCTCGCCGTTGGCCGACAGCTCCTCGTTGATGGCGTTCATGTGCTCGAACATCGCCTTGAGGTCGGACTTGTTCCAGGCGGGGCTGTCCTCGCTGGGGCGGCCCACCATGGCCTCGTAGTCCGCCTGCGCGCCCTCCACCATCACCAGGTACTTCATGACGTCCTCCTCGCTCATCGTTCTCGGCTTCCTGGGGGTGCTGCCTCTCGCAGGACAGTCGGAGCGGAGGACCCGTTCTCGACACCGCGCGGACACCGGCCGGAAAAACAGGAGAAATCACCCACCCGCACCATGATTCCGGTGTGAACGCCTTCAGCTACTCCGCCGCCTTCATCACCTTCTTCTCCGTCGTCGGCCCCCCGAAGGTCCTCCTCGCCTTCGCCGGCCTCGCCCAGGTCCACCCGGTGCGCCAGCTGAGGACCATCGCCCTCATCTCCTCGGGCGCGGCCGTCCTCGTCGGTCTGGTCATCGGCATCACCGCCCCCTGGGTGCTGGACGTCTTCCACATCAGCACCCCCGCACTCCAGCTCGCCGGCGGCGTCATCTTCTTCATCTACGCCGTCGGGCTCGTCCTCGGTCTCCACTTCGGCTCGGGCACCACCCACCAGGACGCCCCCGACCTGCCCAGCGGCGTGAGCGAGCTGCTCATCCCGTACGTGGTCAGCCCGCTCGCCATGACGGCCGTGCTCATCGAGGCGGCCGCCCGCGACTCCTTCACCTGGCGCTCGACCGTCGTCGGCTCGTACGTGTCCGTCATCGCGCTCGACCTGATCTGCGTCCTGCTGCTCGCCCCCGTCCTGCGCCGCACCCACCACGCCACGATCGAGCTCCTCGGCCGCCTGCTGGGCCTGCTGCTCGCGGCCGTCGGCGTCGACCTGGTCCTCGACGGCCTCTCCGACCTGGACGTCCCGGGCCTGTACCAGCGCCAATGAGCCCCGGGCGCGAGCTCAGGCGCCCAACTCCCGCTCCAGCGGTGTACGGAATCGAGGCGTCACCCGTACGCCCCCGACCCACCCCGCGAGCCGTTCCGCCTCCGCGTCGATCGCCCGCTCGGCCGCCGCGCCCACGTCCGTCAGGAGCCGGTGGACGATCTCGCCGTCCGGGCGCTGCGCCCAGCCGCCGACGATCCGGCCGTCCCACCACACCGTCGGGCCGATGTTCCCGCTGCGGTCGTACAGCGCCGGCCGGTGCTCCGGGTCCAGGTACCAGTCACGGGCCTGCCAGCCCATCGCCGTCGGATCGAGCGCGGGCAGCAGCGCCGCCCACGGCTCAGGCGCGGCCGCCCGCTCCGTCACGGGGTCGAGGTCGTCCGGCAGGACGAATCCGGTCCCCTCGTCGAGGGCCACCGGCAGCGCCCCGACGGCGGCGAGCGCCCCGCGTACATCCGTCACCTTCCACCCCGTCCACCACTTCAGATCCGCCTCGGTGGCGGGCCCGCAGGCCCGGAGCCACCGCTGCATCAGCTCGGCGCGAGCCGCGAGGGGATCGTGATCCGGCGGGGGAAAGGACTCGGGCTCGGAATCGGAATCGGGATCGGGATCGGGGTCGGGATCGGGACCGGAACCGGGATCTGGGTCTGGATCTGGATCTGCATCGGGCTCGACGGGACGCGCCCAACGGAACTGGCTGGACGTCCACGTGCCCTGAGGCCGGCCCCGTACGATCCGCCCCTCCATGCCGAGCACCCGCAGCACCCGGCTCGCGACCGACTGGACACCCTCCTGCCGCGTGCCCTTCCCGTACACGTACGTCGATCTCAACGCCGGTACCGCCCGGCCGAGTTCGGTGCCGGTCGCCTCGCCCCGTACGGCCAGCTCGGCGAGGACGAGCCGCTCGGTCTCCGCCAGCCACGCGGCGTCGAAGTCGCTGCCGACCGCCAAGTGCCGGAGCAGCATGGTGCGTTCGCGGACGGCGGCCGGGTCGGCCGTCGAGGCCTGCACGGCGGGGGCGAGGGCGGCGGGGAAGACGAAGACCGTGTGCCGCATGCCGTGCATCCGGACCAGCGACCGGTCCTCGTACAGCGCCCGCTCGACCTCCGCCACCGGCCCGGCCTCCCCGGCCAGCCGCGCCCCCACGGCGAGGAACACACTCGCCGGGTCCGTCCCGTGCAGCGCGACGAGCGACTCCGCGACCTCCTCCGCCGACCCGGCCCGCGCAGCTCCGGCCAGCCGATGCCGCACCCCGAGCCGCGCCCTGCGTTCGGCGGCGTCGATCGTCCTCGTCCTCGCCCTCGTCTCACCCATGCGCCCAAGCATGGCCTCAGGCACGGACCGAAACGCGGAATTCGGAGCGGGGGGAGTCCGAGTCCACGGTGCCGGAGCCGAGGAAATCCGTCACGGTCCCCACGAACTCGTCCTCCTTCTCGAAGAAGACGACATGACCGGCGTCGATCTCCGTGTACGCGCTGCCGCCGATCGCCGCGTGCAGCTCGCGGCTGTTCTCCACCGGGACGGTGGCGTCCTGCGCGCACCCCACGACCAGCGTCGGCGCCGTGATCCGTGGCAGCAGCGCCCGGATGTCGACCTCCAGGTCGAGCGCCACGTGCCGCAGGGTGCCCGGGGTGGGCGGCATGTTGGGGATGAGCGCCTCGACGCCCTCGCGGCCGACGGAGTTGAGGAACCCGCGGCTGAACCCGGTCATCGTCACGCTCCGCCCGAAACCCGCCGGATCGAACTCCCCGAGCCGCTGCCAGAGCGTGAACAGGTTCCGCAGGTACTCGTCGCCCTCGGTGTACGCCCAGCCCGCGACCAGGACGAGTCGGTGGACCAGGTCGGGGCGGAGGGCGGCGACGGCCGCCGAGACCGGGGAGCCCATGGAGAACCCGAGCAGGTCGACGGGCCCGGTGCCCGCGTCCTCGATCACGGCGATCACCTGGGCGGCGAGCGCCTCGACGGTCAGCGGACCGCCGTCGTCGACGGTCCGGTCGGCGCCGGACAGGTCCGGGGTGATGACCGTACGACCGGTGGCGAAACGGGGCGCGGTCTGCCCCCAGTTGACGACGGCGCCACCGGAGCCGGTGCCGTGGACGAGAAGCAGGGCGGGCCCGGCGCCCGATCCCTCGACGTCGTAGCGGACGCGGGCGGTGCCGACGGGGACGGTGACGGTGGCCATGAGTGCTGCTCCAGGGATGGGTCGGGGTGGGGTGTCGTGTTGCCGACACCCAGAACCCTGCCGCCCACCGGAAACAGGCGGGAGAGCCCTCCCGACCCTGGGACCGCCGGTCCCAGGATGGCCGCGGGGAAGACATACGACGGTGCTCCGCGACGAGCCGACCTTCGAGCTCGGCACGGCACGGCACGGATCGGCACGGATCGGCACGGTCCGGCAGGATGACCGCATGACGACGATCGACCGCCGTGAACTCGCCGACTTCCTTCGCCGTACCCGCGATCGGGTCCGGCCGCAGGACGCGGGTCTCCCGGTGGGGCCCCGCCGCCGCACGCCCGGACTGCGCCGCGAGGAGGTCGCCCAGCTGGCCGGGATGTCCGCCGACTACTACATCCGCCTGGAACAGGCCCGTGGCCCGCAGCCCTCGCCGCAGATGCTCGCCGCGCTCGCCCGAGCGCTGCGGCTCGACACCGACGAGCGCGACCACCTGCACCTCCTGGCGGGCCACCGCCCGCCGGCGGGCCCCATGGCGGGCGATCACGTCTCACCCGGCCTGCTCCACCTCCTGGACCAACTGGGGACGACACCCGCGCAGGTCCTGAGCGACCTGGGGGACGTACTCGCGCAGAACACGATGGCCCGCGCGCTGCTCGGCGGGGTGTGCACGGTGTCGGAGCACGGCCGGAACGTGGTGTGGCGCTGGTTCGCCGACCCGGAGGCCCGTACGGCGTACCCGGCCGAGGAGCACGCGTACCACAGCCGCCTCCATGTCGCGGATCTGCGCGCGGCGTTCGGCCGCCGGTCGGGCGACCCGGCGGCGACCCGGCTGGTGGAGCGGCTGCGCGGGGCGAGCGAGGAGTTCGCGGAGCTGTGGGAGCGGCACGAGGTGGCGGTGCGCCGGCACAACCGGATGCGGGTCACGCACCCGGTGATCGGCCCGGTGGACCTGGACTGCCAGGTGCTGCTCGCCCCGGAGGGCGATCAGCGGCTCGTGCTGTTCACCCCGCCGCCGGGCACGGACGCGGGGGAGCGACTCGCGCTGCTCGGGGTGGTGGGCACGGAGCAGTTCACGCGGAGGTGACGACCCCGGGCGCCCAAGCACCGGAGGCGCCCATCAGGCACAGGCGCCCATCAAGCGCAGGCGCCCATCAGGCACAGGCACGCATCAAGCGCAGGCGCCCCTCAGGTCACCTACCCGGCCGCCCGCTCCTCCAACGGCCGCCGCCGCAGCGCGGGCTGGGTGAGGAAGGGTGTCTGCCATGCGCCGTCCGCGCGGTAGAGGTTCGTGCCCGGCGGCACGATCGCGTCGATCCGGTCCAGGATCTCGTCCGTGAGGACGACGGTCGCGCCCTTCAGTAGCCCCTCCAGCTGGTCCATCGTCCGCGGCCCGATGATCACGGAGGTCACGGCCGGGTGCGAGGCGGCGAAGGCGAGGGCGAGCTCGGGAAGGGAGCAGCCGATCTCGTCGGCGAGGGCGATGAACTCCTCGACGGCGTCGAGCTTCGCGGCGTTGCCGGGCAGCGTCGGGTCGAAGCGGTGCGGGGTGAGCGCGGCGCGTCCGCTGGTGAGGTCGATCGGCTGCCCCTTGCGGTACTTGCCGGTGAGGAAGCCGGAGGCGAGCGGCGCCCAGGTCAGGACGCCCATCCCGTACCGCTGGGCGACGGGCAGGACGGAGGCCTCGATGCCCCGGGCGAGCAGCGAGTACGGCGGCTGCTCGGAGCGGAAGCGGCGCAGGCCGCGCCGTTCGGCGACGGCGTGGGCCTCGACGATCTCCTCGGCCGGGAAGGTGGAGCAGCCGAACGCCCGGATCTTGCCCTGGCCGACGAGGTCACCGAGGACGTCGAGGGTCTCCTCGATGTCGGTGCGGTGGTCGGGCCGGTGGACCTGGTAGAGGTCGATCCAGTCGGTGCCGAGCCGCTTGAGGCTGTTCTCGACGGCCCGGGTGATCCAACGGCGGGAGAGACCGCCCCGGTTGGGGCCCTCGCCGCCGACGGGGAAGTACACCTTGGTGGCGAGGACGGTCGCGTCCCGCCGGCTGGAGTCGCGCAGCGCCTTGCCGACGATCTCCTCGGACTCGCCGGAGGAGTACATGTCGGCGGTGTCCACGAAGTTGATGCCCCGGTCGAGCGCGGCATGGATGACACGTACGGAATCCTCGTGGTCAGGATTGCCGACGGCCCCGAACATCATCGTGCCGAGGCAGTACGTACTTACTTCGAACCCGGTCCCGCCGAGTACCCGATAGCGCATGCGCGCACTCTAGGAATTCGAGTGCACTCCAAGGCAAGGGCCCGCGAGGAAGTCGACGATCAGCCGATGGAGGACCCCGGGCCGCTCCAGGTGCACGTCGTGGCCGGTGCCGGGCAGGCTGGTGCCGTGCAGCGCGGGCCGGCGGCGGACCATCTCCGCGTACTCGTCGCCGCCGATGATCCCGCCGTGTTCGCCCTGCCCGAGGACCACGAGGGTGGGGCAGGTGATCGCGGCCCACTCGTCCCAGAACGCACGGGTGGCGTTCTCGTCGAGGGACCGGACCATGACCTCGGGGTCGAAGCGCGGCCACAGCCCGTCGGCCCGCTGCTCCAGCCCGCGTGCCCAGCCCTCGCCCACGGCGTCCGTGCCGCCGCCGAGGTACGCGACGGCCGCCGCCCGCGAGGGGAACGGCACCGGCCAGGCCCGCAGCCAGGCCCCGATCTGCTCCTGGACGCCGGGGCTCGCCCCGCCGGGCCCGGCCTCGACGAGGACGAGGGCGCGCGGCAGGCCGGGGTGGGCGGCGGCGGTGAGGAGCGCGGTGCTCCCGCCCAGCGACTGCCCGATCAACACGGGGTGATCGAGACCGAGTTGATCGATGACGGCGACGGCATCGGCGACGTACGCGGCCCGTGAGAGGTCTCCGTCCCGGGGGTGGCGCTCGCTGCCGCCGTGCCCGCGCTGGTCGAGGGCGACGACGCGATGGCCGGAGTCCCGCAACAGCCGGGCGGTGTCGTCCCACTCGCCGGCGTGCCCGGCGAGCCCGTGGAGGAGGAGCACGTCGACCCCGGAGCCAGGGGAACTGCCCCGGTCGCCCCAGTCGCCCCGGTCGCCCCAGTCGCGACACGAGAGCCGCACACCGTCACGGATCACGACCCGCTCTGACCAGGAGGGACTGGAGGAAGAAGACGTCATCCCTCCATGATCCCCTACGGGTTGAGGAGCTGATCGGCGACGGCGGTACGGGCGTAGAGGACGGAGCGCCCGCTGCGGTGGGCGGTGACGAGGCCGGCGTTGCGCAGGGCGATGAGGTGCTGGGAGACGCCGGCGGCCGACAGGCCGCAGTGGGCGGCGAGTTGGGTGGTCGACGCGGGGGTGTCGAGCTGGGTGAGGAGCAGGGTGCGGGAGCGCCCGAGGACGGCGGCGATCGCCTCGGTGGCATCGGAGGTACGAGGCTCCCAGACGGCACCGAAGCCCCGGGCCGGGTAAGCGAGTTGGGGCGGGTCGGGATGAACGGACCGGGTGAGGACCCGGGGCCAGGCGAACACGGAGGGGACGAGCAGCAGCCCGGACCCGGCCTGGTCGCGACTGAGCGCGCAGTGCCGCCGTACGAGCCGCAGGGTGCCGTCGTCCCACCGCACGGTCTCATGGAGCTCGCTCAGCACCCGCGCCGAACCGTGCTCGGCGACCTGCCGGGCCCGATGGAAGACATCGGCCTCCAGGACGTGCTGGATCCGGGCCCAGTAGGGGGCGAGGGCGAGCTCCCAGTAGGCCTCGATCTCGTCGACGACCTTACGGAGAACGGCGGGAGGGTCGTCATGAAACGCCTGAAGCCGCCCAGAAGGCTCACCCCCGGCCAGCGTGCGGAGATCGTCCCGCACCTGCCCGGCGGGCGTGCGGAGAAGGGCGTCGAGCTCGGTGGCGAGGGTGGGGAAGGGCCGGGCGGGGGTGGGGTTGAGGAAGTCGGCGAGGTAGCCGTGTGCGGGAACGAGCGCGGCGAGCCACCCACGATCGAGCCCGGCGCGCACGATCCGGGGCCGGACCTGGGCGGCCCAGCGCCGATGGGGACCGGAATCGGGCCGGCCGACGAGGACGCGGTAGCTGGTGACGACCTCCCACATGGGGGAGACGGCGAAACGGGTCTGGGCGAGGTCGGCGGCGGAGAAACTGAGCCCGGATTCCAAGGGATCCACGTCCTAGAGTCCACAATCGAGCAGAGGAAGAGGGAGATTGGATTCGGCCAGAGCTTAATCAATGGAGACGGAGACGCAACGGGGGCAGCCTCGGCGCATGCCCCCTCTCACTGCCTCGTCCCTCGTCCCGTCCTCCTTCCGAGGACTGCCACCCGTCGTATGGACGATCTTCGCGGGAACGATCGTCAACCGCCTCGGCTACCTCGTGACCCCGTTCCTGGTCTTCTTCCTGGCCGCGCGCGGAGTGACGGGCACGGAGACCTCGTACGTCCTGGGAGCCCTGGGCGCGGGCAACCTCCTGGGCCCGGCCGTGGGCGGCGTCCTGGCCGACCGGATCGGGCGCCGCCCGACGATGCTGATCGGCCTGATCGGGGCGTCGGCGGCGCAGGGCGCGCTGTTCCTGGCCCCGGGAGTGTGGACGATGGCGGCGGCGGCGCTGCTGATCAGCGCGGCGGGCAGCACGGTCTCGCCGGCGGCGTACGCGCTCCTCGCGGACGCGGTGGACAGCGAGCGGCGCCGACGCGCGTACGCCCTGTTCGGCTGGGGAGTGAACATCGGTACGGCGGTGGCGGGCGTCCTCGGCGGCTACCTGGCCGCGCAGGGGTACTGGCTGCTCTTCGCGGTGGACGCGGGCTCGATGCTGGCGTACGCGCTGGTGGTGGCGGTCCGCCTCAGGGACCCCGAGCGACCGGACCGGCCCGAGCGGCCCGAGCGGCCCGAGCGCAATGCGAAGCCCGAGAAGGACGGCATCGGCTACGGGGTGGTGCTGAGGGACCGCCTGGCCCTGCTCCTCCTCCCCCTCTTCGGGGTCCAGCTCTTCGTGTACTCGCTGACCGAGGTCGCCCTGCCGCTGGCGATCCACGACAGTGGCCTGTCGCCGGCGGTGTACGGGTCGATGGCGGCGGTGAACGCGGTCCTGGTGGTGGCGCTGCAGCCGTTCGCGACGGCGAGGCTGTCCAGGTTCCCGCAGCTGGCGGTGCAGGGCGCGGGCGGCACGCTGATCGCGGGAGGGGTGGCGCTGACCGGACTGGCGGAGGGGATCGTGGGCTACACGGTGTCGGTCGTGGTCTGGTCGCTGGGCGAGGTGGTGGTGGCGGGCATCGCCGCGGGCGTGGTCGCCAATCTGGCCCCGGCACACGCGCGGGGCCGCTACCAGGGCGCCTTCAGCTGGACGTGGGGGCTGGCCCGCTTCGCGGCGCTCACCCTGGGCGTCGCCGCGTACACGACGCTGGGCGCGTCGGTGCTGTGGTGGACGGCCCTGGTGGCGGGCACCGCCGCGGCGCTGGCGACGGCGGCCCTGACGTCGAGGGTGAACGCCCGCGCGGCCCACGAACTGGCGGCGTGAGGCCGGGGGTTACTTCCCTTCGGCAAGGGTGTGGGCCACGAGCGCGTTGGCGTGCCCGTGGCCCAGCCCGTGCTCGGCCTTCAGCCAGGAGACGAGCTCCATGTGCTTGGTGAGGGGAGAGGACCGGATGAGCTCCTGCCACTCGGAGATGGGTCGGCCGTACTTCTTCTCGATGGAGGGGAAGTAACTGGCGGGACCTTTGACGACGTTCTCGGCCACGGGATCTCCTGGAGCGACGGGATGGGACGGGAGTACTGACAGAGGCATGACCCCCACCCCACCAAAAACTCATCGGGGTCGCCGCAAGATCAATCCCGCCGAATGTGCTCCGGGTCGATGTGTCGCCGCACCATGGGCACGGAGGCGAGTGCGGCGACGACCAGCACGCCCAGCGCAGAGGCGAACAACAGGGGCAACCCCTCCCAGTCCCAGTGCACGGCACCACCCCCGGTGATCAGATAACTGGACTCGGCCAGCCACCCGGCGACGATGGCACCCCCCAACCCCACGACAAGCGGCAGCAACACCTGCATGACCTGCACCCCCCGCAAGGTCCCGGCCCGAGCCCCGAGCAAGGCAAGCGCGGTCACCTGCCCCCGCCGCTCCATGGCCCGATCGGCCACAGAAACCACAAACGCGGCCACACCGATCACCAGCCCGAGCACCATCCCCACACCGAGCAGACTCCGAATAACGGCGAGCTGAGCCAGCGAGTCGATGACAATCCCGACGGGCTCGACGGGCGAGGTGGGCGCAACGGCCCCGATCCCGTCGAGAACGGCGCGGACGGTGGCGGGGTCGGAGTCACTAACGAGCGTGAGGGTGCCGGCGGAATCGGCGAGGGGGGAGGGAAGACGGGAGGGGGGTACGAGCAGGACGCCCGAGTCGAAGACGGAGACGCTCCAGGGAAGTACGTCGACTCTTTCGCGGGGCACACTGAAAATGGCTTTCCGGCCGTTCTTCAATGCAAATGGGTAGCGCTCTCCAGCCTTCGGGTCGTACCTGAAGTTCGAGCGCTCATCGCGCAGCTGCATGATCCTGTCGTCTACGCAGCCTGTGGCTCGCTGCGTAGACGTGGCGAGCTGCGCGCAGGTCGCCACCACGAGATTGGCGTGAGGTACGTCGCTGCCGTCCAGCGGATCCCAGGAGCTGTATGAGACCACTTGCGTCCGCACACCTGGCACCTTTGCAAGTGCCTTCCGTTGCTCCGGGTTCAGCCCGTTCAGATGGACGTTGTATTCCTGAAGTGGCGCAGTTCGCCGGCTGGCTTGGCCCAGCTCGATGAGCACCCCCTGAGTAAGCGAGGCGCCGAACACCAGCAAAACAAGGCCAGTAACCACCCGCAGCGATGAACCAGGGTCTACCTCGGTACGCCGCATCGCCAGCGCCACGGGCAGCGACTTGGCCGCCCCGGCCAGCCGTCGCGCGAGCCATGCAGTGATGGGAGCCAACCCAAAGACGAGCCCGGCACCGGTCAAGAGCACGGCACCAGGCACCAGCAGGGAGCTGGCTGACCCGCCGGAAGGGTCGCGCCCCATGATGCTGAGGACGCAATATCCGCAGATGATCCCAACCCCGGGAACCAGCAGCAGGGTCCCGAACTTCCTCGGAGGTTTGCGCTCCCCGGTCCGTCGCACACTGATTGGCGAAAGGGCGGCCCGCCGTGCACTGAACTGCCCTACTACCCAAGCGAGCGCTGGACATCCGACCAGACACACTGCCACGGTCGCCACCGAGGGTCGGCCATCCGCGGGATACCAGTGCAAGCCCGGCAACCCGACCCGAGCCGTGATCTCGTTGGCGCCGAGATAGCCCACAATCCCGATTACCGCCCCGACCAGAGCGGCGACGACACTCTCCCCGGCATTGACGCGCAGGGTGTCCTTCACGCTGAGCCCGACGAGCCGGAGGGCGGCTAGCCGTCGGGCACGCGACTCCCCGGAGAGCCGTGCACAGATGGAGAGAAAGATGACGAGCGGGAGCAGGACGATGCACCCGAGGGTGAACCGAAGGATGTCGAGGGTCGACGGCTCGACAATCTCCCGCCACGACCGACCGGAGCCAAAGCTGCCCAGTTCCTCTGCTTCGGTCAGCTTGGCGGGAGTTGTGCCGATGTACGCGTAGAGATCCTCGGAGTCCCCCAATCCCTCCGGCGCGATGGTGCCGGTTACGCGGCCCGGGATAAGACCGGCTGTCTTTGGATTGGCCCCAAGAATCTCACCGAGCTTCGGCGAGACGATGGCCTCGCCGTCGGCGGGAAGCTTCTCAATACCCGGGGGCACGGGGCTGGGCCCAGAGCCTGTACGTGCGACGAAGACCCGATGCAGTGGCTGTGACCCATACGGATCCCGAAATTCTTGGTACAGGGTGTTACTGGTCCCTGGGTTCGGTTCACGGGCGGCCGTGCGAGCGTCATGAGCGGCGAGTATCGATGGAATAGTGAGGACTGCGGCAAGGCACGCCACGCCGAGTGCCGAGCCAAGCGCCATCAGGAGGAAACGAACCCGCCCCCGGCGCCCGCTTCCCCACAACAGGCGCAATCCGAGGGCGAACGCGTTCACACCGCCACCCGTTGGGCCAGAACGCCGTCCGACATCGTGTATTGCGTATCAGCCCTCGCAGCGACGTCGGCATCGTGTGTGACGATGACTACGGCCGTCTTCTGCCTGCGCGCCAGCTGAAGGAACTCATCCAAGACCGCTGCCGCGTTGGCACTGTCGAGCGCGCCGGTCGGCTCGTCAGCGAACACCACGTCAGGCCGGTGGACCAGAGCGCGTGCGACCGCAACACGCTGACTCTGGCCCCCGGACAGCTTTGAGGTCCTGCGCCGCAGCAGATCACCCATCCCGAGCCGCCCCAGCACCTGCGCGGCCACGGCGTGGGCGTGCACCTTGCTGATGCCGGCGAGTCGGAGGGGAAGGGCCGCGTTCTCCTCGGCGGTCAGTTCGGGCAGCAGCTCCCCGTACTGAAAAACGAACCCGAGACGGGTGCGACGTAGGGCGCTCAGCTCACCGTCGGGGAGACTCGAGAGCTGGATCCCATCGAAGGTGACGGTGCCGTTGGTCGGTGGCAGAACCCCCGCGAGGCAATACAGCAGCGACGACTTCCCTGACCCGCTGCTCCCCATGATGGCGGCCACTTCGCCGCGCTTGAGCATGAAATCCGCGCTACTGACGGCCTGCTCAGTGCCGTAGAAGAGATCCACGCTGTCGGCGCGGAGGATGACGTCCATGCTGGTGTGCTCCCTGGGCGTGGGGAGCCGCGCGTCGGCGGCTCCCGGAACCGTTGACTACTTCCGCGAGAACAGCCGCTCCGGCGAGCAGTAGTCGGGTCGCAGCGAGCCGCGATCGATGCACGCGTGCAACCGCACCTTCTTGGTCTTCAGGACGGCTCCGTCGTAGAAGACCTTGTCGACCTTGACGCTTTTCCTCTGGACACCCTTGTGATGGCCCCAGGCGTAGCCCTCGACCTTGGTGCGGAGGTAGACGTTGTGGCCGTCGCTCCCGTTTTCGTCCCGCAATGAGCCCTTGAGGTGAAGTCCGCTAGGCGCCTTGGTTGTGGGTTGCCACTGGTACTTGCCTTCGAACGCAACTCCCGGCGTTTCCATGACCAACTCGTGCCAAGACGAGTCCGCCACCGCCACCCCCATCCCCCCGAAGAACAGCCCCGCGGCCACCACCGCCGTAGCGAACTTCCTCATCGATAACCCCTGTTTGGTCGTGCCGACTGGTCATCACAGAAAGTATCGGCATCACTACACACCGGTAGCCGCAGTAACGTCCCTCCCTCTCATCACCCCCCGATCCAGTGAATGAGCCGACTTACGGCGGGCGGAGGGCCCGAACACGCAAGCCCATCCCCCTCCGCACCTCGTAGGAGTGATCACCGGTGCGCCTCCGTGAAGGCGTACCGCGGCAGCCCCAAAGATGCGCGCATGCCTCTTTCCTCTTCCTCCGCGCTGCGCCGCGCCCTCCTCCCCTTCGTCGCCGCCGTCGCCCTCCTCGGGACGGCCGGTTCCGCCGGTGCCGGTGCCGTCGAGGCGTGCGGTTCGGTCATCACCGCCCCGCTCGCCCGGCCCGTGTCCGCCGACGAACCCTGTCCCAGCACCGACCCCGTGGTGTGTCGGATCCGCGTGCTGCCGATGGACGAGAAGGTCGAGGCCCAGCGGACCCGGATGCGGTACCACGGGCTCCTCGAGGACATGCACCGCACGGAGGCCGCCATGCGTGAGGCGGGCGCCACGGACGAGGAGATCGCCCGGGAGATGGTCGACATGCGGAACCAGGCCAAGGAGATCACCCGCGCCGGCATGACCCCGGAGGAGGTCCGGATCCTGGAGCAGCGGAACGTCGCCAAGTACGGCAACCCGCTCGGCCCCACCGCGGACCAGCTGTACGCCAAGTACGGCTCCTGGCAGCAGGTGATCGACGCGTCGATGCGGACGAGCTACGCCGTCGACCGCGAACTCAGCCTCGAGTACCGCCCCTGCCCCGTCTAGGAGGGCGGCGCGCACACACGCCGGTGGGCCGGGACGCGGATGCGTCCCGGCCCACCGGCTGTATCGGCTTCATGGCGGTATGGGCGGCCGTCCGACCCTCAGGCGCCGCTGCTCACGAGGCGTCGGCGGAGGGCGTGACCCACTCGACCAGCTGGATGACGACCCCGTTGGGGTCGGTCAGCTGGAACAGGCGCTCGCCCCACGGCTCCTCGCGCAGCGGCATGGTGATCGGAGCGCCCGCCGCGCGGAGGCGGGCCTCCTCCGCCGCGAGGTCGGTGACGGTGAACGCCAGGATCAGGCCGGCGGCCTGCTGGTCGCGCTGCTCGGGCGGGAGGACGTCGGTGCCCCGGCTGAGCAGCACGATGTCGACGGCGGCGTCGTCGCGGGTCAGCGAGGCGAAGCCGTCGGCGGCCATGGCTACCTGGTAGCCGAGGTGGGTGGTGAGGAACTCCCGGGACGCGTCCACGTCGGTGACGGTGAGGGAGAGGGTGGAGGTCGAGACGTTCACGGCGGCTCCTCGGTAGGAAGGCAGGTAGACGGTCAGGCCGGTAGGCAAGCAGGCGGGTGGTCGCGCCTCAGTACGTACGGCGCGGCGCCTGGTACCGGTTGCGGGCGGCGGCAGCGGGGGCCCCGCGGCGACCGCCGCGCGGCAGCTCCCGGAGCGGCGGGCGCCGGGCGGCGCTGGGCGCAGGTCCCGCGTCCTGCCCGGCGCCGGACAGGACGGCGAGCCCGGCGGAGGACCTGGTGGCGGACCTGGTGGCGTACGCGACGGACACGGCGGACGCGGCGTACGCGACGGACACGGTGGATGTGGCGGACGTGGTGGCGAGCACGGTGCGATCCGGCTTCGGCATACGCGGCCTCTTCCCTTTGGTTCTACGGGGCGATTTTTACGACGGACGTAACTTTACGCACGCCGCCGAGGATGCGTCAAGGATATTTTTACGTCGAGTGTAAGATTCGCTCATGGGTACCGAGAGCATGGGACTCCGCGAGTCCAAGAAGCAGGAGACCAGGCAGCTGATCTCCGACCACGCCACCCGCCTCTTCATGGAGCAGGGCTTCGAACAGACGACCATCGCCGAGATCGCCACGGCGGCCCGCGTCGCCAAGAAGACGGTCACCAACTACTTCCCGCGGAAGGAGGACCTGGCCCTCGACCACCACGAGGCGTTCACCGCGACGCTGGCCCGCGCGGTCGCCGACCGGGCGGCCGGGGAGTCGCCGCTCGCCGCGCTGCGTCGCGAGTTCGCCGGCGCGGTCGAGCGGTGCGACCCCGTTGCGGGCTTCGCCGGTCCGGAGTTCGCCCGCATGATCGCCGAGAGTCCCACCCTGAGCGCCCGCCTGCGCGAACTCCACGACCTCCGCGAGGAGGCCCTGGCCGCAGCCCTCACGGCCCCAGCCCCGGCCATCGCCCCCCGGGCCACCGCCGCGCTCCTCGGCGCCGCCCACCGCCTGCTCTTCCAGCGCATCCAGGAACTCACCCTCGCCGGAGAGCCCAACGCCCGGATCGCCGCCACCGTGGCCCCGGAGGCCACGTACGTCTTCGATCTCCTCGAAGCCGGCCTCCCCGGAAGCGAGGGCTGAAGAGCAAGCCCGTCGGCTCCGCTCCGGACAACGCCGAAGGGCCCCACCGCGAACGGTGGGGCCCTTCAACGAATTGCCCGGTGAGAGCAATGGCGGAGGATACGAGATTCGAACTCGTGAGGGGTTGCCCCCAACACGCTTTCCAAGCGTGCGCCCTAGGCCTCTAGGCGAATCCTCCGCCGCGAACATTACATGACCGAAGAGGGTGCTCGCGAACTCGATCCTGGTGGGGGACGGTGAGGGGGTCCGGGAGGGGGAGCGGGGCCTTGGGGGCTCTGGCATCGGGTACTCTGGGCGGAGCCCCTCACGCGGTGCTATCTGACTGAACTCCCCCAGGGCCGGAAGGCAGCAAGGGTAGGTCGGCTCTGGCAGGTGCGTGGGGGGCGCTTGCGTTCCCGTACGCGGCGATGGCGGTGGCGATAGCGATGGCGATGGCGGTGGCAGAAGCTGTGGCCGGGGCCGCAGCAGCAGCCGGGAGCAGCAGTGGCCGGGGGCAGTGGACGGGGCCGGGCCCCGCAGCCGTGGCCGAGGTCGCGCGCCGGGGCCGGGCTCGGAGCAGTCGGCGGCGGCGGTTTTTCCCGGGTTGTCGGTGGGCGCCTATAACCTCGTACATGTGTCGTCTCTCGCGCTCTACCGCCGCTATCGCCCCGAGTCCTTCGCCGAGGTCATCGGGCAGGAGCATGTCACCGACCCGTTGCAGCAGGCCCTGCGGAACAACCGGGTCAATCACGCGTACCTGTTCAGCGGGCCGCGCGGCTGTGGCAAGACGACCAGTGCGCGCATTCTCGCGCGGTGTCTGAACTGCGAGCAGGGGCCCACTCCCACGCCCTGCGGGGAGTGCCAGTCCTGCCGTGACCTCGCGCGGAACGGGCCGGGGTCGATCGACGTCATCGAGATCGACGCCGCCTCGCACGGTGGTGTGGACGACGCCCGTGAGCTGCGCGAGAAGGCGTTCTTCGGGCCCGCGTCGAGCCGGTACAAGATCTACATCATCGACGAGGCCCACATGGTCACCCCGGCGGGCTTCAACGCCCTGCTGAAGGTGGTCGAGGAGCCGCCGGAGCACCTCAAGTTCATCTTCGCCACGACCGAGCCCGAGAAGGTGATCGGGACGATCCGGTCCCGGACCCACCACTACCCCTTCCGGCTCGTCCCGCCCGGCACCCTGCGGGAGTACCTGCGCGACGTCTGCGGGCGCGAGGGCATCCCCGTCGAGGACGGCGTGCTGCCGCTCGTCGTGCGTGCCGGCGCCGGTTCCGTGCGTGACTCGATGTCCGTCATGGACCAGCTCCTCGCCGGAGCCGCCGCCGACGGTGTGACGTACCCCATGGCCACCTCCCTGCTCGGCTACACGGACGGTTCGCTGCTCGACGCGGTCGTGGAGGCCTTCGCCGCCGGTGACGGCGCCGCCGCGTTCGAGGTCGTCGACACGGTCATCGAGGGCGGCAACGACCCGCGCCGGTTCGTCGCCGACCTCCTGGAGCGGCTGCGCGACCTGGTGATCCTCGCCGCCGTGCCCGACGCCGCCGAGAAGGGCCTCATCGACGCCCCGGCCGATGTGATCGAGCGCATGCAGGCGCAGGCGTCCGTGTTCGGTGCCGCCGAGCTCAGCCGGGCCGCCGACCTGGTCAACGCCGGTCTGACCGAGATGCGGGGCGCCACCTCGCCCCGGCTCCAGCTGGAGCTGATCTGCGCGCGCGTGCTGCTGCCCGCCGCCTTCGACGACGAGCGGTCCGTCCAGGCCCGCCTCGATCGGCTGGAGCGCGGTGCCGCCACCGGGCCCGCGCCCGTCTTCACGCCCGGCGCGCCCGCGCCCGCCCTGGGGTACGTGCCCGGGCCGGACGCCCATACGCCGATGGCCCCGCCCCCGCCGGCCCCCGCCCCGGCCCCCGCGCCCATGCCCGTACAGGCTCCGCCGCAGGCCGCACCGGCACCGGCACCCGCACCGGCCGCCGCACCCGCACCGGCTCCCGAGCCGGTTCAAGCGCAGCCCTCCGCTCCCCGTCCCGGCGCCTGGCCCGGTGCCGCCGCGCCCGGTGGCGGCGCACCCGGTGCCTGGCCCGGTGCGTCCGCGTCCGCCGCGCCGGCTCCGGCGGCCCCCGCTCCCGCTCCCGTGTACGCACAGCCCGCGCCGCAGGCATCCGCGCCCGCTCCCGCCGCCTCGGGCGGCGGCGGTGACACCGCCCAGGTGCGCAACCTCTGGCCGCAGATCCTCGACGCCGTGAAGAACCGGCGCCGCTTCACCTGGATCCTGCTCAGCCAGAACGCGCAGGTCGCGGGCTTCGACGGCACGACCCTCCAGCTCGGCTTCCTCAACGCCGGAGCCCGCGACAACTTCGCGAGCAGCGGCAGCGAGGACGTCCTGAAGCAGGCCCTCGCCGAGCAGTTCAACGTGAACTGGAAGATCGAGGCGATCATCGACCCGTCGGGCGGCGCCTCGCCGCCGCCCGCCGCCACCGGCTTCGGCGGATCGGGCGGCACCGGAGGCTTCGGCCGCCCGCAGGCCTCCGCCCCCGCGCACGCACAGCCCGCGCCGTCCTTCCAGCAGGCGCCGCCGCCCGCCCCCGTACAGCCGCAGACGCAGTCCGCCGCCCCCGCGTCCGCCCCCGCGCCCTCCTTCCAGCAGGCCCCGTCGCCCGCGCCCGCGTACACGCCGCCCGCGCCGCAGCCTGTGGCGCCCGAGGACGACGTGCCGGAGGAGGACGATCCGGACCTCGTCGACTCCGCCCTCTCCGGGCACGACCTGATCGTGCGCGAACTCGGAGCCACGGTTGTGGAGGAATACACGAACGAGTAGGGGCGTCTCGTTCAGTGGCCCGCACAAGGGGCATCCCGGTCGTCGGGCTACCCTGACTGGCGTGAAGGTCCTCGTCATCGGCGGCGGCGCCCGCGAACACGCCCTGTGCCGCTCTCTCTCCCTCGATCCCGACGTCACCGCTCTGCACTGCGCGCCCGGCAACGCCGGAATCGCGGAGGTCGCCGAGCTGCACCCCGTCGACCAGCTGGACGGCGAAGCCGTCGCGCGCCTCGCCACCGAGCTCGGCGCCGACCTGGTCGTCGTCGGCCCGGAGGCTCCGCTCGTCGCCGGTGTCGCCGACGCCGTCCGCGCGGCCGGCATCCCCGCCTTCGGCCCGTCGCGGGAAGCGGCGGAGCTGGAAGGCTCCAAGGCGTTCGCCAAGGACGTCATGGCCGGCGCCGGGGTGCCCACCGCCCGCAGCTACGTCTGCACGACCCCGGAGGAGATCGACGAGGCGCTCGACGCCTTCGGCGCTCCGTACGTCGTGAAGGACGACGGCCTCGCCGCCGGCAAGGGCGTCGTCGTCACCGACGACCTCGCGCAGGCCCGGGCCCACGCGCTCGCGTGCGACCGGGTGGTCATCGAGGAGTTCCTCGACGGCCCCGAGGTCTCCCTCTTCGCCATCACCGACGGCACCACCGTCCTCCCGCTCCAGCCCGCGCAGGACTTCAAGCGCGCGCTCGACGACGACGAGGGCCCGAACACCGGCGGCATGGGTGCCTACTCGCCGCTGCCCTGGGCCGACCCGAAGCTGGTCGAGGAGGTCCTCGGGACCGTCCTCCAGCCGACGGTCGACGAGCTGCGCCGCCGTGGCACGCCGTTCTCCGGCCTGCTGTACGCGGGTCTGGCGATCACCAGCCGCGGCGTACGGGTCATCGAGTTCAACGCCCGCTTCGGCGACCCCGAGACCCAGGTCGTGCTGGCCCGGCTCCGCACCCCGCTGGCCGGCGTGCTGCTGAACTCCGCCAACGGCACCCTGGGCGACCAGGCCCCGCTGAACTGGAGCGACGACGCCGCGGTCACCGTGGTCATCGCCTCGCACAACTACCCGGAGACCCCGCGGACGGGCGACCCGATCGAGGGCCTCGACGAGGTCGCCGAGCAGGACGCCCCGCTCGCGTACGTGCTGCACGCCGGGACGAAGCGGGACGGCGACGCGATCGTCAGCGCGGGCGGCCGCGTCCTTTCGGTCACCGCGACCGGAACGGACCTGGCGCAGGCCCGCGAGCGTGCCTACGCGGCGGTCGGCCGTATCCGCCTTGACGGCTCCCAGCACCGTACGGACATCGCGCGGAAGGCCGCCGAGGCCTGACAGGACCGCCGATTTCTCGCGTGGCCGTGCGGTGGATCGTACGGCCGCGCGAAATCCATCACCTTTGCCCAAAGCCATACCTTCGAGTGACGGCTGGGCCATCCGGATGACGTCCGCCGAAGCCCCAACTAGGGTGCGGCGAAGGCATTCCGGCACTTGGCCCACCGGCATTGCGATGTCAGTGGCGGGTGCCACAGTGGGGGAGTGAGCAACACCGCCACAGGCAGTCCCGACGTGGGCAGGAGGGGGTGATGTACGGCGTGTCCGGTACCGGTTCCGTTGTCGGCGAGGAGTGGGGAGCGCGCGCCGCGCGCTCCCGGGCCCTCGCCGTCCTCCGGGTCCGCGGCAGGGCGCTGGGCCTCGCGGTCCTGCCCGCCGCCGTGGCCGTCGTCCTGTACGCGGGCGGGGCCACCGGCCACTTCACCGGCTCCGGCTGGGACACGGCCCGCTGGGTGGTGACCGTCCTCGCGGTCCTCGTCCTCCTCGCCGGCACCGCCGTCGCCCTCGTCGTGGCCCGCGCCCGTCCGGCCGCCACGCCGACGGTGGAGCTCTCCGAGACCGCCGCCCCCGACCTCTACCGGCTCGTCCGGGACCTGGCCGACCGGCTCGACGTCCCGGCGCCCGCCGCGATAGCCCTGACCCCGGACTGCGACAGCTGGCTGGAGGACCGCACCCACCGGGCCCACCGCGCGCTGCGCACACCGGGCGGCGAGGGGGAGGGCGAAGGCGCCCCCGTCCTCGTCATAGGTTCGCCCTTCCTGTGGTGGATGCGCGTCGGCGAGCTGAGGGCGGTCCTCGCCCCGGTCGTCGCCGGTACGGGCCCCGCCGCGCACCCCGACATAGCCGCGGCCCGCCGTTTCGTCCGGGGCCTGGACGCGGCCGTGGCCGTGCCGGAGACCCCCGGTCTCGACCCGTTCCGCCGACTGGGCGCGGGCGCCGTCGGGCAGGTCGCCCGTGTCCTCCTCCGCGCCTGCCGCGGGCACGCCGCCGAGATGGAGCGCGGGGTCGCCGCCGCCGGCTCGGAGCGCGCCCAGGCCGTGGACTACGGCGTTCGGATCGTCGCCCAGGAGCAGGTCGGCCTGGCGTACGCGGGCTGGGACCGGCTCCTGACCCGCGTCGCGCTGCCCGCCTGGCGGATGGGCCGCTGGCCCGCCAAGCTCGACGCCGGCGTGGTCTCCGCCCTGACCGAGCTCTCCCGCCGCGACCGGCTCGCGGACGGCTTCTCCTCCCGGCTCGGCGAGCGGCCCGCCTGCGACCTCCTGGAGGAGCCGGGCGCGGTCGACGAGGCCACCTCGCTGCTCGCCGCCCGTCTCTTCCACGGCGGCCCGGCCGAACCCGGGCCCGACTGGTCCCCGGTGGAGTGGAGCCAGTACCCGGAGGAGGTCGTCGACCGGAAGTGGCGCACCGACGCGGCCCGGCTGCACCAGGTCCTCGACGGCCTCGGCCTGGCGGATTCCGCGGCCGGGGGCGGGGGCAGGGGCAGGGGCGGTGAGGGCGTTGCCGACGGCCCGACCCTGACCCGGGTGATCGCCCACCTCTCCACGGAGCCGGCGAAGCCCGCCGATGTCACCGCAGATGTCGCCGCCGATGTCGATGCAGATGTCGACGACGCCGACGCCGCCGCAGTGCCCGGGGACCGCCCGCTCCCGGTGGAAGGCGCGGACGCCCGCAGCCACGACGACGGCCGGGTCACCCTCACTGACGAGGTCGACATCGAGGATGCCACCGACGTCGACCTCGACATCGAGGACGACGAAGAGGCCGTCAACCCCGCCGCCGAGGCGCTCGCCGGCGCGCTCAGCGCGCTCCTCGCGCGCGAGGAGGCCGCCCGGGAGGCGCGGGTGGCCGCCACCGCCCTGACCGCCGAGGCGGCGGCCCGCAGCGCCGAGAGAAACGACCGGCACTCCGGCACCACACCCCCCGTGGTCGTCAGCGGCCCGGACGGCCCGCTGCCGCTCTTCCCGCTCCAGCCGCCCCGCTCCGGCCGCGACCTGCTCGCCGACCACGTCACCGCGATGGTCTGCTGCGCGGCCGTGGACACCGCCGAGGCCACCCCCGGCCTCGACTGGCTCGACGGCCCCGCGCTCCTCGTCGGCGGCGAGCGGGCGGCGGACCTCGGCCCCCGTGTCCTCGCGCTCGTCGAGGACGGCGACCCGGAGCCGCTGCGGGCGTGGCTGGCCCGCACGGGGGTGCGCCCCGAGAAGCCCGTACGCCTGGTCTGAGGCGTCCTGGGGCGTCCTGAGTCGTCCTGAGGCGTCCTGAGGCGTCCGGGGGCGTCCGGGGGCGCCCCGGGGGCCGTCCGGAGGTGCCCCGAAGATCACTCGTTTCGGAGCCCCGCCTTCCACTCTCGTCAATTCACGACGAACGGTGACGGAGTGCGTGCGTTATGTGATGTGCTGGAGACCGTCACTGACAGAGGCACAGGCACTGACCAGCCGACCCGGGGGAGTCGAGGGAGGGGCGCAGCATGGGGGCGGACCAGATCAGACGGTGGGAGTCGGGTGCGCTCGCGCACGCCGTCACCGATCCCTTCGGCCAGGGCCCGTTGCCCTGGCTGCGCGGTTCCGAGAACTACTTCGACGACACCGGGCAGATGGTCCCCTGGTACGCGGACGAGATCCTGGCCCGGGGCGGCAGCGGCGGCCCGCGCACGGCCGACGACGTCCGGCGCCAGATCAAGGGTTTCGCCTCCGACGGGGCCGTGGCGCCGGGCGAGTCGATCGACTTCCACGTCACCGTGGACCCGCCGCAGCAGTTCTCGGTCGACGTCTACCGGATCGGTCACTACAGCGGCGACGGCGCCGCGAAGATCACCACGAGCCCCCGGCTCTCCGGCATCGTCCAGCCGGCCCCGCTGACCGCCGACCGCACGGTCTCCTGCCACCACTGGTGGCAGTCCTGGCGGTTGCAGGTCCCCTCCTACTGGTCGATCGGGGCGTACGTCGCCGTCCTCACCACCGCCGACGGCTACCGCTCGCACATCCCCTTCACGGTCCGCGACAACCACCCGGCCGATCTGCTCCTCGTCCTCCCGGACGTGACCTGGCAGGCGTACAACCTCTATCCGGAGGACGGCCACACCGGCGCCAGCCTCTACCACGCCTGGGACGAGGAGGGCCGGCTGCTCGGCGAGCAGGACGCGGCCGTGACCGTCTCCTTCGACCGCCCGTACGCGGGCGCGGGGCTGCCCCTCCACGTCGGGCACGCGTACGACTTCATCCGCTGGGCCGAGCGCTACGGGTACGACCTGGCGTACGCCGAGACCCGCGATCTGCACGCCGGGCGGGTCGACCCGAGCCGGTACCGGGGTCTGGTCTTCCCCGGGCACGACGAGTACTGGTCGGTGCCGATGCGCAAGACCGTCGAACTCGCCCGCGACCAGGGCACGTCGCTGGTCTTCCTCTCCGCGAACACCATGTACTGGCAGGTGGAGTTGGGGCCCTCGCCGTCCGGGGTGCCGGACCGGCTCCTCACCTGCCGCAAGCGCCGCGGCCCGGGCCGGCCCGCGCTCTGGCGCGAGGTCGACCGGCCCGAGCAGCAGCTCCTCGGCATCCAGTACGCGGGACGGGTGCCCGAACCGCACCCGCTGGTCGTACGGAACGCCGAGCACTGGCTCTGGGAGGCGACCGGCGCCGGTGACGGCGATGAACTCCCCGGCCTGGTCGCGGGCGAGGCCGACCGCTACTTCCCGCGTACGGCGCTCCCCGAGCACCAGGGCCGCATCCTGCTCGCCCACTCGCCCTACCGGGACGGCGAGGGGGCGCTCCGGCACCAGGAGACGAGTCTCTACCGGGCTCCCTCGGGCGCCTGGGTCTTCGCCTCCGGCACCTTCGCCTGGTCGCCGGCGCTCGACCGGCCGGGCCATGTCGACGCCCGGGTCCAGCGCGCCACCGCGAACCTCCTCGACCGGATCTGCAAAAGGGACTGAGCGGCGGGTCACAGGGCCTGGCGGCCGGGGCCGCCCCGATGTGCGAGAGAATCGGACACGCTCCTGGATCAACCTACGCGGAGGAACCGTGTCCGGATTCGTAGAAAAGCCCGAGCCCGTCCAGGTCCCGGGCCTCACCCATCTCCACACGGGCAAGGTGCGCGACCTGTACCGGAACGAGGACGGGGACCTCGTGATGGTGGCGAGCGACCGCATGTCCGCGTACGACTGGGTGCTGCCCACCGAGATCCCCGACAAGGGCCGGGTCCTCACCCAGCTCTCCCTGTGGTGGTTCGACCGGCTCTCCGACCTGGTCCCGCACCACGTGATCTCGACGGAGCTGCCGGCCGGCGCCCCCGCCGACTGGGCGGGCCGCACCACGGTCTGCAAGTCGCTGAACATGATCCCGGTCGAGTGCGTGGCCCGCGGCTACCTCACCGGCTCCGGCCTCGTCGAGTACAACGAGTCCCGCACGGTCTGCGGCCTCGCGCTCCCCGAGGGCCTCGGCGACGGCTCCGAGCTGCCCGCCCCGATCTTCACCCCGGCCACCAAGGCCGCCGTCGGCGACCACGACGAGAACGTGTCGTACGAGGAGGTCGCCCGCCAGGTCGGCGCCGAGACGGCCGCCCTGCTGCGCCAGACGACCCTCGCCGTGTACGGCCGGGCCCGTGACATCGCCCGCGAGCGCGGGATCATCCTCGCGGACACCAAGTTCGAGTTCGGCTTCGACGGGGAGACGCTCGTCCTGGGCGACGAGGTCCTCACCCCGGACTCCTCCCGCTTCTGGCCGGCCGACCAGTGGGAGCCGGGCCGCGCCCAGCCCTCGTACGACAAGCAGTTCGTCCGGGACTGGCTGACCTCCCCGGCCTCCGGCTGGGACCGCAAGAGCGAGCAGCCCCCGCCGCCGCTGCCGCAGGAGATCGTGGACGCCACGCGCGCCAAGTACCTGGAGGCGTACGAGCTGCTGACCGGCAAGTCCTGGTCCGACAGCTTCTGAGGTCCGCGTGCCCCGGGCAGCAGCCCGGGGCACGAGAAAGCCCCCGGTCGATTCGACCGGGGGCTTCTTCATGGAGCGGACGACGAGATTCGAACTCGCGACCCTCACCTTGGCAAGGTGATGCTCTACCAACTGAGCCACGTCCGCATGCGCCGTAGCGCGGAGCCAACTATACCCAACCTTTCGCCTGCGCGAGACGCACCGCTGTATGCCGGTTCTCGGCACCGAGTTTCGCGGCGGCCGAGGAGAGGTAGTTGCGGACGGTCCCGGGGGAGAGCGAGGCGCGCCGGGCGATCTCCGCGACGGGTGCCCCGTCGGCGGAGAATTCGAGCACCTCGGCCTCCCGCGCGGTCAGCGGGGAGTCCCCGGCGGCGATGGCGTCGGCCGCCAACTCCGGGTCCACGTAACGGTTTCCGGCGTGCACGGTACGGATGATCTCGGCGAGCCGCTGGGCGCTGACGGTCTTCGGGACGAAGCCGCGGACGCCGGCCGAGAGGGCCCGCTTGAGGTGTCCGGGGCGACCGTGACCGGTCACGATCATGGTGCGGCAGCCGGGCAGTTCGTCCCGCAGGACTGTGGCGACCCTCACACCGTCCGCACCCGGCATCTGCAGATCGAGCACGGCGACGTCGGGGCGGTGGGCGCGGGCCATGGCGAGCGCCTCGGGCCCGGTCGCGGCCTCGGCGACGACGACGAGATCGTCCTCGAGACCGAGCAGCGCGGCGACCGCGCCACGGATCAGATGCTCGTCGTCGGCGAGCAGCACGCGCACGGGCACGGGCGTGCGTACGGGCGCCGGTACGGGCCCGGTCATCGCCGCACCTCCGCCCGGGCCACCGGAATCCGGGCCGTCACGAGGAACGTACCCCCGTCGCCCGGCCCCGCGTCGAGCGTCCCGCCGACCGCCGCGAGCCGCTCCCGCAGCCCGACGAGCCCGGTACCGGTACCGGTGCCCGAACCGGCGTCACGGCGACCCTCACCGGAACCGCCGCCGCCCCCCGCACCCGCCCGCACCCCGTCGTTCTCCACCGTCAGCAGCACCATGTTCTCCTCCTTCTCCTTCTTCCCCTTCTCCTTCCGCACGGCGATGGCGCAGCGCCGCGCGTCCCCGTGTCGCAGTACGTTCGTCGTGGCCTCCCGGACCACCCACCCGAGGGCTGCCTGGACCTCGTCGGGCAGGTCGAGCGCCGGTCCGGGGGAGTCGACGGCGCAGTCGATCCCGGCCGCGTCGAGCACGCCCCGCGCGCCCTCCAGCTCCACGCGCAGATCCGCCTCGCGGTAGCCGCGTACGACGTCCCGTACCTCCCGCTGGGACTCCTGGGCGATGCGCTGCACCTCGATCATCTGGTCGACGGCCTCGGGGCGTTCGCGCCGCGCGAGCTGGACGGCGAGCTCGCTCTTGAGGGCGATCACGGAGAGGTTCCGGCCGAGGATGTCGTGCAGGTCGCGCCCGAAGCGCAGCCGTTCCTCGGCGACCGCGAGCCGGGCCTGTACGTCGCGTGCCTCGCGCAGTTCGAAGACGACGCCGAGCACCCAGAGCGAGAGGCGGACGGTGACGGCGAGCCAGCCGGTGATGAAGAGGACGGTGGCCACGGACGCGAGGCTCTGTTCCGTGTCCCGGCCGGTGAGCGGTACGAGGAGCAGGAGCACGCCGGCGAGCAGGGCCTGGTGGAGGGCGACGATCCGGCCGGGCAGGATCAGGCAGTGCCCGGCGAGGAAGGGCACGAGTGCCGCTCCGAGCATGCCGGGCAGCAGTCCGGTCAGGTCGGCGGTGGCCGCTTCGAGGAGTACGGCTCCGGCGGTCGCGGCCCCGGCCGCCGCGGCGGGCAGCACCTCGCGCGGCGGGAGCACGGTCCCGGGCTTCAGGTACGCGTCCATGGCGCGGCGCAGGAAGCGGTGGGAGAGGACCCCGTTGGCGAGGTTGAGCAGCGGGGCGACGACGACGAGGAGGAGTGGGGCCTCGTGCCGGATGGGCCGGATCAGGAGGAGGAGCCCGAGGACGAAGACGGCGGCCCACAGCAGCATGTACGCGGTGACGCGGGTGTAGAGGTCGACCTTGGCCAGGCCGCTCCGGCCGTTCCAGCTCTTCACGGGCCTCTTCACGGGCGCGGGTCCGTCCTCTCGGTGTCGCGCTGGTTCCTCAGCGCCGGGGCTCCCAGCGGAACCACCGCTGGACAGCAAACACCGAGACCACGATCCAGGCCACCGCGGTCGCCGTCGCGCCCAGCAGGTCACCCGCCGCCACGTCGCCTGACCAGCCGGCCCGTACGAGTGTCATGACCCCGGTCACCGGCAGCAGTTCGCAGACGGACGCGAGCGCCTTGGGAAGCATGGAGAGGGGTACGAAGAGCCCGGAGCCGATGGAGGAGATCAGGATCAGCGGCAGCGCGGTGAGCTGGGCGCTCTCGGGTGTGCGGGTGACGGCCGAGGTGGCCGCGGCGAGGGTGGTGAGCAGGACGGTGCCGAGGACGACGCCACCGAGGAGCAGATCGGGCCTGGCGGGTACGGGCAGGTCGAGGACGGCGATGCCGCCGATGGTCAGGACGGCGCTCTGGGCGAGGGCGAGGGTGGCGGCCGGCAGCGCGATCCCGGTCAGGATCTCGGGGTCGGTGGGCTCTCCGGTGCGCAGCCGCTTGAGGACGAGGGCTTCGCGGCGGGCGGCGAAGGCGGCGACGAGGTTGCTGTAGACGCCGATGAGGAGGGCCATGCCGATGGCGCCGGTCACGGCGACCTCGGCGATGCTCGTGCCCGCTGCGCCGAGGTCGACGCTCTTCAGGGAGCTGCGGACGGCTTCCACCATGAGGAGCGGGACGAGGAGGGCGCCGAAGAGCGCGGTGCGGTTGCGGACGAGGAGCGTGAGCTCGGCCCGCCCGAGCGCGAGGAGCCGCCGCCGGGAGGGGAGCTCCCTGCGGGAGGCGAGCGGTGTACGCGAAGGGAGGGGCGTACGGGAGGGGAGCTGGACGGGGGAGCTCATCGAACGGCCTCCGATTCCGGGATCCGGGCTTCTGACACGGTGTCCGCCGCGGCGGCGATGTCGAGGAAGGCCTCTTCGAGCGAGGCGGAGCGGGCGTCGAGCCCGTCGAGTCGTACGCCCTCGTCCCGGGCCCAGCCGAGCAGCGCGGCGAGGTCGTCCTGGAGGGATCCGGTACGGATCTCCACCCGCCCCGCGTCCTCGGCGGCCCGCAGTCCCAGCGGGAGCCGGGCGGCGGGGACCTCGGCGGGGAGGGTGAAGCGGATGCGGGCGGGCCGGGCGGCGGTGACCTCGGCCGGGGTGCCGGAGAGCACGATCTGCCCGCGGTGCATGATCGCGAGCCGGTCGGCCAGGGCCTCGGCCTCCTCCAGGTAGTGGGTGGTGAGCAGCACGGTGGTGCCGCCGTCGCGGAGGGCGCGGACGAGTTCCCAGGTGTCGCGGCGGCCCTCGGCGTCGAGGCCGGTGGTGGGTTCGTCGAGGAAGAGGACCTCGGGGCGGCCGAGGAGGGCGAGGGCGAGGTCGAGCCGGCGTCGTTCGCCGCCGGACAGCTGCTTGACCCGTACGTCCTCGCGTCCGGTGAGGCCGGTGGCGCCGAGCGCTTCGCCGGCGGGGCGGGCACCGGTGGTGCAGCCTGCCCACATCCGTACGGTTTCGGCCACGGTCAGTTCGGAGGGGAAGCCGCCCTCCTGGAGCATCACGCCGATCCGGGGGCGGACGGTGGCCCGTTCGCGGTACGGGTCGTGGCCGAGGACGCGGGCGGTGCCGGCGCTCGGGGCGGCGAGGCCTTCGAGGAGTTCGACGGTGGAGGTCTTCCCGGCGCCGTTGGTGCCGAGGAGGGCGAAGATCTCGCCGTGCGGGACGGTGAAGGAGATGCCGCGGACGGCCTCGAAGTCGCCGGAGTAGCCGCGGCGGAGGTCTTCCGCCTCGATCGCGGGGGTCGCGGGGGTCGCGTTGCTCATGTGTCCAGGCTTCCGGCGGCGGGGGCCGTCCGGCAGTGCGCGCTGTCACCACCCGCTTCTGACAAATGTCATGGGGGGTGGGGCCACCGAGGAAGGGGAACACGACGAAGGCCCCGGTTCCAGAGAACCGGGGCCTTCGATCTGGAGCGGACGACGAGATTCGAACTCGCGACCCTCACCTTGGCAAGGTGATGCTCTACCAACTGAGCCACGTCCGCATTGCTGCCGCTCAGCTTTCACTGGGCGGTGCGAGCACCACTCTACCTGATGCACCGGAGTGCTTGGTCTTGCGATGCAGAGCGGGTGACAGGAATTGCACACTGCGCCTTCCCCCTGGAAGGGGGATGTTCTACTACTGAACTACACCCGCACGCTGCGTGAGGTGGGGCTTTGCGGCCTCGCCCCTCGGCGTGTTCCAGACTTTAGCGGATCATGGGGGGTGCAATGCAAATCGGCTCCGCCGCGCCGCGTCGGCGGCCGGGGGCCGGCCCGCTCAACTCGCGGCGCGGAAGGCCTCGTAGACCCTCTTCGGGATCCGGCCGCGGGCCGGCACCTCCATCTTGTTGGACTGCGCCCAGGCGCGGACCGCCGCCGGGTCGGGGGCGAGGGAGGTGCGGGTGTACGACTCCACGGAGGCGCTCCGGCCGGTCCGGGCCTTCGCCGGCAACGTGCGTCCGGCGGCGAGGTACGGGGCGAGTGCCTTGCGGAGTTTCTTTGCATTGGCAGCATTCAGGTCGATCTCGTACATCTTCCCGTCGAGGCCGAACGCGACCGTTTCAGCCGCTTCTCCGCCGTCCATGTCGTCGGAGATTGTGACCACCACACGCTGAGCCACGGATATCGGTCCTTTCCTGCGGCCGGTGCCGCAGAGGGGGCGCTTGCGACGCCCCTGACGTGCGGCGATGCCGACCGTACGGCTGTGCCGCGACAATGCTGATTTCTTCTCGATTCCTTTGTACAGCGACGGGCGTCGCATTGTGAAGCCCTGGCAATTGTTTCAGCGTGTCCCGGTGCAATGAGGTCCGCAATATTTCACTGGAATTTTGCGTGGGTGTGCTCGGACGGGGGGCATGGCTGTGATCCCTGGCGGGGCGGCGCCGTGACCTGGCTTTTGTAGGATCCTTCAGATCTCTACCCGCGTAGAATTTGGAGACAGGTACGCTGAGGGAACCGCCCACGCAACACACCACCGGGAGTGCCAGTGGCACGCGTCGTAGTCGACGTCATGCTCAAGCCGGAGATCCTCGACCCTCAGGGGCAGGCGGTGCAGCGTGCACTGCCCCGCCTGGGATTCGCCGGAATCGCCGACGTCCGTCAGGGGAAGCGTTTCGAGCTGGAGGTGGAGGGACCGGTCGACGACGCCGCCCTCGCCCGCATCCATGAGATGGCCGAAACCTTCCTTGCCAACACCGTGATCGAAGACTTCATCGTGAAGGTGGAGTCGTGACCGCACGCATCGGCGTCGTCACGTTCCCCGGAACGCTCGACGACCAGGACGCGCTGCGTGCCGCCCGCCTCGCGGGCGCCGAGCCCGTATCGCTCTGGCACCGCGACAAGGACCTCAAGCAGGTCGACGCCGTGGTCCTGGCCGGCGGTTTCTCCTACGGCGACTACCTGCGGGCCGGAGCCATCTCCCGCTTCTCGCCGGTGATGGAGACGATCATCGAGCAGGCGAAGGCGGGCATGCCCGTCCTCGGTATCTGCAACGGCTTCCAGATCCTCACCGAGGCGCATCTGCTGCCGGGCGCGATGCTGCGCAACAACCACCTCCACTTCATCTGCCGCGACCAGAAGCTGCGGGTGGAGAACGCGGAGACCGCCTGGACCTCGGACTACACCGAGGGCCAGGAGATCGAGGTCCCGCTCAAGAACATGGACGGCCGGTACGTCGCCGACGAGCGGGTGCTCGACGAGCTGGAGGCCGAGGGGCGGGTGGCCTTCCGCTACCTGGACATGAACCCCAACGGCTCGCTCCGTGACATCGCGGGCATCACCAACGCCGCGGGCAACGTGGTCGGCCTCATGCCGCACCCCGAGCACGCCGTCGAGCCGCTCGTCGGCACCGGCAAGACGGACGGCCTCGGATTCTTCACCTCGATCCTCAAGAAGCTGGTCAACGCCTGATGAGCCTCGACACCGTCAAGCACGCGAGCGAGACGCCGGACAGCGAGCAGCCCTGGAAGGAGCTCGGCCTCAAAGAGGACGAGTACGCGCGCATCCGCGAGATCCTCGGCCGCCGTCCCACCGGCGCCGAGCTCGCCATGTACTCGGTCATGTGGTCCGAGCACTGCTCCTACAAGAGCAGCAAGGTCCACCTGAAGCAGTTCGGCGAGAAGGTCCCCGCCAACGACGCCATGCTCGTCGGCATCGGTGAGAACGCCGGCGTCGTCGACGTCGGCCAGGGGTACGCGGTCACCTTCAAGGTCGAGTCGCACAACCACCCCTCGTACATCGAGCCCTACCAGGGCGCGGCCACCGGCATCGGCGGCATCGTCCGCGACATCCTCGCCATGGGTGCCCGCCCGGTCGCGGTCGTCGACCCGCTGCGCTTCGGCGCGGCCGACCACCCCGACACCAAGCGCGTGCTGCCCGGTGTCGTCGCCGGCATCGGCGGCTACGGCAACTGCCTCGGCCTGCCGAACATCGGCGGCGAGGTCGTCTTCGACGAGTGCTACCAGGGCAACCCGCTGGTCAACGCCGGCTGCATCGGCGTGATGAAGCACGAGGACATCCACCTCGCCAAGGCCTCCGGCCCCGGCAACAAGGTGATCCTGTACGGCGCCCGCACGGGCGGCGACGGCATCGGCGGCGTGTCCGTGCTGGCCTCGGAGACCTTCGACGACACGAAGCCGACCAAGCGCCCCGCCGTCCAGGTCGGCGACCCCTTCCAGGAGAAGCTCCTCATCGAGTGCACCCTGGAGATCTTCAAGGAGAAGCTGGTCGCGGGCATCCAGGACCTCGGCGGCGCCGGGCTCTCCTGCGCCACGTCCGAGCTGGCCTCCGCCGGTTCCGGCGGCATGCGCGTCGAGCTCGACCGGGTCCACCTGCGCGACGCGACCCTCTCGCCCGAGGAAATCCTCATGAGCGAGTCGCAGGAGCGCATGTGCGCGATCGTCGAGCCCGAGCACGTCGACCGCTTCCTGGAGATCTGCGAGAAGTGGGACGTCATCGCCGTCGTCATCGGTGAGGTGACCGAGGGCGAGCGCCTGGAGATCTTCTGGCACGGCGAGCAGATCGTCGACGTGCCGCCGCGCTCCGTCGCCCACGAGGGCCCGACCTACCACCGGCCGTACGCCCGCCCGGAGTGGCAGGACGCGCTCCAGGCCGACGACGCCGGCAAGCTGCCCCGGCCGCAGACGGGCGAGGAGCTGAAGGACCAGGTCCTGAAGCTGGTCTCCTCCCCGAACCAGGCGTCGAAGTCCTGGATCACGGACCAGTACGACCGGTTCGTGCAGGGCAACACGGTCCTGGCGCAGCCCGAGGACGCGGGCATGGTCCGTATCGACGAGGAGACCAACCTCGGCGTGGCCATGGCGACCGACGGCAACGGCCGGTACGCCAAGCTCGACCCGTACACGGGTGCGCAGCTCGCGCTCGCGGAGGCGTACCGCAACGTCGCCGCCTCCGGTGCCAAGCCGCTCGCCATCTCGGACTGCCTGAACTTCGGTTCGCCCGAGGACCCGGCCGTGATGTGGCAGTTCGCCGAGGCCACCCGTGGTCTCGCGGACGGCTGCCTCCAGCTCGGCACCCCGGTGACCGGCGGCAACGTCTCGCTCTACAACCAGACCGGTGAGGTCGCCATCCACCCGACGCCGGTCGTGGCCGTCCTCGGTGTGATCGACGACGTCAACCGCCGTACGCCGATCGCCTTCGCGGAAGAGGGCCAGCTCCTCTACCTGCTCGGTGACACGCGCGAGGAGTTCGGCGGCTCGGCATGGTCCGAGGTCATCCACCGGCACCTCGGCGGTCTGCCGCCGGCCGTGGACCTCGACCGGGAGAAGCTGCTCGGCGAGATCCTGATCTCGGCCTCGCGCGACGGCATGATCGACGCCGCGCACGACCTGTCCGACGGCGGTCTCGTCCAGGCGGTCGTCGAGTCCTGCCTGCGCGGCGGGAACGGCGCGCGCCTGGTCGTCCCGGAGGGCCTGGACGCGTTCACGTTCCTCTTCAGCGAGTCGGCCGGCCGTGCGGTCGTCGCCGTCCCGCGCAGCGAGGAGCTCCGCTTCACCGACATGTGCGGTGCGCGGGGTCTGCCGGCGGCGCGGATCGGTGTCGTCGACGGAGACGCCGTCGACGTCCAGGGCGAGTTCGCGCTCTCCCTGACGGAGCTGCGCACGGCGCACGAGGCGACGATTCCGGCCCTGCTGGCCTGATACGGAGCACCGGGGAAGCCCCCGTCCGGACCGGAAGGTCTGGACGGGGGCTTTCGCGTTTCCTGCTTGCCGGGCATTACGTAATTACGTAATGTCGATGCCATGGAGCTGGAAGAGCGGGTCGCCGCGCTGGAACGGCGTATGACGGCCTTGGAAAGCACGGCCGAAGGCGCGGCTGACGGCGTGGTCGAGAGTGCGGTCGAGAGCGCGGAGCGCCCCGCGCCCGAGGTCACCGACAGCCCGCTCTGGGCCCTCGAAAGCCTCAAGGCGCAGCTCGCGGCGGACAGGGGAGACCGGGGCGCGGACGGCGCGGTCGTCTTCACGGGAGCCGTCAGGCTGCCGACCCAGGAGCGGTACGAGTGGCAGCTCGGGGCCTTCACCGGGCAGCTGTTCGAGGAGGACTGGGCGGACGCCGCCGAGTCCCTCGCCGCGCTCGGTCATCCCGTACGGCTCCGCCTGCTGCGCGAGATCCTCGGGGGCCGGCGCACCGCCGCCGAGCTGGCGGAGCTGGAGGAGACCGGCACGACCGGCCAGATCTACCACCACCTGCGCCAACTGACCGGCGCGGGCTGGCTCAAGACCGTCGGACGCGGTCGCTACGAGGTCCCGGGGGCCCGGGTCGTCCCGCTCCTGGTGGTCCTCACCGCGGCCCGCCCGTAACCGACACCACGATCCTCAGGGGGAATCCGGATGTCCTCGCGCAAACTGGTGGTGGTCCTCCACCGCGTGCTCTGGCTGGCGTTCGTCGTCCAGGTCATCGCCTCGTTCGTCGTCGAGCTGCCGTACCCGTACTGGGTGGGCTGGCTGCCCGTGATCGTCGCGATGATCCTCGGCGTCGGTCTCGCCCGGACCGCCCGCGGCCGGGTCATGGCCACGCCCCGCGCCACGGTCGAGGTGGCGCCGCCGGTCACCGGCCTCTGGTCCGCGCTGAACAGCCCGGCGGACCGGACGCCCAGCCACGGCACCCACCAGCTGGGCCAGACGTACGCGATCGACGTCACCCGGGAGGACGAGGCGCGGCCCCGCCCGGGCTTCGCCCGGCTGTGGCCGGTGGCCCGGCGGAACGAGGACTTCCCGGCGTTCGACGCGCCGCTGCTCGCGGTCGCGGACGCGACCGTCGTGCACGCCGAGGACCGACAGCGCGACCACCTCAGCCGGAACTCGCTGCTCGGTGTCCTCTATCTGCTGCTGGTCGAGTCCGGCGCGCGGAGCATCGGCGGAGCCCGCCGGGTCACCGGGAACCACCTCGTCCTCGACCTCGGCGGCGGTACGTACGCGATGTACGCCCATCTGCGGCGCGGCTCCCTGGCCGTCCGCGCGGGCGACCGCGTCTCGGCCGGCCAGGAACTCGCCCGGTGCGGGAACTCGGGCAACTCCACCGAGCCGCACGTGCACTTCCAGCTGATGGACGGCCCGGACCTGGACACGGCGAGCGGTGTGCCGTTCACCTGGTCCGGTGTCGGCGTACCGAAGAACGGCGAGACGTTCGAGGTGCCACGCGATTCGGTCTACTCGGCCTGACCCCAGAAGGCGTCGGACTCGTCGATGTCCTCGACGCACTCGTCGACGTCAGTGACCTTGCCTCCCACGATGGTGAAGAAGAGACCGCCGCGCATCTCGATGCCGCGGTCGCCGCGGTCGCCGTGCCACTTGTGGGTCGCCATGACGTGCCCCCGGCCGTCCGGGTACACGCCCTCCAACTCGACCCGGAAGGTGCCGTCGGTGAGCTCCATGAGACGCCCGAAGTGGTCGAGGACGTTGTCCACGCCCTTGAAGTGCCCGGACATCTGGCTGGACCCCGGCGAGTGATGGGTGCAGTCCGAGGTCATCAGCGACCGGATGGTCTCCATGTCTCCTTGCGAGAACGCTTCGTAGCCCCGGCGGACCACGATGCTGTCAGGGTGCTCAGCCATGGCTGTCCGACCCCTCTCGTACGCGTAGGTGTACTGCGAGCCCTCCTCTCCAGTCTCCGACTACCCTCGCCCCCATGCCACCGGCCAAGAAGCGCACCCGCCGTTACGACTCCGCCAGGACCAGGGCCGCCGTGCTCGCCCAGTTCGCCCATGTACGGGAGGCGGTCGTGGCGCTCACGCCCGAGCAGCTCGACGGGCCGACCCGGCTGGGGGAGTGGACGGTACGGGACCTGGCGGCGCACCTCGCCTGGATGGTCGACTCGGTGCCGCAGCTCCTGGCCGCGCCGGAGCGCCCGGGACAGGACCGGCTCGCCCTCCTCGACTGGCCGTTCATGACGGCCGGGGCCGCCGAGCGGATCGACGAGCACACCCGGGGCCTGGACGCCTCCGACCTGCCGGGGCTCTACGCGCGCGTGGCGGACGATTACGAGCGGGCGCTCGCGGAGGCATCGGAGGACCGGCTCCTGCCGCTGAGCTTCGGTGCGATGACCGTCGGCGACTTCCTCGTCACCCGGACCGTCGAGCTCGTCGTCCACACCGACGACCTGAACGCGGCGACCGGCGCCGGCGTCCCCTTCGAGCGGCAGGCCCTCGCCGCCTGCACCCGGCTGCTCGCCGACGCCCTCGCCGCGAAGGCCCCGGGCGGGGCGGTCGAGGTGCGGATCCCGCCGTACGCCGTGGTGCAGTGCGTGGAGGGCCCCCGGCACACCCGGGGCACCCCGCCCAACGTGGTCGAGACCGACCCGCTGACCTGGATCCGCCTCGCGACCGGGCGGGCGGAGTGGGCGAAGGAGCTGGAGGGGGCCCGGGTCGGCGCGAGCGGCGAGCGGGCCGACCTGAAGGACCTCCTGCCCCTGATGGGCTGAGATTCCCGTACGGCACGGGCCCCCGGACAGGAACGGGCCCCGGACAGGAACGGGCCGCGGAACCGACTTCCGCCCCGGCCCGTCCCACCGTCATGCAGACGCCGACGCCGCGCACCCTCGTATCCGCCGCATCCGCCGCCGCCCTGGCCCTCCTCCTCGCCGCCTGCGGCACGGAGGGAGGCACCACGGGAGCGGGCTCCGGTTCCGGCTCCGGCTCCGGCTCCGGTTCCGGTTCCGGTTCCGACACCGTCTCCCCCGACCTGCCCGTCGCCGGTACCCACTGGACGATCGGCGCCGTCACGGTCGACGGCCGCAGGTCCGCCGCCCCGGACGGCGCCCGCATCGAGTTCGGCGCGGACGGCCGCGCCCGCGGGAACAGCGGCTGCAACAACTTCGGCGCGACCGTCGCCGTGCGGGGGGACACCCTGACCGTCTCCCCGCAGGAGTTCACCGCGATCGGCTGCCCCGAGGACCGGCAGCGCTTCGAGTCGGAGCTGGTCAAGGCCTTCACCGGACCGCTCAAGGGAAAGCAGAAGGGCGAGACCCTCACCCTGACCTCCCCGGACGGCCGCAACGGCCTGGAGCTGACCGCCCAGGCGGACCTCCCGCTGCGCGGCACCACCTGGAAGATCGACGGGCTGATCTCGGGGGACACCGCGTCCTCGCTGCCCGCCGGCAGCGGCGACAAGGCCCGTCTCGTCCTCGGCGCCGACGGCCGGGTCACCGGCAACCTGGGCTGCAACAACTTCGCCGCGACCGCCCGCGTCGAGGGGAAGACGCTCACGATCGAGGGCCCGGCGGCGACCACCCGGATGATGTGCACCAGCCCGCAGATGCAGCTGGAGACCCAGCTGTACGAGCTCCTCGACGGCCCGCTCACCTATCGCCTGGACCACCGGACGCTGACGCTCACCGACGCCGCGGGCGAGGGCCTGACGGCGAAGGCCGCCACCGTGACGACTGGCGGAACCTCCGAAGGAGCGGACGGAACGGACGGCCAAGAGCCCCCGGCCTCCCGGTGAACGAGGCTCTCCGGGGTGCCCTCCGTCACATCGGTCCGGGGCTCCGGTGCTGGTACGAGCGTCCGCTCGGGAGGGTTCCGGGGCGGGAATCCCTTACCGCGCCTGCCTCGTAGCCCTCTCCAAGCCGGAGATGATCATTTCGTGCGATCGCACGAGTGCGGGAACCCCGCATTTCCCCAATTCGGACCAGTGGTCGAGCCCGTCTACACTCGGAAACGTGCCACGTGGTGACGGTCGACTCAATCACGACCTGCTCCCCGGCGAGAAAGGCCCCCAGGACGCTTGTGGCGTCTTCGGTGTCTGGGCTCCGGGTGAAGAGGTCGCAAAGCTCACGTACTTCGGGCTCTACGCCCTCCAGCATCGGGGCCAGGAATCCGCGGGAATCGCGGTCAGCAACGGCTCCCAGATCCTCGTCTTCAAGGACATGGGCCTTGTGTCCCAGGTCTTCGACGAGACCTCTCTCGGTTCCCTCCAAGGTCATATCGCGGTCGGTCACGCCCGCTACTCGACCACCGGGGCCTCCGTGTGGGAGAACGCGCAGCCGACGTTCAGGGCAACCGCCCACGGCTCGATCGCGCTCGGCCACAACGGCAACCTGGTGAACACGGCGCAGCTCGCCGAGATGGTCGCGGACCTGCCCAAGAAGGAAGGCCGCACCACTCGCGTGGCGGCCACCAACGACACCGACCTGCTCACGGCGCTCCTCGCCGCCCAGGTCGACGAGGACGGTGAGCCGCTCACCATCGAGCAGGCCGCCGCGAAGATCCTCCCCGACGTCCGGGGCGCCTTCTCCCTCGTCTTCATGGACGAGCACACGCTCTACGCGGCCCGTGACCCGCAGGGCATCCGCCCGCTGGTCCTCGGCCGTCTGGAGCGCGGCTGGGTGGTCGCCTCCGAGTCCGCCGCCCTCGACATCTGCGGCGCCAGCTACGTCCGCGAGGTCGAGCCGGGCGAGCTGATCGCGATCGACGAGAACGGCATCCGTACCTCGCGATTCGCGGAAGCGAAGCCCAAGGGCTGTGTCTTCGAGTACGTGTACCTGGCTCGCCCGGACACCGACATCGCCGGCCGGAACGTGTACCTCTCCCGCGTGGAGATGGGCCGCCGCCTCGCGAAGGAGGCGCCCGTCGAGGCCGACCTGGTGATAGCGACGCCGGAGTCCGGAACCCCGGCCGCGATCGGCTACGCCGAGGCCTCGGGCATCCCCTTCGGTGCGGGCCTGGTGAAGAACGCCTATGTCGGGCGCACCTTCATCCAGCCGTCCCAGACCATCCGACAGCTCGGCATCCGGCTGAAGCTGAACCCGCTCAAGGACGTCATCAAGGGCAAGCGCCTGGTGGTCGTCGACGACTCGATCGTCCGCGGCAACACCCAGCGCGCCCTCGTCAAGATGCTCCGCGAGGCCGGCGCGGCCGAGATCCACATCCGGATCTCCTCGCCGCCGGTGAAGTGGCCCTGCTTCTTCGGCATCGACTTCGCCACCCGCGCGGAGCTGATCGCCAACGGCATGTCGATCGAGGAGATCGGCAAGTCGCTGGGCGCGGACTCGCTCTCGTACATCTCGATCGACGGGATGATCGAGGCGACGACGATCCAGAAGCCGAACCTCTGCCGTGCCTGCTTCGACGGCGAGTACCCGATGGAGCTGCCGGACCCCGAGCTGCTCGGCAAGCAGCTCCTGGAGACCGAACTGGCCGCGGGTCCCGCTGCCACGGCGGCCTCCGACGCGCTCCGCCGTCCGTGAGCACTGCCGCCCGTAAGACCCCGCTGCACACCCGCAGTACGACACGAAAGTTCTCAACCCATGTCTGAGACCACTGGTGCCAGCTACGCGTCCGCGGGCGTCGACATCGAGGCGGGTGACCGCGCCGTCGAGCTCATGAAGGAGTGGGTGAAGAAGACGCAGCGCCCCGAGGTCCTCGGTGGCCTCGGCGGCTTCGCCGGCCTCTTCGACGCCTCCGCCCTCAAGCGCTACGAGCGCCCGCTGCTCGCCTCCGCCACCGACGGCGTCGGGACGAAGGTCGACATCGCCCGCCAGATGGGCGTGTACGACACGATCGGCCACGACCTGGTCGCGATGGTCATGGACGACATCGTCGTCTGCGGCGCCGAGCCGCTCTTCATGACCGACTACATCTGCGTCGGCAAGGTCCACCCGGAGCGGGTCGCCGCCATCGTCAAGGGCATCGCCGAGGGCTGTGTCCTGGCCGGCTGCGCGCTGGTCGGCGGCGAGACGGCGGAGCACCCGGGCCTCCTCGGCCCGGACGACTTCGACGTCGCCGGCGCGGGCACGGGAGTCGTGGAGCACGACCGGCTGCTCGGCGCCGATCGCATCCGTACGGGGGACGCGGTCATCGCCATGGCCTCCTCGGGTCTTCACTCGAACGGGTACTCGCTCGTCCGGCACGTGGTCTTCGACCGCGCCGGCATGACCCTCGACCAGCGGGTCGACGAGCTCGGCCGGACGCTCGGCGAGGAGCTCCTGGAGCCGACGAAGATCTACTCGCTCGACTGCCTGGCCCTCACCCGGACCACGGACGTCCACGCGTTCAGCCACATCACGGGCGGCGGTCTCGCGGCCAACCTGGCCCGGGTGATCCCGGACGGCCTGCACGCCACGGTCGACCGTTCGACCTGGGCGCCGGGCGCGATCTTCGACCTGGTCGGCAAGGCCGGTCAGGTGGAGCGTCTGGAGCTGGAGAAGACCCTGAACATGGGTGTCGGCATGATGGCGGTCGTACCGGCCGACTTCGTGGACGCGGCCCTGACGACGCTGGCGGACCGGGGCGTCGAGTCCTGGGTCGCGGGCGAGATCACCGAGCGCGGCGCGCACACCACGGGCGCGGAGCTCGTCGGGACGTATGCGAACTAGAGGCGTCGCGAAGTAACTCTCAGCGGTACGAAAAGAACGGGGCGCCCCTTGAGGGAGCGCCCCGTTCTTTTCGTCGTACAGAGCGCCCGTACGGCACGCGGACAGCACAGAAACCCGGCCGGGTGATCCCGGACCGGGTTTCTGTGGTGCGATTCAGAAGGTCAAGCGCGACGCGGGGACGCGCTCGGACCGGACTCGTCGTCCTCGTCCTCGTCGTCCTCGTTATAGAGATCCGCGTACTGGGCGTACGGGTCGTCTTCCTCGTCGTCGTCCTCGAACGGCTCGCCATTCGGCGGCTGGTTCGAAGTCGAAGCGCCCAGCTCATTGGCCAGACGCGTCAGGTCCGTCCCGCCGCTGCTGTACTTCAGCTGGCGGGCGACCTTGGTCTGCTTGGCCTTTGCCCGGCCGCGCCCCATGGCTCGACCCCCTCGGTGACGGGGCTCGGTGGCCCCAGAGTCTTGACACGCGTTCATGATTCGGAACGGGCTCTCGACAGAGAGACCGGTCCGTAGGGCTTCAACGGTACCTGTTTCCGAGGGTCTACGGTACGCCGCGCGCATCACATACCCCGGTACAGAACCATCGAGGTGCCCTTTCCTCGCTGGTCAATCGCGATTTTAACCTCTTCTTGAGGCCCGACCCGCCGAGGGGCGTGAGCGAAGTCTCTCCGTGGTCGCTCCATGGCCCTCCCACGGACTCCTCACGGTCGCCCCCGCGACGGGTCGGTCCCCGGTACGGCTCAGGCGCGTCGCGCGTCCGCCATCCGCTGCTCGGCGATCCGGTCGGCCGCCGCGGCCGGCGGAATCCCGTCAGCCTTCGCACGTGCGAAGATTTCGAGCGTGGTGTCGAAGATCTTCGTCGCCTTCTTCTTGCAGCGGTCGAAGTCGAAGCCGTGCAGCTCGTCGGCGACCTGGATCACGCCACCGGCGTTGACCACGTAGTCGGGCGCGTAGAGGATCCCGCGCTCCACGAGGTCCTTCTCGATGCCCGGGTGGGCGAGCTGGTTGTTGGCCGCGCCGCAGACGATGCTCGCGGTGATGAACGGGACGGTCTCCTCGTTCAGGGCGCCGCCCAGCGCGCAGGGCGCGTAGATGTCGAGACCCTCGACGCGGATCAGCGCCTCGGTGTCGGCGACGACGGTGACCTGCGGGTGCTTGTCGGTGATCCGGCGCACCGACTCCTCGCGCACATCGGTGATGACGACCTCGGCGCCGTCCTCCAGGAGGTGCTCGACGAGGTAGTGGCCGACCTTGCCGACGCCCGCGACGCCGACCTTGCGGCCGCGCAGCGTCGGGTCGCCCCAGAGGGTCTGCGCGGAGGCGCGCATGCCCTGGAAGACACCGAAGGCGGTGAGGACGGAGGAGTCGCCGGCGCCGCCGTTCTCGGGGGAGCGGCCGGTGGTCCACTGGTTCTCGCGGGCGACGACGTCCATGTCGGCCACGTAGGTGCCGACGTCGCAGGCCGTGACGTACCGGCCGCCGAGGGAGGCGACGAAGCGCCCGTAGGCGAGGAGGAGCTCCTCCGTCTTGATCTTCTCCGGGTCGCCGATGATGACGGCCTTGCCGCCGCCGTGGTCGAGACCGGCCATGGCGTTCTTGTACGACATGCCGCGGGCCAGGTTGAGGGCGTCGGCGACGGCCGCGGCCTCGGTGGCGTACGGGTAGAAGCGGGTGCCGCCGAGGGCGGGGCCCAGGGCGGTGGAGTGGAGGGCGATGACGGCCTTGAGGCCGGTGGCGCGGTCCTGGCAGAGCACGACTTGCTCGTGGCCACCCTGCTCCGAATGGAACAGGGTGTGCAGTACATCAGCAGGAACGCCGGTCACATCGGTCACGGTGGTGACTCCCAAGTACGAAGCGGCGGTTGCGGACCTCCCTGCGGGTGGGGGAGGACCAGTTCGGCACGAGAGTAAGTCCTACCTGGGCGTAGATCGGCGGCAGTGCTCAGGATCACCCCCTCCCGGAGTACCTCCGTGGAAGGATTCGCGACATGTCGGTCGCTTCCTCGGTCCTCATCCCCTATGCGTCCTATCTGCGGGTGTACGAGCCGCTGGCCGCGTTCCCCGAGCCGGAGCGGACCCACTGGGACCGGTACGCCCGCCGGCCGCGCACTCCGGGGGCGCAGGACGAGCTGCGGCGCTCGCTGGCCGACCTGCTGCCGACACCGCCGGTCCCGGTGCCGGTCCACGAGAGCGGGGAGGCCTTCGTCGCCCGGCTGGACGGGGTGGTGGTGATCTGCCCGTGGCGGACCCGGCTGCGGGGCTGGCTGGCGCTCCAGGAGCTGGCCGGCCAGTTCCCGGATCCGGTGCTCGACGCGATGCTGCCGCCGGTCGTGCGCGTCCAGGTGGAGAGCGACTACGAGCGGTGGCTGAGCAGGAACCCGGACGCGCGTCCGTGGATCCGTACGGCGGTCTGGCAGGTGCCGCTGCGCTGGTTCGCGCTCTTCGGGGACGAGGACCGGGAGTACGAGCCGGGGGAGCGGCCGTCAGGTGCGGGTACGTCCGGCGCGGGTGCGGGCGGCGCGGGGGCGTCCGGTGCGGGCGCGGGTGGCCCGGCTGCGGGTGGCCCGGCTGCGGGCGGCCCGGGGAAGGCTCCGGTGCTGCGCTACCGGACGACGATGGCGCAGGCGCGCCGCCGTCTCGCGCGGGCGCTGCGGGCCCTGCGGGAGTCGATCGACGACGGTCCGATGACGGAGGGCCTGATCGAGGTGGGGCGCTGGCTGGAGGAGTTTCATCCGCGGGCGCTCGTGGAGCTGGACTTCGGTGGTCTGGTGCACGCGGTCCCGGAGGAGTGGCTGGCGGCGGACCGGTCGGCGGCGCAGCTGGCGGAGGGCATCGCGGCGCTGCGGTCCGGCGACGGCGAGCGGGCGAGCGAAGCGTACGGGCGGCTCGCGGAGCGCTGGCGGACGGTCAGGGATCTTCGCTTCGCGAATTGACATCAGTCGGGCATCTTCGTCAGGTCGGTATCGACAAGACATGTCCGACGGGTGTAAATGATCTTCAGGGCTGTCCGGATACCGCCTGCCCGGTTTTGATTGCCGGGGGTGTCGGGTCCTTCGGCACCCGCCGGGCGGGGACGTTGGTCCCGATCCGGGCCTTTGGCTCAAGCGTGACGGACAGCACGTAACGCACCCTTGCGCCCATCGCCCACCCTCGTGCCAAAATAGGACAAGGAGTCCGGGGAGGGTTCCTTCCGTCCATCTATGGGCGGAACGCTCAGCATTGCACTCTATGGGGGGTCTGAGGACTCCTGATCGCTCTGTGACTGATCGTCACAGTGGCGTGACTGTCCGTTATGGCATGGTCCATCGACTTCCGCCGCTGATGAACACCTGCGAGGGCAATTCCATCGGTTTGGCCGACGTGGCTGGACGGATGGTGTAGTTGTAGTGCCGAGGACAAGCCGTTCGTCCTATAACCGACTCGGCCCGCTTCTGCCATTTCGGGCAACGCGGGTCAAGGTGCAGAATTTAGAGGAAAGAACCGAGAAGGTTCGGTTCTCCCGAGGAGGCCGCTCATGACCGCTCGCACCCCTGATGCCGAGCCGCTGCTGACCCCTGCCGAGGTTGCCACGATGTTCCGCGTGGACCCGAAGACGGTGACCCGTTGGGCGAAGGCCGGGAAGCTCACGTCCATCCGCACCCTGGGTGGGCATCGCCGGTACCGCGAAGCTGAGGTTCGCGCTCTGCTGGCGGGTATTCCGCAGCAGCGCAGCGAGGCCTGAGGTCGCGCAAACACCCCGTAGTACCCCGCAGTACCCCGTAACACCGGGCCTGTCCGGATCCCCCAATCCGGTCGCCCACACCTAGCTCTGCCGACGGATTCCTGCCCCAACAGGCCTTCGTCATCGATCGCGCTGGACTCCGCCGGGTCTGGCGCGATCTTCTTTTGTGCCCGGCGTCACTCTTCGGAGGGCGGTGCAATTGCACATATTAAATCGGGCCCGTGTAGGGAGGGTGTAAGTGAAGCGGTTTCTGAAACTGCTTCAGTGACTCCCGTCACACTGGCGAACTCTTGCCAAAGAACAGCCTCCCACTCCCCGGAACGGCCTCAACCCGCCGTTGGTCATGGGTCGGTGGGACTTTCGTCCTCACTGTCGTCCGCCGGCCCCTCGGGCCCTTCCGCCGGCTCCCCGGACCCTTCCCCCGACTCCGGGAGCTCCGGAAGGCCTGAGGGCTCCGAGAGCTCCGGAAGGTCCATGGAGAGCCGCAGGAGGCGATGGCAGACCACGCAGTGGCGGGTGAGGTGTCCGTACCGCGACGCGGCCGCCAGATGGGCGCGCAGCAGTGCTCTCGTCTCGTGCCGTGCTGCGGACGCCGCGGCCATGCGCGACCACCTCCGGTGTGGGCCCCCGAATCCCTGATGTCCGGGGTACCGGCGGGCCTGTGGCCCCGTCAAGACACGGGAACACAAAGAAAGGCCCGCATCTCACGATGCGGGCCTTTCCTGGAAGCGATCCTGACGGGACTTGAACCCGCGACCTCCACCTTGACAGGGTGGCGAGCTAACCAACTGCTCCACAGGACCTTGGTCGCAACCCCTGAGAAGCGGCTGCGAGAGAGACTGTACAGCAGGTCAGCGGTCCGGTCGAACTCACCGACGGCAACACCCCGCTACGGGGCGGCCGCGTCGATCGCCTTCACGATCCGCTTGTCCGAGACGGGGTGCGCCGTGCCGAGCGCATGGGCGAAGTAGCTCACCCGCAGCTCCTCGATCATCCAGCGGATGTCGGTGACCTCGGACGGCACCGGGCGGCCCTTGGGGAGCTGTTCGAGCAGCCAGGCGTACTCGTCGAGCATCTCCTGGACCTTCTCCATCCGGGTGGTGTCCCGCTGGACCCCGGTCGGCATCTGCTGGAGCCGCCGGTCCACCGCCACCAGATAGCGCATCAGGTCCGGGAGCCGCCTCAGACCCGTACGGGTGACGAAACCGGCCGGCATCAGCCACGCCAGCTGGGCGCGCACGTCGGTCAGGTTGTTGATCAGCGCCAGGCTGTTCGTCGACTTCAGCCGGCGCTCGCACGCCTGCCAGGCCGCCAGGATCTGCTGGACCTGGCCCACCGTCCGCACGGTCGTGTCCACGAGGTCCGCGCGGACCTTGTCGTACAGCTTCCGGAACGACTCCTCGTCCCACGCCGGACCGCCGTGCTCCGCGATCAGCTTGTCGGCCGCCGCGGTGGCGCAGTCGTCGAAGAGGGCCTGGATCGAGCCGTGCGGGTTCGACGACAGGGCCAGCTTCTGCTGGTTGGTCAGCTTGTCCGAGGCGAACTTCGCCGGGTTCACCGGGATGTTCAGCATGATCAGCTTCCGGGTGCCCCGCCACATCGCGAGCTGCTGCTCGGCCTCCGTGTCGAAGAGCCGTACGGCGACGGTCGCGCCCTCGTCCACCAGCGCCGGGTACGCCTTGACCGGCTGCCCGCCCCTCTTGGTCTCGAAGACCTTCGTCAGCGTCCCGATCGTCCAGTCCGTGAGCCCCGTGCGCTCCAGCGAGGGCCCGGAGCCGTCCGGACCCCCGGTGGCCGCCGCAGCGGCCTGGGAGAGGGCCTTACGGGCCTTCGGGCGCAGCTTCAGCCGCAGCGTCTCCAGGTCCTTGTCCTCGGCGAGCTTCCTGCGCCGCTCGTCGACGATCCGGAACGTCACCTTGAGGTGCTCGGGGACCTTCGCCCAGTCGAAGTCCTCGGCCGTCACCGGCACCCCGACCATCCGCTGCAGCTCGCGGGCGAGCGCGCCGTCCAGCGGCTCCTGCACGGGCACGACGACGTCCAGGAAGCGGCTCGCGAAGTTCGGCGCGGGCACGTAGTGCCGGCGGATCGGCTTCGGCAGGGAGCGGATCAGCTCGGTGACAACCTCAGCCCGCAGACCCGGGATCTGCCACTCGAAGCCCTCGTCCGTCACCTGGTTGAGCACCTGGAGAGGGACGTGGACGGTCACGCCGTCGGCGTCCGCGCCGGGCTCGAACTGGTACGTCACCCGGAACTTCAGCGGACCCTGCCGCCAGGAGTCCGGATAGTCGTCCTTGGTGACCCCGGCGGCCTTCTCGTTGATGAGCATCTCGCGCTCGAAGTCGAGGAACTCGGGTTCCTCGTGGCGCTTGTGCTTCCACCAGGAGTCGAAGTGGGCTCCGGACACGACGTGTTCGGGGACGCGCTTGTCGTAGAAGTCGAAGAGCGTCTCGTCGTCGACCAGGATGTCCCGGCGCCGCGCGCGGTGTTCCAGCTCCTCGACCTCGGTGAGGAGCTTGCGGTTGTCCGCGAAGAACTTGTGGTGGGTCCGCCAGTCGCCCTCGACCAGCGCGTTCCTGATGAACAGGTCGCGGGAGACCTCGGGGTCGATCCGGCCGTAGTTGACCTTGCGGTCGGCGATGATCGGGACGCCGTACAGCGTCACCTTCTCGAAGGCCATCACGGCCGCCTGGTCCTTCTCCCAGTGCGGCTCGCTGTACGTCTTCTTCACCAGGTGCTGGGCGAGCGGCTCGATCCACTCGGGCTCCACGCGCGCGTTGACCCGGGCCCAGAGGCGCGAGGTCTCCACCAGCTCGGCGGACATGACGAAGCGCGGGGGCTTCTTGAAGAGCGCGGAACCGGGGAAGATCGCGAACTTGGCGCTGCGGGCGCCCAGGTAGTCGTTCTTCGCGCCGTCCTTCACGTCCTTCATGCCGATGTGGCTGAGGAGACCCGCGAGGAGCGAGATGTGGACGGACTGCTCCGGCGCGTCCTCCTCGTTCACATGGATGCCCAGCTGCTTCGCGACCGTCCGCAGCTGCGCGTAGATGTCCTGCCACTCGCGGATGCGCAGGAAGTTCAGGTACTCCTGCTTGCACATCCGGCGGAAGGAGCTGGAACCCCGCTCCTTCTGCTGCTCACGGATGTACCGCCACATGTTCAGGAAGGCGAGGAAGTCGCTCGTCTCGTCCTTGAACCGGGCGTGCTGCTGATCGGCCTGCGCCTGCTTCTCCGCCGGCCGCTCGCGCGGGTCCTGGATGGAGAGGGCGGCCGCGATCACCATGACCTCGCGGACGCAGCCGTTCTTGTCGGCCTCCAGGACCATCCGGGCGAGCCGCGGGTCGACGGGCAGCTGGGAGAGCTTCCGCCCCTGCTGCGTCAGCCGCTTCTTCGGATCCTTCTCCGTCGGGTCGATCGCGCCCAGCTCCTGGAGGAGCTGCACGCCGTCCCGGATGTTCCGGTGGTCCGGCGGGTCGATGAAGGGGAACTTCTCGATCTCGCCGAGGCCGGCCGCGGTCATCTGGAGGATGACGGAAGCCAGGTTCGTACGGAGGATCTCGGCGTCCGTGAACTCCGGCCGTGAGAGGAAGTCGTCCTCCGAGTACAGCCGGATGCAGATGCCGTCGGACGTACGGCCGCAGCGGCCCTTGCGCTGGTTGGCGCTGGCCTGGCTGACCGGCTCGATCGGCAGCCGCTGCACCTTGGTCCGGTGCGAGTAGCGGGAGATGCGGGCGGTGCCCGGATCGACCACGTACTTGATGCCGGGGACGGTCAGGGACGTCTCGGCGACGTTCGTCGCGAGGACGATCCGGCGGCCGGAGTGCGCCTGGAAGACCCGGTGCTGCTCGGCGTGGCTCAGCCGGGCGTAGAGCGGGAGGACCTCGGTGTTGCGCAGCTGCCGCTTGAGGAGCGCGTCCGCGGTGTCACGGATCTCGCGCTCGCCCGAGAGGAAGACCAGGACGTCGCCGGGACCCTCGGACTGGAGCTCGTCGACGGCCTCGCAGATCGCGGTGATCTGGTCGCGGTCGCTCTCCTCGGAGTCCTCCTCCAGGAGGGGGCGGTAGCGGACCTCGACCGGATACGTACGGCCGGAGACCTCGACGATCGGGGCGTCGCCGAAGTGGCGGGAGAAACGCTCCGGGTCGATGGTCGCCGAGGTGATCACGACCTTGAGGTCGGGGCGCTTCGGGAGCAGCTGGGCCAGATAGCCGAGCAGGAAGTCGATGTTGAGGGACCGCTCGTGGGCCTCGTCGATGATGATCGTGTCGTAGGCGCGCAGCTCGCGGTCCGTCTGGATCTCGGCGAGCAGGATGCCGTCCGTCATCAGCTTCACGAAGGTCGCGTCGGGGTTCACCTGGTCGGTGAAGCGGACCTTCCAGCCGACGGCCTCGCCGAGCGGGGTCCTCAGCTCCTCGGCGACCCGCTCGGCCACCGTGCGGGCCGCGATCCGGCGGGGCTGGGTGTGCCCGATCATGCCCCGGACGCCCCGGCCGAGCTCCAGGCAGATCTTCGGGATCTGGGTGGTCTTTCCCGAACCCGTCTCACCGGCGACGATCACGACCTGGTGGTCGCGTATCGCCTCCAGGATCTCGTCCTTCTTCTGCGAGACGGGCAGCTGCTCGGGATACGTGACCGCGGGCACGCGGGAGGCGCGCCCGTCGACGCGCTCCTTGGCCTTGGCCGCCTCGACGGCGATCTCGTCCAGGACGGCCGCGCGGGCCTCGGGCTTGCGGATGCGGCGGGCGCCTTCGAGACGGCGGCCGAGCCGGTGGGAGTCCCGCAGCGAGACCTCGGCCAGGACGGACTGGAGGGCGGCGAAGGAAGTAGACATACGGAGTCCAGGATCGCACCTGCGGCCGAGAAGCGGCGAACCGATTTCCTGGACCACGAGGTGCGTACTATTTCGGACACGTCGACCGGACCGGAGAGGTTTCGCATGTTCCGCACCACCCGCGTGCCGGTGGCGTTGGCCGCGCTCGTGGCGATGGTCCTGGGACTCCTGGTGTGCGGTGCGACGACGGTCACCCCCGCGGGGACGGCCCCGGTCGTCCTGGGCGCCGCCGTCCCCGGCTGCGACCCGGGCCACCCCGTCGACGAAGGGGCCGCCGGTCCCGTCGTACCCCCACGCGCGCACGGCTTCGCCGAACTGCTGCCGGCCCTGGCCGCCGACCGGACCCCGTGCCGGGTCCGGGAACAGCATTCGCCCAGCCGGGGCGTGTCGGCGGGACGGGAGCCACCCGCGCGCGTACCCCTGTCTCCCGTGGAGCTGTCGGTCCTGAGGGTCTAGACGGACGGCCGTCCTCCGCCGTCCTCATCCCCCTTTTCTCCTCTTTCTCCTCAGGAGCGCTTCCGCATGTCCAAGCCCAAGTCCAAGTCCAAGCCCAAGTCCAAGCCCAAGCCCAAGTCCAAGTCCAAGCCGATCGTCGTCGTCTCCGGGGTGGCCCTCGCCGCCGTGCTGCTCGGCGTCGTCTCGTACACCGCCACCCGGCCCGCGTCCCCCGGCGCCGCCGGTTCCTCCTCCGTCGCCGAGGTGTCCGCCGACCCGTCCGCCGGTGTCTACGCCGAACTGGAGGCGTACGCCCGCCGCGACGCCTCCGACAAGCTCGCCCTCGGCCGCGCCGACGCGCCCGTCGTGCTCATCGAGTACGCCGACTTCAAATGCGGCTACTGCGGGAAGTTCGCCCGGGACACCGAGCCGGTGCTGGTGAAGAAGTACGTCGACAACGGCACCCTGCGCATCGAGTGGCGGAACTTCCCGATCTTCGGCGAGGAGTCCGAGGCGGTCGCCCGCGCGTCCTGGGCCGCCGGGCAGCAGGGCCGGTTCTGGGAGTTCCACAAGGCCGCCTACGCGGAGGGCGCCAAGGAGAAGGGCTTCGGCAAGGACCGGATCGCGGCCCTGGCGAAGGAGGCGGGCGTCCCCGACGCGGCCCGGTTCGCGAAGGACAGCGAGGGGGCGGCGGCCCGCGCGGCCGTGAGCGCGGACCAGGAGCAGGGCTACTCCCTCGGCGCCACCTCCACCCCCTCGTTCCTGATCAACGGCCGGCCCATCGCGGGCGCGCAGCCGCTGGAGACGTTCACGGAGACGATCGAGGCGGCGGCCAAGGCGGCGAAGGCGAAGGCGAAGTCGCCGAAGTCGCCGAAGTCGCCGAAGTCGCCGAAGCCGTCGGAGCCGTCCGCGTCGGGCGCGTCGGGCGAGGCCGCCGAGACCGGTGCCGGGCAGTGACCTCCGGCATCGGCTATTTCGCGGCCTTCCTCGGCGGGCTGCTCGCCCTGCTCAGCCCGTGCAGCGCCCTGCTCCTGCCGGCCTTCTTCGCGTATTCGATCGACACGCGCGCGAAGCTGGTGGCCAGGACCGGCATCCTCTACGCGGGGCTGGCCACCACCCTCGTCCCGCTCGGCGCGGCCGGCTCCTTCGCGGGCCGCCTCTTCTACGGCCACCGGGACCTGCTGGTCACCGTCGGCGGCTGGCTGATCATCGGCCTCGGCGTCCTCCAGATCCTCGGCCTGGGCTTCGCCTCCCGGCGGATCGCCGAGGCGAGCGGCCGCATCCGGCCCACGTCCGCGCTCTCCGTCTACGCCCTCGGCCTGGTCTACGGCCTCGCGGGCTTCTGCGCGGGCCCGATCCTCGGCAGCGTCCTGACGGTGGCGGCGCTGAGCGGCAGCCCGGCGTACGGGGGGCTGCTCCTCGCCGTGTACGCGCTCGGCATGGCCGTTCCGCTGTTCGTGCTCGCGCTGCTCTGGGAGCGGTACGACCTGGGCCGGCGGTCCTGGCTGCGCGGCCGGCCGCTCCGGGTGGGCCGGCTCACGCTCCACTCGACGTCGCTGCTCTCGGGCCTGTTCTTCGTGGCTCTCGGCACGCTCTTCCTGGTCTTCGACGGGACGACCGCGCTGCCGGGTCTGCTGTCGGTGGACGACTCGTTCGCGGTGGAGCAGCGGGTGTCCTCGCTCGGCCGGGCGGTCCCGGACTGGGCGCTGCTCGTCGCGGTGGTGGCCGTGGTGGCGCTGGTGCTCGCGCTGCGGGCAAGGCGGGGGAGCCGTACGGGGGAACGCGAGGAGGTGTGACGGATACGGGGAGGGGGCGCCGGCCCCTTCCCCGTACGGACGTCTCCCCCCGCCCCCGGGAACGACGAAGGCCCCGTTCTTTCGAACGGGGCCTTCTCTTTGTGGCTGGGGCCGGGGTCGAACCGGCGACCTATCGCTTTTCAGGCGATCGCTCGTACCAACTGAGCTACCCAGCCACGAAGCTGTTTCCAGCTTCAGCGACTCTGACGGGACTTGAACCCGCGACCTCCACCTTGACAGGGTGGCGAGCTAACCAACTGCTCCACAGAGCCAAGCTTGTGTGCGATCACTAGTCTCGCACACGGTACTGCGTGCCCCCAACGGGATTCGAACCCGTGCTACCGCCTTGAAAGGGCGGCGTCCTGGGCCACTAGACGATGAGGGCGTGTAGCCTGTACTGCTCTCTGCTTCGTCCGTGCGGCCCCAGGGGGACGTGAGAAGCATGTGACTCCGCTTCCCCCGAAGGTTCCGCTTCTCCTCGGTTCCTTGCGGAACCTTCGGACGGTCAAGCCCTGACCGGCGCCCTTGGGCACGAGCAGACTGTACTACGACCGCTGGACCTCGACCAAACCGAATGCGCGCGGGGGACAATGGGCGCGTGCTGGAGATGACGCGCGAGGAGTTCGAAGAACTGGTCGCCGAGGCCCTGGACCGGATTCCGCCGGAGCTGACGCGGCTGATGGACAACGTCGCGGTGTTCGTGGAGGACGAGCCCGCCCCGGACGATCCCGACCTGCTCGGGCTCTACGAGGGGACGCCGCTGACCGAGCGCGGTGAGTGGTACGCCGGTGTGCTGCCGGACCGGATCACGATCTACCGGGGGCCGACGCTGCGGATGTGCGAGTCGCGCGAGGACGTGGTCGCGGAGACCGAGATCACGGTGGTGCACGAGATCGCCCACCACTTCGGCATCGACGACGAGCGGCTGCACGCGCTGGGCTACGGCTGAGCCGGCCCGGCGTCCGAGGCGTGTTCGACGCTCGGACCCGTTCGGGCGTGTCCCTTGTGGCGCCGAGGGAGTTGGGCAGTGCAACGCGTTCCGTTCCTGCCTGTCGTGTCCTGGAGGTGCCCCCGTGCGCCATTTGCCCACCCGTGTCAGCTGGGCCGCCGCCGCGCTGGCCGTCGCGGCCTGTGCCGGTCTGAGCGGCTGTATGAGTGTGAGTGACGAGGGGGCGAAGCCGGCGCCCGGCGCGTCCGGCGGGAAGCGGGGCGTGGCGACCGAGTCCGGCGGCGGCGCGGCCGGGGAGCCCGGCGGCGACGGCGGCTCGGGGAACGGCCGGCCGGACGCCGGCGGCCCCGACGTGGCCGGCTCCGGTACGGAGTCCCCGGTGCCGAGCGGCTCTCCCTCGGGCACGGCGAAGCCCTCCACGGGCGCGGTGCTGCCCGTGGAGGGTCCGGGCGGGCCCGGCGGCCCGTCGAAGCCGCACCCGACGGGCGGCCCCGGCGGCCCCGGCGGCGGCGCGGGCGGCTCCGCCGGGAACGGCGACGGCGGCGGTGGCGCGGGCGGCGGCGACGGGAACGGGAGCGGCGGCGGAAACGGCGGCGGGGCGAACGGCGGCGGCTCCGGCGGGCCCGGCGGTGGCGAGCCCACGCCGACGTCGGACCCGGAGCCCGAGCCGACCCCGGAACCGACGCCCGAGCCGACGTCCAACCCGACCCCCGAGCCGACGCCGGAGCCGACGTCCAACCCGACCGATCCACCGACGTCCGGATCCGAGCCGCAGATGGGTGCGATGCGCGCGGCGGACGGGCCGGGAGCGCCCCCGGAGCCGGCGGCGTCTCCGCAGGTCGGACCGGTGTGAGGGAGTCCGATTTGCCATAGGTGGGGGAGGGTGCGTATGGTGGTAGATCGTTTGATCCCATTGCCCGGCGCCGACACAGAAGAGCGCCGCGTGGCGCGTACTCTCCCTAGCCGTGGCTGACCGCATTGAGGCGGTCGTTTGCGAAATCACGGAGTTGACGGGCGCGTGCCGAGACTCCGGAAGGTTTCGCATTTCGCATGTCCATTTTCAGTTCTGACCACGCCGTCATGCCCGAGAACGACGAGATCGTCGACGCCGCCGAGGCTGTCGCGATCGTCGAGATCGACACCGACGACCTCGCCGAGGCCGTAGAGGCCCTCGACATCGACACGGACGTCGACGGTTCCGACGACTCCGTCGAGGAGCCCGCCGAGCCCACCATCACCTTCGGCGACCTCGGTCTGCCGGACGGCGTCGTGCGCAAGCTCGCGCAGAACGGCGTGACCACCCCCTTCCCGATCCAGGCGGCGACCATCCCGGACGCCCTGGCCGGCAAGGACATCCTGGGCCGTGGCCGTACCGGCTCCGGCAAGACCCTCTCCTTCGGTCTGCCGCTGCTCGCCGGCCTGGCCGACGGTCACACCGAGAAGAAGAAGCCCCGCGGCATCATCCTCACGCCGACGCGTGAGCTCGCGATGCAGGTCGCGGACGCCCTCCAGCCGTACGGCGACGTGCTCGGCCTCAAGATGAAGGTCGTCTGCGGCGGTACGTCGATGGGCAACCAGATCTACGCGCTGGAGCGCGGCGTCGACGTCCTCGTCGCCACCCCGGGCCGTCTGCGCGACATCATCAACCGCGGCGCCTGCTCCCTGGAGCAGGTCAAGATCGCCGTCCTCGACGAGGCCGACCAGATGGCCGACCTGGGCTTCCTGCCCGAGGTCACCGAGCTGCTCGACCAGATCCCCGGCGGCGGCCAGCGCATGCTCTTCTCCGCCACCATGGAGAACGAGATCGGCACCCTGGTCAAGCGCTACCTGACCGACCCCGTCACGCACGAGGTCGACAGCGCGCAGGGCAACGTCACGACCATGACCCACCACGTCCTCGTCGTGAAGCCGAAGGACAAGGCCCCGGTCACCGCGGCGATCGCCGCCCGCAAGGGCCGCACGATCATCTTCGTCCGCACCCAGCTGGGCGCCGACCGCATCGCCGAGCAGCTGTGCGACTCCGGCGTGAAGGCCGACGCGCTGCACGGTGGCATGACGCAGGGCGCCCGTACCCGCGTCCTGGAGGACTTCAAGAAGGGTTACGTCAACGCCCTCGTGGCGACCGACGTCGCCGCCCGAGGCATCCACGTCGACGGCATCGACCTGGTCCTCAACGTGGACCCGGCCGGCGACCACAAGGACTACCTGCACCGTTCGGGCCGTACCGCCCGTGCCGGCCGCTCCGGTGTCGTGGTCTCCCTGGCCCTGCCGCACCAGCGCCGTCAGATCTTCCGCCTGATGGAGGACGCGGGCGTCGACGCCTCGCGCCACATGGTCGGCGGTTCGGGCGTCTTCGACCCCGAGGTCGCCGAGATCACCGGCGCCCGTTCGCTGACCGAGGTCCAGGCCGACTCGGCGAACAACTCGGCCAAGCAGGCCGAGCGCGAGGTCGTCGACCTGACCAAGCAGCTGGAGCGCCTGCAGCGCCGCGCCGTCGAGCTCCGCGAGGAGGCCGACCGTCTGGTGGCCCGCGCCGCCCGTGAGCGTGGCGAGGACCCCGAGGCCGCTGTCGCCGAGGTGACCGAGGCCGCCGACGCCGAGGTCGCGGCCGCCGCCGTGGAGGCCGAGCGCGCCGCCCGCGCCGAGGAGCAGCGCCGCGAGGAGCGCCCGGCCCGCGACGAGCGGGGCAACTACGAGCGCCGTGACCGTGGCGGCTTCAACCGCGACGACCGTGGTGACCGCGGTGGCTTCCGCGGCGGTGACCGTGGTGGCGACCGTGGCGGGTTCCGCCGCGACAACGACCGTCCGTCCGGTGGTTTCCGTCGTGACGACCGCCCCTCGGGTGGCTTCAACCGCGATGACCGTGGTGGCCGTTCTTTCGAGCGTCGTGACAACGACCGTCCGTCCGGTGGTTTCCGTCGTGACGACCGCCCCTCGGGTGGCTTCAACCGCGATGACCGTGGCGGCCGTTCTTTCGAGCGTCGTGACAACGACCGTCCGTCCGGTGGTTTCCGTCGTGACGACCGCCCCTCGGGTGGCTTCAACCGTGACGACCGTGGCGGCCGTTCTTTCGAGCGTCGTGACAACGACCGTCCGTCCGGTGGTTTCCGTCGTGACGACCGCCCCTCGGGTGGCTTCAACCGCGATGACCGTGGCGGCCGTTCTTTCGAGCGTCGTGACAACGACCGTCCGACCGGCGGCCACCGTGGCAGCGACCGTCCGTTCAACCGCGACCGTCGTGACGACCGCCCCGCCGGCGGCTTCCGCTCGGGTGGCGGCGACCGCCCGTACGGCCGTCGTGACGACCACCGCGGCACCGGCTCGACCGGCTCGACCGGCTCGACCGGTGGCTCCTTCGGCCGCCGCGACGACAAGCCGCGCTGGAAGCGCAACGGCTGACCTCACGTAGCACTCTGAGCAGGGCCCGTACGACACTTCGGTGACGTACGGGCCCTGCCGCTTTGAACAGGCTCGAACGTCGCTTTCGGCGTGCGGGGGCGGCCGGCATGAGGACGGGCCCCGAGCCATACGCGTATACCCGATCGGTTCGGGGGATCTCTCGGGCTATGCTGCACGGGTGTGCTTGTCCACGGGCCGTTAGCTCAATTGGCAGAGCAGCGGACTTTTAATCCGTTGGTTGTGGGTTCGAGTCCCACACGGCCTACGTGTGGCAGGCGGGGGTTTCGGTCTCCGAGCTGCCGAGAAGCGCCCCGACCGGTTTCGACCGGTCGGGGCGTTTCCGTATCCGGGACGCGGTGTGCGGCGCCGTGGGTGAATCTGGTTCGTGCACGCTGAGCATGGAGGTGGGGACCGTGACGGGGAACGGATCCGGTGATCCGATGGACCAGGCCCGGACGCTGGCGCGGTGGGCGCTCGGCGCCGCCGCGGTGGCGCTCGTGCTGCTGCTGACGGGGCTCGGCGCCGGCGGGCTGCTGGTCCTCCTGGGCGCGCTCGTGGGGCTTGCCTGCTCGGCCGTGGGCATCTGGTGGTTCCTCGCCCACCGCGGGCCGCTGCGGGTGTCCGGCGCCCTGCTCGCCGTCGCCGCGCCGCTCGCCGTCCTCGTCCTGTACGTCGCCTGGGGCCCCTGGCTGACCGGGCTCGGGGCCCTCGCGTCGTGGAGCGTCGCGCTGATCTGCGCGCGGGCCGCCCTGCGCCTCATCCGCGACATGAACGGCGCGCCGGCGCGCCCGCGGCCGAAGCGGCGGCCCCGGCCGAAGCGGCCCGTGCTGATCATGAACCCGAAGTCCGGGGGCGGGAAGGTCGCCCGCTTCGGGCTCGTCGAGCGGGCCGAGAGACTGGGCGCGCGGGTCGTCCTCATCGACCCGTCCGTCGAGACCGATGTCGCCGCGCTCGCCCGGGAGGCCGTCGCCGACGGCGCCGACCTGCTCGGGGTGGCGGGAGGGGACGGCACCCAGGCGCTGGTCGCCGCCGTGGCCGCCGAGCACGACCTGCCCTTCCTCGTCATCTCCGCCGGGACCCGCAACCACTTCGCCCTGGACCTGGGCCTCGACCGCGCCGACCCGACGACCTGTCTGGACGCCCTCGTCGACGGCGAGGAACTCCGCGTCGACCTCGGCTCCGTGTCCGGGCGGGCGTTCGTCAACACCGTCTCCTTCGGTGTGTACGCCGATGTCGTCCAGCTCCCCGAGTACCGCGACGCGAAGGCCGGCACCGCCGTCGACGTCCTGCCCGACCTGCTCCAGGGCGGCGGCGGCGACCGTCTCGACGCGACCGCCGACGGCCTCCGGCTGCCCGCCCAGCAGGCCCTCCTCGTCAGCAACAACGCGTACGCCGCGCCTGATCCGTTCGGCGCCGCCGCCGCCCGGAGACCGCGCCTGGACGGCGGTGAGCTCGGGGTGATCGCGATCCGGGTCGACGGGGCCGCGCAGGCCGCCGAGATGGCCGTACGGGGCACCCAGGCGACCGGCCTGAACGTCCTGACGGCCGCTCGGGTCGAGGTGACCGGGAAGGCCGCGGCCCCCGTCCCCGTGCCGGCCTCGGTCTTCGTCCCCGCGCCGACCCGTGCCCCCGGCGCCCCCGGCACCATCGCCGTCGCCGTCGACGGTGAGGCGCTGACCCTCCCCACCCCCGTCGTCTGCACCCTGCGCCCCGGCGCCCTACGGGTCCTCGTGCCGCGTGACCGGCCCGGCGTCATCGAGCCCCGGCCGCCACTGGACTGGCGGCGCATCACCGAAATCGCCTTCCAGCCCACTTCGAGGAGCAGCGGTTCATGACCGGCACCACCACCCCCAACCCCAACCCCACGCGCACCACGAACCCCGTCCGGGCCGTCCTCAGGGACCTCCGCGCGATCGACGGGGCCGTCTACGCCGCCGTGGCCGCCACGCCCACGCCCACCCTCGACACGGGCTTCCGCAGGCTGTCGCACGCGGCGAACCACTCCAAGATCTCGTTCGCCGTGGCGGCCGGGCTCGCCCTCTTCCCCGGCCGGCCGCGCCGGGCCGCCCTCGCCGGCGTCGGGGCGGTGGCCGTCGCCTCCGCCACGGCCAACCTGCTGGGCAAGCGTCTCGTCCGCAGGCCGCGGCCGGACCGGGAGGCGGCCCGGGTCGTCGTGGGCCGGCATGTGCCGATGCCGGACTCGGCCTCGTTCCCCTCCGGACACACCGCGTCGGCGGTCGCCTTCGCGACCGCCGTGGGGGTGGTCTTCCCGCCGGTCGCCGTGCCGCTGCAGGTCCTGGCGATGGCCGTGGGCTACTCCCGCGTCCACACCGGGGTGCACTATCCGGGTGACGTCGCCGCGGGCGCCGTCCTCGGCGTCGCGAGCGCCGCCGTCTCCCTGACGGCCGTGGCCTCCTTGACGGCCGCCAGGGGGAAGTGACCGGGCGTCGGAGACACCCGGTCCCCTCGGAAGCCGACTGTTGCCGTACGCCCGGCCGTTGCCGTACGCGGCCCGTTCCCGTACGCCGGTCGTCTCAGTACGTCGCGCGAGCCAGGTCCTCCTCCGCGAGGTCGAGCTCGGCGAGCCGCTCCGGGTCCGCCAGGATCTGGAGTTCGACGATCCGGTCCCCGGCGATCGTGAACGCCATGAGGACGGTCGGGCGGCCGTCGGCGACCGCGACGAACGCGGGCGCGCCGTTGACCACGACCGGCAGCGAGGCCTGCCGGAACTTGGCGTACATGAGGGCCTGCGAGATGACGGCCTCGGCGCCCCGTACGACCTTGGAGACGGCCGCGAGGGTCCGGCCGCCGTCCGCGCGCAGCACCACGTCCGGGTCGAGGACGGCGAGCAGCCCCTCGAAGTCACCGCCCTGCGAGGCGGCGAGGAAGGCGTCGGCGATCTCCCGCTGCCGGCGCGCGTCGGGCCCGGCGGCGGGAGTGGCGTCCTGCACGCGGCGGCGGGCGCGGCTGGCGAGCTGGCGGGTGGCGGCCGGGGTCCGGTCCACGATCCGCGCGATCTCGTCGAAGGAGACGGCGAACATGTCGTGCAGGACGAACGCGAGCCGTTCCGCCGGTCCGAGGGTCTCCAGGACGACGAGGAGCGCCAGGCCGACGGACTCGGTGATCTCGGCCGCGTGCTCGGGGTCGGTGGTGTCGGCGACCCGGACGACCGGGTCGGGGACGTAGTACTCCAGCGGGTCCTCGCGGCGCGAGCCGCGCGAGCGCAGCATGTCGAGGCAGACGCGGCCGACGACCGTGGTCAGCCAGCCGCTCAGGTTCTCCACCGCGCCGACGTCGCTGCGGCTGAGCTTGAACCAGGCCTCCTGGACCGCGTCCTCGGCCTCGCTGAGCGAGCCCAGCATCCGGTACGCCACCGCCCGCAGGTGCCCCCGGTCGGCCTCGAAGCGCCGGGCCAGCAGGTCCTTGCCGTCGGTGTGGTTCTCGCGGTTCTGGTCCACTCGTCGATCTCCCCGTTCGCGTCCCGTCATGCCGTCATGACGGATCAAGCCTCGACGATGTGACACCACCCGTCACGCGTCTGTCACGCCCTTTAGGGCGGGGCATCGGCGGTCCCGGGGATTCCGCTACGTGAGATCCACGCCGCCTCGCGGCGAACGCCACGGATTCCCCGGTCGATGGCTCGGAGCGCCGGGGATCACCCCTTCAGCGTGGTGATCACCATCCGTAGATTGATCCTCATGACGACGACAACTTCGCAGGTCAACGCCGTGCTCCGCACCCCGCCGGCCTCTCCCGCCGCCGCTGCCGCGTACTTCTCCGCGAGCCTCGCCTTCCACGCCGATGTCTCCGACGTGGCCTCGGCGCTGGCGACCGCGGCCGCCGACGGCACCGACCCGGGGTTCGTGGTGATCGACTCGCGGTCGGCCGCCTCCTGGGACCAGGGGCACGTCCCCGGCGCCGTCCACCTGCCGACCGCGCTCATCCCCGAGCAGGCCGAGCGGCTGCTCGACCGGTCCGTGCCGGTCGTCACGTACTGCTGGGGCCCCGGCTGCAACGGCGCCACGCGCGCCGCGCTGGCCCTCGCGGAGCGGGGATTCCAGGTGAAGGAGATGCTCGGCGGCTTCGAGTACTGGGTGCGCGAGGGCTTCGCGTACGAGACCTGGGAGGGGCCCGCGGAGAAGGCCGCGGACCCTCTCACGGCGCCGGTCGACTCCGACGACTGCGGCTGCTGACGGAATCCGATTTCCGGATCGCCCCGGTCATGCCGTACAGTCGTGTTTACCGACGCGGGGTGGAGCAGCTCGGTAGCTCGCTGGGCTCATAACCCAGAGGTCGCAGGTTCAAATCCTGTCCCCGCTACTCAGTAGCAACGAAGGCCCGGATCCAGTCACTGGATCCGGGCCTTCGTCGTTCCCGCATGTCCGGCCTTGACCTTTACGCAACGTCAAGATTTAGCGTTCTCGGTATGGAGTGGTCGATCCAAGAGATCGCCAAGAAGGCCGGCACCACCAGTCGCACCCTCCGGCACTACGGGGACCGCGGACTGCTGGAGCCGAGCCGGATCGGCGCGAACGGTTACCGGTACTACGACCAGGCGGCGCTCGTGCGGCTGCAGCGCATCCTGCTGCTGCGCGAGCTGGGGCTCTCGTTGCCCGCGATCGCCGAGGTCCTCGCGGGGCAGCGGGACACGTCCGCCGCCCTGCGCACCCATCTCGCTCTGCTGGAGCAGGAGCGCGAGCGCATCGGACGGCAGATCGCCTCGGTGCGGACCACTCTCCACAAGACCGAGAACGGAGAAGAGCTCATGGCCGACGAAGTGTTCGACGGTTTCGACCACACGGTGTACGAGCAGGAGGTCACCGAGCGCTGGGGCCGCGACGCCTACGAGAGCGGCGACCGCTGGTGGCGCTCGCTCACCGCCGCGCAGAAGAAGGCGTTCATGGACGAACAGGCGGGCATCGCCCGCGACTTCGCCCAGGCGCTCAAGGAGGGTCGCGCCGCCGGCAGCGACGAGGTGCAGGAGATCGCGCGGCGGCAGGTCGCCTGGCTGTCCACCACCACGACGCCGAGCAAGGAGTACGTGATCGGTCTCGGCCGTATGTACGTCGACGACCCGCGCTTCACCGTGAACTACGACAAGCACGGCGAGGGCACCGCGGTCCTCGTGCGGGACGCGATGGAGATCTACGCGGAGCGGAACCTGTAGCCCGAGCCCGCCCGGCCGCCGGGAAGCGGGGTCCTTCGACGTCCACCTGCCCGCGCAGACCGCCGCGGCGCCTCCCCGCGCGCGTGGCCGGGCCGGGTCCCCGGCCGTACGCCGGTCGGCCCCCTGGGAGTCGCCGCCCCGGGCGGCGGCGGCCACCCTGGGAGGGCGCGGTACGGGCCGCGGGGACGGACCGGGCAGGAGAGCACAGGTGGGGCACCTCCCAGGAGCGATCGGTGGGCGGCGCGGCGGCGAGGGCCGTGGCCCGTACGGGGGTGCCCGGAGGTTCCTCCGGGCGCTGCCGCCGCTGATCATCGTGGGTGGGGTCGTCTTCGACGTCCTGACGCCGGCCAAGTACAGCGCGGCGCCGATGTTCTCCGCCGCCCCGCTGATCGCGGCACCGTTCTTCTCCACCCTCACGACGCTGCTCACCGGGATCGCCGCCGTCCTCGCCTCGGTCGGGCTGCACGTCTACAACGGCACCGCGACCGAGATCCCCTCGCTCACCGAGATCCTGACGGTGCTCACGGTCTCCGTGCTCGCCCTGCTCATCAACCGGGTCGTCCGCCGCAGCGGTGAACGGCTCGCCTCGGCGCGGGTCATCGCGGAGACCGCGCAGAAGGCGGTGCTGCCGACGCCCGCCGAGCGGATCGGCGGGCTGCAGTGCGCGGCGCGGTACGAGGCGGCGCAGGCGGACGCGTTCATCGGCGGCGACCTGTTCGCCGTCCAGGACACCCCCTACGGGGTGCGGCTCGTGGTCGGCGACGTCCGGGGCAAGGGCCTGGACGCGGTCGAGGCCGTCGCCGTCGTCATCGGGGCGTTCCGGGAGGCGGCCGAGCAGGAGCGGACCCTGGAGGGCGTGGCGCAGCGGCTCGAACGGGCCCTGGCCCGGGAGGGCACCCGCCGTCATGGGCTCGACGCCTTCGAGGGGTTCACCACGGCCGTCCTCGCCGAGATCCCGCGCGGTGACGGGGGCGGCACCTTCGACGGTTTCGTACGGGTCGTCAACCGCGGGCATCCGCCGCCGCTGATGCTGTCCGCGGACGGGAGCCTGGACACGCTGGAGCCCGGCGAGCCGGCACTGCCGCTCGGCATGGGCGATCTGGCGTCGTGGCCGGACCGGGCCGAGGCGCGGCCGTACCCGCCGGGCGCGACGCTGCTCTTCTACACCGACGGTCTCTCGGAGGCGCGGAACGCCGAGGGCGTCTTCTACGACCCGGGGGAGCGGCTCGCCGGGCGGATCTTCCCCGGGCCCGAGGAACTGCTCGACGCGCTCGTGGACGACGTACGGCTGCACACCGGCGGCGGGTCGACGGACGACATGGCGCTGCTCGCGGTGAGCCGCCCGGCGACGGGGCAGCCGAAGCGGCGCCGGACGATGCCGGTGGTGCCGCCGGGCGGGCCCGGATCCCCCCGCGGCAGGCCCGGTCACCGACCGTAGTCGCGAGGTGTCACTGCGATAACAATTGACATAACGTCAGGTAGCGAGGGTTTCGGCGTCCCTTGCTGAAGGGAGGTCAAGTCGGACTATTCCCTCCCAATTCAATGAATGATCAAGAGGAACAGCTTGGAATCGGCACCCCGCGTCTATTAACGTTCGATAACGCAGCGCGGTCGTCCCAGCCGTCGCAAGAGACGGCACCGTGCGCACGCGCCGAATCCTGAAAAGGAACCGGGGAACCACTACTTGGGGTGAATCGGGCCCTTCGCACTTGTGCGACCGTGCCCGTAGGAGACCTTCCTGCTCCGAACCCGTCAGCTAACCCGGTAGGCGAGAAGGAAGGAAAGGAGCGCGCCTCCGTGGCGTCCAACACTCCCGCACCCGAAGCCCCCTTCGATGCCTTCGGTGGTGGTGCGGGCCCCGCCGCCCCGGACACCGAGTGGAACCCCACCGAGGGATCCCTCCGCGCCGAGAGCCGCTCCGGCGGCCGCCACCGTGTCGTCAAGCAGCGCTCCAACTTCGCCCGTTCCTCCACCGTCCTCGGCGTCGGTGTGATCGCGGCCGTCGGTGCGGGTGGCCTCGCCACCGCGCAGGAGAAGCCCCCGGTGGCCATCTCGCTGCCGGACCTCCCGGACCTCGACCTGCCGGACGCCCACGACCTGCCCGGCGTCGGCGACCTCCTCCCCGAGGAGACCCACGAGACGGTCAGCGCGGCCCGCGCCAACCCGAACCCGCTCACCGTCGCCACGTACGCCACCGTCGACGACGAGCAGGGCACGAAGACCCCGCAGATGCAGCAGGCCGGCCTGATCACCCAGGACGGCCCGGCCGCGAAGGCCGCGCCCGGCGCCGGCGACGCGGGCGAGGCCCTGCGCGCCCGCATCCTCCAGCAGGCCGAGCAGCAGCAGGCCTCCGCCGACGCCGCCGAGAAGGCCGCGGCGGAGAAGGCGGCGGCCGAGAAGGCCGCCGCGGAGGCCGCGGCCAAGGCCGACGCGGCGGAGAAGGCGGCCGCCGAGGCGAAGGCCAAGGCCGAGGCGGAGGCCAAGGCGAAGGCGGAAGCCGAGGCCAGGGCGAAGGCCGAGGCGGCGGCCGAGGCCGAGCGCCTCGCCAAGCTCGCCGCGAGCTACACGCTGCCGCTCTCCTCGTACAGCCTCAGCGCCACCTACATGCAGTCCGGCTCGATGTGGTCCTCCGGCTACCACACCGGCCTCGACTTCGCCGCCCCCACCGGCACCCCGCTCAAGGCCGTCCACGGCGGCACCATCAAGTCGGCGGGCTGGTCCGGCTCGTACGGCTACCGCGTCGTCCTGGAGCTCTCGGACGGCACCGAGATCTGGTACGCCCACATGTCCTCCATGACGGTCTCCGCCGGCCAGACCGTGGGCACCGGCGAGACGATCGGCCGCGTCGGCGCCACCGGCAACGTCACCGGCGCCCACCTCCACATGGAGGTGCACACGCCCGGCGGCTCCGGCCTCGACCCGGCGGAGTGGCTGCGCTCCAAGGGCCTCAGCCTCTGACACCCCGGCTCGCCACCTGAGCCGACGGAATAGGCCCGGCGGGGCGGACGGTTGTCTCGACCATGACGACTCTCCGCCCGCTGGGCAGTTCCGACCTGCACGTCTTCCCGCTCGCCCTGGGCGGCAACGTCTTCGGCTGGACCGCCGACGAGGCGCAGTCCTTCGCCGTCCTCGACGCCTACACCGCCGCGGGCGGCAACTTCGTCGACTCCGCCGACGTCTACTCGGCCTGGGCCGAGGGCAACGAGGGCGGCGAGTCCGAGACCGTCATCGGCCGTTGGCTCGCCGCGCGCGGCAACCGCGCCGATGTCGTCGTCGCCACCAAGGTCGGCGCCCACCCCCACTTCAAGGGACTGTCCGCGACCACCATCAAGGCGGCCGCGGAGGAGTCGCTGCGCCGCCTCGGCACCGACTACATCGACCTGTACTACACGCACTTCGACGACGAGTCCGTCCCCGTCGAGGAGATCGTCACCGCCCTCGACCAGCTGGTGAAGGACGGCACCGTGCGGGCCGTCGCCGCCTCCAACATCTCCCCGGAGCGACTGCGCGCCTCCCTCGACTTCGCCGAGTCCGAGGGCCTCGCCCGTTACGTGGCCCTCCAGCCGCACTACAACCTGGTCTCCCGCGACACGTACGAGGGCCCGCTCCTGGAGACCGTCGAGCGGGCCGGACTCTCCGCCGTCCCGTACTACGGCCTCGCCGCCGGCTTCCTCACCGGCAAGTACCGCCCCGGTGCCACCGTCGACAGCGCCCGCGCCGCCGGGGCCGGCGGACACCTCGACACCGAGCGGGGCCGGGCCGTGCTCTCCGCGCTCGACACGGTCGCCGAGGCGCACGGCGCGGAACTCGCCACCGTCGCCCTCGCCTGGCTCGCCTCCCGCCCGACCGTCGCGGCGCCGATCGCCTCGGCGCGTACGGTCGAGCAGGTCCCCGCGCTGGTCGCGGCGGCGGAGCTCACGCTCACGGACGCGGAGCTGACCCTCCTGACGGAGGCCTCGGGGATCTGACCGCGGGGCAGCCACCGGCTCGGCGGGCGGGTCCGGGCCGACCGGCCGACTCCCTCAGCTGCGGTACGGGTTGAAGCCGTCGTAGTCCAAGTACTGCGGCGGTGCCCAGACCTGGCCCGTCGCCCGCGCCGCGTACGTGAGGGCGGGGGAGGCGACCGCCCGGCGCTGCCACAGATGGTGCAGCAACTCCTGCTCCCGGGCCGGGAAGTCCGCTCCGGCGGTGCCGCGCCGGGCCCGGTCCCGGAGGAACGCCAGGGTCGTCGCGAAGGACTCGTACTCGCCGACGGCCCGCGCGGCCGGCTGCCCGGACGTACGGGCGGCGAAGGTGCGGGCCAGCCGGCGGGCGCGCATCGAGGAGAGCGCGAGCGGCTCGGCGGGGGAGAGCCAGCCGGCCGCCGCGTACGCCGGGAGCTCGCCGGATATCGTGCGCAGCTCGCGCTGCCGGCTCCAGACCGCGAGCCAGGTCAGCAGGCCGAAGGCCGGGACCATGAGCGCCCCGTACACCGCGTAGAAGGCCAGGGGGCCGCCGAAGGTGGCCGAGCCGTTCCAGGCGGCGTGCATGCCCATGGCGAGCAGCAGCCCGGCGAGCGGCAGCAGCACCCGGCGCAGCCGCTTGCCGCGCGGTGCGAGGGCGGCGAAGCCGAAGCCGATGCCGGTGAGCACGGTGAAGAGCGGATGCGCGAACGGCGACATGACGACCCGGACGAAGAAGGTCGCGGCCGTCACCGAGCCGAGGCCGGTGGAGCCGAACTCCTGGTCCTCGCCGAAGGCGTTCCCGAGGTAGAGGATGTTCTCGGTGAAGGCGAAGCCGGTCGCGGTGAACCCGGCGATCACGACGCCGTCGACGAGCCCGCCGAAGTGCTTCCTGCGGAAGAGGAAGAGCAGCAGGATCGCGGCGGCCTTCGCGGTCTCCTCCACCACCGGCGCGACGACGGTCGCGCCGAGCGTGTCCGCCGAGGCCGGATCGGCGGTGGCCGTCGCGATCCAGCGGACCGCGAAGGAATTGGCCAGGATCGCGACGAGCGCGGCGGCGAAGGCACCCCACGCGAACGCGAAGAGCAGGTTCTTCCAGGGACCCGGCTCGACCCGGTCGAGCCAGCGGAACGCCGCCATCAGCAGCGGTACGGGAAGCACGGCGAGGCCCAGGCCGACCAGGAAGCCCTCCGTGCCGGTCTGCTCGCGGACGAGACCGAGGATGAACAGCGCGCAGATCGCCAGCACGGTGACGAGGGCGACGGCCCGGAGCAGCCGGCTGCGCCAGAAGTCCCGGCGGGGCCGGTAGCGCCACTGGGACCGGTCGGCGGCGGCCGGGAAGGCCGGCTCCTCGGTGTCCCGGTGGGGGACGGGGGCGGCACCGGCTTCGGTGGGGGCGGGGAAGGACACGTGAGCGACCCTAACGACCCCCACCGACAGGCGGGAAAGGGTTAAGCCTGTGTGGCTTTCAGTCGGTGCGGCTTTCCCCGGGTCACTTCCGCCGGAAGAGGAGATCGTTCACGACGTGGCCCTTGTCGAGCCCCTGCCCCTCGAAGCGGGTGAGCGGCCGGAAGTCGGGCCGGGGCGAGAATCCGCCGTCGGCCTGCGTGTTCTCGAAGTCGGGGTGCGCGGAGAGCACCTCCAGCATCTGCTCGGCGTACGACTCCCAGTCGGTGGCGCAGTGCAGCACGGCGCCGGGCTTGAGCCGGGTCGCGAGGAGGCTGAGGAACTCGGGCTGGATGAGGCGCCGCTTGTGGTGGCGGGCCTTGGGCCAGGGGTCCGGGAAGTAGACGCGGCAGCCGTCGAGGGAGTCCTTGTCGAGCATCTCGCGGAGCAGGATGATCGCGTCGCCGTTGGCGACCCGGACGTTGGTCATGCCGTTCCGGTCGGCGAGGCCGAGGAGATTGCCCTGGCCGGGGGTGTGGACGTCGACGGCGAGGATGCCGGTGCCGGGGTCGGCGGCGGCCATCTGCGCGGTCGCCTCGCCCATGCCGAAGCCGATCTCGAGGACGACGGGCAGCCCGTCGAACATCTCGCCGAGGTCGAGGACCCGCTTGCCGTCGATGTCGAGGCCCCAGTCGGGCCACCGCTTCAGCAGGGCCTCGGCCTGGCCGGCCGTGACGCGGCTGCGCCGCGGCTGGAAGCTGCGGATCCGCCGCTCGTGATGAGACCCGGCGGGATCGGGCAGGGGGCCCTCACCGGGCGCGAACCGCTGACTGCCCCGCTGCGAGACGGGCCGGACGGACTCGGCGGACTCGGCGGACTCGACGGGGTCGGCGGCGTCGGCGGCGCCGTCGAGGTCGGCGGCGTCGGCGAGGGGGCGCGCGATGTTCTCTGGCTGCTCAGACACAATGCCCCAATTCTACGGCGAACCCCGCCGCCCCCCCCACGGCGGTGGGCTACAGCCGCGCCAGCGCCCGCCCCGCCACCTCCCGGCCGATCGGCAGCGAGGCCGTCGCCGCCGGCGAAGGCGCGTTCAGGACGTGGACCGTCCGAGGCGCCTCCCGGATCAGGAAGTCGTCGACCAGCGTCCCGTCCCGCAGCACCGCCTGCGCCCGCACCCCCGCGTCCGCCCGTCTCAGGTCCGACTCCGACACCACCGGCAGCAGCCGCTGCACCGCCTCCGTGAACGCCCGCTTCGACACCGACCGCCGCAGCTCACCCGCCCCGTACCGCCAGTGCGCCCGGGCGATGGCCCACGAGCCGGGCCACGCGAGCGTGCCGGCCAGCTCGCGCGGGCGGACGACGGACCAGCCGTATCCCTCACGGGCGAGCGCCGGGACCGCGTTCGGCCCGATGTGGACGCCGCCGTCGATCCCCCGCGTCAGATGCACCCCGAGGAACGGGAAGGCGGGGTCCGGCACCGGATAGACGAGACCCCGCACGAGCGAGGGGTCCCGGAGCTCGTAGTACTCCCCCCGGAAGGGCACGATCCGCATGCCCGGGTCGTCGCCCGCGAGCCGCGCGATCCGGTCGCAGTGCAGGCCCGCGCAGTTGACCAGGACCCGCGCCCGCACCACCCGGCCGTCCGCCGTCCGCACGGCGACCCCCCAGGGCCGCCGGTCGATGACGGTGACCTCGGCCCCGTACAGGATCCGGGCCCGGGAGGACTCGGCGAGCCGCCGGGACACCGCCCCGTAGTCGCAGATGCCGGTCGTTCCCACGTGGATCGCGGCGAGGCCCCGCACCCGGGGCTCGTACTCGCTGATCTGGGCGGGGCCGAGCTCGCGCACCGGGATGCCGTTCTCCCTGCCGCGCTGCACGAGCGCGTGCAGCCGGGGCAGCTCCTCGCGCGCGGTGGCGACGACGAGCTTGCCCGTCACCTCGTACGGAATGCCCCACTCCGCGCAGAACTTGACCATTTCGGCCGCGCCCTCGACCGCGAACCGGGCCTTGAGCGACCCCGGCCGGTAGTAGATCCCGCTGTGGATCACCCCGCTGTTGCGCCCGGTCTGGTGGCTCGCGAGCGCGTGCTCCTTCTCCAGGACCGTGACCCGGGTGCCGGGAGCGGCGCGCGTCAGGGCGTACGCCGTCGACAGACCGACGATCCCACCGCCGATCACCAGCACGTCACAGTCAAACACCAGCGCCACCTCCCACCCCCGATAGTGCACTGGCCCACTGACAATCCCGTGAAACCTCGCGCGACGGCACGAGACGCGGGTCACGCCGACGCAGGGCATGCCGATGCGGGTCACGCCGACGCAGGGCGTGCCGACGCGGGTCACGCCCCTCGCGTCGGGGGCGACGAGCGGCGCCCCCGCCCCTCACGCCGGTGTGACGAGCAGCGGCCGGGCCCGCTCCCGCAGTTCCATGACCCGGGGCTCGTCCCCGTACGCCTCGAGCCGGTGCAGCAGATCCCGTACGTACTCCGTCGTCCGCGCCGACGAGATCCGGCCCGCCACCTCCACCGCGCGCGTGCCCGCCGCGCAGGCCGCGTCCAGATTGCCCGACTCCAGCTCGGCGACGGCGGAGACCACGAGCCGCAGCCCGTGCGAGCGGACGAACTCCTCGGTCGGCCGCGAGAGCGCCTGCTCGGTGAAGCGGCGCACCTCGTGCGGCGCCTTCAGGTCGCTGTAGCACTCGGCGGCGTCGGCGCAGAACCGGTCGTACGAGTAGAAGCCCAGCCAGGTCGGGTCGCCGTCACCCTCCCGGGAGCGCTCCAGCCAGCCCTCGGCAGACTTGAGCGCGGCCGCCGCCGCGACCCCGTCACCGGCCTTCGCGTGCGCGCGTGCCTCGACGAGCCGGAAGAAGGACATGGTGCGGGCGGTGGCGAGCCCACGGTTCCGCTCGAGCGCGGCCTGGGCGAGGTCGACGCCCTCGTCGGCGAAGCCCCGGTAGGTGGCCTGGAGGGACATCGAGGCGAGGACGTAGCCGCCGAGGGGCACGTCGGCCGCGGCGCGGGCGAGCCGCAGGGCCTGGATGTAGTAGCGCTGGGCGGCCTCCTGCTGCCCGGTGTCGAAGGCCATCCACCCGGCGAGCCGGGTGAGCTCGGCGGTCGCGCCGAAGAGGGCCCGGCCGACCTCGTCGGAGTACGAGCCGAGCAGCAGCGGAGCCGCGTCCACGCGTAAGCACTCGGGGACCATGGACGAACGCCAGTCCCCGCCGCCGTACTTGGAGTCCCAGCGGCGGGCGTCCTCGGCCGCCTCGCGGAGCTTGGCGACGTCGCTGTGCCCCACGCGCACGTGCTCGGTGGCGGCCGAGGCGGTCGCCGCCGCTCCCGCCGCGCCCCGGCCCGCGCCCGTGATCCCGCCCCCCGGCGGGCGGGGTGCCTCGCGCTCCACCGACGGGTCGGCCGGGGTTATCAGCCAGCGGGACGCGGGCGTCGCGTACGCGCTCACCGCGAAGGAGCCGGCCAGCGACTGCCAGATCCCGCCGCCGGCCCGCCGTCCGGCGAGATCCAGCCGGTACAGGTCGGTCGCCGAGCGCACCGCCTCGCCCACGTCGCGCGGGAAGGCGAGGCCCACCTCGGGCGCGGGGTCGGCGTCGGCGAGGCCGATCTCGTGCAGCGGCACGGGCCGGCCGAGCTTCTGCCCGATCGCGGCGGCGATCAGATGCGGCGCGGCGCCCTGCGGCACCATGCCCTTCGACACCCACCGGGCGACGGAGGTCTTGTCGTAACGAAGTGTCAGACCTCGTTGCGCACCGAGGTCGTTGACGCGCCGGGCCAGTCCGGCGTTGCTGATTCCCGCGAGGGCGAGAACCGTGCCGAGCTTTTCGTTCGGCCCGCGTTGCTCCCTGGACATGACGCCACCCCTCGACAACCCAGACGGCCGCCACGACGCCGGGCATAGGCGTGCGGCATTCGTAAACACAGCGTAGTTCGCCGCATCCCTACCGTTAAGGGGCGGTGTTCCGTATGGCGAGATTGTTGTGTGAAAGGCCGACGGACGGGCCCGGCGGACCGGCTCGTGCTCCCGCCGTGTGGCCGTGCGCCCGGCCGTGCGCTCTCTCGGCGTGGCCGGGGGAGCGCTTCCATGAGTACCGCGTGGGTCGGCCCGCTCGGCCGGGAAAGTGTCCCGGACCAGTGGGCTGGGGGATACCGCCGCCCCATTCCCCGCGGGCGGCGGACGGCGCCGGGAGGCGGGAGCGCCTCCCGGGCTGCCGGTGGCCGGTGTGAAGCGGTGTGCGTGGGCAGGTGCCCCGGACGCTTCTCACCCCCCCCCGTGGAGGGGCGATATTTGGCCGAATGACGCCGGTGTTCAACTGGCCCATGCCAGGGGCGCATTCGGCTTTCGCGCGCGTGCACCCGGACTCCGCCCCGTGCGCCGTTGTCGTGGCAGCATGTCTCCCACCGAAACGGATGTGGAGGCGCCGATGCGATGGCTGGTGGGCTGGAGCAGTGTCGCCGCGGGCTTCGCAACGACGGCCGGGGCCCGGGCGGGCTCGGTGAGCGGCTCGTACGGCGGCGGATACGGCGCAGGCTCCGGCTCGGGCGGGGGATACGGCTCCGGCTACGCCCAGGAGGCGGCCGCCACCGAGGGGCGCACGGTGCAACCGGTCGGCGCACAACTCCTCTGGGGCGGCCCCGATCCGCTCTGGGCGGTCGGCGACTGGCGGCCCGACGAGGTGCGGGTCGTGGCCGTCGACGACCACACCCGTCTCGCCGTCCTCGGCTGTTGCGCCGCGAGCGACGAGGAACTGCGGATCGGCCTGCTCACCGCGCGCGGGGGCGCGTTGCGGCATCTCACTGCCTGGCCCGGCAGCTACACCGCGGTCGTCAAGGCCGGCCGCCGGGTCACCGTCACCGGTGATCTCGCGGGCGCCCGGCCGGTGTTCCACACCCCGTGGGACGGCGGCACCGCCTTCGCCACCGCCGCCCTCCCGCTCGCCGACCTGGTCGAGGCCCAGCTCGACATCGGCCATCTCGCCGCGCTGCTCGCCTGCCCGGAGACCCCTGAGGCGCTGCGCGACTCCACCCCGTACGAGGGGGTCCGGCGGGTGCCGCCGGGCCACGCGCTGATCCTGCGGGAGGGCTCGCGCGAGATCACCGGGTACGAGCAGGTCGCCTCGCTCGCGGTCGCGGCGGCCCAGGCCGACCCCCGGCAGGCCGTCGAGGGGGTCAGGGACGCCCTGATCGAAGCCGTACGCGCGCGGCTCACCGCCCCGCGGCACGCGCCCGAGGCCCCGCTGCCCGACCCGGGCCCGGTGCCCGGCATGGGGCCCGCCGACCGGCGCGCGGCCCGGGGCGCGCGCCCGGCGCCCGGCATCGGCGCCGACCTGTCCGGTGGCAGCGCCTCCGGCACGCTCGCGCTGCTCGCGGCGGGCCTCCCCGGAGTGCCGGGCACCATCACCGGACAGGGCACCGGCGCGGGGGAGCGGCTGCTCGCCGTCACCTTCAACGACCTGGCCACGCGCGCGGGTTCGGACCGGGAGGACGAGCTGAAGCGGGCCGGGGCGATCGCGGCCGACCCGCGCCTGCACCACGTGGTCGTCGCGGGGGGCGAGGAGGCACTCCCGTACGCCGCGCTTGACGGGCCGCTCACGGACGAGCCGGGGCCCTCGCTCGTGACGGCCGAACGGCACCGGAGACGACTCGCGGGCGGCAGCGCCGACCACTTCACCGGCTGGGGCGCCAAGCAGGTCCTGGACGCGCACCCGGCACGCCTCGCGGACCTCCTGATGGACCGCAGGCGCCGCTCCCTGGTGCGTCCGGTGACGGCGCTCGCGAAGGCCTCGGGGCCGTCGGCGGGCTCGCTCCTGGTGCCGCTGACGGTGTACCGGGCGGCGCGGAAGCTGGCCCGTACCCCGTACCGGACGGGCCTGGAGGCGGCCGCCCAGCGGGTCCTGGAGGCGAACCGTACGGCTCCGGACGGCTTCGGCCCCCTGGAGGCGTCCCTCTCGGCGCTCACCTGGTCCCGGCCGGGGCCCGCGGCCCGCTGGCTGACGGGGGAGGCACTGGCTGAAGTATCGGTTCGCCTGAACCGGGCGGCGACCCTGCCGACCTCCGTCCAGCGCCCGGGCGAAGCACGCGCGCGTGCCGCGCTCGCGCGTGCGGCGGCCGACCACCGGGTCCTGGAACAGGCGGCGGAGATCCGCGGCCAGCGCCTGCACGCCCCCTTCCTCGACAACCAGGTCGTACGGGCCTGCCGCGTGCTCCCGGAATCGCTCCGGGTCCAGCCGGACGCCCGCGCGAACGTCCTGCGCACCGTCCTCTCCGGCGCCGGCATCCATGACCTCCCCCCGGGCTGGGGCGCCCCCCACCCGGCGGTCCCGGCCGGAGCCACGCGCGCGGGCCTGCGCGCGGCGCTCCCCCACCTGATCGCCCTGTTCGACGCGCCGCTGCTCGCCGACGCGGGCCTGATCGAGGCACGCGTGGTCCGCGAGGCCCTCCGCTCGGCGGCCGACGGCGCCTCCGTCCCCCTCGACGGCCTCGCCGACCTGGTCTCGACCGAACTGTGGCTCCGCCGCCTCATGTCCCGCCGGGGCTCGTGCTGGACGGACACGACGTCTCCCCGCCCGCCCCGCGCGGTGCAGGGCCCGCTGATCCCCGCCTCACGGTCGCTCTCGGCGTGAGGGCCGTCTCCTGAGCGGAACGTCACTGCACGCTCGTTCGAGTGAACGCTTCCAGGACCGTGACAAGGCCCCCGCCCTAAGCTGAGAGTGTCGCACCGAGCGAAGGAGGTCCGTCATGGCGATGCCGCTGCCGGTTCCGGAGAGCGTGCTCTCCGAGGGGCTGCCCGACCGTGAGGGCGCGAGTGTGCGGGAGACCTTCGAGCTGTTCAGCGCCGTGGCCCCCAAGGGCTGGCGCGTGGAGCTGATCGAAGGGGAGATCTACGTGGTACCTCCGGCCAACGGCGAGCACGAGGAGATCGTCTCGGAACTGAACGGGCAGGTCCGAGACCATGACAAGGGTGTCGGGCGTTATACGGGAGTCGGTCTTGTCCTACCCGGGGCAACCGAGACGGTCCGCGTGATTCCTGACCTCGTCATCGCCCCCAAGGGCAGCTTCGACGACCAGCAGGAGTGGCACGCCCCCGACCCCGTCCTCCTCGTCGCGGAGGTCACCTCCACCTCCACCGCCGGCCGCGACCGCGTCCAGAAGATCCGGGCCTATGCCCGCGCGGGCATCCCCCTCTACCTGCTGATCGACCGCGAGGCCGGCGAAGCCGTCGTGTGCTCCGAACCCTCCGGCGACGACTACAGCCACAAGTCCATCCACAAGCTGGGGACACAGGTCCCGCTCCCCACCCCCCTCGGCTTCACCCTGGACACCGCGGCGTTCTGACGGCCGCGACCCCAGGGTCACCCCCGGGTAAACCCCGAGGCGTACGTCAGTGCCACCGGACACAATGAGCCGGTGCGGTATCTCATCCTCGGCACCACCGAGGCCCTCGACCCCCACGGCACCCCCCTCCCCCTCGGCGGCGCCAGGCTGCGCGCGCTCCTCGCCGCCCTCGCGCTGCGCGGCGGACGGGCCGCCTCCGTCACCGAACTCGCCGACGACGTGTACGGCGACTCCCCGCCGCAGGACGCCCCCGCCGCCCTCCAGGCCCTCGTCGGCCGCCTCCGTCGGATCCTCGGCAGCGAGGCCGTCGCCTCCACCCCCGGCCCCGGCTACCGGCTCGTCGCCGCCCCCGAGGACATCGACCTGTACGTCTTCGAGCGCCGGGCCAAGGACGCGGGCGCCCACCTCGACGCGGGCGAACCCGAGAAGGCCGCCGCACTCCTCCGCCCGGCCCTCGGTCTCTTCCGCGGCCCCGCCCTCGCCGACCTGCCCGACCCGGCCGGCGTCCGCCCCGAGGCCCTGCGGCTCGCGGCCCTGCGGCAGCGCGTCGAGGCCGATCTGCGCCGGGGCGCCACCGACGGACTCGTACCGGAGCTGACCGAGCTCACCACCACGTACCCGTACGACGAAGCCTTCCGGGCCCAGCTCATCCGCGCCCTGCGCGCCGAGGGCCTGCACGCCGACGCCCTCGCCGCCTACGAGTCGGCCCGCCGTACCCTCGCGGACGCCCTCGGCACCGACCCCGGCCCCGAGCTCGTCGCCCTCCACCAGGAACTCCTCACGGCGCCCGCGGGCCCTCCCCGGGCGAGCGGCCCCTGGGGCACACCGCCGCCCGCCCGCCCGCAGCCGACGACGACGCCAGCGGACCTGGGGCAGAGCCCCGTTGCCGCGCGGGGGGCCCACCCCGAGCCGCCCGGACCGGACCGCCCGAGCCTCTTCACCGCGGCCCCAAGCACCCCGGCCCCCGGGAATCCCGCCCCCACCCCCGGCAACATCCGCCCCCGCCTCACCTCCTTCGTCGGCCGGGAGCCCGAGCTGGCCGCGCTCCACGCCGATCTGGACCGATGCCGCCTCGTCACGCTCACCGGCCCCGGCGGCTCCGGCAAGACCCGGCTCGCCGAAGAGGCCGCCCTGAGGCTCTTCGCTCCGCCCGAAGCCCCAGCCGAAGCCCCGCCCGAAGCCCCGGCCGAGCCCCCGGCCGAAGCCGCCCTGACCCCCGCCCCCGCCGCCTGGGTCGTCGAACTGGCCCCGCTCGACGACCCCGAGGCCGTCCCCGGCGCCGTCCTCTCCGCGCTCGGGCTCCGCGAGGTCCACCTGATCACCCGCGAGGGCGTGACCCTCCAGGACGACCCCACGGCCCATCTCGTCGAGCACCTCGCCCGCCGCCCCGTCCTCCTCGTCCTCGACAACTGCGAGCACGTGATCGACGCGGCCGCGGCCCTCGCCGAGACCCTCCTCACCGACTGCCCGCGACTCCGCATCCTCGCCACCAGCCGCGAACCCCTCGGCGTCCCCGGGGAGTCCGTCCGCCCCCTCGAACCGCTGCCGCCGGACCCCGCGCACCGCCTCTTCGCCGAGCGCGCCCGCGCCGTACGCCCCGACGCCGACCTCGCCCAGGACGGCGGCGCGGCCGTCGACGAGATCTGCCGCCGCCTCGACGGCCTGCCCCTCGCCATCGAACTGGCCGCCGCCCGCCTCCGGCTGCTCACCCCGCGCCAGATCGCCGACCGCCTCGACGACCGCTTCCGTCTCCTCACCTCCGGCTCCCGCACGGTCCTGCCCCGCCAGCAGACCCTCCGCGCCGTCGTCGACTGGTCCTGGGACCTGCTCGACCCCGACGAGCGCACCCTGCTCCGCCAGGTCTCGGTCTTCGCCGGCGGCTGGGACCTCGCCGCCGCGGAGGCCCTCTCCCCGCGCGCGGCGGACTTGCTCGGCGCCCTGGTCGACAAGTCCCTCGTCGTCGCCACCCCCACCGAGGGCGGCGAGATGCGCTACCGGCTCCTGGAGACCATCCACGAGTACGCGGTCGAGCGTGCCGCCGAGACCCCGGCGGTCCTCGCCGCCGCCGAGGCCGCCCACACCGCCCACTTCACGGCCCTCGCCGAGACCGCCGAGCCCAAACTCCGCTCGGCCGAGCAGCTCCCGTGGATCGACCGGATCGAGCGCGATCTGGACAACATCCGGGCCGCCCTGCACCGCACCGTCGGCACCTCCCCCAAACTCTCGGCTCCGCTCCAGCAGGGGGGACCGCCACCCGACGAGGCCGCCGCCCACCGCCTGGTCCTCGCCATGGGCTGGTTCTGGTGGCTGCGCAACTACCGCCCCGAGGGCCTGACCTGGGTCGTCCGCGCGGTCGCCCTCGGCGACGACCCGAACGACCCCGACGACCCGCGCTACTGGCCCCGCATGCGCCTGCGCATGCTGCAGTTCTTCCTGGAGGTCGAGAGCCGCACCCTGGGCGACTTCGAGGAACCGGAGACGCTCGCGCTCGCCCGCCGCGTACGGGCCGCATTCGGCGAGCCTCCCGGCCCCGAGGGCGCCCGGTTCCCCGGACTGCTCTGGCCGTTCACCGCGTACCTCACCGAGGAACCGGTCGTGGTCCGCGGCCTCCTCGACGAGGCCGTCGCCAACTGCCGTCGCCACGCCGGCGACTGGGAGGTCGGCGTCAGCCTGATGTTCCGTACGCACATGGTCGTCGACATGCCCGGCGGCATGCCCGGCATCGACGAGGACCTGGCCGAACTCCGCCTGCTCGCCCGGCGCGTCGGCGACCGCTGGTTGGGCGCCCAGATCGCGAGCGCGGTGGGAGAGGCCCATATGCTGCGCGGCCGCGTCGAGGAGGCGGGGGAGGCGTACGAGGAGGCCCTCCGGCTGGCCCGTGAGGTCGGCGCGCACGCCGAGTCGCCGTTCCTCCTCGCCCGCCTGGCCGAACTCGCCTACCAGACGGGGGACATGGAGGCCGCGGAGAAGGGCCTCGACGAGGCCTCGCGGGAGGCGGAGCGCTATCGCGTGCGGGACACCGGTGTGTTCGTCTGTTTCCTGCGTGCCGCGCTCGCCCTGTACCGCGGTGAGGTCGCGGCGGCCCGCGCCCAGCTGGAGGCGGCGGGCCGCACGGTCGCGACGGGTGCGCCCCCACCGCACTTCGAGGCGGTGCTCGTGGGGCTTTCCGCGCGCGTCGAGGCGGGCGAGGGGCGGGCTTCCGCCGTCGCCACGGCCGTCGAAGCGCTGCGCCGCGCGCGGGACGCGCAGTGCGCGGACTTCGTGACCGCGGCCCTGGGGGAGGGCCTCGCGGTCGTCCTGTCCATGGCGGGTGAACCCGCCCTGGCGATCAGGATCATGGCGGCCGTCGAGGCCTGGCGTGCCGAGCTGCCGCGCTCCGTCCCGGGTCTGCGGGACGTCGAGGCCGTGACCGAACGGGCACTCACGGCGCTCGGTCCGTCGGGCGTCGCCGCCGCCCGCGCGGCTGGGAAGGGCCTCGGCATCGACGACGTACTGACCCTCGCCGAGTCCGTCATCACCGCGCGCCCCGGACCCGACGGATCCGGGTCGTGCGGGGACGTCAGGAGCAGCTGATCCCGGACTGCGCCCAGTCGGCGACCGCGGTCCGCCCGAACGGCGTGTGCTCCTCCACCACGAGCCGGATCATGCTGAGGCCGGAGATGTCGACGTGCACCGGGACCGGCGGGTCGCCGGGCCGGACCACGTCGGAGCGCCAGAGCCGCTCCTCGTCCCCGTACACGGAGAACCGGACGCCGCCTACGCCGAGCAGGGCGCTCAGGTCGTCGACGCCGACGATCGCGTCGTAACTCGTGCACTGCCGGTTGAGGTTGATCAGCAGGGACGAGGGCGCGTGGACGCTCACTCCGTGCGCGTACGGGGTGCCGCCGATGGACAGGTTGTCGCGCTGCCACATCCAGCTGCTGTCGGAGAGGTCGACCTCGGGCTCGGTGCCGTCGCCGAAGATCCCGTAGTCCAGCTGGTTGACCTGGTAGACGCTCGGCGGGGCGGGCGGGGGCGCCGGCTTGGGCGAGGGCTTCTCGGGACTGGGCGTCGGCGTGGGCGTGGGCGTCGGCGTGGGTCTGGGCTTCGGCGGCGGCGTCGGCTTCGGCGTGGGCTTCGCGGGAGGGGGCGTGGGGGTCGGCGTCGGCGTGGGCGCCGGCGGCTCGGACGTCACGGGCGGGGGCGGCGGTACGGGCTTCGGCGTCGGCTTCGGCGGCGGCGCGGGCTCCGCCGGTACGACGGGGGTGACGACGGGCTGGGTGGGCTTGGGCGCGGCCACCGGCTGAGGGTCCCCGGCCATGGCCCAGACGAGTCCGGCGGCCGCGGCGACGGCCACGGCGGCCGCGATACCGGCCTTCGCGGGCGCGCCGAGCCCCTCGGCGGCGGCGCCTCCGGATGCCGCACCGCCCGAGGAGCCGGTGGCGGCGGCCGCGGCACCGGCCGCACCCGCGCCGACGGCGCCACCGGCGACGACGCCGGCGGCCTTGAGCGAGTACCCGGCGGCGAACCAGCCGATGACGGCGACCGGGAGCAGCGCGGGGATCCCGGCGTTGACATGGGCCAGCTCACCGGCGGCGAGCCGGCACTTGGCGCACTCGTCCAGGTGCTTGCGCAGTCCGCGTTCGGCGCGCATCCGCAGGCCACCGCGCGCGTAGGCGCCGAGCCGGTCGGCGTACCGGGCGCAGTCGCCGCCGGCCGTCAGGGACTGGCTGACGTGGGCCTGGAGGTAGGCCTGCTTGAGGCCTTCGCGGGCGCGGCTGGCGAGGACGGCCGTGGCGTTGGCGGTCAGGCCGAAGAGCGGTGCGACCTCGCTGGGGGACTCCTCCTCGACGGTGGTGTGCCACAGCACGGCCTGCCAGCGCTCGGGCAGCGAGCGGAAGGCCTGCATGGCGAGCGACTGCTCGGCCTCGTGCATGGCCAGGACGTCGGCGCCGAGGTCGAGGCCCGCCCCGAAGGAAGCGTTCTGGTCGGAGACCTCGGAGGCGCGGGCGGCCTCGGCCGCGAACACCGCGAAGTCCTCGACGAGGTGTTCTCGCTTCTGGGTCTTCGTCCAGCTCGCGGCGACGCGCCGGACGGTGGTCATCAGATAGGCGCGTACGGCCTGTTCGGGCCCGGCTCCGCCGCGGACGGCCTGGAGGGTGCGGGCGAAGACCTCGGCGGTCAGGTCGTCGGCGGTGTGGGCGTCCCGGCAGCAGGTCCTGGCGTACCGGCGCACGGCGTCGGAGTGCCGGCGGAACAGTTCCTCGTACGCGGAGTCGTCGCCCTCCCGCATGAGCTGGACGAGCTCGGAGTCGGAGGGCGGCAGTTCGACGGGCGGCGGAAGGACGGTGTCGTGCTCGGGTTCGTGCTCGGTGTCGTGCTCGGTGTCGTGGTCCGGGTCGTCCTCGGTGGCGGTACCGGCCCCGGTCGCGTCGAACCCGGCACTCGTTCCGGAACCGGCGCCCCACCCGGAGGTCTTGACCTCGCGCTGCTGCGGCACGCTCGGGTCGAGCGGTCCGACGGCGCCCCCGGCCCCGGCCGAACCCACGGCACCAGCTCCGGCCGAACCCGAACCCACGGCACCAGCTCCGGCCGAACCCGAACCCACGGCCCCGGCTGTGTCCGGCGCGCCGGCGAGGCCTCCCGGCCCACCTTGGCTCGGCACCTGCCGGGAGGGCAGGCCCCCCGCCTCGGCGGGGCCGCCCAGCGGCTCGTCCCGACTGTCACCGCTCATCGCGGAAGCCCCCGTACGCACGCTCGGACCCGAACACCGGCCAAGCCTGCCACAGAGCGCGGGCACGCCGAAGCGCCGCGTCCACTTACCACTCATCCGGGGCGACTTCGTGTATCCGGGCGTAACCGCTCACACGTTCGTGTCATGTTCGTTGATCCGCCCGGACCACGAAGACTCCGGCCCGCGCCGGGGCGCGGCAGCCGACTCCTACCGGGAGCGCAGCCCTTCGAGCAGGATGTCGAGGAGACGCGTCGAGGCCGCCGCCTGCTGCACCGCGTCCGGCAGCGCCGGGGCGGCCGTGGCGATGACGAGAAGGACGTCGGCCACGGTCACGTCGGTCCGCAGCTCACCCGCCTCACGCGCCCGGTCGACCAGCCGGCCGACCACCTCGAGGAGCTCCGCGGCGCCCGCGTCGTCCCTCTCCTCGGCCGGTACGGCCCGCGGTGCGACCACGCGCGCGTCCCCCGGTTCACCGACACCCCGCTGGTACGGCACCCGCGCCGCGTCGTCGGCGTTGTGGGAGTTCTGGGAGTCCTGGGAGTCGCCGCCGAGCGGCAGCACCGTGACCTCGTCGACGCCCACCCGCAGCACCTGGGGCGGAAGGAGCCGGCCCGCGCCCGAGGCGACCGAGGTCCGCAGGAACCGGGAGAGCGCCGACCACGGCTCGTCCTCCTGGCCCAGCGCGGCCCGTGCCTGCTCGGTCAGCCGGGAGGTCTCCTCCTCGGCTATCCGCCTGACCAGCACGTCCTTGCTCGGGAAGCGGCGGTAGACGGTGCCGACACCGACGCGGGCGCGGCGTGCCACGTCCTCCATCGGAGCCCCGTAACCGAGCTCGCCGAACACCTCGCGCGCGGCGCGCAGGACGTGCTCCAGATTGCGCTGGGCGTCCACCCGCAGCGGCGCTGACCTGCCGGTCACCGGTGCGCCGTGGCGCTCGGAGCCGCCGACGCCCGCGTGCGGGCCGTCGTCCACGGTCGCCGTCCCGGCGCCCGTCTGCCATCGTGAATCCTGAATATGCATAAGCGTTCCCCCGCTCATGATGTCTCCCCCCGGAGACTCCCCGCCCTGAAAACGGGGCCTCCGGTGGACGAGCGCTTCGGTCCACGCGCTCCCATCCGACACCCCGACGAAGTACGAACATAGTTGAGTCCGGGTCAATTCAGAAGGGGGAGTTCCGTACGGTGCGCCCCCCGATCGGAGCAAGGACCGGAACACTCCCGATTCCGACCCCCCACCGAACCCGGCGTGACCGTCCTGACCTGCGCCGTTGTGCCCACACCCGCCTCGTGCGCCACCCCGCGCCTCCGTACCCCTCCGGTCACACAATTTGCCGGGGCTGTGGACAAACCACGGACGGGGGTGCGTCATGGGACAGTGACCGAACCTGCGCGCATTCTCGTGGTCGGCGGTGGCTACGTCGGCATGTACACCGCGCTGCGCCTCCAACGGCAGCTCAGGGCCGAGCTGAGAGCCGGCGCCGCCGAGATCGTGGTGGTCACCCCCGAGCCGTACATGACGTACCAGCCGTTCCTCCCCGAGGCCGCCGCCGGCTCGATCTCCCCGCGCCATGTCGTCGTGCCGCTCCGCCGGGTCCTCGACCGCTGCCGGATCGTCATAGGCGAGGTCCTCTCCGTCGACCACGCCAAGCGGACCGCGAAGCTCTCCACCCTCGCGACCGCCGAGGAGGGCACCGGCGCGGTCGACCTCACGTACGACGAGCTGGTCATCGCGCCGGGCTCGGTCTCCCGGACCCTCCCGGTCCCCGGGCTCGCCGACCACGGCATCGGCTTCAAGACCGTGGAGGAGGCCATCGGCCTGCGCAACCACGTCATCGAGCAGATGGACATCGCCTCTTCGACCCGTGACCCCTCGATCCGCGACGCCGCCCTGACCTTCGTCTTCGTCGGCGGGGGGTACGCGGGCGTGGAGGCGCTCGCCGAGCTGGAGGACATGGCCCGCTACACGGCGCGGTACTACCACAACGTCAAGCCGGAGGACCTGCGCTGGGTCCTCGTCGAGGCCTCGGACCGGATCCTGCCCGAGGTGGGCGAGGAGATGGGCAGGTACGCCATCCGGGAGCTGCGCGGCCGGAACATCGACGTACGCCTGGAGACCCGCCTCGACTCCTGCGAGGACCGGGTCGCCGTCCTCAGCGACGGCACCAGGCTGCCCACCCGCACCGTCGTCTGGACCGCGGGCGTCAAACCCGCCCCCGTCCTCGCCGCGACCGACCTGCCGCTGAACGAGCGCGGCCGGCTGCGCTGCACGGCCGGGCTCGCCGTCGAGGGCGTCGCCCACGCCTGGGCGGCCGGCGACGCCGCCGCCGTCCCCGACGTCACCTCGGAGGAACCCGGCAGGGAGTGCGCGCCCAACGCCCAGCACGCCGTCCGCCAGGCCAAGGTCCTCGCCGAGAACATCGCCGCCTCCCTGCGCGGGCAGCCGCTCAAGGAGTACGCGCACGCGTACGCCGGCTCCGTCGCCTCCCTGGGGCTCCACAAGGGCGTCGCCCACGTCTACGGACGGAAACTCAAGGGATACCCGGCCTGGTTCATGCACCGCGCCTACCACCTGAGCCGGGTGCCCACCTTCAACCGCAAGGCCCGGGTCCTCGCAGAATGGACCCTGTCCGGCCTGTTCAAACGGGAGATCGTCTCCCTCGGGTCGCTGGAACACCCCCGCGCCGAATTCGAACTCGCCGCCGCTCCACCACCCGACCACGGCGACAAGCCGTCGTCCTGACATCACTGTCAGTGCACTCGTCCACACTGGACGTGTGACCATAGGTGGGCTCACACCTGCACAGCGTGACTCTGCACGGCACCGACACCACGAGGCATAGAGATCCGTGAACTTCACCCGTTGGAGCGCCCGGCTCCCCGGTACACAGCGCCGTGCGGCGCGGGGGACCGAAGGCTCCGTGCCCGCCGCCCGCGGTGAGTACGCGCAGCAGCTGGAGCACCTCGCCCAAGAGGCTCCCGAGACCGGCGAGCCCGCCGACGTACCCGCCCTGGAGGACTTCTCCGTACGAGAGCTCCTGGGCCGGCTCCCCGGCCTGGTCGCCCTCGCGTACGGCCCGGAGCACCGCATCGCGTACGTCAACGACGCCTATGCCGCCGCCTTCGGCCCCCGCCCCGCGGGCGTACCCGTCGCCGACACCTGCCCGGAGGCGGAGGAGCTCGGCCTGCTGCCCCTCATGGACCAGGTGCTGCGCAGCGGCAAGCCGCGTACGGTCAAGTCCCGCCGCACCCAGGACGGCGGCTCGTACACGGTGACGTGCCTGCCCGTGGACAGCGCGCACCTCGAAGGCGGCGGAGTCCTCGTCCACGCCGCCGACGTCACCGACCACGCGGAGGCCGCCGAGCGGCTGCGGGCCAGCGAGCGCCGCCACCGCGAGACCGCCGTCACCCTCCAGCGCTCGCTGCTCCCGCAGGACCTGGAGCAGCCCGACGACCTGCGGATCGCCGCCACCTACCAGCCCGGCGGCACCGACGCGGCCGTCGGCGGCGACTGGTACGACGTGATCACCCTCGGCGCCGGCCGCACGGCGCTCGTCATCGGCGACGTGATGGGCCGGGGGGTGCGCGCCGCCGCCGTCATGGGCCAGCTCCGCACCGCCGTCCGGGCCTACGCGCGCCTGGACCTGCCCCCGCACGAGGTGCTCCAGCTCCTCGACGGCCTCGCCGCAGAGATCGACGCCAGCCAGATCGCCACCTGTGTGTACGCGATCCACGACCCCAACGAGGGGAAGCTGGTCTACGCCTCCGCGGGCCACCTCCCGATCCTCGTCCGGGACGAGGACGGCAGCGTCCGGCGCGCCGAGGACCCGACGGGCCCCCCGCTGGGCACGGGCGGCTGGCTGCACACCTCCGGCTCCATCGCCCTGCCTCCCGGCTCGACCGCCGTCCTCTACACCGACGGTCTGGTCGAGCGGCGCCGCGAGGACATCGACGAGGGCGTCGCCGCCCTGGCCCGCGCGCTCTCCGGCGCCAGCGGCACCCCGCAGGTCGTCTGCGACCGGCTGCTCCGCTCCCTGGGGGTCACCGCGGAGCACGACGACGACGTGGCCGTCCTGGTCGTCCAGCATCCGTCCCGCAAGGGCGCGGACGCGGAGCTCTTCCACAACGCGGCCCTGGAACTCCTCGGCGGAGTGGAAGCCGCCCCCCGCGCGCGTGCCTTCGCCTCCGGGGTCCTGTCGTCCTGGCGCTTCCCGGTCGAACTGCGCGACCTGGGCGTCCTCGCCACCAGCGAACTGGTGGCGAACTCCCTCCAGCACGGCACCCCGCCCATGCGGCTCCGTCTGCGCCGCACCGACCGCCGACTGATCATCGAGGTCACGGACGGCGACGACCATCTGCCGCGCCGCCGCAGGGCGGAAACGGAGGACGAGGCGGGTCGCGGGATCTCGATCATCGCGACGATCGCCTCGTCCTGGGGGAGCCGCCGCACACCGGGCGGCGGCAAAGCGGTCTGGTGCGAGTTCGCCCTGCCCGACCACTAGGGTCAGGCGGCCGCGGTCTCCTTCTCGGGCAGGTGCTGCGCCACGACCCGGGACGGCTTCACGGCGAGCGACGGCTGGTTCTGCTCCGGGGTCAGCTGCTTGCCCAGTCGCACCGCGAGGAACGTGATGCCGAGCGAGAAGAGCACGAACGTCACGATGTACGGACCGTGCAGCGCCGCACCCATGGGCCCGCCCACGGCCGGCCCGACGGCCAGCGCCAACTGCTTGACCAGCGCGAAGGCCGAGTTGTACTGCCCGACCATCGACTCCGGCGCCAGATCGGCGACCAGCGGGGCCACGGTCGGCGACAGCATCGCCTCACCGAGCCCGAACAGGGCGTACGTGGAGACGAAGGCCGCCGTCGCCATGGCCTGGCTGCCGTGCCCGAGTCCCGCGTACCCGGCGATCAGCCAGGCCACGGTCCAGATCAGACCGACGGCCGCGATCACCCGGGTCCGCTTGCGGCGCTCGACGAACCTCAGCACCAGGAACTGAGCGGCCACGATCACCGCGGTGTTGGCGGCCAGCGCCATACCGAGCGTGGAGGGCTGGATGCCGGCGGCCTCGGTGCCGTACGCGGCGAGACCCGACTCGAACTGTCCGTAGCAGGCGAAGAAGAGGACGAAGCCGAGGACGCACAGCTGCACCATGGCCTTGTGCCCGAGCAGCGCGCGGACGCCGCCGCCCTTGCCGCCCTCGGAGGGACGGGCGCCCTGGAACGCCGGGGAGCCCGGCATCCGCACGGTCCCGACGACCGCCGCAAGAACGAGGAACATCGCCGCCTCGATCGAGAACAGCAGGATGAAGCTGCCCGGCCGGCTGGTGTCGACCAGCAGACCACCGATCAGACCACCGACACCGAGACCCAGGTTCTGCAGGAAGAACTGCATGGCGAAGGCCCGGGTGCGTCCGACGGGCGTCGAGCACCAGACGATCATCGTGGCGAGAGCCGGCTGGAGCACGGCCGTACCGGCACCGAGCAGCGCCGCGGCCCCCACGGCCGCGGGCACGCTGGACGCGAAGCCCATCGCCACCGCACCCACGGCGGCGACGACCGAGGCGACCAGCAGGACCGGCACGGGCCCGCGCCGGTCGATGGCCCGCCCGCTG